>JAOSKM010000001.1 GCA_027493625.1 Planctomycetota bacterium | reverse complement strand
GTCTACGCGATGAGAGAAGATGAACTGGTCGTGCTGCCGCAAAGGGCGTTCTTCTGTCTGTTGTGCGGCCAGCGTAAGCGCCACCTGGGAGGCTACTTCTGCGTGCGCTGTCTGCGCGAGGCGCGCCGCGAGATCCACACCGCAATCGCTGCTGCCAAGGCCGGCCTTACGGCTTCCTTGTCGGAGCCGTAAGTCGCCCTCGACAAAAATGAGGTGCTCTTGGGGTGGCTTGCGGTTCCATCCTTCTTCTTCACCCTCTTCCGAGCATGTGTTGTCCCGGCATGACCACTTTGCAGCAGCGGTCACGCGGGCCTTTGAGCCGGCGTGTTCCGGAGGTACACGATGGGATACACGCATTACTGAGCCGCCCGAAGAGGGCGCTGGACGCGAGGCGGTTCATGCGGTTTGTGGAGGACGTTCGCAAGTTGCCGGGCCGTCTTGCCCGAGTTGCCCAAGTTCTGCGGGCGGGCATTATGCCGATGAACCGTTGCGAATCGCCGGTTGGGACGGCGAAGGCGAGCCGGACTTGCTTGTGGGCCACATGTGGCGTTCAACGGCGTTGGCGAGATGTCTCACGAGACGTTTCGTGTTGACTCGGGGTGTCCTTCGGAGATGCATGCTGTTCAAAGGCAGGTACCGCCGAGTGCTGCAAGACCAACCGTAAACCGTACGACTTGCTGGCTTGCGCGGCGTTGATGGCGCTGCCACGTCATTTTCCTGAAGTCAGGGTGCTCAGTGACGAACGAGTGAGGATTAAGGGAAGCCAGGATGTTCTACGAGCGCGTGCTGGGACAGGCACCGGAGAAGGGCCCCTGGGAAACGGCCGAGGACAAGCTGGCGCGGGATGGCTGTAGCGGCCGGAGGTGTGCAATGAAGCACGAGCGAGATCGGAGGTTCTTGGGCGGCTGCGTTATGGACGGACGAGCTTAGCAGTACTGCCTCAACACACTTTATCCTCCCAGAAGCGCTCGTGGCGCAAGGAGATCAGGCGTGGCGTGGCGCTGCTTGTGCGCCGGGGGTGGGAAAACGTCCGTCTGCGCTTGAACGAGGACGAAGATGGTAACGGCTTCCATACACTTCAAATATGGTCGCGTCCACGCATCGTAAAGAAGTGCGCTTTGGGGGCAGGGGCTCGCGACACGATGCTTTTTTTCATATGGCGTGTTTTTCACCCTAGCCTGCTGATTCGGTCCATTGTGTCCTGTCGCAACATCAAGGTATACGTGCCAGAACTTCAATAAGTTCTTTGAGTTGAAAGCATTTAGTACGATCCGAGAGCGCGCTTGAAGGTGCTGGATTGCCTTGTGGTCTTTTCCTGTACGACATGACGTTGTCTCTGCGGTTTTCAGCATTACGTGATGTCGCGCCAGATTGTATCCTGCCTGTCCTTTTTACTTCGCTTGGGCAAATCTTCGGGGTGGAGTAAGTGAACGTCGCCTGAAGACTTCATCGATGAGCAGCGACAGTGCCGACCTGGGGCATTGAGCCACAACCTCGCGCCGCCGCAAAAAGACCATCACTGATCCCATGATCCATGGCGAGGTGTTTGTTACTGGAGCTTGAACGGCGCATAATCGACACGAGGAGTTTCCAGCGCCTACGACGGATTCGCCAGTTGGGTACTGCGCATCTTTGCCATCCTGCCGCAACGAACTCGTTTTTTCCCATGCGCTGGTGCGCTACGCGCAGCTCAAGACATTCTCAATGTGGTGCTGGACCAGCGAAACACCAAGGACACGTTCCTGACATTTTTGACCAGTGAACTATGAGGCCCGTGATAAGAATGTTTACAACGAGTGTGGCTGGACGCGCAGTTGTGCTCTGCAGGCCTGGCGCGTTGTTGCACGACATCGGCCACGTTCCGTTTGGGGGCACACTTCAAGATGACTGCGCGCCTGTTAGTGTACTTCATGACGAAAACGAGGAACGGTTCACGTACTACTGGAACGAGATTCTAAAACATTTTGGCAAAGATCGAGTTGATGAGGAACTCATACACTTTAATTCTCGTACTATCCGGCACCGGCTCGGCGGACGCCCTTCCAAGAGACCTGCGTTTCGTGAAAAGATCTGATCGGAAACACCATCTGCGCGGACTTGTTGGACTACTTGCCTGTGACCATTATTTCAGTGGACTCCCGGCCCAACTGGGAAGCGCTTCCTTGACGGCGCGTACGTGCGAAACTGACGAGCGCCTTCCATTGGTCGCGCTTCACGGTGCGCTTGTTCAGGAACAACCGCGGTATCCGCATGGCACCAGTGCATTGGCAGACGCGGTGAGACAGAAACCGACTTGCCTTTATCGGAACGCACAGGCCAACCCGGCAGGCCATTGCCAAAGTTGAGAGATCGTTCGCGATCGCAGGCGACGACTCGCCCTGTGAGATGTTGTACGCAGAGGGCCCGAAGAAGGGAACGGGGAAACCTCTGCTTCAGGAGAACAGTCGCGCGCATTTGCGATGCACTGCTTAGTCGTAGGTTGTACAAGCTTGTGTGGGTCGTTGTGCGTCCGCCGGCGGTACAGGGACTGACGACATTTACCGAGTTTGGTTCCGCGGACTGCTCAACTTGAGCTTGAGGTCGTGTGGCTAGACTGGTTGGCGCTGACCCTTCCCAGATCCGCACTCTGGATGCACTTCGCCAGTGCGTGGCGCGATGCCGGAGGTCGTGGTGCAGTCGAAGTCGGGTCGGGATATTGGCGCATAGGTCTGGCAGTAAGGTATAAGATCATCAAGGCTCACCACCAGCTCTGGTCGATTTCGCTGTACGTTGAACCTGGACTTGATTTGGACCGGGAAGTACTGCCGCGGCAATCGCTGACAAGCTAGAGATCGACTGGGACGCTGGATAGCAGAGTTCTACGAGGTTGATAGACATACTTGTGCCGGGGGATTTCAGGGAAGTTGACTTGACGCCAGAGGGCGCTCGTGAGCCCAGAGAGGACTTTGTAGTTCTGAGCCGTTCGCCAACTTTCGTGGAGGGAGCGGTGGTTCGTTCAAGAAATTGTTGTCGCATGCGAAGGTGATGGCGAGGAAGATAAGCGCGCAGGCATGCCGGCGGTAAGTAGGCTCGCGATCCCGTTCATTGTGGTGGGGTGAGATGCTTCGTGATGCGCGGCACATTGTCGATGCTGCTGTGATTTCATTTCGTGGGCTGTTTGCAGCGGCCGAATGCCAATGTGCGTAGTACAGGTATTGTGTTCGATGAGTTCGTGAAGTGGCACGACTCGCGCCCAGGGTCGCTTAGAGATTGGTCAACGAATACCCTTAAGCAGCTCTGGGCCTAGTCGCGGGTCACTTCGTAGCTGAATCCGCAGTCCCCGAAGGTTTCGAAGTCTACGACGTAGCGAAGGTTCCGGGAAACTCGACCTCGGAATGAATCCTACGTGAAGGCTGTCGATGAGTTCGGCTAAGTTGTCGAACGCGGAGGAGAGTTCTTGGGTGGTTTTTATGGGGGCCATTGCACCTTGATGGTGCGCCAGGCACATAAAGTTGCCTCGCTTTTTGTCTGCTCACGCGGGGAAGTATAGAGACGGGCGTTGATGTTTCACCTTTCGGGCTCTTTGGCAATGAAGACGGAACGACGTCAGCGACGTGTGGAAAAATCATCTTGCCGTGAGCCCTTGTAAATCAAGGTCGTCTTCTGCTGAAAAGAGATGTTGTTTGACGGTTTCTCTTTGTGGGGGCTTGGTGGATTGCCGTTGTGGCGAGCACGGAAGGGTGAATGCTAAGGCTTGATTTTGGACTATTTCAGCGGGCGGTGTTCGGTTGATGATGTTGATCTCCCATGAGCGGTCGCAACACGTGGGTGTCAGGCGCAAGATTGACTCCGCTGGGTTGGTTCACGGAGGGGACAGCCACCAGTCGCTTTTGCAGACCGGACAGTATCTCGTGGTGCATACGCCATGTGTTGGTTAGCGGGTGCGTTGCCTCCAGCCATAAACGACTCTGGGGTTTGAAAGATCTTGTTCGCATCGACGTGGGCTCGTACTTGTCGACACGTCATTCAGCCGACGCGCCCGGAATTCTGTTTCAGGTCATGGTGCCTTTGGCGAGATAGCAGTCGGAATACGCCAGGCCCAGGTTTGGGTGGTGTTTGAGCCGCCGTTGGTGCGTGGATTCCGTTGGTCAATACTGGCCACGCTCGACGAATACGCCACAATACACGCACTGGTAGGCGTCGCCTTCACGCACTTAGCTGACTTCTTCCACTCGGGTAACGGCTCGGTGTCGGGCCTCTGCGTTTCCGTTTGGGTCCGTCGCGAAGCAAAGTTCAGACACGAGAGCTGGAATTCCGCCGATGGCCAAGCCCGCCAAAGCGCCGACGGCGAGGGCTACGAGCAGATCTCCGAAGCGGCGATGAGGAGGATTGGGGGACGAACGGCTGACGTCGCTTACCCCGGTGAGCTGCGCCGCCAGCTCTTCCGTCGGTGCACAATATCTGGTCGTCGTAGCGCAGTTCCCGGTCTTTGCGATTTCCCAGAAGCGAACGTCCTCAACGTCGTAGCGCTGTCCTTCTCGGATCACTGCCACCATACGATTGCCTTTCTGGAACGCCCGGCCTGTCAGAGAAGTGGTCTTGCCTCCTCCTAAGCTCATAGGGGCTGCGACATGAAAAGCTGAAGCTTCGGGAAGCGCGGTAGGATTGGCGCACAGTGGGTTGGTCATACGCGCTCGGTGGTGGTTGCCCGAGCGCGTCTGCGTTGCGGGCGGAGGTTTTGGACACGACGGAGAAACAGGGTGAGGACTTGCAGGAGTGTGCGGCGATTCTTGAGGCCGGGGTGCGCGAGTTGGTGAAGGAGGGCGGTGCGGAACGGTTACTGTTTGAGCAGTGGCTGCGCGCAGTGCAGAGGGAGCTTGCGCGCTTGGATGAGTATGCTTGGATTGATGAGGTGGACGAGTGGTTCCCGGAGCCTGATGGAGAAGCGCACGCCGTGACGGGGGCAGGCGGCTGTTTGGCTGCTTCACGCGCGGTTGTCGCGTTTCGTTTTCTTGCCTCCGCGTTGTGCAAGCTGTCCCTTTAGCGCTCCATCGGGTAGGCGGTTTTACGTGCTGCGGAGGCCTCGTAAAGCTGTCGGCTGTATTCTGGTCGGCAAGGCTTTACCGATGCTTGATGGTTGCCGGCCGAAAGCTTTGGCGATCCCTTTGCTCGGCTTTTATTCGGCAGCTGCACTTTTCAAAGAGTGGCCTAAAAGCGGCGTTCGGGGTGCGGAGGCATCTATGGAAAACGAAAACTGTGTTGGAGCGCGTGTGCGCCGTGAAGTTAGACGAGCCGCTCGGTGAAGGGCGGATGCGCGTGGAAGCGTTGCAGCATGAGATCGACGTTGTGGTTGATGGCAGCCGTGAGGTGGTGGTAAGTTGCAGAGCGTGGTGGTGAGCGTGGATGGGTCGCGGCGACGAGGAGCATCTCACGGCTTCGCTGACCGTGAAGCCAGGCCGAGCGCTTGTCCGAGGCCTTGGCTGAGCTAGTACATGGTCAGGCCGAGCGGTGATACAGCGAAGCAGAGCGCAGGGGCAGTCAGGCGACGGCAGCCATGGCCGGCGCTGAGTCAGCGAGGAAGAGGTGGATGGATTGCCGTTCACCCTTGTCTTGTTCGCAAGGTGGACGATTGGGGTTTTGTCGAGGTTTGGACGAGTGATGAGTTAGGGGACCCGTGTGAGCTTGGAGCGTTGCGCGGATTTGGGGCCATTGGCCTTGGGTGGCTGTCCAGGTTGAAGGGTGGGTGAAAGTCCTGGGGAGCCGTGGTTCCCGACTGAGGGGCCAGGCTTGGCTGCCGGGTTAGCGATGGATGGCGAGCAAGGCAGGTATTGGACTGGCGATGTTTCGGGTGGCGGGGTTTGTGGTCGGGAGGAGAGGGTCAGTCAGGTCGGATGAGGGTGGGCGAATCTGCAACTGGTTAGTTGGTGGGTAGAGCCGGGGCGTTGTGTTGCGGATGGGGGTAGGGGTAGTCGGTTTGGGCAGGGTGATGGTTTTCGCGGTCCGGCTGGTGGGTTGGGAGGGTTGTTGTGAGGAAGGATGTCCAGCCCTGGCAGGGCGCGCTGCATAGTTGGCAGATGGCGCCGCGCTGGCGGTGCGGTTGTTCTATATGCCGGGGCCTTCGGCCCGGCGGATGTGCGCGTGCGCTGCGCGCCGCGCCGGTGTGGTATCGCGTGGCTGGGGATCAGCGCAGGAATCACGTCGGAAATCGTACTGGAAACCTTTGCTGGGGCAATCTTCACGCCCTCGACACCGCCGAAGTGGCAGTGTTCAAGTAAGCCGGGTTACTTGCGGCTTCGCTTGGTTGAACGTGCGGTCTTGCGGCGGATGTCGGCCCGGCCCGTTGAAGAAAACGGGATGTCCTGAAGAGGCAAAGTTTGTCTTGCGCCGCATGACGTTTCAGCCAGGCGGCGTCGCTCGGCCAGCAGTGAGCGCAAGCGGTTGGTCGGGCTGTTGGCGCGATGAAGCTCATCCTGTGGATGGTGACGCGGGACACCCGCCAAGCCGGTGTTGGCCAAACGCGACAATGCCCCCTGCACGGTACGCCTTGGCTAGCTTCTGTTTCGCGGGAAGCTCGAGACACGCGAGCCTTCTTTCCGTCGGCGCGCAGCCAGGTAGACCTTGAGATCGTTCTCCGTGTACGTCGGCGGTAGATTGCCATGCCAGGCGGAAAGACGCTCGGCTATATAAGCCCTTCGATTACGTTAACCTGAGTTAATCGCGCAGATGCGAAGCGTTCCGAAGGCATCGCGAGTGGTTGGCGATAGGACCATGTGTTCGCCGTCTTCACGCACAAGCTTCGTGTCAACCGCGTGACAATGGCGTGTCGGGAGCGCGCAACAGGCACTGCCTGCTTGCGCCAGGCGTTGCTCCCTTGCAGGCCACGATGAGTGAGGGAAGTCGAGCACGTCGAGAACAAGCAGCTTTTCGGGACCCGGGAGTTCGAAGAAGCGGTTGATGAACTCCTCGGCCGTTGGCCGCAAGCTGGCGATAGTTTGGACCTGGACGCGATCGAGCGTTGCAACTTGAGTGAATCGCCTCTTGTGGTGCTTCGGAAGCGCGTTTGGCGGGCGCGTAACTCAAGTTAACCGGCCCAGCAGCCGCACTCTGGGGATCGCCGACGCGCGCGTAACTTGAGTTAACCGGCACTGAAGGCGCGTCGTCCGCAGGGTTCGTTCCCGATAAACTTGAGTTAATCGGTTGGGGAGCAGCGGTGTTCGGCGGCATCTTTACCCGTGTAACTTGAGTTAATCGGTTCGGAAGCGGCCCGTAGGGCAAGCTCTGTGGCTTCGGCTGTGGAGCTGTTTGTGGCGAGGCTGACGACCTTGTCAAAGCCAGCGTTGAGTGCTTTCTCGATGTTGCCGAGGGGGTCGGACTTGCCCGTTTCAACTTCGATGGCGACTCGCTCGTCCGGCTTGGTTGCGGCTACATCGACGGCGCCGCCAAGGGAAGGGCCTGCTCCTTGGCGACGGCATAGCCGCGGGCGGCGTAGTGGGCGCGCCGCCTGCTCCTTCCAATACTCGTGCTCCGGGCTTGCCCGGTAGTATGGCCAGCGAGCGTCATGGCCGAGCTGCGTTAGCAGTTCGGCACCGGCTTGGGTGATCTCAGGCGATCACCACTTTGCCGCCGCCGGGGATTTGCCGGTGGATTTCATGGCTGCGCACCAGGCCGCGTTGTTCAGTTTGTCCTTTGCGGCCTGGCCTTTGCGGGTGCTCGTGGCGCAGCCTTTGAAGTGCTTGCTGACGCCCGCGAACGGGTCTTTGAGGATGTGAGCGAGCAGTTTCCGCTCGTCTTCATGCAGTTCTTTACCTGGAAGCGCTGGAGGTTGATTCGTGCTCGGTTCGGCGTTTGGCGGGGTTTCCACGCTGGAGAACGCGTAATCACTGGCGTTTCGGGCGATTTCTTCATCCGTGACTGGTACGTGTTTGAGGTGGTCAACAGGGTCGAGAGTGACGGCGAAGGCGCGGTGCGTGCCGAAGCGGCACAAGGCCGTGCCGGTCGGCAGGCGCGACAGCACGTCCGTGTCTTCGATGAGCAGGCTCTGGCCTGCCGTGCGCAAGTCTCGGCTGTTGTCGAGTGTGAAGAAGAACTTGGTGTGGGTGTTTGCGATGGCGCTGTCTTCAAGCTGGCTGGGTACCTGGTCGGCGATGATGTAGCCGGTGCCAAGGCCTCTGTGCTCGCGCAGGGCGATGCTGAGCTGGCTTTCGATCTTCTCTTCAGTCTTCTTCAAAAGATTGTGCGCCTCGTCGAGAATCATCACGTTGCGCAGCTTGCCCTTGCCGGTCGCTTTGACGGCTTGCAGGGTGTGCTGGCGCATGCAGAGCATCATGCACTCCACGAAAAAGCGTTTTGATCTTCCGGCAGGTTGAGTTCGAAGATGGCGCACTCGTCCTTGAGCGAGGCGATGGAAACGTGCTTGTCGCGCGTGACGGCAAGGCTGGAGCCGAAGCTGCCTGTGCATAGCGCTTCCAGGGCACGAACTGTGCTGACTTTCCATTCCTTGAAGCGAAGGCCTTTCATGTCCTTTGGTTCGTGCTCCGACCCAGGCCAGCAACGTGCGAAACGAGGGCGTGTGTACAGGGCTGAAGTTCTGTTGCGCCCAGGTTCGCGCGCCGTGAGCAAGAGCCGCGCACAGGATGCTTTTGACTCCGTGACCTACGTAGAAGGTCTTGCAGACTACATCGGCAAGCTGGAACAGTGGATTCAGGTCGTGAAGGCGGCTCTTGGCCTGGCAGAGCTGGGATGAGTTCGGCCAGCGGGTTGAAATTGAGCGGGGCCGTTTCTTCTCCGATGGTGTAGACGCGAACCTTGTCCGACAGATGCGCAAGCGGCCTGTAGACGAGGTTGAAGTCGTAGAGGAAGAACGGAACGCCGGCTTCAAGCAGGCCTTGGACGAAGTGGTAGATGAGCGTCGTCTTGCCAGAGCCAGAGGCGCCGGCGATGAGCACGTGCCTGTTGAGTTGGGTGAGCGGAATCTTGAGAGGAAACAGGCGCTTATCCGCTTGCGTGACGTGACCAACGGCGATGCCGTCGCTCGGCATATCTGCCTGCTTTGGAGGAGCGAGCGCCGTGGGCGTGTCGCCGAAGTGGCGCATGGCCTCAAGCTCGAGCCATTGTTCGATTTCTCGGCGGCCGTCGTTGTCTTCGGCGACCCAAGTGACGAGTAGTCCCTTGATGTGTTCGCCCAGTACGGGTGCAAGCCGGTTTACCAATTCCTCAACGCGCGCGTGAGTGTCTCATGGCAGGCGCACCTCACGGGCCGCATGAAGCTCGGGCGTGGAGATGACGACGATTTCGCCTCCTATCAAGCCAGGAGGGCAGAAATCGAGGAGGTCGTCCAGATGCGGAACGTGAACTTCGGCTTCAGCGGGCAACAGGCGGACGGCAGAACAGAAGGCGTTGTAGGCCTCGAGCAGCCCTTCACGAAGGCGGGCAAGTTCTTTGACATGCTGCATTCGCGCCGTGCGCAGTTCGTGCAGCAATTGCTGTCGCTCCGTCAGAATGTGCTGACGAACTTTATCGATGGCAAGCCAGCGGCCGGGCGGACTTTCCGGCAACTCGCTGTATCGAGAGTCGGCGCGGGCAAGCTGAACCTCGACGCTGCGCTCCACCAGTTCGAACGAATGCAGTTGCTCAAGCAGGTCGTTGAACACGGCCACGACAGTCTCGGTTTTTGTCGTCAGGCGCGATGCAAGAAACTCGTTCGACGGCAACCGGACTGTAATCGAATGCAAGGACTCGCGAAGCGCAGCCAGCGCGTCCTTGCGCGGGTTGGTTTGCGCGCGGCTGAACACCGCGCCTTGTTCAATGATCGTGTAGCTTTCCATGCGACATCACATTCGGATGTCGCGCGGCGCGGTTGATAAACCGCATCACGCAAGGGTCAAGGATCGAAGCTACGGGCGCAGCACTATTGGGATTAAGAATTGAGTCGCGCGAGCATCACTATCCTGGCAGGCTAGCCGTACTTGTATCGGCAGTAATAAATATCTGTTCGTCCGAAGTGTTACTTATGAAGCCAGAGTTCTACGCAATGGAAACACTTCTGACCCAGCTGCCAGACAACGTATTCGTTCGCGTATTCCGTAGATTCCTGGACATAAGTGCATACCCGTATCCGGACGCTACACTTCTAGACGATAGGGGAATGCCATTCGGGTTCTCCTGGCTCACGCCACGGCTGATGAGATCAGGAGAGTAGTGCGCCGCGTCCAAGCAAATGAAGAGCAGCCCTAATCTCGGGGCTGCCCTTCGTACTTACGCAAGTCCGCTACTTGGCTCCGTCGAGCAGCTGGAGACCAAAGTCCAGAAGGGTGGTCTGACCGAGGAGGGGGCGATGGTTGTCTTGCGAGATGCACCTAAGCAAACTGCCGTCCGGAAGGGCAAGATGGTTGTGAACATCTTGGTGCAGCATGTTCTGGTGTCCGAGGTGAGCGGGGAAACTGTCGTAACAAAGTGGGTCTGAACGTCCATCTGTTTTCTCCTTCCCGTCTTGTGACGGGCTTCGTCGTTGCTCCCCTTTTTCCGTGGGCATACAAGTACCACTGATATTGCACGGTTCAAGGAAAAACAAGATCTCGGACCAAGAGGCAGCGTGCGACTGTGCGCAAGTGCCTTACACACAATGGGTAAGAATGGAGTTCTGGCCTACGATTTGTTTGTGGCTTGTTCCGCGCGAGCCGATCCGCACATCCACTTTCAGGACGGCCGGCAATCGTATGCGGGTTAGTGGTGGCCCTGTCACGCACAGGACACGCAGGCGCAAGGCATAAATACAAGGCCGGCCAACCAGTTCATTGTTCATCACGATCAGAAGGTCTTCACAACGTTCGACTGCGCTTCGTCGCGCCCGGCCCCGGCGTTAGGACTCCAGGTTCAACGCCTCAAGCCATTTTTGGCTTGGGGTGTGGGCCGGAGCCGTTTGGCACCACGTGTGCGTGACAACGTTCTTGAGTGAGGCCTTCTGTTGGAGGACTTCATGAAACAGGATTGGCACGACTATGCGGGCAAGCTGGAAGCCGCGGAACGCAAGCTGGAGCTTTCCAGCATCTGTGCTCGCAATAAGCAGCTCATTCGGGATTTCAAGCGACAGCTCCTGCTGGATGGGATCAGCAAGGCGCGCATCCTGGTCTACGCCTCGAAACTACCCATTATCGCCGAGATTGTCGGCAAGGAGTTCGACCAGTGCGCGACAGAAGACTTGATGGGTTTCGTCGAGTGCGTTGAAAGCAAGCCCTACAGCGAGTGGACCAAGCAGTCCTACAAGGTTGTTCTGAAGCGCTTCTATCGTTGGCTGAAGAACACCGGCCGCGAGTACCCTGAAGAGGTCAAGTGGATCAGAACCAACATCCGTCAGGATCGGCTGAAACTTCCCGGCGAGGGAGACTTGACCACGCAGGAGGAGGTTGAGCGGCTGACAAACCCCGCCGATCACCCCCGCGACAAGGCGCTTGTCGCGGCCATCTACGAGAGCGGTTGCAGGATCGGCGAGATCGGCACGCTGCTGATCAAGGACGTCAGCTTCGGCAAACTCGGTGCACACCTGAACGTCATTGGCAAGACGGGGTCAAGGCAGGTCTTTCTCATCAACGCCGCTCACTATCTCGCGTTGTGGCTCAGCATCCACCCGGATCGCAACAACCGCGAAGCGCCGTTATGGGTGAACATCGGCAACACCAACCGTGGCAAGCAGATGAACTACCCCGGCATCCGCAAACTGCTCTACAACCTGTTTCGAAAGGCCGGAGTGAACAAGAAAAGCAAACCGCACAACTTCCGGCACGCGCGGGGCAACCCACTTGGCCTCGGGTTTGAACGAGTTCCAGATGTGCCAGCACTTCGGCTGGAAGCTCGGAAGCAAGATGCCCGGCACATACATTCACATGAGCGGCAAGAACACCGACGACGCACTGCTCAGGATGCACGGGATAGTCGCTCCCGCGCAGAATGACAGCGTGTCGAAGGCAACACCATGCCCTCGCTGCGAGCACGTCAACCCTGCCAGCTTCCAGTTCTGCGGCAAGTGTGGTTGCGCGCTGGATGTCAAAGCGGCAATGGAAGCCGAAGAGCGCACGAAGGCAGTCACCGAAAAAACGTTCAACCTCGGACGCCGTGCTGAACGAGCTACTGCGGGATGAAGAAGTGCGCGAGCTGCTCAAGCGCAAACTTGTGGCGATGCGCTAACGCTTCCGCCATTGCAGACGCGCTTCTGCTTCGGCGTCTTCAATCAGGTCTTCGAGCTGCTTGATCCAGTCGGGCAACTCCGGTTCGTAGGTTGGGTTTGAAGTCATGCCTTGGTTGAGAGTGCGGCGAGTTGATATCGCCTTTCACGCAGGTGTCACGCACAGAAAAGAAGATGCTGGAGCGTGCTGCGTCGGCGTTCAAGAACGTCCAGTTGGGCTTGAAGGTGCGCGCGTTCCTTGGGATCCCAGGCTGGTCGGCTTAGGAGTCTCTGGATGTTGTCCTGCGCGTTCTCGACGGCACGCAGTTCGTTTCGTAGGTGTTCTTCGCGTGTCTTCATGCGCCACCGGTGCCTTGAGGAGTTCCGCGCGAACGGCTTGCACGACTTCGTCGAGCGCGTTTTCGACTGCCCCATTTCCTTGAGTGTCTTATCAGCTTGGTGTTCGCGCGCGATTGCCTCTCGCCAGCACGCCCTTGGCGTCTTCGACAAGTCCTTGGCGGATGAGCGTGGCCGCTATGTTTACGTCGGCTTCCAGTTCCTGCCTCGATGCGGGCGACGGCTTCTTCCAGGTTTTGCAGGCGGTCAGCGAGCTTGTTCTGCTCGATCTCTCTGGCGACGATGTCCTGACCGCGACTCGCTGCCGCGCGTCATCCTGCCGATTTGTTTTTTGATTCCGATAAAGGCGTCTCTGTGGAACGAGACGACTTTGCTGGCCTGTCTGTGCAACTCTTCCGAGCCGGGCGCGGGAGGGCGTGAACCTTGGGCGGCACTTCTAGCTTGCGCGCTATCAGTTGTTGTGCGGCTGGGTGTTCGATGCATCGAGCAGTTTGAGCAGGTAGGCGAGTTCGCTCGCGATCTGGTTTGAGTCCTTTCGTGCGTCGCGCGTGACACCTTGGAGCGAAGTTTCGCCGCAGCCTTCTCCGCTCCGACGGGAGTGGAGGCGCATAAGCCGTGGGTGGCTGTGGCAGGGAAAAGGGGCGGCGCCACTGAGTCTCGATTCGCCGCGAACTGTACAATAGATAGATCAGAAAGAGCAGCGAGACCGTTAGGGCGATGGCACAGCCAGGGCTGCATGAGGCCTGCTCAAGCCTGGCGCGCAAACAAGCAGGCTGAGTAAAGTCAGCAGGATGCTTAGGAAAGCGGCTGGCGGCGTTTGCAGCCCAAAGCCAGTGATGTCTTCTTGGTATAACGCGGCGACCGGTCGAACAGCAACAGCATAAGCTCGGCGAGCGTTCCGAAGCTGCACGGAGAAGCCGAATGATCGGCCTGGCGGCCGTGGATGGCAACCGCCAGGATGACGCTGGGGCTGACGGCGATGCCGGAGTGGCCAAATCGACGGCCGATGGTCACGTAAGCCGCGCTGATGAACAGGGGCTGAGAAAAGCAGGGTAAGTCGGCGAGTGATGTGGTAGCGTTCATACAGGGTCAGCGGTTGGAGCCGGCCAGAGGGCTCAACCAATAAATCCCATTGTCGTAGGCTGATGAGCAACTAGCCGACGATGGATGCCAGCGCGATGGCTCCCACAACTCCGACCGGCAGGTGCAGCGTAGGTTTGACCGAGTTCGGTAGCGGCTCCACGGGCGGATGCCCAGCTCGGATGTACTTCTCCGGGACTTTTTCGCGGATGGTTTGGGTTTACAACTCGAGCCTTGCCGACGAATCCCAGCGTGTTCTGCTCAACGAGTGGTTTGATCCATTCAACGAGGTTCTCCTCTCAACGAGAAGCCCTTCCAGTGTGCCTCTCGCTGCGCAGCATGTGCTTTCATCCCCGCACGTTCATGTCGTGCAGTAGCGGTCGTGAACCTCTTTCCAAGTTTCGGTAATGCGATAAATCTTCGCTCCCGGACGTTCTGGCGTAAGGCACCCGACCAATCGAGCCCTGGGCAATACCCGGCAAGCGCCCGCTGGGTGTTAGCCCCTTCAAGCCTCCTGCCAGTCTGCCGATCGAGCGCTGGTCAAGCTCGCCCCGATTCAGCGCCAGAACCCGCATCTTGCGCGGGTCGCGGCCACCGCGCTGGCAAGTCCCAGAAACATAAGATAAAACCGCGCGTGCATTCAAATCTGTTGCCGCCAATCAGTTGTCGCCTGAGAGCCGAAAGCGTGTCGGCGTCACGCCTTTTCAGTAGTCCATCGGTAGCATTTCCTATTGGTCACCCCCCGCCTCCACCGTGGTTTCCTGATGCTGAGCCGGCGGATTAAGCTTTTGCTGACGCTAGGCGTATCGCAGCGAGAAGGACCGGCGTCCAGTGGTGTTAGCCGGAGAGACGTGCGCGCTGCAGTAGTTCGTCGTTTGGTCTGCCCCGAAAAACTGAGTCAGGTGTTACGAGAGTTCTGAGGCGGCCGTGAGGCCGGAAAGGACTGTCATGAAACGTAAACGTCGAAACGCCCGAGCAGGTTATCGCCCCGCCGGTGACGCCGAGGGCTGACGGCCAGCGGCCTGCTTTCGGCCGAGCAGGTCTGCAAGAAGATCGGGGGCAGCCAGCAGACGTACTTCCGCTGAAGAGCCAGTACGCGGCTGCCAAGGGCAACTAAGCATGAAGCGCCTCAAACAACTGGAGGCCGAGAACAAGCAGCTCAAGTAGGCGGTGGCCGACCTGACGCTGGAAATGGAGGCCTGAAGGACATCGCCGAGGAAAACTTCTAACCCCGGCGCGCCGCAGACAGGCCGTGAAACACGTGCAGCGCGCTGGGGCATCGGAACGCAAGGCCTGCAAGATGGTCGGTCAGGGCATCCGCAGCACGTAGCGCTACAACCGCAAAGGCGGTCAAAAAGAAGAAGCGCTTGCGAAGCGGATGCTGGAGCTGGCGGGCAAGCACCTGCACTATGGCTACCGCCGCGTCTGGAGATCCTGCTGCGACGGGAAGGGCTTCAGGGATGAACCGCAAGGGGTCCACTGGCTGTGGAAAAAAATACGGCCTGAAGGTGCCGTGAGAGACGGCGCAAGAAGCGGGCCATCGGGCAAGGCAGCAAAGGTTGCACGGTAAGGCGTGGGGAGCACCGGAATCATGTGTGGCGTGATTTCACCCATGATCGCACGACAGTATTTTCGCCGGGCCTTCAAAAAAAGGCTGAGTGCGGTCATGAGTGACGCGGTGGAGCGTCTGGTGCTTCGAGGTGATCGCGCTAAAGCCGTGGACGACCGAGGCGATCGCGGAGGCTATGAAGGGCACGAGCAATCAGATGGCCATGGGGCAGCTGACAACGGCCTGAGTTCATCGCCATAGCTTTGAAAAGCTGGCTTAAAGATGAAGGTGGAGACGCTGTATGTGGAGCCCGGAAGCCCGTGCAGCAAACGGCTGGCGTGGAGAGCTTCCACGCCCGGCTGAGCGACGAGCTGCTGGAGCAGGAGTTGTGGACAAGCGTTGAGAAGAAACTGCTGTCGTGAGAAGGTGGCAATGGAGTATAACCATGAGCAGTCGCACTTATCAAGGGGGTACCGTACTCCCGGGAGTATGCGGCCACAGCAACCGACTTTCATAACAACCGGTACATAAAACGGGGGCAGGTCAGTTTGACGCCGCGAAGGGGCTATCGAGGAGTTGGTGGATCGGCGTGAGTGCTTGCGTAGAACCGGGAGGCACACGTCCCTGAGCTTCCATGCAATGCCCTGGCTTGATCAGCATTTTCAGCACGGGCCCGAGCATAGACTCCTGATAGATTGAGGAGTCCCGGTGAAAACACCAAATAACGCGGCTTGAGCCCTGCTGCCTGAAACAGCCGCTAAGGACAATTAATAACGCTTAACAGAATCCTCGACATTGAACTGCATGATGCGGCGTCTGTCGTGGCCATGTGTCGAATGACGTTTCTCCGGTTGCTCCGTGATTTCAATGCCTTCTTTGCGTGCGGCAACTCTCTCTTGATTGCGATATTGCTCCCGCCACTTTATTTATGTGGCAATTGAAGCGAAAGATACGCTTTGATTGGGAAACGAATGCGCCAAGCACGACTCGGATCAACTAGCGAGTCTCGAATTTCAGCGCCGCTTTACGCCGGCGCTCACTGGCGTTCACCTCGAACATGCACGCCGGACAGTCACTCTAAGATCAGCAACGGCCGCGTCCTCAGCGGCCCAGGTCACTTCCGTTACCTGAACAGGTCGCCACCGGGTTGGCAGTCCGAGTTTGGCCTGATGAACTCTTTTTGCAGTGTGTCGTACGTCCACTTGGCTTGTCCTCTAGTTCATAAACAGCTACGCTGGCTGCCAGTTCACTGCCGATCCCATCCATCGCCGGTGGTCCAGACTGGATTGCCGCGACTTCTGCCTCCGGTCCTGTCCTGGCACCCGAAAGAGCAGCCTCGTACCCTAACCCTTTTGTAGAGTTTCCAGAAACTCCTGTCTGATGAACGAGCGTTGCGCCCGGTTCCGCGTCCGCGCGGCCGACCAGGGAGTCGTTGAGCTGCATTGTGACGGCATCACCAGCCGCCTACCGGCCAGTTGCAGTCGTATACGCCTGTACTAACATCGACGCTAATCGGACCGGCGCCAGTCAGCGTTGCTCGAACTTCAAGCGACAGTGTCTCGAGGACCCTGACGCACAGGTGTCCCACGTCCATCGCGGCTCTTTCGTGCTCAGCTTCTCTCTTGCAGATTAGATTGACCAGGTCCACCCATGCACGTGCACGACCCTGCGAGAAGTCAATTGAAAGGACATCCTGCAGGAGTTGGCGTCTTGCCAAGTAACCCAACAGCAACGGTCGTCTAGGAAGCCAGTCTGGAAGCGGAGAGGAAAAGCCCTTTCGCTTCAGGTACTGAGCGGCACGGTCTTCATCGAACTCTTCTTCAATCCGGAACACGAACCAACTTGTGGGATCGAAGCCCCAAGGCGTGGAGCATCTCGGCATCATTGTCAAAGTAGTGGTCACGCCCCGCGAGTACGATACCAGTAGCATCCGGCGACTTTAAAACCATCTCCTTGACGCCTGCAAGGGCGGTGCGGCGTATCTCCCTGAGCACTTCGCTTTTTCTATCTGGACGACGCCTGAGGCCACCTCATCAAAGCCATCGATGAGCAATGCGAGACTTCCTGTCCTCCACGCCACGGTCAGATCACCCTCACGATGCAGACTTAAAGAACGACCATGCCGGAGAAAAATCTCGTCCGCATATTGGGCGCCCTAATGCTCTCGCAAGTTGATCACCACGGGGACGCAGTCGATCTCCGCGCTGAGGTACTTGTCGCAGAGCGAACCAGAGTTGTCTGACTGTGAGACTCTTCCCTGAACCGAATGGCGCTAGGAGAACCAGCGTAAACCCCTGCGCTACTTTCTGGAGGAGGTCATCAAACGCAATCGGAAGCCGAGTCTCTAGGGTTTGTCATTGGGGGCTCGATGAACTCGTCCGCGGCGACAGTTATAGACTCTGTGTCAAGGTCTCCCGCAGAGCCAAAACACAGCCTCGCGCTTCATGACGTAGTCTCTGCCATCAAAGCCCGCTCGCAGAAACAGGCGCATGGAAGCAACTCGACGTCGTGCTCGCGCGCATGCGTTGTATGCAGTGCCTCCGGGGTCTTCTCTACGATCATCCGCTGACTTGACCGCAACGCCGCGCTGGCGTTCCTTCGATGCAGCAAACGAGCTTTTCCACGTCCTCCTTAACAACTACGATTTAGTGCTGGTTGTTGTTGCCATGGTAGGTGTGTGACGTACCGACTCTCAACCCAACACCGTCGATTTCGATGTAGCTCTTCCTTTCTTGAACAAACAGGACTTGCAACCGCCTGCTGGGATTTCAAACACAGCGTCTGCGGTGCGGCCAGGCATCGTCCTCGAACTGCCTGTCGTTCCTGGTACTTGCTCATGTACGGTTTCCCTATGCCCTTGCTTGAGCAACGCGGTGCCACTTGATCAGGTCTGCGTCCGTGACTAACCAGCGTGCATTGTTCTTTTCCCATATAGAAACAAATCGTGGCAAAGAAGGGTCCTTTCGGTCCCTTCTTGCTTTACTGGAGTGCTCTCCTTGCCCGGGATGCCGCGGATGTCTGATGCAGTCCGACGACGGCTGCTCCCGTGCGCGGACTACTTGGTGAGCGCGAGAACGCGCTTCTAGACATTGTTTCTGCTCCGTAGACCTTGCTGAGGGTCTTGCCGGCGGCGTAGGGCACACTCATCCGCCTTGTCGTCGCTCGGCCAGCACCTGGGCGAAGCGTGAGCAGCTTCCAGGGCGTCTTCGGCGGAGCGCCTCGTACTTCTTGAGGCCTTGCGTGTGCGCTCGACCACGACCGAGACTCCGCGCGCTGCTTCTTTTCCCGCCGGGCTGGGGTTCCTGGAAGCTACAGAACTTAGGAGGCTCCACCTGGGCGGCCTGCACCTTGCCGCTCGACTTCGCGGCCTGGTAACTTAGGCGGACGCACTTCTCCTCGACAGCGCCACCTCCTGCTTGGCGATCACCTGGACGTCCTTGGCCGTGAGTTTTACGCCTTCCTTCTTGTGCTCCTTGACGCGCCCGGCAGTACGATTCATGGCCTCCTGCTTGTGCTCCTCCTTGTTGGGCCTCGATGCGGTTCACTTCCTGGCTGACAAAGCGCGCGTCCGTGGGGCGCAGCTCGCCCCTAATGCACGGCCTTCTGCAGCTCCGGGGTGAGGCCTGAAGGCCGAGTTTATAGAGTGAGGCTCGCGCTGCTGATGCCCAACAGCGACGAGCTGTTTTGGCACTGTTTCCACTTGCGCTCCATCGGGTTCTTGTACGCGTGGGCTTCATCGACGGCCGAGAGGCCTTTGCGGTGCAGATTCTCGATGATCTGCATTTCGAACACGTCGTCGTCGGTCAGCTTCTGTGCGGACCTGCACTTGGCGTTCTGGATGCGGCGATCTTGCCCGCGCGCCAGCGCGTTCGCCGAAGGCGATCTTGTACCTGCCGTCGCCGTTGGGGCGGACGGTGATGTCTTCGAGGATGCCGTGCGTGCGCACGGTCATGGCGAGGCGTTCCAGCTCGGTCTTATCCTCGTCGTCGGCGCTTTCGATCCAGTCGCGGCGCGGCTGGTTCGGGTCGGGGATGAGCAGGTCGAGGGCAGCTCCACCGTCTCGCTGTCCTGGTAGGGGGCAGGGCACGCCCTTGGTCACGTCGAGGACCGGCGCTTTCTCGTCGTGCTTGCCGTTGCCGGACCGCGCCGTTGGTTCCCCGGTGCATCAGCGCTTCCTTGCCCTCCGGCAGTCTTAGCCACTTAGCTTCCTTCTTCGTCGCTGCATTCATGTCTTGTCTCCTGAAGAAAAAGTAAGAGAAGGCCCACACCATCGGGCCGTAAATGTGAATCAGTCTGTCCCGGTGCTGTCTTTGTCCGCGTCCCCCTTTAGCGAGGCCCGATTTCAGGGCGTCAGCAACTGCGGCGCGTGAGCTTCGCGGAGTCTGGCGAAGGCGTCCTTGCAATGGCTTTCTTCGTCGCCGTAGGGCATCTGAACAGGGCAACTCCTTCGGGTGTGCTGAAGCCGATGGCGGTTTCCTGGTCAGTATGCGCAGAGTGGCGTACTCGTGCATCGTGGCTGCCTGGAGCTGCTTGGCCACGCGCAGCAACAGGTTGACTTCGACGGTGAACGCGCGGGCCTCTGTGTAGTCGGGAATCACGCGGTGCCCGTCAGGGAACTGGCCGGGCTTGCGTTGAAGCGTGACCCTGCGCGCGCTTTGCCGGTCCGTGCTCACGAGAATCAGCTCGTCGCCACGAATCTCGGCCTGGATGGCGCTCGTCCACTCGCTGCGCTGCCAGTCCTTGAGCTTGTAGTCTAGCAGTTTGGCCGCGTCGGCCGCCTCATCGGGTCGAGCAGGAACGGCTCAACGGGCGGCGGGCAGGCAGCATCCACGCCCTCGATAAGGGGAGCGCCGTTGGGGGGGCGAGGTCCGGGTAAGGAATGTAAAGCAGGATGTGGCCGTCGCTGCTGATGGCTCCCCTTGTCCGTGAGGGCGATGGAGTGAGCGCGTATCGCGCATCCATCGTCGCCCCCGCGAAGCATTTCAGGTGTTGCGGGTAGAGCAACGTGGGTCCTCCTTTCGTTGAGGTGGTGTGGGTTTCAGGTTTGCGGGTGGCACTGGCGGCACGGGGGGCAGGACGATGACCACCTGCACCCCCTGGTCGTAAAGCCGCACAGGCTCGCCTTGCACGAGCACGTTGGCTTCGACATTTCGGATGGTGCTTTCGCTCATGTCGAGGCCGCATTGCGGGCAGAGCTTGAGCTTGCGTTTGTTGCGCGGTGCACGCCCTTGGTCTGTTCTCGCGGCATTACGTTGATGAGCGTCGCCCAGGGCTTGCGTTGCGCCGGTACTTTGCCGCGCGGGGTGCCTGGGTTTTGAGGATGGGCTCAAGCTGTTGGATGAGATCGTCATCCGGGTAGTCCTCAAGGGTCTGACTCGGGCTCATCAGGGTAGAACTCCGGTTGTTTGTATTCGTACCCGCATTCCATGCACTCGCGTGTGTCCTCCATGTCGCCGCTTTCGCTGTCACTGGAGTGCCTGTCGCCGTAGTCATCTGTTTCGTAATCTTCGTCGTCCTCGATGTCGCCGGTGTAATGGCAGTACAGCTTTTCGCTGCCCCATTCCGTGTAGCCCTGCCAAGCGCTGAATTTGCCTGAGCCGCAGGCGGGGCAGCCCCAGTGGCCTGTCATGGCTTTCCTCCTTTCTCGCCGATGGCGGTCAGTGTGTAGTGGTCAAACCACTCTTCCCGGCAGTCGAGGCAGGTCACGTGGCACCAGGCGTGGGCGCTGTCAACCTCCAGGTTGCCGGGGTCGAGCAGCAGGCCGCCGCAGTAGGGTACCTGATGCCGCCTTCCTCGATGTAGCGCCGTTTCTGCCGCACGTTGAGCTGCGTGTGCTGCATGGTTCTCCTCACTTGCGGGGTGGAATGACGATGGTGATGCCGTTTGTGCCGGCCGAGCGCTCGACGCCGCCGTGTTTGCGCAACAGCAATTCATCCAGGTCAGTGAGGCCGAGCAGGTCGAACACACGGTAGAGCTCCGTGGGTGTGTCGCCCCAGCCTCGTGCCGCCCGTGAGGAAGATGGTCTCACCACTCGCGGTACAGCCAGCCCCGTCGCGGTGCGATGGATGGGAAGCCGCGCAGGCGTCCAGGCCTCGTGAAGTTTGGCGCGCACGAGCTCGTTGGCCTGCTCGGCGCTTTTGGCGTGGTGGTCGAGCAGGTCAAGCAAGTCGCGGTCGCTCCAGTCGTTGGCGTCGATGAAGGCGTGGGCGGCGTCGAAGTCGAGTTGCAGATCTTCAACGCGCATCGACGGGCGCGATGAAGTGGGGCGAACAGAAAATCCGCTCCCGTAGGATTGCTCCTTAAATGAAAGTTGCCGCGCGAGGGCGGCATGGGTTTATATGCACCCGCAATGATTTGTGGACGTGTAACTTACATCAATCGAGCCAGCGCCTGCCTTCGCCTGCGGTGAGTGTGAGCATCCTGCCGCCGACTTCCTGCAACTGCCTGCGGGGTTCGAGGGCCAGTTCAGGTGGTTGCCGGCGCGGGTGACGGCGTTGATGATGTGGTAGAGGCTCACGCCCGGCTCTTCCTCGTAGGCCTGGGTGATGGCGTGGTAGCTGCTGTCCGGTGAGCCTGGTAGCGTTCCACGATGCGTTCGAAGGCTTTCTCGTGGTCTTTGACCACGACGCCGGTGGTGCCCGTGAAGGAGGTTCTCGCTTCGGCGCTGGCTTCGATCAGGTAAGAGGCACTTTAACTCGTTGAAGGCGTGTTGCAGGTCTGTTGTCCGATGTGGCGCTTGCTCCAGGGTGTAGCTGCCGTGGCCCATGATCAGCCCGTTCAGGCAGATGCCGGTGATCAGGCTGAGAGGCTGACGCTGGCCGCGCCTACTTCGCTGTGTGGTGAGATGGAGGCCGTCGCGGAGGCTGCCGTCGCCCTGGTTGCCGATGGAGCTGCACTTCCATGCGCGTGGCCATGAGCTCAAAGCGCAGGCGCGAGTTCTCGGGTAGGACGCCGAGCATAGCGTTGACCACTTCGTGGTTGTCCAGGGGCGGTAGCGGGTGTGGAGAATATGGCGCGCACTTCCAAGCGGTCGAAGCGGAGGAACACGTCGCCGCCTTCTTGCTCGAGCCAGCCGGTTGACGTTCTGGGCGCGAAGCTCGGGATGCAACGCTGCAGGCAGCCGGCGGGGATGCCCAGTTTCGAGCCGAGCTGGGTCAATGCATGCGCCTGCAAGGGGTAGCGAGCCGAGCTAACGGCGAGGCTGCCGTCTTCCTGGTCCATGCGCAAATCGCGCACATCCACCACCTCATCGGTGTAATCGGCGGCGCGGCGCTGAAGCAGGGCTCGCCAATGTCGCCCAAGGCAAATGCCGGGCGCTGCGCAGGCCATCCCTGCGCGGTCACAGTCATCATGACGATTCTCCGAAAAAGGGTTTGAAGAGAAAAAAAGGCAGCGCAGCGAAGCGCAAGCGAGCCCGTTCGCACGATGCGGTTCACCCAAGGTCCGCAAACCCGCACCTCATCGCAGGAGCGGAAGTGCTTCGACGAGATCGAACACTCACGCCCGCAGTTCGGACAAACATCCGGCTCAACATCAAGCTCGGACAAGTCCACAAGCACCACAGTGTCGTCTTCCATGGCAATACCTCCCAAAACGAAACAGCCCGCCAAAGGCGGGCCAGGGAACGACGCGCTCTACAGCGAACGCGTCAACAGTCGAAAATGAATGGATTCAGAAAACGAACTACCAACTTACAGCAAAGCCGGCCCCTCGTCAGTCACCGACGAGCCAATGAAGACGCCGAACGAACGACGCCAGTTTGGTTCAGTCGTGTTGGTGCCATCCAATGAAGGAATGCGCGAAACCGACGTGAACCGAAGTTCTGGAACAATGACCCCACTTCTTCCTTATAAACCGCATCACGGAAGCTCGGCGGATGGAACGTGGCGAGGAAAACCGTGTCGAACGCCGTTCGGTAATCCGTAGAATCTCCGCTCATGGACCCGGACGAACTGTTCCAGAAGTTCCGCAAGGCGCTGCGCGGCAACTTGAGGTCGAGGCATCTCACAGATGCGGCTGATGCAGATGACACCGCGCCATGAAGGCCAGAGCCGAGGCCGGTGACGCCGACGCGCAACTGACCTACGGGCTCAACCTGCGCTACGGCTGGGGCCAGGAGAAGGACGAAAGAGAATCCTTCAGTGGTGCATGAAGGCCGCCGAACAGGGGGCTCCTTGACGCCATGTTCGCCGTCGCCGCCTGCTATCAGAAGGGCCGGGGCGTACTGAGCGACAACTCCGAGGCCATCCGCTGGCTTCGCAAGGCCGCGGATCTGGGCCACGCCGACTCCGCCCACTACCTTGGCGCGCTCTATGCCCACGGCGTTGGGTTGAGGCTTCCACGAGGAAGCTTTTTCTGGAACCTCAAGGCGGCGGAAGCCGCCATCCCGACGCCAGAAGGACATCGGGCACGCATACCGGGGCGGGCTTGGGTAAAGCGGAATGAGAAAGAGGCTGTCAGATGGTTCCGCAAGGCGGCAAGCCACGGCGGGCCGGAAGGCGCAGTTCAGCCTCGGCACCTGCTACCACGAAGGGCGCGGTGTGCCGCGCAACGACCGCACAGCCATCAAGTGGTTCCGCAAGGCTGTTCTGCAGAAGCATGCCTGGGCGCAGTTCAACCTCGGCAACCTGTTGTCGGTTGGCGAGAGTCGAACACGACGAAGTTGAAGCCGCCAAGGTGGATTCGCATGGCGGCCGAACAAGGGTCACGGCCGCGCCCAAATGAACATGGCGGTACGCTGTCAGACAGAGCCAAGGTGTTCCCAAAGACGAGGTCGAATGCCTGCGCTGGACGCGCCTGTCGGCGGAAGGCGGCGATTCCGACGGGCAGGTTACGCTCTGACGCTGTTACGGGAAGTCGGCCAATACGTGGAGAAGGACGAACAGGAAGCGCTCAGAGTGGTACCGCAGAGCCGCCAGCCCAGAGCTGACCAGCCCCACGCGGCCAAGCTGCTTGCAGACCTGGAAGCCACGCTTCGCGCGAAGGAAGATAGCCCTGGCGCACTCGTCATCATCAGCAGCGCGTGATTTGCGATGAGCCACTCGGCGTCACGAGCGCCACTCGGCCAGCGTCCGAGCGCGTGGATCAGTATCTGAAAGCGAACCATAAAGGAGGCGGTCGCGTTCGCGGGCAAGGCGCGAGGCTCTACCACGACGAGCATACCTGGCTTGGATCTAGATTCGCGGCCCGAGGCGGAGTCTACTGGGTGTAGACCACTGCGCTTCTTGTCGAAACTCTTCTTTCAGTTCTATATCCGGAAACGGTCGGGACGCCATATTAGGGTCCACATTTCGCGCGCCTCCCTGCAGCGGTATCGCGCATCTTCATCAGGCTTGTTCTCAGGCGTTTGAAGCACGCAACCAGCTCTTCATAAAGCGCAGAATGCTCACCAGTCTTCCAGAGGAAACGCGCAGGCGCCGCGCCAACAGGCGGCGTTTGAACACCTCGTCCAGCTCCGGTGCACGGCAACCACCTTCACCTCGTGTTCCCAGTTGTCGCCGTAGTCGTACACGGCAGACGTACATGTCGCCCTTCCTCTCCGGCCAGCACCTCAGGAAGTTTCACCCCGGCGCGTTGCGCCATGAGGAGGCCTCACCCACTCCTTCGTGGGAGATCGGGCGAACTGGAGTGTCCCAGTCCACGCCCCCGCGATCATATGCAAAGAAGCCGTACAGGTGCGAATCCCACCAACCGCATGCATCCTGGATCGCGTGGTGTAGAACATCAAAGCCAGTCGTTGCGGATCAGAAAGCGCCGCCAGGCCTTCGGCTTCACCCAACGCAAGGAGACTTCCAGTTCCAAATAAGGTTGGCATAGCTGTGCTCCGTGGACACACTTGGCTTCTACCACAGGCACCTCAGGGGAACAGCAGTGGCGCCCATCGCGGCGCGAAGTTCTGGCTGGCTATTGCATCGGTTCTAACAGCCTGTGCTTTACTTTTTGCGCTCAGCGACGGAGTCCCCCGTAGACTGCGGGGTTCCACCCCATGTGCCCAATGACGCCGCGATGCCACAGAGCAAAGGCGCTCAATTGTGGCCGCGACAAGGTCGTCGAATCGTCGCTGAGACCGAGACTGGCGGTCAGTTGCTCGATGACCGCATCATGCACTGCGCTTGAAGGTTCTCCCTTCAGTGACTGGGTGCTTCGAGGATCATTGTCATCCGCAGTTCAAGTTCGCTGGACTCCGCCACGAAGTTCGACACAAACTCGTCCAGTGCACGTGCCGCGGCGTCCTTTGGGGCTCAAGGAACTTGTTGACCAGAAAGTCCTTTGCACGACGGAGCTTCTCATCAGAGTCGGTCTTGGCTGCGAGCTCAAGCATGCGTCGAAGCTCCAGGAGGAACTCGTCGCTGAATAGGTAAAGTAGGTCCACTTGAGACGCTTCCACCATTGTCAACCGCCTCTGATTTCGTCAAACGTCTCTTCCACGGCTCGCTGGGCGCGGCGTGTGCCAATGGCATCGATGAGTTGGACAACTCCGCTGAATAACGCAGCTGCAACCGTTCCAGTTCCGGGCAACAGAAGGTCGGCGCCAACCTGTACTGCTGAGGGTGCTGAACCCTTCAGAAACGCAAGCAACCTCTCTCGAACGGGTTGGTTGTTGAATCCTCTGGCTCTGGCAAGTCAGACATGCATGCCTCCTATCCGGACAAAAAGGATAGCTTGCACCAGACGACTCTTCAGCCGCTCGCGCTGCAGCTTGAGCGAGAGCGCCTCAGAAGGCGCCCAGGAGGTTTGAGCATGTACGACGAATATCCAGTGTCGGAGGAAGTGGAGTGGCTGGGAAGCTTTGCAAGCCCAAGTGAGCGTGTTGCGCCGCCAAGTTGACTGCATTGCTCGCTGCCCACGCGCGGCTGTCCGCTCTGCGAAGAGGACGGCTGTCCCGCCAGGCGCGAACTGGAGCGATGGACCTGAAGGCCGAAGCGCTACTGAAGCGTGGCGAGGGTCCCGCACCATCCGTTTCTATGGCAGGTCGCGCAGGTGAGTGCCCTTGAGGTCCCACCAGCAGTACTGCACGGGACCGGTTGTATCCACAGCCTGAACGAAGTAGCCCCACATCGCGCCGACGTTCACGCCCACCCCAAGCAGCTTGCCCTCTCCTTTAAGCCGGTCGAGGGTCTCAGCCCAGTTCGAGCTTGCGAAATTGATGGAGCGTCGCTGCTTAGCCCACGCCTTGTCGTCAGAAACGAACAACTCGACCCTGTCTTTGGTGGGGTGCGGTCGAGGAACTTCACGGATTGGGTCTTGAGCAAGATGATGGCTGCCCCGTACTCGGTGAGCGCTTTTGCGGTTGGCTCCGCGAACTCCTCTCGCTCCGCGTCCGTCAGCCCGCAATTTACCAAGCCAGGGATATTGCTCTCCGCGCGAAACAGGCGTTGTACGAACGCCGCACTGATCGGTGTGGGCGAAGGTGTGTACTCGGTGTACCACTCGTCAACGCCGCCGATGTAGATGGTCGGCGCGTATACGCTGCCGCGCTCGCCTTGGTAGACGAGCTTGGAGCGGTTGAAAACGGTTTCCGAGTTTACGTTGTGGATTCTGTCGGTGCGGCCTCGAGGTTCGGTCCAGTACTCGCTTTCTCCCGGCTGGCGTTCCGCCATGGCCTGTTGCGGGACGATTCCACACCCGCTGGAGAGCAAGCAGAGCAGTATCAATGGCGCAAGTTTCATCATGGCTGTCCTCGCGTTTAGATGGTGAAGATCAGGATCAACGTGATCAGGATGACGACGCCGGCCGCGATACCCACGCCGATGAGAACCCAGTAGACCGTGCTGAGGCCTGTTTCCACGTCGCCCGCGCGCAGCTCTTCCAGGTTGTGGACGATGCGTGTTTCCGTGCGGACTAGCCGAAGTTGGCTCAGTTCCCCCTTGCTCAGTGAGGTGACAGGCTGGATTGGCGAGCCGCCGCGGGTTTGGGGCAACTTCGGTGTTTGCCTTTTCTGGAGTGCTTCCAGTTCGTGCTGTTGGAGTCGTTGCGCTTCCTGGGCGAAAGCCGGCGCGGAAGCAAGGATTACGGCCAGCACTATGGCCAGAGAACGGATGATCCACATGTTGATGCCCCTTTCGTTAGTTGCCGGCCGCCTGCCTTGGCACGGCCAGAAGGCAGAAGCGGTCGCAGCGTTTCCAGAAGACGTCAAACTCCCAGCCCGAGAAGCGCAGCGCTCCCCGGAAGGGGTCCTGTACGTAGATGAGTTCAAGCTCGGGGTCGTAGCCGGTTACGAGGACGAAGTGTCGGGCTTCACCGTCGTTGGAGAGGCAGACCAACAGCGGCCGACGCTTGTCCAAGTGGTAGTAAGCGCCTTCTACTTCGTGGCTGAGGTCTCCACTGAACAAAACGGCTTCGAAGCCCTCCGCATCAAGGAAGTCCAGCATTTCCTGGCCGGACAGCCCTTGCTCGGTGAACGCTTTGCTTTTGAGTTCCGTTACGCGGCCGGCGTCCGGAGTGTGGGCGTAGTAGGCCAGCAACATGGAGAGGCTCGCGTTGCCACACTCGAACTTTCCGTCCTGTTCTAAGACGGGCACGGCGAGCACCACCGCGCTTTCCGAAACGCTGTCCGGCGCTTTGGGAGTCATGAACAGACAGCCCGATAGAAGGACTGCCAGCAACGTGCAGGCTGCCATGCGCATCAGATACCTCCACGTCGCTGGCGAAGCTGCCTGAACGAAAGAACGACTGCGGCGAACAAACATGGCAGGAGACGCCAGGGCGAACCCGAACCCTCACCAGTGCTGCAAGACTCGTCGTCTCCTCCACCAACGCCTCCGCTGCTACTTGGTGTTGAAACTTGGACGCTGACTGTAGTTCCCGCTGAATCAACGCCGTTTGCGTATTCGCTGAAGACGGCTACGCACCAGTAACCTGGTTGGGAGAAATTGATCGATTGGTTTACGTCGTTTGTAGACGACAGGCTGTATTCGCCATACGTTCGCTCCATGCGCGAAACCCATGCAGTGTTTGTGCCCGGCGCAAAGACCGACCAGTTCCAAGTCAGTAGGTTGCCGGACTTGGTGACTTTGATGTTTCGAACGCCCTCTTCACCGGGGTTTACGTAGACCTCCCAGAGGTGGATGAACTGGCCGGACACGTTAACTGAAGGTGTTCCGGGGAATGTTGTTCGCGTCAGGTTTACTGTGGACGGGCCGGCGTCAAAGACAACGCTGGAGACTTGAGCATGGTAGAGAGATGCCTGGCTGAACGGATTGGAGTAGGACCCGCTGGCGGTTGCCGATCCAGAGGTTGAAGCGATCGTGCCCCAGTTGCCGTTTGAAAGCAGGAAGTTGTTGTTGTAGTTGCCGTAGCTTGGTGAAGGACTTGATGACTTACTGCCGATGTCTATGGCGACTGCTGATGCGTTGGTAGTTCCAGAGCCAACCGCAACTCCGTTCCACCAGCCTTGCTGAGGCGAGAATGTGAGCGCTTCCGGAGACGGTGTTCCGTGCAAGTTCGCTGGCGCACCCTGGGTGAGAACGGTTTGGGCGTGGAGCGCGATGCCTGTGGCCGAGATCAAGGCGAGCAACAAGTAACGGTTCATGGCCTTCTCCTGCTAGGGCTATCGGGCGTAGAGGTTCTCCACAGCGCGTGTGGCGTCCTCGTCGAACACGTCCGCGTAAATTTGGGTGGTTGTGATGCGCGCGTGGCCAAGCTGTTTTTGAACCAAGCGGAGGTTGCCACCGCTCGCGCGATAGAGTTCTGATGCGTAGGTGTGTCTTGCGTCGTGGATGCTGTGGCCTTCAACCTTGGCGGCCGTGCAGACGCGGTTGAACGCATCCTGCAGGGCGCGTTTGGTCATAGCTCTGCCCGTTACAGAGGACAGAAAGACAGGCGACTCAGCTCCGATTGGCCCGCCCTGCGTGCTTTTCCAGGCCGCGAACTCCGCAACGGTGTGGACGAGTTCGCGGCGCACAAGAACCTGCCGTGCTTTGCCACCTTTACCCTTGCGTACGAATACGAAGGGCCGCTTCAAATCCATGCACAAGTCGCTGTGAACCAGTTGCGCCATTTCGCTCACCCGCAAACCCGTCTCAAAAGCCAACTCCGCCAAGAACCACTCGAGCCATCGAGCCCGCGCGGCTCGCCGTTTCCTCGCCGTGCGCCGAACGGCATTTTGTTGGGCACGCGTGAAGAATCTGCGCTCATCCAAGAACCAGCCTTTCATCGGCACAGCGCGCGCTTCACCAAAGAAGCGGAAAGTGAACCGAACTATGCTCGAACGCCACGACACCATGACTGGCGCAAAAGCGCCGCGCGTACAAAAGGCTTTCGTATGGCAACGGGAACTATCGACGATGGCGGTGACGGCTTCAAACAAGGGCAAGCGCGGACCACTTCACCAAACGCTTCAAGTGTGAACCGATCTACTCCAGATAGCAGTACGTCACCGATTGCTGCATCGCGGACAGGCCTTCCAGCACGGCACGTTGGGTTACGAGACGCCCGGATGCGGCAGCGACGTTTCGGGCAACGTCACGCAAGTCGCTCATAGATGGCGGGTAGATTTCGACGGGCGACGTCTCGCCCCACGTCAAGTAGACGCAGGCTTCGTTGCCTGCGGTCGGCGTTGGACCAACGCCCGATCTATCGATGTTAGCCACGCAAAGCGCGTTGATTCGCTTGAGCTCGCTCAGCACGAGAAGTCCAACACGTTCCAAGTCGGCAAGATACGCGCCCTTGGTACGGAAGAGCACCGTGCCTGATGAATGCCTGCGGTCGTTCAGACCTGCACGGAATCTGCCCGAGACGTTCGGGAGGGTTGAACGGCCAAGGTACACCGAAACCTGGTTCAACGGCCAGCCGCGATGGTGTTTAGGGATTGAGTGGATGACGCGAACAACACGGCCTATGGCCTTGTCAAAGGCCTCCGCGAAGCCAACTGCGCGGTCGAACGCGTCTCGAAGATGATCTGCAGAGTACGAGCTAAGGTCGACAACAGGGTGCTGGTTTACAAATGGCATGAGGCCACCTCCTCTTTCGGCGGCCCCGCAACACCATAGCCAAGGTGAAGCAGGAAATCCAGAATCTGCAACCGTTTCTCCTAGTTGGAGATGACGCGTCGAGCAGCGCGACGGGCAAGTGCTTGTCGCACGATGGTGTATGCTTGGTCTCGTAACGTGTTTTCCGAGGTTGAGTGGATGCATTACGCCCGCACCATCAGCGTTGCCGGAAGGTGTCTTGACCAAGCTCGTTGGCAGCCCTTAGCCGAGCATTTGGCCAATGTCGGTGCGTCCGCATCCTCGTTTGCCGATCAATTTGGTGCGGCTGAATGGGGAATGCTAGCCGGCCTTTGGCACGATCTAGGCAAGTACCATCCAGATTTCCAGGAGATGCTTCAACGCTCCGCGCTGGGGCTATCGACGGAGCGCGTCGATCATTCTTCGGCGGGCGCGGTACACGTCGGCGAGCTGTTGAGTTCGCTCCCGGAGAATCTGCGCGCGTTGCTGGCGTTTCCGATCGCTGGGCATCACGCGGGTCTGGCTGACGGGCAAGCGGATCTCAAGGCGCGCCTGACCAGCGACCCTGTGGTCAGGCGATATCAAGGCGTGCAGGCAGAACAGCCCGCTGCAGAGATTTTGATTCCGCGATCAGTTCTGGAGGCGCTGGCGCCGCCGCCTCAGCTTCAAAGTGACCCTGCGAGTCGTGCGTTGCGATCCGAGTTCTTGCTGCGGATGATCTTCTCCGCGCTGGTTGATGCGGACAGACTCGATGCGGAGCGTGCACAAGACAGCGTACTTCCCAGAGACCGCCAGGTTGCACGGTTTCGAGAGTCGTTTTCCTCGATTGCGCAGCTCCGCGACACTCTGGACTTGAGTGTTGACTCGATGGTGGCCGCGCAGAACCCGGCTTTCATGGCTGCCGACCAACGCCGGCTGTTCGCCTACCGCCAGGAGGTGCTCAAAGCGTGCCGGGACTCTGCGGAACTGGCTCCGGGAGCGTTCTTTCTCGACGTTGCCACAGGCGGCGGCAAGACCCTGAGCTCGCTGTCGTTTGCGCTGCGTCATGCAGCCAGACACGGAAAGCGTCGCGTCGTTGTCGTCATCCCGTACACCAGCATCATCGAACAAACTACCGCTGTCTATCGGTCGGCACTAGGCGCGCTTGCCGAGAACGTCGTCGAGCACCATAGCGCAGTGAGCGAGCCAACGGATGTGGAAGCGCCTTCTGAAGCCGCGGAACGCAGACGGCTCGCCACCGAGAATTGGGATGCCCCCGTCATCGTCACAACGGCAGTCCAGTTCTTCGAAAGCCTCTTCGCGTGCAAACCGTCCAAGTGCCGCAAGCTGCACAACATCTGCAACAGTGTCATCGTAGTTGATGAAGCGCAGACGTTGCCGCCCAAGCTCTTGCACCCGACCATTTGGGCTCTCAACGAACTCATTGAGGGATACGGCTGCAGTATCGTGCTTTCAACGGCAACACAGCCGGCGCTGGAGGCGCCGTTTCCGGCCCTACGGCAGCAGAACATTCGCGCGCGGATTGCTCCCGCGCCGCCCCCGCCCAGGGCTCGTGTCGAGGTGCTTGCGGATGAGCCTCTCGACTGGCCGGCACTCGCGCAACGATTGGCGACGCACGATAGGGTTCTTTGCATCACGCACCGCCGGGACGATGCCCGCGACCTGACGCTCGAGCTGGATCGCGTTCTCGGTGACGAGAGCTGTTTTCACCTGTCAGCAAACATGTGCGCAGCCCACAGAAGCGTTGTCATTGGCAAGATCAGGCAACGACTCAGCGACGGGCACACGTGCCGTGTCGTGTCAACACAGCTCGTTGAGGCGGGCGTCGACCTCGACTTTCCAGTCGTCTATCGCGCCTTGGCCGGTGTTGACTCGCTCGTACAGGCTGCTGGCCGGTGCAATCGCGAAGGCAAACTTGGCGAGCGGGGAGGCTTGTTGCGAGTGTACCGGGCGCCAACTAAGCCGCCCCCGGGACTACCGCGTATATCAACGGAAGTTGCCAACACGTTGCTCGCTGCTTCTACTTTGGACGGTGACGAGCTGGACCTATTCGCGCCCCAGGTGGGACGCGCGTTTTTCCGAGACTACTTCCGGGCCATCGGCCAGATGGACAGCGGCATTACGCCTTTGCGCCGCGAGCTCAAGTTCAAACAGGTCGCGGAAGCGTACCGCTTCATCGAAGACGGCGCGCTGACCTTTGTGCCTCGCTGGGGCAAAGCGCCGGACATCGTGGAACAGCTCCGCTCAGGCTTCGTCACCGGCAAACTCTTGAGGGCTCTCCAGCCATTCACCGTTTCGATTTACGAACTGGCGCTTCACAGCCTGTTGGCGAAAGGAGCGGCGGAAGCGCTCTTTGAGGGCGACGAGGAACGCTTCGTCCAGAGTGTGTCGCACCGCTCAGTATACTCGGATCGGTTTGGTCTGGACTTGTCCGCGGCAAACGTGCCGGACGGCGAAGCGCTGATTGTATGAAAGAACTGGGAAAGGGGGTGGAAGTACCCCCTTTCCTAAGCCTGCTTCTAGACCGCACTAGATTTCAATCCGCGCCAAGCCCCGAGGAGTGGCGATGTCTGAAGATAACGCAGCCGGCAGAACCTCAAGAAAAACCGTGTACACATCATCGATGCGCGTTAACTCTATTAAACTACCATTCTATGTACGGTCAAGAAGTAGTATGGTTGCCCAATGGAGATTTTCATGGTTGACTGGAATCACGTTCGCAGGTCGGCGATCGGTGCACTCGGGGATAGCCGGCCGCACGCATACCGCGATGCAGAGGATCTTGTTCACGATGCAGTCCTGTACCTCTTACTCAAGAAGGACGTGGAGCGGTTGTCGGAGCTGGAAGTCATCAAGCTCATCGTTCGCAAAGCGCTGCTGCTGCGGATTGATGCCTATCGCAAGGAGCAGCGGCGGCGCGCACGCCTGTTCAACCGTCTTGGTGCCAGCGAAAACTGATAGAGGAGGGTCCTTACATGAATAGGGCGCATTTGGTTCGGATTTCCGGGGAGCTTGCGTGTTTCACGCGGCCGGAGATGAAGGTGGAGCGCGTTTCTTACGACGTGATCACGCCGTCGGCTGCGCGCGGCGTGCTGGAGGCTGTTCTTTGGAAACCGCAAATGCGCTGGGTCGTTCGTCGCATCACGGTGCTGAACCCGATCCGGTTCACAGCCGTCAAGCGCAACGAAGTTGCGAGCAAGATACCATCCACGTTCAAAGCGTGGGCCAACGCGAACAGCGCCGATCGGGACTTCTTCGCAGACGATGATCGTCAACAACGCAACGCGGTGTTGTTGCGTGACGTGGCCTATGTTGTGGAAGCTTCGATTGCTCTGACGTCAAAAGCCGGTGAAGGTGACACGATCACCAAGTACGACGAAATGTTCACGCGTCGCGCCGAAAAAGGCCAGCAGTTTCAACAGCCGTACCTCGGTTGCAGGGAATTTCCGGCGTCGGTGGAGCTCGTCAATGGGCGCTCGCCGGTACCCGCTGACGAGTTGAGCGGGCAGCGGGATCTCGGCTGGATGCTCAACGACATCGAGTACATCAACGGTCGGCCGTTCCAGCCTCACTTCTTTCACGCGACGATGCGCGACGGCGTTATCGACGTGCCAGCCATCCAAACGGAGGTGCACGCATGATCCTGCAATCCCTGGTCAAACTTGCCGAACGTGAAGGACTGGTGGACGACCCCAACTTCGAAATGCGCGAAGTGCATTGGGTGGTCCACCTCAAGCCGGACGGCCGTCTTATCAATCTGCAATCCCTCTTGCGCCCGCCAGAGGGGAAGAAGGGAAAACCTCGCGGACTCAAGTTACCGATTCCTCGACAATCAGGCCGCACTTCAGGCGACAAGGCCGAGTTTCTCGTCGACAAGGCTGAATACGTCTTCGGCGTCGGAGACCGCGACGCAGGCAAACTCGCGGCGCGCCACGGCCTGTTTGTGGACGAGATCGAGCGCGCAGCGAAAGAAACTGGGTCGAGCTCTTTGGCGGCGATCCAACGCTTCCTGGCATCCAAACCGCACCTCGCCGCTGCAGTCAAGGAAGTCACCGCGAGGGTGACTGCCAAGGAGTTGGAGAGCAACCACTTATTCGTGTTTCAAGTTGAAGGCGACAGCGACTACGTCCACCGGCTGGATTCAGTGGCGACGTATTGGGCGGGAGTTCGCGGAAAACAGCAGCAGGGCGCCGAACTGCACCAGTGCCTCGTATCCGGCGAGCAAGCCGTACTCGCGGACAAGCATCCTCCCATCAAACGCGTGCCCGGAGGCAGCACTTCAGGTGTCGCGATCGTGAGCTTCAACGCTAGTGCGTTTGAGTCCTATGGATTCGAACGCAACAGCAACGCCCCTGTGTCTCGAGCGGCGGCGGAAGCCTACACGACGGCGCTCAACCGTTTGCTGGATCCCTCGTGGCCAGATCCCAAGGAGCCGACGATCACGCTGCCCAGACAGATGATGCGGCTGTCGGAGGACACGGCGGCGGTGTTCTGGGCCGACAATGACAGTCGCGTACCGTCGGCCATCGCTCCGGCCGTCGAAGAGGCAAACCTAAGTGCCCTGGAAGCTTTGCACATTCGACTGGATCCGTCGCTGTTTCAAATGAACGACGCGGCCGATTCCAACAGCGCGACTCCGGTTGGCGATGCGCTCCACGCACCATGGGAGGGCGGGAAACCGCTTGACCTCGATGACTCGGCGGCATTTCGGCTGCTGATCTTGTCCGGCGGACAGGGCCGGGCAACCGTGCGCGCATTTCATACCGACACAACGCAACGTGTCGTGCGCGCCATTCAGGGCTGGTTTGAAGACATCAGCATCGTCGGATTGCGAGGCAAGCCCGCACTATGGCGCTTGCTTCGGTCCCTCGCCGTGCGCGGCGACCAATCGATGTTACCCCCAAACTTGGCCGGCGAGGTCTTCGTGTGCGTACTGGCGAACCGACCTTTGCCCCTGAGTGTGCTGGAGGCTGCCGTGCGGCGTTGTCGCAGCGAGCCTCAACGCCGTGTCACCCCGGAACGAGCCGCGCTAATCAAGGCGGTGCTTCGCTGCAACCGGCAACGATTCACCAAGGAGTTCAACGTCCATTTCGAGGAGGTCCTACCCGCCATGAATGAAAACGAAAAGAACAAGGGCTATCTGCTCGGTCGCCTCTTCGCCTGTGTCGAACGAATGCAGGAACTTGCGTTGGGCGATGTTGGCGCGAGCGTAACGGATCGATACTTCGCTGCAGCCTGCGCGACACCGCAAGCGGTTTTCCCGCGCTTGCTCAAGTCAGAAGTGCACTACTTCCGCAAAGCTAGAGACGGCCGGTTTGGCGGCGCCGCGGTGTTCACCCACCGCATGATCGACAAGCTCTCGAACTGGCTTGTCGGCCAGCAAAACGGCATGCAGGAAAAGGAGTCCGTGGAGGACTTCGTCAAACGCAACGCGGGCAAGAGACTCGTCGGGTTTCCTGCGTTCTTACCCTTGCCTGAGCAGGGCCTCTTTACGCTTGGCTATCACCAACAGCGCGCCGAGTTCTTCACCAAACGAGAGAAGGAACCGGTCGCGGAAGGCGCATAACTTTCAATCGCAAACAACCATCTACTGGAGATGTTCGATATGACTGCAACAACAACGCTCAATCCCGAAAACCGCATCGACTTCGTGTTCCTCTTTGATGTCCGCGACGGCAACCCCAACGGCGACCCCGACTCGGGCAATAGCCCACGCATCGATCCGGAGACAGGCCAAGGCCTGGTATCCGATGTGGCCCTCAAGCGCAAAATTCGCGACTGGGTCGCCGCGGCAAAACCCGGGGCCAAGGGCTACAACGTTTACGTGAAGCTGCACTCGGCGCTGCATGAGCAACGAGAACCCGCGTACAAGGCCCTCAAGATCGATGACAAGAAAAAGGGCAAGGACAAGGCCGCCGACATCGAACGTGCACGTCGCTGGATGTGCGACAACTACTTTGACATACGCGCGTTCGGTGCGGTGATGTCGGTGACGGAATTCAACTGCGGGCAAGTTCGCGGCCCGTTTCAATTGACGTTCTCGCGCTCCATAGACCCAATAGCGGATCTCGAGCAAACCATCTCGCGCAAAGCGGTAGAGAAGGACGACGCAGAGAAGCAGCTCAACAAAGACGGTTTCATCACCGGGACACTCGGCCGCAAGTCAATCGTGCCCTACGGCCTGTACCGCGCCCACATTTTCTTCAACCCGCACTTTGCCAAGGACACCGGCTTCAGCGCGGAAGATCTCGAACTCACGGTCGAAGCGCTCAAGGGAATGTTCGAGATCGATCGTTCAGCGGCTCGCGGCCAGATGTCGGCGCAGGCGCTGATTGCTTTTCAGCACGACTCCCCGCTGGGTCGCGCTCCAGCTGGCAAGCTGTTCGAGCGCGTCAAGGTGACGCGCACCGACAACGAGCGGCCGGCCAGAGCGTACTCGGATTACACGGTCGCAATAAACGAGGACGGCCTGCCGCAGGGTGTTTCGATGGTTCACTTGCTTTAGTCTGCGGCTACGCAGGGGGCGTTGTGGAAGTTGACGACTACTTGCCGATCTCGGGTTTGCAGCACTTGCTGTTTTGCGAACGGCAGTGCGCGCTTATTCATGTCGAGCAAGCGTGGTCGGAGAATCACCTCACCGTAGAGGGCAAACACCTGCATGAGAAAGTGGACAAACCAGGCTCGCAGGAGCGTAAGGGTGTAAGGGTTGCGAGGCGGCTGCCGTTGCGCTCGGACAGACTGAAACTGACGGGTTTTGCGGATGTAGTGGAGTTTCACGCGGCGGAGGACGGCGAAGTGCCGTTTCCCGTCGAGTACAAGCGCGGCAGACGCAAGGAGTGGCGCCATGACGAAGTCCAGCTTTGCGCCCAAGCCATGTGTCTGGAGGAGATGTTCGAGGTTCCCGTGCCGCGCGGGGCCTTGTTTTACGGTGCTTCGCGGCGGCGTCTTGATGTAACGCTCGATGATGAGTTGCGAGCGATTACTGAGGCTGCGGTCGTCAGGTTTCACCAGCTCGTGCGAGACGGCTTCACTCCTCCGCCGGTGCTGCTTCCGAAATGCCAGTCGTGTTCATTGCGATCGACGTGCATGCCGGAGTTGAACAACGCGCCCGACGCAGAGGTCTATTTGAAGCGGCTGGCAGCCGGGGAGTCGGGTCGTGAATAATACGCTCTACGTGACAACACAGGGAGCTCGGCTCCGCAAACAAGGTGAAACCATCGTTGTTATGGCAGATGATGAAAAGCTCGCCGCGGTGCCGCTGCATCACCTCGATGGAGTAGTGTGTTTCGGCAATGTTTCGGCAACGCCGTTTCTTTTGCACGCCTGCGCGGAGGCCGGCGTTTCGGTCTCGTTCCTGTCCGAGTACGGGCGATTTCTTGCACGCGTAGAGGGTCCTGTCTCCGGAAACGTGCTGTTGCGGCGGGAGCAGTATCGGCGAGCAGACGATGACGCTGCCTGTCATGGCATGGCTCGAGCGTTTGTAACAGGAAAGCTCGCCAACTGCCGAGCGTGCTTGCGTCGCTTTTCTCGCGACCACACGGAGCCGGAGAAGTCCGCTCGCCTCTCGATCGCGGCTGACGCGATTCAAGCAACTTTGAACAATCTGGACTCCGCCTCGTCGGTCAATGAAGCCCGGGGACACGAGGGTGAAGGAGCGGCGTTGTGGTTTGCCGCGTTCGACGACGCACTGCACGGTGATCCAGGGAGTTTCGTTTCGAGAAGCGTTCGCGACGACCGCCTTTGAACCGGACCAACGCACTGTTGTCATTTGGATACAGTCTGCTTACGCACGAATGCTCATCGGCGTTGCAGGCGGTGGGGTTGGACCCGGCAGTCGGCTTCCTTCACGTAGATCGTCCAGGCAGGCTGTCGTTGGCGCTCGACTTGATGGAAGAGTTTCGCCCGGCGTTCGTGGATCGGTTTGTCGTGTCGCTCATCAATCAGAAACAGGTTAAGGCGGAGGGTTTTCAAGCAGAAGAGGGTGGAGCGTTCATCATGCATGCGGACGCGCGAAAGCTGTTCCTCTCGGCCTGGCAGCGCCGTAAGCGAGAAGAGATCGTTCACCCATTCACCCAGGAGAAGACGACGCTGGGATTGGTGCCCTTCATTCAGGCGAGATTGTTGGCCCGAGTCTTGAGAGGAGACTTGAAAGTGTACCCGCCGTTTTCCGTTCGGTAGCAGGCGTTCTTTGGCAACTGTAACTATCGTGGACGCGACCGTGAGGAGGTTGCTGTGCATATCCTGGTGACGTACGACGTGAATACCGAGGACAAGGCTGGCCGGCGACGGCTACGGCGCATTGCCAAAGCGTGCGAGAACTACGGCCAGCGCGTACAGTTCTCGATCTTCGAGGTGAATGTGGACTTGACGAGATGGACGGAGTTGAAGCTCAAGCTGCTGGAGTTGATGGAGGTCAAGAAGGACAGCTTGCGATTTTACTTCCTGTCGTCAGATGACGCGCAAAAGACGGAACATCACGGAACAAAGGAGCCGCGTAACCTGGACGACCCACTGATTCTTTAGGTGCGCGAACCCCAAGTATGCGCGGTTTTCTTGGGACCTTCGCGCTCGACACAACAAGAGAAGAGCATTGCGGTTAGACGAAAGAGCAAGAAAGGAGCACACATGAGCGCCAAGGCAAGACACACCTTCGCGCAACCCGCTTCACAAACGCAGGCCACCAAAAGGGCTGCAGAGGAGCGGTCCCCACGGTCCTAACGCCGTGGGGCGGATTGAAACAGCTGGAACTCGCACAGGAAGCGGAACACCGAGCGGTCCCCACGGTCCTAACGCCGTGGGGCGGATTGAAACGTGCCAAGCACGGTGTTCAAGCCCATGGACAGCCGTCCCCACGGTCCTAACGCCGTGGGGCGGATTGAAACTGTACCAGCGCCGGCGCGTGCAGGAGGCGATCGGTCCCCACGGTCCTAACGCCGTGGGGCGGATTGAAACTACGGCCACGGGGTCAAGCGCGCCGTCGGCCTTGTCCCCACGGTCCTAACGCCGTGGGGCGGATTGAAACAAACTGAGTGCTGACGGCGTGCTGAACTACGCCGTCCCCACGGTCCTAACGCCGTGGGGCGGATTGAAACTGCCATGATGGAACTGTGGATCGCCGAAGACCCGTGTCCCCACGGTCCTAACGCCGTGGGGCGGATTGAAACGCCACAGGAGGGTTACATGACAAAGGAATTGCAGGTCCCCACGGTCCTAACGCCGTGGGGCGGATTGAAACTCGAAGGCGGCGTGCAGGTTGCTGGGGTCCACGGGTCCCCACGGTCCTAACGCCGTGGGGCGGATTGAAACAGCTCGGCTTCGGCCAGCGCCTGGCTGGTGCGCAGTCCCCACGGTCCTAACGCCGTGGGGCGGATTGAAACTGGTGACAACGCTGTCGGCTACCTGCCGGTGGCGCGTCCCCACGGTCCTAACGCCGTGGGGCGGATTGAAACGGTGAACTCCAGCTTCGGGCCAACGGGGTCCCAGTTGTCCCCACGGTCCTAACGCCGTGGGGCGGATTGAAACCAGAAAGCGCGGTACTTGTCGCCTCGTTTGCCAAGGTCCCCACGGTCCTAACGCCGTGGGGCGGATTGAAACTATCAAGCTGCAGGGCAGCAACGCCAAGAGCGACGTCCCCACGGTCCTAACGCCGTGGGGCGGATTGAAACGTGGTTCTGTCTGCATTGAAATGCGTAAACCGGGGTCCCCACGGTCCTAACGCCGTGGGGCGGATTGAAACCTGCCGCCGCCAGACCCGAAGGACCAATTGCTGTGTGCCTGTGTGGCGCGGATTGAAATCCGATTTCCTTGACGACGTTGTTGAACCAGCCCGTCGCCGGGGGCTTCAAAGATGCGGCGTGGATTGAAACCTGGTCGCGCGCTGCGATGGCCACCCGATTGTCGAGCCTCGACCTCGGTGCGGATTGAAACCAGCTACAGTCTGGCGGAGAGTGCCACTTCGCTCCACTCTAGGGCGTGCGAAGTCGTGAAGTGTCGAGACAACGACGCTTGCTCCGCGGTGGAGCGCGGATTGAAACAAGAACCTGGTTCGCCATCCGGCAAAGTGGTTCCGGTCGCAACTGAGTTGAAGTCGCGGTAAGAGCGGAAGTTCATGGACGAGGCGGGGCAAGGGTCGCCTGTGGTTCTTTGACACCGGTCGGGCCGGCGCGGATTGAAACTGGTTAGACACTACGGGAGCCGACAGCGAGCCCGCAACACGTCAAGCCGCATTTCGTTGTCGTGGATTGAAACATGTTCATCAGCCCGGGAGCCTTGCGGGCAACGAACTCGTCAGTGGAGATTCTTTGACGCGGGTTGAAACCACCGGGACGCAATCGCGCTGGTGATGGCACCGCTACGCAATTGGGCCGAGTGCGTTCAGAAAGTTGAAGCGCTCGCCCAATGCCCACGCGGGCCAGCGGCAGAAGTACCATGGAGCATCCTTGACCATGCGGATTGAAACATGCTTCATCGTATCCGAGAGGCAATGCACTCCACTGGTCCGGGTGCAGTAGCTCGCTGGCTTGCAACCAGCGCGGGTTGAAACCTGCCTCCGCCTTGGAACGTCGCAGCGGCGGCTCGCCACGGCGCGCCCATGTCGTGACTCGGATTGAAATCCGTAGGGCTTGTCGTCCACGATGTACTGCAGGTTCGCGAAGTGCGCAACTTTGCGCGGATTGAAACAGGGGTAACCCAAACACGAACGAGGCGGGGCGCGTTTGGCTATCGCTGCGGATTGAAACGGGGTTCCGTCAGCATTGAGGTTCGCCCAACGTATGGGTGCGGATTGAAACTCGTTGAGGTAGCCGAATTCGATAACGCCGATGTCGGAGCGTCGGCGCGGGTTGAAACTACAACGACCGGGCGATTTGCGAGCTGCACTTCGATGCTTCGGCGTGGATCGCGAGTTCGTCGCGCGGATTGAAACGAGTTCATCGCAGCGGTCTACGGCGTAATGGCTGTTCGACCCCTGGCCGGATTCGTCTTTGGGATTGTTCGTCTTCGGGAGAGAGTATGCCAGACGGCATTGCGGTTCTTGACCCGGTTCAGCTGGGTCGCATTGAGAGTCTCCACCGAGGTTTCCTCTACCAACACTTGTTTGCGGTAGGTTGCCTTTTGCTGGCAAAGGGCGCCGGCGTTGGACGAGTTGTTGTTGAAGGCGACGAAGATGTGGAACTGGCACTTCCCAACCGACATGTCTACGGCCAGGTAAAAACTCGTTTGGGATCCCTGACCTACGGCGACACTAAATCGGCCCTTGAACGCTTCGAGGCGATTCGTCAAGCACATAGCACCGGGGCCCGCCGGGGAGTCCCAGCGTTCGTCATCATATCTAGCGCGGAACCCGGGCCCGAATTAGCCGCGCGAATCAAGGCGTCAAGTTGGCCTTCCGACGTCGCCATTCGACATCCAGGATCAGCCGGGTCCGGCGAAACCTGCCTGCCGCCAGCGTGGCCCAATCTACCAAGTGCGGTCGCTTGGCTATCTGAACGAGCGGCCGAGCTGCCTTTTGCGATGCTGAATCCCGAGACGCTCGTTTGGAAGCTGGCGGGTCGCGTTCAACTAGCCTGCTCTGGTACTCCTCCGCATGAGAATCACGCCTTTGATGCCACCGATCTTCCTCAACTGTTCGAACAATTGGTCGTTTCGCTTCAGGACCTTCCGCTGCCACCAAATGGCTATCGACCGCAACAGGGCGAGCCACCCCTTGTTGGCGAGGCACGGGTTCGCCTCGTTTCCGGGTTTTCGGGTTCTGGCAAAACGGCTTGGGCTTCGGAAGCCGCGCTCCACGCATCGAGTCCTGTGGTGTACTTCGATGTAGGCGACATGTCGGGGCCTGTAATTGCGATGTCCCTAGCAAGAGAGTTGGCGGCACGCCTTTACGGCAAACGTAAAGGAGAGCTTGGTGAGATTCTCCTGCCAGGTGCCAGCGGCATGGAACTCTTGCGAGCGCTCGACCGCCGGCTGGAGCGAGAAGGGGTTGATGTACTCGTCGTGCTGGACAACACGCACAAAGCACGCCCCGATGATCTCGCATCCCTGGTCCAGCCCATGGGCAGAATGAAGTTCCTGCTCTTGTGCCAGCCGGGAGAAGTCGCGGAATATATGGACAAGGTAGCTGGCGTCCCTCTCGAGGTGCTCAAGGGTTGGGATGCGGACGCCGTTGCGGCGGAAGCAGAGAGCCTTGGATGCAAGGCTAACTTTGCCGCCTCTGAGCAATTGCGCAAACTGACCGGAGGGCTCCCCTTGTACGTTCAAGGGGCATTGCGCGTCGCGGCGTCTGGGTATGGCGGTGACGTGGCAAAGTTCTGCGCAGACGTCGAGAGCCTGAATCATACGACCACAACTCCGCAGGAAATCGTGCTGGCAAAGATGTTCGAAGCGTTGCCTGACGATGCGCAGGACGTCGCAGGCCTGCTTAGCCTCGCCGACACTTCGGTCACACGTGATGAAGCTACGGCACTCGTGGCTGCCGGCCTTAGCGACGGCGCGAAGATGCTGCCGAAAGCGGCGCGTCTCTTATCCTCCGCCGGAGCACTGCTAGTCTTTGGAGATGGCCGTCTCAAGGTTCACGACGCGGTCCGCGTCCTCGGCAAAGCGAGACTGGATAACCTCGGGGAGGAGGCCGCAGCGAAGGCACGAAAGGCACTCCGGGATGCCCTCTCCAAGTCCTTGGTCGATGAACGAGACCCCACGAGACTTGCTCAATTCGTGAAACTGCTGGGCGAGACGGGTGAAGTAGAGACGGTGGTCGATCTGGCAGGCCACGAGTTCTTCCACGAAGTTGGGCTCACGCCGGAGTTCCGCGACGTACTGCACCGAGCTGCATACGATTCAGCACTGCCTCCCGAAAAACGATTCTGGGCACTCGACGCATTGGCGTTCACCGAATTGCGTGACGACGACCTCGGAAGTACGCCAAAACATCTGAAAGCCATGAGAGACATGGTTGACCAGGGCGCGCTGGGCGATCGCGAGAAGCTGGAACTCGCGTCCAAGGCGATGTTGCTCGCAGCCAAACTAGGTGACAAGCAGCGTGTCTTCGAGGCGCTGGAGGAAGCCACTAGTACGGCGTCAGCTAAGTCTTCCGGCAGCTACTTGGTGAGCGGCTGGCCGGTGTAGGTCCACTTGTACGGCTTGGCATTCTCGTTGTGCCACTCGACCCAGGCAAGCAGCTTCTGCTGCAGGTCGGGCACGCTCGCGAAGTTCCCGCGCCGGATCACGTTGCGGCTTACCTCAGCGAAGAATAACTCCACCATGTTCAGCCAGCTCGCGTGGGTCGGCGTGGCATGCACCTGCACGCGGCCCCGGTGCCGGGCAATCACTTTCTTCACGGCATCGGTGTTGTGCGCACTGAGGTTGTCGCGCACCAGGTGAATCTTCTTGCGCCTGGGCTGCTGCTTGATCAGCCACGCCAGATGCTCGGCTACGGCTTCGCCCTTGTGCCTGTCCCGGCACTAGGCCCACACCTCGCCGGTGTGCGGGTTCAGCGACGCGAACAGGTCCTGGGTGCCGTGGCGGATGTATTCGAACTCGCGACGCTGCGGCGATCCCGGCCGCATCGGCCAGTCCGGGTGTCTGCGCTCCAGTGCCTGGATGCAGGTCTTCTCGTCAAAACACAGCACCACGGAGTTCTTCGGCGGATGCAGGTACAGGCCCACCACGTCCTGCATCTTCGCGTCAAAGTCCGGGTCCTGGCTGTGCAGCCAATAGCGCGAGTGGTGCGGCTTGATCTCGGCAGCCTCCAGCCAGACGCGCACAGTCTCGTGGCTGATGGAGGGCAGCAACGCCAGCGAGAACGCCATGAAGGCCAGCAGGCGCACGGTCCAGTGCGTGTGCGGCAGGCCGTGGTCAGACGGCGGCGTGCAGGCCAGGGCCAGCAGCAAGTGCTTGTGCAGAGGGGGAAAAGGTCGGCGGGCGGCCGCTGCGAGGTTTGTCGTGCAGGGCAATGATGCCGCCTTGTGCGTAGCGGCGGCGCCAGTCGATCACGCATTCGCGGTCAAGGCCGACTTTCTGCGAGATGGCCGAGTTGGCCTCGCCATCGGCGGCCAGCAGCACGATGCGGGCGCGGCGGGAAAGCCGGGCCTCGGCGGTGCCGGAGCGGCGCAGCTTCTCAAGCTCGACGCGTTCGGCGTCAGAAAGTACAATGGTGACTTCAGGTGCAGGACCAGGCATGGGCAGGCTCCAAAAAGGGACATACCCATGCATCGGCAGATCAGGTCAGCACACTGCCGGAAAACTTAGCTGACGCCGTACTAGCCTTGTGCCCGAAAAGCCGGACTTCCTCCGGGTAGTCAAGTACAACGCTGCGGCGTCCCTACACATGATCGGACACCACCGACCCGCATACAAGCTTGCCAATGAACTCGTGCAGGAATACTACGACCACTTGGGCATAGACCCGCTTCGAGACGTCTTTCGAAAGCAACCAGAAGAAGTCTTCAAGCGCTTGAAAACGACCGACACCCTCTATGACGACCTGAAGCACCTGGCTGACTCGCTCGACCTGTATGCACGTTGCGCCAACGCGTTGGGAGAAAAGTCTGGCCTCGCACGCATTCACGCCATGAAGTTCTACTCCATGGCGGGCGCATACGACTCGGCCCTGAAAGCCGGACAAGATGTGGTGGACGAACTAATCGGCCTGCGCGACTACAAAGGCGCGAGAGACATCATCGAAGGCAGCCTCTTGCCCAGCGTCCACCGCGCAAAGATCGCCGACCGAGTCATCCCAATCCGAAGCCAATACGCCGTAGTACTCGCCTACTGCGGCGAGTTCACCAAAGCCGACACCGAAATAAAACTCCTCTCGCCATACGAACCCGGCCTAACGAACGCAGGCCGCGCAGAACTCCAAAACCAGCGAGCACTCATCGCAAAGATCAAGACACTCGGCCCCCCACCCGCAGAATCAACGATGCCACTCGCTCGCCAAGCGTCCAAGGTGGGCAGGAACGACCCATGCCCATGCGGATCGGGCCAAAAGTACAAGAAATGCTGCGGAGTCGGGCTGTCTTGAGCGAGCAAACTCAAGCGTCCGCTTCAGCATCGGCCGCTACACAACACACGACCAAGTAACGCGGACAAGCAAATTAGTCCAACCAGATCGCACGCAAAGGAAGCAACAGCGTTGCCGAGCCCGCAACTCGTTCTGCATGCGTCGGGGGAAATGCAGTTTGCGCTATCGAGTTTGTCGCGCATGGAACACGCGAGCTCCTAGAAAACAGGTGCGCGAGAACGATTCGCATGAGGACTTCGCAAAACACAAAGTGCATGGCCTAACAGAACCCCCTCAGATTCAACCACATCATCTAGTAAAACCATTAGCGGCACGTGACGTTGTTTATCCGCGAGTACCGCAGCGTGCGAACCGAGAAGCCATCTACCCTTGATTCTATGTGACCCAACAAAGTTCCGTGCGGAAAGCACGACTCTCAACTCTCGGTCGTCTACGTTGCTCGTAATGGTGTGTTGATCAGACTTGCCCCGAAAGGTCGAAAGGTCAAAGTTACCGGTATGCTCAATTAGCTGGAAACGCGCGCGGTCAGTTGACTCAATCCAAGCCTTCAACGTGCATAGCTCGTTTCGCGATTCAATCTCCCGAATCAAAGACAGAGTAACTCGGGCTGATTTAGAGGCACGAGAGGCCTGAAGGCCCTCGATGTTGCCAACACTAGCCGTCCAGTGAGGAAATGCGCGGCCAATCATCTCCATCAGATTGTCAAAGGACACGTAAAGGATCCGGCCTAGACCAATAATGCGCGCCGCACGAAGCCCCGCAACAGATGGAGGATCCAAAATCACATCGCTATCCTGCACGTTAATGCCGAATTCAAACTGTGGAGAACTACCGTTGCCCGTCGGTTTCGGCAATGCGCTAGCTGATCGTCTTGAGTTAAGGAGACGAGAGGCTAAGTGAAGGTCTTTTCGCACGATCTCAGACAGGACGTGCTCCGTAGGAAGTCTAGGCACCGCGTTGCCCCAAATGTCATTGAGCCGCTTGACGATGTCCGACGCGCTCAATGCTGGCTTAGCAGTTGCCATGCCCGCAAAGCGATCTAATTGCCCGTTTGGCCCTACAAGGCACGGATTGCACATCATTTGACCATCTGGGGCGCGAACGAGGGTTAGCTCTCCGTGCGACCCTTCGCGGAAATGCTTCGCATAGTCTGTCCAGACCTTGTGAAGTCTCTCAGCCGATACTGGGGCCCTCGTCGGCAAGTCAATTTCTTCCGCCACGTACATGGCATCGGTCAATAGGTCTACATAGCGCAGCCAGTGAATACCCGAGTTATTTGCATGCGTTGATTGGCGCTGGGCCGTAACGAAGACGTTGACCAAGTGGCGTTTGCGGGAATGCGGGTCGTGGCCAACACCACACGAGGTGAAGTCGAACGCCAGGTGAGAGTTTGGGAATGTGATTCGGCTAAGTGTAAGGTCTATCTTTATCATACCCATTGCATTCAGCCTTACTTGAGGTACTGCGGAAACAGGCGGCCCAAGGCCTCAAGAGCCTTCGCAACTTCCTTTTCCAAGCGATAGAGGCTGCGACGTCGAGCGTAGGGTCCCAATTCTCCGCTTTGCTTCAGTGCAAACAGGTGCAGGTCCTCACCCATGTAGGCCCGCACGATCCGTTTGGCCAGTAAATAGTCAGCCCCCGCCGCACCTTCAGCCCGCTGAATTCCCGGAAGGGTTTCCAGTACCAGTCTATCAAGCAAGGACTCCTCAACCTCCTGATCGTTAGCAGTTCCCTCGCTTGCCCTATCCTCTGGTGTGCGACCCATTTTCAAAAGAGCAGAAGTGGCAGGCATATATAAACCCTTCGCGAATCGGCAGTTAGGCGTTCGCCGAAGCCACAATTGGCGCTGCGCGTTCAGCGAGCGTTGGTTGCAACTGGATGCAACTAGTTTTGGAGGCGACCTACCTTTACGGCTCCAATATCCATGCGCCTCGTAGGCGGTGGTCGCCGACGAGATTTAGACCAGAGGCCTCTGGTCCTCACTTTTCTGAGGACCGGAAAATGAAGAAGAAACAGAAGCCCCTTTGGGGGTTGCTATTGGCGCTTGCCCTGTTGGCTTACGCCGTGAAAAGCAACCGCCGCGCCAAGTGCCTGGAGGTCGTTAAGGGCGTCGGTCGCAAGCAGACCCGCAGCTACGTCAGGTACAAACTGGGCGACGACGCCCTGAGGCACTTCGACGACGCCGAAGCCTTGGTCGCGGAGCGGTTCGCCATTCGGCCCGTTGGCTTTGCTTACGCAGGAGAGTGCAAGGCCGAAGCGTTCTGGCGCGAAAGCGTGAAGAACCAAACTTCGGACCTGATGCGCAAGGACAAGCTGGCGCCTCTGGAGGACGAAGAGACGTGCACACGCTCCCATCCGGACAAGTGGACCCGCATCTTTGACGTGCGCGACGCCATCAAGAAACTCCCAAGCCCGAAGCGCGAGATCGTCGAACTCTATGACCTGTATGGCTTCGGCTACGTCGAGGTGGCTGACATCCTGGGACTTTCGGTGGCGAAGACATGGGAAGAGCGACAGGAAGCGTTGGAGCGCCTGAGCGCCTTGCTCCGCGCCTACGCCTCGTAGCGCCACGCCATCGACGGATGCGGCGGGTCGAGCAGGCCCGCTGCATTCCGACGGGGCGGCTACGCGCGTCCATCCGCAATCTGCAGCGACCATCTTCCGTGCTGGCACCGAACTTGACTGACGGTGACGTGATCTATCCAGAGTGATCGGAGTTGCTGGGTGGGCCAGCCGGTCCACTGTTTGGGACGGGATTTTGCACCCCCATCGGCCGAGATCCCGTGCCCCTCGTTCAGTCCGCAGCCCCAACGCCTAGCAGGACCTTACCTCGGCGCCTGCTCAGGATTAGTGGGAACTCTGCCCACCAGCGGGAGCGACTGCATACTGGCGTTACGAACCTGTTGGCCGGAACGGCCAACCAGCTTGAAGCACCGCCCGCGAAACCAGACGCGGGCGGTTTTCGTTTTCTCGGACCACTCGAACCCCGTGGCGCGCGTGCCGCCTGCGCCACGGCTTCCATTTTTGCTATGCTGCAGAGGTGAACGAACCCGACCACCTGCAACCCTACGGCCACGCGTCCGTCAGGCCTGGCGGGCCTCCGGTTCCCAGCCCGGAGGTCGAGCCAGGCCGCGTTCCTTCTGGTGTGATCTGGGCGTACCTGGCGATTGCCGGCACGTTCCTGTGCCCGCCGTTCGGACTTTTTGCGGGCATCTACGCACTGTCGCGCGCGCCGAACACGCGTCGCGCCCGCAACCTCGCGATCACCGCCATCATCTTCAGCGGCTTCGCGCTGCTGTACGCCGTCACCTACATCCTGAACGGGCCGCCGGCCGCCTGATCTACTTGCGGCCCACCAGGCGCAGCTGGCCGTTGCCGATGCCGGCGATCGCCCTGAGCGTGGCTTCTTCGGCTTCGCCGATCCCGATGCAGTGGATCTCGGCCTTCCGGAACAGGTTCATGCGCTCGATATCCTCGAGCATGTGGCGCTGGTCCACGTAGGGGCCGTAGAAGTGCAGCTCCGGGTGCTCGCCCTTTTCGCCCAGCTTGCCGCCGCTTTCCGGGTCGCCTGACACGTCGCTGTCGTCGGCCTTGTCGATGCAGTCCCAGTCCGACCAGCTCTGCTTGCCGTCGCTCAGCAGGAAGATGGTATCGGCCCCCTGTTCAAAGCCCAGCCAGTCCACGTACTCGTAGCTCTTGATCAGCCCCTTGGACTTGCACTGGAAGGCGCGCTGCAGGCCGCCGTGCAGGTTGGTCATGCCGCGCAGGGCGGGCTTGCCCTTCACCAGTCCGGGCTTGATGGCGTCCAGCTCTTCGATTGCTTTCGCGATGCGCTTCTCGTTTACCTGCTGCATGCCGGGGCAGGCCTCCAGCAGCGCGGCCTGGGTGCCGAAGGCCGCCACGGCGAAGTACTGCTCGGTGGTGAGCTTACGCAGGGACAGCTTCAGGAACTCGCGGGCGGCGTCGAAGCGCGTGGTGATGCTGTCCCAGGGCAGTGCCGCCACGTCCGGGTCCGGCCTGGGCGCGGGCTCGTCGCCGCCGTCGTGCTTGCGGTGGCCGGTGACCGGGTTGCGCAGGTCGCGCTTCTCGTTCTCGGTCAGCGGCGTGAGCATCGAGTCGCTGAGGTCGATCACGTAGCAGATGCGGTTTCCCTCGGCCTGCAGGCCCAGGAATGTGGGCTGCGCCAGGGTGCGGCTGGGCGCGCGGTTGTTGTCGCCTTCCAGCTTCTTGAGCCAGGGCGCGGCGGCCATGTACGCGTGCTCGGCGTTGAAGATGCGGCGGAAGCCGCGGGCGATTACCAGCTTGGTGTGCTCGGGCGCGGTATCCATGTCGAGCACGCGGGCAAGCTGCTCGGCGGGCGGCTTGAAGGCCTTGTCGGTTACGGGCTGCCGCGTCAGCACGGACATGCAGCTTTCGGCCAGCATCCAGCGGCGCTTGTCCGCGGGCAGGCTGAGCAGCAGCTCGTTGACCAGCTCGAGCAGGCCGGCCTCCTGGCGGGCGGCGATGGCCTCGAGGGCCGCGGCGCGCAGCACCACGTCCAGCTCGGGGTTGCGGATGATGGCCTTGACGTCTTCAGCGCCGCGCCAGTTGGCGTAGATGCGCAGCGTTCGGTACCACAGCCAGGCGTCTTCGGCGCGAGAATGTGCGCCGCGCCAGGTTTCGAGGGCATCGACACAGTCCTTGGTGTCGCAGTAGCGCGTGGCCAGCGCGGCGCACAGGAACTGCACCTGGTCGCGGGGTTTCTCGGCCGACTTGTAGTCCGCGGCGAGGATCGGGATCGCGCGGGGGTCGCGTGTAAGCGCCAGTGCTTCGCGCCCCTGGGTGCGCTTCCATAAGGAAGGGCGCTTCTGGCTGGCCTTGTAGTCGGCGAGCTGTTTGTCCCAGGCGTCGTCGGCGCGGATCGCGGCCGTGAGCGCCAGCAAGGCAAGGCAGATGAAGGCGAAGCGACGCATGGCTTCCAGTGTAGGACGGGCGCAGGGTAGGGGAATGCGGAAAGGCGCTGTGTGTGTTGAACAGCGAATTACCAATAACCAGTTTTCAATTACCAGTTGAAAGGCAGCCTCGCGCAGAGGACGCAGAGAGCGCAGAGAAAGTCGCGCCCACCGATGCCCTCTCTGCGTCCTCTGCGCTCTCTGCGCGAGGCCGCAGTTCCCCGCCATCCAAATCCCGCGGCATTGCCAACTGGTAATTGAAAACTGGTTATTGGCGATTCGCTGTTGCCAGCAAAGACAAAGCCCCCGGACTTGCCGGGGGCTTTGCGGGTTGCCTGCTTACTTGCCAACGAACTTGACCTGTCCCATGCCGTGCTTGGCGATGGACTGCAGCAGTCCCTGTGAAACCTCGCCGATGCCGATGCAGTGGATCTCGGACTTGTGGAACAGGTTCATGCGCCACACGTCGTCGCTGATCCAGCGTGCCTGGCCCTGGCCCGACCAGTAGCCGTAGGGGCCGGGGAAGCGCAGCACGTCCTGGTCGGCGTGCTTGGTGCGGCTTTCCGGGTCGCCGGTCTGGTCCCACTCCTCGCGCTTGTCGCTGATGGCCCAGTCGTCGTCGGTGGGGTCGCCGTCGGACAGGACGAAGATGGTGTCGGCGCCGGACATGAAGGTCTCGGGGTTCACGTAGGCGTAGTCCTTCACCTCGCCCTTGCCGGTCAGCTTGAAGGCCTGGCGGATGCCGCCGTGCAGGTTGGTGTTGCCGCGGATGGTGCCCAGCTTGCGGTCCTGGGTTGCGGGGCCGGCCTTGATGCGGTCAAGCTCGGTGCAGGTCTTCTCGATGTTGCCCTTGTTTGCGGGGGTGAGTCCCTTGGTGGAATTCAGCGTGTCGTGCTCGGTCCCGAACCAGATCACGCAGTAGCTCTGGTCGGGCTGCAGGGCGCGCAGGCTGAGCTTGAGGTATTCGCGTGCCGCGTCGAAGCGGGTCTTGATCTTGCTCCAGTCCAGCGGATCTTTCCTCTTCTTCTTTCTCTTCCTCGGCCGGCTCTTCGGGGCCTTCGTGTTTGCCGCCGCCGGTGATGGGGCCGGTGGGCTTCTTGACCGGCTTCTTGATCTCGTCCTTCTCTTTGCCGCTCAGGGGCTGCAGCATCGAGTCGCTCATGTCGATCACGTACACGATGCGCTTGCCGGCCGCCTCGACGCCCACGAACTTGGTGGGGGGAGTGGCTGGGGCATACTTGTCGTCGGCGCGCTCTTCCTTGTCGGGGTTGAGCAGGCGGTCAAGCCAGGGCGCCGCGTTCACGTACAGCTTGTCGCCGCCGAAGATCTCGCGGAAATAGCGGGCCATCACGACCTTGGTTTTCTCGGAGGTCTTCTTGTCCTCGATCAGCGGGATCAGCTTCAGCGCCATGTTGCGGAAGTCGTCCTGCCCGTGGCCGGCGGCCTCGGCGTACAGGGTCTTGGCGGCGGTTTCGAGCATCAGGGCGCGCTCGGGGTCTTTCCACTTTTCGGCCTCGGAGAGCTTGGCGGTCCACCACGGCAGCAGCTTTTCGCTGCCGACCTCGCACAGCGCCTCGAGCGCCGCCACGCGCAGGAACAGCAGCTTCTGCTCTTCGGCGGTCTTGTAGAGGTCTTCCTCGTGGCCGTTCTCGGCGTGCATGATCAGGCTGCGGTACCACAGCCAGGCGTCCTGTTCATTGACGAACTTGTTGCGCCAGGTGGTCCAGCCGGGGTTGAACTGCTCGTCCTTGAAGTAGTCGGCGCAGATGTTGGTGAGCAGGTACTTCACCTGCGGCTTGGGGTCCTCGGCCTTGGCGTAGCTTTCGGACAGGATCTGGAAGGCGCCGGGGTGGCCGGTGCTTGCCAGCTTGACGCGCCCGCGCGTGCGCATCTGCAGTGACGGGCGCTTGATGAACTCGTCGTAATAGACCTTGGCAGGGCCGAACTCCTCCGAGTTCACGATGTAGATGCTGCCGAGCATGCCAAGCACGGCGGCCGCCACGACGAATCGGGCCAGTGTTTTCGTTTTCCTCATGATTGTCCTCGTCTCATGTCCTCTCATACCGACCAACGCCCGCACACGCGGGTCGGCCCCCAGTTAGCGCCCAGAGATGGATCAACCCCATACTAACGATAAGTGGTCCAGAGGGTTCGCAGATTGCACCACATGACCAATCCGTGACACGAGCCACCGGGCGGCTTCCGCAGTAGGAAAGGTGCGTTGCAGAACGCATTTGCGAAGGAGACCCGGCTATGCTAAAAAGCCCACCCTGAAATGCAACATTGAAAATGAGGCAACATATGTGGAAAGTGATTCGTAATGCCATTGCATGTGCGTGTGTCTTGATTTGGTCGTTGATTGCATTCGCTGCGTCAGCGGTTCTTGTACCGACGCCGGATGGCTATGATTCAGGTGGCCACTTCAGCGACGAGAACGGATACTTGGAAGAGGAGCATGGTGACGCGACAACTTGGGCTGAGGTCCGTGGGAACTTGAAAGCTAACGATACCGACAAGACGAAGTCCAAGAGTGGCGGGGCATTGGATAAAACTGACTGCGTGGGAACGATAAGTGGAGCAGAGGTCCCGGCCTGGGTCGTTGATTTGTCCACTCGAATGGTTGTTGAAAGCAGCGGGTATCGGTCAGCGTCGTTCGATAGAGACATGAACGCAACAGCGCGAGGTGTGGTCGCAATCTACGGCGATGTCCCAGAAGGAGAGGAATGCGTCAAGGCAGCTGAGGCCAAGACTTCGACGACGGCCGAGACGGGGCCTTACAACATTGTCGAAGTGATCGCGGGCAACGACATTGAGTTTGAAGAAGGAGGCATGTGCAAGCGTCCCAGTGATCCACTCGCCGATCGAGAAGTTAGTTTTGAAATGTACTTCGACCACAAGCAGTTCGGAAAGAACGGCGAAGTTATCCGTTTCACCTATGAGTCAAGAGCCGCCGGCAGCATGAACATTGATTTCGTCGAAACTGGTGATGAGAAGGTGCTCTTCGACGTTAGACAAAACCAGTTGGACGAGGAACTTGCGGGAGATTGGACCGGCCTCGCCGTTGCGTGGGATCTGATTGCCTACCCCAACCCTTACATCGTACAGGCATTTGTCCTGGAGTAAGTGAGCACCGTGACCACCAAATCGGAAAAAAAGAAGATCGTGGTCCTCACCTTGTTGCTTCTGATTGGGGCTGGAGTGCTGGCGTCGTTGCTGGCACTTCAGCCCGATTCTCATGATGGCCGGAATGCAACTCGGGAAGCAGGGGAACTTGATCGCGGTGCACGTTCGGACAGTCAGAGGGAACTGGACAAGCGATCGGATCCTGTGACGGACGTGGCCGTCATCGACGCGCAAGTGAACGTTCCCGAATCGTCGGCCATGGCAGTTAAGGAGCCGCCCGTGGCTCTGGTTACGGTGCTTAGCCCGGACGGCTGGCCGGTGGTCGGCTGTGCGCTGGAATGGCGCAGCCCCAAAGCCGCCATCATGGCAGCCGACGGCATACCTGTGCAGACGGACGCAGACGGGAAAGTGGAACTGGAACTGACGGAACCCAGCCGGATTCGTCTTTACTCCAACGACGACCATTGGGGTCTGGAAGTGACCTTTGAAGTCGGCACAGGAAGCCAGGCGTTCAAGTTCACCGCCATGCCCCTTGGGCAGATCGAAATTCTGGCCATGTGCGACAATGGCCAACCCTATGTTGGGCGTGGTTCTGTCGAAAGCGGCCGGATTGATCCGGACGCGCTGCTGGGATTCAAGACAGTTTCACGGGGGTACAGGAACGGGTTCCACATGGATGGTCTGAATCCGGTAGTGCTGTCCCGCGTGCCCCTGGGACAGGATCTGCGAGTCGGCTTCGTGGCCTGCATGATCGGTTACAGCGAGCAGAGCCACTTCATTGAGAGCTCACGCCTTGCCGACGGCGGGCGCTTCCTGATCACCCTGGCCGCCGACCCGAAACAGCAGGGCGGCATACTTGAGTTCGACTGGACCGGCTACGAAGCGAAACAAATGAGCGCGAGCATTACCAAGCCCGGAAGCAAGGTGGTGTGGGGCGGAGGCGTCGACCGCAATGGGCCGCCGTACCGCTCGGAACTGCTGCCGCCCGGCGAGTACGTGCTCAGGATCGCCGGCAAGCCGGGTTGGGAGTCGCCGGTCTTTGAAATCAAGGCCCGGGAGATCACGAGCCTCGCTTTCGCGGTGGTGCCACGCACGAAGGTCAGTGTCACGGTGGTGGACGAGGATGGCGCAGGGATAGCCGGGGCTTTGTTCACGCGTGACCATGCGGTCTACCCCAACCTGGACGACGAATTCCGAACCGGACCCCGGGCGGCCGTGAGCAACGCCATAGGCCGGGCCGAGCTGGCGGACGTGCCCCTTGGTTCGCAGACCTTCCTGGTTGAGGCACGGGGCTTTGAGCCGCAATTGATTACCCAGGAAGTGGCAGAAGGCGATCCCTTCGACCTAGGCACCGTGGTCCTGAAGCCGGCCCGGGGCAAAATCACGGTCACGCTGACCGGCATGGCGGACAAGCAGTCGTACTGCGTGATGGTGATGCAGCCGGGCGGCGCCGCGGTGCGCATTCTCAAGGGCGTCACTACGGACCGCGTGGTGTTTGAAAACCTTCCCGCGCGCACCTACATCGTTGCCGTCATACCCGGCAAAGGCGGCGACGCGGCCAGTGCCGCCGTGGAAGTCACCGAGGCGACAAGCACACACGACGTGGTGCTGGATGTTTTCGGCCTGCGCGAACGCTCTGTGAGTGCCAAGTGATCAGGGCCGAGCGTTACAATTTGAGCGGAGGGAAACAATCGCAGGGCGGCCAGCAATGTCCGATCCTCTATGTAGATATCAGCGGGAGGCGATGCGTGCGAGTCACCGCGGTGCGTCCGACTCGGTTTAAGACCCTGAAACCTGTAACCTGACCCCTGCCCTGTCCATGTTCCTGCCCATCGGCATCCGGTTGAAGAAGCTGCAGTGGCCCTCGGCCACCATTGGGTTGATTGTCTGCAACTGCCTGATGTTCATGGCCCAGCAGCTCATCGCCGTGCGCTTCCAGTACCAGCTGGCGCTGCGGCCCTTTGAGCTTGAGCCCATCAGCTGGCTCACCAGCATGTTCATGCACGCCGACTGGATGCACCTGGCCGGCAACATGCTGTTCCTGTGGACCTTCGGCGTTTACCTCGAGATGCGGCTGGGCCCCCTGCGGCTGCTCGCGCTCTACGTTGCCAGCGGCATGGCCGCCGCGCTGGCGTTCCTGGCCGTGCACTGGGGCCAGCAGACGGCCATGCTGGGCGCATCGGGCGCGATCGCCGGGCTGATGGGCCTGTGCGTGGCGGCGGCGCCCCTGGGCAAGCTGACCATCCTGCCGCTGCACCCGGCCTTTCTGGCCGTGGCCATGATGCGCGAGCGGCGCCTGACCATCGTGGTGCCGCTGTTCGCCTGGGTCAGCCTGTGGCTGTTCACGCAGGTCATGTGGGCCTGGGCCGGCGTGCAGGGCATCGCCTTTGCCGCGCACTTCGGGGGCATTGCGGCCGGCCTGCTGATCGGCCTGGCCATGCGCGCCAAGGTGACGCCGGAGCTGGCCTTTGAAGGCCCGGCTACCGAAGACGAAATCCGCAACGAGAAGCGCGAGCGCTTCGTGGTCACCGTCGCCGCCGCCTGGGCCGGCAAAACCCGCACCGACAAGCCGCCGGTCGATTACCTGCAACCCCGCGCCCCCAACTGGGACGACAAGCCGAAACCCCGGCCGCCCGTGGCGCCCCACGAGGTGTGGGAAGACCACGGCCGGGACTAAGTGGCAGGGTGGGCCCGATAATCCTGTCGGGCTGGCCGGCGCATGAGTTGCGACGGCCTTCGACCGTCGGCGCGGGCCGGAGGCCCGCGAAACTCATTCGCAGGACGCGAATGCCACCGCCCGCCGTTGCTAACCCGCCAGTCTTGGCGACATCTCGCGCAGGGCGATGCGGCGGGCGACGCGGATCTCGAGGATGCGCGCCACCTTGGCCATCAGCTTCTCGGCGATGCCAGGCGAGACCTGCCAGCGCTTCGGCAGCGGCCGACCGGCGCGCAGGGCTTCGCTGCGTTCACGCACCTCGGCGCGGTACAGGGCGATGGCCTCACGCGCGGTCTCGAACATCTCGTCCAGCACCTCCAGCTCGGTCTGCTCCAGCTCACTGGCGCTGGTCTCAAGCAGGCGCTGCACGCGCTTGCGCACCGGCGCGTGGGGCTCAGTCGCGGGCGACGCGGGCTCGGTTTCCGGCGGCGTATCTGCGTCCGTCTGCAGCGCGGCCAGCTCGGCCTGGCGGCGCAGCTTGCGTTCAAGCTTGTTGCGTTTGCGTGACGTGGCTGACATGGCGATTCTCCGGTTTCGCGGGCGGACCATCCCACCCGCGCCGCACAGTGTAATGACCAGTGCGACACAAACCGGCCGATCAGTACGCCGGGCCCCGGAAGGGCGACCAGAAGAAGGTGCGCAGGTTGCTGAACTGGAAGCTGAAGCCGAAGGTGAAGCCCTGGGTGCTGAAGCTGCTGCCGTCCACGTTCATCCAGCGCCAGCCCGCGGTCAGCAGCAGGTGCCGGAACACCTGCACGTGCAGCCGCACGCCGAACTCGTTGACGCCGGTGCCGTCAAAGTAGTGGGCGCGCGAGACGTAGCCCTCGAGCTCAAGGGGCCACACCGGGTACAGGCTGACACTGGCCCGGTAGCTGGGGCCCACGCGTGTCAGGCCGCGGGTTTCATCGAAGCCTGACAGGCCGATGGCAAAGTCCGCGTAGCCGAACTGCGCCAACGGGATGGTCAGGCCGATGTGCCCGCGCGCGTCAGTGACGCCGGCCCAGTCGCGCACCTCGCCGGCAAGGTAGCCGCTTTCGCCGGTGCGGGCGAGCTGGGTGAAGCTGACATCCAGCAGGAACAGGCCCATGCGCGCGCGCATCGCGCCGGCGAAGCCGAAGTAGCCGTTGGGCGCCAGCCACATCTCGTTGTGGAAGTCGAACCAGATGTCGCGCGCCACCAGGTCGTCACCGGTGTCGATGCCGAAGGGCCCGTCATAGTAAGGGTAGGGCGCCCGGTTCGCCCACAGCCCCCAGGGCGGCTTGATGTCGAAGGCCGGCTCGGCCGTGGTTTCGTCAGTTGTCTGCGCACGGAAGGGCGCGGGGAACTCGAACGCCGACAGCACCCCGGCAGGGACGGCACAAAGCAGCAGCAGCATCAAGGCGCGAAAACCATAGGGGGCGGAGTATAGGGAGGATGAGGGATTTTGGATTCCGGATTCTGGATTGGAGTGCCCCGGGGGCGCGAAATCGCAGCCCGGCGCTAGACTGGCACGACTCAGGACTCCGGGAGCTTAAGGTAAAGCATTGAGCCACGGATGGACACGGATGAACACGGATTGTCGCGAGTCAGGCCGGAAACCGGGTTTCCCTCCGTGTGCATCCGTGTTTATCCGTGGTTCAACTTGCAGTCGCAGCAACCGATTGGATGAACGACTCCGTGGCTGAATCCAAAATCGACCAGCGCCTGGCGCCACTCGAGAAGCTGCGCGGCCTTGAGGCTACGCACCTGCTGATCAACGAGATCTACGCCTCGATCCAGGGCGAAAGCACCCACGCCGGGCGGCCTTGCGTGTTCATCCGCACGGCCGTGTGCAACCAGCGCTGCAGCTACTGCGACACGGCCTACGCATTCACGGAGGGCGAGGCGCTGCACATTGACGAGGTGGTGAGGCGGGCGCTGGCGCTGGGGGACTGTCCCGGAAGTTCGGGACTGTCCCCGTCTTCGGCCGGGCACCAGGCTTCGAAAACGGGGACAGTCCCCAAAGGCGGGGACAGTCCCCATGGCATTCCCCTGGTCGAGATCACAGGCGGTGAGCCGCTGCTGCAGCCCCTGCTGCCCGAGTTGTGTGAGCGCCTGCTGGCGGCGGGCTGCGAGGTGCTGATCGAGACCGGCGGCAGCCACGACATTTCGCGCGTGCCCCAGGGCGTGCACGTGATCCTGGACATCAAGACACCCGGCAGCGGCGAAGAGCCCGCCAACGACTACGGCAACTTGAAGCGCCTGCGTGCGGGCGACGAGGTCAAGTTCGTGCTTACGTCACGGGCCGACTACGAATGGGCGCGCGAGCTGGTGCTGCACGAGAAGCTGGCCGAGCGCGCCACGCTGCTGTTTTCGCCGGCGTACCGGCGCATTGAGCCCGATCAGCTGAGCGCCTGGCTGATCGAGGACAGGCTGCCGGTGAGACTTAACCTGCAATTGCACAAGTTCATCTGGCCGCCGAACAAGCGCGGAGTGTAGCCCGACCTTTGACGGCAAGGCCTGCCGGGCTAACCTATTGGTCTTCCTTCTTTCTGCGGCAGGTCGCAATGAATGAACCTCGGCGAAATGCCAGCGACCACGGCGCGCCCGGCCCGCACGGCGCGCCGCTGGACCCTTCCGCGGACGACCGGGAAGACATCACCGACCTGATGCACGAGCTCACCGAGGAGCACCAGCGCCGCAAGTCCTCGGGCGAAACCTCGCTGGACCTGCGCGAGTTCGAAGAGCCTGCACCCGCTATCAGCAACCCCTACTTCCGCCCGCAGCAGGCGCCCGACCCGACGGCCGAGCTGCCGGCGCTGCGCCCGCTGTCGGACGCGGTGATCAACCCGGTGAAGATGCCGGAGCAGCCGGAAATGATCGCGCTGGAGCCGGCCAGCGAAGACAGCACGCTGAATGAAGCCATCCTGACCAAGCGCCTGCCGCTGCCGCCCAAGGCGGAGAAGCAGGAAGTCACGATGGAGGAAATCGAGAGCGTCGTCGCCTACATCCCCGACGCCAAGGGCAGCGACACCGACGTGCGGCAGGTGCTGCCCCAGAGCAAGGTGATCCAGGACCCGGGGCTGCTGTTCAACGACCTGGACATCGAAGACCTGCAGCAGCGCGTGGACCGCGGCCTGCTGGCCTCGCTGACCCGCGTGCTGCGCGCCCGCACGGATGCCCTGCTGCATGCCGCCAGCAGCGTGCCCTTCGACCTGGACTACTACTCGCTGCGCTCGGTCAGCAACGGCGCGAGCATCGTCGAGAACCCCACCCTGCTCGAGATGGCGTTCGTGGGCCGCGTCTATGAGGACGAGCAGATCCTGGCATGGGCGCGCGAGGCGCTGCTGCGCAAGTGCCGCGCGGCCGGCGGCCGCTTCCATGACCGCGCCGGCGCCGACCCGGAAACTCCGCCCGGGCGCGGCTGCGCGACCGCCATCCGCGACGCGGCGCTGGCCATGGACCTGCTGAACCCGGTACTGAGCGAGCAGGAGCGCGCCGAGGTTGCCGCCGCGCTGTACCAGAACGGGCTGCGCCTGGCGCAATTCATCAACGACCCGCGCAACAACGCGCCCGCGAGCCTCAGCGAAAACGGCGCCATGGCGCTGGGCCTGGCCGGCCTGCCGCTGATGAACTTCGAACCATATTACGGCCACGCCCGGCGCTGGACCGACAGCGCCGAGCAGCGCGCGACCTCGCTGCTGGAGAGCCGCATCGCCGAGAACGGGCGCCCGGCGGCCAGCGACCTGGCCGGGCTGGTTGAGCTGATGCGCTTCCTGCTGCCGTTCGTGCAGGCCTTCAAGCGCTACTACGGCGACGACATGCTGATGGGCGAGGGCGGCAACCTCAGCGCCCTGCCCAGCTGGGTGGCGCACCAGTTCGGGCACAACCGCAGCGGCCTGTTCGCCAGCGGGCGGCTGTCGGTCACCGACCTGTTCGGCGCCACGCCGCTGCTGGCCAAGATGGCCGACACCTACCGCGACGGCGTGGCCCAGTGGCTGCTGCACCAGATCAGCGTGGCGGGCGCGGCCCAGCGCGCGGGCCACGAGGAGCGCCCCTCCACCAAGTACCGCATCGAGCTGCCGGCGCTGCCCGGCATCGACAGCGTGCTGACCAGCGTGTTCTATGACCCGGGCCTGCAGGTCACCAGCCCGGACACCGCCATGGCGCCGGGTGCTAGGCTGTCCGAGACGCGCGCCGTGGTACGCAGCGACTGGGACCCCAGCAGCCCGATCGTCACCCTGCAGGCCGATCTCGGCACCCTGCCCTACATGCAGCTTGCCAGCTCGGGCGTTGACCTGAAGCTGGTCAGCGAGGACGCCCTGTTCCGTGAGATCGGCGGGATCAGCGTCACCGGGCGAGTGCGCGACTACATCGACCTCGGCGCCGCCGCCTACATCAACGGCGACTACAAGGGCAGCGAGGGCAGCCTCGCCCAGCGCCACCTGCTGTACCTGCGCACCGAGGGCGTGTGCCTGCTGTTCGACCGCTACGACATCGGCGACGGCCGCACCCTCAAGCGCGCCGGCCTGCGCATCCAGGGCAGCGAGGAAGTCGGCGTGGTGGACCGCGGCACGCTGGCCGTGCGCGCCAGCGACGGCTCGGACCGCCAGGCCCGCTTCATCTTCTTCAGCAACGGTTTCAGCCAGGGCGTCGAGGAATCGCCCCCCGGCCTGGGCGTCGAGTTCGCGCGCGGGCGCGGCGACCTCGCCACCATCATCACCCTGGGCCGCGCCGGGCGCCTGCCGCCGGTGCGTCGCATCAACCCCGAAGAACGCGGGCGCGTCTACCGCACCACCATGGGCGACGGCGCCGTACTGTTCAACGGCTGGCCCAACGGCATGCCGCAGCAGTGCGGCTGGGTCTGGACCGACGCCCTGATGTGCTACGTCGACCGCCGCGACGACTACCCCGGGCGCTACGTGGCCATCAAGTCCACCAGCGTGCTGGCCTACGACATGCAGGAGGGCATCCACATCGGCTTCGGCGCCAGCCATCCCGAAGACCCCGACAAGCCCGTGGAATTCAGCCTCTGCGCCGCCGGCGCCCAGGCCGTGCTGCACCTCGGCACCCGCGCGCACCTGCGCGTGGCCTTCCCCGGCCTGAAGAAGGTGTTCGTGGACGGCAACGAGGTCGAGATCGAGGGCGACGCCAAGGTCTTTGTGATCAGCCAACCCCTTGAGCCCGGGCGCCACCTGGTCGAGTTCGAGCACGAGAGCCCGGGCCCGGAAAGCGTGATCGTTTCGCCGCGCGAAGACGAGCTCAAGGGCGGCGAGTTCACCCTGCACGCCAGCATCGGCGACCCCATCGGCATCGAGAGCGCCCGCCTGCTGGTAGACGGCGACTACCTGGGCGCCACGCTCGAGGCCGGCCCCTGGGTCTGGAAGGTCAACGCGGCCGCGCTGTCGGAAGGCCCCCACGAGGCCGTGATCGAGGCCAGGGACGTGCTGGGCCACGTGCGCCGCAGCGAGCCGCGGGTCTTCATTGTCGACAACACCGCGCCCGGGGTGGAGCTGCTCGCGCCCGGGGACAACAAGAAGGCCCGCGGTGTGGTCACCTTCGTGGCCGAGGCCTACGACCAGAACGGCGTCGAGCGCGTGCAGTTCTGCGTAGACGGCAAGAAGGTCGGCGAGCCGGTCACCACCCCGCCCTACGCCCGCGAGATCGACACCAGTGCGTTCCCCGACGGCGCCCACGTGGTCACCGCGCTGGCGTTCGACGCGGCCGGCAACCTGGGCCAGTCGAATGCATCGCGCATCGTGCTGGCGAACAACGCGCCGCCGCCGCAGATGGTAAAGCTGAAGATCAAGCCGCCAGTGCTGGCGGTGAAACCGCTTGAGGAAGTGCAGCTGGAGTGCATCGGCGTCGACGACGAAGACGGCGAACAGCCGGTGCGCGTGCAGTGGCGCAGGTTGAAGGGCCAGGGCGTGGTGGACAAGAACAACGTGTTCACAGCCCCCGGCAACGAGGGCCCCGTGGTGATGGAAGCCCAGATTGCGGGCACCACCGTACGCGCCAAGCTCCACGCCGTGGTATCCCTGGAGTAGCAATCAACCAGGTGGAACGGGCCGCGCCGCGCGGTGTCTTCGGTGTTCGCCAATCAATCGTACGAATAATGCTGAATGATGGTCGCCACATCGTCTGGAAGCGACTTGTACCGTTGGCTCACATCAGTCCAGCCCGGGATTGCATTGTTGAGTCGATCGGCGCAGGTGAGCAGAAAGGTTCGGGCGGCAGCGCCAAGTTTCGGATGTTCCAATTGCTGCAGGATTCTGGCGAATTGCGGCAGCAGAATCGCCTCGCGGCAACCCGACCTGAGCGGCAAGGCGTCCTCGGGGGTCATAAGCCTTGGAAGCTCAGTCGCATTTTCAAAGGCAGCGTCCAGCAAAGCAGCAACCACGCCGCCATGGCCGGGATTCAGTTCTTCCAGAACCCGTTCCAGACCGTTGAGAACCGCTATGAATGCCGTGAAGTTCACGGCCGGCGTCATTCCTATCATGGTGCTTGCGGCGTCCAGGCGTTTCTCGACGGGCGCTTCGCAGACCCAGACCAACTCAAGTAACCGGGCTGAGGTATTGCGTATTGCCTTCTCGTTACGGTCTCGCACCGCATAGATCTTCTTGTACAGCCCGACAAGCTGATCCACGCCCAGGCTCGAATCGGCACTCATCAGCGGACCTCTGGCACGGGCAATCGGAGACCTGTGTCCCCAGGCGAAGCGCATGCCAGCCAGCAATTCAACACTCGCGAACAAGTGCGCAGAGTTGTCGGTATCCAGCGCACATTTCAGGAAGGATGCGGCGCACTCTCTCCAGCGCTCCACGGCAACCTCGCTGCCGCCACCCTGAATGGCGCTGCTCATGAATCGTCGCGATGCGTCCGGGTCGCTTCCGTGCCCCGACTCGAACAGGTCAAGGAAAGCCGGCACCTCGTCATCGGATAGAGTGCGAAGGGAAATCAGCTCGCGAAACGCGCTGGCGCTCGTTTTTACGTCTCTGGACAGCGCTAACTGGTCCATCATTTCCCAGAAGCTGCCTGGTGGGGTGGACAAAAACGCGGACACCTGCACGCGCAGACGATCTGAAAAGCCGTCTTGCTGGAGAATCGATTCCAGCCAACGGCGAAGAATCAACCACCCGCCGGGGGTGAAACGGGAATTGTCAGGTTTGAGGGTCGCGACTATCACCGAAAACCAGGGGTCCGGAAGTTCATCCTTCGGAATGCCGGTCCCGTACTCTTTGGCCAAGTGGAGCAGGGCTGGTTCACTGAAGTACGGTGCTTCCGCGAGATCGTTCGCGATCAGTCTGGCAATCGCGCTCGCCTCCACGTTTGAGTCTGAGTCAATGATCGTGCTTGCCGGGTAGTCCAAAGGCAAGCGTTCGAGTGATGTCCACTGATTATCGATATCCTCGGAGTCACTGGACCGGTTCCAGCGAGTGCGCAGTTCGGAGAAGAGCAGTTCCGGTTCATGGCGAACAACGAAGTACATAAGGTTCACGATTCGATTGCGCTTGGCGGGTGCGCTATCAGCCTGTTTCAGCCTTTCGATACGGAGTAGCTGGCTGGCGCTCTCACAAACTTCGTTGGAGTCACGTTCCTCCAGCATGGCCCTGATCCGGGCGGTCGCCGGCTGGTCGCTGTTTGACGCTGCTTTCAGCAGGGCTTCAAACAGCTCCGCAATCGACAGCTCAGGGTTTGTAACTGAACGAACCGGTGTCGTCTCGCCGCCGACTTTCACGGATGCTAGAGGCGTCGAACCCGGGGCGGGAGGAGTTACCTCGGTGGGGATGTTGCTGATAAAAGCAGGTTGTTTCACTCCTCCATCGAGAAGAAACAGATAGCACGACACAACGCACGCAATCACCGCGAGCACCAAGCCACCGGCCCATCTCACGCTGCGCTTCGACAACATATCTATTCCCGAACGCACTTTCCCGGCCTCAAAGAATCCCGCTTGCCTGAACAAATAGAATCGCGATGCAGTTTATAAACCTGCTTCGGATCCGTGATCGTAGTGTGACAGTCGGAGCACGCATTCAGCGGATCCGGTTTACTGTGACACGACATGCAGGTTACTGCGTCGTGCCCGGCAACCGCCATGCCACCGTCGGCGCCGACTGTGTGTTCTCGCGCATGACACGGCAGACACCGGGGGTCCCTTTCCCGAGTTCGGCTGATCAGCGTACCCATGCTGTTTGAGTGACGAGAAGCCAACCAAGATTCCACCGCCTTGGGGTGACAGGTACCGCATCGCTCGGTGTGAGTCTCTTTTACACGCTTACTGCCATCGATGGAGAAGTACTTGTCAGCGCCAAGCGGGCCGTGACTGGCGACAAGGCCGATGCGGTCTGCTGCCGCATCCAATCGAGCATCTGCGGTAAGTGATGCGGTTACATCGCGACGCCAGTAAGTAGCTACTGGCCCGGCAAATTCGTCCAGAATACTCTCCAACCGCCTTGCTGCGGAGGAATTGCTGGCTGAAGTCAAAGCTGCTGCTGCCAATTTCTGTTCGAAAACAATCTTGTCACGACTGCCCTTTTCCCAGATCACAAGAACGCCTACATCCCGTCCTCGATTCCGGCGTAGCGGAAGTGTGAACTGCTGTTTCCAATCGAGCACTAAAAGTGTGTCGGATTGCACTTCAATTGTCAGGTTCCCCCATTTAACAGTGGGGCTAGTCGGCATGTATCTGAGCAGTGAATTACAGCCCGTGGATTGCAGCGACGTTCGCTCTTCATCATCGGGAAGATAAAAAACAGTGCCCATGGCGTCAAAAACGCTGCTGGCAAGTCCGGCATACCACGGTGCGGCCGAGATCGACTTTTCATCGAGCGAATAGTCGTATGGGCTCGAGAAAGGCAATACTGTGCGACCGATGAACAGGTACGACACTTCATCGGCATCCAGTGCAGCTGAGGGGAGTCGGCCAACTCCTCCTACAACTGTTCCTGAACACCCACAATCTCGCCACCATGCGCCAATGTCTCGAACGATGACCAATGCCTTTGCGGGTCTGTTGGAATTAGGGATGTCGAGAGTTTTGCGCTCCGCCCCCCCGGCACTCCCATCCTTAGCGGGGAGCGCTATCTGCTTCGAAGCAGGAGAAGACTCGTTACTCTGCCCGCAACTCAGTATCACCGAAGCGATGCACAGCATGGCCAGCGAGCAAACGAGAAGCAATGAGCGAGTGCGCATAACGGAGACAATATTGCGTGCCACGCTGACTTGCAACGAAAAAGGGTGATGAAGTAGCAAATTGAAAGGAATTGATTGACAGAGTGGGAGACGGGTCACACTTCCGGCCAACTTGGACATGCCTTCGTGAACGATGGATTGTAGGTCATCGTGGGGGCCGACCTTCTCGACACCTTCAATAGATCAAGCCGCCGGTGCCGGCGGTGAAACCGCTTGAGGAAGTGCAGCTGGAGTGCATCGGCGTTGACGACGAAGACGGTGAGCAGCCGGTGCGCGTGCAGTGGCGCAGGTTGAAGGGCCAGGGCGTGGTGGACAAGAACAACGTGTTCACAGCCCCCGGCAACGAGGGCCCGGTGGTGATGGAAGCCCAGATTGCGGGCACCACCGTACGCGCCAAGCTCCACGCCGTAGTGTCGCTCGAATAGCGATCAACCAGATGGAACGGGTCGCGCCGTTACACCGCAACGCTTTCGCGCACCGGCTTGCCGGCCGTTGGCCCCGGTGAGACGTACTGGCAGGGCCGTGCGCGGTCGCCTGCGACCGGGCGGTTGCTTTCGAAGAAGGTCGGCGGCTCGCTGGTTTCGCCGCGGGCCAGCCGCTTCATCTCGCGCTTCATCATGAAGTGCACGAATCGGCCGCCGAGGCTCGACGCCAGCCTGGCCTTCAGGCCGAACTCGCTGTGCAGCTCGCGCAGCAGGGCGCTCAGCTTGTCGCGCATGGCCTTGTCTTTGCGGTAGTGGCGACGGGTGGCGGCCACCACGGCGCACCAGGTGGTGCCGAGGTCGTGACTCTCCCAGATAAAGCGGTCGCGCACGCGGGCGTCGCCGTGGTTCTTGTACTTGCGATAGCCCTTGAGCGTGGTCTCCACGATGCGCACCACGCTGGGGCCGTTGACCTCGAAGTCGCGGTTGAAGGCGCGCAGCAGCAGCTCGGTCTCGAGCCCGTTGCGGATGTGCGGGTGAATGTAGTTGAAGCGCGCCTGGCCGTGGATCTCGGGCAGGCCGACCAGCTTTTCGTCGACGATCCGGCCGTCGCCGCTGAGCTGGGCGTGCAGGGGTGTACCGGGCAGCGGTGTGTACAGCATGAACTGGTGGAAGTCGGTGTTGTGGCTGACGGCGTAGTCGATGGCGGCGTCGATGTTCTCTGGCGTGTGGTCCTCGAGGCCGATGATGCTGCTGCCCAGCACGCGGACGCCGTTGGCCTGGAACTCGCGGATCATCTCGCGTGTGTCGGCGCCGCGCAGCTTGTCGTAGCGGCTCTGCTCGCCTTCCAGGCCGATCCAGATCCAGCTCACACCCAGGCGCACCAGCTGGTCGATGGTGTACTTGCGCAGCACGTTGGCCGAGGCGAACACGTAGAACGACCAGGCCTTGCCATGCTGCTCCATGAGCTCCAGCAGGCGCAGGGCGCGCGTGCGGTTCAGCAGGAAGTTCTCGTCCATCACGAAGAAGCTGCGTGCGCCGGCCTCGCGCTCGATGCCGAGCAGCACGTTAAAGATCTCGTCGCCGGTGGTGTAGAAGGTGTTGAACTTGCCCTTGCCGCCGAACATGGCGGAGGTCGAGCAGAAGTTGCAGCCCATGGGGCAGCCCACGGAGGGGATCAGCGTGGCGGCCGTGTTGCCGCGGCGGTTGGGGACCTTCACGCCCATGCTGCGCATGTTGACGGGCGAGTAGACCACCGGGTGGTTGTAGGGTTTGTCGGTGTCTTCGCCGAGGTAATGGCGGAACCACTCGACGCCTTCGCCGCGCACGATGTGGTCGCAATCGACGCGGCTTGACAGGTCCTGCAGGTTGGCGATGTGGCCGCCGATCACGATCTTGGCCTCGGGCTGATAGTGGCGGATCAGCTCGCACATCTTCTTCACTTTGAGCACGTTGACGAGGATGCTGCTGATGCCGATCACGTCGTACCGCTCGGCCTTGAGCTCGGCGATGAAGCGCTCGAGGTCGGGGAAGTCGAGCACGTTGCAGCGCGCCTCCAGGTTGCACTGGATCATCATGATGCCCCAGCTGCGGTGGAACATGCGCAGCGAGAAGGGGCCCTGGGTGCGGGTAACCTGGTTGTGGTAGAGCTCCATGGGGTTGATGCGGCTGCTGCCAAACTCGTCATCCTGGGCGTAGGGCCCGAACACGCTGGTCAGCAGCACCTTGGCGCGCGAGCCGAGCGGGTGGACGGGCCGTTCGTCGACGTCGCCGGTGGAGACGTGGTTGAAATCGTGCGCAAGGTCAAATGCCATGGTCGCATCCTTCTCCGGGGGGTAAAACGATTACCATATCCGGATGTCCGGTGATAGCGCGAAATCAGAGATCGGGCACGGGGCGGGCGGCCCTGAGCCGCCGTAACAGTGCCCCCGGATCAGAGGCTGTCGATGGTTTTGAAGTGCAGCTTTGCGACGCTGGCCAGCTGCTCGCGACCGAAGCTTTTCACGAACTCGCGCCCGGCCTTGATCACCGGAGAGCCCGCGCCGGGCGGGAACGGCTGGCCGAACTCGTGCTCCAGCTCTTTCAGCCCGCGCACGAACTCGGCGCGGGCAAGAATGCTGGCGGCCGCCACGGCCAGGTCGGCCTCGCCCTTGGTGCGGGTTTCGACCTTTACCTCGGCCGGCGCGCCGATCGCGGCACGCAGTACCCTGCCGTCGCGGGCGAACTCGTCGATCAGCACCGCGCCGGGCGTGCCGTGCTTCTTCATGATGGCCTGCACGCATCGGCCGTGAAGTTGCGCCAGCAGCACGTTCAGGTTGCCGGTCTCGCGGTAGGCGGGGTTGTACTCGCGCGGCATCAGGCGCAGCACCTGGCCGCGGCCGGTTTTATCCAGCAGGCCGGCCAGTTTTTCGATCTGGGAGTCGGACAGTTTCTTGCTGTCGGTGATGCCGGAGCCTTCGAGTTGCTTTGCGGTGTTCGCGTCCAGGTGAAAAGCTGCCACCACCAGCGGGCCGAAGAAATCACCTTTGCCCGATTCGTCGCCGCCCACGCGCGGCAGGCCGAGGCCGAAGGGGTCGGCCGAAGTGGCCTCGCCGCCGGCTACTGTTACAGCCCCGCCCAGCGACTCGTTCAGTCGGGCCGCATCCTTGCCGCCGACATGAAAGGAAAAACCCTTCTTGCCTGAGTAGGCGTTCAGCACGGCCTTGAAGCCCGCCGCGTCTTCCATGTTCCATTGGCGGCCGTAGGGGATGGTCTTCTCGGAAACCACCATCCAGCCCGCGTGTTTGGCGCGGGCCAGCAGGTCGTTGCAGTAGGTGATGAAGCCGACGGCCATGGCGTTGATATCACATAGGCGCTGCGGAAATGCCAGCGTCCAGCCCGGTGCATGATGTCCCGGAAGCTCCGGGTGAAACTATGCTGCTGCGATGGATGAACCGGGCAGGAAACATACGCGCGGCGAACTGATTGCACGGCGCATCGGGCTGCCCCTGGGCCCGCTGCTGTTTCTGCTGGCCCTGGTAGTTCCGCTGCCGGAATTCGCAGCCGATGGCGCGGTTGTCTCCGCCACCACCAACGTGCGGGTGACGCTTGGGCTGGGCGCCTGGATGGCGATCTGGTGGATGACCGAGGCGCTGCCCCTGGCGGCGACCTCGCTGCTGCCCCTTGCCGTGCTGCCGCTTTCGGGCCTGGCTACGGCGCGTGACACGGCGCCGCAGTACTTCTCCGACATCGTGGCGTTGTTCCTGGGAGGCTTCTGCCTTGCGCTGGCCATGCAGAAGGCCGGGCTGCACAAGCGCATCGCCCTGCGTGTGGTGCGTGTTTTCGGCGCCAGGCCGCGCCGCCTGGTGCTGGGGTTCCTGGCGGGCTCGGCGCTGATGTCGATGTGGGTCAGCAACACCGCCACCACCATCATGCTGATCCCGGTGGTACTCACGGTCGTGCAGGAGTCGCTGCCGGAGGAAGGCGGCTCCGAGGCTGCCGCGCGTTTCGGCGCCGCTTGCCTGCTGGCGGTAGCGTTCGGCGCCAGCCTTGGCGGCGTGGGCACAACCATCGGCACGCCGCCGAACGCCTACTTTCAGGGCTTCTTCAACCAGCACTACGCGGCCGAGATCGCCGCCGGCACGCTGCCCGAGATCACGCTGGGGCGCTGGATGATGATCGGCCTGCCGCTGGTGGTGGTGCTGGTGCCCGCCTGCTGGCTGCTGCTGACCAGGCTCAGCCCCGGCGTGCCCCGCAAACTCCCCGAGTTCGAGGGCCAGGACATCATCCAGCGCATCAAACCGGACGGCCCGCCCCACAAGTCGGAGTGGCTGGTGATGGCGATCTTCTTCGCGGCCGCCGCGGCCTGGATCACCCACGCGCCGATCGAGCTCGCGGGCGCCGTGCTGCCCCTGACGGGCTGGGACGCCTACTTCGCCTTCGGCACCGGGCGCAGCTTCATCACCGACGGCACGATCGCCATCACGGCCGCGCTGCTGCTGTTCCTGCTGCCGGACTTCCGTGAGCGCGGCGGGCGGCTGCTGACCTGGGAGTTCGCCGGGCGGCGGCTGCCGTGGGGGGCGCTGCTGCTGTTCGGCGGCGGGCTGGCGCTGGCCTGGGCGATCGACACCGGGGACTGAGCGCTTACCTGAGGGCCGCGTTCGGCACCCTGGGCGGCGTGCCGGTCTGGGTGCTGCTGGCGCTGGTGATCGTGCTGATGGCCGCGCTGTCGGAGCTCGCCAGCAACACGGCCGCCGCCGCCATGGTCATTCCCGTGCTGGCATCGCTGGCTGCCGCGATCGGCGTGGACCCGCTGCCGCTGCTGGTGGCGGGGGTGCTTGGCGCTTCGTGCGGGTACGCCCTGCCGGTGGCGACGCCGCCGAACACGATCGCGTATGCGACCGGCCGCGTCAGCATCGCGCAGCTGGTGCGTGCCGGCGCGCTGCTTGACGTGGTGGCGATTGTCGCGATGTACCTGACGGTCACGCTGCTGCTGCGGCTGGTGTTTTAGACCGCCCGCGCAGGCCGGGGTGGCGCCGACAATCCTGTCGGCGGTCGCGCCGCTGTTGGCGCGACGGTGTCAGGCATGGCGGGCCCGACAGAATTGCCGGGCCCGCACCATGCCACGCATGTCCGATTACCTCGTGCTACTTGAGGCCCCGATAGTACGCCATCAGGATCTCGGCGATTTCCGGGCGGGCGATCTCGGGCGGCGGGTACTCGCCGGCCGCCAGCAGTTCGCGCAGCCTGGTGCCGCTGATGGTCAGCTGCAACTCCTTGCCGAAGGGGCTGGTCTTCTGGGTCGCAAAGCCGCCCACCCCCTTGCACCAGAACGAGTGCTCGAAGTTCAGGTTGCTGATGCCGAGCTCGCCTGCCTCGTAGGTCTCGAAAATCTTCTGCGCGTCGTAGGTGCCGTAGTAGTTGCCGACGCCCGCGTGGTCGCGCCCCACGATGAACTGCGTCGCGCCATAGTTGCGGCGCATGAGGGCGTGGTGGATTGCTTCCTTCGGGCCCGCGTAGCGCATCGGCGCCGGCAGCGCCGCCAGTATCACGCGCTCGGCCGGGAAGTACTTGTCGATCAGCGTGCGATAGCACTGCGTGCGCACGTCGGCCGGGATGTCGTCGCCCTTGGTCTCGCCGACCAGCGGGTGGATCAGCAGGCCGTCGGCGGTCTCCAGCGCCGTGCGCAGCAGGTACTCGTGGGCGCGGTGGATGGGGTTGCGTGTCTGGAAGGCCACCACGGTCTTCCAGCCGCGTTTCTCGATTTCCGCGCGGATGGCGGCCGGGCGGTACTCCATGCCCTGCTCAAGGCTGGGCAGGGTTTCCGGCAACACGCTGACTTCGCCTGCTACCAGCCACTGTCCGGCGGCCCTGATGCGCGCCACGCCCGGGTGTTTTTCGTCGGTGGTCTGGAACACGCCCTGGGCCTCGTGTTCAAAGCGGCGCGCGAAGATCTGCTGGATCTGGATGCTGCCGAGCAGCTTGCCGCTTTCGTCCTTCAGCGTGGCCTTGTCACCGTCTTTCAGGTTGCCGGCATCCTTCACGCTCAGGGTGATCGGCACGGTCCAGGGCGTGCCGTCGGTCAGGCGCCCGCGCGCGATCACGCTGGCGTAGTCGTGCTCGTTCATGAAGCCGGGCAGCGGCGAATAGCCGCCGATGGCGATCAGCTTGAGGTCCCAGACCTCGGCGGGGCTTACGGTGATGGCGGGCAGTTTTGAAGCTGCGTCTTTCAGCGCGGTTGCGCCGGTGTCGTCGAGCACACGGTTGATCAACGTCCCGCCCAAGGGCGTATTCGAGGGCATTCTTGTCTCCGGGTTATACGCGGCCCGTGCGGGCCCGGTTATAGCGGGTGGTGTCGGTAATGAAAGGCGGTGATCGTCAGGCCTTTATGAATCCGCGCTCGAGCAGGTGCCGCCAGATTTTCTCCAGCGACTCCTCGATGCTCTCAGTGTGGGTGTGCACCTTGACGTCGGGGCTTTCCGGCTCTTCGTAGGGGTCGCTGACGCCGGTGAACTCCTTGATCTCGCCCGCCAGCGCCTTCCTGTACAGGCCCTTGGTGTCGCGCTCGATCAGCACTTCCAGCGGCGCGTGCACGTGCACTTCCACGAAACGCTCCGGGCCGATCATTGCCCGGCACTCCTCGCGGATCGCGCGGTAGGGGCTGATCGCGGCCGTCATCACGGGCACGCCGTTGCGGGTCAGCAGGTTGGCGACGAAGCCGATGCGGCGGATGTTGGTGTCGCGATCCTCTTTGCTGAAGCCGAGGCCCTTGGACAGGTTGGTGCGCACCACGTCGCCGTCCAGGATTTCATGGGCCAGCGCAAGCGCCTTCATCCGCGCGGAGAGCGCTTCGGCCAGGGTCGATTTGCCCGCGCCCGAAAGGCCGGTGAACCAGAGGGTAAAGCCAACGCGCTCGGCCATGGCAATCTCCTGAGAAGCCACAGGAATACGCACGCCGGCGGCGGGCGCAATTCAAAATGCAAAATTCAAAATTCACCACAGGCCGGTCGTGCGTCTATTTTGAATTTTGAATTTTTCATTTTGAATTGAGCCTGCATATTGGCGGCATGAACGTGATTCTTTACGTCATGGACTGCCTGCGCGCGGACCGCATTCATGCGCTGGGCTACGGGCGTGACTGCACTCCGAACCTGGACAAGTTTTGCGCCGAGGGAGTAGCCTTCACACAGGCCTACTCCAACAGCGGCTGGACCGCGCCTTCCGGCGCCAGCATCTTTTCCGGCCAGCACCCCACGCGCACGGGCATCCACAAGATGCGCGACGCGCTCAACACGGATATGCCCTGGCTGCCGGAAATCCTGAAGGCCCAGGGTTACCAGACGGTCGCGTTCTCGGGCGTGTACCAGGTCAGCAAGCTGCGCGGTTTCGACCGCGGCTTTGACCTGTTCGATGACACCTTCAAGGACCCCGAAACCATCCAGCGCTGCCGCGACCGCGGCCAGGATGCCCGCGGCGACGACTATTGCCTGCCGCTCAGTGAAGACCTGCACGTCAAGGCGCTGAAGTGGCTCGATGATCGTAAGGACGCCTACGACCCGTTCTTCATGCTGGTCTGGAGCATCGACACCCACGAGCCTTTCCGGCAGGCGGACAGCTACAACAAGGAAGCTGATCCCGACTACAGCGGCCCCGTTGACGGCCGTGGCCGCCCCTTCAGCCGCGTGCGCAACAAGCGCGACCTGCAGCAGTTGATCGACCTGTACGACGGCAGCCTGCGCTACCAGGACGAGAAGTTCGGCGAGTTCGTGAAGGGGCTCGAAGATCGCGGCGTGCTGGACGACACCATCATCATCGTATGCGGCGACCACGGCGAAATGTTCTTCGAGCACGGCATCGCCGGCCACGGCAAGTTCCCCTGGGAAGAAGAGCTGCGCGTGCCCCTGCTGATGCGCGGCCCCCAGGTGTTACCCCAGGGCAAGCGTTTCGACAGCATCGTGCAGCTGATCGACATCGCGCCCACGCTGATGGACGTGCTCGGCCTTGAGCCTGAAAAGCGCTTCCGGGGCAAGTCCCTGCGGCCGGTGTTCGAAGAGCAGGTCAAGCAGCTGCACGAGGCGGTGGTGCTGGAGGTGCCCTTCCCGTTCCATCGCGAAGAACTCGCGCGCGTGGTGCGCAGCCAGGACTGGAAGTACATCGAGTACCAGCCGCCCAGATTCGGCAAGCGCGTGAAGAAGTATTTTGAAAGAACTCGGCCGCGCGTTGATGCTGCTGGTAAGGCCGGGGATGTTCGGCATCCTCTACGGCCACCATTTCAAGAAGGGTTTAATGGGGCTGCTGAAGGCGGCGTATCTGGAGCCGTACCTGTTCCTGCTCGGCTTCAAAACCCGCCGCCTGTTCTACCTGAAGAAAGACCCGGGCGAGCACAAGGACGTAAAGCGAGCAGAGCGCGACACGGCCCAGAAACTCCAAGGCTATATCGAAGCCCTGAACAAGGCCGCAAGCCAGGCAACAGGAGCCCGAAGCGCTAGCGAAGGGTCAGCAGCCGAAGAAGAAAAGAAGATCGAAGCCCACCTGGCGGCCCTCGGCTACGTTGAGGATTGAGCAATGCCCCGTAAACTATGGATCGTGATCGGTGTTGTCCTCGTGATGGCGGCGGTCATAGCAGTCAGTGTGGGTTGGATGGCGCATGCTCGATCTCAGTCTGATGTCGCCGAAGCGAAGTGGCAGGCAGCCGAGGCGGAGATGGAGAGCATCCGACGCCAGATACTGCAGTACTGCCTGGAACATGACTTCGAATACCCTTCTGGGCTTGCGGACCTGACGCCTGACTATCTGCCAGTTTTGCCCCAGGATCCCTTCACCGGGCAACCCTACTGGTACGTTCCCTCGGAGTCAGGATTCGCGCTGACGTGTCTCGGAGCCGACGGCACAGCCGGGGGACAGGACATCCCCGACCGCGACATCATCTTCGACGAAAAGGGCAAGCGGCCTTAGCCGCCGCAGGCGGCGTCTCTCTGGTAAGCCCCCGGCGTCAGCCATAGGTTTCTACACAAGTCCCGAAGGTAGATTAGACAGCCGGCTTGCCGGCGTCTCTCTGGTTAGCCCCGGCGCAGCGCAGCGGAGCCGGAGTTTCGGGCAGTCGTGAAGCATGAGCCGCGTAGCGGCGGCTCTGGTGGGACGTTCGGAAACGTTACAGGTCGCGGAACCACAATTCAGCGCGCGGTCGCCAATGCCGCACGGCATTCAACGCCATGGCGCAAGGAACGCCACGAATCCTCTCTGACGCAGTAATCAATCTCTCGGTCGAACCGGATGGCGTGCAAGCGACGGACAGGCCGTGGAGCTTCTTGGCGTTGTATCTTTGCTTTCAGTCGGTTGCACGCGCAGGGGAGTGAGGGAGAGCCGCCGCTTCGCGGCTCTGAACAGCCTGCCGAGAGATCCCCGGCTTGTCGGCGCTTCGCTGCGCTCAGTGCCGACCGCCGGGGGCTTACCCGGAGAGACGCCGGCTGCGCCGGCTGAAATGCCAGACTTGTGTAGAAACCTATGGCGTCAGCCGGGGGTTTTGAATCGGCACAACCCTTGAGCCGTCGCAGACGGCGACTCTTCGATACCCGGTTGCTCGCGCGATGCAGCGCCGCCGTCTTCGACGGCTTGGATTACCCCGCATCGTCACCCCCGGCTTGCGCCCGGGGGGCTTCCCGTGTGAGACGCCTGCTGCGCAGGCTGAATCTCGCGTGGCTGGGCCCTGGACAACCTGATGCCACTCCTCCATTCCACTTGCCTTTAAGGTTTGACAAGCAAGTATTTGCCCCATGCCACGCAAGCTGATCGTTGTCGGCCTTGATTGCCTTGAGCCCTCGCTGGCCTTTGAGCGCTGGGCCGACCGCATGCCCAACCTTACCCGCCTGCGCGAGCGCGGCGTGTTTGCCCGCATGCGCAGCACCATCCCGCCCATCACCATCCCGGCCTGGCAGTGCATGGTGACCGGCAAAGACCCCGGCACCCTGGGCATGTACGGCTTCCGCAACCGCAAGGATTACTCATACGACTCGTTCATGTTCGCCGACGGCAAGATGGTGCGCGAGCCCCGCGTGTGGGACGTGCTGTCGCGCGCCGGCCTGAACAACATCGTGCTGGGCGTGCCCCAGACCTGGCCGCCGCGGCCGTTGAAGGGCGTGATGGTGAGCGGCTTCCCGCTGCCGGACACCGAGGGCACCTGGACCTACCCGGCGACGCTGAAGAACGAGATCGCCACGGTGTGCGACTACATCCCCGACGTCGAGGAGTTCCGCAGCGAGAACCGCCAGGAGATTCTGCAGAACCTGATCGACATGGCCGAGCGCCGCTTCAAGCTGGCGGCGCACCTGCTGAAGACGCGGCCGTGGGATTTCTTCATGATGGTGGAGATGGGCACCGACCGCATCGTGCACCTGCTGTGGCGCTACACCGACGAGACGCACCGCCACTACCAGCCCAACCACCCGCTCAACAACGCCATGCGCGACTACTACGCCCTGTGCGACAAGCTGATGGGCGAGCTGATCGCGCCCTACGAGAACGACCCGGACGTTGCGATCGCGGTGGTAAGCGACCACGGCGCGCGCGGCATGGACGGCGGCGTGATGATCAACGACTGGCTGATCCGGCAGGGTTTTCTCACGCTGAAAGAGCGCCCCAAAGAGCCCACAGGCATGGGCAAGCTGATCAAGGCGGGCGCTGTTGACTGGTCAAGAACGAAGGTGTGGGCCGAGGGCGGCTACTACTCGCGCGTGCAGTTCAACATCAAGGGCCGCGAGCCCGAGGGCATCGTGGACCCCGCCGAGGTGGACGCGCTGGCATCCGAGCTGGGCGAGAAGCTGAAGGCCATCCCCGACGACGCCGGCCGGCCGATGACCACGCATGTTTACCGGCCCCATGACACCTACAAGGTGGTGAACAACATCCCGCCGGATCTGATCGTGATCTTCGGCGACCTGGGCTGGCGCAGCATCGGCAGCGTAAGCCCGGACGCGAACGCGCCCCTGCACGTGTTCGAGAACGACACGGGCCCCGACGACGCCAACCACAACTGGCACGGCGTGTTCGCCATGGCCGGCGCCGGCGTGCCCAAGCAGGGTGAGCTCGAGCCCTTCAGCCTGATGGACTTCGCGCCCACAGTGCTCAAGTTCTTCAACAAGGAAATCCCCGCCGACATGCAGGGGACGGCCCGGCCGTTCGTTGGTTAGAGCCCCGGCCGAAAGGCCGGGGAGTCGCCGAAGGCGACAACATGGTGGTTCGGTTCACCGCTGCGCGGTGTCCCCGGTCCTTGCGGACCGGGCTTGGATCAAAGCGCCAACCGTGCCATTACCGCCGTGCCGATGGCGAGGCAGCGTTCATCTACGTTGAAGCGGGCGGAGTGCAGGGGCTCGGTGATGCCCTTCTGCCTGTTGCCGCTGCCTACCAGGAAAAACGCGCCGGGCCTGTGCTGCAGGTAGTAGCTGAAGTCTTCGCCCCAGGTTTGCGGCTCGAAGCCGGTGTTTACGTTGCCTTCGCCGACAATCTCCGCGGCCGCCTTTGCCACTGCCTGCACGCCGCTCTCGTGGTTCACGATGCTGTCGTAGCCGCGCAGGTACTTGTACTCGTGCTTCAAACCGTGCGCCTGTGCGACGGCCTGCACCATGCGCTCCATCTCTTCGATGATGCGCGCGCGCACGGGCTCTTCGTAGCTGCGCACGGTGCCCAGCAGCTCGGCGCTGTCGGGGATGATGTTGTGGGTGGTGCCGGCGTGGAATTTCGTCACGCTCACAACCGCCGGCTTGCCCGGCTGCACGCGGCGCGCCACCAGGGTCTGCAGCATGCCCACCAGCTCGGCCGTGGCGGGGATGGGGTCCAGGGCCTCGTGGGGGCGCGAGGCGTGGCCGCCCCGGCCGGTCAGCTTGATCTCGAAAATGTCGGCCGCGGCGGTCATGGCGCCGACGCGGGTCGCGACGGTCCCCACTTCCATCTGCGGGTTGTTGTGCAGGCCGTAGACTTCGTCCACGCCCTCGAGGCAGCCCTTGTCAATCAGCCCCTTGGCGCCGCCGGGGGGCAGTTCTTCGCTGGGCTGGAAGATGAATCGCACGCTGCGCGTCAGCTTGTCTCTGCGCGCAGCGAGCAGCCTGGCGGTGCCCATCGCGATCGTCATGTGGGTGTCGTGGCCGCACATGTGGGCGACGCCGCCGTGGCGGGACCGATAGGGGACGTCGTTGAGTTCGGTGATGGGCAGCGCGTCCATGTCGGCGCGCAGGGCCACGCGGCCTTTGCCGTTGGGGGCGTCCAGGTCGGCGATGAAGCCTTCGCCCCACAGCTTGGTGACCTTGAGGCCCAGCTCGGCCATCTGCTGGGCGCAGTGCTCGGAGGTCTTGAACTCGTGCAGTGACAGCTCCGGCACCATGTGCAGTGTGCGGCGCTGGGTGGTCAGCCAGTCCTGCAAGCCTTCGGCGGCGGTCAGCAGTTCATGCGGCATGGGCGGTTTCCTTTGTGCGGCGCGAGTCTAGCAAAAAGCGGGTGTCGTCGCCGGTGGGCGCGCTTGCGGCTTGCCGGTGGGCCGGGCGCTGCTTGAATCTTCTGCACATGACCGCCAAGCCCCGCAAGCAGAGGCCCATCCGCCGCGCGATTTTGACGCGCCTGGGCGGGCTGTTTGCGGGCTCGCAGCGCAACCCTTCTCGGCTGTTCCTGCTGTTCAACCACGCCGTGGTGGGCGGAGCGGACGTGGTGCACGCGCGCATCGCGCAGTCGGTGGCCGAGGTCTCCCCCTGGATCTACCTGACGCTGCCCACCTGGCCGCAGCCCTTTGCCGTGAACTTCCCCGCTTCCGCGCGGCTTGAGTTCGTGGGGCGCAGGTGCACGGGCCCGGCGCGGCGCTTTTTCCACATCGGGCGGCTGGCGGCGCTGATCAACGCCCATGAGCGGCCCACGGTGCTGGGCGGCAACTCGCGCTTCTTCTATGAGCTTACGGCGCTGCTGCGCCCGCACGTGCGCTGCATCGACCTGGTGCACGCGCTGGCCAGCGTGGAGCACTTCAGCCTGCCCTACGCGCCGCGGCTGGACGCCCGCGTGTTCATCAACGCCGGCGTGCGCGACGACGTGGCCGCCATCTACGACCAAGCCGGGCTTGAGCCTGCGCTCAAGCAGCGCATGCGGGTGATCGAGAACTGCGTTGACCTGCCGCCCCCGCCGCCTCCCAAGCCGGAAGGACCGCTGCGCGTGCTGTATGTCGGGCGCGGCGCCCCGGAAAAGCGCGTGCACCTGGTGGGGCGCGTCGCCTCGGCCTGCGCGGACGCGGGCATCGCCGCCGAGTTCACGCTGGTGGGGGACGTGAACGAGCTGCTGGACCCGGCCGACCGGCAGTACTGCCGCTTCACCGGCCTGCTGGACAACCCCGCGCTGATCCATGAGCACTACGCCGCGGCCCACGTGCTGCTGCTGACCAGCCGCAGCGAGGGCTTCCCCGTGGTGGTGATGGAAGCGATGGCCCACGGTGTGGTGCCCGTGTGCTCCAACGTGGGCGGCATGCCGGCCCACGTGCTGCCCGGTGAAACCGGCGAGCTGCTGCCCGCCGAGGAGGCTGCCCTGGTGCCCGCGGCCGTGGAGGCGCTGCGCAATCTGGCCGCCGACCGCGGGCGGCTGGCCGCCATGGCCGCCGCCGCCCGCGCCCGTGCCGAGCAGCACTTCACGCCGGAGCGCTTCGTGGGCCGCTGGCGCGAGCTGCTGCTGGGGGAGGGCGCGCCATGAGCCGGCCGCTGGTGAGCGTGATCCTGCCGACCTTCAACCGCGCGGAGCTGCTGCCCGGCGCGGTGGAATCCGCGCTGGCCCAGAGCTGGCGTCCGCTGGAGCTGCTGGTGGTGGACGACGGCAGCAGCGACGGCACGCCGGCGCTGTGCCAGGCGCTGAAGGCGCGGTCGGAGCAGGCGGGCGTGGCGGCGGTGTTCCTGCGCCAGGCCAACGCCGGCCCGGCGGCGGCGCGCAACCTCGCGCTGCAGCGCGCCGGCGGCGACTACTTCGCGTTCCTGGATGACGACGATCGCTGGTACCCCGACAAGACCGCGCGGGAACTGGCGGCGCTGCAATCGACGGGCGCCGAGGTGGCGGCCTGCCTGCTGCTGCGTCCGCAGACGCGCGACCGCCGCACCAAGCCGCGCCATGCCGCCGACCTGCTGGAAGGCCGCTGCGCCGCCGATTTCCTGGGGCGCGGGCGCGACGCCTCGATCGTCAGCCTGCTGGTGACGCGCGACGCCGCCCGGCGCGCGGGCCCGTTCGACGAAAGCCTGCGCGCCGGTGAAGACACGCTGTGGATGTACCGCCTGCTGCTGGGCGCGACGGCCTGCAACGTGCCGGAGGTGCTGGGCGAGGCGGGCGACCTGCCGGGCTCGCTGTCGAGCGGCACGGGCCTTGACGGCATGCTGCGCCGCGACGCGGACCACGAGGCCTGGCTGCTGCGGGCGCGCGAGGCCGGGGTCAATGACGGCGGCTGGGACGAACAGACCTGGCGCGCGCGCGTGGCGCAGGATTACAGCGAGCTGGTCAAGAACCGGCTGTATTCGGGCGACCTGGCCGGCGCCCGCGAGGTGTTTCAGCGGGGCATGCGGCTCAGCGCGGGCAACCCGCCGCTGCCGCGCGTGAAACGCAAGATTCACAAGGCCAGGCTGCTTTCCCTGTTCGGGCGAAAATTGCAACATCCCAAGCTGCGCAAAGAGGCGACCCGTGGCTGATCATCAACTCGTGGTAGTGACCGGCGCGGCCGGCTTCATCGGCAGCCACCTGTGCGACGCGCTGCTGGCCGAGGGCAGGCGCGTGCGCGGCGTTGACCGCCACCAGCCCGGCGACTGCGCCAACCTGCAGGGGGCATTGCAGCAGGCGAACTTCGAGTACCTGCGGCGCGACGTGGGCCTGGACGCCGAGGGACTGTGCGAAGGGGCGGACGCGGTCTGCCACCTGGCCGCCATGAGCAGCGTGCCGGACAGCCTGCGCGATCCGCGGCAGTGCCACGCCGACACCTGCAGCAGCACGCTCAACATGCTGGAGGCCGCGCGCAGGGCCGGCGCGAAGCGTTTCGTGCTTTCCAGCTCGGCGTCGGTGTACGGCACCACGCCCGCCATGCCGGTGGCCGAAAGCCTTGCCACCGCGCCACTGGAGTCCTTACGCCGCGGCCAAGGCGGCCTCCGAGCAGTACGTGCGCGCCTGGGCGCAGATGGGCCTGGACGGCGTCAGCCTGCGCTACTTCAACGTGTACGGGCCGCGCCAGCTGGGCGGCGTGATCCCCGCCATGATCCGCGCCGTCGCGGAAAACCGGCCGATCACCCTGTTCGGCGACGGCAACCAGAACCGCGACTTCGTGTACGTGGCGGACGCGGTGTCGGCCAACCTGCACGCGCTGCGGCACGTGCGCCCGCTGCGCGGGGAGGCGTTCAACGTGGGCTGCGGCCACACCGTCACGATCCGCGAGCTGGCGGTGCAGATCGGACGCATCGCCGACAGGCAGCCGCGGTTCGACGAGCAGCCGGAACGCGAGGGCGACATCCGCTACTCGTGCGCGGACCCGGGCCACGCCAAGCGCGTGCTGGGCTTTGAGGCCACCACGCGGCTTCCGCAGGGACTGCGCATCACCATGGGGCTGGCATGAGCGGGCCGCTGGTCTCGGCGATCATCCCGACCTACCGCCGCCCGCGACTGCTGGAGCGCAGCCTGGGCAGCGTGCTGCGCCAGACGTACAGGCCGCTCGAGCTGGTGGTGATCGACGACGGCAGCGGCGACGAAACCCCCGAGGTGCTGGCGTCCTTCGCGCCGCGAGTGAAAGAGGCCGGCGTGGAGTTCAACTGGTTCAGCAAGGAAAACGGCGGCCCGGCCGCGGCGCGCAACGCGGGCATGGAGCGCGCGAACGGCGAATTCTTCGCGTTCCTGGATGACGACGACCGCTGGTACCCGCAGAAGCTGGAGACGCAGCTTGCCATGATGCGCACGCACCCGCAGGCCGGCGTTTCGTTCACGCGCTACGTGCACGAGGGCAAGGAGGACCAGCCCAAGCCGAAGCCCGGGCAGATGCGCGACGGCTGGGTGTTCGACACCCTGTGCGGCGGGCAGACCCGCGCCCACATGCAGACGCTGGTGGTTTCACGCGATGTGCAGCGGCGCGTGGGCGGCTTTGTGGACGCCCGCAACTGGGAGGACAGCGACTGGCAGCTGCGCCTGTCGCTCGAGACCGAGTTCCTGGCCGTGCTCGAGCCGCTGACCGTGATCTGCACGGTCGAGAGCAGCATCAGCCGCGAAGCCGGCCTGGAAGGCGACCTGCAGCGCGATCGTGAAAAGCTGCGGCTGCTGGATGAACTGGTCGCTGAACACGGCGGCCACCCGCGCTTCAGCCCGGAAGCCGTAAAGCTGCTGCGAGCGCGGATCTACGACGAGCACGTCAAGCACCTGATCTGGCTGGGGCGCGTCGATCAGGCCCGCGAGGCCTGGCGGCAGGCGCTGGACGAATGCGGCGAGCAGCCTCTGCTGGCGCAGCTCAAGAGCAAGCTCGCGCGCGCGCGCGTGGCGGGCTGGTTCGGGCGCAGGCTGAAGAAACCCTGATCATTTCGATTCCACCGGGCGCAGGCGCGCTTCCAGCCTGGCGGTCAGCGACAGCGCCTCCAGCTTGCCGGCGTCGTCGCCCGCCAGCTTCCCGGCCAGCGCGCGTGCCTGCGCCAGCCGTGCGTGGTGCAGTGCGGCCTCGTTGAGACGATCGCGCTCAAGTGCGCGCGCCAGCGCGCAGTGCGTGCTGACCGAGATTGCTTCCTCGCTCGCGACGCCGGCAACCAGCCCCTCGGGCCGGTCCTGAAGCGGCGTGGTTTTCGTGGCCAGCCCGCCTTCCAGCAGCTTGCCGTCTAGCAGGTGCTCGCGCCGCTCCAGCAGTTGCAGGCTCCCGTCCTGCTCGAGCTTGCGGGTCGTCTTCTCGATGTAGCGCCCGTTTTCCAGCACGTACTCTTCCTGGCTGGTCCATTCCAGGCAGAGCTGCAGCTTGCCCTGCTGCAGGCGCAGCAGGCGGGTCGTTTCCGGCAGCTTGCCGTCGGATGCGCGGCAGCGCAGGGCGACGAACTTCCCGTCGAACAGCACCTGGGCGCCGAGCCGCGGCTCGACATCGATGAAAAGGTGCACGCCGGCGTGGTCGGTTTTACCCGTGTGGATCAGCACCGCGGCGGCCTTGGTGTCCAGGCGCAGCAACAGAAGCTGCTTGTCGTCCGCAAGCCTGAGGTCCACGGCCTGGTCAAGCGACTCGAAGTCGCCGACCCGCAGGCCGAAGTGCCTGCGCACCTCGTCTTCCAGCAGCGCCAGGCGCACGTGGCGCAGGGTGTCGCGGTCGACGTCCTTCATGTCGATGGCGAACAGGCCGGGAGCGAACAGCAGCAGGAGCAACAGCAGGCGCATGGGAACCTCGCCGCGAGGCGGCAGAACAGGAGTCGGCAATCCGGGCGCCCGGCCTGAACAGAAAGCACCCCGGGAAATCCGCCGGCCGCGGTTCCGGAGCGCGTGCCTTGCGCATCGCGGCCCGCGTCCCGACAATTCGGCCAATGAAACTTGAGGACAGAGGCGACGTTTTCGTCACGGCCGCGCTGGGCGGCCTGGCCGTGCTGTTCGTGGTGTTCGCCCTGTGGCTGCAGTGGTTCTGGGCCGGCACCTCGATGGACATCGACGTGTACTGGGAAGCCGGCCAGCGCATGCTGCACGGCGGCCGCAACCTGTACGCGGAATCCGAGGACGGCACCAACCAGGTGGGCCTGTTCATCTACCCTCCGCTATTTGCCACGCTGTTCGCGCCCATCACCCTGCTGCCGCGCTGGGCGGGCTACGCGCTTTGGGGGCTGCTGGAGCTGCTGCTGATGGCCGCCGGCCTGCGCGCCGCCCGCGGCCTGTGCGACGTGCCGGCCGGCAGGCAGGCGCGGCTGTTCTACCTGCTGATGATCGCCGGCCTGTTCGGCGCCCTGTGGACCAACATGCAAGAGGGGCAGGTCAACATGCTGGTGGTCAGCGCGCTGCTGGCCGGCGGATGGCTGATCGAGCGCGACAAACCCCTGCGCGGCGGGCTGCTGCTGGCGGCCGCCACCCACCTGAAGGTGATCCCGGTGGTGCTGCTGCCGATCCTGCTGGCGCAGAAGCGTTTTAAAGCGGCAGCCGGCATGGCGGCCGGCATGCTGCTGCTGTGGGCGGCGCCCGCTGGTGTACAGCGTGCCGAACTACGGGCTGGGAGAAGGCGTCAGCTCGAACGTCAGCCTGCACGGCGACTACCTGGACAGCATCGTGAAGCCGCGCCTCGAGGCCGGCAACGCCTCGGGCCTGGGGGGCTCGCGCGCGCCGAACAACTCTCTGACGGCCGTGGCGCGCCGCTGGTTCAGCGACGACCACCGGCTTTCGCTGCAGAGTGAAGGGCGCTCGCCGCTGCTGAGCGAGCTGCCCGACGGCGTGGTGCGCTACGGCGCGCTGGGGCTGGCGGCTTTGCTGGGCGGGCTGTCGATGCTGCTGGCCTGGCGCTGTCGAAACTCGCGGTTGGCGCGCAGCGCGGTGCTGGGTTTGGCATTGCTGTCCGCGGCGCTGGCGAACCTGCTGTTCTGGCCACACCACCTGTGCCTGCTGCTGCTGGTGCTGGGGCCGCTGGCGGCCTGGTGCCTGCGCGCGAACGACCAGCGCCCGGCGTATGCCGCGCTGGGGGCTGCGCTGCTGCTGTGCTATGTGCCATTGCTGGACAGGTTTTCGCCGTTCGACCGCATGGCGATCTGGGGTACGCCCACGCTGGGAGTGCTGCTGATCTGGGCCGGCGTGTTTTTCCACTTCTGGCGCCGGCCGGGGACTGTCCCCGCAGTTGGGGACTGTCCCCGTCGTCAGGCTGCTGCTGAAGCGCTCCACAACGGGGACAGTCCCTCGGCGCAAGCGCCGGGGACAGTCCCCTGACGATCCGTTGCACCTTGGGCCGATGCCCCTATACTTCCCGCCCATGAAGAAACGGTCACCCGGAATCCTGCTGCTTGAAGACGGCCGCGCCTTCCGCGGCCGACTTTGGGGCGCAGCAAAAAGGCTTCGGCGAAGTGGTGTTCAACACGGCGCTGAGCGGCTATCAGGAAATCATCACCGACCCCAGCTACGCCGGCCAGATCGTGACCATGACGGCCACGCAGATCGGCAACTACGGCATCAACCTCGAGGACGACGAGGCCGACAAGCCCTGGCTCAGCGGCTTCGTGTGCCGCGAATTGAGCGGCATCGTCAGCAACCACCGCAGCCAGCGCACCCTGGACGATTACCTGCGCGCCTGCGGCGTGCCGGGCATCGACGGCCTCGACACCCGCGCGCTGACCCTGCACCTGCGCAAACACGGCGCCATGCGCGGCGTGATCGCAGCCGAGCAGGACGCCGACGCGCTGTTAAAGGAAGTGAAGGCCAGCCCCACCATGGAAGGGCAGGACCTGGTCAAGGTGGTCAGCAACCACGAGCCCTACGACCTGAACAGCGGCTACGACTCGCCCTTCGCCGAGGACAGCGTGCTGACGGGCAGCGGGCGCGGCCTCAAATGCGCGGCCATCGACTACGGCGCCAAGAAGAACATCCTGCGCTGCCTGGTGCAGGTCGGCTTCAAGGTGCGCGTGTTCTGCGCCACGGCCACGGCCGAGGAAATCCTGGCCTGGGGGCCCGACGCGGTGTTCCTGAGCAACGGCCCCGGCGACCCGGCGGCGCTGGACTACGCGATCCGCGAGATCAAAAACTGGTTGAGAAGAAGTTGCCGATCTTCGGCATCTGCCTCGGCCACCAGCTGCTGACCTGGGCCTTCGGCGGCCGCACGTACAAATTGAAGTTCGGCCACCACGCGGCGAACCACCCGGTGAAAGAGCTGGCGACCGGCAAGGTGGAGATCACCAGCCAGAACCACGGCTTCGCCACGGACCCGGAGAGCCTGCCCGCGGACGTCGAGGTCAGCCACATCAACCAGAACGACGGCACGGTGAGTGGAATCAGGCACAAGTCGCTGCCGGTGTTCAGCGTGCAGTACCACCCGGAGGCCAGCCCGGGGCCGCACGACAGCCTGCACCTGTTCCGGCGTTTCCACGCCATGGCGGTGGAGCAAGCCTCGGCCAGGGCGTGAACCGGGATCGGTGACCGGGTGGATGCGGCCTGGGCCGAAACCGACCCGTCATTGACCGCACCCGCAGCGGCGGGTCCAATGCAACCATGGCTGAACCCGGCTACACCGTGCTCGCCCGCAAGTACCGGCCCGCGAAGTTTGCGGACCTGGTGGGGCAGCCCCACGTGGTGAAGGCGCTCAGCAACGCGATCAACACCAACCGGGTGGCGCAGGCCTTCCTGTTCACCGGCTCGCGCGGAACGGGCAAAACCAGCTCGGCCCGCATCCTGGCCAGCGCGTTGAACTGCCTGGAAAGAAAGCCCGGCGATTTTGAACCCTGCGGAAAGTGCGCCAGCTGCCGCGACATCGCCCGCAGCGAAGACCTCGACGTGGTCGAGATGGACGCGGCCAGCAACAGCCGCGTCGATGACGTGCGCGAACGCCTCGAATCCGTGGAGACCCGCCCCGCGCGCGGCAGGTTCCGCATCTTCATCATCGACGAGGTGCACATGCTCTCGACCAGCGCCTTCAACGCGCTGCTGAAGACGATCGAAGAGCCGCCGCCCCACGTGAAGTTCATTCTCGCCACCACCAACCCGGAGAAGATACCGGAGACCATCCTCTCGCGCTGCCAGCGCTATGACTTCCGGCGCGTGACGCTCAGCGAAATCGTGGCATGGCTCGAGGCCATCTGCGCCAGGGAGAACCTGCACCCGCAGGATGGCGTACTGCGCGCCGTGGCCGAAATGGCCGAGGGCGGCATGCGCGACGCCCTGGGCAAGGTTGACCAACTGGTCGCTTTCTCCGGCGCCGAGCCCGGCCTGGAAGACGCCGAGCGCGTGTTTGGCCTGATCGGCCGCGCGAAGCTGCTCGAGTTGTTGACGGCGCTGGCCGGCGGCGACGCGCGGGCGGGCATCCTGTTCGCGGAAGAGGTGTTCGACAGCGGGAAAGACGTGGCCGAGGTGCTGGCTTCGCTGGTGGGCCTGGCGCGCACGCTGCTGCTGGTGGCGGCCGGGGGCGCGGACACGCGCGGCCTGGACGTGCCGGACAACGAGCTGCCGGCCCTGCGCCAGGTGGCGCAAGCCTACGGCATCCACGGGCTGGTGTACCTGGCGGAGCTGCTGACGGACTGCCGCCAGCGGGTGCGGCGTGCGGCGTTCCCGCGTGTGCTTGTAGAGACAACTTTAGTCAAATTGTCGATGGTGGGGCGGCTGGAGCCGCTGGAGGCGCTGCTGGCGCGACTTGACGATCTGTCAGACGCCACTGTATCAGAAGTGATAAAAAATATTACACCTGCGGGTAGGGAACAGCCACCGCAAGAACCAAAACCCGCACAAAACGCCCCTGCAACCGAGGGTAGTGAGCGCCCCCTGAGCGCCCGGGAAAAGACTGCGCTTGACGCCGTAAAGCGTCAATTTGGCGCTACTTAGGGCGTTTCGCAATTCGTCACATTCTACTCTTGATTCAAGATAACCAGTCATTTATATATTTTGGCACTACACGGAGATGCTATGTCAGGCTTAGGCAATTTCAGTGAATTGATGAAGCAGGCCCAGCGCATGCAGCGCGACATGGGCAAGATCCAGGAAGAACTGAAGGAACGTTACGTCGAAGGCTCGGCCGGTGACGGGCTGGTCAAAGTGATCTGCTCGGGCGCCAATGAGCTGGTGAAGATTGAGATCAACCCCGAAGCCGTGGACACGGAAGACATGTCACTGCTGGAAGACCTGGTGGTGGCGGCGGTCAACAACGGGCTGAAGAAGGCAGATGAGCTTCGACAGGCCGAGATGGGCAAAGTGACCGGCGGCATGAATTTCCCGGGAATGTTCTAGGGCGGTCCGGGAAGGCGACGCAAGGCATATTCGTTCCGTAGCTGGGCGCGGGCTGTCCACCCTAATAGGTAAAGGAAACATCAGATGCACACCACCGACACTCTTAAAGACATCCCTATGTTCAAGGGCCTGCCCGAAGAGACGCTGAACCAGCTGGAAGCACGCACCAGCATCAAGCGCCCCGAAGACGGCGAGGTCTACATGAACGCAGGCCAGCCGCCCAAGGCCTTCTGCGTCGTGCTTTCCGGCCAGCTCAAGTTCTACCGCGTCAACAAGGCCGGCAAAGAGCAGGTATTCGGCTACGCCAAGCCTCATGAAGCGTTCGGGCTCAGCTCGCTGACCGACCCGTACCGCACCGTGCCGGTGAACTGCATCTCGCGCGCGACCACCGAGATCGCCGAGATCGACCTTTCGGCGATCCGCGAGATCATGCACCGCGAGCCCAAGCTGGCCGTCGCGATCCTGAAAGAACAGTCGCGCCGCTACAGCAGCATGCTGGACCTGGTGGACCAGCTCAGCCTGAAAGACGCCCACAACCGCCTGGCCAACTGGCTGGACGGCTGGATCGCTGACAACCACCCGGACGCCGGCGACGCCGAACTGCTGGTGGTGCTGCCCTACACCCAGTCCGAAATCGCCGCCCAGATCGGCACCGTCCGCGAGGTCGTGTCGCGCGGCTTCAGCCGCATGGAAAAAGAAGGCATCCTGCGCGCCAGCGGCAAGCGGGTCACCATCCTGAACCGCAAGCGCCTGCGCCAGATGGCCGAAAGCTAAACCGCACAGCATCGCTCACGCATCCGGGCCGGGGAAAACCCCGGCCCGGGTGCATTTGGATGCGGCTGGGTGGCACCGGCAATCCTGCCGGTGGTCGCGGCGACGTTGCCGCGACGAGTGCTATTCAGTCACGCCGAGCAGCCACAGCAGCCACTCCAGCAGCATCAGGCCCAGCGCGATCCACAGCAGCAGGCCGGGCAGGGCGTCGCGCCAGTCGGGCTGCGCCTGCGGCGCGAACAGCCGGTCGAGGTCCAGCCGGCCGGGGTCGGGCGGCGGCGTGTCGCCCCAGACGGGGTCAGTCCATGAGAAATCCGTGAACGCGTTCAGGCGCCCGATCTCGCGGCCGTCCTGCGAGATCACGTACTCACCGGGGATCACAAAGGGCCCCAGCTTGCCGCGGCCGTCGGGACCGGAGGTCACTTCGTACTCGCGCGGGCCGTAGCTGGGCAGCCAGGGCGCGTCGTCGGCCAGCCGCAGTTTCAACGTGCCTGGCTGTTCCAGCTCGAACTCCGCTTCCTGCCGTGCGTTCACGAACAGCGGCAGCTTCTGGCGCGGGCCGGCCTGCACAGCGTTCAGCCAGCGCATCAGCAGCAGCAGTCCCGGCGGCTCCTGCAGCAGCGTGCTCTGGTGCGGCACGAATCCGCAGTACAGCAGCTCGTTCGCCCCGTGCCGTACGCCAATCAGCGCGCGCCCGTCCAGCAGCGCCGCCAGGGGCAGCAGGCGGTGGCCATCGCGCAGGGGCAGTGCCTCGCGCGCGGAAAGCAGCGTCAGCTCCGGCACCTCAAAGCCCGCCTCGGCCGGCGGCTCTATGCGCAACTGCATGTTGGGCTCGGCCTCGGCGGGTGGATCGACAACACCGTCGGCGTCCGGCAGCACGCCGAAGCACAGCAGGAAGCGGGCGTCGTAGTCGCCGGGCAGCACGCGGTCGCATACCAGCAGGTCGGCCTGCACGGCGCTGCCGGGCATCGCGACCGGCGTGACTTCACGGCCGGGCAGCAGGCCGCGCAGGGCATCCATCAGGATGGGGTTGGGCTCGCCGTCGGCGGCCGGGTAGCACAGGGCCACGCTCGCCAGCCGCGGCGGGTCGAGGGTTACGGTGATGGCGTCGTCCTCCGGCAGCGCGTCGGGCGCGGCCAGCGCGATGCGCACGCGCAGAGGCTCCGGCTGGATCGGCAGCACCACGCGCTGCGCGCCGGTAGTCGCATCCAGCGCCACGTCCAGCGTCTTACCGGTCGAGAGTTCACGGGCCGTTACGGTACCGCCCTTGCGCGTGGTCAGCACAATCGCGCCGGCCGTGCCGTCCCCGGGCGTGGGCGGGATGTACGCCGCGGACAGGATCCGATCGGTGATCCGTGCGGGGCCGATTGCCTCCCTCGTCGCCGCAACGCCCAGCTCCCGGAACCAAACTCCGGCTTGCTGGAGCCTACGGGGCAGCTTCGCTGTTTCCAGGAGTTCCAGATTAGTGAAGACGTTGCGCGCTGAGAAAAATGTGTAGTCGCTCAATTCAATGGAGATGCGGTACGGAGTTGGCTCTGCGGGCAGGTCGGGAGGCGCCGGTATCGCGTTCAAGTCGGTTTGCTTGATCTCCGCGGTGGTTCGACCAGATCCACGGGTTGCGGGTTGCCCACCTTGTCGCCGGGCTTCAGCCAGGGGCCCAGCAGCAGGCGGCCGTCTTTCTTCCAGGCCAGCATGGCGCGATCGTGCTCACCCATGGCATCCACGATCTGCTGGGCGCGCTGGGCCGCAAGCTGCTGGCGGGTCTGGTCGCCCTCGCGGGCGCGCATGCTGGGCGAGTTGTCCAGCAGGATGAACACCAGCAAGGGCGCCGGCTGCTCGGCGGCCGGGCGCTGCAGGCCGGCGGCCTTGAGCACGATGGCACCCAGCATCACGCCCGACACCAGCAGGGTCAGCACCGTGCGCAGCATGCGTTTCCGGGCCGGGGGCAGCACGCGCCTGGCGACGCGCTGCCAGATCAGGCCGTAGGTCACGCGCTGTGTGCGGTAGCGGCGCGCGAACCACCAGGCGACGTAGAACACGCCGACCAGCAGGAACAGCCACAGCCACCGCTCACGGGCGAACTCGAGCATGGGCTGAGGATAGCATCATGGATGGTTTGTCGCGGCAGTGTCGCCGTGCGCGGCAGGATTGTCCGTGCACCCGGGCCGTGCCGCTACTTCTGCAGGGCCTGGATGATCTCTTCTTTGCTGGCACCCTGGTCGCAGGCCTGGCGCAGCTCGTTGCGGGCCAGTGTCGCGCGCGCCCCTTTCTGCACCTCGGCGAAATCGTCACCCAGGATCACCCACTCGCCGCGCATTACCTTGTAGCTCTCCAGCTCCTGCCAGGGCTGGGGCTGCTCACCCGCGGCAGGCAGGGGGCGCCAGCTTGGGCGGCGCGCGTAGTCTGCCTGCAGCTGGATCGGCCGTACGCCCAGCGTGCACCAGAAGCGGCTGACCACCTGATCGCGATAGATCGGCACAGCCACGCGTGTGTCCACGGCGAGGTCCGGGTCTGTCTCCCAGCTCTTCAGCCAGTCGGCGGCGATGGCGCGGGTGTAGTCGGGGTCGGCGTTTTCGCCCTCCAGCAGTTGCGGCTTGTGGCCGATGTCCTCGCAGCTCACGAAGTACAGGCCGTAGAACAGCAGGCGCATGGACTCCAGCTCTTCGCCCAGGGGCTTGCCGCGGTTGCCCTCGGCGCGGAAGCCGGGCATGGAGTTGAGGTCCTGCACGTTGGCCTCCAGGAAGTTCTGGATGAAGGCGTAACTGCGGGCGATGCGCAGGTAGTAGCTGGGGTTGGGTTCAACACGCAGGCGCGGGGCCAGGCCTTCTTCGGGCGGCGCAGCGGCGCTGCCGACGGCCTCGCTAAGTTGCCGGATGTGCGTCTCGCGCGTCTTGGTGACCATGGCTTTAAAAGCCTCCAGCAGGCGCAGCTTGTACTTCTTCGTCAGCAGCAGCTTGTCGTTGCCCTCGCCCTTCTCCGGCAGCACCAGGCTTTCCAGCGCGTACAGCTGGTAGTCGTACCAGCCGCTGGTTTCACCCGGCTTCAGGTCCAGCTCGCCACTGCGGATCGCGTTGATCAGGTCCGCCATCAGGTCGGCCGTGGGTGGCAGGCCGCGCGGGTAGAGGCGGTCGAACAGGGAGGTTTCCTTGCTGTCCGAATATGGAAGGAACGAAACGAAGGGTTTGCGCACGCCGACGGCGCGGGCGACGTCGGCCAGGGGCTTGCCGCTGTATAACTCGTCGGTCAGTGGCAGCAGCGACAGGCTGTCGAAGGGGTTGGTCAGGTGCGCGTAGAACTCCAGCATGCGGGTGTACTGCTCGCGCGCCTGGCTGTTGCGGGCAAGCGCGTTGGCCAGCAGCTGGGGCGTTCCCTCGCGCGTGGCAAACGGCTGTTGCAGGTAGCGCAGGAACTGGAACACCCGCACCAGGTTCTCGTTCCAGGTGTAGAAGCCCACCGGTCGCGACTGCGCTTCGTCGGCCAGGAAGGCTTCCACGAAGCGGTCCACCTGGCGCGGGCGGCGCTGGTGTTCTTCAGGCGTGATGAAGCGCCCGACCTCGAGGCTCGCGAACAGCCAGGCGTAGGCCTCGCCGGTCGGGTTGAGCTCGGTCAGCACCTGGCGCACGCACAGCTCGATGTCGCGCACGCCCTCTTCGCCGTTCTGGACCATGTACTGGTCCATCGCCGCGTACAGGCCGTCGTCGAACTGCTTGGCCTTGCCGCCCAGCAGGTTGACGCTGGGCAGCACCTCGAAACCCGCGCCGCGCAGTGCCTTGGCGGCGGCGGCGTAATCCGGGTACAGGCGCTGCAGGGCTTCGTGCTCGTCGCTGCGGATGTCGGCCACGTCCAGCCGGATCACGGCGGCACTGGCGTTGATCTGCCAGCGGTTGTCGACGGGGCCGAAGGGGCGGGTGTCGATCAGCTCGGGGTCGAAGGCCGGCTGCTTGTCTTCCAGCTTGTCGTCGGCCAGCAGGTCGCGGGGCTTGGGGCGGTCCACGATTTCGCGCTCGACCTCGTAGGTCTCGAGGCGCGTGGCAATCATGAACGACACGAACAGGCCGATACCCAGCAGGGAAAGCGTCACGGCCGCGATGATGACTTTCAGCTTCAACGACATGGCAGAAGTGTAGTCCGCGGCCGCGTGTTAAGGGTGCAGAAAAAGCGGGGCAACCGCGAAGAGCCGCCAAGGGCCGCGAAGAACTGCTGATGCCGTCTGGCGGCGCGACGGCGTGACAAGCTTCGCGAAGTTGGGCCGGCAGCGGCCGATGGGATTGGGGCCACGAAAACACGAAAGAACGGCCACGAAAATGAAAGCGTTTTGTGGCGTTGCCTTTCGTGTTTTGGTGTTTTTGTGGCCCATCGCCTTTGTTCGACGGGGCAGCATGCAACATGCGGGAAGATCTTGGCGCCCCCGCGTGGCCTATGCCTTTCTTCGCGGCCCTTGGCGGCCCTTCGCGGTGAATCCACACGGGCTCTTCATGATCGGTCTACCTAGAACAGTGGAAGTCTGCGGGGTTTTTCGGCAAACTCGTTCGTGTCGCTGGCAACGTGGAAATGGAGAACACATGAGGCTCTTGGCTACCCTGTTTGTGCTGTGCATTGGTGCGCTGGTTGCGGGCTGCGGCGGCATGCCGAAGCCGGTGATCGAGTCGGTCAAGCCGCGTGAAGACGCCACCCACGTGCGTGTCGCACTGGTCGCCACCAACTACGACGAATCCTGGGACAAAGAGAACGTGCGCCTGCGCGTGCACCAGGTCTGGCTGAACGACGACGGCGTGCCCACCAACAAGGAACAGGTCTTCGAGCAGGCCTACAACGGGCGCCAGGGCGACAACCGCGGCACCATCAAAATGAAGGACGCCGACGGCTCCAGCACCAGCCGCGTGCGCCTGAGCTTTGAGCTGGTGAGCGGCGAGAACAAGGCCAACGAGAACCTGAGCGCCTCGACCAACCTGGAATGGAAGCTTTCCAGCTCACTGGCCGAGAAGGACCTGGTGCTGGTCGCGGTGCTGAGCCGCAAGGCGCGCAACAACTACGCGATCGACGTGCTGTACGCCATGGACCCGGAAACCGGGACCATCGAGCAGGTGCTGCCCAGCTACGACGCGGAATAGGTCTGGTCAGTGGCAGGGATCGGATCGGCCGGGGAGGCGCCGCGAAGGCAATCCCCCGGCCTCTGGTCTCCAACCTCTGGCCTCTGTTACTTCACCGCTACCTCGGCCCAGGTGTACGGGTTGGCCCAGCAGCCGAAGCTTTCGCCGGCCAGGCGCGGCTCGTCGCGGCCTTTCAGGTTGTAGCCCCAGGCATTGGCGAAAAAACTTCTCCGGCAGCTTGCCCTCGCCGAAGATCGCCGTCAGCGGGATCGCGTACTCGAAGCTCCAGTAACGGTCGCGCACCTTGCCGGCCGCCTTTGCCCCCTTCAGCGGCTTGAGCGAGAAGTCCTGCATCCCCAGCGTCCAGGCGTCCACCCCGGTGACCCCGTTGTCGCCCAGCCACAGGTGGGTCTCGTCGCCCTCCAGGAAGTCGCCGTCTTTGCTCGAGAACATCAGCACCAGGGCCGAGCCCCGGCGCGGCCCGTGTTCGCTGCTTGAGCTGAACACGTCGTAGCGCATCCCGCCCGCCACCATCAGGTACGCGCCGCACACCTTCCAGCGCAGGAACTCGCCCTCGCCCAGGCCCTGCAGCCGCAGCTCGAAAGCGCCCTTTTGCCAGGCCTCGCCCGTGCCGTCGGGCTCAACGCCTTGCTGCTCGACCGGTACTTCGGCGTTCACCGCGGCCGGCAGCAGGCTTTCATGCTTGCTGTCCAGGAAGTCGTTCACGCGGAACAACTGGCCCTGCTCATTGCCGTAAAACAGCGCGCCCTCGTGCAGGCACAGCGACTCGCAGCGCTGGGCGTAGATCCGCACGCTGCGCTCCGGCGCGCCTTCCGGCCTGGTGAAGACGTACAGCCGCGTGTAGCTGAGCAGCAGCAGCTTCTGATTCGCGGCGTCGTAATCCGCGGCCGTGATCTGGACGCGCTCATCCAGCTCCAGTTTGCCGGCCAGCTCGGCTGTGTTGAGCTCACCCTCCTTCAACTCGTTGAAGCGGTAGACGCCGGTGTAGGCGTCAAGGCGGCCGCGGCGCGGGAAGACGTGCAGCTTGCCGTCGATCACGGCGGCGGCCTCCGCGTTGTGGCGGCCGTCGGGCCAGGCGATGGGGTAGACGGCCGCGGTCTTGAGCCTGGCGGACGTCGCGTCCCAGGACACGCGGTAGACCATCAGGTCTTTGCGCTCGAGGCGGTTGTCGCCGATGTCGCAGAGCAGCAGGTCGTCGCCCAGCACGGCCAGCGCCTCCCAGTCGACGCACTTCGCGCCCGGCACCTCAAGCGGCTGGGCGCTTACGAAGTCGGGTGTCTTGCTGCGGTACAGGATGGGCCCGTCGCCGCCGTCGTTCAGCGTCCACCAAGCGCCCTGCCAGTACTGCAGCGCGCTGGAGCGGGTGATGCCGCGATAATCCAGCGTGCACAAGGGCTTCACGGTGGCGCGTCCGTCGGCGACGGCGATCACCGAATCCGGCACGTCCTCAGCCGTGACGGCCAGTGCGGCCAGGGCAAGCAACAGGCAGGCGGTAAGCAGTCTCATGACGGCAAGGTTAGCGAAGGAAGGCTGTCACGCGAAGAGGCGAGCGTTCGATGGGAAGTTCGTGGAAGCGCTCTTCGCGTGCGTTCATTGCCCATCCTGACGGCGATAGTCTCGCGTCAAGCGCAGCGCGAGACTGGCCGCTGCAAGGTTAAACGAAAACGGGCCGTGCACTCGGCCCGGACCCGTCTTCTTTTCAGCGAACCGTCAGTGCCGCTGCGCTGGACAGTTTGTGCACCCTGTATGAGCAAGGTGGGTGGTTTCCGACCTGTCCAACCCGTCCCTCATCGAAGTGGGAGGGCTTGAATTTTGACAGGGCGAGATTGTCCTCCCCGTGCACGTTCATCGGCGCCGCAAACTTTAGCGTCAGCCTGGCGAACACCACAGTAAGCGCGACCATTGTAAACGCAGCCTTCCGGCGTGCAAGTGCGGCAACGGTCCGGTCCGGCCGGACGCCGTTGCTTTCGCCTGTTCGCGCAACCCTCACGGCCGCGTGCGGAACAACAAACCCGCGTTCCCGCCCAACTTGAATCGAAACCTACTTTTGCGACACTGGCCCGCGCGCTTCTTTCCGTATTAACGCGCACCACCTACGCCCCCCGGCCGGTGTTGTATGAACGTGCCGCCAGTCAACATCCGTCATCCGCGCGCCGGCTTCACGATGCTGGAGCTGCTGGTCGTGATCTCGATCCTGATCGTGGCCGTGCTGCTGTTTGCCACCTTCCTGGGCCCGGGCGCCACCGGCCCGGCCATTGAGCGCAGCGTCCGCGGCATTCGCGCCATGGTCACGAACGTGCGCCAGAACAGCAGCATCCGCAAGGTGCACAGCGAACTGGTGCTGGACTACCGCAACGACCAGGTGGTGGCGCTGGCACGTCGCAGGCTGGTCAGTTTCGCCTTCGACGGCCAGCAGAACACCGTGGGCAGCGGCAACGTGATCGGCGTGCCGTCGGCCGGCGCGCTGATCCAGGCCAGCCGCACCTACCTGCTGCGCGACGGCGCGGCGCTGGAGCTGCCGGACAGTCATGCAAGCTTCACCGTGCCATGGATGGACCACTACGACGTGGCCGGCGATTACGAAGGCATCGCGGTGTCATTCGACTTCTTCCCGCTGGCGGGCGCGCCCGGGAACATCGTGACCATGGGCAGCGTGTTCAGCATCAGCGTTGCCGCGTCGCGCGACAACGCGGTCAAGCTGGCGGTCAGCAGCGGCGGCGTCACCGCCACCTCGGACAGCTGGGTGGCCCTCTACCGCTGGTGCACCGTCGAGATCGCCACCAGCCGCTACGGCGTCAGCATTTACGTCGACGGGCGCGTGAACGAGGGGCAACTGCCCGACGTCGGCTTCAGCGTGCCCAGTGCCATGGGCGTTGACGCGCGCATCGGCGGGGTGCCCTGCCGCATCGACAACTTCGAGCTGAACAGCCTGATCAGCAGCCAGACTTTGGACCTGGGGCGGTGCAGCTGATCGCGCCCGGGGTTTCGCCGCAGCTTGAGGCCGAGGGCGCCGCCGAGGAAATCTACGACTGGCAGGCACAGCCGCCCTCGGGCGGGCCCACCACGGGGGGCGGCAGCACGCCGGCCCCGCCGCCGGGCCTGCCGGACGGGCCGGTGCCGGCGATCGTGCACGTGCACTTCGATACCTCGGGCAAGCTGGATCCCGCGCGTCACGCGGGCGCGGCGTACATCCACCTGATCGCGGTCGACGACGGCGAGATCGTGCGCATGGTGGTCACCATCCACCCGCTGGGCGCCGTGACCTGGGACTACGTCGACCGTTTTCATGGGAACCCCCGCCCGCCGCCCCGCCCAAAGCCCCCGGGAACACGCCATGAGAGCCAACCGCCGATCACGCAAGGGCGCCGCGCTGATGATGGTGATGACCATCCTGGCGCTGCTGCTGGTGCTGGCCGTCAGCTTCACGTTCCTGATGTCGCAGCAGGAGGGCACCAGCGTGGCCAGCCTGGGCGGCGAGCAGACCCGCATCATCACCCGCACGGGCGCCGACCACGCCTACGCGCGCCTGAACCAGCGCAACCGCCTCAATGAATTCGCGCGCTGGTACGCCATGCAGCCCTCGGACGTGACCGACGCGGACAATCCGTACCTGGACAGCTACGACGAGTCGGTGATCGACCTGCTGGTGGACCTCGAGCAGCAGGGCGTCTTCCCCGGCCTGCTGGACAGCGACGGCAACCCGCTGTTCCGCGTGGAAGACCCGCGCAGCCGCGTGCTGGGCATGAACGTGCAGGACGAGACCGGCAAGATCAACCTGAACTTCGCCACCGTGGCGACCATCGGCAACCTGATCGGCGCCAGCACCGTGCAGGCCAACGTGACAGCCACGGGCGGCGTCTACGAGCAGATTGTGCTTGAGGACGCGAGCTTCCTGACGCCCTACGACGACATCCAGGACAGCACCTTCGCCGGCGGCTACGTGGTGATCGACCACCAGCTGTTCTCGTACAGCTACCGGCGCGGCAACGTGCTGTACGGCTGCGTGCCCAACCCGGTCTACAACGGCGCGGATCCCGTCAACGCCCTGTTCGAGTGGCGCGGCGTGGAGCGAATGGTCAAGGCCGGCGAGTACGTCACCACGCCCACGGCCTACAAGATCGCGTACTGGTCGTGGATGCGTTCTCTTGACGGGTCAACCCCCGCGCTGTTCAACACGGTGGCCGACGTGCGGCGCATCGCGGAGATGGACCGCTGGTTCAACCCGGACTTCAGCAAGGGCCCCGTCAACTTCGGCGCCCGCATGGACGGCTGGCCCGAGGGGCTCGACCCGGTCACCACCCAATGGCTGGAGGAAAACGCCACGGTGATCAGCCCCACCGAGCATTTCGACGGCGGCTGGAGCTACCCGCACGTGGTGGTAGGCGGCGACATGGTGCCCATGGGCGAAAGCGGCAAGGACTTCCTGCTGGTCAGGTACGACGATCAGATCGGCGTGCAGCAGGATTACTACGTGCCCGGCGACCCTCGCCGCATCACCAACGTCCAGAACAACATCGCTCAGTACGGCGGCATCGGCGTCGGCAGCAAGGTGCGCCTGCGCCGTTTGACATTCCCGCAGCTCAGCGTGCTGGGGGTCGTGTTTGTGTCGGGGCGGGGGCAACCGGGCCGGTTGAACGTGCCGGCCCAGCTCGGCACCCTGCACATCTTCGTCAAGGGCGACGTCGAAATCGGGCCGAACGAGGCCTGGGTGATCGAAGTGGCCGAGCGCGCGAGCATCAACATCAACACCGCCAACCTGGACACCCTGGCGGCCGTGTTCCACGGTGTGGGCCCGCGCGGCCAGAGTGCCGGCAACATGCCGATCTCGCGCGCCCAGGCCTACCAGATAGCCGGCGAAATCCTGGCCCGCACCCGCAATGCGCAGCCGTTTACCGATCTCGACGACCTGCTGACCCTGCTGACCCGGTTGTCGAAGGACCCCAACCCGCCCATCAACGCCCAGCAGATCGGCATCTTCGCCAACCAGCAGCGCTATCCCTATGCGGCCGTGAATACCGGCACGGTGACCGCGCAGTTCCGCTTTGACAGCCTGGACGTCTACACCGTGGACGCGTTTGCCACGCGCTATCAGCCGGGCGGCGGCGCCATGGCACGCGACGCCTTCCGCGAATGGGTGCAGATCGGCAGCGACCGCGAGCAGACCTTCAGCTGGCGCACCTACCAGCAGCTGCAGTCCGAGCTGCGTATCGGGCAGGGCAACATCCTGCAGCTGCATCCCGCCGGCACCGACAGCGACCTGGGCGGGCGGGCCATCGGCCTGCTGGAGCTGCCCTACCTGCGCTACCTGGCAGACGAGCGGCTGAGCCGCGCCTGGCGCGCCCCGCCCTGGACCGGGCCGCAGGCGCACAACGTCTGGAACCTGGCGAATGACCAGCAGCGCCCCGAGAAATTCTACAGCAACGTGATCACCGCACAGCCCACCCCGAACTCGAGTTACGAGGCGGGAAACCTCGAGGCCGGCATGTTCAGCTTCTGGTATCGGCCGCACTGGGACGACCACGCCCAGAACCACTACCTGTTCGACGTCGCGGAGCAGGAGCACAGCAACCGCATGAGCCTGCTGTGGTGGGGCGACCGGCGCGGGGCATACCGGCTCAGCGGCCAGAACAGCGGGCTGGTGCTGCGCGTCAAGGACCGCACGCTGCAGGAAGCCTACACCGAGCTGCGCTTCGAGCTGGACCCGGCGCATTTCCGGCCGCGCGACTGGTACCACATGAACCTGAACTGGAAGGGCACCGAGCTCTCGCACATCAACCTGCTGCTGGATGGCGACGCCGCCGCCACCGCGGGCGGCGTGCAGATCCGGCCGGTGGTGAACCACACCTTCCGCCAGCCCAACGGCGCCTGGCTGACGCTGACCACCAACCTGCGCCAGGACCTGGAAGACCCGCTGCTGGGCGGGCAGGTGACGTTCGACCTGCCGATCGACAACCAGGACGTCGGCGGATTCCCCGATCGCGGCGTGATCGTGATCGGCAATGAGGCCATCGAGTACAACGGCAACAACGGCTTCGCCCTGCAGAACCTGCGACGCGGCGCGCGCGGCACCGTGGCCGGCTTCCACCCCCAGGGCAGCAAGCTTACGGTGTTCGGTTACCGCGACGGGCTGCGCGCCTACAACGCCGGCAGCAACAACGTGGACGTGCCGCGCTTCCCGAACCTGCCGCGCACCCAGGGCCTGCTGAACAGCAACCTGGGCGCACGCGCCTTCTACCGCGTGAACAAGCAGGGCACCAACCAGGCCAGTTACTACCGCCCCACTGAACTCGGGCCCGACGCCGGCTTCCCCGGCGCCGGCGACGACACCCGCGGCGGCGACCCGTACCACCTGCCGCTGGACAGCTACGATGGCATCCCCGAGCGCGGCATCGTGGCGGTGATCGGCCTTGCCTGGATCGACTACATGCCGCCCGGCCAGACGCCCGGCGTGCCGGCCGGCGATGCCTACCCCAACTGGGCCGACGACGGCGACGCCAACACGCCACCGGTGGGCAACGGGCTGTATCCGGTACCTCACGGCGTGGCTGACCCCACGACCTCGCCCGTGCCGAACCTGAACAGTAACCCGCCGCAGTTGCGGCTGGGCGCCCTGAAAATGGAGTATGTCGCCTACGACGGCGTGGATGCCGCCGGCCTGCGCGTGCTGGCGCGCTACGACCACAACTTCAACCGCAAGCCGCCCAACACCTGGTGGCACTTCCTGGGCGCTTACAGCGGGCTGATCACGCCCGCGCCCGGCAACCCGGTGGACGCCAACATCGTGAACTTCCTGTCGCTGGGCAGCGTGGTGATGCCGCTCAGCATCGACGTGGACGCGGCGGCCGGCTACCACAGCCGCTCGGTGGTGCAGATCGACAGCGAGTGGTTCTTCTACAACGGGGTCTGGAACCCGGACAGCGGCATCGACGCCGCCGGCAATACGCCCGCGGGCGCCGACGACAACCTGTTCCCCAGCCTGTTCTACACGGACTTCTCGCGCCTCACGATCTTTGCGCGCCGCTGCATCCTCAGCGACACCCAGACGCCCACCCCGTTCGCGCCCTGGCGCGGCGCCATGGGCACCGGCGTGGCGGGTCACATGGCGGCCGCCCGCGTGCTGCCCACCCTGGGCACCACGGTCGTGACCGGTGAAACGGACATCATCACCCTCGTGCAGGGCCAGAACGCCAACAAAGAGCAGCACCAGATACGGCGCCACCGCCCGTTGGCCGACCTGCAGGTGGATTGGTTCGCCTTCAGCGCCGCCAACGCCGCCGGCCAGTTGCCCGCGCCCAACACCGGCAACGCCGGGCAGTACATCTGCGGGCTGGATGACCACGTGCGGGTGGACTTCCCGCCCAACAACGGCAACGCCTGGAACCAGAACACCAACCTGTGCAAGTTCCCCACCGGCGAGCTGCCCGTCGAGCTGCCCACTACCTGGACCTTCGCGGGCGCCGACCCGCGCACCCAGGACGGCAGTTCACAGGGCGCCGGATTGAACAACAGCGGCGACTTCGACTCGTTCGAGTTCCGCATGTACACCAAGGGCAACTTCCGGCTGGTGGGGACATGACCGACACCCTGCCCGCCAACGGCCAGGATCTCGAGGTCAACACGCTGCTGCCCCCCAACATGGGCGTGGTGCGCATCGACAACGAACTGGTGGCCTACCGCGGCACCGAGGTGCGCCAGGTGCAGGTCACCAACCCGAGCACCGGCCAGACCTACACCATCAACACCTTCTGGCTGCTTGACGTCACGCGCGGCATCCTGGGCTCGACCGTCGAGGCCCATGCCGGGGGCACGCCCATCATGAACATGGCCAGCCTGCGCATCGGCCGCCCCAGCGGCGCCGGCAGCGCCAACACCAGTGCGATCCAGACCATCCTGGGGAGGAGACCTTCCGGCCCTACGGCTTCATCCGCGTCGAGGAGGAGAATGGTCAGACGGAGATCCTGGGTTACCAGCGTTACCAGGAGCTGCAGCAGCCGGATCCCAACAACCCGGGCAACATGATCCGCACCGGCAACATCAACTGCGGCATGTACAACAACCCGGATGACCCGCAGGCGCTGTTCCGCGGCGCCTACGGCACGCGCGCGATGAACTACAGCACGCGGGCGCTGTTCATCGACCAGCCGGTGCGCTTCCCCGACTGGTTCCCCGGCTACCACAGCACGCGCAGCCGCGACACCGGCAGCGTTAGCTACGGTCCGTTCCACACTTCCGCCACGGAGGGAGTGCCCGGCGCGGAAAGCCCGGAAATCAGTTATTTCCAGGGCTCGGCGGCGTTCCGCAACTCGGTGTTCACGCAGTTCAAGTGGCGCATCCAGTTCGCGCCGCTGGCCGACATGGCGCGGCACAGCGACGCCATCGGCGCGCGGCTGGTGCTGCGCTTCAAGGAACGCGGCAAGCCGCTGCCCGAGTGGGGCAGCGTGCCCACCAACCGCAGCGGCGGCCTGTACGCCTTCGAGTTCGACCCCGGCCTGCGTAACACCGAGGACCTGGGCAGCACGTTGTACCAGCAGACCGAGGACCTGACGCAGTTCCCGGACTCGCCGGGGGGCATCCGGGCCGAACGCATCGAGTGGCGGGTGTACTTCTACTTCAAGCAGAACGCCTTCAGTAACGAGGACTACAAGACCACACTGCAGTTCCAGGGAGCGGAAGTGACGCTGAACCAGTTGACGCGCGTGATCAGGCACGAAGAAAAAACGCTAGACCGGCGGCCGGAAGGGCAACGGAAAGAACAGCAACAGCAAATGAACGATAACCAGTTACCAATTGCCAATTCAGCCCCGGATGAGGGCCCATTGGTAATTGGTAATTGGTTATTGGTAATTCGCTGTTCAAGGCAGCATCGCAAGCCGCAGCGCAACCGGGTCAGGAAAGGCGCCGCCCGCGGCTTCACGCTCATTGAGCTTATGGTTGCCGTCGGCATCCTGCTGATCCTGGGCGTGATGATCATCGGTTTCCTGCGCGGCGCACTTACCATGACCCGTATCGGCTCCGCGCGCGGCCAGCAGTTCGAGACTGCCCAGGCCGTGCTGCGCGTCGCGCAGGAAGACTTCAGCCAGATCGTCGGCCTGCCCGCGCACCCCGACGGGCCCGGAGGACGACCCCGCCTTCCTGATCATGGAGGATCCGTTCGGCCGTCAGATGATCGCCTTCACCCGCGCCTGGGGCGAAGAGCAGACCACGCTGGCCGGCTACGACGCCGGGCGCGGGGCGGCGGCGCAGGGCTACGGCGGCGACTTCAGCGGGCGCAACGTGCGCGAGCCCATGCGCGCCAGCCACGGCAACATCGAGGTGGTGTACCTGCTCGAGCCCGTGCGCGGCGGCACCAGGCTGTACCGCGCCGAGCGCTCACCGCCCGACGTGCAGAACGGGCTGATCACCAGGGTGGCGGCCTGGTGCCAGCAGTACCAGAACAGCGACGCCGACGACCTCTCGCCCATTGCCGACATGCAGGATGCCAACGGGATGTTCGCCATCGGCGGCGAGCCGCTGTGGGACCAGTTCGAGCTGGTGGCGGACAACGTGCTGGCTTTCAGCGTGGAGTGCTGGGACGACTGGGATCGCACCACCAGCTGGTACGCGGGGCCCGGCGGCCCGGTCACCAGCTGGTCGATCGGCCAGCGCATCAGCGAGGGCAAGTACGTGCTGCCGCGAGCATTGCGCCTCACGCTGATCGTCGCGGCCGAGGGGCAGTTGCGCGCGGAGAGCACCCTGACGGGCGAGCTGTCCGTCGGCGACACCTCGGTGTTCGTGGAGGACGCCGACGGCTTCCCCGACGTGCGCTCCCAGAGCGCCTACCTGCGCGTGAACGGTGAGCTGATTGCCTACGGCTCGCGCGCGGGGCGCACGCTCGGCTCATGCGCCCGGGCCGCGCTGGGCACCAGGGCGCAGCGCCACGCGGCGGGCTCGATCGTGCTGGGCGGGGAAGCGTTTCAAAGGGTGATCCAGTTGCCCGTAACGAAATGAGCGAACAGCAAATGAACAATAACCAATTACCAATGACCAATTCAGCCCGCAGTGTGGGTTCATTGGTAATTGGAAATTGGTTATTGGTAGTTCGCTGTTTCCGAGGCACAGGCAGTCCTGCCTGTGTTCGTGTCACCCGCCGCGGATTTACCCTGATCGAAATCCTGATGGCGCTCTCGATCCTGCTGCTGGGCGTGGTGGGCGTGTACGCGATCTTTGCCGTGGGCCTGGTCAACCACAAGCGCGCCGTGGACAACACCACCGCGGCCGTGATGGCCGGCAGCATCTTTGACGACATCGCGGCCAACTACGACATCTACTATTTTGACCACAACCGCAACGGGCGCCCCGACCTGTCGGAAGACGTCAACGCCAACGGCGTGGACGACTGGTTCGAGCCCGACAGCACCGGGCGGTTCCGTTACCCGATCCCGCGCAGAAGGGGTTACCGCTACGAGATCCGCTACGAACGCGGTATCGACGTGCCCCAGGAGCTGTTCGTGACGGTCAGGATTTTCTGGGAAGCCCAGGGTGTGGAGCGCGCCGAAAGCTTCCACCGCACCGTGTTCATCAAGAACCTCGAGGCCATCGACGGCTGATTAAATCAAAACCCAGCCCGCCGGGGCTGGGTCTTGACGTGCGACCCGCTGAACCACGATGTTTCCGGCCTGCGCGTTCGAACTTCGATGCGACTGCATATCCCAGCCCTTGCGGGCTGGGCATTGACTTGCCGCTACTTCAGCCGTTCCACCACGATCACCACCAGCCGGCCGTCGGCGCCCGCGCCGGGGCTTACGCAGGCCATGCGCTCTCCGGCCGCGAGCTCGTCGGCCAGGCGCGCCTGGGTCAGCGCGCTGTGGGAGCGCTCGACTGTCAGCCCGTCGTTGCCCACGGCAACTTTCTCGAACTGCTCACCCCCCACGGTGATGCCGGAGCGCACCTCCAGGCGCAGACGGCCGTCTTCGGCGCTGCGGGCCTGCCAGCGGATCTGCTCGCCGAGCACCAGGGTGCCGACCTGCGGGTCAAGTGCGGTCACGCCCGTGGCTGAATGCGAGTCATAGTCGCGCAGGTGGGTGGCCAGCTTTACCTCGAAGTGGTCCACCTGCTGGCGCAGCAGGTTCATCGACAACCGGTCGAACAGCGCCTTGCCGCCCGCCAGAGTTTTCACCTCGGCGACGTCGGCGGCGCTTGGCCGGCCGTTCAGCACGCCGGCCGGCAGGGCCGCGTCGTCCTTCACCTCGTAGGCGGTGATGCGCACGCCCACGCTCTCGGGTGCCACCGGTATGGCATTCAGCCTGGCATTCACCTGCTCATACTCCGGGTCGTTGACGGCCATCCGCAGCGCCACGCCCAGGAACGGACCGAATGAGCGGGACTGGATCCCGGCCTCGGCCAGCTGGTCAGAGATACCACAGGCGGCGTCGAGGTAGGGGCCGTCCTCGATGTCTTCCAGGATCACCTGCGGGAACAGTGAGTCCTCCATCAGCGCGCTGCTGGTCGGATTCATCAACCAGAAGCCGCCCAGACCGTGGCCGCGCATGCTGCCCACGCAGTTGATCAGCCGCAGGGTGTTGCCGTTGTCCAGCAGCAGTTCGTGGTTGCGGACCACGCGATCGCACTCGGCGCGCACCAGGAACTTGCCCGCCGGCCCGGCGTCGATCACCGCCGCGCCGCCGTTCTCGATCACGGCCGAGACGGGCGCGAACGAGTAGCTGACTTCCGGCAGCTCGATGCCGCCGGCGTCGGTGGTGGCGGAACGCATCTGGTTCAGCTTCATGGCCGCGTGCCAGCCCTGTACCCACAGGCGCCCGTCGGAAAGGCTGACTGCGCCCAGCACGAACTCTTCGCCGGTGTGCAGGTCGTTGACGCGCGGCTCCGCGATCGAGGCCTCGGTCGCGAGGGAAACGTCGTAGTCGGCCACGTAGCTGCGGTGCTGGGTCTGCTGCAACACGAAGGGCTCGGCCAGGCCGCCGGCGAAGGTGCCCACGAAGCGGGCGCCCTTGGCCCAGCCCGGCACGTCCGCCCTGGCCAGCGCCGGTGCGGGAAGCTGCGCGTCATCCTTGAGGCGGTAGACCACCATGCTGACTCGCGCGCGCGCCACTTCGTGGAGGGCGTCCAGCGCCCATTTGACGACCTTGTGGGCGGTCTCGTCGGCGCTGACGGTCAGCTTGTCGCGGCTGGAGTCGAAGCTGCAGTTCTGGTCTGCATCGGCTTCCTGCAGCAGGTCGTGAAGCTCGCTGCCGAGGTACTCGGAGCTTTCCCAGCAGCGGGCCTCGTCGCCGGAATCGCGCAGCGACCACTCATCGTCCGCGTGGCCTTCGTCAGCGAAAAACAGCCGGTCGGGCGCCAGCACGTCGCCGATCGCGCCGGTGCGCGGCGCGTTCCATAGTTCGCTCTGCACCAGCAGCCGCACGTCGTAGTCGCGTGAAATGACCTGCGGTTCGTCCATCGCCGGCCCCTCCTGGGCCGACGGGTGGTACGACACGAACAGCAGGGTTGCGCCGACCGTCCACGCCACGGCCGCCGCACGGAAAAAGGATTTCATGGGATGACCCCCAAGGGGAAAGCCGGGGAATTGCTCCCCAGTTTAGCGCACGCGCCGGGGCTGGTCAGCGGGGCAAATCAGCCGGAATTGCATAAGCGAGCGGCGGAAAGATGCCATTCCCGATCCGCACGCTCCTTGACGGGCGACGTTTGCGCGTGACAATCCGGCCCATGTCCAGATACGCCCTGGTATTGCTGCTGCTGACGCTGGCCCTGGCCGGCTGCCGCAACGCGCCTGAAGAAGCGCGCAACGACCTGCGCCGCGACGTCAAACGCGCCCAGGACGGTGAACGCGAGGGCATGCGCCAGCGCCTGCGCGTGATCCTGGTCGGCGAAGCCGACAGCCCGCCCGACGGCGACCCGCACCTGCGCGCCACCGCGGCGCAGGGCCTCGGCGAACTGGGCGACGCCGCGGACGCGGGAGTGCTGCTGGATCGGCTGCTGGGCCCGCTGGCCGACGAAAACGTGCTGGTGCGCATCGAGTGCGCCATCGCGCTTGGCAAGCTGCGCTACGCCGGGCGCATGGACGAACGCCGCAACGACACGATCCTGAGCCTGCGCAACCGCATCGCCTTCGACCGCGACGAAATGGGGCGCCCCTACGAAACGGAGTACCTGGTGCGTTCCGCCATGGTGAGCACGCTGATCGCCATCGGCGGGCGCGATGCCGCGGCCGCACTCCACGACGTGGTCTCGCGCGTCTACTCCGACCTGCAGAGCGTGCAGGGATCGTTCTTTACCAGCGCCACCGACCGCGGGCTGATGGACCGCTGCTTCCAGGGCCTCGAGCAGCTGACCGGCACTCCCGGCGAGCAGGCTGCCCGCCACCGTTTCGAAAACGACGACCTCGCCCGCCACATCGACTGGTGGAACGACCGCATCGCCGACATGCCGGAGTAGCGACAACCGCGCGTCTACCCGCCCGGCGGTTTGTGGCGGCGGCCGCTGAGCAGCGCGTGGATCGGCGTGGGGTTGGGCTGGTTGCAATGAGTGCAGACCGCGAGCCGGTCATCCAGCTCTTCGGGGCAGATCTCGATTTCCTCGCCGCAGCCCGAGCAGTGAATCACGTAGCGCAGCGGCTTCTTGATGTGCAGGCGCGGCTCGCTCAAGACGCGCTTCTCCTTTGCAGCAGGCGGTCCACCGTGGACTTCAGGTCCTCCTGCGAAAACGGCCGGCGCAGCAACGCGTCGGCCGGGCGCAGGTCTTCCTCGCTGACGTCCGCGTAGGTGCAGATCAGTATCGGGATCTCGCGGGTATCCTCGTTGGCGCGCAGTTTTTCCGCGACTTCCCGGCCGGTCATTTCCGGCATTTCATAATCGGTAACAATCAGGTCGGGCTTTTGGCGATTTGCGCGCTTGAGCGCCTCGCTGCCGGAGGTTGCGCTCTCGATGCCGAACCCCTCGGCCCGCAGCATCGCGCCGGTGAGGGCGGCGTTGGCGGGCTCGTCGTCGATGACCAGGATGCGCTTGCTGGTGCGGGTGGGCTTCTTGAAGCTGCCGGTGGCGCGTTTGCTGGCGGTGAGGAAGGTGGGCAGGTTGTCACGCTTCCAGTCGGCTTCAATGGCGAGCTTGATGGCGTAGTTGCGGCTGCGCAGCTCTTTCCAGGCCTCAATATCGGACGTTTGCGGCGACAACGCGTCATCGTGGCAGTCGGCCAGGAAGTAGAAGTCGCCGCCCCAGATGCACTGCTCGACGGCGAATTTCATGTGGGGGTAGATGTAGTTGCCGAGGCGAAGCACGTAGCGTCGGCAGGCGTGAGCGCTGTGTTCCGACTCGTCGGCGAAGCGCTGCAGGATCTGATTGAGCGTAAGGTCGGCCCAGTCGGGCAACACCGGGCAAACGCCGAGCTGCACCGGGAACGCGTGCTTCCAGTAAATGCGCAGCGCCCGGGTGACGTCGTCGCGGCTGATGTTCAATGGCTCATTCATCAATTCCCAGCCTCTTATTGTTAAACGACCGGGACTGATTCGATACTTCAGCAAAAATGCGCGTATTGGGCGATTTGCCGCCCTTTGGGGGATCAGAAACCGGCCGCGCAGCCGTCTTTGCGGGAGTCGGAACCTGCTGTCAGCACGCCGGTTGCGGCGTCGCGCAGGATCACCTGGCCACCGCCCATCTGGATGCGGTCGAAGCCGTCCACCAGGTGAACGTCGTAACCGCGCAATTTCAGGTCGCTGGTCACCTCGGGGCTGAAACCCGGCTCGATCAGCAGCTTGGCGCCGCTGCCCATCAGCTGCCAGCGCGGGGCGTCCAGGGCCTGCTGCGGGTTCATGCCGTCCAGCAGGTGAGTCAGCACCTGGAAATGCGCCTGCGGCTGCATGTGCCCGCCCATGATGCCGAAGCAGGCGTGCAGCTCGCCGCCGCGGGTGGACATGGCCGGGATGATCGTGTGGTAGGGGCGCTTGCGCGGCTCCAGCAGGTTGGGGTGGTCTTTCTCGAGTGAAAAGCCCGCGCCGCGGTTCTGCAGGCTGACGCCTGTGCCGGGCACCACCAGGCCGGTGCCGGTTCCCATGTAACAGGACTGGATCCACGAGCACGCGTTTCCCTCGCCGTCGATCACGCTCAGGTACACCGTGTCGTTGCCGGTGCGCCCGAACACATGGCCCTTGAACGCCATTGACGCGTCAATATCCACCAGCCGCGAGATGCCGTAAGCACGCCCGCACAGGTGCTTCTTGTCCACCTTTGACCATTTGGGGTCGTACACCTCTTTCTGCGCCACCTCGAAGCCCACGCGCATGAACTCGATCATGCGCGCCAGGCGCTCGGCCTCATCCATGCGCGCCAGGTTGGCGGCGTTGGCGATGTTGCAGGCGATCAGCGCCGCCAGCCCCTGGCCGTTGGGCGGGCATTCGTACAGCTTCGCGCCGTGGTAGTCAGTATTCAGGGGCTCGACCCACTCGCCCTCGTGCGCCGCGAAATCCTCGGCCGTCAGCCAGCCGCTGTAGCGCTGCACGTGCGCGGCCGCGGCTTTCGCGAACTCACCCTCGTAGATGAAGGCCGGGCCCTCGGCCGCGATGCCGCGCAGGGTGGCGGCCAGGGTCGGCAGCTTTATGATTTCGCCGGCGTCGGGCGCGCGGCCGTTGAGCAGCAACTCAGCACCGCTGGGTTGTTCGGGGCCGTTGTCGCGGTCGCCGCTGCGCCAGTCGGGGGCGCGCAGCAGCTTTTTTTCGGACAGCCGCCAGGCGTGCGCGATCCACTCCGTCACCGGGTAGCCGCGCTCGGCGGTCTCGATCGCCGGCTGCAGCAGCTCGCGCAGGGCCAGGCTGCCGTGGCGCTCAAGCAAATCGACCCAACCGCGCGTCACGCCGGGCACGGTGACCGCTGCCCCGGTGTACAGCGGCATCTGTTTCAGTCCTTGCTTGCGCAGGGCGGACGCGTCAGCGCCCGCTGCCGAACGGCCGGAGCCGTTCAGCGCGCTGACCTGTTTCGACCTGGCGTCGAAGTACAGCGCGAAGCAGTCGCCGCCGATGCCGTTGCTGACGGGCTCAACCACGCACAGCATGGCGGCCGTGGCGATTGCGGCGTCGGCAGCATTGCCGCCGCGCCTGAGTACGTCGAGGCCGGCCTGCGTCGCCAGTGGCTGGCTGGAAGCAACCATGCCGCGCGTCGCCAGCACGCAGCTGCGGCGCGAGTGGAAGCTGAAGTCATAGTCCATGGGTCACCGGACGGCCGTGAAGCTGAAGCGGCCATCATACTGAAGCCAGTCCTCGAAGTGAGGAGCCCACTTGTCGTCCTCGAGTTCGAGGCCGAACAGGAACAGTCCGAGGGGGTGAAACTCGGCCAGCCACTCCAGGCGCTTGAGGGCCCATTCGGTTTCCACTACCAGCACGGGCTCGAAGGCGCTCCAGTATACGCCCACACGCGGGCGCTTGGCGATGCGTGACTCGTTCAGCCACGCGTGCAGGTCGGGTTCAGGCATGCGGTGGCTGTTAATGCGCTCGACCGTGGGCATGCGCCGGATATCCAGGGCGTGTTCACCCCAGGGCAGCTCGGCCAGGAATTTCTGGAACGCGAAGATCAGCCCGTTCGGCGCGCGCCATGCATGGCCGGTCTTGATCAACTCCGCGCGCTGCTGGAAGCGAATGCGATCGGCCTCGGTTTCCATGGCCAGTTCCTGCGTTATACTAGTCATAGTATACGACATGGATGGCGATGGGCGCGGAACTCACACTCCCTGATTTTCTGGCTTCTTTGGGCAAAACAGAGCTGAAGCCCGGTGGAAGCTATGCGACCGGTGCGCTTCTGCGCATGCTTGATGTTGGTCGCCACGAACACCTGCTGGTCTTAGGTCCTCACGCGGGCAACACCGCACTGTTTGCCACCATGACCACGGGCGCCACCACCGAGGCGCTGGTTAAAGAAGAAAGCGAAAAAGGTCACCGAGGGCGACCCCGCCCTGAAACGCCGCAGCACCGCCCGCATCGGCAAGTCCGAGGAGATGCCCTTTGCCGACGCGCACTTCGACGCCGCCATGATCGAGGCCACGCTTGCCCTCCAACCCGAGCCGCAGCGCAAGGCGACGCTGAAGGAGGCCTTCCGCGTGCTGAAGCCGGGCGGGCGCATCGGCCTGCATGAGCTGTGCTGGCGTCAGCCGCCCACGCCGGAAGTGGAGCAGCGCCTGGTGGACGTGTGGCGCGGCGAGGTCCACCCGCTGGTGGTGCGCGGCTGGTGGGATGCGCTTGAGCAAGCCGGCTTCGGGCAGGTGCGCAACGAGTTGGCGGTGGTCAGCTACTTCACCCGCCAGGGCATGAGCGCAGACGAGGGCGAGCAGGCCGCGGAGATCTTCCACAACGCCTTCGAGACGCCGGAGCGCCTGCAGCGTTTCAGCCAGGCCTACCACGAATTCGCGGACAACCGCCGCTACTACGGGGTAATCATCGCCACGGCGGTGAAAGCGTAGGGACCGCCCCGTGTGGCGGCCCAGGGCGGACACATGGGCCCGCCCCTACATTTACTCAAGAACTCACGCCCGGGCTGCCGATGTCGAAGCGGGAACTCACGCATGGACCCGCGCGCGACAATCGAACGCTTCCTGAACCACCTCGACGTTGAACGCAACTTCAGCGAACAGTCCCTGCGCGCCTACGCCACCGACCTGCGCCAGTTTTCGGAATTCCTGGATTCGCGCGGCGCGGCTGACCTCACCGGCGTCGACAACCTCACCCTGCGCGCCTACCTCGCCGGCATGTCCGAGGCGAACTACGGCCGTCGCAGCATTGCACGCAAACTCGCCAGCGTCCGCAGCCTGTTCCGTTTCCTGCACCGGCGCGGCGAAATCACCGACAACCCGGCCAAGATGCTCCGCACGCCCAAGCTGGCCCGCAACCTGCCCAGTTTTCTGGATGAAAACCAGGTTACGGTGCTGCTCAGCACGCCCGACCCGGCGAGCTGGGGCGGCGTGCGCGACAAGGCCATTCTGGAGCTGCTCTATGCCACGGGCTTACGCGTCTCGGAACTCGTCAAACTTCAACTCCACGACCTCGAGCTCTCACGCGGCTCGCTCCGCACGCTCGGCAAAGGCCGAAAGGAGCGAATCCTCCCGCTGCTTCCCGCCGCTGTTGACGCGCTGCAAGCCTGGTTCAAGGTCCGGCAGCGACCGCCACGGTCCCGAGACGGAGCAATAAGGGCGGGCATCCAGAACGTGTTCATCAACCAGCGCGGCTCGGCCCTCACCGACCGCAGCGTGCGCCGGCTGATCGACCAGTACGTGAAGCAGGCGGCGATCAACTGCAAAGTGACGCCGCACACCCTGCGCCACAGCTTCGCCACGCACCTGCTGAACCACGGGGCGGACCTGCGCGACGTGCAGGAGCTGCTGGGCCACGCGCACCTGGCTACCACCCAGGTGTACACCCACGTCACCACGGCGCGCATGCTGGACGTTTATGAGCGTGCGCACCCGAGTGCCGGTGATAAGAAAACCGCGTAGTGGTCGGTGGCCAGTGGTCAGTGGTCCGTGAACTAACCACAATGGCCGACCATGATTTCCGTCGGCATTACCTCGACTGTACGCACGCGCATCGACCAGCGGCTGCTTGAGAAAGCGGCCCGCGCGGCGTTAAGCGGCCTTTCCGCCGAGGTCAGCATCGTGGTGGTGGGGGACAGGCGCATGCGCGCGCTGAACCGCGACGCGCTGGGGCATGATTATGTGACCGACGTGCTGAGCTTCGATTACGGTGACAGCCCCGAGGGCAGGCAGATCGAGCTGATCGTGTGCGCGCCGCACGCCGCGCGCGAAGCCCGCGCCCACGGCGTGCCCTTTACCCAGGAGCTGGCGCGCTACGTGGTGCACGGCTGCCTGCACTGTGCCGGCCACGACGACCAGGACGCCAGCCAGCAACAGAAGATGTGGGCCGCCCAGGAACGCATGCTGAAGCGCCTGTTCGGCACAGCCTACGTCGACCCCGGCCTGTAACGTGAAGAAGTGAAGCGTCGGCGCGTCTCGTGCGTTGATACGCCGTCGCGACTTCGCGTTTGCCTCCACCGTAACTAACATCCCCCTATGGCCGAGGCGTTCCATACCCTTTCCGTTGAGCAGTCACTGTCCGCACTGGGCAGCTCGCTGGAGGGCCTCTCATCGGCCGAGGCCGCCGCGCGCCTGGCCCGCGACGGGCGCAACGAGCTGCCGCCGCCGAAGCGCACATCCTGGATCATCATCCTGCTGCGCCAATTTGCCGGGCCGCTGATCGCCGTGCTGCTGGTGGCGGCTGTGGTTTCGGTGCTGCTGGGCGACAAGGAAGACGCCCTGTTCATCGGCATCGTGCTGGTGTTCAACGCGCTGATCGGCTTCCTGCAGGAGGTAAAGGCCGAACGCGAGATCATCCGGCTGTTCACGCTGATGCACACCACGGCCCGCGTCGAGCGCGAAGACGAGCTGCGCGAGATTGACGCCGCGGAGCTGGTGGCCGGCGACATCGTGTGGCTGGAAAGCGGCGCCCGCGTGCCCGCCGACCTGCGCCTGCTGCAGGAGCGCGACGCGGCCGTGGACGAAGCCGCGCTGACCGGCGAGAGCACGCCGGTCAGCAAGGACGTCGCGCCGATCCCCGACCCCGACGCCATCCCCGCCGAGCGCCGCAACATGCTGTTCGCCGGAACGGCCGTGACGCGCGGACGCGCCGTCGGCGTGGTGACAGCCACGGGCCCGCGCACCGAGCTGGGCGAAGTCGCCCGCGAGCTTGAGACCACGCGGCGCGGCAAGCCGCCGCTGGTGATGCGGATGGAGAAGCTGAGCAGGCTGGTGGCGCTGGGCACCTTGGTGGGCTGCGCGCTGGTGTTCGGGCTGGGCGTGGCGCGCGGCTTCGGCATCGCGGATACCTTCCTGATGGCCGTGGCGCTTGCCGTGGCGGCGATCCCGGAAGGTTTGCCGGTCTCGATCACGCTGGCGCTGGCGATCGGCCTGAAGCGCATGGCGGCGCGCAAGGTGCTGGTGCGGCGGCTGGAGGCGGTGGAAGGGCTGGGTTCGTGCACGGTGATCTGCACCGACAAGACCGGAACACTGACGCTGAACCAGCTTACCGTCACGCGCATCGCCACTGCCGGCGGCATGCACGAAGTGACCGGCGCCGGCTACGCCCTGGAAGGCGAGCTGCGCCCGCTCGAGGGCGCGCCCGCGCAGGATGCCGCCGTACGCGCGCTGCTGGAGTCGGCGGCGCTCGCCAACGAGGCCACCGTCGCGCGAGGAGACGGCCCCGAGCCGGTGGTGTCGGGCGACCCCACGGACGTCGCGCTGCTGGTCGCAGCCCACAAGCTGGATTTGCGACGCGAGCACCTGCTGGAGCACACGCCTGAGGTGGCGGTCCTGCCCTTTGAAAGTGAGCGCCAGTTCGCGGCCAGTTACACGCGCCTCGACCATGCCGTAAGCGTCCACCTGAAAGGCGCTCCCGAGCGCGTGCTTCACATGTGCGAGAACGCCATGGCTGTTGACGGGTCAACAGTCGCGCTGGATACAGATCTGGTGCGGCGCCAGGTGGCCGAGCTGTCAGGCAAGGGCCTGCGCGTACTGGGCGTCGCGAGGGGCGCTGCGCAGCCCGACGTGGCCGCCGACAACGTGCCGGAACGCCCCCGGCAGCTAACGTTCCTGGGGCTGGTCGCGATGCGCGACGCAGCGCGGCCTGAAGCCAGGACCGCCGTCGCCGCCTGCCGCACGGCGCGCGTGCGGGTGATCGTTGCCACCGGAGACCACGCGCTGACGGCCGTGGCCATCGCCCACGAGCTCGGCATCGTGGAGGCCGACGCGCGAGCCGTGACGGGCCGCGAAATCGAGCAGATGGACGACGACGAGTTCAGCGCGGTCGCGGCGACGGTCAACGTGTTCGCGCGCGTCTCGCCGCTGCATAAACTGCGCCTGGTGCACGCGCTGTCGGCCCAGGGCGAGCTGGTGGCGATGACCGGCGACGGCGCCAACGATGCTGCGGCACTGAAGGCCGCGCACGTCGGCGTGGCGATGGGCCACAAGGGCACCGACGTAGCCAAGGAGGCCGCGCGGGTGGTGATCACCGACGACAACTTCGCCAGCATCGTGGCCGGCATCGAAGAGGGGCGCATCGTCCATGACAACGTGCGCAACGTGGTGGCGCTGCTGGTGATGACCGGCGTGGGCGAGGTGTTCGCGATCCTGCTCTGCATCCTGATCGGCTTGCCGCTGCCCTTCACGGCCGTGCAGCTGCTGTGGGCCAACCTGGTGACCGAGGGCCTGCAGGTGATCGGCCTGGCGCTCGAGCCGGGCGAGCCCGACGTCCTGACGCGCGCGCCCCGGCCTCCCGGTGACCGGATCTTCAACCCGCTGATGATCGTGCGGACATTGATTGTATCGCTGGTGATCGGCGGCGCGATTGCGGGCACGTTCTGGTACTTCACGGAATCGGCCGAGTTCAGCGCGTTTGAAGCCAGCAACCTGGTGCTGCTGCTGCTGGTGCTGATCGAGAACGTGCACATCGGCAACTGCCGCAGCGAGCGGCGCTCGGGTTTTCTGAACTCGCCGCTGCGCAACCCGTGGGTGCTGGGCGCCGCCGTCCTGGCCCAGGGCGTGCACCTGCTGGCGATGCACTGGGGACCTACGCAGCAGCTTCTGGGCCTTGAGCCCGTGAGCCTGAAGATGTGGCTGACCATGTTCGTGATCAGCCTCAGCGTCTTCGTCGCCGTGGAGCTGCACAAGCTGTGGGTGCGCGTTAGAGCCCCGGCTGAGAGGCCGGGGACACGCGCCGCAGTTGGCGCTTGAAGCGGCGTCCGTTGGATCGCCCAAAAAGGCGATCCACCCCGGCCTGTCGGCCGGGGCTCTATCCGTACATCAGCTTGCCGGCGACGACGCTGGCCGCGCCCAGCATGCCCACGATGTTGGCGATGATCAGCACGGGGTTGCGCAGGAAAAGGCCGTAGACAAACCAGCTGGCCACGGCCCACAGGGCCACGCTGAAGGCGACCAGGCTGACGTCGCCGGCGCTGCGCCGGGTGAAGATTTCCCATGACTGTATGTAGAAGAACATGTTGCCGCCGATGCCGACCAGGTACATGTACCACTGGAACCAGCGTGGCGGCCGGGGATTGGATTCGCTCATGGATCAGAAATCCAGATAGATGCCAAGCCGCATGCGCAGGCTCTGGCCCTTGGCGGTCAGCGGGTCGTTGAACTTGGGCTTGCCGAAGCCATTGAGGTTGTGGTTCTCGCGCTCGCTGATGGTGAACTCGCCGAAGGCCGTCAGGGTGGGCAGCAGCCGCACTGCAAGCGCGAACTCGTAGCCCTTGATGTTGGTGTTCAGCACTTCGCTGTTGAACTCGGGGATTACGGCGTCGGCCTCGACGTAGAAGTAGCGGAAGCTGAAGTTGAAGTCCCAGCGCTGCTCGAAGCGCTCCATGCCCCAGCTTACGCCGGCGTCAAAAGCCTGCTCGTTCTTCTCTCCGCCGCCCTCGCGCTGGGGCTCGGCGTGGAAGTTGAACAGGCCATGGAACCAGGCTTTTACCCGGGCGCGCCGCGTGCGCAGCAGGATCAGCTCGGTGTACACTTCGCCGATCAGGAACTCGGACTGCACCAGGCCGTCCTCGTCCAGCACGTTGGTGGTGCTGTCGAGGTAGCCGACGCCGAGGTTCGAGGAGACGCCCTCTTCCCCCGTCGAACCAGTGGATCCCCAGCACAACCCGCAGCTCGAACTCGCTGTTGATCTCGGGTGCGATCTGCCCCTCGGGGGTGAGCGACGGGCGTTCGAAGGGGGCGAAGTCCATACGGAACTGCGCGCCCAGGTAGATCGGCTGTGTCTCCGCGGTGGGGGCCGGCAGCCCGATGTTGTTCTGCGCCAGGTAGCCCTGCACGGCCATGATCTGCAGGCGCGGCAGGATGCGGCTCACGGCCTCGGGCAGGAAGCGGTCGAAACGCAGGCTTTCCGCGAGGCCCTGGAAGTGGTAGTCGCGATCGAACAGCAGCTCGGTGCCGGACCACGGGGTGGGAAAGCGCCCCATGGTCAGCTCCGCGGTGCGGTTCAGCGAATAGTCGATCAGGAAGCGGTCGAATGCCACGCCGGTGCGCACGCCGTAGCCGGGGAACGGCAGCCAGTGCAGGGTCGGCGCGGGCTTGCCCACCGGGTCCAGCGCCGAAGTGGTCATGCGCACGTCGTAGCGCAGGCGCTGCTGGTCCTGGTTGAAGGCGGTGCCGAACACGCCCAGATGCACGCGAAACTCGGGGCGGTTGAAGGTCTCGGACTGGCTTTCGAACAGCATGTGGTAGCGCAGCCCGATGTCGCCGTAGACCTGGGCGATCGTGCGGCTGCGCAGCTCTTCATCGAGGGAGGCGCGTTCGCGCTCTTCCACGCGGTCGCGAAGGTTCGCGAGCTCGGTTTCCAGACGCTGTATGCGCAGCTTGAGGTCGTCGTCGGTCTCGAGGTTGGACTGCGCGGCCAGCGGCGCGCAGCACAGCAGCGCCAGGATCAGCCCAACAACCGGAACAGCACCCACACGAACAGGGCGCCCAGGATGAAGGTTACTCCCGCAATCCCTGCCAGCGTCGGCCACAGCATCTCCTGGGTCCAGCCTTCCAACGGTTCGTCTTCGCGGGGAGTGATCCTAGCCTGCTCCGGTGCAGGAATCACGACCGTAGCATGACTGGCGGCGGCCGGCGCGCGACGTGAATCCAACACCTCCCACAGCCGGTCCAGGTCCGCTACCAGCGTCGATTCCGCGGGCCCCGATCGCCGCGAGCCCGGCGCGGGCCCCTCGGATTCGCCCGGGGCGGGCCCTTCGGCCTCGCCCAGTGCGGGCATACGGCCGCTGCTGCGGTCTTCTTCCCAGCGGGATTCGATGGTCTCACGGAGCCGCGAGGATGCCGCGACCAGCAGGTCGAGATCGTCGGGCTCGTTCTTGCGGCCGTTGCCGTTTGCGGGCTCCTGGCGCTGCGAAACCTGCTGCAGCAGTTCGCTCAGGCTGACCGGCGAGCGCTCGGCGGTGCGTTTCAGCTCGTCGATGATTTCACCCACGGCGCGGGTCGGCACGCGCTCAGCCACACGGCGCGGGGGTGGAAGGGGCTCGGGCGGCCGGGGCTCGAAGACGGTCTCTGACGCAACGGCGGGCTGCGGCTCAACGCGGGCGGTCTGCTCGTGCAGGTCGTCGGGGTCGGGCGGCGTCGGTCGCGTGCGGATCACCGTGCGCCGCTCGCTCAGTGCCTGCAGATCGGTGCGCGAAGCCTCGGAGGCTTCACGCAGCCGGATTGCCACCGCCTCGGCCTGTTCGATCAGGCGCAGGGTTTCTTCGCGTTCCTGCTGCAGGCGGCGCGACAAGCCGTCCGTGACGCGCTTGCTCTGGGCGGCAACCGCCGGCTCGCGCCGCGTGGAGGGAATTTCGCGCCGCGGGGGTGTCGCTTCACGCCGCGCGGAAATGCCGGTCGCCTCGCGCCGGGCCGGCGCGCGGCCTGACGGCGCGGCGGCGCGCGGCGCGGGGGGCGGCACGCGGCGCGCGGGCGTGCGCGCGGGCGGCTGGATGGATTCTTCGTCGACGGTGTCGTCGCCGTCCGCATCGGCGCTGATCTCGGGGATGATGCGGTCGGCGGGGGTAACCTTCGGGTGCTCGATGAAGTCGGTATGCACGTTTGCGGGCGAGGGCAGGTCGTCGGGCTCGGGGCGCCGGGTCTCGCGCCTGGTGGCGTGCCAGGTTTCCGTGGCGAAGTCGTGCGAACTCTCCGAGCTCTCCGCGCCGGGGGCGGGCCCTGCTCGGCAGGTTGCAGTTCCGCGGTGGTGTCGCTGCCGGGCTCTTTGCGCGCGAGGATGTCCGCCACGTAGAAGCGCTGGGTGTCCTTGCCGCCCGCCACCTTCTCGTCGGCCAGCGGTTCCAGGCCGCGGGGCTCCGCGCCGGCGGGAGCCTTGCGGGCGGGCGCCCCGGCCTTGTCGATCTTGTCCGTTCCCTCGGGCAGCGGCAGGTCGGGCGGTTCGCGGTCTTCGCGCAGGAACTTGTCGGTCTCGCGTTTGTCGGCGTCGTCCAGGTCGTTCTCGGCTGACAACTCGGCCACCGCGTCCAGGGCGGGCCCTTCGACGGGGCTCAGGGAGGGGTTCCAGTCGGGAGCCAGCGTCGGCTCTTCGTCAGGGCCGAGAGTTTCGCCGTCCTCGGGGCTCAGGGCGGGCTCCAGCATCGGGCCGGGGCTCAGCGTGTCGGCTTCTTCCTCCGCGAGCAGGTCCGGTTGCGGGGCGCGCGGCGGTTCCTCGCGGCGCAGGCCGAGGGGGCTGCCGCTGTTGACGACGTTGGGCGAAATCGTGGGGAAGCCGCCGCTGCGCTGCTTCTGCTCGTAGAGACTCTGGGTCTGGTTGTAGAAGTTGACGGTGTCGCGCACCACGGCGTTGGGGTCGCGCGTGCGCGGGTCCACGTCGCGCCGCGGCTCCACCTTGCTCGTGATCTTCTCTTCCGTGGCGTCATCACGCTGCAGCAGGTCGGTGGGGTCCTCCTCGGCGCCGGACGCTGCGCGCGGCGCCAGCTTGTCGGTGGGGCGCTCGTCCTCTTCGCGGTCCAGCTGCAGGCCGGTCCAGTCATCGTCGGCGGTCAGGTCCTCGTCCGTCAGCCTGTCCCGCGACGCGATGCCGAAAGCTTCGGCCACCAGCATGCCGGTGTCGCCGGAGGTGGCGGGCGCCAGGTCGCGCGCTGCCGGCGACGACTCATCGTCTTCGGCAAGCAGCTGGTCGTGTTCCGGCGAGGTCAGGTCGGGTACGCTGTCCAGCATCTCCGGCTCTGGCGCCGCGGGGGCCAGCGTGTCTGCGGAAGGCTCGAAGGTGACCGGCTCCAGGTCCAGCATCTCGCCCTGCGGGGCCAGCGGTGCTTCGGTGTCGAACCCGGGTTCCGGCGTCATTTCGGCATCGCCGAACAGGCTTTCGGTGTTGAGGTCGAAGTGGGTGTCGGATCCGGCCCCGTTGCCGGCGACCTCAGTGTCGCCGCGCAACAGCATGCCGGGAACTTCGGTCGCGTGCCCGTTGCCGTTGCCGGATGGCCCGTCCAGGCAGCTGCCTTCGCCCAAAGGTTTGAGTTGCCCGGCGCCCTCCAGGAAGCGCGCCAGCGCAGAGCCGTACTCGGCCTGTTCACCGGGAAAGTGCCCGGTCAGGTCAGCTCGTTTGGCCTTGCCCAGCTCGCGTGGCATCCGAATACCTGGTGATGGACCAACCCATAGTATATCGATATTTCCTCCGGCTCGGGGTGAAGAATTGCGCGCAGACCTTCGGAGAACACGGCTTTCCCGGGCGGCCGCGGATCACACCGCCTACTTCAGCCATGCCGGCACGCCATCGCTGGCGATCACGCGGCGGCCATGGGGGCCCACGTGCGTCGCCGCCAGCAGGAACTCTTCGCCTTCACCGAGTTGAAAGCCCGCTTGCGGCCGCGCGTCGTAGTCAGCCCAGCCCCGGCGGCCGGCAGGCGCCGCCGGGTCCACCAGGTCTGCGGGCTTGTGACTGACTTCGTTGAAGCTGCGGGGGCGGCGGCCCATGGTGCGCACGAAGTCACTTATGCGGCGCGCCAGGAACCTGAGGCGTTCGTCACGGCGCTCGTCCAGGCGCTGCGCCAGGCTGCTTGCGCCGCTCTCCGCGAGCGCCCAGCCCAGCTCGTTTCGGCCCAGCAGCGCGTGCTCAAGGCTTCCGTCGGACTGCAGCAGGCGGAACTCCGCGCCGTACCAGCGCGGCTCTTCCAGGCTCGCCAGCTCCAGCGCGCGCAGGGCGCCGGGCGGCAGGGCTGTTGAGATGTCAACGTGGCGGGGGCCCGAGGCGTCGATGGCGTCGCGGCCGAGTTCATGTACGGCCTGCAGCTCCGCCACGCCGGTGCGGTTGAAGGTGTAACTGAGGCGGTAGCGGCGTTCCTTCTGGATACCCCAAAGGGTCACGGAGAGTGCCAGCGCGCCATCGGGGAGGCCCGGGGGATTGACACCTTCCAGCAGCGCTATGGGCTGAGCGCCCTGCTCATAGTAGTTGCGGCCGTCGGCGCGGCGCGCGAAAACGCTGGCGCCGCCGCCCAGGATGTCGGCGTGCAGCTGCTGTTCCGAGAAGCCCAGGGCATCGGCCAGGGCGGCGTCGTCGCCGGCCAGCATGGCGCGGGCGGCGGCGGCCAGGTCGTGCTCGCGGTTGACGGCGCCCAGCGCGATCAGCCAGGCGTCGGGGTCGAGGGTATCGGCCAGCGCGCGGGCCTGGTCGCACAGGCCTCGGTCTTTGCCCAGCTCTCGGCGCAAGGCTGGCAGGTTGCCGCTGCGCAGGGCGCGCTCGGCGGCGGCGAGGGTGCGCGGCTCCGGCGGCGGGTAGTCGGGAGCCGGCGTGCAGCAGGCAAACAGCAACGGCACGAGGGCCGTGAAAACGAGTCCTCGTGCCGGAAAGCTGACGCGCGCCATGCTACTTGCTGTCTTTGAGTGCCTGCTTCTTGAGCCGCGACTTGATGCGGTTGGCGCGGCGGGTCGGCACGATGTTGCGCTTGGCCGCCTTATCGAGCTTGGATTCCGTGAGCGCCAGCAGCTCTCCGGCCTTGGCATCCTTGGCCGCCGAGGCGGTACGGAATTTCTTGATCGTGGTGCGCAGGTCGGAGCGCACGGCGCGGTTGTGATCGCGCGTGGCTTCAGACTGACGGGTGCGTTTACGGGCCTGGTTCGAGTGTGCCATTGCTTCCTCTGTATTCCCCAACTCGGGCCGGGAAGTGTAGATAATCCGGGCGGGGCTGCAACAGGGGAGGGGGAGAAAACAGGCGGCGGGGAACAGTATGCGGGAGGCAGGAGGCAGGCGGCAGGAGCCACTGGTTGGAAGCCAGAAGTCTGAAGGGACTGCGCCGGCCGCTGACTGCCAACCACCAACCACCAACCACCAACCACCAGCCACCAGCCACCTGACTCAATTCTTCTCGGCCTTGGCGGCGGCTTTGCGGCGTTCGATTTCGGCTTTGTCGAGGCGGCGGGTGTCCTCGACTTCACGCCAGGCGGTCTCGAACTGGTTGAGCAGTTCCTTGTCGCTGGGGCTTAGCTGGTCGCGCACGTCCTTCAGCTGGGTTTCAGCCTTTTCGGGCTCGCCCATCTGCACCAGGCAGCGGGCCATCAGCATGCGCACCTGGGCGACCTCACGGGCCGAGTCGTTGCGCCCCTCGAGCGCTTTTTGAAACAGGGCGTAGGCCTTTGACCAACGCCCTGTCTCGAATTCATCTTTCGCCTTGTCGATCTCGTTCGCGACGGCCTCGCCGCTATGCGCCGACCGCGCTCTTCAGCCGCTCAATGCACTTCTCGATGTCGCGGAATTCCATGTCTTCCATGTACAGCGCCCGGAACTTGTCCAGCGCCGCGGCCGGGTCGCCCTTCTGCTCGAGCATGTGGGCCTCGAAGTACATCAGCTCTTTGCGCATGTCTTCGTCGCCGTCGCCGAGAAGCTTCTCGACTTCCTGGAAGGCCATTTCGGCCATCTCCACGCGGCCCATCGACAACAGGCACTGGCCCATCAGCAGGTTAGCCTTCTTGGCGTACTTTGGGCTGCCCTTGGCCTTCTGGAACTGCTTGAAGGCCTCCTGCTGGTTGCCGGCATCCAGCAGCGCCTGTCCGTACAGGAAGCGCTTGTCGAGGTCTGTCGGCGCGGCTTCGACGCCGCGGCCGTACTCCTCGAGCTGCCACTTCTTCTTTTCCTCGCGGATCTCGTGGGCCTTGGCCTTGTAGGCGTTGGCCTTGGCGGGGTCTTCCTGGGCCCGCTTCGCGCAGAGCTGGATGACGCCATCGAACCACATGGTCTTGTATTTGGCGGCCTTGTCGCCGATGTCGTTGGCGCTGGGGTCCAGTTTCAGGAAGGCGTACAGGCGGTCGGCGGCTTCGTTGTACTTCTTGCGCTTGGCCAGCACTTCCGCGATGTTCAGGATGGCACGGCGGTCCAGCGGGTTGGCCTGCAGCTTCTTTTCCTCGGCCTCGAGCAGCGCCACCGCGTCTTCCTCGGTGATGTTGCCCTTGCGCATCTTTTCCAGCAGGTCGGCTTCATCGCGGTTCTGGACCAGGTCATACGAGCTCTTGGCCCCGACGACCTTGGCGTTGTAGGTCTTGGCCGACAGTTCCTTCTGCAATTCCTTGAGGTGCTTGTCGTTGGGCGCCAGGCGCGTGGCGCGGTTGAGCACGTTGTTGGCCTCGGTGACCTTGCCGACCTCGGAGTACTCCTTGGCCAGCAGCATCAGCAGCTGGGGGCCCTGCTTGTCTTCCTTCAGGTCGCCGGCCTTGGCTGCGAACTCCAGCACGGCCACGGCGGCGTCGTGGTGCTTCAGCGCGGCCAGGGTCTCGGCCACGCGCAGGTTGTACTTGAGGCTCTTGGGGTCTTTGGCGACCAGCTTCTCGGTCTCGACCAGCAGCCTCTCCGGGTTCTTGGAAACCGCGATGGTCTTCAGCCCGCCCAGGCTGAAGCCCTTGGGGTAGCCTTCCGCGTCGTACTTGCGCACCAGCGCCAGACGGAAATTGCGGCGCGCGTCGGCGTTGCCAGGGTCAGCTTCCATCGCCGACTCGTACATCTGGATCGCGTAGTCGTAGTTGCGCTTCTTGAGGGCCTCGTCGGCCTTTGCCAGGAATTTGCTTACATCCGCCATCGGTGCATCCTTGGGGGCTGCGTGATGGGCCTGCCGGAACTCCCCTGCCGGACGGACCCTGATCAGTTATTCCTCAGGACTATTCATTGTGTCCAATGGCGTTTAGTGTTGCAAGGGCGCGGCACGCCTTGTGTGCGGATTCCCGGCCGTTACACTTGTGCCGGCTTGGGCATTCTCCGGCATCAGCTGGAAGCCGGAAAGAGGTCAGAGAGCGGAGACCAGAGGTCAGGGACAACCGACACGCTGCCAAAAGCAGTTACTGACCTCTAACCTCCAGCCTCTGACCTCTCAACCGGCAGAACCTGGCTGTTGTGGCCACCCGATTGGACGGACCAGAGAGACCTGAAGTGTTCAAAATCCGCAAATACCCTGACCCGATCCTCACCACCAAGGCCGAGCCGGTCACCGAATTCGGCCCGCGCCTTGAACAGATCGTGGAAGAAATGTTCCTGACCATGTACCAGGAGCACGGGGTTGGCCTGGCCGCGCCGCAGGTTGGCATCTCCAAACGCATCTTCGTGGTCAACTGCGAGAAAGAGCAGCCGCCGGAGGGCGAGATCGCGCTGATCAACCCGGAAATCGTCAGCGTGGAAGGTGAGCAGTACGGCGACGAGGGCTGCCTGTCTTTCCCCGGCATGTTCGCCAAGAAGAAACGCCCCATGAAGGTCACCATGCGCGCCCAGAACGTGAAGGGGGAGTGGTTCGAGGTGAAGGGCGAAAGGCTGCTGGCCCGGGCGCTGCTGCACGAACGCGACCACCTGGACGGCAACGTGTTCGTGCAGGACCTCGAACTGACCGAGTTCATCAAGCTCAAGAAAGACCTCGAGCTGATGCGCCGCGATTACAAGCGCGCGAAGGCGAAGGCGTGATTGGTGGCTGGTGATTGGTGGCTGGTGGCTGGTGCCTGATGCCTGATGCCTGATGCTCGCCATCCACTATCTGTCAGCCACTAACCACTAACCACTAACCACAATCCGCCATTCACCACACCAGCTTGCCGCAATCCATCACCGTGCCTTCCACGCAGGTCTTGGCGTAGCGGAAGCCCTGCTCGGAATCGTCTTTCACCTTCGCCACGCAGCCGTTGCACACCCCGTAGCCGCAGGCCATCACGCTTTCCAGGCTGGCGAAACTGTCGATGCCCGCGGCCAGGCAGATCTGCGCCACGGCCTCCATCATCTTCCAGGGGCCGCAGGTCAGCACCATGGCGGGCTTGCCCTTCAGCGCCTTCAGCTCGGCCTCGAGCAGCACGGTCACGCGGCCTTTGACACCGGCGCTGCCGTCTTCGGTGGCGAGCAGGATCTGCGCGCCGGAATCCTTGAAGCGCTTCATGAAGCCGAGGTCGCGCTGGCTGCGCCCGCCGGCCAGCAGCACCAGGTCGCGCTTGCCATCACCGGTGCCCCACTGCCGGGCCGCGTGCAGGAACGGCGCCAGGCCGATGCCTCCCCCCACCATGATCACGCGGGTGTCCGGGTTCTCCGGCAGCTCGAAGGCGTGGCCCAGCGGCCCGTTGATGTGCAGGCGCGCGCCCTCGCCCATCTGTGAGAGCATGCGGGTGCTCTGGCCCACCACGTGGCCCAGGATGCTGATTCCGACCGGCCTGCCACGCGCGTCCTTCAGCAGGTCGAAGCTCGAGAACGGCCGGCGCAGCAGGGGATAGATCTCGTTGCGCACGCGGATGTTCAGGAACTGGCCGGCCGCCATTTCGCGCGCCAGTGCGGGCGCGTCGAGGTACAGCTCGAAGTAGCCGTGGCCGTAATCGACGCGGCGTAAGACGGTGACGTCGTGCAGCAGTTGCTTGCGCTCGGTGGCAGCCATGGGGGCAATATGCGAGGCGGCGGGCGTGAGCGCAATGCGTAGCGAATCGAGCGGCCTGGATTCGCCGGGGGCTACTTGCCCTGCCCGTTGGGCTGTTGCTGCTTCTTTTCCTGCTTCTCTTCCTGCTTCTCTTCCCCGGGCTGGTACTCGTCCACGATGGGCCCGTAGCGGCGCATCAGGTCTTTGTAGACGTCGGTGCGCAGGCCGTGGTTTTTCATCAGCCAGAGGGTGTGGATCAGCTCGTCGTTGTCCTGGTCCGCCATCGCGAAGGTCAGGCGCGCCATCAGCTTCATCTCGTACAGCTTGTCGCCGGGCTTCGCCTCGCGCACCGTTTCACGCAGCACGCGCTTCTGCACGTTGACTACGTCCTTCACCAGCCGATCCCACTGCCAGGTGCGGCTGTTGGGCTGCAGGCCGTTCACCACGGCCTGGCTCAGGAACAGGCGTTCGAGCTCGGACTCGTTGCTGGGCAGCCAGGTGTAGGCGTGGCTGCCGGAGCGCACGTAGAACTCGTAGACGTAGGCGAACTCCTGGGGATCGATGTCCTGCGCCGCGGCCAGCGCGTCGAGCGAGACGGCCCAGGCGTCCAGTGCTTCCTCGGTGCGGCGCTGCTTGTGCAGACGCTCGGCTTCGTAGGTGGCGCACAGCCCGAGGCTGAGCTGCAGCTCGTGCTCGAGCGGGGCCAGCGCGACGCCCTTGCGGTACCACTCCATGCCCTTGGCGTAGTCGCCGCTGCCGTAGTACAGGTTGCCCAGCACCAGCTCGATGCGACCGTCCTTCACCTTCGGCAGCGCGTTCTCGATCAGCCATTCGGCCTGCTTCATGCGGTCGTCGATGTTCCAGGCGGAGAGCCACCAGCCGAACAGCTCCACGTTGCCGGGCTGCACCTTCATGGCCTGCTTGATTTCGTGCTGCGCGAACTCGAAGCGGTTGAAGTGGGTGGCGGCGTACCAGGCCAGCCGCCCGCGCAGCAGCACGTCGTCCGGGTGGTGCTTCAGCGCCTCGCGCCCGAGTTCCAGCGCGCGGTGGCGGTAGCGCTCGTTTTCCGCCTCGTCGGTCTGGGTCTCCGCCAGGGCGCGGTAGATCTCCATGCCGTAGAGCGCCGCCCGGCCGCAGGCGGGGTCGCCCTTCATCAGGTCCTCGTAGGAAACCAGCGCCTCGGCCAGGCGCCCGTGGTTGAGGGCGTCGCGCATCTTGACGTAATCGCGCAGCAGCTTGTCCTGGCAGACCAGGCGCGGCACGGGGGCATGGGGGAGTTCGATGCTCTTGCCGTCCTCGCCGGTTTCGGCGCCGACACCTGCGCACAGCCCTGCAACTTTTTTCCTCAAGCAGGGCCAGGGTGCTGTCGGGCGCTGGCTTGCCCAGCTTGCCGAAATCCCACTCCAGGGCGCGTTCCACGCCCGCCCCCGGGCGTAGCGCACCACCAGCGCGCGCGCGGGAGCTTCGCCGCCGCTGGGCTTGAAGCTGAGGGCGAACACCAGGTCGGCGTTGAAGCAGCGGGCCGCTGCCTCGAGGCCGGCCGATTTCAGCCCGGCTTCGACCTCAGCGCCGACGCGTGGAGCGTCGCCGCCGCGAAGCATGGCGGCGTAACGGGTGGCGCGCGCCAGGTTGGGTTCGCGGTGGAATTGCGGCCGGTAGTCGATGGCCTGCTCCAGCATCAGTTCCAGTCCGCCGGCGATTGCGCGTTCGCTGCCGGAGAGGTCGTTGGCGGGCGAGTCATGCGGGCTGTCGGGGTTGGGCACATGCAGCAGCACGACCTTGAACTGGCGGGATGGGATCGCGCCGATGAAAGTCGGTTCAGGCAACGGGGTGAAAAGCTGGTCCGGCCCGCGCGGCTTCATCTCGGCCATTTTCGGCGGACGCGGCGGCCCCTCGGCCGGCGCGTCCTGGGCGCGGGCAGCAACCATCAGCGCGCCCGCGCCGCACAGGAACAGCGTGGTGAAGAACAGGAACGCAACCAGGGTGCGCGTCACTCGCCGCATGAGTCGGTGTCTCCTCGCCCTAGACTATGCAAATACGGTTCCAAAGGCGAGTTCCGGCCGACAAACCGCAAACGGGCGGCCTGAGCAAGGCCGCCCGCCGCGTGTGTTACCCTGCCGCCACTTATGCCCGCGCGCGGCGCAACCGCACGGCAACGCCCAGCAGCGCCAGCAGGCCCAGCAGTGCCGGCCAGCCGCCGTTGCCGCCGGCTGCGCAGCCGCCGCCATTGGAGTCGCCGTCATCATCGTCGATGGTGGGAGAGGTCACGGTCAGACTGATGTTCACCGGCGTCAATCCGGGCGATGAAAACTGAATCTCGTAGGCGCCCGCCTCGTCCACGATCAGCGCGTCGAATGTCGCAACGCCGCCGACAGACGTGACGGTGGTCTGGCCCCACAGGTTGCCCGGCCCCGAAGTCACCGTCGCGGTCACTTCACGCGCGGCGTCTGAGCCCTGAGAAACCAGCATCGCCGAGCCGTCCCGGACCTGCACCGTCACTCCAAAGAAGCTGGAAACCTCGACACCGGACGGCTGCGCCGACACGGCCAGCTGGGTCGCCGGCGCCACAACCGTGATACTGGCGGTGGTCACGGAGATGCCCGGGTTGTCCGTCAATTCGATCGTGATGGTGAATGTCTCCGGCAGCGTGCCGGTGGTGTAGACCAGGCCGCTGAAGTTGAGCTTGTCGTCCGGTCCTGCGACGACCGTGAATCCGTCAAGCGAGCCGGCGCCGTTCGCTTCGGCAATCACGCCGACCTTCGCGTTGGCCGGCGCGCCCGTCCCGTCCAGCGCGTCCACCTCGATGCTGAACGGCACGCCGCTGTTGATGGAGGTCGGCTGCTGGCTTACCACCAGCTGCGCCACGTTGGCGGAGTTGCTTGCCGGGTCCACCAGAAACACGCTGGCATAGAAGCCGTAGCCGGGCGTGTAGACCGTGAACGGTACCGCCAGCCGCACGCTGCCACCGCCGCACGGCTGGAAGTCGTCGGCCGGATCCGAGAAAGCGATGCTGCCGCCCTGGGCGAAGTGCGAGTAGCCGTCCGATACACCGCCGAAGCCCTGCATGAACAGGCGCGACTCGCGCGTCTTGACGTTGAAGCGGAAGATCGAGGCGTGCTCGTAGGTGCTGTAGTAGATGTAGTCCTGTCCGCCCTCGCGGCGCCCGCTCATGGCCGTGATGTTCCAGACGCCGTCCGCGCCTGTGATCACGTCGGTGCCCTGGGTTGACGCAACCGGCGTGCCGGAGATGGCGGCGGCGACATTCGCCGCCTCGAAGCGGCGTACAACGGCCGGCGCGAACGAGCCGTAAGTCGCGGGAATCGCCGCGTACACGTTGCCCTGCGAGTCAAAGGTGATCGGCCCGTTGCCGTTGTAGGTGCCGACGTCGATCAGCTTGGTCAGCGCCAGCGTCGTCTTGTTCACGAGGTACACGCCGGCCGCGAAGGTGGGGTCCACGCTGGCGATGAGCAATTGGCCGCGCAGGGCCGCCGGGACGGTGGCGATGTCCGGCACGAACGCGAGGCGGTAGATGTAGTGGGCGGGCGCGGAGTAGTCAAAGGAAGCCGCGACGGTGCCGGCATCCGGCGCGGTACGCGTGATCTTCGTGATCTCGGCGTTGGTCCCGCTGCTGTAGCTGACGTAGAAGTCGTTCGGCGATGTCGGGTCGATCGCCAGGTGGTCAAAGTATTTGCCGACGGGTGCCGGGAAGAACAGGGTGGACGAGAAAGTGTTCGTGTTGGTGTCGAAGCGCCGGATACCGCCGTTGTGATGGGCGTAGAAATCGCTTCCCGCCGGATCCCAGGCGATGCCGGACGCTCCGGAAGACTGAATGTGCTCACTCAGCGTGTAACCCGCCGGCGTTCCGAAGAACGCGAGCAGCGGGGTGGCGGCCGCGAACATGATCGCGGCCAGGGTTAAACGCAAAACCATGGGAAACTCCTGAACCATGCCCGAAGGGCGCAATGGCGCGCGTTCCGCACAGGCCCTCGCCGTGCCGAACCATGGCCGCCGGGCAAAACAGGCAGCCATGCAACGTCGCGACAGGTCTTCTGACTCCCAGGCCTCCTACTCCCGCGCCTTCTCGCCTTTTGGCAATGGCTGATGCGGTTTCGTTCCTGGTCACAGCGGCGGGGCCGTCCCGGATTCTCACCGGGTTCCCGGGCGATCGTTTGGCCGATCGCCCTGTGTCGTGACGCGGGCAGTATCACGCGGATCGCGGACAAGTCAACGGCGGGAGCGCTTCCCGCGCGGCCTGAAAACTTTAGACTTGCGCCAGGCCGGCGGCGCCTTTCCCATGCAGTCTTGACGGTGACAGCCGCGCATCAACCGAGGAAGAACGATGTCGACGCAGCGTTCACAGAAGAACCTGACCGTGATGTTCACGGACATCTCGGGTTTCACCAAGCACACCGAGACCATCAGCCGTGAGGCTTTGATGTCGCGGCTCGACACCCACAACGAGCTGCTGATGCCGGTGATCGCCCATTTCGAGGGCAAGATCGTCAAGACCATCGGCGACGCTTTCCTGATCACCTTCGAGTCGCCCACCAACGCCGTGCAGTGCGGCCTGTTCATGCAGCACACCCTGCGCAAGTACAACGCCGAGAAGCCCGAGCCCGAGCAGATCCACATCAAGGTCAGCATCAACAGCGGCGAGGTGACGGTCACCGACAACGACGTGTTCGGCGACCCGGTCAACGTGGCCGCCAAGATCGAGAAGGCCACCAACCCCGACGAAATCTACTTCACCGAGGCGGTGTTCCTGGCCATGAACAAGGCCGAAGTGCCCACCAGCTTCGTGAAGGCCTTCCGCCCCAAGGGCGCGGAAAGCAGCGAGATCAAGCTGTACAAGGTCGCCATGGACGAAGGCGACGAGCGCTACCAGAAGGTCATCCGCAGCACGCACATCGACAAAGAGAAGATGAAGACCCGCGTGCTCGAGCTCAGCAACGTGGCCGAGAAGGAGTTCACCCGCTACCAGGACACCCTCGACGCCCTGGTCGAAAGCCAGTCCAGCAGCTCGCGCACCATGGTGATCGCGGTGATCGTGGCGGCGCTGATCCTGGCCGTGGCGGTGATCGCCGGCTTCGCCATCTTCGGCGGATCCAAGGACAAACCCGACCAACAGCTGGCCCGCGACGTGCGCGCCTACCTGACCAGCAACAAGCCCGAAGAAGCGCGCGGCCGCATCGAGACCTACATCAACGAGTTCGGCGCGGACGACATGACCACCACGCTGCTCAACGAGATCCGGGACCACGAGGTGCTGAAGGTGGTGGCCGAGGCCGACCGGCTGATCGAGCAGGGGCAGCCGGAGAACGCCCGCAGCAAGATCAAGGAGTACTTCGGCGCGGGCGAACTGACGGCTCCCGCAAAGCAGGCCGTGGGGCGGGTGGAGGCCTACCTGCAGGCGCGGCAGCTGGTCGACGACGGCAAGGGGCAGGAGACGCTGGACACGCTGGCCACCGCGTTCGGCGACACCAACCCCAGCGACGAGATCAAGCTGCTGCGCCGGCGCGCCCAGGCGCTGCTGGACTGCGCGAAGATGATGGCCAGCGACGAGCGCTACGCCGAGCCGATGCGCATGTTCGGCGCCATCACCGGCGCCTTCGGCGAGGACACCCGCAACGCCGCGGCGCTGGTGTACGTTGAGGAAGCCCTGGCCAACGAGCTGTACCGCGACGCCAGGTCCAACGGCTACGACGTCGCCAACGCCAACTACGAGGCCTACCGCAAGCGCGTGCCCAACCTGCAGAGCTGGGGCTGGGTCAACGCCCACTTGAAGATGGGCGCGATCTGGAATTTCCGTACCGACCCCAAGTACCGCCACATCCGCGACAGCCAGGTGTACTGGGAAAAGTGGCGCGACGTGCGCGACTTCGTGGTCAACAAGCCCGAGAAGCAGTACCGCTTCGGCTGCATGCAGTTCATGCTCGCCCGCCTTTCGTGGGAGGCCGTGTGCGACGGCGCCAACGAGTGGGCGCTCGCCATCAAGGCCGAGCCCGGCCTGGTGCAGCGCCACGGCGAGCTGATGGCCTGCTATCGCGTCAAGCTGGGCGAAGGCATGGAAGAACTCGGGCGCGACCTGAAGACCGACCTGAAGTACATGCTGGGCGCTTTCACCGGCGGCCTGGATGAGATGCGCGGGCTGATCAAGCAGCTTTACTACAACGAGCTGCGCGAGACGCTGGTCAGCTACGCCGGCAGCAAGGAAGAGGAGTACGAGTCCGAGCAGATGAACGCCGTCGCGCTGCTTACCGAGATGGGCGACACGGAGTTGATCCCGGACCGCTTTGCCGTGTTCCGCGCCCAGTTCGAGAACTGGGTGGGAGGCGGCGGGCGTCTCGAGCGCTTCCACAGCAAGGCGCTGTTCCAGGCCCCCATGGCCTACGAAGACTACCAGGAGTACCGACGCCTGATCGATTCCACGCTCGAAGACGTCACCAACCGCACCGGCCGCTTCGGCAGTTACTCCAATGCGGCCGGCATCCTGCAGGGCATGCTGGAGGACATCCGGCTCGCCCAGCCCCAGCACACAGCCCAGTACGACGGCGGCTGATCTCGCGCGCTCACCAGCGGATGGCGCCGAACATGTCCAGCATGGCCAGCAGTTGCCCGGCGCGGGCATCGTCCAGCCCGGTGAGCGGCGGGCGCGTGACGTACTCGCCGAAGCCCTTCCTGCGCAGGATGGCCTTGACCGCGCCGCCCAGGCCGAACTTCTCCAGCATGCCGCGCACGCTGTTCAGCTTGGCCTGCTGCTCGGGCCTGCTGCGGATGCGCGCCACCAGGTCCGGCACCACGCTGGCACAGGCGCTGATGCTGCCCCGGCCGCCGCGCTCGTGGCAGCGGGCCAGCAGCCTGTCGTTGCCGACCAGGTAGCTGCCCTGCCGGAAGCGCGGCAGCAGGCGGTCCATCTCGGACTCGTCGCCGCTGCTGTCCTTCACGCCTGCCAGCTGCTGGTGTGGCCCGATCGCGTCCAGCAGCTCATCGCTGACGGCGATGCCGGTCTGTTGCGGAATGTGGTACAGCAGCACCGGCAGACGGCTGGCGTCCAGCAGCCGCTTGAAGAAGGCCGCCAGCCCCTCGACCGGCGCGGCGCGAAAGTAGAACGGAGGCGGGCACAGCACGGCCGTGTAGCCCAGCCCAGCGCCGAGCTCCGCGAGTTCGAGCACCTCGGGCAGCGCGCAGCCGCCCGCGTTCAGCAGCAGCTTCAGCCCGCTGCCGGCGCCGGCAGCGGCCTCCGCCACGGACCTGCGCTCGGTCAGGCTGAACGAGGGGAACTCGCCGTTGGTGCCCAGGATCAACGCGCCCTGCAGCCCCTCGCCCGCCAGCCAGGCCAGGTGGGCTTGCAGGGCTTTCGGGTCGAACTGGTCGGCGCCGTTGAGCGGCGTAGGAACCGGCGCGAATGCGCCTTCAGGCAGATCCATCGTGACCTCGCTTGCCGCGGACAATCGTGACCCAGCATGACCCGCAACAGCCCGTAAAGCCACAACGAACCAGCGCCGCCACGGCCCTGCCGTGGCGGCACAGCCCGCGTTAAATGAAACGGGCGCCGCAGCGCCCGTTTGCACGGAAGCCTGAATCAGCTTACCGCCACCGAGCTGAAATGCTCGATCAGCAGGTCGCGGGCCTGGTCGATCAGCCAGTTGGGCGTGCTCGCGCCGGCCAGGATGCCGATGCGCTTGGCCTGGCGCAGTTGCTCGAAGTCGATGTCCTGGGGTTTCTCGATCAGCTGCGCCTTGGCGCCGAAGCTCTCGGCCACGATCGCCAGCTTCTTGGTGTTGCTGCTGGCCTTGCCGCCGATCACGATCACGTGGTCGTTGTGCTTGGCGATGGTTTCGGCGTCTTCCTGGCGCTCGGTGGTCACGTAGCAGATGGTGTTGAACACGCGCACTTCCTGCGCGCGCGCCAGCAGGGCGTTCACGATCTCGTTCACTTTCTTGAGGATCAGCGTGCTCTGCACCACCACGCCCAGGCGGCGCTTGTTCTTGGGAATCTTGTACAGGTCGTCCAGGCCCTTGATCACCGTGCCCTCGCCCTTGGCGTAGGCCAGGATGCTGATCACTTCCGGGTGCTTGGGGTCGCCGATGATCACCACGTGGTACTTCTGCTTGTGCAGCAGCTGCGCGTAGTTCTGCGTCACGCGCACGTAGGGGCAGGTCGCGTCGATCACTTCCGCGCCCCTGGCCTTGAACTGGTCCTGCACCTCGGGCTTCACGCCGTGGGTGCGGATGATCACCGTGCTGCCCTCCGTGGCGCGCGGGTCGTCTACCTCTTCGATGTAATCGACGCCGTAGCGCTCCTGCAGCAGGTCGATGGTCTGCGGATTGTGGATCAGCGGCCCGAAGGTGTAGACCGGCCCGTTCTTGGTCTTGGCCGTGGCTACCGTCTGCTCATAGGCGCGATCGACGCCCCAGCAATAGCCGCTGTGCTTGGCGATGTTGATCTCGACGTTGCCCGCCTTGTATTGCGTCACGTCCCGCAGGTCGCCGGTGTATTTGTTGTGACCCATCTCGGTCCTTATGCCTGTCATCGCGGGCTCCGCTGAATGCGGCCGCCCCCTTTACCTTGGAAATCGTAACACAACGCATGAGACTGTTGAACTTTCCATTAATAATTTGGACTAGTCCAGTCCAAATTAGCTGGATTGCGTCCTCGTGCGTTACATAGGGGATTGGCGCCGGCATTCGTTATACTGGCGCCGGAGAAAAGATGAGACTCGCCGAAAGGCTCAACTCCTTCCCCGCGATCGCGGTCGCAGCCCTTCTGCTGGCTGGGCTGTTCGGCTTCGTGCTGGGCATCACTTCCATCGGCGGGCCGGCCCCGGTGGTGCGCCAGGCTGAGATCGAGCACGCCTCCTCGGCAGACTCCGCCCGCGGCGGGCCCCTTCAATCACTGCCCGGCGATGTCCGTGAGCGCGAGCGTCCCACCAGGCCGCGCAATGGCGGCACGACGCGCACGCCAGGCGACGCCCAGGACGGTCGCAACGGCGCGGGCGGTACCGGCAGCGGCGAAACCCGCGCCGGGACTCTGCCGCCGATCAAGGCCACGGAAGGCGTCCGCGTGCTGCCGGAAGGCCGTGTCGATGAACTGGTGACAGCGCCGGCACCCCAGGCCGGCCAGGGCGTGATCGAGGTCAGCGTCACCGACATCAACAACACCTCGCTTCCTTTTGCGCTGCTGGCGCTGGACGTGAACTCCGGCCCGCTGGGCTGGCACCTGGTGCCCAAGCAGCCCCAGGCCGTGCCCGAGACACGCGGGCTGTTCCGTTTCAGCCAGCTCTATCCGGGCGAGTACCGGGTGCGTTCGCTGCAGAGCAACTACAAGCCGGTCGAGGCCGCGGTGACGCTGCTGCGCGAGGGAGCGACCGAAACCGTCAGCATCGTGCTGGAACCCCTGGAGTACGCGCAGATCGAGTTTTACGTGCGCTTCGAGGACGGTGAAGCCCCCGTGGAAGTCGAGTTGCGCTTCGACCGTCCCGGACAGGTCGATACCGCAAGCGGCGGGCGATTCGGTAAGTACCCTGACACCGGCGTCGCGGGCGTGGGGCGCGGTATCATTCCGCCCGCGCGCTACCGTCAGCGCACGGCCGCCAACGGCATGGTGATGCTGACCCTGCCCGCGGGACAGGAGACCACCATCGACTTCGCCGCGCGCCGCGGCGAGATCGAGCACCAGGCCAGGGCTACAGTGGTGCCCACGCCTGGTGTCAGCCGGCAGGACGTCACGCTGCTGCCCACGGATCCGGCGGCCGGTTCCGTGACAGACCCGGCCACTGCCTCGGCGGGCAAGCTGGCCGTGACGCTCACCGTGGACGGCAAGGCCGTGCAGTTCACGCGCGTCAGCCTGTACAAGGACATCAACGGCTTCCAGAACCGGCCGGCCAGCACCCAGGAAGATAACCGCTTCGTGTTCCAGAACATTTTTACCGGCAGCTGGTACCTGGTGGCCGAGTCACCGGGCTTCCATGCCCCTTTCGCGCAGCAGGTTGAGGTAGGCGTTGAAACCGTCGAAACGATCGACATCAAGACGGGCCGCCTGCGTGTCAATGCCGCACGCGAGTCCGGCAGTCCTGACCCGGAGGGCAGCGAGGTGCACTACCGCGTGCGGCTTCGGCCTATGGGCTCGGGCACCATCGAGCGCGCCTACAACGGCAACCTGACCGGCAAGCAGAGCGATTACATCGACTTCATCGTGCCGGCGGGACCCTACGACGTGCGGGTCGAGAGCCCCGAAAACTCCGCAAAGCTGTCGGTTTCGCCCATCGAGCAGTCGTTCTCCATGGGGGCCGGCGGCGAGCACAGCCTGGACTTCCGCGTAAGCGCGGCGGCCACGCTCAAGTTCCAGGTGGTGAACAGCAACGGCCAGCCGATCCCCAACGCCGAGTACCTGGTGACATTCCACGCCGCCGGCAGCGTGCCGGAGAGCGAGAAGACGGCGGTAGAGAAGGCCGGCTACGACGGCCGCTGTGAGAAGGCGATCGCGCCCTCGGGCCCGGTGTACCTGATGATCTGGACCACCAGCACAGACTGGAACAACCCGGACAAGGTCCTGCAACTCGACCTGCCCGCCTACGGCACCAAGGACCTGGGCGCTATCGTAGTGCAGCAGTAAGTGGCACGCGCTTCCAGCGCGTGGGTAGTGCCACGGGCTTCAAGCCCGTGGTGTGTTGGACCACCGGAGTTACTGATGCAGACACGCGCTGGAAGCGCGTGGCACGCCTCATGCGCTTGAAGCGCATGCCACCGGCGAGGCAGCCACGGTCGCTGAAGCACTTCGCCTACTTCTGATCGCGTGGCTGCACGTCGTGCAGTGCGTCGGCCGCCACTTTCTCGAACCCGTGGCGACGAACCACTCCGTACCACGTCTTGCCCTCCGCGTCGGTTTCCGCCTGCACGATCAGGCACCATTCGCGGTCGTCCTCGATGGGCTCGTCGCCTTCCTGCGCAGGCGCGGGGCTGAAGGCGCCCCTGGCGGGCAGCTTGAGGGTTGCGACCTCTGAGCCCTGGAGAGCGAACACGGCGTTGCCGGCTTTCACGTCGGACTCCGCGGCCGCGCGCCCCAGCGGCGGCGGCGAGAACAGGTAGAACGGATCCCATCCCCATTCGCCGACGGATGCAGCTTCCCACTCGTCCGCCCTGCGAAGGTTCGCGGCGTACACGTCGAGCAACTCGCGCATGCGCTGCAGGCGTGTCTCCGCGTCGCTGAACAGCGGGTTGTAGCGCGGCAGGCCGCCCACCAGTTCGTTCAGCTTCATGGCGGCATCGTCGCACCAGCGTCCTTGGGCTGACTTGCGCAGATCAGGATCGGCTTTCAGGTAGTCCGGGATCGGCCCGCTGGAACTGCTGCCGTCCTCTCCTTCTGTGTAGGTGTCGCCCTCAACCTTGAAGTAGCTGCCGGATGCCTTCGAGTTGTCGAGTTGTTTCCGCAGCAGCGTGATGCAGTTCCCGTGCGCGAACCAGATGGCATCGTCAGGCCAGCTGGGGTTTTCATTCAGCACCTGGTCTCGATAGATCGCGTGCGCGGGGTGCTCGGGCTTCAGCAGCGCATTCATGGCCGTTTCAACCTCCGGCATCTCCACGCGCGCCAGCATGTACAGCAGCTCGGCCAGTGAATCACTGTCGGCCAGGCCGGGTTCGGTGCCTTCGGCAAAACGCTTGCACAGCGCCTTGAACGGCGCGTCGTCATCCAGCCACAGGCAGACCCACGCGAACGTGCGCTTCACGGCGGGTGACGCGTCACCCTCGATCCGCTTCCGGAGTTCCGGAACGATGCGCTTGTCGTCCAGGGTGACCAGCGCATCGGCGTATCGGCCGGTCGCCCTGTGCGCGTAGTACTGCTGCATCTCGGGGTCGTCGGCTTCGTCCTTGGCGATCTGCGCGACGTGCTGGTCCATCAATTTGAGGATGGCTTCGGCGACGGTCGGGTCCTTGAACTTCTCGACTACCGGGTTCGGGCCCTCGCTGCGCGTGCGCGAGCCCGAGGTCCACACCGTGGTGCCGCGCACGGGGCGGTCGTTGATGTAGGCGAGGTTGAGGGCTGCCTCCTGCCGTGCATTCAGGCTTGCTTCCAGGTTGGTCAGGATCTTCATCATGCGCTCGTCGAAGGGATACTTGCCGTACTCCTCCCAGTACTTGCGCAGACGGGCCGCAACCTTTTTCGCGCCTTCTTCGCCACGCGAGCTGAAGTTGTCGCCCGTGGACACCGGATCAAACACCTCCACCTGCAGGATGGTCATCACCGCCACCAGCGCAGCCTCGCGCACGGCCAGCACGGTGCGGCTGGTCGCGAAGTCGCGCCAGAAGTGCATGCTGCGGGTCAAACGTTTGTCGGACTCGATGCAGTCGATCAGCTTGGGCACGCCAGTTTCACCCAGCTTGATCAACTGCTGCACGCGCCAGTCCGAGCTCAGGTCAACGCCGCCCGGCTGGCTCCATTGGCGGGCGTCGACGTTTTCCAGGTTCAGCAGCAGCCAGTCGAGCTTACGGGTCGCATCCCAGTCTTCGTAGCCTTCCGGCAGCTTAACGATGGCGTTCCAGTCGTCGTCGTACTCCGTGGGCTGGTACTTCCCGAAGGTGGCTGCCTCTTTGCGGCGCTTGAGGTCGGCCAGGATGTCGGCGGCAGGCGTGCCAAACTCGTCGTTGAAGTCGGTGTACTTCTTTTCGAAGTGCAACGCGTAGTGCAACGCCTGCTCGTCGTCGCCGTTGACGAACGCGTGGGCGCTGCCGGCGAAGCAGCGCCAGGCGAGGGTTTCCTTCAGCATCCCGAGCGTTTCGTCATCCGATTCGCCGCGCCGGACTTCGCTCAGCACCCTGGAGGCCAGGCTGTTGTCGCCAAGCTGACGGCACCAGCAGGCCACCACCAGGTCCGGAAACGCGCCGGCCGGCCCGAGCGAAGTCTCCTGCATTCTTCGGAAGGTGTCGTCGTCTTCGTCGGAATCCTCGCTGTAGTCGGACTTGCAGAGTTCGAGGAACTTTACGGTTTCGAACTGCTCCGGCACGCCTGACCATTCACCATCGACGTCCAGCACGCGAAGGGGTTTGCCCTCGGCGTCACGCTCGAGCCAGGCAAGCCGATCGGCTTCGCCGCCGCCACCCCAGCATGAGTAGGCCTTGGCTTTGAAACGGATGCACTCGTTGGTGGGCTTGACTACCAGTTCCGCCACCTTGTCCAGCAGCGCTTTGTCGGCGTCGGAAAGCTTCGCAGTATCCTGGGCACTCGAAGCAACGCAGGACGCGAGGAGCAGCCCGCAGCAGACCAGAGTAAGGCAACGCATGGAAACCTCCTGAAGGGCCTCCCCAAGGGTATGCATGTTAACGGAGGACAGCCTGTAAAGGTTCTCAAATCTGAGTGGCACGCGCTTCCAGCGCGTGGGTAGTGCCACGGGCTTCAAGCCCGTGGCATGTTCATCCCCGCCGCAGTCACAAGCAAACCGCGCGCCGCAAGAGCGTGGCTCGAATCGTGCGCCGGCCTGCCCGACGTTGCCTCGACAGAGTCGGGAAGCGCGTTCCGCTAACTGGCCGGGGTTACTTCACGGCATCCATCATGATGGCGAGCACGACGAACAGCCCAAACCCGATCATCGGAATGCCAAACAGGAGGCTGAGCAACTTGAGGCTCTTTCCGTCCTCCCCTTTGCTGAGCGCCTCTCGGTAGCCCCAGTACCAAAGGATTGGCGCGGCCGGCGCGCAGCCGAAGAAGAACGCCAGGAACCCGATCATCAGGTAGCGATTGCTGCTGTTGGAATTGAGCATTCCAGTCAACGAGTTCGCGCCGGTGAATTTATTTAAGGGACCTGGCGGAGCCATCGGCTGGTGCGGCGGAGGCTGCGGTCGCCGCAAGTCGATGGGTGGCGAAAACAACGAGCGGCAGTAGGTGCAGCGGAACAATGCCGGTGAACTCGGCTGCTGGACGCAGTCATTCGCGCCGCAGTTCGGACACTGAACTTCTCGGGTCTCGGTCATTGCGTCCCCGTCAGTCAGGGCGCATTGTCACAGATCGCGGCAAGAAGGCCAGTCCACAAAATGGCGGACTTTGGAGTCGTCGGCGGTCAGCGCAAGCCCTTAGCCGATCTGGCGCTTGAGTGTTTCGAGCGTGTTCTTGAACAAGATCTGGGTCGTCACGCTGCCTACGCCGCCCGGCACCGGGCTGAGCCAGCCGGCCACCGCGTTCACGCTTTCGAAATCGCAGTCGCCCCTGTACTTGCCGTCCTCGGTCGCGATCGTTGCGACGTCCACCACCACGGCACCCGGCTTGATGTACTCGGCGTTGATCATGCCCGGCTTCGCGCCCATGGCCGTCACCAGGATATCCGCCTCGCGCGCGATCGCCGCCATGTCCTGCGTGCGCGAGTGGCACACCGTGACGGTGCAGTGCTTGTCCAGCAGCAGCAGCGCGCAGGGCTTGCCCACGATGATGCTGCGCCCCAGCACCACCGCGCGCTTGCCCTTGAAATCGATGCCGCTCTCGGCCGCCAGCTCAATGGCGGCGCGTGCGGTGCAGGGCAGGTTGCGGTACTGGTTCATGACCAGCAGGCCGAGGTTGTCCGGGTCCACGCCCTCGACGTTCTTCTCGGGCGCGATCACCTTGGCGAGCTCGTTGCCGTCGAGGTGTTTTGGCACCGGCAGCTGCAGGATCATGCCGGTGACGCCCGGGTTTGCGCAGATCTCGCGGATCTTGTCGGCGGCCTGCTCGTGCGTGCTTGACGCGTCAATACGCTCGGCGGTGTACTGCACGCCCAGCTTCTCGGCGGCCTTCTTCTGGTTGTTGACGTACCAGTCGGAGGATTCGTCGCTGCCGATGCTGAGGCTGACCAGGTGGGCCGCGTGGCCCTGCTCTTTCAGCGCCGCGAACTCCGCAGTCAGTTCCTTCTGGATCCGCTTGGCCAAAGCCTTGCCGTCAAGCACCTGTGCAGCCATCTCAGCCTCCTTGGTCGGGGGCCGGAATCCTAGCAACCGCACAGGTCAGATGCATCATTCTCGTGGCTTCATCCGTGTGAATCATCATAATCACCCCATGCCCTCTCTCTCGGCTGAAACCGCCTACCTGTTCCGCCACGCCCTGCTGCGCGAAGGGGCCTACCAGCTGCAGTTGCCGGCCGACCGCGCCGCGCTTCACGCGCTGTCACTGGAGCTGATTGAGGCTGTGCTGGGCGATCATGCGGACGAAGCGGCCACGGAGCTTGCACGGCACGCGCGCTTCGCATGGCAGACGGGCACGGCCGAAAACACCGCGGAACTGCAGGGCTATGAGCTTCGGTGGTCGTTGGTCGCCCTGCGGCAGGCGCAGGCGCGCTTTGACGGCGATGCCGAAGTCGCGTTGGCGGATGCGGTCATCGAGTCGCCCGTCGCGAACGGGGAGCAGCGCTGCGACGCCTGCTACCAGCGGGCCAACACGCTGCAGCGCCTGGGCCGCTGGCAGGAAGCCCGGGACGACTTCCACCGCCTGGCGCAACTGGCGGAGCGGCAGGCCAGCGTTTTGTACCGCGGCCACGCGATCTACGGCCTGGGCTACCTTGACTGGCTCGGCGGGCACGTCGACGACTGCGACCGCCGCCTGGAAGAGTGGCTGCAGCTCACGCGGGAAATGGACAACGAGCATGAGCTGGCAAGCGCGATGCTTGCCATCGGCATGATGCGCTTCAACCGCGGTGACGTGAAAACCGCGCTCGATGTGCATCAGCAGTGGCTGCCGCGCCTGAAAAAGACCGCCGACGAGAAGACGCTGCTGCGGAACCTGTTCAACTTCGGCGTGCTGCTGCAGGAGAGCGGGCACTTCGCGCAGGCCGAGGAAGCGTACCGTGAAGCCTTGCGCCTGGCGCGTGCCTGCAGCCAGCGCGATCACGAGGGATCCATCCTCGGCAGCCTGGGCACGCTTTGCAAGGTGCGCCGGCAGTACGATCAGGCGCTGGAGTTCCTGAACGAGTCCGTCCGCATCGCGCAGGAGGTCGGAAACCGGCGCGGGAGGGCCATCCAGCTCACGAACATCGGCACGGTGTACCAGCAGCTCGGACGAACGCGCGAAGCCCTGGAGACCTATGAGAACGTGGTGCGCGAAGCCATGGAGCTGAGCGCTCTCAGCACCTACGCCTCAGCCAGGGGAAACATCGGCCTGGCCTGTCTGCAACTGGGGCGATGCCAGGAGGCCGTGGCGCAGTTGCGGGAGTCGGCCGAACTGTGGCAGCGCCTGAAAGACGCGTCCTGGGAAGCCTACACCCGCTGCGGCCTGGCGCGGGCCCTGCGCATGTCCGGCGCCTATGATGCCGCGGCGGGTGAGCTGGCGGCGGGTCGCGGGCTGCTGGAAGGGATGGAGAGCGTGCTGGACGAGTTCATGCTGCGCTGCGAGGCCGCGCACCTGGCGCTCGCCCGCGGCGAAAACGGCATGGCGGAGCACGCCGCGGTCCGCGAGGTTTTCGACAGTTTCGATGAGGCGTATTCGCAGGCCGCGGCGCAGGACCTGGTGCAGCTCGAACAGGCCATGCGCATCGCGGCCGCGGGCGGGCGCCTGGTTCACGGCGCTTGTCGCGAGCATGTTTCGAACGAGCTGTTGAAGGCCATTGAAGGCTGAGCCTGCGTAAGTGGCCGGCAGCTTGCGCGGGGCAGCTGTCATTGGCACGTTGCGGCCATGAAGATGCCGAGCTTCCAAGTTGACCAGGTCACCGCCACTCTGCCCGGCCCCGAGCTGGCTGAGGCCGTGGCGGCCTACTACCAGCGCAACGCCGCGCGTTTCACGCCCGTGCAGCCCAAGCCGCAGGAGGGCTTCTTTACGGCGGCTTTCTGGGCAGACCGGCTGGCCAGGGCGCGGCAGGAATACGGATCGGGTCTGAGCCTGCGGCTGTTTCTGCTGGAAGGTGCGGAGGTGGCCGGGCACATCAACTACACCAGCTTCATGCGCGGGCCTTTGCAGCAGTGTTTCCTGGGCTACGGCATCGACGCGGCTCGCGAGGGCAAAGGCCTGCTGCGCCGCATGCTGGAGCAGACCAACGCCTGGGTGTTCGCCCAGATGGGTATCCATCGCATCAGCGCCAACTACATGCCGAGCAACGAGCGCAGCGGCGCGCTGCTGCGCAGGCTGGGTTTTGTGGTGGAAGGCTACGCCCGCGACTACCTGCTGCTCGACGGCCAGTGGCGCGACCACATCCTGACCGCGCTGATCAATCCCGCGTGGCAGGTTGGGTAACGCGACGTACCCGGAACCAAAGCCCGGTGTGCAAACACCGGGCGAGTCAGTCTGCACCAGCGAACTCACCGCGACGCGCCCGGGATTTCCAACTTCGCCAAGGCTTCGTCGGGCGGATGCATCCCGGGCTTCGGCGCTACAGCCTCAGCTGATCAGCTTCTTGAACTCCGGGTCGTCCTTCAGGCTCGCGAAGTCTGCGTCGTCCTTCAGTGCCGACAGGTCCGCACCCAGTTCCTTGGCGCTGGCCAGGTACGCCAGCACGCTGCGCTTCCAACTGTCGCCGCCCACCAGAAGCGAAACCCTGGCGCTTTCGACACAGCCTACCAGCAGGTCGCTGCGGTCGATCACGTTGACGTCGCCCATCGCGGCGCTGAACATTCCGAGTTTTGCATAGGCGCGTACGCGACGCTTGAGCGAGCCGATGTGGCCGGGCGTGAGTTCCAGCGCGCGGTTGAGTGCGGCCACAGCGCCTTCCCAATCGGCCCGTGCTTCCTGAATCTCCGCGCACAGCAGCCAGTGTTCCACGTTCTGCGGGGCCATGCGGCACAAGACGCGCACGGACTCATCGGCCTGCTTGTACGACTTGAGCAGCAGCTGTGCCCGCGCCACGCCTTGCCAGGCCGGGGCGCTCCAGGTGTCCAACAGCTGCGCCTTGGTAAAGTGTTTCAATGCCTCCGAGGCGTCGCCGTTCAGCATCGCCAGTTCGCCAATCCCGACCTGCGCCGCCGATTCAAAGCCCTCCAGCTTCTCCGCCGACTCAAAATCCTTCTTGGCCAGCTCCGGCCTCTCCCAGCCGATCCAGGCGTAGCCGCGGCCGATCAGCGCCTGGCCGTAGTCCGGCTTCAGGCGCAGGGCCTGGCTGTAGTCGCGCACGGCCTGTTCGAAGTCGCCCATCAGCCGCGCGGCCCAGGCGCGGTTCACGTAGCCGCGGGCGTTTTTAGCGTCCAGTTCCAGCGCTCGGTCGAAGTCCTTGAACGCCACGTCGAACAGCTGCTTGTCCACGTAGATCAGCCCGCGGTTCTCGTAGAACGCCGGGTTATCCGGCTGCAGCGCGATGCAGGTGTCGAAGTCGAGCAGCGCGCGGTCGGTGTTGCCGGCGTCCTGCCAGGCCACGCCGCGGTTCTGGTACATCTGCGCGCGCCCGCCGGTGTCCACGCGGCGGTCGTCCGCGGCGTAGGCGATCGCGGCCGTGTAGTCGGACACCGCGCCCTTGAAGTCACCGCGCATCCAGCGCAGGTAGCCGCGCGTGTTCCAGGCCAGGCTGAAGGCGGATTCCAGCTTGATCGCTTCCTCCGCGTCGGCCATTGCGTCGTCAAGTTTGCCCAGCGCCACGTACGCGGCCGCGCGGTAGGCCAGCACCTCGTCATTTTTAGGCTGGGCCTTGAGCGCGCGGGTGAAGGCGTCCACGGCCTCCTGCATGCGGCCCGCTTCGAAGGCTTCTTCGCCGTCGGCGATATCGGCCTGGCCGGCCTTGGGCGCGGGCTTGAGAACCGGGTCAGCTTGTGAATAGAGAAGGGGTGCGCACAGCAGCACAATCAGCAACAGCATCCGCATGGAATTCCTCCGTGAGCACATTAGCAGAATCGTGGCATGTGCGCTCAAGCGTCCGTCTGGATGTACGGCACGAACTTGCGGCACTCGGCGGGAATGCAGGCCTGGCTGGTGACCAGCGCCGACAGCGTGGTGAAGCCTTCCTGCAGCACCACCTGCAGCAGCTCGTGCTCGTTGCAGTCGTACTTCCGGCAGATCTCCGGGCGCTTGTGCCACACCAGGCAGCGGCCGGTGGCGGCGTCGAAGTGTTCGCACAGGCCGTCGTCGCGCTTGGGCACGAAACGCTCGGCGGGCAGCTTGCCGGTGGGGGCTTTTCGCCGGGCGCCAGTCGCACCAGCAGCCGGCAGCAGAAGCTGGCGCAGCCCATGCGGCGGCCGGCTTCGCAGTCCAGCACGACTTCCGGGGGCGAGCTGTCAGCCATGGTGGTCTCCCGTGCGAGAATGCGGGAGAGAGTTTACCACCCGTGACTGCGGGCACGTCACTTAATCCGCGGACGTTGTCTCGGCACGCGCAGGATGCGCGTGGTACGAATCATCGGCTGGAAGCCCAATACTGCGGGGTTAAGGCGAAACAGTCGTCGGTTTAGCTCTTTGGCGCGGAGCGCCTGCACAGTGGAAGCCCCCACCGAACGCCTCCGGCGTTCGGTGGGGGTAATCGGCGGAAGAACGATCAAAGGCGCGGAGCGCCGACACACTCGCGGCGCTTGCCGCGAGGACCGATCGGCCGCAAGCGGCCGTTGTGCCGGCGCTCCGCGCCTCTCAAACCTCTTTTGCCCGTAACCCCCGCCTTGTTGGCGCCTCGCTGCGCTAGGCGCCAACCGGCGGGGCTAACAATTGTTACGGCGCTCCGCGCCTGACTGCCGATACAATCTGCACGTCGGAGTCTGCCGCGAAACTCCTTAACCCCGCAGTATTGGGCTGGAAGCCGATGCCACTGCCGCGCCGCTCTGCACCGCCCACAGCTCGGCGTAGGCGCCGCCCTTTTCCACCAGCTGGTCGTGGTGGCCTTCTTCTTCCACGCGGCCGTCCTTGATCACCACGATGCGGTCCGCCCGGCGGATCGTGCTGAGCCGGTGCGCGATCACCAGCGCCGTGCGGCCGGAGGTCATCTCCTCCAGGTTCTGCTGGATGATGCGCTCGGTTTCCGTGTCCACGCTGCTGGTGGCCTCGTCCAGCACCAGGATCGGCGCGTCTTTCAGCAGCGCGCGCGCGATGCTGAGGCGCTGGCGCTGGCCGCCGCTGAGCTTGATGCCGCGCTCGCCGACGATGGTGTCGTAGCCGTTAGGCAGGCTGGTCACGAACTCGTGGAAGTGCGCATGGGTGCTGGCCTCGATCACCTGCGCGTCGGTCACGTCAACGCCGGGGTAGGCGATGTTCTCGCGGATCGTGCCATGGAACAGGAACACGTCCTGGCTCACCAGCGCGATCTGGCGGCGCAGGTCGTGCTGGGCCAGCTTGCGGATGTCCACGCCGTCGATCAGGATCGCGCCCTCGTTCACGTCATACAGCCGCAGCAGCAGCTTGATCAGCGTGCTCTTGCCCGCGCCGGTGGTGCCCGCGATGCCGATCATCTCCCCGGCCTTGACGATTAGCCGCAGGCCGTTCAGCACCGGCTCGCGGTCGCGATACTTGAACTGCACGTTGTCGAACTCGACTTCGCCCTGCGCCCGCTGCATGGGCACCGGCTGGGCCGGGTCCTGCACGCGGCTGGGAGTGTCCAGCAGCCCGAAGATCCGCATGGCGCTGGCCCGCGCGCGCTGGTACTCGTCGAAGGTTGAGCCCAAACGAGTCAGCGGCCACAGCAGGCGCTGGATCATCATGCAGAACAGCACCAGTTCGCCGGCGGTCATCTGTCCGCGCGTGACCCACCAGCCGCCCAGCACGATCACCGCCGCAAAGCCCAGCGCGATCGCCATGCGGATGATCGGCACGAACACGGCCGACAGCTTGATGGCGTGGTGGTTGGCTTTGCGGTAGGCCTCGCTGGCGTGGCGCACGCGCTCGGTCTCGTAGCGCTCGGCCGTGAAGCTCTTGATCACGAGAATGCCGCCGATGTTGTTCTCGAGGCGCGAGGCCACTTCGCCCACGGACTCGCGAACGCCCTTGTAGCGCGGCTCCAGCAGCTTGCTGAATTTCAGGCTGCCGAACACGACGATGGGGATGGTCACCAGCCCGACGGCCGCGAGGCTCGGCGCGATGCTGAACATGACGCCGCCCGCGAACAGGATCAGCACCACCAGCTGCACGATTTCGTTGAAGGCGTTGTTGAAGAAGCGCTCGAGCTGGTTGACGTCGTCGTTCAGCATGGCGAGCGTCTTGCCGAGGCGGTGCTCTTCGAAGAAGCGGATCTCGCGGTCCTGCATGCGCGAGTACGCGTCAATGCGCAGCTGGTGCTGCATGTCCTGACTGACGGTCATGAAGCCGTAGGCGTAGCCCCACTGCGAGACGCTTTCGAGCGCGAAGATGATCACCGTCAGCACGGCCAGGAACACCACCTGGCTCATGGTGGTGCCCAGCCCCAGCGTGGATTTCATCCATAGCGGCGTGTTGCCCGTGACGCTGTCGATCAGCCACGCGACCAGGATCGGCGGCGCGAGGTCGAGCACCTTGTTGATCACGCTTGAGGTGACGCCAAGTCCCAGCCGCACGCGCATCGGGCGCATGTAGCCGAACAGCCGCCGCATGGGGCGCTCGATGTCCTTGATGGTCAGGTCGTCGGGCATGCTGCCTGTTTACCAATCGAACCACGCTTGAACACAGATGGACACAAGCAACTGCGGCGAGTGGCCCGGCCGGCCGTGTGGTATAAGCCGCGCCATGCCCGAGTTGCCGGAAGTTGAAATCACGCGGCGCAAGATTACCTCCTCTTTATTGGGCCGCGCCATCGCGGCCGTGCACACCACGGCCGAGAGCTACTTCTTCCTGACGCCGCCTGCTGAACTCAAGCGGCGCTTGAAGGGGCGCTCGGTCACTGCGCTCAACCGCCACGGCAAGTACCTGGTGGCGGAGCTGGATGACGGCTCGCGGCTGCTGCTGCACCTGGGCATGACGGGCCAGCTTTTCGTGCAGGGCAGCAGCAGCCCCCGCCTGCTCAGCAGCACCGCGCGCGCCAGCCTGAAACCCGCCGAGCAGGCGGTTTTCAAGCCCGACTCGCACACGCACCTGCGCATCGCGTTCGCCGACGGCGGGCCGGAAATCTGGTTCCGCGACGTGCGCAAGTTCGGCAAGGTGAAGTGGCTGGCCAAGGGCGAATCCGACGAACGCCTCGACAAGCTCGGCCCTGATGCACTGGAAGCAACCGGCGAAACCCTGTGGCAGGCGAGCCGCAGGAAGAGCCTCGCCGCCAAGAACCTGGTCATGAACCAGGCCGTGATCGCCGGCGTCGGCAACATCTACGCCGACGAAGCCCTGTTCCTGAGCGGCGTGCGCCCCACGCGCAAGGCGGGCAAGCTGACGCGCGCCGAGTGTGAAGCCCTGGCCGCCAACATCCGCAAGGTGCTGCAGCGCAGCATCGACACGGGCGGCAGCAGCATCAGCGACTGGATCAACCCGGACGGCCAGGACGGCGGCTACCAGGACGAGCGCATGGTCTACGCGCGTACCGGCCAGCCCTGCAAGGTCTGCGGCACGCCGATCAAGCGCATTACCGTGGGCCAGCGCGGCACGCATTACTGCCCCAAGTGCCAGAGCTAGTACAGCGTCGGGCAAGTTCTCCTCCAGTTGCGCTCTGTCCGGAAATGCAACCGCGAAGCACCGCAAAGTGCCGCGAAGCTAAAGGTCTTGGCGGTCCTTCGCGGCTCTTCGCGGTTTCAACCCGTCTCCGACTGCAGACAGGCCACGAAAACACCAAAGCACAAAACAACGGCACACGAAAACCGCAGGCAGTTTTTGTGGCAGTACCTTTTGTGCTTTCGTGTTTTCGTGGCCCATGAACGCATCAATCCAACTGCGAAGCACCACAATGGGCCACGAAGCTAAAGGTCTTCGCGGTCCTTGGCGGCTCTTCGCGGTTACCACATCGTCCGACACCTGCAACTGTCGCAGGACCTGGTTGACGGGGTGCCAGTGGCGACGGCCACGCCGCCCCGCTAAGCTCTGCGCCATGCTTTCGCTTGCCGAACTTCGTCGCAGCATCCGGCTGCTGGAAAGGCTGGTCGTCGGCCGCCGCGTGCAGCGCGTGGTGCAGCCCGACGACGACACCCTGGTGCTCGAGCTGTACGGTTTCGACGAGCAGGCCGGCGAAGGCGGCAAGAGCTGGCTGGTGCTCAGCACCCAGCGCGCGCTGGGGCGCGTCGGCACGCTGGAGAGCGCACCCACGGCGCCGCCCTGGCCGCCGGACTTCGCGGCCTTTCTGAAAGCCCGCCTGAACCGCGCCAAGCTGGCGGGTTTGCGGCTGGTGAATGACGACCGCATCTGCGGCGTGCTGATCGAGGGGAAAGAAGGCGCCGTCGAGCTGCTGCTGTGCCTGATGGGCCCGCGCAGCAACCTGTACGCCGTGGACGCCGAGGGCAAGGTGCGCGCTGCCCTGAAAGACGCCGGCGTCGCGGTGGGGGAAGCCTGGTCGAATCCGCCGCGCCCCGAGAACGCAAGCGAAGGCGCCGACCGCTGGGCTGATGTGCCCGACGAAGGCTATCTGCAGGCGGTCGCGGCCCACTACGCGGCTGAGGCCGACAAGCTCGCGCTTGAAGAATTGCGCCAGCGCCTGGAAATGGCCCTGCGCAAGGAACTCGACTTCGCCAGCCGCCGCACGGACAAGATTGAAAAAAGAGCTCGAGGAAGCCAAGGACGCACGCGAAAAGAAACGCCACGGCGAGCTGCTGAAGCAGGTGATGAGCACCGTTTCGGCCGGCGACACACACGTGGTCGCGCGCGATTACGAAACCGGCGAGGAAGTCAAAATCGCCCTCGACCCGCAGCTCACGCCGGCCGAGAACCTTGAGCGCTACTTCAAGAAGTACCACAAGGGGCTGGTCGGCACCAACATGCTGGGCCAGCAGCTTGAGATCACCAAGTCGCACCTGTCCGACATCACCGCCCTGCAGGCCGAGCTGGCGGCGATCACCGACATGGCGGCCCTGCAGGCTTTCGCCGAGCGCCCGCTGATCAAGGAACTCTGCGACAAGCACTGCCCCAAGGCCGAGAAAAACGCCCGCCGAAAAAGAAGCCCGAAAAAAGGAAGTCCCCGGCCGCATGCTGCCGCGCCGCTACCGCACCAGCGACGGGCTGGAAGTCTGGGTGGGCAAGAGTGACGCGGGCAACGATTACCTGACCACCAAGCTGGCCGCGGGCAACGACTGGTTCTTCCACATTGAAGGCTATCCCGGCAGCCACACCGTGCTGCGCACCGGCGGCCGCAAAGACCCGCCGCAGGAAAGCGTCCTGGAGGCGGCCGAGCTGTGCACGCACTTCAGCAAGATGAAAGACGCCAGCCGCGTGGACGTGCACGTAGCGCCGATCAAGCACGTGCACAAGCCCAAGGGCGCCAAGCCCGGGCTGGTGCACGTGAGCCAGGGAAAAACCGTCGGCCTGCGCCGCGACCACAAAAGGCTCGAGCGCATCCTGAACGCGCAGATCAAGGAATAGCCGCGGTGTTGCTTCAACATTGCCCGTCCGCGCGCTTCAACCAGCGCCGGATGTACGCCGGCGCGGCCGCGAGCTTTGCCTGGTCGACGGCAGGAAGCGGCGCACTGGATTTGGTGCACCAGAACAGCACCGGGCCGGGAAGGGGGTCAGACCCCGTTTTCTGCGAAAATGGGGCCAGACCCCTCATCTCCAGCAGCGCCGCGCCCGATTTTGCCGCGTAGGTGGTGTCCAAGGGCGGCGCCATCAGCTCGGCGAAGTGTTTCGCGGCCGCGAGCCCGCCCTCGGTGATGCGCGCGTAACCCCAGCCGAAGTGGCGGGTGTTCAGCACCAGCAGGCCGGGATCCGGCTTCACCACCGGCCCGCCCAGCTGCGCCAGGTAGCGCGCCGTGGCCCGCGCCAGCCTTAGCACTTGAAAGCGCGCGGTCACGGGCCAGGGCGTCACGCGCACGGCGTGCACCTGCGGCAGCTCGCCGGGCCACAGGCCAAGTTGGCGCGCGAGCGGCAGACCGACCAGCAGGCCGGCCGTGGTGCAGGTGCTGCCGATCGCCAGCACGATGTGGCGCGGCGCGGGCATGGCGCCGGCGGTGACTTGCTCGGCCAGTTCCAGTGCCGCGCCCACGTGGCCGAGCGCACCCAGCGGCACCGCGCCGCCGGGCGGCACCAGGTAGATTTGGCGCGAGCGTTTCAGCTTCAGCCAGTGCCACGGAAACGTCAGCAGGCTGCGCAGGGCGACCAACTCGTCGCACTCACCCAGGATGACGCGCAGGTTTTCCGCGGCCGTGGGCGTGGCGCGCTGGGGGAACAGCACGGCGCCGGGCTGCAGGCCTACGCGCCTGGCGTGCAGGATGCAGGCGACGGCCTGGTTGCTTCCGTAGGCGCCGAGTGTCCAGACCCGCCGGAATCCGCGTGACTGCGCGTCGGCGAACAGGGTTTCGAGCGTGCGGATCTTGTTGCCGCCATAGAGCGGCGAGGACAGGTCCTCGCGCTTGAGCCAAACGTCGCCCAGGGCCGGCAGGTGCTCCACGGGCGTGGGGTACTCGCCGAGATGAACGTGGGGCACGTCCAGGTTCAAGCGTCGATTGAGACTGAATTCCGCCGACATGCGCACACGATAGCTGCCCAGGCTAGCGCCTGAAGTCAAGGTGTGCGTCAACATTGTGCCCGTAGTGTTCGTAAAACCCGCTCAACACGCCACGCACGGTCCATCCGGTCATAGCGCCCTTTGGTTCTTCACCGATGTCAAGTTCGGCTGCGGCTTCAAACCCCGCGCGTACATCTATCCCCGCATCGCGGCCGGCGCGGTAAAGGTTCAGGAGCGACATAAGTGTATCGCGACAATCGATCGCGAAGTTCTCGATCGCCGCGCCAGCCAGGCCGCGCCGAAGCCAGAGTAGGGAACCAGGGCGTGACTTTCCCGCCAACTCTTGTGCCGCAAAGTTTGGGTAACTCGACAAGAATCTTAACACTTGCTGCCGACCGGGGGCATGCACACATTCGAAGACCGTCCTGCGTGCACCAGCGTCTCCGCTCAAGTACGCGTCGCAAACGGGCGCGAGCATCGCGACGACTTGGCGGTGCGGATTGCGCACGCGCTTGGCTTCCAGCCGCTTCTCGGCGTACTTCACATCGGCCCGTGTCGGCACGTAGAGAGGATCGTTGCGTGGGAGCAAGTCAGATACGAGTTTGTCCCAGCTAGCCAGTCGAGACTCGAGACGTGCGATCAGTCGGTCGATTCGTCGGTCGTCTGACTGCATCACAGGCGGCCGATCAGCCAGACCAGTGTGAAGCACAGGGAGGGAACGGACAGGTAGCTGGCCACAGCGCGGGGCGTCATGAAGCCGCGCATGCACCAGGCGCGGGTCGGCACACGGCGGGCCATGCCCATCTTGGCCGGCGCGTGGGACAGCACGGGCTCGAACCACGGGCGGCGCGGGCCTTCCAGCACCAGCTCGGGGGCGGGCTCGAACGGGTCAACGGCCGGCGCTACGGGCCCGCCCTCGGCACGGGTCACGATGCGGCTGACCTGGTAGCCGTTGAAGGTCTCCAGCTCGGATGAATCCGCCGGCAGGTCATAGAACACGTAGGGCATAAGAACCTCCGCCCAGATTGTCCCACATGGCGGGCCGGTTAGCCAAATTTTCTCCACAGGCCAAACAGGGTTCAGCAATCGCGCGACCTTGGTTATCATGCGGCAGCACCAGACGAAAACGGGGACCGCATGTCTGCTGAACTTACGCTTCTGTTCCTGGAGAAGCGCGTTGAGGCCGCCAGGCTTTGCGCGTCCATCACCGAGCCGTTCGCCACGGGCTCCGAGCCCGCGGACGGCGACAGCCTCGCCGCCGACTTCATGCAGATCGCCTCTGAGCTCGAGGGCTCGCTGGCGGCACTCAAGAAGCTGGACGGCGGCCTGGAGAAAGACCGCACACTCGAGGCCGGCGACATCCGCCACGTTCGCGGGCGCATCGGCACGGCCGTCGGTGAAGTCGCCCGCGCGGCCCAGGACTTCGCGGCGCAGGTGCGCTTCTTCGAGGCCATGAACCCCAACGACGCCGCCAAAACCAAGCCCGCGCTGGACAAGTTCGACGAGGTGGAAAAAGCCACCCGCGACTTCACCATCCCGGAGGGCCCCGAAGAGGGCGCCGAACTCGCGCCCGCCGACGACACCGGCCTGGCACCCGAGCACGACGACGTGGACCCGATGTTGATGTAGCTGCTAGCTATCGGCTGTTGGCTATTGGCTAACAGTTAAAAGCCAACAGCCAGTAGCTAACAGCTAGAAGCCAACAGCGCGCTTTTCCGACACCTATCCACAGTGCTGCTCTGCGGGCTTTGGCGTGTATCGTCCCGCCATGCAAAAGTACTTCAATCGCGCGAACATCTACCTGGTCGGCAAGCAGGTCATGCCTGAGGCCGAGGTGCAGCGCTTCCTGGAAAACGAAGCCGATACCTGGCTGACCGACACAGACAACGCCGCCCAGCGCATCCCCGAGCTGGCGGGGCGCATCTGCTACATGAGCTTCGGCGACAAGCAAGGCCGCAAGGACAACGCCAGCTACCTGGGGCACATCATGCAGGTGGGCCACGGCAGCGTGCTGGAGCACGCGGTGTTCAGCCTGCTGCTGACGGGCGTGAGCCGCAGCCTGACCCACGAGCTGGTGCGCCACCGCGCGGGCTTTGCATACAGCCAGCTCAGCCAGCGCTACGTTGACGAGACCGAAGCCCAGTTCGTGATTCCGCCTGCGGTGCAGGGCGACGCCGAGCTTGAGAAACTGCTGATGGACCACTGCGACGCAACGCTGAAGGTCTACGCGGAACTGACCGAGAAACTCGCCGAGAAATACGCCACGCCCGAGGGCCTGGTGGATTTCGCATTGCGGGAAGAACAGCTCACCGAGGGTGAAAACGGAAAGTTCACCTTCGGTGAGGCTGTTGAAGGCCACGACAAGCTCAGCATCGACGACTGGCGCGCGCTGGTGGGTAAGAACGAGGGCGTGGCCAGATACTTCAAGAAGAAGACCATCCGCGGCCGTCGCAAATCGGCCCGCGAGGCCGCGCGTTCGGTGCTGCCGAACGCGACGGAGACGAAGATTTTCGTGACGGGCAACGCGCGATCGTGGCGGCACTTCATCGAGCTGCGGGGGCGACATCCACGCCGAGGCCGAGATCAGGGCCCTGGCCTGTGACGTCGCGCGGTTGCTGAAGAAGGAAGCGCCCAACCTGTTCGGCGACTACGAGATCGTCAAGCTGCCCGACGGCAGCGAACGCACCCGCACCACCCACCGCAAGGTGTGATGCAGCGCGAAGCCGCAAAGTACACAAAGGCCGCCCATGGCGGCCTTTGCAATTGGCAACTGCGAAAGGCTGTTATCCACGAAGGGCCACGAAGAGCCACGAAGTCGTCACTTCCGGTTGGCAGTCCTTCGTGGTGCTTGGTGTTCCTTCGTGGTTCCCTGCATTTGCAGTTGTCAAGATGTACAGGAATCAACAGGACGCGGTTTCTGGTTGAGCGCCCCGCGATGACTTCGCGCGCTTCGCCCCCTTCGCTTCTTCGCGTTAAATTCAAAAGGCCCGGACGGATTGTCCGGGCCCTTTCTGCTGTCAGCTTCGCGCTACGAGGCGCTCATTTCTCCGAGCAGCTTGGCCAGCTTCAGTCGCTGCTTCAGGCCGATGTCTTTGCTGTTCATGGCGCGGCGCAGGGCGCCCGCCCCGGCGGTACCGGCGGCCATCAGCTTGCCTTCCGCGTCGGCGTCGCCCTCGGCGGCCTTGCGCACCAGGTCTTCCATCTCGGCTTGACGTGTCAAGTCGATGTTGTTGACCAGCACGTAACCTACGCGCTTGACCTCGCTGCCCATGCCGGCGGGCAGGGTCAGCTTCAGTTCCATCAGCTCATCCAGCGCCTTCTGGGTGCGGCGCCACGACATGCTGCCGACTTTCGCCATGTCGGCCTGCCAGCAGCGCTCGAACACCTTGGCCTGGACCTCGGTCAGGCCCGCGCGCCGGGTTTCCTCCGTGAGGCTGCCCGCGGGCAGGAAGCTGTCGGCGCGCACCATGGCGTCGCCCGTCAGCACCACCTCGCCGGGCTGGTCGCCGCTGGCGGCCGGCACCCTGGCGACGTGGCAGGTGTAGACCTCGGCGCCGACGGCCACGTGCACGCGCAGGTCAAGCAGCTCGTGGGCGGTGTGGTTGTGGACCACCGGGTGACCCTCGGCATTGATGAAGATGTCGGCATCGGGCAGGCCGTTGCGCGCGCCCTCGTAGAAAAGAAAGCGCTCGTGTTCGCCGTTCACCACGATGCTACCGGTGCTGCCGTCGCGGCTGTAACCCGCCCAGTGGTTGGCGTCCACCTCGTGCAACTCGGGCGGCGCGAACTTGTCGCGCGGCAGGCCGTCGGCGTACAGCTGAATATTGTCCCACTGTGCCGTGGCGGCATCGGTGAGGCGGTTGGGCTTGGGGTACATCCAGGTCATCTTGCCGCTGGTGAAGCGCACATCGAGGTCGAACACCACGTCGCGGTCGCACGCGAAGTACAGCACCGGCTTGCGGATCTTGACCGGCGGCCGCGGCGGCTTGGGCTGAGGCGCGGGGACTGGCGCCGGCTGCTCCGCGGGCTCGGCCTCGAGGGGCACTTCGCTCGCGTCATAGTAGAAGGCGGGTACGTCGTCAGGGCCTTCGTCGCTGCCGTCCCAGTTCATGGTGGCCACGCCCCACTCGTAGACCTTCAAGGCGGGCAGGCTGGGCTGGTCGCGCCTGGCTTCGTCGGACTGTTCAGCGCCGCCGCGGCGCGCGGGGCTCTTGCGCTCGCTGGGGTCTTCGTTGACTTCGTCCTGGGCCTGCACGGCAAATTGCGCGGCCACGCCCAGCAGCAGGACGGCGGCAAACGGTATCAGGCGTCGAATGGTCATCGCTTCCTCCGGTTGGGGTGCGATTATGACGCACTTGGCGGTGCGCGGGTTCCATAAAAAAGGGACAGTCACCACAGGTGACTGTCCCTTTCCGCGCTGGTGGCTACTCGTCTTCGCCGGGCAGGATGATGCTGCCGCCGCCTGATTCGTCGGGCTCGAGCGTGATCGCGCCGAAGTCGTAACGCTGGCCTTCCGTGAAATTCGCCCGCACGGTCTGCTTCTTGTACCCCCAGACCTGGAACTCAACCTCATAGCTGCCGGCCGGCGGGTCGTTCTGCTCGAACAGGCCGTCTTTGCCGATCGGCCCGTTCATGCGCCTGGCGACCTTGCCACCCTCGCCGATAAGCTTGACCGAGACCCAGCCCTGCACGGGGCTGCCCGCGGCATCGGTGAACTTCACGGCCATGCTGGCGGTGATCGCCACCTGGAAATCGGCCGGCGCGCGGGCGCTTTCGCCCGACTTCACGTCGATCTCGGTCGGGCCGCTGACCTGGCGGTAGCCCGCGCCCTTGAGCCGGAACTTGTAGCGCCCCTCAGGCACGCCCGAGATCAAAAACTCGCCCGCGCCATCGGTGGTGGCGGTGTGCTTGCCGCCGCGGCCGCCGAAGTCGATCTCGATGTTGTCGCCGCCCATGAAGTCGCCGCCGGCTGTGTTCAGGCTGACGGTTACGCCCGCCACGCCCATGCCGTTGGCGTCAACCACACGGCCGGAAACCGAGCCCGCGCCGCGCAGGGTAAGCTTGATGTTTTCACGGGCATCGCCGTTCTTGAGGCTGAAGCTGTCCTTCTTGCTCTCGGCGTAGCCGTCGGCGTTTGCGGTCAGGCTGACCTGCAGGCTGGCCTTTTCCGACACCTTGCGGTTGATCGCGGCCATGAAGAAGCCCGCGCCGTCGGTGGTCGCGATCGGCTCGCCGCTTTCGCCCTCGTCACTGGAACGCACGAAGGCGATGCGGCGGCCCTCGCCGTCGGACGAGTAGTTCTCGCTGAAGCTGGCATGCACACGCGCGCCCGCCACCGGCACGCCGGCGCTGTCTACCACCTGGCCGGAGATCGTGGCGGAAAAGTCCACCTTGGGGCCGTTGAAGATGCTCTCGAAGTCTTCAACCTCGTCGAGCTTCAGGTCCTTGAGCTTGTCCTTGAGTTCCTTGAGCTCGTCCTCCAGCTCTTTGGGCACCGCGGGTTTGGCCTGGCCGGGCTGCGTGTTCTGCTCAGCCTCGACCTTCGGCTGGTACTTCGCCGGAGTTTCACCCGTCTCCGTGGTGGCCTTCGGGGGCACTTTCTCGGTCGTCGCGGGAGGCAGCTCGGGCGCCGGCGGCGTGACGCCGGATGTCTCCCGGGCCGGGGTCTCGAGTGGCTTGACCTCGGGAGCGGGCTTTTCGTCAAGGCTGGCGTCCGCGACGGAAACCGGCCGCGAAGCCGGCGCCGCGGCCTGTTCCTTGGCCACGTAGTAGCCGGCGCCAAATGAGATGCCGCAGGCAATCAGCAGAGCCAGCAGTCCCGCAAGCAGGGTGGAACCTTTCATCGGTTTCTCCGGGTAACGCACCGCACAGGGTACGGGGTAAAGGAAGGCAGCGTTACGTGGGATTTTGGATTCTAGACTTTAGATTTTGGATTGCGGTGGGCGGTCATCGGCGCTTTTCGGATGTTCTCCTACCTGCCGGCAGTGTCGGGAAAGCCGGCTGTCGGCCGGACCAATCCAAAATCGAAAATCCGAAATCCGAAATCGATCACACCCAGCCCACCACCAGGTTGGTGACGTACAGCGCGTAGGCGCCCAGCAGTACGGCGCCCTTGCCGCGCCCGAGCCGCTTGCCGTGCCAGGCCAGCGCCGTGACGCCGCCGGAAAACGCCAGCATCACGATCATGTCCAGCTTCATCACCCGGGCGTCGATCACCAGCGGGCTGATCAGCGTCACCACGCCAAGCACGCAGCACACGTTGAAGATGTTGCTGCCCACCACGTTGCCCAGGCTGATTGCAGTCTCTCCGCGGATGATCGCCACCACGCTGGTTGCCAGCTCGGGCAGGCTGGTGCCCACCGCCACGATGGTCAGGCCGATCACCAGCTCCGGGATGCCCAGCATCTGCGCGGCCTCAACTGCGCCGTCGACGAACAGCTTGCCGCCGGACACCAGGGCGCCCAGGCCAAGCACCGTCAGCGCGACAAGCATGGCGCGTTTGCGGCCGGAATGCGCCCCGCTGGGCTCCGCGCCGCCGCGGGCGCCTCTGAACATGAGGAAGATGATGAAGGCCAGCACCGCCAGCAGGATCACGCCCTTCCAGCGCTCCAGCTGAAAGCCCGCGCCGTCGCCGACCGCCACCGGGCCGCCGATGAACGGCAGCACGGCGATCAGCAGCGCGACGAACAGCATGGCCGGCAGGTCGCGCTTGAACACTTCGGGGTCGATGTTGATCGGCTTGATCAGCGCCGCCAGCCCCAGCACCAGCCCGATGTTGGCGATGTTGCTGCCCACCACGTTGCCCACCGAGATGTCGGCGGCGCCCTGCAGCGCGCCGGCCATGCTGACCGTCAGCTCGGGCGCGCTGGTGCCGAAGGCGACCAGTGTCAGGCCGATGATCAGCGGCTTGACGCCGAACGAAAGCGCCAGGCGCGACGAGCCGGAAACCAGCCACTCCGCGCCGAAGTGCAAACCCACGACGCCGAAAGCAAGCTGCAGGATGATGTAGACGACGTCCACGCCGGCAACTCCTACTTCACGAAGCCGATTTCAAAACGCACCCGCCCCTGGCTCACTTTCATGTGGTACAGACGCATCTGCTGCGCGTTGGCCGCCAGGTCCGGGCGCAACATGGCCAGCAGCGCGGCAAAGTCCAGCGTTACCAACGCGTCTTTGTGGCGCAGGGCGTCGAGGCTGACCGGCCCGCCCTTCAGCAGCTTGCCGACCATGCCGACCAGCAGCTCGGCGAAGGTGCTGGAGAACGTCAGCGGCCTCTCGACCCGGAACAGCACGGAGCCCGACTTACCGGCCTCGCTGTGGGTGACTTCGCGGACGCCCAGCTCGATGCGCGAGTCCACGGGCGGGCGCGGGGGCCAGGCCTTGCCCCTCACCTTCACGCGGGCGGAAAACAGGGCGGCGTCTTCGAACAGCTGCAAGCTGACCTCGGTGATCTCGGCCTCCTGCTGCTCGCGAGCGCCGGACTCGATGGTGGCGGCGATCATGTCCTCGGTGAGCTCAAAGGTAAGCACCGGCCGCCCGGTGGCGCCGCGCTTGTAAAGCTCGTCCACCATGCGCCCGAAGGCAACCCGCGCGCGCTCAATGTTCGGATCGCTCATGGCGCGCAAGGCTAGCTTGGGGTCAGGGTGCGACAAGCCCAATCGAACAGCCGGGTGGGGCGGACATTCTTGTCCGCGAACGTTGCGACCCTACACTCCGGCCCATGGATGATGCGGGGGCTGAGTCTCGAGTTGCGGCTTCGCCTTACCGGCGGCGCAACCTGTTCCTGCTTTGGCTGGCGCAGTTTGTTTCGGGCACCGGTGACTCGGTGTTCTCTACCTGCATCGGCTTCCTGGTCATCTACCTGCTCGGGCGCGACGCCGGCTTTGAAGTCGGCCTTACGCGCATGATGGACGCGCTGCCCTTCCTGATCTTCGGCGCTTACGCGGGCGTGCTGGTCGATCGTTTCTCGCGCCGCGGCATCATGCTGGTTTCCGACGCCGCCCGCGCGCTGATCGTCGGCCTGGTCCCCGTACTCTACTTCGCCGGCCTGCTGCAGTGGTGGATGTTGCCGGCCGTGGCTTTCGGCAGCTACCTGTTCGCCACGGTGTTCAACCCGGCGCGCGACGCGTTGATCCCCGACCTGGCCGAGGGCTATCAACTGCTGCGCGTGAACAGCATCTTCCAGACCAGCCAGCAGCTGGCGGTGGTGCTGGGCGCCGGGCTGGTGGGCCTGCTGCTCTGGCCGGAACTGTACGGCGCCGAGAAGCCCGGTCCCACGGGCATCGCCTGGCTGCTCGCGGCCGACGTGGCCAGCTTTGCGTTCAGTTTCGTGTGCGTGCTGCTGATCAGAACCTCGAAAGGGGTCAGGCACAATTCCGTGCTGGAATTGAGCCAGACCCCTCGCCCCAGCAGCCTTCACGAGCTGCGCGAAAGCCTGGCCACGGCCTGGAAAGACTCACGCCTGCGGGCGCTGCTGTTCCTCACGGCCGTGGACAACTTCTTCATCATGGGCCCGGCGATCGTGGGCGCGATGTTCCTGATCAAGGGCTACCTGGGCCTCGAAACCTGGGCCTATGGCGTGTTCGAGGCCGCGCTGGCGTCGGGCTGGTTCGTGGGCACGGTGCTGATCGCGCGTTTCGGCTCGCGCATCAAGACCGGCAAGCTGGTGATCATCGGCATGTTCATGGACGGCATCACCTATGTGCCGTTCCTGTTCCTGCAGACCTTCCCGCAGTTCCTGGTGGCGATCTTCATCCACGGCCTGACCATCCCGCTGATCACTGTCGGGCGCACCACGCTGATCCAGCGCCACTACCCGCGCGAAAGGCTGGGGCGCGTGTTCGCGCTGGTGACCATCACGGTGCAGGGTTTCACCGCGCTGAGCGCGCTGGCCACCGGCGCGGCGCTGGGGTGGATCGGCCCGCGCGAGCTGTTCTTTATAGGCGGCACCTGCGGGGCCGTGTGCGGGGTGGTGGGGCTGACGTTCGTAAGGTTGCGGACGACGGAGTAGTGAGCCAAAGCCCGGGATGCCAATCCCGGGCGAGCCGGCTTGTGGATTCGATCTCATCCCGGTTTCGCCCGGGGTTTGCACCCCGGGCTTCGGTTCTGCTCTGTTGTGTCACCGTGCCAGACGCTACATTGAGGCGCCCACCGGGATTGCACCATGGCCCAGGACCGTCGATTCATGTGGCGCGCCCTCGAGCTTGCGCGTCGAGGCCAGCCCTACGTCGCCCCCAACCCCATGGTTGGGGCGGTGATCGTGAAAGACGGCCAGGTCGTGGGCGAAGGCTTCCACGAGGAATTCGGCGGCCCCCACGCAGAGGTCAACGCCCTGCGCATGGCCGGCGACAAGGCCGCGGGCGCCACCATGTACGTCAGCCTCGAGCCCTGCTGCGAAGCCTACGACGGCAAGAAAACGCCGCCCTGCGCGCCGCAGTTGGTAAGCGCCGGGCTCAAGCGCGTGGTAGTGGCCGTGCAGGACCCGCACCCCAACGTGACCGGCAAGGGGGTGCAGATGCTGGCCGAGGCCGGCATCGATGTCACCGTGGGCGAATGCCAGGAAGAGGCCCACGAGCTGAACGCCGCATACTTCAGCCACGTCGAGCGCGGCCGTCCGCTGGTGACGGCCAAGTGGGCGATGACCTTGGACGGCAAGATCGCCACCCGCACCGGCGACGCGCGCTGGATCAGCAGCGAGGCCAGCCGCCGCGAAGTCCACTATGACCGCGGCTGCACCGGCGCGCTGATCGTCGGCACGGGTACGGTCGAGCGCGACGACCCCATGCTGACCGCGCGCGGCGACGTCGGCCGCCAGCCCTTGCGCGTGGTGATCGACCGCGACCTGCGCATCGGTATGGACCGCAAGCTGGTCAAGACGGCCGGCGATTTCCCGGTGTTCATCTACTGCGCCGAGGACGCCGACCCCGAGAAGCAGCGCATGCTGGAGGACGCGGGTGTGTACCTGATTTTGCTGCCCTGCAAAGACGGCAAGCTGCGCTGGATGGAAGTCCTGCGCGACCTGGGCGAGCGCGACATCACCAGCGTCATCATCGAGGGCGGCGGCGGCCTGTTCGCCACGGCCTTCCAGGAGCGCGCCATCGACCGGGTGAAGATTTACCTGGCGCCCAAGATCTTCGGCGGCGAGACGGCCACCACGCCCGTGGAAGGCCCCGGCGTGCCGGACGTAGAGCGCGCCATCACCTTCGACCACGTGCGCACGCGCACTGTGGGCCCCGACGTGGTGATCGAAGGCAGCGTAGTCTACCCCACCGAACAAGGCCCCAGCCCCAGCGGCTACTGGAAGGGCTACCAGGGACAATGAACTGCAATGACCAATGTCCAATTACCAATGTAATTGATTGCGGTCATTGATCATTGGTCATTGGTCATTGATCATTGCTGTATGGCTAAAAAGACCAAGCTGGTGTTTGCCTGCCGGGAGTGCGGCTACAACTCGCCCAAGTGGCTGGGCAAGTGCCCGGGTTGCGGCGCGTGGAACACGCTGGTCGAAGAACTTGACACGTCAAAGGTGCGGCCTTCGCGGCGCGCGGCCTTGAACGAGCCCACCAAACCGCAGCGCATCGCCGATGTCAAACCGCTGCAGTCTTCGCGCATCCCCACCGGCATTGGCGAGCTTGACCGCGTGCTGGGCGGCGGCTTTGTGCCCGGCTCGGCCGTGCTGCTGGCCGGCGACCCCGGCATCGGCAAGAGCACGCTGGTGCTGCAGGCGGCCGCGCGCTTCGCGACCTCGACGGGCAAGGCCGTGCTGTACGTGACCGGCGAAGAATCGGCCGAGCAGGTCAAGTTGCGGGCCGAGCGACTGGGCTGCCTGGGCAACGAGCTGTTCGTGGTGGCCGAAACCATGCTGGATGCGATCCGCAACCACATCAAGGAACTGGAGCCCGCCCTGTGCATCATCGACAGTGTGCAGACCCTGTACGACTCCGAGCTGCCCAGCGCCCCCGGCAGCGTCGGCCAGGTGCGCGAGTGCGCGGCCGGCATCATCATGCAGGCGAAGTCGCTGCACATGCCGGTGATCCTGGTCGGCCACGTCACCAAGGAAGGCACCGTGGCGGGCCCGCGCACGCTTGAGCACATGGTGGACACGGTGCTGAATTTCGAGGGCGAGAAGTTCCAGGCCTATCGCCTGCTGCGCGCGAGCAAGAACCGCTTCGGCAGCACCGGCGAACTGGGCGTCTTTGAAATGAGGCAGGAAGGCCTGGTCGAGGTCGAGAACGCCAGCAAGGTGTTTTTGGACGAGTACGACAACTCGCGCTCGGGCTGCGCGATTCTGCCGGCCGCGGAGGGCACGCGCGTGCTGCTGGTGGAGGTGCAGGCGCTGGTGAGTCCCAGCCCGCTTTCGAGCCCGCGCCGCAGGTTCACGGGGCTGGACCAGAACCGCGCCCACATGCTGCTGGCGGTGCTGGAGCGGCGGGCGGGATTGCGCTTGAGCCAGCTGGAGGTGTACCTGAACATAGTGGGCGGTGTGAATGTGGATGAGCCGGGTGCCGACCTGGCCACCTGCTTCGCGATCGCCAGCAGCGCCCAGGAAGTGAAACTGCCGCCCGCCACGGTGTTCATCGGAGAGGTGGGCCTGGCCGGCGAGGTGCGCAGCGTGACGCAGATGCAGCAAAGGCTGGACGAGGCAAGTAAACTGGGTTTCCAGCAGGCGGTGGTGCCCAGGCTGCGCGGCGAGAACGTGCGCGCGCCCCACGACTTCCGCCTGATCCAGATCAACAACCTCAGAGAAGGCCTCGAAAAAGTTCTACCTGGTGGGGTGAGCATGTCCGAAGTTCCTCCTGATCAGCGGCCGCAGCAGGGTGGTGTGGCGGCGTTGCTGGCCATGGGCCTCGCGGCCGCCGTGGGCGGCTGCGGGTTCGCCTGGTACCACGTGGGCGAAGGCCTGAAGGCCGCCGAGAGCCTGGGCATGGAAATCCCCGCGCTGGCCCAGTTCTACGCCAGTACCGTACTCGGCGCTTTTGCGGTGCCGGTGGTGACCTGGCTGGTTGGCATGGCCGTCACCCGCTCCGGCCGCGGTCAGCGCAACATCGGGCTGCTGCTTTCCGCACTGCTGTTCGGCTTCGCCCTGCTGTGGCCCGCGGGCGCCGTGGCGGCTTTGATGCCCGTTTACAACCGCGAGCTGACTGACGTGCGCGGCTAGCCGTGGTTACAAACGGCCCACCGCATCGTAATCGCCGCGCTCTTCTCGATGTCGTTCACTATGCGTGTGTACGAGACGAGAGGATGAACGATGAACACGACCGCAAACAGGCAGATCAACTACCCGACTCCGCGCAGGAGTCCTGCCGGAGACAACCTCTACTACAAGCAGGCCCCCGGGCAGGCCCCTCAGGGGTATGTGCCCTACGCGCCGGTGAACCCGGCGCAGCCTTACGGCCGACCGCAGCAGCAGTTCGTGGCCGGTGACGACGCGATGCTGACCTATGCGATCGTGGGCCTGGCGATCACGCTGCTGACCGGGCTGCCGGTCGGCCTGTTCACGGGCCCTGCCGCGCTGGGACGCGCCAACCGGCTGGAGCAGCACGTGCGCGCCGGGCGCCGCCCGCCCACGGACCGCAGCAACATCACGGCCGCGCGCATCTGCGCCTGGATATCGATCGTGTGGGGCGCGCTGTCGATGCTGATGATCGCGCTGGTCCTGGGCCTGACGCTGATGGTCGTCTGATCAAGGTGCGCAGAGCAAAACGGGACAGTCACCTCAGGTGGCTGTCCCTGCTCATTTCGCGGGGGGCTTGCGCGGCGGTTTCACGGCGGGCGGTGCCTTGACCACTTTGGCGGGCGGCGGCGGAACCACCTTGGGGGCTTGGCCGGCGGCGGCGCGGCCACCACGCGGGTGGACGGCTTGGCGGGGGCGGTGCTGCCACCACGCGGGTGAACGGCTTGGCGGGGGGCGGTGCTGCCACCACGCGGGTGCTGCCCTTGGCGGGCGGGGCCGGCACCACCGGCCCCTTGGCGGGCGGCGGTGCTGCCACCACACGGGTGCTGCCCTTGCGTGTGGGCGGGATGGTGGTGACGCGCCCGGCGCCCATGCGAGAGCGGCCCTGGGCGCGGCGCAGGTCTTCCTGGTAGGCCCTGAACTCGTGCAGGTTGCCGAGTTGTATGGCGCTCTGGTTCAGCTCAAGTGCGGCGTTGAAGTCGCCCAGCTCGGCGGCGCAGCGCGCGCCGTAGTGGTACGCCCAGGCGTTCTCGCGGTCGCGCTCGGTGATCACGCGGTAGGCATCGGCCGCCTTGCGCCACTCGCCGACGTCCTGGTACAGCTGGCCCAGCGCGAACAACGTGTGTACCAGGCGCACATCGTCCCACTCGGTCTGCCAGGCCAGCGCGCCCCAGTTGAGGGCCTGCGCAACTTCGCCCTGCAGGCGGAAGTACAGGAAGGCCGTGCGGGCGTACAGGTCGTTGTCTCCGAAATGCCGATAGACGTCGCCCAGGGCCTTCTCGGCCGTGGTGAAATCGCCCTTGAAGCAATGCAGCTCGATGTAGACCTCCCAGCCGGTGTCGTACTCCGGGTCCATCACCTTGGCGCGGTGGGCCCAGGGGATGGCGGCTGTGAGGGCGCGCGGGTCATAGATGTCAACGTCGATCACGCCCAGGCGGTAGATGCACGCGGCGGCCAGCGCGTAGCCGCCGCCGTAGGTGGGATCGGCCTGGATGGCGCTGACGGCGATGTCGAGCGCCATGAACAGCCGCTCGGTGTCGCGCTCGTAGCCGTACAGGCTGGGTGCGTTGGCGATGAAGGCCTCGGCCTGGCTGCGCGCGCCGGCGATCAGTTGATCCTGCGGCAGGTCCAGAAACGGCGCGGCCGGCGTCAGGGCCATCTGCGCTTCCATGATGCGCGCTGCAATGAGGTCTTCATCCTGGTGTTGCAAGGGCGCCTCCGGCGCGAATTTTAGTTTACCTTCTGATCGAGAGCAGCGACTGGATCCCTCGCGTTGCTCCGGACTGAACAGGTTCTCGGCCGGCGTTCAGATCCACCAGTTCCAGTACGTCCCGGGGCGCCGCGTCCTCCGGAGATTCCCGGCCGGGGATCAGCATCATCGGCTGGCGCGATGTGCCCAGCAGGTCACCCTCGTGATAGATGGCGCCCTGGGCGGCCTCGTGCGCGGCTTCCAGCAGCAGCGCGCGCGCGCCCTCGACCAGCTCGTGGGGCAACTCGCGTACTTCCAGCTCGCTGCGGCGGAACTTGCACAGGCCCCAGGTGCGCAGCTGGTAGCGGCCTTTGCCAACCTCCGTGGCGCGCACCACCACGTGCTTTTTGATGTCCAGGCTCTGGGGGCTCTCGTTGCGCCAGTCGCCGGCCTGCACCGCAAGCCCGGTCTCGAGGTCAACGCCGATGCCGCCGGCGAAGCGGATGAACGCGTCGCACAGCTTGCAGGCGGCTAATGCTCCCAGCAGCGGGTCGAAGCCGTGGTCGGCCAGCATCAGGCGCACGTCCCAGGGCGCGTTCTCGAACTTCTGCATGGCGGTGCGGTCGAAGTCGAACACGCTGCGGGCGTCTTCCGGCAGGTCGAGATACGGGTTGTGCAGGTTGTGGCGGCGCATCAGCAGCACGTGAAAGACCGTGCCCGCGCGCTCGTCCATCATCACGTACTGGCCGGGCTTGAAGCGCTCGCCGGGGCTGAGCGGCAGCTTCTCGAAGGTGCGCGGGTCCAGCACGCGCACGGTCAGTTTCGCGCGGCCCTCCCAGCTGGCGCCCGGGTCGGCGATTTCGCTGACCACCGGCAGGTGCTCGCCCTCCAGGAACAGGTTGGCGCGGAAAGTGGGCACGAATTCGTCTTCGTCGTCGTGGCGGTCATCCACGTCGCCGGTGTCCGCGTGCTCGCCGCCCACGAAACGGAAGGGGCCGTCGATGCCGGCGGTCTTTTCCTCAGGCAGAGAGAAGTTCCGGCCGGGGATGAACGACAGGCGCCGGAAGTAGACCAGCAGTTCCTGGCGCCAGAGCTGCCCCGGCTCAAAGCGCCCGAAGGTCAGGCTGCGGCGGTTCAGCTCCCAGGCTTCGTCGTAGCGGCCGCGCTGGTACTTGAGCTTCGACCAGCCGTGGAGCCGCAGGCGATGCGGTCGGCCCAGCAGCACGCCTTCGCCCATGCGGGCGTCGGCGAGCTGCAGGTTGCCTTGACGCGTCAAGGTCTCGCCCAGGTGGTACAGCGCCCAGCTTTTGCGCTCGGGGTCTTCTGAAGCCCTGGCGGCCTGGCTGAACCAGTCCTCGGCGGTTTTCCAGTTGTCGTGCAGGGCGAACCACAGGCCGCGCGCGAACGCGTGCACGTACGCGAGCTTCGGCTGGTTTTTGATCTCGTTCAGCAGGTCCGAGGCCGGCTCGAAGCGGTGGGCCAGCAGCTCGCAGCGCAGCAGCGCCTCGATGGCCGGCTCGTGCCCAGGCTGCAGCTCCTGTGCGCGCTCCAGCAGCTTGCGGGCGTCGCGCAGGGGCCGGGCGTGATAGGTGAAGCCTTCGACGTAGCCGTACTGCACCAGCGCGCGGCCGAGCATCACCAGAGCGTCCACGCAATGCGGGTCGGCCGAGAGCGCGTCCACGCAGCGCTCCACGGCGTCGTCCAGCGCTTCAATATCAGTGGGGTCGTCCAGCGGGTCGGTAATCGCGCTCAGCAGCTCGGTCGCGCGGGCGGCGTCGCCGGCCGGTTGCTCAAGCAGCGCCAGCGCGCGCTTGACCAGCGCGCCGGCCAGCCGGTAGCGCTCGGGCGCCGGGTGTGAAAGCAGCGCCTCGGTGCTGCGCTCGCGCTGAAACATGAAGGGGCTCCTCGGCTACAAGGATAGGGCAAGCGCGGCGGGGCGCACAAGGGATGAGTCAATCACTTGAAGTTCCCTTGGTTTCAGGCGCCCGAACGGCTTGACGCGAAGATCGCGAAGCAAGGCAACTGCGGCATCGCGCAGAGAGCGCGGAGAACACAGAGCATCTTTCGCGGTTCTTTGCGCCCTCCACGTTCGTCGCTGGAACAGGCAGCGAATGAACCAAAGGCACTTCCACAAAAAACTGCCCGCAGTTTTCGTGCGCAGTTGTTTTGTGCTTTGGTGGTTTCGTGGCCTGTCAGCAGTTCGCAGTTAGAAACGACCGGCAACCGCGAAGAAGCGCGAAGGGCCGCAAAGCACGGCGACTGCGGCACTCTTCAGAGAGCGCGGAGGATGCAGAGCACGTTTCCGCCGCCCCGCAGTTCTTTGCGAACTTCGCGATCTTCGCGTGAGACCGCAGGAAGTTCGGCGAACCGGAAGAAAACACCCCGCTACGGTACGAGTCAGTCGCCGAGCAGGCCTCCTTGTTCGCCGAAGGCGCGGAAGCGTGCACGTGTAATGGCGGGGTCCGGGTTGAGTGCGTCGCCGCCACGCAGGCGGTTCAGGTCGGCCTCGTGCTCGTCGAGGCGGGCGAGGCCGCGGGCCAGGTCGTCGCTACCGTCCTCGGTTGGCCGGCCTTCAACGGACGGCGCGGTAGCGTCCGGTGCGCTCTCGAAACCGGTGCGCTCCAGCTCGTGTTGCTCAAGTTCACTCAGCAGGGGCGCGCGGATGCCCACGGTGCCGCGCATCACCCAACCCTCGATTTCAACGCCCAAGCCCCGGGTGCGCACACTGATGTAGTTGCCGTGGCTTTCATCCAGCACCGTGAGCGGCTGGCCGTACTCCAGCAGCGCCAGGGGCTCGGCCCAGGGGTCCGGCTCGGCGAGCAGCAAGGCGTCGGCCGAGCTGGCCTGCACGCGCACGAACACCGGGTCGCCTTCGCGCCAGTAGTGGCGGTAGGGCGACGTGCCGGTGGTCTGAAGCGTCTGCGCGGTTGATGACGGCGCGGAGGCGCAGGCCGAAAGCAGCGCGGCAAGGCAAATCGCACCAAACAGGGAAAGTCGCGCCATGGGCGGCAAAAGCAAGGGCAGTGAGCGAGCAGGAGCATATCCCGCGAACACGGCCAAGGCAAAAAAGAAGGAGGCGCGCAGGGCGCCTCCTTCGGTACGGGTCTTACGCCCTACTTGAACGCCGCCTCAAACCGCTTGTTGCGGGCCTGGATGGCGTCCGGCGTCATGGTGCCGGTGTTCCCCTTCAGGTTCTCTTGCTTGATCAAGTCCTGAACGGCCTTGATGCGCTCACCGATGGGCGGGTGGTGCGCCAAGTAAGCTTCAGGGTCAACCTTGTGGTCTTTCTCATGCTGCTCGATGCGCTTCAGCATCGCGACCATGGCGTCCGGCGCATAGCCGGAAGCAGCCAGTGCACGGGTGCCCCAGTTGTCGGCCTCAAACTCCTGGCCCGGGTTGTAGCCGTTGAACAGATCCTCGCTCAAGGTCACGCACAGGCGTCCGAAGTTTGCGCCCACGCCGCTGCCCGAGAACCATGTCTCGGAGAGGGTCGATGTAATGATCGACTGCTTGTGCGCGCGCCGGTAGTTGGCCATGCCGTGGTCAAGGATGATGTGCGCCGTCTCGTGGGCCACCACGGCAGCGAGCTCGTCCTCATTGTTGCACATGTTGATCAGCCCGCGGGAGATCCACAGGAAGCCGCCGGGGGTGGCATAGGCGGCGACCTCGTCGCTGTCCAGTACGCCGACCTGGATGCCCTTGTATAGCGCGAGGTTGTAGACGCGCTCTTGCTCGTCAAAGCTCCGGTCGGTGTAGTCGCCCAGCTTGCGGGCGCTGCGGGTTACGTCCTTTGCGGCGATCTCGATGAAGCCGGACATCTCGTTCAGGTACTGGATCTGCCGTTCGCTGCGCTGGTCCTTGATCTCGATCGGCTTGTATCTGTCGACGATCACGGCCGAGACTCCGCGGCCGAGGTAGTACTGCTCGCTTGGCTCAAGGTTGTCGACGACCTTCATTTCTTCGAGCGCGTTTACAGACTCGGCCACCTTGTTGAGCAGGCTGCAACCGGCCAGGCAGGCCACCAGCAGCACGCTCATGAAACGCGGTTTGCGCACTTTGATTTTCATGTTCGGGCTCCTTACTGGATCAGCTTGCCGTCTTTGGCGAATTTCTTGACCTGCGTGCGCTGCGCGGCGGGGTCAGGCTCTTTGGGGTCGCCGCCGAACACACGGTTACGCCCGGCCTCGAACTGATCCACCTGGGCCAGCGCTTTCTGCATCTCATCGCTGTTTTTTCTTCATGTCGTTCTCGACGGCTTCGTTGTAGCCGTTGCCAGCGAAAGAAGCAGTGTCCACCGCGCCGGACTCGCTGACGCGCGGCTGGTTCTCGAGCGGCTTCTTCTGCAGGATGATCTTCTTGACCCAGCCCTCGACTTCCTTGCCCTCGACAGTGGCGCGGATCATCACGTACTCGCCGTCCGTCTTGTCGAGCATTTCAACCGGCTGGTTCTGGATCAGCTTACCCACCAACTCCGCGTCCCATTCGTCCGTGCTGCTCTGGATCACGGCGTCAGGGCTGCTGCTGTTCACCTTTACGTACATAGTCTCGCCTTGCACGAAGGTCGAGGCGAAGGTCAGCGCCAGTGCTACCAGCAACAGTGCCAGCAGCCGGCGCCAGGGGAATTTCTTCCGCCATTCCATAAGGTTGTCTCCCGTTTGTTCCCGAAGTGGCCGCAGGATACGAAACCGCGCGTGCCGGAACAGACGCTTTGTGGGATAACCAAAGCCCGGGGTGCAAACACCGGGCGGGCTACGCTGGACAGGCGCGTTTCTGTCGAATCGCCCCGGATTTCCAACTTCGCCAAGGCTACGTCGGACGGGGGCATCCCGGGCTTTGGCTTCATTTCGAGGTCTTCACGACCACGCCGTTCCATTCGGGCGGCGGCGGGTTGCGGAGGTAGCTCTCGCAGCGCTCTATATAGAGGCGGCTGGGATTCAACTCGTCTTCTTCCTGGTTCGTCTCGTGGTGCGCGGCGTGCTTGAAGGCCTGCAGCGCCGCTTCGAACTGGCGGTCGCGGAACAGGTCGATGCCCTGCTCAAAGTGCTTCAGCAGGTCGCGCACGAAGTCGGGCGGGTCTTTTTCGCCGATCAATTCAAACACCTGCACCGGCTGGGTCTTGCCCTTCACCACGATCAGGTCGATGCGCCGCAGGGTGAATTCGCCGCGGATCAGCTCTTCGGTCTTTTCGCCGATCAGGATGTCCGTGCCGTACTCCTTGCACTGGGGCTCCAGGCGCGAGGCCAGGTTCACGGCGTCGCCCATCACCGTGTAGGCAAAACGCTTGCTGCTGCCCATGTTGCCGACCGTCACGATGCCGCTGTTGATGCCCGCCCGCGCGTACAGCACGCTGCCGTCGGGCTTGATCAACTGCGGCGCCACGCCCCGCACGGCATCGGCGAACAGGGGCTGCATGCGCTGCAGCTCGGAGCGGCACAGCAGCGCGCCTTTGCAGGCGCGCGCCGCGTGGTCTTCCTGGGGCATGGGTGCCCCCCAGAAGCACATGATCGCGTCGCCGATGTACTTGTCGATCACGCCGCCGGTGCTGAGCATCAGGTCCGTCATGCGCTCCAAGTAGATATTCAGCAGCTCCACCAGGCGCTCGGGGTTGTTGGGGCCCAGCGTCTCCGTCACCGTGGTAAAGCCCGCTACGTCGCTGAAGTACATGGTCATCGGCCGGTTTTCGCCGCCCAGCTTCAGGCTGCCCGGGTTGTTGATCACGTAATCCACCAGTTCCTTGCCCATGTACTGGCGTGCGAATGATTCACGCTGCCTGCGCTGGTGGCCCTCGGTCAGCGCCTTGGCCAGTGCCCCGTTGCCGAAGCCCAGCGCGATCCCCGCCAGCGGCGCCACCAGCGGGAACCACAGCTGCTGCGTGAACAGCGCCCAGCAGGCAACCACGATCAGCACGCCCAGCAGGGCCGTCAGCACCAGCCCGTTGCGCAGGCGCCCGGCGTACATCACCGCCAGCACCGTGAGCAGCGTGACCAGCAGCGTGAGCAGCCAGTTCAGCCAGGCCGGCGTCTCGCCCATGAAGTCGTTGTTCTTCAGGTTGTCAAAATACGTCGCCAGCACCCAGGTGCCCGGCGCGTTGTTGCCCAGCGGAATCTCGTGCCGGTCGATAAGCACTGAGGCCGTACTGGAGATGATCACCACCTTGTCTTTCACCATCTGGGCGGGCGGCGCCAGGCCGAGCTTTTTCACGGTCTGGGCTTCCACGGCCGACAGGCTGGTCTTTGCGGCGGCCAGGCGGGTCTGCAGCTCTTCGCGCTCGTCTTCGCCTGCGGCTGCCAGTTCGGCTTCCAGCTCATGGATCAGATTTCCCAGGCGCTCGGTCTCAGAGACCTTGAAGCGGTTTTCGTTCAGGGCATCCCAGTCCATCAGGATGTTCGCGGCCGAAATCTGCGGGTAGATCGCGAACACCGTGCCGTCCGGGTTGCGTTCACGCACGCCGGCGCGCTGCTCTTCCGTGAGGAAGGGCCAGTCGGCGTTTTGCTCGATCGGCAGGAAGTTGTGGTAGCGCAACTGCACACGCCCCTGCGCGTCAACCGGCATGCTGCGCCCCAGGTAGTGCGCCTCGCCGCCTTCAAAGCGCACGGGCACGTCGCGCAGCTTGTTCTCGAGCTTGTAGCCGCGGCCGTCGCAGACAAGGCCGTCGTCGTTGACCTCAAGACCCGGGAAGCGGCGCGCGAAGCCGTCACGTGCGGCCGCGTCTGCCTGGGCCTCGCGCGCGAAGGACAGCACGTAGAGGCGCCAGATCTCGAGGGGCAGGCAGCGGTACAGCTTGCCGTCGTATTCGCCCACCACGTCAAAGCGCCGGGTGACTCCGTCGATGTCCTTGAACCCCATCACCAGGCCGACGCCGCCGACGCCCTGCTGCTGCTCGGGCTCTGTGATGGGCAGGATCGAGCGGTACTGGGAAGTCTCGAGCATCCAGGGGTCGGTGTTCACCTTTTTCCGGAACGAGGCGAGCTTCTGCGCCGCCTTCTCGTCGCCCGTGCGGCCCTCCGCCACCAGGCTGGGCCAGCCGTCCAGCAGCGGCGCGATCGGCGCGTCGGAACTGCGGAACGGCGCATAGCGCGCGGCGACATTGGCGCGGACGGCGTCGGCCTCCGGGCCCTCGATTTCGCCGGCGTAGCGGTGCAGCAGCTCGTCGCGCACGTCGGCCTCGCGCGCGGTGCCGCCCAGTACCAGGGCCAGCGCGACGTCGTCGCGGGCCGTGGCCTCAAGGGCGAACAGGTCGTCGCTGGCCTTGTCCAGCGTCCAGACCCGGGTGAGCTTGCCGTTGATGACGCGCTGCAGCATGGGCTGGTTGGTGTTGGGGCCGGACTCTTTGAACGTGAGGTCGAACACCACGGCCCGCGCGCCGCCCTCGCGGCAGTAGCGGATGATCTTGCTGTGCACGTGGCGCGGCCAGGGCCAGGCGAAACGCTCGTTTCCCGTGTCGTTGGTGGGCGAGTCGCCGTAGGCCAGTGCGGCCTCGTCGATGGTGATGATCAGGATGTCGGAGTCGCGCTCGGCGTTGGTTTCGAACCAGTTCACGCGCAGGTTGCGGGTGGGCAACTCGACGTAATCCAGCGGCGCGGCTTCGCCCCAGTTCAGCATCAGCAGCGAGATTGCCACCAGGGCCGAAAGGCAGGCCAGCAGGGTGGTGACCAGCTTCTGGCGCGGCTCGTGGGCGTGGCCGAAGTCCTGCCGCGCACGTTTCAGCACCTGGCCGGCGCGCACCATGGTGCTGCCAAGGCCGGACATCGCGCGGTCGATTGTGTTCTGGTCGGCCATGGGGGAGGCAGGTTACAGGTTTCAGGTTTCAGGGGACAGGTTTCAAGTGGCACGCGCCAGACCGCAGCCGGAGTCGGTGAGAACAGCCAATTACCAATTACCAATGTTCAATTGGGATTGGCGTGCATGCCGGCGCCATTGGTAATTGAAAATTGGTTATTGGTAATTCGCTGTTCGTTGCCCCTGATCTTCCGGTGTACTGGCTGCAAGCGGCGCAACCTGCCCCCTCCCCGGCACGAAACCCTGTAACCTGAAACCTGATCTCTGTAACCTGACCGCATGCTTGAAGACGGGCACGCCTACATCATCGACCTTGAGCCGGGCGTGGTGCATGCCATCTACCTGGTGCAGGACGCGCGGCGCCTCACCACCCGCAACGGCAAGCCCTACCTGGCGCTGACCCTGAAGGACAACACCGGCAGCATCAACGCCAAGCGTTGGGACTGCAGCGACGAAGAAACCGCCCTGGCCAAGGTCGGCGGCTACGTCGAGATCCAGGGCGAAGTCGAGCTCTACCGCAACACGCCCCAGATCATCATCGGCGCCATGCGCGCCCCCGCCGAGGAAGACATCGACCGCAACGCCTTCGAGCAGACCGTCTCGTTCGACCCCGCCGAATTGTTGAGCCAAGTGCGCGCCATGCTGACCGGCCTGCCCGATGAAGACCTGCGCCTGTTGGCCGAGGCCTACCTGGCCGACGAGCAGTTCATGGCCCGCTTCGAGATCGGCCCCGCGGCGCAGAAGATGCACCACCCCCTATCGCTTCGGGTTGCTTGAACACGTGCACTCGGTGATGCGGCTGGGCGAGCGCATGTGCGAGCACTACCCATGGCTGGATCGCTCCATGGTGCTGCTGGGCCTGTTTCTGCACGACAGCGGCAAGGTGATCGAGCTGGTGGGGGAAGAAGCGCCCAGCTACTCGCTGGAAGGCGAACTGCTGGGACACATCACCATCGGCATCAACCTGCTGGACCGCAAGCTGCAGGCCCTGCCGGAAGTTTCACACCGCAAAGGCGTGCTGCTGAAACACATCATCCTGAGCCACCACGGCCTGCAGGAATGGGGCAGCCCCAAGCCACCCATGACGCCCGAGGCGCTGGTGGTGCACACCATCGAGATGCTGGACGCGAAGATGAACGCTTTCCTGCGCGAACAGGCGGAGCCGCCGGAGACCACGGACGCCCTGGGCGGCCTGCGCTGGTCAAAACTGCTGCATCGGAAAATCGTGACGAACCTGCCCGAAACTACAGACGCCGCGGACGAATCCGCGGCGTCGTAGCTGGCCCGGTTGTGCATCTTGTTGCAGAGCCAGACCTTACGGCTGGCGAATTAGGCGCCACGGGGATCGGTAAAAGGCGGGCGGGCATCCGACACCAGTGGCACCGCTAATTAAACGACCGGTTGGTCGGTTGTCATCCCCGCTGTCGCCCCGCCGGCGAAAAAATCTGCGAAACGGCCGGCGTCCCTTCGCCAATTTCCAAGCCTTTCCGACCTTGGCCCTTTGCGATTTTGCGCAGCACCTCTAACCTTTACCTTGGTTAAATCTGTCAGCCCAATGTCCAGGAGTTCCCATGCGCTTTCTCAGATGGATTCCCGTCCTCATTCTCGGTGTGCTGTTCAGCACCAGCTTCATCAGCGCCGAGCAGATCCGCCTGGCCGACGGTCGCTTCCTTCAGGGCGACGTCGTTGAGGTGAAGGACGACGGCTTCGTCTTCAAGCTGACGGAATCGGGCGGGCAGGTGTTCCTGCGCTGGAACCAGGTTGACGAGGGCCTGAAGAAGCGCCTCACCAACCAGCAGGACCCGGACGAGGGCCTGAACCTCGAGGTCACCGTGCCCGGTGCGCGCCTTGAGCTGATCGACGGCACGGTCTACGAGGGCGAGATCACCCGCGTCGCCAACGGATTCCGCGTCAAGAACGCTGATTTGCCTAACGGCAAGGTCATCGGCGAAGACGACGTGATCGAGGATGGCTTCGTCGCCGACATCATGATCGACGCCGCCGTGATGATGTCCGAACAGCAGGTGCTCAAGCTCGCCGAGACCGACCGCGAGCCCCTGGAGACCGCACGCCAGTACTACGAGCTCGCGCGCATCGCCGACAAGCTGGCCCTCTACCAGGAGGCCAAGGACTACGTCACCCTCGCGCTCGCCAGCGGCCCCGACAGCAAGCTGCAGGCGCGCCTCACCGAGTACGACACCCAGCTCGATGAGTTGATCCGGCAGGCGGCCGTGCTGGAGCTGCTGGTCGAAGCCCGCAAGCAGGCCAAGAAGAAGGTGTTTCAGGGCGCGCTCAACATCCTGGACGAGGCCAAGAACACCTACAAGCCCACCGGCCCGGTGCTGGCCAAGGTCGACGACACCTACAGCGAGTTGGACCTGCAGTTCACCAGGTTCGTGATCGACGAGTGGTACAAGCAGATGAAGCCGGCCGCGCGCGACTACCTGCGTGACAAGGAAAACAAGGACGTCACCGTTACCGAGGCCCTGAACTGGGCGCGCCGCCAGATGGACATCGCGATCCAGCAGCGCATCATGCAGATCGTGGGCGGCACGGACCCCAACGACATCAAGGCGCGCTTCAGCCAGCGCTTCGACCTGCAGACCGCGAAGCTGGTGAAGTTGTCCATGAAGAAGACCGGCTTCGGTGAAGACGGTTTCTACCAGATCGTCGGAGGACACCTGCCGATCGCCGGCAAGAAGCCCCAGAGCGATTCGGGCACCAACCCGACCCCCAACCCGCGCGACAGACGCCGTCCGCCCGGCGGTAACGATGACGACGGCTTCGACGATCCCGCCGACGGTTACAGCTTCCAGGCCAAGAAGGAAGGCGAGGGGATTCCGCTGCCCGACGGCATCAGCCCCGACGACATCAAGGACATCCTCAAGCGCGCCCTGGGCAAGGACGAAGAGGGAGATTCCGCTTCGGGCAACGACAAGCCCAAGGTCGGCAAGCAGGACATCTCGCACCTCAAGGTGCCCGACAGCGTGCCCAGCCTTACCGAGTGGTGGGACAAGGCCGGCACCACTACCAGGAACAAGTGGCTGGTGGCCGTGTACGTCAAGTTCAGCGGTATCATGACCGTCTACGAGCTCGACGACTGGGACATCAAGTTCAAGTAGCTGAATCTGGCATTCCACAACGGCCCGGCATACGCCGGGCCGTTTTCATGGCATCGCGATCCGTGGCCGCTTGCGCAGGAACTCCGCGCTCAGGTTCGCCAGCAGGATCATGCCCGCGCCGAAGATCAGCCAGCCGTTCACGTGATCACGCCCCGCGATGATGCTGATCGTAGCGGCAAACACCGGCTCGGCCGTGTAGACGATGGCCGCGCGGCTGGGCGCAAGTTCTTTCTGCCAGCGGTTCAGCACGCTGACGGCGATCACCGTGGCGAAGACGGCGCACAGCAGTTCGGTGGAAACGAAGGCCGCGTCCGTGAACGCCTGCGCCAGCAGCCCTGGCTCGAACATGGCGGCACCCCCGGCGCGATCAGCACCGCCAGCCCGTTCCAGCCGATGCTGCACAGGAACATCACCAGCGTGATCGCCATGGGATCGGCCAGCCTGGTGGCGTGGTCGGTCAGCAGGATGTGCGCGCCGAACACCACGGCGCAGCCGATTGTGGCCCATGCCCCGATGCTAAGGCCGCCCTCGGGCGGGCCTTTCATGAAGGCCGCGCCGATCACCGCCAGCACCACGCCCAGCATCACGCCGCGCGGCGGCAAGCGCCGGTACACCAGCGCCGCCAGCAGCGGCGTGGTCACGACATACAGAGAGGTCAAAAAGGCCGACTGCCCGGGCGGCACGTCCGCCTGCGCCAGGCCGAAGATCTGCAGCAGGAAGCCCAGCGCAAAGGGCGCGCTCAGCCAGAAGCCCCACTTGCACGCGCGCCGGTCCAGCCGCTTGAAACTGCGCGGTACCAGCAGCGGCATCAGCAATGCCGCCAGCACGAAGCGCCAGAACAGGAAGAACGCGCCCACGGCCGCGTGGTTGCCCTCGCCGTGGATGCGCTGCAGGGCGTCGGTGCCCTGCTCCATCCACAGGAAGGTCGCGCCCCAGAACACGCAGACGGACAGCAGCGCCCCGGTGGCGATGCGGCGAGTGCGAACTGCCTGTTGTTCCGGCGTGATTGACATAGCGCGTGTGGCACGGATGTCCTCATCCGTGCGCGACGAACATAGGACGTCGCAACACAGCGCGCCATGGTGTGCGGCGGCATGGGTGGGGACACCCATGCCGCGCACTAGCTGATGCTTTCGATCTCTGCTTCCAGGGCGTCGATCAGGGGGCTTGATGGTGTCGGCGTCCATGCCGAACCTGCCGCCGGCGGTCTTGAACAGCTCGGGCAGGGGCTTGCTGCCGCCCAGGGCCAGCGCGTCGCGGTACTGCTGCAGGGCCTTCGCGCCGTTCTGCTTGCTGTTCAGCCACACCTGCAGCGCGCCGATCTGCGCGATCGCGTACTCAATGTAGTAGAAAGGCACCCAGAACAGGTGGCCGATGCGCTGCCAGGCGTTGCGGCGGTAGGGCTCCAGGCCGCTCCAGTCTACGCCCGCCGAGAAGCGCTCGTTGATCTCGAGCCACTTCTGCTCGCGCTGCTCAATCGTGCAGCCCTTGTGGGTGTAGACCCAGTGCTGGAACTGGTCCACCACCGCAAAGAACGGGAAATACTCGATGATGCCGGCCAGGAATTCCTGCCGCGCGCGCTTGAGCTCGTCGCCGTGGTAGAACTCGTCCATGTGCGGCAGGCCCAGCAGCTCCATCGACATGCTGGCGACTTCGCAGAACTCCATGGGCGCGCTGCGGTAGTCGATCAGCGGCTGGTCCGGCGGCGGCGAACGCGTGAAACGCGTGGCCGCCCTCGTGCAGCAGCGTGCGCAGGTCGCTGTCAACGCCGACCGCGTTCATGAAGATGAACGGCAGGCGCACTTCGTTCAGCGTGCTCTGGTAGCCGCCGGGCGCCTTGCCCTTGCGGTTGTCCAGGTCAAGCAGCCCCAGCTCGCGCATGGTGTCGAACTGGGAGCCCAGCTCAGGGTCAACCTGGTGGAAGATCGTGCTGCAGCCGGCCTTCAGGCGCTCCACGTCGCTGAACGGCTTCAGCGGCGGGCGGCCCTGCGGGTCCACTGACAGGTCCCAGGGCCGCAGCTTCTCGAGCTTCATGTCGTTGCGGCGGCGCTCCAGGCTGCGTTTCACGGCCGGCATCACCACGCGCTCCACGGCGTTCGCGAAGTCGTCACAGTCGGCCGGCGTGTAGTCGAAGCGCAGGAACGACTTGAAGGCGTAGGCTCGGTAGTCGGGCAGGCCCAGGTTGGCGGCGACCTGTTCGCGCAGGCGGATCTGCTTGTCGTAAAGTTCGTTGAGTTTGTCGTGTTCGGCCAGGCGGCGCTCGGCCGTGGCGCGCCAGGCCTGCTCGCGCAGCTGGCGGTCGGGCTCGAGCTGGAACTTGGCCATGGCCTGGGGCGTGTGCTCGGCGCCCTGGAAGGGGATGGTGATGGTGCCCTGGAGTTCGTCGTACTGGTTGGTCAGCTTGGCCAGCTCGGTCTCCAGCGGCACGTTCTTGTCGTGAAACAGCTCGAGCCGCGTCAGTACGCCGCGCTCGTAGATGCCGTAGGTGGCGCGGGCCAGTTTGGCGCGGGCCGGGGCAGCGCGGAACTTCTCGTTCAGCTTGTGGCTGATCGGCTTCATGCGCGGCTCGAAGTGTTCGACCCAGTCCAGGAAGGCCTTCTTGAACTCGGGGTTGGTGGTGTCCACGGTGCTGCGGATGTGGATGCGCGAGCCCACTTCGCCGATCACGGCCTCAAGCTCGCTGAGGTTGCGCAGCCAGCTTTCAAGCGCCTCGGGCGTGTCCAGCTCGGTGGCCAGCAGCTTGTTGAACAGCGGCTCGACGTCGTCGAAGCTGCGTACTTCCAGCTCAGCGGGCACGAACTGGCGCGGGTACTGGCGGGGCAGGGTTTCCAGGGTGTCAGTCGGCATGTCGTTTCCTTTCAGGGCGCCTACTCTACTTGCCTTTAACACGTCGCCAGCCCCGGTTTCTCCCGCAAATCCGCCGGAAAAAACAGAAGCCCGTCGTGCAAACGACGGGCTTTGGTTCGAGTCACGAAAGATTCTCAATCCGGGCTCGACGAGCATGGTGAGGGGCAAAGCCCCCCGTTTGCACGGGGGGCTTCTGTTCACTAGCGCGGGAACGCCGCCGCGATGCCGCCGTCTACCGGCAACGTTGCGCCGGTCGTGGGCGTCTGGTTGGTGGCGAAGAACACCACCGCGTTGCCCACGTGACGGCCGGTGATGCGGGCGTGCAGCAGGTTGCGGTTGCGGTAATGCTCTTCCAGCTGCTTGTAGTCGATGCCGTGGGCCTTGGCGCGGTCGGGGCCCACCTCCTGCCACAGGCCGCTGGGGTTCTTCTCGTTGCCGAACACCGCGTCCGGCGCCAGCACGTTCACCCGGATACCGTCCTTGGCCAGCTCCAGCGCCGTTACTTTCGCGAGTTGATGCACGGCCGCCTTGCTGGCCGAGTACGCGCCGAACTCCGCCCCCGGCGCCATTACGTTCTTGCTGCCGACCACGATGATGTGGCCGCCGGTGGCCTGCTGCTTCAGCAGGCGCGCGCCCTCGCGCATCACCAGGAAGTAGCCCTTCAGGTTCACGTCCATCACGCGCTGCCAGTCGTCTACCTCGAGCTCATCCAGCGGGCGTGAGTGCGCGATGCCGGCGTTCGGCACCACGATATCGACGCCGCCGTACTGGCGCACGACTTCATCGAACAGCGCGCGCACAGAGCGCTCGTCAGTCACGTCGCACACCACGCCGCGGCGGCTGTCCTTGCCGTGTTTAGCGCCCAGCTCGGTGCAGGTTTCCTCCAGGCGCTCGGCGTTCACGTCGCTCAGCACCACGTGCGCGCCCGCCATGATCAGGCTTTCCGCCACGGCGCTGCCGATCGCGCCCGCCGCGCCGGTCACCACCGCGACCTGGCCGGCCAGGGGCTTGGGCTTGGTTTTGCCCAGCTTGGCCTGTTCCAGCGGCCAGTATTCCACGTCGAACAGGTCGCTTTCCGGCAGGGCTTCGTATTCACCGGTGGCGTGAACGAGAGTCTTCACGCGGATGGTGTGCTCGTAGATGTCGGCCGCGATGCGCGCGTCCTTCTTGCTCGCGCCCCAGGCCAGCAAACCGACGCCGGGCACCAGCACCACGCGCGGGAAGTCATCCAGGCGCACGCGCTCAACGCCCTTCTGGTAGCTCATGCTGCTGAAGTAGACGTCGTAGGCGCGGCGGTATGCCGTTACCGCGTGCGCCAGTTGCTCGGCGATGTCGTCGAACTCGGGCGCGAACAGCACCAGCGGCATGGCCTTGGTGCGGATCACGTGGTCGGGCGTGAGCGGGCCGGTCAACGCCAGGCTGGCGAGCTCGTGCGAGTTCACGAAGTTCAGGATCTCGTCCGTGGCGCGCCACTCAAGCACCATGCGCCTGTACGGCGCGTCGGGCTCGCCGGTAGCCTCAGCCAGCAGGCCGCGCAAAAGGGGCGCGAGCTCGGCCACCAGTGCCTCGGGCTCATCGGGTGCGTCGAAAGACGGTTTCAGGCGGCGGCCTTTGGACAGCTCACTGCGCAGCCAGCTTTCTGCCATGCTGACCAGCTCAACGTGGCGCTCGTAACTTTCTTTGGCGGTTTCGCCGAAGCTGAACAGCCCGTGCTTGAGCAGCACCAGGCCGATCACGTTCGGGTTCTGCTCGTAGACCTCGGCGCAGACTTTCGCCAGCTCAAAACCCGGCATCACGTAGCGCACGATGCCGACTTTGTCGCCGTAGATATCGCGCACCAGCGCCTCGCCGTCCGGCCGGTTGGTGATGGCCAGGATCGCGTCGGCGTGGCTGTGGTCGATGAATTTGTGGGGCAGGAAGGCGTGCAGCAGCGTCTCGACACTCGGGTTGGGGCCCGAGGCGTCGAACATGTGGGTGCGCAGCTGGTTGACCATCTCTTCGTCGGACAGCTCCGGCAACTCGCGCAGTTTTTTCAGGTAAGTCAGGTCAAGGCCGGGCAGGCCGGGAGGCTCGATGGAGTCGAGGTTCCAGCCGCTGCCCTTCACAAAGATGGCGGGCACGGCCTCGCCCAGGATGTTCTTGAATTCGCCCTTTACACTGGTGTTGCCGCCGCCGTGCATGACCAGGTCAGGGTCGCGCCCGATCAGCTGCGAGGTGTAAACGCGCAGGGCAACGTCTTGGCCCGCGGAGGCAAAGCGGTCCACAAACGCGGCCGCATCTTCATCACGATAAAGGCTCTTCATGCCGCCCTTTTCGGTTTGCGGGCGGCTTGGGGCAAGGGTTCAACACGAAGAATCGAAGGAACGAATGTGTGCGGGCGGTTCTGGACCTCCGCTTGCCGGAATGTCATTCACAAGCCGCACCCGGTTGCAGGCGCTCCAGGAAGCGGGAGTAAGGACGACGGCTTGAAACCAGTAGTGATATCGCAATCGCAGATGCTAAAGTCGAGTAATGAATCCGTACCGGATGCCAAAGCCGTCCGCGGGAATCCTGTTCAAGGGCGACTTCTGCTACGCGGACCACAAGGGTCGCATCGATGACAGGGCCGGCGTGGCGCGCATCCGCCTCACGTCGGAATACCTGTGGGTCAACGACAACTTGAGCATCCCGGTTGCTTCCGTGCTGCATGTCGGAGACGTGAACGGCAAGGCGGTCAGCATTGTGTTTCACAATGCGTTAAGCGACGTAGAGGAGGGCGTGATCCTGGCCGGCCGCAACTGGTTTGGCCTTCGGGACCGTGGCAGGAGTTATGCGCTTGTGCATCGGCTGGAGGAGGCGAGGAGGCATGCGCCACCGCTGGAACAGTTCGCCGAGCGGATACGGGACCAGTCCGGCGAGCTGAAGCTGGGTTGCGAAGTCTGCGGCGCCAAGCCGGCCAATGAACTGGAGTTCGGCTGGTTCTTCTGCTTCGGCGTGTTCCCGATCGCCGGCGCTTACCAGTGGAAGCCGGAGCGCCGCTTCTGTTGCGCCAAGCACGGCGCCCGGGCCTGTTTCGTGAACAACCTGGTGACGGGGCTGGTTGGTTACCTGGGTTTCCCCAGCGTGCTGGTCGCGCCATACCGCGTCTGGCGCAACGTGCGCGAGATGAACAAGGTTTTCGGCTGGAACACCCGGGCGACGGTGCTCAACACGCTGGTCGGCTTCATCCTGCCCGCCGCCGCTGTCGGCGGGCTGGTCTACTTCATTGCCACGCGGTAGCCGCATTGCGCGCGGTTTGGGGCAAGGGTTCAACACGAAGAAGCGAAGAAGCGAAGAACGTGCGGGCGGTTCTTCGCTTCTTCGTTTCTTCGTGTTACAAGGCCGCCACAGGAGACTGCCATGGACTCGATCAAGCGGCTGATTCGCGACATCCCGGACTTTCCCAAGCCCGGCATCATCTTCAAGGACATCACGCCGATCCTGGGTGACCCGGGCGCCATGGCGCGCATCACCGGCGCCTTCGAGCGCGAGTTCGAGGCCGCCAAACCCACGCGCATTGTGGGCATCGAATCGCGCGGCTTCATTTTCGGCGCCGTGCTGGCCACGGCGCTGGAGCTGCCGTTCACGCCCGTGCGCAAGCCCGGCAAGCTGCCTTACGACAAGCTCAGCGTCAGCTACACGCTCGAGTACGGCCAGGGCACACTCGAGATGCACACCGACGGCGTCAGCAGCGACGACCGCGTGCTGATCATCGACGACCTGCTGGCCACCGGCGGCACCGCGGCGGCGGCTTGCGAGCTGGTGGAGCGCGTGGGTGCGCAGGTGGCGGGCGTGGGGTTTGTGGTGGAGCTGCTGTTCTTGAACGGACGCGAGAAGCTGGGTGGGCGGAACGTGCTGAGCCTGGTGACGTATTGATTCAGGCGGCAGGCGGCAGGAGAAACAGGAGCCGCAAGCGCAAGCGCGCGGTACGGTGGCATAGCAGGAGGCGGGAGAAACAGGAACCGCAAACGCGCGGTACGGCGGCTGCGAAAAGCCGGCCTGTCCCGCACCGCAAAATCGCTTGGTGTAGGGGTTTGGGGGCATGGAATGGGCTGCGGTTTCGGTTCGTTGTAACGGTTGGGGAAACCCTGTTTCGTTGGGAGGAATGGTCGGCGAGACGGGAATTAACGGCCCCTGAAAAAAAGATTTGCATTGGGGCTTGACCCGTAAAAAAAACGCGCTACTTTTGCGCGCCCCACGGGGGAACCGGCAGGCCGCGAGGCGTGACGGAAGGCCGAAAGCAAGCGGTTCGGCGGAAAAAAACTGGAAGTCAGGGGTTGAAACGGCAAGCAACCCCGGCTAGGATGAGGGCCCGACACTGTCAGGGTGTCGGAGTTCCAACCGGATCTCTGTGATACGGGAGAGTGGCGCTGAGCGCCTGGGGTCAGACGACCTCAAGCGCCCGGTGCCTACCCGGAAACAGAGCGGATGGGCGCCGGTGTCTTTTTGGGTAATGAGCGCGACGCGTAAGCTGGCGGTCTGAGCCCGAAGGGCACAGTTCTTTGAAAACTGAATAGCCATGAAGTAGAGGATGTGATTGTGGGAGATCGCGATCGCACGATGAGCACAGCTCCTGCCGTGCAGCCCAGAAGGGCAAGCGGCGGCCACCATGACGGTGGGGGTGCGTAAGCGACTCTTGCGCCTGGCCTGGAAACAGGCCGGGTACTGATCTGCCCCGAGATTCGTCGAGGGGCACCAAGCAAACAATCAGTCACATCTTCAGCATTGAAGTAATGAACCCGTATTGAGTTACGGGAGCATTGCCCAATGCCCAGATGATGACCGAGATCAAATTTTTGTTGATGGAGAATTTGATCCTGGTTCAGAACGAACGTTGGCGGCGTGGATGAGGCATGCAAGTCGAACGGTAAGGCCCCTTCGGGGGTACACGAGTGGCGGAAGGGTGAGTAACAACTGGTTAATCTACCCTTGAGTGGGGGACAACTCCGGGAAACTGGAGCTAATACCGCATAAGACCACAGGGGGGCATCCCCCAGGGGTCAAAGTCTTCGGACGCTCAAGGAGGAGACCAGTCCGTATCAGGTAGTTGGCGGGGTAACGGCCCACCAAGCCTGCGACGCGTAGCCGGCCTGAGAGGGTGGCTGGCCACACTGGGACTGAGACACTGCCCAGACTCCTACGGGAGGCTGCAGTCGAGAATCATTGTCAATGGGCGCAAGCCTGAACGTGCGACGCCGCGTGTGGGATGAAGGCCTTCGGGTTGTAAACCACTGTCAGGAGCTAACAATAAGCGTGTAACTCACGTGATGAGTTAAACTCCAGAGGAAGTGACAGCTAACTACGTGCCAGCAGCTGCGGTAATACGTAGGTCGCAAACGTTGTTCGGATTTACTGGGCTTAAAGGGCGCGTAGGCGGCAGCGTAAGTCAAGGTTGAAATCCGGCGGCTCACCCGTCGAAGTGGCCTTGATACTGCGTTGCTAGAATCATGGAGGGGTGCGCGGAACTTGTGGTGGAGCGGTGAAATGCTCAGATATCACAGGGAACACCGGAGGCGAAGGCGGCGCACTGGCCATGTATTGACGCTGAGGCGCGAAAGCGTGGGGAGCGAACGGGATTAGATACCCCGGTAGTCCACGCCGTAAACGATGTGCACTAGGGAGAGGGAGGCACCTAGCCATTCTCTCCCCAAGGGAAACCGATAAGTGCACCGCCTGGGGAGTATGCTCGCAAGGGTAAAACTCAAAGGAATTGACGGGGGCTCACACAAGCGGTGGAGCATGTGGTTTAATTCGAAGCAACGCGAAGAACCTTACCAGGCCTAGACATCAGGATGTAACTGCGTGAAAGCGTAGCCAACCCTTCGGGGAAATCCTGTGCAGGTGTTGCATGGCTGTCGTCAGCTCGTGTCGTGAGATGTCGGGTTAAGTCCCATAACGAGCGAAACCCCTACTGTCAGTTGCCAACGCGTAATGGCGGGGACTCTGGCGGGACTGCCTCGTAAGACGGAGGAAGGTGGGGACGACGTCAAGTCATCATGGCCCTTATGGCCTGGGCTACACACGTGCTACAATGCATGGTACAAAGGGATCCGATACCGCGAGGTGGGGGAAATCTCAGAAAGCCATGCTCAGTTCGGATTGGAGTCTGCAACTCGACTCCATGAAGTTGGAATCGCTAGTAATCGCGGGTCAGCCATACCGCGGTGAATATGTTCCTGAGCCTTGTACACACCGCCCGTCAAGCCATGGAAGCCGGTTCTATCTAAAGTCGTTAGCCTAACTTCGGAGGGCGGCGCCTAGGGTAGTGTCGGTGACTGGGGCTAAGTCGTAACAAGGTAGCAGTAGGGGAACCTGCGGCTGGATCACCTCCTTTCTAAGGATTACATAGACTTCTATGAGAGGCGACTCTTATAGTCGTAAGGCATATCCTCTTTCATGGCTATTCATCATACGCGTGCGGGGGGCCCCGGCAGGTTCGGGGCCCCTTTGCACCCTTCGCAGTGGAAGACGGGCCGGCAACGGTCTCGGGCGCGCCGGTAGCTCAGCTGGTTAGAGCACACGCCTGATAAGCGTGAGGTCGGCGGTTCGAGTCCGCCCCGGCGCACCATTCCACGGCAGCCGGGACGCAAGGGCCGGTAGCTCAGTGGTAGAGCGTCGCCTTTGCAAGGCGAGGGTCAGGGGTTCGACTCCCTCCGGTCCACCAGCCTTCGCGCCTGCGGCGCTTCGGCTGGCAGGCCAGGCGGCGCGCGTATGAGGTCGAGGTTTGGGAATGTGCGCCCCGGCGCATGCTCTCGAGCCCCGACGACGAGTCGGGTTTCGGCTCTTTGACAACAGCATACTGTGATAGATCAGAGTGACTAGATTACTCCAGATTAGTGTTATCCTAGTAAGATAACCTATTCGCTAAGCCGCCGCCGGGAGGCGTCGGAAAGCGCGCGTCTGGAGAAAATAACCAAGGCATCAACGATGAAACAGCAGCTGACGTCGCGAGACGTCGGGTGCTGACGCTACAACGTGTCTTGAGGCCTCAGCCACGGGATTGGCCGGGCGGCTTGTATTGTCGGCCCGGTCGGGATCGAGGTAAGAGGAAAGCGCACTCCTGGAGGGATCCAGGGGTTGTTGTGGTCAAGATATTAAGGGCGTACGGGGGATGACTAGGCACTTAGAAGCGATGAAGGACGTGGAAACCTGCGATAAGCCTCGGGGAGGTGGTAACAACCGTTATTACCCGGGGATTTCCGAATGGGGAAACCCGACCGGTTAGAATACCGGTCACCTCCGGCTGAATGCATAGGCCGGCGGGAGCAAACGCAGAGAACTGAACCATCTCAGTACCTGCAGGAAAAGAAATCGAAGAGACTTCCTGAGTAGCGGCGAGCGAAAGGGAATTAGCCCAAACCGTGTACATGCAAGCATGCAGGCGTTGTGTACGCGGGGTCGCGGGAAACACAGGCAGGGGCTGCAAACCCTGCGCGGAGTTACAAATCCGGCCCTAACCGAACAGACTGGAAAGTCTGGCCGTAGAAGGTGAAAGCCCTGTAAGTGAAAGGGTGTCGGACTCCGGTGTCTCTCCCAAGTACTGTCAGATAGGAGGAACCTGGCAGGAATTTAGGGAACCCACTCTCTAAGGCTAAGTATTCCTAAGTGACCGATAGTGTACCAGTACCGCAAGGGAAAGTTGGAAAGATCCCCGGGAGGGGAGGAATTGATCCTGAAACCGTATGCCTACAAGCGGTCGGAGCGCTATACCCGTATGGGCAAGCGTGACGGCGTGCCTTTTGCATAATGATCCGGCGAGTTACGTTGCGTTGCAAGGTTAAGTGTCTCTGACACGAAGCCGAAGCGAAAGCGAGTGCGAAACGTGCGATTCTAGTAACGTGACGTAGACCCGAAACCGGAGGATCTATCCATGACCAGGGTGAAGTGGGCTTAACCGCCCATGGAGGCCCGAACCGTTTAGAGTTGAAAATCTATCGGATGAGTTGTGGATAGGAGTGAAAAGCTAACCGACTTCGGAGATAGCTGGTTCTCCGCGAAAACTTTTAGGGTTTGCCTCAAGTAATAGTGCATGGGGGTAGAGATACTGAGAGGATCGGCGGGCGGTTCGCCGTACCCCATCCTTTCAAACTCCGAATACCATGCGCCGTATCTTGGGAGTAAGACCGTAGGGGATAAGCTCTATGGTCGAGAGGGAGATAACCCAGAACAGCAGCTAAGGTCCCCAAGCCTACGCTAAGTGGACAAAGGAAGTGGAAGTGCTAAGACAGCCGGGATGTTGGCTTAGAAGCAGCCACCATTTAAAAAGTGCGTAATAGCTTACCGGTCGAGCACTTTTGCGCCGACAATGATCGGGACTAAGCGTAGCACCGAAGCTCTGTCTGCAGAAACACCGGAGGGTGTTCTGCGGGGTAGCGGAGCGTTCCAGTCAGCATTGAAGCCATACCGCAAGGAGTGGTGGAGCGGCTGGAAGTGATCATGCCGGATTGAGTAGCGATAAAACGGGTTGGAATCCCGTTCGTCGTAAGCCTAAGGGTTCCGGGGCAAGGTAATTCCGCCTCGGGTTAGTCGGTCCCTAAGCCGAGGCCGAAAGGCGTAGGTGATGGGAATGACGTTAATATTCGTCAACCATGTGCAAGTGCGATGGGGGGACCCGGAGTGAATGGCCTAGGGTCTGTTGGATGGCCCGTTGCCTGGAGAGGTGGCAGATAGGTAAATCCGTTTGCGTAATCCTCGAAGGGTGAGACGGCGCGGCTTCGGCCAAACCGTACTGGCGTGCAGCTTCGGCAAGAAAAGCCTCTAAGCATAACTTGTATGTGACCGTACCCGAAACCGACACAGGTAGGCGAGGAGAATATCCTCAGACGCGCGTGAGAACTCTGCAGAAGGAACTCGGCAAATTGGCCCCGTATGTTCGCTATAAGGGGCGCCTACCCGCAAGGGAGGCCACAGAAAAGAGGTTCCATCGACTGTTTATCAAAAACACAGCTCTCTGCTAACTCCGAAGAGGATGTATAGGGAGCGACGCTTGCCCAATGCTGGAAGGTCAAGGGAATCGGTTAGCCGCAAGGCGAAGCTGTGAACCTAAGCCCCAGTGAATGGCGGCCCTAACTATGAGGGTCCTAAGGTAGCGAAATTCCTTGGCTGGTAAGTTCAGTCCCGCACGAAGAGCGGCACGAGTGGAACACTGTCTCCTGCAGGGACACGGCGAAATAGGAGTCGTTGTGAAGATACAACGTACCCGCAGCTAGGCGGAAAGACCCTATGCAGCTTTACTGTAGTCTGACATTGGGCTTTTGTATGTAATGCGCAGGATAGGTGGGAGGCTTTGAGACCAGGGTCCTGGCCCTGGTGGAGCCATCGGTGAGATACCACCCTTTATGTATGAGAGTTCTAACCCTGTGCCGTGAATCCGGCCAGGGGACACTGTTTGACGGTCAGTTTGACTGGGGCGGTTTCCTCCCAAAAAGTAACGGAGGAGTTCAAAGGTACCCTCAGGGCGGTCGGTCATCGCCCGTAGAGCGCAAAGGTAGAAGGGTGCTTGACTGCGAGACTAATAGGTCGAGCAGATGCGAAAGCAGGACTTAGTGATCCTGTGGATCCGTGTGGAAGGGACATAGCTCATCAGATAAAAGCTACGCTAGGGATAACAGGCTGATCCTACCTAAGAGTCCATATCGACGGTAGGGTTTGGCACCTCGATGTCGGCTCATCGCATCCTGGGACTGAAGGCGGCCCCAAGGGTTCGGCTGTTCGCCGATTAAAGCGGTACGTGAGCTGGGTTCAGACCGGCGCGAGCCAGGTTGGTCCCTACCTACTGTGGGCGGAGGAGTCTTGAGCGAGTCTAACCTTAGTACGAGAGGATTGGGTTGGACGGACCTCTGGTGTTCCTGTTGGGCCGCCAGGCCCAGCGCAGGGTAGCTACGTCCGGAAAGGATAAGCGCTGAAAGCATATAAGCGCGAAGCCCTTCGCAAGATAAGGACTCCCCATCAGGACCGTGGAAGACTACCACGTCGATAGGCCGGGTGTGTAAATTCCGAGAGGAATGAGCTAACCGGTACTAATCATCCGATTGGCTTGACCGCAACAATCTCCGGGTCTCCCGGAGTGTTGCAAAGCAAACGTGTATTAGCGATTCCAAGACACGTCGTTAGCGTCTCACGTGATGCCTTGTCACTAAAATCTATCCAGTATGCTGTTGTCAGCGAGCCGCGCTCGCTTTGACAACCGTACGAGAATTTTTCTCGGTGCCCTTACCCTCGGGGACACACCCGATCCCATCTCGAACTCGGAAGTTAAGCCCGTGGGGCCGATGATAGTCGAAAGGCGAAAGTAGGTTGGTGCCGGGATATAACACGGGCCGCAGCCAAAGCTGCGGCCCGTGTCCGTTTAACCACCCCACCCGGATTTCCGGATTACCCCGCACAGCTCTCGCGTTCCATTACTGCCCCGGTTGTTGCCCCCGACCTGGGCCGAAAAGAGGGACTGAAGCCACCCGGCTTCGGTCCCTCTCACTTTCACCGGAATCCATCTCGCGCGGCTCAGCGTTATCCAGCCGGGAGCGTGACATGGCCAACATCCTCGCATTCGCCGGCAGCCTGCGCGCCGGCTCATGGAACAAAAAGCTCATTCGCGTCGCCGCCCAGGGCGCCCGCGAAGCCGGCGCCGAGCTCAACCTGATCGACCTCAAGGACTACCCGCTGCCCCTTTACGACGGCGACATCGAGGCCGAGCAGGGCCTGCCCGAAAACGTCCACAAGCTAAAGGACGCCTGCAAGCAGGCCGACGGCTTCCTGATTGCCAGCCCGGAATACAACGCCGGCTTTTCCGGAGTGCTCAAGAACCTCACCGACTGGCTGTCGCGTCCCAGGCAAGGCGAAAAGCCCTTCGAAATCTTCACCATGAAGCCGGCAGCCGCCATGGCCGCCAGCCCCGGCGCCCTGGGCGGCAACCGCATGCTCGCGTCCCTGCGCAGCCACCTGCTGCACCTGCAGATGCTGGTGATCCCCCAGACTTACGGCCTTTCCAAGGCCGCCGAGGCCTTCGACGCCGACGGCAACCTGCAGGACCCCAAGGTCGAGGCCAAGGTGAAAGAGCTCGGCAAAATCGTGGCCGAGCTGGCGGCCAAACTGCGGGCGTGAGGCGCCGGCCCGCGGCCGGGAAGATGATTCGGTGTAGAACTGTTAGGATGGTCAAAGGAGACATCATGATCATCATCCGCAGAGCTGAAGATCGCGGCCACTTCGAGCACGGCTGGCTCGACACCTGGCACACCTTCTCGTTCGCCGACTACCACGACCCTGCCCACGTGCACTTCCGCAACCTGCGCGTGATGAACGAAGACCGCATCGCCGGCGGCCAGGGCTTCGGCATGCACCCGCACCGCGACATGGAGATCGTCACCTATGTGATGGAGGGCGAGCTTGAGCACCGCGACAGCATGGGCAACCACGGGCGCATCAAGCCGGGCATCGTGCAGCGCATGAGCGCCGGCACCGGCGTGCTGCACAGCGAGGTCAACCCCGGTCCCGGCGCCGTGCACCTTTACCAGATCTGGCTTTTCCCCGCGAAAAGGGCATCCAGCCCGGCTACGAGGAGAAGGCCCTGCCCGAACACGATGGCGAAGGCCGCCTGGTGCTGGTTGCCTCGCCCGAGGGCGCGCAGGGCTCGGTCACCATCAACGCGGACGCGAGGCTGTACGCGGCAAAGCTGGAGAAAGGACGCGAACTCAGCTACGCCCTGCCGCCGGGCCACGGCGCCTGGCTGCAGGTCACACGCGGCAGCCTGGTGCTGAACGGTCACGATCTGGCGACGTCCGACGGCGCGGCGGTTGAAGATGTCGACGCGCTGACCATCCTCGCAACTGATGATGCCGAATTGCTGCTGTTTGACCTGGCCTGACGGAACAGCTCTCTCCGGGGCCGCGTTCTGACCCGGGAGGTAACCATGAGCAGGCTGAAAGACAAAGTGGCGCTCATCACCGGCGGCTCCGTCGGCATCGGGCGCGCGACCGCCATCCTGATGGCGCGCGAAGGCGCCGCCGTGGCCGTCACGGACATCGACGACGAGGCCGGGCGCGAGGTGGTGCATGAGATCGTGACCCATGATGGTCGCGCGCGCTACTGGCACCTGGACGTCGCCTCGGAAGATCAGGTGAAGCGCGTGTGCGCCGAGGTGGAGAAAGAGTTCGGCCCTGTCACGGTGCTGGTCAACAACGCCGGCGTCGCCGGGCCCGACAAGCCCACCCACGAACTGAGTCTCGAGGAATGGGAGCGGGTCCAGGCCATCAACGTGAAGGGCGTGTTCCTCTGCACCAAGCACGTGATCCCGCAGATGAAGCGCGCCGGGCACGGCAGCATCATCAACATGTCCAGCATCTACGGCCTGGTGGGTGCACCCGACGTGCCGCCCTACCACGCCAGCAAGGGCGCGGTGCGGCTGATGAGCAAGACCGACGCGCTGCTGTACGCCAAAGACCGCATCCGTGTGAACAGCGTGCACCCCGGCTTCATCTGGACGCCCATGGTCGAGCAGCACCTGCAGCGTTCTCCCGACCCGGTCGCGGCACGCGAGGCCACGGCGGCGGCCCACCCGCTGGGGCACATGGGTGAGCCGGACGATATCGGTTGGGCCTGCGTCTACCTGGCCAGCGACGAGGCCCGCTTCGTGACCGGCAGCGAGCTGGTGGTGGACGGCGGCTACACCTGCCGCTGATTGGATCCTGATTGTGAAAACGGGCAGGCACCACGGTGCCTGTCCCTGCTATAGTCCGGCGCCATGAAGCAGTGGAAGCCGCTGATTGCCTCGCTGGTCGTGATCGCCCTTGCCATGGGGGCGCTGGCCGCCTGGAAGAAACTGGGCGGCTCGCCAGGCCCGGCGCCATACAACGACAACCGCGCCCGGGCCACCCCGCTGCCCTCCAACGGTGAACCCGGCGGCCTGAAGTACGAGGCCGTGCCCCTGGAAAATCTGCCCGAGCTCGACCCGCTGGGGCTGTGGCCGCGCGACGGCCAGCGCATTTCCTCGGTGGAGTTCTGGGTGATGTGGCAGACCACCGGTTTCTCACAGTGCAGGCTGCTGGCCACCAGCGACCAGAGAGACTGGTTTGACCTCGGCAGCACGGGCGGCGAAGACCACTTCCTGCAGGCCAGCCTGGCGTACTTCGGCAGCTCGATGACATTCGCCGTGGAATTCGACGCGGGCGGAACCCGCTACCGCAGCGCGCCGCGCACGGTGCACTTCGGCCAGGGCGCGCACTTCACCCGGCGCTCCTACGAGTTCACGCTCGGCGATGGGCTGAACCAGACCTTTCCCATCGAGGTGTTCGGGCGCAACCCGCGCCGACTGTCGCTGGATGCCTTCAAGTCCGTGTGGTTTCCGGATGGCCTGGTCACCTACGTGGGCCACGGCCGCGAGCGCGAAGGCAATGATGGCGGCGAAGTCGCCTTCGGTGTGCAGGACCCGGCTTTGTTGGAGGGGCGGGGCTGCCAGGGATTTCTCGAGATGTACGACGTGGTGACCGACACCTACGACCGCACACGTATCGACTTCCGGCGGTAGGCGACAGCCGCCCTACTTCCTGGGCATGATCTTGCTGGTGCCGAACACCTTCAGCAGGTTCTGGAACGCGGGCACGCTTTCGAGAGCGCTGAAAGCCTTGTTCGCCAGGCGCTTGCGGTCTCTGAAGCCGTTCTTGACCGCGCGTTCCAGCAGCTTCAGGCCCTCGGGCGGGTCTTCCGGCGTGGTCAGCACCGCCAGCCAGTACAGGGTTTCGGCGAAACTGGGGTTGATCTCCAGGGCGCGCTCCAGCATGCGGCGCGCCTTGCCGGGCTCGTCGCGGCCGATCAGCAGCACGGCCAGCGCCACGTAGCCGCGCTCGTCGGCCGGCACCAGCTCGATGCACTTCTCGTACTCGCGCTCGGCCGCCTTCCAGGCACGGCCTTTCTCGAAAATCTTGCCCAGGCTGATGCGCGCTTCGACGTTGTGGGCGTTGAGCTTCAGCGCGTAGGTCAGGTTTTCGCGCGCGCCCGACAGGTCGCCCGCCATGCGCTGCAGGCTGCCCAGGAAGCTGCGCCCGCGCGGGTCTTCCGGGTTCAGCTTCACGGCCATTTCGTAGTCGGCCAGGGCCTCTTTCATCTTGCGCTGTTTGCGGAACACGTGCCCGCGCAGCAGGAACAGCCGCGGGTCGTTTGATTTCAGCCGCATGGCCTGCTCGATCTGCTTCAGGGCGTCGTCGTAGCGCGCCACCTTCATGGCGGCCTGGGCGTCCGTCACCGAGTTTTCGATCTGCGTGGTCATCGACAGGATCGCCAGCTCGATCGTCTCGTTGCGGTCCAGTTCTTCACTGGCGGCCTCGGCGGCCTGGCGCGCCATGCGGTATATGCCGCTTTCGCCACCGCGCGGGACGCTGACCGTGCGCCGGCGCAGGCCGCGGATCAGCTCGGCGGCGGCCTCAAGGTCTTCGGCCAGTTCCTCGGCGTTCTGGTAGCGCTGGTCCGGGCTCTTGGCCAGCATGCGGTTCACGATGCGCTCAAGCTCGCGCGGCAGGCCCGGCCTCAGTTCGCTCAGCGGTGGGTAGTCGTCCTGCTGGTGCATCAGGATCAGCGCCTGGCTGGTCTCACCCAGGAAGGGGCGGCGCCCGGTCAGCAGCAGGTACAGCGTGACGCCCAGGCTGTAGATGTCGCTGCGCCCGTCCACGGGCTCGCCGCGGCATTGCTCGGGGCTCATGTAGGGCGGGCTGCCGGAATGGCCTGAGCTGGCGTCGCTGCCCATGGCGGCCGCCACGCCGAAGTCGGAAATCTTCACGCGCCCGTTGGACAGGATCAGCAGGTTGTCGGGCTTGATGTCGCGGTGCACCAGCTTGCGCTTGTGGGCGTAGCTCAGGCCGCGCGCGCACTGGCCCGCGATGCGCACGGCCAGCAGCGGGTCCACGCCCTGGCGCGAGACCAGGCGCGAGACGGGCACGCCGTCCACCAGCTGCATCACGATGTAGGGTTGGCCCTCGTGTTCGTCGACGGCGTAGACCGGCGTGATGTTCGGGTGTTCAAGCTGGCCTGCCATGCGCGCCTCGTTCATGAAGCGCGCGCGCAGGGTGTCGTTGCGGGCCAGCTCACGCGGCAGCACCTTGACGGCCACCTCTTTGTCGAGACCGGTGTGCTTGGCCTTGTAGACGTGGCCCATGCCGCCCTGCCCGATGCGCTCGAGCAGGACGCACTTACCCATGGTAAGGCCCTTGAGGTTTTCGGGATCTTCACGAGTGCCCGCCATGGCGGCAGATGATAGCGGTTTGCCGGGCGGATGTCAGGAAGCCGGGGTTGGAGTGGCTGGTGGCTAGTACGGCGTCAGCTAAGTCTTCCGGCAGCTACTTGGTGAGCGGCTGGCCGGTGTAGGTCCACTTGTACGGCTTGGCATTCTCGTTGTGCCACTCGACCCAGGCAAGCAGCTTCTGCTGCAGGTCGGGCACGCTCGCGAAGTTCCCGCGCCGGATCACGTTGCGGCTTACCTCAGCGAAGAATAACTCCACCATGTTCAGCCAGCTCGCGTGGGTCGGCGTGGCATGCACCTGCACGCGGCCCCGGTGCCGGGCAATCACTTTCTTCACGGCATCGGTGTTGTGCGCACTGAGGTTGTCGCGCACCAGGTGAATCTTCTTGCGCCTGGGCTGCTGCTTGATCAGCCACGCCAGATGCTCGGCTACGTCTTCGCCCTTGTGCCTGTCCCGGCACTCGGCCCACACCTCGCCGGTGTGCGGGTTCAGCGACGCGAACAGGTCCTGGGTGCCGTGGCGGATGTATTCGAACTCGCGACGCTGCGGCGATCCCGGCCGCATCGGCCAGTCCGGGTGTCTGCGCTCCAGTGCCTGGATGCAGGTCTTCTCGTCAAAACACAGCACCACGGAGTTCTTCGGCGGATGCAGGTACAGGCCCACCACGTCCTGCATCTTCGCGTCAAAGTCCGGGTCCTGGCTGTGCAGCCAATAGCGCGAGTGGTGCGGCTTGATCTCGGCAGCCTCCAGCCAGACGCGCACAGTCTCGTGGCTGATGGAGGGCAGCAACGCCAGCGAGAACGCCATGAAGGCCAGCAGGCGCACGGTCCAGTGCGTGTGCGGCAGGCCGTGGTCAGACGGCGGCGTGCAGGCCAGGGCCAGCAGCAAGTGCTTGTGCAGAGGGGGAAAAGGTCGGCGGGCGGCCGCTGCGAGGTTTGTCGTGCAGGGCAATGATGCCGCCTTGTGCGTAGCGGCGGCGCCAGTCGATCACGCATTCGCGGTCAAGGCCGACTTTCTGCGAGATGGCCGAGTTGGCCTCGCCATCGGCGGCCAGCAGCACGATGCGGGCGCGGCGGGAAAGCCGGGCCTCGGCGGTGCCGGAGCGGCGCAGCTTCTCAAGCTCGACGCGTTCGGCGTCAGAAAGTACAATGGTGACTTCAGGTGCAGGACCAGGCATGGGCAGGCTCCAAAAAGGGACATACCCATGCATCGGCAGATCAGGTCAGCACACTGCCGGAAAACTTAGCTGACGCCGTACTAGTGGTTGGTGACTGGACGGGCTCTTCACTAGCCACCAACCACCAACCACTAACCACCCAGATAGCTCATCTCTGCCTTGGGCAGCCCCTTGGTGTTCTGGTTGCGCAACTCCGAATAGCGGTCTTCGCGGGCTTTCCAGACGCCTTCCACCAGTGCCCGCAATTTGGCGTCGCTCTTGCCCTCGCGCAGGGGGCCGCGCAGGTCGGTGCCGCTGCTCGCGAACAGGCAGGTGTACAACTCACCCCGGGCGCTCAGGCGCGCGCGGGTGCAGTCGCCGCAGAAGGTGTTGGTCACGCTGGAAATCAGGCCGATCTCGCCCTGGCCGTCCGCATAGCGCCAGCGCCGCGCGACCTCGCCGGGGTAGTTGGGCTCGGCGCTCTCCAGCGGCCAGCGCTCATTGATCATCCGCCACACTTCGCGCGATGGCACTACTTTGTCCATGCGCCAGCCGTTGGTGGTGCCGACGTCCATGAACTCAATGAAGCGCAGGATCCGCCCGCTGCCTCGAAAGAACTCCGCCATCGGCAGGATGTCCTGGTCGTTCACTCCGCGCTGCACCACCATGTTCACCTTCACCGGCCCCAGTCCGGCCGCTTCCGCGGCCTCGATGCCCGCCAGCACCGGCTTTACGCCGACGCCGCGGCCGTTAAGTCGGCCGAAAGTCTCGTCATCCAGGCTGTCGAGGCTGACGGTCACACGGTTGAGGCCGGCCTGTGCGAGCGGCTTCGCCAGCTGGGGCAGCAGGATGCCGTTGGTGGTAAGTGCGATGTCTTCAATGCCGGGGATGCCCGCCAGCATGGAGATGAAATCCGGCAGGTCGCGGCGCAGCAGCGGCTCGCCGCCCGTGATGCGCAGCTTGCTCACGCCCAGACCCGCGAACACGCGCGCCAGGCGGGCCAGCTCTTCGTAGTCCAGAATCTCGCTGCGCGGCAGGAACTTGTAGTCCGGCCCGAACACCTCGGCCGGCATGCAGTAAGTACAGCGCAGGTTACAGCGGTCGGTGACGGAAATGCGCAGGTCGCGCAGTTTGCGCTTGCGGGTGTCTACGGGTGTGTGGTCAGTCACCATGGCTTGGTTACAACGCCTTGCAGCCCCCTCAATCTGCCGGATTTCAGCCCGCTTGCAACGGAAAAGGACGTGCGGAGTTCCGCCGCCCGTGTTAAGAAACGCCCCCATGGCAGCCCCGTCCGGAAAACAGTACGTCGTGATCCGCGTGCCCAAGCCCGTGGAAGAGGCCGACTTCTTCGCGCGCATCTACGATGCCGCGTCAATGGTGGTCGATGAAACCACCCGCCAGCTCGACACCGGCAAGTTCGTGTTGCGCATTACCCGGGCCGAGGGCGAGAAAGACCGCACCCGCGGCATGCACCTCGAAGTGAGCGTCGACAACGTCAACAAGTTCACGGAAGACGTCTGGAACCGCGGGGTGAAGTACGCCAGCCGGCCGCAGAACGGCTCCGATGGCTTTCGGCGCGTCGGCTTCGTGAGCCCGGGCGAAATCCGCGTAGACGGCGTAGGCCCGCTCAAGCTGGATTCAACCGGCGCGTTCCCCGCCTTCCGCGACAAGAACCAGCCCCGGCCGGAGGGCAAGGGAAAGGCGGAGTAGACCGTGGCCGAAGCACCGAAAGCGGAGTCGCTGGAGACCTTCCCTAACCCGAACCCAACCCGGGAATTCGAGGTGCGCATCGAGGCGCCGGAGTTCACCTGCATCTGCCCCAAGACCGGCCACCCGGACTTCGCCAACCTGGTGCTGACCTACATTCCCGACAAGCTGTGCCTCGAGCTCAAGGCGTACAAGCTCTACATCCACGCCTGGCGCAATGTCGGCATCTTCCATGAGGCCGTCACCAACCGCATCGCCGAGGACCTGATCGCCGCCCTCAAGCCCCGCTACCTCAAGCTGGTGGGCGCCTTCCACGCCCACGGCGGCATCACCACCACCGTCACCGTCGAACACAAAGCGCAGTAACACTCGCAATCCACTCTCCGATTCGTAAAGATACAGCGGGCGACACAGCGAGGACCACATGGGTACCAAGCTGCAGGGCAAGCGGGTTCTGGTCACCGGCGGCGGCACCGGCATCGGCCGCGAAATAGCGCAGCTCTTCCTGGGTGAGGGCGCACGCGTTGTGATCTGCGGGCGCCGCCACGGACCGCTCAAGGAAACCGTCGACGAGTTGAAGGGCCGGGGCGAAATCCACTTCGTCGAGTGCGACGTGAGCGACCCCGCCGACGTGGCTGAGCTGGTCACCAAGCTGCACGAGCTGTGGGGCGGCCTCGACATCCTGGTCAACAACGCCGGCATCTACGAAGGCGGCAGCCTGGAGAAGGTCGGCCTGAAGGAATGGGACCGCGCCATGAACACCAACCTGCGCGGCGTGTTCATCGTGACCAAGGCCTTTCTGGCTGCCCTGCGCGAGGCCGGGCGCGGCGCGAACGTGCTGAACGTCAGCACCAGCATGGCCGGCAGCATCGAGCCGCATACCCTGCCCTACGCCGTCAGCAAGGCGGCGCTGGAAACATTCACACGCTGCTGCGCCGTGGACTATGCTGAGCACGGCATCAGGTTCAACGCCATCGCGCCCGGCGTGGTGGACACGCCCATGCAGGACTTCAACAAGGGCGAGCTAGGCTACCAGGAGTGGCGCACGGCCATGGAGCACGTGCACCCGCTGAAGGCCGTGGGTCGGCCCACGGATGTAGCGGCCGCGGCGCTTTTCCTGTGCAGCCCCGAAGCGGAGTGGATCACCGGCGTGATCCTGCCCGTAGACGGCGGAATCTCGGCAGTCTGAACAACTGTGCAACCGCGAAGGATTGCACTTGCTGCCCGTGCGGTACTTGGAACCGCCGCAACTGCCTGAACTACAGGTTGCACCCAGAATAATGGAACAGAAACGGAACCACGGCTAAACACGGGTGAACACGAATCGCGTTCGAATCTGAACGTGTGCACCTGTGTTCACCCGTGGTTCCATTGCGTTTCCGGCGTTCTCTACACACGTCGACTTTGAACAAGGCCCTTATCCGCTGCCGACCGCCCAGCGCGCCGCACCCAGCGCGGCCGCGTGGGGCACAAACTCGATCGCTCCCTGCCAGATGCCCAGCGCGTGCAGCAACTCAGAGGGCACATACGTCCCGAAGTCGCCGGTGGTGATCAACGGCCCGGGCAGGCCTTGGAGCAGCGCCGCCAGCGCCCGGGCTGCATCGCGGATTGTGTTGAGCTGCCCCTGCGGCACGCCGATCGGACGATTCGACGTGTAGATCTCGCCGTGGGGGATTGCGCCTCGCTGTCGGGCGCGACCAGCAGGGCCTCAAGGCCGCCATCCGCGCGCCGACGTGTGAAGCGCGATTCGGACAATCGCAACGCCGCGTCGCACATGCCGGCCTGCATCAGCGCCAGCACACAGGACATCAGTCCCGAGGCGCACAGTCCCGCCGGCCTCGCGCCCGCCACGGTGCTGACAATCGTGCGCGTCTTCAGCGGTGACCACGCTACGGACTCGATCGCGCCTGGCAGGTGCGGCGTGTCGCCCATGAACGCGCCGGTCGGCGCGGGCTGCATGCGCGTGCCGTTGCCGTCGCACACGACCAGCCGCCCCGCAAAGTCCAGCACCGTGAGCGGGCCGGCCGTGACGTGCCGGGTGCCCAGCGCCAGTGCGGTCGCGTAGTCCAGATCGCGCCCCAGCTGGATCGCGCCGGGTGCTTCAGGTGGTTGGTCGGATTGAAATGCCGCGCCCGCGTCGAACTCACCCTCGGCGGATACCTCGTACAGGGCGCCGGTGAAAGCGCCCGGGTCCAGCACACGCACGGCCTCGCCGCCGCCGTTGGCGAACCAGCCCTCCAGCGACGCACGCTTTACCTCAACGCCAACACCGTGGACCGGAGCGGGCTCGACTACCATCTCGCCGCGCACCTCGCACTGGCAGGCCAGGTAGACCGGCTGGTCGCCGCGCTTGTGACGCGGCACGGCCGGCTTGCCCTCGCGCACGGGTGTGCCGCTGTGGACCACCACCCGGCACTGGTGGCAGCTGCCGTTGCCGCCGCAGGAGCTGTCCAGGTGCAGGCCGTGGCGGCGCGCCAGGATAAGCAAGTTCTCGCCGTCGAGGGCTTCGACAGTGCGGTTGACGCCCTTGAAAGTAACGCGGTGAGCCATGACCAGATTCTGCCAGTCAAAGAGCGCTCCTGGAAACCCACTCGCGGCCTGACTCCCCACATGCTTTCGCAGAAATTGCGGCGGAGGGGTGCGCTTGCGGTTCCTGCCGCCTGCCGCCTGCCTACTGCGTCCTGATCCCCCGTCACCCGCCCGTCACGATTCCTGCAAATTTTCTGTCAGGCGGCCGAACCCGCCGGGACCGCCCTCGTTTGTAGTGGTGTAGCGAGGACAGGAACCGAAGCAGCGGCCCGAGCACGGAAAGCCTCTTCGACCTCAATCGCCACACTCCCGGGGACAACCGAGAAGCTGCCAGGGCGGGTAACTCCGCGAAGGGGTCGGCACGTCATGAGCCGCACCGAGGCAACAAGGTTGTACCTGAGAGGGGGATCCCAAAGAAGCGAGGCCGGGGCGCAGGCATTTCCTGCACCTCATGAGGTGGCACGAAGCGCCCACGCCCAGGCCCGCCGATTTATCCAAGCCAACAACAACGGATACAAGCTGCGCAGTGAGCGCGCAGCGCAAGCGAGTCTCTGCCCACAGCCGTACTCCCTTGCGCCCTGCGTTCACGCAGACAGCCATCAAATTTTGCAGTAAGAGGGGAAGCGCCTCGGTTTCCCCTCGCCCCGGGAGCGGGGAGGGTGTGTAGCCCTCCCCGTTTGTTTTAACGAAGACCCGATGGCGCCTGAGTGTCAGATACAACCAAGCGGGGTGATGACAAACGCAGGCCGCTTGGGTTGTGCGTTCGTGCGTTTTGGTTGGACGTTACGAAGAACATCCGCTACACTTACAACCTGCTAATTCCTTAATTTTCGACGTTGCAGCCCGCAAAGCGGGTTGTCGTCTCTTTTCAAGAGCCTGTGGGGAGGCGCTTGCCGTGAGAACATGTTTCCTACTCGTGGTGTTGTTAATCACTCTTTGTGCCGGTGGCCTTGCCGCTCAGATGAGCGGCACTTACACGGTGAACAACGCCGGTGGCGCCAACTTCACCAACCTGGGGGCTGCGTTCACCGCCCTTGAGACCCAGGGCGTCAGTGGGCCCGTTGTCATCGAAGTCTATGACGACGGCGGAACGTACAACACCACCAGCGAATACTCGTTGGGCGCCGGCAACGGTAGTTCCACACCCATCGCGGTGACCGGCGTATCCGCCACCAACACCATTACCGTTCGCGCTGCTTCCGGTGAAAGCCCTGTGCTGTCAGGCAACGCGGCCGTGAGCGGCTTCGGCACCACATACACGGGTACCATATCCGTGGTCAACGTCAGCTACGTGACGATTGAGGGTCTGCGCGTTACGGGCGGCACGTCATTCGGAATTCACATCTACTCGAGCACAACCACCAATAACTTCATCGTGCGCCGCAACATCGTCTACAACTGCGGTGTCGGTATCTACCTCTACGGCAACGGCGGCACCATCAACGGCTGCGTGATCGAGAACAATTTCGTTTACAACTGCAATGTTACCGGCAGCTTCGCCAGCTTTGCGCAGGGCTCGATCGGCATTCGCCGGCCCGGTTCCAATTGCGTGATCCAGCACAACACAGTGGTGCGCAACAGCGGTACCACCTACGGCGCTTACGGGCTCTCCGGCGGCACCACTTATGTGCTGAGCCAGTTCAAGTACAACATTGCGGTAGTGACAGTCAGCGGCGCCAAGGCATGGAGCACCGACACGGCCGGCATGGCGCCTTCCAACGCCAGCGGCGCGACCAACTATAACTATTACTACTTCATCAACGGCGCCACCTTCCACAGCGACACCACCAACTTCCCCAGCTTCGCGGCCTGGCAGTCGTCAGGCCGTGATGCCGGCGGCTCCACAGCCAACCCCATGCTGGTCTCTTACACCCTGGGCAGCGAAGATCTGCATATCCAGACCAGTTCTCCCTGCGTTGACCAGGCGGCGGGCAGCACGCTGACTGTCGACATTGATGGTGCATCCCGCCCTCAGGGGGCGGTCAACGACATCGGCGCCGACGAGTCTCTGCCCCCGGTGCCGGGCATCTATCCGGCCGTCACGTCCATCAGCCTTGGCACCACGCCGCAGGGCACCGCTGGTACTACCCAGAGCTACACCATCTCGGGTTACCTGACGACGGCGCTCACTACTGTGACCGCACCGGCGAACGTTGAGATCAAGCTTTCCACCAGCGCCACCTGGGTAACCAGCTTCAACATCAACAACACCGGCACCTGGGGGCCGTTGACCATCAACGCCCGCATTGCGGCTTCAGCTCCAGTAGGCGCTGTCACCGGCAACATCACTCATGCCAGTGCCGGCCTGACCACCAAGAACGTGGCCGTCAACGGCACGGTAAACCCTCCCACCATTTCAACGTCTACGAACTCGTTGAACCTGGGCTCCACCACCCAGGGCACCCCGGGCACCGCTGTCAGTTACACGGTTTCAGGCAGTGGCATGCAGGCGGCCACCACCATCACCGCGCCGACCGGCGTGGAGATTTCGTTCAGCCAGACCACGGGCTTCACCAACTCGCTGCAGATTGCCACCACCGGCCAGTGGGGCCCCACCACGATCTGGGCGCGCATCGCCGCCTCTGCTTCCGTGGGCGCCGTCTCAGGCAACATCACACACGCCAGCTCGGGCGCTACTACCGTCAATGTGTCTGTTACGGGCAACGTGGCTACGCCGCCTTCGCTTTCTGTTAACCCTTCTTCCTTGAACCTGGGTACCACGCCGCAGGGTACTGCGGGCTCCATCCTCAGCTACGCCATCAACGGCACGGCCACTACGGCTGCCACTGACATCACCGCGCCTGCCGGCGTGGAACTCTCCTTCAACCAGACCACCTGGTCGCCCACGCTGCAGATCGGCTCCACCGGCACCTGGCCCAACACCACGGTCTACGTGCGCATCGCGGCCTCGGCCACGGCGGGCGCGATCTCGGGCAACATCACCAACGCCACCACCGGCGCCACCACACAGAACGTGGCGGTCACCGGCAACGTAACGCCGCCGCCCACCCTGCTGGCCACGCCGGACACGCTCAACCTGGGCAGCACCGGCCAGGGCGTGCCGGGCAGCGAGCACTCCTACGTGCTGGACGGCACCAGCCTGGTCTCCAGCACCGTGATCACCGCGCCCGCCGGCGTCGAGATCAGCCAGACCTCCGGCAGCGGCTACAGCGGCACCACCACCATCACCACCACGCCCTCCTTCAGCGTCACCATCTACGTGCGCCTGACCGGCGCCACGGTCGGCGCCGTGGGCGGCACCATCACCAACGTCAGCGGCACGGCCAGCGAGGACGTCACCATCACCGGCACCGTCACGCCCAACCTCAACCTGGTCTTCACCCGCAACGGCCCGGCAGCCTCCACCGGCGTTGACAACAACGCCCAGGGCGCGGGCGGCCTCGGCCTGGTGATCCTGGACTTCAGCGTCTCCACCGGCACCGACGCCTTCACGCTCACCGACATCACCTTCAGTGAAAGCGGCACGGCCGACGGCCAGGCCGACATCAACTTCCTCGCGCTCTACCTCGATGACGGCAGCGGCAGCTTCGACGCCGCCGACACCCTGGCCACCGCGGCAGCCGGTACTTCCTTCAACGCTCCCAACGGCAGCTACACCGCCACCCTCAGCAACAGCGCGTTCCCCGCAAGCACCACGCGCCGCTTCTTCCTGGTCTGCAAGCTGGCCGGCACGGCCGGCGCCGGCGAGACCATCCAGGCGGAGATCACGGCCGTGACCTCCGCCACCGGCGGCACCGGCACGACCATCGGCGTGCCCACCAGCGGCGCCGGCCCGGCGCTGACCATCAACCCGGCCACCCTGACCGCCACGCTGCACGGCCCGCTCGCCTACACCACGGTGAACGCCGACAGCCAGGGCCCGGGCGGCAACGGCCACGTGATCTGCGACGTGACGCTCACGGCCGCCAACGACTCCTGGACCGTCAGCAGCCTCACCTTCAGCGCCAGCGGCACCGCCGACGAGCAGGCCGACATCAGCTCACTGGCCCTGTACCTCGACAACGGCAACGGCGCCTTCGACGGCCCCGCCACGGACACCCTGGCCACCGCGGCCGCCGGCGCCGGCTTCAGCGCGCCCGACGGCAGCTACACCGCGACGCTGACCGCGGCGGCCAGCGCCTTTGCCATGAACGGCAGCAAGCGCTTCTTCCTGGTGGCCAAGCTGGCCGGCAGCGCCGGCACGGCCGAGACCTTCCGCGCGGCGCTGACCGGCGTGGCCGAGAGCTCGCCCAGCGGCGGCACGGTGCAGGGCGTGCCGACGGCGGCCAGCTCGGCGCTGGTGATCGACGTGGCGACCCTGACGGTGAACGCGGGCCCGGCCAACCCGGCCAACGCCCACGTGATGGCAAGCGGCAGCGCCTTCAACCACACGCTGGGGCAGCTGCGGCTGACGGCCAGCAACGCGGACTTCACGCTGTCGGGCATCGTGCTGACGCTGGGCGGCAACGGCGACTGGGTCAACAACATCAGCAGCCTGGGCGTGTACCTGGACGACGGCAACGGCAGCTTCGACGGCGCCGACACCCAGCTGTTCAGCGGCGCGGCCGGCGCGGGCAGCATCAGCTGCGGCTTCAGCGCCAACCTGACGGTGGGCCAGGCCACCAGCGAGGACCTGTGGGTGGTGATCGCGGTGGCGTCCACGGCCGGCGGCTCGCCGTCGGAGAGCTTCGACGCGCGGATCCAGAGTACGACCGACGTGCAGACCGTGACGGCGGGCAACGTGGCGCTCGGCACCAACCCGCCGGTCAGCGGGATGCTGCACGTGATCACCTACTCGGTGACCGGCTTCACCCCGCTGCAGGACAGCTTCAGCGGCGGCAAGCCGATCACCATCACGGGCAGCGGCTTTGCGCTGCCGGTGACGGTCACCATCGGCGGGGTAATCTGCACCGGCACGGCCTCGGTGGACGCGACGGGCACGCAGATCACCGGCCTGTTCGTGCCGGGCGGCAGCGGCAGCAGCCTGCCGATCACGCTGGACACCAACAACCTCGGCCCGCAGACGCTGAGCCAGACCTTCAGCTACACACTGTCGATCGGCGTAGGCGGCGGCGGAGGAGGCGGCGGCGGCGGAGGCTGCGCCAACACCGGCAGCAACACCGGCAGCAACACCGCCATCCTGCTGCTCGCCGCCCTGGCCCTCACAGCCACAGCCACCACCCTGCGCCGCAAAAGGGCGTAAGCAAACCCAAAAGTAAAAGGAAGCGCGGGCCCCGCCCGCGCTTCTTCGTTTGCGGCACCTTATTGTCTGACTTCTTTTCCACGCTGCCGTTTGTGTCGCGGGGGTGTGTACACTCGCGGCATGGCGATTGAGCTTCTTCGGGTTGGGCTTGGTGATGACGTCTCGGCGCAGGTGGCGGCGCTGTTGCGCGATGCCGCCCGCGCCGCGGAACCCTTTGCGCCGGCGCCCGTGGTCTACGTTGCTTCCCATGAGCGCCGGGCGCGCGCCATCAGCCGCTTGGCCGGCGAGCAGTACCCCGAGGGCACGCCCGATCGCGTGGCGCGCGAACTGCTGAAGCTGTTCGCGCCGGAAATCCGCCTGCGCGGCGAGGTCGAGCGCGACTTCGACTTCTTCGGCGCGCTGGGTGAGGCGCTGCATGAGCTGGGCGAATCACGCCGCGCCGGCCGCGCGCTGGTGAACGAGCTGCTGATCGCCTGGAAGCGCTTCGCGCAGGCCATCCCGCCCGATCAGCGCGACGACGCGCAGCTGGCGGCCTGGCTGCCGGGTCTCGGTCGTCGCGGCGAGTTGTTCGGCGCCGTGGTGCGCCGCTACCTGGCGCGTCTGAAGCAGGCCGGGCAGCACGACCCCGAGGACGCCTGCTGGCTGGCGGCGCGGCTTGGTGAGCCTCTCGCACCCGGGCTGCTGGTGGTGGACGATCTCGATCGCGTCACCCCCGCGCGCGAAGCCCTGCTGTCGGCGCTGGCGGCGCGCTCAACCCGCGCGCTGTTCATCCTGCGGGGCAACCGCGAGCTGCTGCCGTTCCTGTCTCAGTCCCATGAAGTCTCGCAGCAGCTGATGTTTGCGGGCGAAGGCCGCGTGCTGCCGGAGCGCCAGTGGCCGCAACGCGCGCTGGCGGGTGCCTGCGAAAACTGGCTGCAGGACGCGCCCGTCAGTGACACCATTGAGGTGCTGCGCCCGGCCAGCCGCACGGCTGAAGTTCGCGAGGCTGCCCGAGCCGTCAAGCGTGCGAGGCAGGCCGGAACACCGCTGTCCGAAATCTGCGTGGCGATGCCCTCCACGGGCAACTACCGCGAGCTGATTGAAGAAATCTTCGCCGCCGCGGGCATTCCCTACGACGCGCCCTTCGAGCTGCCGCTGGACGAGACCGCGCCCGTCGCCGCGCTACTTGACCTGCTGCGCGCGGCGATCCGCGGCCTGGGGCGCAACGAGTTGCTGGACGCGCTGGCCTCGCCCTGCGTGCCCTTCGAGGCCTCCGACGAGAGCGCGCAGTTGAAAGTGCGCGCGGCCCTGGACGAGGTCACCCGCGACGCCTTCATCGTCGGCGGGCGCAACGTCTCCCGCGACTGGCTGCAACGACTGCAGGCCAGCAATCACCCGGCATGGCCCGCCATCAGCGCGCCCGTCGCGCACATCCTGGAGGCTCTGGAGCCGTTCACCCACGGGCGCCTGGCGGCCGTGAAGTTCCTGAAGTCGCTGGAGACGCTGGTTGAGGCCAGTGGCGCCCCGCGCGTCGTGAGTGCCGAGCGCGGCTCCGAGCCCGGGGCCGCCCTGCGCGCCGAGGCGCTGCATGCCTTCCGCACACTGCTGCGCGAGATGCGCGAAGAGTTCCGGCGCGGCGGCAACCCCGAGCTGCCGACCGGCGAGATGCTGCGCGCGCTGGTTGAACAGGCCCGCACCCGCAGCGTGCGCCCGCCCGAGGCAGCCGCCGAGCGAGTGCGCGTGCTGGGCCTGCGCGAGCTGCGCGGCGTGAGTTTCCAGCGGCTGATCGTGCTGGGACTGACGGACCAGGATTTGCCACTCGCCGAAGAAGAAACCCTGTTCCTGCCGTCCGCGCGTGAGCAGGTGCTGGCGGATGTGCTGGGGCCGCGCGTCGCGGCCGAGTTGTGCGCGCCGATTGACGTCACCGCCCAGGCCGACTACCTGTTCGCCCACACGCTGCTGGCAGCCTCGGGCCCGCTTACGCTGATGCTGCCCGCCGGCGAGGGCGACACGCCGTTCGTGCCCGCCACGCCGTTCGCCCGCCTGCTGCGCTGCATGGGACGCGAAACGCTTGACGACCTCCCGGCCTGCAGCGCCGGCGAACCCCCGGTCTCATCGGCCGAGCTGGCTTCGCGCGCGGCCTCGCTGCTTGCGCCCGCCGAGCGCGACGGCAGGAAGTGCGCGAACACAATCGCGCTGTCCGGGCCGCTGGCAGCGGGCCTTCACGGCCGCTGCATAGAGCTTGCCCGCACGGACCTTGCTTCACCGCCGGGCGAGTACGAAGGTGTGGTGGGCGCGCGCCCCGAGCTTGCGGCGCGCTTTGCCGCTGAGGGCGAGCAGCGCCACCTGTTTTCGCCCAGCCAGCTCGACAGTTTCGCCGAGTGCCCGATGCGCTTCTGGTCGCGCTACATCATGGCTGCGCGCGCGCCCGATGAGCCTTCGCTGGATACCAAGCCGCAGGCGATCGGCACGCTGCTGCACGCGGTGTTCGAGCGCTGGGTGCTGCTGCTGCGCGAGCGCGCGGGCCAGCCGGCCGTGCTGCCCGAGCCGGTGAAGCGCGCCCCGGTGAAGCTGCTTGAGCTCGGTGCTGACCGGGCCGAGGCGCGGACCATCGGCCTGCAGCTGATGGCCGACGCCTTCGAGCACGCCCTGCAACAGCACCCGACGCAGGGGCCGTTCTGGGAGGGCGTCAAGAAGCTGGTGGCCGCGGGCCTGCCGGGCTACGCCGAGCTGGGGCTGGGCAGCGGCCTGCTCGCGCGCTTCGTGGAGCAGGAGCTTCAGCGCAACGCCGACGGGCTCGGTATCCGCTTTGTCGAGTTTGACTTCGGCAAGAGCAACGCGCCTGAGCCGTCGCGGCCTGACAGCGTGCCCGAGGAGATCCAGCTGGCGATCCCCGGCGGCGCGATGCGCCTGATGGGCAGCGTGGACCGCGTGGACGAGGGCCCGGAAGGCCTGGTAATCGTGGACTACAAGACCGGCAAGGCCAAGAGCGCCGCGGAGATCCGCGACGGCAAGGCATTCCAGCTCGCGGCTTACCTGGCGGCGATCTCACAGGTGGCGGGCACACCGCCGCGCGGCATGGCCTACATGCTGGTGCCGCCCGAGGGAAAAATCGAGGTCAAGGATGTCACCCTGCTGAACAAGAAGCAGGCATTCGACGTTCACGGACTGGTGTTCACCCGCCTGCCGCAGCGCATGGCGCGCATACTGGATGCGCTGCGCCACGGGGTGTTCCTGCACCTGCCCTTCCGCCCCTCGGGCGATCCCTGCGGCTACTGCGACTACGCGGCCGCTTGCGCGCGGCGCGACGACGTGATCGCCGCCCGCCAGCAGCGCCTGGCCGCGGCCGAGACGCCCGAAGTCGCGCACGTCTACCTGCCCGACACGGAGGAAGCATGAACGCGCCGGCCGCCACCAGCAAACTGAACGACGGGCAGCGCGCGGCGCTGGACCTCTCGCGCGACATGCTGGTCAGCGCGGGCGCGGGCGCCGGCAAAACGCAGGTGCTGGGCCTGCGCTACCTGGCGCTGCTTGAAGAGGGGCTGGCGGCGGTGCCGGACATCGTCGCGTTCACGTTCACGGACAAGGCCGCCGCCGAGATGCGCGAGCGCGTGCAGCGCCTGCTGCTGGCGCGCATTCTCGAGTTGCAGGGCGGCGACAAGCAGCGGCTGGCGCGCCTGCGCCAGGCACAGGCCGAGTTCGCGCGCAACCGCATCAGCACCATGCACGGCTTCTGCCACCGGCTGCTGCGCGACTACGCCTGGGAAGCGGGGCTTGAGCCGCGCGCCCCGGTGCTGGACGAGCGCGCACAGGCCCTGTGCCGCGAACGCGCGATCCGCGCCGTGCTGCTGGCCACGGACGCCGGCGACAACCCCGCGCTGGCCGACGCGCTGGTGCGCCTGGGCAGCGTGGTGCGGCTGTATTCACTGTCAGGCTCGCTGTCCGACATGCTGCGCAAGCGCGCCTTCATGCGCGGGCCCCTGCAGCGCGCGGCCGAGCTGTGGGCCGACCCGGACGCCGAGGTGACTCGCCGCCGCGAGGCATGGGAAAGCATGTTCGCCGAGCCGCTCCAGGCCGCGCTGGCGGCGATCAAGGCCATCGACCATCGCGCCGCCGGCGGCGCCAAGGACGGCGACAAGCTGAAGGATCTGGTGTTCGAGTTGCGCGAGGCCGCCAAAGCCCGCGACGTGTTCGCGTTGCGCGAGCTGCTGCTCACCAACGACGGCACGCCGCGCAAGGTCGGCGGCGCAAAGGGCAACTGGAAGCACGCGCCCGAGGCGCTTGAGTCGGTGCGCGATCAGGTCAGCGCCGCCGCCATGGCGCTGGCACCGGCGGCCGAGGTGCTGAGCTTCCCGTTCGACGAAGCCTTTGAGCGTCGCGCCGGCGCTGTGGCCCGCGACCTGGCCGTGGTATTCGAGGCCGTGTGCGCCGCATACACAGAGGAATGCGCGGGCGGGCTGGACTTCCTGGACCTCGAATTGCGCGCGCTCGAGCTGCTGAATCGCGAGCCCGATGTGCGCGCGCAGGCCATCACGGCCGCGCGCTACCTGCTGGTGGACGAATACCAGGACACAAACCCCACGCAGGCGGAACTGCTGGCGCTGCTGACCGACGAGGCCGACGCGCCCGGGCGCTTTTCGCGGTGGGCGATGCAAAGCAGTCGATCTACGCCTTCCGGGGCAGCGACGTGCGCGTGTTCAACCACGCGCTCGAGCGCGTGCCGCAGCGCAACGCGAAATCCGGCGCGAGCGAACGCGGCATGCAACCGTGCTGGGGCTTGACCTGTCAAGATACGCCCGAGCGCCGCGGCGGCATCGTGCGCCTTGAGCACAACTACCGCACCGTGCAGCCGGTGCTTGAGCTCGGCAACCGGCTGTTCGCCGCCATCTTCGGCGCCGGGCCGTACCGCGACTTCGACGCGCGGCCGCAGGACATGCTGTTCGACAAAAAGGCCGGCAAGCAGGTCGAGCGCGAGCTTGATCAGCCGGTCGAGTTCCACCTGCTGCCCGGGGCGAACTCGGCCGAGGAAGCCGAGTACCTGGCCCAGCAGGTAGAGCGCTTGCGCGACGAGGGCGTGAAGCTTTCCGACGTGGCGATCCTGGTGCGGCGCAGCACGCGCAACGCCCTGTACCGCGAGGCCTTCGCGCGGCGCGATCTGCCGCTGCTGGTGGTGGGCGAGAGCGGCCTGTTCGCCACCCAGGAGGCGCTGGACTGCATCAACCTGCTGCGCGTGCTGGCCAACCCGGCCGACGACATCGCCATGCTCGGCGTACTGCGCTCGCCGCTGGGTGGCCTGTCCGACGCCTTCCTGACCGAGCTGGCGCTGGGCAGCAACCGCCACCACACGCTGTTGCAGCGCCTGCAGGACTGGCCGGGCAAGTCGCCGGCCGCCGAGTACTTCCTGGCGGACTATCAGCGCCTGCGCAGCCGCGCCGGCCGTGACGCGCCGGCCCTGCTGCTGGGCGAGGCGCTGTCCGCCTTCGGCTACCTGCTGGCGGTCGGCTGCGGCCCCGACGCCGAGCAGCGCCTGGCGAACGTCAACCGCATGCTCGAGCTGGTGCGCGCCATGCAGCACGAGCTGCCCTCGCTGGCGCCGCTGGTGCGCGAGCTGCGCGAACGCCTCGAGCGCGGCGAAGACGAAACCCAGGGCGTGCCCGACCACAGCGTCGAGGGCGTGCGGCTGATGACCATCCACAAGGCCAAGGGGCTGGAGTTCCCGGTGGTGATCCTGCCCGACCTCGCCGGCGAGGGGGCGGCGGCGGCCAGGGCATGGTGCGCGAGCTGCCCGAGCAGGAGGGCGAGCCCCTGGGCATCTACCTCAAGAGCCTCGATGACGACGACCGCGGCGAATACCGCAGCGACTTCGCCGCCTGGCGCGCGAAGTTTGCCGCGATCGAGCGCGGACTGGCCGAAGAAAAGCGCGTGCTGTACGTGGCCTGGACCCGCGCCTCGGAGCGCCTGCTGCTGCTCGGCAGCCTGAAGCCGGACAAGGAATTCGACAAGCAGCACTGGGCGCACCAGCTGCTGCGGGCGCTTGAAGTGCGCGACTGGCAGGGCGAAGCGCCGCATCCCTGCGTGCGCATGGTGTGGCCCGAGGCGGTTCAGCCCGGAGAAGCGCACCCTCACACGCCCGCCATCGAGGCCGCGCGCAGGGCACTGCAGAAGGGCGAGCTGCCGCTGCCCGCGCCGATCGACGACACGCTGGTCGCGCCAGTGGGGGAGGGCGGCTTCAAGCAGCGCACGATCGACCCCGAAGCGGCCGAGTTCGGCACACTGGTCCACGCCGGGCTGGAGCGCCGGCTGCGCGGGGCGGAAGTCGGCATGCTGGATGCCCGCGCGCTCAGCCATGTGCAGCGCGCGGCCGAGGCGCTGTCCACGCTGGGCACGGCGCGGCGCGAGTTGCCCGAGTTCGGCTTCATGACGCCGGATGGCCCGCGGCGTCTCGACTTGCTGCGCGAGCTGGCCGACGGCGAGTATGAGATCATCGATTACAAGACCGACGTCGTGGAAGGCGATTTCACCGGCCATGCCGAATTCCACCACGGCGAGCAGCTGCGCGGCTACGCTACCGCGCTGCGGGCGTACCTGAAAGCTCGCGGCCGTGAAGCAGCACGCGTGCGCCTGTTTGTGTGTTTCACGGCCCCGGATGGCTTGATGCCCGCGCAGCGTCTGGTTGAAATCGCGCCCGGGGGACAATCCCTGAAAGGGACTGTCCCCGTAGTCGATTCGTGAGGGGACAGTCCCCAACGCTTATGGCCCTGCTGATCAAAGACTCGCGCCTGTTGCGGCACGTGCTGTTCTTCGGCATGCCGCTGGTGCTTGGGCTGGCGTGCCACGCTCTGTTCAACCTGGTGGACACCCTGCTGGTCGGCCAGCTTGGCGACATCGAGGGCGCCCGCGCGATCAGCGTGACCGGCCTGTGCGACCCGATCACCACCTTCCAGACCATCCTGTTCAACGGCCCCATCGCGGGCGCGGGCGTGCTGCTGGCGCGGCGCGTGGGCGCCAAGGATGACGAAGGCCTGCGCCGCGTGGCCTTGCGCGCCACAGGCGTGGTGATCGCGCTGTCGCTGCTGATGGCCGTGCCCGGCCTGATCTGGGCCGAGGAAATCGCCACCGCCATGGGCGCCCAGGCCGGCTGGCAGCTCGAGCAATGCGCCGAGTACCTGCGCATCATGCTGGGCGGCGGCATCACGGCCGGCATGTTCCTGTACCTCACCACCGTCGAGCGCAGCCTGGGGCGCACCAGCCTGTTCCTGGGCTTTTTTATGTTAAGCAACCTGCTGAACGCGGGGCTGGGCCTGCTACTGATCTACGGCGACGGGCCGTACCCGGGCTTCATGCCGGGCTTCCTGCGCGAGCTTGGCGTCCCGCGCATGGGCGTGATCGGCAGCGCGTGGTCAACCGTCGGCGCGCGCGCGGCCGCCGGTGTGATGCTGCTGGGTTACGGCCTGTGGCGCGGGCACCTGCGCGGCAAGCTGACCTGGCTGTGGCCGCAGGGTAAGACGGCGCTTGAGCTGATGCGCATCGGGCTCTGGAACAACGGGCAGATCGCCGCGCGCGGCATCGCGGGCGGCGTGATGATCCGCAGCATGCAGGAGGCCGGCGACCGCGACCCCAGCGTGCTGGGCGGCATCTTCGTGGGGCTGAAGATCGAGTTGCTGCTGATCCTGCTTTCCTTCGGCTGGGGGGCCGCGGCGCAGACCCTGGTCGCCACCAGCCTCGGCGCCGGCAAGCCGGTGCGCGCCGCGCACGAGGAGCGCCTGGCCGTGGTGTTCGCCGTGCTGACCGGCATCGCGCTGACGGTGCCGTTGTTCGTGTTCGCCGGGGAAGTGGCGGCCGTGTTCAACCCGGAGCCCGCCCTGGTGGGTTGGGCCGAGACCTACGTGAAGCTGATGGCCGTGGCGTTCCTGTTCGTGCCGGTGAACATCGTGATCAGCCAGGCGCTGGTCTCACGCGATCGGCTCAAGACGCCGGTGATGATCGACTCCATCGTGCTGCTGGGGGTGATGACGCCCGCCATGATCATCGCCACCCTGGCGGGTGCGCCGGTGAAAGCGCTGATCATCTTGAACGCGGGGGTGAACATCGCCCTTACGCTGATCTACGTTGCGGTGCGCTGGCGAATCGGCCGGTAGGGGCTATGTCCCCGCCATCAACATCATCATGCAGCCGCCCATCATCAGGATGATCACGCCGATCACCGCCAGCGCAATCCACAGCAGCTTGTTCGATGAGCTGCTGCTGGTCGGGTAGGCGTGCGGGTAGGCCGGCGTGGGGTGCATTGGGGTGGCGTGCATCGGCGGCTGGGTCCAGGCCGGCTGGCTGGGCGGCGGGGGTGTCGGCGCGGCCGGCACGTACTGGCTGACCGAGCCGTGCTCAAGCAGGTCCTCGAGCGAGTTCAGCCGCACGCTGCCCACCATCTGCGCCAGCCGGTCGTGCACCTCGCGCGCGCTGGGGCGCTGGGCGGCGTCGCGGTTGGTCATGCTGATCAGCAGGTACACCGCGGCGTCGGGCAGGTGCCCGAATTTCTCGCGCTCGTAGGGCACTTCCTTGTTTACGTGTTGCACGGCGATGCTGACCGGCGTGGTGCCGTTGTAGGGCGGCGCGCCGGTGATCAGGTGCCAGGCCGTGATGCCCAGGCTGTAGATGTCCGAGCGCTGGTCGATCTCATGGCCGTGGGATTGTTCCGGGCTCATGTAGTGCGCGGTGCCGATCGCCGCGCCCGGCATGGTCAGCTCGGTGGTGGCTTCCACGGCGCGCGCCAGGCCGAAATCGCCCAGTTTCACGCGGCCGTCCTTGGCCACGAAAATGTTATGCGGCTTGATGTCGCGGTGCACGATGCCCTGCGCGTGGGCGTGCGCCAGGCCGTCGGCCACCTGCGCGATCACCTTCAGCGCCGCCATGCCGGCCAGCGGCCCGTGCTTCTTGAGCAGCGCCGACAGGTCGGTGCCGTCCACGAACTCCATCACGATGTAGGGCGTGCCGTCCTGCTCGGCGACGTCCAGTACGCGCACGATGTTCGGGTGATCCAGCTTGGCGGCCGTGCGGGCCTCGCGCAGGAAACGCTGGCGGCCCATGGAGTCGCGGGCCAGGGCCTCGCCCATGGTCTTGACGGCCACCGGCACGTCGAGGCCCAGGTGCTGGCCCTTGTAGACCTTGCCCATGCCGCCGGCGCCCAGCTCGCGGGTGACCTGCACCTGGCCGAAGCGCAGGTTGAGCTCGGGCTCGGGGGGCGGGTCGGCGGGCTGCTGCGACGTGGCCGAGTCGGAACCGACCTCAAGCAGGGTCTGTTCCTCGACAGGTTTGAATGCGTGTTTATCGTCAGGCATGGAGAGGACAGGTTACAGGTTTCAGGGACCAGGTGTCAGGGAGTGCCCATGATACTTGAAACCTGTTCCCTGAAACCTGGAACCTGAAACCTGATGGCGAAGGCACTGGTAACCGGCGGAACCGGCTTCATCGGCGCGGCAATCGTGCGCGCGCTGCTGGCCAATGGCGAGCAGGTGAAGGTGTTCCGCCGCGAGGGCAGCCCGCTGACGAACCTGCAGGGGCTGGACGTCGAGTACGCCGTCGGCGACCTGCTGGACCGCGACAGCCTGCTGCGCGCCCTGGAAGGCTGCGACCGCATGTACCACTGCGCCGCCCTGTACGCCCTGTCCGGCGGCTACGAGAAATACCTGCAGGCAAACGTGGTGGGCACCCGCAACGCGCTGGGCGCCGCATACGAGAAGCGCCTTGAGCGCGTGGTTTACACCAGCACCAACGCCACCATCGGCGGCCCGCGCGACCCGCTGGCGCTGGTGACCGAGGACCAGGTCTGGAACTTCGGCCCGCTCAACAACCCCTACATCACCAGCAAGTTCGTGGCCGAGCACGAGGCCCTGAAGTGGGGCGCCCGCGGCCTGCCAGTGGTGATCGTGAACCCGGGCGCGCCGATCGGCCCCGGCGACGTGCGCCCCACGCCAACGGGCGCCATGGTACTGAACCTGCTCAAGGGCATGTACCCGATGTGGGTGCCCGTCGAGATCGGCTGCGTGGACGTGGACGACTGCGGCCTGCAACACCGCCTCGCCATGGAAAAGGGCAAACCCGGCGAGCGCTACCTGAGCATCGGCGAGACACTGAGCGTAAAGCAGATGGGCCAACTGCTGCGCGAAACCGTGGGCGCGCCCTGGCGGCCGACAGTGCCCGGCCCGCTGCTGAAGCTGACCATCTACAGCACCTACCTGCTGCCCCAGTGGATGAACTTTATCGCGGCCGTGGCCCGCTATCCGCTGCATTCGTTCAGGTACGACACAAAGAAAACCCAGGAAGAGCTGGGAATGCAGTTCCGGCCCCTGAAACAAAGCCTCGAATCCGCCGCCCGTTGGTACGCAGAAAACGGCCGCGCCAAACTGCGTAATCGAGGGTGACGCGAAGGTCGCGAAGAACTGCCAAGAGTGAACCACGGATGGACACGGATAACCACGGATCCACTGAGGCACTCGTGTTCATCCGTGTTCACCTGTGGTTGCAAACTCATTCGAACTGCAATTGAGCCACGAAAACACAAAAACACAAAAGCTGCATCGCGCAGAGAGCGCAGAGTTCACAGAGAAGTAACTCTGCGTTCTCCGCGATCTCTGCGCGATGATTGCCTTTCCGTGTAACTCCGTGAAATCCGTGGCTTGGCCCTGCTTCGCGGTTCTTGGCGGACCTTCGCGGTTCCATGCGTAGTTCCGTCCGGCTTCAGACGCTCTTTGGTACGCACAGAACGGCCGTTGCAAACTGCATGATCGAGTTTGACGCGAAGAGCGCGAAGGTCGCGAACAACTGCCAAGAGTGAGCCACGGATAAACACGGATCCACTGAGGCACTCGTGTTCATCCGTGTTCACCTGTGGTTCCAAACTCATTCGAACTGCAGTTGAGCCACGAAAACACGAAACCACAAAAGCTGCATCGCGCAGAGAGCGCAGAGGGCACAGAGAAGGCGCTCTGCGATCTCTGCGGTCTCTGCGCGATGATTGCCTTTCCGTGTAATTCCGTGAAATCCGTGGCTTAGCCGTTGTTTCGTGGGCAGTACCTTTGGTGTTTTTGTGTTTCCGTGGCCCAATCACCCGCTTGTTCCTGAAACAATCGTGGCTACTCTTGCGTTCCAGTGATGGCGCGACGGGCCGTATCCGTCGGGCCGGGTTGTGTGGCGGTTCGTATCCGTCACCGAAACGGGAGAAAAACCATGATCAGCGTGATGCTGCCGGACGGCAGCGCAAAGCAGTTATCTGACGGCGCCTCAGCCGCGGACCTCGCCAAATCAATCTCTGACGGACTCGCCCGCGTAGCCGTGGCCGCCAAGGTCAATGACGCCGTCGTTGACCTGCAGCGCCCCCTGCCCGACGGCGCCAGGGTCCAGATCCTCACCAAGAAAGACGCCGAAGCCGTCGAGGTGCTGCGCCACTCGGCCGCGCATTTGATGGCCGACGCGATCCTGCGCATCTTCCCCAAGGCGCAGCTCACCATCGGGCCGGTGGTCGAGGACGGCTTCTATTACGACATCTACCTGCCCGACCAGAAAATCACCCCCGACGACTTCCCGAAAATCGAGGCCGAGATGGCCAAGATCGTGAAGCAGGGGCACCCCTTCGTGCGCTGCGTCAGCAGCTACGACGAAGCGAACGAGCACTACCAGCGCTACAAGGCCATCGACGGCGGCCACAACAAGTTCAAGGCCGAACTGGTGGAAGGCATCAAGCAGCGCGGTGAAGAACTTTCTTTCTACAAGCACGGCGACTTCATCGACCTGTGCCGCGGTCCCCACGTGCCCGACACCGGCTGGCTCAAGTTCGTGAAGCTGACCAAGGTGGCCGGCAGCTACTGGCGCGCCGACGCGGAGAAAGAGCAGCTCCAGCGCGTCTACGGCACCGCGTTCTTCAGCAAGGCCGAGCTTGAGGACTACTTCAAGTTCCTGGAAGAAGCCCGCAAGCGCGACCACCGCGTGCTCGGCGAGCAGCTCGAGCTGTTCTTCATGGATGAAGACGCGCCCGGCTTCCCCTTCTTTTACCCGAAGGGGGCGATGGTCTGGAACCTGCTGGTGGACTTCATGCGCAGCAACCTGCGCCGGCGCGGCTACAAAGAGGTGAAGACCCCGCTCGTGCTCAGTGAATCCATGTGGCACACCAGCGGCCACTACGCCAACTACATGGAGAACATGTTCTTCACCAAGATGAAGCTGCGGGACGAAAAGGACCCCGGCAAGATCAACGAGAACGTGGAAGAAGAACGGCCGATGGCGGTCAAGCCCATGAACTGCCCGGGCCACCTGATGCTGTACCGCACCAGGCTGCACTCGCACAACGAGTTCCCGTTGCGCTTCGCCGAGATGGGTCTGGTGCACCGCCGCGAGCTGAGCGGCGTGCGCCACGGGCTGTTCCGCGTGCAGGCCTTCACCCAGGACGACGCCCACCACTTCTGCACCCCGGAGCAGATCAAGGGCGAGATCGGCATGCTCATCGATTTCTTCCATGAGATCTACGGCGCGTTTGACCTGACTGACGTGCGCATCGAACTCAGCACTCGGCCGGAAAAGAGCATCGGCAGCGACGAGGTGTGGGAGCAGGCGGAAAGCGCCCTGAAGGAGACCCTGGAAGAGAAGGGGATCGAGTACCAGCTGAACGAGGGCGACGGCGCGTTCTATGGGCCGAAGATCGACTTCCACATCCGGGACTGCCTGAACCGTTCGTGGCAGTGCGGCACCATCCAGCTGGACTTCTCCATGCCGGCGCGTTTCGGCCTGGTGTACATCGGCGCGGATGGCCAGCGGCACACCCCGGTGATGATCCACCGCGCGTGCTACGGCAGCGTGGAGCGTTTCATGGGCGTGCTGATCGAGCACTTCGCGGGGGCGTTCCCGCTGTGGCTGGCGCCGTTGCAGGTGCAGATCATCCCGGTGAGCGAGAAGTTCGTCGCCTACGCCAAGGTGATCAACGAGCAGCTGGGGATTTTCGGCCTGCGCTCAGAGGTCAACCTGAAGGACGACCGCGTGGGCTACAAGATCCGCGAGGCCAGCCTGCAGAAGATCCCGTACGCGATAGTGGTAGGCGAGAAGGAACAGGAAAACGGCACCATCAACGTAAGAAGCCGAGACCAGGGCGAGCTAGGCGAGATGCCGCTAGACAAGTTCCTCGAAAGCCTAAAGGACTGGCGCAAGTAAAGTGGCACGGGCCTCCGGCCCGTGAGTAGTGCCACGGACTTCCAGTCCGTGGCAGCCAAGCGAAGAGCAAACCCACCGGGGACAGGCACCTTTGGTGCCTGTCCCCTTTGCGTGTCCGCGGCACGGGGGCCTACTCCCCAACCAGCTCAAACTCGCAGATTGGCGTCTTGCTGTCCTTGAGCGCCAGCGGATGGTCGGCCTTGAAACGGACTCGCACTGAACGGTCCTCAACGGCGGCCCTGAACACTAGCGTTTCGTCTGCCAACGATGCTGCCGCTTTCGAAAACTCGTCACCGCGTTTTCCGTGCAGCCAGGCCAGCTTGATCTTCACGGCCACCAGCCAGGCCTGCGGTTCCAGAATGTTGGCGAAGTTCGTGCGCCAGCCAGCCGCTTCATCATCCTTCATCCGCTCAAGCAGCCGTTTGCTGTAGTCGGCGTCCCGGATATCCCCTGGATTCTTGCGGGCCCATTCCGCCGCATCGGCGCGGATCTTCAGGGTCTTCAGATTCGTTGCGACCCCTTGTTCCAACAGGTCGCTCAAGGGTGTGTTGCCTTCGCGAATCAACTTGAAAGCCTGCTTGATGTCCTTCTTCTCCGTCTTCGCAATCGACTCGGCGGCGAGCACCAGGTAGAGCGCCTCGGAGAACATCATCGCGTCCGGACGCGGCTTGTGTTCCGGCGCGAACTCCAGCAGCTTCTCAAGTTCATCGGCCTTCCAGGCCGGTGACAGCAGGATGCCGTTCAGAACGACAGTATGGGCGAGCATGGCAAACAACTCGTTAATGATCGCGGTGCCGAACTCGGTGCGGCCGATCAGACGGAGCGCGTCACTGGCTTCGGACGCTGCAGCCGCGCGATCATCGAGCGCAAGTTGTGCGTGCACACGAACTGAAAGCACCCGCCACAACGCGGTCTGCGGCGTTGAGCTCAGTACGTCCGTAAGCCCAAATCCCGGTGGGGTGATGTGTTCTGCTTGTGCGGCAAGTATGGCCAACTCCCGCGCCGTGGCGGTTTCGTCGAGGTAGCCTGCCGCCTCCTCTGCTGGCACCGGTTCGCCGCTAACAACCTTTCCGTACAACTCGTACCCGTTGGCTTCTTCGTACTGCCGTGCCTTTTCGCCTGCCTTCATCACGTCATGCCAGCCGTTGTTTCCCGGCGGGATTTCCATAGGCCGCAGCGGGGCGAACTTGCGGTCCTTGAACTCGTCTGACTCGGCTAGTCGGCGGTGATACTCGGTAAACCACGCCAACAGCATATCGTCGGTATCGGCGTCGTCCTTCAGCGCAGCGCGAACGCGCTTCATGCTGTCCGACAGCTTGTCCGGGTCAGCATCCTTCAGGGTCTGCAATTCCCGCTTGAGGTAAGAGTCGAGGTCTAGTCTCGGCTCCTCTGCTTGACCGCCGACACATCTGAACCCGAAGCCGCCAGGAATCAACAAGCCGATCAGAAGCGCGATGACTCGGAAATGATATCTCATGCCGGACAGTCTACGAATCGGGCAGTTGAGCGTGACATCAATTCAAACCCGCCTCGCCGGGGACAGGCACCTTGGTGCCTGTCCCCTTTGCGTGTCCGCGGCACGGGCGCTTTGTCCGAGACTGCCGCGCGCTTCCGCCTTCGCTGAAGCTACGGCGGACGAGTGCGCTTGCGGCTCTTGTTTCTTGCCCGGCCCGTTTGTTGTCGCTTCCTGTGTTAGACTGCGGGCATGGACGCTTTGCCTTCCATCCATGGTCGTGGGGCTTCTCGCAACCCAGCCAATCGCTTTGAGCGCATTGAGGTCGAGTACGACCCCCTTGAGTTCGACCCCGACGCGCCCGCGCCGAAAACCGCGTTCTTCTGGGACGACACCCGCGAGATCATCTCCTGGAACAACTCGCCCGACATCCCCTTCGACGCCGCCATCAACCCCTACCGCGGCTGCGAGCACGGCTGCGTTTACTGCTACGCGCGGCCGTTTCATGAGTACCTGGGCTACTCCGCGGGGCTGGACTTCGAAACCAAGATCCACGTCAAGCGCGACGCGGCCGCGCTGTTGCGGCGCGAGTTCATGAAGCCGTCCTGGAAGCCGCAGACCGTAAGCCTCAGCGGCGTCACGGACCCCTACCAGCCCATTGAGGCGAAACTGCGCGTCACGCGCTCGCTGCTGGAAGTGTTCGCCGAGTTCCGCAACCCGGTGGGGCTGATCACCAAGAACGCGCTGGTCACCCGCGACATCGACCTGCTGTCTGAGCTGGCAAAACACAACGCGGCCGGCGTGGCCGTCAGCATCACCACACTTGACGAGTCAATCGCCCGCAAGCTCGAGCCGCGCACCAGCACGATCGAGAAACGCTTCCAGGCCGTGAAGCAGCTGGCCGAGGCCGGCGTGCCGGTGGCGGTGATGCTGGCGCCGATCATTCCCGGCCTGACCGACAGCGACATCCCCGGCATCGTCGAGCGCGCGGCCCAGGCCGGCGCCAGGCGTGCGGCCATGCTGCCGGTGCGCCTGCCACACGGTGTGGGGCCGCTGTTTGAGGAGTGGCTGGAGGCGCACTTCCCCGGCCACAAGCAGAAGGTATTGAGCCGCATCCGGGAAATGCGCGGCGGCGAGCTCAACGACGGGCGCTTCAAAAAGCGCATGCAGGGCGAAGGCAAACGCGCCGAGCACCTGCACACCATGTTCAGGCTCGCGGTCAAAAAGCACGGCCTGAATACCGAGCGCCTTGAGCACAACACAGCAGCCTTCCGCCGCCCGGGCGCTACGAAGGCGATGTTCTGATACTCGCCCTTGCTAAGCTGCCGCCATGGCACAGCCCGATGCGCCCATGTTCGCCGAGACCGCCTACCTGTTCCGCCATGCCGTGGTGCGCGACGCGGCTTATGGCCTGCAGCCGCCCTCGGAGCGCGCGCTGCTGCACGGCCTGGCGCTGGATATCCTGGAAGCGCTGCCCGGCCTGAGCCCGGAGCATATCGCCCTGGAGCTCGCCCGCCACGCCCGCGCCGCCCATGAAGGCGGCGTCGAGATCGAACGCTACGCCGCGGCCGAGCGCCGCTACCTGCGCATGGGCGGCGACCACGCCCGCTTCAACTATGACTACCCGGCCGCGCTGGAGGCGATCCAGCGCCTGCACGGCCTGCTGGCCGACGACCTGCCCGCACGCGCCATTGCTGCCGACATGCTGGCCGACGTGCTGCAGCGCCTGGGGCGCTGGGGCGACTCGCTGCCGTGCTTTGAAGAAGTGCGCGCCAACGCGAGCAACCCCGAGATGGTCGGCCGCGCGCTGGTGCACCTGGCCTGGGCCGGCATTGAAGGCGGCGAGTCCGTGGACGAGCTGGTGGCGGAGGGCGAGGCCATCGCCGAAAAATGCGACAGCCACCGCCTGCGCATCGCCTTCATGATGGTGCGCGCGCACCGCATGGCCCACGCCGGCGACCACGCCGCGGCCGCGCGCGAGATGCAGGCCGTGATCGACTACGCCGCGCGCACCAGCGACCTCGCGCAGCAGGTGGTGGGCCACGCCAACGCCGCCCAGTACGAAAGCGAGGCCGGCAACCCGCAAGCCGCCGAGGCGCACCTCGACGCGGCCGAGCGCCTGTGCCAGTCGCCGAAAATGCGGCATCACCGGGCGGCGATCGTGAAGGCGCGCGCCCAGGCGGCGATCCGCGGCGGCGACTTCGAGACGGCGCTGCGGTTCGCGCGCGAGGCGGCCGCGATCGGCGCGGAGACCGGTGGACGCGGGCTGCTGGCGGGTTCACTGTGCGAGGCGGCCGTGGCGCTGACCGGCCTCCAGCGCCACCTCGAAGCCTTCGAAACGCTGCAACAGGCGCGCGAGCTGATTGCGGAGACGGCCGACACGCTGCTGGAGGTGTCGTGGCTGCAGGCCTACGCGCGGCTGATGCGCGCCTGGGGCAAGGCCTCGCAGGCCGTGCCGGTGTTCGAAGAGGGATTACGCGAACTGCAGGGGCGCGTGCCACAGCAGACCCGGCAAAGCCTGCACGCCGAACTTGCGAGCCTGCGCGGCGGCTAGCGATTTCGTGAGCCGGGCTTGCGGTTTCGTTTGCCGGTGCCGCTTGCGTGGTTAACATCGAAACCACGTCCCGGAGAGTCGCCGTGTCCAAGGGCCTGAAATGGCCAATCCTGCTGCTGGCTTTCGGCGCGCTGGTCGTGGCCGGCTTCACCAGCGAGCTGTGGCTGCCGCTGCTGCAGGGTGGCGACGATGCTGCCTCGAACCGCACCAACCACGCACCCCTTACGGCCGAGCTTAATCCTTCCCTCGACGACGACGTACTTACAGAAGAAGACAGTCGTGACGCCACGCCCCTCAGCGGTGCGGAGCGCGAACACGGCCAGGGCGGCAGCGTCGGCATTGACTCCGGAGATACGGCCGGCGCCGCCGGCAAGGCGGAGGCAGCCGGATCTGACGCGGGCCCGGTCGGTGCCGGCGGCGCGGGTGGTGCGCAGGCGGCGGGCGCGGCCCCAGGCGACGAAGCGGCGAAGGAAACACCGGCCGTGGAGCCCGAGCCTGAGCCCCAGCCGATCGAGACCGTGGAGGGCCAACAGATCAACCCGAACATCGGCGGCGCGCTGGGCGAGGTCAGCAACGCCCGCATCAAGGGCTGGCTGCAGGACAAGTTCGAGCCCGAAGCCGCGCTGTATGTCGAAATCCTGATCGACGACAAACCAGCCTACGAGCTGCGCGCCGACAAGCGCCAGCAGCACAAGACCCTCGGTGTGATCTGGTGGTTCGAGCAGGAGCAGCCCGCCGAGTTGCAGGACGCCGAGAAGCACACCATCCGCGCGCTCGCGTTCCGCAAGGACCAGCACGGCAAGACCGAGCTGCGCGGCTCCCCCCGCGTGAAGACGGTCGGCAATTACCCGCGCGGCAAGCTGGAGGAAGCCACGCCCGAGAAAGGCATCAGCGGGTACGCCTGGGACCCGGATTCGGCCGACAAGCCGGTCAAGCTGGTGGTGCGCATCGACGGCGAGACGGTCAGCGAACTTACGGCCAACGGCAAGAACGAAGAGCTGAAGAAACGCAAAATCGCGCCCACAGAAACCTGCGCCTTCAGCCTGCCGTGGCCGAAAAGCCTCAACGACGGGCTTGAGCACACGGTGCAGGTGTTCGCCGTGGACAACGAGGCCGGCACGGAGCACGAAGTTGACGGCAGCCCGCGCGTGGTGGACTCGCGCAGCGGCCTGGCCAACGCCGCGCCGTTCGGCGGCTTCGACATCTGCAACAAGGTGGTGCTGGCGGGCTGGGCGTGGGACCCGGACGTCGCCACCGGCAGCATTGACGTCGAAATCTGGATCGACAACGAGTTGTTCGCCCAGGTGCCAGCCAACAGCAAGCGCGACACCCTGCGCAACAGCAAGGTCACGCCCGACCCCTACCACGGCTTCGTGACCACCACGCCCACCGCGCTGCTGGACGGCGCGACGCACACCGTGCGCGTCTACGCGCTGAACTATCCCAGCGGCGTGAAAGTAGAGGTAGAAGGCTCACCCAAGCAGTACCGCCTGGAAGAAAACACCCCGCCCATGGGCGGCTTCTGGGCCGCCGACGACAACACCCTGCGCGGCTGGGCCGCCGATCCGGACCTCAACACCGAGGCCTGCGACATCGAGATCTACATCGACGGCAAGCTATGGGAAAAACGCAAGGCCGACCGCCGCGAAGACTGGCTGATCGGCAGCGGTTTCGCCCCCAACGCCGAGCACGGCTTCGCCATCAAGCCGCCCGACTTCGTGAAAGACGGCGAGACCCACGACGTGCAGATCCTCGCCATCAACTACCCGGAGGGCCCGCCCAAAGACCTGGGTACGCGCACCATCGGCGTCAACAGCACCTTCTGCGGCTTCTGGACCAGTGACAAATTGCTCGACACCCGCGTCAGCAAGGGCCTCTACGTCACCAGCGTCAGCCCTTGGTACGACGCCTACCACAAGGGCGTGAAGGAAGGCGACGTGCTGCTGGAGTACGACGGCATCGTCGCCGGCACCGCCGAGGTGAAAGACAAAGACGGCAAGGTCACCACGCCCGGCACCATGACCACCGATTTGCGCATCTGGCTCAACACCAATAAAAAGAAGGGCGACATCGTGAAGTTCAAGTTCTGGCGCGATGGCGAAACCTACGAAGTCGAGATCAAGATGGGCGTGATCATCGGCAAGTGAACAGCAAGCGAGAGCACCCGTGGCCGATGATTTCGAGACAGCCCTGAAACAGGCTGCAGACAACCTTGCCGCCGCAGACGCGCACGCGGCCTTCCAGGCCATCCACCACCATCTGCGCGCGCCTTGCAGTCTCGACGACGCCGACCTCGCCCGCGGCCTTGACCTGCTGGCGCGCATCGCGGCCGCCATCTCCGGCGACCGCTTCGCCGGCCTGCTCACGGCCGTCACCGACGACCTGGGCGACGCGCAGGTGCTGTACAACGCCGCCTATGAGGCCATTGAAGAGGGCCTGCACGGCATCGCCGCCACGCTGCTGGAGCGCGCCAACGCCGCCTTTCCCAACCAGCCGTCCATCCTCGCTGAGCTGTGCAGCGCGCTCGAGGGCGAAATGCTGTATGAGCGCGCGGCTGAGCACCTGCAGGCCGCCGACCCGGCCGTGTTCAACGACCCGGTCTGTGCCTACCTGCTGGCTTTCAACAGCCTGATGAGCGGCCGGCTGGAAGCCGCCCGTGAGGCGGCCGCGCGCTTTGAGCCCGCGGGCGACGAAAACCTGCAGTTCATGAAGGCGCGCCTTGAGCGCGCGCTGGCTCGCGCCGACGCGGTTCACGGCGCCACGGCGCTGGACGACTCCGACCTGCGCGGCTGGCACTTCGTGCTGCAGGGCGCGCTGCTGACGCACCTCTCGATCGCGGGTTACGAGGACGCCATGCGCGGCCGATACGCCTGGCTGCAGGACAGTTACGTGCTGTGCCGGCAGGGGCTCGATCACCTGAAGGCTCTGCTGGCGTCCGTCGAGTTTCAGCCGCGCCGCGTGGTCGCGCTGGGCGACCGCGGCAGCAGCGTGCTGGCGACCGCGGCGGCCGAGCTGCTGGGTGTGCCGCTGCACGACTGGACGGCGGATGCCGACGGCCCCGAGCTGGTGGTCGCCTACGACCTCGGCGCCGCGCCGCCCGAGCAGGTGCAGCAACTGGCCGTCGTCCGGCCGGGCCGGCTGCTGTTCGCCCACGCCTGCGGCTGGACCGAGCCGCTGCCCTTCGTTGCCGACGTCACCACGCTGCTGCACCAGATGAACCGCGCCCCCTGGGATGGCGGCCTGCGCATGGGTGACCAGGGTGTCGAGCAGACGCCGCCGGACGACGCCCCGGTGGCCGAGCTCGCGGCACGGGTGCTCGCGGCCAAGTACGTCGAGGACAACGGCGCGCCGTTCAGCGAGCTGCTGAAGCTGGCGGGCAGCGCCTGGCATGCCACGGCTTTCGCGGCCGGGCAGGACAGGCGCGAGCGCTACTTCCCGGGCGGGCCGGTGAAGAGCAATCGCTTCAACTAGACTCTTTGCCACGGCGCGGCCGGCGCTATCTTCTGCGCATGTCGAAAACCGCGTTCATTACCGGCATCACCGGCCAGGACGGCAGCTATCTCGCCGAGTTGCTGCTCAGCAAGGGCTACACCGTCTACGGGCTGATCCGCCGGGCCAGCACCTTCAACACGGCGCGCATCGATCACCTGTACCAGGATCCGCACGAGAAAGACGTGCGCCTGCACCTGGTGTACGGCGATCTCACCGACAGCAGCAACCTGCTGCGCCTGCTGCGCGAGGCCAAGCCCGACGAAATCTACAACCTCGGCGCCCAGAGCCACGTTAAGGTCAGCTTCGACATGCCCGAGTACACCGGCGACACCGACGCGCTCGGCGTGACCCGGCTGCTCGAGGCCGTGCGCGATTCCGGCCTCAACTGCCGCTTCTACCAGGCCAGCAGCAGCGAAATGTTCGGCAGCGCCAGCCCGCCCCAGAACGAGCAGACGGTGTTCCAGCCGCGCAGCCCCTACGCCGTGGCCAAGGTGTACGGCCATTACATGACGATCAACTACCGCGAGGCCTATAACCTGTTCGCAGTCAGCGGCATCCTGTTCAACCACGAGAGCCCGCGCCGCGGCGGCACCTTCGTGACCCGCAAGATCACCCGCGCCGTGGCCGCCATCAAGGCCGGCCGGCAGGACAAGCTGTTCCTCGGCAACCTCGACGCGCGCCGTGACTGGGGCTTCGCGCCCGACTACGTTGAAGGCATGTGGCTGATGTTGCAGGCCGACCAGCCCGACGACTACGTGCTGGCCACGGGCGAGACCCACAGCGTGCGCGAGTTCTGCGAGCACGCCTTCGGCCATGTCGGACTGGATTACCGCAAACACGTCGAGATCGACCCGCGCTACTTCCGGCCGAGCGAGGTGGACGCGCTGTTGGGCGACGCCGGCAAGGCGCGCCAGAAGCTGGGCTGGAAGCCGAAGGTAACCTTCGAGCAGCTGGTGAAAATGATGGTGGACGCCGACGTGCAGGCACTGCAGGACGGGCGCGGCGAGTTCGAAGTCTGCGAGCGCTACTTCAAGTAATCAACCGCCGAACAGCGCCTTGAACCTGGCCTTGCGCACCTTGCCGCGCAGGCGCGCCAGGGGCTCCGCGCCGTGGCTGAGCTCCATGCCCTTCTCGAACAGCTCGATCGCCTTGCGCCACTGCCTGGCGCGCAGGCGGTGGCGCACGAACGAGCGGAACTCGAGCCCGGCCCGGAAGCGCCAGGCCGATTCGTCCCAGCCGCGCCGCGTGCCGCAACGCTCGCGGATCTTGAGCAGCATGGCCTCGCGGTTGGCGTGGTCGCGGAAGACGTCCTCCCGGCCGGCGTGGTGGGTCAGTGCGCCCTCCGGCGCGCTGCGGTCGTACGAGAGCAGCACTTCGGGCACCGCGCAGAACTCAGCCTCGTGCACCAACCGCGCCAGCCATTCCAGGTCTTCGGTCGCGCGCAGGCTGGTGTCGAACTCGCCCGTGCGCTCCGCCGCCTCGCGCTTGACCAGCACCGAGTTGATGTGCGCGTGGCGCTCCGTGCGCAGGTACTCGGCGGGATGAAAGCCGTCGATCAGCCGCACGCCCTTCTCCGGTACCAGGTCGAAGCCCCCGGCTCAACCAGCAGCGCGACGGCCGAGCAGGCGTCTGCGCCGGTCTCGGCCAGGCGGGCCATCTGCGCCGCCAGCTTGTGGGGGTACCAGCGGTCGTCGTCGTCCAGGAACGCGATCCACTGGCCGGTTGCCGCTTTCATGCCGGTGTTGCGGGCGCCGGCCGCGCCGCCGTTCTGCTGGCGGATGAAGCGGGGGATCGCGCCGGCGGCCGTCACTTCCGGTTCCAGGCCGCGCAGCACCTGCGGCGTGTCGTCGGGGCTGCCGTCGTCCACCACCACGATCTCCAGCGGCCGCCAGGTCTGCGCCAGCACGGAGCGCACGGCCACGGGCATGCGCGCCGCGCGGTTGAAGGTGGGAATGATGACCGAGACCAGGTCGCCCATGGATCGTGCAAGCTAGCTGCCCCGGCCGAGCGTCGCAACTTGCCCGTGCGTGTCCGCGCGGCTAGTTTGCGGCGATGGACCTGCTCAACGTGATCATCTTCAGCAAGGATCGCGCGGCGCAGCTGGACGCGCTGCTGCGCAGCATCAAGGAAAAGGTCGAGGGCTGGGAAAGCCGCGCGCGCTGGGCCGTGGTGTATGCGGCCTCGACACCGGAGTTTGCCAAGGGCTACGAAATCGCGCGCGGACAGCACAACTCGCCGGCGCTGGAGTTCATCGATGAGACCGCGCAGGCCGGCGGATTCAAGTCGATCGTGGTCGAAACCATGCAGCGCCAGCACCAGGCCAACGGCGCGCCGTGGTGCATGTTCCTGGTCGACGACATGATCTTCAAGCAGCCCTGGCCGCTGGATGCCGGCAAACCCATGCAGCGCCTGAAGCGCGACCCCAGGGTGCTGTGCCTGAGCCTGCGCATGTGCCCGCGCTACGACTACTGCTATGCCGAGAACCGCGAAGTGAAGCCGCCGTTCTGGGCACGCTTCGGCCGCTGGAACTGGCGCAAATCAAAGGGCGACTGGGGCGACCCGATGTCCGTGGACGGCCACATTTTCCGCTATGACGACCTGTTCCCGATCGTGCAGTCGATCGAGTTCAGGCATCCCAACAGCTTTGAGGCAGCGCTCAACGGCCGGCGCATCAAGGCGCGCCCGCTGATGACCTGTTACAGCGAGTCGGTTGTGGTGAACCTGCCGGTGAACCGTGTGCAGCACGACTTTCAGAATCGCGCCGGGGAAGAGCACGGAATCAGCGCCGAGGCGCTGAACGAGGCCTTCCTGGCGGGCAAACGCGTGAACCTGGCGCCCGTCTACGCACTGAAAGACAACCGCGGCTGCCACCACGAAATGCCCATGCAGCTGGTCTAGGTGTTGCGCCGGAACAGGAAGCAGCCGCAGCCGTACTTCTGCGCGGCGCACAACTCGGGCGATGCGCCGTACACCAGGTGGCCGGTCTCGGCCTTGTCGGGGATCAGGGCAAACTCCTCGAGTTCGAACTCCTTGAACAGCTCACGAATCTGCTCGAACGAGTAGATGCGGTGCGCGTTGAACTCGATGCGCGGGCGACCTATCGGCACCACGAACAGCAGCCGGCCGCCGGGCGCCAGCACGCGCTTGAGCTCGGCGATTGCCTTCAGGTCGCCGTTTGCGTCCATGGGGTCGCCGTAGCGGGCCAGGCCGACGTGCTCGACAACGTGCATGCACGACAGCGACTTCACGCTGCGGTCGTCCAGGGGCAGCTTCATCAGGTCGCCCTGCACCACCTCAAGGCCGTCCAGCTGCAATTCCGGCGGGCGGAACTCGTACTGGCGCACGGGTACGATGGCTGAAGCAAGCGCCGAGAAGTACACGCTGGAGGAAACGTCGATGTGCAGCTCGGGCTTTGTGCGCGCGAGCACCCGCGTGGCCCAGGCGGTGTGGTAGACGTAGTGGCGGTCGAAGCCGGTCTTGGCCGACTTGTCGTCCAGGCAGGGGTAGCGGTCTTCCCACTCGACGCTGAGGCGGCTGCCGGCCTCGGCGGCCAGTTTCCGGAACTGCTCGAACTCGGCCTTGAACTCGGCCTTCTTGCGCCGCTTGTCCGCCGACTTGCGCATTTTCTTCAGGACGCCCATGCCCGCAATTCCGGTTCGGCTTTAACCCAGGATGCCTTTTCCCGGCCAGCGGGCGGCATCGAAGAAAACCGTGTTGATGTAAGTGTCCGCGTAAACCCGATAACCTTTGCCCACCACGAACTCGATGATGTCCATGCGCTTCCTGCCCGTGGTGTCGAGCGCGTACTCCAGGGTCTCGATGCAGAACACAGGGGGGCGCTCGGCGTCGAAGTCCCATGACTCCAGGATCGGCATTTCCAGGCCTTCGACGTCGATGGAGACGAAGTCCGGGCAGCGCTCGCAGTGCTTTGACAGCAGCTCCGGGGCTGAAAGCAGCTCGATAGTCTCCTCGCTTACCAGCTTGTGGCCCTGCTCGATGTAGCGCTGCTTGTCTGCCGCGCTGAAGGTGTTCAGGGTATCCGCATCCATGCGGTAGTAGGCCGCGGACCCGCTGTGGTCGGAGACCCCGGCAGTGATCACCTTGTCGCGCGGGCGCACCTTGCGCAGCTTGAGGCAGGCGTCCGGGTTGGGTTCAACCAGCACGCCGGAAAGGCCGCGCGCGTAGAACAGGTAGGTGTTGTTGCGGTTGATGGGTGAGTGAGCGCCGATGTCGAGGTAGTAGGGCTCCTTGATTCCGAGGATGTGCTGAAGCAGGAAGTCGCAGATCAGGTCTTCCCCGCATTGGGAGTAGCTGAGAGTTCCCGGATCGGGCCTGGTGCGCTTCTTGAACAGCCTTGGTCGTGCCATGTTCGTCTCGGCTTGCGGGCTGATCCTGCAGCTACGGCGCCAGAGGTTAGCCTGCGTTCCGTGCGGCGGCCAGCCCGGCGATCCTAGGCGCTGAGCACTGCCTGCAGGGCGGAGCCGTACTGCAGGGCCGGCACCTCGGGATCCTCGCCCTCGACGCGTGTCGCTGAGAGATATCCGCCGCCGGATGGTTTGCCGTCCGGCAACAGTGGGTCCGTCAGCTTGATACGGAAGCCTGATTCGCCAAGCTTGTCCTTCAACCGCTCGAAGCGCGCCAGCCACTCCGCGTCGTTGAAAAGGTGGTACTCCATGCGCAGCCGCCGGATGCGCCGCAACACCTCGACCGGCGCGCTCTCGAAGGCCGGGTACTCACCGCCCTCAATGTCGCACTTGAACAGGTCACACTGCTCGATGCCGTGACGTTCGAACAAGTCCGCGATCGAGATGGTCGGCACCTTCAGTTCAACCGGTTCCCCGAAGGCGGCCGCCTGACTGCGGTTGATCGAGTTGCAGCCGGGCCCTTTCTCGGTCACCCACAGCGTCAGTGTGCCGTTGCTTTCCGCGCCCAGAGCGGCCTGTAGAACCTCGGCCCTTGACTGCGCCCCGGCCTGCTCCAGGTTGCGACGCGCGACTTCCACGTTCTGGGGCATGGGCTCGATCAGGATCACACGACGGGCCTTGCGCGAGACCAGCGCGGAGAAGACTCCGATGTTCGCGCCGCAGTCGATTACGACGCCGAGGTCGTCCGGCAGCTCCGCGATGCGGTACTCGTCGTTCAGCAGCACCTCATCCAGCACCACCCAGTCGGTGGCCGAGTCGGCACGGAACGCCAGTTCCTGGCCGCGGGCCTGCACCACCAGCAGTCCGTTCCGCCACCGCAGTTGTTCGGCATCCGGCAGGTGGCGGCCTACCCAGCGCGCCGCCGCTGCGGTGTCGTCAATTATCGGCAGCTCGAAGCTGGTGGCGCCGGATCGAAAACGCAGCAGGCCGTCCTCGAACACGGCATCGGCGCCGGGGGCCAGGGCGTGGTCCCACAGCCAGTTGCTGCGGCTGGGTTTCTCCAGGCGCACCACGGTGCCGTCCTTCATCTTCAGCTCAACCGGCGGTGTGTCGCGTTTGAACGCGGCCAGCTTGCGCAGCGTCGTCAGCGGCTCCGCGAACAGGGCGCGGCAGGCCGCGTAACGGGATGCTGAAAGCAGACGGGTCAGCTTCATGCCGGGACAGCATAGGCCGCCCGCGCGGCGCGGCAACGGGCGAGGTTGGAAACGCCGCGCCGCTCAGGCCTCAAGCAGGCGCAGGTCGATCACGCCGACGATGTCCTCCACCGCATGCACCGCGCTGGTTTCGTCGTCCAGCGTGCGCGTCACCGTCTTGATGCGTACCGTGCCGTTGGCCAGCGGCACGCCGTTCACCACCACGCCCGGCACGGCCTTGAGGGCCTGCATGACCTCGGCTTTGCGGTCGGTGTCGAAGGTGACGATGAAATAGGACATGGTCTGGATTCAGGATTCCGGATTCAGGATTCAGGAGTTGCCTCGGCGCTGACCGACATCCTGAATTCTGAATCCTGAATCGTTTACACCGCTCGGCCGACGGCTTTGGCCACGGCCGGGATCTTTTCCATCATCTGCCGGAACTGCTCGATGAACAGGCTCTGGCCGCCGTCGCTCTTGGCCTGCTCCGGGTTGTTGTGTACTTCCACCATGATTCCGTCAGCGCCGGCCGCCACGGCCGCCAGCGCCATGGGCGGCACGTAGTTGCGGATGCCCGTGCCGTGGCTTGGGTCCACGATGATCGGCAGGTGCGAAAGTTCTTTCACGGCCGGCACGGCGCTGAGGTCAAGGGTGTTGCGGGTGTGGGTTGCGAAGCTGCGGATGCCGCGCTCGCACAGCACCACCTGGGAGTTGCCGCCACTGAGGATGTAGTCGGCGGCGGTGAGCCACTCTTCGAGAGTCGCGCTCATGCCGCGCTTGAGCAGCACGGGCTTTTTGCTCTGGCCCGCTTTCTTCAGCAGGGTGAAGTTCTGCATGTTGCGCGCGCCGATCTGGATCATGTCGGCGTGCTCTTCCACCAGTTCGAGTGAAGCTTCGTCCAGGGCCTCGGTCACGAAGCTCAGGCCGGTCTGCTGGCGGGCGAGGTCCATGATCTTCGCGCCGCCTTGCTGCAGGCCCTGGAAGCTGAAGGGGCTGCTGCGCGGCTTGAACAGCCCGCCGCGCATGATGCTGGCGCCGGCTGCCTTCACAGCGCGGGCGATTTCCAGCACCTGTTCTTCGCTCTCGAAGCTGCAGGGGCCGGCCATTACGCAGAGTTTCTGCCCGGCGCCGATTTTCACGCCGGCGACGTCCACCACGGTGTCGTCCTGGTGGAACTCGCGGGCGGCCAGCTTGAATGGCACACTCAGGCGCACCACCTTGCTGACGCCGGCCAGGGCCGAGAACACCGCGGGGTCAAGCCCGTTGTACTCGCCGGTGACGCCGACCACCGTACGGCTGCTGGATTTCAGCGGGTGGGGGGTCAAACCGAGGTCACGCACGCGGGCGGCCACGGCCTCGAGCTGCTGTTCGCTCGCGTTCGACTTCATCAGGATCAGCATTTCTGCCTATACTCCAGTGCCCGAATCCCCCGGCCGGGCATGGTACGGCGCAACGGGCAAAGGAAAAGTACAAAGAAGGCATGGCGGAACCCGTACCCGGTCGTGAAGAGGCGTCACCCGAGATGCAGCTGCTGTCTCGGGTGAGGTTGCAGCGCGTGGTGTTCGGCGCATTCGCGCTGGTGCTGGTGTGCCTGTTCGCGCTGGGGCTCAGCGCCTATCGCCGCATGCAGGCCGAAACCCGCGACGCCCGCCAGGCCGAGCAGAACGCCGAGCAGATGGCGCGACAGTTGCGAACCCGCGTTGACCAGCTGGAACGCGAGCTGCAGGGTGCTCTCGACCGGCTGGACCAGGCGGAGCATGCCCGCGCCCTGATGAACTGCCGGCTGGCCATGCACGAAATCCGTGACGGAAACACCGCGCGCGCCCGGGCCCTGCTGGATGAAGCCCGGTCCCTGGGCGCGCCGGCATGGTGGCCGCTGGCGGCGCAGCTCACCCGCGACTCCGCCGTGCGTTTCGAGGGCAGTGAGCAGGCGGACAGGCCGATCATCGCGGGGGCGGTCAGCGGCGACCTGTCGGTGGTGGCCGTGGCCCGCCGGGTGACGGACGGCGTGGTGGTCGAGATCTGGGGCGCCCTGGACGGCAAGCTCAGGTGGGCGACCGGCGCGCTTGAACCATCCCATGCCGCGGTTGAGCCCGCGCAGCTGCGCCTCAACGGCGACGGCAGCGCGTGGTTTCTGGCGCTGCCCGGCGTGGTCTTCGACGGCGCGAACGGCACGGTGAAGCGTCTCGCATTCTCGCCGCCGGACTTCCCGGGTCCATACCAGTCATTCGGCCTGGCCGCGGACCGCGACCTCGCCGCGGTCTACGAGGCGCGAGGCGTCCACGGACTGGTGCGCTACATTCGCGACCCGCTGGGCGGCCGGCAACGTGACGTGCTGCCCCTGGCGCCGGGACAATCCGACGTGCGGGCGATCTGTGTGGCCGGCGACCAGCCCGTCTACGCGACACCGCAGGGCGTGTACCTGGCCAGCGAGCAACTGCTCGCCCTGGAGCGCGAGCCCGACCGCATCGCCCTGCACTATGGAGCCGGAGCCGTGTACGCGGCGATCCTCAACGGCCGGGCGCTGAGCCTGCTGGCGATTGAGCCGGACGGGTCCGCGCAGCCGCTGAGCAGCACGCACGAAATGCCGGACGAGCCGGCGGAGGACCTGCGTTTCCTGGCCGATGACACGCCGGTGTGGGTGGGACGTTCCGGTCGCATGGTGAGCATGGATTTCAGCAACCTGCGCGAGTGGACGCTGGGAGGCTACACGCTCAGTTTCATCGAGCGCCACCCCCGCGGACTGGTGTTCGCCAATCGCAAGGGTGAACTGAGCGTGCGCGGCCAGGACGATTCGGCGCTGGGCGGCGTACCTTTGCGCATGGTGCCGCCAGGCTACGCACCTGAGGCGCTGGCCCACGGTTTCACGCTGCAGACCCCGGGACTGGAGCGGTTCGTGCTGCAGCGAGGCAGGGTACGCGCGCTGGGAACCGTGCCCGGCGTGGTGCTGGCGCCGCAGGGCCCGGCGTGGATCGAGGGCGGGCTGATCCTGCCGGGCGGGCTGCGTCGCAGTGAAGAAGGCGTGCTGCTGGGTGCATTTGCCGACGGACGGGTGCTGTTGTTCGCGCACCGGCAGAAGCTGAAACTGGTGGGGGCTGATTCGCTGACGGAGTTCCTGCTGCCCGGCGAGCGCGCGCCGGACGCGTTGGCCGTCGCGGCACAGGCCGGCGTGGCTGCCATCCGGGTGCGCGATACCGTTTATGTCGCCGACATGGCCGGGGACCCGGCGCCGGTCGCCAACCGGCTCGATGTAGCGCCCGACCTGCTGGCGCTGGATGCACGGGGGACCTCGCTGGCAATCGCCTACGGGGCGCTGGTGGTCGTGCACGGCCTGCGCGGCGGGCCGGAACAGACGGTGCGCGCCTCCGTTGCGCCGCGCAAGCTGGCGCTGCTGTTCGGGGGCAGCGTGCTGGTCACGCTGGAGGCCGCTGAGCTGGTGTTCTATGAAGTCGCCACCGGGCGCGAGCTGGCTCGCGCGGCCTCGGACGTCACAGACCTTGCGGCCTCGGGCGACGCGTCGCTGAACCTGGTGGCGGGCGGCTGGCTGCGGACGCTGGATCTGGAACAGCCGCGCTAAAGCTTCACCCACAGGTCGCAGCCGTACTCGCAAGCGAACAGCAGGGCGCCCAGGAAATTCTGCAGCTGGCGGGTGCTGCGGTCGTCGTCCTTGCCGTCCTTGAGCTTCAGGCCCACGCGGGAAACCGGCATGCCGGAGTCTTCGCGCTCGATCACGAACAGGTTGGGCAGCGAATGCAGGTCGCGGTCGAGCGGCAGGTTGGGGTCGTACAGGTCGAACATGCCCAGCAGGAAACGGGCGTGCCTGCTGCTGACCTGGCCGGTCAGGAAGAACAGCTCAAACATCTGGTTGCTGCTGATGCGCCGGCCGTCATCCAGCCTGCGCACCAGCGGCTTGTCGGCCTCGAAGAACACGCCGGGCAGCTTGCGCATTTCTGCAGTGCGGTTGCCGGTGATACCGTTGCTCTCGAAGTAGTTGCACAGCATGGCGCCGGTGGGGTCGCCGTGGCTGGCGTGTACGCGCCCGATCAGCAGGGCCTCGGCCTTCAGGCTGAGCGGGAAATCGATGCGCCCTCGGCAGCCGAAACTCTGGGGTTCCACGCGCGCGCGGCAGTCCTTGCAGTGATGGGCGAGGGACTCGAGCTCGGCGTACTGCTTCTGGATCTCGGCGGCGCTCGCGACCTTCAACTGCTGGGCGCCGTCTTCCTTGAGCGTGAGATCAACCCTGACGTCCTCGGGCTTGACGTCGGGATTGGTCTTGCGCGCCTTGTTGGTGGCTTCATTGGCGCGTTCACGGGCGTACAGCAGGCGCAGCATGCGGCCGGGCTTGACCTGCTCTTTGACCGGGCAGGGAAAGTCGAGGTAGTAGACGATGCTCATAGGCGCCCGGTTGCCTGCAGTCGAACGTGGTCAGAGTGATCGAACAGCGAATTACCAATAACCAATTTCCAGTTACCAATTGGATGTGAATTGGAAACTGGAAATTGGTTATTGTTCATTTGCTGTTCAGGTTATCGCGGCTTCAGCGCCAGCAGTCTTGGTTCCGTGTACTCTTCAATCACGTAGCGCGGGCCTTCGCGCCCAAGGCCTGATGCTTTTACGCCGCCGTAGGGCATGTGGTCCACGCGGAAGGTGGGGATGTCGTTGATAATCACCGCGCCGACCTCAAGCAATTCGAACGCCTGCATCGCCTTGGGCAGCGAGCCGGTGAACACACCGCACTGCAGCCCGTACTCCGAGGCGTTCACGGCGTGCAGGGCGGCCTCGAAATCCTGGTAGCGAAAGAACACGCCGACCGGGCCGAACACCTCGTTGCAGCAGACCTTTGCCTCTTCGTGCACGTCAGTCAGCCAGGTGGGGCGATAGAACTGGCCGTCGCGCTCGCCGCCGCAGATCACGTTGGCGCCCTGGGTGCGGGCTTCGTTTACCCATGCCTCGATGCGCAGGGCAGCGTCTTCGCTGACCAGTGGCCCGCAGATCACTTCCTCGTGGGTGGGGTCGCCCACGCCGATCGTTTCGGTCAACTCGACCAGCCGCTTCATCAGCTGCGCCGCAACCTGGTCGTGGGCGAACACGCGCTGCACCTTGATGCAGACCTGCCCCGCGTGCGCAAACGCGCCCGTCACGATGCGCTGGGCGGCGTTTTCGATGTCGCAGTCCGGCTCAACGATCACGGCGGCGTTGCCCCCAGCTCAAGCAGCACGGTTTTGCGCGGCGCCAGCTCGCGCAGGTGCCAGCCGACGCTGTCGCTGCCGGTGAAGCTGATGACGGCCACGCGCTCGTCGGTGGCGAGCACCTGGGCGACGTCGTTTTCGCAGGGCAGCACGCTGAAGGCGCCCTCAGGCAGGTTGGCCTTGGCAAGCAGGGCGCCCAGCATCAGTGCCGTGAGCGGCGCCTGTGGGGCGGGTTTCAGGATGATCGGGCAGCCGGCGGCGATCGCCGGCCCGACCTTGTGCGCCACCAGGTTGAGCGGGAAGTTGAAGGGTGTGATGGCCGCCACGATGCCCTTTGGGGAAGCGGCGCACCACGCCGAAGCGGCCCTCGCTGGCGGGAGTGGTATCCAGCGGGATGACCTCTCCGCCGCCGCGCTTGGTCTCTTCGGCGCACAGCATCAGCGTGTTGATGCTGCGGGTGACTTCGCCGCGGGCCAGGCTGATCGGCTTGCCGGTCTCGGCGGTGATCATGTGGGCGAATTCCTCGACCCGCGCCTTCATTTCCTCGGCCATGGTCAGCAGCGCGGCTTCACGGGCGCCGCTGGACATGGCTGCCATGCGCGGACGGGCGTGCCAGGCGGCGGAAATGGCGGCCGCGACCTCGCCCCGGTCGGCCAGCGATACTGCGCCGAGATCCTGTTTGTCATAGGCTCCGCGGTGCTGGAACGTATGGTTGGTGGTGACACGCGAACCTGCGAGCCAGAGAGGGTGTGTCGTCATGGGTAGCCTTTCTGCTGCCAGTGTAGGCAGCGGCGGGCAGATTTCGAGGTCGCGGGCGAACATGCGCTTCAACGCGTTGCTGGTTGCCGGAAGCCTGCTTGCCGTCGGCGGGCTGGTTGCGCTGGGCCCTGTGCGCTTCGCGCTGGGGCTTACGCTGGATGACGCCTGGCAGCTTGCGCTGATCCACGCCGAACTGGCGCTGGCGCCGCTGCTGTTCCTGCCGGTCGTCGGCGGGCGCGGCAAGGCGCTGGAGAACCTGGCGGCCGCGGCGGCCTGCGCCTCGGCCGGCGCGGCGACAGTCCTGCTGTTTTCGTTCGCGGTCATGGGCGGGGTCGGACTGGATACCCGCGCCCTTGCCGGCGTGGCGTGGCTGGCGGTATCGGGCCTGCTGGCGCTGGGGGCGCGTTTCGGCCCGCACTGGGTGCTGCGCGTACGGGTGCTGGTGTTGTGCGCCTTCGGGCTGCCGGCTCTGTGGCACTACCTGCTGCTGGAGTATGCGGGCGCCTCGGGCGGTCACCTGGCGGCGCTTTCGCCCAACTGGGCGCTGGCCACGCACAGCATCAGCCTGTGGCCGCTGTTGCTGGCTGGTGCTCTGGCTTGGTCGGGCGCGCTGGCCCTGCCGGATCGGGGGCGGGCATGAGGCTGCTGCTGCTGCTGAGCCTGCTGTGCTGCAGCGCGCTTTCGGCGCAGGTGATCGACGCTGAGCGCAGTGGCTTCCTGTCCGCGCCCAACGGTCGCGCCGGAACGTGGGCGCCGTACCGCCTCGTGCTGCGCGAGGTCGGCGGCGACACGCTGTCCGTGAGTTCAGAGGCGCCGGGTGTGAAGTTGACCCGCCAGGTTGCCGCCAGCGGCCGATCCGAACTCGAGGTAGTGATTCCGGTGTACGTGGGCGAAGGCGCGAAACTGGCCGTGGGTCAAGCCAGCCTGGAACCCACGCTGCCGCTGCGGCGCATCGACCCGGATTACGCGCGCCCCTACGTGGCGGTGTTCTCGAGCGACCCGGTGTACGCGCGCGGGGTGCTGCCCAGCACGCCGCGCGGTGCAATCTGCGATTACTACGAGCTTGCCGGTTTCTTCGGCGACTGGCGGCTGCTGGACGGCTACGACGCGGTGGTGATCTTCAACCCGCTGGAGACCCGGCTGCCCGCGGGTTCCCAGCGCGCGCTGGCCGAGTTCTGCAGCCTGGGCGGCGCAGCGCTGATCGTCGGGTCGTTCCGCTTCGGCGAAAGGGCGGTAGATCTGCCCCCGCCCGCGGAACCGCAGATCATGCAGGTCCGCGACGTGCAGTTGCAGCGCATGGGCTACGGGGCGGGCGCAATCTACCGCGTCGGGTTCGATGAACTGCGTCTCAGCCAGTCTGCCCCCGACGTGATCATCGACGCCCTGCGAGACCAGCTCTGGTTCGGCGGCGGGCGCGCGCCGGCCGGTGTGCCGGAGTCGCGGGTTCCGCCGCTGCGCTCGCCGATGGGCCCGTCGCTTCCGTCCGCGGATGCCGCGCCGGGCCCGCTGTTCTGGGGTCTGGCAGGAGGGCTGCTGCTGCTGTGCGGGCTGGCGCCGGTGGTGGCTGGGCGCCTGACGCGCCGGGCATGGCCCGCGCAACTGGCACTGCTGGCGGGCTGCGCGGGCATCGGCGGCCTGGCGCTGCTTCAAGCCAGGCCGCTGCCGACGCTGGAAGTCAGCGTGCTGGTACGCAACGGTGAAGGGGGAGCGCGATCCGCCCGTGTCTTCCTGCTGGCCGAACCGGAGTGGACCGAGACGCTGACCGTGGACCTGGACGACCAGGCCCGGCGCGGACTTCCGCGCAAACTCCCCGGTCGTCCGGGCTGGCGCGCCTGGGCCGAGGACCTGCCGCTGGTAGAGCAAGGCGCAGGGCGCGGAAGCCCCGTCCAGCTTGCGTTCGGCATGGTGGGGGAGGTCAGCTTCAGGGATTTTTCCACGCGCGCGCACCGCGGCGAGACGGGCTTTTCCACAGACGATGCCCACCTGCTTGAGTGGTGGCTGGAGGCCAACGCTTACCGCGGCCGGCGCGCGGAATTGCAGCCCCTGGAGTGGCGCTTTCCGGAGCGCCCGGCAGGGGAGGTGCGAGTCGTCATCCGGGGTGCGATTGGAGTCACCGCAGAGCGCGAAGGTGGCTGACCCTCGCCAATTCACGCCGAAGAAGCAATAATCAGGCAGGGCGTCGCGCGGTTTCGCGGCGCATCTCCGGGCGGGCGCCCTTAAGCATTTGGACAAGAGATGGCTAGCAACGGCCCAAGGCACGTTAATCGTTCCAGCTCTTCCGAGGGCGGCGGCGGCTCCGGACCGCCGCGCGTGTATCCGGTTAAACGGCCGGACTCGCACGTGACCCGCCGCGTGCAACCCAAGGAAGACAGCCGCCGCATGCCCGGCACGGACAAGCAGAAGGGCGAGGAGACTCCGCCGCCCGCGATCCCGACGGTCTCGCTGGGACCGCCGCCTTCGCAGCAGCGCCCGACACAGCCGCCTGCACGTGTTTCGCCATTGCCGCCGCGCCAGCCGGGCACGCCGCCGCCGCAACCTCCGGTCAGCCGCGCGGCCCAACTTGCGCAGCAACAGCGCAGCAGCGCTTCCAGCCAGCAGACACCGCGCAGCAGCGCGTCAGGCCCGCCGCCGGTCGGCGAACAGACTGAGGTACCGCAGGCTCCGGTTACGCGCAGGCCGCAGCAGATTGAGTATCGCGCCGAGCAGGATCCCAGTCTGGCCGAGACCCAGGACATGGACCCGGTCGAGGTCGAGAAGCCGCCCGAGCCGGTGGGCGGACAGGCGCGTATCAGCTTCGGCCAGGCGGCCGTGAACCTGAAGCTGGTGAATGCCGCGCAGATCCAGGAGTGCGTGAACGTGCAGCGCGCCCTGCTGGCCAAGGGGCAGCGCGTGCCGCTGCTGGGCCAGATCCTGGTGCAGCGCGGCTACCTGGACAAGCCCGGCGTCGAGAAGATCAAGAGCTACCAGCAGATGTACCAGCTGCAGGACAAGATTCCCGGTTACCAGCTGGCGGAGAAGCTGGGCCAGGGGGCGATGGGCACGGTGTACAAGGCCAAGCAGGTCCGCATGGACCGCTTCGTGGCGATCAAGGTCCTGCAACCCGAGCTGGCGGCCAACTCGACCATCAAGCAGCGCTTCCTGCAGGAGGCCCGTGCCAGCGCGCGCCTGAACCACCCCAACGTCATCACGGGCATCGACGCCGGCGAAGTGGACGGACTGTGCTACTTCGCGATGGAGTACGTCGAGGGCAAGACCCTGCAGCAGCTGGTGAAGGAACGCGGCGCCATGGACGAGCGCCAGGCGCTGGACGCCATCCTGCAGGTTGCCAGGGCGCTGGAGCACGCGGAAAAAACTCAGCCTGGTTCACCGCGACGTGAAGCCCGACAACATCATGATCACCCGCGACCGCCAGGTGAAGCTGCTGGACCTGGGGCTCGCCAAGATGCGCGCCGCCGAGGACGCCGGCTCCGCCAAGGGCATGGCCGTCGGCACGCCCAACTACATCTCGCCTGAGCAGGCGATGGGCCGCCAGGACATCGACACCCGCAGCGACATCTACAGCCTGGGCGTCACGCTGTTCTTCTGCCTCACCGCGCGCGTGCCCTTCGAGGGCCCGCCTGAGGTGGTGATGTACCGCCACATCCATGAGCCGCCGCCGCACCCCAAGAATTTCCGCCCGGACCTGCAGGAATCCACCACCACGCTGGTCTACTCGATGATGGCCAAGCGCCCCGAGGATCGGCCGGCGAGTGCCAGCCAGCTGGTGTCGGACATCGAGCATCTGCTGCGCACCGGCAAACTGCCCGGCTTCTTTGACGGCCCGGCGCCGGCCGGCGGGTTGAAGGTCAAGCGCGACAGCCAGATGCTGGTGAACCAGAAGCGCGCCCCGCGCCTGAAGGGCTATGGTCTGCCGGGTACGCAGCCTCCGGCGCCGGCCGGCCCGCCCCCGCAGCCGGGCGCGCAGCCGCAACCGGATGGCCCGGCCCGCCTGCCCCGCAAGCGTAAGAAGCGCTTCGGCGGAAGCTGGTGACACCATTTTGGATTTTCGATTTTGGATTTTAGATTGGCGCACACGTGGATCTGCGTCCAACGTGGCTTCGTGCAACTTCAGATGTTTGCGACCGGTCGATGAGTTCAATCCAAAATCCAGAATCCAAAATCCAGAATCGCATGGGTCGCTTCATCATCGTTGAAGGCATCGACGGCACCGGCAAATCCACGCTGGTGCGGCTGCTGGCCGAGGCGCTGGCGGCGCGCGGGCGCGACGTGCTTTTTGACCCACGAGCCCACCGACCTTCCCAGCGGCAAGCTGATCCTGGAACGCCTGTCCACGCCCGGCTTCAAGGCCACGCCCCAGGAGTGGCTGGGCATGTTCGTCACCGACCGGCGCATGAACATCGACACGATCGTGAAGCCGGCGCTGAAGCAGGGCAAAGACGTGATCCAGGATCGCAGCATGTACAGCACCTTGGTGTACCAGGGCGCTATGGGCGTGCCGGAGACCGAGATCCTGAAGCGCCACCAGGGTTGGCACCCGAAGCCGGACCTGCTGGTGATCCTGGACATCGCGCCGCGCTTCGGCCTGGCGCGCACCCGCAAACGCAGCATGGGGATGGGCCAGCGCTGGGTGAAACAGGCGGGGCAGAAGTACATGTTTGCCGACGGCGACGCGCCGCAGAGCACCGAGAAGCTGCATTTCCTGCAGGATATCCGCCGCCGCTACCGCCGCATCAAGGGCGACTTCGTGCTGCACCTGCCGGTGCGCGAGAAGGTCGGATCGGAATGGGTGGACAAGACTTCGCAGCGGTTGCGCGACGAAGTACTGCATGAGCTTGACCTGCGCAGCAACCCGCGCGAGGCAATCGACGAGCAGCGCTATTCCGTTGGCTGAACTCCCGCCTGCTGCCGGGAAACGCAAAAGCCCGCCGGCAATGCGGCGGGCTGTGTGTTTGCGGCAGGGAGTTACTCAGCCTTGCTGTACTCGCGCGCGACCGGCTTGGTGACCTTGCCGGCCTGAAGGCAGCTGGTGCAGACCGTCATGCGCTGCACGCCGCCGTTTACCCAGGCGCGAACCGTCTTGAGGTTGGGGCGGAACACGCGCTTGTTGCGCGCGATCACGCGGCTGCCCACGCCGCCCTTCTTCTTGGCCAGGCCGCGACGGCAGATGCTGCCGCCCGCGCGAACGCTCTTGTTGCAGATCTCACAGACTCGGGACATGACTTCTCTCCATTCACCCCGCCATCGCCGTGGCACGCAGGTCTGGACGGGGCGGGAAACAGTAGCCTTCTGCCGCCGTTCGTCAAGGGGCGGCCTGTTAAACCGCCGCAACGTGCACCACGCCCGAGGCGTACAGGTCCAGGATCCCCAAGGATCCCGGGCTTGATCAGCTCGGCCATGCGCTTGCGGTACTTCTCGGCGCCCTTCAGGTCGCCCTCGCGCCGGGCCCGATAGTGGCGGGCATAGTGCACCGGGATCATCTCTTCGGGGTTCTTGGGCATGGCCAGCAACTGGGTCAGGCCGCCGCTCTTCTTGAAGAAGAAGCTCGCTGCCGACTTCAGGGCCGGGTAGTTGGACATCTTTTCGACCCAGGCGGCGGCGTCCTGTTCCCGGTACCCGAGTTCGTAGCAGGCGGCGGGCAGGAACCACCACGACTGGGGCGACATGCGCTGGCGCATCAGCTCTTCGATCTGCTCGCGGCACTTGGCGCTCTCCTGCCTGCCGCCGTAGATGGTGCGGATCGCGTAGGTGATGGCGCGCATTTCCGTCACCTCGATCAGGTCGTGGTTGGTGCCGTACTCGCGATTGGCCCACTCGGCGGCGTCCAGGTCGGTCAGCGGCTGGGCGGTGTCGCCTGCCATCAGGAACACGCGCGCGTGCAGGGTGTAGGCGGGCCCGAACTCACGAAACTCGTCGAGGACCGGGTCCAGCAGATCAATCGCGCCTTGCAGATTTCCTGCAAGCGCCAACTGCGAGGCCTTGGCACAGGCTTCTCTGGGCTCCATGTCCGTGCACCGTCTGGTTTGAGGGGAAGAATGTTAGCGGCGAAAGTCGCAGACGGAACGCGAAAATTGGCCCGTGAAGGGCCAATTTTTTGCATTACGCACGGGGCGCGAGGCGTCAACTGATGTCGATCTGCAGGCTGTAGGTGCCGCTGCCGGAGCTGGTGCCGATGCGCACGATGTAGGTGCCGGGGGTCAGCGCCTGGTTGATCAGGAAGGGGTCGGTGTTGCCGGCCGGGTCATCGAACACGATCACGTTGCCGTATTCATCCAGCAATTCGAAGTTGGGGTCCAGCACGCCCGAGGTTGTGGTCATGTAGAAGTCGCCGATCACGTTTCCCTCGACGGTGAAGATGTAGCTGTCCACGTCGAAGGCGTCGTCCATCACGCCGCCGTTGTCGATGAAGCTGTCGGTCGGCACCAGTACCCCGAAGTCGGAGCCGCCCAGGGGCTCCACACTGATGTCGATGTCGTAGCTGCCGACGCTGCTGCCCGAGCCGCCCACCACCACGAAGTAGCCGCCGGAGGAAAGCGAACCGACCAGCACGGCGTCGCCGCCCGGGCCGCCGTCGTCGTCGCCGGTGATGAAGCTGAAGTCGTCGTGATAGAGGTCGAGATAGCCGTCGAAGCCGCCAAAGCCCGTGATGGTGATGACCACCACGCTGTCCTGGGCCAGCGCGAATTCGAAACCGTCCTGGTCCGAACTGTCGGAGATGTCGCGGCTGGCGAAGTCGTGCTCGAAGTGGTTGAACAGGCCCCAGTCCGCGCCGCCGCCCGGCACGTAGGGGGTGACGATAACATCATCGTCGTCGTCGTAATCGTCGTGGTGCGGGTGGCAGGCAGACAGGGCCAGCAGGGGCGCGACCACCAGCAGAACCAGGCTCAGCTTGCGCATTTCATCCTCTCCCTCCCGCGCTTGCGGCGCGGACTCATGCGTCACAGGCAGAGTCTATCCCGCGGATCAGGCGCCATCGCCGCCAAAATACTGGCAGAGGTTAAACAGCCGGGGACGGCTCAGCCGTCCCCGGGAATGGCGTAAATCCGTCAAGGATCAGCCCTTGATGATGTCCTGTGCATCCTTGATTTCAGAGGCGAGCTCGGTTTCGCCGTAGTCCTTGGCCATCTGCTTGAGCCGGTCCTTGGCGTCTTCCGGGCGGTTCTCGAGGATGCTGTTCACCTCCTCGCGGGCCTGGTCGATCACCTTGCGGTACAGTGCGATGGTCTCTTCCTGACTTGCGAGGCCTACCGTGCCGGTCTTGAAGTTCTTGATCGCGGCCTTCATGAAGTTGCGGGTGTCCTTGGCTTCGAGCGCCTTCTTGGCCTCGTCAAGGGTGCCCTGCAGCTTGGCGTTGGCCTTTTCCACGGCGTCGCTTACGCCCTCAAGCTGCTTTTTGAGGTCCTTGGCGCCCGGCGTCTTGGTGTAGCGGTCGTACTCGTTGCCGAACCAGTCGCACACCAGGTAGCTGGGGTACTTGGTGATGTTGTAGTCGCGCGACGGGTTGGGGCTCAGCAGCTTGCTGGTCGGGACCGGCGAGCCGTTGTCGAACGAGGGCGTGCGGTCGGGGTTGTACTCGACCATCACGAACAGGAAGTTGTCGTCCGAAAGCTTGGCCAATTCCGTGTCGTGCAGCTGCTTCGACGCGTCGATCGGATCGAGACCCTCCTCGACGAAGTACAGCACGATCGGGGCCTTGTCCTTGGCCGCCGCCTCGAACACCTCGGTGTCCGCGCGGTACCACGAGATCAGTTCTTCCTCGGGAATGATCGAGCTGCCGCTCTCGCCGCCGTGCTTCTTCTTGCCGGCCGTTCCGCCCGAGGCCTTGCCCGAGCTTGAGCCGCTCTTCTTGTACTTGTTCTTGTTCAATGCGGCCTTGGCTGCACCGGAGCCGCCTCTGCCGCCTCCGCCGCCGCCACCACCACCACCTGCGGAGGCGCCGCCTCCCGCTGGGCCCGCATCAGCCGGCCGACAGGGGTTGCGCCGTGATGCCCGCCAGGGCGAAAACGCCCGCGAAGGCAATGGCGCCGAGAATCATTCGTTTCATCCGCGTTCCTCCTCCAAAGGACAAGCTGCACACTATGTGTGCGCGGAACTGCACCGCTATAAGTGTAGGAGGGAGAGGTCAGAAACCTACAATAAATCGGGAAGAATCATCACCACGACTCTGTCATGGCGGCGGCATGCCGTAAGCATAGATGTGGGCTTGACTTACGCGTTCTTTGAACGTTCCCAGCGCTGGCGCAAAGGCATGTAGTCGCTGACCACGCGCTCCGCCCCGATCAATTCCTTCATCAGCTCAAGTGCCCGCTGATGGTTGCCCAGGCCGCGGTGGCTACCGCAGAACTCCGCCAGCACAATCGGCTCGATGCTGCGCTCGAAGAGATCCAGCGCCGTCTTCAGCACCGACGACTCGGTGTCGGCGCCTACGATGTACATGCCGGTGTTTTCCAGGTTCAGCTCGCCCAGCAGCTCTTCGAACTCCGGGGTTACGGCCGAGTAAATGTTCTTGGTAAGCAGATAGCGCGCGGCGCCATAGCCTTCCGGCAGCGGCGTTACGCCGTAGGTCTCTAATCCCGGGGCCTTGGCGCCCATGACTTCACCGATCTTGGCGTCGAGGCCGGCGCTGCCGAAGTCGCTCATGTCGGTCGACTCCAGGAACAGGCGGGCCGGGCTGTCGGGCGTGTTGATGTAGCGCGTGAAGATGATGGGGTTGAACAGCTCCGCCTTGATGATGCTGGCGATGCCGTTCGGGATGAAACGGTTGTACTCGCTGATGTTGCCGCGTTGGACGTCGATCACGAGCAGGGGACGCTGCATGGATTGCTCCTGTGCGGGTCTGAAGTTTGCGCTACGCTCGGGGCGCGTCATGCTAGTGAGCGCGGCCATACGCTACAAGGGTCGCGCGAGAATGGAACCGCATGCAGAAAGTGCCCGCGCTCCGCATCCATGCCTGTAACGACGCGCCTCTGCACCCGGGGCGCGACTACGTGCTGTACTGGATGATCGCCGCCCGCCGCCCCCGCTACAACCTCGGCCTGCAGCGCGCCGTCGAACTCGCGCGTGAGCACGGCAAGGGGCTGCTGGTGTTCGAGCCCTTGCGCTGCGGGTACCGCTGGGCAAGCGAGCGCATACACAAATTCATCATCGACGGCATGGCCGCCAACGCCCGCGCCTTCGCGAAAACCACGGCCGTGTACCTGCCGTACACCGAGCCCGCGGATGGCGCCGACAAGGGCCTGCTGCTGGCCCTGGCCGCGCGCGCGGTGGCCGTGGTGACCGACGAGTTCCCGTGCTTCTTCCTGCCCCACATGGTGGAGGCGGCCGCGAGACAGCTTGATGTGCGGCTTGAAAGGATAGACAGCAATGGCTTGTATCCGCTGCACGCAACGGAGCGCGAGTTCACGGTGGCGCTTTCGTTCCGGCGCCATCTGCAGAAAGAGTTGCCGGCGCACCTGGGTCAGCAACCGCTGGAAGATCCGCTGCAGGGCGTGAACTTGCCGCCTGTGCGCGTAGCGCCGGATGTACTGAAACGCTGGCCGCCCGGTTTCGCTGCGGAGCTCTCGAAGCTGCCGATCGACCACGACGTGCCGGCGGCAAGCGTCCCCGGCGGCTGGGACGCGGCCGTGACTCACCTGGGCGCGTGGGTGGACCGCCAGTTCGGTGTGTATGAGGAAGAGCGCAACCACCCCGACCATGACGTCACCAGCGGCCTCTCGCCCTGGTTGCATTTCGGCCACCTCAGCGCGTGGGAGGTGCTGCAGAACATCGCGTGGCGCGAGAACTGGGCACCCGAAAAACTGACCGGAAAAACCGACGGTCGGCGCGGCTGGTGGGGGATGAGCGACAACGCCGAGGCGTTCCTCGACCAGCTCGTCACCTGGCGCGAGCTGGGTTACCAGTGGTGCCACAAGCACCCTGAGGACTACGACCGTCTCGACTGCCTCCCGGCGTTTGCGCAAACCACCCTCAAGCGCCACGCCGGCGACAAGCGCCCCTACACCTACACGCTGGAGCAGTTCGAGAACGCGGAGACGCACGACGAAGTCTGGAATGCCGCCCAGCGCCAGCTGCTGATCGAAGGCCGCATCCACAACTACCTGCGCATGCTGTGGGGCAAGCAGATCCTGCACTGGAGCGAGTCTCCGCAGCAGGCGCTGGAAATCATGATCCAGCTCAACAACAGGTACGCGCTCGATGGTCGCGACCCCAACAGCTACAGCGGCATCGGCTGGTGCCTCGGCCTGTTCGATCGCGCCTGGGGGCCGGAACGCCCGGTGTTCGGCAAGGTTCGCTACATGACCAGCGCCTCCACGCGCCGCAAATGCAGGATGGAAGAGTACCTGCAGCGTTTCGGACGTAACGCCTGAAGTTCCCGCCAGGTAGCGGCGCGCCCCACAGGGCCGTGCACAGGCACTGGCACGCCGGTTGCATGGTTGCCCGTAACGCGGTTTGAGGAGACCGCAAAGGCACATATTGAGGGGGATATTCCATGAAGTACTGGACAGCTTTACTGCTGGCGGCGGTGCTTTGGCCGCCGGTTCTTGCGGCCAATCCGCAACCGACGGCTCCGGCGACAGCAACTCCGAACATGCGCGTTCAGGAGACTTCCAACGGAGTAGCGCTCTGCAGCGTGGTGAACGACATGGCCGCCGAATTCGGCCGAGTCTGCCCGCCCACGCTGGTGGGGCAGTTGTCGCCCTGGGTGAAGATCCGCATCACCAATGAGGACGGCATGTTTGGCGGCGCGGTGCTGAACATGACCACGCCGGCCGTCACCATGGGCGGCAACGATTTCACCGTCGCCACCGGCGCGTTCAGCAGCAGCCTGCAGGTTGGCGCCAGCACGGAGTTCTGGATCTCCTGCTCGCCGCAGTCGGCCGGGGCAAAGACCGGCCAGGTCACCTTCAGCTACGAGGAAAACCCTTACACCAACCCAGGCGTATACACCGACTTCCACATCAACCTTACCGGGCTGGGCGTGGCCTCACCGGTGCCGGTCATCAACGTGCTGGAGAGCTTCCCGCTCAAAAGCACAACGGTCTACCATGAATTGGGGGCCGTGGGCGGGCGGCATTTCGGAAAGCGCAAGCTGACTGCCGGCGCCACTGAGTCGATTACCATCGGCATTTTCAACGCGGGCGCTGCCGGCGCCGGCGACCTGCACGTCGGCACCCCGGCCTGGATCAGTGGCAACAACCAGTTCGAACTGGACCTTACGGGTTTCACCGGGACGCTGTCGCCGACCTTCGGAACGCTGTTCACCGTGCGCTTTGACCCGTTCGTGGCGGGCGCTCACACCGCGGTACTTGAGTTCACCCAGGACGACGGTTTCCATGCCAGCCCCTTCCGCATCGAGTTTAGAGGCGAGGGCATTGTCGAATCCGACCAGGTCCGCGTCAGCGACAGCACAGGTCCTTGGTTTGACAACACGGGCATGGTTCCCCAGTACATCGGCACGCACCTGGATGAAAACGCCGCGCCCGCCGGGCCCCGCAACTTCGGCACCGTGGACGGCGGCAACACGGCCACTTTCACGCTGACCATCGCCAATGCCGATGTAGGCGACTTCCTGTGGACGGGCTATCAGCCCGGCGCGGACCTGACCCTGGGCACGCCCACGCTGGTCGGCCACTCTGACTTCAGCCTGGACCTCGCCGGCTTCTCCACGACAGTCAGCTCGGCCGGCACGATCAGCCTCACGGTGCGCTTCAGCCCGTTGGCTGACGGCGTACGCTCGGCCGTGCTGGAGATTCCCCATTCCGACGGCTCCGAGCGTGAGCCGTTCCGCGTCAATCTCACCGGTATCGGCCAGAACGCCAGCAGCACGGGCGGTACCGTCGGCACCGGGGGCACTGCAGGCGGCGGGGGTGGTGCAGGCTGCTCGGCGGGGCATGGCAGCGCCTGGTGGCTGCTGTTCGCGCTGGGTGCGTTGGTGCCGGCGCTGCTGCGCCGTCGCGCGGCATAGCAGAACCTGTTTGACCAGAACGGCGCCGGCAGGCGCCGTTTTGCGTTCCTGTGCTTGCCGCTTGGCGCGGCCCCGCTACCATTCCACCCATGCTGCGACTGCTGACCTGCCTGTGCCTGATGCTCACCACTGCCGGCTGCATGGCCGTGCTGGGCTATGAACCCACGCCCGCCGAGCTTGAGGCCATCAGGCGCGGTGAAGACCCGCGTGCCAACGAAGGCGAGCAGAAGCAGGGCAACGCCGGCGAATCCGCGCAGGTCGAGCGCGACCGGCCCTCTACCGGCAACTGGAACAGCGCCGAGCAGCCCCCCGCGCCCACGGAGGGCACGGTGCTGCGCTGGGTGAATTCCGTGACGCTGGTGATCGAGGCCGCGGACCGGCGCGAAACGGTGGCGCTGGCGGGCGAAAGCCCCTCCGATGACTTCGAACAGGAGCAGCGCCGCCTGGATGAGCGCATGAACCGCTGGACCTACGGCAGCCAGGTGCGCCTTGCCTACCCGACCAAAGACGAAAAGGGCGAGGTGATTTTCCGCGACCAGCAGGGCCGCCTGCTCGCGCGCATTGATTAACCTTGGTGCTCGGCGTTCTTTCCCGCGTACAATGGAGCCATGGCGCAGGAGCGCACTGGCGATCCCTACACTGAAAGCGGCGCTCACGCCGCTGTGCAGCAGCGCGGGCATCTGCGCCACCAGGCCCGCATCGCCAGCCTGCGCGACGCAGACGATCTCGAGCGACACGGCCGCGCGGTGATCGCCCGCGGCCGCCGCGGCGTATGGCTGGCAGCCTGTGTGTTCTCGCTGGTTGCGCTGGGAGACGCCGCCCTGGCCTGGGTGGCGCTGGAGTGCTTCCGCGGCGGCCCGGAGCACATGCAGGCCGGCAACTGGGCAATGCTCGGTTTCGTGGTCGGTCTGGGGGCATTACACTTCCTCTGGGGCTGGCTGGCAGGCCAGCATCGCCTGGGCGGCGTCGGGCGCCGTCTGATCCGCCGTGCGGAATACCAGCGCGCCATGGCAGCGTTGCAGATGAAGGAGGCCGAGAATGAAAGCCTACGTTGAAAGCGGCCGGAACGCGCAGCGCATGCTGGGTGAAGCAAAGTCCGGCGCGCAGGAACAGCGGCTGGTTGCCAGTCTGCGCGGCTTCAATCAGGTGATCAACCTGCTGGGTGTGGCGGCGATCTTTACCATCCCCGCAGTCGGAGCGCTGTTCTGGAGTGCAGCCGCGGCGGCCTGTGTGGCACTGAACTTCCTGGCCGTGATCGTGGTGCTCGAGCTTATGGAGCGCCGCGTCAAGACCGAGCTCGCGGCGGTGCGTGAGCAGCGCCGGCGCGAAACCGCGCCTTCAGCCTGATCGCGCCTTGCGCGCTTTCCATTTCACCACCACTTCGTCGGCGTTGAGCGGCCGCACCATCGAGTGCGGTCCTTCCATGATGCGGCGGTTGGTATCGCGGATGTGTTCGTTCAGCGTTGCGACCGCGCGGCGCACGCCTTCTTCGAGGGCGAGCTGCATGATCTCTTCCAGTTCGCGTTCGACGTCGCGGCGCAGTTGCAGGCCGGGCGGCAGGATGCTGACGCCCTCGCTTTTGATCTTCTCGCGCGCCCAGTCATCGAGCGACCAGGGGCGGTCGAGGCCCTTGATCTCTTTGCCCTTGGGAAGGTTGTCGAATTCGCCGCGCTCCTGGGCTTCGCGGATCAGCTTGTCCACCCAGTCTTCCTGCGGCATGCCCCACGGTTTGCGCTCAGTCATGGCCGTCTCCTAAAGCGGGGGCGGAGACACCCACAGCCATTGTAACAACGTACAGGTCGAGGAAGTAGCATCGGCGTCCCGCCCAATACTGCGGGGTTAAGGAGTTTCGCGGCAGACTCCGACGTGCAGATTGTATCGGCAGTCAGGCGCGGAGCGCCGTAACAATTGTTAGCCCCCGCCGGTTGGCGCCCTAGCGCAGCGAGGCGCCAACAAGGCGGGGGTTACGGGCAAAAGAGGTTTGAGAGGCGCGGAGCGCCGGCACAACGGCCGCTTGCGGCCGATCGGTCCTCGCGGCAAGCGCCGCGAGTGTGTCGGCGCTCCGCGCCTTTGGTCGTTCTTCCGCCGATTACCCCCACCGAACGCCGGAGGCGTTCGGTGGGGGCTTCCACTGTGCAGGCGCTCCGCGCCAAAGAGCTAAACCGACGACTGTTTCGCCTTAACCCCGCAGTATTGGGCGTCCCGCCCATGGCGTGTCCATGGGCCTCTGGCCCATGGGGATCGGCCGGAGGCCGATCAGCACACCATGGCCGGGACGGCCATGCTACTCGCCGGGGATGCCTTCCTTCACGCTGGCGATGCGGCCTTCCATCGGGCTTGATGCGTTGGCGTACAGCTTGCACGGGATGCGGCCGGCCAGATAGGCGAGGCGTCCGGCCTCGATGCCGGCCTTCATGGCGACCGCCATGCGCAGCGGGTCCTGCGCGTGTGCGATGCCGGTGTTCAGCAGCACGCCGTCAGCGCCGAGTTCCATGGCGATGGTGACGTCGCTGGCCGTGCCCACGCCGGCGTCCACGATGATCGGCAGCTTGTACTGCTCGCGCACGGTCTCGAGGATGATGCGGATGTTGTTCGGGTTCAGCACACCCTGGCCGCTTCCTATCGGCGAGCCCGCTGGCATCACGCTGGCCACGCCCAGGTCCGCCAACCTGCGCGCCATCACCGGGTCGTCGCTGGTGTACACCAGCACCGTGAAGCCTTCTTTCACCAGGCGCGCGCAGGCCTCCAGCGTGCCGACCGGCTCGGGCAGCAGCGTCTTGGGGTCCGCCAGCACCTCCAGCTTCACCAGCGGTGTGTTCAGCGCCTCTCGTGAGAGGTGCGCGGTGCGGATCGCGTCCTCGGCCGTGAAACAGCCGGCGGTGTTGGGCAGGATTTTGTACTTCGACTCGTCGATGAAGCTGAGCAGGTTTTCTTCTTTGGGGCCGTCCAGCTTCACGCGGCGCACGGCCACGGTGACGCATTCGGTGCCGCTGGCTTCAAGGCAGTCGCGCATCAGCTGAAAGGTCGCGTACTTGCCGGTGCCGACAAGCAGGCGCGAGGTGAAGGTATAGTCGCCAACCTTGAGCGGAGTATCTAGAGCTTGTGCCGAAGTGTTCATGTTCTCGTCCGAAATTCAGAATTCAGAATGCAGGATGCAGAAAGACTGAATCCTGAATCCATAATCCTGAATCCTCCCTATCCGCCGCCCACAAAGGTAACGATCTCGAGCTTGTCCCCATCCGCCAGGCGCGTTTCCGCGTACCTGGCCTTGGGCACGACATCCAGGTTGCGCTCGGTGGCGATGCGGTCGGTGCGCAGCTTCAGCTGCTCGATCAACTGGGCGATCGTGGTGCCCTCCGCCACTTCGCGCTCGGTGCCGTTCACGGTGATCTTCATGCCTACCGTCCCGCGCCCACCTGCAGGTTCAACCCGCCGTAGAGTTCCAGTTCGTCGCCCTCAAGCAGCTTAACCGTGCCGTCCGCCAGCATCACCACGGCCGCGCGAGGGCCCTTCATGGCGTAGCCGGTGCCCTGCTGGCGGCGCCAGCCGATCTCGATGTCGTGGCACAACACCCAGCGCTCCGGGTCGTGGCCGATCGGCATCTCGGGCTGGTAGGCGATCGGCATGCCGGAAAGCAGGCCTTCAAAGCCGAAGTCCTGCTCCAGCAAACCCGCCATCTGCAACTCTTCAAAGCTGGAAGGCCAGCGCACACCGCCTCCCATGGGGCCCTCACGGTAGGCATTCAGCGCGTCGGCCAGCGCCTGCATGCGCGCCTTGGCGGCTTCGTAATCGCCCTTGTCGTTGCCGTACGGGAAATCATGGGGAGACTGCTCCCGGCCCCAGCGCGTGACGTGGGGGTCGTGCTCGGGGCGCGAAGCATCCAGCCAGATCCACACACCGCCACCCACCACCGCAGCCAGGCAGGCCAGGATGAAAAGCAGCAGCAGGTTGTTGCCGCGCCGCGGCAGGGGCTGGTTCGACACCAGCGGCACGGGCGATACCGGTTTGGGCTCGTGCGTCGTCACGCCTACACCTTAGCGAGTGCGCTTTGCCTTGCCATACGGGGGACGCTAACTTGAGGCCATGAGCTACCCGCTGCGCTTCTACCGCATCGCCGTGCGCAAGCCCTGGGCCGACACCCGCCTGGCCGGCCTGTACCCCGAGCTGGCCGACGAGCTGCCGCCCGGCACCGGCGAATCCATCGAGCTGGCGGACCTGCCCGGCCAGAGCAGCGTGGTCGCCAACGGGGTGTGGCGCGGCAAGACGATCCGTGAGCTGATGACCGCGCACCGCGCCGAGCTGCTGGGCGAGCTGGCGGACGGCAACGATCTGCCGGATTTCCCGCTGGCCGTGAAGCTGCTCGACACCGCGCAGCCGCTCAGCATTCAGGACCACCCGGGCGACGAACGCGAGAACGGCCGGCTGGTGAAGCGCGGAAAGTCCGAGTGCTGGATCGTGCTGGACGCCGCGCCCGATGCCGTGATCTACCAGGGATTAAAAACGGGCGTCACACCCCAGCAGTTTCAGCAGGCGTTGCAAGCCGGCGACCCGCCCGCGCTGCTGAACGCGCGGCCGGTGAAGGCCGGCGACTACATCTACAACGAAGCGGGCATGGTGCACGCGGTGGGGGGCGGGCTGGCGCTGCTGGAAGTGCAGCAGAACTGCGCAACCACCTGGCGCTTGTGGGACTTCCCGCGCGACAAGCCGCGCGAAATGCACGTGCAGGCGGGGCTTGAGGCCGCGCGCCTGGATTTGCAGCCGCGCCCGGCGCAGGAGTGCGCGGGCGATGACGTGCTGTTGCAGCCGGACGGGCCTTTCGGTGTGCGCTCTTTACGCGTCAAGAAGGGGCGGCTGATCGAGAAGGACTGGCCCGGCTGCAGCCTGTTCACCTGCCTGCATGGCGCCTGCGAGCTGGCCGGGCGCGAGCGCGACAACCTGCAACCCGCCCGGCTGAAGGCCGGCGACACCGTGCTGTTCCCGGAAGGCTTCCACGAGTTCGAAGTCTACCCCAACGGCGGCGCCTGGTTGGTGCTGTCGTGGGCGCGGGAATAGGCTTTCGCGTTCTGGCGGGCTGGATACAGTGAAGGCAGGAGAAGTCACATGCTGCTGACACGCGAGGAAATGGCTTTCGACTTCAAGGGCGCGAAGTTTGACCGCGTCAAGGACCGCGACCTGCTGGCCTGGATCGCCAGCCAGTTTCTCTATGGAGAAGTCACCGGCATCCAGGTCGGCCACTGGATCCTGCACGCCCCGGACGTCGAATCCGCCAAGTTCCTGGCCCGCCAGTGCATTGAAGAGCTGCAGCACGTGGACGTCTTCATGGAGTTCTTCAAGTGGCTCGGCGCCCGCCCCGTGAAGGTCCACCCGGTCGTGAAGTTCCTGAGCAGCGAAAGCGACGACTGGCATGAACACTGCGCCCTGGAAATGGCCCAGGGCGAGGGTTTCGTGCTGATGATCTTCTACGCCATCATCAACTGCATCGACGACGAAAAGCTGGCCAAACGCATGGATGCGGCCGCGCGCCAGGAGGAAAGCCACGTCGAATTCGGCGAGCAGCAGACCATGAAGGCGCTGGCCCGCAACCCGAAAGCTGCGCAAGCGGCTGCTGGGGTTGCACCTGCTGAGCCTGTGGGTGGTGAAGCGCTTCGAGAAGTGGATTGCAAAGCGCGTGGACAAAGACCACCCGGTGATGCGCCAGATTCCCGAGTACCTGGGCAAGATCATCCAGACCACCGACCTGCGCCTGCAGCGCATGGGCATGACGTCCAAGCCCCTGGCCGATTACGGCCGTCTCGAGAGCTTCCGGCTGATCGTGGGGGCGGTGGCGCGCAAGAGCCTGCGCAAGCTGGCGTTCTGGCGCTGGTTCGGCAAGAAGCGCCTCACGCACACCTACCTGCACGACGAGTACCTGGCGGAAGTGATGAAACTCGCCGAAGTTAAAGACGCCGCCGGCATCCCGGTAATCAAAGCGGCGTAGCACGGCAACCCGTGGCACGGCCTTCAAGGCCGTGATTAGTGGCATTCGCTTCCAGCGAATGAGTTCCGCGTGCTTCCAGCACGCGCCGTCGGCGGCCAAAGGCCGCCGACGGCGCAAGATGCGCATGCCACTCCAGTCCGGTCTGTCAGGAAAAAAATCTTTCCGGTCTGAAGCATCCTGAAACAAAAACGAATAACCGTTCGTTTATAAAAACGAGTGAGCGTTCGTTTTTTATGGATAAGAGACCGAGACATGTTAAACTTCATTGAATATCACCATTCCGCCAGGCACCTCGAGGCGCCGGCACATGACAAGCCCGTATCCGCCCGCGAATTCAAGCGCGGCGCGATACGGGGCGTCCTGCTGGGAGACGCGTTGCGCGTCGCCTCGTTCATCCTGGTGATGGCATTCGCCGCCACGGCCGTGATCGCCGCGGTGGGCGAGGCTACGCAGAAACCCGATGCCCGCGGCAACGCCGCGCGCCAGGAGGCAGGACATGCCCAAAGTCAGCCCAGAGCACCAGGAGCAACGGCGTCAGCAGATCGTTGACGCGGCCGTCGAAGTGTTCCTGAAGAAAGGCTACGGCCGCGCCAGCATGAACGACATCTGCGGCGCGGCCGAGCTGAGTGCGGGGGCGTGCTACAGCTATTACCCCAGCAAGGACGAGCTGGTGTGCGCGATCGCCACGCGTTCGCGCAAGCGCAACGCGGCGGAGATCGCCAAGGCGGCGATGAAGGACCCGGACCGCCCGGTGCACAGCATCGTGCGGCACTTTCTTGAAGAGCTGCGCGAGCGCAAGAACCTGCAGGCCTACAGCCTTGACTACGACCTGATGTCGGAGTCGCGCCACAACAAGGACGTGCGCGAGATCCTGCGCAAGAGCTACCGGGTGCTGGTGAACCAGCTCAATGAGCTGATCTCCGAGCGCCAGGCCAGCGGGCGGCTGAATCCCAAGCTGCAGCCCGAGGCCGCGGCGCGCTTCCTGGTGGCGATCGTGCAGGGCCTGGTGCAGCAGGCCTATCTGGACCCCAAGGTGGACGTGGACGCCTACCTGCAGGTGTTCGAGCAGGTGTACTCGACCGCGTTCGACGTGTAAGCCCCGGCAGGGACACGCGGCAGCGTGTCCCTACTTCACGCCGTCGCGGTTGAGGGCGGTGAACTTGCCTTCCTTGGTGTCCGTGCCGATGAACAGCAGGTCGTGGTCGCCTTCGGCGTGGCGCACGAAACTTACCCGGTTGGTTTCCCAGCTTGGCTTGTCTTCCTTGCCTGAGCGCAGGATCAGCAACTGTTCGCCGAACATGGTGATCAGGGCGAAGTCGGCGTCGAAGCTGTCCCTGCCACGGTCGAGGCGCATTTTACCCGTGGCGTAGACGGCCTTGGCGGCGCGCGCGAGTTCGAGGTCGTTGGGCGTGCCGCGCTCGGCCAGCTTGGTGACGAGCTTTTCCAATGCAGCCACCATGCGCGTGGTGGCTGCCTCGTCGCGCGTGAACTCCACCTTGCCGAAGTCTTCCTTGGGCGAGCCGTCCTGCACGAACTTGGTGAAGTTGCGGTTCGTCTCCCATTTGCCCCAGATTTCCCGCGACAGCAGGTTCTCGGCGCTTTCCACCAGCACCACTTTCTTCTCCGGCTCCGGCGCGGGCTCTGTGGGCGCGTCCTGGGCCAGCAGCGACACCACACAAGCAAGGCCAAGCACGACCAGTGCGGAAATCAGGCGCAGTTTCATGGCGGGCTCCTGTCAGGGCCTTGGATCATGCAGCGACGGGCCATGGCGGCGGAGCAGTCCCGCCGTCGGCTTGGCAGGTCCCCTGCAGCCCGGGGTCGCTTTCACTCAGTATGTTGGTATCGACGCCCCTGCTTCGCAATCCACCATCCGGCAGGGCATCAGCGGCGGCACGGGCTGCTCCGCCGGTCAACGGTCGAAAGTGCTGCTACCCCATCCCCAGCCGCGGTCCGACGGGCTATGTTCACTCCATGCACCCCTGGACCGGCACACACCTGGACTGCGTGGCGTTTGACATGGACGGCACGCTGCTGAACAGCGGCGACTTCGGCGCGCGCGCGATTCACCTGGCCTTCGAGACACTGATGGCGGCCGGCGACCTGCCGGGCCTGGATGCGCCGCCGGGCGAAGACGCGATCCGCCGCCAGATCGGCAAGCCGCCCTACATCTTTTACGCCGAGCTGCTGCCGCAGCCGCTCAAGCACAAGGCCATGGACCTGCACCGCGCCGCCAGCGCCGTCGAGAAGGCCTTCCTCAAAGACGGCAGCGGCAGGCTGTTCGAGGGCGCCCGCGAGGTGCTGGCCGAGTTGCGCGCGAGGGGCCACAAGCTGCTGCTGGTCAGCAACTGCAGCCAGGACTACATGGACGCCGTGGTGGAGACCTTCGCACTGGATGAGCTGCTGCACTTCCGCGCCGCGGCCGGTCGCGCCCGCGAGTTCACCAAGGCCGGCGAGCTGCAGCGCGGCCTGGACGCGGTGGGGGCCAGAACCGGCGTGATGGTGGGGGACCGCATCCACGACGGCGAGGCCGCCATGGCCTGCGGGTTGTGGTTTGTAGGCTGCACCTACGGCTACGGCCCGGCCGAGGAGTTGGCCGAGGCCGACGCCCGCATCAACGACATCCGCGAGCTGCCGGGGTTGCTATAAAGGATCGCGGCCGTCCCGGCCGCCCCTGCGGCCAGGATGGCCGCGCTCCTCAGCTACTCTCCCATCACCTTGATGATCACGCGTTTGCGTCTCTGGCCGTCGAACTCGGCGTAGTAGATCTGCTGCCAGGTGCCTAAATCGAGGCGGCCGTCGGTGATGGGCACCATCACCTGGTGATGCACCAGGATGCTCTTCAGGTGGCTGTCGCCGTTGTCTTCGCCCGTGCGGTGGTGCTTGTACTCGTGGCGCACGGCGTTTACCGGCCCCTCTTCGCCCGGTTTGGGCCACTTGATTTCGGGGTAGGAGCCGTAGGGCGTCAGGCTTTCCAGCCAGTGGTCGATGTCGTCGAGCAGCCCGTCTTCGGCGTCGTTCACCCAGACGCCTGCGGTGATGTGCATGGCGCTGACCAGGGCCATGCCCTCACGCACGCCGGATTCACGCACGGCCTGTTCGACCTTGTCGGTGATGCGGATGTATTCGCGCTTGTGCCTGGTGTTGAAGTACAGGTACTCGGTGTGGGTCTTCATGTTGGTCTCCGGCGGAAGTTTACAAGGGCTGGCGTGGGGTACCCAGCGTCCGATCAAGGTGCTGCGCGTGCTTGACATGGGGACGCCGCGCGGATGTACTGAATAGGACAAGCTAGGTCCAAATTTACGGGTTTAAAGGATCGCATTTGATCTTCAGCAGAAAAAGTGATTACGGCCTGCGCGCCCTGATGTACCTGGCGGAACGCCGTGCGCGCGGCCCGGTCACTTTAACCGAGATCGCCGAGAAGCTGATGATCCCCAAGGCGTTCCTCTCCAAGATCCTGCAGCAGCTGGCCAAGAAGGGCGTGGTGCGCAGCCTGAAGGGCCCCAGCGGCGGTTTCGTGCTGGCCGTTGAGCCCGAAGAGGTGACGCTGCAGGAAATTCTCACCGAGATTGACGGTCCCACCCGTGTGTTCGAGTGCTTCGCCTCGGAATCCGACTGCACGCTCTACGGCGACTGTCTGATGCGCGAAGTGTTCGGCGAGGTCGAGGACCAGATCGGCAAGGTACTGGAGCGCTACACGCTTGCCGATTTCGGTCTGAAAGACAAAACGGCGGGCACGTCCGCCAAGGCGTAACTCAAGTCTCGTCATCCCCCCATTTGCGTGCACAGAACGGAAAAGGCATAGTCCCCGGCATTGCAGGCAGCCTGGTTCGAGTGCGGCGTCACCCGACGGATTGCCGATGCAGCAAAGGCTGGGCGAGCACGCCAGGAAGTGTACATGACCACGCGCACCACGGGACGCTACAAGTCGTCTACTCACCGATACAACGCCTATGAGGCGGTCAACGAGCTGTTCGACAAGGCCGCCGACCGGCTCAACATGGCCGAGGAACTTCGCCAGATCCTCAAGACGCCCTTCCGCGAAATTGAAGTAGCCGTGCCGGTCCGCATGGACAGCGGCAAGATCCACGTTTACGCCGGTTTCCGCGTGCAGCACAACGGCGCGCGCGGCCCCTGGAAGGGCGGCATCCGCTACCACCCCGAGGTCGACAAGGACGAAGTGCGCGCGCTGGCGAGCCTGATGTCCTGGAAGACCGCGCTGATCGATGTGCCCTTCGGCGGCGCCAAGGGCGGCGTGGCCTGCGACCCCATGAACATGAGCATGACCGAGCTCGAGCGCCTGACCCGCAAGTTCACGGCGCGTATCGCCATCGTGCTCGGCCCGCACCGCGACATCCCGGCGCCCGACATGGGCACCGACGGCCAGGTGATGGCCTGGCTGATGGACGAGTACAGCTCACGCCGCGGCTACAGCCCGGGCGTGGTGACCGGCAAGCCCGTCAGCCTGGGCGGCAGCCAGGGGCGCATCACCGCCACCGCCTACGGCGTGATCACCGTGGCCGACGCCTTCTACAAGTCGCGCGGCGACAAGCTTGAGGGCAAGACCGCCGCCATTCAGGGTTTCGGCAACGTGGGCAGCTACTGCGCGCACTTCTGGCATGAGCGCGGCGGCAAGGTAGTCGCGATCACCGACGTGAAGGGCGGCGTTTACAACGAGAAGGGTCTCGACGTGCCGGCCCTGTTCGACTGGTTCAAGGAGAAACGCACCGTGGCCGGCTTCCCCGGCGCGGACGTGATGAACAACCAGGACCTGCTTGCCCTGCCGGTTGACTGCCTGATCCCCGCCGCGATCGGCGACGTGATCACGCCCGACAACTGCACGCACATCAAGGCGCCGCTGATCGTGGAGGGCGCCAACCACCCGACCATGCCGGAGGCCGACGAAGAGCTGCATGAGCGCGGTATCACGGTGATCCCGGACATTCTCGCCAATGCCGGCGGCGTGACGGTCAGCTATTTCGAGTGGTCGCAGAACCTGACCCAGTTCTACTGGGACGAAGACCGCGTGAACCAGGAGCTCGATCGCAAGATGCGCAAGGCCTTCATGGACGTGCACACGCTCGCGCGCCAGGAAAAGTGCAGCAAGCGCACGGCCGCCATGATGCTCGCCCTCAAGCGGGTGGGCGAAGCCGAGCAGCAGCGCGGCAACTAGCGACGTCCCGTGTCAAATGCGCAAGGGAGAGCCCGTGAGCTCTCCCTTGTTCATTTGCTGCCGGCCGGCGGTTACTCCATCGTGACCAGCACTTCGGCGTACTCGGCCGGGACCACCAGGCTGTCGTCGCCGCTGCGGTTCCATTCGTTCAGCAGTGCGAGCAGGTCGGCCTCCAGCGCCTTGCCCTTGTCCGGGCCCAGGGCCGCAAACGCCTTCAACACAGGCCCGTACCAGGTGCGGAAGACGTCGATGAAGTGCTCAGCCGTCAGGTAGCGGAAGGTGTAGATGCGCGGCGTGACGTCCAGCAACGCATCCTGCGGCTTGAAGTACTCGCGCAGGCCCTCTTCGGTGCCCCAGCGCAGCGGCGACACCGCCTGAGGCGGGGGCGGCACATGGCGCCCGACCACCTTGAACAGCTGGCCAATGAAGCCGGCCGGCGTCCAGTTGGCCATGCCGATCACGCCGCCCGGCTTGCAAACCCGCAGCATCTCGGCGGCGGCGCGTTGGTGGTCGGCCGCGAACATCACGCCGAAGGTGGACATCACGGCGTCGAAGGAGTCGTCTTCGAAAGGCAGCGACTCAGCGACGGCTTCCACGAAGCGGATATCCTGCCCCTCGGCGCGGGCGCGCTCTTCACCACCGGCCAGCAGGGCGGGCACGTAGTCGCTTGAAACGACGTCACAGAAACGGCGCGCCGCGGCCAGGGTGGCGTTGCCGTTGCCGGCGGCGACGTCGAGCACGCGGCTGCCGGCGCGCAGGTCCATGGCTTCGCACAGGGTCTCGCCCACGATCTGCAGTGTCACGCCGATGCGGGCGTAGTCGCCGGACGCCCAGGTGGCCTGCTGGCGGGTACGCAAAGTTTCGATGGCGTCCAGGGTATCGGTTTGGCTCATGATCCAGTCTCCTCTCGTTGGTATCGCCGGGTACCCCGCGGGCAGCCCTTGCGACCTGCCCATAAGTATCCCGCGAAGAGAAGACTGTGAATGACAGCACGTCCGCACCACCATGCCGATCGTCCGGGCAAACGAAACACCCCCGCTTTCACGGGGGCGTTGGCTACAGCAGCTTGGTGACGCGATCCTTCAGGCCGCCGTCTCCGAGCACGACCGTCAGGTTGGACTTCTCGGCAACCTTCTCGAGCACCTCCAGCTCACGCAGCTTCATGAGCACCGGGTTGCCCTCGAGGATCTTCGCCGTGTTGGCCTGCATGCGTGCGGCGGCCGTCTCCTCGCGGCGGTTGATGAGCGCGGCCTCGGCGGCCTTCTTGGCCTCCGTTACCTTGTTCATCAGCTCCTTCATCTCGCCCGGCAGGATGATGTCCCGAATGCCGAGCGAACGCACCTCGAGGCCGAACTCCGGGGCCTTGGCCTTCACGATAGCCTCTAGCTCGCCGGCCACGGCGTCCTTGTCCGTGAGCAGCGTGTCCAGCTCACGGGCGCCGACCACCGCGCGCAGGGCGAGCTGCGACTCGCGGTACAGGGCCTGCGCCGCGTCCTCGGTGACCGTGACCGACTTCAGCGCGTCCGTGACGCGGTAGGTCAGCACGGCATTCATGCGCAGCGTGACCTTGTCGTTGGTCATGATCTCCTGGCCCGAGATGTCGAGCGTGCGCTCGCGCAGCTCGACCAGCAGCAGCTTCAGCTTGCCCATGCCCGTCCAGAACGCGTGGGTGCCCGGCTTCAGCAGGCCCATGAACGAGCCGTCCAGGAACCACAGGCCGACCTGGCCGGCATCGACCGTGAACGGGTTCAGCACGTACTGCGTGTTGCCGTTACCGAGCACGGCCGCCTGCTCGCGGTGATTGAGCAGCACGCCCGAGGCGTCCACCACCTCGACGCGCGTGTCGTGCAGGCCCTTCCAGAGCAGGTACAGGCCCGGGCGCAGCGCCACGCGGAAGCGGTTGTCCACCCACACCAGCGCGCGCTCGTGGTCCTTGAGGTCGAGCACGTTGGCCTCTTCCTCAAGCGTGCTGCCGCGCACGATGCGCGGCAGGTCGGCCGAGGCGTAGACCGGCTCGCGCGTGTCGACCACATCGACGCGTACCTTGCGCAGGGCGACCCACAGCACGTGCAGGCCCGGCTTGAGGATGCGGTCGAAGCGGCCGTCAACGAACACGAAGGCGCGCTCGTGGTCGGCGAGTTCGAGTACCTTGACCTCGCCGTCGAGGTTCTTGCGCAGCAGGAACTCGCGCGCGAGGACGTCGAGGTTCTCGTGCTTGAAGTAGACTTCGCGCAGGTTGACCTTCTCGACCTTCAGCTTGCGCAGCGGGTCAAGCAGCTTGTGCTTGCCCGGCATCAGCAGCGCGCGGAACTCGCCCTCCTGGAACACCAGGGCGCGCTCGTGTGCTGCAACCTTGAACTTGCGGAAGATGAACATGGCTGGCCCCCTTTCGACAGGGCGAATATTGACACGTCAAGAGAACGGAGGCCGGTTTCAGCCCCGGCCGGCAGGCCGGGGAGATCAGGGAAGTGTTCGATTGCCGGTTGGCAGCTACGCGCCTGGCCACAACGCCGGGGCTGATCGGGGAGAATCTCGATTGCCGGTTGGCAGCTCCCCCGCCCTTCCGGGCGGGGCTGGGGGCCTTTCAGGGGCAGCTGGGCGTTCGGCCGCACGTCTGAAACGGAGCACTGCTTGAGACTGTCGGTACTCAGGCGTCAGGATCCGCCTTCGCCAAGGCTTCGGCGGACGACTTGCGACCATGCTGCTTCGCGTATCGTTCGCTCTCGGCCCGGTTCCAGCGTTCCTTCGGCCCTTTCTCCGCAAGTCGGAATCCGCGTGCTGCAGAGTCTCTTCCCGTGTTGTCCTTGACGGGTCAAGGACGGGCCTCGCGCTTCGCCACCCCCTTCCGGCACAGGTGTTTCGGCCTTCTGGGACCGATCCAAAAGCCAGCGTTAAAGGCTGGTGTGTCCTGTTCAGGGACACTGGGCTAGTTAGCGGGAGTCGAACCCGCGACTGCCGGATCTCAAATCCGGTGCTCTGCCGCTGAGCTATAACCAGGTGCGAAACCGATCTCCCCGCCGGTTCAGAATCCGTTCACGGAACGTGGTGACTGCACGCAGCCCACGCCGCCGGCCCGTCGGGCTCAACCAGCGCCCGGCGCGTCACACGCCCGGGCACGTCGCAGAGTGAAAACGGAGGCAGGTTGCAGGCCAGCTTTATTGGCTGTTGGCTATCACTACTGTCCGGTCATAAGTTAAACAGTGACCGCTGGTTACGACACTCGCTTGCTTCCGTTTCCGGCGGATCGGCTGCGAAGGCCGTTGAAATAGGCGTTCGCTCGAAAAGTGAAATGCTGAGGATTTGCATCATTTCACTCAGGCTTCGCTCCACCTTCAACTCCTTGCGCGCGATCGCCACCAGCAGATACACGCACACCGCAATCCAAACCTGCGTCTTCACCGCGTTCGGCGAAGTGCCGTAGAACGCCTTGATCCTCAGGTTCTGCTTGATCCACTTGAAGAACAGCTCCACCTGCCAGCGCTGTTTGTACAGCGCAGCGATCACCTCCGCGGGCAGCGTGAAGTTGTTGGTCAGGAACACCAGCCGCTTGCCGATGTCCTCGGCAAAGAAGCTGATCCGCCGCAGCCGCTCCGGGTACAGTCCCTTGCTCTTTGGGCCACGCAGCCGGATGACACTGTCGCTGCACACGCTGGTTGACTTGTCCACTCTGCTGTAGTTGCGGGTGGCGAAGTCGAGCTTCTTCCTGGAGCGCACGATGAAGAAGGCGCCGTGCCCGGTGAAGCGGTACAGGCGCGCGAAGTCGATGTAGCCGCGGTCCAGCACGTAGATCGCGCCGGCCTCGAGCGGCAGAACGTCCAGGGCTCGCACGTCGGCCATGGCGCCGCTGGAGACATGCACGAATGTCGGGATGTTGCCGCGCAGGTCCAGCAGCGTGTGGAGCTTGACCGCGCTCTTGCGGCGGCGGAACTGCGCCCAGGGAAACAGCGAGAGGCAGAGGTCTATGGTGGTGGAGTCGAAGGCGTAGACGGTCCGGTCCAGATCGAAGGCGAAGGGCTCGCCCGCGTAGAGCGATCTCGCACGGGTGATCAGGGTTTGCGCCAGGTCGCTGAAGATGCGCCAGTCGCGACGCTCGTTGGCGTCGGCCAGGGTGCTGCGCGACACGCTGCCGCGAAAGCCGGCGTGATAAAGTTTGGGCTTCATCGCGCCGAGGCAAGTGACGATGTCGCGCAGGCTGTCGCGGGAGGTCAACTGCGCGAAGGCCAGCGCGAGAAACTGGTCGAAGCAGGAGAAACGCTTGACCCGGTGGTTGCCACCGCGTTGGGCGACGAATCGGTCGAACTCGCGCTTGGGCAGGAAGTCGAGAAGTTGGGCAAAGACCGTTCGGCCGCGGTTCATAGGCGCGTACCCTCCACCATGAGGTGGAAGGATCATGCCGACAAAGGCACCGCAAAATGAAATCGATACACTAGCCCATGAACCGAAACACCCCTAAACCAAAGCCTTGCCAGCCAACAGCTGAAAAGTTAACCGGACAGTAGTGGTTGGCTATTGGCTGTTGGCCGTAAGCCAGTAGCTAACAGCCAATAGCCAACAGCTATCCATGGCACTTCTTCAGCTTCTTGCCGCTGCCGCACCAGCAGGGGTCGTTGGGGCCCAGGTTGTGCTTCTTCTTCTGCTGGTCGGGCGTCACGATCTGCAGCCGGTCCAGGTGCTGCTGATAGGCGCGCTTGCGGTCCGGCCAGTCCTTGGCCTCGATCAGCCCCTGCTTCAGCGCCGCGATGGCGTCGGCCTTGCGCCCCATGCCCTCGTAGCAGCTGGCGATAAAACTCTGGTCCAGGGGCATGCTCTTGCTGAGCTCCAGGATCATGCAGTGGTCCGCGATTGCTCCCTCGAACAGCCCCAGCTTGAACTTGGCCTGGGCACGCAGGTTCCAGCCTTCCAGGTGCTGGGCGTCAGCCGCCAGCACCTTGTCGGCCCACTCGATCGCGCCGGCGAAGTCGTTGCTTTCAAAGTGCGCGACCGCCAGGCGGAACAGCAGGTCGGTGTCGGCCGGCTTCTTGTCGTGCGCATCCAGCAGCAGCTTGCGGGCTTCGTCATCGCGGCCCATTTCGCCCAGCAGGTCCGCGGTGTCGATCACGGTCTGGCTGTCGTCCGGCCGCTCAGCCAGCTGTTCTTTCTGGAACTCGTAGGCCTCGTCAAAGCGGCGCAGGCGCACCAGCGCGATGCAGTACAGGCGGCTGATTTCCTTGCGGTAGTAGGCGGCCTGGCCGGTGTCCCAGGCGCGCTTGGCGTAGTGCAGGGCGTCTTCGAACGTCCCGGCGTACAGCATGCACTGGCCCAGGGTGAAGTTGGCCAGGGTGTCTTCGGGGTCCAGGCTGATCGCGTGTTTCAAGGTCAGCATGGCGAGCTTGAGCTGGCCCATGCGGTAGGCCAGCTGGCCGAGCCACGCCATCAGCGCCGGGTCGTTGGGGTTGGCCTCAAAGGCGCGCTCGATGCGCGCGGCCATTTCCTGCGCGGGCACGCCGATCTGGTCCAGCACGTTGACCAGGCGCAGCGCAGCCTCGGCGTCGCCGGGATTTGCGTCGTAGGCGGCCTCCAGCTTCTCGCGCTGGGCCTGCAGCGCCACGCGTTCGTCAATTGCGGATTCCGCTTCCAGCCATTCAATGCTCATGGCGCCGAATATAGCCCCCAAGGCCGGTTAAAGAAGAACGCGGCGGGCAACCCGCCGCGTGCGTGGTCACCGTCTTCAAGCGGGCTTCTTTCTGCCCTCGGCACGATCGTCTTCTTTGGGATGTGGGTAGTAGGTCGACTGCATCTCTGTTGGGCCGAATGACTTTGGCGGGCCGTTCTCGGGCCAGACGGTGTAGCGAACGGTGGCTTTTCTGACAGGTTTCTTGCTCATATCGCAGCCTCCGGATGTCCGAAGTCCACCCATAAAGTATCCGCCACCACGCCGTTCAGCAACAAGTTGATGCCGTAGGTCCTTGGTTCAAGGCCTTCCAGCGGCAGCGTCAAGATGACTTCGTCCAGGTCCCGCTTGGACATCAGCACAAGTTCCGTCTCGAACGCCGCCACAATGGTGGATTTGCGGCGGATTTGCGCCGCCACATCGTACGGCTCACCCGTCGCGTTCAGCACTTCCAGATAGACGCACAACTCGGCCGGAGGCGTGCGCCAACGCTTGCGCACCCTGATCAACGTGTATGGCGCAGCTTCGGATGCCGACTCGCAAACCACGGCTGTCACCAGCTTCAACATCATCGGCTCCTAGTGATGATGGTGGTGCGCGTGGCCGTGGTCGTGGTCGTGCTCGTGGTGATGGCCCTCGTGCTCGCTGGCGTCGAACTCCAGGCCCGTGGCTTCCAGCTTGTGGATCAGCGCGTGCCGGTCCAGCCCTTCACCGATGAACACCAGCACGTCCGGCTTCGGCTTCAGCACCTGCGGCCGCGGGATCAGTTCCCAGTGGCCGGCGGTCCACTGCAGGATGGCCTGGGGCTCAACCCCCTCCACCTGCAGGAAGCCCTTGAGGCGCAGCAGGCCCGGCACGCCTTCGTTCAGGAAGTCGTTGAACTTCGCCTTGTCGGCCTTGCCCTTCGGCCGCACGGTGAAGCTGAGGTAGTGGTCGTGGGAATGATCGTGCTTGTGGTGCACGTGGTGATCGTGGGTGTGCTCGCAGTGGTCGTGCTCGTGGTCGCAGTGGCTGTGGTCCTTGCCATCATTGACCACTTCGGTGCCCTCGGCGCCCAGCACGTGCTCCGGGTCGATGGCGGCGCGCACGGTGCGGTGCAAGGCCGCGCGCTCGTTGAGGGCGCGCAGGTGTTTTTCGACCTCGTCCACGGTGGCGGGGTCCACCACGTCGGTCTTGTTGAGCAGCAGGATGTCGGCGTACTTGGCCTGGCGCTTCATCAGGGCCTCGGCCTGGGGCACCTTGCCCCAGCGGTTGGCGTCAACCACGCTGACGATGGTGCGCAGGCTCAGGCGCTCCAGCAGGTTGGGCAGCGTGCAGATGTCCAGCACCTCGACCGGGTCGGCCAGGCCGGTGGCTTCCATCAGGATGGACGAAGGCTGGTCGTTGGTGACGATGTCGTACAGGGTCTTGGTCAGCTCGGTCTTGCTGGTGCAGCAGATGCAGCCGTCGATCAGCTCGCGCATCTGCGCGTTGCTGCCTTCCAGCAGTTCGTTGTCGATGTTGGATTCACCGAATTCGTTCATCAGCACCAGCGGCTTCTCGCCGCGGGCGTTCAGGTGCTCAAGCAGCTGCTTCATCAGCGTGGTCTTGCCGGAACCCAGAAAGCCGGCCACCAGGTAAACAGGTACGGTCATCGTTTTCTCGTGTGTAAGTCGCCCGGACCAACAACAATAGCCGCAATCAAACCCCCGGCCAGTGGGCGGGTATTCCACAGCCCTTGATTCTCTGGCGTTGCCGGTCTATGTAGACTCGTTCCCCGGAGCGCGCATGCCTGTTACCGCAGAAGTCGAACTGCTGAACAAGTACGGCCTTCACCAGCGACCGGCCATGAAGGTGATCGAGACCGCGTCTCGCTTCGGCTCGGAAATCTACCTGGTAAAGGGCGAGCAGCGCTGCAACGCCAAGAGCATCATCGACGTCATCATGCTCGCCGCTGAGAAAGGCACTCGCCTCAAGGTCGAGGCCGACGGCAGCGACGCCGCCGACGCGGTCAAGGCCATGCGTGAGCTGTTCCAGAACAAGTTCTATCTTTCCGAAGAGTAGCCCACTCGCCGATCCGCGAAGCCGGTTCAACTCTGCAAAGATTCGCTAAGCCCCGCGCTCGCCGAGTTTGGCGTTTCCCGGCCGACGGGGTACGTTCAGTGTGCGTAGACCCCGTCCTCCCCTTCCGGGACACCTTCATGAAATTTCTCCACCGCACGGCCTTTCAGGCTGCCGCCGCTGCTTGCGTGCTGGCCGCCGGTTCCACGCTTGCCATCCATGCCGACGATCCGCCGCAGGCAAAGACGGAGAAGCCGGCGCCCGAGGTTGACCGGGTGCTCGACCTCAATGCGCTGGCCATTCCCGTGAACCTCGCCGCCGAGGGGGCGGTGGCCGGCGACGGTCTCCACTTCATGGTCGGACACACCACCGACGAAGCCTGGGTCGCGCGCGTTGCCCACGACAACCCGCGCACGCCGGCCGCCAGCAACGGCATGGTGGTTGTGGGTTCCGGCCGTGCCTCCAGCGTCTACGGCTACGACGTCGCCACCGGCAAACGCAAGTGGACGACCAGCAGCAAGGATTCCGGCATCTCGAACATCGTGATTTCGCTTGGGCACGCCTATTACACGACCTACAGCTGCACCCTCGAGCGCGTGCGGGTGAGCGACGGCGCCAACACCTACAGCAAGTGGCTGGCGTCCACGGTGGACTGCGCGCCCGACGTGAAGGACCAGCTGGTCGCCACCTCCTACCGCAGCAAGTCAACCTGGGAGGTCACACTGCACGACGCCGAGCAGGGCAGCGCGAAGTGGAGCACCGACGTCGGCGCCCAGGGTGTTCTGACCGCGCCGGTGATCATGGACGACAACGTGTTCATCACCAGCGCCGACGGCAACCTCACCCGCCTGGAAAGCAAGAAGGGCAAGAAGCAATGGAGCGCCAGTGTCGGCGCGGTATCCGCGCCGGTGGCCACGCCCTGGGGCCTGCTGGTCGCCACCACCTGGGACGGCAAGGGCGCTGACGGCATCAAGGAAAGCAGCGTGAAAGAGCGCCGTCGCAGCGAGCGCGAGACCGTCACGGATGCCGAGCCCGACGCGCCCACGCTGGTTGCCGCCAAGGACCGCCGCATCGCGCTGGTCGAGAAGCCCAGCGTGAAACCGAGTGGCAAAGCAGCCGCGCTGGCCGGTCCGCGCAGCACGCTGGATTTCCAGGGCCTGCGCCCAGGTGTTTCCCACGCCAACGTCTTCTTCGCTTACGCCGGCTGCGTTGTCTGCGTCGATCCGCTGCTGGGCAAGGCGCGCTGGTCGCTGAAACTGGCCGACGCGGGCGTTGAGTTCACCCGCCCCGTTGCGTGGCGCGGCCTGGTGCTGCTGGCCGGCAGCAACGGCCTGGTGTGCGCCCTCGAGGAACACACCGGCGCGCTGATCTGGGCCTACAACTTCAAGGGCATGCGCTTCATGGCCGAGCCCGCGGCCGATGACGACCAGCTGTTCCTTACCACGAGCACGGGCCAGTTGATCTGCCTGCCTACCGGCGCGGACGGCCGTGAGCCGCGCAAGGCCGGCGCGATCGGCGACGCCGGCGTGGAAGGCACGGCCGGCGCTTACTGGAAGGTACAGCAGACCTTCCAGCGCGTGCGCCACATCGTGCGCAACGTGGAGCCGGAGCCCGAGCAGCCGCCCCAGCCGGCGCCCGACGCCCGCAACAACAACGGCCCCGGCAATGGTACTCCGAACAACGGCCCGGCGAACGAAAACGCCGCGCCGCCGCGCCGCGATGAAGAAACCGAAGAATTGACCAAGGGCCAGTGGGAACGCCGCGAAGACCGCAAGGCGGAACGCGCCAAAGCCAACGGCGAGAAGTACGAGAAAAAGCCCTTCAAGCGCAAGTAGTGGAGGGGTGGAGGACCAAGGGGGCGGGCATCAGCCCGCCCCTTTTGTTTGCCCGCGCGGCTGCTAAGCCTTCCCCATGGACGTCGTGCTCAAACGCGGGCGGGAACGCTCTCTGCTGCTGCGCCACCCCTGGGTGTTCGCCGGCTCCATCGCGGCCGTCACCGGCGAGCCCGCGCCCGGCGAGACCGTGGAGCTGGTCTCATCCCGTGGTGAATGGCTGGCGCGGGGCGCCTGGTCGCCGCACTCCCAGATCCGCGTACGCGCCTGGAGCTTCGACCCGGATGAAGCCATCGACCAGGCCTTCTTCGAGCGCCGCCTGCACGCGGCCCTCGAGCTGCGCCGTCGCCTCGGCCTGCTGAAGCCGGCCGCCGCCCTCCGCCTCTGTAACGCCGAAAACGACGGCCTGCCCGGCCTGGTGATCGACCACTACGCAGGCTGGCACGTCGGCCAGTTCCTCAGCGCCGGCGCCGAGCGCTGGAAAGACGCCATCGTCAACGCCGCCATGAAGCTGCTGCCCGCCCAGGGCTTCCATGAACGCAGCGACGTCGAGGTGCGCCGCAAGGAAGGCCTCGAGCTCGTCACCGGCACGCTTCGCGGCGCAGCGCCACCCGAGCTGGTCGAATTCGACGATTCCGGCCTGCGCCTGCTGGCCGACCTGCACGGCGGCCACAAGACCGGCGCGTATCTCGATCAGGCCGTGAACCGCCAGCTGGTATGCGAATCGGTGCGCCCCGGCGACAGCGTCCTCAACGTCTTCTGCTACACAGGCGGCTTCGGCCTGCACGCCGCCAGGGCCGGCGCGGGCAGCGTCACCCAGCTCGACCAGTCGGCGGACGCGCTGGCGCTGGCGCGCCGCAACGCCGAGTTGAACGGGCTGAGCGGCATCGAATACATCCAGGGCAACGCCTTTGACGAGCTGCGCAAGTTGCGCGATGCCGGCCGGCAGTTCGACTGCGTGATTCTCGACCCGCCTAAATTCGCGCCCAGCGCGGCCGCGGTGGACAAGGCCCTGGGCGCCTACAAAGACGTCAACTTGCTGGGTTTCCAGTTGATTCGCCCGGGCGGGATGCTGTTCACCTTCTCATGCAGCGGCCACGTCACGCGCGAGCTGTTCCGCGAGGTGGTAGCCGTCGCGGCCGCCGACGCCGGGCGCGACGCCCGCATCCTGCGCCAGTTAAGCCAGGCGCCCGACCACACCATCGGCCTGCATTATCCAGACGGCGAGTACCTGAAGGGCCTGCAGCTGTTGGTCACCTGACGACACCCGCGTGACGGTTTGCTAACGTCTGCGCCCCATGGGAAAACGATTCCTGTTCGGCTTCTCGATGTTCTTTGCGCTGGTGGGTCTGCTGGCACTGGACCACTACGCAAACGTCACCTGGGGCTTCTTTGCTCTCTGCCTGCTGATGTGCTGGGGCGGCGTCTACGAGATGGGACGCATGTTCCGCGCCCGCGGCCTGCCGCTGGACACCGGCCTGCTTTACATCACCGTCGCGGTGGTGATGTGCTACGTGCAGTTGGTGGCCGAGCCTCCGCGCATCGGCGCCTTCGCGCCCCTGTGGGGCGATGCAGCGCCAAACCACCTGTTCTGGGTGCCGGTCAGCTTCCGTCAGCTCACCCTGGTGATGCCGCTGGCTGCGGCCGTGATCTACTCGCTGGTCGGCCTGACACGTTCCGACGTCAGCAACCTCAGCCCGCGCATCAACAACAACCTGGGCATGTTCCTGTACCTGGTGCTGCCCATCGCCGTGATCCTCTGGATCCGCCGGGTGCCCACCACGGGCGAATGGCTGGTCTACTTCCTGCTGGCCGCCAGCCGCCTCGGCGACGTGGGCGCGTACCTGATGGGCAGCATGCTCGGCCGTCACAAGCTGATCCCGTACCTCAGCAAGGGCAAAACCATCGAGGGCGCGCTGTTCGGCCTGCTGTTCAGCGCGGCGGGCGGCGCCCTGGCGTTCTACTGGGGTGACTGGGTCACCGGCGGCGCCCTGAAACGGGTGTTCGTTGAGTGGTGGTACGGCGGCATCCTCGGGGCATTCGTGGGGATTGCGGCCCAGGCAGGCGACCTGGTCGAAAGCGGATTCAAGCGGGCCGCGGGAATCAAAGACAGCGGCCATCTCGTTCCTTCTTTTGGCGGGGTCATGGACATCATGGATAACTTCATGCTGACCGGCCCGCTGCTGATTCTGGTGTTGGCCCTGTGGCCGACTTAACGCGGTCCCGAACGCGGGCCGCCGAACTTCTCCACAGGCCGCTAACACGCGAAATGTGGTGTGGCGGAAACAGCCACACGGGCTAGAATAGAGCTCATGGGAAAAACACTCGAGCGTCGCGGCTCCAACCACCACTCCCCGAACGGCTTCATGGAAAAGTCCATACGACTGCGCGATAAAGAAGAGGCTTACGCTCTCTTCGGTGAGCGCGATCGTCACCTCAAGATGATCCGCGGCCACTTCGACGTCAAAATCTTCGCGCGCGACAACAACCTGCGCATCGCCGGCGACGAGCAGAGCGTGCTCGATGCCTACGTCGCCCTGCTTACGCTGATCGAAAAGGTCCGCAAGTACGGCCAGCTGCGCACCAACGACATCGAAAGCGCGCTGCTGCGCCTCGATGCGCCCGAGGGCGACTCCGACGCCGAGATCAAGCCGCTCGGCCTGCAGGGCGCCAAGCCCATGACGCCGGGCCAGGCCGCGTACCTAGATGCCATCAAGACCTGCAACGTAACCTTCGGCGTCGGCCCGGCCGGCACCGGCAAGACTTTCCTGGCCACCAGCATGGCCGTGGCGGCGCTGATCCATGGCAACGTCAGCAAGCTGGTGCTGGTGCGCCCCGCCGTTGAGGCCGGCGAAAAAACTCGGCTTCCTGCCCGGCGACTACCAGGCCAAGGTGAACCCGTACCTGCGCCCGATTTTCGACGCGCTGGGCGCCATGCTGCCCATGCAGCAGATCCAGCGTTACATCGAGCGCGACGTCATCGAGGTCGCACCGCTGGCCTACATGCGCGGCCGCACGCTGGACCGCGCGTTCATCCTGCTCGACGAAGCGCAGAACACCACGCCCAAGCAGATGCTGATGTTCCTGACGCGCCTGGGCCGCCGCAGTAAGGCGGTGGTGACGGGCGACATCAGCCAGACCGACCTGCCCGAGGGCCAGAAATCGGGCCTGGTGGACGTGATCGGCCGCCTGGACGGTGTTGAGGGCGTGCGCATCTGCCGCCTCGGCAACGCGGACATCGTGCGAGACGACATGGTGCAGCGCATCATCGACGCCTACGAAACCACCGACAAGCAACGCCAGGCCAAGCAGTAGGAGCGCGGGCGTTCCGCCCGCACAACTGCTTCACGCGAAGGTGCGAAGGGGGCGAAGTCCGCGAAGAACGCGCGGACAGCCAACTGCATTCGGTCAGGATGAACAGGAGTAAGTGGACACGGGTTCCAGATGGCCCTGGCCACCATGATCCCGCCTCCTCTAACATCCTGTAAATCCTGACAGTAAAGCCTTTGGTCAGGCCCGCGGGTACGTACACCACGAACGAGATCCGCCGGCCAATTGACTCTTCGCGAACTTCGCCCCCTTCACCTCTTCGCGTAAATCCATTGACACCGCCACCCGCGCCTGCGCCAATTTGGCCATGCGCGCCCTTTGCCTGCTGTTGCTGCTTTCCGGCTGTGCGGCCTTCCAGACCGGCACGCCCCTGCGCGAGGCCAAGCTCTCGCCCGAGGCCGTGGTGCTGCACGTGCCCGTGGTGCTGCAGGACGACCGCTACGACTGCGGCGTTTCCGCCCTTTCCATGCTGCTGGCGTACTACGGCCACCCGGCCGACGCCGCCAAGGCCGCGCCCCTGCGCGAAAAGGCCGACAGCCAGCAGGGGCTGACCGGCGCCGACCTTGAGGATTACCTGAAGGCCGAGGGCCTCGAGGTTGCATTGTTCGAGGGCGCGCTGACCCACACCATCCGCGGCCTGTATTACCACCTGGATCGCGGCCGCCCGCTGGTGGTGGCCTTGGGGCTGGGTGGGGAAACAACCACTTCGTGCTGGTGACGGGCTACGACCCGGTGAACGACTGGGTGCTGCTGCAGGACCCCTGCGCGGCGCGCTGGTAAGCGCGGCCGGCCAGTTCGAGCACTCCTGGAAGCAGACCGGCCGCTTCACACTGCTCGCAACACCCAAAGAATAGGCGCGCGGGGCGGTGCGAAGGGGTAAACTAAGGCAGGGCCCAATCCCATCCGGAGACCGGACCATGCGAAACCTGATCCTGCTGCTCGTGCTGCTGCTGGTCGCCGCGCCCCTTGCCGCCCAGCAGAAGGGCGCCTACCAGAAACCCACCACCCGCGAGCTCGAGCTGCTGCGCCGCGCCGAGGTGCCCGAGCTAAGGCACCTGCAGGCCGGCAACCAGCCCACCCAGGTAGTACTGCTGCACGTGGAGCGCAAGCAGCTCGAAGAGCTGGCCAAAGCCCACGGCGAGCACCTGAAGCTACTGAGGCAAGTAAAGGCCGGAGCCCACTTCCACCACGGCCACTGGTGGGACGACTGGGTGTTTTACTTCCTGCTGCCAGGCATAGGCACCACAGCCTGTGTCTGCGTCCTGCTGGTGTTCCTGATTGTACTCTAGAGACCAACCAACAGGAGGAACCACTCCAAACCAGCCAACGGAGCAGCCAAAGAAGACACTGGACCCCTTTGATCCGCTGCCGCGCGATCCTGCGCGTTTTTCGGCCGGGGCTGCTGCCCGCCGATTTCATCCTGTGTATCGCGTGCTTCATTCATGTTAGGCTTGGCCTGCACTCACATCTCTGGAGACTGCGCATGGCTGTTTCGGCCGGGACGGACTACGCCATCATTTCCAAGGCTACCTGGTTCTTTGAATCCGGAATCGGGGACTGCACGGCCGTTTTCACGCGGCCGTTCCTGTTCATCTTTCCGCACAAGACCATGTCCGCTACCTCGCGGACGTTCACGGACACCGAGTACACCATCGGCGGCCAGAAACCTTCGGTGGCGATCCTGGCGCTGCTGCGCGACCCAGCCACCACGGCGGACAGCATGGTTGAACAGTTGCTGAGCTGGTCGTCGCAGGCGGCGGGCCCGATCGTGGAGCGCATGGAAGAGTTCAAGCGCGTGCGCATTTTCCGGGGCTTCATCCGGCGCAGCGTGGTGGTATCCAAGAAGGAAAAGGGGATGGACATGGGCGCCACGGGCATGCGTCCGACTAAAGAGGAACTGCCGGCGTTCCCGGAGTTCTTCAAGGATCACCCGCACCTGGAACTGAAGTAGGCCTGCGACACAGGCGGGAATACCTGTGCCGCGTCCCTACTTGTTGAGGGACTTCTTGCCGGGGACTCGGCCTACCTTTTTGAACAGGCCGGCGTTCATGGTGTTCAGCTTGCTTAGCTGGAAGTCCGTCAGGTCCTGCAGGCTCTTGGTCTTGGAACTAAAAAGGGGTCAGGCTCCTTTATCTTGATGTATTCTGTACAGTTGGTAGCGTCCGGGTATGGCTCGACCTCTTCGCGCAGCCTGCGGTGGCATCTGCTTCCACGTTATCAACCGTGGTAGCGGCCGGGCTAAAGTATTCCACAAGCCCGAAGACCCAGCCTTCGCCTCGGCTTCCACCTTCGCTGAAGCTTCAGTGGACAGGCCGGCGGGCAGGCTTTGCGGCCCTTGAGCGCATCCTTTCCCTGGCCCTTCGATGAACTCAGGGCGGGCCTGCGAGCGATTCACCATGCGCCTGCTGGGCTGGGTGTTGATGACCAACCACTTCCACCTGGGGCTGGAGTCAACGATTCGTCCGCGCGGACGGCCGCGCAAGAAGTAGAGACCCGTGGGGCAGGCTTCCAGCCCAATACTGCGGGGTTAAAGGCGAAACAGTCGTCGGTTTAGCTCAGTGGCGCGGAGCGCCTGCACAGTGGAAGCCCCCACCGAACGCCTCCGGCGTTCGGTGGGGGTAATCGGCGGAAGAACGATCAAAGGCGCGGAGCGCCGACACACTCGCGGCGCTTGCCGCGAGGACCGATCGGCCGCAAGCGGCCGTTGTGCCGGCGCTCCGCGCCTCTCAAACCTCTTTTGCCCGTAACCCCCGCCTTGTTGGCGCCTCGCTGCGCTAGGCGCCAACCGGCGGGGCTAACAATTGTTACGGCGCTCCGCGCCTGACTGCCGATACAATCTGCACGTCGGAGTCTGCCGCGAAACTCCTTAACCCCGCAGTATTGCGCTTCCAGCCTGCCATGGCAGACAGGATGTCTGCCCCACGGGCCAAAGAGGTAGGGACACGCCGCCGCGTGTCCCTACGTGGCAGACAGGATGTCGGCTCCACGGCTTGGGGCATGTCGGGCAGGCGAAAGGGGGCAGGCACCCGCCTTCGCCAAGGCTTCGGCGCGAGCCAGATCCCTTTCCCCTGGGACACGCGGCTGCGTGTCCCTACTTCCCTACTTTTTGAGGGCCTTCTTGCCGGGGACTCGGCCTACCTTTTGAACAGGCCGGCGTTCATGGTGTTCAGCTTGCTTAGCTGGAAGTCCGTCAGGTCCTGCAGGCTCTTGGTCTTGATCTCTTCCACGAAGCGCGTCCGCACGTCGGACCAGAAGTGATGCAGGGGGCAGGCACCTGCGTCGCTGCAGACCGGCTGGCCCAGGATGCATTCCTCGTATTTCTGCAGGTCCTCAAAGGGCGCGATGATGTCGCGCAGCTTGATGCTCGCGGCCGAGCGCGCCAGCGAAAAGCCGCCCTGCTTGCCGCGCACGGAAGTCAGCAGACGCGTGCGCACCAGGGACTGCAGCAGCTTGGCCAGGTAGGAGGGCGGAATGCCCAACAGCTCAGCCAGCTCGGCCGACATGACGGGCCCGCCGCCCGGGCGGGTGGCGATCTCGATCATGGTGCGGATGGCGTATTCGGAAGTCTGTGAGAACAAGTCGCGCCCCTTTGATGTGACGTTACGCAGGGTTTTGGCGCGCGCAAGTTGGATTTTACAGGTCCAGAATGCCCGCAACGACCGGTATTTTTCGACACAATTCACTACACTACGAGAGCTTGAGGTCCTAATATCTGTTTGTGGCCGGATCAAGAAAGGGTGGACCATGTTTTATGCCGCGCTCGGGGTGATCATGTGCGTCGTGTGGAGCGGCGCCCTGCTGATCCTGCCTCTGCTTCAGCAGCGTGAACTGGCTCGCGGCCAAGCCGCTGGGCCCGCCGCCGGCAATCCACACGTCACTGCCTGACATTCGCACAGGTTTCCTCACCCGCATTGCCCGATGCGGGGGCGTCACGGCGTATGCCGTGGCGCTTTTTTTTTGCAGAGCCCGCGTCGGGTGAAGGACGACGAACGCGCAGCCGGGCGCTGCGGGGGCGAGCGAAATTTGTGGAGTGCGAGTTGGAAAAATTATGGAAACTGTGCCCGCTTGTAACTCATTGAGTGGCCGTGTGTTGCGCACGCGGGTGCGGGAAGTTTGTCACAACGGACAAAGAATCGTGGTAAAAGCCTTGGAAACAAGGGAAAATCATTGCACTGGGCAGGATGAAGCATTAAAGAGCACAAAATAGTTATGCGCCAACTGCTGAACAAGCCTCGCTCCACCAAGTCGCGCGACACGGGCATGTGCTTTGCCCGCCAGGAAGGTCCGCGCGCGCCGCTCAACGAGTGATTTTTGACGTGAGAAGACCGGGCGCCCAGGGACCAGTCATGTCCCGGGTTTCGAGTCAATTACGTCGGAGATCTGCGTGAACCGCGATGAGTGGATTCAGAAGTTAAAGAAGATGGGCCTCAGCGGCTACGAGGCACAGGTGTACCTCGCGCTGCTGGGCGAAAACCGCGCGCCCGCCTCGCGCGTGGTGCGCAAGTCGGGTGTGCCCCAAAGCAAGGTTTACGGCGCGCTGAGCAGCCTGGTTGAGCGCGGCTTCGCCGAGCTGGTGCTGGGCGACGTCAAGCTGTACCGCGGCATCCCGCCCGAGCAGGCCTTCGAAAACTACCGCCGCAGTGTCGAGGAATCGCTGACGCAGTCCCAGGCCGACATGAAGGACCTGGCGGTCAAGGCGCCGGATGCGCCCAGCGACGACCCGGGCAGCCTGGGCATCCGCCTGGTGCGCTCGAGCCAGGTGGTCGGCGTGGTCAACGAAGCGTTCGACAGCGCCGAGCGCGAACTGGTGGTGGCAGTGCGCGCGCCCCTGATGATGGGGCCGGACACGGCCGCGGATCTGAGCATGATCAAGCGCGGCGTGAAGCTGCGCTACCTGGTCGATCTGGCCGTGCTGGATGACCCGGTAGTTGCGCCGGCAATGATCCAGAACGCGGAAGAACTGGGCGGTTGCGTACGTTTCATCGAGCGCGTACCGCTGCGCTTCATGGTGATCGACGGCCGGTCTGTTATGATTGAACTGGCCGAAGAAGACAGCACGTCAATGGGGCTGGTGGTGCCGAACAAGGGCCTCGCGGAGAACATGCGGATGTTGTTCGAGGGGCTGTGGCACCGCGCGAAGACAGTTGATCAGTTGCCGGAGGCGCTCCGGCAGGCTGAAGCAGTGACAGGGTAACCGGTTTGGGGGCTGGTCCCTGGGCCCGCGCATGTGGGATGCGCGGGAAACGCGGTAAACACGAGGTGTGGAGGACTTCATGTCAATCGGAAGAGGGAAGGGGCTGGTGGGGGCCCTGCTGTTGCTGCTGGTGCTTTGCGCATCGTCGGCTTCGGCGCAGTTGACGGTCGAGGTGCTGACCGGCCAGACGGAGACCAGCTACACGGGCACGGGCAACGAATTCAATACGTGGTGGCACGACTGCCGCACGGAGTCGCTGTACCTGGCGAGCGAGCTGATGGCAGCGGGTGCGCCGGGCGCGGCGCCGATTTCGGCCATTGCGTTCAAGTGCTCGGAGTTGCCTGGCAAGAACCTCGAGAACCTGCGCATCCGGATCAAGCACACTACCGCCACCTCGGTAACCACCGGCTGGCAGACCGGGTTCACCCAGGTGTACGGACCGACCACCCTGGCGCCGAGCGCGTTTACGGTCGGAGGCTGGTACACGTTCACCTTCACCACGCCGTTCATGTGGGACGGCAGCAGCAACCTGGTGATCGACTACACGATTGACGGCACCAGCTACGTTACCGGCGGCGGCGCCTACCGGCGCGAGCTGTCCACGGCGCGTTCCAAGTACGGCTACAGCGACAGCGGCTACAGCTGGGATTTCTCGGGCATGACAAGCTACACGCGCAACAACGTGCCCTCGATGCGCATCACCTTCGATGGCCTGAGCATCACCACGCCGTCCAACCTTCCCACGGCGGCGGAGCAGACCGCGTACTCGACGAACATCCAGGCCACCATGGGCACCACGCCCTACACCTGGAGCTTCATTTCCGGCACGCTGCCGCCCGGCCTGAGCCTGGCCCAGGTGGGCAATGCGTACAACCTGTCGGGTACGCCGAACAGCGGCACCGCGGGCAACTACACCTTTACCGTGCGCGTGACGGACGCGGTGAGCGACACCTACCAGAAACAGATGTCGGTGTACGTCGCGCCGCCACCGGCGGCGATGCCGTTCACGGACGATTTCTCCACGGACAAGGGCTGGCAGGTGACCGGAGGCTGGTCGCGGGGCACTGCAGTCGCGTATTCCGTGACGGGCTCAGCCACCGGCCCGAACCGCAGCGAGCCCGGCACCGACAACACGTCCACCGCGGACAACATGATTATCGGCCACAACCGCGGCGCCGACTACGCCAACGGAATGGGAGCATCCGAGTGGGCGGTTTCACCGCCGGTCAACTGCACGGGCGTGACCAACGTGCGTCTGAAGTTCTACCGCTGGCTGGGCGTGTCACCCAACGACGAGTGCATCGTGCAGGTCACCAACAACGGCAGCACCTGGACCAACGTGTACGTGCCGGCCTCCGGCTCGACGGTCAACGACACGGCCTGGACGCTGGTGTACTACGACATCTCCGCCGTGGCGGCGGGCAACCCGGTGGTGCAGGTCCGTTTCGGCGTCGGCCCCACTGACGGCAGTATCCAGAACGTGGGCTGGTGCATCGACGACTTCACCATTGAAGAGCCGGGCCCGGACATGGAGGTCCGTGAAGGCGGCGTGTCAGGTACCGTCATCACCGACAACGAGGCTGTCGGCGGGCAGCGCGACTTCGGCCAGGTGAACGTCAGCACCCAGTCGAACCCGCTGACCATCGCGGTATCGAACATGGGCCCCAACTCGATCAGCTTCCCCTCCGGTATCACCAAGACCGGCTCGGACCCCACCGACTTCTACATCAATGCCGGCGGTTTCCCCGCGTCCCTGGCGGTGGGCCAGACCGCGACCTTCACCATCGTCTTCTACCGCCAGACCGTGGGCGTCAGCACGGCCACCATCAACCTCGAGCACAATGCCAGCGGCTCGGGTACCACTCCGTTTGAAATCAACGTGCGAGGTGAAGCGATCCAGCCTGTGCCGGTGATCGAGGTGCGCCTCACCAATTCCTCCGGTACCATCATCCCGCACCAGGACCCTGCCACAGGCACGATCCGCGATTTCGGCAACCAGGACATCAGCGCGGGCCCGACCGCGCCGATCACCATCTGCATCGTGAACAGCGGCACGGGCGCGCTCGGCCTCGGGACTCCCGACATGGCCGGCACCTGGTGGGACCAGTACGTGGTGACCTCCTCCATGCCCAGCTCGATCGCGCCGGGGGCAAGCGCCACGTTCACCGTGGCATTTGACCCCAGCAGCATCGGCGTGAAGGATGCCTACGTGCGCATCCCGCACACGGACGGCACCAAGCCTTCGCCTTACCAGGTTCCGGTGCTGGGTAACGGCACCTCGCCGGGCCCCTCTGTCAACGTCACCGAGGGCGCCGGCGGTCCGTCCGTTGCGCACAACGCGGCGGCATCCGGCGGGCGCGACTTCGGCAACCAGCTGGTCACGGCCGGCCCGACCGCGCCGCTGACCATCGTGATCAACAACACCGGCACCAGCGACCTCACGGTCGGCACCCCGGTGCTGGGCGGCGCCGATCCCGGCGAGTTCGTGCTGAACACGGCGACCATCGTGTCGCCGGTGACGCCGGGCAATTCCACCTCGTTCACGATCGCCTTTGACCCGACCTCGATCGGCCAGAAAAACGCGACCGTCAGCTTCACCCACAACGACACCAGCACTCCCAGCCCCTTCATCATCAACGTGACGGGCAACGGCACCAACACCTCGGGCATCGCCACCGTGCGCGCCACCAACGGTTCCGGCGCTGTCCTGCCCAACCCGGCACCGGCTACCGGCATCCTCAACTTCGGCGACTGGGACTACAACTCGGGGCCCACGGCGGCAGCGGTGATCTACGTGGAGAACACGGGCACCGGCCCGCTGACGCTGGGCACGCCGACGCTTGCGGGCACGAACCCCGGCGAGTTCCAGCTGCAGACCGCGGGTTTTGCGGGTACGATCGCGATCGGCGCCAGCGCCACCTTCTCGATCACCTTCGACCCCACTTCCGTGGGCGCCAAGACCGCCACCGTGCAGTTCACCCACGACGACCCGACCACCGGATCGCCCTACGTACTGAACGTTACCGGCAACGGCATCCTCAACTCGCCGCTGATCAGCGTGCGTGAGGGCAGCGCTGCCGGCGCCAACATCGGCAGCGGCGATGCGGCCGTTGCGGGCGGCGGTCGCGACTGCGGCAGCATTGACGTTTCGGCGGGCGCCACCGCGCCGATCACGATCTTCATCGTGAACAACGGCACGCTGGACCTGAACCTCGGCACGCCGACCCTGGCCGGCCCCAACGCCGGCTCGTTTGCCCTGAGCCTGTCCGGCTACGTCACCTCGGTGGCGCCGGGTGCCAGCGCAACCATCGGCGTCACCTTCGACCCGACGCTGGGCGGCATCAAGGACGCGCAGATCGAGTTCACACAGGACGACAGCACGCAGCCCAGCCCTTACATCGTGAAGGTGATGGGCACGGCGATCGACCCCAGCGGCGTGACCATCACCACCACCTCTCTGCCGGCCGGCACGGCCGGCGCGGCCTACGGCCCGGTGCAGCTCAACGCAGTTCAAGGCACCACGCCTTACACCTGGTCGGTGTACAGCGGCACAATGCCGGCCGGCCTGACGCTTTCCCCCACGGGAGAGATCAGCGGCACCCCGCAGGGCTTCGGTGGTCAGTTCAAGGTTACGGTGCGGGTCACCGATGCCGGTGGCGCAACGGATGAGCAGCTGTACACGATCGGCATTGCGGGCGCGTTGACCGGCCGCGGCATCGCCAAGAGCAGCGGTTGCAGTGCTGGAAGCGGCAGTGGCCCGGCGGTAGCGATACTGGCGCTGCTGGCCCTGATCGCCTTCGGTGTACGATTCCACCGCCGTCAGGCGGAGTAACATCAGACACAGTCAACGCCAACAACCCGCCGTAAGTACGGCGGGTTGTTGTGTTTACGTCGAGCCTTTCAGCGAAGGTCGAACTCATACATTTTGCACCGAAAAAGTATTTGAGTAAGTCCCTGCGGTGGTTAAGCTTACCTCTGCGTAGCGATCGGAACATTTTCGGCCGAGCTTCACCACGAACACTGCGGCGTAAGAGGAACGCCGCGGCATGGACGTGGTTGGCTTGATTTCGGCTGCCAGTTTCGGGAGGAGACTGAAAGATGAAAGTAACCCATGGCATGGTGATGGCGCTGCTGCTGACGTTGGCGGCGGGGGCGCTTTCCGCGCAGCCGCCCTACAGCGGCTATTCACCGACGCCGTCGCACAGCTATCTGTCGGGCTACGGCTTCCACATCCAGAGTTATGAGCTGAAGATCGGCGCATCGCCGATCCAGCAGAAGCTGAACTCTGGGGGCACGGCCTCGCCCTGCTATGCGGACTACACCGGCACGGTGACGCCGGCGAACATGGTTCCCGCCAGTGTGCATACCGTGACGGTCACGTTCGGTACCGGCACCTATACTTACAACATGGGCGCGTCGGTCTGGATCGACTACAACAACGATGGCGACTTCGACGACGCCAACGAACGCGTCTGTTACACCGCCACCACTGTGGCGCAGCCGGGTCCGGTCAACATGACCTTCACCCCGCCCACGGGCATCGGCGGCCTGCGGCGTCTGCGTGTGCGCGTTACCTACTCTTCCACGCCGACCAATCCATCTTCGGCGCTGACTTACGGCGAAACGGAAGACTACCTGGTCAACCTGGGTTTTGCGATCGCGACCACCTCGCCGCTGCCGACAGGCGCGCAGGGCACGTTCTATTCCACCGACATCGTCGCGGTGAACGGCGCCACGCCGTACACCTGGCAGGGATCGCCCTCCTACCTGATCAGCGGCTCGCTGCCCGCGGGCCTGAGTGCGGCCCCGGTCGGCAACGACCTGCGAATTTCCGGCACACCGACCACCCCCGGCACCAGCACCTTCACGGTGTCCGTTACGGACAACGCGGCCAAGAACTCACAGAAGCAGTTCCAGATCACGATCTTCCCGCCGCCGGCGGCCATGCCGTTCACGGACGATTTTTCGACCGACAAAGGTTGGCAGTTAGCCGGCCAGTGGTCTCGCGGCGTCGCCATGGCGTACACGGGCACGGGTCCGAACCGCAGTGAGCCGGGCACGGACCACAGCGCGTCATCAGACAACATGATCCTGGGGCACAACCGCGGTGGCGACTACCCGAACAGCATGTCGTCCACCGAATGGGCCACCTCGCCGCCCATCAACTGCGCGGCGGCAACCACCGTGCGCCTGCGCTACTGGCGCTGGATCGGCGTGTCGCCCTCCGACGTTGCCAAGATCCAGATCACCAACAACGGCGTATCGTGGACCGACGTGTGGACCGCGCCCTCTGGCTCGACCACCAACGACAGTGCGTGGACTTCCTGCCACCACGACATCTCGTCGGTGGCCGCGGGCAACGCCGTGGTACAGATCCGCTTCGGCATGGGGCCGACCGACAGCAGCATCGTCAACGTCGGCTGGTGCCTCGACGACCTGCTGATCGAACAGCCGGCGGCGGACATGCTGGTGCAGGAAACCGGCGCGACCGGCCCGGTGATCACAGACGGCCAGGCAGTCGGCGGCGGGCGCAATTTCGGCCAGATCGCGGTCAGCACCCAGTCGCCGCCGCTGACCATCTACATCACGAACAACGGCCCCACCAACATCATCTTCGGCACGTTCAACAAGGTGGGTTCCAACCCGACCGACTTCTACATCAACGGCTCAGCGCTCACGAACCCGCTGCCTCCGGGCCAGTCGACTTCGTTCACCGTGGTGTTCTATCGCACCACAGCCGGCGTCAGCACGGCCACCATCGAGATACCGCACAACGCGGCGTACTCGGGGACTTCGCCGTTCGAGATCAACCTGCAGGGTGAGGCAATCGTGCCGCAACCGATCATCCGGGTAAATGAGACCACGGCGGGCGGCACCCTGGTTACGCACAACCTGTCGCCGGCGGGCACGATCCGTGATTTCGGCAACCAGGACATCAATGCCGGTGCGTCGGCGCAGATCACCATTTTCATCACCAACTCCGGCACCGGCACGCTCGCCATTTCCACCCCGGACATGGGCGGCGCATGGTGGACGGAATACCAGATTGACTCGACCGGCATGCAGAGCCAGCTCACCGCAGGCCAGAGCACCAGTTTCAAGGTCGCATTCGACCCCGGCAGCCAGGGCCAGAAGGACGCGGTGGTGCGTATCGCCCACACCGACGGCACGCAGGCCAGCCCGTTCTATGTGCCGGTCACCGGCAACGGCACCTCGTCCGCGGGACCGGTCCTGCGGGTGCATGAGGGCACCGTCAGCGGGCCGCAGATCGCCCATGCCGATCCCGCCACAGGCGGGCGTGATTTCGGCAACCAGCTGGTCGCGGCCGGCGCCACACCGCCGGTGACCATCACCATCGAGAATGGCGGCGGCGTCGCCATGACGCTCGGTACGCCGATTCTCAGCGGCACCAATCCCGGCGAGTTCGTGCTCACCACCACCGGCTTCACCAACTCGGTGGCGGCCGGCGCCTCGACCTCGTTCCAGGTCGCGTTCGACCCCACCTCGGTCGGCACCAAGCTGGCGCAGGTCACCTTCACCCACGACGACACTACCGTCACCAGCCCGTTCATCGTCAACGTGCGCGGTAACGGCGTCACCACCGCGCCGGACATGGACGTTCGCGAAACGGATGCTACCGGTACGCTGCTGGCCAACCCGGCGCCGGCTACCGGCATCCTCAACTTCGGCACACAGGACGTGAACGCCGGCCCCACCGCGGCGGCCGTCATCTACGTCGAGAACAACGGCACCGCGAACCTGACGTTGGGGGTGCCTTCCTTCCAGACCACGACCACCGAGTTCCAGCTGATGGTCTCGGGTTTCTCCGGAACCATTGCGCCGGGTGGCAACGCAACCTTCTCCATCACCTTCGACCCCACCACCACCGGCACTCACACAGCGGTCGTGCAGTTCACGCACAATGACGGTGCTGTCGGCACGCCGTTCATCCTGAACCTGACCGGCAACGCCGTGCGCAACGCACCGCTGCTTGAAGTGCGCGAGGGAACCACCATCGGCGCCGTGATCAACAGCGGCGACAGCGCGATCGGCTCAACCGTGCGCGACCTGGGCAGCGTTGACGTCAATGGCGGCAACACCTTCCCCGGCATCATCGTGATCATCAACAACGGCACCCTCAACCTGAACCTGGGCACCCCGGTGCTGAGCGGCGTGAACTCCGCCGACTTCTCGCTGAACCTGGCCAGCTTCAATGCCACCGTCACGCCCGGTAACAGCACGCAGATCGACGTGCTGTTCGACCCGGTGCTGGCCGGCATGAAGGACTGCCAGGTTGAGTTCACCCACAACGACCCGGGCGCGCCGTCACCCTTCATCGTGCGGTTCCTCGGCACCGGCACGGATCCCAACGCCGTGCTGATCACCACTCCGGAATTGCCCGCCGGTATGCCGGACTCGCAGTACGGCCCGCTTGCCATGACGGCAAGCCAGGGCACCACGCCCTACGTCTGGTCGGTCTACTCAGGCAACCTGCCCCCGGGCCTCACCATGTCGCCGGGCGGCGTCATCAGCGGTACGCCTACCGGCTTCGGCGGCAACTACCAGGTCATCATCCGTGTTGCCGACCAGACCGGCGCGACCAATGAAAAGACCTACACTGTGGTCGTAACCAGCGCCAACGGCAGCCGCAAGGCCGAGGCCGGTTGCGCGGCGGGTACCTCCGGCTCACACACGGGCCTGGTGCTGCTGACGCTGCTGGGCATCCTGGCGCTCAGCGTACGCAGTGTGCGCAGAAGGGCATAAGCTTCAGGACGGAAATCAAACCGGCCCGCCGTGAGGCGGGCCGGTTGCGTTTCAGGACTAAGCGCTTACCGCGACCTTGTTGAGAATCTTGCGGATGATTTCCTGCCCGGCCTTGCCGCCCCGGCGGTCGAAGCTGGCGCGTTCGATCACGCGGTGCGACAGCACCGGCACGGCCAGCGCCTTCACGTCGTCGGGCACCACGAAGTCGCGCCCCTCGATCAGCGCCCAGGCCTGCGCGGCACGGTACAGCGCCACGGAACCGCGGGGGCTGGCGCCCGCCACCAGCTTGGGGTGAACGCGCGTCTCGTTCACGATCTCCAGGATGTAGTCGGCGATGCTCTGCTCGACGCGTACTTTCTTCACGGCTTCCTGCACCACCAGCACTTCCTCGCGGGTCAGCACGCGCTCAACGCCTTGCAGCGTGTCGCCTGCCGCGTGTTCCTGCAGGATGCGGCGCTCGTCTTCGGCGCCCGGGTACCCGACCTCGAACTTCAGCATGAAACGGTCGAGCTGCGATTCCGGCAGCGGGTAGGTGCCCGCATGCTCGATGGGGTTCTGGGTGGCAATCACGAAGAACGGCCGTGAAAGCTTGCGGGTTTCGCCCTCGGCGCTGATCTGCTGTTCGCTCATGGCCTCCAGCAGGGCGCTTTGCGTGCGCGGGGTGGCGCGGTTGATTTCATCGGCGAGCAGGATGTTGGTGAAGATCGGCCCCTCGCGCCATTCGAAGGTGCCGTCCTGCTGGCGATACACGCTGGTGCCGATGATGTCCGTGGGCAGCAGGTCGGGCGTGAACTGCACGCGCTTGAAGTCGCAGCCCACGGCGCGGGCCAGCGCCCGGGCCAGCGTGGTCTTGCCCAGGCCGGGCAGGTCCTCGATCAGCACGTGGCCGCGTGCGAACAGGCCGGTAATCAGGAACCGCACGACCTCTGGCTTGCCGATCAGGGCGCGGGAAAGCTGGGTGGCAAGTTTGGAGGCGAGTGTCGCGGGCATGCAGATACGATAAGCGGGGGCGCAAAGGGGTCAACGCACCCGCTCAAACGCGCGACAGGCCCGCAGGTTCGGTCAAAATACCTTTGGAGACAGCCTGTGCGGAGGGCAATATGGGCCCGGAGGACAGGCCATGTTTTCACGCGTCATGCTGCTGGCGCTGCTGCTTTGCGGCTCACTGGGCGCCACCGAGTACTGGGTTGCACCGGTGCCCGACGGCAAAGACTGCTGACATTCCGGAGCCGAGTCGTCGCCGTGGGCGACGATCACCAGGGCGCTCAACGCGATGCAACCCGGCGACACGCTGCAGTTGCGCGCCGGCACTTACGCCGAGGAAGTCAACGTCACGGTCACGGGCATTACCATCCAGTCGTTCGCCAACGAACGCGCCGTGATCACCACGCCGACCACCAACCCCGCGATCCTCGCCACCGTGAAGATCAGCGTCGCCGGCGTCACGCTGCGCAACCTGGACATCACCGGCGGCTATGAGCATGCCGTGAGCATCGAGTCCACGACCGCCACGCTGCTGCGCTGCCGCCTGTCGGCCAGCGGCAGCGACTGCCTGCAGCTCAAGCCCGGCGCCGACAGCGCGATCGTCAGCCAATGCGAGGTCTTTGATTCCGGCCTGCGCGACCCGGCCGGCGCTGACGGCATCGACATCCGCAACAGCGACGATGTCAACGTGCGCGACTGCCACCTGCATGACATCGCGGCGGCCGGCATCTGCGCGCGCGGCGGCTCACTCAACACGCTGATCGAGCGCTGCCTGCTGATTGACTGCGACAGCGGCATCCTGCTGGGCGGGGCCAGCGCCACGGCCGACATCGACACCGGCTCGAATCCCGGCTATCGCGAAAGCATCGACGCCACCGCGCGCAACTGCATCATCAGCGGCTGCGCAGGCCCCGGCGTGGAGTGCCAGGCCGCGCTGCGCCCCAGGGTGCAGAACAACACGCTTTCGGATGTCGCCGGCGCGCTCACCAGCGGGCTGCGCATGTCCAGCACCTCCCACAACAGCGTGGAGCGCATGTGCGAGGATGTCGAGTTCAGCAACAACATCGTGACCGCCACCGCCGGCAGCGGCGTCACCATCGTGCGCATCACCGCCACCGGCCTGACCGGCACGCTGACCATGCGCAGTAACCGTTATTACGACGCGGTGGGGGCGGCCGTGTTCAGTGACGAGCGCGTGCCCGCCACCTGGACGCTGGCCCAGTGGCAGGCCAACCTGTCCACCGACGCGGGCAGCAGCGAGGGCGCACCCGGCCTGGACGCTGCCTGGCACCTCGCGGCCGGCAGCCCCTGCATCGGGCAAGGCTTCACGCTGGCGTTCAGCGACGACTACGACGGCAACGCGCGCGCGGGCGCCTTCGACATCGGCGCCGACCAGGCCGGCGGCACCGCCCTGCAGACGCCGCCCGCGGCGGGAACGCTCGGCACCGGCGGCGGCACGCCGGAACTGCCGGCCGCGCCCTCAGGCGTGACGGCCGTGCCGTACACGGGCCAGTACATCGCGGTCAGTTGGACCGACAACTCGACCATTGAGCACAGCTTCCGGATCGAGCGTAAGGTCGGCACCGGCAGCTTCGTTACGCTGACGACTGTATCTGCAAACCGCTATGCAAGCTTCGATCCGGCCGTTCAGGACGGAGTGGAGTACACCTATCGCGTGGTGGCCGTGGGTCCCTCGGGCGAGAGCGCGTATTCGAACGAAGCCTCGGCCGTGATGGTGGGCACGCCGCCGCCTCCCGCGCCGCCCGGCAGCGGAAGCTCAGACGACTCCGGCGGCGGCTGCGTGCTGGGTGGCACAGGCGGCGGCTGGTGGCTTTTTCTGATGCTGGCAATAATCCCGGCGGCTGGGGCGTTAAGACGGCATGCCTGAATGGTCCGAAATCCTGAGCGGCGCCGTTGTGGTGCTTGCCATTGTGCTGTTGCTGATCTTCAACAAGGGCGGCGGCTGCTGAGGTTCGCGCTAGGCGCCGTCGGCGCCTACAGGCTCTCCGCCTTCTCGATCGCCTGCTTGGCCTCTTCCTCTTTGCCCGCGGCCTGCAGCACGTGGCCCAGCGTGTTCCAGTATTTCTTGAGGCGCACCCGGTGGTTTTCGTCCCCGGCGCCTGAGGTCTCTTCGAGGTCGCGCGCCTTGCCGATGGCTTCCAGCGCCGCGTCCCACTTCTTGCCGCCCGCCAGGCATTCGCCCATCGAGAAATGGGTCTTGGCCAGGCTGACCGCGTCCGCGCCGGCCTTCTGTTTCAGGCTCAGCGACTTGCGGTAGCTTTCCACGGCGTCGGGCACCTGGCCCATCTCGCGCTGGGACTCGCCGAGGCCGTGGTACATGTAACCGAGCTCGAGCGGGCTGACCTTCTGCTGCTCCGCCATCTGGATCAGCTTCTTGCGCTGCATCACGCCCTTCACGTAGCGGCCGGCGTCGTGGTAGGCCTCCGACATGCTGCGCTGGATCTGCAGCAGGAAGTCCTGCGGCATGCCCGCGCCCTCAGCCAGCTCCTTGGCGCGGCGGTACAGCTCGACGGCTTGCTGGAACTCGGCTTCAAGCTGTTTTTTCGAGTACAGCGATCTGCGGCGGGGGGCTCATGCCCTGCATGCCCTTCTGCACGCGCACGCTGGCCTGCATGGGGCCGATCTTGTGCTTGATGCTTTCCGCCCGGTACAGCACCAGGGTTGCCATGGTGGCGTCGTCGGCGCCGGCTTCCTTGGCCAGCGCGATGGCGTTGTCGAACTGCTCGCCGGCTTCCTTGAAGCGGCCTTTGTGGAACATGGTGTCGGCGTACTGGTACGCGACGCTGAGCCGGCTGGGGGTTGGCGCGCCGCACTCGGCCTTCATCTTCACGGCCTTGTCGAAGGCCTCGATCGCCGCGTCGATCTCGTCGGCTTTGGCCAGCGCCTCGCCCAGCTTGGCGTAACTGGTGGCGTGGCCGTTGGGCTCGGCCTTGCCTTTCTCTTCAAGCTCAATCATGCGGCGGAAGGCTTCCGCGGCGGGCTTGGCCTGCTCACGCGTGAGCTCAATGCCGCCCACACCTTCCCAGAACGCGGCCTCGGCCAGGGGCTCCAGACCGGCCGGCGGCTCGAGCTTGCCGCCGCCGATGGCTTTCAGCGCGGCCTCGGCACCGTCGGTGTCGCCCGCGTAGAAGGTTTCCAGTGCCGCGTCGATCTGTTGGTGAGCCATGGTCGCATCCCGTCAGGTTAGGGGCGTAGCCTAACACGTTCGGCGCAGTGACCAAAGCCTGTCGCGGGAGTACGAAGCCTCAGATTCCAGCCTGTCCGGAAACCACGTCCCACAGGCGTTTGCGGGCGGCTTCGTCTTTCGCCATGGGGTGCGGGTCGCGCGGGCGCAGCTGGTGATAAAAGCGGCCGCTGACGTTGTGGTGCGCGGGGTCGGCCGCCAGCTGCAGGGGCGGGCGGGCGCACTTTTCCGGCGTGCTCATAAGCAGGTTGATCCAGAAGCGGATGAAGGCCGGGAAGTTGCGGAACAGGGCGGTGCCGGCCACGCCCGGGTGCACGGCGTTGACCTTCAGGGCGGCGTCGCGCGCCGCGTGCTCGAGCGACAGCATCGTCAGGGCCAGCTTGCTCTGGCGGTAGGCCTTGGCGCCGTTGTAGGCGCGCTCGAGCTGCAGGTCGTCCCAGTGGATGTCGCCCTTGTAGTGCTGCACCGACGACATGTTGATCACCTTGCCCGCGCCCGCCTTCAGCGCGCCGTCCAGCAGCTGCGCCAGGCGGAAGGGCGCCAGCACGTTGACGCTCCAGCTGGTCTCGAAGCCTTCGGGCGTGACGGTGCGTTTGCCGGCCCACACGCCCGCGTTGTTGACCAGCACGTCGAGCTTGCCGTGGCTGTCGAGGAAGCGCTTCACGGCCGCGCGGATGGAGTCCGGCGAGGCCACGTCCATGGGCAGGCTTTCGGCCTTGCCGCCAGCGCGGGTGATTTCGTCCCGCACGGGCGCCGCGGCGGCGTCGGTGCGGGCGCTGACTACCACGTGGGCCCCGCGCCGAGCCAGTTCAAGGGCCAGGGCGCGGCCGATACCCGCGGCAGCACCGGTGACGATGACAATCTGTCCGTCCATGCCGGGATGATGCGGGAGCCCGGGTTCGCCCGCAAGTCAAAGTCAGAAGGGGCAACAGCAATTCCGCACAGCCCGCACACTGGGGCTCGGTGAAGGCGTGACAGCGCGGAAGGCAATGCAAAAGCGTGTTAACCACGAAGGACCACGAAGAACCACGAAGGAAGGCATGACCCGCCGTTCTCCGTGGGCTCTGCGGTCTCCCTGCAAGGCCGACGTTGTACACTTGACGCGTCAAGAAACACCGGTACGTTTGCCTGCATGAGCTGTTTGGTGAACCAGTCCCGCTCTGCCCGCCATCGACCGTGACCCGGTTGTTGTTTCCTATTTGATCTCCCTCAAGGCTTGCTTTGGGGGCTTTTTGAGCAACAATCCCCGCCGGTAGGGGCCGCCCCGTGTGGCGGCCCGCCGGGGAAATCGGGTTGTCCCGTGGCGCCCATAACGGGCGGCATGGGGCCATCCAGATCGGGCGGCCACATGGGGCCGCCCCTACGGTGAAAACATGGCAAAGAACATCAAGACACGTGCGGAAGACTATTCGCAGTGGTACCTCGACGTCATCAAGGCCGCACAGCTGGCTGATTACGCGCCCGTGCGCGGCTGCATGGTGATCCGCCCCGAGGGCTTCGCGATCTGGGAGGCGATGCAGCGCGACCTCGACCGCCGCTTCAAGGAAACGGGCCACGTCAACGCCTACTTCCCCCTGCTGATCCCCATGTCCTTCATGACCAAGGAGGCCCAGCACGTCGAGGGCTTCGCCATGGAGTGCGCCGTCGTCACACACCACAAGCTGGAGCACGGCGCGCAGGGCCTGCGCGCGGCCGGCGAACTGGAAGAGCCCTACATCATCCGGCCCACCAGCGAAACGGTGATCGGCCACATGTACGCCCAGTGGGTGCAGAGTTACCGCGACCTGCCCGTGCTGATCAACCAGTGGGCCAACGTGATGCGCTGGGAGCTGCGCACGCGGCTGTTTCTACGCACGTCCGAGTTCCTGTGGCAGGAAGGCCACACGGCCCACGAGACCGAGCAGGAGGCGCAAGCCGAAACCCTGCGCATGCTGGACGTCTACGCCGACTTCGCCGAGCAGTTCCTGGCGCTGCCCGTGGTGAAAGGCCCCAAGACCGACGCCGAGAAGTTCCCCGGCGCGGTCACCACCTACGCCATCGAGGCGCTGATGCAGGACGGCAAGGCCCTGCAGGCGGGCACGAGCCACAACCTGGGACAGAACTTCGCCAAGGCCTTCGACATCAAGTTCCTCGGCCGTGACCAGAAGCAGCAACACGTCTGGACCACCAGCTGGGGCGTGAGCACGCGGCTGATCGGCGCGCTGATCATGGCGCATTCCGACGACGACGGGCTGGTGCTGCCTCCCCGCGTGGCGCCCAACCTGGTTGCGATCGTGCCCATCTTCAAGAGCGACGAAGACAAGGCGAAGGTGGCCGCGTTCATCGACAAGATCGTCGCGTCGCTGTGCGGCGAGGACGAGCTGGCGGCCGCGAAGTCGCGCCTCTCCAGCGGCGACATCACGCGTTACTTCTTCGACAAGGTGACGGGCCAGGGCATCCTGGTGGACTGGCGCGACAACCGCCCCGGCGACAAGCAGTTCCACTGGGAGCAGCGCGGCGTGCCCTTCCGCTTCGAGGTCGGCCCCAAGGACGTGGACGCCGGCAGCGTGGTGGTGAAGCGCCGCTTCGACCGCGCCAAGGAAGTGGTGGAGGCGAGCAAGCTGACGCCCAAGCACCTGCGCAATGAACTGGAGGACGTGCAGCGCCTGATGTTCGAGAAAGCGCTGGCCTTCCGCGACGCCAACACGCAGCGGGCGGCAAGCTACGACGAGCTGAAGCAGCAGCTCGAGAAGGGCGGCTTCGTGCGGGCCTTCTTCCAGCCCGACCGCGAGGCCGAGGCGAAGATCAAGGAAGAAACCAAGGCCACGGTGCGCTGCCTGCCCTTCGACGCGCAGGGCAAAACAGGCAAGTGCATCTACAGCGGCAAGGAAGGCGCGCCCGAGGTGCTGTTCGCCGTGGCGTATTAGAAAACTGACGCGGGCTTGAGGCGGGGGTTGGGTGGCGCCGACAATCCTGTCGGCGGTCGCGCCGCTGTTGGGCGCGACACTTTCGGCCAACCGGCCCGACAAGATTGTCGGGCCCACCCGAAGCTATGGCCGGTAGGCCTGCAACAAGGCCCCGGCGGTTGCCGGGGCCTTGTTGTTGGCTATTCCTCTTCGCTTGGCGCCGGGTTCCATTCCACGGGCGTTTCGGCGGCTGGCGGCGCGGCGGGCTCGGCCGGCGCGGGCGCAGGCTCAGGTGCTGGGACCGGCGCGGCTTCGACGGCCGGAGCGGGCTTCGGCGCCGGTTTACGCGCGGGCTTTTTGGCCGGCTTCTTTACGACTTTCCTGGCGGCCTTCTTTGCCGGCTTTTTCGCCGGTTTTTTGGCGGCCTTCTTCGCAGGCTTTTTCGCGACCTTCTTCGCGACTTTCTTGGCCGGCTTCTTCGCTGCCTTCTTCGCAGGCTTCTTGGCTGCTTTCTTCGCGGGCTTCTTTGCAGCCTTCTTGGCTACCTTCTTTGCGGGCTTCTTGGCCGCCTTTTTTGCCGGCTTCTTTGCCGGCTTCTTTGCCGCTTTCTTCTTCGCGGGCTTCTTCGCCATTCGAGTCTCCTTGCCGCGCGGGGGCGGCGCTGGGTTTATGCCCGCATATTCTGGCGCGGAAACCCTCAATGGGGAAGCCTGTTCGGTACCAGTGGACAACCGTTGGATTGTTCAGGTGCAAAGCAAACCGGCGCCACGGCACGGCCGTGACGCTACAGCGTCACCTTCAGGATCAGCGTGCCGTTGTAGGTGAAGCCCCGGTCCCGGATGGCCTGTGCAATCGCCTCGTACTCGGCGCGCTCGGGGTCGTCTGCGGCCAGCGGCTGCAACAGCGGCTGCGACAGGGCGTCGATGGCCTGGAACGGGATGGCGGCCTCGCGCCGGTAGTGCTCGGGCTCGATCTGACGGGCGGCCGGAGGCAGGGCGGCCTTCAGCTCAGGCAGGGTCAGGCAGGGGCGGTGGATGTCGCCGTTGCTTTCGTGGCGGCGTTTCCACCAGCGGTCCCAGCGCTCGGCCAGGCGCTGCACCGGGTCAGAGGTGTCGAACCAGGGCTCGGCGATCAACAGGCCCTTGCGCGCCACCCGCACGCACTCCGCCAGCGCCGCCGGCAGGTCCGGCAGGTGGTGGGGGACGTGGCGCAGGGTCAGCCACTGGAACGAGCCATCAGCAAAGGGCATCCGCGCGGCATCGCCCTGCACGATCTGGGGGTCGCTGCCGTTGGCCCGGGGGTCCAGGCCGGTGGCGGGTATGCCAGCCTCGGTCAGGCGGTTGACCAGCACCCCGCGGCCGCAACCGACATCGAGCACGGATTCGGGCCGAAGCTCAAGCACGCGGCGTTCGAAGTGGTCGAACAGGTGCTGCCACTCGCGCTGGATGACCGTGTCCATGGGGCTGAAACTAGCATGCGCGGCAACCAACGCGCCAAAATTCACGGCCCGGAAACTGAAACCCGGGCTGTGATTCATAGTCCGTACACGCGTGCCGCCGACCGCCGCTCCCGCCAGCCCCCGGCGTTCGGCGCTTCAGGAAAGGCGACTACTCAACGCCAGGACGCCAGGAAGCGCCACGACCTGCTCCTGGTTCGCATGCCATCCGGGCGGGCGAATGGGCACATGACACCCGGCCCCAGTGAGCCTTCGCGTCAATGGGCCACAAAAACACGAAAACACAAAAGGTACTGCCACGAAAAGGCTGCCTGCAGTCTTCGTGAGCAGTTGTTTTGTGTTTTCGTGTTTTCGTGGCCTGTTTGCGGTTGCACTTCCGGACAGGGTGCAACATGCGGAGACTGTACCTGACGCTGTTCTACGGCCCGGTGCGGCGCCAGATTCTCCAGATGGCTGTGAAGGTCGAAACGTACAGGCTGCCGTCGGCGGCTTCCAGGATGTCCAGCGGCTTGTTGGTGGTGCCGCTGTTGACCATCTCGCCAAACACGTGCTCGCTGGAAATGTTGACCGGCGGGCTGCCGTCCATCACGAAGCGGTAGATGCGTGCTTCATCGTAGCTGCAGATGAACAGGTTGCTGCCGTAACCAGCCGGAACGTCGGTGCCGCTGTGCCAGGTCACGCCCGTCGGCACGATTACCGTGGGCCAGTTGCGCACTCGCACGCCGATCTGCGCGCCGGGGATGGTGCCGGTGTTGCCCCACTCGTAGTTCTTGCCGGCCACCAGGTAGTTCAACTCGTCGTTGTTGGCGGGGCCGTTCTCGACGCCCATCACCGTGCCGGTGGTGGGGTGTACGCACAGGCCGTAGCTGTTGCGCAGGCCGCGGCACCACTCGTATTCGTCGCTGCCGCTGAAGGGGTTGCCGGCGGCCGCTGTGCCGTTCGTGTTGAAGCGCAGCACGCGCCCGGCGTTGGTGCCGTTGGCCTGTGCGTCGGCGGGCACGTTGGCGTCGCCGACGGTAAGCAGCAGGGTGCCGTCGTTCATGAACTCGAGCGCGCCCGAGTTGTGGATGTTCGCGGTGGGCAGGTCGTCCATGATCACGCTGGGGTTCACGCCCACGCCGCCGACTTCTTCATAGCGGATCACCTGCTGCACGTCGCCCGTGCCGTTGTTCACGCAGGCGACCACATAAACGTAATGGTCCGTGGCGAAGTTGGGCGACACCGCGATTCCCAGCAGCCCTTGCTCGGAGCCGTTCAGCACCGTGACGCTGGCCCAGTTGCTTACCGTGTAGGGGGCGGTGGTCTGCACCGTGATGATCTGGCCGTCCAGCAGGCTGACGAACAGGCGGCCGTCAGGGGCCTGGTCCATCTTGCACGGGGTGTTCAGGCCGTTCTGGATCAGCTCGACGTCGAAGTAGTAGTCGAGATCGACCCACGCGCTGGGCAGTGGGTCGCGGGGCCCGGGATCGAACACCGTGCCGCCCCCGCCGCCGGAGCCGCCGCCGTCGTCACCACCGCCGCCGCAACCGGCAAGCAGGGCGAGGCACAGAATGCAGAAGACTTTTTTCATCACACCACGTTGAGCGTCTTGTTGATCGGCTGGGTTTCCGGGAACAGCGGCGCCGGGTTCTGCCCCAGGTGGTCGGCCACCAGGTTGCGGTAGACGTCGCGGAAATCGGTGCTGTAGGGCAGGTACTCGGCGTCGATGTCGGCGTCCACCAGCGGGTCGCCGTGGATGCCGCCGTTCACGCCGCCGCCGATCACGATCATGGTCGCGCCGTGGCCGTGGTCGGTGCCGTTGGAGCCGTTCTCGTAGTTGCGGCGCCCGAACTCGCTGATCACCACGATCGCGATGTCGTTCCAGATCCCCTGGATGCCCATGTCGGTGCGGAAGACACCAAGCGCGTCATCCAGCTCCGTGAGCAGCTGGGCGTGGCGGGTGGCTTGGTCGCTGTGCGTGTCGAAGCCGCCGTAGCCGGTGTAGAACACCCGGGTGTCGAAGCCGCCATGGATCAGCAGCGCAATGTCGCGCAGCCGTGAGCCCATGCCGGTCAGGCTGGTGGTTGAGCCCGGGCGCAGCGGGTACTGGATGCTGTTGGCCGTGGCGTAGGCCGCGTAGTCGGTGCCGGCGACCGCCACCTGGGCCGAGGCCGCCGCAGCGGATTCAGCCGCCGCCGCGATCTGCCCGCGCAGGCCGGTGGCAGGCTGCTGGGCCAGGATGCCGGCGACCACCTCGCGGCGCAGGGTGTGGTTGTTGCTGTAGTGCCAGTCGGTGTCGTAGGAGAACGACGAGACGCTGTTGACCAGGAAGGGGTTGGTGGAGGCACCCTCGAAATCAAGCCGGCGCCCCACGCCGATCGACACCAGGCCCATGGGTGTGGGCGCGTACAGGTTGCCGAAGCGCGCGATCCAGCCCGGGGCCAGCCCGGTCAGGGCGCTGAGCCCGCCGCGAGCGCCGTAGCTCCAGATGTCTTCGCTGACGAAGTGGCTGAGGTTCTGGCTGGGGTAGCCGATCTTCTGCACGAAGGCGACGTCGCCGGCGTTCCACATGCTTTGCAGGTTCACGAAGGACGGGTGCATTTCGTACTCGGTGACCGCGGGGCCGCCGGTGAGCGCCAGGCCCTGGCCCTGCGCGAAGCCGAAGCTGGGGCGGCGCTGCAGGTACTTGGTGGCCACGCTGCCGGTGACGGGGATCAGCGTGTTGAGCGCGTCGTTGCCGCCCAGCATGTTGATCACGATCAGCCGCTTGTGGTTGGGCAGCGCGGTTGCCTTGGCGACCTTGGCTGAAAGCGGCGATACCCGGCTGTCCAGCATGCCCAGCGCCAGCGCGCCCGCGCCGGCCGCGCCCACGCGCAGGAAGTTGCGGCGCGCCTTGCTGTGGAGTTGCTTGCTCGTGTTCATGGCGTCGTCTCCGGTCAGCGGATCTGGAAGGTGGGATGCTGGCCCAAAATGTACAGCAGGCCGCGGATCTTCTTGTCGCGGTCCACCGGGTCGTTGAAATCCCAGGGGTCGGCAAAGTTGCCCGAGCTGTTGCGGTCGGTGTTAAGGTAGTCGATCGCCGCCTGGCGCTGCCCGGCCTCCAGCTCGACCTGCAGCAGCCAGGCGATGTGGTCGACGGTGTCCTCGGCGCTGGACCTGTTGGGCGGCACCAGCGCAAGTCCCACGTCGTAGCCGGACTGGGGCGCCTCATGCGAGTAGTACACGCAGTCGCGCAGGAAGTTGGCGCGCTCGACCATGGCCTGGCTGGAAAGCCAGAACTCGCCGCTGGGCCAGCCGTTCACGGTGGGGGGCTGGCTGGGGCGCTGCGCCGAGTCACGCAGGCTGGCGTCGAGGCGCGAGGGGTACAGGTCAAGCCCGGTGGTACGCATGAAGCCGATGTGGTGCTCGACGGGGCTCTTGATCAGGCCGTCCCTGGCGCGCTGCGAGAAGAACGCCCTGGACAGGAAGATCCGCTTGAACAGCGCCTTCAGGTCGTAGCCGCTGGCGCGAAAATCCTTGGCGAGGTTGTCCACCAGCGCCTGGCTGGGGCTCAGGTAGACGAAATGCTCCCAGATCTTGGTGCAGATGAACTCGGCCACCGGGCGGTGCGCCAGCGTCAGGTCAACCATGTCGCGGTACTCCTGCTGGCCGTTGCCGTGCAGCGTCTGGTTGAAGATGGTTTTGGCGGTGTTGTCGTGGCGGGTGTCCTGCCAGACCATGATGAACTGGTCGCGCCCCGCGCCGGCGCGGTCGGTGACCAGGATGCGCCGGAAGCCCGTGAAGGCGCGGCTGGCTTCCTCGATGTCGGCCTGGGTGTAGCCGTTGTCGGCGCCCAGGGTGAACAGCTCCCAGAACTCGCGCGCGAAGTTCTCGTTGGGGGCGGTGCGCGTGGAGACGTAGCCGTCGAGCCAGATCAGCATGGTCCAGTCGATGGCCATGGCGTGCAGCAGCTCAGGCAGCTTGTCAGCGCCATGGAAGCGGAACAGGTTGATGTGGTCGAACATCCAGAACATGCTCTGGGCGTCCAGCACCTCGTCGCTGGTGGCGAAGCGGTCGTGCCAGAACATCGCCAGCATTTCCTGGAAGGGGTTGTCGGTGTGGACCATCAGCCACTCCCACCAGCGCGCGATTTCGGTGGTGCTGGGGAAGTCGGGGTCGGCCACGTTCTCGGCGATGGCCTGGGCCTCGAGCTGCGGGTCGGGTTGCAGCGTGAGCATCCAGTCGAGGTAGTTCTCGTAACCCAGCTGGTTGAGGCGTTGCAGCTCGGATTGCTTGAAGCCGAAGTGCGTGCGCTTCAGGAAGAAGATGCGGTCGGCCTGCGATAGCTGGTTGACCGAGGAAAGGTCTTCCTCCGGCGCCACGTTGCTGTCGTCGCCCTCGGAGCTGCAGGCCGTGTTGCCAAGGCTGAGCGCCGCGATGAACGCCGTCAGCAGTGCCAGTGAGGTCAGCTGCCTGAACATCATTCCCTCCGGGAAGAGGTAAATGCCGGTAAGAGTTTTTTGAGGTCTAAAGCTTATTCTGACACACGGCCGCAAACCGCGCAAAATAAACCCGCGCGGCCGGGCGACTTTCCGGTGCAGCGGAAATCACAACCGCCGGGTTAGCTGTGTGCCGTCTGTGCGCTCTGCCGAGATTAGGCTGGTTCGAGCGACGTGAGGGGCCTCGAAAATCCTGTCAAGTGTGGGGTAGCGTTCCAGCCCGCACGCGGACAAGCTTCCGGGGCGGCGTAGTAGGTGTGCCAGTCCGCTACCTGGAAGTTGTACAGCTGCACCGGCTCGGACAGCACCTCCACGCGCACGGCCGTCACGGTCGCAGGCCCCGTCGTGAGGCTCAGCCGCTCGCCGACCCTCAGCTCGCCCATGTTGACCCAGGCGTCGCGGGTGAGCGACCAGAACGGATGCTCGGCCGTGCCGATCAGGGTGTTGGTCGTGGTATCCTGCTCCCCTTGGGATTGAAGCCACCCTTAGGAGCGCCTTCAATGGTGCTGGGAGGGTGGAAACATGGCAAGCGAGTTACCCAAGGACATTCCGGATGAGGTCCAGCGTTGGACTGCAAAGCGCCGCGTGGCACTGGTGATCGCCATCCTCAAGGGCGAGACCACCGTGGTCGAGGCAGCACGCAAGCACGGCCTGACCGTCGCCGACGTCGAGGACTGGCGCGACCGCTTCCTCGCCGGCGCCGAGAACAACCTGCGCAGCAACCCCCGCAACGACGAAGCACTCAAGGACGAGATGATCAAGAAGCTCCAGCGCAAGGTCGGCGAGCTGACCCTCGACATGGACATCTTGAAGGAGGCGATCAAACCCTACCGCCCTTTTCAGGAAGGGACGCAGAACGAGTGAGTCAGACGCTGAAAGCGTCGCAACGCCGGGTCTGCCGGACGCTTGCCGTGAGCCGCTCGTCCCTGCGTCCCCTTTCCCTCGGGCCGAAGCAGGATAACCGCGTCGATGAACTCCTGGCAATGCGCATCAAGGGCCTGATCGAGCGCTACCCCACCTGGGGATACCGCCGCATCTGGGCATGGCTCAAGTTCCGCGAGAAGCTCAACGTCAACAAGAAGGCCGTCTACCGCATCATCAGGCTCAAGGGATGGTTCGTGAACCAGAGGCAGGCAACTCCAAGACCAAGGGTGAAGGCAAGCCGCAGTGTAGCGGCCGGCAGCAACCAACGATGGGCCATGGACGTCACTCATATTGACTGCGGTAAAGACGGCTGGGGGCACCTGGCAGCCGTGATCGACTGCCACGACCGCCAGATCGTGGGATGGGAGTTCGCGCTCAGGGCAAGGGCCAAGGAGGCCGAGAGAGCCCTGGAAGAAGCCTGCCTGGCGAGATTCGGGACGCTGCGGCCGGACGGAGCCACACCGGTGATCCGCAGCGACAACGGTCTGATCTTCCAGAGCCGGCGGTTTCGCGCGGCGTGCAAGGATTACCGGCTCAGCCAGGAGTTCGTGACGCCCTACACTCCGGAGCAGAACGGCATGATCGAGAGATGGTTCCGGAGTTTGAAGGAAGAATGCGTGTGGCTGGAGAACTTCGAGAACTTTGAACAGGCAAGGGCGGCCGTGGCAGGCTGGATCAGGTTCTACAACTCAGAAAGGCCGCACCAGTCATTGAACTACATGAGCCCGGAACAGTTCCGGGCGCAACAACCAGAACAGGTGGCTTGATTTCAGGGGAGCACTACACTGAGCCAGGAGTTCGTGACGCCCTACACACCGGAGCAGAACGGCATGATCGAGAGGTGGTTCCGGAGTTTGAAGGAAGAATGCGTGTGGCTGGAGAACTTCGAGAACTTTGAACAGGCAAGGGCGGCCGTGGCAGGCTGGATCAGGTTCTACAACTCAGAAAGGCCGCACCAGTCATTGAACTACATGAGCCCAGAACAGTTCCGGGCCCAACAACCAGAACAGGTGGCTTGATTCCAGGGGAGCACTACACTACATGAGCCCAGAACAGTTCCGGGCTCAACAACCAGAACAGGTGGCTTGATTTCAGGGGAGCACTACAGTGGAGCCATCTGCGGGCAGCCCGTTCGAAGAGCTCAGGCCAGGGCAGCCCGCACCACTGGGGTAGCTCAGGTGGACCAGCTCGTCGGTCTCGCGTGACTACGGCCGATGCATGCTGCGAGGAACTGGCTCAGCTTGAAGGCAGAAACCGATCACTGACGGGCGTTAGCTCGATGACTCCTCGGGAACGAGTGAATTGAAAAACTCGTCCAGACCTAGCTTCAGCGGAAACAGCTTTTGATTGTCCGGCAGTAAGCTGTCTGATTTGAAGAAGTGAACTGTGCCCGTTGGACTATCGCAATCCACGAAGAAGTAGTCCCCACCAGCATCAATGGCGAACGGGAAGTAGTTAGGTGGTACGATTTTCTTCACGAGAACGAGGTCGGTGTAGACGTCATCGGCGGTTTCACGGCCTTCTCCAGACACGATCGGAAGTGTCTCGTTCACCACGGTACGCAACCCGTCCCGTTCGACACAGTAGGGAATGGGATCGCCGCCGTTGTTGTGCAGGAACAATTTTCGGAGCGGCGGTGGGAACCTCACTCCGAACCGACCCTCAACCTCATCCAATTGGTCTGCACCAACCTTGACGTCTTGATTCTCGAAATGCACATCAACCTCGCTTACCTAACTACCAGGCACAGGCACGCCTCGGGCCCTCAGCATGGCGCGATCTGCGTCACTAAGGTCATACAACACACCAGTCGCTTGCTCATATTGCGCGACCCCTCCTCGGTGTGGATAGGCGGCTTGATGCGCCTTGGTCCTCACAAGCTGCATTGTTCCGGTGTTGGTGACTGGATCGTAGTCATCCAGGTGGTGCCATGTGTAGTGCTTCGGTGCTTTTTGGGTCGTGCTAATACCTGCTGCCTTGTTTGCTGCCCCGAAGTCGCGTGACCTCGTCCCAGTGTACTCAATTTTGACGATGCTCTTTTGTCCTGGTTTTCCCTTGTAGAGGTGCGGCGAGTTGGCGAAGTCCACTCCACCACTTGCATTGCGTTTCGTCCCAGCAAGTAGGTCGGATGTATTTCCGTAGTTCGCATTGTGCACCCAGACGAAGGGCTTGTCAGCTTCCGGGGCGGCGTAGTAGGTGTGCCAGTCCGCCACCTGGAAGTTGTACACCTTAACCGGCTCGGACAGCACCTCCACACGCACGGCCGTCACTGTTGCAGGCCCGGTCGTGAGGCTCAGCCGCTCGCCGACCCTGAGCTCGCCCATGTTGATCCAGGCGTCGCGGGTGAGCGACCAGAACGGGTGCTCGGCCGTACCGATCAGGGTGTTGGCCGTGGAGCCGTCTGCGGGCTGGCAGCCCGCACCACTGGTGTAGCTCAGCTGGACCAGCTCGTCGGTCTCGCGGACATAGGTCTCCACGACGACCTTGAAGCCTTCCTCGCCGGTGTGCTCGTCGCGCGACCACACCAGGTCGCCGGCTTCCACTGTCTCGATGGCCACAGGCACAGCCGCGCCGGCTTCATCCTGCGCGAGCACCTGCGTTCCGGCCACAAAACACTTGGGGCCGCGGATCTTGCCGTTGGCCCGTCAACCCCATCACTCGGCTGTTACGGGGATTGCAGTTTTTTCAATCCGTCGGCAAGGCTTGAGGAAGTTGGGACACGCTTACCACCAGGAATCAGGGCGCGCAGATAGTCGTCAAGCATTGCTCCGGCAAAACACTGATCCTCATCATTGAGCGCCGCTCGCGCGATGACGTCAAAGTCGTCAGACACGTAACCTGCCAACTCATCGCTTCCCGTTGCGTCGTACACTGCCTTGAATGCGGCTTCTCGAATTTCGTCGACTTGGCGCTGTTTGTCATTGCTGAGTGTCAGCGACTTCAAAGCATCGAAGGCCGCGAGCCAAGCGTCTTCAAACTCCTTCTCATCTCTACCCTCAAGCACCTGCTCAATGTCAACCTGTTGGAGTGACCCTGCCTTGAGGATCTTCCGCGAAGTCAAAGCGTCGCGAAGGCCATCGATGTTCATCTATCTCTTCGTGAGAACGAAGCAGAAGCTGCGAACTGTTGAAGCTTCGGATTCAGAAGTTTCCAAAACTACTACATGATAGTCACCCGGCATGACCGAGACGCCGGCGAGGCGCCGATCACGTAACACACCCTCACCCGGCAATCGTTCTCCAGGCCCGAACACCAGCTCCGATGCATGTACTGCCAGTGTCGACTCTTTCAAAATACGCCCACTGGGCGCTTGTTCGTCAATGCATACGGTCACGTTGTACGTTCCGTCAGACCCAGTCTCGATGTATGCCAGGTTGTGTGCCGCCTCCTCGCGTTCTAGATCTCCCGCCCCGGTCCACCAGTCGCACTCGTCCTGCATATGCGACTTCAGGCGGGCAGGATCGAACAGTACGATTGTCGCAGTGTCGGTGAACAGTCTTGCATCTGCTTTCATACGTCCATCCTAGTTTCCGAAACGGATTCTAAACTTGTCACCCGGATTGAGCCCGAGCGCTTCAGTGCGTCTAGTTATCTGGCTGCCAATGCTCCGATTGATTCCAGAACTGCGCATCTTGAGTGCTTGGCCTGGATGTCCACCTGCGATCATATCCACCGGGTGATCTGCATCTAAGCGAGACATATCCAAGTCCTTGCCAAAACGCCGCTTATATCTTTCCCCCACGGCCTTGCGGTAAGCTGACTGTGCTTCCGCAATTCTCACGTCGCCCGTGTCGGGGCTATACGTGAAAGCGCCGTGCTCTTCCTGATGCCGGTTCAAAGCCCGCTTTTTCCTCGTGTAGTCTCGGATGTCCAAGTCTGAGTTATGTTTCTCTACATTTCGCCGAATCTCAATCTCCGCGTAGTTCGCATTGTGCACCCAGACGAAGGGTTTGTCAGCTTCCGGGGCGGCGTAGTAGGTGTGCCAGTCCGCTACCTGGAAGTTGTACACCCTCACCGGCTCGGACAGCACCTCCACGCGCACGGCCGTCACTGTTGCAGGCCCGGTCGTGAGGCTCAGCCGCTCGCCGACCTCCCTCCCTCGGTTGCTTTGCAACCTTCAGGCACGTTTCCTTCGGAAACCCCATGTTGATCCAGGCGGCCGGGCACTTTCGCGGTTCCCTTGCAGTGGTTGTGGCCCGAAGGGCCCAGCTACGGTAGCCGGGGGCGTCAGCCCCCGGATTCTGGAAATGAATCCTCGCGCGCCCGTAAGGGCCGCCGAGAGCGTGCGTGGTTCAGGCGGCCCTTCGGGCGCCCGAGGAAGCAGTCGGCGCAATCCGGGCGCTTACGCACCCGGCTACCCAAGAGGGCCCCAGTCGGGGCCTTTGTACTGCAGGCCAACCACGGAGGCGCCCTGGCCCAGCGCAAAGGCCACTGAGTCGGCAATGCCGGAAGTTCCTTGTGGATGCGTTCACGATGGGGACAATCGGGGGCTGAGACCGAGGGGTGCCCATGAGCCTGCATGATCTTCTTATCAATAGCTGGGCGCGGCTGGGTACCGTTGCGCCCGACGCGCTGCCTGAGGCGCGGTTGCAGGCCCACTATGCCGTGCAGGTGCTGGCGGCCGCGGGCTCGAGCCTGCTGAAGCCGGCCGAGGACGACAGCCACACCGCCTGCGAATGGTACGACCGCGTGCAGTCGCTGGTCGGCGGCGAGATTCCCGGCGGCCTGCGCGCGGCCGTGCGCCTGCGCGACCTGCGGCTGCTGTTGCTCACCAAGGAGGGCGTTGAACTGGCCTCAACGCCGCTGGCCGGGCGCACGCTGGATGACGGGATTGCCTGGCTGGCGGGGCAGCTTGCGGCGCAGAGCGGGGTGGAGAGGCCTGTGCTGAAGCGCCCGGGCTACGAGATGCCGGTGCACGCCCTGGGCGCGGGCGCGGCCTTCAGCGTAGACGCGGCCGCTGCCCCCGAGCTGGCCACCTGGTACTCCAACGCCGACCGCGCCCTGCAGTTCGTGGCGGCGCGCGAGCCCGAGGCGCTGCAGGTGCGCTGCTGGCCGCACCACTTCGACATGGCGACGCTGCTGAACCTGGACCCGTTCGTGCCGCGCGAGAAGGCCCGCAGCATCGGGGTGGGCATGTCGCCGGGCGATCAAGCCATCCGCCAGCCTTACTTCTACGTCACGCCGTGGCCGGCGCCCAAGGCCGACCACCTGCCCGGCCTGACCGGCGGCGGCACCTGGCACCGCAAGGGCTGGACCGGCGCCGTGCTGACGGGCGCCAAGCTGGTGTCGGCCGACAGCGCGGAGCGCCAGGTGGAGACGCTGACGGACTTCCTTGATTCCGCGCTGGCGGCCTGCCGCGAGCTACTTGCCTGATTTCCCGTGCGCCGGGTTGCCGGTGCGGCGCAGGTTGGAGCGGAAAGTGGTCCAGGCCGGGCCCTTGCCCTTCAGCTTGATGGCCATGGCGCGCCCGTAGTTGCCCTTGAACTGATCGGTGGAGGTGCCCACGCCGATCACCAGGAAGTACTCGTTGAGTCCGTCGCCGTCGAGATCCGCGACCAGCGGGGCGGATGAGATGTCTTCCCATTGCCGGCCCTTGAAGGTGGCATCGAAGCGGAAGGTTTCCGCGCCGCTGCGCCCGTCGCGCGCGACCACGGCACGCTGGTCGTTGTAGATCAGGTCCATGTCGCCGTCGCCGTCCACGTCGGTGACGGCCACCCCGCGGTCAAGGCTGCCCTCGAGGCGCTGCTTCCAGAGTTCGGCGCCGTCGGCGGCGGCCAGGCAATAAAGGTTACGGCCGCCGAACACCAGCTCTTCCTTGCGGTCGCCGTTGACGTCGGCGACGGTGATGGGGGCGAACAGGTAGTCTTCGTAGTGCTTGTTCCAGATTTCCTTGCCGGTGGTGTCGAGCGCGTAGACGTCGCCCTGGCAGGTGGCCATGTAGATGGTTTTCTCGTCGCCGCTGAGCGCCACGCCGTGGTACATGCCCATGGATTTTTCGTCGCCGGCGGTGGTGAAGTTCCAGAGTTCCTTGCCGTCTTTGCCGTTGATGGCGTGGATGCCGTGGTCGCCGCGCCAGGTGGTGACGATCACGTCGAGCACCTTGTCGGCGTTGAGGTCAACCAGCACGGGCTCGGACTGGATGCAGCCCTTGTACTTGCGCTCCCAGAGCAGCTTCTGCTTCTTTGCCGAGTAGCAGCCCACGGCGCCCATGCCGTCGCGCTGCCACATGCTGCCGATGATGAATTCCTTGGTGCCGTCGCCGTCGAGGTCGGCGATCGCGACCGGCGAGTCGGTGCTGTTGGGAAGCTGGATCTTCCAGTTCAGCTTGCCGTCGGGCTTGAGGTTGTAGAGGTGGCCCGAGCTTGAGTCGGCGCTGAAGATCTCGAGCTCGCCGTTGTCGTCGAGGTCGTCGATTGCGATTGACGCGTCAAGGGGACCGGCGTCGGACTTGTGCTTCCACATCACTTCGCCGCTGGCCCCGCGCACGCAGAACACGTGCTGCTCGCCGAAGTAGCTGCCGAACACGACTTCGGGCTTGCCGTCGCCGTCCACGTCGGCGATCGCGCCGGAGCCCTTGAGGTCGCTGTTCAGCTCGAGCGCCCACAGCACGCCCTCGGGCAGGCTGGCGGCGGCGGACTTGCGCTTGAGCTCTTCCAGTTCGCGGCGCAGCTCGGCGGCTTCTTCCTCGAGGGCGCGCACCCGCGCCTCCAGCTTGGCAATGCGCTCTTCAGCGCCGGGCGCCGCATCCTGCGCCACCACAGAGCCCGCAATCAACAGCAGCAACGTCACCACAGCAAGCGTACGCATGATCTTCTCCCGAATTCGTTCCCGCAGCATACAGAAAGCTGCCGCGCTTTTCGCCCCGTTCAGCGCCGTTCTATTCCGGCCGGCGAGGGGCTATAACGACGGCATGAAACCGCTGGTCATCATCAACGTGGTCGGGCTTACGCCCCGGCTGATCCGCCTGGCGCCGCGGCTGGGAAAACTGGCGGCGCGGCCGATGACCGGGGTTTTCCCGGCCGTGACCATGACGGCCCAGGCCAGCATGCTTACCGGCCTGGCGCCCTCGGCGCATGGGGTGGTGGGCAACAGCTGGTTCTGGCGCGGGCTGGGCGAGGTGCGCAACTGGCTGCAGAGCAGCACGCTGCTGGGCGACGCGCCGCTGTATCGCGATGCGCGGCGGCGCAGCGGCGAGTTCACTTGCGCCAAGATGTTCTGGTGGTTCAACCAGGGCAGCGGCTGCGACTGGAGCTGCACGCCCAAGCCCCACTACGGCAGCGACGGCAGCAAGGAATTCGACATCCTGACCGAGCCGCCGGAGCTGGCCGCCGAGCTGAAGGGCGCGCTGGGCGACTTCCCGTTCGCATCCTTCTGGGGGCCGATGGCCGGCCTGCCCAGCAGCGATTGGATCGCGCGGGCCACGGCCAAGGTCATGCGCGACAAACGCCCGACACTGACCCTGTGCTACCTGCCGCACCTGGATTACGACCTGCAGCGCCACGGCGCAAAAGCTGACGTCGAGCAGCTGGTGCGCGAAGTGGACGCCTGCGCGGCGCGGGTGCTGGATGCGGCCATTGAGACAGGCGCGCAGGTGCTGGTGGTAAGCGAATACGGCATCACGCCGGTGAGCCGCCCGCTGTACGTCAACCGCGAGCTGCGCAAGGCCGGCATGTTGCGCGTGCGCGGCGGGCCGTTCGGCGAGATGCTGGACGTGTTTGATTCACGCGCCTTCGCCGTGTGTGACCACCAGGCGGCCCACGTGTATGTGCGCGAGGCGGCGGACATTGAGGCTGTGCGCGGCCTGCTGCGGGGCGTGGCGGGCGTGGGGAGCGCGCTGGTGGGGGACGAGCGGGCCGGGCTGGGTGTGGCGCATGAGCACGCGGGAGACATCGTGCTGCTGAGCGAGCGCGACAGCTGGTTCGCCTATCCGTACTGGCTGGATGACGCGAACGCCCCCGATTTCGCGCGCAGCGTGGATATCCACCGCAAGCCGGGCTACGACCCGTGCGAGCTGTTCCTGGCCGGCAGCAAGGCCGGGATGGGGCTGACGCTGCTGCGCAAGAAGCTGGGCCTCCGCTATCGTTTCAGGTCGTGCCCCCTTGACGCGTCAATTGTGAAAGGCAGCCACGGGCTGCCGGCCGCGGACCCGGAAGACGGGCCGGTGATCGCGGGCAGCGAGTTGCCGGATGCGTCGAGCATGCTGGAAGTGAAAGATCTCGCGCTGCGGATGATGTTTGGATAAGCGGACGATCTGCAGCGGTATGGAACAGCGAATTACCAATAACCAATTACCAATTACCAATTGAGGTTGAATTCGAGATATTGATTGAGGAGGGGTGCGCGCCATTGGTAATTGAAAATTGGTTATTGGTAATTTGCTGTTGAGTAAGGCTCGAACACATAAAAAGCCCCCGCACATGACGGGGGCTTTCACATCGTAAGACTGACTATTCTTCCTTCTTCCGCTCGTCGACCTTCTTCTTGGTCTCGCGGTTGAACTTCTCCCAGAATCCCTTGTACTTGCCTGGCTCGCGGCGTTCGTCGCTGCTTGCTCCGTCGCCCATGTCCTTGGCTTTCTTGTCGGCCTGGAAACCGCCGTCCTTGCCGCGCTCGTATTCTTCGACCTTGTCGGAGGGCTTCATTTCGCCTTCGCCGGGCTGATAGCCTTCCTCGGCTCCCTTGTTGGGCTTCTTGTTGTCGCCCTGCTGCTGGCCTTCCTGGCCGCGCGGGTCCTGGGTCTTCTGCTTGCCGTCGTTCTTGGGCTGGCCCTGGCCCTGGCCGCTCTGGCTCTTGGAGCGGATGTCGTGGGCCATCTCCAGCGACTCGTCAACCTTGCTGCGGGCGGCCTCGGCGGCCTCCTGCTGCTTCTTCAGGGTTTCCTCGATCTTGCGCTCGGCGGCCTGCTGCTTCTCGATCACGCTTTCCATGGTGGATTCGCTCTCGGCCAGCTTCTTCAGCAGTTCGGGGTTCTTGCGCAGCAGCTCGGTGAGCTCTTCTGAACTCTCGGCGATCTGCTTGATTTCCTCGGCGCTCTTGCCGGTGGCCTTGGCGGCTTCTTCGGGGTTGTCCTGGATCTGCTTGCGCAGCCCCTCGGGCAGGTCATCGAGCTTGCCCTGCTTCATGGCCTCGGTGACCTTGCGGATGCGCTCGGCGACCACGTCGGCCTTCGGGGAATCCAGTGAGGCCTTGGCCAGCTCGTTCTCGAGCGCGCCCATTTCCTCGCTGGCCTTCTTCATCAGCTTGTGCAGCTCATCCAGCATCTCCTGCTCGGACTTCGCGGGCTTTTCGCCCTCCGGGCCTTCCTGTGCGAACAGGCTTGCCGGGGCGCTGAACAGGCCGGCCACCGCGAGCGTGAGGATCAGTTTCTTCATGGTCTTCTTCCTTGTTATCCGGCCTGGGCCGGGTCTGTTTCTTTAACGCCGTCCGTGATCGCCAGGTTCCCTAGTCCGGCTGGTAGCCGGGGATCTGCTTGCGCAGCTCGTCCCAGGCCTTCTTCTGGCCCGCCTGCTCGGCCGAGTAGCGCTCGTAGAGTCGGCGGTAGTAGTCGGGCATGTCGTCGCGGTTGTACTCCTTGGCCATTTCGCCGAGGTTGCGGATCTTTTCGCCCAGCGACTTCTGCTCTTCGTAGATCAGCTCCATCTCGGCGAGTTTGCTGACCAGGGGCTCGGCCTGCGGCTGGCCCTGCTGGCCCTGCTGCTGCTGCTGCTCGCTTTTTCGCGTTCCTTGGCGAGGCGCTTGCGTTCGCCTTCCACGGCCTTGAGCATGCGGTCGAGCTTCTCGATGACTTCCAGCTGGTCGAGTTGGGTGCCTTCGCCGACCTCGTTGCCCTCGATTTCGCCGAGGATGCCGTTGAGCAGCTTGTTGATCAGCTCCATGTTGCTGGTGAAGCCGCCGTACTGGCCGGTCTTGAGGGCCTCCAGGGTTTCGTCAGCCAGTTTCTTGACCTCTTCCTGGTCGCGGTAGAGCACCTTGGCCTGGCGCTTGAGAGTACCGCTCCAGCTGCCGCGCTTGCGCACTTCGAGGTCAATGTCGATGGTCCTGGAGTTGACCTTGAGCTGCTGCTCCTTCATGGCCTTCAGGTTTTCCTCGACCTGCACCAGCATCTGTTCCTGCTGGCTGGTGACGTACTGGTTCTCCTGCTCCTTGAGCGCGTTGGTGGCCTCTTCCAGTTTTTCCTCAGCCTGCTTCTGCTGCTCTTCGGCTTCGCTGGAGTTCTGCTTGCCCAGGTCTTCGCGGGCCTGCTTCATGGCGCGCTGGGCTTCCTGCGCGGCCTTCTGGGCCTGCGGGTTGTCGGCGTTCTGCGGGTTCTTGTTGAACTCGTCGAGCTTCTTCTCCAGGTTGCGCTGGCGCTCTTCCAGTTCCTGGAACTTGCGGCGCTCCTTCTCGTCGATCGACTCGTTCTGTGCCTCCTGCAGCTTCTCGATCGCCTTGTCCAGGTTATCGACCGCCTTCTGCTGGTCCTCGCCGGATGCCTTGGGCTGCGCCTGCTGCAGGTCCTCGGCGGACTTCTTCATCTCTTCTTCGGCCTGCTTCAGGTTGTCACGCGCCTCCTGTTCAGAGGGCGTCAACTGCTGGCCTTCCGGCGGGTTCTCGAGCTGCTTTGCCAGGTCCTGGGCCTGCTTGGCGACTTCGTTCTGGGTCTCGGCCAGTTTTTTCGCGGCGTCGGCCTGCTGCTGATCGAGCTGCTGCTGCTGTTGCTTCAGCATATCGATCGCCTCGTTCAGCTTCTGCTGGGCCTGCTGCTGGGCCTGCTGCGCCTTCTGCATCTGCTCCGAGCGCTGCTGCTGGCCGTTCTGCTGCTGGCCGTTCTGCTGCTGGCCGTTTTGCTGCTGGCCGTTTTGCTGCTGGCCGCTCTGGCTGGCTTCCGCGGCCTTCTGCAGTGCCTCGGAGGCCTCCTGCATGGACTTGGCGGCCTCACTGGCCGACTTGGCGGCTTCGCTGCTGTTCTCGCGGCTCTGGGCGTTGCCGGCCTCCTTGGCCATGTTTTCCAGGGCCTGTGCGGATTCGGCGGCGCGACGCGCCATGTCGTCCTGCTTCTCGGAGGCGCCTTCCAGTGCCTTGGCGCCGCGTTCGGCATCGAGGCGCTGCTGCAGGCCTTCGCGCGCGCGACCGAGCTGGTCAAGCGCGTCGGTCTCATTCTGCACGCCGGTCTGGCCGTCCTGGTTCTGGAGCGCCTCGGCGGCCTTTTCCGACTTGCGGGCGGCTTCCTTCAAGCCTTCGCGGGCCTGGCGCGCGCCGTCCTTGGCGTCGGCGGCTTCCTCCAGCATGCGGGCGAGGTCCTCGGCGTCGCGGGCGGCTTTCTGGGCCGCGGCGTCCGGGGAGCGTTCGGCTTCGCGCTGCAGGGCGCGGGCCATGTCGGCGGCGTCGCGCATGGTCTCGGCGGAGGGTTCGCCGTTGTTGGCCTTCATCTCTTCCTGCAGACGCTGCAGGGCCTCGTCCATCTTGCGTGCGTTGCCGCGCAGGGCGCGCTCGCCGGATTCCTGCAGGGGCTTGGCGGACTCGCGGGCGCGCTCGACGGCCTGCTGGATACCCTCCTTGTCCATTTCAGGCTCGGGCAGCTTCTCCACTCCCTCGGCCAGTTCGTTCAGCTTCTTCGCGAGCTCGGCCTGCTTCTCGGCGGCCTTGCTGAAATCGGGCTTGCCCTCGTTGTTCATGCCCTCGCTGTTCTTCAGCTGGGCCTTGGCTTCCTGCAGGTTCTTCATGGCCTCGGCCATCTTGGCCTCGGCGTTGTCGGTTTCTGCGTTGTTCAGCTTCTCGACCGCCTCGTCCATGGCCTTCTGGGCGGCCTCGAGTTTTTCCTGGGCGAAGTCGGCTTCGCTGGCCTGGTTGGCCTTTTCGTCGCCGCGCTCCTTGCGCTGCCTGGCGATCTGGTTGGCGAGCGCCTTCAGGTCCTTGTTCAGCTTGTCGGCGTTTTCCCTGGCGTTTTCCTGGCCGCTGCGGGCACGCTTGAGGTCGGCGTTCTTTTCCGCCGCGGGTTTCAGGGCCTCGGCCGCCTCCTTCAGGGCTTTCTGGGCCTCGTCCTGGGCTTTTTCCGCGGCGTCGGGATCGCCCTGGTCGAGGGCGTCCTTGGCCTTCTGGCTTTCCTGCTGGGCGCGCTCAAGGGCTTCCCTGGCCTTGCGCGAATCGAGCGACTGGGGCGCCTCCTTGGCGACCTTCAGCGCTTCCTGGATGGCGTCCTGGGCCTGCTGCTGCTTTTCCTTTAGCTGATCCAGCACCTCCTTGGGCAGCTGGGTGTTGGCGCCCTGGCGCTGCGCGTTCTCGGTGCGGGTGCTGCGGTAGGCGTCCAGCTGCTCTTCCTCGGCGCGCTTGATCGCGTCCAGCGCCTTCTGGTTGGATTCTTCGCCGGCCTTCTCGCTGTTCTTCTGGACGTCGGACTGGTCCTTCATCAGGCGCTCGAGGTCCTGGCTGATCTGGTCCAGGGCTTTCAGGTTCTCGTCGTTTTCCTTGGCCTGTTTGGCCTCCTGCTCCAGCTTCTTGACCTCGTTGAGGGCGTTCTCGAGGTTCTCGATGTGCTGCTTCTGCTGCTGCTGTTCTTCGGCTTTGCGCTTTTCGAGGTCGCTGCTGGCGCGCTCCTGGTCGGTTTTCAGGCGCTCCAGCTCGTTGATCTGGCGCTCGAGCTGTTCGCGCCTGGCCTGCAGGTCGTCGGTCTGGTTCTTGAGCTGCTCCTGCTGCGTCTTCAGGTCGCGCACCGACTGCTCGATCTGGTCGAGGCGGCGGGCCTTGTCGTTGTCGCGGGTCTTTTCCGTGTCGTCACGGATGCGCATCTGGTCTTCGCGCATGGCTTCCAGCGCGGCGATGCGGTCCTGCAGCTCCTTGAGCTTCTGGTCTTCGCCGATCTTCGGACCGTTCTCCAGCAGATCGATGATCTCGGCCAGGGCCTTCTCGATGTCCTTGCCCTTGCTCAGCGCCGTGCGCACCTGGCCATCACGGATGTTCTCTTCCGTGGTGCCCATGTCGTCTTCAATCTTCAGCTCATTGAGCCGGTTCAGCGCGGCCTGGATCTGCGGGATGCGGCGGCGTTCGGTCAGGTCGTCGCTCTGCTCCAGCTCGAGCAGCAGCTTTTCCAGGCGGTCGCGCAGGCTGATCAACTGCTGGCGCGCGGCCTTCTGCTTTTCCGCGATCTTCTCGAGGCGGTCCTCCTTGCTGGCGCGGGCGGGGTCGTCGCCGGCTTCCTGCGCCGCGAGCGGGGCGCGGGCCAGCAGGGCGGACAGGGCGATCACGGCCGCGCATGAGAACAGGCGCTGCCAGTAACGGAACTTGGCGTGGATGGGGCGATTCATCTGGTTCTCTCTCGTCGAGTGCTAAGGAAAGCCTGCACTGGTTTACACAGGTATTACGCAAGAGCGGCTGCTGCGGTTCACAGGGTAATGAAGAAAATCGAGCCGAAACCGGGCCGCCTGGCGAACTCGTCGTAACGCATTGGCAACATGACACTTGCAGCGATATACATGGGTGAGCCGATGGCGGCCGGATGCAACTGAATCAGCCCACCAGAACCGAAATCGAGGGCCCCGGGCTTATGCCCGGGGCCCTTTGGCTCTGGCGGCATGGCTATTCGCCGGTGACTTCTTCCTTCACGTCCTCGTTGGTTTCTTTCTGGGTGTCGAACAGGTTGCGGAAGCCGTGGAGGATGTCGTCGAAGCCTTCCCACTTCTTCACCTGCTCCTGTACCGCGGCGATGATTTCGATGCTGAGTTCCTGCTGCTTCTGCAGCTCGGCCAGCAACTCGCGCCGCTCGTTGGGCTTGATGCCGACCTCAAGCAGGCTCTCGTACAGGGCGCGGGCGCGCTCCATGCTGCCGGGCGTGAACAGGCCGGTCTCCTGGATCAGTTTGCCGAAACTGTCAGCCGAGAAGGCGGCGTCGGGCTGTGCGCGCAGCAGCTCGGCGTTGAGGTTGGCGATCAGCTCGCCGGCGTGACGGGCGATGTCGGCGTCCTCGGCCTCTTCCAGGCGCACCAGCGGCGAATTGACGCGCTGCTGCAGGTCGCGCTCGGCGGCGGCGATGGCCAGCAGCAGGCGCACGGTTTGGATGCGGGATTCCTGGGGCTTGGACAGGTCCTCGGCCTTGCGTTCAAGCCGGTTGTAGCGATAGACCTGGGCGAACACGCCGAAGCGGTTTAGGACCACCTCCGCGTCGCGCAGCATCTGGTTCTGGCGCTTGTAGGCCTCGTCGAGGTCGTTGCGCAGGCGCTGGCCGGCTTCGTCGCGGAAATCGAGCAGGTTGGGCCGGGCCAGGGCGTCGCGGGTGATGGCCAGCAGTTCTTCCTGCAGGGTGGCCATGCCGGAGATGGTGGTCTTGATCTGGCGGATCTGGCTGCTGACCTTGGCGCGCAACTCGTCGATCTCATACAGTTCGTAGGTCAGCACGGTGTGGTGCTTGCTGCCCTGGAACTGGGGCGGCGCGTTTTCATCCACCTTCACCTGGTTGAGGTCAAAGGCCTGGATGTAAACCTCGATGGCCGGGCGCGGCCCTGTGGGAATGGGCTCGTTGCCGATCAGGCCCGCGAAGTTCAGCTCGAAGCTGGTCTTCAGCGAGGCTCGCGGGTTTGACTCAAGTTCCTTGAAGCGGGCGGCGAAGGGCGCGAATTCGCGATACTCGGTCTCGATCTGGAAGCGCCAGAACATCCGGGCGCTGCCGATGCCGTAGTCGTCCATCATCTCGAACTCGATGGGCAGCACCGCGTCGCGGGTGATGTACACCAGCTGGTTGCTGACCAGCGGGTCGCCCGAAAACAGGACGCGCACCGTGGGCGCCACGTCTTCCTTGACCTGCATCAGGTTGCCGATGTTTTCCGCGTTCTCGATGCCGACGCGGTCCACCAGCTTCAGGCGATAGCGTGACATGCCAAGCTGCAGCGCCGGGATGCGCGCCTTGTAGTGGTTCTCGCCGGCGGCGCTGTCGGTGTCGATCGGGAAGCGCTGGCTGCTGCCCACGTTGAAGTCCACCAGCAGGGCGCTGGCCTCAGGCCCCTCCAGCATCAGCGGCTTGGTGGTGCTGAACGTGAACTCAACCCGCGTGCCGGCCACGGCGTCCACCAGCTGCTCCTGGGTGCGGCGCGGCTCCAGCACCAGGTATTCCGGGTAGGTGAAGGTCAGCTCGAGCGGCGAGTCCAGCTCGGGCGCCGGGATCACCCGCAGGGTGTAGGGCCCGGCCGTGGCGTCGCCGGCCTTGATGGTGATCTGCTCGAGGTGGCTGATCACGCTCATCTTGTTGTACGAGAAGAATACCACCTGGCTGTCGTCGGCGGCGGTAATGCTGCTGCGCTCCATGGGTCGGGAGATGTCCTTGCCGACCCGCACGTAGCGGCCTGATTCGGGGTCTTTCTGCCAGGTGGCGATGATGATCTCGGCCTTGTCGGGAATCTCGCCGCTGGGGCGCGCGATGAAGCGGAGGTCGCTGTTGGCGGCGACCTGGTATACGCCGGTGACGCCGAGCTCGGGGATTTGCTCTTCGGGATCGAAGTTGAAATTGACGTTGAGGTCCTCGTTGGTCGGGTACTGGGCGAGCTGGTCCTTGCCCAGGATCAGCACCTCGAGCTGGGTGTCGGTGGGCCACTCGGGGCCGCCGCCGAGCGCGCGCTTGACCCAGGTTCCCATGGCGTCGCGCGCGAACCAGGCGTGCCCGAACAGCAGCAGCATGGCCAGCATGCTGCCCGTCACCATGTACAGCAGGCGGCGCGAGCGCACGGCCTCGTTGAACTGCAGGCGCCCGGCGATGTCGAAGCTTTCGCCGACGACGGCGCGCATCATCTCCTGGCTGCCGGCGTCCTTGTAACGTTCCTGTCCCTTCAGCATCTGGAGCGCGCTGATGAGGCGGTCGTTGAGCAGCGGGTACTCGCGCTCGACCAGCAGGGCCAGGTCTTCGTCGCTGATGGTGCGCGAAAGCGGGTAGACCAGCGAGCGCACGGCGACGACGGCCAGCAGCACCAGGGCGATCAGCAGGAAAACCAGCCGGAAGCCGCCCGGCAGCTTCAGCAGCATGTCGGAGTAGAACAGCCACAGGGTAAGCGCCGCGGCCCAGATCGTGAGCTTGGCGAGCCCCCAGCTGAAGAACATCAGGCGGATGTGCCCGCGCAGCTGGGAGAGTTTCTTTTCGATCAACGTCAGACTCATGGTCGCCTTCTATCGGTTTCGCAGGTCCAGCTTCAGGTTGGCGCTTTCGATCTTCACGCGGGCCTGGCCGGGGGGCCGTACAGGTCGCCCCGGTACTCGAGCCGCAGCCAGTGCTCCACACGCGGGGCGGTGATCAGCATCGGTGAAATGTCGAACTCGAAGCGGTAATACTGCCCGGGCTCAAGCCATACGTCGCCGGTGTGGTCATGCGGGCGGTCCGCCGGCGTTACGGGCTCGGGCGGGCGGGTTACGTTCTCGGGTGTGCCCTCGGGCGCGTACTCAGACACGTGCGAGTGATGCAGCAGGTATATCGGCTGCGCGAACACGTTCTCGGTGTCAATCGCGCGCCGCACCTTGACCGGCACGAAGCCGTCATTCAGCAGCGTCGCCTCGATCAGCGAGTTCGAGCCCGTCACCCGGTTCAGCAGCAGCTTCAACAGCGGGCGCGCCGGGTTGGGCAGCTTGCCGCGCTCGACGCTGGTGCAGTAGCCGGCCGGCACCGGGAAACTGCGGTCGGAATCGAGCCCGTACACGCGGGCGCTGCCGGTGCCGACGCTGATCTGGGTTTCCACGCCGTCGCGCGTGACATTGATGGACAGGCTGCCGCGGTCCACCTGCACCTGGCAGTGGGGCGTCACCACCACAAAGGGGCCCTCGCCCATGCCGCCCGGCTGCACTTCCAGGCGACGCATGAAGCCGGCGCTGAGCACCACCCGGCGGGTCTTGGTGAACTTGAACTGGGTGTTCTGCGCCAGCTCGATGGTGCTGTAGGTGTTCGAGACGCCGGTCGGCAGCCACACCCAGGCGTCGTAGGCGCCGGTGTCATCGGGCGCTTCCGCTTCGGTTTTCAGCTGCAGCTCGCGGCGCGCAACCTCGGCGCGGCGCTGCCCCACGGTCAGCGAAGGGTTGTGGTACACGATCTGGCCGATCACGTCCGGCGCCGCCAGTGAGCCGCCGGTGCGCCCGATCGCGATCAGCGTCGCCACGGCCGCGATGCCCACCAGCAGCGCCAACAGGAAGGCGCGGCGCAGCATGCAGTGCACGCCCGGCACGGCGCCCAGCAGGGCGCCCTCTTTCTTCATGCGGGCCTGCAGGCGCTCAAAGCTGCCGCGGCGCGGCGCCACCTTGCGCACGTCCTGGTGCAGTTTCAGGTGGGCGCGGATCTCTTCCAGCTCCTGCTTGAGGGCCGGGTCGGCGGCGATTTTGCTCTCGATGGTCTGCTGGGCCTCGGCGTCGAGCTCTCCCAGCGTGTAGGAAAGCAGCTGCACGCCGCCCAGGGGCTGGGTCAGCTTTTCGTCGTCAAGCATGCTTCACCCCCTCGGCGGGGTTGCCGACGAAACGCTTCAGCTTGTCGCGCAGCTTTTTCTCAGCGTAGTACACGCGCGACTTCACCGTGCCGAGCGGAATCTCCAGGGCGTCCGCAATCTCGGTGTAGGTCATGCCCTGGTAGAAGCTCATGACCAGCACCAGCCGGTGCATGGGGTCAAGGTCAAGCAGGCCGGAGCGCACGCCGTCTTCGATCTCGCGCTTCTCCACGCGATCTACCGGCGACTCCTCTTTGCCCTTGGCCATTTCCTCTATCAACTGCACCGGGCGGATCGCCGCGTAGCGCCCGCTGGTGGTCGCGCGCGGGTCGCCTTCGGACAGCGCGTCCACACGGCCGGAGTCGAGCAGGCTGTCGCTTTCGATATCCACGGCGCGGCGCACGGATTTACGGCGGGCCTCGAGGTCGATCCAGCAGTTGCGCCCGATGCGATAGATCCAGCTGCTGACCTTCAGGTCGTCGCGGAAGGTCATGGCCCCGCGCCACACTCGCATGAAGGTTTCCTGCAGCAGGTCCTCGGCGCGGCCGTCATCCCAGCACAGGCGGTAGAACAGGGCGTAAAGGCGGCGGTAGTACTTGTAGAACAGCTGCTCAAACGCCTCCATGTTGCCCCCGTTTGATCGAGGCCATGAGCTTGAGGTCCTGGTTTTCGGAGGCGGTTGCCATCAATGCCTTCGCGCTGAGCTTCAAGTAATACGCGCCGGGCCGCCGCACGGTTCGCGTAAATTCTGAACCCGTCCAATTTAGGCGCCCGGACCCGTTACCACAAGCACAGTGGCGGGAACGGCTTGCAGGCACGGATCAGCGACCGGACAGGTTGCTCGTGGAGACCGACGGGTCCGGCGCCGGGGCATGGCGTGCTTGACGGCACAGGCCGGGGCCGGTTTGATTAAGCCCGCAATGAACCGTCTACCCTTGAAGCTGTTTCTGCTGGCTCTGTTACTGGGCTGCACGGCGGTTGTGACCGCCGTTGTGAAGGCCCAGCTTGGACCGCGCCACCTGCCCAGCGCACGCTACCTGAAAGCCGCCGCGTTCCAGGACGGCGACTGGAAGTGGGCCGACGCGCAGAAGGGCGCCGTGAAAGGCACGCTGACGTTCAGCGCGAAGCGGCCTCAGCAACCAATCGTGGTGTACCTGGTGCGTCTGGGCGACGGCGACAAAGCCGGCGAGCAAGGTGTTTACAGCGCCCCCGCCACGCTGGACGTCAGCCAGAAGGGCGGCAAGTTCGAACCCTCTTTCGGCGTACTGGTGCGCAAGCAGAAGGTGAAGTTCCTGAACGACGAAGAGAACGAGATCAGCCACAACGTCTACTTCCTGGGCGACATCGAGGCCGACCTCGGCATCTTTGACCAGGGCCAGAGCCGCGAGCATGAATTCACGGACGCCGGCGAAGTCAGCGTGCATTGCAGCATCCACAAACGCATGGACGGCCGCTTCTTCATAGCACCCAACCCCGCCTACGCCGTGCTTGAGGCCGACTCGGACAGCTTCGAGATCAAGGACGTACCGGCCGGCAAGTATCGCCTGCACACCTGGCAGAAGCAGAAGCGCTTCAAGGACTTCGAGACCACGGTTGAGGTCTCGGCCGGCGGCACAACATCCGTGACCGTGGAGATGAAGCGATGATCGGCTGCCGAGGACAGGAGCCCGGAGCGCAAGCGACGGGTAGATGCGCGATCGCCGCGATGACGCTCGCCCTGGTGCTGTTAAGCGCCTGCGGCAGCACGCCGACTTACCCGCAACCGGCGGGCGACAACGGCCAGATTCTGGTGCAGTTGAACGGGGAGCCCAGAGAGGGCGCGCCCAAGGCAAAGACCCGCGAAGTCCGTGGTGAGTACACCACCGGCCGCCAGAGCGTCGAGCAGGGCAAGGCCTTCGAGCGCGTGGACTATGACGCCATCGAGGACGTGGTGGTGATCGTGGACGCCGGCGCGCCCGTGCTGCGCGACGTGCCCGAGCTTGCGCCCTCTGCCGGCGAAATCACGCTCGATGACGAAGGCTTCAACCGCGCCCAGTACCTGGCGCGCCACCGAAAGGGTGGTGCCTCGTTCACCCTGCACAACCAGCGCAAGCAGGCCGTTCACCTTTATGGCTTCAGCGAAACAGACGACTCGTTCGAGGCTGAGGTCTCGGCCGGCGCGCTTGGCACCATCAAGGTGGCCAAGGCCGGGCGCTATGACGTGTATTGCGAAGAGGATGAAACACTGCACTGCGTGCTTTTTTGCTGAAGCAGGCCCCTATTGCTGGATCGGCAGCAGCGACGATGACGCCTTCTTCGACATGCTGCCCCCCGGCGAATACGAAGTGCATGTGCACGCGCCGCGCCTGCCCGCGTGGTCGCGCAAGGTGAAGGTCACGGCCGGCAAGCGGGAAACCCTGACGGCCGAGTTGACGGTCAACAACCTGCCCAAAGTGGGTGAATGAGCCTCCGCTACAAGGCGCTGATTGCCGTGATTGTGCTGGTTGCGTTCCTGACCAGCTTTCTGGTGGTGAGCAGCAGCGCCCTGTTTGAACAGGACGCCCGTGAACGGATTCACACAGAGCTGCTGAAAGACCAGCGCATCCTGGACGAGCGCATCACGTTCGCCGCCCAGGTGTCGCGCCAGGGCTTGCGTGCTTCCGCGGCGGACCAGGGGCTGGTCGAGTTTCTGCGCGACGCGCGCTTCGGCGATTTCGGCGACAACCTGCGACCCTTTGCCGAGGACTGGCGCAACAACGCCGGCGCGGACGTGGCAATCTTCGCCTTCGAAACCTACACCGCCGAAGAGCGCAACGCGAAATCACTGGCCAGCGCGGGTGACGACCTGGCGGTGGTGTATTTCTCGGCGAAAGCGGGCTTCGACCTGAATCGCCGCGACCCGTTGCTGGCTGACCCCGAGCTGACCCGTTTCATGGCAGCCTTCTTCAAGCCCGCCTGGGACGCAGGCACCGCCAAGGGCCTGCCGACGTCCGAGGCGGCCGTGCTGCCGATCGCCGGCCGCGTGTACCTGTGCGTGCAGAACTACCTGTGGGTCGGCATCCAGGACCTCGAGCCGGTGGGTGTGGGCGTGGTGCTGACGGAACTGTCGCGCGACTGGCTGAAGAGTTCAGGCAGCGAGGAAGACGAGATCGAAAAGATCGTGTTCGCGGGCTCGTTGGTGGCGTCCACCACCCTGCCGGAGGGCGGCATGGACGCCGACGACGCCCTGCGCCGCGCCGTGGAACTGGGGGCGGTCACGCCCGACGGCTCGCGACAGGAGTACGAGTTCGTGATCGAGGGCGAGACCCACCTGGGCGTGGCGTTCAGCAGCACGCTCTCGCCGCCCGATCTGCCGCACCGGCCGGGCTTCATCGCGTTCAAGAGTCTCGAGAAAGAGTTCGCCCCGTTCCTTGAGCTGCGCAAACGGGTGTTCATGATCGGCGGCGGGCTGGGGCTGATCGCCGCGGTGCTGGCCTACTTCGGCGCGTACCTGGTGATCGCCAAGCTGCGCCGCATTGAGGAAGCGACCGGCAAGATCAGGCAGGGGCGCTTCGACACGCAGGTGAATATCCGCGGCCGCGACGAGCTGGCCAAGCTGGGCAAGGCCTTCAACGACATGACCACGGGCCTCAAGGCGCTGGGCATGTACACCCACGACACGCTCGCGCGCAGCCTGCTGGACAATCCGCAGCTGCTGAATGCCCCCAGCATGCGGGCCGAAGGCAGCATCTTTTTCAGCGACATCAAGGGGTTCACCAGCATCAGCGAGGGCCTCAGCGCTGAGGACTTGACGAGTCAACTGAACGAGTACTTCGCCGCCATCGGCCGCAAGCTGAAAGAGCAGCGCGGCTACGTGGACAAGTTCATCGGCGACGCGATCATGGCCTTCTGGGGCCCGCCCTTCACAAGCGAGAGGGACTACGCCGTGCGCGCCTGTGAGTCCGCGCTGGCGGCGCTGCACATCGCGGCCGAGCTGCGGGCGAGTTGGCAGGCGCAGCGCAAGCCGCTGTTCTTCCAGCGCATCGGCATCGCCACCGGCGAGGTGGTGATCGGCAACATCGGCACCGAGACCAAGAAGAACTTCACCGTGATCGGCGACAGCGTGAACGTGGCCAGCCGCCTGGAGGGCGCCAACAAGCTGTACGGCACCGAGATCCTGGTGGACGAGCGCACCTTTGAGCTGGCCAGGCACGCCGTTCAGTTCCGCGAGATCGACCAGGTCCTGGTGGTCGGCAAGCAGCAGCCGGTGCGGGTCTACCAGCCGCTGGCTCTGCAGGCAGCGGGCGTCGCCGCCGACCAGGCGTACGAGCAGGCCCTGCAGCTGTATCGCAACCGCGAGTTCGGCCGCGCCATCGAGGCGCTGGACGCGCTGCTGAAGCGCACGCCGGAAGACGGCCCGGCGCAATGGCTGCTGGAGCAATGCCGCGAGCTGCAGCAGAACCTGCCGCCAGGCTGGGAGCCGGTAACCACAGCGACCAGCAAGTAGCCTCGCAGGCCGGTCAGTCTGCGGTCGCAGTTCTTGGCGTCTTGGCGACTTGGCGTGAGACCTGCAGTTCTTGGCCGTTGGATGTCGCGAAATCAGGCGCGGGGTTTGAGTGTGCCGACCAGCTCGCTGATGCGCTTCACGCCGGCTTCGATCAGGCGCTCTTTCAAACCGGCGTGGATGGTCTGGCCGGCGTCGGGCTCCACGAACAGGATGGTGCCCAGCTGCACCGCGCTGGCGCCCGCCACCATGAACTCCAGCACGTCGTCGGCGTTGCTGATGCCGCCGATCGCGATCACCGGCAGCTTCACCGCGTTCGCCACCTGCCACACGCAGCGCAGCGCCACCGGCTTCACGGCCGGGCCGCTGAGGCCGCCGGTGTAGTTGGCGACCAGGGGCTCGCGGCGCTTCCAGTTGACCGCCATGCCGACCAGGGTGTTGATCGCGCTCAGGATGTCCGCGCCGCCGCGCTCGGCCGCTTTGGCGATTTCGGCAATGTCCGTCACGTTGGGCGACAGCTTGGCGATCAGCGGCAGTTGCGTCTTGGCGCGGCAGGCGGCCACCAGCTTTTCGCACTCGCCGGGGTCGCTGGCGAAGCGCATGCCGCCCTTCACGTTGGGGCAGCTCAGGTTCAGCTCCAGCGCCGCGACGCCTTCCTCGGCGTCGAAACGCTCGACCAGCCAGACGTATTCATCAAAGTCGTGGCCGACCACGTTGACGACGGCCTTCGGCCCGAAGCCGCGCATCCTGGGCAGGGTGTTCTTGATGAACGCTTCGTAGCCCTCGTTCTGCAGGCCGATGGCGTTGATCATGCCGGCCGCGGTCTCGGCCGTGCGGGGGTAGTCGTTGCCGAGGCGCGGGTTGCGGCTGATGCTTTTGCCGACCAGGGCGCCGTAGACGGCAAGGTCGTGGTAGCGGTCGAGCTCTTTGCCGTAGCCGCTGCAGCCGCTGGCGGTCATCAGCGGCGATGCAAGCTCGAGCGGCCCAAGCTTCACGCTGAGATCAAGAGCCATGGGCGGCCTCCTGCAGTTCTTTGGCGGGCTCGGGCTCGGGCTTCTTGTCCGTGGCGCTTTCGGGCGCGGGCTTCTTCTTTTCGGGCTTGAAGGACATCGCCACCAGGATCAGCACCCCGGCGATGATCTCGATGTCGGCCACGTTGAACACCGGGTACTTGAGCGGGATGGTCCAGTCCAGCACCGGGATGCTGGACCCGTGGAAGGGCAGGTCGAAGATGAAGAACATGAAGTCGCGCACGTGCCCCAGCAAGATGCGGTCGTACAGGTTGCCGATCGCCCCCGCGGCCACCAGCGCCAGCGCGGTCAGGAACCAGCGGCGCTTTGGCTCGGCCTTGTACACGTAACCGAACACCGCCAGCAGCACGCCGCCCGCGATCAGCGCCAGCAGCAGCGGACGGCCGTGCATGATGCTGAATGCGGCGCCCTGGTTTTCGGCCCATTTCCAGCCGATGAAGCCGTCGATGATGGGGGTGACGTTGGGCTCGGTGGGGCGCACGTACGCGTCGGCCCAGGCCTTGGTGGCTATGTCCGCCACCAGCGAGACCAGCAGCACGATCCAGAACAGGCCCTTGCGGGTGAACATGCCCTGCAGAAATGACTGCTTCTCGCTCATGGCCCGAATGTACGGGTGAGTTCCGCCAGCGGCAAGGCCGGGCGCGACCTCCCCGCGACGGCCGCTGCGGGGCAATCTATGCTGGCGGCGTGAACGCCTCGCTGTACATCCATGTCCCGTTCTGCGTGCGCAAGTGCGAGTACTGCGACTTCTACAGCGGCGTGGCCACGGCCGCCGACATTGACCGCTACATCGACGCCCTGCAGCGCGAGCTTGAGCTGCGCTTCCCGCAAGGTTTGAAGCCGGCCACTGTGTTCATGGGCGGCGGCACGCCCACGCGGCTGGAGGCGCGGCAGCTGTTTCGCCTGGGCGAGGTGCTGCGCTCCCGCGTGGATGTCAGCGCGGCCGAGTTCACCTGCGAGATCAACCCCGGCACGCTCACGCCGGAAAAGGCCGACGCGCTGGCCGCCATGGGCGTCAACCGCGCCAGCTTCGGCGTGCAGTCGTTTCAGCCCCGCTTTCTCAGGGCCCTGGGCCGCGCCTACGAGGCCGGCACCGCCACCGCAGCCGTAGTGATGGCCCGTGCGGCCGGCATTGTGCGCGTCAGCATGGACTTGATGTTCGCCCTGCCGGGCCAGACCCTGGACGACCTGCGCCACGACCTGCAGCGCGCGCTGGAACACGGCACCGAGCACCTGAGCCTCTACGCCCTGACCTACGAGGACGACACACCCTTGACGCGTCAACTGCAGAACGGCGAAGTCGAGCCCTGCCCCGAAGAACTCGAGAGCGAGATGTTCGAGCTGGTGGGCGACACCTGCGCGCGGGCCGGCCTGCTGCGCTACGAGGTCAGCAACTTCGCCAGGCCCGGCGCCGAGTGCCGCCACAACCTGGTCTACTGGACGCTTGGCGACTGGCACGGCGTCGGCGCGGGCGCCCACGCCATGCTGGACGGCGAGATCACGGCCAACGCCGCCGACTTCAAGTACTACACGGCCGCGCTGCTGGAGGAAGGCAAGCTGCCGGTCGCCCGACGCGAACAGCTAGGCCCCTTGGCCCGCGCGGAAACCCTGCTGCTGATGGGCTTGCGCCTGACCCGCGGCGTTGAACTCGCGCGCTTCGAGCGCTTCGCCGGCGCAGGTTTCAATCAACTGTGCGGCGAGACGGCCCGACGCCTGCAGGATCTCGGCCTGCTCGAACTCACGCCCACCCACGTGCGCGCCACGCCCAAGGGCCTGCTGCTGCTGGACAGCCTGATCGTAGAGCTGGCAAGCAGCCTGGAGGCGGCCGTATGAGCGCTGGAACTCCCACGCACCACCGGCGGTCGCCCGGCCGTTCAATCCGAAATCCAAAATCCAAAATCCAAAATTTGCTGATCCTGGGTTGCCTGTTGCTTTCCGCCTGTGCCACATCGCGGCCGATTGAGCCCGTACCCGGTGAGCAGCCCGTGCCCGCGACGGACGCGCTTGAGCAGGCGCTGCGTTCGGTGGTCGCCATCGTGGTCGAGCACGGCGGCACCGGCGATGCCTTCGGCGCGGGCGTGATCTACGACGAGCAGGGGCACATCCTGACCGCACACCACGTGATCGAGGATGCCGACCGCATCCTGCTGCTGATCGGCGGCGGCTACACCGTGCGCGCCCAGGTTGTCGGTGTTGATCCCATCGCCGACTTCGCCCTGCTGAAGGCCGAGGCCATCCTGCCCGAGCGCATGCAGCCCGCGAAGCTGGCCACCGCGCAACCGCGCCCCGGCGAATTCATCTGGAGCCTGGGCAACCCCTTCGGGACTTCGCGCTACGGCGGCGAGCCCAGCGTCGGCCACGGCGTGGTCAGCGCCACCAACCGCACCTACCTGAACGACGAAACCGGCCGTCTCTACCTCGACAGCCTGCAGCACGACGCGCCCACCAACCCCGGCAACAGCGGCGGCGGCGTGTTCAATACCAGGGGCGAGCTGCTGGGTCTCAACGCGCTGATTACCACCACACGCGAAACCCCGGGCGACAGCGGCGTTGCGTTCGCTATTCCGACGCACCTGCTGAAGGCCAAGGCGGATGCCCTGCTGCAGGGCCGGCCCATCAACCACGGCTGGTTCGGCGCCCAGGATTACAAGCAGGCCACGGAGATCTTCCCGCAGGGCTTCGGGCGGCTGCGCGCGGTGTTCGGCCCGGTTACGCCCAACGGCCCCGCGCAGATGGCCGGCGTACAGCCCGGCGACGTGATCATCATGGTGGACGACGTCGAGCTGTATGGCATCCATGAGGTGCTGATGCTCGAAGACACCGTGCTGCCCGGCCGGCAGGTGCGGCTCACGATCAACCGCGCCGGGCGCGAGTTCGAAATCACGCTGATTTCCGGCCAGCGGCCCTGGCCGTTCAACTGACTCGTACGCCGTCAACCAAGTCTTGCAACAGTTGACGGTGTCGAACTATGCGGTAACCGCCAAGAGCCGCAAAGGACCGCGAAGCACTGCAACTGCCGCTTCGCGCAACCTGCGCGCTGAAGCCGCTTGACCGACGAAGCCGCCTGGCCGACGAAGCCTTGGCGAAGTCGGTTGGCGAAATCAAGAGAACACGGAGTATCCTTGCCTCGCCCCGCAGTTCTTTGCGCCTTTGCGTGAATGGGCCACAAAAGCACGAAAACATAAAAGGTACTGCCACAAAAAACTGCCTGCAGTTTTCGTGTGCCGTTGTTTCGTGCTTTCGTGTTTTCGTGGCCTGTTTGCAGTTGGAAACGAGTTGTGACCGTGAGAAGCCGCTGAGGACCGCCAAGACCCGTAACTTTGCGGCCCTTTGCGGTGCTTCGCGGTTGCATTGCAGCACAGGGTGCAGTTGGCGTAGAAACTGCCCGAAGCTGTACTACCCGGCCGTGTAGCTTTCGCCTTCCTTCAGCTGGAAAGGCTTGCCCTGCGCGTCCAGCAGCGTGGCGATCATGATTTCGTGGGTGGCGCCGGGCAGCCTGAACTCGACCTTTACCGTGCGGCCGGCAATGTCGGTTAGCGGCTGGCCGTCGGGCCCGAGCAGCGGCTGGCTGACGTTTTCGCGCGACTCGGCCACGCTGATGGCCAGTGCCTGCAGCTTGGGCCCCAGGCGGAAATCCTCCACTCCTTCGAGTTCCGCCACCCAGGCCAGGTCGCCGATGGCATCGCCCGGCTTGTGCACGAACTGGGCGGTGACGCGGCTGCCACGGCGGAACATCACGACCTCGAACAGCGCGCGGTCCGTGGAGCCGCCCATGAAGGTGATCTTCGCGCTGCCCCCGACCAGCACCTCCGCGGGCTCCGACAGCTCACTTTTCTCGGCGCCCTTGAGCGTCTGCACGCGATACTGGTAGCTGCGCCCGAGGCTGACCTCGCTGTCGGTGAAACGCAGGGCGCTCGCCGGCACGCGCCCGACCTCAATGAACTGCGCGCCGTCGCCGGTGCCGCGGTAGATCACCACCGTGTCGGGCTTTGGCTTCGGCGGCAGGCTCCAGGCCAGGCTGACGCTTTCGCCGGCCGCCAGGGCGATCGGCGCGTCGGGTTTCGGCAGCAGCGGCTGCTGCGCGTCGGCGCCGAACATCACCAGCCCGGTAATCGTGACCAGCGTTGCAAAGGTAAGGTAAATCGCGAATCGCCAGACCATGAAGCTGATTGTGGCTTGTGCACGCGCCTCCGGGAATGCCAAATCACGGCGTCCTCAATCGCGGGGAGAAGCATGGCGCTGGCGCGTCTGATCAAGCCGGAAATCGAGGAAATGCTCCGCACCGGGGAATACTCCGGTTTCCGCACGCTTTCCGAGGAACTTCACCCGGCGGACATGGCCGAGATCATCGAGTCGGTGCCCGAAGAGCGCCTGCTGGTGGCGTTCCTCGCCCTGGGCCGCGACTTCCAGCCGGACGTATTCGAGTACCTGTCCCCGGACGCGCAGACTCGCCTGCTTCACGAGTTCAAGCCCGACGTGCTGTCGCGCATCCTGACCGAGCTGTCTGACGACGTGCGCACCGAGCTGCTGGTTGAGCTGCCGGGACCGGTCACCCGCCGGCTGCTGGAGTCGCTCGACCCCGACGAGCGCAAGCGCGCGCTGGAACTGCTGGGCTACCCGCCCGAGAGCGCCGGCCGCCTGATGACGCCGCAGTTCCTGCACATCAGCGCCTCGGCCACTGCCAACGACGTGCTCGAGAAAGTCCGCCGCCTGGCCGACGAGGTGGAGACCGTCTACGTCATCTACGTGATTGACAGCGCCCAGCGCCTGAGCGGCACCGTCAGCCTGCGCGACGTGGTGATCGCCCGCCCCGAGCAGCGGGTCGACGAGTTCATGACCGCCAACGTCGTCGCGGTGAAGACCAGCGACGACCGCGAAGACGTGCTGGCCCGGATGCGCGACTACGACCTGCTGGCCGTGCCCGTGGTCGATTCGCAGGAGCGCCTGGTCGGCATCGTCACCTTCGACGACCTCTCCGACGTCGCCGAGGAAGAAGCCACCGAGGACATCCTCAAGATGCACGGTGTCGCCACAGCCCAGGACGACTACTTCACGGCCGGCGTGTTCAAGCGGTTCCGCAGCCGCGTGATCTGGCTGGTGGCGCTGGCCGTGGTGGGCACCGGCAGCGTGCTGGTGCAGCAGGCCTACAACCCGATCATCGCGCAGCTCAGCCTGCTGGCCGCCTACATCTCGCTGCTCACGGCCTCCGGCGGCAACGTGGGCACCCAGAGCGCGGGCATCCTGATCCGCGCGATCTCGACCGACGAGGCCAGCCGCCCCGCCCTGCTGCGCATCTTCCTGGGCGAGGTGCTGATCGGCGTGGCGCTGGCCCTGACACTCGCCGCCATCGGCACCGGCCTGGTCCTGACCCGCGGCGCCGAGCCCCAGGTGCTGGGTGGACACGAGGTGTGGGAAGTCGCCGTGATCGTGGGCGCCTCCATGTTCCTGGCCGTGATGACCTCGAACACCCTGGGCGCCGCCATACCCCTGATCACACGCAGGATCGGCGTTGACCCGGCCGTGACCGCCGGCCCGTTCATCACCACGGCCGCGGACATCCTGACCGTGCTGGTGTACTTCAACATCGCGCAGGCGATTGTGCTGTAAAACTGGATGGCGCAGGCATCGTGCCTGCGCCATCGGTCGGAATGCCGGTCAGTCCTATGAGTGGGTCAGGTTCAGCACGATGGCGGTCAGCACCACCAGGCCGAGGCTGAGCGGGATCAGTTTCTTCCAGCCCAGGTTCATCAGCTGGTCAAAGCGGAAGCGCGGCAGCGTCCAGCGCACCTGGATGTACAGCCACAGGAAGATGCCGACCTTCAGGCAGTAGATCAGCGGGCCGGCCAGGCTGGCCAGGAAGGTGTCGGCGCGCGGGTCGATGCCGGGCAAAGTCCAGCCGCCCAGGAACAGCGTCACCACCAGGCAGCTCTGGATCACCATGCCGTAGTATTCGCCCAGGAAGAACATCGCGAACTTCATGCTGCCGAACTCGGTGTGGTAGCCGCCGATCAGCTCGGCCTCGGCTTCCGGGAAGTCGAACGGCAGGCGGTTGCTCTCCGCGTAGGCGCACACGCAGAAAATCACGAAACCCGCGAAGCCCAGCGGCAGGTTGCGGATGATGCCCCAGCCGTGCTCCGCCTGGTTCAGGGCGATCTCGCCCAGGTCCAGCGTCCCGTAGGTCATCACCATGGCCAGGATCACCATGAACATCGCGGCTTCGTAGCTGATCAGCTGCGCGCCCGCGCGCACGGCGCCGAACAGACTGTACTTGTTGTTGCTCGCCCAGCCGCCCAGCGAAAGACCGTGCACCGCCATGCTCAGGAACGCCAGCGCGAACAGGATGCCCACGCCGAAGTCGGCGATCTGGTAGTTAACAAAGAAGGAGGTGCCGTCCTCGAAGGTGTACGTGAAGCCGTGGCCGAAGGGGATCACCGCAAAGGCCAGCGCAATCGGCACGAACACCATGGCCGGCGCCAGAAAGAACAGCGCCTTGCTGACGCGCCGCGGCATGAAGTCTTCCTTCAGGATCAGCTTGAACATGTCGGCCAGGGGCTGCAGCAGGCCGAACATACCCCAGCCCGCCAGCGGGCCCAGGATCTTCCAGTTGGGCAGGCCGACCTTGGTGGGGCCGTCACGCAGCTGGATCCAGGCGGCCATCTTGCGCTCGAGCCAGATCATGCCCGGCACCACGGTCATGATGACCGCGAACACCGTGATCACCTTGATCGCGCTGAACAGGTACTCCAGGGCCGTGCGACCCGTCTCGGATACTTCCGCCAGAAACATGCCGTCTCCGTGTATTGCGCGGTTACATTAGCGCGGGCAACGTCGGATGCAACGCCTTGCTTGATGAGGAAGGAATCACAGGAGGCAGCAGGCAGGAGGCACGAGGCAGGAGGGCAGGAACAGGAGCCGCAAGCGCAAGCGCGCGGCCGAAGGCAGGGAAAAGGAGGCAGGGAACAGGAGCCGCAAGCGCGAGCGCGCGGCCGAGGACAGGGAAGAGGCAGGAGGCGGGAGGCGGGCGGCCGGAAAACACCGCCGCTTCCCCAAGCCCCAAGCCCCAAGCCCCAAGCCCCAACCACAATCAGCAGTCATGGTTAACGACACGCTCAAATCCGCCATCCGCAAAGCAGCCAAACGGCTCGGCTTCCAGCACGTCGCGTGCTGCGCCGCCGAGGCCACGGCCCATGCCGACTACTTCGACGCCTGGCTGGCCCAGGGCCGCCACGGCACCATGGACTGGCTCGCCAAATACGCCGCCACGCGCAAGGACATCCGCAACCGCTACGCCTGGGCGCGCTCGTACGTCATGCTAACCATCGACTACCCGCACCAGCTGCCGGCCAAGCTGCCCGCCAAGTCGATGCTGCCCGGCATCGCGCGTTACGCCCGCGCGGCCGACTACCACGAGGTCTACGCCGGCAAACTGAAGCAGCTCGAGGATGAAATCAAGCGCATCGGCGGCCCCGAGTGCAAGGCCATGTGGTACCAGGACACCGGCGCATTCCTTGAGCGCGAACACGCCGCCCGCGCCGGCCTGGGCTGGGTGGGCAAGAACACCATGCTGATCGACCCCATGCGCGGAAGCTGGACGCTGCTGGCCCTGGTGGTGACAAGCCTCGAGCTGCCGCCCGACGCGCCGGTCACCGACCATTGCGGCACCTGCACCCGCTGCCTCGAGGCCTGCCCCACGCAGGCGTTCCCCGCGCCCTACCAGCTGGATGCCTCGCGCTGCATCAGCTACCTGACCATCGAGCACCAGGGGCCCATCGAGCCCGCCCTGCGCCCGGGTATCGGCCAGTGGCTGTTCGGCTGCGACATCTGCAACGAGGTCTGCCCCTGGAACCGCAAGGCGCCGGCGCTCGCGCCCGACGTGCCGGAGGGGCTGTCGGGCCTGACGCTCGCGCGCATCTTCACCGGCAAGCCCGAGCACCTGGAACAGCGCCTCAAAGGCACGCCCCTCGAGCGCGCCGGCGTAGCGCGCCTGAAACGCAACGCGGCCGTAGTGGCAGGCAACCTCAAGGACGAAAGCCTGCTGCCCGCCCTGGAGCAGGCCCTGATGACCGAAGACGAAACCGTGCAGGAGGCCGTAATCTGGGCCCTCACCCAGTACGGCCCGAAGGCCAGAGGCCAGCTGGCCCGCGCCCAGAAGTACGTAACCAGCGAAGCGCTGCGAGAGCAGATCATCGACGCGCTGCAAAGCCAGTGAACCATGAACGCGCGTAGGGACACGCGGCAGCGTGTCCCTACGGAGCGGATGCTCACGCGGATGACAAGGGCCGGAACCCCTCCCAAGCCCCCAGCAAGCGAGTGTTATCGATTTGCCCGATTCAACAACCGACAAGGCCTGACCTGTCGTTTCCAGTTCCCGCCAACGCGTCGTCGCGGAACTATGGAACAGCCTGAGCTGCCCCTACTGCTGTAATTCCGACCGTGTGCCTCTCCAGCGGGAAGTTGACGGCCGACGTAGTCGATCCACTGAGCACCGTCACTGGCGTTGGGATGGTCATTGACGGATACGCGCCGACCAAGTCGTCGTGCGTCAGTGAGCCACTTGTGTCCCGGTCGACCCAACCGATTACCAGATAGTCGTCCGGATTCAATCCTTGGATTGAGTAATTGAATGAGGAAGTCGCGCTGGTGAACACTTCTCCATCGACCTGACCGGTAACTACGTTGATTGCGCGGACCCGAATTTGATACGTAGCGGCCTTGGGTGTCAGTTTGTTCACAAGGACCGCGATTAGGACAACAGGAGCGCTGGCGTCGTTTGTGGAGACTGCGGCGAGCGCGTAGTACAGATTACCGTTCGCTAAGAGAGCTTGGTTAATTGACAAAACGACCAAGACCTGGGTGCCGTTCTGCAGTAGCGACACGCCTAACCAGTTCTCCGTGCCAAAGTGCAGGGCTTGGGGGTTAGTAACGTTTAAAGTGCCTCCGCCGACGTTCACGACGCTGGTGTACGCTGTCGTCGCTCCCGCAGGCACGAGCACGATACTGTTGGTGACAGCCGCAGTGGGCGGGTTCGCGGGAAGCGTTCCGCCTGCGGCCACCAGCGCAGCTTCTGCCCTAACGAGTCCGAATCCGTACTCCGCGTCGGGACCTGACGCACCGAGGTCAAGAGCGGTCGTGGTCAGGATGGTCCGAATGTTCGATGGCGTAAGTGCGCCATTTACGGCGAGCATCAGCGCTGCGACACCTGCCACGTGTGGCGCCGCCATCGACGTACCCTGTAGCCATTGGTACTTGTTAACAGCTGGCGTCGCGGTGTCGTCTCGCCAAGTGCTGAGTACGCCGTCTTGATTCGAGAATGGGAACGATTGTTGGCCGCCTGGTGCGCATAATGTAGTTCCGCTGGCGGTGTTGCTGTAGACGGCTCTCGCATAGTTTCGGTTGATCGCTCCAACTGCGATCACCTCGGCATAGGCCGCAGGGAAGTTCGGTGTGTTGTCCTGTTGGGCGTCGTTTCCTGCGGCGGCAATGATAGTGCAGCCGGCGTTGTATGCTGCAGTGATTGCGTTCTGGTACACGGAAGTACTGCCCTTACCGCCAAGCGACATGTTTATCACGTGTGCGCGATTAGGCGGCAAGGTGCCGCTGACGTTAGTTAGGCGAGCGGCATACAGGACAGCCTCGGCGATGTCGCTTTGAGCGCCGCCAGCTGCGCCCAGCACCCGAAGCGGCATGATTCTGCAATTCCAGTCAACACCCGCACCTCCAACGCCATTGTTCGAGGCGGCGCCAATGGTCCCCGCCACGTGAGTACCATGAAAGCTGGACCCTTGTCCGGACTTATCGCCCGGATCATCCGGGTTGCTGTCAATTCCATTACCGTCGAGAGCGTTGTGTGGATCGGAGATAAAGTCGTAGCCACCGATGAGGCGTCCAGCGAGGTCCGGATGTCCAAGCACGACGCCGGTATCAATCACAGCCACAATCACCGATGCGGAGCCGGTTGTGATGTTCCAAGCTGCTGGAAGGTTCAGAGCGTTGTAATGCCACGACTGGTACGCAGAGAAATGGGGGTCATTCGGGGTGAGTGAGTGCTCGCATATGAAGTCGGGCTCAGCAACTACGACGTCGGGATGGAGTGAGAGGTGCGCGGAGAGATTTGCCAACTCTACTAGGTGCGGCTTCGTTGAACGCAGCGGATCGAGCGATCTAGGAAGCAGTCTCTGCGCGACGATTGCTCCACCGGAAAGCGTGCGAACGGGGGTAAAGCCGACCGAGGCGAGGATGTCAAAGCAGGCCTGCAGACTGACGTTCTTTTTGAAGGTTACCAGCAAACGGTCCGGAACAGCCTCATACCCCGCAAGTGCAACCTCCATAGCGTCGTACTCGCTCTTTGGATAGCTAGGCCCTGGCTGCATCATCATCAGAGGGCTTCCGCTCAGCACCGTCACGTCCATTCGCCACTGCGTGCCTGCACCGGCGAACAACGTGAGATCGAATATGATTGTGGCTCCGGCACCGCCGGCGACGACGAAGTTTCCAAATTCCGGGTTGGAAGTGCCATTCAGGCTCAGCAGATTCGTCGTGCTTACACCATCGAATCTGCTGACTGTGAGGTCCACGTCTTGGTTTGTTCCGTCAAGCCAGCTGATCTTGACATTGTAAGTCGCGGCGTTGCCTTCGGTGAACGTCACGCGGTCTGCGGTGTCACTGCTGGAAAGAGTTCCAAGTAGGAAGAGAAGTTCCCCAGCCTTTGGACCAGTGACTTGCAGCGGACTCGCAGCAGTGGAGTCAGTTACCTCAGAGCCGGTGACAACCGGATACTCTGAGAAGGGCGTGATTGTACCCGAAATAGAACCAGTCGGCGATCCGCCCCCACCTCCCGAACTTCCGCCTCCGCTATCCCCCTCACCTGCACAGCTAGCCATGAGGATCGAGATGAAACATGCCACCAGTACGCAAACCCGCATTTTTCGCTCCGCGTAGACGTTGCCTTCTGAATAAAACATGGGCGGCGTAGAATAGCGGAGTGCCGAAGTACGGAGAAGAGGAAAAGAGTCCATTTCGCCATTCGTGAAACAGCAGTCACATGTGTCAGGGCCCTTTATGATGCCCTAAATTCAGCGGCTCGTGGTCCTTCTATCCTGTTGTCTCCTCGTGGATGCTTCATTCCAGGCTGGTTCAGGTGTCGCTTTGGACTGTTTGCCTGCTGACTGATTCAGGTCCTGCGGCTGGTGATGCGTAACGTGGCTGCTGCGGCTGCCAGCAGGGCTAGCAGCCACAGGGCGCTGCCTTGGGTGTTGGCGCTGCAGCCTCCTCCGCCTCCTCCACCACCGCCGCCGCTGGTGCTGCCTCCTCCGGGTGCTGCCACGTCGAAGCTGTTGCTGGTGGCGCTGGTCAGGTTCACCGCGCTGAACGTCAGGCTGTAGCCCGTGCCTGCCTGGTTCACTGACAGGTCCGTGAACGTCGCGACCCCGTTCACCGCCTGTACGATCAGCGTGCCCGCCAGCGTCCCGCCGCTGCCGCCGTTCAGGCTTACCGCCACGAAGTGGCTGGCGTTCGTCACCAGCGCGCCCGTGCTGTCCTGGATCTGCACTACCGGCTGGCTCGTGAACGCCACACCCGGCGCGGCCCCGCCCGGCGGGGTGGTGATTCTCAGTTGCGTGGGCGTGGGCGGCGTGCCGACGTCGAACGCCGTTGAGGTCGCGCTGGTGAAACCCGTGGCCGTGAAGGTCAGCGTGTAACCCGATCCCTGCAGGTCGATCGTCAGGCCGCTGAAACTCACCACGCCGCCGCTGGCCTGCGCCGTCAGGGAGCCGCCGGGCCCCAACACCGCGCCCGACGCGCCCGTGCCGGTGGTAATCGCGGCCGTAACCTGCGTGGCATTGTCGCCGCTGAGCAAGGCGCCGCTGCCGTCGCGCAGCTCGACCACGGGCTGGGTGGTGAAGGCGGCGGCGGGCTGCGCGCCGGCCGGCTGTGTGGTTACGACGATCTGGTTGGGCGCGCCGGCGGTCACGGTCTGGGTGGTGCCCTGCGGCAGCGTGGCGTACAGCACTACCGGGTAGACCTGCATGCTGACGTCGGCGACGGTCACCTCAAGCAGGAAGGTGGCGCCCACGGTGGCGGTTGCCGCGACGTCCACAGAGATGAAGTAGTTGAACACGCTCCAGGCCGCGATGCCGTGGTTGAAGGCCGGGAAGGTGACCGGAAAGGCCGAGCTGGCGGCGCTGGCGACCAGCTGGTCGGGGCCGGCGGGCTCGAAGGTGTCGCTGTCGTTGGCGTCGAACCAGATCTGGAGCTGGCTGAAATCGGCGGCCTGAGCCGTGCCGTTGTTGCGCACGGTGACGGTCTGGAAGGTGTCGCCGAAGTTGGAAAGCCGCATGATGGCGAACGACAGGCAATGGCGCTGGGTAGCGCCCTGCTGGACGTTGCCGGCGGCCGGCTGGGTGGTGGCCTCGAGGTAATTTTCGTCCTGGGCGGACAGGACGCCGGCGCCAAGCAGGCACAGGGCGGCGAGCAGCAGCTTAGCCATGGTCGTGCTCCGTTGGGTGAAGCGCCCATTCTGGCAGGCTGCCGGTGGGAATGCACGGTTTTTGGAGATGGCCTGCGGGGCCGTGCTCAGTCGGCCTGCTTCAGCTTGCCGTTTTCGTAGATCTTTGGCGGCTGCGGGTTGCCTTCCGCGTCGTATTCGACTTCGGGGCCGTGCCTGACGTCGTCGCGCCAGGTGGTCTCGCGCACCTTGCGCCCCTGTTCATCGTAATAGGTTGAGACCCCGTTACGCTTGCCGTGCAGGCGGGTTTCTTCGTAGTCGAGTTCCCCATTCGGGTGCCAGACCCGCCAGGGGCCGTGTTTATCGCCATTCTCCATCAGGCCTTCGGCCGACTTGATGCCGTTGTCGTGAAAGAAAACCCATTGGCCGTGAGGCTTGCCGGCTTTGAAGTCGCCCCGGCTGGCGGTGGCGCCGTTCTCGTGGAAGGTCTCCCGCATGCCCTCCCGCGCGCCCTGGACGAACTCGCTGGCCTCCTTCAACTTGCCGTCCTCATGGAACATGCGGAACGGACCGTGCAGGATCGGCCCGCTTGAGGTCATCAGTTCGACGAACTGCGTGTAGATCCGGCCGCTCGCGTAGTAGTCGGTGCGCACGCGGGTGCTGCCGACCGGCATATCGCCGCGGGGCTCCATCTCGGAACGGCCGCGCTTTTCGGGCGGCAGCGGCGCTACGCCGGGTGCAGAAGGCGCTGCGGGCTGCCCGGTGTCTTGCGGAGCGGCATGCGTTCCCGGCTGGTCCGGGTCCGTGGACAGGGCCTTGCCTGCCGCCGGGCTGTCATCCGGCGCCGCGGCGTGAACCGGCAGCACGGCCGCCGCCTCGGGCGGCGCGACCACAATCCGGGCAGGGTCACCGTCCAGCACCTTCAACGCCGCCAGCAGCGCCACGACGGAAACGCAGACGGCCGCGGCGCCCGCCAGCGCGAACTGGCCCAGGTGCAGCACCCCGACAGGCGGCGACACGGCGCCGTCGCGCCAGCGCTGGACTGCCGCCTCCCAGCCCGCGGCGGGGGGCGGAAACGCCAGGATGCCCAGGTACGCCTCCAGGCCGCGCGGCCGCGGCCCCAGCTTTCGGCGCAGGCGCTCCAGGCCGCGATTCACCTGGGACTTCAGCGTGTTATGCGCGATGCCCAGCTGCTCGCTCGCCTGCTGCTGGGTCAGGCCGGCCATGTGGCACAGCATCACGGCCTCGCGCTCGCCATCGGGCAGCTCGTTCAGGGCATCCAGCAGCCCTTCCCGCAGCTCATCGAGCTCGGCCTCGATCGGCCTGTCCGGGCCGGTGACCGCGGGCCGCCACTTGCTTTCTCTGGACCGCATGCGAGCCATTTTCTTCCGGTGGTTGCGCGCGCAATTCACCACCACGGCGGCGAACCACGGCCACACGTCCTCTGGAATATCCTTCTGTCTCCGCCAGGCGACGATGAACGCCGTCTGCATGACGTCGTCCGCGTCGTCCGCGGTAAACGTTGACGCCCGCGCGAGGTGCCAGGCGCGCCTGGCGTGTGCTTCAGGATCTGTTCGAAAGCGCCCACAGTGCCCGTCCCATGCAGTCTGGGCATTCTAGCGCGCTTCCGGTAACTCTACAAACCGCGACTAGCGCTTGCGTTTCTGCTTCCCGGCCGGCTTCTTCCCTTTACCACCGGCCGCCTTCGGTTTTTTTGCGGTTTTGCCGCGACTGCTCTTGGTGGCAGTTGAGGCCTTCATTGTTGCTGATTCCATACACACGCATTCGTACACGAGCGTGCCGTCGGGAAGTTTGCGGCTCCTGAGGTCGCACGTCCCCTCGCAGGTCACGACACTGCAGGAGTACACATACTCCAAGGGATCGGTCCCGGGGACCGGCGTTACGGTGAGCTCACAGGCCCCCGTGCTCGAGAGGTCCGCACGCAGGTACAGCGTGTCAGTCTCTTCATCCAGTTCCTCGCGCCAGGCCGGCGCGACGAACACCAGTTTCTTGTACCCCATGTTTCGCCCCTTTTTGCCGCAACGCTTCCTTGCCCGGGAAGCAGCACGCACTTCCATTAATGTACGCGTTTTCGATCCAGGTTGCAGAAAACTTTCCGAAATCAGCCATCACCACGACTTTTCCGGAATTTCTCCGCGAAACATGCACCCGTCGCTACCTGCGTGGACATTTCCTGACAGGCACACCGCGGATCGGCCGTGGGGAAAGCTCCATCGGCTGGGTTGAAATGCCGACCGCGCGATCCGCCCGCAACGCAAGTGGAGGGAAACGTGAAACCGCAGATTTCAGATCAGCAGGCACCCGACGAGGCCCTGGAAGCGCCGGGAACCGCGCTGTCACTGAACGCGGGTGCGGGCAACCGCAGGCGTCGGCAACGGCAGACGCAGGGCATCCTGATCGTCGAGCCGGATGACGAGATTGCCCTGGCCCTCGAGGAAGCACTGGAAAACGCGGGCTTTAACGTCGAGACCGTCGCGTCCATCGACGAGGCCCGCTTTGCCCTCAACGGCTGTCACTTCGATGTCGTCGCGTTTGCCTCGGCGATCGATCCGGACCAATACGCCGAGTTCCTGACCTGCCTGGCAGGCAGCCCCGGCGCAATGCGCATCCCCATCATGTTCGCCGCGCGCCAGGGGCAGGATCAGGCAGCGCCGGCGCCCGCCGGTACGGCCGTGTCCAGCCGGCCGCTGGTCGCATGGCTTGAAGCCATGCAGGCGGTGATCGCGGAACGCGAGCGCCCCGCCTGCGCCTGAAAAGCGCCGGGGAAGCGGGCGATGCGGCTACGGCTGCTTGGACCACAGGCCGCGCTTTTCGCGCTTGGCCATGTCCTGGGCCTGCTGCATGCGGTCGCGCAGGTCCGGGTCCGGGATCTCGCGCAGGTCGCGGATGCGCACCAGGCCCTGGCTCAGCATCGCCATGTTGACGTTCACGTAGCCGCCGGGGATTTCGCGGCCGGTCTCTTCGTCCACGGCGCGCAGGTACACGATGCCGTAAATGACATCGCTCTTGATGTCGGAATCCTTGGAAGGCTTCACGTAAATCTCATCCTGCTGGGCCACGTAGTCGTGCAGCCACTCCTGGCTCATGCGGAAGGTGGTGGGGGCTTCTTTCTCCGGCAGGCCCTCTACACCCAGCAGCCTGATCTCGCGCTCGGTGGGCGTGTCGCCGTTCACCACGATGCGGTCCGGCGGGTAGATGTGCGTCGGCCGCGCGATGATGCGCCCGGCGTCGTCGATCACCAGGTCTTTCTCGAGCTCGGCGGGCTTAACCGGGTTGCCGCGGTCGTCCACGGTCTGCGTCACGCAGCCGGCCAGCAGGAAGGCGGTTATGATGATCGACAACAGGCGCATAGTCGTTTCCCGATCGGTGTAACGTCTGAATCCCGCATGCGTTGGCAACGGCCGCGCGGCAGGGTACCATAACGCCTGTCCCCGGCACCCCCCGCTATGGTTGCCCATGCCTTCTGACAACACAGCCTTCAAGCTCATCGGCCAGACCATCGGCGGCTGCCAGATCAAAAAGCTGCTCGGCACCGGCGGCATGGGCGCTGTCTACCTTGCCAACCAGGTCAGCCTGGGCAAGGAAGTCGCGCTCAAGATCCTCGATGAACGCTGGGCCGCCCACGAGCGGCACATCGAAGGATTTTTGCGGGAGGCCCGCCTCGCCGCCAAGCTGGAAGACGAACACATCATCCAGATCTACGACGTAGGCACCGACCGCAACTGGAACTTCATCGTCATGCAGTTCGCCCGCGGCGAGAACCTGAAAGACCGCCTGCGCCGCGGCCCCCTCGAAATCGAGGAAGCGCTTTCGCACATCGAGGGCGTCGCCCGCGCCTCAGCGCCGCCCACAGCCACGGCATCGTCCACCGCGACATCAAGCCCGGCAACCTGGTGATCGGCGACGACGGCATCATCAAGATTCTCGACTTCGGCCTCGCGCGCCTCGAAGAGGGCGAAAAAGACAAGTCGCAGGGCCAGTTCATGGGCAGCGTCGCCTACATGGCGCCCGAGCAGTCCGAATACATGCCCGTGGACATGCGCACCGACATCTACAGCCTGGGCATCACGGCCTACCAGTGCCTGGCCGGCACCCTGCCTTTCCGCGGCGAAAACAACTTCGACCTCATCATCAAGCACCACTGCGAAGAGCCCCCGGCCCCCAGCGTGATCCGGCCGGAGATTCCGCTCACCGTAAGCCGCGTGGTGCTGCGGATGATCGCCAAGGACCCGGCCGTCCGTTACGCCAACATCGACGACGTGCTGCTTGACCTCAAGCTGATGCGCCGCCACCAGCTGCCCGCGGCGCCTGAGCCCTGGTCGCGCCGGCCTTTGAACCCGCACCCCGTGGACATGACGGCCATCAAGTCCGAAGAGCTCTACCGCAACGCGCTCAAGGCCCAGCGCGCGTGTTTTGTTGACGGCCGTCCGGTCGCCCCCATGCGCGAGCTGCTGCCCAAGATGGGCGTGGTGTACCGCGCCAGCAATGAGCCCGAGCTGGTGCCCGCCAGCTTCCTTGAGGTGAAGGCCGGCGAGCGCCGCATGCCGCTGGCGTTCGCGGCCATGAAGCACTTCGAGCTGCGCGACGTGAAGGGCGACCTGGAGTACGCCGAGCGCTTCCGCATTTTCAACCACAGCGAGCGCCTGGTAATCCGCGTGAAGGGGCAGAAGAGCCTCGGCGTTTCGGAGGTCCAGCGCCTGTTCGATTTGCTGGAGGCGTTGCCCGCCGAGATTCGCAACATCGCGGTCGCGCTTGAGCCCGAGTATTCGGCCATGGGCAGCGACATCCGCTGGGTGGTGGATACCTACAACGTGCTCGACAAGCGGGGCTGCGCCTTCACGCTGATCGTCGGCTCGATGGAGAACCACACCACCTTCGTCAACCTCGGCATCGACAGCCACATCAAGCTGGAGCTGGAGCTCGAGCGCACGGCCAGCATCAGCCTGGAACGCCTGAAGCCCGATGAATCCGGCGTGGTGGCGGAAGTGGGGGAAGACTCGGGCTACGTGAAGTCAGAGGGCGAGCCGGACCTCACGCCCTCGGCCTGGGCGCTGGTGGGCCAGATCCGCGAGCTGCTGCATTCCGGCGAGCCCGTGGGCGCCGCGCGCGCCTGGCGCCGGCTGGTGGGGGAGGGGCTGGACCGCCGCCAGCTCCACAGCCTGCACGAGCTCAAGACCGAGCTCTACAACGCGCTGTTGGCCCAGGGGCGCGAGGCCTTCGAGGCCGACGACTTCGAGACCTCGACCGAGCTGTTCAACCTGATGATCGACCTGGAGCCCGGCCGCTACGAGGGCCACTTCTACAAGGGGCTGCTGTTGAAGGCCGAGGGCAAGATGGAGTACGCCCAGGCGTTCCTGACGCAGGCGATATTGGCGGCGCCGGACGAGGCCGAGCTGTTCTATCACCGTGCCATCGTGCGCAGCCGCGTGGATGACCTGGAGGGGGCGCTGCGCGACCTGGACATGTGCCTGACCCACAACCCGCGCATGGTGAACGCCTACTACAACCGCGCCAAGCTGCACCAGAGGATGGGCCGCCAGGATTTAAGCAAGCGCGACCTCCAGATGTACGAAAGGCTGAGCGGCAAGAAGGCCACCCGCAGCACCAAAGCCCCAGCCACCAGACCACCAACCAAAGCCGCGGAAGCGGAATAGCGGCGACTTTGCGCATTCGGCTTGGGCATCGGTAGCGAGACATTCCGCCTTCTCATAACAGAGATTGCCATCTAAGGTGACGTGGGCTCACTCCTATCGGTGCAGCGAAGGCAGCGCCGGATCAGTCTGCAACGGAAGGAACCGATGCATGGGACACTTTGCGCGTAACTACGAAAACCTTCGCCCAGACATTACCCTCTTGTCGGACGAGGCTGTGTTGGCGCAGGCATGGAAGAAGTCCGATTACTACATCCGCCGCTACAACTGGTATGCAGACGTGCTGGCGTTGGATCGCACTCAGGTTTTCGCCCACAAATTGATTCCAGTCTGGAGCAAGTCACTCCGAAGAGCGACGTTTCGGCAGGCGCCGTTGCGTTTAGTGCCGGCTCCAAAGAACCGTACTTGGAGATTCGAGGCCGAGGGGGTCCCCGGTGTCCCCACAACCTCTTGGCGGCCCGAAGGCACAGATGCGGTTTCGCTTCGTCCATTGGCGCATGTCGAGATTCGAGAACAAACCGTTGCCACCGCCGTGATGCTGTGTCTCGCAGACGCTGTAGAGACAATGCAGGGGTGTACAGATCAAGCCAGCTATCTCGACGCACAACGGGAGAAGGTCTATAGCTATGGCAATAGACTGTTCTGCGATTGGCAGGACGTGCCGGGAGTAGGAAAGAGGGCGAAACACAGATGGGGTGCTACAAACACATACTCACAGTACTTTGTTGACTACCAGAGGTTCCTCTCTCGCCCAGCCGACGTATGTCGTGATTGGTCACGGCGAACACCCGACGTTGAGCTGTTCGTTGTCAAGTTCGATCTTACAAAGTTCTACGACAAGATCGATCGGAGCCGTTTATGCAAACGGATGGAAGAGATTTACCGTAGATTTGCGGTGCATCACGATCGGGAGTATGACCCCAAGGCAAAATCCACGCTGGAATTCTGGGAGCGCGTGGATGCTGTGTTTGGCTGGGAGTGGCACAAGAACGACGTGGATGTCTTCGAGCAGTTGGCCATGGGATATCCACCGAAGGGCCTTCCTCAGGGGCTTGTTGCGAGTGGGTTCTTTGCCAACGTCCATCTGTGGCGGCTAGACAGGCAGATCGGCCGTCAGATCGGATCAGATCAGGGGACTCCTCAATTCAGATTATTGGACTACGCGCGCTATGTCGACGACATGCGGATTGTAGTATCTGTTCCTGAGAGATACTTCGAGCGGCACTCACCAAAGGAACTACATGACAGCGTTACGGGATGGATGAAGGCGCATTTGGATGCCTATCCCAATGGGAAGCATTCGAAACTTGAGATCAATGAGCGCAAGACTGAAATGACTGCTTGGCAAGACTTTTCACGTCAAGGGCGAGCTTCCGAATACATGAAGTCGTTGCAGGGTCAGATTAGTACTGTTCCCGACTATCAGACGCTACGGGAGGTTACCACCAATCTGAGTCAGCTTGTATCGCTAGCAGACGCACTAGGATCGGACGAGGATGAAGTCAACAATCTGGAGTTGTCTCGCATTGCGACGCCGAAGGTCGACGTTAGGGATGACACCATTAAGCGGTATGCGGCCCACCGATTGGTTAGCGTGTTTCGCTCACGTCGCGCCATGACCACGCCGGACGTGTCCGTCGCCGTTAAAACAGCCAATAATCAAGAACTAGAGTCCAGAGACGCGGTAGACCACGAAATGGAGGCAGTTGCTAGAAAGCTAGTATATTGCTGGGCCAGGAATCCCGCGCTCACCGTTGTGCTGCGTCGGGCCTTCGATCTCTTTCCAGATCCAACTATACTGCAGCCCGTGGTTGAGGCATTGGAGTTAGAACTGAATGCGACAGAACCTGCGATCAAGGCGATAGCGTGTTACGCCACAGCGGATATTCTTCGGGCCGGGTCAGTAGAGACGGGGTATGCAGACGCGAATGTCTATCCAGATACAGCAGACATCCCGGGGTATCGTAAAGTATTGGAGCAATGGTCGAGACGCCTACTTCGGAGATCAGATGTCCCTTGGTATGTGCTGCAGCAAGCGGCTCTGTTCTTAGGTGTTCAGCATTCCGTTGCGAAAGTCGGCAAGGATTCTGAACTTGCTCTATACAGACACCTACACGCCGTGTTAGCAAACGAGTCGACGACCAAGTCAACTGTCGACGACCGGCTCGCCCTTGCGTTGGTTGTTCAGCGTCTGCGTCGCGATGAAGAGGGGTTTTCGGCTTGGCTGAAGGAGTATCTCGATCCACTCAGTGCTGCACAACAAAGATCAGCGATCCAAACCATATGGCATGTCGATGCCAAGTTACTGGTAGCCGCAAGGCGGTGTTTGGAGAAGACTAAGCCAGCCTTTTTGAGTATGATACCAGCCAACTTACCAGGCTTTGACAAGGACACGACGCTTGCAGAGTCTGGGATCGCTTCACACGCAAATGTGAGACTGTCCGTCGTTAGTGGGCTAGCCGACAATCCATTCATGCAGGAGAACGCACTCCTTAAGCTATGCGACGGGTTGTTGTCCGAATCGCTGGAAAACCCAAAACGGCTTACAAACCTCCGAATGAGAGATGTAGACCTGAAGTGCTCGTCTTGGGCTAGGGTCCAGAATCCAAAGGTGACGCTTCGAGTCATTCTAAAGCGTATCCGCCGTACCCGTGGTGGTTTGGACAAAGCCTTCGAACCCCCCGTATGGTCTGCACCATCTTGGCATTGGGCATATGCGCTTGGTCGACTTCTGCGGTCCGCGATCGTTGGCGCAGATGACTGGTCCACAGGACGCTATGAACTTCCGACTGAGCCTCAGGCGTATCGCGGAATACGTTCTGTAGTCTTCAAACGGCAACATGGACTCCAAAGCGCATTGAGAGGAATTGGCAAGGAGCCTATCCCGCTATCTTCGTGGTTCAACGAGCTGCTGTTGCATCTTTTGAAATGGCCGGGTCTGGAGTTGACCAGTCGGGAGATGGAGGGGATTGAGTTAGTGAACAAGCCGAGCGACTTGCTAGCCATTGTAAGGCGCCGTATGGCAAAGCAGGCGCAGCTATACTGCCGTCAGTCGGAGATGCCAGGCTACTTGTTCTCATCCGACGGTAAGGAGCGACAGGAGAAGGACAAATTCCGAGTTGCGTTAGTTCAGACAGCCTTTCCTAGTGATACAGACTTTAATTCAAAAAATCCACTGTACTTCACTCCAGACGAGCGGGCCAAGCACACGTCTCATGTTGCGTCCATGTGTCATCTGGTCCACCGACAGCTGATTGCTTCCTCAGTGTTTGATCGTGGCGCGCGCAAGCGAACAGGTTTGGATTTGATCGTGTTTCCCGAACTCTCCATACATCCGAGCGATTCGGAGTACTTGGCACGCCTATCGGACGCCACGGGAGCGACCATCTTCGCCGGTCTCACTTTTATCCAGCATCCCAACTCCGCTGATGTCGCGAACACCGGCATGTGGATTGTGCGTCAAGAGACTCGGTCCGGTCGGATACTGGTTCCACTGTTTCAAGGCAAGCAACATGTCACAGCGTGGGAGGCCAAGGCAGGGGTAAAGGGGCACCGACCATGTCAAATATTCGTAGAGTTGGGTGAGCGCCGAACAACCAAAGCGCGGATCACTGCCGCAATATGTTACGATGCGACCGACTTGAAGCTGGCAGCGGACTTACGAGATAAAAGCGACTGTATGGTCATTTCAGCATTAAACAGAGATACGAATACATTCGATACCATGGCAACAGCGCTACAATACCATATGTATCAGCCAGTAGTGCTCGTGAACAGCGGCCAGTACGGTGGCTCTACTGCTCAAGCGCCGTACTCGGAGCAATACAATCGGCTCATCACGCACCTACATGGTGCGAATCAGGTCGGAGTGAGCATCTTTGAGTTAGATATGTTGGCGTTTAGACATCTCAAGGAGAAACCCCTTGAAACGGGACGAAAAACTCCGCCAGCAGGCTATGAGGGTCGCCGAGACTGACCAGCGGTTCCTATCTGTTGCTGAACCCGAGAACTGATGCCGTTCAAAGTAAAAGGCGGGTCAGCTGCAGCTGTGCTTCCTCGCCCATGCCAAGGATTTGACGGTGTCGTGACACTTCGCACCCCTGGCTTGCTAACCTGCTTGCACTGGGCTGGTGATCGGGGGACCTGCTATGCGTGCTTTGCTTGCGCTTGGGGTGGTTGTTTCGTTGACCTGCCTGGCCTTTGCCCAGAAGGCTGAGCATGTGGCCCTGCTCAAGGACGCCTCGCCCGACAATCGTGTCGAAGGCGCTAAACGCCTGCTGGCCGACGGCGACAAGAAATCCGTCAAGGCCGTCATGGAGGCCCTGGTCGCCGAGCGCGACGGCTTTGCCGGCCGTGAAATGGGCCGCGCGTTCTCCGACCTCAAGGGCGCCGAGGGGCTCAACCAGGCCGACAGCTCGGTGCTGGCCTGCAAGAAAACCGAAGAGATGTTCGCCGCCTGCTGGGTCCTGTGCGGCCTGGCGCTCGGCAACACGCCCGAGGGCACCGGCACGCTGAAAAAAGCCCTCGACAAGGCCGACAAGAAAAACGTCTCCCTGCGCGCCTGCGCCCTCGAAGCCATCGGCGAGTCCGCGCGCGACGACCTGGCGCCCCTGGCCCTGGCCATCGTCAACGCCTACAGGCCCGAGGACGACAAGGGCAACGTGTTCGAGAACCTGGCCGCCATCACGGCCGTGCGCAAGCTGTGCCCCCAGGGCGAAGACCGCGAAGCGCAGAAGCCGTATCTGGAAGCGCTGATCCACGTGCTTGAAGCCAGCGGCGACGAGCGCATCAAGTACTTCGCGGCCCTGGGCCTCAGCCGCATCTCGGGCCAGCCGGCTTACCTGAGCGCCGGGTGGTGGCGCGCCTGGCTGGCGGGCAACGTGGCCGAAGACGCGGGTGCGGGCAAGACGGTGGCGTTCTTTGACGCGATCGCTGTGGGCACGCGGGTGCTGTTCGTGATCGACGTCAGCGGCAGCATGGAATGGCCGGCCGACATGGAGTTCGCCAAGAACCCGGTGACGGGCAAAGGCAAGGAAAACGGGCCGGACTACAGCCAGGTGAAGACCAAGCTGGACCTCGCGAAGGTGGAGTTGCTGTGGACGCTCAAGAACCTGCCCGAGGACTACCACTTCAACATCATCACCTACAGCAAGGAGCACCAGCTGATCCTGCCCGACGAGTCCGAGCTGGTGCCGGCGACCGACGAAAACAAGCGCAAGTTCAGCATCGCGGTCTACGGCCTGAAGGCCGAGGGCGGCACCAACATCCATGGCGCGCTGACGCAGGCCTTCACGGTGGTGCGCAAGGGCAAGGTGAAGGAAGACCCGGCGCTGGACCCCAAGGCGATGCTGGAGGGTGTGGACACCATCTTCTTCATGACCGACGGTGAGCCGAGCTGGAGCGACGACAGCACCGGCGAAGGCTACGTGCACCCGAAGTGGGGCAGCATCGGCAACGGGCGCTACGTGAAGCCGGAGGCGATATTGGCCGACATCTCGCGCATCAACACTTTCCGCAAGGTGGTGATTCACGCCATCGCGGTAGGCAAAGATGCCGCGCACCAGATGATGCAGGATCTCGCGGAACAGAACCACGGCCGATATGTGAACCGAGGGTAGCCCGATGCGTAAGCGTCGGGCATGAGGCTGGTGCGCGTGCCGCTGCGTTGGGGTTGCATCGAAGCGGTGTTGAACAGCAAATTACCAATAACCAATTTTCAATTACCGGCGACTGCAAATGTGGTTGTCCACGAAGGTCACGAAGAATCACGAAGAGCTGGTCCTTGGCTGATTGCCTTCGTGGTTCTTCGTGGCCCTTCGTGGTTCCCGCAGTTGCCTTTCAAGTCGTGAACGAACTGCAATCAGCGAGGGCCGTATTGCTCACAGTTAACGACGTCGCCTCAATTGGTAATTGAAAATTGGTTATTGGTAATTTGCTGTTCAACAGCTTCGAAGGCGCTCCAATCGTCCTCGTCCCCGATTCCGCCTTATGCCCGGCGCTTACGCGGCCGGGCTACGCTGTGTGAATGGTCAACCAGCGCAGCACGTCCGACTGCTTCAGCAGCCCGACTATCTGGTTGTCCTTCACCACCAGCACCACGCCGTAGTCGCTTTCGGCCAGGCGCTTCAGGATCTCCGGGCCGGGCAGGTTGTACTCCACGAAATCCACCTCGTGCAGCGGCTTGGCCAGCCGCGCCAGCCGCGTGTGCGGCCGTGCCTCGGGCGGCAGTTGCGCGATGTCGTCGATGGTGACGATGCCGACCAGCTGCCCGCCCTCGAGTACCGGCCACACGGCCTGGCTGCGGTGCATCAGGCGTTCGCGCGCGAAGCTTTCGACGTCGTCGCTGCCGTCGGCGAACTCGAAGCCGGTGTCCATCAGCTCTGACAACCGGTGACCCTGCAGGCTGGTGCGCAGCTCGGATTCCGCCTGGGCGGCGCGCGCGGCGCTGAACAGGAACCAGCCGATGAACAGCAGCCACAATCCGTTGATGAAGCCGCCGAAGAAAATCTCCAGCCCGCCCAGGCCCATCAGCATGAACGCCACCACGCGCCCCGAATACGCCGCCCAGCGCGTGGCCTTCTGCATGTCGCCGCTGATCGCCCACAGAATCGCGCGCAGCACGCGCCCGCCATCGAGCGGGAAGCCGGGCATCATGTTGAACGCCGCCAGGAACAGGTTGATCGGCCCCAGCCACAGCAGCAGCGTGGGCAGCGGGCCCAGCGACGCCATGGCGGCCTCGGGATTCTCGACCAGCCGCTGCGCAAAGCCGCCGTCCACCAGCACCGCCGCCAGGCCGATTGAGCCCAGGCCGATCGCCACGCTCATGAGCGGGCCGGCGATCGCGACCATGAACTCGACGCCGGCCGTCTTCGGCTGCGTCTTCAGCTCAGCCATGCCGCCGAACAGGAACAGCGTGATGCGGTCAATCTGCAGGCCCTTCCACTTCGCCACCAGCGAGTGCGCGAACTCGTGCGCCAGCAGCGACACGAAAAACAGCACGGCCGTGGCCAGTCCCAGGCCCCAGCTCAACGCCGGGCTCCAGTCCGGGTGCCAGCCTGGAAAGGTGTGCGCGGCGAGGCTCCACGCCACCAGGCCGAAGATCAGCAGCACGCTGAAGTGCAGCCGGATCTCGATGCCGAACAGGCGCCCGATGCCAACCCCCCCGGCCGCCTGCCTGCGTTGTGGCGCGTTTTCGTTCATGCCCGAGCCTCACCATCACAACGCCGCAAGGCGCAATCCGCTTCCACCCCCTTCACGCGCGCGGGCGCAGCGGCTATTTACGTGGCCTGAAACTTCCGGCGTGAGCCGGTGATGGGGGAAACCCCGACGACGGTCGCCCCGCGACCGGGAAAGACAGACATGACAACTGAAGAAGCAGGCAAAGAACGCCTGCAGAAGATTCTCGCGCGCGCCGGCTTCGGCTCGCGCCGCGCCTGCGAAGAGCTGATCGTCGAAGGCCGCGTCTCCATCAACAACCAGGCAGTAAGCGTGCTCGGCGTGCGGGCCGACCCCATGCGCGACGTGATCGCCGTTGACGGCGAGCGCGTGCACCTGCCGCGCCCCGCCTACTGGATCCTGAACAAGAAAGAAGGCTCCAGCTTCAACGACGCCGAGGCCGAGCAGGAGTTGCAGGGCCTGGTCGAGGGCGACTTCGGCCGCCTGTTCACGGCCGGGCGCCTCGACCGCCTGGCGCGCGGGCTGATGCTGATCACCAACGACGGGCGCGTCGCCAACGTGCTGACCCACCCGCGCTACCGCGTGCCGAAGGTCTACCGCGTGACCGTGAAGGGCACGGTGGACAACACGGCCGCGCGCAACATCGAGCGCGCGCTGTTCTATGCCATGAACAACGGGCGCTTTGAGCCGCTCGAGGTCGGGCGCGCGGCCGGCGGCAAGACGCCGCTGACGCTGACGGTTTACGAGGGCCTGCCCCAGGCCCTGCGCGACATCTGCCTGAAGTTCGGCCACGGCGTGAAGTCGATCGAGCGCGTGAGGCTGGGGCCCATTGAGCTCGGCAGCGCGCCCGGCGGCGCCCTGCGCAAGCTGCGGGCCGACGAAATCCAGATGGTGCTGCAGTACGTGGACGAGGCCGAGAACGGCCGGGTTGACTATGAGAAGCCGCTGGTGAGCCCGGCGCGCTTCCAGCGCGACGACGAAGCCACCGGATTTCGGCGAAAGAAAACCGGCGCGCGCGGGACAAGCAGTGTCGGCCAGAAGAAGACTCGCGCCCGCGTGCAGACGCGCGGCAAGACTTTTGGCCGCGGCGAGCGCGAGGAGCGCAGGCCGGGTGGTCCGCGACGGGAAGGCGGACCGCGCCCCGAGCGTGGCCCGCGCCGCGAAGGCGGACCGCGCCGCGAAGGTGGACCCCGCCGCGAAGGCGGACCCCGCCGTGAAGGCGGACCCCGTCGTGAAGGTGGACCCCGCCGCGAAGGCGGACCCCGCCGCGAAGGCGGACCGCGTCGCGAAGGCGGACCGCGTCGTGAAGGCGGACCGCGTCGTGAAGGTGGACCGCGTCGTGAAGGCGGACCGCGTCGCGAAGGCGGACCGCGTCGCGAAGGCGGACCGCGTCGTGAAGGCGGACCGCGCGGCGAACGTGGACCCCGCCGTGAAGGTGGACCGCGCGGCCCCCGTGGCCCGCGTCCTGGCGGGCGTGGCCCCCGGCGTGACGGCGGCAGGCCGCCAAGGCGTCGCGAAGACTAGAGATTCAGAAAAAGCTGACGAACGGAGAGAACCATGACCCGCTACCTGATCCCGCTTGTTGCCATCACAGCATTGTGCGCCGGCCTGCTGCACGCCGACGAAAAGGCCGAAAAGCTGCGCGCGCTGCACGCCAAGTTCAGCGACAAGGTCGTGGTGCTGACCTGGACCTCCACCACCTCCGCCATGGGCCAGACCATCGAAAGCACCGGCGCAACCACCGGCCTGCTGGTCGGCAAGGGCGGCCTGTTCGTGGTCAGCAACCAGCCCCTCAGCAACAACGTGGGCGGCATGGCCAGCATGTTCGGCCGCGGCGAAAGCACCGGCCCCGAAGGCTTCAAGCTGCACACCGCCGAGGGCAAGGAGTTCGCCGCCACCGAGGCGCTGATTTCGGACGCGCAGAACCTGCGCTGGTACGGCGCGCAGGTTGGTGAGACGGAGGGCGTCAGCTTTCCCGAAAAGGCCGAAGTACCGGCCCTGGGCGAAGAAGTGGTGATCATCGGCGCCCACGACGAAACCCTCAACTACGCGCGCTTCTTCCGCACCGCCCGCATCAACTGCGTGGTGGAGGAGGGCAAGGTCTTCGGCCTCGACGGCACCCTGGGTGACTGCCTGGGCGGCGTGGTGCTGACGCTGGACGGCAAGCTGCTCGGCATTCTCGGCCAGAAGAAGGGCAAAGAGCAGGCGGCCGGCGGCGGCGGTTTCGGCCGTATCCTGGGCGGTCTGAACGACCCCAGCAAGGCGCTGGGCAACCGCGTGCTGATGACCGCCGGCGTGTTCGGCGAGGAATTGAAGAAGGCCCAGGAAGCGGTGCTGAAGCCCGACTTCCACAAGGCCGGCGCCAAGGCGACGCCGACCACCGAGCCGACCCCGCCCACGGACGCCCCGCTGTTCGAGGGCACCATCGCCAGTGTGAAGTACCGCGACCAGCAGAAAGACCTGTACGTGCTGATCAACGTGGCGGAGGGCCAGCAGGCGCCCGAGGAAAACGCGAAGGTGCAGATCCTGGGCGGCGACGGCAAGCAGCTCGCCGAGCTGGTGATCACGCGCCGCTACCGCGCCAACCCGCTGGATGAAAACTCGCGCATCGAGCAGGTGGGCGGCTTTATCGCCGACCCTGAGAAAAAGCTGGCGCTAGAGAAGGGCATGAAGGTGGTGATCCCGGCCGCGAAGTCTGAGCCCGCGCCGAAGATCGACGGCTTCCGGGGCATCGAGCGTTTCACCAAGATGACCGAGGAAACCCTGAAGGACAACTACGGCGGCATCAAGTGCGGCTTCAGCGTCAGCCAGATCCCGCAGAAGGACTCGCCCTGCCGCAATGCGGGCATCAAGAGCGGTGACCTGATCTACAAGGTGGGCGACAAGGAAGTCACGGCCGAGATGACGCTGCAGGAGTTCAACAAGCTGCTCAGCGAGCAGAGCGGCGACGTGAAGCTGAGCATCGTGCGCAAGGGCGGCGAGAAGCTGGAAATCACCGTCCCGGCGCAGTAAGCAGCAGCAGGGACAGGCGCCTTCGTGCCTGAGACTATGTAGCGATGGGTCATCCTGGAGGGGTAGCCTCACGTTTGGCAGTTCGAGGTCTACCCCAACCAGGAGACAAAACATGACTACATATGTTGGTGTCGACGTGCATTCCTCGCAATCCACAATCGCAGTCATCACATCCGGCCAGCCCAAGCCCTCGATCATCACGGTCCGCGGCGGCCCCGAGGAAGTCAAAAAGCAGCTTTTAAGAATCGAAGCTCCCTTCGACTTGTGCTTCGAGGCCAGCTGCGGCTACGGCAAGTGGTTTGAAACCCTCTCAAGCGTCGCTCGTTCGGTCACCGTCGCGCATCCCGGCCACCTTCGGCTGATCTACGCTTCCAAGCGCAAGAACGACCGTGTCGACGCAAGCAAGCTGGCCAAGCTGCTCTCGGTTGGCGCTGTGCCCGCCGTCTACGTCCCGAATGTGCAGGTCCGCGAGTGGCGCGGGCTGATCCGTCACCGCGGCCGCACGGTTGCCAAGTGCACTGCGGTGAAGAACAGCATCCGCGCGTTGCTGCGTGAGCAGGCGATCAAGGCGCCACGCGGGCTGTGGACGAAGAAGGGGATCCTGTGGCTGACGCAGCTTGATCTGCCGGAGACCACACGTTGGCGGATGGACGAGCACCTGGAGGACCTCGAGTTGCTGAAGCAGCGGGTGTCGCGCTTCACGCGCCAGCTCGACCAGATTGCCGCCCGTCACCCGGGCGTGGCGCTGCTGCGAACGATTCCCGGCGTCGGCACCCGCACGGCCGAGGCGTTCGTGGCCTGGGTGGATGACGCCAGGCGCTTTGCGCGCACCAGCCAGATCGGCGACTACTTCGGGTTGGTGCCACGCCAGGACGCCAGCGCAAGGCGCAACCACCTCGGGCACATCACCAAGGACGGGCCGGGCTGCGTCCGCCAGTTGCTGGTCGAGGCGGCCTGGCAGGGCATCCGTCGCAGCGGCGTGATCCGCGCCAAGTACGAACAGTTCAGGCGCGGGGACAAAGAGCGCACCAAGAAGGCCATCGTCGCCACGGCGCACTGGCTGGCACGGGTGATGCTGAGCATGCTGCGCAGCGGGGAGGTGTGGCGGCAGGCAGAGTAGGGACAACTAAGGCGTGAGGCAGGGGGAGCTGCGGGTTGGATAAGCCGGACCTCGGACTGGGGACATGACCCTGAGAGGTCGAGTGCCTGAGTGAGGCCGGCGCGAACTCGTCAAGTGATGCCCGCTCAGGCGGTGACATCGAATAGATGTTTGGACCAACCCCGCAAGCAACCCTCAGCCCCCTTGACCCAATCGCTCATAGATGTCCCTGTTTTTCACTGCACGAACTTGTCGAACATGCGGCGGGCGTTGTGCCTGTGCCAGTCGAGCTCTTCCATGAGCTGGTCGGTGGCTTTCATGTCGCCGCCGGCGCGATAGCCCATGCGCCTGGCGAACACCTCCAGCGCTTCGCCTTCCGGCAGCTCGTGGCGCGAGACGCCGTCCAGCACCTGCAGGCGGTTCACCACCTGGCGCAGAAACGCATACGCGCCCGAAATGGTGTCGATGCTGCGTGGGTCGATCAGCCCGTGCTCGCGCGCAACGGCCAGCACTTCCCACAGGTCGGGTTGCTTCAGCGCCGGGACGCTCGCCGCGTGCTTGAGCTGCAGGTGCGCGAGCAGGAACTCGATGTCCAGCGTCCCGCCCGGCCCGCGCTTGAGCGCATTGCGGGCCGACTCGCGTTCCAGGCGCTCGCGCATCGCACGGGTCTGGGCGGCGTCGGCGCCCTGGCCGTAAACAAACTCGTCGAAGATCCGCCGCGCGCGATCGCCGGCGGGTGCGTCCGGGTTCAACACGCGGGCGCGGCAGCCGGCCAGGCGCTCCCAGAAACCGGCTTCCGATTGCAGGTAACGCTGCAGCTCGTCCAGCGTGACGGCCAGGGTTCCCGCGCCGCCGCGCGGGCGCAGGCGCAGGTCCACTTCGTACAGTCGGCCGCGTTCGTTGCTGGCGCCCAGCAGCTGCAGCACGCGGCGCACCACGCGGGCGTAAAAGGCCTGGGCGCGGGCGGGGTCAGCGAATGCCGTGGGCTCAAAGGCGAACACCAGGTCGAGGTCGCTGGCGTAGTTCATCGCGCCCGAGCCCAGCTTGCCCATGCCGATCACCGCCAGGTGCTCGCGCGGGTCGGCCTGCAGGGGCTCGGTTTCCTTCTCGGCCGCTTCCGCAATTGACACGTCAAGAACGGCGTCGAGCATCACCTCGCTCAGCGCGCACAGCTCGCGCAGAGTCTCGGGCAACGGCGTGCGGCCGGTCAGGTCGAACAGCGCGATACGCAGCAGCTCGACGTCGCGCTCCCAGAACAGGGCGTCGGTGATGTTCTCGGCGTACTGCATGCGCTCGGCCAGCTGGCGGCGCAACGCGCCTGTGTCGAGCGACGCGAAAGTCTGCAGCTCGTCGATGAACTCGTCCACCAGGCCCGGGCGCCGCACCAGGATGTCGCTCAACCAGTCGGAATGCGCGGCGATCGAGCCGAACACCTGCAGCGCCCGCGGATCCTCGGCCACCAGCTCGAACAGGATGGCCTTGGCGCCCAAAGCGCCCGTGATGCGCTCGAAGTTGCGCAGGGTGAAGTCCGGGTCCGGCGAATCGCCGCAGAACTCAAGCAGCGCGGGCATCATCGAGGCCAGGTATTTCCGCGCCCGCGCCGCGTACATCTGCTGGCCCGGCGTTTCGCGCGCGAGGTCGCGGATCGCGCCAAACGCCGCGGTGGTGTCCGCGAAGCCGTAGCGCTGAAGGGTCGGCGCTGCCAGCTCGGCCGTCATGTCCGGGTCGAGCACCAGTTCGGGCTCGGTCGAGGCCTGCTTCTCGAACAGGTCCGCGAACAGCCGCAGCATCAGCCCGCGCGCCTTCATGGTGTGCAGGCGCAGGTCGTGCACCAGCTTGCGGGCGGGGTCCATAGCGCCGGGCCCGCGATAACCCATCGCGCGCCCGAGGCGCCGCAGCTCATGGGGCGCGGTGGGCAGGATGTGGGTCTGCGCGCCGTCCCAGACCTGCAGGCGGTGCTCAACGCCGCGCAGGAAGCGGTAGGCCTGGCCCAGTGTCTCGACCTCGGCCGGCTTCAAAGCGCCTGCCTCGGCGAGCAGCTTCAGCGCGGGCAGGGTCGCGCGCTCGCGCACAGAGGCCATGCGCCCGCCGTTCATCAGCTGCAGGAACTGGGTGACGAACTCGATGTCGCGGATGCCTCCGAAGCCGGTCTTCACATCGAGGTAGTGTTCGTCGCGCTGCTCGGTGCGCTGCTCGATGCGGCGCTTGAGGGCCTTGATCTGGTTGATCTCCTCGATGGTGAGGTACTTGCGATAGATCCAGGGCTGCAGGCGCTCCAGCAGCTTCTCGCCCAGCGCCGCGTCGCCGGCGCAGGCGCGGGCCTTGATCAGCGCCTGGCGCTCCCAGGTGCGGCCGAAGCTGTAGTAGTACTCGACGGTCGCTTCCAGCTCGCGGGCCAGGCGGCCCTGGCTGCCCTCCGGGCGCAGGCGGGTGTCCACGCGGAACACGTTGCCGTGCTCGGTGATTGCGTCCAGCAGCGGGATCAGCGCCTCCACCAGCTTGACCGCGTAGGCCTGGGCGTCCATGCGGCCGGGGCCGGAGCCGCTGAACACGAAGATCAGGTCGATGTCGGAGTAATAGTTCAGTTCCTGGGCGCCGTGTTTGCCCATGGCCAGTACGCACAGCTGGAAGTCGGCAGCGCGAACCAGCTTGCGCTTCTGCTCAAGCTGCGCGTAAGCCAGCTCCAGCGCGACTTCCAGGGCAGCGTCGGCCAGCTCGCTGATCTCGCGGGCGACTTCCTCCAGCGGCCGTTGCAGCACGGCCTCGCGGTGCAGCACGCGGGCCGCCAGCCGGTGATGGTTCAGGCGCAGCGCGGCCGCGGGCTCAATCCCGGACGTGATCAGCGCGCGTGCGGATGCGACGGCCTCGGCCCGGGTGACGGGGCGCTGCAGCTCGGCCTCGTCGGCGGCCATGAAGTCGCGCCAGCCGCCGCGCACAAGAAAGCCGCCCAGGTGGCGGGAGTGGCCCAGCAGCAGAAACAGGCGGCGAAAGGCGGCCGGGTCGGCCAGCGCGGCGCTGACGAGTTCCGCGACGGCCCCTTCGTCATGGAAGAACAGGCGCTCAAGGGCCGAGACGGACTCCGTGGGCGCCGGCGAGTCGTCGAAACAGCGGGCCAGCAGCTCGACGAAGTCGGCGGCCTGGCTGCCGGGCAGCGCGCGCAGGTCTTCCTGGATGCCCTCGGAGGCGTACTGCAGGGTCTCCTGCAGCGCCTCTTCTTCGGGGCTGCCGGGCTCCGGAATCGGCCAGTCGAACTTGCGCGGGTCGGTCTCGCTCACGGCCAGAGAGTAGCGCGCGCGCCAGCTTTTGCGAAGCGTGCGAGGCTGGGTTAACCAGACGAACCCGGCGCGGGGGCGCCGGGTTCGGTATTCGTCTGCTACTTCAGGCGGATCACCACGCGTACCTTGGCGGGGGCGCGCAGCATGGCTTCTTCCTGCGGCTCCTCGGCCTCTTCCTTGGCGGGCAGGTAGCCGCTGATGCGGGGCTCAGCCTCGGCCTTGCGCTCTGCGAGCTTTTCCTCTTCGCCGGCGCCGGCGACCTTGCCGTACCCCTGGTCGGCAGCCAGCTTGCGCAGCGCGGCCAGCAGCTCGGGCAGCTTGTCGGGGTCGAGCTCGACGGTCACGCTCTCGACGTCGCTGTCTTCGTCCGCCAGCTCGGCGTCGCCGTACAGGCTGCTGACCCACAGCACGTCGGTCTGGGCCGTGAGCGTTCCGGCGTCGCTGATCTCGATCAGCGTCTCGGCCTCGTTCGCTTCGGTTGCTTCCGGCGGGGACGGGGCGGAGTCCGGGGCGGAGCGGGCCCGCTTCACGCGCTGGGCCTCGGCCTCGTCGGCATCCTGAGCGGGGCCGCCGTCCGCGGATTCTTCTTTCTCGTCGTCAGCGCGGCGTTCAGGCCGCGGAGCCGCCTTGCCGCCCGCGCCGCCGCCCGTGCCGCCTCCCAGGGCCGGCGCGCCTGCGCGTCCGTCGTACTTCTCGTGGTCAGACTTGGTGCCCAGCTTCTTGTTTTCGTCTTCGTTCAGCTCGTTGCCGGGTCCGGCCTCCGACTCGACGGCATCCTCGGCGTCGTTCAGCGCGTTCTTGTCGTCAGCGGCCCCATCGCCGCGTGCAGTACCCTTGGACTCGCTGGGGGCCGGCGCGCCCTCGATGTTCTGGGTTTCCTTGGCTTTCTTGCCCGCGTTTTCCTCAGGCTTCTTCAGCGAACTGGTCTTGGCTGCCTCCAGTTCACGCAGGTTGTCTTCAAGGCCTTCGCGCGTGTCACCCCAGGTGCCGCCCTGGTCGCGTGCCATCTCCTCGGCACGATCCGCCGGGTTGCCCGGATCCGCGCTGGGCTTTTCCGGCAGCTCGTCGACCGATTCACGCATGCGGCTGTCCGCCTTCGGCGCCGGCAGGTCGTCCAGCACCGTGCGCGCAACCTCACTCGGCGTGCCCTCGCGCGGGCCTACCAGCGACGGGCCGAACATGATGGCAAGGCTCACGATCACCGCCGCGGCGACCGCATACAGCGGCGTGCGCCAGCTGATCACCGGCGCGCCCGTGAAAGGCTCTGAGCCCGGGCCGATCGCCTTGGGTTTGAATTCGTCTTCCAGCGCGTTCAGCACACGGCCGGAAAGCCCGACCGGCGCGCGCACCGGGGCGTGCGTCTTGACCAGCGTGATGGTCGCCTGCAGAGAATCCAGGTACTCGCGGGCGTCCGCGCGCTGCAGCAGCAACTCCGCCGCCTGGCGCTCGGCCTGCGTGACCTCGCCGTCGGCGTAGGCCGACAGCAGCTCAAGCTGTTCCTCTGTGAGAGGGGTGTTCATTTCCTCACCTTACTTTCCCTGCACGTCGACCCAACCGGCCGGCGAAGGCGGGTAAGGGTCCCGCCACGTTCCTGAGACGATAATCGGGTGCCGCCGGTTCCCTGTTGCGCCGAAAATCTTGGAGGATTCAGCGCGGCCAACGGGTCAGCGTAACTTTATGAACAGCCTGATCTTACGCGAATGTCCCGGTGCTGAGTCGCCATCGGCGCCGCCCATCTCGAGGGCGTTCCTGGTTTCCCCGGGCGCGTGGCCGCCGGTGTGTGCGTCTTCCGTGTGACGGCGCAGTATCTCGCGCTGCACCTCGGGAGGCAGGTAGGCGCGGGCGCCCTCTGAATGATTCGGTTGCCCGCCCTTGGGGGCGATCTCGCTGTCGCGGCTGATCTGCTGGATCTTGTCCACCGCGCGGGTCGTCTCGCTGATCGATTGCCGCAGATCAGCCGGCACGATCATGCGCCCGTAAGCCTGGTCGGCATTCATGCGGTCCAGGGCGGCGAGCAGTCGCGGCAACTGCGCGGACTCGAGCTCAACCTCTACGCCGTCGTAGGCGCTGAAGTCACGGCCGGTGAATTCTTCCAGTTCGCGGCCGCCATCCTGGAGGCGTGCCTGGCCGTACAGGCTGCTGACGACCAGGATGTCGTTGTAGACCTGCAGGGCGCTGGCGTCGCGCACGCGGTTGAGATCAAGGCTGAGTTCAAAGGGCTGGTCGATGCCGCGATCCAGGCGCAGCACGGTCGCGGGTTTGCCGGCTGCGTTGATGCCGTCCTGTTCATCCGGCTCAAGTGCGGGCGGCGCGGGCTGGCGCGGTACGGTGTCGGTCGCCGCCGGGGGCTCAATCACCGAGGCGCTGAATTCCGGCGTGTGCGCGATGCCCTGCGTCGGCGCGTCGTCGCGCTTATCGAGCTGCGGGCCGAACACCAGCGCCAGGCTGACCACAGCAGCGGCCGCCGCGGCGTACAGCGCCGAGCGCAACGCCACACGCGGCAGCGCCAGTACCGGCGGGCCGCTGAAGTCGTTCTCGAGGGCGGCGCACACGCGCCCGCGCAAGCCTGCCGGAGCATTCACGCAGCCGTGCGTGCGCAGCAGGCGGCGCAGGCGTTTGAGTTCTTCTACATAGAGGCGGGCGGCTGCATCGCGCTCGAGCAGTTGTTGCGCGATCTGCGTCTCGGCCGGCGTGGTTTCGCAATCCACGAAGGCGTGCAGCAGTTCCTGTTGTGCGTCCGTGAGTGCCATGGTCTGCGTCCCGCGGGTCGTTGCCCGTCACACCCCTAGACGCGCGGAGTCTGCAGCCGGTTCCCGCGATTTGCGGAAAGCGCCTGCATGGGAAGAACAACGCGGCGGGCACGAAAAGTCCCGACCGCGGCAGCAGGGTCCACGCCAAAATGTCGGGCCGCGACAACACGGAAACACCGAAGCGGCGTTGACGCGCGCGGGGCCCGACGCTGCAACTTGCGCTTTTCTTCGTGGTCCTGCGCGGTCCTTCGTGGTTTAAAGCTTCTTCTATGTGGAAGAAACTTGCCCTGCTGCTGCCCCTCTGCCTTGCCGCCTGCGGTGGCGGCAACAACGCGCCCGCGCCCCAGCCCGCGCCCGGCAACCAGCCGGCGGTCAATCAGCCTGCCGGCGCGCCCAGCGCCGCCGACAAGCGCCGCGCCCGCGAACTATACGACCAGGCCACCGCGAAGATCCACGGCCACGACAACACCGGCGCCGCCGAGCTGGCGGAGCAGGCGGTGCAACTGGATCCCGGCAACGGCGAGTACCACGAGCAGCTGGGCTACTCCTACGAGAAGCTGGGGCGCCACGACGACGCCCGTGACGCCTACCTGCGCGCGGCCGAGCTGCTGAGCGGGCTGTCGCGCGCGCGTTGCCTGAGCCACGTCTCGTACAACTGCCACATGCTGGCGAGCGCGGCCTTCAGGAAGGGCGACAATCCGCAGGCGATCCGACACCTGCGCACCGCGCTCGAGCACAACCCCGCGGCCGTCGATTCCTGGCTGCTGCTGGGCGAGGCGCACATGAACCTCCAGGAGTTCGCGGCAGCCGCCGAGGCTTTCGGCGGCGCGGCCGGTGTGGCGCTGGGCGAGCAGCGCTACCTGGCCATGAGCCGCCAGGGCCAGTCCCTGGTCTATGCCGGCGACAACGAGACCGCCCATGCGGTGCTCAGCGCGCTGATCGACGAGGGTGCATTCGGATACGAGGCTTATGGCTGGCGCGCCTATGCCAACCTCGCGCTCGAGCGCAAAGACGACGCCGAGCGCGACTTCCTGCAGGCCCTGCAGCGCACCACCGACCGCGAGAAGCGCGCCGAGTACGAGGCCGCGCTGAAGGCCATCGCGGAGTCGCGATGAACGCCCGCGTCGCCGCCGCCGAGCCCGCACTGGCCGCCGCGCTGAACCTGCCGCCAGATCCGCACGCCGAGTTCGTGCTCGAGCACGCCCATGGCCGCCTGCAGTTGCGCGACACCCGCGAGGGCGCCCCCGGCCCGCTGTACGTCGACTTCGCATCCGCAGACGCCGAACGCCGCCGCGACGCCGGCCGACAACTGGCGCTGGCGCGGGCGGTCGGCGTGAAGGGCGACGCGCGCCCAAGTGTGCTGGACGCCACCGCCGGCCTCGGCCGCGACGCCTTCACACTGGCGGCACTGGGCTGTGACGTCACGGCCGTGGAGCGCTCGCCGATCATCGCGGCCCTGCTGCGCGACGGGCTGGAACGCGCGGCCTGCAGACTCAGGCTGGTGGTGGGGGACGCCCGCGAGTTCATGGCGGGCCTGGCCGAGGACGCACGGCCGGATGTGGTCTACCTCGACCCCATGTTTCCCGAGCGCCGCAAGAGTGCCGCCGTGAAGAAAGAGCTGCAGTATCTGCAGGAACTGCTGGGCCCCGACGACGCGCAGGCGCTGTTTGCGGCGGCGCTCAAGTGCGCCCGGCAGCGCGTGGTGGTGAAGCGCCCCGTGCACGCGCCGGAGCTGGCCAGGCCGAACCACACGCTGGAGGGCAAGACCGTGCGCTTTGACGTTTACCTGGTTTGATCGCGGCCGCGATCTGGCGGTCGGCGGCGTGCGGGTATAATGGTTGTATGACCAGCCACCGGCTGAGTGTCGAAGCGCTGATCGGCCCGCACTCGGTGCCCCTGGGGCGCCACAGCCATGACTGTTCCTACCTGCCGCGCCGCGCCGCCACGGAAGAGGCCTGGCTGGTCTGGCAGATCTCGCCGGCCGCGTACCACGAGCTGATGGACCGCGGCTTCCGCCGCAGCGGCAACATCCTGTACCGCACCGCCTGCGCCAGTTGCCGCAAGTGCGTGCCGATCCGCGTGCCGGTTGAAGGCTTTCAACCGACTCGCAGCCAGCGCCGCGCGCTGAGCCGCAACCAGGACGTGCGCATGTTCGTGCACGAGCCCGAGCTGACGGCCGAGAAGCACGACGTGTACAAGCGCTACCTGCGCGCCCAGCACCGGGAAAGCCCGCAGGGCGAAGACCTGGAGAGCATGCGGGAATTCCTGTACTCGAGCTGCGTGGCGACCGTGGAGATCGAGTACCGCGACGCGCGCGACAAGCTGCTGGCGGTAAGCATCTGCGACGTGAGCAAGCGCAGCATCAGCAGCGTGTACCACTTCTTCGACCCCGACGAGCACCGCCGCAGCCTGGGCGTCTACAGCGTGCTGAAAGAGATCGAGCTGTGCCGCGAAAAGAAGATCACCTGGTACTATCTCGGTTACTGGATCGAGGGCTGCCCCACCATGGACTACAAGCGCCAGTACCAGCCCCACGAGCTGCTGATCGAAGGCGAGTGGGTGCCGGGCGAAATCTCAAACGGCGGCTAAGAATGGCGGCCTCGCGCCCAGCCACCAAACTCTGCAGTTGGTCAGGATGGACAGGAATGAAAAGGACGCTGTTCGTGGCGGATTGTCCGCCAGCAATACCGGCGGAGGCAGCCACTGATCTCTGCATTAGCCCTGAAACTTGAAAGAAACTTCTGATCAAAAGCAAGTGCGGTGAACCACGAAGCGCCACCAAGGGCCACGAAGAACGGCGGATCATGCTTTGCTTCGTGGTTCTTCGTGGCTCTTCGTGGTTAACATGTTTTTGCAGCTGATCAGTTAATGGGTCAGATGCTGTTCAGCGTCCCGTTCACTCCTGCCCATCCTGACAAAACGCAGTTGCATTTCTTGGCGGCTTGGCGCCTTCGCGTGAGACAGGCAGTTGCAGTACGTTTTACATCGAATGACTGCTTGACGCGCCCGTCACGGCCGTTAGGATTTCCGCCCATGTTCATGCGTCCGAGCAACTGTTGTTGTCGCTAACCGGCCTGCGCTGGTTGACTCAACGTTGTTGGTTCTGTTCGGACGATTCCCATGCTGACTCTTACGCCCGCCATCCGGGCCCACATTGAAGCCCACGCTGTTGAGGCCTATCCGCACGAGGCTTGCGGCGTGATCGTTGGTCGTGCCGACGGCAGCACGCGCGAGGGCGTTTCGGCCCACCGCACGGGCAACCTGAACACCGAGCGCGCCCACGACCGCTTCACGCTGGACCCCAAAGACTACATGCGCATCGACCGGCAGGCGCGCGAACAGGGCCTCGACATCATCGGCATCTACCACAGCCACCCGGACCACCCGGCCCAGCCCAGCGAAACAGACCGCCAGCAGGCCTGGGAAGGCTACAGCTACGTGATCGTCTCGGTGAAAACCGGAAAGGTTGCCGACTTCCTGTCGTTTGAACTATGGGGCGAGCAATTCGCACCCGAAGAGGTGCGATGTTTGACGTAGCGCAGGCACCTTGCCTGCACAGGCCGGGGGCGCCTCGCCCCCGGCACGAGTGGCGCGGGCAAGGTGCCCGCGCCCGGGGCAGGCCCTCCTGAAAGTCACAGGTGACTTTCAGGGCCATTCGCCGCGCGAATCCTGCGCTACGGAGAAATCGCCATGAAAACCAAAACCGACACCCTCTATGAAATCACCCGCCGCATCCCGGCGCTGGGTTTGATCGGCAACACGCCGCTGCTTGAGATCAACGCGCTGGAGCACCGCTTCCCCGGCGTCAGCATCAAGGCCAAGGCCGAGTGGATGAACCCGGGCGGCAGCATCAAGGACCGCGCCGTGCTGCGCATGCTCGCTCGCTTAATAGAGGAAGGAACGCTGCAGGGCCGCCGCGTGCTGGATTCCACCAGCGGCAACAGCGGCATCGCCTACGCCATGATCGGCGCGGCCCTAGGCATCCCCGTCACGCTGGTGGTGCCCGGCAACGCCAGCAAGGAGCGGCAGCGGCGCATCAAGGCCCACGGCGCGGAGCTGATCCTCACCGACCCCGTGCTCGGCTACGACGAGGCCGTGCGCCACGCCCACGAGCTGGCGAATCAGCACCCCGAGCGTTACCTGCTGGTGGACCAGTACTCCAACGACGCCAACTGGCGCGCCCACTACTACGGCACGGGCGCGGAGATTCTGCGCCAGAGCCACGGCGACATCACCCACTTCATCGCGGGCGTCGGCACTGGCGGCACGCTGACCGGCATCGCCAAGCGCCTGAAGGAATACGACCCGCGCATCCGCGTGGTGCAGGCCATGCCGGACGACTTCCCCGGCATCGAGGGTTTGAAGCCGCTGCGCTCGCCCAATGCTCTGCGCCCGAAGAACTTCGACGAGTCGCTGGTGGACGAGGTGGTGGACGTGAGCATCGACGAGGCCGCGGACTACTGCCGGGTGCTGGCCCGCAACGGCGTGTTCGTGGGCCAGAGCAGCGGCGCGAACCTCGCGGTAGCGGCCAAGGTGGCCCTGCGCGAGCCGCGAGCCCGCATCGTAACCGTCTTCGCCGACACCGGCGAACGCTACTACTCAACCGGCCTGTGGGACTAGAGCGTAGCGCAGGATTCGCGCAGCGGATGTGCCTGAAAGTCACACGTGACTTTCAGGAGCGCCTGCCCCACTCGTGCCGGGGGCGAGGCGCCCCCGGCCTGTGCAGGCGAGGCGCCTGCGCTACTTGCCCGTGCTGCCAAACCCGCCTGTGCCGCGCTGGGTGTCGGATAGCTCGCTTACTTCCGTGAACTTCGCCGCGCTGACGGGGGCGATGATGATCTGGGCGATACGCTCGCCGCGCTGGATTTCGAATGGCTCGGGACCGTGGTTGATCAGCAAGACCTTCAGCTCGCCGCGGTAGTCGGCGTCGATCGTGCCCGGCGCGTTCAGCACCGTCACCCCGTGCTTGGCCGCCAGGCCGCTGCGCGGGCGCACCTGCATCTCGTAGGCGGGCGGAATCTCGTAACAGAAGCCAGTCGGCACCAGCGCGTGCCGCCCCGGCTGCAGCAGCACCGGCCCTTCCAGCGCCGCGTGCACGTCGGCCCCGGCCGCGTGCGCGGTCTGGTAAGCCGGCAGGGGCAGCCCTTCGCCGTGGGGGAGGCGTTTGAGTTTTACTGGGACGTTCATGTTCATGCCTTCGGGCGCGGCTTGGCGGCGAGGTACTGGGGCGGCCAGTACTGCAGGTCGTAGTCGTAATCCGCCGCCGCGTGGATCATCATGTACGGGTCGAACAGGTGCGGGCGCGCCATCACCACCAGGTCCGCGCGGCCGGCCAGCAATATGGTATTGGCCTGGTCCACGGTCTGCACGTTGCCCACCGTCATGGTCGCGATGTGCGCCTCGTTGCGGATCAGGTCGCTGAACGGCGTCTGGAACATGCGGCCGTAAATCGGCTGCTGCTCGTGCACCACCTGGCCGGCGCTGACGTCCAGGATGTCCAGCCCGGCGTCCTTGAGCATCTTCGCGATCTCCAGCAGGTCCGCATCTTTCAGGCCATCCTCGTGCCACTCGGTCGCCGAGATGCGCACGCTCATGGGCTTGCCGGCGGGCCACGCCGCGCGCACGGCCTTGAAGCATTCCAGCGGGTACTGCATGCGCGCCTCCAGCGAGCCGCCGTAGCCGTCGGTGCGCTTGTTGGTGAGCGGGCTGATGAAGGTGCTCATCAGGTAGCCGTGGGCGTAGTGCAGCTCGAGCATGTCGAAGCCGGCTTCGTCGGCCCACCTCGCCGACTGCACGAACTGGGCGGTCACGGCGTCCATGTTGCCCTGGGTCATCTCACTCGGAGTGTGCCAGCCTTCCTTATAGGGGATGGCGCTGGGCGCGATGGTCTGCCAGGCCCCTTGCTCGCGTGTCAGCGGCTTGCCGCCTTTCCAGGGCAGGTCGGTGCTGGCCTTGCGGCCGGCGTGCGCGAGCTGCATGCAGATCTTCGCCTTGCTGTAGCCGTGCACGAAGTCCACCACGCGCTTCCAGGCCGCGGCGTGCTCGGGTTTGTACATGCCCGCGCAGCCGGGCGTGATGCGGCCTTCGCGGCTGACGTGTGTGGCCTCGGTGTACAGCAGGCCGGCGCCGCCGATCGCGCGCGAGCCCAGGTGCACCATGTGCCAGTCGTTGGGGAAGCCGTCGTCGCTGCTGTACTGGCACATGGGGCTGACCACCAGGCGGTTGGCCAGTGTCATCTCGCGCAGCTGAAAGGGCTGAAACACGGGCGGCGCCGTGGGCTGCTCGGCGCGCTCGAAGTGCTCGCGGATGGTTTGCTCGTCGCTTTCGGCGGCGTAGGCGGGCGCCTTTACGCGCACGTCCCGGAACTGGTTCTGTTTGGCGAACCAGTTGGTGGCGGTCTCGACGAAGGCCGGGTCGCGCATTTTCAGGTTGTCGTAGGTGATGCGCTTGCTGCGGGAAAGCTGGTTGAAGGTGAAGCGCACCGGGTGCTGGGTCTTGTAGTAGCGCGCGACGTTCTCGAACCACTCCAGGCTGGTCTGCGCGGTCTTCTGCAGCTTGGCGCCGTCCACCCAGCGGCGCGCCTCGTACAGCTTCAGCGTGGCGTTGACGTTTTCGCAGCCGTTGTCGGCAAACGCCTGCGCGAGCTCGATGGCGTCTTCCATCGCCAGCTTGGTGCCGCTGCCGATGCTGAAGTGCGCGGTGTGGGCGGCGTCGCCCATCAGCACGATGTTCTCGTGCACCCAGGTCTTGTTGCGGATGGTCGGGAAGGTGCGCCACACGCTCTTGTTGCCCAGCAGCTTGTGGCCAGACAGGTACTTGGCGAACAGCTTCTCGCAGTAGGCGATGGTCTGGGCTTCGTCGGCCTTGTCGAGCCCGGCTTTCTTCCAGGTTTCCTCGCGGCACTCGACGATCCAGGTGCTGGTGTTTTGCTCGAAGGGGTAGGCGTGCACGGTGAACAGGCCGTGCTCGTTTTCCTCGTAGATGAAGGTGAAGGCGGGCAGCCTGAAGTCGGCGCCGAGCCAGCAGAACTTGCACTTGCGCCAGTCGATGTCGGGCTGGAAGAACTGCTTGTGGTGCTCGCGCACCCAGGAGTTGACGCCGTCGGCGCCCAGGATCAGGTCGGCGTCTTTGTAGGGCTCCAGCGACTGGACTTCCTTTTCGAACACCAGCTTCACGCCCAGTTCCTCGGCGCGTGCCTGGAAGATGTTCAGCAGCTTCTTGCGGCTCATGCCGGCGAAGCCGTGGCCGGTGCTGCGGATCACCTCGCCCTTGATGTGGGTGTCGATGTCGGGCCAGTAGGCGAACTCGTTGACGATGCGGTCGTAGCTTGGCTTGTCGGCAACTTCGAAGCCGCCCAGGGTTTCGTCGCTGAACACCACGCCCCAGCCGAAGGTGTCGTAAGGCCGGTTGCGCTCGATCACCGTGATGTCGTGCGCGGGGTCCTGCTTCTTCATCAGGATCGAGAAGTAAAGCCCGGCCGGCCCGCCGCCAATGCTGACAATCTTCAAGGCTGTCCCTTTCGTTGCACTGCCCGCAATCTAGACCCGTTGGCGAGCAGCGCAAATGGCAAGCGGCCCGGAATCCGCACCGGATAAACCGGGCCGGCCTTGTCGAGGTTCCTGCAGCCAACCGATTTCCGGCCTGGAATGCCGCCGGTCCTGTGTCTCAAATGCTACACTCATGGCGCCTTCCCCGGGGCGAAACCGGAGTCCGGAGCTGCCCATGCGTGCCCTCGCACTGCTCTCGCTTGCCTTTCTGTTGCCCGTTCTTGCCGCGCGCGGCATTGATACGTCGGCGTGGCACACGGTCGCCTCGGCCGCGGAGATCCGGGCGCTGCCGGAGGACGTCACCGAGCTGCGTTGCATCGGTCTGGACGACGCGGCCCTGGAGGCGCTGGCGAAGCGCACGCAACTCACGCGGCTCGATATCTCGCACAGCGACCCGCCCCACCCCACGTACACGGCGGCCGGGCTGAAGTACCTGGCCGGGCTGACCAACCTGGTATGGCTTGATGTTTCCAGCAGCTACTCCGAGAACAAGGCCGTCCTGACTGACGAAGCCGCCGCCTGCCTGGATGGCTTGAAGAAACTCGAGTTCCTCGACATCTCCGGCCGGGACTGGGTCGGCCCGGCCACCTTCAAGCGCATCGCGGCGCTGCCGGCGCTGCATGAGCTGGTGGCGTATGGCTGCGCCGCCTTCGATGACGCCTGTCTGGAGGCGCTGTCGGAAACCGCAAGCCTGGCCGTTCTGTGGTTCAGCGCCGACGGCGGCTCGCGCGGCCCGTTCGGAAGCAGCGAGTGGCTGGACGGCGTCAGCACGGCCGGCATGGCCTGGCTGGGCCGGATCCAGACGCTGCGCGAGATACATGTAAGCGGCATCAGCGGCGACGGGACGGGAAGGGCGGTGACGGACTCTTTCCTGGCGCGCATGTCGCGGCTGCCGGAGCTGGAGGTGCTTGATGTCGGCGGCTGCGAGAATTTCACCGACTCCGGGATCCGCTGGCTGACCAGGTGCCCCAAGCTGAAAGAACTGGATCTTTCCGGCAGCAAAATCGGCGACACGGGGCTTGAGCATCTGTCCGGGGTCAAGACGCTGGAAACCCTGCAACTGGGCGGCTGCGAACAGTGCACGGGCGCCGGCTTCGCGCATCTGGGGAAACTGCCCGGTCTGAAGGTTCTGCATGCCAGGCGTTGCGCCGGTGCGGACGACACCGGGCTGGCTGGCCTGGCGAAGTCGCCGTCCCTGCGGGTGCTCAGCCTGGGCGGCTCCCAGGGCATGTACTTCAGCTGGCAGGGCCAATCTCGCGAGTGGCGCGAAGGGGACCAGGCCGCCTGCACCACCAGGGGGCTCAAGGAACTGGCCGGCATGGCAACCCTGGAAGAGCTCGACCTTGAAGACATCGACATCGTGGACGACGACGTGCTCGCCGCCCTCGCGAAACTGCCTCGCCTGCGCAAGCTGCAGCTCAGCCCGCGCGGCCGCGAACACCTGCCGGTCACCGATGAAGGGCTGAAGTCTCTGGCCGCGTGCGCCTCGCTGCGTGAACTTGACCTGTACGATGCGCCGAAGGTGGGGGACGCCGGCATCGCCGCCCTGGGCGCGCTGGAGAACCTGGAAGCGCTGAAGTTCGGGCGCACCGGCAAGGTCACGGCCGCCGGCGTGAAGGGACTGGCAGGCCTGAAGAAGCTGCGGCACCTGAGCCTGGGTGCCAGCCAGCCCGGCGCCGAGGGGATGGCGGTGATCTGCGGATTCACCGGCCTGGAGACCCTGGAACTGTGGAGCGTGCAGGGCATCCCCGCGGAGGCCTTTGCCGGACTCTCGGCCCTGAAACGCCTGCGTGAGCTGAACTTGAACTTCTGTGAAGACCTGACCGACGCGGCCCTGGCGCACATCGGCAAGCTCGGGACGCTGGTCGAGCTGCAGATCTGCGGCTGCGACGCCATCACCGACGGGGGCATCGCGGAGATCATCCGAATGAAGCTGGAGATGCTGAACATAGGGAGCTGCGCGCTGCTGACCGACAAGTCGCTGCACCTGCTGGGCAACATGACGACGCTGCGGCGGATCATCCTGGGCCGCCCGCCCAACATGACTCTCGAAGCCGTGCAGGAACTCAAGGCGCTGCTGCCCAGGTGCGACATCAACGGCGGCCCCGAGCGGAGGTGAACATGCGGAATCGAACCGTCCTGATCCTGCTGGCGCTGCTCTGCGCGGCGAGCCTTTCCGCGCAGGACGCGCCCAAAGACGATCTCGCCGCGCTGCCGGACGACGCCGGAGTGGTGCGCTGCGGCGGCCTTGACCTGCGGGGCTTCGAGGCGCTCAAGCGCTTCACCCGCGTGGAAGAGTTGCGCTTCGGCGCACGACTCGAGACTCCGGCCGACGCCGAAAAAGCCGCGGCCGTGCTGGCAGGGCTGAAAACCGTGCGGCGTCTGACGCTGGATTTCGGGGCTGCGCACGAGGCGCTGCTGAAGGGTGCGGCGCGGCTGCCGGCGCTGGAGGAACTGCACATTGTATGGGGAGAAGGCCTGACTGACGACGGCATGAAGCCGATCGGCGCAATGACCAGGCTGCGCCGCCTTAACCTGCGCTTCTGCATGGAGGTGACGGACGCCGGCATCGCCGAGCTCGCGCCGCTGCAGGGTCTGCAGGAACTGCGCATCCCGCGCACCTTCCAGAGTTTCGCGCCACTGGGCGTCGCCGGCCTGCGGGCGCTGGGCGCGCTGCCGGAGATCCAGCTGCTTGACCTGTCCGGCTGGGAGCTGTCCGGCGAGGCCTGCAAGGCGATCGCGCGCTGGACCAGCCTGCATGAGCTGGTGCTGGATGAAGTCAAAGGCCCCATCGACGACGGGCTTGAGCTGCTGGCGCCCCTGAAGCAGCTCAAGGTGCTCGGCCTGTCCAATACCGCCCTGACCGACTGGGGCATGCAGTTCATCGGCACGTTCGCGGCGCTCGAGAAGCTGGACCTGTCGAGCATGAACGACGCCGAAGGCATCTCCGACATCGGCATCGATTTCCTTTCCGGCTTGCGGCACCTGAAAGAGCTTGACCTCCAGGGCCAGAAGGGCGTTCCCGGCCTGGCGCTGAAGGTGCTGGCCGGGCTGCCCGCGCTGGAGGTGCTCGAGATCAGCAGCGCCGGGATCAAGGAGAAAGACTGGGCGAACCTCGGACAAGCGCCCGCCCTGCGCGTGCTCAGGCTTCGCTCCGGCTGGGGCTGGAGCAGCAGCGGCGGCAGCTACGGGCGCATTAACAAGGAAGGAATGCAGGCGCTCGGCGCGCTGTCGCGGATCGAGGAGCTGGTGATCCCGGCCTGCGGCGCCGACGATGCCGGGCTGGCTGCGCTGGCCGGCATGAAGCAGCTCAGGAATCTCAAACTGAGCCAGGCGCGGCCGGGCTGGGAAGAGGACTACCGCCCCTTCACGGGCTCCGGCCTGGCGGCGCTGGCGGAATGCCCGCTGGAGAAGCTGGAGTTGTCGTTCTGCGACGGACTCACGGATGAAGGATTGAAGGCGGGTCTGGCGCCGCTGGCGTCGCTGCGGGTGCTGCGGATCGAATACTGCAGCGGCATCCAGGGTCACGGCCTGGAAGGCGCGGCCGGCTGCAAGCAACTGCGCGAGGTTTCGCTCGCGAACAGCAAGTCCGTCGGAGACGGGGCCCTGGCGGCGCTCGCCAGGGCCGGTATGCCGCTGGAGGTGCTGGACCTGCGGATGTGCCGCGAAGTCAGCGATACTGGCGTGAAGCTGCTGCACGGCATCAAGAGCCTCCAGTCCGTCACCTTCAGCGCGGCGTACCGGGTGGTGTACGACATGAAGAGCGGCGAGCGCAGGCGCTACGAAGCACAGGCGGAAGTCAGTGACGCGGCCGTGGAGGCCCTGCGCCAGGCGCTGCCGGGCTGTACGGTGGATCGCATGCCGCCGGAAGAGACGGGTAGCAGCAGCGACTTCTTGCCGATCTGGCCCAAGGACGAGCGCCCCTACGAGGGGCCCAAGGACCCGAACGAATCGCCGCCACCCAAGCCGGAAGATGACGGCCCGCAGGAAGACGAGTTCTGAAAACGCAACCAGCCCGCAATGCGGGCTGGTTCGACGCCTGAGCCCTAGTGGATGCCGTACAGCTTGACGGTGGCCTTGCCGGTGCGGGGCTTCTTGCTCTTGTACTTGAAGGTCACCTTCTTGATGCCCCTGGCTCCGCCGCGCAGGTCCAGCCTGCGGCTCCAGCTGCCCTCGGCGAAGTGCACCCGCGTGTTGAAGTCCTGGTGCCCGCCGTTGCTGAAGAACACGTCGATGTCCCACATCTCCAGCTCGCTGCCTTCCACCTCGACGCGCAGCGCGTGGAAGGTGCCTTCCTTCAACGTCACCAGGATCACGTCGTGGTCGGCCTTGAAGTCCACCTTGCGTGAGCCCAGCAGCTCGACGCGGTCGGCGTCGCCGTCCTGGGTGTTGATCGGCCGCGCGCCGCGCCCGCCGCAGCCGGCAGTGAAGCCGAGCGCCAGGATGGTCAGCAGAAGCAGAGAAAATTTCATGGTGTGCATTTGAATCCCCCGATGGTTGCAAGTGAGCGCGGGATTGTAACCCGCGGCCTTCGTTGAGGTTGCGATAATTCCAGAAAACACGGCTGCAACTCTTCCTGTGGCAAGTGTTTGTAAAAATCAGCGCCACTCTGGCGCCCGCGTGGGGTGCACTTACCATCGCTCGCACACTGGGGTTAGACAAAGGAGAGCCATGAAGACTGTATTGATGACGGCATTGCTGATTTCGCTGGCCGCGTTCACCAGCGTGAACGCGCAGGACGACAAGCCCAACTGGGCCGAGAAGTTCCCCAACTACGAACTGCTGGGCGAGAAGAAAGTCGATTTCGGCGCCGACAAGGACACCATCGAGGTGGGCGCGCGCGAAGGCCGCTACGTCAGCCTGATGATCGGCGTGATCGAGGGCAACCTCGAGATGTGGGACATCAAGGTCACCTTCGGCAACGACGAGACCTACTCGCCGGAGATCCGCGCGGAGTTCAAGCAGGGTGAGCGTTCGCGGCAGATCGACCTGCCGGGCGAGGCGCGAGTGATCAAGGAAGTCACCTTCAAGTACAAGAGCAAGCTGAAGCGCGGCAAGGCCACCGTCAAGCTGTTCGGCAAGCCTGCCGACGCCGGCGACAAGCCCGGCCCCGACAAGGGCGAGTGGAAAGACCACCTGCCCAGGAGCGACGAGGGCTACCAGCTTCTCGGGGAGCGCAAGGTCGATTTCGGCGCCGACCGCGACACCATCGAGGTAACCGCCAGCGAAGGCAAGTTCACGGCCATCGTGATCGGCGTGGTGGAAGGTGAACTCGAGATGTGGAACATCAAGGTCGAGTTCGGCAACGAAGAGAGCTTCTCGCCCGAGCTGCGCGCCAGCTTCGACCAGAAGTCGCGCAGCCGCGTGATCGACCTGCCCGGCGAGGCCCGCTTCATCAAGAAGGTCACCTTCGCCTACAAGAGCAAGATCGGCCAGGGCAAGGCCACCGTCAAGCTGTTCGGCCGCCCGGCCGGCGTGGACGTGCGCTACCCGAACTTCAAGCACCTGGCGAGCCGCGTAGTGGATTTCGGCAAGGACACCGACGTGATCATCGTGGGCGACAGCAAGGGCAAGTTCACGGCGTTCATGATCGAGGTGGAGAACGCGGACCTCGAGATGCACGAGATCGTGGTGACCTTCGGCAACGGCAAGCAGCACGAGGTGAAGACGCGCCTGGAGTTCAACGAAGGATCGCGCAGCCGCAAGGTGGACTTTCCCGGCGACGCCCGCACGGTCGAGCGCATCGTGTTCAAGTACAGCACCCAGGGCCGCAAGGAAGGCAAGGCCACGGTAAACGTCTACGGCAAGGAATAGCCCCAAACCCGCACAGGGGGCCGGCCTCGCGCCGGCCCCTTTTCTATTTGCGGCGGGTGTTTCGTTGTGTGCCGATCTGCGAACCTTTGGGCCTGAGACAGCATTGCGAACTTGGGATGGGCGCGGTCGGCAGTTAGACTTCTGGCAGTCGCACTGGAGACGCCGATGCGAAACACCGCCCGCCCCCTGCTGCCCCTCGCCCTGGCCGCGCTGCTGCTTGCGGCCTGGGTCCCCTCCGCCGCCCAGGGCAAGCCCGCCAACCAGGACGACCAGAAGAAGGTCACGGCCGAGTTCCTGGACCGCATGGCCGAGTCCACCTCCCTGCGCTGGAACGCCGAGCAGCTCCAGCAATACTCGCGCTTCAGCGGCGACGACGTGCTGCCCCGCCTGCTGCAGGTCTACGACAAGCCGCCCGCCGCCTTCGCCGACAACATGCGCTACCTGGCGGCATCCTACCTGCGCGCGCGCCACGACATCACCACCGAGCAGTTCGCCGCCCAGCGCCAGCAGCCCAGCGAGTCCGACCTGAAGGCGTTGCGCAAGTTCGTCAAACGGTACTACCGCAGCGCCCCCGACGTCTGGGGCGTCTACTGCGCCGCCTGCATCCTCGCCATCGAGGACGACGCCGACATCGCGCTGGAGCTGCTCGAGATCGTGGGCGACAAGCGCGCCCCGGCCGCTACCCGCGCGGCGCTGCTCTGCGCCCTCGAGCACGGCGGCTTCGAGCACCTGCGCCGGGCGCTGCAGTTGATGCTGCAGGAGGACTTCAAGGCCGGCGGCGAAAGCGCCGTGATCTATGAGGCCATCTGCTGGTCGGCCGCGCGCGCCTACCGCCCGCTGCACAAGGTGGGCCAGCCGGTGCTGGACGACTGGCGGCCGCTGTTCGACCGCATCACCGCGCTGGTGGACGACAAGAAGGCGCTGCTCGGCCGCAGCAAGCGCGAGGCCGCGCTGGCCCTGCAGTTCTGCTTCGGCACCAAGCACCCGTACCAGTTCCCCGCGATGTGGAAGATGCTGTTCGACAGCGGCCACGACCCCCTGGGCGACGACGACGGCGCCACCTTCGCCAGCTTCATGGGCCTCGATGTGATGGGCGAACGCATCGTGTTCCTGATCGACGCCTCGGATTCGATGCTGAACCCGCTGTCCGACGCCGACCGCGACGCGATCAAAAACCCGGTCACCGGCGGGCGCCGCAAGGCCGGCGACGACGAGTACGAGATCGACTGGAAGCGCGTCCACAACCGCTTCGATGCCGCGCGCGAACACGTGAAGTGGACGCTCTCGCGCCTGGGCAAGGACAAGCAGGTGGCCGTGATCCTGTTCGGTGACGACGCCGAGCCGCTGCCGGTCACGCGCAGCTTCGTGTCCGCCAGCAGCGGCAACGCGCGCAAGATCGGCGCGGCGCTGGATGCCATTCGGCCGGGGAGGCGCCCGCCGACAGGAAGGACACCCGCCCGCACGGCGTGCTGCTGGGCGAGACGAACTACTACAAGGCGCTGCTGGCGGCGTACCGCATGGGCAAGGGCGGTATCGTGAACGAGCCGCGCGAGCACTGGGACCTGAAGCTGGTGACGGAAGGGGCGGACGCGATCTTCCTGCTGTCGGACGGCTCGCCGATCCGTGACGGCTTCAGCGGCGACACGCCCAAGATCGACTACGAGTACACCGGCTCGGCCTACTACGCGACGAAGCAGCCTGGCGAGGGCGAGTGGGTGGAGTTCCCCGCGCGCCCGGCGCAGCCCGAGCGCGAGATCCAGACCCGCGACCCGGAGACCGGCGCGATCACCAAGACGAAGATCCCCGCCCAGCCCGCTCAACCGGCCAGCCGCATGTGGCGCAAGAAAGAGGTCTATCGCTACCAGTTCGAGAACCACGACGACAACGGCCCCTACGCCTGCGCCCGGAACTTCGGCTTCAGCGCCTTCGAGATGACCAACCTGCTGGACGAGGTCGAGCGCATGAACCTGGTGCGCCGCTGCCGCATCCAGTGCGTGGGTATCGGCGAGGCGCAGATGGCCTGGCTGAAGCCGATCGCGAAGCAGGGCGGCGGCAAGGCGGTGTTCTTCGGCAAACAGGGCGAGCGCGAGATCCCCGGCCTGCCCGAAGGCTTCCCCGGCGATGACTAGCGCGGAAATCAACGGCCGCAGTCGGATGCCGCACGCAACCGCGAAGCACCGCAAAGGACCGCGAAGCAAAGCGGCCTCACGCCAAGCCGCCACGGCGCCAAGAATTGCACGGCAGTTCTTAGCGCCTTGGCGCCTCCGCGTGAGCATGCAGTTGCCGTGCTTCGCGGTCCTTTGCGGTCCTTCGCGGTTTACACCGTTTCGCGGGAACTGCAGCAGGCCACAAAAACACCAAAGCACAAAAGGTACTGCCACAAAAACGGCAGCCTGTTTTCGTGTGTCGTTGTTTCGTGCTTTTGTGTTTTCGTGGCCCATCTGCCGTTTGAAACCGAAACGAACTGGAACCCGGTAAACGTCACCAGTCATGTGTACTTCGCGGTCCTTGGCGGTGCTTTGCGGTTCCATGCCGTGAAGTGCAGGCTCGCGGCGGCATCGGTGAATTTGCCCTTGCCAGATAGTTCGGAAACCGTAATATCCGGGACATGAAGTACAGCCGGGACTATCGCTCGCTGTTTGTTTCGCAGCTGCATGCCGCCTACCGCGTGCTGGCCCGCGACCTCGAGGTCGCTGTGCCCGACGTGGACGGCGCCGAGGGGCACATGCTTTCATACACCCTCCGCTACGGGCCCTGCACCGTGGGCACGCTCTCCGAGGTGTTCGGCGTCAAGGGCGCCACGCTCACCGGACAGCTCGACAAGCTGGAAAAGCGCGGCCTGCTCAAGCGCCAGCCCAACCCGGCCGACCGCCGCTCGTTCCTGGTGGCCGTCACGCCCAAGGGCGAGCGCCTGATGCGCCGCATCGGCGAGCACGTGATCAAGCTGGAAGCGGGCGTGCGCGAGCGCGTCTCGGACCGGGACTACCAAGGTTTCCTCAAGGTGATTGATGCGATCCGCGAGGTGCGGACCGCCGGACAAGGAGCAACAAGATGAACAACCAGGCAATCTGCAGCCAGTTCGCCATGAGCGGCTGGTTCCTCGAACAGGCCCTCAAGGACATCAGCCAAGAGGACAGCCTCAGGCCCACGGCCACCGGCAAGACCATCAACTGGCTGGTCGGCCACCTGGCCGACGCCCGCAACGGCTCGCTGGCGCTGCTGGGCGGCGAGCCCGCATGGCCCGACGCCGAGCTTGCGGCCTACAAGCGCGGCTCGGGATCGCTTGAGCCCGCGCAGGCCCTGCCGCTGGCTGAGCTTTCGCGCCGCTTCTTCAGCGTGCAGGAAGCGCTGCTGCGCCGGGTAGCATCGATCACTCCCGAGCAGGCCGCGCAGAAGGCCGCCTTCAGCCCCACCGGCAACCCGGACGAAACCGTGGGCAGCCTGCTGGCCACGCTGGCCTTCCATGAGGTCTATCACCTCGGCCAGGTCGGCATGATGCGCCGCCTGGTCGGCAAGCCCCGCGTGATCTAGGCGAGTCACGTTTCCGCGCCCGTGGGCATTCGGTATACTTGCCGGTTGCTCACGAACCTTGACCGGATGCCCATGGGCCGCGTTGTGCCGCCTCAGCCTGTTACGCCGATCCTGGGCGTGATCTACCGCGACGCGTCCGCGGTGGACGACGCCCTGATGTGGATCGAGCACCTAATGGGCGAGGTCGAGCTCAGCTCCGAGGAATTCCCCTTCGACCTCACCGACCACTACGAAGGCGAAATGGGCACCGGCCTCAAGCGCCGCTTCTTCAGCTTCGACCGCCTGTCCGACCCCGGCATGCTCAGCGAATGGAAGCTGCAGACCAATAAGCTCGAGGAACAGTGCGCCGCGCGCTTTGGCGAATCCCGCCCCATCAACCTCGACCCCGGCTATCTCAGCGGCGCCAAGCTGGTGCTTGCCAGCGTCAAGGGCCTCGCCCATCGCGTGTACATCGGCCAGGGCATCTCGGCCGAGGTCACCATGAGCTTCCGCGACAGTGAATGGATCAAGCGCGACTACACCTTTCCCGATTTCGCTTCCGGCCGTTACGACGCCTTCTTTAGCAAGGTGCGCGAGCGGCACCTGCTGCACCTGGGCGCGCGTATATAAGGAAGCTTGCAGCCGCGTTCGGCACGCGTAGCCTGAGAGGGTTGAATTCAGGTCTTGGTGCATAGGGCTGGATAGGGGTTAGGTTTCAGGGGTTAGGTTTTAGGGCTTAGGGTCAGGGTCTTAGGGCTTGGGGCTTAGGGCTATGGGCTTGGGGAGGTTTGCTTTTTCTGCCGCCTGCCGCCTGCCGCCTGCTTCCTGCCGCGCGCTTGCGCTTGCGGCTCCTGTTCCCGGTCCGCGCCCATACGGAGTAACTGCATGTCCCGATTGCTGCTGACACTTCTGCTGCTGCTGCCTGTGGCGCTGACGGCCCAGGAACCCTACGCGGTGGGGGACGAGCCCGTTGACCACGCCGTGCAGCACTGGATCAACCCGCCCGCCTGGGACGGCTTCTCTGAGCTGCGCGGCGACGTGATCGTGTTCAAGAAGTGGGGCTGCACGTGACCGCCCTGCCTGGCGCAGTTGCGCCGCTTCAACGAGCTTGAGAAAGAGCACGCCGGCAAGGGCATCCATTTCGTGTCCGCCTACGTCCAGTTCCAGAGCCTCGAGACCATCGAGAAGTCCGTCGCCGACCTGAAGCTCACGCACCCGGTCGCGCTCGACGGCTTCTTTGACAGCCGCTTCACCGCGCCCCTGCTGTGCTGCGTGTGGGTGATCGGCGTTGACGGCAAGATCATCCACGCCGCCCAGGAAGGCTGGGAAGAAGCGGCTCTCAAGGAGCTCAAGAAAGTGAAGCACCCGCGCCTTGGCCTCAGCCGCGTCTATTCGCCCCTTGAGCCCGCCGCCGAGGCCTTCGGCGCCGCCCGCTACGCCGAGGCCCACAAGCTGGCAAGCGCCGTGGCCGACAGCGACGCGGCCGACAAGGTCATCGAGCAGGCCGACGAGCTGGTGACGCGCATTGAGGACATGCGCGACACCCTGCGCAAACGCGCCGAGGTGCACGAGATCTGCGGCCGTTACGAGCTGGCGCTCGCCTGCTGGTCCGAGCTCGCGGCCCATTTCAAGGGCTTCGAGGACGAGCCGGACGCAGCAAAGGAGATCGCCCGCATCAAGGCGCTCGATGACTACGAGCCCGAGATGAAGGCCCGCCGCGCCTACGTGGCGCTGCGCCTGCAGATCTGGCTGCCCTTCGAGAGCGCCGGCGACGGCGGCAAGAAGACCATCGAGGCCGCACGCAACGCCGCGGAGAAGCTGAAGAAGTTCGCCGAGGACAACAAGGAGCGCGCCATCGCATCCAGCGCCCGCGACTTCCAGGCCCAGTACGAAGCCTGGTTGAAGGAACTCGAGGGCGAGTAGTCCCGTGGGGCAGACATCCTGTCTGCCATGGCAGGCTGGAAGCCTGCCCCACGAGAGCTACGCCGCGCTGGTGGCGGGCTCAGCCGTGCTCCTTTCAGGGACCGGCACTTGTGGTGCCTGTCCTCTTTCGGGCATGCCGCCAGGGACAGGCACCTTCGGTGCCTGTCCCTTCTGGGCTTCAGCAACCTGCGCCGGCGGGTTGCGCATCCAGTCATCCACCAGCTGCTGCGCCAGCGCCCAGCACTCGGCGCGCAGGGCTTCGCGCTTCTGCTGCAGGCGCTCGATCTCGCGCTGCACGCGGATCACCACCGAGGGCGAAACCTTCCAGCGGTAGGGCGCTTCTTCCTTGCCCTTCAGCTTCGCCACTTCCTCGTCGTGCAGCTCCAGCATGTTCTGGTAGCGCACGATGGCGGCATCGATGCTGGCGCCGTCCCGCTCGCGGTAGATTTCGTGGGCCGCGTCGCGGATGGTGTTTTCGACCTTCACCGCGGGGTCGTCCGCGCGCTGGGGCTTGGCCGGCTTCGGCCTGACTGACGGATACCTTGACATGTCAATACTCCAGAAGAGACCGGCGCAACCGTCGCGCCCGACGCCGGAAACCATACCCACGCGTGCGACATTTTTCGGAGTGTTTGAGCCAGCGCCGCAACCCAAGGCTGTGCAGGAACTGGATTTACGGCAGAAGAAATTATTTTTGGCGACGCGAAGTGGCACGGCCTTCAAGGCCGTGATTCGTGCCATGGCCTTCCAGGCCATGGAAAGCCACGCGCTGGAAGCGCAATACTGCGGGGTTAAGGCGAAACAGTCGTCGGTTTAGCTCTTTGGCGCGGAGCGCCTGCACAGTGGAAGCCCCCACCGAACGCCTCCGGCGTTCGGTGGGGGTAATCGGCGGAAGAACGATCAAAGGCGCGGAGCGCCGACACACTCGCGGCGCTTGCCGCGAGGGCCGATCGGCCGCAAGCGGCCGTTGTGCCGGCGCTCCGCGCCTCTCAAACCTCTTTTGCCCGTAACCCCCGCCTTGTTGGCGCCTCGCTGCGCTAGGCGCCAACCGGCGGGGGCTAACAATTGTTACGGCGCTCCGCGCCTGACTGCCGATACAATCTGCACGTCGGAGTCTGCCGCGAAACTCCTTAACCCCGCAGTATTGCGCTGGAAGCGCGTGGAACTACTCATGCGCTGGCCTGCCCGACGGAGCCTTGGCGTAGTCGGGAAGCGCATGCCACTGGCGCTTGCCACGGGCTTAGTCCACTAGCGCACGCGGCGGCGGCGGTTCTTGAGGTAGTCTACGAAGATGTTGCCGCCCAGCTTGTCGAGCGCGCTGAAGTAGGCGCGGCCCCGGTTCACCTTGGTCAGCTTGTCCACGAACTCCACCAGGTGCGGATCCTGCGCGATCATGAAGGTGCTGATGGTGATGCCGCGGCGGCGGCACAGCTCGGCCTCTTCCAGGGTGCGGTTCACGATCAGCGGGTCGAGCATCCAGCTCACGTTGCGGTAGAGCTGGCCCTGCTCATGGATCACTGTCGGCTTGCCGTCGGTGATCATGAAAATCTGCTTGTTGGTGTGCTTCATGCGCCCCAGCAGGCGCTGTGCCAGTTGCAGGCCGGCCTGCGTGTTGGTGTGGAACGGCCCCACCTGCAGGTAGGGCAGGCGATGCACCGGCACCTCCTGCGCCTCGTTGCCGAAGGTGATCACCTGCACGCTGTCTTTCGGGTACTTCTGCTTGATCAGCTCGGCCAGGGCGATCGCCACCTTCTTGGCGGGCGTGATGCGGTCTTCGCCGTACAGGATCATGCTGTGGCTGATGTCGATCATCAGCACCGTGGCGCAACTGGCGTGCTGCTCGGTCTCGAACACCTCCAGGTCTTCCTCGGTCAGCGCCACGTCGTCGATGCCGCGCTTTAGAGCGTTGCGAATGGAGACGTTGAAGTCGATGTCGCTGCTTAGGTCGCCGAAGTTGAACGGCCGTGTTTCCGACAGGCGCTCGTTGCTGGCGCCCGCGTGGGGCGTGCGGTGGTCGCCGTCGCCGAGTGATTTCAGGTCGCGGAAGATGTGCTCGAGGGAATCCTTGCGGATGGCGCGCTCGCCGCGCCTGGTGAGCTCGAAGCCGCCGGGCGGGCCTTCCGGGTTGGCGTCGGGCTGGCCGTCGCGTCGGCGTATCAGCCCCTCTTGCTCGAGCAGGCGCATGAACTCCTCGAAGCTCATCTGGCCCTGCATCAGGTTGTGGCGTTCCCAGAGCTGCTCGAGCCACTGCATGGCCTGGTCCACGTCGCCCGCGGACATCAACAGCAGCTCGTTCCACAGCTTCTTGAGCTGCTTCAGCCCCATGCGCCGCAGGGCTTCCTGCATGTCGAACTCAAGGTACGCGATTCTCATGGAATCAGGCTACGCGGCCGGTTCACTCTGGCAATCCCCGGCCTTCGGGCCGGGGCTGGGCGGCGGCTTCCACGGCGGGGTCGGCCAGCACGGCGTCGCCCTGCACGGCCGCTTCGATGTCTTTGGGCCTTGGCAGGGCCCAGGCCATGGGCAGGCCCACGAGCGCCCAGGCCAGCTGGATCAGGCGCCCCATCAGGGACAGCACCTGGGCCGGCTCGCGCGCGATGCCGCGCAGGCCGAAGAAGTGCACGCTGGCGGCCTCGCCCACGCCCCATCCGCCGAAGCTGATGGGCAGCGCGGCCACCATGCCCGCCACGGGGATCAGCACGGCGTAGTCGGTCCAGATCAGCTGGATGCCGATGCCCTGGCCGACCGCGATGTGCATGCCGATCCAGCCCGCCTGCGGCAGGATGCTCAGCAGCAGCGCCAGCAGCAGCCCCTTCTTGTGGCCGCGGTAAATCTGCATCGCCTCGTCAAAGGCGCGGATGGTGTCGTGGAAGGGCAGCCGACTCGAAAGCCCCTTGGGCAGCAGGCGGCGCACGCGGCGGCTGGTCATGCCCACGATCGCCACGGTCGCGCCGCCGGTGAACACGACGATCACCGCCGCGGCCTGGCGCATGGTGGGCTCGGCGATGCTGGGCAGCAGCATCAGCAGCGCCAGCGTCGCCAGCATGAACAGGCCGCAAAGACGGTCCACCAGCACGGCCGCGAAGGCCTGGGGCTTGCTGCGCGTGGCGTTGGACAGGTAGAGGGCCTTGATGGCGTCGCCGCCCACGGAGCCGCCGGGGATGGCGGAGTTGTAGAACTGGCCGACCAGCGTGTAGACCAGCATGCGCGTGAGGCTGACCTTGTGGCCCAGCACCTCGACCAGGATTTTCAGGCGCACGGCCTGGAACACGAAGCTGATCAAACCCAGCCCCAGCGCGAGGTACAGCATGGAGGGCCGGACGCTCTTTGCGGTGTTCCAGTTCTCGACGGGGTCGGTGCGGAAGCCGAACAGGTACACCAGCACCGCCAGGCTGAGCAGCAGCGGCAGGAAACGGCGGACCTGTTTGAGGAACGGCTTCATGGGCGCTGAGGATGTGATGCGGGCGCCCTGCCCGCAATGCCCCGGGGGTTAAAGCTCACGGCCGGCGAGGCGCCGGCCGTGAGTGCGGACGGGACGTCCGCGCTCCGTTACTTCATGACGGCCTTGTACTCCGGGATGCTTGCGGTGTCCTGGCCGGTCTTGGCGAACAGTTCCTTCACGCTGCGCAGGATGCCCGGGTCTTCCTGGTAGTTCTGGGTGAACTCGGCGCCGCGGTCGTCCTGCACGCGGGCGCGCAGGGCGTAGCGCAGTTCGCGGCGGACGTCGTCCTTGGCGAGCTGGGTGTTCAGCTCGCTGTAGAACCGGTCGAACTCGGGCCACAGCCCGGCGTTCAGCCCGTCGAAGCTGGCCAGCTTCATCAGCTCGGCTTTCTTCGCGCCGGCGTAGTGGCGGTCGAGGTAGTCGGCGATCTTGCCCGAGGCGCGCAGCTTGTCGATGGCGTAGACCTCCCAGGGCTTGAGCAGGCTGGGCTTGATCTCGATCTGCGGGGTCACGCCGCCCTCGCCCTCGTAGCGGTCGATGCTGATGCCGCTGGGCAGGAAATAGCGGAACACCGTGCACTTCAGCACGCGCGAGCCGCCGCTGTTCTCGACGGTGAAGAAGCTCTGGCCGATGCCCTTGCCGAAGCTGGCGCGCCCGAGAATCTGCGCGCGGTTGTTGTCTTTCAGCGCGCCCGACAGCATCTCGGCGCCCGAGGCGCTGTTTTCGTCGATCAGGCAAACCATCGGGATCTCGTTGTAGTCGCCGCCGCGGCTGCGGAACACCTGCTTCTTGCGCCACTGGTCGAAGCGCCCGCCGGTGCTGGAGATCAGCGCTTCCTTGGGCAGGAACATGTCGGCGATTTCCACCACGGCCGAGAGCTGCCCGCCCGGGTTGTCGCGCATGTCCAGGATCAGCGACTTCATGCCCTGGCGGCGCAGGTTGGCCAGCGATTCCTTCATGTCGTTGGTGCTGTTGCCGCCGAAGCGCGTGAGCCGCACGTAACCGACCTGGCCGGGCAGCATTTCCTCGAGGGCGGTGTCCACGTGCACCACCTTGCGCGGGATCTCGAACTTCAGCTCGCCCTCATGGCCGCGGCGCTTCACGAAGATGGTTGCGGTGGAGCCTTCCGGGCCGCGCACGTGGCTGACGCCTTCCTCGAGGCTCAGCGTCGTGAGGTCGATGCGCTTGCCGTCGGGGCCCAGGATGCCCAGCAGCTTGTCGCCGGTGCGAACGCCCGCGGCGTAGGCCGGGCCCTCGTAGATCGGCTGGGTGATGTAGATCAGGCCGTCGTCGCCGACCGCGACGTGCGCGCCGATGCCGACGTAGTTGCCTTCCTGGTCCTGGTTCATCTCCTCGATTTCTTTGCGCGTCATGAAGGCGCCGTAGCGGTCGGTGGCCAGGGCCATGGCGCGGCAGGCGTTGTCGAGCAGGTTCTCGCTGTTCAGGGCCTGGGGCTTCTCGGCGTAGATGAACTGCTCATCCACGTAATGCTTCTTGATGGCCCGGATCTCGGTCTCGATCAGGTAATCCTTGCGCTTGAACTTGCCGGACTTGTGATCTTCCACGGCCTGGTCGATCTTCACCACCTCGCGCCCGATGCGGGCCAGCCGCCCGATGTCGCCGGGCTCTTTGCTGAGGTTGTCGATGCGGGCCGCGACCTCGGCCGGGTGGCCGCGCTCGGACAGCACCAGCGAGGCGCGCCCCACCAGCTCGTGGTCGGGCGAGGACAGGAATTCACGCAGCTGCTCCAGGGCCAGCTCATCCTTCTGATTGACCAGCAGCGCTTCGCACAGGGCGGTGCGCGCGCCCGGCGACAGCTCGGACGAGTCCTCCCAGGCCGTCTTTACGCGCTCCAGCAGTTCTTCGTCCTCGGGGCCTTCGCCGGTGATCATCATGGCGACGGCCTCGATGATCGCGCTGTCTTCGCTTTCCAGCAGCTCGCCCCAGGTTTCGTAGGCCAGTTCGGGGGTGCCGTACAGCAGCACCAGCTGGCTGCACACCATGCGTACGGCCTCGGATTCGTGCTCGAGCTGCTTCTCGAACTCGCCGACGAGTGCGCCGCCCTCTTCGGCCTCGGCCAGGCGGCGCAGGGCAAAGGCGTAATCCCATGCCTTTTCGGGGCGCTTGGCGATGCGCTCGATCAGCTTGCCGGCTTCTTCAGCGAGCTTGTCGTCCTGGGCGGAGAGCAGTGCCGGCGCCAGCAGCAAGGCCAGCAGGGCCACGAGGCGGATGAATTTCATGCGGCTTCCTTAACACGATGACGCCCGACAGCATAGCAAGGGGGCGCGCGGGGCGCCCCCTGCTGCTGATACGGATTTCAGCCCCGCCAGGGAGGGATTATTCCCCGCCCGCGGCGCCCTTGCTTTCGCCGCCGCCGGCTTCCTTGGCCTTGATCCAGGCCACGGTGTCGCCCTTGGCGACCGGGCGGCTGGATTTCTCGTCGATGGTCTGGCAGCCCACTTCCTCGACGGGCATGTCGTCGTTGTCGTTGAAGTGGTAGTGGCGCACCACTTTCACCTTGCACAGCAGGTTGCTCCGGGCGTCCAGCACCACCAGCTCAGTACCGATGGCGGGCACGCTGCCCTTGATGCTGCCCACCAGCAGGTAGCTGGGGCCGTCCGGGCGGGAGCCCTTGCTGACCTCGGTGACCGTCCCCGAGAAGTCGTACACGGGGTTGCTGGGCTTGGGCTGCTCTTCGGGCGGGTTGGCGCCCTTGCGCAGCTGCGCCTCCAGCTCGTCGTAGCGCAGCTTCAGGTTTTCGTAGTCGGACTGGGACTTCTTCAGATCTCCCGCCAGCTTGCGGTTCTCGGCTTCCTTTTCGCGGTACATCGGGTGCTTGCTGATGTCCGCGCCCTGCAGGCCGGCCATCTCGGCCTTGAGGTTCTCGACCTCGGCCTGCGCCGCCGCGAGCTGGTCCTTCATGGCGGACACCTCGGCCAGCGCCGCTTCCTTGAGCTGCTTCTCGAGCCGCAGGTCGGCTTCCTTGTTGATCAGGTCTTTCTGGACGTTGAGCACTTCGTTGGGGTCGACGCTCTTCACCTTGCTTTCCAGCGACTCGATCATGCCGCGCAGCGTGGTGATCGTGGCCTGCAGGTCGCTGACCTGCTTCAGCTTGCCCTCGATGTCGTCCATGCGCTTGCCCGAGGCGCTGTCGTTGTCCCGGATCTGCTTCTGGATCTTGTCCAGCCCGGCCGAGACGTCTTCGCCGAACGAGTTGAGCTTGCGCTCGAGGGCGGCGTTGTCCTGGCTCTTGTTCTGGTTGGCCAGCAGCGCCAGCAGTGCATCGTTGCCGCCGCTGCCCTGCTTGGCCTTCATGGCGTCAAGCTCGGCCTGCAGCCGTGCGTTCTGGTTCCGCGCTTCCTGGTCCTGGCAGCCGGCCGCGAAAAGGACCGCGACGGCCAGAGTGGCCACAATCATCCTGCGCATGCGTCAACTCCGTCGGGGTGGCAAATTGCAAATCCGGGGCCGAAAAGAGGACCGGAATTGTCGCAGACCAGGGCCCGTAATGCAACCGGGGCGCCGTGGAAAGCACGTCCGATAATCGATCCCGGGGGCAGCGGGAGGTCGCACAGTTAACCGGCCGTGACCGGCAAGGGAATCAGGTCGAAGTGCCGATTACCAGCAGCCGGAACACCACGCCGCCGGCATTCCAGGCTCCGTTGGTGCTGTTGATGGTGAGCACCTGCGCTGAGCCCGCTGCCGGCGCGCTGAGGCTCCAGGCCGTGTGATTCGAGCCGTCGGCGTCGTACTTCAGGTTGATCGTACCCGTGTTGCCCATCGGCCAGCTTGAACTCGGGCCGCTGCCCGCGGCATCCCGGCACTGGTAGATCATGTACGCCCGGTTGATGCCGGTCAGTGTCACCGTTTTGCCGCTCACGCCGCTGCCGGTGTACTCGATCACAGTGCTTTTCAGCGTGCCCAGGTTGCTCAGCGCGTCGCGGGCCTGCGTCGCCCCGGTGCCGCCGTTGGCGATAGGCAAGGCGCCCGTCACGGCCGCCGATTGCGCCAGGTTCAGCGCGCCGAAGCCTATGCTGGTGCCGCTGCGGCGCAGCACCTGGTGGTCGCTGCCGGCCGAGATGTCGGCCGGGTCGCCCGTGGAGTTGGCGCCGCGGCCGATGACGGACAAAGCGGCCGAGTCGCGCAGCTTGGCGTCGGTGACGGCGTTGGCGTCAATGTCGCCCGTGGCCACAGTGTTTTTGACAGCCAGAGAGCCCAAACCCAGGTTGGTACGAGCATCCGCGGCCGTACTCGCCCCCGTGCCGCCGTGGGCAACGGGCAAGTCGTCGGTGAGGGAAAGAGCGGTAGCCGAAATCCGCCCCGCATCGTCCAGAGTGGCCGAAGAGTTCGAAATCTGCTTGCCGGAAGTACCGTCAAAGCGGGCGATGGCGTTATCGGTGCTGGACGCTGGACCTTCCACATCCCCTGTACCGGAAATGCCGCCGCCGTAACACTGTAGCGCAGCCGCCTCGGCCGCTCCGGGCCCGGGCGCCCCGCCCGCGGCAGGGACTCTCGTCTGAGCCACCAGGCGAAGGAAGTCCGAGAGCTCATTCGCCTGAGAGCGAGCACAGGTTTTCGGTTCAAGAGTGGGGCCAGTAAGATATCTGCCAAGAATCATGGGCGGGAAATAGTTCCGGCCTGCAGGTGAGCACTCGGGATCGTCAGACCACGGAGGAGCCATCTCGCGGGTAGGATTGTGCGCCACTCCGGTCACGCTAGATTCACATGGCGCAAGTAATCCAGCGGTTTCACCAGAACGGAGCGTTAATCCATTACTACCGCAGCGGTCTATTTCCATACCACTACCTTCTGGCTGATTGACACTGCAACATCCAGCATCTCTGTACGCTTCTCATAAATAGTTAGACCTATATACCGGCACTCACACTATTTCATCGCAGGAATCTGCAAGTTTACCCCAGGTAACACTTCCTGCAATGCGTCGTATTCCTTACGTGTCCAAGCAGCGAAAGACCAGATTTGGAGGTGTTCAAGACTTTCAGTACCACGCAAGCGTGAGAATAGAGCAGGGGTGGTAATACTGGACTGGTAACTCAGTGTAAGACTGGTTAACCTTCTCATCATAGCGAGTGCTCCGATTGCGACTTCATCGGTGGCCGAGCAGTCAACATTAAGATGAGTCAACTTGGGGAGAGATGCCACAGTTTTAGCGTAGCTGCCAGAGTACGACTCATTGAAGTGCAACAACTGTAGATATTTAACGTTCTTCAAAGCGGATAGGACCGGGTATCCCGCAGTCCGCAATCCCGTGCACATGTGAAATGTAGCATATTCCAGGCGCTGCATTACTTTCTCTACCGACGCATTGTCTTCAGGCTTAAAGGCGATATTGATGAGCGCCAGCCGAGTAAGGTGTGTTGCGTCAGCCAAAGCGGCGACCCAGTCAGAGCCAGCGTATCGTCCCCACAGAAACACCTCCTCTAGCGTGTCAGCAACAACCTGCAATGCTGATGGTGAGAGTTGACAGTCCGGCCTGCCTACATCTATGCGCAAGCATTTTAGCGCGGTAAAACGCTTGAAACTCTGGGCTGCATTTCTTGGCCACCTACCGCTATAGCTGAGTCGCTCAATCTTGCTATTGCTTCGAGACAGTTGTTCGAGGGCCTGAGCGCTGATGGAGACCCCTGAAAATGAGAGATCTCGAAGATCTGTGAAGCGCCCAACTTGCTTCAATAGTGCAGTCACATCTTCTTCTGTTGCCTCACCGATGACGCTCAGCGTGTCAAGCCCAACCGGGATTCCCTTGAGAGCCTCTGTTATGATTCTGCCACCAAAGATTAGATGGAGGGCGCGGAGACTTGTTAACGCTCCAAGTTTAGCTAGAGACGATCCGCTGGGGCTATCCCCATCCCGCCCCTCCAGCCGGAGTTCTTGAAGGTTGGGCAATTTGGCGCACGCTTCTACCTCGTCACTCGTTACTTGTGCGATGTTTTGCATCCCATGTTCTGTGGTAGTATATTTGTAAATGTATAATGCTCTCAAGCGTGGCAGTTTCCTGAAAGCTTCAAGATGTTCTGACGCAATCAGGCCGGTCATGTCGAGCGTGATTCTCTGAACGACGGGGAACTTAGTGGCCAACATGGCGCACGCCACCGCAACGCCAGCACCACTCAAGAAGACTTCTTCTACAGATTCCATGACCGGCATTTCTGCCACTATGTCATTTTCCATGAACACGACGCTCAGGACGCGAATGTTCTTGCAGTTTCCTAGTACGCTTAACCGCTCCCGCGGCGGTGACTTGAGGTTCAGATGTGTAAGTTGGTGGAACTGGCCAAGAAATTCATAATCGTCAAGCGCTTGGCAGATCCTAAGGTGAGTTATATCTGAAGGTAGGCTTTCCGCGTCTTGCCGACTCCAAACCCAGTGGTAATGCGACTGACTTTCGTCAAAGGCTCCATGTGTCCATCCGCGACCAGTGATCGCACTGTATGTAATATTAGAAGAACGGAGTTCGCCTGCCGTAATACATATCAAAACAATGAGAACGATTATAACACTGCGTTCTTGTTTTATCGGCCGCATGTCCGTATCCTAACAACCACAATATTGGATATAGGTATTATTTCCGACTATCGTCTTGATACTACACTGGGCTCCCGCGCAGTTTCCACCACACTGCAAACAGTCAATGTAGATGTTTAGCGGATCCCTCGGGTGAAGAAACAGTACGGGGGTGTAGCCGGCTTGACAACCGATTGCACCGCTCGCAATGGCAGCCTGAACTCGTTGAACAAAGACCTCGTCAGTCTCCCAGTTCCCAGTCGGCAGGAATTCCCGCTGGTACTTTGCCGGTCTCATAACGGGAGGGCCCATATGGCCTGGGGGCGAGTAGCCGCGCTGCGCTCGAATGCGCAATACCTGACATTGCGGATTGTCCCCTGCAAGGGCTTCCCGATCGAAGTCGGATAAGTCGTCTGGGATCTGGTACGCCCCCCCATCCAGGCAATTGGTGGGAAGTTTGGGAGTCCTTCCAGTGACGGATCATCAAAACAGCCACACCACGCTAGGGCGTAGGCTCTGCCATACACAGTTCCCTTCTTTCCCCTAGGTTTGCATGTTCTTGAGGCCTGAGTGGCATTGTTACTGGGGCAGTTACCATAGCAATCTAGTTGTACAATCATTATATGATTGGGATGACTTGGATCCAGTTCAATAAATATATCTTCACTGCCCCGTGTACGAAGTGAGGCTGCTTCCTTCTCGCACCGTTTGATAAAATCGGCATCTGTTTCGTTCTGTTTAGTTAAGGTGTACAATGTCTGGCGGAAAATTTCCTTACACTGAGCGTTTTTGGGCCGGAGAGAATCCAAAATGCTTTCCGTAGCGCCTGTAGACGTGCCTGACCCGAGACCGCCTTTGTGATTTATTGGCTCACCGGCAAGAAACACTACTTCTGACTCCACACCGACGAGCGATACCGTGAAAATAATCTGGCAGAACGGAAAGGCGAGTCGTCGTGCGCCTATTACCTTCATATAGAAGGGCTCTTCGGTTTCTGGTTTGAACTCATTCCAATCGGGAAGATGGTTCTCGATGGAGTCGCCCTGTTTCATCAGCTCTAGTTGACGCTGAGCAAAGTAATCCAATGCATCCTCGAGAGCCTTGTCAGTAGGCACGGTTCCAACTCGGGGATCTTTAAAAGTTGAAATGTGCACTTCCATGTCTCACATCCGGATAACTCATCGCCCGGACCTACTACGTCTTTCTCGTCCAATGCCTCTTTTTTTTCGCCTGTCTGTACTTGAATGAAATCACGTGAGTCAGGGGGATACCTTATCAGCCATGTGTTCATGACTTCCTGCGGTCCCCCAATCCCGGGAAGGTGAAGGTCCTCCCAGTCTCTAAGGCGATGCGTGGACAGAATGTTGGCCGGGGGTGCTGAGAGGAATAAGCTGGAGCTGGGTTTTGGCGTCGGTTCGTACCCCTGAGTTTCTTTGGTGATGTGCTTCGGGAGTTGGAACACTCCGCCCGTGGCGAAGGGTAAGGTGTGGCCTGTGAGTGTGGGTTCTAGCGGGTTCTGGAAGATGGCTTGGGCGAACCTCGCTGTCTGCGACGGCGATTTTACGGGTTCGATTTGAGTGTTTCCGCAGCCGCAATCTGGCTTTTTGATGCTCATAACCATACTCCTTATTGTACGGCCTTGGGTCTGGCTTTGGGGCGGAAATCCCGTGTCGTGGGCATCCTGCCCGCACCCGGCTTGCACGTCCCGCGCAGACCAGGGACGGTCGGAAACCCCTCCCCACAACCAGCAGGCATCTCTCGGGCCGCCTTGCGTCCATATAGCCCGATCGCACCGCGAACCCCGCTCCACCTGCTGCCGCCACGGCTGCGCTCTCCACTGCTGCCGGGGGCAGGGTGCCCCCGGCCTGTGCAGGCGGGGCGCCTGCGCTACGTGCGGGCGGGGCGCTCGCATCACGTTACACCAGCACATTCTCCAGGATGGCCAGGGCGCTTGCGCAGCCCATGGCTGTAGCCGTCGGGTACGTGTAGGTCACGTTCATGCGCGAGGATGTAGCCGCGCTGGGCTCGGCTGACTCCCGGCGAATAAACAGCTTCCCTTCAAGGTCCTTGGGGATGATGCCCGTTACGCCGTAAATCTGGCGCTCGCAGTCCTCGCCCATCACCATCATGTAGATGCGCGTGGTGTTGCCCGGGTCGCTGGTCGCTATGAGGTCGTTTACCAGGATCGGCGTGCCGTTGATCGCGGGCACGCGTGTCATCTTCATGCCGCCGCTGATCGGGTCCGGGAAGGGCAACTCCACCTCGGTCGGGTGCATGCCCTGGTCGTTGTAGGCCTTTATGATCGCGCGGCTGGCCCGGTTGTTGCACATGATGCAGTTGGCACGGGCGTTGCCGGCCGTGACCAGGTGCCAGGTCTGCTGCAGCTTGTCGAGCGTGGGCGCGACACCGCCGCCGGCCACGATCTGGCTGCCGTCGCACATGTCGTACAGGGAGTCGTAGTCGCCTTCGGCCGCGGTTTTGTCGAGGTCGAGCTTGCGGAAGCTCATCAGCAGCAGGCGGGTACAGGCGATGATGGCCAGCGCGTTGTCGATGCTCTGGTACCGCCAGCGGTCCTGGGCGTTGTAGTCGAGCTTGTAGCGGCTTGCCAGTTCGCCGCAGGTGAAGGTGACGGTTTCATCGACGCCGGCGGTCTGGTCGGTGATGTCGGCGCCATCGGCCAGGATGGTGGCCAGCGCGTTGATGTCACCCGCGCTGAGCTGGTTGGTGCGGGCGTAGCGCAGCTTGCCGCCGATCACGCCGCGCACGGGCCAGAAGTTTGCGAGTTCGACTTTGTAGCGAATCTTTTCGATGACGGTTTTGACGAGCTGTTCCTGCGTAAGTTCAACAGCGTTCAGCGGCGTGGATGCCATGATTGCCCCTTGGATCCGCGCGGCGTATGGGCTGCGCGGTGCTTGCCCGATCCGCCCTCATGGCGGCCCATCACACGAGCGTACAACAAATACGGGGGGGCAATGCATTTTTGATAATGTACTGAACATCACTCAGCCGGGAACTAAAAAGGGGTCAGGCTCCTTTGTTTGGCGTGTTCCTGCTGTGCTGGCGGCGTTCATGCGGTGCTTGGCCCTTTCGTTCGGCCTTGGGTGGCTCCTGCTGCCATGATATCAGCGGGGGTATCGGCCTTGCTAACTTTATCCCCCGAACACACAGCACCGAACCGGGCGCGTGTCTGTTCCGAGTCAGCGGCCGCCTGTACACCACCGTACTCCTGAGGCGCACTCCGCCGCGCGAGCGTTCGAGATTGACTTGCCGGTTCTCATGCCGGAACGGCTTGCAGGCGCGCTGCTGCCGGCTCGCTTCCAGTGCCTGGGCGGGCGCTCGCAGTGCTCGACCGTCACCAGCGTCCCGTCGGCCGCCACGATCACCGCGATGTTCTGGAACTCCACCAGCGCCGCGTCTTCCCGCGCGTCGCGCCGCCCGATGAAAAACGCCCGGCAGCCCCGGCCCGCCCAGAAACAACGCCCGAACTCCAGCACGATCTTCACGGCGCGGTCCGAGATCGCACGGCCGGCCTGGCGCCGGCGCGCATGTCCTGACTTGCGGATTGACCACATGGCATCCCCCTTTCATTGCCCACAGGCTAAAAAGGGGTGCGACACAAACCGGACCACAAGCCGCGCGCAGGATTGTACTCGGCGCGTAAGCCCGCCACGGGGAAGGGTTTGCAGCCTAGGTGGAAATCAGGTCGGCGAAGCAGAAACCGTCGCGTTCTACTACTTCGCCCGGCTTTACCTTGATCGGCCGCTGGAACATGGGGCCCGCATGGACGAAGGTGTGGAACTCGCCCTTTTCGCCGCAGGGGTCCGCTGTGGGCGGCAGGTCGCGTAGCAGCTCGTGGTTGAACTCGCGGCCTGTGAAACTGCTGTCGAGCTGTTTCGGGTCCACGCACGTGAGAATCGCGCGCAGGCCGCCGTCGATCATTTCGCGCGCGAGCTCGGCCGTGTTGCGCCCCCACAGCGGGAACAGGGCTTGCAGGCCCGTGGGCTGCAGCTTCGCAATGCGATAGTCGCGCACGTCCTCCAGGAACAGGTCGCCGAAGCCCACGTGCGTGACGCCGTCCGCCACGGCCTGTTTGCACGCGGCCGTCATCAGGCGCTCGTAGTCTTCGTTGCTGCAGGGCCAGGGCAGCTCGATCTCGCGCAGGGGCAGCCCGGCGGCCGCGGCCTGGGCGCGCAGCAACTCACGCCGCACGGCGTGCATGGCGACGCGGTCGAACTCGGAGTTTAGGGTGCACAGCAGGCCGACGACTTCGACGTCCGGCATCTGCCGCAAGGTGTGCAGCGACCAGGCGGAGTCTTTGCCCGATGACCAGCTCAGCAGCACTCGTTTCATGGAGCGAAAGTACAGCGTCCAAAGTACAGAGTACATAGCCCCGGAACGCGTGAGGAAAGGGGTCAGGCACCCGCCTTCGCCAATCACCTTCGCCGAGGCTACGGTGCTCAGGCGGCTTCGGCGGGAGCCAGACCCCTTTCCCTCCAAAACCAGCCCGGCTGTGTAATCACAGACGGCCGGCTTTGAAGTACCATATTGGACGGAGGTGCCCCATGTGGGACCGCTCATACCGATGGCAGCGTCTGGCCCGCGTCTCGGCCGGCGGCGCCGCACTTGTCGCCCTGCTGGCGGGGCTGGTCACCGTCAGCAACACCGAGGCCGCGGACCGCGCGGCGGCCGGCGTTTCCGAAATCAGCCGCGAAGCCTCGCCCGACGCCGACTCTACGGTGGTCTGCAACGTGCCGGCCAGTCTTGGCGCCAAACGCGGCGTGCTGGTCTACCGCGAAGGGCAGGACGGCAAGGCCGAAATCGTCGGCCGCGTGATCGGCGTACAGAACCTTGACGCGTCAACAGACACCGTCACGGTGCTGCTGACCCCCGGCCAGGCCGGCGCCATGGCGCACGGGGGCAAGCTGCGCGGCGCGGCGCCGACCATCAGCCTGGAGCACGCCTTCCGGCTGATCATCAGCCCCGACATCCCGCGCGAAGAGGCCGCCATCGCCCGCGACACCATCTGGCCCGCGATCGAGCAGCACGTGCTGCCCGGCCTGAAAGAGCGCCTGACCACGGAGCTGACGCACTCGTTCGCGGACATGGACGAAGACGACACGGCGCTGCTGAACACCACGGTGGAAGACCTGCGCACTGAGCTGGGCCCGCTTGAAGAAGAGCTTCTGAACCGCCTGGCCAACCGCGCCTGGGAGGTAATCGGCGTAAGCGGCGTCGCCGAGGGCATCATGCGCAAGACGGGCGAGGGGGCCGAAAACACCTACAAGGACGTGAAAGACTGGGTGAAGAGCTGGTGGGGCAACGAGGAGAAGTCGGAGAAAGCCAACAAGGACTTCCTCACTGAGGAACGCGCGGCCGCGCTGCGCATCGCGCTGGAAGAAGAAGTCGAAACCTTCATCAAGGAAAAGAACACCGAGATCCAGAAGGCCTTCAACACCGTGCTGAACGCGCGGCGCGCCGACTTCATCGACAAGTTCGAAACCAAGTGGGGCCCCAAGCTGTACGAGAAAGCCCTGGTGCCAAGCTGGCTCGAGGGCGAAGACGGCGTGCTGGAGGCGGCCGAGGGCTACGCGGCCGACTTCGCCAAGCGCCGGCTGCTCACGGCCGAGGGCGGCCCGCGGCTGCTGCTGGCCTACGCGCTGCGCAGCAGCCTGGAGATCACCGACGAGCCGCTGCTGGTGATCGCGCCGGATAACTCAGGCAAGCTGGAGTACGAGTGGATCATGCCGCCGCTGGAAAAGGACGGGAGGTAAAAACACAAACCCCCGGGTTTCCCCGGGGGCGAGTTCCTGGGCTGAGCCCAAGAGCTGGTCTGATAACCACAATAAGTATAGCCCACATGCCACGATTCGACAAGCAATGTTCTACTGCGGCGGAGGGTACCGGAATTGAACCGGATGCCCGAAGGCACGCATGGGTTATCAGACCAGCTCTGGCCCAGCCAGAATTACCCTCCTGAGCTACTTGTCTGGTGCTGGGAGCTGGTCTGTTGACACCCAGGCTTCGCTACCGCAGGGCGGATCATAACCTGAGTCAGAATGACGGACAACACTCTCACAGCTGAGCCCAAGACCAACGCGCCTGCCACGGCGACCGGGCCGACGGTCAACCTGCAGAGCCTGGAAGTCAAGCTGGGCGCGGACGCCTTGCGCCTGCAGGCACCGGCCGAGCTGCAGGCCGGCAAGCTGTACGTGCTGTGGGGCCCCAGCGGCAGTGGCAAATCCAGCTTCGTGCGCGCGCTGCTGGGCCTGGGCGAACTGGCCGCCCCGCGCGTGGAGTGCAAGGGCGACGTCACGCTCACCGATTCGCTGGGCATCGAGCACGCCCTGTGGGCCGGCGCGGCGTACAACCCCGGCGCGCGCCGCCAGATCGCCTACCTGCCGCAGTCGGAAAAGCTCGGCTTCATCGACGGCCTGAGCACACTGGAAAACCTGCGCCTGTTCAGCGGCCTGGACCGCGCCTCGGCGCAAACCCACGCCGACCGCCTGGCCGCGCGCTTCCACCTGATGAGCCTGCCCGCCAGGGTCAGCCATGCCAGCGGCGGTGAGCGCATGCGCCTGTCGGCCGTGCGGGCGCTGCTCAAGCGCGGCGAGAACGAGCCCGCGCCTACGCTGGTAATCGCCGACGAGCCCACGGCCGGGCTCGACGCCGTGGCCGCGCACTCGCTGGCGCGCGAGCTGGTGGACTACGCCCGCCGCAAGGAAAGCGTGGTGGTGGTGATCACCCACGACCCCCACGTCTTTACAGGTCAAGAGCCGCCGGAAGTGGACCGGGCCAGCGGCGCCAAGGTCGTGCACATCCTCGAGTGTACAGTCGGCGACGACGGCCACGCACCCGTGGACCGCGAGATCGGCCAGCTGCGCATCGAGGCCGGCCGTCCCGTCAACCCGCTGGTGGCCGCCGCCAGGACCCGCACGGCCGAGGGCCTGAACATGCTGGGCGGCGCGGTGCTGAGCCCGCTGGCGTTCCTGTGGGGCCTGCTGCGCACGCGACGCCCGCTGTTCGTGCTGCGCAAGCTGCTGGCCGACGCGCTGAGCCCCGGCACGCACCTGTTTTCGTGGCTCGGCTCGCTGCTGATCGGCGGCACGGTCGCCTACTTCATCTTCGAGCAGCTGCCGCGCCGGAACTGGTTGAGCCGCTGCTGCTGCAGGAAATTTTACAAGCCACCGGCCACACGCTGGTGCGCGTGGTACTGCCTCTGGGCGCCGCGGCGCTGATCACCGGCAAGCTGGGCGCCGCGCAGGCCGCGCGGCTGAGCAGCGGCGTGCGCTCAGGCATGCTCGAAACGTTGTCGCTGGCGCGCTGGCCCGTGGAGTCGTTCGGCCTGGTGCCGGCCGTATTGGCACAAGTTGGAGCGATCGCGCTGGCCACCACGCTGGCGCTGTACTCGGGCGTGGCGCTGGCGGCGCTGATCTACGTAGCCGGCCACGAGGGCGCATCGCTTGGCCTGGCGCTGAACCTGATGTCGGACGGACTCAGCGACGCGCCCAAGTGGTTCGAGTTCCTGCTGGCCAAGGTGCTGGTCAGCGGTTTCATCGGCGGCACGCTGGCGGCCATGTTCGGCCTCGCGCCCGCCACCAGCGAAGACGACGTCGCCAAGGCCGTGCACCGCACGCTGCTGTGGGGCATTCTCGCGGTCATCGCCGCCCAGTGCGCGCTGATCATCTGGGAGTTCTCCGCCTACCGCTAACGGGTGACCTCGATGCGCCCCGGGTGCTCGGCCACCACTTCGCCGATCACCGCGTGCGCCAGCGCGCCGTGCTTCTTCAGGCTGGCCACCAGGGCGTCGCACTTCTCGGCCGGCACGCTGATCACCATGCCGCCCGAGGTCTGCGCGTCGCACACCAGCAGCTGCTCGTCTTCGGTGATGTCGGGCGCGAAGTCGAGGAACTGTTTGAAATACAACCAGTTCTTCTTGGTCCCGCCGGGGAAGCACTTCTGCGCCAGCAGCTCCATCACTTCCGGCAGCACCGGCAGCGTAGAAAGCCGCAGCTTCATGCCGACCTTGCTGGCGCCCGCCACCTCGCACAGGTGGCCGGCAAGGCCGTAGCCCGTTACGTCCGTGGCCGCGCTGGCGCCGACCTCGAGGATCGCCTCGCCGCCCGGGCGGTTGATCGCCGACATGCTTTTAATCGCCGGCGCGATCTGCGCCTCCGTGCGCAACTGCTTCTTCACGGCCGTGGTGAGCACGCCCACACCCAGCGGCTTGGTCAGCACCAGCTTGTCGCCGGGTTTTGCGCCCTGGTTGGCCATGATGCGGTCCGGGTGGACCAGGCCGGTGACGCACATGCCGTACTTGGGCTCGGCGTCGTCGATGCTGTGGCCGCCGGTGACGAAGATGCCGGCCTCGGCGGCTTTGTCGGCGCCGCCCTTCAGGATCTGTGACAGCACGTCGTGGCCCAGCGCCGCCAGCGGGAAGCCCACGATGTTGAGCGCGAAGATCGGCCTGGCCCCCATGGCGTAGATGTCGGAGATGGCGTTGGCGGCCGCGATCTGGCCGAAGGTGTAGGGGTCGTCAACAATCGGGGTAAAGAAGTCGAGCGTCTGCACCACCGCCTGCTCGTCGTTGATGCGATAGACGCAAGCATCGTCGGCCCACTCGTGGCCGACAAGCACGTTGGGGTCGGTGATCTTGGGAAGCTTCGAAAGGACCTGTCCCAGGTCCGCAGCAGAGAGCTTGCAGCCTCAGCCGGCGCCGTGGGAAAGCTGGGTAAGCCGAGGTTTTTCGTTCTTCGCCTGTTCCGTAGCCAAAGCAGTCTCCCGCGGCCAACGGGGACAGGTACCAAAGGTACCTGTCCCCCTTAGCCCGCCAACAAGGCGCGCCACGATACAACACGCAGCGCCGGAAACCCATTCCGCATTCAGCAACGCCAAGGGGACAGATACCGAAAGTACCTGTCCCCCTTCGTTAGTCGATGTGCCAGGCGGCCTGCAGTATCAGTGCGCCCATGGCGGTGCTGTAGACGCGGCCGCCGGCGATGCCCCAGGCGCCCACCGGGTCCCAGCTTCCGTGCTCGTCGAGGTCTTCGGCGCTGGTGCGCTTGGCGTCCTGGTCGAGCTTGCTGAAGCCGCGCTGGTTTTCGGTCAGCACCTTGGTGACGGCCGATTCCCAGGTCTTCCAGTTGTCGTCTTCGAGCGCCCGCAGCGCGCGGGTGGCGTAGTACCAGTAGTAGAAGTCGATCTTGTGCAGCTCCCACTTGGGCAGCGATTCGGCCTTCACGCACTTGGCAGCCAGCGCCTTCACGGTGGCGTCCTGCTTGTCGGCCTTGCCCATGGCGAGCATGCACTTGACGTAGATGGCGTCGAGCGTGGGGTTGCTCTCCCAGTTGCGCCGCACGCGCAGGCGCGCGTTGTTGCTGCCCGGCACGTCGTAGCCGGTCCTGGGAACGCCGTTGACTTTGGCCGTGACGTACTCGTACCACGAGGCCGCGCCGGTGTACGCCTTATCCGTGTCCAGCTTGAAGCCGGCCAGCCTGGCGGTGTACAGAGCCATCACCATCCAACTGGTGATCGAGCTGTCGTTGGTGCCGGGCTGAACGCCGTAGCGCCAGCCAAGGCCGGGGTTCTGGGCCTTGAGGATGAACTCGACGGCTTTGTCGACAATCGGTTTCAGCACCGGGTCCCCACTCTGGCCATAAACATCCGCCATCGCCATCGTCGAGATCGCGTGGTTGTAGACGAAAAGGTCTTCCTCTTTAATGCCGAAGCAGCCGTCGTTGTCCTGCCACTTGCGCAGGTAAAGGACGGCCTGCCGGATGGTCCTGCGATACTCGCCGTCCTTGTGCGTGTATCCAGCGCCGGAATAGGCCAGCAGAGCCAGCCCGGTAAGCCCGATGTCGCAGATGCCTTCCCAGCCCGTGTCTTCCGGGCAGTCTTTCGCGAATTCGATGTTGCCGGTACTGGTGGCCGCCTGGCGAGTAGTGTCGTCCGCGGAGTATTTCGCGCTCCAGTAGCCCTCGGGATTCTGGTGATCCTTGAGCCAGTTCAGCGCGGCGATCACGCGCTCTTCATTGGCTCGAAGCGCGCCCTCCGCGCGCTTGCGATGTTTGAAGTGGGCCTCGCGCTCTTGTGCTTCGCTCTCCGCCTGTGGATCGCGGACGTCGTCTTCCGCATTTTCAGCGAGGTCTCCTTTGGAATCGCCTGACGAGTTTCTGCTCCCTTCGTCCTCTTCGTCCGGAACGATGCGCTCCTCCTCGGTGGGATCCTCCTGCTCGGGTTCATCCTTGGGGAACTCGACCGGCTTCTCGGGCGGCTGCTCGGGCGGCGGGGGCTCGGTGATCTGGTACTGGAATGGCAGCAGAATCTCGAGCGCCTTTTGCTTGTACTTCGCGCGCTCCTCATTCACCGCCAGTGCCGCGCGGTAGGCCAGATCAACCATCACCCACGGCATCGGGTCTTCCCTGCGCAGACCCGTCGTCTTCAGGCTGATTGTTTCGATCTTCGCGCCGGACCTGGTGATGTATTCCTGCACCGTCTTCTTCGCCGCGTCGCGCACCTCGTTGCGCCGCTTGGCGTCCTTGGATTTCAATTCGTCGGCCGTGATCCAGGACTTCTCGACCGGTTTGCGGCCGCGGGCGTCGATGGCGACGATGAAGTTACCGCCCTGGACATCGGCGTCCCACGACAGGTACAGGGTGACTTCCTCTTTCGGCACTGCGGGCGGCTTGCTTTGCAGGCCCTCATCTTTGGGCAGGTCGAAGTGGATGTAGCCGGCCTCCAGCTTCTCAAGGTCCGGCGCCTTGCCGCCCTTCAGCGGCTTGTCGGTGTGCTCGGGTATGCCCACCACCACGCGGTAGATCTGTTGCTCAGCGGCTTTTGCCACCACCTTGCCCACCTCGCCCTGGTCGGCCATGGCGTCCACGTGCAGCACCAGCGGGTTCTCGGAGATGCCGTCGGCGCTGCGGCCTTTCCAGCCGTTGCCTTCGTCCACGTGGGCCGCGTGCTGCTCAAGCAGCGCCTTCCGGGCCTTGTCGTCGAGGGCGTCGTCGCTGCCCGGCTTCACCACGCGGCTCTTGCCGTCAAACAGCTTGACGTGCAGCAGCGGCAGAGACGGCCTGTAGGCCTTGTCCTCGGCCGAAACCAGTACCAGCGGCAGCAGCAATGCCGCGGCCGCGACCAGGCGCAGTGTGATGCGCATCGGGCTCTCCTGTCTTGTGGTGTCAAAACCGGAGAGATGCTAGCAGAATTGCCGCTGCGGATAAGCTCAAACCCTGGCGGCGGTGCCTTCCACGGGCAGGCCGGCTGCGGCCCATTCCTTCACGCCGCCGCGGTAGTCGTGGATGTTGGTGTACCTGAGCTCGGCGGCCACACGGGCCGCGCGCGTTGAAGCGTCTCAGCTGTAGCCGGATCAGTAGAACACCAGCATGGCGTCGCGGTCGTGGGGCAGGCCGGTTTTCACTTCGCTGACGGGGAGCAGTTTCGCCCCCTTGATGTGCATGCTGCCGTAGCTGCCGGGGCCGCGGTTGTCGAAAATCTGCGCCACGCGCCCTTCGGCGAGGGCCAGTTTGAGCTGTTCCAGTGTGATGGTTTGCATCTAAACCTCCGTGGCTCTAACGCACTCTAAAAGCTGTAATCTTCCGGCTTTATCGCGACGACCGGGTTTGTATGCTGCCGCCGCATATTCCCCGCTTCAGGTAGTGGAATAGTGGACTAGATTGGTCTACTATTCGGACCAGTGGGCGGAAACAACTTACCAAGCTACGCAGCAGGAGAGCGCAATCATGCCGGACCCCAACGAGAAGTGGGAAGACAACGTCCCGGGGCCGTGGTACGTGGACAAGAGCTGCATTTTCTGCGGGTTGTGCCCGCAGCTCGCGCCTGAGAACTTCCGCGAGTCAGAAGACGGCACCCACGACCTGGTTTACAAGCAGCCCGAGAACGACGAAGAAAAAAGCCCAGTGCGAAGACGCCGCGGCCCAGTGCCCCCGTGCAGGCCATCGGCAACGACGGCTAGGCTGATCAACCCACCCAGACACCCGGCCGCAGCGCCGGGTGTTTTGTTTGCGGCTACAGGGGACAGGCACCAAAGGTGCCTGTCCCCGGGCCTGTCCCCTGCTCCGCACCTTGCGGAATTCTGTCCTCGGCCTACTTTGCGGCCATGAGCGCGCCTGTTGACATTTCGCCTGTTACCCTTGAGCAGATCCCGGTCAACCAGGATCGGCGCTACCACCTGCGCGAGATCTTCGGCAACGACCACCCCATCGAGCTCGAACTGGGCATCGGCAAAGGCCGTTTCCTGATCCAGTCAGCCGAGGCCCACCCCGAGCGCAACTGGGTCGGCGTCGAGTGGGCCAGCCGCTACTACCGCCTGGTGGCCGAGCGCGCCGCCAAGCGCGGCCTGGCCAACCTGCGCGTGCTGCGCGACGACGCGGCCCACGTGGTGCGCGACACCATCGAGGACGCCGGCATCGACGTGCTTCACGTGTACTTTCCCGATCCCTGGCCCAAGGCGCGCCACAACAAGCGGCGGCTGATCCAGCCCCCTTCGCGCGTGAGGCCGCGCGCATCCTGGTCAACGGCGGGCGCGTGAAGCTGGCCACTGACCACGAAGACTACGCCGTGCAGATGGAACAGGTGTTTAAAGCGGACCCCGATTTCAGGCAGACATTCCGCGCCATCGGCGACGAGGCCCCCGAGGGCGTGACCAACTGGGAAGTCAAGTTCCGCCGCGAGGGGCGCATCATCCACAAGTTCGAATTCCAGCGGGTGGAGCGGCCACAGGCGTAGGCGAATGCCAGGCGCAGCGCCCGAGGCGGGACGAACCGGGTATCCGCGATGAGAGGTGCCGGATCAGCCATGCTGGCCGTCACCGGGTTTCTTTACGGGGGGCAGCGTTACTGATCCTCCCGGTTGCCGCAGCACCACCGAGTAAACCGTGCCGGAACCGCTGAAGACCTTCTTTTCACCTGAACTGGTGCAGCGCCTGGCTGCTGACCTGCTGCGCGTTCATGCAGATTTTCCGGCCGCGCAGTTCATCGAACAGGCTTGCGCCGGGCTGGCCGGGCTTGAGCTGCTGGATCGCGGCAGGCACATCGCCCGTACCCTGGCAAGCTGTCTGCCGGAGTATCCGCGGGCGATTTCGATCCTGCTGGATTCACTGGGGCCTGAGCATGCATCGGACGAGCTTGCGGGCGCCGGCATGGCGCCATTCTTCTATCTGCCGCACACGCTGTACGTGGCTGAGTACGGGCTCGACCACTTCGACCTCTCGCTGCAGGCGCAGCTGGAGCTGACCAGGCGCTTCAGCGCGGAGTTCAGCATCCGGCCTTACATCGCGAAGGACCCGGAGCGAACCATCCGGTTTCTGCACCGTTGCGCGCGCGACCCGCACCCGCACGTCAGGCGCCTGGCATCAGAGGGAACACGTCTGCGATTGCCGTGGGCGGGCCGCGTAGCCTGGCTTGACGCCAATCCGGGGCGCGTGCTGGAGCTGCTTGAAACGCTGAAAGACGACCCCGCTGCCATGGTGCGCCGCAGCGTCGCGAACAATCTGAATGATCTTGGCAAGGTGCACCCCGAGCTGCTGACCAGCACCTGCGCGGCGTGGCTCGTTGACGCGTCAACAGAGCGCCGCGCGCTGGTCGAGCACGCGCTGCGCAGCGCCGTCAAGCGCGCCGAGCCTGCGGCGTTGAAACTCCTGGGATATGGCGGGACGCCGTCAGTCGCTGTCGAAAACGTCTGCTTTGAACCGCCGCGGGTGGCGATCGGCGATACCGTTGCCTGCTCATTCACGCTGCGAAGCACGTCGCCCCGCGCACAGGAACTGCTGGTGGACCTGGTGGTGCACTTCGTGAAGGCCGCGGGTCATTCCACACCGAAGGTCTTCAAGCTGAAGCGGGTTACGCTTCCTCCCGAGGGAAGGGCGGAGTTGAAGACGCGGGTTTCGCTGAAGGTGCACACGACACGCAAACCGAACCCCGGCACCCACGTCGTGGAAGTGCTGATCAACGGCGTCGCCGCACGGATTGGCTCATTTCATGTGATTGCGCCGCGCCGCAAACGAGGAGAATGAACACCGGCCGGGGACCGTTGTTATTGGCGGCCGCTGTCGCCGGGCTTCTTTACGGGTGGCAGCTTTACGGACTTGCCGGGTTGCGGCAGGCGCACGCTGGTGCCCGGCTTGGGGATCGGCTTGCGCACGCTGCTGGTGTTGCTGCCCGGCGTGGTCACCGGCTTGCGGATGCTGGTCGAGTTGCTGTTGCCCGAGGGCAGCGGCTTGCGCATGCCGGTTGAATTGCTGCCGCCGCTCTGCGTGCCCTGGCCCGGCAGCCTTACGCTGGTGCCGTTGGGCTTCATGCGGCCGGACGAGCCCTGGCTGATGGGCTGGAACTTGCCGGTGCTGTGACCCACCTTGGTGATGCGCTGGCTGGCGTGCGGGTCGCGCCCGAGCGCCAGCTGGAACGGGCTGCTGGCGTCGGCGCCCGGGTTGTACTGCAGGTCGGCGGCGCCCTCGAGCACCTCGGTGATGTCGTCCACCACCTCGCGCGCGGTCTGGTAGCGGAAGTCGCGTTCCTTGCTCATCATCTTCTCGATGAAGTAGTGCATGTGAACGCTGATCTTGCCGCCCTTCAGGCTGTGCTGGTTCAGGCCTTCCATCACCTGCTTGGCCATCACCTCCATGCTGTCCTTGCCGGTGAAGGGCAGCTCGCCGACCACCATGTGGTACAGCGTGGCGCCAAGGCTGTAGATGTCGGCCCGGATGTCCAGGTCCGCCATGCCCTTGGCCTGCTCCGGGCTGATGTACTGCACCGTGCCGCAGGTTTCGTCCTCGTACTGGCCCGCGAGGTCCTTGCGAATCGGCGTCGCGAAACCCAGGTCCACCAGCATCACGCGGCCGTCGCTTGCCCACATGATGTTGTCGGGCTTGACGTCGCGGTGCACCACGCCGCGCTCCTGCATGTAGGCCAGGCCGCGGGCGGCCTCGGTGATGACGTAGATGGCCTTCTGCTCATCGAAGGGGCCGTCGCGGTCCAGCAGGTCCTGGATGCTGGGGCCGTCGATGTACTCCATGCTCATGAAGTAGAGCGGGTTTTCCTTGCCGGCCTTGCCGTAGTCGTAGCCCTTGGCGATGGAGTCGCACTCGAACTCCTTGAGCAGCTTGCCCTCGCGGATGAAGCGCTCGACGAATTTCGGGTTCTTCAGGTGCTTGGGGAACAGCACCTTCAGGGCGCACTTGCGGTTGGTGGCCTTGTGGGTGGCCAGGAACACGGTCGCCATGCCGCCCTGGCCGATCTCTTTGTGTACATCGAAGATCGGGATGCGGCGGGCGTCCTCGATGCTGACGTGGTCGCCGACGCCGGGGATGTCGCCGCCGCCGGCGAGGTTGCTGGCCTGTTCTTCGGTGAGGTACTTCTTCTTGAGGGCGATCTGCACCAGGGGCAGCTCGACGCCCTTCTGCTCCTGGAGCGCGGCCTGCAGGTCCATGCATTCCTGGACCTGCTCCTTCTGGAGCATGCCCTGCTTGACGGCCAGGGCCATGAGAAGCATTTCCTGGCGGTTGGCCATCTAGGCGTTGTCCGTCACGTCGTCGATAAGGATTTCGTCGCACATCTTGTGGACGCCGTTGATCACCAGCACGGTGATCAGTTCGCGTTCCATAGGCGGGAACTCGTCGATGCAGTCCCGGATGGACATCAGGCGGTCCCGAATCTCGGCTTCCATTGCGTCCACCCGGCGCGACAGCTCGGGATGGTTGCGCTTGATGACGCGCACGCGGTCAAAGAGCTTGGTGACCATCCCCGGTGTGGGAGGTGAATCCTGCTGGTTGTCCGTCTTGGACCTGGCGCCCATTTTCATGTCCTACGCGAAGTTGACAGTGTACGACACTCGGGGCGTGTTGTGCGAGACATTTCATTTACCCCGGTATAACCTGAAGCGTATCATGCAAAGCTCTCCACGTCGCCAGTGGGGAAAGCAGGCGGGGCTTACAGGAGAATGTGAAATGAGTTACCGGATTGCCACGGCGGTGCTGCTGGCGCTGACCATCGTGTTTGCAGGAGCAGGCCTGGTCCAGGGCCAGTCCGACAAGCCCACGGCAGAGAAGAAGGAAGTGAAGAAGGAAGAGACCAAAAAGGACGAGGCCAAGAAAGACGAGGCCAACAAGGAAGCCGAAAAGGCCGAAGACCCACCCCTGACCTCCAAGGAGTTCCACGACCTGATGGAGGACATGAAGAAGGCCTGGAACCGCCTGAAAATACACGCCCGCAACAAGATGGGCGACAAGGCCGCCGAGGCCGCCGACGAGCTGGCAGCATTGGCCGCCAAGGCCAGGCGCTACGACGGCGAAGTGCTGACCGGCGAGAACAAGGGCAAGAAAGCCCGCGACCAGAAGGACTTCCAGGACTGGTGCAAGGCCATGGAAGACGCCGCCAGGGAGTACGCCGCCCAGGCCAAGAAGAGCAAGTGGGACAAGGCTGACGCCCAGAAAGACAAGATCAACGAGACCTGCGGCGCCTGCCACGACGTCTACCAGCCGGAAGAAGACGAATAGCTGACCGGAGTTGTCCGGAATCCGCGGGCCGGGGTAACTGCCCCGGCCCGGTGCTGTTGCGGGGGTAAGCCGCCGCGGACTGCGACCACTCATCTGCGGGCTTCAAAAAGGACACGTCATGAAACCACTGGTGTTGTGCGCGACCGCGCTGCTGCTGTGCCTGGCGGCGGGCGGATTTTCAATCCTGGCAGAGGAAGCCAGTCCGGAGCAGCCGCCGAAGGAGGCGCCGAAGAATTCGAAGTACGAACGGCCCGAGCCGCCTGAGAAGTACAGCAAGCTTGAAGTGCCGGACCTGAAGGACGAAACGCGCATCGCCGAGGGCAAGAAGCTGTTTGATGCCCAGTGTGAGCTGTGCCACGGCAAGGCCGGTGACGGTGATTCACCGGCGGGCAAGGCGCTGCAGCCGGCCGTTGAGGACCTGTCGATCGCCGAGCTGCAGGACGCGATGAGCGACGCCTACATCTACTGGCGCATCATGGAGGGCGGCTTTGCCTTGGGCTATGCCGGCATGACGCCGTTCAAGGACGTACTGACGCGGGACCAGGTCTGGCAGGTGACGGCCTACGTGCGCAGCCTGAAAGCGGAAGCTGAGCCGGAACTGAAGATACTGGATTCGGACGAATTCGAAGAGGTGATGGACGGCTTCAAGGACGGCTGGAAGAACACACGCGCGCAGGCCAAGGCCCGCGACCAGGCCAAGACCCAGGCCGAAATCGACAAGATCGTCGAGCTCGCCGCCAAGCTGCCCGGCTACGACGGCGACGTGAAAGACGGCGAGAACAAGGGCAAGAAGGTGCGCGAGCAGGAAGACTTCAAGAAGTTCGTTGAGGACTTCCAGAAGGCCACCGCAGACTACGCCGCGCAGGTGAAGGCCGGCGACTGGGAAAAGGCCGACGCTGCGGAAAGCAAGATCGGCGCGGGCTGCAAGAGCTGCCACGACGTGTACCGCAAGAAGCAGTAGTTCGAATCGTCCGGCGCCAGGCGGGTTTGCAGGGGCCAGTCACCCGGGTGACTGGCCCCGGTCGGTACGAACCGGGGGATGCCTGACACTTTGAACCGGGCGGATGCCTGACAGGTAACTTGGGCGGCAAGGAGACTGCCGATGCCCTGGAAAGAGACCTGTCCGGTGACCGAACGAATCAACTTCATCAACGACTGGATTGCCGAAAAGGGCTCCGTCAGCGGTCTCTGCGCGACCTACGGCATCACCCGCGAAACCGGCCATCTGTGGATCCGGCGATTCAAGCAGGGCGGCTATCCGGCCCTCGAAGACCGCAGCAAGGCCGCCCACAGCCACCCCAACGAAACGTCTGCCGACATCCGCGCGCTGATCCTTGCCGCCCGCAAGGCTCACCCCACCTGGGGCCCGAAGAAGCTGCGGCCTCTGCTGGAGCGCGTCCACCCCGGCATCGAGCTGCCGGCGCTGAGCACGATGAACGACATCCTGAAACGGGCAGGCCTGATCCAGCCCGGGCGCCGCTGCCGCCGCCGTCATAGTGACGGCGGCAGCGGCGCGATCTCGGGTGGGCCGAACAGCGTGTGGTGCGTGGATTACAAGGGTCAATTCAGGCTGGGCGACGGCAACCTGTGCTACCCGCTGACCGTGACGGACGCCTGCTCGCGCATGATCCTGTGCTGCGAGGGCCATGACGGAACCAGACACGACAGCGCAAGACGCAGCTTCGAGCAGACCTTCAAACGCTACGGCCTTCCCGACGCCATCCGCAGCGACAACGGGACGCCCTTTGCGAGCACCGGTGCCGCCAGGCTGACGAGACTGGGCGTGTGGTGGCTCAAGCTGGGGATCACGCTGCAGCGCATCCGGCCGGGCAAGCCTCAGGAAAACGGGCGTCACGAGAGGATGCACCGGACGCTGAAGGCCGAAACAGCCAGACCGCCGGCGTCGAACATGAAGCGCCAGCAGGGACGCTTCAACGATTGGGTGGAGGAATTCAACTTTGAACGGCCGCACGAGGCGCTCGATGGTGCGACGCCGGCGAGCCGGTACGAGGTTTCGCTGCGCGAGTATCCGGGAGAGTTGGCTGATCCGGAGTATCCCGGCCATTACGAGAAGCGGCGCGTGAAGCCGGAGGGAACGCTGCGGCTGAGAGGCGTGCAAGTGTACCTGAGCGAGGCGCTGGGCAACGAGCTGGTAGGTGCTGTGGAAGTGGAGGACGGCGAGTGGCGCCTGAAGTTCGGAAGCCTGGAGTTGGCGACGTTTGATGAGCGCAGACGTGAGTTGAGGCCGATCGGCAGCAACCGTGCAACGTCAAAGGGGAAGTTGTACAAGAGGAAAGTGTCAGGCATGCGCCCGGTCTAAACTGTCAGGAATCCGCCCGGCCCAACAGTCGCTGGTGTGCCGGCTGTGCTGAAAGGCGCTGGTCTGCCAGTTCTTAAGCGGTTGCGTTGCGCGGCGGCGGAAGGCATGATTCCGCGCCGTTGGTCCTCAGAAGAACCGCATGATCGGTGAATTCGATATCTTCCTGCCCGTGGTGTGGCTGCTGGTCAGTGCCGGCATCATCATGCTGATCGACCTGTTCAGCTCGCACCCTGAGCAGGCCCGCATGTTCAATTTCTTCACCGCCCTGGGCGGCGTGATGCTGGCGTTCGTCAGCCTCAACCCGTACTGGGACGCCCCGGCCCAGCAGGTGATGCGCGGGGCGCTGCTGATCGATCAGTTCAGCGCCTACCTTATGATTGCCATCCTGGCGGGCACCGCGATCAGCATGTTCGCCAGTATCAGCTACATCAGGCGCATCGGCGTCAACCTGGCCGATTTCCTGATCACCCTGCTGCTGGCCGCGTCCGGCATGGTGCTGCTCACGGTCGCCAACGACCTGATCATGATCTTCCTCAGCATCGAGCTGCTGAGCTTCTCGGTGTACGTACTGACCGGCATGCACGGCAAATCCAGCCGCAGCGCCGAGGGCGCCATGAAGTACTTCATCATGGGCGCCTTCGCCACCGGCATCCTGGTGCTGGGCATGGCCTGCCTGTACGGCGTGACCGGCGAGCTGCAGCTGCGCCCCATTGGCGAGAAGCTGATTGACGTGTTCCAGGCCCGCGACGGCAGCGAATACATGGCCACCTTCGGCATGGGCGCGATCCTGATCGCGTTTGCCTTCAAGGTCGGCGCCGTGCCGTTCCACAGCTGGGTACCCGACGCCTACGAGGGCGCGCCCACCACCGTTACCGGCTTCATGGCCGTGGCGGTCAAGGCAGCCGCGTTCGGCGCGCTGATCAGAGTCGCCGTCGTTGCCTTCCCGCTGGGCGCAGCACCCTCGGGCTTCTTCGGCGACCTTGGTTTCGCCGGCTACGCGCTGTGGCTGCTGAGTGCGCTCAGCATGATCCTGGGCAACTGGTTCGCGATCGCCCAGCGCAACATCAAGCGCATGCTGGCCTACTCCAGCATCGCCCACTCGGGCTACCTGCTGATGGGCCTGTCCAGCGCCGGCGGCAACAGTGAGGCCTACGCCGGCATCCTGTACTACCTGCTGGCCTACACCCTGATGACCAGCGGCGCGTTCGCCATGCTGGTGTACGCCTCCAGCGGCGGTAAAGACGTCGAAAGCCTCGATGACCTGCGCGGCCTGGCCTGGAAGAAGCCGGCCGTGGGCATCGGCATGGCGATCTTCATGTTCAGCATGGCCGGCATCCCGCTGACGGCGGGCTTCATGGGCAAGTATTTTATATTCGCGAACACGATTGCGGCCGGCGGCAGGTACACCGTATTGGGCATCATCGGCATTGTGATGAGCATCATCGGCGCCTACTACTATCTGCGCGTGGTGGCCTACACCTACTTCCGTGACCCGGACGACAGGCCGGTGGCGGGCAAGGAAGACTGGGGCCTGAAGTTCGCGTTGAGCCTGACCGTGTTCGGCACAGTGTTCCTGGGCATCTTCCCCCAGAGCTTCTACAACGCCGCCGAGGAAAGCGTGCAGGAACTGCGCCACGAGCACAAGCAGCTGCCCGTGGTGGAAGCGCCCAAGACCGACGCCACCGTTGCGCAGGATTGAAGTCTGATGCCGGAGTTCGCTGGTTCAGCCGGGGCGCTCCCCTCGGCGCTTGTGTTTAAGCGGCTTTGGAAGAATCTAGAGGCCAGAGGTCAGAGGCCAGAGGCCAGGGAAACTGCCACGTGTCTCGTTGTTTCTAACCTCTAGCCTCTCACCTCTCGCCTTCGGAAGGCATGATGGCCGGCGAATCACGAACTACGCCTCATTCCCTGAAACCCCTGCCACCTGATTTTGAATTTCCTGTAGAATCCCCGCCGGAAAGGGAGCAGCGCCTTGGCGTTCTGGAACCGCATCTTCAAAAAAGGAATCGGCCGTGGCCGAGGCGGACAAAGAACAGGCCTCGCCCGCCGAGCCCGTCAGCAAGACGGACCCGGAGGCAGCCGCCATGGCCAACGGCCTGGTGCCGTCCGCCGCCAAGCCCCCCGAGGTCAAGCCTCCCGAGACCAGGGCCGCGAAGAAGAGCCTGCTCGATAAGTTCGAAAGCAAGGTGCGGCGCAAGGTTGACAGCTACGTCGACAACAAGGCTGACGAACTGCTGGATGACGCCACCCGCCGCGCGGAGCAGTTCCGGCAGGAGACGCTGAAGGAAGTGCACGACCAGGCCATGCAGCTGCTCGACCTGACGGAAGCGCGCATCGACGAGAAGCTGGTCGAGATTGAGCAGATGCTGGAAAAGCGCCTGCAGGCCGAGCTCAAAATGCGCCTGCGCGCCATGCTCTGGACGCTGGCCTTCGTGCTGCTGATGGCGGCGGTCAGCTTCGCCTACGTGTGGGTCAAGCGCAGCACGGGTCTCGAAGACAACAAGGCCACCGAGCAATCCGAGTAGGGGCGACGCTTGCGTCGACGGCCGGGCCATGAAACCAAAGCCCGGCATGCGAATGCCGGGCGAATAAGACTGAGTCCGCGAGTTCACCTGAATCGCCCGGGATTGGCATCCCGGGCTTTGGTTTGGGCATTAAAAGAGAGCAGGCGGCTGGGGGGCCTGCCGCCTGTCTCTGCGCGCGCCGGCTGGTCGGGGGACAGAAGCCGGCGCACGAACACCAGATGTAACGACCAGCCCGCAAGGCCTATTCCAGAGTGGGCGGGGGGCTGCCCACTCCGTTCAGGCCGCGCGGCGCGGCAGCTTGACCAGCGCGCTGGGCTTGACCCAGTAGCTCATGGCCGGGCCTTCGTTCTCAACCAGTTGCACATACAGGCTTTCCGGGCCCAGTTCCGGGCAGTGGTCAACCACGACACACACCATGCCGGAGTTCAGGTCGACGGCGCGGTCGCCCAGGTAGACGCGGTTGGAGTAGGCGTCCAGCACCGTTTCTCGCGCCATCGTTCGTGTCATCATTTTTGTCATGGCAAATCATCTCCTCGCGCGCGTACACGCGCCTTTTTTCGGCCTCCTCAAGGCCGTCTGTTCTTTCCGGGGTCAGCGCGGGCACTTTGCCTGCGCGCTGTCGGGGCCTGAATCCGGCCCCTCGGGGTCTGCTGCGCTTTAAACGACTCGTTGCGGCAGAAGTTTCGGGAAATCCGGTTAGTTCTTCATCAAGCTCGCATCGTCCTGTCGTAAATCATGGGTGCCTGTAGTTGCCTGTTCCTGACGTCCGATTTCACGCTTCCGTTTCACGCTTCTATTAACGGCTGTTTCCGGCCCTGCGTCTGCTACACTTCGCCGCACGCTTTGTACCCTCCAGCGATACAGGCCATGAAGCTGACCCGTTACCGCGAATTCCAGTCGTTCCGCCCGCAACCTGGCGTGCGTTTGCTGGCCTACGAGAGCGAGCGCTTCAAGACCATCCGGGCGCGCGTCTACCTGCTTGAGCCCATACAACCGCGCGTGGCCACGGAAAATTCCCTGCTTGCCCGCGTGATGCGCAACGCCAGCGCCGACCACCCCTCGCGCCGCGAGCTGGCCCGCGCCTGCGAAGAACTTTACGGCGCTACGCTCGGTGTTGGTGTCACACGCCTTGCCGACGTGCAGGCCCTCACGGCCACAGTGGAGTTCCCGGCCGAGCGCTACTTGCCCAAAGGTTCCAAAGAGCTCGAGGGGGCGCTGTCGCTTCTTGTTGAAGTCTTGACGCGGCCGGCCCTCAGCCCTGATGGAAGCGCATTGCGTGCCGATCAGGTCGAGCAGGAACGTTACCAGCTCGAGAACGAGCTGCGCGCGATGCAGGACGACAAGCCGGCCTGGGCCGCATTGCGCGCCACGCAAAGGACTTACGCCGGCACGCCCGGCGCGATCCACGAAATGGGGGCCATCGAGGACCTGCCCGCCATCACGCCGCAGGGCCTGTTGACCCGTCAACGGTCACTGGTCGGTAACGCGCAGGTGCTCGCTTTCGTTACAGGCCCCGTTACTCCTTTACACGCACTGGCAACTCTGTCGCGCAAGTTGAGCCTGCCGCGCGCCCGCCGCGTGACCCTGCCCGGTGCGCTGCGCCTTGCCAACCGCAAGGCCGTGCGTCGCGATGTCGAGAAGGCCGAGACCGAGCAGACCCACCTGCTGTTCACCTGGTCGGGCGGCGCCGTCTACGGTGAAAGGGGCTTCGCGCCCATGCTGTACGCCGACGCCCTGCTGGGCGGTTACGGCATGAGCCGCCTGTTCAAAGTCGTGCGCGAAGAGCATGGTTTGGCCTACGCCGTCCACAGCCAGTACCACCGCGCGCGCGGCAGCATCGTGGCCCAGGCGGCCGTGGACCCCGGCCGCGCGGAGCTGGCGATCAAGCTGATCCGCAGCGAGTTCAAGCGGCTGCAGAAGGGGTTCAGCGAGCAGGAGTTCGCGGCCGTGCGGGAAAGCCTGATTGAAGCTCGGCGCTCGGCCTGGGACTCGCAGGGGGCAAGGGCCGGCGACCTGGTGTTCCAGCACGTACTGGGCTTCAAGCAGATGCCCGAGCAGCAGTTGAAAGACATCCGCAACGTAAAGCCCGCGCAAGTGAAGGCCATGCTGAAGAAGCTGCGCCCGCATTCCGAGTACCGCCTCGGTTAGCATTCGCCACAGAGCCCATCGTGTAAACGATGGGGCCTCCGCACGCGTGGCAGGATAGGCCACGAAAACACCAAAGCACAAAACAACTACACACAAAAAAAACGGGCAGTAGTTTTTGTGGCAGTGCCTTTCGTGCTTTCGTGTTTTTGTGGCCCACTTGACGCGAAGATCGCGAAGGTCGCGAAGAACAACAGGGTCTCACGCCAAGGCGTGAGTCTGCAGTTGCCGTTCTTCGCGGCCCTTGGCGGCACTTTGCGGTTGCCACGCGGTCTCGGCTGCGAGTCGCGGATGCGCGCGGAAGCCCATCGTTGACACGATGGGCTCTGCAGGTGTGAGTTATCCGAAGCGGCGGCGGGCTTCGCGCTCGAACACTGTGGCCGTGGGCTGGTCGAAGTTGCACAGGCGGATGTCGGCCAGGCTGCGTTGCGGCCTTTCATCCAGCCAGTTTTCGATGGTGTCGAAAAACGTCTTCGCGCACAGCTCTTTAGGAAAGCCGTAAATGCCGCTGCTGATCGCCGGCAGGCTGATGCTTTGCAGTTTATGCTGCTCGGCCAGTTCCAGCGCGCTGCGCACCGCTGACGCCAGCTTGTTGACCTCGCCACCCGTGCCCCAGATCGGCCCCACGGCGTGGATCACGTGTTTGGCGGCCAGCTTGCCCGCGCCGGTGATGGCCGCGCCGCCGGTGGGCACGCGCCCATGTGCCGCCACCCAGGCGTCGCTTTCGGTTTGAATGATCGCGCCGCCCGCGCGCACGATCGCGCCCGCCACGCCGCCGCCGTGCTGCAACTGCTCGTTGGCGGCGTTCACGATGGCGTCCACGGCCTCCTGCGTGATATCGCCCTGCACCACCGTCAGTGCGCAACCCTTGATTTTGCGTTGCCACAGCGTGGTTGTCATGGCGCGCGCCCCTCCTTGTTGGCATTATTCCGGCCCGAGGCCTGGCTCGTTTTCGGCGCAGTTGCCGAAAACGTGCCTGACCCCTTTCGGCCGCAGCTAAATGCCCGGAGACAACATGTACAGCAAAGTACCCGACATCAAGATGCCCCTGCCCGGTCCCAAGGCCAAAGCCGTGATCGAGGCTGACGACAAGTTCATCTCGCCCAGCTACACGCGCGGCTACCCCATGGTGATCGTGCGCGGCCAGGGCCTCGCCGCCGAGGACGTTGACGGCAACGTGTTCCTCGACATGACGGCCGGCATCGCGGTCAACGCCACCGGCCACAGCCACCCGCGCGTCGTGAAGGCGATCCAGGATGCGGCCGCCAACTTCCAGCACATGTCCGGCACCGACTTCTATTATCCCGTCCAGAGCCAGCTGGCGAAAATGCTGGCCGAGCACACCCCGGGCGGGCCCGACCGCAAGGTGTTCTTCTGCAACAGCGGCACCGAGGCGATTGAGGCCTGCATCAAGCTCGCGCGCTGGAAGACCGGCCGCCCGTGGCTGATCAGCTTCATCGGCAGCTTCCACGGCCGCACGTACGGCAGTATGAGCCTGTCCGCCAGCAAGGCCGTGCACCGCACGCGTTTCGCGCCGCACCTGTCGAACGTCCTGCACGCCAACTACCCGTACCCGTACCGCGCGGCGCCGCACCTGGACACGCCCGAGAAGGTAGCTGACGACTGCCTGAAGTACCTGACCGACACGGTGTTCAAGCGCCTGGTCAACCCGGACGAAGTGGCGGCGATTTTCGTCGAGCCCATCCAGGGCGAAGGCGGCTACGTGGTGCCGCCCGACAACTGGTTGCCCGGCCTGCGCGAGTTGTGCACCAAACACGGCATCATGCTGGTGGCGGACGAAATCCAGAGCGGCATAGGCCGCACGGGCAGATTTTTCGCCCACGACCACTGGGGCGTTGAGGCCGACATCATCGCCTGCGCCAAGGGCATCGCCAGCGGCATGCCGCTGGGCGCGGTGATCGCGAAATCCGAAATCATGAAGTGGCCCCCGGGCACACACGCCAGCACCTTCGGCGGCAACCCGATCGCGTGCAGCGCGGCCGTGGAAACCATCAAGCTGCTGGATGAAGGCCTGGTCGCCAACGCCGCCACGGTGGGCGAATACCTGCAGGGAAAGCTGCAGGAATGGGCCAAGGGCTGCGACCGCGCCGGTGAAGTGCGCGGCAAGGGCCTGATGCTGGCGGTGGAGTTCGTGAAATCGCGCGCGGGCAAAGAGAAAGACCCGGCCCTGCGCAACGCCGTGGAACAGACCGCCTTCAAGCGCGGCCTGCTGATACTCGGCTGCGGCGAAAACAACATCCGCTTCTGCCCGTCGCTGACCATCACCAAGGAAGAAGCCGACAAGGCGGTGGAGCTCTTCGCCGCGGCGGTGTCGGACGCGATGAAGGGTTAAAGTCAAAGCCCAGCCCGCAAGGGCTGGGGCCCGGTGCAGGATCAACGTACTATGGCCCAGCCCTCGCGGGCTGGGCTTTGACATGCACATCGATGCCGACAAGTGCGTAATCGAAAACCTGCGCCGCGTGGTGACCTGCGACGGCGGCGGGCCGCTGGTCGGCGCGAACATGCGCCACCTCAACACGCTTGAGCATTCGCCCTGCGTCGCCGTGGAAGACGGCTTCGTCAGCTACGTCGGCCCGCGCGACCGTTTGCCCGCGGCCCTCGATACCGCGCCCACCATTGACGGCCGCAACCTGGTGCTGACGCCGGGACTGGTCGATTGCCACACCCACCCCGCCTTCGTGCGCGCCCGCGCCGACGAGTTCGCCATGCGCCTGGCCGGCGCCAGCTACGAGCAGATCGCGGCGGCCGGCGGCGGCATCCTGAGCAGCACCACCGGCGTGCGCCACGCCACGGATCAAGAGCTGCTGGCTCAGACCACCCGCAACCTGCAGCGCCTGCGCCGCCACGGCGTGGTGGCCGTGGAGGGCAAGTCCGGCTACGGCCTGAGCCTGCAGCACGAGCTGCGCCAGCTGCAGGCGATCAAAGACGCCGGTGAGCAGGCCGACATGCACACCGTGCGCACCTGCCTGGCCGCGCACAGCCTGCCGCTGGAGTTTCGCAGCAGCGACGAGAAACGCGCCGAATACCTGCAACTGGTGACGCAGGAAATCCTGCCTGCCGCGGCGAAAGGCGGCCTGGCCCAGCGCGCCGACGTGTTCTGTGAACGCGGCGTGTTCACGCCGGCCGAGACCCGCGCCGTGGCTGAGGCCGCAATCGCGAATGGCCTGCGCCTGACCGTGCACGCCGAGCAGCTGAGCGACACCGGCGGCGCATCCGTGGCCGCGGAGTTCGAGGCCGACTCGGCCGACCACCTGGAGTATCTGTCGGAGGCAAGCGCCGAGGCCATGCGCCAGGCGGACACGGCGGCGGTGCTGCTGCCCGGCAGCACCTACGTGCTGAACATGGACAAGTGGGCCGACGGTCGCGGGCTGATTGAGCGCGGACTGTGCGTGGCCCTGGCGACGGATTTCAACCCGGGAAGTTCTCCGGTTGCCAACCCGGCGTTCGTAATGAACCTGGCGGTGATGTATTGCGGCTTCACGCCCGAGGAGGCCCTGGCGGCCTTCACGGTGAACGCGGCCCACGCCCTGCGCCTGAGCACGGACGAATGGGGCGTGATCAAGCCGGGCAGCCGCGCCGCATTTGCCCTGTGGGATGTCGATCATGAGCGCGAGATTCCCTACTATGCGGGCGGCAACCTGTGCCTCGAGGTAATCACATGTCGCGGCTGGCGGTCCTGATTCTCGCGCTTCTGCTTGCCGTTCCTGCCTTCGCGCAGGACGAGGCGGCGCGCGTGGAGCAGTTGATCAAGGACCTTGCCAGCAGCGAGTGGCCCACGCGCGAACGCGCAAGCCGTGAGCTGGTGGGAATCGGCGAGCCCGCCCGGGCCGCGCTGCGCAAGGCGATCGAGCACGACGACCCCGAGGTGCGGGTGCGGGCCAGCAACGCACTGGTGGCGATCGGCGAGGAGTTCTCCTACGCCGTGGAGTGCGCCACCGCGGAATCCGAGCCACTGCGAGATCACGGGCGCGCGGCGTTGATGAACCTGTTCAAGCTGGACGATCCCAAGGTGCTGCGTGAATTCAGCCAGCGCGAACTGCAGCCCCAGTGGCGCGGCTGGAACGAACAGCTCAATCTGATGGCGCCGCCCGCCATCGCGCTGGCACGCCTGCAGGCGCTGTCCGGCGCGCGCATCCTGGTGGCCGAGGACGCGCGTGAAAGCTGGGCCCGCGTGCTGGGCCAGCCGACCGCAAACATCCAGGTGCAGGGCAGCCCCGAACAGATCCCCTTCCTGCGCGACGCCATGCAGCGCTTCCTGCAGCAGGCGCTGGGCAGCCTGTCGGCCGACGACCAGCTGGTGCCGCGGCCGTTGCGGCTGGGGCGCGCCACGCTGCTGTACATCACGCGCGCCGTCGACGGCACCGGCATCGAGCGCCGCTGCAGCGAGCAGTTGCTGGACGACCTGCTGAAGGAAGGAGAGCAGTCCGCGCGCGCGGCGGCCCTGCTGGCCGACGGCGCCGCCAGTGACAGCGACGCCGCGGACCGCATCCGCCGCCAGTACGCGAAGCACCCCGAACTTTCGCGCCTGATGTGGCTGGCGCTGGCGCTGGGCGCCGACGACGAGACTACCGCCTGCGTGCGCGCCCGCAAACACGCCGACGCGGCAGAACTGCTCAAGGCGCGCGACTGGATCGTGCTCGAGCTTAGCGCCAAGTACCTCGAGTGCCTCGATCCCGCGCCGCGCGGCGAGCTGCTGAGCCCGGTTATCGAACACTCGGCCGATTCGCTGGAGTTGCTGTCGGCCATCTGGGTGGCGCGCGGGGCCGTGCTGAGCGACGCCGCCCGCGCCCGCGCGGGGCGTCTGCTGAAGAGCAGGCAGGACATGCTGTCGGCGGCCGCCGCGCGCTGGTTTGCGGGTGCCGGCGACGTGACCGACGACGAGCTGGCGGCGATCTGGCAGGCCGGCGAGTTCCAGCCCATCGACAGCAGCTTTTTCACGGCGGCGCTGGAGCTGGTGAAGCGCCCCGACATTGCGGACCGCCTGGTGGAAACCGCCCGCAAGTCGTTCGAGGGCATTTTCGACCACACGGTGGCGCGCCATGCCCTGGCCGCGACGGTGCTGGTCGGGCGCGCCACGCCCGAAGATCTCGGTGTCGCGCTGGACAAGCTGACGGCCGCGCGGGCCTCACAGCGCATGGTGAACCAGCTGGCGGAAATGTTCAGCGGCTGCGCCGTGCTGCCTGAAGGAGCGATGTCGAAGTTTGACGCCAAGCTGTTCGATCGCGACGTCACCGTGCGGCGCGTGTACCTGGCAGCGCTGCGCCGCTGCGACTCCGCACTGCAGGTCAGCATCGCGCGCGCCGGTGTCGACGCCCACGGCGCAAAAGAGGACAAGCATGTGGGGCTTGCGCGCCTGTCGCTGCTCGGCATCCTGGCCGGGGCCGGCGACGCCGAGGCGCTGGACGAGATCATCAAGGCCGTCGAGGGCGAAGACGCAGAACTGGCCAAGGCCGGCGGCGCCGCGTACACGGACGCCCTGCAGGGCGACGCGCTGTTCAAGGCGCTCGAAGAGTTGAACGGCCAGCAGGGCATCACCCACGGCGCCATCGCCGCGCTGGAGGGGTACATGGAAATCTGCCGCCGCGCGAGCGCGAGCAACGACCGCGCGACGTTCCGCAAGGCTTACGGGATCGCGATCGGCATGCAGATCCTGAACCGCAACTGGCAGCTCCGCCAGGAACTGATGCAGATGCAGCAGCAACTGGGTGCGGGCGTGGGGAAAGTCGAGAAACACCGCAGCCTGCCAGCCGACCCAAACCTCAAGCAGCTCAACGTGGACGAGAAGTAGGGGCCCACGCCTACCTTGCTTCGCCGGCGTCGATCAGCGCCTTGGCGCTGGGGCACAGCTTGCGCAGGAAGCAGTTTGCGCAATCCGGTTTCTTCGCCGTGCACACCGTGCGCCCGAACGTCAGCAGGTTGTGGTGCAGGCTGTAGGCGCGGCCGGGCGGGATCATCGGCTTCAGCAGCGCGAAGGTCTTGTCGCGCTGTGCCTTTGTATCGACAACGCCGAGCCGGTTGACGATGCGGTGCACGTGGGTGTCCACGGGGCACAGGTCCGCGCCCAGGGCTTCGATCAGCGTGACGCTGACCGTCTTTACGCCGATGCCCTTCAGGCCCGACAGCGCATCCATTGACGCGTCAACCCCGAGCTGCTCGATCGCCGCGTCCAGCGAGTAGTCGCCCACGGTCTGTTTCAGCCACGCAAGCAGCGCCAGGATTGCCCCGGACTTGCTGTCCGGCAACCCGGCCGCGCGAATGTAGTCGGCCAGCTGCTTCTGGGTCAGCTGCGCCACGCGTGGCCAGTCCGGCGGCTCCACGGCCGTGGCCGCGTTCGATAGCCGCAGCTTTACCTTGTCCACATTGCCGGCCGCGTCGCGCGGCAGGGTGGCGGCGTCTTTGCCGGTATGCTTGCCGGGCAGGTGCGCGGCCAGGTTCTGGTAGCCGCGCAGGGCGTTGGGGTCGGTGGTGTTCTGGCTGAGGATGGTGAGGACCAGCACTTCAAGCGCGTCCTTGCGGCCGTCCCACACGGCGACGCCCAGGTTGGCCTCCAGCAGCTCGATCACGCGTAGCAGCCGTTTGCGCGGGTCGGCAATCGGCCGCGCGGCCTCAACCCGGTGGGGGAGGCCGGTACGTTCCAGTTTCGTAAGCCTGGCGGGCATGGGCGCAAGCTAGGAACCGGAGCCCGAAGCGCAAGCGAGGGTTGGTTAGGGCAGGTCCGCGGTTTGTTCAGGCGCTGCGGATTCACCGGACGCCGGCGCTCCCGGCTCCTGTTCAATGTCACCGTCATCGTTGACCAGCGGTGAAAGCAGGGCCGACAGCAGTGCGTAGCGGATGGCGTCCATGGTTCACCTCCGCCCTGTGTTTGGGACTATGACTGGCGGAATTTCAGCAATTTCATGAGGTCGGCCTGGTGGCCGCCGTGGGTCTCCATGGGCGTTTCGAGCGCGCCTATGCAGTGTTCAAAACGCTTGTCGTTCACCAGCAGCTTGAAGCACTCCAGGCCGATGTGCCCGTGGCCGAGGTTCTCGTGGCGGTCCACCCGGCGCGCGAGCTCGACCTTGCTGTCGTTGATGTGAAAGGCGCGCAGGTGCTGCTTGATGCCGACCAGCTTGTCGTACTCGGCGAAGGTGGCCGTGTAGGCCTGCCTGGTGCGCAGGTCGTAGCCGGCCGCGAAGGCGTGCGCGGTGTCGAAGCACGTGGCGATCATGCTCTTGCGCCGCACTCCCTTGATGATGCGCGCGATATGCTCAAAGCGCCAGCCGATGTTGCTGCCCTGGCCGGCCGTGTTCTCGATGGCGGGCTTGCACTTGCCCTTGTAGTCCTTCAGGATTTCATTCAGCGCATCGGCCACGCGGTCGCAGCACTCCTCGTCGCTCATCTGCTTCAGGTGCGCGCCCGGATGGAAGACCAGCAGCTCGGCACCAAGGCGGTCCGCGCGCTCCAGTTCATCCTTGAAGGCTTCGATGCTGCGCCGCCACTTGTCGTCTTCCGGCGCGCCCAGGTTGATCAGGTACGAGTCATGGATGAAGAAGCGGGTGATGCCGGTGCGTTTTTCGGCGGCCTTGAAGTCAGCGACTTCGTCTGCACCCAGCGGCTTGGAAGCCCACTGCTGCTGGTTCTTGCTGAAGATCTGCACGCACTCGCAGCCGATCTCGGCCCCGCGTTCCAGCGCCTTGTAAAGCCCGCCGGAGATGGATGTGTGCGCGCCTAAAAGCATGGCTGCAGCTCCTGGCTGTTGGCTGCCGGCTTCTGGCAGCCAAAGGCCAGAAGCCAGCAGCTGCAGTCTCCTACTTGTAGTAATCCTGCAGCGGCTTTACCTCTTCTTCGTGGCCCGCGAGGCTGGCTATGGCCCGCACGGCCGCCTCGGCGGCGCTGAGCGTGGTCAGGGCGGGGATGCCCTTCATCACGCACTTCTTGCGCATCGTCGCTTCGTCCGTGCGCGGGTCCTTGCCGCTGGGCGTGTTGATCAGCAGCGCGATTTCATCGTTGATCACCAGGTCCAGCACGTTTGGCCGGCCTTCCTGGATCTTGTTCACCACCTGCACCGGGATGTCCGCCGCCTGCAGCACCTGGGCCGTGCCGCGCGTGGCCACCAGCTCGAAACCCAGCTCGTGCAGCTTCTGCGCCACGGGCGGGATGCGCGATTTGTCGGAGCGCTTCACGCTGATGAACACCTTGCCCTTGCGCGGCAACGCCTGGCTGGCGCCTGTCTGCGCTTTGGCCATGGCGCGGCCGAACGTCTTGTCGATGCCCATCACCTCGCCGGTGCTGCGCATTTCCGGGCCCAGCAGCACGTCGGCGCCGGGGAACTTGTTGAACGGGAACACCGGCTTCTTGATGCTGAAGTGGCGCGGGATGATCTCCTCCGTGAAGCCGAGCTCTTTCAGCTTGCGGCCGCACATCACCTGGGTGGCGATCTTCGCGATGGGCTTGCCGATGGCCTTGGCCACGAAGGGCACGGTGCGGCTGGCGCGCGGGTTCACCTCGATCACCCACACCTCGTCGTTCTTGATGGCGTACTGCACGTTCATCAGGCCCTTCACCTTGAGTGCGAATGCCAGCTTGCGTGATGTTTCTCGAATGTCGCGCAGCACGTGCTCGCTGAGGGTCTGGCTGGGAATGCTGCACATGCTGTCGCCGCTGTGCACGCCGGCGTACTCGATGTGCTCCATGATGCCGGCGATCACCGCCAGCTCGCCGTCGCACAGGCAGTCCACGTCCACCTCGACCGCGTTGTCCAGGAACTGGTCGATCAGGATCGGCTTGCCCTCGGCCGCTTCCACGGCCAGGCCCACGAAGTGCTTCAGCTCGGTTTCGTCGTAGCACACCTCCATGGCGCGCCCGCCAAGCACGAAGCTGGGGCGCACCAGTACCGGGTAGCCGATGTCCCGCGCGGCCGTGAGGGCGGCGTCGATGCCGTGCACGATGGCGCCCTTGGGCTGGCGGATGCCGAGCTGTTTGACCAGGGCATGGAACTGCTCGCGATCGGAAGCGCGGTCAATGCTTTCGACAGGCGTGCCGATGATGGGCACGCCGGCATCGGCCAGGCGACGCGCCAGGTTGATCGGTGTCTGGCCGCCGAACTGCACGATCACGCCCTCGGGCTTCATGACGTCGTGGATGTTCATGACATCCTCGAAAGTCAGCGGCTCGAAGAACAGGTCGTCGCTGATGTCAAAGTCGGTGCTCACGGTCTCCGGGTTACTGTTGACCATGATGGACTCGTAGCCCATCTCGCGCAGGGCCAGGCTGGCGTGCACGCAGCAGTAGTCGAACTCGATGCCCTGGCCGATGCGATTGGGGCCGCCGCCGATCACCATGATCTTGCGGCGCTGACTGGGCTCGAGCTCGGTTTCTTCTTCGTAGGTGGAGTAGTAGTAGGGCGTCTTGGCCTCGAACTCGGCGGCGCAGGTGTCCACCAGCTTGTAGACCGGCGTGACGCCCAGCTGCTTGCGGTGCGCGCGCACGCTGGGCTCGTCGGTGCTGTAGATCGCGGCCAGCTGCGCGTCGCTGAAACCCGCGCGCTTGGCCTCACGCAGCAGCTCGGCGCCGAGCTGGTTCAGCGCCGGCACGCGGCGCAGCTCGCGCTCGAGCTCAAGCAGCTGTACGAAATTCTCCAGGAACCAGGGGTCGATGCCGCTGAAGTGGCTGACCTCGGTGGGATTCATGCCGCTGCGCAGCGCGCGGCGGATCATGAAGATGCGCTCGACGCCCGGGGTGATCAGGCCGTTCTTGAGCTCCTGGCGCGAGAGCTTGCGGGTTTCCAGCGATTCCTTGCGGTCCGCGCCGAAGCCCATGCGCCCGATTTCCAGGCTGCGGATCGCCTTCTGCATCGCTTCTTTGAACGTGCGGCCGATGCTCATCGCCTCGCCGACCGACTTCATCTGCGTGGTCAGCACGGTGTTGGCGCCGGGGAACTTTTCGAAGGCCCAGCGCGGGGTTTTCACCACCACGTAGTCGATGCTGGGCTCGAAGCTGGCGGGCGTGGCCTTGGTGATGTCGTTCTGCAACTCATCCAGCGTGTAGCCCACGGCCAGCTTGGCCGCGAACTTGGCGATCGGGAAGCCCGTGGCCTTGGATGCCAGCGCCGAGCTGCGTGACACGCGCGGGTTCATTTCGATGACGACGCGGCGGCCGGTGCGCGGGTCCACGGCGAACTGCACGTTGCTGCCGCCGGTTTCGACGCCGATTTCCGTCATGATCTTCTTGGCGTCGTCGCGCAGGAGCTGGTACTCCTTGTCCGTCAGCGTCAGCGCGGGCGCAACAGTGATGCTGTCGCCCGTGTGCACGCCCATGGGGTCGAGGTTCTCGATACTGCAGATCACGACGAAGTTGTCCTTCTTGTCGCGCATCACCTCGAGCTCGTATTCCTTCCAGCCGGCCAGGTATTCGTCGATCAGCACCTGGCTGACGGGGCTGAGTGACAGGCCCTTGCGGCAGATTTCTTCGTACTCTTCAAGGTTGTAGGCGATGCCGCCGCCCGTGCCGCCCATGGTGAAGGCCGGGCGGATCACGGCCGGCAGGCCGATGGTTTCCAGCGTTGCCAGGCATTCGGCCCAGTTGTGGGCGATCTCGCTGCGGGGCTGTGCGACGCCGATCTTGTTCATGGCGTTGCGGAAGGCTTCGCGATCTTCGGCCTTGTGGATGGCTTCCGGGGTGGCGCCGATCATCTCGACGCCGAACTTTTCCGGCACGCCCATGGCCGCAAGCTTCATGGCGGTGTTGAGCGCGGTCTGGCCGCCGAGCGTTGGCAGCAGGGCGTCGGGCCGCTCTTTCTCGATGATCTTGGCGGCGATTTCGGGCGTGACGGGCTCGACGTAGGTACGGTCGGCCATCTCCGGGTCGGTCATGATGGTGGCCGGGTTGCTGTTCACCAGCACGACCTGGTAGCCCTCTTCACGCAAGGCCTTGCAGGCCTGTGTGCCGGAGTAGTCGAATTCACAGGCCTGGCCAATGATGATGGGGCCCGAGCCGATGATCATGATCTTCTTGATGTCAGTGCGTTTGGGCATCTACGTCTCGCGTCATGGCAGGTCTTTCCTGCCTTCGTTGCCGGCTGCTGGCTTCTGGCTGTTGGCTGCTGGTTACTGCCTTGACCAGCAGCCAGCAGCTAGGAGCCGACAGCTTCGATTACCACTGTCGCTGTCGCGTACTCCCGCGTGTGGCTCATGCTGAGCCATAAAAAAGACGGCCCCAGGCCGTCTAGAACTATCTTCGCCGCACCCGTGATTTCGAGGGTTGGTTTGCCGTCCTCGTTGTTGCAGACGCCGATCTGGCTGAAGCCTACCCCCTGGCTCCAGCCGGTGCCGATGGCCTTCATGAAGGCTTCTTTGGCGGCGAAGCGGGCGGCGAAGTGGATCTGCGGGCGCGCTTTGCCGCGGCAGTACTCGATTTCGGTGGGGGTGAAAACGCGGGCCAGGAACTCCTTGCGCTTGTCCTGCAGGAGCTTCTCGATTCGGGCGACTTCCACGATGTCAGTGCCGATGCCCAGGATGGCCATACCCGTTCCCCGTGTTGGGGGCGGAAGATTAGCGGTAAACGGCGCGATTGCAACGTGTGGAAAGGCGCGGAACACGTGGAACATGTGTGTGCCCCGCCTTATGCTCGGTGCATGGATCGCCGAATCGAGTCTCTAGTCGACCTTGGCAGAATTCGCATCGAAAAGGACGTGGACGCATGGTTTGAGGCCATCGGTCGCGCCTTTCCGCAGGCTCACAATCGCCTGGCATGGAACAGGGTTTTCCAGCACGCGCAAAGAGTCGTACTACAACCAGGTGAAGTAGCCGCGAACGAACTCGAGGAACTACTAAGGGGTCATCGAAACGAGGTGTTGGCGTGGCTGACTGCCGCGGGTGCCCTCCCGGCGACGAAAGTTGTTTGGGTCGGCGACATGGATGACTTCGGCTTCAGCATGAGTCTGACCGACTTCATCGAGATGTATCCTGTCCTGATGGCCCTTCCTCAACATTCTTATGTGGTGCCGCGAGCGGATTTGAGTTGGTGCCTTTGTTATGAAATGGAGGGCGTGCTCCACTTCGGTGTCAGCGCAAAAAGCGTTGGCTAATCCTCGTAACACCCTCGGTCGAAGCCGCCGCCTGCGGGGCGGCTGGCGCCGTCGTGGGCCGTGGTCAGGCCCAGGCTGTTCTGCCCGTCGTCGCGGCCGGCACTGCCGGTGGCGAGGCTGAAGTCACTGGCGCCGTTGAAGGTCGGCGCGGTGGTTACGCTGTTCGCCGCGCCGCTGATCAGTGCCTGCCACTGGGCCAGCGTATAGGTCTGGCTGGTGTCGTCGTTCACCCACACGCCCCAGCCGTCGGTGCTGCGGCAGATGTTGTAGTCGGCCGTGGTGCCGGACAGGGAGTCGCTGCTCCAGGTGATCGCGCCGCGCGCGCCGCCGATGAAGACGTTGTTCTTGATGTCATTGCCGGTGCTGCCGTTGAGCATGCTGAGGCAGAAGCGCCCGTTGCCGCTCTGGAACACAACGGTGTTGTGGTAAATGCGGTTGTTCATGCTGCCGTAGGCGCTGCTGAAGCCGTCGTCCCAGAGCGCGATGCCGCTCTGGTTCAGGTTGTTCACCACCAGGTTGTTGCGGATGTCGCAGTCGCGGATGCTGGCGAAGTTCAGCCCGGCCGCGCCGTTGACGCCGTTGCCCTCGCACCAGTTGTTCTCGATCACGCCGTCCTCGGTGATGCCGTCGCCGCGGGTGCCGAAGCCGGGTACCTGCTGGGCGGGGTCGCTGTTGATCTGGATGCCGCTGGCGTTGTTGTCGTGGCAGTAGTTGCCGCGGATCAACGGCCGGTCGCCGCTGTTGGAAAAGTAGATGCCGTGTTCAAGCCCGCTGTCGTGGCACTCGTTGCCCTCCAGCACCAGGTCGTCCGAGTAGTCGGTGAAAATGCCCCAGCGCCCGCCGTTGCTGAACACGCCGCCCTGAATGGTGACGTGAAAACTCTCCGTCACGCGCAGACCCGCGCGGAAGGCGTTCAGGGTGCGCAGGCCGTGGATGATCACGTAGTGGCAGTCGTAGATCTTGATGGCGTCGCGGTTGTCCGGCGTGGTGCTGGCGCTGGTGCCGCTGTTGATCACGGCCGCGTTGCCCGAGGCCCGGAAGATGATCGGCATGCCGCTGGTGCCGGTGACGCTGCTGAGCGTGAAGCGCGCGTAGTTGCCGTCGGCCACTTCGACGATGTCGCCGGCCTGCACGGTGTTGGCCGCGTGCTGCAAGGTGGCCCAGGCCTGCGCGGGCGTGGTGCCGCTGTTGCCGTCGTTGCCGGTGGGGGAGACGTAGTAGGTGGCCGTGCCGCTCGGCGCCGGCGGCACGAACGGAGCGCTGCCGCCGCCCGCGCTGGCAGTGGTGACGTTGAAGGCGCTGCTGTTTGCGCCGCTGAGGCTGGTTGCCGTGAAGTTCAGGGTGTAGGCAGTGCCCGCCAGGTCGATGCTCAGGCCGTTGAAGATGACCACGCCGTTGATGGCGGTAAGAACGGCGGTGCCGGAAAGCTGCGCGCCGCCGGTGCCGCCGCTGAGGGCGACGCTGACTTGGGTGGTGTTGTCGGTGCTGACGCGCAGGCCCGCGGCGTCCTGGATTTCCACGCGCGGCTGGGTGCCGAACACGTTGCCGGCCGTGGCGCCGGCGGGCTGCTGGATTACGGCCAGTTGCGCGGGCGGGCCGACCTGGACGGTGCCGCCGCCGCTGGAGCCGCCGCCGCCGTCCCCGGCGCAGCCATAGAGCCCGATCAAAACGCAAGCCAGTGCAAATGCAGCAATCCGCTTCGGCATGGCAATCCCCGTCTGGAAGGTGTCCAGGCGGGAATGCGGAAAGTGGGGGAAGGGGTCAGGAAAAAGCTGCAAGCGGGGTGTCCGCAGGCCCGAAATCCAGGTCGATCGTGACAATCCGGCTTTCAGGCGCGGAGCGCCGGTACAACGGCGGCTCGCCGCCGACCGGTTTCGTAGCGTGGCAGCGAATGTGCCGGCGCTCCGCGCCTCACTGAATCTGTTCCCGAAAACCCCCACCGACCGCCGAAGGCGGTCGGTGGGGGCTTCCACTGTTACGGCGCTCCGCGCCGGACAGCCACTTCATTCTGAGAGCCAGAATGCGCAGACCATCCCGATATGGCTGTTGCGGGCGGGGCGCCCGCAACACATCACAACACCCGCGCTGAGGCGTAGCCTACTACCTGGTTGTAGTCGCCGCTGGTTTCGCCGCTGGTGGTGTGTTCCAGCAACTCCACCTGGCTGGCGCCGAGCGCCTTGCAGGTTTCCAGCATCAGGGCCGTGGCGTGCACGCCGCACATGCTGATGTCGCGGCTGTAGCACACTTCCAGCATGCCGCGCGTGTCGTAGGCCTTCAGCTTGTCGAGTGCGAGCTTGTCTTTCTCCAGCGTCGTGTCGTGGTCTTCGTAATGGTTCATGTCGCTGCTGGCCACGATCAGCGTGTCGTCACCGTCCTGCGCCAGGATCGCGCTCGCGATCCCCTCTGCCACGGCCTCCACCCGCTCAAAGGGCGCGTGACTGACGCTGATCACACAGATCTTCACGGCCGGGTTGATGACTTGCAAAAACGGTAGAACCACCTCAGCGGCGTGCTCGTTGAAGTGGGGGAGGTTTGACACGTCAATACCTTCCACGTTGGCGAGCGCGGTGGTCAGCTTCTCGTCCACGTGAATCTTGCCCAGCGGCGTTTCCCACTCGCGGTAGCCCGCCAGGCTGAACGTACCGCCACCCACCTGATGCTTGGTGTGCAGCAGCAGCACCGTGCCGGGAACCTCGACACTGGCCAGCGCGCGGCCGCAGACGGCGCCCGAGTACATGTAGCCGGCATGGGGCACCAGCACACCGTAAGCCCTGGCGCGTTTGGCCGCGGGCTTGGCGATGTAGCCTTCGATCTCGGCGCGCAGGCGCGAGGGCACGGCGGTGTAGAAGTGCCCGGCAACGTGCGGATGGCGGATGGTTTCAGTCATGGAGTCAGGTTTCAGGTTACAGGTTACAGGTGTCAGGGCTACAGATCGAACGCGGGTCGAGGGCTCGGTAAGTCCCTGAAACCTGCCCCCTGACCCCTGTAACCTGGCTAGATGTCGATGTCGTCCGGCGCTTCGTCGGGCACCACGTCCACGATCACGAAGGTGCCGGCCGCGAGGTCGCCCAGGCGCTGCTGCTTGCCGGTCATCATCATGAGTCCCATGGGCACCAGCAGCACGAGCCAGTGGATCAGCTCGACTACCTTCAGCACGTTGCGCACCACGATGCGCCAGGCGGCGGGTGTTTCTCCCTCGGCGTCCACCACGCGCAACCGGAACAGAGCTTTGCCGAAGGTGCGGCCCCACACCAGTTCGCAGACCATGCCGTAGATCGACAGCACCAGCAGCGTGACCAGCGTGGCCTGCAGCGTGGGCAGCAGGTCGGCGTCGAAGCCGGCGACCGTGCCGATGGCCAGGAAGCCGTAGGCCTGCTCCCAGGTGTACCCGTAGATGCTCTGGAGCAGGATCACCACCGGGCTGGTGATGGCGATGTCAAGCAGCAGCGAAACCGCGCGCGCCAGCGGGTTGGCGTACAGCAGCTTGGGCAGTTCTTCCTTTTTGGGGCCGGCTTGCTGCTCTTGTTTTTCCAGCAGGTTTACCAGCGTGCGGTCCAGGGGGCGCTCGCGGTTCAGCAGCAGCCACACGCCCTGGCTGGCCATGATCAGCACCACGGCGAACAGCATTGAAATCCACACGATGTAGAGAGTCGGGCTGTTGGTCTTGTCCAGTGCCAGCACCTTAGGTGTTGACCAGTCAAGGCTGCCGTCGGCTGCCAGGGCCGTCTCGCTGCGGCGCACCTCGCCGGCTTCGCTGTACACGGCCTGCAGGCTGTCGCCGCGCGCGGAAAGGTTCACGAAGTTGGTCAGCTCAAGGCCTGTCACCGGCTTCTCGCGCGCCGGCGGGGCGGCGTCCACCCAGGCGCCCTTGCCGGATGCCGCGTCGCGCGTCCAGACCAGCAGGTGCCAGGCGCGGCTGGTGTCATCCTTGCGCATGAACGCCACCACCGGCCGCGCGCCCTCGCCGCTGCCCAGCACCGTGAAGGAGGACCGCCGCACCCCGGAGGTTACCTCCGCACTGAAGCGGCGCTGCACGGCCGTGCGCTGCGGCGCGGCATCGGGCGTTGTGTCGGCGTCCTGGTCGCCGGGCGGGTCGGCGCTGATGGCGGCCTCGATGCTGGGCGTGAACGAAAGCAGCGTCAGGTCGCCGCTGCGGGTTTCGGTGATCGAAAGCCAGACCGCGTCGGCGGCCACGTGGGCCTGAAGCTCGAGTCCCGATGAGGGGGCCTTGTGCACGGAGCGCGCCTCGACCTCGGGGCGGCCGAAGGGCTGCACCATCACCTCGGCGCCGCGCGCCCAGCACAGCCACAGGACCTGGTTGAAGCTGACGACCACCGGAGAGGCCGTGGGGTCGTTGAGCCCCAGGCTGTCCAGCTTGTCGCGCTTCCATTCGTCGCCCGTGGTGTCGAACACCATGAAGCGTGAAGCGGTGGTGACGCCGACGCGGGCGGCGTCGATCGGCACGGCGCTGCGCACCAGGCCGTCGTAGCGGGTGCCGGCCAGCACGTTCTCGCCCTCCACGCGCACCAGGGCGAACGAGCCGGCCTGGGCCGTGTTCTGGCCGGCCAGGTCGAGGTGCTGGTCGATCAGCCACAGGTCGTCGCCGTGGGGAACGACCAGGATGACGCGCGCGTTGGGCGTGAGGGTCTGGCTCTGGTTTGCGCCGAACAGCAGCAGCACCGAAACGATTGCGGTGACGGCAAATGAGATGCGTACGAACTTCAGGCGCTTGCGCTGACGCGTGATGCGTCGACGCAGCAGATCGGGCAGGTCGTCATCGGGTGCGTGCTTCATGCAGAGATAATGCGTGAAGGTGACAGGTGAATTCCAGTGCTAACGCGTGGCGCAGCCAATCCTGCCTGTGGTTTCCCGGCACGCGACGCGGAACGACTGATGTCCTCGAGCCCGCTTTCGCCAGGGCTGCGGCGCTCACAACAATACAGCCTCGGCTTACGGCCGAGGCTGTATTGTTGTGGCGGAGAGGGTGGGATTCGAACCCACGGTCCCGGTTAAGGGACGCTCCCTTAGCAAGGGAGTGCGATCGGCCACTCTGCCACCTCTCCGCGGTTACAGACTGATCGCGGCAGCAAGGTAGCTGACCCTTTGCCAGTGTCAACGGGCGGGAGATGCAGCGAGTGTCCCGCGTGGCGCGTCCGGCAACGTTGACACGGGACTGGGGACTACACCAGCTGCCACTTCACCAGCGCCCAGCCCAGCAGCGCCAGCGCGCCGTTGCCCAGCATGTGCAGCAGGATCGGCGCCACCAGCGTGCGCCGCTTCTCGTAGGCCCACACAAAAATCAGGCCGCCGAAAAACTGGTTGATCGGAAATTTGTTGGAGTGCGCAAACGCAAACAGCAGCGAGAGGATGACGATCGCCGGCCAGCGGCCAAGCTCACGGCGCATCGGCGGATACATCAACCCCCGGTACCAGATCTCCTCCAGGACCGGAAAGAACACCACCACGCCCACCAGCGCCGGCCAACTGTTGTCTTTGAAGATCGCGCCGCGCAGGTGATCCTGGAACGCCAGCGTGGCATCCTCCGTGAACAGGTGCAGTGCCGCCCAATAGAGGAAGCCCGCCAGCAGGTAGAAAGCGCCCATGCCCACGGCGGCCAGCAGTGTGAACTTCAGGTCTCCGCCCAGACGCCCGAGGTTCAGGCCCAGTGAACGTAACTCGGCCTTGCGAAGGAACTTCCAGTAGATCACCAGCACCAGCGTAAGCAGCAGCATCAGCGAAAGGCGTGGGGCGTCGGTCGGCATCCAGCCTGGGGCGTGATGTGCTGGTTGTCGATCAGCCATTGCAGGGCGCTGGGCAGGAAGGTGAATGTGGCAATCCATGCAATGGCGCGCAGCATCCCGATGGGATAAGCGCTGTGAAACTGCTCCCACGGATTGGCTGAGATGGAAATCTCAGGTTGGTTGGCTGGTTGTAAAGGCTTTTCGCTCAAGTACTTACCAGTTCGAGAATGGTCCCTGCGCAAAAGAAGCAGCTTGCAATATTACGCTGAGCGGCTACACTAAGTCTTGTGCCTTCTATGCTTTAGGATGAATCGTCCGATCACTGCCGCTTCATTTTGGTGAGTTCGATATGACAGCCCGTCGTACCATCACGAAGAAAGAGCTGGTGCTCCGTATCGCGGAGAACACTCACCAGAAGCAGACGATCACCCGCGACATCATCCAACTCTTCATTGACGAAGTCATCAACGAACTTGCTCGTGGTAACCGGCTGGAATTGCGGGACTTCGGCGTGTTCGAGGTAAAAGTCCGCCGCTCGCGCAAAGCGCGTAACCCCAAAACCGGCGCGGAAGTACGTGTGCCGGAAAAGCGCGTCGTCACCATCAAGCCCGGCAAAAAAATGAAGGAAGAGATCAACCGCCACGCCGAAGCCGAACTCGCGGCCGAGCTCGCTGCAAGTGCCGCGCATGCGATGGGGGCGGTTGCGCCGGCGCCCATCCCGGTCCAGGAGCACGAGACCGCCGCTGCCGGCGACCCGGACTCCGACCCCGATCTTGACTGAGCTTCAGGACGCTGCTGACGCCCCGGTTCGTTCCTATGGCGAGCCGCCAGGATTGCCTGCATGGACATGGAATCAGACAACCCCGCTTTCCAGCTTGCGTCGGCGCTGCAGCCACCCGATGACGCAGCCTTCATGCGCGCCGCGCTGAAGGAGGCCATCGCCGCCTACGAAAAGGGCGAGGTGCCCGTCGGCGCCGTGGTCGTGCACGAGGGGCGCATCATCGGTCGCGGTCACAACCTGCGGGAAACGCTGAACGACCCGACCGCCCACGCGGAGATGCTCGCCATGACCGCGGCCTCGGAAGCGCGCGGGCAGTGGCGGCTGGACGAGTGCACGCTTTACGTCACGCTTGAGCCCTGCCCGATGTGCGCGGGCGCGATTGTGAACGGGCGCGTGAAGCGCGTGGTGTATGGCGCAAGTGACCCCAAGGCCGGGGCTTGTGGAACGTTGTTCAATCTGGTACAGGATGCCCGCCTGAATCACCGCGCGCAGCTTGAAGCGGGCGTGCTGGGAGACGAGGCAGGCGAATTGTTGAAGAGCTTCTTCCGCGAGTGCCGTGAGGGCACCATCGCGCGCAGGGGCGGAAAGGATCCGGGATGAAGCCGGCAAAGATGAAGCGTCGTCACCAGGCCAAGGGCCGCAAGACCACCAACCGCTGGTTGAAGAGGGGCAAGCCCAGCAAGGCTGCCAACCCGCGCTAGTTCGGTTCGCATTGAAAAATGCAAAATTCAAAATGGGGCTGCATCACCGGGCCGTTTTGAATTTTGCATTTTGAATTTGGCATTCCGGAGGGGTGGCAGAGTGGTTGATCGCGTCGGTTTCGAAAACCGTCGCGAGCCCCCGAGAACCCACAAAAATCAACGATTCAGACCAAGTGCTATCGGCACTTGGGGCGCTGCTTGGGCCATAGCCCCGCACACGATCCGCGACTGACGGAAATTGTGCTGGCATGGTCTGAGATGAGCGACGCGACCAAGTCCGCATTGGTCGCGCTCGTTCGTTCGGTACGCCAACAAACGAAATCGCTGACGGGAGAGTAGTTCGTGAACTCCCAAGCGACCAACCAACCGTGGCCGGTTGGCTGGCACTGCACGCTCGCTGCCACGAACCGGGACGGCGTGAAGGCCACTGACATTGACCTGCGGCAACGATGTTCGTTGCTGTCGTGTCCGGCTTGCTCAAGTTTTGACGTGCGCAAGCGCGTTCAAGGCATGATCCGGGCCGCGAACGAATGGCGTCTTTGCCGACTCGCGCCCACGATTCCGCTTGGGCCGATTGATGTTGCATTGTTCGGTCCCGGTGACGTTGAGCCCGTGTTTCAATTGGCCGATGACCTTGCGGCTCGACTCAACGCCAGTGGGGAAGTGGTTGGTTTCCTGTTGAAAGTCGAGTTTGCGCCGGGGCGCAAGGGGACGAGCAACGCGGCGCAAGTGGTGTTGCCCCCACATTCACGCGGAGCTACTCAGCCGGTCCCCACTAACACGGGCCGATGTTGAGCGCATTGTCGGCAGGCAACTGCCGGGTTTGCACCTTCAACCGTGTGACAGTGGATGGACGCGCTACTTGGGAAAGCCCGTCATATCCGACGGCGACAATTGGAATCCGGTTGCGAGGCGTTCGGTTGTTGACGCTCTCGACAAATGGCAGCGAACCAAACAGCGGTACAGCCGCAGCAAACGGAAACGCGGGAAGAGGTGTCACGCCTATCGCTTCGGCGGGCTGGCTCACGGCAACGGCTTTCGCTGGGCGCGGAATGCGATGGAGCGATGCGCCGAGATAGAGAAGTTGACCGGCCATGAAAAGCAGGCGGCATTGAAGGCGGCGCAACGGTCAGTGAGTTTCAAGAAGTGGTCCGGCCTTTGGTCGCTGTGGCGGGGGCCCGAGAAATACTCAGGACGTTTTACTCAACTGGACCTTTCAAAGCTGTGCGTGCCCGCTCTGCCTGCGGTGGTGGTGATCGGGAAGATCGGAGGCGCAAAGCGAGCGAAGCGAGCCGATGCGCGCAGCCCCTGCTTGCCCGCCCCCTTTGCGAACTGTCTGCGGGGTGCCTTGAAAAGTGTTGGGCGTGCGATGTCACTGCTTGTGGCCTTGGCACAGACCGCTGACTGTTTGCTGAAGGGCGGGCAAGCAGGGGCTGCCAGAACCCACACCCAGAAATCGACAGGCAACGACACTGGCAGGCGTTGTCAGTCGCTCCGCATCCGCGACCCTCCGCGCGGCATTGCTGCCGGAGCGTGCAAACGTTTGCATATACAACTAAGTAGGAGGCGAATGCTATGGGCAAGTGGGTTGATCTAATAGGAGAAGACCGCAGCAAGATCGTTGAGGACTTGCGGCAGCAGTTTTCTGAACATCCGCCCGGACCTACGGACCTTGATGCCGAAATGTTGCTGCTTTCGATACGCGGATTTTCGTATGCCGACATTGCCAGCGTATTCCGAACCAGCCGCACAACGGTTCACAAACGCGTGAACCGAGGCCGAAGGAACGCGGCGAAATTGCTGCTATCGCGGCGACACAGCCGAGCCGTTATCGACGTGCTGTTGACGCTTGAGGTGCTCTTGGCGGATGCCATCGCGGCGGTTGAAAATGCGGCAACGGCCAGTGCCGACAAGTGGCGAGCCTTGGACCGGGCAGCATCCATCGCTATGCGTCGCTACGATGTATACCGTGACTTGGGCCTAATCGAGCGGAAGCGGAACGAGTACCAGAAGATTGCCGACCGTATCGAGAAGCTGAGTCTCAACCAACTGGAGGCGGAGCGGGAGAGGCTCATGCGAAAGATCGCAGACGCGCCCAAGCGAAAGGCAGACGACGGCAAACACAACAAGTAGTGCGAGTGGAAGCATCGGTAGGGCCGTCGCGCGACATGTTGGCCGCAGACGAAGCCAAGGGGTGAACACTTGCGGGGAGCCTCCCCCCACCCCTCAATTTTTCCGGTTTCCCCGCGACAGGCCCCGTTAAGTACCCCGTTTCCAGACGGACGCCGGACTTGACCCCCACCCCGGTCTATTTCCGAATCTGCGGGCGGGCGTCATTGAAGCTGCTTGAAGCTGACAAGCCCCCAGCCGTTGTCTTGCTCCTGAACGACAATCTCAAACCGCGTCCGAATGTTCGCGCCGAATGAGTTTTCGGAGTCAACCCAACCAACGAAGCGGTAGCGATTCTCTCCCTCGTACCATGCCTCAACGTCGTAATGTTCGGGAAACTCAGCCGTGGCCGGAGCCTTGAGCCGTTGCTTCACCAACTCTTGCGCATAAACCCAAGGCTCAATCCGCGAGAAGTCCAACCGGTCCAACTTGCCTGCCTGCTTGTCCTTGGCTTCCGGTTGTGGTGATGACTGCTTGACAGTGGGGGCCTGTACGTCGGATTCGTTCCCGCCGTGGCTCTGCCGGGACTTTCCACTGCTGGCGACAGCAACGAGCATGACGCAACCGACGGGCAGCACGAAGAACACGACGCCCCCGATGATTAGCAAAATGGCCCACACCGGCATCCCGCGTTTCTTTGGGGGATAGGGCATTGGGCCGTATGGCGGCGGGCCATACGCGGGCGGGCCAACGTGTTGCGGCGGATAGGGCGGCTGACTTGCGTAGCCCTGTTGTGGCGGATGCGAATTGCTCTGGTGGGGTGGTTGGTTGCCTGATTGCTGCATCATTTCTCTCCGGTTTGTGCGGAGAGGCGGTACGGTCGGACTAAAAACGGAGGCAGCCCACCGCGCCGCCCAAACTCAGGCCCGCCAAGGCCCATGCAGAAGCAGACGACAGCGGGCCACCAATCGGTGGCTCGCTTCATCTGCGGTCTGCTTGAATCTTTGGCGGTTTTGAGTTTGCCGCAGTTGCGAGTACGGTTGTTTGTTCACGCGGCCTCTGCCGCGATATCCTTGCTCCCTTAGTTAAGTCCGGTTGACAAGATACCACTTCCCAACAGTTGAATCAGGCCCCGAAACCCGACCTTGGGCCACGTGTGGTCAGAGCTGGCCCAGTGCCTTAGCTATGCTGCTAGTTACGGAACGATTCCAACCACTTCGCGTACTCGTCTGGCTCAACGAAACCCACCTTCCGGCCAAGCTCAAGTCCCTCAGCGTTCAGAACAATCGCCACCGGTATCGCATCCGGCTGGAAGAGTTTGGTGAGTTCGCTGTCGTCTTCTACGTCAAGAAGTTGGCGGATATAGCCTTCGTTCAACACGGATGTCACTACCGTCGATGGATACGTCACGCGTTCCATCTTAACACAGGGCTTTCAGCCAGGTCCGTGAATGTCGATGAGAACCAAGCGGCGCTCGCTACTGGCAGTCTGAAACACAGTGCGAAGTTTCTCTGCCAACTCTGGTACGTCTAGTTTCACGTTTGGCGCGAGTGCATCTTCCGATCCCTTTTCGACAATGCTTCCTGCAAACCCAACCTTCTGAATAGCAGCGAGCATTGCCGCCGTGTCTACACGTTGCGGATTGTAAACCACACGGAAGCGGTCGCTCTGGAGAACGACTTCGTGTTCGATGATGCCTTCGAGCCCTAACAGGGCCTCTTCGACCTTGTTCGGTCAGCCCACTCACGTGATGCCTTGCACTTTCGTCATGCCATCGACATGAATCCAGACTTCCTTCGACGTGGACTGACTGTCATTGCCTGCGTTGGCAGATTCGTCGGTGTTGCCTTCACGAGGCAGCGCATTAGATGTGGCGGTCACATTCGACTTATCTACCGGCACGGCAGGTCGGTTTGTGTCCGCTTGGTGTCTGCATGCCGATGTCGCCAAGGCCAAGACGAGTACCGAAGCCGTCGCTGCGATGATCTTCATATTCATCTCCTAGGGTTGTTTAATTTGGGAGACACTGAAGCTGCCTGCGCTTTCGACTGCACGTTGAATTTCTATAGACGTAACTGTGGGCGCGGCCTCAATGCCGAATTCTCGCCTTCCTAGATCGAACTGCACGCTCCGTACACCTGCTATCTCTTCCAGAGATTTCCGAATGTCCTCGGGGCATTGCATTCACAGGAATCCATTGCGAATGACCATGCCGTCAACCGTAAGCCGAATCATGCCCTGCTCCCGAGAGATGACAGAAAGTTGCAGCGACCGCTGCGGGTGGACTCTCACGTCTTGACCAAAGTCTTGAGCCTGCGTTCGATTTGCTTCAAAGAACTGATTCGCTCTTGCAGGTCTGCCAGTTGGGCGCGAGCTAGGTCGGCTACCACCGCGCAGTCCGATTCACCATCCACCTGTAGCCCAATCAAGGTTCGGATTTGATCCAGAGAGAATCCTAGATCGCGAGCTTTCTTGACAAACTGGAGTACCTCGACGTGCCGGGTTTCGTACTTTCTATAGCCATTGGCCTGACGCTTTGGCTCCGGCAGCACTCCCTCGCGCTCGTAGAACCGCAATGTCTCGAAGTTGATGCCTGCTTTCTCGGCCAATTCTCCCGCTCGCATTCGCGACCTCCATAAAGAGTGTAACCTCGTAGTGAGGTACGAGGTAAAGGGGGCACCTTATGCCTCCCTAATGAGTTAGAGGCCAAGATTTTACGCTACCGGCAAAAAACACTAAAAACACTAGGTGTTATTCGCTCTGTGGTGTAGACTCAAGTTGTCAACCAAGGGAGTTCATCATGCGAGCCGTCGCCTACATCCGAGTCAGCACAGAGGCGCAAGCCAGCGAAGGCGTCAGCCTTGAGGCTCAGGAGGCCAAAGTTCGCGCGTACTGCCTGCTTCACGATATGGAGCTTGTGCGGGTGTTCACGGACGCGGGCGTTAGCGGCAAGCGGGCGAGCAATCGTCCGGCGCTGCAAGAGGCTCTGGCCAGTGTTTTCAAGGGCGACGCGCAAGCCTTGGTGGTCTACAAACTCGACAGGCTGGCCCGGAACACCGTTGATGCCCTGACCATTGCCGAGCAACTGGACAAGGCGGGCGTTTCCCTTCACAGCCTGACGGAAAAGCTCGATACCGGCTCCGCAATGGGGCGCTTTTTCTTCACGCTGGTTGCCAGCTTGGCGGAAATGGAGAGGGGCATCATTTCCGAACGCACGGCGGCAGCCCATGCCCACAAACGCGCCAAGGGTGAAGCCACCGGCCATGCGCCTTTCGGCTTCCGGCTGGCAGCCGATAGTGTGACGCTGCTTGAGGATGATGCGGAGCAAGAGACGTTGGCAATCATCCACAACCTCGCGGAGAGCGGTTACACCCAACGCGGGTTGGTGGCAGAACTGAACCGGCGCGGAATCCGCGCCAAGAAGGGCGGAACATGGAACCGAAGCAGCCTGCGGAGCGTGCTGGCGACGATGGACAAGCGGCAGGCAGCCTTACGCTAACCGGACTGACGGAAGTCCAGGTTCGGCTTGTACGCTTGGTTCTGGCGCTGCCGCCAGAGCAACAACAATGGATTCTGGAACGCTTTGACCGCGACGTGTCAGAGCGCAACTAACGAGAGAAGCCATGCCTAAAGGCAAACCAAAGAAGATCAATAACCCCGAAACCGCGCGGCGCGTGAAGCTGGCGGCTGCGGCACTGGAAGGAATGGCCCCGGCAACGCGCACGGTCAAGATCAGCGACAAGACAGCGCAACGGCTCAAGATCGCCGCCGGGGCGTTGAACTGCACGCAACAGGAAGTGGTTGAACGGGCCATAGAACTTTTGTGGCCGGAAGTCAGCAAGCGGCTCGCCAGTCTCGATTGAACGGCGCATTGGCGGCATGGAGAAAAAATCTGATTTTGTTTCTTGAGATGGCCCCAAAATTCAAAGTCGTGGGATAGAGTTTTCCCAAGTCGCGAGTCGCCGGGCGTAACGTCCGCAGATTCCAAAAACGATCAAGCAGGTTGGAAGTAGCTCCAAGAAGGGGCTGCGAACGGTTGGCTATTGAGTATGCACACGGTCACGATATCAGGCGACAAGATTTTGGAGTTTGGAGAGCCGGGACGGATCGTGACGATTTGCGGTGCCGACTCCTTTCCGGCGGAGCGTTCCGAGCCGGAAAGCGCCCCGCCTACCAAGACGGCGGCGCGGGTCACGCCAAAGCGACTGCCGGAACTGCTGACGCCGGATGAAGCGGCTGAACTGGCAAATGTGTCGCGCTCAACGTGGCACAGTTTGCGGCGCTCCGGTCGTACCCCCGAGCCGGTCGAGTTTGCGGGTCCAAAGTGGGTGACGGCGGAACTGCTTGCTTGGATGGACGCCAAGTGTCCACCCCGCACACGCTGGGAGTACCGGTCCCGCCGGAATTGAAACGAAGTGGAGGATGAGGGATGAGGTTGTTCAAGCAGGATTACAAAGACAAGGCCGGGCGTCGGCGAAAGACGCGCAACTGGTACATCGAACTGGCGTTCCGTGGCGAGCGAGTCAGGCTTCCCGCCTACCGCGACAAGAAGGCGAGCATCGAGTTTGGCTGCAACGTGGAAAAAACTTGCCGAGTTGGTTGAGTCCGGGCGTGAGCTTCCACCGGATACGCGCAAGTGGTTGGAGAGCCTGAATGACAAGAACAGAAACCGGCTCACAAAGCACGGGCTGTTGAAGGGCTGCGAACTCGGATCGCTGAAAAGGCTGACCGAACACATTGCGGATTTTCTCGACTATCTCCACCAGCAGCGAGTTTCGGAGAAGCACGTCAAAATGCGTGCTTCGATGTTGACCAAACTTGTCGAGCATCGGTCCTTCAAGTGGTGGCAGGACTTGACCCCGGCAACGGTTCGTGAGGCGCCGGCAAGTCTACAGGGTGAGCGCGGATTCGGCGCACAGACGTTCAATCACTATCTCGCGGCGTTCCAGCAGTTTTGCTTGTGGATGATCGAAGTAGGGCGAGCATTTGAAAATCCGACCAGAGGGATCAAGAAAGCCAATGTCGCCCTTGACCGCAGACATCCGAGGAGGGCTTTGACCGTGGACGAATTGGCAGAACTTTTCGACGGCGTTCGAACCGGCCCAACCCGAATGAAAATTCCGAGTCAGTATCGGGCGATACTGTACGAACTTGCCATACTTACCGGCCTGCGCTTTGGGGAACTGGGAAGCCTAAAGGTCTCTTCGTTCGATCTGAGTTCAACAGAACCAACCGTTCGGGTCACGGCGCGGAGTGAGAAGGCGCGCAGGGAAGCCGTACAGCCGTTGCGTCTGGACACTGCCGAGCGATTGAGGTCATTGTTTCGAGGGAAGCCGGGGGACAGCTACGCGCTCATGGTTCCCCCAAGAGGTCACGGGGCCAAATTGCTAAAGGCGGACCTTGAAGCGGTGGGCATTGCCTACGTTGATGCGGAGGGGCTGTTTGCGGACTTCCATTCCTTGAGACACACGTTCGTTACGATGTTGGGGCGGACTGGATGCCCACCAAAGGAACTGCAATCGCTTGCGCGGCATAGCACGCCGAATCTGACCCTGCGCGTCTACGCTCATTCAGCCAAGGCCATCGAACGGCAGGCCATTGAAAACTTCCCAGTCATTCCGACGTTAGCGGATACACCGTCAACGACAAAAAACTTGGGCGCTGGCTTGGTGCAACCGCCCGTACAACACCGGACAACGCCGGACCCAAAAGTGATTGAGTCCACTTGTGAGCGGGGGGTGGACGCTATCGAGAAAACCTCGCATCCTGTTACCAACTTGGAAGTTGCGCTGGTATCGGCGGCGGAAGAGGAATCGCGGAGGGGTGGCAGAGTGGTTGATTGCGTCGGTTTCGAAAACCGAAATGTCCGAAAGGGCATCGGGGGTTCGAATCCCCCCCTCCGCCAGCTTCAGGGGCATCCGAACGGGTGCCCCTGTTTGATTGATTGCCGTGACCCGTCGAACCCCCGCGGCGCTGCGCGCCGGCCGCTCCGCAAAGCTCCGCTGTCAAACGCCTGCGGCGTTTGAGGTTCGAATCCCCCCCCTCCGCCAGCTTCAGGGGCATCCGAACGGGTGCCCCTGTTTGATTGACTGCTGTACTGCCGACTCGGGTGTGCGAGCCGTCCCACTTCGCGTGGCACAGGCAATCCTGCCCAATACTGCGGGGTTAAGGCGAAACAGTCGTCGGTTTAGCTCTTTGGCGCGGAGCGCCTGCACAGTGGAAGCCCCCACCGAACGCCTCCGGCGTTCGGTGGGGGAATCGGCGGAAAGAACGATCAAAGGCGCGGAGCGCCGACACACTCGCGGCGCTTGCCGCGAGGACCGATCGGCCGCAAGCGGCCGTTGTGCCGGCGCTCCGCGCCTCTCAAACCTCTTTTGCCCGTAACCCCCCGCCTTGTTGGCGCCTCGCTGCGCTAGGCGCCAACCGGCGGGGGCTAACAATTGTTACGGCGGTTGCGCTCGCAACGTCCGCTTGGCACCACACTGTGGTGCCGCGGATGCGCCTGACTGCCGATACAATCTGCACGTCGGAGTCTGCCGCGAAACTCCTTAACCCCGCAGTATTGGGCAATCCTGCCTGTGCCTGCAAACGCCGCGGCGCGGGTGGGGCGCTACTTCCTGCGGTAGCTGAAGCTGGCCTGGTTGCGCAATGCTGTGGCGAGTTCCTCTCCTGTCAGCGTCACCTGCAACACCTGGCCCCGACGCTCGATTTCCAGCAGCACCGAAGCTGACTCCCGGGCGGCCTCCCAGGCAGGCTGCAATCTGTCTCGTCCTTCGAAGTACTCGCCGTTGATCGCCACCACCAGGTCGCCGCGCCGCAGCCCCTTGCGGTGCAGCAGGCCTTCCTTGTCGTACGAGCCCAGGCGCAGGCAATTGTGCGGCAGGGGCGCGAAGTCCACCGGGCCGGCCAGCGGCAGTGTCACCTTCATGTAGCCGGCGGTCGAATCGCCGACCCAGTATTCGCCGGCAGGCAACGAGTGAGCCTTCACCACCCCCTCGGCGTCCGGCTTCTCGTACAGTTCAAGACCTTCGCCGAGTATCCACAGGGTGCGCACGTTCTGCGGCTTGCTGGTGCGTACTTCCAACTGATGCAGTGCCGGCATGGTGATGCGCACCGTGTGCGTTCCGGGCTGCAACGTGGTCTCCAGCCGTGACAGCGCGGCCTCATCACCCGAGCCCGGGGACGATCCGTCGCGCAACACCAGCACCACCGCTTTGCCCGGCTGCAGGTCCTTGAACTCGCGCTTTGCTTCCAGCGCCAGCTTGGACCCCACCACGTTCTGCTGCGACGAATAGCGCGCCATGCCGGCCTCGCGGCGTTCGCTGGCTTCGGCGGGAATCACCGCCACCCACATGTCGTTGCGGCCGAGTTCGGGCAGGTTGTCCACCTCAACGACCAGCGTGCAACTGTCGCCGAACACGATGGTCACCTCGGCGCCGTCCAGGGGCAGACGGCCGAAGCGCGTGGTGACGCCGCGGGTGGCCTGCACGGCGATGGAAGCGCCCTCCGTGGGCACGAAACGCCCGAACTGGTCGCGGGCGATGCCGGGTCGCCGCATCAGGTAGTGGCCGGGCTCGACCTCCATCCACGCGGTCATGTCGCTCGTGGAGAACTCGGCGTCGGCGAGGTTGCAGGACAGGCGCTGAACGGCCAGCGGCTTGCCCTCGGCGTCTGCCGTGCGGACCGTGAAGTGCTCACTCATGTCCAGGGGCGCAAGCGTCAGCGTGTGCTCAGTCAGTTCGCCGGTTACCGGGATGGCCTCGGTCGCGAGCACCAGCATGCGGTTGATCCCCACGAATGCCACATACTCGCCCGCCGGCAGCGCCGGGTAGTACAAGTAGGTGGGGCTCAGCTTGCGCGAGGTCTTGGCGCCGCGGGCCATGAACGGCTCGGAGGTCAGCTTGCGGGCCTCTTCCGCGGGCAGCAGCGTGACCGAGACTTCCCGGTAATAGGGCGTCGGCAACTCCAGCGTCAGGTACAGGCCGGGCGGGCGCTTGAGCTGCAGCACCACTTCGGGGACTTCGCCCTGTGCGGGAATCTGCGCGATTGCCTGGGCCTCGAGACTGTCATCCGGCCCGCCCAGGGCCGAGAACTTCACGCCGCCCGTTGCGGTTTCGATGCTGCGCATGTCGGGCTTCCAGTAGCCGAAGACGAACGATGATCCTTCCATCGAACGCGCGGTTATCCGGGCGCGGTCCGGCTCACTTCCGTCGGGCAGCAGAACCCGCAGCGGCACACGGACCAGGCGCGTGGCGATCAGCACCAGCTCGACGCCGGGCGTCAAAGCGGGCTGGGTCACTCCCTGTTGCATACTGATTTCCCAGCCGGGTGTGAGGCAGACCACGCTGTAGGTCTGCTGCGCGAGCCGCTCGAACTTGAAGCTGCCGTCCGGCCCGCTCGTCGTGTCGCGCGAGGCCTCTGTCTCCCACCTGATCACTGCGGCCTCGTAGGCCGTGCGTTCATCGACGCCCAGGCGGCGCTTGCTTTTGATCGACAAGCTGTCCGGCATGGAAGGGATCGCGCGCAGGGCCAGGTCAGCGCACGGCGAGCCGTCCGGCAGCCGCACCACGCCGGTTGCTTCAGCGTCGCCGGTCGGCACGTCGGGCAGTTCGAAGGAGTAGTCCGGAGCGGTTTCCGGCTCAGGTTCCGGGGCAGGCGGTGTTTCTTCTGGCCCGGTTGCCGGCAGTTGCTGTGGTGGGAGTTGCGCGGTGTCAGGAACGGGCGGTGCGCTCGCGGCGCGGTTGTCGGCGGATGGCGAACCGGCGGGGCGCTGCGCGAAACCCAGGAAAAAGCCGAGCACCAGACCAACGACCAGCACGACAGCAGGGATCAGCACTCTTTGCATTTCGCCAAGTCTAGTCCAATCCGCGTGAACCGCCACGGTTTCCTGAGCGGGCTGCCGGCCCGGCCACGCCGCAGCGGGGCCGTGGCGCTACTCGGGCGTGGCGTCCATTTCGTCGAAGCGGCGGCCTACCAGCAGCAGCAGGCCCTCCATTTCGGCGGCCAGCGCGACGGCCGCGATCACGCCGCCAATCGCGAAGCCGGGGGCAGGCAGTTTCAGCGCCAGGCCGATCGCCGCGGCGATCGCGAACAGCCCGCCAGGTATGATCGCCAGCAGCGAACCAAGCACCATGCGCACCATCAGCGAAAGCAGGTTGCGCCCGATGGTTTCAAAGCCCGGCTCGCTGTGCGTGCTGCTGAGCCAGGCCGGCAGCATCAGCACCGCCGCGCTTTCCAGCCCGATCATCATCATCGCCGCCACCGGCACCAGCGGAATCAGCCCCGCGTAAACGCCCATGATGACCGGCGCCTGGTTCCACTTCGACAGCGTCAGTGAAGCGATCACCGCGGCCGTCATCATCAGCAGGGCCGCCGGCGTCACCAGCAGCGCGCCCGCCCACACCTTTCCGCGCAGCAGGGAGTAGCCTGTGATCGGCAGGCCCTTCCACAGCGGCAGGCGGCGCAACTCGGCGTGCAAGCCGGTTGCCATCATGCGCGGGCCCATCATCAGCAGCATGCTGCCCATCGCTGCCGACAGCCCGATCGCGAACACCGCAACGCCGCGCGACTTCGTGAAGTGCTCGCCGAATACCGCCAGCGCCAGCAGGATGCCCGCCACGCCGATCGCCAGCTTCCACATGCCGATGCGCCACTCGGCAACCAGCGTCTGCCAGAACACCGCTCGCCAGCTTGGACCCGTCGCGTTCAGCTTCAGCCGCGTGCTGCGCGTCTTCTTCAGGCTGCCGGCCGCCGCCGCGAACGCGCCGCCGCGCCGCATGGCCTCGATCTTGCGGCCGGTGGTCTCGGCCAGTTCCAGCGCGCGTTCCTCGAACGGCGCCACCAGCAGCATGCACAGTGCCCACAGCGCGGCGCAGGCGACCAGCACGCTGGCCGCGCCCCGGCCGAACTGCGCGAGATCGGACGCCCCGATCATCAGCGCCAGCTGCTGCAGCGGCCAGTGGGCCCAGGCCGCGCTGCCGCCCTGCATCAGGTTCAGCAGCCATTCGCGCCAGCCCTCGTCGCCGGCCTCCATCACCTGGTAGTTGTACAGCAGCGGACCCAGCACCCAGCCGATCAGCAGCAACGAGGGCAGGTACAGCAGCGGTTTCGGCCAGCCCGCGTTCTTCATGCGGTTGCTCGCCAGCGCCGCCGCCATGGTGTTCAGCGACAGCAGGTTCATCAGCAGAAAGCCGCCCGCGCCCGCGAACAGCGGGTTGAGCTGCGGGCTGCGCAATGAACCCAGCGCCGCGAAACCGCCGATCAGCAGGAAAATCAGCTGCGGCCGCAGCAGCCGGTAGTTCACCAGTTCGCGCCGCGTGAACGGCAGCACGAAGAGCTGCGAAGCCTCAGGTCGCGTAAACGCCGGCGCGGGGCGCGAGGTGGCGACGGCCCAGCCCATGGCCAGCATCAGCCCGAGGCCGGGCCCGATGAACACGCGCAGGCGCTCGAAGGTGTCGTGGCCGTCATCGCCCGCGCGCGAGGGCGCGAGGCCGGGCATGCCGAAACTCAGCCAGAAGTAAGCGATCGCCAGCAGCGCCGGCACGAAGTAGCGCGGGTTCTTGAGCCGCGACAGCCGGTGCTTCAGCCCACCCGCCGATTGCCGGTACGCCAGGTAGCGCAGGGCCGGGTGCATCAGGCCGGCTCCGCGTCGTAGCCCGTGGCGCGCAGGAAGATGGCCTCCAGGCCGCTGTCCTGCAGGTCCGGGATGCTCTGGCGCACCTCGGCCAGCGAGCCGTGCAGCACCTTTTTACCGTTCTGCAGCAGCAGCAGGTGCGTGGCGATTTCTTCTACCAGCCCAAGCAGGTGACTCGAGATGATCACGGCGGCGCCCTCCGCTGCCAGGCGCTTGATGGTCTGCTTGATGCGGCGGATCGCCACCGGGTCCAGCCCCGTCAGCGGCTCGTCGAACAGCACGGCGCGCGGCCGGTGCAGCAGGCCGCAGGCGATGGCGACCTTTTGCTTCATGCCGCGGCTGAGCGTGCCGGGCAGCGCGTCCTCTTTGCCGGTGAGTTCGAGTTCCTTCAGCAGCGCCGCGCCGTGGGCTTCGGCGTCGGGGACGTTGTAGACGCGGCCGTAGAATTTCAGGTGCTCGGCGATGGTCAGGTAGTCGAACAGCTGGGGCTCGTCCGGCACGAAGGCCAGGTTGCGCTTGGCGCCGACGGGGTCGAGGCCGAGGTCAAGCCCGGCCACTCGTACCGCGCCGGCGCTGGGCTGCAGGATGCCGGTGATGCAGCGCATGGTGGTGGTTTTGCCGGCGCCGTTGGGGCCCACCAGGCCCAGTACTTCGCCGGGGTTGACGGTGAACGACAGCCCGTCCACGGCCGTGGCGCCTTCGTACGTCTTAACAAGGTCAAACACTTCGATCATGGCGGGGAGCATAGCGAAATTCGTGCTTCGTGGATTGTGGTTCGTGGGCCGAAAATAAAAACCGTGGATCCTGCGGTCCACGATCCACGAGTCACGATCCGCGAACTAGGCGTTGCGATAGAAGGTGATGCAGACGCCGGTGGGGTCCAGCACGGCGAACTCACGTGTGCCCCATGGTTTGTCGGCGAGCTTGCCGTTGGGGTGGATCACGCCGGCGTGCCTGCTGTACTCGGTGAAGAGTGCATCCACGTCGTTCACCAGGAAGCGGGCCATGGTCTGCTCGCCGACGGTGCGGGCCAGGCCGCCATCCACGCGGGCCAGGTGTACCTCTACGTCGTCGCGTTTCAGGCCGACGTAGCCTGGGGCTTCGCTGTTGTCGCGGAACGTTTCGTCGAAGCCCAGCTTGTCCTTGTAAAAGGAAAGAGCCGCGCCGAAATCGCCCGCGGGCAGAACCGGGATTCCCTTCAACAGTGCCGCCATGGCTACCTCCGTGAAGGGCGCAACTATGTCTTTCGTCTCACGGGATGCAAGAAATCTCCGCGAGATCAGGGAGCTTCGACCCTGTAGGTCTTGCCGTCGAACTGAATGCGCAGGCGGCGGCCGAAGAACGGACTGGTGAGGAAGCCGTCGGCGTCCATGATCTGCGGGTCGTAGTTGCCCTTGGCCGGATTGACGTGAATCGCGAGCGCGCCGGTAGCCGGGTCGGCGATCCAGTACTCAGGAACGCCCGCTTCGGCCAGCGCGATCTTCTTGTCGCCCCAGTCGCGCCCGCCAGTCGACGGTGAGAGAATCTCCACTACCAGGGCCGGCAGGGCGCGGACGGGCACCTTTGCCATGTCAACCTCCGCGCGGCGGAAGATGTTGATGTCCGGCCGCAGGTAGTTCTCGGAGCCGGGAAGCAGCACGTCTTCATCAGGCAACAGGATGAACTCAGGCTTTTTTTCGAGCTCGCGGCGCATCCAGTAACCAAGTTCGAAGTAGAGATGCTGATGAAAAGGTATCGGCGCGGGTGTCAAGACGGGTGCCCCCCAGATCAATTCCCAGTGCTGGTCCTCCGGCCAGTTCAGCGCCATGAAGTCCTGCAGCGACATCTGATCCTGTACGGCGCGCCTCACGCCATCACGCCCGACCACATGGGTCGGGTTGTCGGCTGTGATGGACTTGCTGGATGCCATGGATGCCTCCGAAATCATGATAGCACCCTGCTGCAGGCATGCGCCCCGCAAATCACTCCGGTGAGGCGGGCGCCCGGGCGGGTACCGGGGCGGTGGTGCCCATGCCGGCTGCGGCGGGCGGCTTGATCGCGTGGGAATCGGGCTGCTTCGCGTCGCGGCGGCGCACGCCCAGCTCGGCCAGCGTGATGAACGTGGGCAGCAGGATCGCGAACACCACGGCGATGATCCCCAGCGTCGGCATGCCTTCCAGGCTCTTGTCCCGGTTCTCGCTCAGGATGAAGCTGGAGAGGCTGGCCGCGATCGCCAGCGTGGTGTGTTGCACCGCGCTCTGCATCGACATGAAGGCCGCGCGTTCGTGGGCCATGGGCACCTTGGTGTCCAGGGTGCGGGCCGGCACGCCGCGCACGGTCATGGCCCCCATGAAGAACACGAACAGCAGCATCGCCGGCAGCGGCTGATAGTTGATGAACCAGATGTACATGATCGTGCAGGTCAGCGCGCCACCCACCCAGCTCACGGCCGCGCTGCCGAAGCGGTCGGTCATGCGTCCCACCAGCTGGATCACCAGCAGGCTGACCGTGCCGCCGATCAGATAGAGCGGGCCGAGCACGCTGGGCCGGTAGTCGATGCCCAGCCAGGCCAGCAGGTCGGCGATCCAGCCTTCGCCCTCGTAATGCAGGTTGAACACAAGGTAGGAAGGGATGTTCGGTATCACGGCAAAGGCGCTGGTAACCATGGCCATCAGCGCCAGCGCGGACAAAAGCGGCAGCGGGCGTGTCAGCATCTTGAACATCCCCCAGCCGGGCGGGGTGATGCCCTCCTTCAGGTGCAGCCTCAGCGGCGGCAGCAGGAAGATCGCCCCGGCGCTGATCAGCGCGCCCAGCGCCGCCACGCTGTAGAAGGGCGCGCGCCAGTCGGCTGCGTGCGCGATCTCCAGCGAGATCGGTACGCCCGCGATGCTGGCCAGGCTGAAGGCCGACATCACCGTGCCCATGGCTCGGCCGCGGCGTTCACGCGGGACGACGTCAGCCACGATCGCCAGGCTGATGGCGGTGGCCGGGCCGCCGAACAGGCCGGCCACCACGCGCGCGCCGATCAGCGTCGGCAGGTTCCAGGACAGGCCGGCCAGCGCGGTGCCGACCACCAGGCCGAACATCGAGACGGCAAGCGCCTTGCGGCGGTCGAAACGGTCAAGGAAGAAACTGCCCGCCACGCCGGAGACGGCGGCCGCCGCGGTGTAGCTGCCGGCGATCAGCCCGATGTGGTGGGTGGCGATGCCGAGCTCAAGGGCGAAGTCGGGCCCCAGCGGCATCACGATCATGAAATCGAGAATGTTGATGAAGTGCACGGCCGCGATCAGCAGCACGACCAGGCGCTCGGAGGCCGGAAGTTCGGGGTGTTTGCTCATGGGCGCTCAACCGGGGGCGATTGTGCGTCCGCGAGGTGAAAGAACAACCGGCAGATAACGGTAAATTCCGGAACGTTTGAATGCTCAAACAGACTGCGAAGTCACATTCAACGCGCGCAGGATTCAGCAGTTGCGCCAAGCGGTGCGGAGTATTAAACGGGTCGCGTCACTCCCGGAGTTGCATCCATGAACTCAACCTCGTCCGCAGCGTCCATAGGTGGCCATGAAAGCGGCTTTGCCGCTACCCGCCGCAGCGACAAGTGGTGGGTCGGGCCTGTGCTGACGGCGGCCGGGCTGACCCTGTTTTTCGGCTACCTCACGGTGCGCGCATTCCAGGGCACCTGGCTGTGGGCGAACCCGTACGTGAGCCCCACCGGCGCGCCGCCGCTGTTCACGCCGGCCTCGGGTTATGCGGGCGCGATCCCGGTCAGCCACGCGTGGCTGGGCGCCTTCCCGAGCTGGTGGCCGAAGTTCCTGCCGCAGTCGCCGGCGTTCTTTTTTCCCGGGTCTGGCGATCGCGTTCCGCTTCACCTGCTACTACTACCGCAAGGCCTACTATCGCGCGTTCGCGGCCTCGCCGCCGGCATGCGCGGTGGCGGGCGCGCCGCTGAAGTACCGGGGCGAGACGGCGCTGCTGCTGTTCCAGAACCTGCACCGTTATGCTCTGTACGGCGCGTTGTTCCTGCTGGTGTGCCTGTGGTACGAAGCCTTCGCCGCGTTCTTCAAGAACGGCAAGTTTGGGATCGGCGTGGGCACGCTGGTGATGGTGATGAACGCCACGCTGCTGAGCGGCTACACCTTCGGCTGCCATTCGTGGCGTCACCTGATCGGCGGCAAACTGAACTGCTTCAGCTGCGACGGCGCCAGCAAGTTCCGCCTCACAATCTGGAAGAAGTCGACCTGGTACAACCAGCGCCACATGCTGTTCGCGTGGCTGAGCCTGTTCTGGGTCGCGTTCACCGACTTCTACGTGATGATGGTTTCCCGCGGCGTGATTACCGACCTGAACACCTGGTAAACCAGGTTTCAGGTGTCAGGATTCAGGGCGCGTGGCCCGAACCTGCCCTGAAACCTGACACCTGTAACCTGAAACCTGACTTATGGCCGGACCTGACGTATCTGAGTTGCAGACCTTCGAACACGACGTGCTCGTGATCGGCGCCGGCGGCGCCGGCCTGCGCGCCGCCATCGCCTGCGCCGCACAGGGCAAGAACACCGGCCTGGTGTGCAAGAGCCTGCTCGGCAAGGCCCACACCGTGATGGCCGAGGGCGGCATGGCGGCCGCCATGGGCAACGTGGACGCGCGCGACAACTGGAAGGTGCACTTCCGCGACACCATGCGCGGCGGCAAGTTCCTGAACAACTGGCGCATGGCGGAGCTGCACGCCAAGGAAGCGCCCGAGCGCGTGCGCGAACTTGAGGAATGGGGCGCGGTGTTCGACCGCACCAAGACCGGCCTGATCAGCCAGCGCAACTTCGGCGGCCACCGCTACCCGCGCCTGGCCCACGTCGGCGACCGCACCGGCCTGGAACTGATCCGCACCCTGCAGGACCACGGCGTGCACCAGGGCATCCACGTGCACATGGAGTGCACGATCCTCGACCTGCTGAAAGACGGCGACCGCGTGGTGGGGGCGGTCGGCTACTGGCGCGAGACCGGGCGCTTCGTGCTGTTCAAGGCCAAGGCCGTGGTGCTGGCCACCGGCGGCGCGGGCAAGGCCTGGCGCGTGACCAGCAACAGCTGGGAATACAGCGGCGACGGCCTGGCCATGGCTTACATCGCGGGCGCCGAGCTGATGGACCTGGAATTCACGCAGTTCCACCCGACCGGCATGGTGTGGCCGCCCAGCGTGCGCGGCACGCTGGTAACCGAAGGCGTGCGAGGCGACGGCGGCATTCTCAAGAACAAGGAAGGCAAGCGCTTCATGTTCGGCTACATCCCGGAGCGCTTCGCCCCGGAGACCGCCGACAGCGAGGAAGAAGCCAACCGCTGGCTCAAGGGCGACAAATCCGCCCGCAGGCCGCCGGAGCTGCTGACCCGCGACGTGGTGGCCCGCGCCATCAACGCCGAAGTCAAGGCCGGTCGAGGCTCCGAGCACGGGGGCGTGTATCTCGACATTGCCAGCCGCCTGCCCGCGGAGCTGATCAAGAAGAAGCTGCCCAGCATGTACCACCAGTTCAAGGAACTGGCGGAAGTGGACATCACCACCGATCCCATGGAAGTCGGCCCCACGCTGCACTACTTCATGGGCGGCATCCGGGTCGATGCCGACTCGCAGATGACCACGGTGCCCGGCCTGTTCGCGGCGGGCGAGTGCGCGGCCGGCCTGCACGGCGCGAACCGCCTGGGCGGCAACTCGCTGAGCGACCTGATCGTGTTCGGCAAACGCGCGGGCGACGGCGCCTGCGAGTACGCCGACAAGCAAGGCGCCGGCCAGGTCGACAACGAGCAGGTGCTGTCGATCATCCGGCGCGCCACGGAAATCCTGAACCGCGAGTCGGGCGCAAACCCCTTCATGGTGCAGGAAAAACTGCAGGAGATGATGAGCCACAACGTGGGCATCATCCGCGTCAAGCACGAGCTGGAAACGGCCGTCGAGAAACTGCAGGAGCTGAAGAAGGAAGCGGCCACGGCCAAGGCCCACGCCACCAGCCAGTACAACGCCGGCTGGCACACGGCGCTGGACCTGCGCAACCTGCTGATCAGCAGCGAGGCGGTGACGCGGGCGGCGCTGATGCGCGAGGAAAGCCGCGGCGCACACACGCGCGACGACTTCCCCGGCGAGCGCGACGAGTGGCTGAAGTACAACATCTTCATCAAGCGCGGCCAGGACGGCGAGATGGTGGTCGAGAAGCGCGAACGCGCCCCCGGCCCGCAGGGCCTGGTGGAGATCGCGTACAGCAAGATCGAAGACCTCGAGTCAGGCAAGGTCGGGGCGGAAGTGAAGTAGGGAAGAGGCGGCAGAAAGCAGGCGGCGGGCGGCAGAAACCGCCGGCACGCCGGAAGATCGCGGAGAAGGCCGCAGGCACTGACGCCTGCCGCCTCCCGCCTGAGAGCTGAACCATGGCAACGCGTACATTCCGAGTTTGGCGAGGCGACAAAGACGGCGGCAAGTTCGTCGAGTACACCGTGGAAACACAGCCCGGCATGGTGGTGCTGGACGGCATCCACCGCATCCAGGCTGAGCACGCCGGCGACCTCGCCGTGCGCTGGAACTGCAAGGCCGGCAAGTGCGGCTCATGCAGCATGGAGATCAACGGCAAGCCGCGCCTCTCGTGCATGACGCGCCTGAACACCTTTGAGCCGGGCGAGACCATCACGGTGCAGCCGCTCAAGACCTTCCCGCTGATCAAGGACCTGGTGACGGACGTCAGCTGGAACTACGAGCAGAACAAGCGCATCCCGCCGCTCAAGCCCCGCCCGCGCGAGGCCGACGGCAACCACCGCATGATGCAGGAAGACATCGAACGCGTGCAGGAGTTCCGCAAGTGCATCGAGTGCTTCCTGTGCCAGGACGTCTGCCACGTGCTGCGCGACCACGGCAAGCACGACCAGTTCGTGGGCCCGCGCTTCATGATCCGGCTGGCGCAGCTCGAGATGCACCCGCTCGACACGGAAGACCGCATCCCCAAGATCCGCAAGGAATTCGGCAGCGGCTGGTGCAACATCACGCGCTGCTGCACCGAGGTGTGCCCCGAGCACATCGGCATCACCGACAACGGCATCATCCCCATCAAGGAACGCGTGGTGGATCGCTACTACGACCCCATCGCCTGGTTCTTCAAGAAGGTCTTCGGCGGCAGCAAGGCCTAGCCGCAACGCCTCGGGAAAAGTGATCGGGGGCCGAACACGGCCTCCGGTTGCTTTTTACGCACATTTACAGGAACTCCCCGGCCGCGCTTGCGTCCAACTGCTGACACCGCACCAGACGGGGATGCCATGCGTAAGCCGAGACTTTCCGCCTTCAGCCTGATCCAGCTCGTGGTCACCGTGATAGCCGTGCTGTTCGGCGTCTACGGTTTCATCAGCGCGGGCAACGCGCCCGCCAACAACACCGTGGTCGCCAACCTGCCTGCCAACCTTGAGCCCGCGGGCGAAGCCAACGCCTGCTCACCGCTCGAGACGCCGGCCCAGCCCCGGCCACGCCCGCGCCCCGTTGAGCCGCCGCCCGAGCAGCCCCTGCCGCCGGTCGCTTTCGATCCCGAGGACGTCGGCGACGCCACGCTGAAGGGCAGCGTGAAGTACACCGACGGGCGCGCCGTCGAGGGCATGAAGATCACCGCCATCAGCACCGGCGTCGAGCCCGCAGCACCGCAGTGGGACCCCAACGACATTCCCGCCACCCGCAAGGCCTACGAGCTCTACTTCCGTGAACTTGAGCGCAACACCCGCGTCACCTTCACGGACGCGACGGGCCGTTTTGACCTCAGCGGCCTGGCCGAGGGCCACAGCTACCGCGTGACCGCCACCAGCGCAGAGGTGGGCGAAAGCCAGCAGGTGGTGCGCGCGGGTGGCCGCGCCGACTTCCAGTTCGATGTGCCGGCGCTGCTCGACGGCGTGTTGACCACGGACAGCGGCAGCCTGCCGCGCCAGTGGAGCGTGACGGTCAGCATCGACAACGGCCAGGGCTGGTTCGAGCACCTGGCGTCCGCCAGCTTCAGCGACGCGGAGGGCAAGTTCCGCATCCGTGCCAAGGCCGGCAAGCTGATGGTGGCGGTCTACGCCCAGGGCTGGGTGCAGGACAAGAACGAGGCCTTTGAACTCAAGGCCGAGGGCGGCAGCGTGCAGGTGAAGCTGCTGAAGGCCGCGGTTCTCAGCGGCACGGTTACCTCGACAGACGGCAACCCGATGCCCAGCGTCAGTGTGACCGTGAACGGCGAAGGCCAGGGAGGCGGCTACGCGCCCTTCTACGAACGGGGCCTGGAGGACAAGCTGGAACTCGAGGAGCGCATCTCGGCGGTGCAGTCCCTCAAGGATGTGGAAAAGCGCCTGCTGGAGGAAGAGCTGATCGAGCCGGGCTACATCCCCGGCGAGCTGTGGGGCGGCATGTCCGGCTACACCGATGCCTCCGGCAGGTACCGCATTGAGGGCCTGCGCCCCGGCAAGGTGACCGTCACCGCCACCATGGGAAGCTTCACGGAAAGCCGCGAGATCACCCTGGTGGGCGGCGAAAACTATGCAGACTTCAGCCTTGATGCCGGCTGTCGCGTCAAGATCGTCGGCAAGGACACCGCCAACAATCCCGTCACGCCCCAGTACGCATGGTTCATCGACGCCGAAGGACAGTACGGCTCGGCCGTGCAGCTGCCCGCCGGAACCAGGGGCGAACTTGAGTACATGGGCCTGAAGGAAGGCGCATGGAACATGACAGTCCAGGCCCAGGGCTTCCCGCCCGTGACGCAGGAGGTGCAGGTGCGGCGCGGCTCGAACACCGTGGACGTGGTGTTCCAGCCGGCGGCCAGCCTGAAGGGAAAGGTCAGCTCGCTGGCCGGGCGCGTGCCGCAGAACTGCTATGTGCGCCTGACGCCGGGCCTGCGCGAGGAAGAGAAGAAGGTGGAGAAGCGCCGGCGCAAGATGGACGAGGGAGGCCAGTACTACGCGATTGACGCCCAGGGCAACTACCTCGCCGAAAACCTGCAGCCCGGCGACTACAGCCTCAGCGTCGAGTTCAACCAGCAGGACCAGCTGCACCAGCAGCAGGTGCGCCTGTCGGCGGGCGAGAACCTGCTGGACATCTCGGTGGACGAGCGCTGCACGCTGACGGTAACGGTCGAGCTGGCGCCGGAATTGAAGAACAAGGAGGGCGTGTCGATCTCGATTTCCAAGACCAGTCGAGAGGGCGGCTACATCAGCCGCTACGCCCAGCTCGGCAAGAGCAACACCGCCGACTTCGCGTTCCTGCCCGAGGGCGAGTACTACGTGATGGCGTACGCCCAGGACGGCCCCCAGAGCTACGTGACCGCCAGCGTGAACCGCGGCGGCAACGCGGTCAGCCTCAACCTCGGCCCGCCCAACTGCGTGAAGATCACCCAGGTGGCGGAGGGATTCCAGGCCGCGGAAGCCGGCGTGCAGGTGGGGGACCTGATCATCGAGTACAACGGCGTCACGATCACGAACATGGAAAAGCTGATCAAGGAAGTGCAGGCCACCGGCGAAGCCGACAGCGTAAGCCTGACCGTGGTGCGCGACGGACTGACCATCAGCTTACGCCTCAGGGGCGGCCGCCTGGGCATCAGCGGCGACAACTTCCGCCGCTAGGCAAAGACCGGGGACAGTCACCTTTGGTGACTGTCCCCTTTCAGCGTTCCGTGAAAGAGGGGCAGGCGCGGAGCGTGCCTGGCCCTGTCCGACCGGCTTACTGCTTTCGGGTGTAGGTCAGCTCCAGTTGCTTGTTTTCGGGGCCGCTGCCGTAGCGGGCGAAGATGGTGGTGGTGTGGTTGTCCTTGTCTTTGCGGGCGCACACCAGCCGCTGTGTGACCTTGGTGTTGTCGAGTCCCTTCTCGTGCCAGCTGCCGCTGACGCTGAGGGTGTTGTCCTCGCGCTGGCCGGTCAGGACATGGATCGCAATGCAGTTGCTGGTGATGTAGCTCGAGCAGAACTCCTCGTTGCTGGTGTCATAGCCGATGTGGCCGCGGGCCTTGATCTGCATGTCGCCCTCGCCGATGGTGAGTTCCTCGAAGATGAAGCGGTCAAACACCCTGGTCACCGTGGCGCTGCCGTGCAGCGAGATGGGCTCTTCGACGCCATCCTTCCACATGCGGGCTTCGACGTTCCATTCGCCGGCCAATTCGGCCAGCCATGTGTGCTGCTCGGTGGTCTGCATCAATTCTGCCCAGGCTTCTTCCATGTTTTTCTTGCCCTTGGCCTCCTTTGCTCCTTTGGCCTCCCTGGCCGCTTCGCCTTTGGGGTCCGAGAACGCGGTTCCCAGCCCGACACCCACCAGAATCAACACTACCGCCGCCAACAGACTTGTGCCGATACGCATCGCCGTCTCCTGTTCAGAGGACACAAAACGAAAGTCACATGTCAGTCCCAACACTGGCGGCGGGAGGGGTCGTCCGGTGAGGGGTCCGGAATTTGAAAAAAATTGTGATATGCGTTACTATTTGGGCGATTCGACGCATGGTTCGACAGTGACGAACCGGTGGCCTTTCCCTTCGGGTTTCGTGCTTGACGCACCTTGCGCCGTGGCTAACCTTCTCGTTACCCCCCGATTTGCGGACCCCTGGTTCCCCTGGTGTATTGCGACAACGGCCCCCCGGCTGATTGCCGAGTTGTCGTTGGTCGCGGACCCCAAGGCGAGGACTACGCTCAATGAGAGTCACATTGCGGAACCTGCGTGCTGTACTTGCGTTGACCTTCACCTGCGTTGCCATCACGGCCTGCTCCGTCATGCCGTTCCAGGGCAACTCCGGGCGCAACGTCGAGACGCCTGACGACAATGTCTATGCCTCCGAGGACACGGCCGAAGACGCCGCACCCGAGGGCTACGAGCGCACCGGCGAAGGCGCGCCCGGCAACCTGGTCGACAACCCGGGCGGCGAACGCACGGGCACGGCCGGCGCGACCGACACCGGCAAGCGGGTCGATGAAACGACGCGCGGCGCGGACGTGGGCAAGGACGACAAGCAGTCGCGCGAGGTGTTCGACAACGACCGCCGCCGCGACGTCGAGTACAAGTGGCTGAAGGACCGTGGCGTGATCGCCATGAAGGCCAACGCCCTCGATGAAGCGGAGCGCTACTTCGAGCGCGCCCTGGCCCTGAAGCCGGGCACGGACAGCAAGGACGTGGTCGCGCTGCTCGATGAGGTGCGTGACCTGCTGTCAGAGGGCACCGCCCTGGCGCCGCGCTGGGCCGACATGCCCGCCGCCGCGCAGGAAGAGTACGAGATCGAGGCTGCCCGCACCTACGACGCCGCCAAGGCCGCCGAGGCCTCGGGCGACTGGGCCGCCGCGATCGACTCCTGGGAGAAGCTGCGCCGGCTGGTGAAGTTCGCGCCCTACGGCGCCGAGCTCAGCAAGGACTTCGACACCATCGCGCAGGCCGGCCTTGACCGTGCCCGCGTGGAGCTGCAGCGCTCACGCAAGGCCCTCGAGGAAGAGGCCCTGCGCCGCGAGCGCCGCATGCGCGACCTGGAAGGCCAGGCCGAGGAAGACCGCCGCAAGGAAGAGATCGTCGAGCTGTGGCGCCAGGCCGTCTACAACCTCGAGCTGCGCCGTTTCCGCACGGCCACCGAGATCGTGGACCGCATCCTGTTCCTGGACCCGCAGTTCCGCCAGGCCGACGATCTGAAGCGGGACATTGCGGACCGCCGCCTGATCCAGATGAACCGCGACACCTTCGAAAGGCGCATTGCCGGTTACCAGGAGACCCTGCGCCAGCTGCGCGAGGCGATGGTGCCGCAGACCGAAATGCTGCGCTACCCGACCGGCCTGCTGGCCGAGCGCATCCGCGCCCGCCGCGCTGTTTCGCAGGACGCCGTGCAGCTCGACCCGGAGATGCAGAAGATCCAGAACGCCCTGGAATCCAAGATCGTGGACGTCGTCTATGAAGAAGAGACGCTCACCAACGTGATCGCGGACATCCAGCGCAAGGCCGGCGTGCCGATCCGCCTTCACCCGGACGTCGCCAGCAGCAGCGGCGAAGAGCCGGTCAGCATCTCGCTGGACAGCATCCCGCTGGGCAGCGCGCTGAACATCATCCTGACCGACCTCGACCTCGAGACCCAGTACCGCTTCGGCGTACTGTTCGTGGTGGGCGAAGATCCGGAGCCGGATGCCAGCTCGGTGGTCACCCGCGTGCACGACGTGCGCGACCTGACCTTCAACATCACCGAGTTCATCGGCCCGCGCATCCGGCTTTCCGGTGCCGACGACACCGCCGGCGGCCCCAGCATCGTCTATCCCGAGGAGTCTGAGCGGACCCTCGACATCGAGCGCATCGAGGAGCTGGTCACCGAGTCCGTCGCGCCGGACAGCTGGAACGAGCCCAACGCGCTCAAGTTCTTCGGCGGACAGCTGGTCGCCACCCATACCCCGCAGGTGCAGGCCGAGTTGCGCGACTTCCTGGACGAACTGCGCAAGATCGCCGGCCTGATGGTCAACATCGAGGTACGCTTCATCAGCGTGGAAGACGACTACCTGCAGGACTTCGGCATCGACTTCCGCGGCAACGGCGGTCCGGCCCAGGTGCCGAACCAGGCCAACACCACCCTGGAGGACGTGACTACCGGTCCCGAAGACAACGCCGGCGGCCAGTTCGACAACGGCTCGGGCGGCATCGCCCCGGCCAACCCGACCTCGGGTATCTTCTTCAACAACCAGGACCCCAACAACCCGCCCGTCAACTTCAACCAGGACATCCGCGGCCGTTTCGAGCACATCTACGACAACGCCCTCGGCAACATGCTGACCAACAACGGCGGCTTCGCCATGCAGTTCGCCTACTTCGTTGACCTGACCCAGATCAACGCGGTGATCGTCGCCGTGCAGAAGCGCAAGAAGGCACGGGTGCTGACCGCACCCCGCCTGAGCGCGTTCAACACCCAGCGCGCGAACATCACCATCGTGACCCAGATCCCGTACGTGCAGGACTTCGAGCTGCAGACGGCCACCACGGCCGCCATCGCCAACCCCGTGATCGACACCATCCTGGACGGCATGGTGCTGGACGTGAAGCCCACGGTCAGCAACGACCGCCGCTTCATCACCATCGAGGTGCAGCCCACAGTGGCGGAGCTGCTGCTGCCGATCCCGACCTTCACCACCACGCTGGGCCCCACCAGCGCCGTGACGATCCAGATTCCCGAGATCAAGCTGCAGACCGTGCAGACCACCGTGCGCGTGCCGGACGGCGGCGCCGTCGTGATCGCCGGCCTGAAGACCGTGCGCGACAAGTGGATCGAGAGCGGTGTGCCGATCCTCAGCGACATCCCGCTGCTCGGCATGCTCTTCAAGCGCCAGGGCCGCGACAAGGAACAGTACAACCTGGTGATCGTCGTGAACGCCAAGGTCATCGACCTCAACGATGAAGAAATGCGCCGTCCCGGCTGGGGTGGCCAGTAAGCAAGCCAACCATGAACGGCGGCCCTCGGGCCGCCGTTTCTGTTTAAGCCTTGCGCCTTGGCGCGAGACCCGCATTGCGGTTACAACCAGTTCATGCACCACAGCGGCCTGCCATTTGACCTGCCCGTCGAGCGCGAGATCCAGACCCACGCCAACCTGGTGCTGCTGACGGCCGAGCGCGCCTACAAGCTGAAGAAGCCGGTAAAATTCCCGTTCCTGGATTACTCCACGCTCGAGTTGCGGCGGCAGATGATCCTGAACGAGCTGCAGCTCAACCGCCGCTTTGCACCCGACATTTACCTCGGCGTGGCCGAGGTTCGTGAGCGCGACGGCAAGCTGGCGGTGGGGGAGCTGCGTGAAGACCTGCCTGAATCCTCTCGCGACGTGGTCGACTACTGCGTGATCATGAAGCGCATTCCCGACGACGCCTGGCTCCCGGCATTGATGCGCGACGGCAAACTCGATGAGACGCACATCATCTCCCTGATGCGCGCCTTGGTGCAGGCCTATCGCGCCGAGCCCGCCACTGACGAAGTGCGCGCCGCCGGCCTGCCCGGAAACCTGCGCCACAACACGGTGGCCAACATCGCCGAGTGCGAGGCCTTCGTGCCGGATTGCCTGTCACGCGAGCGCTGGCGGCGGCTGGACGCCCTGCTGCGCGGCTGGTTTGAGCGCCACCCCGAAGTCTTCGCGGCGCGCGTGGCTGAAGACCGCATCCGCGACGGCCACGGCGATCTGAAGCCGACAAACATCGCGTTCGTGGACGGGCGACCCATCATCACCGACTGCATCGAGTTCAACCCGCTGTTCCGGCGGCTCGACACCCTGTGCGAGGTGGCCTTTCTGGCCACCGGCCTGGAGTCGCTGGGCGCGTTCGATATGGCGGCACACGTATTCAGCGCCTACCGCGAAGTCGCACGGGACGACTACCCCGAGCCGTTGCGCCGCTACTACCAGGCGCACCTCGCCTGCGTGATGGGAAAGGTGACGGCGCTGCAGCTGCACGAACCCGAGGTGCCCGAAACACAGAAGCAGCGCGCCCGCGAGCAGGCGGCCGCGCACTTCGCGCTGGCCGGCTTCCACGCGCGTGAGCCGCACGTCATCGTGGTGATGGGCATCATGGGCTGCGGCAAGAGCACCGTGGCCGACGCGATCGGCGCCCACTTCGGCTGGCCGGTGGTAAACAGCGACGTGGTGCGCAAGCAGCTGTGCGGCGTGGCGCCCAGCGAGCGGCTGCCCCAGGAGGCCTACAGCCACGAGATGTCGGTGAAAGTGTACGACGAACTGTACGCCGCGGTTGCCACGGCCGGCGCCGGCCTGGTGCTGGACGCCCAGTTCGCCATGGCCCAAGGCCGCAAACAGGCCGTGGAGTCGGCAAGGCGGGCAGGCGGCCACGCGCTGTTCGTGCACTGTGACGCGCCCGACCAGGTGGTGCGCGAGCGCATGAAGAAGCGCGTTCTTGACCCGTCAAGGGTAAGCGACGCGACGGCCGACCTGCTGGAGCAGGCCCGCGCCCGGTTCGAGCTTCCCGCCCCGGAAGAAGGGCTGGAGCTGGTCGCCTTCGACACCCGCAGCCTGGCAGCTGAAGCCGTGACTGCAGTGCTGCAACGAATGCTGTAGCGGCACGGCCGTGGCGCTACTTCACCCGGGCCGGAGTCAGCGCTTCGTCCACGTCGTAGACGTTGTCGAAGTCTTCGACGCAGTCGTCGTCCTGGGCGTGCAGCAGCCCGACCTCGATCAGGTTGAACACGATCTCGCCCCAGTCACGCGTGGTGTGCACACCCCACCAGGCCCACACGTCGCGCGCCAGCGGGCCGAACTCACTGAGCGCCAGCTCGCGCAGGCCCCGGCAGATCTCCCGTCCGCTCATGTGGCGAAACTGGCCCTGAGGCACACCCAGGTGCTGGCGCAGTGTGTACTCGATGCCCTGGAACAGGATGAAATGATAGGCCGCGGCCCGATAGCGCGGGTCTTTGCGCCGCACCTGCAGCAGCAGGCCCTCGACGTCGATCGGTCCTGGTTGTTCCTGGTCTTCGTCCATTTCCCGAACGTTCCTACTCCAGGCGCTGGAACAGCGGCGCCGGCGTGCCGATCTTGTGGCCCGGCAGCAGGCGTCCCCAGTTCAGCGCGACCGGCAGCCGCTCCGCCAGGTCGATGCCCAGCTGCTCCGCAATGCGCTGCGCCGCGTCCGGCAAAAAGGGCTTCAGCGCGTAGGCCAGCGCGTGCACCACCTCGCACAGCGCGTGCATACTGGCCTGCAGGTCCTGCCTGCGGGCGGGGTCCTTGGCCAGCTTGAAGGGCGCGGCTTCGTTGACGAAGGCGTTCGCGTCGCGCACCAGCACCCAGATCTGCTCCAGTGCCGCATTCAGGTCAAAGGCGCGCACACCCGTCAGCAGGCGGTCCGACAGGTCGTTGACGTGGCCGATCAGGTCCTGGCGCAGGCCTTCCAGCTTCTCGTGCTCGAACTTGCATTCGGCCGGCACCTCGCCGTCAAAGTACTTGTTCAGCATGTTGAGCGAACGATTGACCAGGTTGCCAAGCCCGTTGGCCAGGTCGGCGTTGTAGCGCGTCTCGAAGCTGGCCTGCCGCCAGTCGGAATCGCCGCGCTGGGGCCCCTCGCGCAGGATGTGATAGCGCAGGGCGTCACGGCCGTATTTATCGGCAATGTCGCCCGGGCGGATCACGTTGCCCAGCGTCTTGGACATCTTGTCGCCCTCGACCTGCCACCAGCCGTGCGCGAACACCTGCTTCGGCGGCTGTACGCCTGCGCCCAGCAGCTCGCTCCACCAGATCACGCTGTGGTGCCACAGGATGTCCTTGCCCACGATGTGCACGGCCTCGGGCCACCAGTATTCGAAGGGTTTGCTGCCGGGCGGCGTCGCGTGCTGATGGCGCGCACGGCCGGGAAACTCGTCGGTGGGGAAGTGGTCGTTGTCGGGCCAGCCGAGCGCGCTGATGTAGTTGACCAGTGCGTCGGTCCAGACCCAGATCACGTGCCTGGGCTCCCAGGGCAGGGGCACGCCCCAGTCGAACTGCACGCGGGTTACGCTGGTGTCGTTCAGGCCTTCGCGCAGCTTGCCCAGTATCTCGTTGCGGCGCGGCTCCGGCACGATGCAGTCCGGGTGGCTTTCAATGTGCTTCTGCAGTTTCTCGGTGAAGGCGGACAGCTTGAAGAAGTAGTTTTCTTCTTCCACAACCTGGGGCTTGGTCTTGTGCACCGGGCAGGCGCCCTCCACCAGGTCTTTCTCGGTGTAGTTGGTCTCGCACTCCACGCAGTAGAGCGCCTTGTAAGCCGACTTGTACAGCAGGTCGGCGGCCTTCAGGCGCTCGAACACCTTCTGCACCGCGGCCTCATGGAAGGGATCCGTGGTGCGGATGAAAATGTCGTGCTGGACGTCCAGCTTCTCCCACAGCTCGTTGAACTTGCCGACGATGCGGTCGGCGAAGCCGCGCGGCGTGGTGCCGGCCGCCGTGGCCGCCTTGTGGATCTTCTGGCCGTGCTCGTCGCTGCCGGTCAGGAACAGCACGGGCCGTCCGCAGTCGCGCCAGAAACGGGCCAGCGTGTCGGCGTAGATCGTGGTGGTGGCGTGGCCGATGTGCAGCTCGTCGTTGACGTAGTAGAGCGGCGTCGTGATGTAGATTGGTCGTTGTAACTCGGTCATGGCGCTGTTTTGGCCTCTCTTGCCCGTTCATGCAACGGGAATTAACGCGAAAGCGGGCCGTCCGGTTGCAACGGACTCGGCCGGCGGCGGCTCTGGTCTACTGCGGATCGGCCGGCGGCGGTGCGCTCTCGCCCGGCTTGCGTCGGCCGCGGCGACGGCCGCGACGGCGGCGCTTGGGGCGCTGATCGCCGCCGGGGCCGGCCTGTTCGGGCGTGTCGCTGTCCGGCTCGGAATCGTCGGCATCCGACGCGTCTTCGGCGGTATCAAGTTCCGGGGCGTCGGCTTCCTCGGGAGCGTCAGCGGGCTCCGGCAGGTCTTCCGCCACCGGTGTTTCAGCGGATTCGGGGCCTGGCTCCGGGTTTTCGTCCTCCGCGCGGCGGGCGGGGTGCACGACCTCCTGGGCCTGGCGACGGTCCACCGATTCCGGGCGCGGCTGGGCGCGGCGGTCGGCCCGGGCTTCGCGGGCGGCGATGCGGGCTTCTTTCTCGGCGCGGATCTGCGCCTTGCGCTCCTTGCGGTAGCGGCGGATGTCTTTTTCCGACCAGCCGGCCTCGAACTGGATTTCCGTGATGTCGCGCTCTTCGCGGTTGCCGTCGCCGAAATCGACCGTGACCTTCTGGCGCAGGATGTCCACGTTGCAGGCGTGGCAGTCGCGCCCGTCGCACACCACGGGCTGCCCTTCCTGGGGCACGTTCTGCTTCAGCTCGTTATAGAGGTCGTCCTCGTACTTCAGGCAGCACTTCAGGCGCCCGCACTGGCCGCTGATCTTGTTGGGGTCCAGGCTGATGCGCTGGGACTTGGCCATCTTCATGCTGACGGGCACGAAGTCGATGATGTAGCTGATGCAGCACAGCTCGACGCCGCACACGCCCACGTCGCCGGTCAGGCGGGCGGCGTCGCGGGCGCCCACCTGGCGCAACTCGATGCGCTGGTCGGGCGCGTGTTCAGCAAGGTCTTTGACCAGGTCGCGGAAATCGACGCGGTCTTCACTGCTGAAGTAGACCACCAGCTTGTCGCCGCCCAGCAGTTCCTCGGCGGCTTCGAAGCGCACAGGCAGGCGGTACTTCGCGGCCAATTCGCGGAAGGCGCGGCGCAGGGGGCGGTAATCTTTGGCCCTTGAGGCGCGGAACTGCTCGGAATCTTCCAGTGTGGTGCGGCGCAGCACCTCTCCGCCCACGGAGTCGCGTGGGCCCAGCTCGGGCTCGCCGGGGGCGGTTTTCACCTGCCCCATCTCCGTGCCGCGCTTGGTGCGCAGCACCACCATGTCATTGACCTTGAGCGAAAGGTCCCGGGGCACGCGGAAATACTCCAGCGTGCGCAGTGCGGAAAACTTCGCGAGGACAAGTGCCATAAGCCTGCATCGTTCAACGCCCCAGCCCGGGCAACGCATGGAAACTACGCTACTTGCGCCGATTCGGCAAGCACCGGCGGGGGTGACGCGGCAACTTGCCGCCGCTATACTTTTTCCGCTCACTTTCACGGCGTAGAACGGTCGGCCATGCAGAACTGCCCCGCATGCGGCACACAGAACCCCAAGGAAGCCAAGTTCTGTATTAACTGCGGCGCCGCACTGGGAGAGTGTTCGTCAGATCGCGCGTCCCAGCCCGACGAAATCGGGCGCGTCCACGACGGCGACGACCTGGTCTTCGAAGTCGAGGGCGTTTCGTACGACCCTGGCACCATCGTGCTTGACCGCTACAAGGTCGAGCGCGAGCTGGGCCGCGGCGGCATGGGTACCGTGCTGCTGTGCCGCGACAAGTTCCAGGATGAGGAATTCTGCTGCCTCAAGGTCATCAACCCGCAGCTGATTGACAACGAGGAACTGGTCGAGCGCTTCAAGAGCGAAGGCCGCATCGCCCGCAAGATCCGCCACCCGGCCATCATCGCCACCCACGACATCTTCGAGTGGAAGGGCCGCTGGCACATCAGCATGGAGTTCTTCCCCGGCATCGTGCTGCGCAAGGTGATCAACGAGGCGGACTCCAGCGGCCAGGCCGTGCCCATGAACGAGGCCGTCACCATCGTCGAGTCGCTGCTCGACGGCCTGACCGCCGCGCACGAAGTGACGGTGCACCGCGACCTGAAGCCCGAAAACGTGATGTTGAAGGGCAAGCCGGGCACGCCCGACTTCCAGATCAAGATCCTGGACTTCGGCATCGCCAAGAACTTCGAGGTCAGCAACGCCACCATGGCCGAGGTCGCCATGGGCACCACCGGCTACATGGCGCCCGAGCAGGCCCGCGACGCCGCCAACGTGGACCAGCGCGCCGACCTGTACGCCGTGACCGTGATGTTCTACGAGCTGCTGACCGGCCTGCTGCCCGTCGGCAATTACGAGCCGCCCACGGCGCTGCGCCCCGATCTGCCCGCCTGGGTGGACGCTTTCGTCGACAAGGGCCTGAAGTCTCGCCCCGACGGGCGCTACAAGGACGCGCTCGACATGCGCAAGGCGCTGGTGACCGGCGGCGGCGCCACCGACCAGCACGGGCTGTCGCGCACCACCCAGATCCACACCAGCCCGCTGGTCGAAGAGAAGAAGGAAAAGGACCCGGTCAGGGACGGGCGCTGGCTGCGCATCAAGCTGATGGACTCGCGCCAGGGCCTGGTGCACGCCGTGGCCTATGCGCCCGATGGCAGCTGCTTCGCCACCGCCGGTGAGGACAACACCGTCAAGGTGTGGGACAGCAAGCGCCTCAAGATGCTGGCCGAGCTCAAGGGCCACAGCGCCTGGGTGAAAACCCTTCACTTCAGCCCCAACTCGAAAGTGCTGGCTACCGGCAGCGGCGACAAGTCCGTGCGCATCTGGGACACCCGCACCTGGCGCGAGGCGGCCGTCATCAACGGGCACGAGACCCCGGTGATCGGCGTGCGCTTCAGCCCGGACGGCAACTTCCTGGCCAGCTCCGGCGCTGACCAGACGGCGGTGCTGTGGGACACCAGCGACTTCCAGCCGGTCAGCGAAGTGCACGGCGGGGGCATCGCGGCGCTGAGCTTCAGCCCGGATGGACTGCTGATGGCCAGCGGCACGCTGAACCAGAGCGTGGTGGTGTGGGACATGATGACCGGCGAGACGCTGGTTGAGCTGAAGGGACACCGAGGCACCATCACCAGCCTGTCGTTCAGCCCCGACGGGCGCTACCTGCTGACCGGCAGCGACGACAGCACCATCCGCGTCTACGAGATCCCGGGCTTTGAGCGCACGCTCAAGATCCGCGACCATTCCAGCCTGGTGTGGTCGATCGCCTTCAGCAACGACTCGCGCGTGATGGCCAGCGCCGGCGAAGACCGCATCCTGGTGCTGCGCAGCGTGCCCGACTGGGGAGAACTGGCGACGTTCGCCGACCACCCCAAGGGCGTGAGCGGCGTGGCGTTTTCACCCGACGGCAAGAACATGGTCACCTGCGGGCGCGAAGGCGGAGTCGCCGTCTACTCGCTGCAGGTCTGATGGCCCGCGAACATGCCTGACACCCCGAACACCTGGGACACAGCCCTGCGCCAGTTCCATGAAGTCGCGGAGCTGCTGGGCCTTTCCAAAGACCTGCGCGACTACCTCAGCGCGCCTGAGGCCGTGCACGTCTTCTCGGTGCCGGTGCTGCGCGACGACGGCACCACCCAGGTGTTCACCGGCATCCGCAGCCAGCACAGTTTCGCGCGCGGCCCGGCCAAGGGCGGCCTGCGCTTCCACCCGGACGTCAGCATCGACGAGGTCAAGGCGCTCTCCATGTGGATGACCTGGAAGTGCGCCGTGGTGAACGTGCCCTTCGGCGGCGGCAAGGGCAGGCTGATCTGCGACTACAAGAACTTCAGCAAGCGCGAAAAAGAGCGCGCCGCCCGCAGCTTCGCGCGCCGCCTGTCGCGCGTGATCGGGCCAGATATCGACATCCCCGCGCCGGACGTAAACACCGGCCCCGACGTCATGGCCTGGATCGCCGACGAGTACGGCCACTTCATCGGTCACCCCGAGCCCGCGGTGATCACCGGCAAGCCGGTCGAGTTCGGCGGCAGCAAGGGACGCGATTCCGCCACCGGGCGCGGCCTGGCCTACTGTGTCGAGCGTTACTTCGAAAACCTGGGCAAACCGCTGGAGGGCCAGCGGGTGGTGATCCAGGGTTTCGGCAACGCGGGGCAGTGGGCGGCGCGTATCCTGGCTTCACTGGGCGCCACGCTGATCGCGATCTCCGACTCGCGCGGCGCCGTGCACTGCGCCGAGGGCATCAGCACGTCAGGCGCCGTCAAGCACAAGCTGGAAACCGGCGAAGTGGCGGGCCTGCCGGGCGACTCCATCAGCAACGCCGAGCTGCTTGAGCTCGAGTGCGACATCCTGGTCCCCGCGGCGCTGGAAAGCGTGATCACGGCCGACAACGCCCCGCGCGTGAAGGCAAAGCTGATCGTGGAAGCCGCCAACGGCCCCACCACGCCCGACGCCGACCGCATCCTGGCCGAGCGCGGCATTACCGTGATTCCCGACGTGCTGGCCAACGCCGGCGGCGTCACGGTCAGCTACTTCGAGTGGGTGCAGAACCGCCAGCGTTACTACTGGCCCGAAGACAAGGTGCATGAACGCATGCGCCAGATCATGCGCGACGCCCTGGACGAAGTGCAGAACCTCGCCGAGGAAAAGCAGGTGCCCTGGCGCACGGCCGCCTACATGCTCGCGATCAAGCGGGTGGCGCACGCGGTAGAAGTGAACCACCCGAACTTCTAAGGGTGTGTAAACCCGTGATTTAGCGGCACTTATACGGCTACAAAAGTAGGATCGGATTGGAGTCGGCAGCTTTTGGGGGCTGTGGTACGTTCTGCGCACGCCAGGCAGAGACCGGGGCGTAAAAGGACAGGAGCCATGGAAACCGTACTGTACATTCTTGCAGGAGTCTCGACCGCCTTCTTCATTCTGCGCCTGGTGCTGATGTTCATCGGCATCGAGGGCGGCGACGGGGCGGACGGCGTTGACGCCGTCGACATGCCCGGCGACCTGCACGACGCCGCCGCGGCCGCGGACTTCAAGATCTTCACGCTGCTGACGCTGGTCGTCACGCTGATGATGGGCTCATGGTCGTCCATCCTTCTGCTGCACTGGTTGCAGCAGCCTGCGCTGGCGCTGGGAATCGGATACACGGCGGGCTTCGGCCTGGCGCTTGCCGTGGGTTACGCGATCTTCTCATTGCGCAAGCTTGAACATGACGGCACTGTGCGCAACTTCGAGGCCGAGGGCCTGAAGGGCACCGTGTACACCAGGATCCCCGAGGCCGGCGCCGGCAAGGGCCAGGTGCAGGTGACGGTCAACAACCGCCTGCTGACCTTCGATGCGGTCAGCGACGGCCCCGAGATTCCAAGCTTCAAGCCGATCGTGGTGATGGCGCGGGTGGATGAAAAGACTCTGAGGGTGTGCCCGACCGAGTAGCGTCGGCGACCCCTAACGGAAAAGGAGCGGGTTATGTTTTTGGGACTCTCGGATGAGGCGATCATCCTCATCATCGTCTTGCTGCTGTTTACGTTGCTGATCCTGCCGGTGATCCTGGTGGTCAAGTACTACCGGCGCTGCCCCAGTAACAAGCTGCTGGTGGTGTTCGGTAAGGGTGTCGGCGGCGGCACGGCCAAGGTGATCCACGGTGGCGCGGCCCTGGTGTGGCCGCTGATCCAGGACTATGCTTACCTGAGCCTGGAACCGATCACAGTCGAAATCGACCTGCGCGGAGCCCTGAGCAAGAAGAACATCCGCGTGGCCGTGCCCTCCAGCTTCACCATCGGCATCGGCACCGTCCCGCAGGTGATGTCCAACGCCGCCGAGCGTCTGCTGGGACTCGATGAACGCGCCGTGCACAACCAGGCCGCGGACATCATCATCGGCCAGCTGCGCCTGGTGATCGCGACCATGGCCATCGAGGAAATCAACCAGGACCGCGAGAAGTTCCTGCAGCTGGTGAACGACAACGTCGCCACCGAGCTCAACAAGATCGGCCTCGAAGTGATCAACGTGAACATCCGCGACATCACGGATGAGAGCGGCTACATCGAGGCTATCGGTAAGCGCGCGGCCAGCGAGGCCATCAACCAGGCGCGCGTAGAAGTGGCCGAGCAGGAAAAGCTGGGTGCCAGCGGTGAAGCCAGCCAAAACCGTGAACGCGTGATCAAGGTGGCCGAGGAACAGGCCCTGGCCACGGAAGGTAAGAAGAAGGCCGAGCGAGACCAGCGTATCGCGGTGGCCAAGCTCGAGGCCGAAGGTCGCGCCGCGGAAGCCGCCGCCCAGAAGAACCAGGAAGTGGCCGTGGCGCGCGAAGCGGCCCAGACCGACACCGGCAAGAAGGAAGCGGACATGCAGCGCCGCGTGCAGGTGGCCACTTACGAAGCGCAGGCCATCGACGGCGAAAACACCTCCAAGGCCGCGATTGCCGAGCGCAACGCCACGCTGGCCGAGGCCGAAGCCGAGGCCAAGCGCCGCGGCGATGTAGCCCGCGCCGAGGCCGAGCGCGCCGTGTACCAGAAGGAGCAGGAACTCGAGAAAGCGCGCCTGGAGAAGGAAATCATCGTCCAGGAAGAGATCGACAAGCGCCGCGTCGAGATCGAGGCCGAGGCCGTGGCCGAGCGCCGCCGCCGCGAGGCCAAGGGTGAAGCCGACGCCATCCTGATGAAGTACGAAGCCGAGGCCGAGGGTCTGCGCAAGGTGCTGGAAGCCAAGGCCGACGGTTACAACAAGCTGGTCGCGGCCTGCGCCGAGCGCCCGGACATCGCGCCCACACTGCTGCTGATCGAAAAGATGCCGGAGCTGGTGGCCGAGCAGGTGAAGGCGGTCCAGAACCTGAAGATCGACAAGGTCACGGTGTGGGACGGCGGCGGCAACGGCAATGGCAACGGCAAGGGCGGCACGGCCGGCTTCCTCAGCAGCCTGATCGGCGCCCTGCCCCCGGTGCACGAACTGGCGGAGCAGGCGGGCGTGGAGCTGCCGGGCTACCTGGGCAAGCTGCGCAAGTCCGAAAAGGAAGGTCTCGGTAAGGGCGAGGTCTAAAAGACAGACGCCACGAAAGGGGACAGGTACTCAGGTACCTGTCCCCTTGTCATTGATAGACTTGCCCCATGCACGTCCACATCCAGCACGAGCCCGATGCGGAAGCACTGCGCACCCTGCAGGAAGCGCTGAGTGACGGCATTGAGCTCAGTTTCGGGAGCGAGCCACCGTCCGGCGCGCCATACGCCGTGCTGGTCGCCGGGCGACCGACGCCTGAACTGCTGGCTGCCAGTGCGGCTCTGCGCACCCTGGTGATTCCCTTCGCCGGTCTGCCCTCAGCCACAGCCGAAGCACTGCGCGCGTATCCGCACATCAGCGTCCACAACCTGCACCACAACGCGGCCGCGACGTCCGAACTTGCGATGGCGCTGCTGCTGGCGGCCAGCAAGATGATCGTGCCGATCGACGGGCGCATGCGCCGGGGCGACTGGTCCGACCGCGGCCGCATGGAACAAGCGGTGCAACTGGAAGGGCGCACGGCGCTGGTGCTGGGGCACGGGGCAATCGGCAGCCGTGTGGCGCGGGCCTGCCTTGGTTTGGGGATGCAGGTGGTCGCGATCGCCCGCCGCGCGCAGCAGGGGCAGGACTACCCGGTGCACGGAGTTGATGCATTGGCTGAATTGCTGCCTCGTGCCGACGCCGTTCTGGTCTGACTGCCGGCCACGCCCCTGACGGAGGGGTTGCTGGGTCGCGCGCAGATCGCCTCGCTGTCCCCCGGCTGCGTGCTGGTCAACGTCGCGCGTGGGCCGATCGTTGACGAGGCGGCACTGTTCGAAGCCCTGCAGCAGCAGCGCATCTTTGCTGCAGGACTGGATGTCTGGTGGAAGTACCCCGACTCAAAGGAATCAACAGGGGCGACGTTTCCGTCGTCGCTGCCGTTTCATGAGCTGCCAAACGTCGTGATGAGCCCGCACCGCGGCGGGCACGTGCAGGACACGGAATTGCTTCGCATGCGGGCGCTTGCCCAGCTGCTGAATGCGGCCGCGCTCGGCCGCGAAGTCCCGAACAAGGTCGACCTGCAGAATGGTTACTAGTCCGCCGTAAACTGAGTCTCGCGACAGTTGAAGGTGTCGAACGACGCGGTCACCGCGAAGCGCCGCCAAGGACCGCGAAGCACTGCAACTGCTCCATCGCGCAGCCTGCGCGCTGAAGCCGCCTGACGGACGAAGCCTTGGCGAAAGCGAGAGTACACGGAGTATCTTGGCGCTGAGCGCATTTCTATGCGATCTCGGCGTCAATGGGCCACGAAAGCACGAAAACACAAAAGATCCTGCCACTAAAAGAGCTGCCTGCAGTTTTCGTGTGCAGTTGTTTTGTGCTTTGGTGTTTTCGTGGCCTGTCTGCAGTTGGAAACGGGTCGCATTTCAGGAAAGAATGCAATCGGCGGAGAACTTGCCTGACGCCGTACTAGGTGTAGCCGCGAGGCCGTTTACGCGGCGCGGCTCCCGGCGGCCCCTTGGGCCGCTTGGATTTCAGGGGCGGGAGGTTCGAGCTGATCGGCTTTCGGGGCGGCACCTTGGACAGGGCAGGGCTGGAGTCGCGCTTGGGGCGCGGCGCCTGCACGACCGGAACGCGTCCGCTTGAGCCGGGTTTGGCCGGCGGCACCTTCGCCAGTCGATTGCTTGAGCCCGCCTTGGCCGGCGTTTGCACGCGCGGCAACGCGCTGCTTGAGTCCGCCTTGGGCGGCGCCTGCACGGTCGGCAGCACGTTGCTGGACCTCGGCTTGTTGCCCATCCGCGGCCGCTTCCCGGGAAGGCGTCCGTTGGGCGAGCGGCCGGACGCGGACACCACGCTTCGCGGTTTGACGTTGGGCTCCGGTGCCTGGCCGCGGGGGCGCTGCTTGCCGTGGGCGACCAGGTTTTCGGTTTCCAGTTCTGCCAGCAGGCGCTCGCCGTCGACTACGGTCTTCCTGGCCACGTCGTCAGCGCGGCCTCGGGCGGTGGCCAGGGTTTTCCCCAGCAGCTCGCGGGCCTGTCCCCGCTTGCCGGTTTCGACCAGCAGCTCGGCGAGCAGCAGCTCGGCGTCGACCAGGGGGTCGTAACCCAGCTCGCGGCGCTTGGTGGTGGATTCGGTCAGGGTGTCGATCGCCGCCTGCAGCTCTCGCGGGTTGCCCTTGGCCTTCCAGCGCTCGCCCAGCATCACGCCGAGGTTGCTGAGGCTGGCCAGCGCCGAGCGCATCTCGCCCAGCTCGAGCAGTATCTTGTAGGAGTTGCGCCAGGCTGCCTCGGCGCCCTCGACGTCCTTGCCCAGCACCATGCTGAGCGCCGCGATGTTGCCCTCGGCCAGGGCCTCGCTCTTGCGCGAGCCGATCTCGTGGGCCAGCTTCTTGGCCTTGATCGCGACCTGCAGGGCCTCCTCGTCGCGGCTCTGTTCGTGGTAGATGCGGGTCAGCGTGTTCAGCTGCGCGACCTCGGTGAAGGTGCGCCCCAGTTCGCGCGAGAGCCTGATGCCGCGCAGCATGCAGGCCTCGGCCTCCTGGCGCTTGCCGGCCAGGTTCAGCGCCAGCGCCAGCCCGCCCAGCGAGCTGGCCTCGAAGCCGCGGTCGTCCTCGCGCTGCGCGATCTCCAGCGCTTCCTGCAACTGCTTCACCGCGTCGCCGCCGCGGTCACCGCGCAGGTTGACCCAACCCAGGTTGAACAGGATGCGCGCGACCAGCATGGGGTCGTCGTGGTCGCGCGCCTGCTGCAGCGCGGATTCGTACAGCCGCCGCGCGTCCTTGGGTCGGCCGATCGAACCGTAGATCACGCCCAGGCGGTCCTTCAGCTTGGCTTCCCGGATCGGCGTCAGGCCCTCCAGCTGGCCGGCCTCGCGCAGTGACTCGATGGCCTCCTGGCTGCGGCCCAGGCTCTGAAGGGCATTGGCGCGGGTCAGCATGGCCGCGAAGCAGACTTCCGCGCTGCCGTGCGGGTTCTTGAGCGCTTCCACCACGTGCTCGGGCGCCTCGTTCACTCGCAGCGAGCTGTCGATCACGTTGATCCACACGTGCTCGTCGCAGCCGGGCAGCAGCCCCGCCTGCGCGCCGCGCAGCAGGTTCATGGCCCGGTCCTGGTCGCCCTTGCCGTACAGGATGGGCGCGACCATCACCGTGCACCAGGCCCGCGCCTCGGGGCTGCGGGTACCGGCGATCACCTCCAGCAGCGCCTCCACCTCGTGCTGCACGCGGCGCCGCCCGATGGCGGAGCCGTGGTCGCGGTCCCGTCTCCACCAGTGCAGGGCGTAGCGCAGCACGGAGTTCTCGAAGGCTTCGCGGGCCGGCTGGGCGAGCGGCAGGGCCTTCAGTTTCTCGAGCCCGAATGCGCGCAACGATTCGTACATCATGAAGCGCCGCTCGCCGCCCAGGTCGTCCAGCACGTCGGCGTGCAGCAGGCTCTGCTTCAGCAGGGAGTTTACCAGGTCTTCGGGCGCAAAATCCTTCACCAGCTTCAGCACCGGCCCGGCGACGTCGAGCTGAAAGCCGTCCGGGAACTGCGCCAGCAGCATCAGGGCCGTCTGCTCGTGCTGGGGAAGCAGTTCCCAGCTCATGGCCAGTGTGCCCTGCAGCGTGGTGCGCTCGCTTTGCTCGCCGCCCTGCAGCAGTTCGAAGCGCTGGTCCAGCCGCTCCAGGATCTGCCGTGGCGACAGCACCGCCGCGCGCCCGGCCGCCAGCTCGATCGCCTGGGGCAGGCCGTCCAGCCGCGCACAGATGCGCGCGACGTCCTGGTAGTTCTGCTCGGTGTAGCGGAAGGCCGGGTCTTCCTCGCGCGCGCGCGCGAGGAAGAGCTTCACGGCATCGAACTTCTCGGCGTCGGCGGGCGTCTTCAGCACGTCGCGCCCGGGGCGCGGCGTGGCCAGCGGGCGTACCGTGTGGCAATGCTCCCCCTTCAGCTCAAGCGGCGCGCGACTGGTGACCAGCACGCTCAGCGTCTCGGCGCGGGAACGCCATTCCTCGATGCAGCGCCGTACCGCATCGCGCGCGCCTTCGCAGTTGTCCAGCAGCAGCAACGAGGCGCCGGCCGGGCTCTGCAGCGCCATCGAGATGCGCAGCCCCAGTCGTGTCTCGTCGTCGCCCAGGCGCAGCGCGGTCGCCACCTGGCGGCACACGTCGCCGATCGAGCGCGCCTTCTGCAGGTCGACGTAGTGAACCCCGCCGGGAAACGCCTCCTGCGCGGATTCCGTGGCGGCGATCGCCACGCGCGACTTGCCGGCCCCGGCGGTGCCCAGCACGGTCAATACCGGGTGCAGGCGCTCACGCAGCCCGGCGACCAGCTCGCCCACCTCGGTGTCGCGGCCGATCAGGGGTGTGCGGAACGCGGGCAGAGAGACCGTGGACGAGCTGCCCCCCGGGATCAGCGGCGCCGCCTGCTGCGCGGCTTTGCCGATGCGGATCACCAGCAGCGTCTCGTCGTCAGAAAGCGTGGCGTCGCGGCGGAAGCGGTCTACGTCCGTGCGGATCGCGTCTACCAGGCCCTGCGCGCTGCCCAGCGGCGCGCCACGCACCTGCGCCACCAGGCGTTCTTCACCGTACATGGCCTTCTGCGGGTCGAAGGCTTCCGTCAATCCGTCGGTGTAGAACAGCAGCAGGTCGTCGGGCAGCAGTTGCACGAACTCTTCGCGCAGGAACTTGTCCAGTTGCGCCGAGGGCATGATCCCCAGCACCGGCGCGTTGTCGTGGTTCCAGTTGTAGTTCAGCCGGTCGCCGCGCCGGATCACCGGCGGGTTGTGGCCGCAGCTCGCGAAGCACAGCTTCTGAGTGCGGATGTCGATCACCCCGTACAGCACCGACAGGAACATGCCGTTGGGGATGTCCGCCCGGATGCTGTCATTCACCTCAAGCAGCGTCTGACGCGGCGAGATCGTGCCGCGCCCGCAAAGCTGCAGCACCTTCTTGGCGGCCGCCATCAGCAGCGCCGCGGCGGTGCCGTGGCCGGAAACGTCGGCGATCACCACGCCGAGGCGCCAGTTGTCGATCAGGATGAAGTCGTAGAAGTCGCCGCCCAGCATGTCGCAGGCGCGGTAGCTGGCCGCAATCTCGAGGCTTTCAATGCGCGGCACCTCCGGCAGCATGGAAAGCTGCACGCTACGCGCGCGCTCTAACTCCTGTCCGTGGTTGTGATTGCCGCCGCCCGCCATGATCAGGATTGAACCAATTCGGGGGCTTTTGTCACCCGCACAACGGGCAAAAAGGGCAATTACCCGGCCGTCGCAGCCGCCCCGTCACGGTTGAGGTTATGCAGCTTCCGCAGGGTCTGGGGTTCGCACTCGATGGTGACCACGTCCCCGGCCTGGATCACCGTGTCGGTAGGGGGGTGGAAAATGGTACCACTGCCGCGTTTGTAGGTCACCACCACCAGCTGGTGGGTCCTTACCAGCTCGCCGACCGAGACACCCAGCAACTCGGAGCCCTCTGTGATAGTCAGCCTCGCGATCACCAGCAGGCGTTCCTCGACATAGAAGCTGTTGAGAATGCAAGGGTCCGCGCTGGCCGTGGCGAACAGGGGCGCCGCCAGCATGGCGGTGCTGAAGGCGAGGTCGATGCCCATGGTGTCGCGGATCTTTTCCGCCAGTTCCTGGTCGTACATGCGCATCACGATGCGCAGGCCGGGCTTCAGCTTGCGGGCGTCGATCGCGAGCTCCAGGTTGGCCAGGTCGTCGTTGGTCGCGCAGATCAGCGACTTGGCCTGGCGGATGTTCACGTCGTCCAGGATGCCCTCTTCACGGCCGTTGCCGATGCGGAACGGCACGCCGTGGTTGCGGGCGTATGCGAGGTTTGGGCAGTGGGGGTCTTTCTCGATCACGGTCACCAGTTCGCCGAGGGCGATCAGCTGCTGCAGCACCCGGAAGCCGACCTTGCCGAGGCCGAACAGGACGACGTGGTTGTTCATGGTTTCGCTCATGGCGCGCACCCATTCAGGAGAGGATTCGTCGCGTCGGAACGCGTAGTAGGTGAAGCGGATGAAGCCGTCCAGCACCACGACCAGGCCCAGGATCGGCAGCACGTAGTACAGCGCCTCAAGCAGCCAGTGGCGCGGCCAGTCGAGGGTCGGCTCGCCGGTCAGCAGGGCGAAGGTGGTCCAGAGCGACTGCGAAAAACTGAGGCGCTGGTCGTACAGGAAGTAGAACGCCACGCCGCCCAGGAACACCGTGCCCATGGCGAATCCGAACAGGGGCACGAACCGGCGCAGCGGCTTGCGCAGGTAGTTGATCCAGGCCCTGGCTCGGCGTTCACGGCTTCGCATGCGAGGGTTTTTAGCCTGCTTCCTCTGATCCGGCAGCGTCCTTTACCGTTTGTGCCAGCTCTTCATTGAGCGCAATGGCCAGGTACTCCCCCGTGAAGTACAGCACCCCCGGCTGCAACTCAAGGGCGCGCAGCGCGGCCGGCAGGTTGGGCTCGCGCAGCTCGGTGTCCAGGTCCAGCAGCGACACGCGGCGGTCCTGCGCAACCAGGTACTCCAGCACATGGCAGGCTGTGCGCGCGTCAACCCGCAGGGCGCGCAGTGCGTCGCCCAGGTGAGTGATCGCGCTGGCCACCGCCCATACCGGGAAAAGCAGAAACTGCAGGTTGAGGTCCGAGTTGGTGTTTCGCTCCTCCGTCTCCACCAGCACGGCAGGCGTCATGTTGCTGCAGCGCAGGCGCACCGGCCCGCCGGCAAGGCCGATCTCGACCACCGGCGCGCGGTACTGCCACCAGTAAAGCGGGTACATCGCCAGCAGGATCAGCAGCGGGATCAGGAAGATCAGGTATTCCTGGTGAAACAGGATACTGGAGCGGCCTGTAAACTGCAGCGAGACGACGGTTACCAGCACGTACACGAACACGTGGGCGATCACCGCCAGCACGGCATAGATCAGCGCGGCCAGCAGCTCGTGCCAGACATGGCCTTTGAACTGGGAGCGCAGCCAGGCACGCAGGCGTTCGCGCCCGGCGTGGCTGAAGGTCGCGCATTTCTGGTCGTGATCCAGGGCGTTCATGCCTGTCATACTTGCCGGTCGGCCGTCGCGTTGCACTTACAATCCGGGGCAGGATTTGCACCGCCGCCGGGGGACCGCCCTTCTGCTACGCCAGCTCCGCCGCCAGTTCCTGTCGCTTCGCCAGCTCTGCGTACAGCCCGCCGGCGGCGCGCAGTTCGGCGTCGGTACCGCGTTCAATGATGCGGCCGTGGTCGAGCACGATGATCTCGTCGGCGTGGGCGACGGTGCTGATGCGCTGGGCGATGATCAGCGTGGTGATTTCACGGGTTTCGGCCTTCAGGTTGCGCAGGATGCGTTCCTCGGTGTCGGTGTCCACGGCGCTCAGGCAGTCGTCAAGCACCAGGATGGTGGGCTTGCCGGCCAGGGCGCGGGCGATACTGGCGCGCTGTTTCTGGCCGCCGGACAGGTTCACGCCACGCTCGCCCAGCATGGTGTCGCAGCCCTTGGGCAGCGACAGCACCTCTTCTTCGAATTCGGCGGTCTTCACGGCGTTGCGGATGATGGCATTCCGATCGGGGGGAGCGTCCGCGCCGGTCTGGTCGCTTTCCGTGGCGCTGGCGGTGCCGCCCCCTAATGCCAGGCCGATGTTGTTGGCGATGGTGTCGCTGAACAGGAAGCTGTCCTGCGGCACGTAGCCGATAAAGCGGCGCAGGGCGTGCGGGTCGTACTGCTCGATCGGCCGCTGATCCACCAGGATGCGCCCGCCGGAAGGCGACGCCAGCCGCAGCAGCAGTGACGCGACAGTGGATTTGCCGCTGCCCACCTGGCCCACGATGCCCAGCGTGCGCCCCGGCATCAGCTTGAAGCTGACGCCCTCCAGCGCCAGCGGCAGGTCGGGCGCGTAGCGCATGCTGACGTTCTCGAACACCACCTCACCCTCGATGCGCCGGGGCGTTTCGCCGCCCGGCACGCGGGAGGGGTCGGGCTCGCTCAATAGCAGCGCGTCGATGCGCTTCAGGCTGGCGGCCGCGCGCACGAACAACATGGTGACCCAGCCCAGAGCGATCATCGGCCAATACAGCCCGAGGTTGTAGAGGATGAAGGCCGCGAAGTCGCCGGTGCTGAAGCGCCCGGCACTGATCTCGATGGCGCCGAAGTACAGGATGATCAGCACGCCCACGCCCGAGAAGCCCCAGATGCACGACTGGAACAGCGCCTGGTTGCGCGCGGCCCCCAGCTTGTTGTGCAGGTAAGTCTCGCCCTGTTTGTGCAGCTCGGAAATCTCGAACTCTTCGCGGCTGAAAGCCTTCACTACGCGGGCGCCGGCGAAATTCTCCTGGGCGCGGGCGGAAAGCTGTTCCAGGTCTTCCTGGCTGGCCAGGCTGTACTTGCGCACGCGGGGATTGAACCACAGCGTCGCCGCGGTCAGCCCCACCAGCGGGATCAGCGCCAGCCAGGTCAGCAGCTGGTTCAGCGAGAACATGATCAGCAGGCTGGCCGGGAACAGGAAGATGGTGCCGCCGATGTACATCACGGCCGGGCCGATCATCATGCGCACGGCCTCGACGTCGCTGGTCATCAGGCTCATGATTCCGCCGCTGCGGGTGTTGTCGAACCAGGCGGAGGGCTGGTTCTGCAGGTGGGTGTACATGCGCTTTTTCAGGCTGTACTCGGTGCGGCGGCTGATGCGGATCAGGTAGAAGCGCTTGGCGAAGGTGAACAGGCCGAGCGCCAGCGAAAGCGCCAGCACCATGCCCAGCGCCAGCAGCACGAAATCCATGTTCGCCTCGGGCTTCATGGGCAGCAGCTTGAGGGCCCACTCGCCGGCGACGCCTTCCTGCTGCTTGATTCCCTCGGGCGATGCGGCATCCACGGCCAGCTTGATGTAGATGGGCACGATGGTCTGGCACACCGAGCCCGCCAGCAGCGCGGCCATACCCGCTACGAACCAGCCAAGGTTCGCGCGATACTCGGCGAGGATGAAACGCAGTGTCCGCACGGGCCGCCCTGCAAAGAAGCCGCAAGGTTACATGTAAACGTAAGTTCGGGAACCGGCTGACCGGACGTCCGCCCGGTGTCAGGAAAGTAAAGGGAATGGCACCGGTTCCCCGGCTCTGCCCCCTGGTGCGGCGGTCTGGCCGCCACCCGTAACGGCTGTGAAGCCCTGGCGACGGCATGCCGGGCCGCTGGCCAACGCGAAGCCCAAATTGCAGAATCCACTGGAATCCCCGGCCTGAGCCCGCGTTGAATGTTTGAGTGTTCCTTTTGAACTGAGCCCATGGGCAGAGTCGCCTTCCTGTTGTTTTTTCATCGAAGCAGGCCTGCTGCTGGCGCTGCTGCCCGGGCCGCGTGCCAGCGCCGGCGACGCTGTCGCCCGTGCCCTTGACGCGTCAACGCAAGCCGCGGTCTTCCGGGTCGGAGACTACACGTGGCTCGAGGATTGCGGCATCGGCGTGCAGCTGTCCCCGCCGCCGGTCGCCGGCGCGGGCTTTCCCCGCCTGCTGGCCGGAAAGTGGATCGACGCCTCGCGCTCCGCGGCGCTGTGGGAACTCGGGCCCGACGGTCTCAAGGCCCTGCAATCGCGACTGGAGGTCGACGGCGCGCGTTTCGGAGACAGCGAGGACTACCCCTTCCGTCCGCGCGGCGGCAATCGCGAAATCCCGGCCCGGCGCAGCGCGGTGAAGCTGGCTGGCGGGCGCGAGGGCGTGGTGGTGGACTGGCCGTCCGCGGGGCGCGCGTTCGCGCTGCTGGTATCGGACACCGCGCAGGGCCAGGCCTCTCGCCGCATGGACGACCTGCTGCGCGAGCTGGTGCTGATCGAAGGCGTCGAGCAGGGCGCCCTGGCGCCGCTGGTGCTGGAGGGGCGCTACGCCGTGGTGCTGAAGGGCTGGCAGCGCGAAGCCGACCGCCTGCGGCGCCGCACGCCGCAGGGCTGGTTTTCGCTGCGCGTGTTCCAGGTGCCGTTGACCGACTACGAAAGCCTGCCGCGCCTGCACGACGAGCTTGAGAACGAGCTGAAGAAGATCGAGATCAAACGCTCGGCGGGCCTGCGGCCTGCCATCGCCGGCAGCGAAGGCTTCGTGGGCGAGTACTTCGGCACCGACGAGTTCGTGCAGCGCATCGCCTACGCCAGGCTGGAGGGCGGCTACCTGGTGGCGTTGATGCAGGCGCCCATGGCGCAACGCGCGAGCCTGGCCGAAGAAATGGAACAGTTCACCAGCAGCCTGCGGGAAAGCGGCCTGGGGAGCGCTTTCGGCCCGGCGCCGCTGTACTACAACCGGGTGCGCAACATCCGCTGCCTGGCCTGGCAGGATGGCGGCCGCGTGCTGTGGGGCGCGTTCTTCGACGACAGCCGCCAGCAGAGCGTGCTGTGGCGTGAAGACGGCGTTAGCTGGCAGATTCGCATGACCCACGCCGGCCAGGCCCTGCGCGAGCGCGAAGGCCAGGTGAACAGCAGCCGCGCCCTGAACCCGCTGGTGGACGCCGATCTGCGCGCGCTGGAACTGCCGGAAGGCTTCAAGGGCGACGTCGAGCTTGCCCTCAACGTCGGCGGCGAACGCACCACCACCACGCTGACCATCAGGTAGCAACACGCCCCTACTTCACGGTGAACGCCACCTTGCCCGCGGCTTTGGCGACGAACGGGTTCTCTTCCACGGCCGCGGCGGGGCCGAAGATCCGGGTGCACTGCTCGCGGCGCGCGAGCTGTTCGGCGGGCGTCAACTCAACGGGGCTGTAACGGTAGATTTTCCGGCCCAGGGCCTCGGGGCTGAGGTTGGCGCCGGTGAAGACGAACACCGGGCGCTGCAGGTCGCCGGTCAGTTCGCAGTTGATCGGCGTGCCGCCCAGCTCGGTGCTCAGCCGGCCCCTCAACGCGGCGCGGCTGGTGGGGGCGTTGGGATTGAAGGCGAGCGTGGCTTCCAGCGGCGCATCCAGTCCCAGGCAGCGCACGCGCCCGTCGCTCAGCGCAAGCTCGCCGCCCGCGCGCAGCGTGCCGACGCGCACGCCCGGCTGCTTCTGGAACCGGCCCTGCAGGCCGCCTGCCAGCGTGCCGGTCAGCGGCTCGCAATCCACTGTCAGCTGCCTGACCTCGACCTTCCAGTCCAGCTCAAGCTGCTGGAACTGCTCCGCCACCGTCACGATGTTGGGCTGCACGCTGTCCAGGCCGCGCGGGTGGGTGGGGCTCCAGCTGATCGGCTCACGGATCAGGCCGCTCTCGACCGTGGCCTCCAGCACGCCGCCGAGTTCGGGGTAGCGGCCTGAGAGCACAAGCGCACCGCTGCCCTGTGCGCTCATGGAGTTCCCCGTCGCCAGCGTGGCCTGGTCAGCCTCGACTTTCAGCTGCTGGAAGTCCCACTGCTCGCCGTCCAGAAGTACCAGCGTGCCGGACAGGCGAGCATTCGGCAGCTTGAAGCTGTGGGTCGGGTCCAGCGACATGGCCGTAAAGTGGTAGTAGCTGAATTCCTGCACCTCGCAATCCAGCCCGAACGCCAGCCGGTTCAGATCGCCGGCGATCAGCACGCGGCCGCGCAGCATGCCGGCGCAGGAGTCGACCTTGCGGTAGCGGGCCCACAGCGGGTTTAGCTCAAGCCGGTCGATCACGCAGGTCATGGAGCTGGCGCCGCCCGGCTGCAACTCGCCGCGCAGGATGCCGAAGCCGGCCTCTTGGTCCACGGCGCGCAGGTCGGACTTCACGACCAGTCCCTCGCCCTGCTCTCCCAGCGACAGCCCGCCGTACACGATGATGTCGTGGGTGCGATCCAGCAGGGTCAGCTCGGCGCGGCTCAGGCCCACGTTCAGCTTCCAGCCGTCCTCGGTGACGCTGCCGCCAAGGTGCGTCAACGTGAAGACCGCGCTGGTGGGGCTGCCGAAAACCTCGAGGCGCCCGCCCTCGATCTGCAATTCGGTGCTGACGCCGGCCGGGGCATCCCGCCGGCCCAGGAAGCTTTCCAGCTTGCCGTCCGATGCATCCAGCCGCACCGAGACGTTGCGCCCGCTGACCGAGTACGTTCCACCGAGCAGCAGGAACAAACCGGTGTCGATCCGCACGCTTTCAAGGGTGAGTTCGCCGCTCACCTCCGGCAGCTCAACGCGCAGGCCCTCAAAGTTGAGCTGACCCAGCGTGGCATCGCCATGGAACGCGTCGTAGCTGACCTTGCCGCCCAGGCTGTGTTCGAGCCGATCCAGTGCGCGCAGCCGCGCCCACGCCAGCACCGGGTTCACGCCCAGCAGCGTCAATCCCCGCACGCCCAGCACGCCCAGAAACAGCGCCAGCGCGAACGGCCAGTAGCGCCGCATCCGCGGCAGCACGGCGATCAGCGCGGGCAGCGCCATGAAGCCCCCGAACAGGAATGCACCCAGCGCAAGCACGGCGCCCGCCGCCGCCTGCCGCGACTTTCCCGGATGCGCTCCAGCCTCCGACTGCGTTGTGTCCATCAGGCTTGCCTGCTACAAACGGCCCCACTGGCGGGGGTGATTATGTCCGGTTACTCGGGAAACAACAGCACCAAGATCCTGGCGCAGTCCGTGCCCAACACGCTGCCCTTGCTGCCGCTGGTCTCCGTGGTGGTGTTTCCCTATCACGTTGCCAGCTTTTCCGTCCACCGCAAACCCAACATCAACCTGCTGAACTCGCTGCCCACGGCCGACACCATGCTGTGCCTGGCCACCCAGCGCGACCAGCAGGCCGAGACCATCAAGAACCTTGATGACCTGTACCCGATCGGCGTCAGCGGGCGCCTGATCCACAAGATGTACCTGCCCGACGGCACCATCCAGTGCGCGGTGCAGGGTCTTACCCGCGTCAAGCTCAAGAAGCTCACCGGCCTCGACCCTTTCGCAGTGGCAGAGGTTTCCCCCGCGCGCACCATCGGCAGCGACGACGAGTCGCCCGCCATGATGCGGCTGATCCAGGAGGCGCTGGAAAAGTTCGAGACCCTGGTCAGCCTCGACCCGGCCTACTCCAACGAGCTGGTGAACGTCCTCAAGATGAACATCCGCGGCCCCGGCCGTTTCGCAGACCTGCTGGCGACCTACATGTCGCTGCCGGTGAAGGTGAAGGCCGAGATCCTCTGCGAGCTGGACTGCAAGAAGCGCCTCAAGCAGGTGATCAAGCTGATCGAGGACGAAATCGCGCGCCTGGCCGTGGACCGCGAAGTGCAGATGCGCACCCAGGTGGCGATCGAGAAGTCCCAGCGCGAATACTTCCTGCGCCAGCAGCTCAAGGCCATCCGCGGCGAGCTGGGCGACGTCGAGGGCACCGAGGCCGCCATCGAGAAGCTGAAAGAGCGCATGGACGCGGCCAGGTTGCCCGAAATCGCGCGCAAGGAGTGCGAGGCCGAGATCGACCGCCTCAGCCTGATCAGCGAGGCCAGCGCCGAGTACAACGTGGTCCACACCCACATCGACTGGCTGCTCAGCGTGCCCTGGCATGAGACCAGCATCGACAACCTCGACCTCAAGCGCGTGCGCGCGATTCTCGACAAAGACCACTTCGGCCTCGAGGAAGTGAAAGACCGCATCATCGAGTTCCTGGCCGTGCTGAAGCTCAAGAAGGAACTCAAGGGCCCCATCCTGTGCCTGGTCGGTCCGCCCGGCGTGGGCAAGACCAGCCTCGGCCGCAGCGTCGCGCACGCCATGGGCCGCGAGTTCCAGCGCATCAGCCTCGGCGGCCTGAGCGACGACGCCGAGATCATGGGCCACCGCCGCACCTATGTGGGCGCCATGCCCGGCCGCATCCTGCAGGCGATGAAGAAGGCGGGCAAAGCCAACCCGATCCTGATGCTCGACGAGGTGGATAAACTCAGCCAGAGCATGCGGGGCGACCCCGCCGCGGCGCTGCTGGAGGTGCTGGACCCGGAGCAGAACCACCAGTTCCACGACCGTTACCTCGACGTGCCTTACGACCTGAGCCGCGTGCTGTTCATCTGCACGGCCAACATGCTGGACACCATCCCCGGGCCCCTGCGCGACCGCATGGAAGTGATCCGCCTGGCGGGCTACACGCTGGAAGAGAAGGAAGCGATCGCCAAGCGCTACATCATCCCGCGCCAGATCGAGAACGCGGGATTGAAGGCCGGCAACGTCAAGTTCCCCAAGGCGACCATCCGTGAAATCGTGCGCGGCTACACGCGCGAGGCCGGCCTGCGCAACTTCGAACGCCGCATCGCTGGCATCTGCCGCAAGCTGGCGACGCGCGTGGCGGCCGAGGAAATCAGCCTCGACGCCGAGGTGACCATCAAGCCCGACGACCTGCTTGAGTACCTGGGGCCGCGGCTGTGGCTGCCCGAGGCGGGTGCGCGCAGGCCGGAAATCGGCGTGGTCAGCGGCCTGGCCTGGACCAGCATGGGCGGCGACACGCTGCTGATCGAGAGCACGCGCTACCCGGGCAAGGGCAACGTGAAGGTGACCGGCAGCCTGGGCGACGTGATGAAGGAAAGCGTCAGCACGGCGCTCAGCTTCGTGCGCAGCAACGCGGCGGCGCTGGGCATCCCGATTGAGGATTTCGAGAAGTACGACGTGCACGTGCACTTCCCGGAAGGCGCCGTGCCCAAGGACGGGCCCTCGGCAGGCGTAAGCATCACCACCGCGCTCACCAGCCTGTACACAGGCAAGAAGGTGCGCGGCGACATCGCCATGACCGGCGAGGTGACGCTGCGCGGCAAAGTGCTGGCGGTGGGCGGCATCAAGGAAAAGGTGCTCGCGGCCTACCGCAGCGGCCTGAAGGAAGTGCTGCTGCCCAAGCTGAACGACAAGGACCTGAAAGACGTGCCGGAAGAGGCCAAGAAGGCCCTGACCATCACGCTGACAGAGGATGTAAGGGAAAACCTCAGCAAAGCCATCATAGGTCTGGACCTGAAGCTCCCGGCCCCCACCAGGAAAACCCGCGGCAAGAAAAAGGCCCGCAAGACAGGCCGCGACACGGAAGAGTAGCCGAATCGCGAGTGACATCGACGTCCCGTCGATGAGTTCGCCGGGCGTCCCGCCCGGCGAAACGGGTTGATACAGATACCCGTCCCCGGCACGGCTTGCCCGCTGGTGGGGATGCGATATGCTTTCCCCATCATGACGGCAGACGTACAGCCCACCCGGCACGAGCCGGCCGCGCCTCGCGCGATCATTGAAGTCCTGACCAGCTCGCTGGCGGGGCGGCGCTTCGGCTACACCAGCAAGGAACTCCGCGCCGGCGTGATGGTCGGGCGCGCCCCCGATTGCACACTGCGCTTCGACGGCGCCCGCGACCTCAAGGTTTCCGGCCACCACGCACTGCTGGAAGAACGCAACGACGGCCTGTTCCTGCGCGACCAGGGCAGCAGCAACGGCCTCTACGTCAACCGCATGCGCGCCACGGCCGAAGGGACGCGCCTCTACGACGGCGACGAAATCTCGCTGGGGCTGGAGGGCGCGACGATGAAAATCGTGATCCCCGGCGAGGCCGCACGCCCCGCGCCGCCGCCGACGCTGGCGGCCCAGACCGTGCCCCAGGCCCAGCCCGCCGACGACGGCGACCCGGAAAGCCTGACGATCATGGTGAACGAAGTCGGCGCGCAGGTCGGCGCCGGCGACAAGACCCGCCACATGATCAAGGCGGTGGCCGAAAAGCTCGAGGCCCGGGCCGCGCGCCGCCGCGCGGGCCTGAGCACCCTGGTGGGCGCGCTGTTCATGCTGATCGTGGCCGCCGCCGCCATCGGCGTGTGGTACTACCTGCACAACGAGGCCAGGCACGAAAAGGAAAAGGCCGACGCCACGGCCGCGCTGGACGAAGCCGAGCGCAAGCGCCAGGAGGCCGAGAAGCAGCGCCAGGACGCCGAAAAGGAACGCCAGAAAGAACTCGATGACCTGCGCGCCAAGATGAACGCGCTGGAGTCATCCCTGGCCGAGCAGGTCGCGACCCTGAAGGTCGAGCAGGACAAGCGCTTCGAGGAACTCAGGAAGAACGTAGACGAGCAGACCGCGGCGCGCGTCAAGGAAATCAGCGAAGCGCAGCTCAAGGAGCTGAAAGACGCCACTGCCGACCAGCTCAAGCGCCTGGAAGAGCTGTCGAAGGCGCCCTCGGACAACGCGTTCCGCGAGATCATGGACACCTACAACAACTCGGTGTTCCTGATCTTCGTGCAATACCCGCTGCTGGATGAAAACGGCAAGGCGGTCGGCATCGAGAGCGGAACCGGCACCGGCTGGCTCGCCAAAACCAGCGACAAGAAGGCCTGGATCGTCACCAACAAGCACGTGATCAAGCCCTACCTGTTCAAGCCCGAGCTCTCGATCAGCCACGCCATCCGCAACGTGCGCCCCGCGCCGCTGAAAGACTGGGTGATCGCGGCCTGGCACCCCGGCGCCAAGCTGCGGGAGAAAGTGGGCGACACCAACCTAAGCGTCTCGGAGGCCTGGGCCACACTGCCCGGCGGGCGCGGCGGCAACGGCAGCCTGAAAGTGAAAGGCTTCGCGCCGGACGACTGGACCACCTTTGGCGATAACTACGAGGGCTACCTGAAGCAGGCCGGCTTCCGCACTGACCTGCCTGAGGACATCATCGAGCGCGTGAAGCAGGCCGGCGTGCACAACATGGACACCTTCAACGACCTCGCGGTGCTTGAGTTCGACCGGCGCAGCGCCAAGGAGCTCACCACGCCGCTGCCGATCGCCAGCGACGACGAGCTGAAGGCCCTGCACGTCACCGACAAGGTGATGTCGCTGGGCTACCCGCTGGGCCTCAGCGTCATCAAGGGCACCACGGTGACCACCAGCCCCGCCACCGGCGACATCCGCAGCCTGCAATTGGAAGTGGGCGTGATCGGCACCTCGGCGCCGATCATCCCCGGCAATTCCGGCGGGCCGCTGATCAACACCAACGGCAAGGTGGTGGGCGTGATCACCCGCCGCTTCGAGGGCACACTGGGCGAGGCCATCTCGGCCGACCACGCCCGCAAGCTGGTGGAACTGCTGGCGAACTGACCCCTCTGCGAACCATAGGTCTCTAAACATGTGCCGGCGCAGCCGGCGTCTCTCTGGTAAGCCCCCGGCGCAGGGGAGCGGAGCCGGGGGTTCGGGCAGTCGCAAAGCATGAGCCGCGGAGCGGCGGCTCTGGTGCGACGTTCCGAAACGTTTTCAGCCGCGGACTCATAAGCACACCAATGCCGCACGGCAGTCAACGCCGATGTGCGCCGCAGCGCCACGATACTCTTGTGCCGGGCTCAACCAGCTCACGGCCGAACCGAATGGCGTGCGAACCAAGAATAGGTCGTGGCGCTCCCTGGCGTCCTGGCGTTGCGTCCGTGCTTTGGGAAGAACGCATGCGCAGGCAGTGAGGGAGAACCGCCGCTGCGCGGCTCATGAAGCCATGCCGCGATATCCCCCGGCTTGTCAGCGCCTCGCTGCGCTTGGCGCCGACCGCCGGGGGCTTACCGGGAGAACCGCCGGCTGCGCCGGCTCAAATGAGGGCTTGTGTAGAAACCTTTGGTGCAGGCGGGGCGCCTGCACTACCTAGGCCGGGGGTTGCTGGTCGAAGTCGATCACCGTGGCGGCCGGACTTTCTTCTTCGAACACCAGCTCTTCGCTGTCGCCGCGGTTCTTGTCGCGTGTGAGCGAGGCTGCGTCATCGGCCTTCTGGAAGCCGAGGCTGAGCACCTCTTCAACCGTGGTGACACCGGCCTTGAGTTTGCGCCAGGCGTTGTCGATCAGGAACTGCATGCCGGACGCCTTGGCAGCGTCGATCAGCTTCAGCTCGTCGGCGCCGTGGTTGATCATGTCGCGGATCTGGTCGTTGGGCTCAAACAGCTCGTTGACCGCCAGGCGGCCCTTGTAGCCGCTGTAGCCGCACTCCGGGCAGCCGACACGCTGCATCACCTCGAAGTTGACGGTCTGCCCCAGCACGCGCTCGAGCGCTTCACGCGCCATGGGCTTCAGTTCTTCGCGCTTGCCGCAGGTCTTGCACACCTTGCGCACCAGGCGCTGGCTGAGGGCCGCGTTCAGCGTTGCGGAAATCAGGTAGGGCGCCAGGCCCATGTTCTCCATGCGCGTGATGCTGCTGACGGCCGTGTTGGTGTGCAGGGTGCTGAACACCAGGTGGCCGGTCAGGCTGGCGCGCACGGCGACCTCGAGCGTCTCGAGGTCGCGGATTTCGCCCACCATCACGATGTCCGGGTCCTGGCGCAGGATGGTGCGCAGGCAGTTGGCGAAGGTGAGGCCGATCTTGGCTTTCACGTGGGTCTGGTTCACGCCCTCAAGGCGGTACTCGACCGGGTCTTCCACCGTCACGATGTTGACGTTGGCGGTGTTCAGCTCGCGCAGGAAGCTGTACAGGGTGGTGCTCTTGCCGCAGCCGGTGGGCCCGCACAGCAGCACGATGCCATAGGGCGCCGTGATGATGCGGCGCATCGAGGTCACGATGTCTTCCTCGAAGCCGAGGTCGTCGAGGCTCAGCGTGGTGCCGCTCTGGTCCAGCAGGCGCAGCACCACTTTCTCGCCGAACACGGTCGGCATGGTGGAGACGCGCACGTCGATGTTGCGGCCCAGGAAACGGATCTTCAGGCGTCCGTCCTGGGGCAGTCGGCGCTCGGCGATATCCAGCGCGCTGATGATCTTGATGCGGCTGATGATTGCGTTCTGCAGCTCCTTGGGCGGCGGCGCGACCACGCGCAACTCGCCGTCAATGCGGAAGCGGCAGCGCAGATGGTGCTCCTGCGGCTCGATGTGGATGTCGCTGGCCTTCATGCGCGCGGCCTCGAACAGCATGCTGTTCACGAAGCGCACCACGGGCGCCAGGCCGGCCTCTGATTTCAGGCGCTGGAAATCGTCGATGTCACCGAGTTCGCTGGTGGTCTCGATCTTGAAGTCTTTGAGCTCGCCGACGGCTTCTTCAAGGCTGAGCGGGCTTTCCAGGTATGCGGTCTGCAGTGCGTCGCTGATCTGCGCGCGGGTGGCGACGGCCGCGATGGGCTCCATGTTTGTGGCGGCGCGGATGCTGTCGAGCGCCATGAAATCGCTGGGGTCGGACATCGCGACCACCACGCGGTCCGGCGTCTTGCGTTCCGGCCTGCTCTTTTCGAAGCGTACGCCGATCAGCTTGTGGCGGCGCGCGATGCTTTCCGGAATGAAGTGGGCGGCGTCCGGGTCCACGACGCCGATGCGGTTGAGGTCGATCATCTCGAGCCCCAGCGACTTTGCCAGCGTCTCGGACAGATCGCTGTCGTGGATCAGTCCCAGCTCAACCAGCACACTGCCGATCAGCCCGCCCATGGTCTGCTGCATGCGCAGCGCGTGTTCCAGCTGGTCGCGCCGCAGCTTGCCGGCCTCGACCAGCAGCTCGCCGATCTTGCGGTGGGTTTCCTTGCGCTCGCTGTAGCGTGGATGCTGCGTGGTTGAGACGTCGGTCATGTTGCCCTTTGTTTGCGCGGCCCCAGTCTAGCGCCCTTCCGGCCGCTGTAAAAACGTACCGACAGGTTGTTTTCGTCCCCCCGGCGTGCGTAATTGCGGACGAGCGGCGTTGCGGACTTGCCTGACTCGTAGGCCGCGGCTCCAATGGGCGCATGCATGTCGTGTTCGCGCACCATGAACCGATCGACGCCGGCCGCGCGCGCTGGGTGGCGATCGTGCGCAGCCTGGCCGCGGTCGCCGAGCTGGCGCCGGTGACCTGGTACACGCCGGACAGCGTTGAGCGCGTGGGCGAGTACGCCGCACGGCACCTGGCCCTGGAGTTGCCGCCGGGGCTGAAGATCGCCACGCTTCCCAGCCTGCACAAACGTATGGGCCTGACGCTCAACAGCGTGTATTTCCGCGCGTTCCGCAAGGCGGTCCCGCACTCCGGCGCCGACGTGCTGTGGCTGCGCAGCGACAAGCTGGCCGCGCACGCCGCCCACAAAGGTGTCAACCTGCCGCTGGCTTACGAGGCGCACCTGGTCGGTGAACTTTGGGCGCGCGACCGCGGGGCGCCCGCGCGCGAGGCGGCGCGGCTGCACGAGCTTGAGCGCGACATCTATTCCCGCGCGGCCGGTGTGGCTGCGATTACCCAGGGCCTGCTGGACGAGATCCGCGCCCGTTTCGGCTACAGCGGCCCGGCCGCCGTGGTGCCCAGCGCCGTGGACACCAGCCTGTTTAAGCCGGTGTGGCAGGGCGGTGACGGCCGCACCGTGGCGTGGGTCGGCACGCTGCAGTTCTGGAAAGGGCTTGAGCTGCTGCTGGAGGCGCTGGTGCTGGCGCCCGGTTTGCGCCTGAAAGTCGTGGGCGGCGGCAAGCCCGAAGACGAACAGCGCCTGAAGTCCGAGATCGCGCGGCTGGGCCTGGACGGGCGCGTTGAGCTTACCGGCCGGGTGGGGCAGGCCGACATCCCTTTACACGTCAAGACCTGCGCCTGCGCGGTGCACCCGCTGCCGCCCGAGCACAGCATCAGCGCGCGGTTCACCTCGCCGCTCAAGCTGTTCGAGTACCTGGCGATGGGCCTGCCGATCGTGGCTGCCGACGTGCCCAGCGTGCGGGAGGTGCTGCAGGACGGGCGCACCGCGAGGCTGTACCAGGCCGGCGACGCGCGGGCACTGGCTGCGGCGCTGACCGAACTGGCGTCGGACGCCGCGCTGGCGCGTCGGTTGTCCGCCGATGCCGCCCAGGAAGGCGCCAGACACAGCTACCGTCACCGGGCAGAGCAACTGCTGGCATTGTTCAGGCAGGCCAAAACCTGAGCGCGGCACAGGCAGGATTGCCCAATACTGCGGGGTTAAGGAGTTTCGCGGCAGACTCCGACGTGCAGATTGTGTCGGCAGTCAGGCGCATCCGCGGCACCACAGTGTGGTGCCAAGCGGACGTTGCGAGCGCAACCGCCGTAACAAATGTTAGCCCCCGCCGGTTGGCGCCAAGCGCAGCGAGGCGCCAACAAGGCGGGGGTTACGGGTAAAAGAAGTTCGAGAGGCGCGGAGCGCCGGCACAACGGCCGCTTGCGGCCGATCGGCACTCGCGGCAAGCGCCGCGAGTGTGTCGGCGCTCCGCGCCTTTGATCGTTCTTTCGCCGATTACCCCCACCGAACGCCGGAGGCGTTCGGTGGGGCTTCCACTGTTCAGGCGCTCCGCGCCAAAGAGCTAAACCGATGGCTGCTTCGCCTAACCCCGCAGTATTGTGCAGGATTGCCTGTGCCACCAGCTACCAGCCCCACTTCAACTTCACCGTCGGGTCTGTGGCGGTTTCCTCATCCAGTGGTTCGGGCGGAAGCGGGGTGTGGATCTGATCCCGCTTGCCCCAGGCATGGTTGTAGAAGGCCTGGGCCTTCAGGCGCAGCAGGCTTTCCACCAGGTCAGAGCCGATCAGCGATGCGGGAATCGCCCGCAACAGCCGGCGTTCGTCGTACAGCCCGTCGTCGGCAAACTCCCACGAGGCCTTGAAGTCACCCGCCTCGAAGGCCGCCTGCGCCTGGCGCAGGCGCAGCAGTGCGCGCTCCGTACCGGTGCCGCCGCGGAACTGCAGGGCATACCAGGCGACCTGCAACTCCTGCCCGCGCTGCACGGGGTCGCTCTCACTCTTCGACAGCTCGATCGCAACCCGCCCGGCGCCCGACGCCAGCAGCACCAGCAGCAGCGGCGCGCCGAATGCCAGCCATGCCAGCTTCACCGTGCGCGCGCCGGTGGCCGAAAAAACCAGCGCCGTCACCGGCAGCATTGCCAGCACGCCCGTTACCCAGAACAGGTGACTGCCCAGGAACAGGCCCACGGCGCTGAGCAGCACCGCGTTCAGCAGCGCGATGCCGAAGCCGATCAGCTTGCTTTCCGGCGCGGGGCGCGAAAGCTGCCCGGCTGCCAGCCAGGCGATCAACAGCCCCTCGAGGCCCAGCAGCAGCATCCAGGTCTCGCCCTTCAGCACGCCGACCAGCAGGCCCGCCTGCAGGGCCGGCAGCACCAGCACCATGCGCGCGGCGGCCTTGAGGGCATCGCGGTGCTGGCGCAGGGAGAGACGGCGCAGGGCCAGGCGCACGACGAACGAGCCGCGGCGTTTTCTGCCGTCGGGAAGTTCGAAAGTAGCCAGGTCGAGTTTCTTCTTTGCCATCGTGCATCCGCGCACAGGCAGGATTGCCTGTGCCACTCACAGGCAGGATCGCCTGTGCCACGCGCCTACAGTTCGATCTCCATGCCCTCGCGGGCGGCGAAGAACTCCGTGTCCGGAGCCTCTTTCTTCGCCAGGGGCAGGTAGGTCTCGCTCATTAAACGGTCGAGCGCGTCGTCGGTTCGCGTGGGATCATGGTGGGTGAAGGCCAGGCGCTTCACGCCGGCCTGCCTGGCGAGCCCGATGTTGAACTCGAAGTAGCTGTGGCCCCAGCCGCGCTTGGAGAGCTGCGGCTTGTCCACGCTCTCGTACTCGGCCTGGGTGTAGGTGGTGTCAAAGGCGATCAGGTCCGCGCCGCGGCAGAACTCGACCATGCGGTGGTTCATGATGCGGAACAGCTCGCGCGTGTCGCCGGGGCGGTCGTCGGTGGTGGTGCGCGCCCAGGGCTCGTGGTCGCCGCTGAACACGAAGCACCTGCCGTCGGCTTCGATGCGATAGGCTATGCAGTATACCGGGTGGTTGGTGAGCTTGAGCGTCACCTTGACGCCCTCACACAGCTCGAAGCTGCGCTCCACGCCGTCTTTGAACTTGTGGTTGAAGTCGAGGTAGCTGACCACGTTGTCGAGCATGGTGTTCTCGACCGGGAAATAGCTGTAGGTCATCTGGTCGCGCATCACCTGCTCGAAGCTTTTGCCTTCGCGCAAAGGCCCGATGCCCATCACCTCGACCTTGCTTCCGGGCGTATAGATCGGCGTGAAGAACGGGAAGCCGTGGATGTGGTCCCAGTGGGTGTGCGTGACCAGCAGCTTGATGTCGAACGGCGGCCTGGCCGTTTTCATCAGCTGGTCGCCCAGCACGCGGATGCCCGTGCCGGCGTCGATGATGATCAGCGGGCCGGAATCGCGGATCACCTGGATGCACGTGGTGTTGCCGCCGTAGCGGGCCGTTTCAGGCCCGGGCGTTGGAAGGCTGCCGCGCACTCCCCAGAAGCGGATCTTCATTCAGTCCTTTCGACGCTCAGAAGATAGCAGCCTTATGCTTGTCCGCACCAGCCCCGCCTATTCGTCCGAAAAAATCGCCGCGCGCCGGCACGCGCGGCGACCGGCCCGCGTCGGCCACCCGCACCCACAGCGGCGCGGCCGGGTTGTGCGTGTCGTAGCAGAACTCCAGCACCCGGTCGCCCTGCTGCGAGGGGAAGCTGAGCGTGTAGGTTTCGGACTGCTCCCACACCGCCTGGCTGAAGGGCGGCATTGCGCCGCCGAACCGCGTGCTGACCGCCTCGGCCGTCGTGTTCCCCTGCAGCTTCAGCAGGTCGCCGTTGAAACTGATCTGCAGCGCGTTGAAGCCGCTTGCATCGGGGTCGGCCAGCGTCGGCCCCGGCATCGCCACGGCCGTGATCAACTCGGCGCTCTCTTCATACTGCACCAGCCAGCCCCGCGCATTCAGCACAGCCGGCTCCACCATGTTCTTCTTGCCGCTGATGTCGGCGTAGCCGGCCTTGGGTGTTCCCAGCCGGTACTCGCCGATGCCTTCGGTGCTGAGTTCAATGGCCTGCAGGTCTGCCTCGGCGATGGAGCGCCAGGCCAGGTGCACGGCCCAGCCGATCACCCCCAGCACCACCAGCACGCCCAGCCAGGTGGCCAGCGGCTTGAGCAGGCTGGGTTTCTGGATCTGGCCGGCGTCGATGTAGTCCTGCGCCAGCGCCACGCGGTCGGTCGGCTTGGCGGTGGTTTTCTCGCCGCGCACGCTGTCGCGCCGCAGCACCTGCAGCTCCGAGGCGTTCTCGTCGCGCCCCGGCATATGGACCTCGATCTGGTCCGTGCCGGCGGCGCGCCGCACGATGGTGTTGACCTGGCTGGCCGGGATGTGGAACGAGCCCGACGCCGGGCGGTCCTCGCGTTCGATCTTGCGCGAGCCCGAGCGGGGTTCGCGCTTGCTGTCGCGCTGCACGGCCTCGAGCTGCTCGCGCAGCTTGACCACCTCGAGCGCCAGCTCGCGGCGCAGGTCGTCGTCGGGCAGACGCTCGGCCAGGGCCTTGAGCTCGGGGTTGCTGCGCGCCTGCGGGCGAGCGCTGGGTCGCGGCGCGAAGTAATCGTCGGCCAGCAGGTAGGTCGAGTGGTCGTCCTTGTCGGGAAGCGCGGAGACCTGCACGGTATCGGTGGGCGGAATGACGAAGCTGTCCCGCACCGTGACCGGGGGCGGCGGCGTCAGCGCCTTCGGCGCCAGGGTCATCGCCTGCGGCACGGGGGTGTCGTTCCAGGGCGCCGGCGTGTCGTGGGGCCGGGGTTGCACCGGCTTGTCCACGTTCAGGCGGCTGATCACGGGGGCGCTGTCCTCGTCAGGCGCGACCTGCACCACTACGTCGGAAACCTGCGGCGGCGCCCACGAAGATGTCGGTCTTGCGCGGGTCGGAGTCGTCGGTTTCAGCCACGGCGTCCAGCCTGTCGCTGTCGATGACGGGCGCCAGTTCCTGCGATTCGCTGGGGTCGGGCGGGCGTACCACTTCGCGGCGCTCCTCGACCGCGCGCCACATGCCGCTGCTCTGGCCGCTGCTCTCGCGCGGCTCCACCTTCAGCTTGTGGCCCTTCTCCGGCACCTCGGTGTCCACGTTGCGGGCCTTGGGCACCACCTCCGTGGCGGCACCGCGGTTCTCCTTCTCGATGCTCAGGTCGGTCGGGCGCTCGGAGCGATCCTCTTTGTCGATGCTGCGGTCCGTGGGGCGCTCGGACTTGTCCACCACAGCCGGGCGGATCGAGGTGCGCTCGGAGGACAGGTCGGACTCGCTGCGCACGCCGGTTGAGGTGCCGCGCCGCGACAGAATGCGGGTCATGCGCTGCTGCTGTTTCTCGAACAGCTCCAGCTTCTTGCTGACCAGCTTGCGGTGCGCGCTGGTCAGGCCATCGTCGCCCAGCAGGGGCTCAAGCAGACGGCGCGCGTCGCCGTGCTTGCCGGCATCAGCCAGCGCCTCCGCCTCGCGGATCTTGCGAACGATGACCAGTGTGTCCATGGCAGGCAATAATCAATCAATCGCGCCCAATGTTCAATGAGCGGCCGGAGCGGAATCAGGTTTCAGGGAGCAGGTTTCAGGTGACAGGGATCGTGTCTGGAAGCTGCAGCATCAGTTGGCGATTGTTCCGACCTCCGCCAGCACCCGACGTCCAGGCTTTTCCCTGTAACCTGAAACCTGAATCCTGAAACCTGGCCTACCCTCGTATCTGCTTTTCGATCTCGCGGCCCCAGGGCTGGTACTCGGGCTCGGTGCCGGACAGCTCCGCACGCAGTTCTTCGTGCACCAGCCCGTTGCTGGCCACCAGGTTGGCGCCGAACAGCCAGTCGTCGCCGCCATGGAAATCCGTCAGCCTGCCGCCGGCCTCGGTCACCAGCAGGCAGCCGGCCGCTACATCCCAGGGCTTCAGGTAGGGCTCCCAGTAACCGTCGAAGCGCCCGGCCGCCACGTAGGCGAGGTCAAGGCTGGCGGCGCCGGGGCGGCGGATGTCGTGGCACTTGAGGATCAGGCGACTGAAGTTGTCCACGTTGTTGCGGACCACCTCGTTGCGCACGTAGGCGAAGCCGGTGGCCAGCACCGAATGCGCGATGTCGGGGGTGGCGCTGACGGCCAGGCGCTTGCCGTTCAGGAACGCGCCCGAGCCCGCCTCGGCCATGAAACGCTCGTGCAGGTAGGGCGCCTCGACCAGGCCCAGCACCGGCCTGCCCTTGTGCCAGCAACCGACGCTGGCGGCGAAAAACGGGAAGCTGCGGGCGAAGTTGGTAGTGCCGTCCACGGGGTCGATGATCCAGACCCACTCGCTGTCGCGCAGGTCGGCGCCGGTTTCTTCCCCAGGATGCCGTGGGAGGGAAACGCCTCGCGGATGGTCTCGATGATGACGCGTTCGGATTCGCTGTCGGCGATGGTCAGCAGGTCGCGGTGGCGGTCCTGCTTGTGCTGGATCTGGGCGTTTTCGAGGCGGTCGAAGTATTTCAGCTGAATCTCTGAGACCCGCTCGGCGATCGTTGTAAGGAGTTTTGTGCCAGGGAGTTGCGTCATCAGCCGGGGTTCTTTCAGAGCGTTGCGGAAAATACTTTAGCTTGCTTGCCGTACTTGTCCGTTATACTCTTTGTAAGCCGGGGCTGGGGAAATTGTCCTCCTCCAAGTTTCGACAGGTTTCTGTTGAAATGTGCCTCCCTCAGCACCGGTTGTAGTGGCGGGCCGCACTCCTCAGGCGGCCCGCTTTTTTTAACCCGTCAGTTTTGCTGATTCGCGCTACGAGGCTGCCTCGGCTTCCTGCTGGTGCAGCAGTTCCTCGGCCTTCTCGTGCGACATGCGGGCGATTTCGTCGATCTTGGCCCGCGTGCTGGCCAGCAGGTCCTCAAGGGCCTTCTTCTGCTCGGCCGTCTTGAACTGCATGGTGGAGAGGGCCTTGGTGGCGCGCTCCCACTGGGCATGGAACATGCCGAGGTCTGCGGCACCCTTCTTGATCAGGTGCTTGTTCAGCACGCGCTCAGGCGGCTGGCGCAGGTTGCGCACCAGGCCCAGCTTGCTGAAGGCCAGCAGGATGTAATAGGTCATGTCCACCTCGTACCAGTAGAAGCCCTGACGGCAGGAAGCCTGGTAGTGGTGGTGGTTGTTGTGCCAGCCCTCGCCGCCGGTCAGCAGGGCGATCAGCAGGTTGTTGCGGCTGGTGTCGCGGGTGGCAAAGCGGCGCGAACCGAACACATGCGCCAGCGAGTTCACCGTGAAGGTGCCGTGCCACAGCAGAATCGTGGAAAGCCAGAAGCCGATAATGCAGTAGCCGGCCGCACCCAGCCAAGTACCACTGATGCCGTAACCCATGAAGAACACGGCCGTGGCCAGCAGGGTGCCGGGTACGAACTCGTGCTTGTTGAGCCACTTGAGCTCGGGGTTGTCTTTGAAGTCGGGGATCAGCTCCCAGCGTGTGTCGAAGTGGACCTTGCACAGGAACCACTGCATGTGGCTCCAGAGGAAGCCGCGCTTGGGCGAGTGCACGTCCTCGGGCTGGTCCGAGTACTTGTGGTGGTGGCGGTGGTGTGCGGCCCACCACAGCACGCCGCGCTGGAACGAGGTGGTGCCGCCCAGAGCCATCAGGAACTGCATGACGCGGCCCATCTGGTAGCTGCGGTGCGAGAAGTAGCGGTGATAGCCGCCGGTGATGAAGAACACCCGCGCGTAGTACAGCGCCACCATCACGATCCAGGCCGACCAGTGCCCGTGGCCGGTGTAGATGGCCGCGAACGGCAGCAGGTGAACCAGCCAGAACGGAAGGGTGCGCAGCCAGTCGATTTTCTCTTCCGGCGAAAGGTCAAAGGTACGAGCCATGCCAATTGCCCTTGCAGAAACAGTTAACAGACCGCCCACACGGTCTTTCATGTAGCGACAGTTTATCCTGCCATGGTCGATATCCTAGGCAATAAATGACCCGGTGGTCAGTTTATCAATTGCCCCGGGGGCGGTTGTGCAGTTACAATCAGTTGTATGGCCAAACAACTGAAGAGCATCGCCGACGAGATCGCAAACGCCTGCCTTGCCAGCCGCACCCGTCTGCTCGGACGCGTCATCACCGGCATCTACGATGACGCATTGCGCAACGTGGGACTGACCTCGCCGCAGATGACCATCCTGGTCGCCCTGGAACACACCGGCGGCGTGAATCCCGGCAGCCTGTGCGAGGCGCTGAAACTGGACAAGTCAACGCTCAGCCGCAACGTCGACCGCATGGAGCGCAACGGCTGGATCAGCAAGCTGCAGGGCGCCGACGCGCGCTCCCATACCTTGCTGCTTACCGACGACGGCCGGCGCAAACTTCACCAGGCAATTCCCCACTGGCGCAAGGCGCAGTCCGAGGCCGAAGACACCCTTGGCAAGGGCGGAATGGAAACGCTGTTCCGCGTAAGCAAGCGCATCCGCGGTTTTTAGTTCGTGCGCAGACGGGGACAGTCGCCCTGGGTGACTGAGACTATGTAGCGATGGGTCATCCTGGAGGGGTAGCCTCACGTTTGGCAGTTCGAGGTCTACCCCAACCAGGAGACAAAACATGACTACATATGTTGGTGTCGACGTGCATTCCTCGCAATCCACAATCGCAGGCATCACATCCGGCCAGCCCAAGCCCTCGATCATCACGGTCCGCGGCGGCCCCGAGGAAGTCAAAAAGCAGCTTTTAAGAATCGAAGCTCCCTTCGACTTGTGCTTCGAGGCCAGCTGCGGCTACGGCAAGTGGTTTGAAACCCTCTCAAGCGTCGCTCGTTCGGTCACCGTCGCGCATCCCGGCCACCTTCGGCTGATCTACGCTTCCAAGCGCAAGAACGACCGTGTCGACGCAAGCAAGCTGGCCAAGCTGCTCTCGGTTGGCGCTGTGCCCGCCGTCTACGTCCCGAATGTGCAGGTCCGCGAGTGGCGCGGGCTGATCCGTCACCGCGGCCGCACGGTTGCCAAGTGCACTGCGGTGAAGAACAGCATCCGCGCGTTGCTGCGTGAGCAGGCGATCAAGGCGCCACGCGGGCTGTGGACGAAGAAGGGGATCCTGTGGCTGACGCAGCTTGATCTGCCGGAGACCACGCGTTGGCGGATGGACGAGCACCTGGAGGACCTCGAGTTGCTGAAGCAGCGGGTGTCGCGCTTCACGCGCCAGCTCGACCAGATTGCCGCCCGTCACCCGGGCGTGGCGCTGCTGCGAACGATTCCCGGCGTCGGCACCCGCACGGCCGAGGCGTTCGTGGCCTGGGTGGATGACGCCAGGCGCTTTGCGCGCACCAGCCAGATCGGCGACTACTTCGGGTTGGTGCCACGCCAGGACGCCAGCGCAAGGCGCAACCACCTCGGGCACATCACCAAGGACGGGCCGGGCTGCGTCCGCCAGTTGCTGGTCGAGGCGGCCTGGCAGGGCATCCGTCGCAGCGGCGTGATCCGCGCCAAGTACGAACAGTTCAGGCGCGGGGACAAAGAGCGCACCAAGAAGGCCATCGTCGCCACGGCGCACTGGCTGGCACGGGTGATGCTGAGCATGCTGCGCAGCGGGGAGGTGTGGCGGCAGGCAGAGTAGGGACAACTAAGGCGTGAGGCAGGGGGAGCTGCGGGTTGGATAAGCCGGACCTCGGACTGGGGACATGACCCTGAGAGGTCGAGTGCCTGAGTGAGGCCGGCGCGAACTCGTCAAGTGATGCCCGCTCAGGCGGTGACATCGAATAGATGTTTGGACCAACCCCGCAAGCAACCCTCAGCCCCCTTGACCCAATCGCTCATAGATGTCCCCGTTTCCGTTGCGGGCCCGGAATTAAGTTGCAGATACAACAAGGTGCTCGTAATGTCGCGGCCGACAAGTGGAGGCTTCGCCATGCCCCAGATCGTCGTGGACGTCTTCTTCATGTGCCTGGTGTTCGCCTGCGCTGCGCTCGTGCTCAGCGCGGTCCGCGCCGCTTTCCGCGGGCAGGCGGCGCGCGCGACGGGGGTTGCCGCCGCGGCGATTGCCCTCTGGCTGGGACTGACAGCCGCGATTGCCGCCTCGGGCGTGCTGGCGCCGGCGCCCGACCGCATGCCGCCGAACCTGCCGGTGCTGGCCTTCACAATGACGCTTGCGCTGGTGCTGACCCTCGGCCCCCTCGGCCGGCGCGTGGTCGCCGCGCTCAGCGCGCCGAAACTGGTCGGCTTCCAGGCTTTCCGCGTGCCCGTTGAGCTGGTGCTGTTCATGCTGGCTGTCAACGGCGCGGGGCCTGAGCTGCTGAGCTTTAAGGGGCGCAACTTCGACATCGTCACCGGGCTGACCGCGCCCTTTGCGGCGTGGCTGGTCCTGCGCAGGCCGAACAGGCTGGTGGTGATCGGCTGGAACCTGCTGGGGCTGGGGCTGCTGCTCAACGTGCTGATCCACGCCGTGCTCTCGATGCCCGGCCCGATGCAGAAAATCTTCGTGCAGCCGGGGCCGGAGGTGGTGGCCACCTTCCCTTACATCTGGCTGCCGGCGTTCCTGGTGCCGCTCGCCTTCGCCGGGCACATCCTCAGCCTGCGCCAGGCACTGATGCCGGCCGCGCGCGCGGTCACGGAGCCCCGGGCCGCGACCGCAACTGCCTGACAATGGAAAGCCGGACAGCACCTGGGGACCTTCAGCTGGGCGAGTATCCCCGTTCGCGTTCGAGGCGTCGACAATGCTTCACCTGCAGGCGTGACAGACGCCGGGGCGCCGGGCAGGGACGCGGTGGGGGAGGCGGCGGAGGTCGCGGCGGGCGACAGGCGAAAGGGACAGGCGCCTTCGGTGCCTGCCCCTTTCTGAAGGCGCAAGTTACTCGCGGCGCAGCCTGCCGGCCGTGGCCATGGCCGCCAGCAGGCCGAGCAGCAGCAGCCAGCCAAGGCCGGCGCTGCCGGAAACCGCGCAGCGCGAGTCGCCCTCGCCGCCGGAGGTTCCGCCGGTGTTGGGAGGGGTGGCGCCGTACTCGTACGAGCCTGCATCGGCAGGCCCGATCGTGCGCGGTGCGTTACGCTGGTCCGTGCTCGGGGGGCTGATGGCTCCACCCATGTCGATGGCGGGGCTGCCGGCCAGCAGGGCGTGGGTTGAGGTAGGACCGCCGTTGCCGGCAAGGCCGGAGAGCTTCGCGTCGAGCGGCGTGCCGACACTACCGACCTGGTTGCCGTTGACGCCGTCCTGTGCGATGGCGTCAGGGTCCTGGATACCGATCACACTGTTCTGAACCGTCATGCTGGCCGCGGCGTCGAGGTCAGTTGCTGAGCCCGATCCAGCATTGGCCGCGATGATGCAGCCGATGATGCTGAGCGAGCCTGCGCTGCGGCGCACGCCACCCCAGGTCGCTCCCTGGTTGGCGGTGACCGTGCTGAAGCTGAGTTGCACGACCGCACCGGTTACGTCGATGCCGCCGGTCAGTGCGCCGCCGTTGTTGGTGCTGATGGTACAGTTGATGAACACAAAGGACGGCGAAGAGATGGCGGACACTCCCGTGCCCGTACAGTTGCTGATTGTGCTTCGCGTGATCTGCACGCTCTCGGAGCCCTCGTAGTGAATGCCACCACCGCTGCCGGCGGCGGTGCACTGGTCGATTTCCGATTCGAGCAGGGTGATCTGGGTGTATCCCGCGATGCCGCCCCCGAAGGCGAAGCCGCCGCTGGGGCTGACGGCGTCGCAGTTCTCGATGGACACCAGCTGCAGTGAAACCGTCATGGTGCCGCCCGGGGTTGACGTGTACAGGCCGGCGCCGCCGGACTCGCCGCCGATGCCGCCTGCGCCCGGCGTGCCGCCCAGCAGGCTGCACGACGAGATGGTCATCCGCAGCGCGTCCACGTTGGACAGGGCATAGATGCCGCCTCCATAGGTACGGCCGCCCTCGCCGGATGCCGTCGTGGTGGTGCCGCCTGTACAGCTGCAGTTGTCGATCACAACGTCGTCAAGGTCGAGCGCCGAGTCGGCGTAGACGCCGCCCCCCTGGCCGAACCCCCGCCTCCGCTGGTGGCGGTGTCACCGCCGGTGGCGGCGCAGTTCTGTATGGTGCTTAGAGAGAAGCGGCCCACGCCGTTGGAAAGGAAGACTGCACCTCCGAAGCCGCCTCCACCGTTGCCGCTGGTACCGTTTCCGCCATCGGCCGTGCAGCCGTCGAACAGCGAGTTGGTCACCCACAACTCGGCCAGCACGGGTTCATGGAAGATCGCGCCGCCGCGCCCGTCCACGCCCGGACCGGACCCGGAACTGGCGCCGACCGCGTGGCAGTTGTTGAAGGCGACGTCGTTGATCACGGTGAAGCCGCGGCTGAAGATCGCGCCGCCGTCGCCGCTGGCGAAACCATTGGACAGGGTCATGTGCGACACGCCCAGATAGTGCCCTAAGCTGGTTTCGAAGATGCGCATGGTTCCGGAGCCGGTGATGGTCAGCAGCGACCTCCCGGGACCGATGATCGAGACTCCTTCAACGATCTGGGGCAACGGGGTAGTCAGCGTGAGTGTGCCGGTGACACCGGGTTGAAAACGCACCTCGTCAGCCACCGGCACCATGCTGACCACCTGGTTCGCCGTATTGTTGGCGTCGTCGATTGCCTGACGCAGGCTGCCGGCGCCGGAATCATTGAGGTTCGTGACCGTAAACTGGTTCTGCGCCACCAGGGGTGTGCAGCACAACGCAAATAGACCGAAACAGACCCACCTGGTTAGTCCCATGGTCCTCTCCTTACTCCGTCAACGCGGGGCGCCGTTGCCGGCCCCCGATTCGTGAGCGATCTCTGGCGTCGAATGTATGTCACCCTAATTGCGAGGCCGGGTTGTGCAATTTCAAACTTTGTCACTTGGGTCAGGTGGCCGTGTGACCACCCCCGGGGATGACAGATGCCATGAACGCGAAAAGGGGACAGGCGCCGCGGCGCCTGTCCCCGGTTGCGGGACGTTCAAGCTCAGGCGCCTTCGCCGGTCTCTTCCACGCCCTCGAGCGTGTGGCTGAACAGCTGGGTGCCGACGCACTTGCCGCTGCCGACCTCCACCTCGAAGATCGCACCGGTCAGCCGGATCCAGCCTTTGGCCACTTTCATGAAGTGCCGCTCGTCCGTGGTGAAGCGCTTCAGCACGGCCTCCATGTCGCGGCCGATCACGCCGTGGTGCGGGCCGGTCATGCCGAGGTCGGTGATGTAGCCGGTGCCGCCGGGCAGCACCTGCAGGTCCGCGGTCTGCACGTGGGTGTGGCTGCCGAACACGGCGCTGGCTTTGCCGTCCAGGTGCCAGCCCATGGCGATCTTCTCGCTGGTCGCCTCGGCGTGCATGTCCACGAAGATGATGGGCGTTTCCTCGCGCAGCTTCTCGACCGCGTCGCGCGTCGCGTGAAACACGTTCTGTGTCCTGCAGCGCTCTTTCATGAACACGTGGCCGCAGGCGTTGACGACGCCGATGCGCACGCCGCTGCCGGGGTCATAGATCCATGCCCCGCGGCCCTTCATTTCATAGTTCACGGGGCGCAGCAGGCGGTACTCTTTTTCGCAGTAGTCCGCGGACTCGGGAAAGTCGAGGATGTGGTCGCCGCTGGTCATGCAGTCGATTCCGTAGCCCAGCAGCTCTTCGCCTTCCTTGACGCGCAGGCCCGCGCCGTTGGTGGCGTTCTCGACGTTTACGATGGTGAAATCGAGCTGGTGATCGGCCTTGATCTGCGGCAGGCACTCGCGGATCGCGCGCCTTCCCGGCCTGCCCACGAGGTCACCCAGACACAATACGCGGATGGTTTTACCGGCCACACGTTCCAATCTGTTCAGCGGACGCGTGCAGGTTAGCAGACGGAAGAGCAGATCAAAGGGACGGGCTAGAACCTGAGGCCGAAGCCAATGTCGGGGCCCACGCTGTACCAGAGGAAGTTGTCCTGACGGAAGCCGCCGTACAGGCGGACTTTCAGGTAGCGGTAGTGCACGCGCGCGACCAGCGCGAACCAGTCGGTGATGTTCCAGTCGAAGCTGACCAGGCCGGTGAGGCTCCAGATGCTCTGCTTCATGTCGTCGCGGTCGCGCTCCTGGAAGGTGGGGAAGCCGACCATGTAGGTGCCGCGCGCCTCGGCGGTGATGCGGATGCTGCGCCCGATTTCGATCTCCGCGCCGAAGCCCGCGCTGTACCAGGGTAGCAGCTCGCGGAATTCCTCGACGTCGCGGTCATCCTCGACCGTGAAGGTGTCGCTGGCCACCTGGGTCCGGATGTAGCTGTACTCGAGGCCGGCCTTGATGAAGAACGTGAAGTTTTTGGTCAGCCCAAGCCGGAACAGGTCGCGGCGATACAGGATGCGGAAGTCGTGCAGGTCGGCGGCGTAGTCGATGTCGGTGTTTTCGGGGTAGATGATGCCGTTCCAGCGCTTGAACTCGCCAAGGTCGTCGCTGAAGGCGCGCGTGAAGTAGGCGTTGTAGCCGATCTCCACGCTGTCATACCACGAGAAGCGCATGCGCACGTCGGTGCCGCCGAACACGCCGATCGGCAGGCCGTCCATGTCATCGGTGAAGCTGATGCGATCCGAGCCGATGCCGCCCGATCGCACGCGCTGCTGCTGCTCGAACCAGGGCACGTAGGCGTAAAGGTCCCACTCAAGGCTGAAGCCGTGGGGCTTGCTGAACTTCTCTTCCGTGCGCCCCTCGACGTACTCTTCACTCATGCCCTGGGCGTACAGGGAGGCGCCGAACACGGCCACCAGCAGAATCAGAACCCGCACACTCATCCCTGCCTCGCTTCACTGTCGGAAAGGTCCGGCAATGTAACGAGTTAGGTGCGCCGCGCGATGGAAAAGTTTTCGGGGCACAGGAGACCGGCAGCTTGATGCCCGTCACCGGTCGCCGGATTGCTTACTACCGTTCGAAGTACTTGCGGGCGGCTTCGCGATAGCGCCGTGGCAGGCGCTCTTCTTCATCGCGGGTGTTCAGTCCGCTGCTTTCTGCTGATCGCCCGCTGCCTTCGCGCCGGGCCTTCTCGTCGCCCGCTTTGTTGGGGTCGAGGCGTTCGGGGTCTTTGTCGGGGTCCTTTTCGCCCTGGCCGGTGTCGCTGGTCTCTACGCCTTCTTCTATACCTCCGCCTTCGACCGGCCTGGTCGGGTCGCCGGTCTTTCCTTCACCTGCGCCCTTGCCGCCGTCGGGGCCTTCCCGGCCGTCCTCGCCGGAGCCCTGCCGGCTGCCTGTGCCCTTGCCGGGCTCGCGGCCTTCCTCGCCCGCCTGTTTCCAGGCCTGCTTCCAGTCTTCGGGCATGGCCTGCCTGGCCCACTCCGGGACCTGATCGGGTCCGGTCGGGCGCTCTCCCTCTGGCATGTTTTCATCATCTCTTCGGCGGTCTTCTTCAGCCCCCTCGAACTCACGGCCGTCCTTCAACATCTCGCGCAGGGTTTCCGCATCCAGTTCCAGCCGCTCGCTGAGCTGCCGGGCGGCCTCGGCCATTTCCTCGGCCTGACTGGGGTCCAGCTTTCCGGCCTCCAGCTGTTTCAGCAGCTCCTCCATTTCGCGGCCGCTGACGTCCAGGTCGCGCAGGGGGCTGGCGGCCTTGGCCAGTTCTTCGAGGGCGCGGGCCAGGGCGCGTTCGTCCACGTCCTGGAGTTTCTCCATGGCCTGTTTGACCGCCTCCGGGTCCATGCCCGATGCCCGCATGTCCTTCTCGGTCTGTTCGCGGCGCTGTTGGGCCTGTTCCAGGGCCTGCTGTTCCAGCAGCTGTTCCAGGGTTTCCGCGGCGCGGCGCAGGCGGGCGTCCTGCGGGGCCTGTTCGCGGGCTTTCTGTACGGCCTGGCGCAACTCTTCCGCGCGGGCGGGGTCGATACGGCCGTCCTTGTTGTAGACCTGCTCGACCAGATCTTCGATCTCCGTGCGGGCCGCCTGGTGATCGGAGCGCTGAATGGCTTCGGCCAGGTCGCGTGTGGCCTCGCTTTCGGCCAGTGCTTCGCGCGCTTCTTCACGGCGCTGCTGGGCTTCGGTCTGGGCCTTGGCCCGGTCGACCAGGCTGTTGGCGTCGCGCAGGGCGCGTTCCTTGTCCTGGCCGCCGGCCTGGGCGTTGCGGGCCGCCTGCTCGAGGTCGTCGGCAAGCTGCTCCTGCTGTTTCGCCCCCAGTTGCTTGGCGCGCTCGGCGGCTGCGGCGGCCTCCTGGGCCAGCTTCTCGGCCTCTTCGGGCGGTGTGTCCACCTTGCGCTCGGCGGCCTGCTTCTGTTCATCCTGCTCGGATTCCTGCATCTGGGCATAAACGAAGCGCGAAAGCGGCAGCAGCGCCAGCATCACCAGCAGCGCGAGGAGGGCTTTTCGAAGCAGCGGCGGCTCAGGCAGCCGGTGGTTGTCCAGCATGCGCACGGCCTTGTCCGCGACCGGCTTGTTGAAGGGGCTGTCGGGGTGTTCGCGTTCGAGTTCCCAGGCGCTGATGATCGAGCCCTCGGCCCGGCACCATGCGTCGGCGGCCAGCACCACGGTACGGTCGTCAGGGCGGCGCAGCAGGGTGAAGAACACGTAGGCCAGCGGGAAGGCAAGCGGCAGCGCGATGGTCAGCCAGTAGCCGGGCAGGCCGATGCCGTCGCGCAGCCAGGGTGCGAAGATCACGACCAGCAGGGCGACCAGCAGGCCAAGCAGCGCGGCCCAGCCGGCCAGGCGCAGCATCAGGTGCAGGCGGAACTTGTCGATGCGGCGCTGGAGTTCGGTCACGTGGGTCCCTCTGGAACATTGTAACGAATCAGAACCATTTAATTGACGGGAAAGGCGCGGGCAAAGTTCCCGGCTTCAGCCGGCGCCTGGCATGGGAACAGCAAGCGCAGGCGCGCGGGGTGCAGATGCGGCAAGATTCGGCCTTCGCCCAGCAACCTGAAGCCTGGATTCCGCGGGGTGTGTCGGAAAACGTCGCAAGTCCAGCAGTAACAGTGAAATGCGTTGACGCTTAATGCATGCCCTGTTACGTTTTACATGACCCCCTCGGTTACCATCTTTCGAGCTCCGGACACGGACCGACCAAGGGGGAGGTCTGTATGCCGGCCAGTTGCGGGGTTGCACGATGGCCTTTGAGCGCTTGAAGCTGGGTGAGATGCTTCTCAAGAAGAAGCTGATTACCAAAGAGCAGCTGGATACTGCGATCGAGTACCAGAAGTCCCTGGGCGGCAAGATCGGCGGCATCATCGTCAAGCTCGGCTACATGACCGACGAGGCCCTGACCCGCGAGATTGCGCGCCACTACAACATGGAAGTCACGGACCTGGCGAACATGATCCTGCCGGTCAACCTGTTGAAGGCCGTGCCCAAGGACATCATCGAAAAGCACCACCTGATCCCGGTGCACCAGACCGCCAACGTGCTGACGGTCGCGATGAGCGACCCCACCGACTACGAAGCGCTGGACGAGCTGCAGTTCGTGACCGGCAAGAAGATCGAAACCACACTGGCGACCCGCGACTCGATCAAGCGCGCGATTGCCGAGTATCTCGACATCAAGGAACAGGAATCGCAGAGCGAGCCCGCCCTGAAGCCCAAGAGCGCCGGGCGCCTGCGCCCCGCCAGCAGGGGCAGCCTGGCCGCCCTGCGCGACGCCACCGAGTCCTCACTGGTCGACAGCGTGCGCGAGCGGCTTTCCGACGCCAGTGCCAAGCTCAGCACCACCGCCATTACGCGCGCAGACCTGCGCGCGGCCGTGATTCCTGTCCTGCTTAAAAAGGGCGTAATCACCGAGCAGGAGTTGTATGACAGCGTGATCGAGCTGCTGAAGCGCAAGGGTGTGGTCGACCAGCGCGAGTTGTCGGATCGCGCCAAAGAGCTGGGCGGACGGTAACCGTTCCCTTGCGGCCGAGTTTGGGGTAGACTGGCAGTTTCACATCTGGCACGTCCAGAACACGGGGCGTAGGCATGAAGACCTGGAATTCATCCGAGATCATTCCCGAAGTCGCCCGGGCAGCCGGCGTTGACGCAGGGGTTACGCAGCAGGTTGTTGACGCGATTCTGGACTTTGTGCGCCAGTCACTGGTGGCCGGCAAATCCGTTGAGCTGTCGAACCTGGGCCGCATTTCCTGCCCCGCCAAGGGCAAGAAGGGCAGCGCCACCGTGCCCGGCGCCGACACGCAGGACGCCATCGAAGGCGCCCACGGCCTGAACACCAGCGACGTGGCATCCGTGGCCGGCGCGCTGGTTGACGCCATCATCGGCAAGGTGATGCGCCACGACGTGGTTGAGCTCAGCGGCTTCGGCCAGTTCCGCCTGAAAGAACGCAAGGCGCAGATCGTCCCCGCCGAAGACGGCCACGAGGGCGTGCGCACCATCGCCGTTTCCAAGCGCAGCGTGGAGTTCAGCGCCGCGCCGCAGCTGATTGACACCGTGCAGGGCGGCGCCGTCGAGTTCGAGGCGTCGGGCAAGCTGAAAGAGCAGCTTGAATCGGCCCGCGCCAACAAGATCCTGCTCGGCTGCAAAGACGCCGAGGACCCGTTCATCAAGACCATCGAGTACCACTTCAGCAAGGCGGGCTGGATCGTCGAAGTGGTCACCAGCCTCGACCAGGCCAAGCAGTACCTGATTGAAGACCCGATCAGCCTGATCATCATCGACTGCGTGATGCCGGACGCCGACGCCGTGGTCGAGTATGCCAAGACCCACAAGGTCAGCTCGCTGGTGCCGATCCTCGAGATGCTGCCCGCCGGCAAGGAAAAGGCCTGGTTCAAGACCTTCCGCTTCCTGGGCAACGAGCAGCTTTCGCAGCCCTTCGAAGTGAAGGACATGCTCGAGCTCGGCGAACGCGAGCTTGAGCGCAGCACGGAAGAACAGGCCGTCTTCGAGCAGGAAGTGTACTTCCGCTTCCCCACCGAGGACCGCTGGATCGACCGCGCCAACGAGATCGCCGCGCGCCTGTTTGCAGACAGCGGCCTGAACGAAGGCCAGCAGGTGCAGATGTGCACGGCCTTCCGCGAATCCTGCAGCAACGCGGCCCAGCACGGTAACCGCCACCGCCGCGACCGCTTCGTGGACGTGGAGTATTACCTCGACGCCAAGCGCCTGACCGTGGTGGTGAGCGACCAGGGTAAGGGCTTCGACTGGCGCCTGTACGTGGCGCCCGAAGACGGCGCCGTTGACCGCGTGCGCGAGCGCCGCAAGGCCGGCAAGCTCGGCGGCCTGGGCATCATGCTGATGACCAAGTGCGTGGATAAGGTCGAGTACAACGACGAGGGTAACCGGATTACCCTCACCAAGTTCAAGGAAGAGCGCACCAAGGCCGGCGTAGCCCAGCCGCAAGCCGCCTTCCAGCGCCGCTAAACACAAACAAACCCACAGAGCCCCCGCGGTAACGCGGGGGCTTTGCGTTCACGAGCGCACGTCCACAACCGGGGACAGTCACCTTGGTGACTGTCCCCTTTCCGCGTTCATGGCTGACCTGGCGCCGGCACACCGAAAAGGGACAGGCACCAAGGTGCCTGTCCCTTGGCGAGTCTACGGTTTCAGCGGTTTCAGTGTGACGGGCGGATTGGCTTCGTGGAACGACTCGCCGCCCTCTTCGTCGTAGTTGAGGTACTTGCGGTTGTCCGGGGTGTCGCGGAATTTCAGCACGATCCCGCCGGGTGTACGCTCCAGCTCGAGCTCCGGGTATTCGGCGGCCAGTGTGTCCAGGGCGTCCTGCAGCGCTGCTTCGTCTGCGTGGTCCAGCTCCGCCAGCCGGATGCGCGCCAGGCAGGCGGTGAACCTTCGCCGCAACGTCATTTCCGCCTCTAACCGCACTTGCTGGTAGAACCAGACGTCCGCCTCGACTCGGATTTGTTCCGGCGCTATCCCTGCCCGAAGCCCGTCTGCCGCAGCGAGCATGCCGTTGATGTACCCGGATGCGAACTCGGCCGACTCCTGAGGGCCGGACCACGCTTGTTTGCGTTCGCGCCAACTGAGTTCAGGTTGCAGGTAACCAAACCAGCCGCTGCCATCCGGGACTTCTTCAGACCAGATTCCGAAGTCGGCAATCCATTCTTCGCTGTCACGGAGCCGTGATGCCTGCGCGATCATTGCCAGCTCAACGTCAACCAGTTCGAGCAGGCGATCCGGATTCTGGGCCGGTTCAACTGCCCATTGCTCCAGAATCTCGCGGGGGGCTGCAACGTGCCTCAGGCCGAGCGCAACAAGGTCCATGCACCACTTTTCCATGCCGTAGACAATGCGCGACGGGACGATGGATGAGGCTGGTTCCATACGTTTGACAACCTCATGCAGCAGCAGAAGTTCCTGCCAGGCAGCGGCCCAATTGCCAAGAAACATGTTTGCCGCAACGCGGAACCGGATCAGCTGGAATGCTCTGATGGTCGGCATCACTCTGTACCCCGGAAAGCCCTCCGCGAAGTGGGGAAGCAGGGCCAAGTTTTGGTAGCCGGCGAGAGCGGAAAGGCCGGGTATCAGCGGCTCGATCTCGCGCAGAATCTCGGCGACCTTTGCTTTGTCGGCTGGCAGGGAGGGGTCATCGACTCCGCGGAGTTCCCAATCCATCGCGACGAGGAGATCCGTAAGCACATGGTCTCCTTGCTTGTCAGATACTGGCTGGGCGGAGTCGATCCATGCCTGCAGCTTGTCGCCGCCCCAGTTTTCCGGCAGGCGGTTGCGGTACCAGGCCGGCCAGTCGTTCACATGCGCGTAGCGCGCCTGCACGGCCTCTGCGGCCTCGCGGGCTTCCTTCTTCGCGCTGGAAATGCCGGACTGCCGGATGCTTTCCGTGACCACCGCGAAGCCCACGACCACCAGCGCCGCCAGCAGCAGCGCCGCCACCAAAATGCGCCACTTGCCGCCGGCCGCACGGCCGCGCGTGGCCGTGGCCAGTTCCTGCAAAGCCTTTTCGTCGGGCGGGGCTTCCATGGCGCCTATAGTCTACCCCACAACCGGGGACAGTCACCTTGGCGACTGTCCCCTTTCGGCGTCCATGGCGGATGCGTGTGCACACTGAAAGGGACAGGCACCGAAGGTGCCTGTCCCTGGGCGCTGCATTCTCGTCAGTAGGGATTCTGGTTACTTCTTCTTTTTGGCAGGCGCCTTCTTCTTGGCGGCCGGCTTTTTGGCGGCTGCCTTCTTCTTTGTCCCCGGTACTTTTTTCGCGCTCTTCGATTTCCTCGACGATCTTGTTGAGGCGTGAGTCCTCTTCTTCCTTCTTGGCGAGGATGCGCTCGACGGCCGTGAGCTTGTCTTTGGTCTCGGCCAGTTCCTTTTCCATGCGGTTGGCCTTGCGGCGCAGCTTGGCGTACTTGTCGGCGATGCCGACCTTCAGCTCTTCCAGCAGGCCCTGCAGCTTCTGGTCGCTGCCTTCTTCCTTATTTTCAGCGGCCAGCAGGTGCGCGGCGACCATCTGCTGGAACTCGGACATCTCGTTCTTCCAGTAGGCCTCGGAATCCTTGGCCTGGCGGCGCGCGGTCTCGACGTCGCTCTGCATGCGCTCGATCTGCGCGCGGCGCTGGCCGGCGAGCGCCTTGGCGCGATTCACGTCCTGCTTTGACAGCTCGACGCTTTCCAGCTGCGCGGCCAGGTCGCTTTCGCGGCCCTCGGCTTCACCGAGTCGCTTGCGCATTTCCTCGAGTTCGCCTTCGCGCTCGCCGATGCGCGACTCCCACTTGGCGCGCTCGTTGGCGAGCTGCGCCGACAGCGTAGTGAGCGCCTCGGCCGGCGCCGACTTGTCGAGCTGCTGGCGCTCGCGTTCCAGGGCGTCCTCCAGCTGCTCGATGCGGCGGTTGTGCTCGCGGCGCAGCTCCTGCTCGGCGTCCAGCTTGGCGCGTGCTTCCACCAGCTGCTTCTCAGCCTCGTGGCGCTGCTCGGTGGTCTGCTCGACCTTCTGCTTCAGGGCGTCGATCTCGTCGCGCCACTTTTCCGCGGCCTGCTCGGCGTTGGTCAAGGCGCCGCCGACGCGCAGCAGCTCATCGCTGGCCTCGCGGTGCCTGGCCTCGAGGGCGTCGATCTCGGCCTGCAGGGCCTTCATTCCCTCCAGCTCGCGGCGCAGCTCCTCGGCCTGTTTGCGGGCCTCGTCGCGTTCGCCCTGCGCGGCGCGCAGGTCGACGTCGCGCCCGGCCAGCACTTCCTTCATGGCGTCCAGCTCGCCGACTGCGGCCTCCAGCCCCTTCAGCACGTCGTCGCGCTTGCGGGTGATCTCTTCGTTGCGCTGCTTCAGCGAATCGTTTTCCGCGCGCAGGGCGTCCATGGCTTCCGCCTTGCCGGCCGCGTTCTCGGCGGCTTGCTCGCTGGCCCGCTCCGCGATCTCCTCGGCCTCGGTGAGGCGCGAGTTCAGGTCGGCGACCTCCTGCTCGAGGCTCTGGGCCTGCTTGAGTGCGCGTTCCTCGGTGTCGGCCAGGCGCGCCTTCAGATCGGCAATTTCCTGGCGCTGTGCCTCGGCCTGCTGCTTCGCCTCCTCGCCTGCGGCCTTGGCTTCGGCCAGTTCGTTCTCGAGGGCCTCGGCCTGTTCAATTGCACGCTCTTCGGCCTCGCGTGCGGCGCGCAGGGATTCGCCCGCCTTGGCGCGTTCCTCTTCTTCGAGTTTGAGTTCCTCGCGCAGGTCATTGAGCTGCTGCTGCGCGACTTCGATCTGCCGGTCGCGGGCTTCCAGGCGGCGCTGCATCTCGTCCAGCTTGCCGGCTTCCTTCTGCGCGGCCTGCAGGCGTTCGTTCAGGGTGGCGACTTCCTCCTGGGCGGCGTCGCGGGCGTTGCGCGCGGTTTCAGCCTCGGACTTCGCGTCGGCCAGCTCTTCCTCGATCTCTGACAGGCGCTTCTCGGCGCCGCCGAGCTGGTCGGCGCGGGCGGCCTTCTCGTCCAGCTCGGACTGCAGCTCTTCGTTGCGCGCCTCGGCGCGTGCCAGCGCTTCCTGCAACTCGCTGATCTGCCGTTCCGCGGCTTCGCGCTTTTCGGCCTCGGCGCCTTGATCGGCCAGTTTCTTTTCCAGTTCCTGGACGCGTTCTTCCGCGCGCTGCAGCGCTTCTTTCAGCTGCTGCTGCGTGCGTTCCGCCCCCAGCTCCAGTTCCTGGACCCGCTCGTCGCGGCGCTTCAGGGCATCTTCTGCTTCCGCCAGCCTGGACTGCAGGTCGGCCAGCGCCTGCTGCTGCTGCGAGGTGGCGGCGCCGGCCTGGCCGGCTTCCTCCATCAGCTTTTCGATCTCGCCGTGGGCGGACTCGAGTTCGGCGCCCAGGCGTTTGAGCTGCTCTTCGTTCTGGGCGAGCTTGCTGTCCTGCTCCTCGATCAGCTTGCGGGCGGCGTCCAGCTCGGGGGCGAGCTTGGCCACCAGCTCGTGGCGCGCGGTCAGCTTGCGCTCGGTTTCGTCGAGGTCTTTCTTTACCTGCCCGAGCTGCTGTTCGAGTTCGCGGGCTTTCTGGCCGCCGTCTTCCTGCAACGCGTCCAGGCGCTGCAGCAGGTCGTCGTTCGCCCTGCGCAGGGCTTCGTTTTCGTCTTCGATTACGTTGAGTGAGCGCTCGGCTACGTCGCGGTCCTTGAGCGCCTTGTCGCGTTCCGCTTCAAGTGCGGTTACTGCCTGGAGTTTTTTTTTCCGGCCTCGTTCTCTGACTGCGCGTCCGCCAGCTCGGCTTTCATCTTCTGCTCAAGCTCGCGGCGCAGGTTGGTCTCGTTGGAAAGCTGGGCCGCCATGCGGCGCTTTTCCTCGAGCCACTTGCCCTCGGAGGCGCGCAGGCCCTCGAGCTCGGCCTCGACGTTCTCGAACTTGCGCTTGAGCATGCCGAGTTCCTTGGCGGCGTTGCCCGCCTTGCCCAGGTCCTCGTTGAGCTGCTTGAGATCCGCCCGGGTCTTCTCGAGCTCGGACTTCGCCTGTGCCAGTTCGCCGCTGACTTCGTCGGCCTTGCTGGCGCCGGCCTTGGCCTTCTCGAGTTCTTTCTTGAGCTGATCGAGTTCCTGCTTCGCGCCCTGAGCATCGGCCTCGGCCTTCTTGGCGCGTTCCTCGACGGCCTTGCTGGCCTCGGGCAGGGTTTCGCCCATCTCGATGGCCTTGAGCTTTTCCTCGGCGGCGCGGCGGTTGTTGGTTTCGTTGCTGAGCTGGCTGGCCAGGCGACGCTTTTCCTCAAGCCACGCGCCTTCCTGGGTGCGCAGCTTCTCCAGCTCGATCTCCATGTTCTCGTACTTCGCGTGGCTGCGCTCGCCCTGCTTGAGCTGGCGCTTCAGGTCCTCGACCTGCTGCTGCAGCGCCTGGGCTTCCTCGGATGCGCCTTCGCTGGTCTGGGCCAGCTCGCCGCGCACCTGGTCGAGCTCCGCCTGCAGGGCCGTCAGCTGGCCGTTCAGCTCGTCGCGTTCGCGCTCGGCCTGTTCGCGCAGGCTGGCTTCCTGGTTGATGCCTTCGCTGGCCTCGGCGCTGGCGTTTTCCATGTCGGCCAGCTGCTGCTCGAGCTGCGCGATCTGCTCGCGCAGCTGGTCGGCTTCGGCCTGGGCGTCGGCCGCGGCGACCCCGCCCTGCTCCAGCTCGATCAACTGCTGCTGCAGCTGGGCGTAGTCGTTGTCGCGCTGCTGCAGGGCGGCTTCCAGCGCGCTGTACTGCTGGGTGACGCTGTCGAGCTGCTGCTGCAGGTCCATGTAGGTGTCGACGGCCGCGGCGTTGCGCTGCTGCAACTCGGCGATCTGCTGTTCGTACTGGTCCAGGAACTGCTCGTTGCCGGCCTGGCCCGCCTGTGCCTGCTTCAGCAGCTGCTGGGCGTTGGTGAAGGCGTCGTAGACCTTTTTGTACTCGGCCTTGTAGTTCTCGACCTTTTCGTTGGCCTGCTGCAGGCGCATTTCCATCTGCGTCTGCTGCATGATCAGCTGGTTGAATTCCTCGCGGTCGATGCCGGCGTCCATGCCGAACTTGTCGGTCACGGACTGCACGATGTTCATGATCACCTGCGGGGTGATCACCTTCACCTTGCTGGGCAGCTGGCTGCGGTCGCGGATCTGGGCGCTGGCGTCCAGGTCGGCCATGGCGCGCCCGACGTCGTCGGTCGGGGGCGGGCCGGCAGGGCGCCGTGCGGGCTGCTGCTGGGGACGGGCGGGCTGGCCGCCGCCCGGGAGTTTGATGCTGCGAGTGCCTGTGTCGCGTCGCGCCATCTTGGTTTCCTCGGTTGTGCTGCGCAGAGCTTTTGTATAGCTGATTTGACCACTTGCTCCAAGCGCTTGCCACTCCCGGGATAAGGAAATGGCAGGTGCGGGGAGAATCCCCCCTTTGTGGCTCGCCCCTTCAAGCGTTGCTGTCGCCTGGTGCAGCCTGCGCGGAACGTGCAGACGGAACAGGGACAGACGCCAAAGCGCCTGCCCCTGCTGCACGGCTGCGGGTTTTAGCGGCGTTTGCCCTTGCTGGCCTTTTTCGATGGCTTCTTTCAGGTCCTTGGGCGTTTCGCCCTTCACTTCCTCGAACTTGATCAGGTCCGGGCCCTGGTCGTAATCCAGGCAGCGGCTGCCCACCAGGTGCAGCTTGGCTTCGCCGTCGCCGCCCGCCTTCACGATTTCATAGAAGGTGATGCAGTGGCGCATCTGCCCGGGCTCAAACGGGTTTTCCGCATACTTGGTGACGGCCACGTAGCCACCCTGGCGGTTGGCGCCGAAGCTGATCACGTCGAAGCCTTCCTTGGTGTCGACGCCGTCGGCGTGGGCAGTCTCGGCCCTGTCAACGAAGGTGTTGTAGGCGTACGTGCCTGCGGCGATCAGCGCGGCCAGCGCGAACACCGCCTTGACCAGTGTGTCGAATTTCATGCGTTTTCCTCTCGACCGGGGGAGGGTTGGTTTTCGGATTGTAGCGTCTGACCCCGCCACAGGCACGCAGAAGCGGGATTTTACAGACCGCGGGGCCGGGCACCCTCGGCGTCCGGCCCCGGTTGCGGCCCTAATCGCGTGTGCCGCGCAGCTTCACCGGCGCGGCCCCGTCGGCCTTGAAATTGATCAGCTCATAGCCGCGGTCCCATTCTATGCAGCGGCTGCCGATCAGGATCAATTCGGCCTTGCCCTCCGACTTGCGCACGATTTCGTAGACGGTGATGAAGTGACGCGGTGTGCCCTTCAGTTCCTCTTTCTTTTCGCCTTCGAAACGCGCGTACGAAGAGACCACCAGGTACTCGATGTCGCCGACCCGCACCGTGCTGACGGTGTAGCCCTCGCGCGCGTTGTCAACGCCCGCGCCGTCAGCGTGTACGGGCAGCGGGTCGCCGGCAAACGAGTTCCAGGTGTAGGTGAAAGCGGCCAGCAGGGCCGCGGCCGTGAGCGGTACGCCCAGCAGCAAAGCAGTGAGTTTCATGTTCGTGCTCCGGGGGAAATCGGGGGGACGCCGTCATGGCAAGCCGCGACCCATGCGCCGAAGCGGGCGCCAGGCTGAGCGGGTGAACGCGTCACCTCAACTCACGAAACGGGCTCATGGTTTGCCGTTTGCCTGCCGGCGCTGCGCCGCCAGGCGGTGAATCTCTACGCGGGAAAACCGGGCAGGGGGTGGGAACGGGGCCGTCATGGATAAGTGGCGTAGGCTCGCGAATGCTTACGCCCGGGATTGCGGTCGCGCGCTGCTTCGTTACCCTACCGCACCTTTGGCAGGACACCCATGCGCCGCGAAGACATCCGCAACATTGCAGTCGTAGCCCACGTTGACCACGGCAAGACCACCCTGGTGGACGGCTTCCTGGAGGCCGCGAACTTCTTCGGCCACAAGTCCGAGCACGCCGAAGCGTTCATGGACAGCAACCCCCTGGAGCGCGAGCGCGGCATCACCATCCTGGCCAAGAACGTTTCGTTCGTGTGGAAGGGCGTGAAGGTCAACCTGATCGACACCCCCGGCCACGCCGACTTCGCCGGCGAAGTCGAGCGCGTACTGAGCATGGCCGACGGCTGCTTCCTGCTGGTGGACGCGGCCGAGGGGCCCATGCCCCAGACCAAATTCGTGCTGCGCAAGGCGCTGGCCCACCACCTGAAGCCGCTGGTGGTGGTGAACAAGATCGACCGCCCGGACGCCCGCCCGCTGGAGGTGCTGGACGAGGTGTTCCAGCTTTTCATCGACCTGGGCGCCGACGACGCGCAGCTGGATTTCCCGGTAATCTACGCCTCCGGCCGCGACCGCGTGGCCAGCCTTGACCCGTCAACACGGGGCGAGAACCTGGTGCCGCTGATGGACGCCATGATCGACAAGATCCCTGGCCCGGAAGTGCAGCCCGACAAGCCGTTCCAGGTGCAGATCACCAACTTCCTGTTCGACCAGTTCGTGGGCCGAGTGGGCATCGGGCGCATCATGCGCGGCACGCTGACCGCGCGCGAGCAGGTGGCGGTGGTCAAGCGCGAGGGCACCGTGCACAAGGCCCAGGCCAAGCAGGTGCAGGTGTTCGACGGCCTGAAGCGCGTGGACGTCGAACAGGTCAGCGCCGGCGACATCGTGGCGATCGTGGGGCTGGAAGACATCGACATCGGCGACACCGTCGCGCACATCGAGCACCCGGAGGCGCTGCCCCCGGTGCCGATCGATGAGCCCACCATCACCATGGAGTTCCGCGTCAACGACTCGCCCTTTGCCGGCAAGGAAGGCGAGTTCGTCACCAGCCGCCAGGTGCGCGACCGCCTGGAGCGCGCCGCCGAGGCCGATGTGGCCCTGCGCGTGAATACCGGCGACGCGGCCGACAGCTTCAAGGTGATGGGCCGCGGCACGCTGCACCTGGGCATTCTGGTTGAGAATATGCGCCGCGAGGGTTACGAGTTCGCGATCGGCGCACCCGAGGTGATCGTGCACGAAGTGGACGGCCACAAGGAAGAACCCTGGGAAGACGCGGTGATCGACGTGCCGCAGGCGCACGCGGGCAAGGTGATCGAGTTGCTGGGCTCAAGGGCCGGGCAGCTCACGCACATGGAGAACCACGGCGAGCGCACGGTGATCCACTTCGAGGTGCCCTCACGCGGGCTGATCGGCATGCGCACCCGCATTCTGACGGCGACCCAGGGCGAGGCGATTTTCAGTCACCGCTTCCGCGAGTACAAGCGCATGGCCGGCGACATCCGCGGCGGGCGCGCGGCTCGATCATCAACATGGAGAACGGCCAGGTCACCAGCTACGCGCTGGACAACCTGAACGACCGCGGCGACTTCTTCGTGGGACCCACGGACCCGGTCTACGCCGGGCAGGTGGTGGGCGAGAACTGCCGCGAGGGCGACATCGTGGCCAACGTGTGCCGCACCAAGCACCTGACCAACATCCGCAGCAGCACCAAGGAGTCCTTCACGCGCCTCAAGACGCGCCGCGACCTGAGCCTCGAGGAAGCCATGGAGTGGATCGAGCCCGACGAGCTGGTCGAGGTGACGCCCAGGGCCTACCGCATCCGCAAGCGCGAGCTGGACGAAAACGCCCGCAAGCGCGCCAAGAAGGCGATCACCGCGGGCTGATGCAGCCACGCATCTTCGTGTTCGCCGGCAGCCTGCGACGAGAATGCGCACGGCGCCGGCACCCGGCTACCGTGCTTGCGTTGTGGGCACGGACCGGAAATCGTCGATGCCGTACCTGGTATCCCTCTGCTCAAAGCGCGTGAAGCGCTTGCGGAACAGCATTTCGACGTCGCCGGTGGGACCGTTGCGGTTCTTGGCCACGATCAGGTCCACCTCGGCCAGTTCGTTGGTGTCGATGGCGCCGTCTTCCGATTCCTTGCGGTGGATCATCAGCACCTGGTCGGCGTCCTGCTCGATGCTGCCGGATTCGCGCAGGTCGCTGAGCATCGGGCGCTTCTCCCGGCTGCTGCGCTGCTCGACGCCGCGGTTCAGCTGCGCGGCGGTGATTACCGGGATGTTCAGTTCACGGGCGAGCGCCTTCATGCCGCGGCTGATGTTGCCGATCTGCAGGTGGCGGTCCAGCCGGTCGTTGTCTTTCACCAGCTGCAGGTAGTCGACGAACACGGCCTCGATGTCGTGGCGCTCTTTCATGCGACGCGCCTTGCTGCGGATCTCGGACATGCTGAGCGTGAACGAGTCATCCACGAAGATCGCGGCCTGGGCCAGCCGGCCGGTGGCTTCCTTCAGCTCGGCCTCTTCCTGCTTGTTGTAGAGGCCCAGCTTCACCTTCTTCAGGTCCACGCCGGCGTTGGCGCAGATCACGCGCTGCACCAGCTCGGTACCGGTCATTTCCAGGCTGAACACCAGCACGCCGCCCCTGCCGTCATCGCGGCGGTTGTGGGCGTCCAGCGCGATGTTTTCCGCCAGGTTCAGCATCAGCGAAGTCTTGCCCTGGCCGGGACGCGCGCCGATCACGATCAGCTCGCCGGCCTTCCAGCCGGTAGTGAAGGCGTCCAGGTCGCTGTAGCCGCTGCTCAGGCCTGGCAGGGCGTGGCCGTCGTGGGAGAGGCGCCACTCGCGCATCCGGGACTGCTGCTCCATCACCTTCTGGATCAGCATCTGCACGCTGTGGGTTTCGCCGTGGAAGCGCTGGGCGGCGATCTCGAACACGTCGCGCTCCAGCTTCTCGATCACGTCGCCCGGTGTACGGGTTTCATCCAGCGCCATGCTGCGGATGTCGCTGGCGCGCAGGATGATCTCACGCATCAGGGCGCGGTCGCGCACGATGCCGGCGTAGCGCTCGGCCGCGTACGCGCTGGGCACGCTGTGGCTGACTTCGGACAGGTAGGCGTGCAGGGCGTCGTTTCCACCGCATTCATCCAGCGCGCCGTTCTTGCGCACCTGCTCGCCTACGCTGACCCAGTCGATCTCGTGCCCCTCGGCCGAGAGCTGCTGGATCGCGCGGTAGATGTGCTGGTGGCTGGCGCGCCAGAACATCTCGGGCGTCTTCAGGATCAGCGTCACCTCGGGCAGGCAGCCCGGGTCAACGAATATGGCGCCCAGCACGGCCTGTTCGGCCTCGATGCTGTGCGGGGGGATGAAACCTTGCTCGGTTGCCATGATGCCTATGTGCTCCACACGTCCAGTCCGGACGCGCTCATGTTAGCGGCCAGTGCGACATTCTTTCTGTCGCCCCTGACGGGGCTCAGTGGTTTTATGCCCGGCAACCCGGGGCTTACGCCCCGGGCTAAGTTCTTGCGCCGCCTGCGGCGGCTTTCAGCCCGCCAGCAGCAGCTCTCAGCCATCCGCGGCGGCTTTCAGCCATCCGCGCAGGCTCTCAGCCATCCGCGCAGGCTCTCAGCCATCCGCGCAGGCTCTCAGCCATCCGCGCAGGCTTTCGGCCATCCGCGGCGGCTTTCGGCCATCCGCGGCGGCTTTCGGCCATCCGCGGCGGCTTTCGGCCATCCGCGGCGGCTTTCGGCCATCCGCGGCGGCTTTCGGCCATCCGCGCAGGCTTTCGGCCATCCGCGGCGGTGCCTGGCCCGCTTGCGGCAGCGTTCAGCCCGCTTGCGGGCGCCAGAACTTAGCCCCGGGCGTGAGCCCGGGGTCCGGTCTGCATCCAATCCAAGGAGCCCCGTAAGGGGCGACAGAACTTCCAGGTTGTAGCGAGGAGATACCGGCCGCGAGGGGTGTGATCGGATTTCGGAAAAGGTGTCAGTGCCGCACCCCGTGTGGAGAACCGGTGCAAGGTTGCTATATCGGTGCCATGGAGATCTACAAGACCTTCCGCATCGAGGCCGCGCACAAGCTGCCGAACGTGCCGCCCGGGCACAAGTGCGGGCGCCTGCACGGCCACTCGTTCGAGATTTCCGTGCACGTGGAAGGCCCGGTCGGCGAACAGACCGGCTGGGTGCAGGACTTTGCCGAGATCAAGCAGGCCTTCGCGCCGATCGACCGGCAGCTTGACCACAACTACCTCAACGACATCGAAGGCCTGGAAAACCCCACCAGCGAGAACCTCGCGATCTGGGTCTGGCAGCGCCTCAAGCCCGCACTGGCCAACCTGAGCAAAGTCGCGGTCAAGGAAACCTGCACGGCCGGCTGCGTCTATCGCGGCAGTTAACAGGAAAAGGGGCAGCCACCGAAGTGACTGCCCCTGCCCGGCCGTCCCACGATACGACCGGGCCTGGAGTGTTAGCTGCCGCCGGCGCTGCCGCCTACGCGGATGCGGTCGGCCTGCTCATCCATCCACTCGTACAGCCTCGGTTCGGCGATGGTGGTGTGCGCCACGCCCTCTTGAACCAGGAACTCGTGCTCGATGCCCTTGCGGACCAGCTCTTCGTGCAGCAGGCGGTTCTGCGGGTACAGGCCCATCTGGTCCTCGGTGCCGGTCGTGATGAACAGCTTGAAGGGCAACTTGCGGTCCAGGCGGCGAACCTGCTCGAAGGGGCTGTAGGCTTCGAACTGCTCGATGTCGCCGAACTTGCCGGCCACGCCGCTCTGCCAGCGGGCCAGGTAGAAGCTGTCACCGTACTGCTGCTCGAACGCCTGGATGCGCTCTTCCGGCGCGAAGGGCGACACGTCGTAGGCGAAGGGGCTCGCGGCCGCGACGGCATCGAAGGCCTGCGGATGGCGCAGGCTGAGCATCATGGCGCTCAGGCCGCCCATGCTGTGCCCGAAGGCGACGGTGGTATCGTTCACGCGGTAGTCGCGGCGCACATCGGGGATCACCTCATTGAACAGCACGCGCTCGGATTCGCCGGCGATCACGTCGAAGCGTCCGACGCTGGGGGCCAGCACGATGAAGGGTCCGAACTCTTCGGTTTCCATCTTGGGCAGCATGCGCTCGCCCAGGCCGTCTTTGGCGCCCCAGGTGCGATGGCTGCCGCCGCCGCCATGGAAGTAGACCAGCAGCGGGAACTGGCGGTTCGGCTGGCTTTCGTACTGGGGCGGCAGATAGACGCGGTACTCAAGCTGCTGTTTCGGCAACTCGACGGCTTCATAGTCGCTGTTGATCTTTTCAGACAGCTCAATGCTGCAGCCGGCCAACAGCAGCAGCGGCAGGGTAAGAAGCAGGGTTTTCATGGGAGTGGCTCCAGTTCGTTCAATGCGGAATGAACACGCGGAGTAGTTTTCGTAATCCGAAAAATAAATTGAACGAAAAGAATTTTCTCGTGGCGGGGCTACGTTGTAACCTCAGGAAAAGTCAGTTCAGACGGCAGAGGATGCGCGATGCTCTCCAAGACACTTGAAAAGGAACTATCCGCCTACCGTATCGGCGAGAAGGTAAAGGAACTGCGCGCCAAGCGCGGCCTGCGCCTGGTTGAGCTGGGCTCGCACACCGGCCTGTCGGCCGCGATGCTCAGCAAGATCGAGCGCGGCAAGCTGGTGCCGACGCTGCCGACGCTGATGCGGATCGCGCTGGTGTTCAGCGTGGGGCTGGACTACTTCTTCACGGACCAGGCCAACCGCCACGCCTTTGCCGTCACTCGCAAGGGCGATCGCGTGCGACTGCCGGCCGCGCTGGACAAGAAGGTGGTGCCCTACGACTTTGAAAGCCTCGACTACGAGGCTCTTGAGCCGAAGCTCAACGCCTTCCGGGCCGAGTTCAAGGAAGTGAGCGACCCGCCCACACACGTGCACACGGGCGTGGAGTTCATCTACCTGGTCAGCGGCAAGCTGGAGCTGACCTGGCACGGGGAAAAGCACGAGCTGCAGGCCGGCGACAGCGTCTACTTCGACTCCACCATCAGCCACGGCTACCGGCGCATAGGCAAAGAGGAATGCATCGGCGTGGTGGTAACACTGCCGAACACCTAAAGGGGAAGAGAACCCCGAAATAGATGCGTCAGCGCAGGGTACAAGAAGATGGCCAGTATGGAGCGCCGAGGGCGCAATGCGCCGCGCACGCAACAAGGCCGCACGGCGGCCTCGCAAGGGCAAGCCGGAGCGCTGGTCGATCTCGGTTTTCTTTGCTACCGGAAGAGGACAATTACCCCACCCATTAAACCCGGATAACGCGCAATCAAATAGCGAAGGACACAGTGTGTTCTTCGCGGAAATGGTTGCGTGGAAAAGTGATTAATGAGGTGGGGTAAATGCCGCTGCCTTTTGCGGCCGCTGGCTGCTGTGAGGAAGTTGCCTTGAGCGGAGTTTCGATAGGTCCTGACAAAAGCAATCACACCGATGGGGCGGCGCTGGGAAACATTCAGCGTCACGGGTACCACGCGGGGGGTCACAGGTGTCATATTTCTGCGAGTGACGTCTGACCTTCGTGGGGCAGGCTTCCAGCCCAATTCTGCGGGGTTCAGGAAGTTCGGGACAGACCGCAACGTAATGGATCATTCGGCAATCAAGCGCGGAGCGCTGTAACAATTGTTAGCCCCCAGCGTAAGCTGGGGGCAGTGCGGCAAGAAACGCGAGGCGCGGAGCGCCGACACACGCTCGGCCACGTCCGCTCGTCCCTTTCGGCGGCAAGCCGCCGCTGTGTCGCCGCTCCGCGGCTCTGCCTCTTGGGGTTCCGATCACCCCCAGCTTACGCTGGGGGCTAACAATTGTGGGCCTGCTCCGCAGGCAAAACTCTGCAGCCGCGAAACTCCTTAACCCCGCTGTATTGGGCTGCCAGCCTGCCATGGCAGACAGGATGTCTGCCCCACGGCGGGGGACACGCGGCGGCGTGTCCCTACGGCGGCCGGCCTTGGCGGCTGACAAAATTCTGGATCCACACATGACCTTGGCCTGATCTCAACACTCGCGCGCTATCTTTCTGACACACTCACCAGCGCGGGAAAATGCAGGAAGAACGGGACAAACCAGAGAAACTGAAGTTCCGCACGGTCTGGATTTCCGACCTGCACCTGGGCTCGCGCTTCTGCCGGGCCGAGCGCCTGCTGCACTTCCTGAAGTCGATCCAGTGCGAGCACCTGTACCTGGTCGGCGACGTCATCGACATCTGGGCGCTGAAGCGAAAATGGCACTGGCCCAAGCTGCACAGCGACGTGGTCCGGCGCATCCTCAAATCCGACCACAAGGGCACCCGCGTGGTGTTCGTGCCCGGCAACCACGACGAGCTGTTCCGCGGCTACAACCGACTGGTGTTCGGCGGCGTCGAGATCAACAACGAGCCCATCCACACAACCGCCGACGGCCGCAAGGCCGTGATCCTGCACGGCGATATCTTCGACGCCGTGGTGGCCAATCACCGGCTGATCACTTTCATCGGCGACTGGCTGTACGACGTGCTGCTGCGCGTGAACATCTGGTTCAACGCTCTGCGCCGCTGGTGCGGCTTCGGCCACTGGTCGCTCAGCAACTACATCAAGCACCGCGTCAAGAAAGTCATCAGCTTCATCGGCAGCTACGAGGAAGCCGTGGTGCGCTACGCCCACCAGAAGAAGGTGGACATGGTCGTCTGCGGCCACATCCACCACCCCGAAGTGCGCGAGATGGGCGACGTGCTGTACTGCAACTGCGGCGACTGGGTCGAGAACTGCAGCGCGATCGTCGAGCACCACGACGGGCGCATCGAGATGCTGCGCTTCGGCTTCGAAGGCGAACTGGACAGCGACCGCATACAGAGGGTGGCCGAGCCGGAATCATCCCGCCGCCGCGCAGCCCGCGAACCCGAAGAGGCGCTGGCGGCGCCATGAACCGGGCGCAGCAGGGACTGGCACCTTTAGTGCCTGTCCCTCAGTCTCTTGGTCGTCCCTGTTTACTCATGCGCGTGTAAACCAAAGCCCGGGATGCCAATCCCGGGGGGACAAGCTGGAATTCGCGAGTCCAGGGTAAGTCGCCCGGCCTTTGCAGGCCGGGCTTTGGCTACGCGTGCTCGTGCATTCCGTGGCGAACCGGATATACCGGTACGCACATGGCGAGACGCGGGCAACCGGCTGGGCAGCAATCCAAACGTTACTTCGACCCGGAGTTCGCGGCGGCGCTGCGCCTGCGTCGCTGGCAGGCGGCGCAGCCGGGCGTGTTCAGCGCGCGCAACGCCTGGAACCTGATGCTGGCCTCGTACGTCGCTTACGCCTTCCGCGACGTTGCGGAACGAGAGCTCAAGCGCCTGGGGCTGCTGGGCCGGCGCGGCGGCCTGGTCTGGAGTGAGCGCAAGAACGACGCCGCCTTCGTGGTCAGCAACGGGCGCCACGCGGTGATCGCCGCCCGCGGCTCCGATGAGCTGCGCGACTGGCTCGACAACCTCAACGTCGGCCTTGACCCGGATGCCATGGGCAAGGTGCACGGCGGCACGCGGGAAGCTCTGGACCGCGTATGGGACGAGATTTCCGGCCCCGGCCTGGAGCTGGCGCGCAAGGCCCGCCACCTGTGGCTGACCGGCCACAGCCGCGGCGCGCTGATGTCCACCGTGATGGCCGCGCGCCTGGCCGAGCAGGGGGTGCGTGTTGACGGTCTTTACACCTTCGGCTCGCCGCGCATCGGCGACGCCGCCTTCTGCCGCAACCTGCAGGCGGCGATGCAAGGGCGGATTCACCGGGTAAGGGCGGCGGGCGACTGGATGGCGGAAATGCCGCCGAATCCTCCCTACGAGCACGAGCACGCCGGGCAGCCGACCGAGCTGCAGGACGGCGTTCCCGAGCCGGACGGCCGTACACCCCGCGAGCGTGAAAGCCGGCTGCGTCAGCTGCTGCAGGAGTCCTACAGCCGGCTGCGCGACGGCATCCTGAGCCGTCACATGCCGCGCAGCTACGTCGAAAGCCTTGAGCGCCGCATCAGGCGCTCTTGACCGGCTGGCGCAGCGTGTCGGTGGGCTTCATCACCACGATGCGGCTCTTGCCGGTGCGCTTGGCGCGGTACATGGTGTCGTCCGCGCTGCGCACGATTTCGCGCGCGTCCTGGGGCGGCGTGTCGTACCACACCACGCCGGCCGAGGCGCCCAGATCACAACCCGGGTAGATCTCGCCGATGTCGCGCACGGCATCCAGGATGCGTTGCGCGATGGTCTTGGCCTCGTGGTCGTCGGTCTGCCACAGCAGCGCGGCGAACTCGTCGCCGCCCAGGCGCGCGGGCACGTCGCCGCCGCGCAGGTAACGGCGCAGGATCACACCCACGCGGGTCAGCACCTCGTCGCCTGCGGCGTGGCCGTACTGGTCGTTGACGCGCTTGAAGTTGTCGAGGTCGAGGTACATCAGGCATAGCGGCTTGCGCAGGCGGCGGCAACGGGCGATCTCGGGCTCGAGCCGTTCACGGAACTCGCGCAGGTTGGGCAGCTCGGTAAGCGCGTCGGTGTGCGAGGCCTGCGACTCGCGCTCAAGCAGTTCGCGGATTCGGGCCGCCGCCCGCAGTGACTCGTCGCGCTGGCGCCTCAGCGCCTGGATTACCAGGCCCACGAACATCAGCAGCGTGAAGGTGGTGGCGTCGTGCCACACCAGCGGGAAGCCTTGCAGCTGGGTGAGGCTCGGGTGGTCGGCGACCGCGTAGGCCGCCGAGCAGGCCAGGCTGATCATCACCGTGGCCCAGGTGCCTGCGAACCATGCCACGAACACCACCGGCAACAGATAGAACAGCACGCTGCGGTACTGGTTGTCGGTCGAGAAATCCAGGAAGCCGACGGCCGCCACGGCCATCAACGCGAAAGTGACGTTGGCGATGCGATTTCTCATATCCCGCCTGTGTTAAAACTAACACGTGCGGGGCAACGCCCAAAACGCCACGGGAGTGTCACTTTAAAAACTGTGCATGAGCAACCGACTTGCCTCGCGCGCCTGTTACGCGCAACTGTCAGGATTTGTCCGCACCGGTCTTCAGCAGGTCGCGGATTTCCGTCAGCAGCTCCTGGTCCTTGGTAGGCTTGGCGGGCGCCGCTTCCTGTTTCTTCTTCAGTTTGTTGATCGCTTTCACCACCATGAACAGCGCGAAGGCCACAATCGTGAAGCTGATCAGCGCGTTGACGAACAGGCCGAAGTTCAGCGTGATGGCGCCGGCATCCTGCGCGGCCTTCAGGCTCGCGTAAGGCCCGGCAACCTTGCCGTCCTTCAAGATCAGGTAGATGTTGCTGAAGTCCACGTTGCCGAGGACGTAGCCGATCGGCGGCGTGATGATGTCTTTCACCAGCGACTGCACGATGGCCGTGAATGCCGCGCCGATCACGATGCCGACGGCCATGTCCACGACATTGCCCTTCACCGCGAAATCGCGGAATTCTTTCAAAATCCCCATGGGATACGCTCCTGTTCCGTATTGGCGGCCTTAACGCGGCCATTGAACATTCGTTTCCTGTAAAATGAAATCCAACCGGCGGAGGTCGCGTTGCAACAGGGCAACTCGACGAGAGAACGGCACTCATGGTCTGGATACCCGGTTTCGGTAAATACTCGCCGCGCATGGGCAATCGCGTCGGCGACAAGGCCCCCGACTTCACGTTGCAGGACCAGGACGGACGCAGCGTGCACCTGGCTGAGGAACTGGGCCATCGCCCGGTGGTGCTGGTGTTCTACCCCATGGCGGGCTCGCCGGTCTGTACCCGCCAGATGTGCAGCCTGCGGGACGGCTGGCCCGAGCTGATGTCCAACGCCAAGGTGTTCGGCATCAGCTACGACAGCGTGCAGAATCTGCAGCGATTCAAGGAACAGGAGCATCTGCCGTTTCCCCTGCTCAGCGACCCGGACAAGGCTGTGGCGAAGCTGTTCGGCGTGGACGGCACCTTCGCCGCAGCGCGCGTCACTTTCGTGATCGGCGCGGACGGGCTGATCCACGCCGTAATCGACAACGTGAAAGCGGGCGACCACGCGGCGCAGGTGCTGGCGGCGCTGTAACCGCGCGCCGGGACAGGCACGTTCCGCCGCACGCTCGCCACGGAAGCAATGGCACTCATCCAGCGGCAACGGGTGCAGTCACAAGGCGACTGCACCCGTTGCCGTTCCCGCTCGTTCTGACCCTTGACGAATTACTATAAGGTTATATGGTTATAGCATAATGTGATGGAGTGCCGCGATGTCCCCCCTTCAGAACGATCGAGCCAGCCGGTTCACTCCCCTGCTCTTCGCCCTGCTGACCGGCGCCGCCCTGTTTGCCGCTCTCGGACTGGAAGGCTGCGCCGATGGCGAGGGCAGCGACGACGAGCTGGCCGCCTCAGCGCCCCTTGCGCCGGCCTCGTTGACAGTCACCAGCAATGCGCTGCCCGATGCGCCGATCGGCCTGAGCTGGTCGGCACAGCTCTATGCCTCGGGCGGCGCGGCACCCTACCAGTGGCAGGCTGCCGGCATGCCCGCCTGGATGCAGCTGGACGCCCAGAGCGGCCTGCTGTGGGGCAGCGTGCCCGCCGCCGCGAGCGGCTTCGAAACCATCACGGCCACCGTGACCGACAACCTGGGCGCGCAGGCCGTGCGCCAGCTCTCGCTGCTGTACACCTCGGGCAGCGCGCCGCAGGCGCCGATCATCCTGCCGGCCGTGGCCTCCGCCCAGGACGGGCACTTCACCACCCACATCGCCTGCGTGAACTGCCACACCAATTCCAGTGCCGCCACCGCCATGCGCGACAGCGCCGGGCGCGAGATTGCGCCGGTCAACCAGTGGCGCGCGTCGATGATGGCGAACTCATTCCGCGACCCGTATTTCCGCGCCGTGCTGGCGTCGGAAATGCACCAGCATTCAGGCCTGGCAGCCGTGATCGAGGATACCTGCCTGTCCTGCCACACGCCCCAGGCCGCCTATGAGGCCCACCAGGCCGGCGGCATGCAGACCCTGGGCGAGATCTATGCAGGCAACACGCCGCGCGCGCACATCGGGCTCGACGGCATTTCCTGCACCCTGTGTCACCAGATGGACGCCGCGAATCTCGGCACGCCCGCATCGTTCTCGGCCGGGTACGCGATCAACAACGGCAAGCAGATCTACGGCCCGCACAGCAACCCCTTTGCGACGCCGATGGTGAACCAGACCGGCTACACGCCGGTGGCAGGCTCGCACATGAACGAGTCCAGCATGTGCGGCAGCTGCCACACGCTGCACACCACGGTGCTTGACCTGAGCAGCAACCCCACGGGAGGCAAGTTCCTGGAACAGGCGCCGTACCTCGAGTGGCGCAACTCGGTCTACTCCACCGAGGTCGCGAGCCCCTCGGCGCAGGCGGCCTCCTGCCAGAGCTGCCATATGCCGACCGACAGCCAGGACGGCGTCACCATCAACACCCGCATTGCCCGCCAGCCCGGCGGCGGCGACTTCCCCGGCATCGCGCCGCGCCAGCCCTACGGCCGTCACCTGCTGGTGGGAGCGAACACCATCATGCTCTCGATCCTGCGCGACAACGCCGCCGACCTGAACTCGCCGGCCAGCACGGCCGAGTTCAACCTGCTGATCGACCGTACCCGCCACATGCTGCAGAACCAGACGGCCGCGGTGCAGGTGCAGAACCTGGCGCTGGCAGGCGGCACGCTGAGCTTTGACGTGCAGGTGAGCAACCAGGCAGGCCACAAGTTCCCCACCGCCTACCCCAGCCGCCGCGCCTGGCTGCGGGTGCTGGTGAAAGACGGCGGCGGACAGCTGGTCTGGCGCTCGGGCGATTACGACGCGGTCGGCCGCATCGTGGACGGCACGGGCATGCCGCTGGCGCTGGAGGCGGCGGGCGGGCCGATCGAGCCGCACCGGCAGCTGATCACGCAGCAGAACCAGGTGCAGATCTATGAAACCGTGCATGCCGACGTGACGGGAGCCCCGACCTTCAGCCTGCTGCTGGCCAACACCCACTACAAGGACAACCGCGTGCTGCCGCAGGGCTGGTCAAGCAGCCACCCGGACGTGGCTGCGATCGCGCCCGTGGGCACCGGCGGTGATGGCGACTTCGTGGGCGGCTCGGACAAGGTGGCATACCAGGTCAGCGGCCTGGCAGGTTCGGCTTACACGGTCGAGGTGGAGCTGGTGTACCAGACCATATCCTCGCGCGAAGCCAGCGAGCTCTTCCAGCACGACTTCATCCGCGAGGTGAACGTGTTCCGCCAGTACTACCAGGCGGCCAGCCGCACACCGGAGCTGATCGCCACTACCAGCGCCCAGACGCCGTAGGCAGGCCGGGGGCAGGCACGCTTCCGTGCGCACGGTTACGGCGAGCGCGCGAGACTGCTAATGAGCGCGCCTCACGCGGCTGTCGGGGATGCCCAGTTCTTCGCGGTACTTGGTGACCACGCGCCGCGACGCCTTGATGCCCGCCTTGTCCAGCAACTGAGCGATCGCCATGTCGGACAGCGGCTTCTTCTTGTCCTCGGCGTCCACGATCTCCTTCACCTTCTCCTTCACGGCCTCGCGGCTGGTTTCGCCGTCGTCCTTGGGCAGGCCGCCGGTGAAGAAGGTGTTCATGGCCTTGATGCCCTGGGGCGTCTGCATGTACTTGCCGTAGACGGCGCGCCACACGGTGCTGTGGTGGATGCCCAGCTCGTCGGCGATGTCCTGCATCTTCATGGGCTTGAGGCCGCTGAGGCCCTCGTACATGAAGTCTTCCTGGCGCTTCAGGATCTCGTTGGCCACGCGCTCGAGCGTGCTCTGGCGCTGGTCGATGGCGTCCATCAGCGCGCGGGCCTGGTTCAGCTTGCCCTTCACGAAACTGAGTGTTGCCTTGTCGCCCTTGCGCCCCTCCAGCATCTTCAGGTAGGTGGGGCTGATGGCCAGGCGCGGCAGGTTTTCGCGCGTCAGCTTCACGCGCAGCTTGCCGGTCTCGTCTTCCTCGATGATCACGTCCGGCACCACCATCTGCGTCGGTACGTCGCTGTAGAGCGCGCCCGGGTGCGGGTTCAGGCTGCCCAGCAGGTCGATCAGCAGCTTCACTTCCTCGATGCCGATGCCCATGTCCTTGGCGATCTTGGGCAGGCGATTCTTCAGCACGTCTTCCCAGTGCTCGGTCAGCAGCTTCTTCAGCCTGGGGTAATCCGGGTCGTCCTTGCCGATCTGCAGCAGCAGGCACTCGGCCAGGTCGCGCGCGCCGACACCCGCGGGCTCCAGCGACTGCACCAGGCCCAGCGCCCATTCGACCTCTTCCATGGTGTAGCGGCCGTCGAAGGATTTGCAGAGGTCCTCAAGCGGGTACTCAAGGTAGCCGCGCTCGTCCAGCGAGTAGATGATCGCCTCCAGCAGCGGCCAGTCCAGCTCGTCCACTTCGCGCATGCGCAACTGCTCAAGCAGATGGTCGGCCAGCTGCTCGCCGGGCGCGGCCACCTGGTTGAATGCCTCCTGCTTGGCGTCCGGCTCGCCATCCTGGGCGACGCGTCCGTTGCGCGGGGCGAAATCGTCGATGTCGGTGTTGCGCTGCAGGAAGTCGTAGACTTCTTCGTAGGTTTCGCCGACTTCGGTTTTGGCTTCCGGGGTTGTTTCCTCGATGATCTGTTCGTGGATGCGTTCTTCGCGCTCGGCCTGGGTGGGGGCGTCGGGGGCCTCGGTCCCCATTTCGAGAGTGGGGTTTTCCAGCAGCTCGTCGCGCACCAGATCATTCAGGTCGGCGGTGCTCATCTGCAGGATATTGAGCGACTGGATGGTCTGCAGGCTCAGCACCTGGCGCTGTTCCAGGCGCTGGCCCACGCGCATGTCGAGGTTCATGCCCGGGCCGCTCATGGAGCCCCCCGGTGATTGGGCGCGTATCGTCGCAGGGAAGCCTGAGGTTGGCTGCGATTTTGGATTTTAGATTTTCGATTTTGGATTGAACTGGATTGGCACACGCACGCGCGGGAACGCGGCAGCGCCAATCCAAAATCCAAAATCCAAAATCCAAAATTCATCTCAGCCTCCAAACGTCTGCCTGCCGCTCAGCGCGTCACTCAGGATTGCCGAGCTGACATTTTCGATTTCCGCGCCGGCCGGCACGCCCCTCGCGATGCGGGTCAGCCTGATGCCCTTCTGTTTCGCCACCTCGGCCAGCGCATCGCGCAGGTAGACGGCCGTGCCTTCGCCCTCGAGGTCGGGGTTGGTTGCGAGGATGATCTCCCTGATGCCGCCCTGCCTGGCGCGCTTGAGCAGCGCGTCGATGGTGAGGTCTTCCGGACCGATGCCCTCCAGCAGTGCGATGTGACCCAGCAGGCAGTGGTAGACGCCTTTAAAGGCGCCTGCTTTTTCGAAAGCCATCAGGTCCTTGGGTTGCTCGACGACACAGACGATGGATTTGTCTCGTTGGGCGTCGGCGCAGATGGGACAGGGGTCACGCTCCGTGAAGTTGAAGCAGACGCTGCATTTTGTAAGGTTCTGTTTGACGTCACGGATGGCGCGGGCCAGGTCCATGGCGTCTTCGTCGGAGAGCTTGATCAGGTGGAAAGCCAGTCTCTCGGCGGTTTTGGTGCCGATGCCCGGCAGCCGTTTGAGGCTCTCAACCAGGCGTGACAGGCTGTCCGGGTAAGCAGTCAAGGGAAATCCCTGAAAACGGTACGCTATTTGCTAGTAACTCTCAAAAGGATATCCCATCTGCCCCCCCTGTCAAGCCGCGCGGATCACCGCGCGGTTTGTTCCATCCGCCGGGACCCACGCTCGTTCCACAACTGTAGACCTTGCAGCCTGATCCGTTAGGATTCGCCGGGAAGGGTGCACCACTCCATGTGCGCCCCCGAGGAGAGCCAATGCGTTACCTGCCGGTACTTGCCTGTTTCCTGCTGGTTCTGTTGAGCGCCTGCACCTTCGACGACGGCGACAAGCCCACCGATGATTCCGCCACAGCCGTCGCAGGCCGGGACCTGGTGCTCGACATCGGCGTCGCGCGCCTCGAAATCAGCCGATTCGCCATCGGCAGCGGCACCGGCCAGTTGCCCGAAGGCAGCAAGGTCAAGCTGAAGGTGGTCGAGCACGAGATCAGCGGTCGCAATGTCTATTCGCCCGTGGTCCAGGTCAGCGTCACCGACCCGGCCGGCGCGACGGTCACGGGCTTGAACCTCAGCCCGGCCGCGGTGTTCGAGCTCAGCTACAACTTCAACGCGGCGATCGCCGATGGCAACACGGCGCAGACCGACCTGGTGCTGCTGAAGATCGACGGCACCACCACCGACGAGCTAGGCTACACCAGCATCTCGCCCGCCCAGGACGCCGAATACACCACGGCCTGGCCGGGGCGCGTGCGCGGGCTGTTCACCGGCTTCTCGCGCTTTGCAGTCGCCGACCTGGGCGCCGCCGCGACTCCGCCGCCCGCGGCCGTTGCGCTGACCGGCACTGTCAGCGCCGTGCTGACCGCCACGGTGTGGCAGCTGGCCGACAGTGGTTCGGTGTACGCCGTGAACCTGGCGGTGCCGACAGCCATCACCACCACGCCGCCCACGGTGGTGACTCTTAACGACGCCAGCTTCGATGCCGGCAACCCGCTCAATCCCAACAACCGGGCCGTTACCGTGCAGACGGGCGGCAAGACCTACACCAGCGACCACCCCGCCGCCAGCGTGGTGTTCCAGCTTGACACCTTCACGGGCAGCAGCAGCAGCGGCTCCCTGCTTGGCACCGTGATCGAGCAGGGCGGCACGGCGCCGCTGGCGATCAACTTCACCTTCACCACCGGCGCGGCGCCAACCACCGCAATCGGCGGCACCGTCACCGACCTGGCCGGTCGCCGCACCATCAACCTGCAGGACGCCGGCAGCACCGAACAGGTGCTGATCCTGATGCCGGACACCCTGCCCAACGGCACGCTCGATCCCATCACCTTTGACGACGCCAGCTTCGACTCCGGCAACCCGACCGATCCCGCCGGCCGCATCATCACAGTGACCGTGGGCAGCGAAACCTTCAGCAGCGACGTGCCGCTGGTCGGCAACGTGACTCTGACCTTCACCAGCTGGGATAACGTCACCAAGGTCGGCGCCGGCACCATCACAGGCACGGTGGTCAGCGCCACGCCCGGCAACAAGACCCTCAACTACACCTTCACCACCACCGCCGGCAGCGCGGGCGGCAGCGGGACCTTCACCGCGGGAACGCCCGTTGACGTGACCACCACCGACGTGGCCGACGAGGCAGCGATCACCTACGACATCGACACCGGCGACTACATGGCGGTGTGGCTGTCGGATGTCAGCACCACCAACCGCGCGCTGGTGCTGGCAGTACTGGACGCCGACACGCTGGCTACGGTCGGCGGATTGGTGGAGTACGAGCCGGGACTCGCGTTCGATCCGGCCGGAGGACTTGACCTGGCGGTGGACAACCTGCAGGACGTGGCGGTGGTCGGCGCGACCGGCAGTGATGCCGGCACGGCCTCGGTGCTGGCGCTGTTTTACGACTTCACATCGGAGGCGCTGAACGCCGAAGTCACGGTCGGCACCGGCACTGCCCCGCGCGTGGAGTACCACGTCAACCAGAACCACTTCGTGATCGCCTGGCAGGCGGGCGCGGACGTGATGGCGGCCGTGTATGACTGGAACGGCACGGCCGTCGGCACGGCCCAGACGGTGTTCAGCAACGCCACGCTCAAGGGGCTGGCCACGCCGGGCAGCCTGGCCGTTGACGAAGCGCTGATCACGGCCGACGACGGCAGCGGCATCGTCGGGCGCTACCTGCAGGTCAGCACCGGCGCGCCGGCCGGCGCGAGCTTTGACATCTCGACGTCGCTGTCCGGTGGCCTGTGCGCATGGGATGACGTGGGTGGCCGCTACCTGGTGCTGTTCCAGGAACTGGTGGGGGGCTTCTTCACTTCGCAACGTGTCGCGGCGCTGGCCACCTCGACCACCACGCCCGTCGGCACGGCGCTGACGCTGGCTGCCTCCGCGGCGCCCACCCAGTGGGCCGCCGGCGACGCCGGCGCCATCCTGGCCGATCCGACCGCCAACATGTACCCCGTGGACAGCAGCGCGGCCGGTCCCGCCATGGTCGCCAGCCCGCTGTACGGCGCGTTGAGCGGTCTGGACATTGACGTAACTTCAGACGGCGCCTCGCTGGCCGCGGCCGGCAGCGGCCGCTACGTGCTGTTTGCCGCCAGGGGTGCTGCAGGCGCCACGGCCGTGCCGCTGACTTTGACGCCGTAAGCGGCGGCAATGGTGTGACGTTCCGAGTGGCACAGGCGCTTCGCCTGTGCCCGGCCAGCCAAGGCCGGCAGACATGGGCGAGGCGCCCATGCCACCAAGGCTGCAACGTGGCACAGGCGCCTCGCCTGTGCACGGCGAGCCCAATGAAAAGCCCCCGACCGACGTCGGGGGCTGTGTGTTTCGGGTGGCTTGTTACTACGCCTTCTTGAGCAGCTTGCGACGGGTGACGATGGCCGCGATGCCGCCGGCCAGCACCCACAGGCCGTGGGGATAGTCGTCGTTTCCGGTGGCGCAACCACCGCTGCCGCTCTTCCCGCCGACCCTGGGGACCAGCAGGTCGCCTTCCACGGTGAATGCGGTGCCGCCGGTGTCATTGAAGGAGAAGGTCCAGATGTATTCGCGCGGGCTGGTGTCCAGGGAATCCCGCCACTTGGTGATGATCAGGAACAGCGCCACGGCGGCACCGTCCGGAATGGTCACGGAAACCGGGTCATAGGGATAGATCCGGTTCATGCCCGGGGGCGGACCTGCGGAGCCGTCAGGCGAGCTCTGCTCCGGGGCCTGCGGCACGTCAAACTTCGGGCGTTCGCCGGCAAGCTGGATGGTGGTGCTGTCCACTGTGATCGGCGCGCCGGTGGTGTTCAGCACCACTGCCAGCTCGTGCGTGGTGGTGCCGCCCAGGGCGTAGAATTCTTCGCTGATGCTGTCGAGCTCGTCATGGATGCCCTTGCCGTTGCCGTAGACGTTCAGGGTCGGCGGCTGACCATTGGGCTGCAGCGGGTCATAGAACGGGTTGGGCACGGTAACGTTCGCAATGTACGGACCGACGTCGGTTGCATTGGGCTCATGCACTACGGTGACGATATCGAGACCCGGGGTGGCCTGGGCCGCGAGAGCGGTACTGAACGCGACGGCGACGAGCAGGAACCAGTAGCGCATGTGCCTCCTCCAAGGCTGACTCAAACTGCGCGGGGGTTCAGGGGAGAACGCCGCGCGTAAAAGCAGGGGCCTTCGTTATGACCGTCCCACGCCTCTACGCAAAGGCAGATGCGAGTATAGACCCCGACATGCCCTGTGCAAGAGTTACAGACGGCGAAATTGCTGAGTCCGGCAATACCCGCCGCAGGGAATGCACCACGCGGCCGAAAAAAACCTGCGGCCGACTACCGGTTGTTGGTTGCCGGCACCCGACCTTCTAACCATACAAAATGTCGGGTTATCGCTCAGGTTCGTCCAGAATGCCAAACCATATTTAGCCGTTGACTGCCCGCCAAGCCTGCTACAATGCCGCGTCAAGTGCTTTGGTAAGTAGGCACTAATTTGGAGGTCGGGACGCGCAGGCGCAGAAGTCCGGTGCCGCGCAAACGGGAAGGGCAGCCTGCGTCGGGCCCCGGACCGTTCCCCGCGCCGAAATGAAGACAGCCATACTGAGCGAACATTCGCGCCAGTTTGAACAGCTGCGCTTTGCCTACCCGGTCGTGAGTCGCCGCAGCCGGGGGCTTTCCCTCGGGTTGAACGTCAATCCCGACAAGGTCTGCAATTTCGATTGTCCCTACTGCCAGGTCGACCGCACGGTGCCGCCGCGCGACGCCAAAGTCGATTTCGACGTCATGCTGTCCGAAATCGACGGGCTGATGGCTTTGGCCGCCAGCGGCGCCATCTGGCAGCATCCGAAGTTCACCAGCACACCCGAGCACCTGCAGCGCCTGAACGACGTGGCCTTTGCCGGCGACGGTGAACCGACCACCTACGCCCGACTGGGTGACGCCATTCGCGAGGTTCACAAGCTGCGCCTCAGCACAAGCTGCCCGACGTCAAGATCATCGTGCTGACCAACGCCCTGCTGCTCAACAAGCCGGAGGTGCAGAAGGCGCTGTCCGGGCTCAAGGCCGGTCCCTATGAGGTCTGGGCCAAGCTGGACGCCGGCACACAGCCCTACTTCGAGGTGATCAGCGGCCGAAAACTCAGTCTGCAGCGCGTGGTGGACAACATCGCCGAGTGCGGGCGCAACCTGGAACTAACAATCCAGAGCCTGTTTCCCACAATTGACGGCGCCGACCCCGGTGATGCAGAAGTACTGGCACTGGCGGACCGCATCAACGAGATCAGGGCCAAGGGCGGCAGGTTGCGCCTGATCCAGGTCTATACCACGGCCCGCAGGCCGGCGCAGGACCGGATCGGGATGATTGAAGACGGGCGGCTGGATGAACTGGCCGCGCTGATTGCCGGAAAAGTAGACGTCCCGGTGGAAGTCTACTACGGAAGGCACTGGGAAACGTCCGATTAGATTATCGGACACGGGGCCTGTGGGCGGGCGCAGGCCCGCGCAGAACAAGGAAGCACGATGGGCAAACGACCCAGAGTCTTCATCGTCGCCACCGAATCAAGCGGTGACAACTACGGCGCCGCAATGGCCAGGCAGCTTCGCGACCTGCGCCCGGACGTCGAGATCTTCGGGCTCGGCGGCGGAAAGATGGAAAGCGCCGGCGTCACCCTGTTCAAGAACATGCTCGAACACGCGGCCGTGGGGCTGGTCGAGGTGGTGCGCAGCCTGCGCTTCTTCCTCGACTCCATGGACGACCTGGTGCAGAAGGCCAAAGAGCTGCAGCCGGACGTGATCGTGCTGATCGACGCGCCGGACTTCAACCTGCGCATCGCGCCGCGCCTGAAGCAGCTGGACATCCCGATCGTGTACTACGTCAGCCCGCAGCTGTGGGCGTGGCGCGAGGGGCGGGTGGACCAGATCCGCAAGTACATCGACCGCATGCTGGTGATCTTCCCCTTCGAGGTGGACTTCTATGCCAGGCACGGCATCGAGGCGCGCTTTGTAGGCCACCCGCTGCTGGACATCATCGACCACGAGCAGATCAGGAAACGCGCCGAGGGCCTGCGACACGGCTTCAAGATTCCGGCCAAGAAGAAGGTGGTGGGCCTGTTCCCGGGCTCCAGGCGCGCCGAGGTCACGCGCCTGATGCCGCGCATGCTGGACGCCGCCCGTGAGATCATCAAACGCCGCCAGGACGTGATCTTCCTGGTCGGCTGCAGTCCGTGGTTCAATCCGGAACGTTACAAGAAAGCGATCGCCGACCACGAGGATCTGCCCCTGCGCGCCGTTCACGGGCGCAGCTACGAGGTGATGGCGCTGAGCGACTTCAGCCTGATCTGCAGCGGCACGGCGACGGTCGAGGCCGCCATCGTGGGTGCCCCGTTCCTGTGCACCTACCGCATGGCCTGGGCCAGCGCGCTGCTGGCGCAGGTGCTGGTCAGCTACGACTACGCCTGCATGGTCAACATCCTGGCCGGCAAGCAGGTGGTGCCCGAGCTGCTGCAGCACCAGGCCGAGCCGCTGACGATGGGGCTGATCGCGCTCGAGAGCATGGAGACGGGTGCGCCCCGCATGCGCGAGGAACTGGCCGAGGTGGTGAAGACGCTGGGCGGAAAGGGAGCGTCACGCCGCGCGGCCGAGCAGGCCCTGAGCGTGGCCGGCTTGCGCCCCGTCTCCAGGCCGATCAGCAGCGAGGTAGCGGCCCTGAAGGCATGATGTCGCGGCGGCGCCTTTGGTGCTGTTGCCCGCGCGAAACCGCGACAGACAGAAAGCCCCCGCTTGGCGGGGGCTTTCGCGTTCGTGGTGGCCTGACAGCGGCACCGGTGTTTGCTAAACTGCGGCAACACCGGAGATGAAACGTGGCCGCCAACTGGGCATTGCTCGTAATCCAATTTGACGCGCCGGAGCCCGCACGCACGGAGTTCTTTGCCGCCGTTGACCTGACCGGCTGGAGCCGTATCGAAGGCATGCAGGGCTGCTGGTATGGGCGCCTGGGACGCACGAACTGGCGTCAAGCGCTGCTGAACGTGGAGCGAATGCTCGAGATTGCAGCTCTGACATCCGGCGTGGAGTGCGAAATCCCGTTCGTGCTGCATACTGGTGAAAGTGCGCCGCATGCCGGGAAGGTCGAAGCGGCCACGGAGATCGCCAGCTCGATCAAGCCGCTCCGTCGCAAAGTGTACACCAAGCGGTTGCCCGTCGAGACCAAGCGCGTTCGCAAGCCGGAACATCCGACCAAGAAACTTTAACGCTTGGTCGGCAGCGACTCCGGCACCGCGGTTCAGACCGTCTTGCTGCCGTCCCAGGTGGGTTCGTCGGGCGGCTTGTTGGGATCGGGTTCCGCGGCGGGGGCGATGTCGTCGCTGGCGAAATCCTGCACGTCGGGCTGGCTCAGCCGCTGCTTGGCGGCTTCTTCCGACATCGCCATGTACTTGTTTGAGGCCGACCGCAGGCGTTCCTGGATCTGCATCTGCTTGGCCTTGCGCAGCTGGCTTTCGCGCCTTGCCTGCTCCCACTTCTCGATCAGGCCCTGAATCGCCTCCAGCAGCGCACTGGCATGGAACGCGCCCTCCAGCACGTTCACGATGCCGAGCGCGTTGCGCTGCTGCTCCAGCGCCGCGTTCAGCGGGCCGCCGATCATGATCAGCGGCACCGGCCGCGAAGCCGCCAGCTCCGCCATGTTCTTGACCGCCTGCATCGCCGGTACGGGCACCAGGCCGGCCTCGAAAACCAGTATGTGCGGCGTCACCTGGCCGACGGCGGCCAGGGCCTGGCGCGCGCCGGTCACGGCCTTGGAACGCAAGCCGGGCTGCTCGCCCAGCAACCTTGCCGCCTCGGCGCCGGTGGCCTCGGTCGCAACGACCAGCACTCCATGTGTGATGCTTTCGGTTGCCATACAACTCTTTTGCGAAAGATTCGCCCGCGACTCAAGTGCGGAATCGCGCCCTCAACTCATTCGCCTTTCTGCAGCGACTCGCGGTCGCGTTCAAGGTTGGCGCGTGCCTCCTGCTCAAGCGGCTTGCCCCATGACGTCCAGAAGATTCTCTCGCGCCCCAGCATGCTGTCGAGCCACGCCCCGCGCCCGGCGTTCCAGTCTGCTTCGCTGACGGTCGCGAACTCCTCGCGGATGTTGCGCCCGTTGCGCTGGTAGCTTTCCCAGCTCCCGCCCAGGGTTGACAGGTCAAGGTCAATGACCTTCTTCGACTCCTCGATGCTCGGCACGTGGCCGCAGGTGTCCAGCACGATGCGTTCAACAACCCGGATGCGTTCCGCATTCCAGCCCATGGCCGAAAGCCTCTCAACGGCCAGCTTGGCGCTGTCGGCTTCGTTGGTTTTGCTTCCCGGCACGTAAACCGCGTCATGAAACCAGATCGCCATCACCTGCTCGTCGCTGAGATTCAGCGCCGCGCCCTTGCACAGCATGTCGGCGATGTGCCGCAGGTCGTGGTAGCGGCGGTGCGGCTCGGTGTACAGGCGCGTCAACTCGATCAGCAGCGAAGCTTCCATGTGCAACATCCTACACAGCGCGCCGCGTGCCGGAATGCGCTACTTGCCGGGCCAGGGCAGCGGGTTCAGCCCGCGACCGTCCGAGGTCTCGGCGTGGCAGGCGTTGCAGGCCTGCGCGATCGCCCTGTACTGTTCGCCGACTTCTTCGGGCTTTCCTTCCCGGGCCAGCCGCGCGATGCTCAGCGCGCGGCGTTCGATGCCGCGCCAGATTTCGAGTTGTGTTTCCGAAGGCTTGTGCAGACCGCCGGTCAGCCTCAGCGATTCGGCCTCGTTTCTTTCGGCGATCGCCGCCTCCGCGCCCAGCATCAGGCCGGCCAGCTTCTGCATTGAGGCGCGCACAGGCGCCGGCGCGGTGGGCGCCATCTCACCCCACGGCTCATCCCCGAACACGTCCTGGCTGTCATGCCAGCCTTTCAGCGTGTCGGGGGTGAAGGCGCGACCCTGCCACGGCCAGTACTCATAGTGGCAGGCGCCGCAGGCGCGGTGCGCCTCCAGGTTCTTCTCCGCCGCCAGGCTCCAGTCGCCTTCCCGTATCGCCGTTGCGCTGTCGCGGTTGGCGTCGCGAATGGTCTCCCAGTAGCTCGCGAAGCGGCCCGCGCGCCGGGCCAGGTCCTCCGCGACGTCCTGCAGGATGGACAGGTCCGCGATCTCCGGGTGGTACGAGTTGCCGATGATCAGCCCGCAGTCGATCCACATCGAGCGCATGCTGGCCTTCAGCGGCGAGTGCGCCGTCCATTCCGCGAAAGGGTGCACCGCGGCCGGCGTCTCCGGTTGCGCCTCGGCGTTGACGCGGGCGTTCGCGACGGGTGCGTCGTTCGCGGCCGGCCCGTTGACGCCCGCGTTGCAGCCGATCAGCGTGCAGGCCAGTGCCAGCGCGCCGAGTGCGGCAGCGGCGAGTTTCGTGCGGCGGTTACTCATCGTACTTCCAGGGCAGGGGGTTGAGCGGAGTGCGCGACTCCTGCACGTAATGGGTGTGGCAGTCGATGCAGGCCTGCGTCAGCTTCGCGTAATGGCCGTCGATTCCCGCCGTGCGGTTGTTGGCCGCCAGCTCGGCGATTGCGCGGGCCTGGCGCTCGATGCCGCGCCAGATCTCGAGCTGCCCGTTGGCTACCCGGTGCACGTCGGCCGAGGCTTCCAGCACGCGGGAGGCATTGTGGTTCTCGATCCCGCGCACCGAGCGGTTCAACCCGCGCATCATGGTGAACATCAGTTCCAGGAAGGGCTGCGGCGCCGAAAGCCTGATGTTGGCCGTGGGCACGTCGTCGGCCGTGTTCCGGTTGCGCAGCCAGCCCTCAATGGTCGCCGGCCGGAAGCCGCGCGTGTGCTGTGACCAGTTCTCGATGTGGCAGTCGGTGCACGAGCTCCAGATGCGCTGCGACTGGTAGCGCGCCTCGAACCAGTCGCCCTCTTTGGCCTTGGTCGCCATGGTGCGGTTCTGGTCGCGGATCACTTCCCACATGTCGGCAAAACCGTCGGCCTTGCGGGCGATGTCCTCGGCGCTGCCCTCCAGCGAGTCGTAATCGACCAGGCCGCCGCCCTCGACGTTTCGCACGATCATGCCGCAGTCAATCCACATGCTGCGCATCTTCAGGCGCATGGGTGACTGCGCCAGCCATTCTTCCATGGGGTCAGGCACGTCAATCACCGCCGGTACGGGCGTGGGTTGCGAAACCGCCGGCGCCGGTTTGGGCGCAGGCGGCGGCGGGTCGTCGCTGCAGCCAAGCACCAGGCAGGTGCAGGCCGCGGCCAGCAGGCAGATCAGTGTCAGGTTGCGCATGGCGGCAGTCTAGATTCCCGCGCTCCGGGCGCGACAGGGCGCACCGGCACGACTATAGTCCCGCCCATGCACGAGCCGCGCAGCATCCATCCAGGCCACGCCTGGCGCGACCTCAAGACCCACAGCCTGCCGCTGCTGGTGCTGGGCTACACGGCCGTGGCGCTGGCGCTTACCGAGTACGTGTTCCTTTCCGGCCACTTCGCCAAGCTTTTCCCGCAGGTCGCGCGCGAGTACGCCCCCGGCGTGGTGTACGGCAGCTGGGCCGCCGTGCCCGCGGGACGCGAGGCGCCTTGGTGGGGCGTGCTGCTGCCCTGGGCCTGGTGGATCGGCGGCATGCTGGTGCTTTGGGTGGCCTTGCCTGCAGCGCTGGCCGTGAAGTTCAAGTTCCGGCCGGCTGAACTTGGCCTGCGCACGAAAGGTGTGCTGCCGAAGCTGTGGGTTTACGGCGTGCTTTATCTCGTGGTGATGATCGGCGTGCTGTGGGCCGGCACGCAGGAAGGCTTCACCCGCATGTACCCCATGATCAAGCCCTGGTACTGCGAGCGCTGGACCTGGGCCGTGCTGCTGAGCTGGTGGGCGCTGTACGCCGTGCAGTTCTTCGCCGTGGAGTTCTTCTTCCGGGGCTGGATGCTGTTCACCCTCGAGAAAGAACTGGGCATGGCGGCCGTGGCTGTGATGATCGTGCCCTACTGCATGATTCATTTCCATAAACCGCTGCCGGAGGCGCTGGGCGCGGTGGTCGCGGGCATGGTGCTGGGCTGGATTGCGCTGCGCACGCGCAGCATCTGGGGCGGCTGGCTGGTGCACGTCGCGATCGCGATCAGCATGGACGTGCTGAGCCTGCTGAAAAGCGACTACGGCCTGCCCAAAGTGTTCGGCCCATGAAAACCACAGCCCGGGATGCTCCTGATCTCTGCATTAGCCCTTAGCGTTGAAGCAGGCTTCTGATGAAAGGCAACTGCGGAAAACCACGAAGCGCCACGAAGGGCCACGAAGAACGGCTGGTCATGCTTTGCTTCGTGGTTCTTCGTGGTTAACGTGTTTTTGCAGTTGTCAGTAGGCCACGATGCTGTGAGGGGCGGCTGGTCGGCCCGGCTGTTTTCCCTTATCGTCCCGCCATGGCAGTGATCCGCCTCTATAACCTGAACGTCAGTTTGGATGACGACTTTCAGCGCGCCCTCAAACGCGAGGCGGCGAAGCGCGTAGGCCTTGACGTGTCAACTGTGCGGCTGGTCAAGCGCGGGGTGGACGCGCGCGAGCGCACGCCGCGCTTCAACTGCACGGCGGACGTCGAGTTGCCCGAGGGCGCCGACCTGGATCGCGTGCTGCGCGACATCGGCTCCAACGCCTCCATCCCAGAGCCCACGCCGCCACTCACGGCCGTGCCCGGAGCCCAGCCATTGAAGGGCCGCGTGGTGGTGGTCGGCTCCGGCCCGGCCGGCGGTTTCGCGGCCTACGTGCTGGCGCTGAACGGCTATCGCCCGCTGCTGCTGGAGCGCGGCAAGCCGGCCCTGGAGCGCCTGCGCCAGATCGGGCGCTGGAACGCGGGCGTGGTCGAGCTTGACCCCGAGAACAACGCCCTGTTCGGCGAAGGCGGCGCCGGCAGCTTCAGCGACGGCAAGCTGTATACCAGCAGCCGCCGCGACCCTTTCGTGCCGCGCATCCTGGAAACCTTCGTCGAGTGCGGTGCGCCGGAGCGCATACTGACCGATGCAGCGCCCCACGTCGGCACGGACATCTTGTCGCGCGTGGTGGTGAAGCTGCGCGAGAAGATCATCGCGCTGGGCGGCGAGTTCCGCTTCAACGCCAAGCTGACCGACGTGACGCTGACCGACGGCCGCATCAGCGCGATCACCGTCAACGGCAGCGAGTGTATTGACGTGTCAAGTGTAGTGCTCGCCCCCGGCCACTCCGCGCGCGACACCTACGAGATGCTGCTGGCGCGCGGCGTGCTGCTTGAGCCCAAACCCTTCCAGCTCGGCGTGCGCATCGAGCACGCCCAGGAGCTGATCGACAAGGCGCAGCTCGGCCGCTATTCCCGCGACAAGCGGCTCGCGCCCGCCAGCTACGACATCGCCTGCCACGCGGGTGGGCTTGACCTGTTCAGCTTCTGCATGTGCCCGGGCGGCATCACCATGGCGGCCGTGAGCGAGCCCGGCTGCCTTAACACCAACGGCATGAGCTTCAGCCCCCGCGCCAGCGACTACGCCAACAGCGCGCTGGTGACGACTTTCCAGCCTGCGGACTTCGGCCTCAAGCCGCTGGACGGCGTGGAGTTTCAGCGGCGATTTGAGCGCGCGGCCTTTGCCGCCGGTGGGGGAGACTACGCGGTGCCCGCCCAGCCCGTGACCCACTACCTGCGCGGCCTGCACTCGCCCCGCAACATGCGCGGGACGTATGCGCGCGGCCGCAAGTACGCGGCCTTGGCGGAGTTGCTGCCCGAGAAGCTGAACAAGGCCCTGCGCGCCAACCTGCCGGAGTTCGACAAGCGCATTCGCGGGTTCTTGAGCGACTCGGGCATCCTGCACGCGATCGAGGCCCGGGCATCAAGCCCCGTGCGCATCACGCGCAACCCGGAGACGCGCGAGTCCGTCAACACCGAGGGCCTGTACCCAGCAGGCGAGGGCGCCGGCTACGCAGGCGGCATCATGAGCGCCGCGCTGGATGGCATTCACTCGGCGCTGGCGATTGTCGCGAAGTTTGCAAGGCCGACGTAGCCCGGCGCGTAAGCGTCGGGCATCTGGCGTGGTCGCAGTCAACTGCCGGCAAGTTTGCAGGCGACTTAGACGTTGATGTGCCCGGGATTTGGCTGGCGTGAGCCTGCCGGCCCGATGCCCGGTGTTTACACACCGGGCTACAGCCACGGCGCGGCGCTGATCATCTCATACAGGCTGATCTCGACGCCGTGTGCCAGCAAGCCCGGTTGTTTCGCTCCCCAGGCTTTCATGTGCGGCGAGGCCGCGTGGGCGTCCAGGGCCGCGCGGGTGGTCCAGTTTTCATAAAACAGGAACACGGCCGGCTCAGTCTGCGAGCGGTGCAGGTCGTAGTTGAGGCAGCCGTCCTCTTGGCGGGTGGCGTCCACCAGCTTGCGCAACTCGGCTTCCACTTCGGATTCGCAACCCGGCCTGGCGCGCACCTTGGCAATCACAGTCAGCATCAGTTCCTCCGGGAAGCCTTATAACAAGACAGCCTCGCGCAGAGCACGCAGAGAGCGCGGAGAACTGTTTTCCTCTGCGTACTCTGCGCTCTCTGCGCGAGGCCTGAATGGAAAAGGGGCACGCACGCGCGTGCCCCTTCGGCCCGGTATGGGGGGAGCGACCTCGCTCGCCGGGCCTATGGCTCCATCAGCGCCGACAGAAAGAACCCGCGCCGCGTCTCGAGCATCCCGCGCCCCGGGTCCAGCGGGCCGATGAACGACGCCATCTGCGCCGCCACCAGCACCAGCAGCCCCAGCCACAGCGTCAGCACGCGCCCGTCAAACAGCCGCTCGCCGTGCCTCCAGGCCACGTAACGGTGTGTGCGCGCGATGAAGTGGAAGCCGAACATGGTGGACAGCACCAGCACAACCGCGTGCATCAGCCCCAGAAAATCGCTGGCGTCTTCGCTGGTACTCACGCTGAAAACCATGCGATCGGCGCGCAACCCAGCAATATCAGGCCCGCCGCGGCGCCGAGCATCAGCACCGCCGCCACGGCCTGCTTGAAACTCAGCCGCGCGCCCGTCAGCGCCTGGAACACGTAGAAGCTCGGCAGGCAGATCGCGCAGGCGCCCACGATCACCACCGGGAACTTCACGGCCGCATAGACCACCTGCCCCGCGCCCGCGACCGAGCCCAGGATCGCCCCGTACAGCAGCGACGCGAACACCATCAGCAGCCCGCAGCCGGCGATGTAGGTGTTCAGTCCACGCGCCTCAAACAGGTCGCGCGCCACGGCGCCCTGCGCGCGCAGCAGGCCGCCGCCCACGCTGAGGGGGCCCGCCGGCGAGAAGCGGTCGTTGTCCCAGCGCGTGAACCAGGGGCGCGGAGGGGCGGCCACCGCGCGGCCGTAAGGCGGCAGTGAATCGAGGGGTTGGATTGCTTCCAGTTCGGTACTCATGTTTATGCTCCGATTTCTTTCAGCCAGCGCATGAGCACCGCCCACACGCCCATGTAGAAGTTGCCCGAAAGCCCGTGCGACAGGCTGTAGCCGTCAACGCCGTAGCTGCTGCCGATCCACGGGCGCAGCACCCACGCCACCTGCGCGCCGGTGAACTGGTAGATCAGCGCCCAGGCGATCAACGGCGCGCGCACCGGCCCGCCGCACAACGAGCGCATGCCGCGCGCCAGCACGCGCAGGCCCGCGATGCCCGCCAGCACGCCGCAGACCAGGCACAGCACGTACAGATTCAGGTAGCTGGCCATGCTGGGGATCGGCGCCGAGGCGCAGAACAGGCCGACCACCGGGGCGCAGGCGCCCAGGCAGATCGCCAGGGTGCACAGGCCGGAAAGCGCGACCGTCAGCGTCTGCGCGGGGCGCGCCTTCACGCCGCCGACCAGCAGCGTGATGTGCATCAGCGGAAAGCACAGGGCCAGCGTGAACAGCAGGAACAGCGGCATCTTGATCGTCGTGATCCACAGGTGCGCGCGCCCAACATGGCTGCCCATGGCGGCGCCCCAGGCCATGGCGCCCAGCACCCCGGCCGAGAGCAGGTAAAGCTTCACGGCCGGCGTCTGCCACGCGAGGCGGAAGTGCAGTTCGGGCTTGTGCAGCAGATTGCCGAGCAATGCGGCCATGATTGCCTCGTACTTTGCGCCGCAAAGTAAATCGGCATCCGGCCGGTCAGCGCCTGAGTAAAAGTGCCGGAAAACCGCTTAAAATGTGGGTTTGTGGGCGGTTGACTCGCGATTATCGGACCGTGCCGGCGTCGCCCCGGGGACTCGCAACTTCCCAGTTGCGCGGGGCGACCCCCGCCCTAAATTGGGGGCATGACCGCCACCTTGCGCTGGAACCGCCTGAACATCGCCGCCGATGGCGACGCCGAATTCAAGGCCGCCGTTGACGAGAACCTGCCCAGGCTGCTTGAGCTGCCGTTCCCGGAGCTGGAGGTCGATTGCGTCGCCTGCAAGAACCTCACGGAGCCCAGCTTCAAGGCAATCGGGCCCGGGCTGGCTGACGCGGCGGGCAAAAAGAAACTCACCGTCCGCATCTCCAAAGACCTCGAGAGCTTCTTCCAGGGCAGCGGCCTCGCAAGCCTGGTGAAGGTGGCGGTGATCGAGCACATGACCAGCGCCGTGCGCCCAGGCGAAGAGGTAGCCGAGACGCCGGACCTCGACGAGCTGGCAGCCGAGGAAGAAGAGCAGGAACTCGAGGCCGCCCAGAACGAGACCCACCCGCCCAGCGACATCAACAGCACCAAGGTACAGACCCGCGCGGCCACCGGCGCGCTGATCGACAGCGAAGACGGCCACCGCTACATCGTCGGCGACGAAATCGTGATCGGCCGTGAACCGCCCTCCGAGCCGGTGTTCGCGATCCCGACCATCAGCAAGCGCCACTTCCGGATTTACCGGCAGGGGCCGGGCTTCTTCATTGAGGACATGCGCAGCACCAACGGCACGTACCTCAATGGCAACCCGCTGACCCAGCCGCAGCCCCTGGCCGAGGGCGACGAGGTGGTGGTTGCCATCACGCTCAAGCACCCCGAAGGCGCCAAGCGCTTCAAGTTTACCCTGAAGGGGTAAAGGGGTCAGGCTCCGCGCAGTTGCGGTGCCTGACCCCTTTACGCGCGCTCGTAGCAACTGCTGCCGGGGGCGGGGCGCCCCCGGCCTGTGCAGGCGGGGCGCCTGCGCTACTCCTCAAGCAGCCGCTTGGCCGTGGTGCACACCGCAAGCTGGTACGCCTTGCGCTTCTCTTCGGGCCAGCTTCCCGGGCACTCCACCACGATCGCCGTGCAGCCGAAGCTCGCCCAGGCGTAGTAGCCGAGGCCGTAGATCTTGCCGAGCGCCATCACGCGCAGCACCGGCAGCGTGGGCTTCAGCAGGCCGTCTTCGCCCTGCACCATCAGGTACTTCGGCGCGGGGTCGAAGTCGTACTGGTCTTTCAGCGCGTCGATGATCTTGCGCCCGATTTCGTCGTCGGGCCCGTGCTGGATCAGGTACGCGCCCGTGCCGTCCGGGTCTTCGTGCAGATCGAGCAGGAAGTCGGGCGGGTTCTCTTTCAGCCATTCCTTTACCGCCTCGGCTTCCGGGCAATCCGTTCGGCCGAACATGCGGTTGAGGTCGCGGCCGTCCTCGAGGTGGCGGTTGTTGTTCTCGATGCCCCAAGGGTTGCAGGGGCCGTGGACGGTGAAGCCCAGCTCGGCCAGCTGGTCCTGGATCAGGTAGCCGGAGGGCTCATTGCCGTGCACGCCGGTGGTGACGACGATGCGCTTCTTCGGCGCGGGCTCAGGTTCGGGCTCCGGCTCGTTGGTTGGCGCGGGCGCGCAGGCGGCATTGTTCGCGGGCGGCGCGTTCTCGGGCAGTTCGCCCCGGTCCGCAGGCGTACGGCTGCCAGAACAGGCGACGACCAGCAGCGTGATGGCAAGCACGACAAACAGGGCTGTTTTCATGTTCACCTCCGGGGCCATGCTAGGTGGAGTCGCCGGGTTTCTACGTTGTTCAGGCCAGCAGCTCCTGGTTGACGTCCGCGACACTCGGGCAGCCCGCCAGTTGCATGGCGCGCGTGAAATCCTCGGCGTAGAGGCTCAACACGCGCTGCACCCCCTGCTCGCCGCCGACGGCGAGGCCCCACAGCACAGGCCGGCCGATCAGCACGGCCTTTGCGCCCAGCGCCAGGGCGCGCAGGATGTCGGCGCCCCATTCGATGGCGCCGTCCACCAGCACCGGGATGCGGCCGTTCACGGCATCAACCACATCAGGCAAAGCGCGGGCGGAAGCTATTGACGCGTCAAGTTGCCGGCCGCCGTGGTTGCTCACGATCACGCCCGCGCAGCCCGCGTCGGCTGCGCGCCTGGCGTCGTCGCCGCGGACGATGCCTTTCAGCAGGATGGGCAGGCTGGTCAGCGATTTGAACCAGTCGATATCTTTCCAGGTCAGCGCCGCGTCCTGCCGGTTGGTGAACAACTGCGACAGGTGCGAGACCTCCGCCGTGGTGAACTTCAGCGGCTGCAGCTCCAGCGCGTCCGGGCGCGGCGCGGCCTCCTTCACCCGCGACGTGCGGCGCTCGTCGGGGTTTTCGTAGCGGGCAAGGTTCGCGCGCGTCAGGCCCGGCGGGAGTTCAAAGCCGTTGCGCTCGTCAGCCAGGCGGCGCCCCAGCACCGGCGCGTCCACGGTGACCACCAGCGCGGCGTAACCGGCCTGCTCCGCGCGCCGGATCAGGTCCCGGGTGATGTCGCGGTCACGGTGGCAGTAAAGCTGGAACCACTTGGGCGCGGCTGTGGCGGATGCGACTTCCTCAAGCGTGCAGTTGGCCATGGTGGAAACCACCATCGGCACTCCGGCAGCGGCCGCAGCCTTCGCGGTGGCGATCTCACCGTCCGCATGGGCGAGCTTCTGGTACGCCATCGGCGCGATCAGGGCGGGGAAAGGCAGCTTCAGGCCGAGCAATTCGGTGGAGGCGTCCACCTTGCTGACGTCCACGAGCACGCGGTGTCGGATCTCGAGCGCATCCCAGGCTGCGCGGTTGCGTGCCTTGAGCGTCTGGCCGTCGGAGCCGGAGACGAAGTAGTCGTAGGCGACGGGCTCGATCAGCGTCTTCGCGGTTTTCGCGAAGTCGGCCATCGTCATCGGCTCGGCGTTCACGTGCACCGGCGTGTCGGGTGCACCGAGCTGTGCAAGCAGCTGTCCCCCGACGCTGTCCCGCTCGAGCGCGATCGCCTTCAGCAGGTAGACGCAGTTCAGCTCGGCCTCGCCCTGGGCCTTGGCCAGTTGTGCGGCAAGCTTGATCGCCAGCTTCGTGCGCGGCGTCACTGAGATTTCTTCAACGCGGGTGGTGCGGCGCCCCGGCAGGTCCACGAAGAACTCTTCGATCTTGCGGGACAGCAATGGCAGGTCCACGCCCATTTCCTGCATGATTCTCGCCACGCCGGGGGTGGGCTTTTCGATCAAGGCCGCGAGCAGCGACTCCGTGCCCAGCTGCTGCATGCGGTGGGCGTGCGCGAATTGAGCCGCCGTGGAAAGCAGCGGTTCCACGTCGCCAAGCGGCATGCCGATATCTGGCAGGTCCTGCACCTCGACAGGTTACCCGCAATCACGAGTGTTGGTAAAGGAGGCTCGCCGTGCTTGAATGCCGCCATGAACGACCGCAAGGCGATTGAAGAGTGGGAAGTGAAGACCCTGGCGCCCTACGCCCTGAAGGCGTGCGAATCCCAGGGCCGGCGCCATGCCGAAGACGAGCACGCCTACCGCACCTGCTTTCAGCGCGACCGCGACCGCATCATCCACTGCGCCGCCTTCCGCCGCCTCGAGTACAAGACCCAGGTGTTCCTGAACTGGAGCGGCGACCACTTCCGCACCCGCCTGACCCACACGATCGAAGTCGCCCAGGCCGCGCGCACCATCGCCCGCAACCTCGGGCTGAACGAGGATTTGACCGAGGCCATCTCGCTCGCCCACGACCTCGGGCACACGCCCTTCGGCCACGCCGGCGAACACGCCATGCGCGACCTGATGAAGGACCACGGCGGCTACGAGCACAACGGGCAATCCCTGCGCATCGTGGACGAGATCGAGCGCCACTACCTGCCGCGTTTCGCGGGCCTGAACCCGACTCACGAGCTGCGCTACGGCCTGATGAAGCACCGCACCGACTACGACAAGCCGCTGTTCCGCGGCCTGGAAGAGCGCGAGTCGCCCAGCCTGGAGGCCCAGGTGGCGAACTACGCCGACGAGATCAGCTACAACGCCCACGACACCGACGACGGCCTGTACTCCGGCCTACTGAAGTGGGAAGCCGCACGGGAAAGCGAGCTGTTCAAGGAGGCCGAGGAGCACGCCAAGGCCAACGTGCCGGAGGGCGAGGAAGACCTGCTGCGCTACCAGGTGGTGCGGCGGCTGAAGGACCTGCAGATCACCGACCTGCTGCAGCACACGGTGAAGCGCCTGAAGACGCTGGATTTCAAGGGCGTGCAGGAGGTGCTGCAGCACCAGAGCAAGGATTCGGTGGTTGATTTCAGCCCCGAGTTCAAAGCCAAGGTGAAGGGCCTGAAGCTGATGCTGTACCACAAGCTGTACATGCACAGGCACGTGCGGCGCGGGATGGAGAAGAGCACGCGCTTCATGCGCGAGATGTTCGAACGCTACGTGAGCGAGCCGTACCTGATGCCCGGCGGCTTCCATAAGCGCGTGCACGAGGGCGAAAACATCCACCGCGTGGTGTGCGACTACATATCAGGCATGACCGACCGCTACGCGCTGGAGCAGTACAAGAAACTATTTGACCCGGATACGTGGTAGAGCTTCGGATTCAGGATTGCGGATGCAGGATGCAGACCGCAGCATCACACCGTTACCCGAATCCTGATTTCGAAATCCTGAATCGTGAGGCCGGCCATGTCCAAGAACATCCAGATTGTGCGCAGCGACAACGCCCCCAAGGCGATCGGGCCCTACAGCCAGGCGGTCAGCGCCGGGGGGCTTCCTGTTCTGCAGCGGGCAGATACCCCTTGACGCGTCAAGCGGCCAGATCGTGGGGGAGACGGCCGGCGAGCAGACCGTGAAAGTGATGGCCAACCTGCTGGCGGTGCTGGAGGCCGCGGGGCTGGACTTCGGCAACGTGGTGAAGACCACCATCTTCCTGAAAGACATGAACGACTTCGTCGGCGTCAACGACGCCTACGCGGCCGCCATGGGCGAGCACCGCCCAGCCCGCGCCACAGTAGAGGTCGCCCGCCTGCCCAAGGACGTGATGGTGGAAATCGACTGCATCGCCGCGCTCGAGTAAGAAATCCAAGCCCAGTCCGCAAGGACTGGGGTACCGGGCAGCATGGCTGAACCAGCGCACATTATCGGTGGGCAAGCCCGCCGGACACGGGCGAGGCGCCCGTGCTGCGTACTGATGATGGCGGCAGTTGCCTTTCAGGCCTGCGGAGCAGGCCTACAAGGTTAGCCCCCAGCGTAAGCTGGGGGTTTGTTCCGCCAGAGTTGATCGAGGCGCGGAGCGCCGGCACAGCGGCGGCTTGCCGCCGAACGGCATTGCGGCCGCACGGCGTTTGTGTCGGCGCTCCGCGCCTCGGCTGACTCACAACGCCGGGACCCCCAGCTTACGCTGGGGGCTAACAATTGTTACGGCGCTCCGCGCCTTATCGCCGACTCAACACTTACGTTGGAGCACGTCCGCAGTCTCTCTGAGAACGCAGCATTGGGCGAGGCGCGTGCCACGGTTCTCGGGCTACGGTTGCATCAGCCGGCGCAGGGCGGCTTCGGCCTTGCTTGCCGTGGGGGCGTCTTTGAACTCGAAGGTGAGCTGGCCTCCATCGGCGTCCAGCTTCAGTTCCCACCACTCGCCGGGGCGGCTGGGGCGCTGCACGGCGTTGATGCTGGCGAACTCCAGTTCGCGCTCCAGCATCACCCAGCGCTTGCCGGTCAGCTGCCGGCGCTCGTGCCATGTCAGCTTCAGCTCATTGGCCGCGACTTCGCTGACGTCGCGGCTGCCGAACGCCAGCGCCTCGTTCAGGTGGCGGGCGGCAACGGCGCGGCTTTCGGGCAGCTTGTACTGCGGCGTGTCGGCGTAGGGCCCGACGGCGCAGGCGCTGAGCAGCAGGCACAGCAGCGGCAGGTACTTCATGCCAGCACCCGCTCCAGCCACTTGCCCAGCTCGGTCACCATGGGCGCGCTGACTTCGTGGCCTGCATCGGGGTCGCTGTAGAAGTGGGTGTCTTCAAAACCCAGCGCCGCACACTTCTCCAGCGCCTCCTGCGCGAGCCCGGGCGCCACGTTCTCGTCCTTGCCGCCATGAAACTGCGCCAGCGCCACCGTGCGCGGCGCGTCTTCCAGGAACTCGTGCTTGATGCGCCCGCCGATGCAGGCCGCGGCCTTGAAACGCTCCGGGTTGCGCGGCGCCACGTAGCCCGCCAGGTAGCCGCCCTGGGAAAAGCCGACCACGGCCGTGGAAGCAACCGGGTAGTCCTTGCGCAGCAGGTCGTGCAGGTTCAGCAGGTGCGTGGCGGTCTCATGCATGCTGCGGCGCAGGGCGTCCTGTTCGCCGTCGAAGTGATACCAGGCGTGGCCGATGCGGATTTTCTCGGGCTGGCGCATCTCGAACGAGTGGGGCCCGCGCGGGAAGACCCAGATCCAGGGTCTCTCCAGCAGCGGGCCCATGAAGCGGCGCATCAGTTCTTCGTTGTGGCCCATGCCGTGCAGCGCGACCACCAGCGGCCAGGGGCGCGCCGCGGAGTAGCCCTGCGGCAGCACCAGCGTGTACGGGATGTGGCGTGTGAAAGCGACAGTACCGTGTCGGAGGCGGTCGATCATGCCGCGACTATAGCGAGGGTTGCCGCGGGTCGGACTGGTTTTTCGGCGCCTCGGCCTCGATCACGATCGGCGCGGTCACCACCTCCGGCTCGGGCGCTCGCAGGCGAGGCACCGGGTCGCGATGCAGGGGCGGGTTGCTTTCCGAAACGTCTTCGCTCTGCGCGTGCAACTGCTTGCACAGCTCGCGTAGTGTTCCGGCACGCACCACATCCACTACGCGCACGCGCATGTCGAAGGCGCGTTCCAAAACGGCGGAGAGCTCCCAGGCGTCGAAGTTGACGATGCGGAGGTCTCGCACAACGCGGTCGGTGGGGAGCAGGCGGGTGTGGTCGATGCCGAGCGCGCGCCCGACGGCCAGGCGGAAGGCGCGCACGAAGCCCTGGGGAACCGGGGTGAGGGCGCTGACGCCGGCGGTAAAGACCTCGTCGGATTGCGGCGTGCGCGCGTCAACCAGTTCGCGGCGCAGACGACGGCGGCGCATGGCCAGCGCCTCGGAGAAGGCGAACGACAGCATCGTCACCAGCGCCAGCAGCAGGAAAAATCCGACGTCGCCCATGGGGCCTCCGGTTCACAGTGTAGCAACGGCAGGCGGTTGCGGGCTATTCCGGAGGCGCAAACAAAAGCGCCCGCCGTGGGGCGGGCGCTTAGAGGCAACTCCAGTGCTATTCAGGTTTGTAGCTGTTGTAGAGCTCGATCCAGCGGCGCACGATGATGTCAGACTCGCTCTGCCCTTCGAAGCCGATGCTGTACACCAGTTCCTCCTTCTCCCAGCCGACGTAGGCCAGGAACTTGAAGCATTCATGCAGCGCGGTCGAGATGTTGAGCTTGGCGGTGCGGTCCTTGCTGTTGACGGCGTCGATCAGCAGGTCGACCAGCGCGCCCATGGTGGCCTTCTTCTCATCCTTGTTGGGCTCGCCCTTGATCTGGCTGATGCGCTGGGCATTCAGCTTACCGCCGTTCTTGAGCTCGTTGACGGCGTTCACCAGCGCGGGCTCCGTGGGCATGGTGCCGATCTTGGCCACGTTCGGCAGGTTGTCGTCGGGGTTGGCGGGCGGGTCTTCCATGCCGGGGATCGGGTCGCTTCCCGGGTCGCTTGCCGGGTCGCGGTCCGGGTTGCGCGGGTCGCGGTCGGGGTTACGCGGGTCGCGATCATCGACCTTGCGCTGGCGCGGGGCCTCTTTCTCCTGCAGCTTGGTGAAGGCGCCCTTGTCGATGAAATTCACGATGCGCACGTCGCCGCTGCCCTTGGGCGCGCCCAGCCAGAACTCCTTCTCCGGGCCGCTGCCCTTGAAGCTGATGTAGATCGGCTTGGTCAGGTAGACGGTGCTGCCGACCGTCACCGAGTTGCCCGCGTGGGCCTCCGTGCGGGCTTTCTCCCACTTGATGTCCTGCGCGCCGAAGTAGAACTCCTTGATGTACTCCATCACCCGCTGGCGCAGGCCGTCAGCGCCGTGGGCGGCCTTGCCCATGAACGAGCCGGTCGGGGCGCCGTCGGCGTCACGCACCCAGTCGCCTACGCAGATCAGCGCGGCTTCCTTGTATTCCATGTTGCCGCCCCAGGTGCCGGCGATCAGGTTGGCGTTGTAGCTGGCGTAGGCGTTCCAGTCGAACAACGCCTCCAGCGTCGCGGCATCGCCGTTGCGCAGCGCGGCCTCAATGGACGGCCCCTGCTGCATCAGCGCGTTGATGGGCTTCAGCTTGGCTTCGTTCTCGGCCGCCACTTCGGCGTCCTTTTTGGCCATCTCTTCTTTGTGCCGCTTGTGGTCCTCTTCCGCTTTCTGCTTGGCAAGGTCTTCCGGCGCCGGGCCGCTGCCCATGAACACCGCGGCCAGCACGATCACCAGTGCGATCACGCCGACGCCAATACCCACGAACACGCCGGCGTTGCTGCCCTTTTTCGGCGGACCGTAGCCGGGCTTCTGCTGCGCGGCCTGCATCTGCCCCATCGGGCTGCCGCCCGCTGCCGGACGCCCGCGAGCACCGCCGCGCGCCGGGCCGCCCGCTGCACGGGGACCGCCGGCCGGGCGGGGTCCGCCGGCAGCGCGAGGGCCAGCGGTTTTGCCCTTAGCCCTGGGCGCGCCGACCTGAACCATGCCGCCGCACTGGGTGCATTGAAACTGGACGCCGGCCTTCAGGCCGGTGCCGTCGTATTCCATGCCGCATCCTGGACAACTGATCGTGCTCATGAGCTACCTCGGTTAACCACTGGTGGACCAATATCTTATGAACGGGCTTTCAGGGCGGAAGTTCGGAGTGCTTCACATTGGCGTCATCCGCACTTCGCGCGCGCACGGGCGCGGGGTACCGCGGACGTAAGTGTCGGGCTAGACTGCCCTTGGAGGCCCGCTATGGACGCTGCTACCGCTCACGATTTCGCCCGCAAACTGATCGACGAGGCCCACGCCCTCAGCGGCGACGAGGCCGTGGCACTGATCGAAAGCCACATTGCTCACAATTATGGCCTGCTCAGCCGCGATCCGGTGGTCAAGGCCGAGGGCCCCTGGCTGTACCTCAAGAGCGGCCGCAAGATTTTCGACGGCGTGGCCGCCTACTCGGCCGCGAACCTGGGCCACGGGCACCCCCTGGTGCGCGAGGCGCTGAAGGCGTTTCTGGGCTCGCACGCGCCGACGGTGCTGGGGCGCTTCCTGCCGGACCCGTGGCTGGGCCTGTTCGGGCGCAAGGTCACGCAGATGACCGGCTTCGACAAGTTCCTGCCCGCCAACGGCGGCGTGGAAGGCCCCGAGGCCGCCTTCAAGCTGGCGCGCCGCTGGGCCCACAAGGTCAAGGGCGTGAAGGGCACGCCCACCATCCTTTACGCCAACCACTGTTTCCACGGCCGCACGCTGACCGTGACGCAGATGTTCGACGAGGACGAAAAAGGCCGCGCGCGAGGGCTTCGGCCCCTGGGCGAGCGGCTTCAAGCGCGTTGAATACAACGACCTGGCGGCGGTGGAAGCCGCCGTGGACGAGCACACGGCCGCGATCATCGTGGAGCCGATCCAGGGCGAGGGCGGCATCAACGTGCCCGATGAGGGCTACCTGCGCGCGCTGATCGAGCTGGGGCGGCGCCAGAATTTCCTGGTGATCTTCGATGAGGTGCAGACCGGATGGGCCCGCACAGGCGAGCTGTTCGCCTGGCAGCACGAGGGGCCGGACGCGCGGCCGGACATCATGTGCATCGGCAAGAGCGTGAGCGGCGGATTCGCGCCGGTGAGCGGCATATTGGCGAACGACGCGCTGATGTCGCTGCTGGGCCCCGGCAGCCACGGCAGCACGTTCGGGGGCTGCCCGATCTCGAGCTGCATCGCCTACGCGGCGCTGCACGCGATCGAGGAAGAAAAGCTGGTGCAGCAGGCGCAGGAGAAGGGCGAGTGGCTGATGGAGCGGCTGCAAGAGCTGGCCGAGCGCGCGCACAGGATCAAGGAAGTGCGCGGCAAGGGCATGATGTTCGGGATAGAGCTGACGAAAGACGGCCCCGACGGGCATCACTTTACTGAACTGCTGCTCGAGAAGGGCGCGATCATCAAGGACACGCACCACTGGGTGCTGCGTTTCACACCACCGATCGTGGCCGGCAAACAGGACCTCGAGTTCGCGCTGGACTGCCTGGAAGAAGTGTTCGTGGGGCAGACAGCAGGCGCCTGACGTGGTGATGCGGGCGTCTCGCCCGCACGTGAAGCACGCGTCCCGCGTGCCGTTGCGCGGCCGTCACGGCCGCGCAACGCGGGCTGGAAGCCCGCGACACGTGCAGGCCGGAGGCCTGCAACACGTGCGGGCGGGACGCCCGCATCACTTCACGCGTACTGGATTTCCGTGCCGCGCACCTGGTCCTGGACCTGGCCGTTCTCGTACACCACCTGGCCGCGCACGATGGTGGTTACTGCGCGGCCTTTGAGTTTCTGCCCGTGCCAGGGGCTCCACTTCACCTTGGTTAGCTGTTCTTCGTTGCGCACGGTGTGCACCGCGTTGGCGTCCACCAGCGTGAGGTCGGCGTCATGGCCGACCTCGATGCGGCCTTTGCCTTTCATGGCGTAGGTCTTGGCCGGGTTCTCGCACATCCACTGCGCCACCTGCTCCAGCGTGCACATCCCGCGGCTTGACGCGTCAAGGATCAGCGCCAGGGAGTTCTCCACGGCCGGGATGCCCGCCGGCGCTTTCCAGATGTCGCGGCGCTTTTCCTCAAGGGTGTGGGGCGCGTGGTCCGTGGCGATCACGCCGATGCGCCCGTCGCGCAATGCTCGCCACAGGCCCGCATTGTCCTCGCGATACTTCAGGGGCGGGTTCATTTTGGCCAGCGTCCCCAGACGAGCGTAGTCGTCCACGTTCAGCAGCAGGTGGTGCGGCGAAGTCTCGGCCGTGACCAGCGTGTCGCGCGGGATGAACAGCTCGCACTCGCGAGCGCTGCTGACGTGCAGGATGTGCGCGCGGTGGCCGTATTTGCGGGCCAGGTTCACGGCGCGGGTGGTGGCGAGGTAGGCGGCCTCGACGTTGCGCCACTCGGTGTAGCCGCGCATGTCGGTGCGGTGGGCGTACTCGGGCTTGTGGGCCTTGAGGTAGGCTTCGTCTTCGCAATGCAGGGCGATCACGCGGCGCTTGCCGGTCTCGGCGAAGATGCGCTCCAGCGCATCCATGTCGTCCACCAGCAGGTCGCCGGTGCTGGCGCCCATGAACACCTTGATGCCGCAGACGCGCTTCACTTCCTGCAGCTCGCGCAGGTTCGTGTTTGTCGCGCCCACGAAGAAACCGTAGTTCACCCGCGACTTCTTCGCCGCCAGGGCCAATTTGATGTCAACGCCGGCCTGGTTGGTGGCGGGCGGGCTGGTGTTGGGCATTTCCAGGAAGCTGGTCACGCCGCCTTTCGCGCAGGCGCGGGTGGCGGTTTCCAGGTCTTCCTTGTGGGTGTTGCCCGGCTCACGGAAATGCACCTGCACGTCGATCACGCCCGGGAACAGGTGCAGGCCGCCGGCGTCGATCACCCGTGCGCCGGACGCGTCAACTTTGGGCGCCACAGCCGAGATGTGGGGGCCGTCGGCCCGCACTTCCAGCGCCTGGAAGCGGCCGTTGTGGTAGACCTGCGCCCCGCGGATCACGATGGCAGCCATGGCACCTCCTGTTTCAGACAACGATAAGGAAGGGGCCGCCAATGGAAAGGGACGGCCCAGGAACGCGACGCCGGTACAGCGTTCAGATCCGGAACACTACGCGCGCGATGATGGTTGCCACGGCGCCCGCGATCGCGATGCCGATCCACAGCCAGTCGATTGGCCGGTTCACGGACATTGCTCCGGTTACTTCCAGCACGCCCAGGCCCAGAAAGCCGATCACCGGCCACAGGCGCCACCACTGGATGGGTCGCTTCTCGTTCACACCACCTCCAGCGGGCCGGAGTTGCGCATGCCGACCAGGTCTTTGAAACCCAGGTGGCGGCAGACTTCGTCGGCCAGTTCCTCGGGGTCGGTGCGGGCGTTGATGGCCTTTACGCTGAGAATGCTCTCGATGTAGTGACGGCCGACCTCGTTGTCGGTGGCGGGGCCGCAGATCACGTCGATGCGCTGGCCGCGCTCGTCGAAAATCTTCTTGGCGCCGTAGGCGCCGACGGGGTCGTTGGCGCAGCAGATGTGCATGCTGGTGTGCTTGTACAGCTCGGGGTCTTCGAAGTAGGTGATCACCGAGTAGCCGCCGATGATGCCGTCACCCAGCTCAAGCAGGATCACGTCGGGCTTGTCTTCCGCCAGGCCGTTGATGATGGTCTTGCTGATGGGCGCGATGCTTTCGAGGCCTGCCGTGCTGGGCAGGCCGGTGTCCACGAAGCTGAGCGTGCGGCGCGCGCCGTGGTCTTCAAACGAAAACAAGTCGCGCCGCGCGGCCACGCCCGACAGCTTGCCCGCGTTGATGCGCAGGCCGCGCTGGGACAGCAGCTGGCACAGCTCGGCCACGGCCTTGGTTTTGCCGGCGCTCATGCAGGTGCCGCTGACGGCCACGATGGGGATCTTCATGCCGGGCTCGATGCGGTCGTGATCGGCGATGCTGGCGTCCACCAGGTTCAGGATGCGGCCCTTGCGCGCGACCATGCCGACCACCTCGACCTTCAGGGGAGGGCCGAGATCCTTGTTGGCGCTGGTGCACAGGCCGATCACGCCGCCGAGGTTCAGCATGTTGAGCACGTCGCCGGCCTTGATCTGCTCGGGCACCTTGCCGACGTAGCCTTTCAGCGCGTTGCGGGCGCCGAGCGCGCCGATGATGATGTCGTCCTCGAAGATCTTGGCCATGCGGCCTTCCTCGAGCTCGAGCTCGCCGTAGGTGGTTTTCACCCAATGCCCGCACAACGATCACGTTGCCGGTCTTGGACTCGAGGTTTTCGGTGACGATGCGCTCTTCCTTGTGCAGGTTGAGGCGGTGCACCACGCTGGCGATTTTGTGGACGCGAATTTCCATGGGCAACTCTCCAAGACTCCACTTGCGAGTCGAATGATCAACTAACAATGCCTGTGACATGGCGGTTCTCCGGGTTTGAGTTTCGAGCGCGCGGGCGGCTGCTTCCGGGGCGCACTCGAAGAGTTCACACCCGGGCCGCGCACCTCGGTCGTCGGTACGGCCGGTAACCACGAAGGACCACATCTTGAAGGCAAGTGCTTAACGCCAAGGCGCCAAGAGCGCCACGGCCGCAATCCGACCCGCATGTCACTTCAGATTCCGTTCCTGTTACCACTTGCTTCCTGTCTGCTGTGTGAAACGAGAAGCTACCCCCAACCATTGATGCCGTGGCGCTCCTGGCGTCTTGGCGTTTTGCAGTTCACTCAGGCAGCCCGTTGGCTGCCCGCTGAAAGCCCTGCTTGAAGGTGACCAAACCGAAGTTCACCACAAGCCCTAATCGCTTTTCCAGGAGTCGCGTATGGGTTAGCGCCTGCGCCTTGTGGATCGGGTGCTTTTCGGCGACGGCTTTGACCTCCACGACGACCAACTCCTCCACCAGAATGTCAGCAGCGTATGTCCGATCAAAACGTAGCTCGTCCCAAACCAACGGCACCGGCACTTCTATTCGTACAGCGAATCCACGCTTCTCCAATTCGTAAGCCAGGATGTCTCTGTACACCGATTCATACAGCCCAGGACCCAGACGCCGATGAATCATCTCACCAACCTCGTAGACGATGGCGGCAATCCTGTCTTCCGGCTCAGTCATGGCTTTCCTTCGCTTCTTCGTTTCTTCGTGTTTACTTCCCGACGTTTCCGTACAGCTTGCTGGGGATGCTTATGATCTTGCCGAAACCGGCGGCGTCCTGGCCGCTCCAGAGGCTGAATTCCTCGCCGTACTTGCCGGCCGCGGCACTCATTAACGAATTGGAACTGGCGACTCCTCCCACACGGAAGCTGCCGTATTTCAGCTCAAGGCTGACCTCGCCGCTTACGCGCTGCTGGCTGTGGGTCAGCATCGCCTCGATGTCGCGCAGCGCGGGGTCGAAGGGCTGGCCCTCGTGGATCATCGTGCCGTAGAAGTCGGCCACGTGGTCTTTCCAGAAGCGCTGCCACTTGGTCAGCACCAGCTTTTCCAGCTCGCGGTGAGCGCTGATCAGCATCAGCGCCGCTGGCGCGACGAACGCCACGCGCCCCTTGATGCCGACAATCGTGTCGCCCAGGTGCACGCCGCGCCCCACGGCGTACTTGATGCCGAGTGTGTTCAGCTTCTCGATCAGCGCCTCGGGGCTCAGCTTCTCGCCGTCCAGCTTGACGGGCACGCCCTGCTCGAACGTGACCTTCACGCTGCGGGGCTTGCTGGCGGGGTCGCTGGCGCCGGCGAGCTCGAACACCTCGTCGGGCACGGTGGTCGCGCTGTCGTGGGTTTCACGGCCGCCAATGGTTATGCCCCACATGCCCGCGTTGATGCTGTACTGCGTGGTCTTGGCGGGAATCTCGAGGCCGTGCTTCGCCAGGTACTCGGTTTCCTGGGCGCGGGTGAACGAATGCTCGCGCACGGGCGCCAGCATGCGCAGGCCGGGGGCCAGCACGTTCATCGCCACGTCGAAGCGCACCTGGTCGTTGCCCGCGCCGGTGCTGCCGTGGGCCACCGCGGCCGCGTTGCGCTTGACGGCGTATTCGGCCACCATGCTGGCCTGCACCACGCGCTCGGCGGCGACGCACAGGGGGTAGACGCCGCCGCGCATCACGTTGCCGAACAGCATGAACTTCACGAAGCGGTTGAAGACTTCGGATTTGCCGTCCAGCACCACGGGCTTGCTGACGCCGAGTTTTTTCGCGCGCTCCTCGGCGCGCTTGAAGTCCTCGGCCGTGAAGCCGCCGGTGTCGATCATGACGGTCTCGACTGTGTAGTCGTACTCCTCCCGGATGAAGGGGATGCAGAAGGAAGTATCGAGCCCGCCGCTGTAGGCAAGGATGCATGTACCGTTGGACATATCGTTCGTGATCGCCTTTCTGAACAGCGAATTACCAATGACCAATTACCAATTGGCGCCTGTTGAATTGGAAATTGGTATTTGGTTATTGGTCATTGTCTTTCCCAAGCCATTGCTTCAACTCTGCCAGTCTTTCCAGTACGCGGGCCTTGGCTGTCCCTGCGTAGACCTGCTTGCGCTCTACCAGTGCTTCCAGGGACAGCTCTTTCAGCAGCTCCGGCTTCAGGCGCTTGTCCACCGCCTGCAGATCCTCGGCCGTGAGGTCGGCGAAGCGGATGCCCTTCTGCTCGACGTATTTGACCAGACGGCCGGTGATGTCGTGGCCGTCACGGAAGGGCACGCCCTGCAGCACGAGCCAGTCGGCCACGTTCATGGCTTCCATGTAGCCGGCGCCGGAGTCGAGCTGCTGCTGGATGCGCTCCCGGTTGACCTTGAAGTTTTCCTTGCTGAACACCAGCGCCATCACGCGCAGGCAGGCCAATGTCTGGTCCGTCGCGTCAAACACCGCTTCCTTGTCTTCCTGCAGGTCGCGGTTGTAGGTCATCGGCAGGCCTTTGAGCAGCGTGAACAACGCCATCAGGTGGCCGACCACGCGTCCAGTCTTGCCGCGAATCAGCTCGCAGGCATCGGGGTTGCGCTTCTGAGGCATGATTGACGAGCCGGTGGTGACGGCATCGCCCAGCGTGATGAACCCGAATTCCGCCGTGGACCACAGGATCAGGTCTTCCGAGATGCGTGAGAGATGCGTCATGCACTTGGCGCACGCGTACACCAGGTCCAAGGCAAAGTCGCGGTTGCTGACCGCGTCCATGGAGTTGCGCGACGCTGGCCCGAGTTCCAGGTCATCCGCTATCCGTTGCATGTCTACGCCGAAACTATTGCCGGTGCAGGCGCCGCTTCCCAAAGGTGCTTCCGCGATGCACTCCAAGCCTGCTTCTACATCAAGGTAGTACGCGTCGCGGTAGAGCATCTTGCAGTAGGCCAACAAGTGATGCGCCATTCTTGTTGGCATTGCCCGCTGCAAATGCGTGTAAGCCGGGATCACGACGTCGATGTGTTCTTCCGCCCTGTCGCGGATGTTGTGAAACAGCGTCGATACGGCGGCGTAAACCTCGACCGTTCGGTTCTTGCACCACAGGCGGAAGTCGGTTGCCACCTGGTCATTGCGGCTGCGGCCTGTGTGGAGTTTCTTGCCGGCGTCGCCGATGATCTCCGTCAGGCGCGACTCGATGTTCATGTGGACGTCTTCGAGTTCGACCTTCCATTCGAACTTGCCGCTCTCGATTTCCCGCGTGATCTGCTCGAAACCCTTGCGGATGTCCGCCAGCTCCTGCTCGGTCAAAATGCCGATGCGCTGCAACTCGGCCGCGTAGGCCAGCGAGCCCTGGATGTCCTCGCGCCACAGCCGCTGGTCAAATGACACCGACTGGCTGAATTCCTGCATCAGCTTGTCGGGTTTGCCGCTGAATCTTCCTGCCCACATGGCTCTACTCCCGTAGCGCAGGCGCCTCGCCTGCACAGGCCGCGGGCGCCCCGCCCGCGGCACCCGGGGGCAAGGTGCCCCCGGGCGGTGCAGGCATTCCTGAAAGTCATACATGACTTTCAGGCTCATTCGCTCCGCGAATCCTGCGCTACGCTCCGTTACGCCAAAAACAGCTCTGCCGTCTTCTTGTAAATCTGATAGCCCCGGTACAGCTCTTTCTCTTCCAGATACTCGTCGGCCGCGTGGCTCAGGTGGGGGTAGCCGGGGCCTATGATCAGCCCCTGGGCCTTGTCGTTCCACCAGGCGTCGCTTACGCCGCCGAATGCGCTTACACCCTGCCGGCCGCTGGCGTGGCAGGCGCACTTCACCAGCGCGTCTTCCGCGCTGCGCTTCCACACGCCGAAGCGGGCCTTCTCTTTCTCCACCGTGGTGTGCTCGCTCATGGCCGCCTTGATGCGCTTGATCGTTTCCGCGTTGTCGAGCTGCTCAATGGTGCGGCCGTCGATCACCCACTTCACCTCGCTGGGCACCACGTTGCGGGCGATGCCGCCGTTCACCATGGTGACTGCCAGCGTCGTGCGACCCAGCAGGTCATCGCGCTCGGTGAAACTCTCGTAAAGCGCCTCGATGGACAGGATGTCCCGCGCCGCGTGGTAGGCCGCGTTGTCGCCCTGCCAGGGGCGCGCCGCGTGGCTGCTCTTGCCGGCCGTGCGCATGTCGAGCTTGAACATGCCGCGCTCGGCCGTGCAGACTTCGCAGTCGGTGGGCTCGCCGGTGATGCAGGCCTCGAACTCGGGGATCTCGGCGCGGAAGATTTCGAAGCCTTCGCCCTGGGTTTCTTCATCACAGGTCGGCGCGAACATCAGCGTGCAGGCTGACTCATCGAAATCCGCGGACAGCAGCGCGTGGAACATTCCGATCAGACAGCCGCCGGCGTCGCTGCTGCCGAGGCCGTAAACGCGGCCGTTCTCGCGCGCGCCGTCCCAGGGGTCGCGGGTGTAGCCCTTGTTGGGCGGCACGGTGTCGGTGTGGGTGTTGAACAGCAGGCGTTTGGCGCCCGTACCGCGCCAGGCCAGCAGGTTGCGGCCGGAGTGTTTGAACTGCACGCCGTGTCTGGAGAACTGCTGCTTGAACCATTCGATGACGGCGTGCTCATTGCCGGACACGCGCTGGATGCGCGTGATTTGGCTGAGCGCGTCAGCGAGCTGGTGCTGGGTGAATGTGGCTGTCGTGGGCATGGCGTCCTTTGGGGACTGGCTCAATTTCTGAAGGAAATTGTGCCTGTCCCCCTCTCCCGTGGGACGCCTTGTGCGGTTCGGGAGAGGGTAGGCCGAGAAAGGGTCAGGCACCTTTTCTTCGGTGCCCTGTCGGGCTCCGAAGAAAAGGAGCCAGACCCTTGGCCAAACCATCACGCCAGCGCAGTGGAACGTCCCGAGATATCAAAGTGTGAAAGCTGCAACGCCGACCTACTGCGGTCGGCGGCTGATCGGTCGGATCGTGTGCAGCTTGCTCACTTCGTGTTCTCCGGCGCTCGCTCGTCTTCACCCCGAAGACGCGCGGCACTTCCTCTAATGTCCCTCGGCCGAAGCCAAGGCGAATAGAAATAACGCAGATTGGCGCAGATGCAAGGGGAAATCTCCCGGGGAAGCACAAGCCCGCCGTGCCAACGGCGGGCTTTGGGTCGATTGGATCTGCTGCGGCCCACGTCTCCGTTCAGCCGGGTGACCACCGCTTTGGGGCGAGCCATGAGGCTCATTTCGTGGCAGTGCCTTTGGTGCTTTCGTGTTTTTGTGGCCCAGCAAAACGGTCTCACGCCAAGGCGCCAAGGATAGCCAAAGCTCTTGGCGACTTGGCGCCTCCGCGTGAGGCCTGCAGTTGCAGTTCGTCACGGCCTTTGGTGGCGCTTAGCAGTTGCATGCTGCCAGCCGGCACGAACTGCGGATTGGCCACGAAAGCACGAAAACACAAAACAACTGCGCACGAAACAACAGCTCTTATCGGGTTCCTGCACACCGCGGATCGACACTCCGGTTTGGCATCCGGGGCTTCTACTTGTGCTCGGGTTTGCATGCGCCGCAGGCGTTGCAGTCGGCCTGGCCGCGGGCTACGCGCAGGGTCTGCCAGACGCGCCAGGCGGCGAAGGCCGCGGCGGCGGTGACGATGGCGATGATGGTTACTGCTTCGAGCATCTCTTCCGTCTCGTTCCGGCGGACATGCCGCCGGTCCCCGGCCTTTCGGCCGGGGCTCTAGCCGCCCAGCGCGTGCGCCACCTGGAACGTTACCAGCGCTGCGACGTAGGCCAGGCCGGTCATGTAGGCGAAGCTGGCCAACGGCCACTTCCACGAGTTGGTTTCGCGCCGCATCACCGCCAGTGTGGCCGCGCATTGGGCGCACAGGGCGAAGAACACCATGATCGACAGACCGGTGGCGAGGCTGAACAGCTTGCTGCCGTCGGGGCGTGTGGCGTTCTGTACCACTTCGCGCAGGGTCTGCGACTCTTCGTCTTCCTCACTGCCCAGGTTGAAGATCGTGCCCAGGGTGGCCACGATTACCTCGCGCGCGGGGAAGCTGGCAATCGCCGCCATGCCGATGCGCCAGTCCCAGCCCAGGGGCTCCACGGCCGGTTCGATCACGTGGCCCATGCGGCCGAGAATGCTGTTTTCCAGGTGCTCGCCGGCGCGGCGGTTTTCGATCTCGGAGCGCTGCTCCTCGAGCTTCAGCCAGTTCTCGTAATCCGTAAACGCAGCCGGGTGTTTGGCCGCCAGTTCGGCGATTTCGGCTTCACGCTGCTTGTCGGACTCGGCCGTGGCGGCCTCGACCTCGGGCTCTTCGCCCTCGAGCCCGGCCGTGCGTTCTTCGTGCGCGTCGTCGATGGCCTTGAATTGCGCGAGCGCAGACTCGATGTCGGCCTCAGGGTCGAAGCTGACAACGGCTTCGCTGTACGCGCCTTCCGCGGCGGCGATCGCCGCGTCGTGCTTGTCGTCAATCTCCGCGCCGCGCGGGAAGTAGCCGGCCGCCCACACCAGCACTGACACGGCCAGGATGATGGTGCCCGCGCGGCGCACGAAGCTGCCGCCGCGCTCCCACAACACGCGGCCGACGGCCTTGGGGCGCGGCATCTTGTAGCTGGGCAGCTCCAGCAGGAAGGGCGTTACTTTCGACTTGAGGATGCCCTTCTTCAGCACCAGCGCGGTGGGAATCGCGAACAGCACGCCCACCCAGTACATGGCGAACAGCACCAGGCCCTGCAGCTCGAGAAAACCCAGCAGCTTGATCTGCGGCACGAAGGCCGCGATGAACAGGGTGTAAACCGGCAGGCGCGCGCTGCAGCTCATGAAGGGCGCCAGGAAAATGGTGGTCAGGCGCGTGTTGCGGTCCTCAATCACGCGCGCACCCATGATGCCCGGGATGTTGCAGGCGAAACTGCTGAGCAGCGGGATGAAGGCCTTGCCCGACAGGCCGAAGCGCGACATCAGCCGGTCCATCAGGAAGGCCGCGCGCGACATGTAGCCCAGGTCTTCGAGGATCGCGATGAACAGGAACAGGATCAGGATCTGGGGCAGGAAGATCAGCACGCCGCCGACGCCGGCGATCACGCCGTCCACCACCAGCGACTTGAGCGCGCCCTCGCCCATCATGCCGCCGACCCAGTCGCCCAGGGCGCCGAAGCCGCCGTCGATGGTGTCCATCAATGGTCCCGACCAGCTGTAGATGCTCTGGAAAATCAGGCCCATCACCACGATGAACACCAGGCTGCCCCACAACTTGTGGGTCAAAATGCCGTCCACCACGTCGGTGCGTGTGCGGCCCTCGCGCGCCTCGGCCTGCTTGACCTCGCGCATCCACTGGCCGATCGCGCCGTAGCGCGTCTGGGCCTCGAGCATGCTGAGGCTGCGGCCGGCGGCCGCGCGCTCGCGGATTTCGAAGAACTTGCGTGTCCACTCCTCGCCGCCGACTTCTTCGCACTCGTCGAAGAACGGCCCGGCGCCGTCCACCAGCAGGCGCAGGGCCTCGGGGCGGGTGGGGGTGAAGCCGAGTTTGACGCCAAGGTCAAGCAGCTCGGCGTGCAGGGTGTCCACGCCGCGCTTGAAGTCGTCGGGATATGAGAGTTCGAGCTTCTTGCCCGGGTGGTGCAGGGCGCGGTGCAGGGTGCCCTTGAGCTCGTCGATGCCCTTGCCCTTGGGCGCGTTCACCACCACCACCGGCACGCCCAGGGTCTTCGACAGCTTCTCGGTGTCGATCTTGATGCCGCGCGACTCGGCCACGTCCAGCATGGTCAGCGCCACCACGGCGGGCAGGCCGAACTCCAGCACCTGGGTGCCGATGTACAGGTTGCGGTCAAGGCTTGACGCGTCAAGGACGATCACCACGCCGTCCGGTTTCGGCGTGCCCTCGATGCGCCCCAGCAGGGCGTCGGTGGCCACCCGCTCGTCGGGCGAGCGCGCGGCCAGGCTGTAGGTGCCGGGCAGGTCGATGATGGTGAACTCGGAGTTCTCGAAGCGCGTGGTGCCGATTTTGGCCTCGACCGTCACGCCCGGGAAGTTGGCGATCTTCTGGCGCGCGCCTGTCAGCGCATTGAACAGGCTGCTCTTGCCCGTGTTGGGGTTGCCCATCAGGGCGATCGCGTGCCGGTCATGGCGCGCGTGCCCCTCGTGGCGCGTGCTGGTTGAGGCTTCCGTCATGCCCGCTCCACGGTCACGTGTGCGGCCTCGGCCTTGCGCAAGCTCAGGCTGTAGCCCATCACCTTGATTTCCATGGGGTCGCCCAGCGGCGCGAAGCGCACGACCTTGACCTCGATGCCGGGCAGCACGCCCATTTCCAGCAGGCGCTGCTGCAGGGCGGGCTCGCCGCCCACGTCAAGCACGGTGCCGGATGCGCCCGCGGGCAGTTTGTCTAGGGTCTGGCTGGACATCGCAATCTCAGGCTATCGGCCGCACGTACACCCGGGTGAGCAGTTCACCGGAAAGTGCGAAGCGAGAGTCACCGACGCTGAGGATGGCTGGGTCGCCCTGGCGCACGATGGAAACGCGTTTGCCGGGGCAGATGCCGAGTTCACACATGCGTTTGACGCTGCCTTCGGAATCGAGCAGTTCCACGACCTCGAGGACGCCGTCTTGTGGGGTGAAGGTGGAGAGCGGAGCTGTGGGCTGCTGAGTCTTCATCATTGCACTGTTCCGGGTGGCACCCGCGTGCCACTAATCTTGAAACTCATTCTCAATATAACCTGGACGCCGCCGTGCGCAAGTGTGCCGCGGCCGAGCGTCCGGCGCAATATTGCAAGCTACTTGCATAAAGCCGTGCCCCCGCTTAGCATCCCCGCCCTGTCTGGAACGAAGTGACTCACCATGCGCATCCCCGTCCTGCTGAGCCTTGCCGTTACGCTGCTCCTGGCCGCCTGTGGCTCCGGTCACGAAGCTCGCGGCCTGAAAGAGGGCGAAAAGCTGCGTGTGATGGCAAGCACGCCGCACCTCGCCAGCCTGGCCATGGCGATTGCCGGCGACGCGGCCGCGGTCGAGATGCTGCCCGGCGAAAACAACAACCCCCACGAGTACGAGCCCACCATCGCCGACCGCCGCCGCCTGCAGGAAGCGCACCTGCTGCTGGTCAACGGACTGGCGCTTGAGCCTTACGACGCGGCCAAGCTGGCCGAGGCGGCCGGCGTGACGCTGGTGGATTGCTCGAAGGGCATCCCGGAAGACCGCCTGCTGGGGGAAGAAGAAGAGGAAGAAGAGCACGACCGCGATCACGGTCACGACCACGGCGCCCACAACCCGCACGTGTGGCTGAGCGTCGAGGGGGCAAGCGCGCAGGCCGACGCCATCGCGGAAGCCATGGCCGGCTTCGACAGCGCAAACGCCGAGGGCTACCGCAACCGCGCGGCCGAACTGAAAAAGCGCCTGGCCGCCCTGCGTGACGAGTACGCGCCGAAGCTCAAGGCGTTGAAGAAGAACCGCTTCGTTTCGAACCACGATGCCTTCCCGTATTTCGCGCGCGAGTTCGGCCTGCAGCAGGTGGGCGTGATCCAGCGCAACCCCGGCGACAACCCAACCGTGGAAGAGCGCCGCGAAATCGAGGCCATGCTGAAAGACGGCCGCGCGCAGGCGATTTTCATGGAGCCGGGCTTCGACGATTCTGCTGCACGCGCGATTGCCGAAAGCGCAGGATTACCGCTGGCCACGCTGGACCCCTTCGGCGTGGGCAAGCCCGCGCCCGACGCCCTTGAGCGCGTGCTGCGCGCCAACCTCGACACGGTGCTGAAAACCCTTGGCGACTGAACCACTGCTGAAGTGCGAGCACGTCACCGTCTCGGCCGGCGGGCGCAAGCTCGTGGAGGACGTGAGCCTGGCGCTGCCGCGCGGGCAGCTGGTGGCGCTGATCGGCCCCAACGGCGCCGGCAAGACCACGCTGCTGCGCGCGATCCTGAAACTGATCAAGTACGACGGGCGCATCGAGATCAACGGCCGCATCGGCTACGTGCCGCAGCGCCTGCAGTACGACCGCACGCTGCCGATGACGGTGCTGGAGTTCATGGCCCTCACCCTGCAGAAGCGGCCGGTGGCGTTCGGCGTGGCGGGGCGGGTGAAGGCGCGGGTGCAGGAGCTGCTGGAGAGCGTGGGCGCGGCGCGGCTGGCGCGCTCGATGATCGGCGGCCTGTCGGGCGGCGAGCTGCAGCGCGTGATGCTGGCCAGCGCATTGCAGGACCAGCCGGAGCTGCTGCTGCTGGATGAGCCAGCGGCCGGCGTGGACATCGAGGGCGAAGCGACGTTCACGGAGCTGATCCTGCACCAGGTGCGCGAGCACAACACCACGGTGGTGCTGGTGAGCCACGACCTGAGCGTAGTCTCGGACATCACCGACCAGGTGGTGTGCCTGAACCGCACGCTCAAGTGCGTGGGCAGCGCGAAGGACCTGCTGACAGCGGAAACCATCGCCGAGGTGTTCGGCGGCCACAAGGCAGTGTACGGGCATCACCACCATTGAGTTGTCGGTTGTCGGTTGTCAGTTGTTAGAGAATGCACACTGACAACCGACAACCGACAACTGACAACCGACAACTGACAACCGACAACTGACAACCGACAACTGACAACCGACAACTGACAACCGACAACTGACAACCGACAACTATGTTTGACGTGGTCTCCAACTACTTCACCAACGACTGGCAGGCGTTGATCCTGGTCAGCGTGGTGTGCGCGTGCCTTACCACCGGGGTGCTGAGCCCCATCGTGGTCAGCAGCCGGCTGGCGTTCTTCAGCGACGCCGTGGCGCACAGCACGCTGGCTGGCGTGGCGCTGGGGTTGCTGCTTTCGCTGGACAACCCGCTGACCCTGATGGTGGGCGTGGCGATCGTGGTGGCGCTGATCATTGCCTCGCTGCGGCAGGTCACCACGCTGGGCCTCGACACCCTGCTGGGCGTGGCCATGGCGGGCTCGCTGGCCGCGGGCCTGCTGATGTACCACGCCGCGGAGAAAGGCTACGCCGGCCTGCACAACTATCTTTTCGGCCAGGTGGCGCTGCTGGGTCCGACCGACATGTGGGCGCTGGTCGCGTGCGCGGTGGTGGCTGTGGTGGTGGGGGCGCGCTGGGGCAACCGGTTTTTCCTGCTGGCGGTGTCCCGCCCGCTGGCACAGGCGCGCGGCGTGCCGGTGGCGCGCTATGAGTTCCTGCTGATCGTGCTGCTGGGCCTGGTGGTCAGCCTGAGCGTGCGGGCGGTTGGCCTGCTGCTGGTGAACGCGCTGCTGATCGTGCCGGCCGCCACCAGCCGCAACCTGGCGCGCAGCGTGCGGGGGATGTTCTGGGGCTCGGTAGGGGTGGCGCTGTTCTCCGGGCTGTGCGGGCTGTTCGTGGGGGATTACCTGCTGCTGCCGCCGGCGCCGGCGATCGTGGTGGTGGCGGTGCTGCTGTTCATTGTTTCGCAGGCGTTGCGCCCTCTGCTGGGGCATCATGTGGCGGAAGCCTGATCCGCGGCGTAGACTCAGGGCATGGCGGAAGAGACCAGGCGCGTTCCCGCTTTCCTTTCCGGGCCGACCACGGCCACGGCGGTGCTGTTGCCGATGCGCCTGTATGCGGGCTACTGGTGGCTGAAGCTGGGGCTGGGCAAGCTAACCGACGGCTGGCTGGCGACGGACCAGCAGCCCTTGAGCGAGGCGATCAAGGGGCTGCACCCGCCGGACTGGTTCGCGGTGACGATCATCGACGCCGCCAACGAGAACATCTACCTGTTCCAGTGGCTGATCGTGCTGTCCGAACTGCTGTTCGGCGCGATGATGCTGGCCGGCGCGGCCACCCGCGTGGCGGGCGTGGCGCTGGCGGTGATGGCGCTGATCGGCTTTATCGCCGCGGGCCATGATTTCGGCTCGTGGTACATCCCCATGGTGCTGATGTCGCTTACGCTGGCGGTGGCCGCCGCCGGCCGTTACCTGGGCATTGACGCCATCCTGCGCGCGCGGATGGTGAAGGTGCCGTTGTTCTAGAGATCAGAGGTCAGAGTTCAGAGGTCAGAGTTCAGAGGTCAGAGTTCAGAGGTCAGGGAAGTGCATGTAGCGGGTTGTACCATTGGCGGATGTACCTTCAGACTTGATCCGCAGCAGCAAGCTGTTTTTCCTGTCCTCTAACCTCTGACCTCTGTCCTCTGACCACTCGGAACACACCATGCAGGAATTGTCGCCAAAAGCTCGATTTGACGCGCTTGCCAGTGTGCTGCAGTTTGAGCCCGCGCAGGTGGACGCTATCCGCCACAGCATCAACCACCTGCTGAAAGAAGTGAGCGAGCTGGTGCGCATGGTCAACGAGGCCATGACCAGCAAAGGCGCGCCGCAGGTGATCGGCGACCTGGGTGGTGAATCGCGCGAAAAGCTGCAGAGCCTGCTGGCCAGCTTCATCATGCGCACCATCAACTGCAACTACGACGAAGACTTCTGCAACTACGCCGTCGAGATCAGCCACTCCGAAGACGTGCCGCCCAGCCTGTTCCCGCTCGGGCTAAGCCTGGCCAACGACTTCGTGGCCCAGACACTGCCCGCTGCCGTGGACGACCCGGAGCGCCTGGCGAACATGCTGTCGGCCTGGAACCGCCTGACATCCGTGCTGCGCGAGTTGACACGCAAGCAGGCGTGACACGGCCGTCCCGGCCGTGTCACTTTCACTTCCAGCCGTGGCTTTCGCGGCCGGGCAGTGATGCCACCACCTCGGCGATGATGGAGACGGCGATCTCGGCCGGCGTCTGGGCGCCGATGCTGATGCCCACGGGGCACTTCACGCGCGCCCATTGCTCGGGGCTTACGCCGCGCTCCTGCGCGATCTGGCCCATCTTCGCGAACTTGGGGCGGCTGCCGATCACGCCGAACTTCACGTCGGCGGGCAGCCTGGCCAGGCCGTTGATCACCCCTCCAGGTCGAACTCGGAGTTGTAGCCCAGGCCCACCACATGGCTGAAACCGGGCAGGTCTTTACGCGTCAAGTATTCGGCGCCGCGCGACTGCACGACGTCGAGCGCGCCGGGGAAGTCTGCCGGGTTTGAAAACTCGGCGCGGTCGTCCAGCACCACGTAGGGGTACTCGAGCAGATGGCAGAGTTGCGCGACGGCGCGAGACACGTGGCCGCCGCCGAGCAGCAGCAGGCAGGGCTTTTCCATGAACACCTCGATGAACACTTCGTTGGTTCCGCCGCACAGGGACTTCACCAGGTTGCCGGGGCGGCTGGTCAACTCGTAGTGCACGGTGCGGCTGCGCCCTTCGGCCATGGCTTCGCGCGCCTGCGCGATCATCTGGCGTTCGGCGTCGCCGCCGCCGATGGTGCCGACGGTTTCGCCGCTGTCCGTCACCAGCAGCTTGAAGCCGGACTTGCCCGGGCTAGAGCCCTTTACCTTCACCAGGTGCACAAGCGCAAACTTCCGGTTGGCCCGGAGCAGTTGAGATGCTCGGTTGAACACGTCCTGGAGCATGGCTGTTGGCTGATAGCTGTTAGCTGCTGGCCACTGAAACACCGACGACGAAGCTAACAGCTAACAGCCAATAACCAATAACCAATAGCTAGGCGCTGCGAAGCGCCGCCTCGTACTCCTCCGGCGTGTCGATGTCGGTCAGTACTCCGGGGTTGTCGGTGGGGACTTCCTTCACTTGTGTCGGGTTGTCCTCGATCACCTTGCGGGCGGTCTCGCCCTCCTTCAGTTCCATGAACGGCTGGCGGAAGCCGATGTCCACCAGCATCGGGTGGCCGCGCTCGCCCCGATAGGTCGGCATGAAAATGCGCATCAGGCTGGCGCGCCAGCCCGCGTAGGTTTCGATCAGCGCGCGCACGTCGCCGGCCTCGACCAGCGGGCAGTCCACGGGCCACACCAGGCAGCAGTCGGTACTGAAATCCAGGTTCTGCATGCCCAGCTGGATGCTGGAAACCTGGCCGCGGGCGGGCTCAGTGTTCACCAGCACTGTCACCCCTTCCAGCCTGGCGCCCTGGCGGATCGCCTCCGCGTCCTTGCCCAGCACCACGAACAGCTTGCTGCAGCCGCCCTGGCGCGCGGTCTCCAGCACGTGCTCGATCAGCGGACGGCCGTGCCAGTCCAGCAGCGCCTTGGGAGTGCCCATGCGCGAGGAGTCCCCGGCGGCCAGGATGATGGCGGCGGCAGTGATCGGCGGATTGGTCATGGCTGCAGGATAGGTTGCGGCCGCGCCCGGGCCAACGCTAGTCCGGCGTCCGGCGATTTCTCCGCCAGTTGCACCCTGTCGTGAAGTGCAAACCGCGTCGTTCAACACCTTCGACTGTCGCGGCACCTGGTTGGTGGCGTATCAGTCCGGCTTCTTGCCGGAGGGCATGAAGGTCTTGGACGAGGCGGAAAAGGTGACCTTCCAGCGGTTGCGCTCCTGCACGCAGACCACCAGTTCTTCGGCGGCGACCGGCTTGTCGTCGATTTCGCGCGTGATCAGCACGGTCACCTTGGCTCGGTTGCCGTCCAGTTCCGTGCCGACGATCTTGAACTCCTCGATGTTGCTGTCGTCCCAGCGGTTGTAGTCGAGGCGGTCGTCGATTTTCTGGAAGCTTTCGCCCTCGGCGCGCGTGATGGCCTTGTAGATGTCTTCGCGGTCGCCGGACTGCAGCGCTTCAAGGAACATGGTTGCCGCCTGCTCGGGCGACTCGGCGCCTTCGTCACCGCCACAGGCGGCCAGCAGCAGGCAGATCAGCAGCAGGGCGCAGGTGTTTTTCATAGCCCAAGTGTAGATCGGGTAGACGCGGCGGAAACGGAAGAAGGCGGGGCCCGTGAGCCCCGCCTTGCCTATTCGCGATTGCGCCGGCGCGATTCGCGCTACTTCTTGAACATCTCTTCCAGCTTGGCCTTCTGGTACTCCTCGCTCTTCTTGTCGCTGAGCTTCCAGCCGCCGTCTTCTTCAACGATCACCATCTTCATGTCGAAGCTTTTCCCGTTCTCCTTGTCTTTCATGCTCATCACCGCCAGGGTCCAGTTGCCGTCTTTTTCGATCGACTTGAACGACATCTCGGTCTGCATCTCCTTGCCTTCCTGCTTGCGCTTCTCGTTGGACTTCTTCCATTCCTCGCGCGCCTTTTCGCGCTCCGCGGCGACGAAGCAGTCCGCGGCGGCGTCCACGTCTTCCGCGTTCATGGCCTTCACGAAATTCTGGGCGGTGGCTTCGGGCGTGCTGTAGTCGGCGCCGCACGCGCTGAACGTGAGCAGGCAGGCAAGCAGCATGGCGAACGACACGTAGCGGGTCATGGTCTTCTCCGGTTCAAGTATGTGAGCGAAGTCAAAGGGCAAGGCAGGATGCCGGGGCACCCTGCCTCAAGCAATCTCAATTCAGCCAAACTTTAGCCCGGCAGCATAATCGACAGGCCGCCGTCCACGATGAAGGTGTGGCCGTGGACCATGCTGGTGTACTCGCTGCACATCAGCATCACGGCGTCGGCGACGTTTTCGGGCGTTACCAGCTTCTTGGCCGGCATCCACTGCAGCGATTCCTCGATCATCGCCTCGCGGTTGGGGAAGTGCTTCAGCGCGTCCGTGTCCACTACGCTGGCGCTGACTGCGTTCACGTTGATGCCCTGGCTGGCGTACTCCACACACAGGTGGCGCACCAGGCTCTCCAGCGCGCCCTTGGAAGCGCCCACCGCCGCGTAGTTCTGGAAGGCGCGGATACTGCCCAGGCTGCTGACGGCGATGATGCGGCCGTTGCCCTTCATTAAAGGAATGGCATGGCGCGAGAGGGGCAGCAACGCGTAGGCGTTGATGTCCATGGTCCATTGCCAGTGATGGTGCGTGAGTTCGCGGCTGGGCTTCAGCACGCCCGAGGCCGCGTTGCTGATCAGGAAGTTCAGGCCGCCCCACTTGTCGCCGATTTCCGAGAACATCTTCTGGATGTCCTCATCCTTGGCGACGTTGCCTTTCAGCAACAGCGGCTCTTTGCCGCCCGAGGCGTCCAGGATCGCGGCGCGGGCCTCATCGGCCGCGGAGCGGTTACGCAGGTAGTTGACGGCGACGTCGGCGCCGGCCTTGGCCATTTTGACGGCCACGCAAAGACCGATACCACGCGTGCCGCCCGTGATGAAAACCTTTTTGCCGGCGAAATCGAACATAGCGGCTTCCAGAACTGCTTTCACCCTCTGCCAGTGGGCGGTATAAACAAGCGACGGAGTCTACCAACCGCCGCGCCAGACTACATAGCAACGCGTGCGGATTGTAGGAAGGTTGTAACCCATGGGCAAACCCGTGCTAGTCAGTTTGTTGGCGGCGGTGCTGTTTTTCTGCACGACCCGCCCCGGAACTGCCCAGCAGGCGGACCCGAAGCCCGAGGCCAGGCCGGCCTGGAGCTTCACCCCCGGCAAGTTCCTGACCGCCGATGACTACGAGCACCTGCAGGCCGCCCTGGACTGCATCAACCTCAAGCCCGAAGACCTCAACTACCAGAAGAAGCACCGTCCCGACGACATCCTGCGCCTCAGCATCTGTGACAAGGCCCTGGACGACCCGCTCGCCGTGCCCGGCATGGCCGAGCAGGCGGCCGACAGGTTCGCCAGCAAGTCAGCCGCAACACACCGCTGCATGCACGCCACGAGTCTGCTGGATCTGCCCGGGAAGCGTTGGACGGCCGAGGAGCTGCAGGCCGACGGCAGCCAGCTGCGAAAACTGTGGGACGATGCGATCACGGTCGCCAGGCAGATCAAGGCCTTCAAGGGCGACCGCGAGAGCAAGGAGTTCAAGAAGCTGAAAGAAGAAGACGCCCGCACCGCAAAGGCGATCGACGAGGCCGAGAACCGCGCGCTGTTCGGTGAGGATCCTCAGCCGCTGATTCCGGACAGTGGGCTGGAAATCACCGGCCGCGTGGAACTCAGCGGCTCATTCACCGCGGCCGCGCACTCGCTGACGCGCAAGGGCACGTACCTCAGCAAAGCGGAGATGCGGGTGCTGGCCGGCGAAGTTGCCAACCTCGTGGCCGAATCCGACATCATCATCCCCGGCGGTGTGCGCGCCGAGGGCGAGTACGACGTGTTCGAACAGGGCTCCCGCGCACACCTGGAAGGCATTCTGGTCGCGGCCGCTCGCGTCAGCTCGATCCTGGCTGACCGCGCTGCGCAGTGGAAGTCGGAAGTGGACATGAAGTTCGACACCACCAAGGGCACGTTTAACCACACCGTCCCCGGCGTCACCGGCGCCGTGGTTTCCGCCTGGCAGAGCAAATGGGGCAAGGTGGTGATCGGCGGGACCGGCCCCAACACTTATGAGGGCGACGACTTCATCGGCATCATCGACCTGGGCGGCGATGACGTTTATCGCGGCCGTGTGGCCTGCGGCATCGGCCTTGAGGGCAAAGCACCCATCAGCTTCGTGCTCGATCTTTCCGGCAACGACCGCTACGAGGGCGGCGACTTCACCCAGGGCTTCGGTTTCTTGGGCGTCGGCATCCTGCACGACCTGGGCGGCGGCAACGACTACTACTCGGCCGGCTTCTGCGCCCAGGGCTGCGGACTGTGCGGCTACGGCGAGCTCTACGACGACGGCGGCAACGACCAGTACCGCGCCGACAGCGGCGCCCAGGGCGCGGGCTGCTTCGGTTACGGCCAGCTCACGGACGTCGCCGGCAATGACACTTATTACGGCGCGCGCTATGTGCAGGGCTTCGCACAGGTGATGGGAGTGGGCGTGCTGACCGACGGCGCCGGCAACGACACCTACTACGCGGGCGGCAAGTACCTGCACCAGCCGCTCTGGAACGACCACTACCAGAGCCTCAGCCAGGGTTTCAGCATCGGCAACCGCAACGACGCGGGTGTGGGCACCGGCGGCGGCGTGGCGCTGCTGCTGGACGAAGGCGACGGCAACGACTTCTACAGCGCCGACATCTACGGCCAGGGCAGCAGCTACTGGTACAGCCTGGGCTTCCTGGTCGATACCGGCGGCAACGACGTCTACACGCTGGGCCAGTACGGGCAGGGCGCGGGCATCCACCTCAGCAGCGCCGGCCTGTTCGACCTGAAGGGCAACGACGCCTACACCATGACCATCGGCCTGGGGCAGGGCTCGGCCCACGACTGGGCGGTGGGCTGGCAGATCGACCGCGCCGGCAACGACGTGTACCAGGGCAACGGCCAGGGCATGGGGCTGAACTTCAGCGTCGGCATATTGCTCGACTGCGCGGGCGACGACAGCCACAGCGCAATCGGCGACGGCAGCATCGGCAAGGGTAGCAACAACGACATCAGCCTGCTGCTTGACCTCGCGGGCAGCGACACCTACGGGCCCAAAGAGATCAAGGACGCGCAGTTCACGCGCCGCGGCAACCACCAGCTGGTGTACGACGTGCCGCCGGGCTGGTTCCCGGACATTGACACGTCAACGCTACCGACCAGGCAGGACCCCGCGCCGGAACGCGCCGTCGTGCAGCACATCCTGATCGCCTGGGACGGCGCCGGCGTGGACACCCAGAAAGCAGCCCGCAGCAAGGAACAGGCGGAGACCCTGGCGCGCCAGGTGCTGAAACAGGCCCGCACCAGGGGTGCGGACTGGAAGCAGCTTCAGGTCGATTACAACGAGGATTGCGGCGCCAACCCGGACGGCACCACCAACACCCATAACAGCTACACGGCCGACGCGGAGGCCCGCCTGGTGAAGCCGTTCAAAGACCTCGCGCTGAGCCTGGGCGTGGGCCAGATCGACATCTGCGAAAGCAGGTTCGGCTTCCATATCATCAAGCGCATTGAGTAACGGAGCGCGGACGTCCCGTCCGCATGGGACCGAAGGCCCGCGTTCCCAGCGGGACTCAACTGCTTCAGCGCGACGACGCGACGAACGCGAAGGCCGCGACGAAGGTACTGCAGGGCTGAAAGCCGGCTGGCCGATTGAGGCCCTGTCGGTCCCCAACAGATTCGTTGCGACCGTGGCGCTCGTAGCGTCGTCGCGCTGAGGCGGTTGTAGTTGGTTTTCCTTGCTGTCCTGGCCCGGCGATTGCGCTAGATTCTTCGACCACGGGGACAGTCCCCAACTTCGGGGACAGTCCCCCTTCCGCTCAATTCGCCCACCCGGCGGCTCAGTCGGCTGATTTCGTGTAATCCGGCAGGACAATCGCACCGAGGTCAACGGCCTTTCCCTCGTATGTGAACTCGACACGGGCGTCCGGCTTCAGGTCGTCGCGCGAGCCGCCCCACACGTACATGACGTACTTGGTGCCTGGCTTGAGCTCGATCCTGTTGTTCAGCACGTAACCGTGCTCATCGGATTTCACGACGCGCCGCGTGTCGTACCAGGCCCCGAAGCGACCGAACCGCAGCCGGCACTCGCGATCCGGCAGGGCGTTGAATACGTCCTCGCCCATCCACTCCTTGAGGTCGGCGTCGCTGGTGGACTTGTCGGCACCGAGCAGGCTTTCTGCCGCGTCTTTCGGGATGAACACAATGTTGGGGCGCTCATCCCTGGCGGCGAGATCGGTCTCAACCTGCTTCAGCCGCAGCGCCGTCTTCTCGTCGCTCAGGGGGAAGATACTTGCGCACACCGCGGGCAGGCCGCTGCCCTCGGCCGTGACGCCCCGGAAGCTTACGCCGGTGAACGGCACCTCCAGCTCCAGCAGGCGCTTTGACTTGAGCGCGGTTTTCTGGGCGGCGTTCAGCTTCACGACGCCCGAGAGCGTCACGCCATCACCCCCGATGCGCAGCGCCTGGGCCTCTTTGCGTTGCGGCGGGTTGCCATGGATCACGATTGCCTCGGACCACTCCTGGCTGTAGCCCCCGCCTGCCACCAGGCAGAGTTCGCCGCGCGACAGGATTTCCGCCAGCTCGGTGTCGCCCACCAGCGTGCGCAGCCTGCGCTCATCACCGATCGGCTGGTACATGGTGGACTCGACATCGTAGTCTGCATGGCCGGCATGGCCGAAATCCCACCACTCGCGCATGGTCGCGGTGGCGGCCGACACCGCGATTTCCGGGTGCTGCGTGGTGTAGCTCACGCTGACGGAGCCGTCCGCGTCAGCGCGCGGCAGCGCCTTCCAGGGCAGGCAGAACAGCGGCCCGCCGGTGAGCCTCCACCTGGGCCTGGTGCCGGGCGGCACGGCGGCCGTCCAGGTATTGCCGTTGCGTTGCCATTCCGCAGGCACATCCAGCTCCGGCCGGAGCAGGTCGTGACCCAGTTTGAAGCTGATGTTGATCCGGTCCTTTTCGGCTACGCCCAGCAGGCTGCGGTTGCCGGGGTCGTCCTTGTTCGCAAGCGGTCGTTTCTTCACAGCCTCATCGAGCTGCAGTTCCACCTCGATGGGCGAGTCCCATTCCTTGCCCTTGAAGTCGCCCTCCCACACCTGTCCTCCCGCACGCAGGCGACCGTCGGCTCCGGCCAGCACAGCGATGTACCACTTGCCCCCGTCCGTGGCGTACTTCTGCAGCTGCTGCTCAGGCTCGGGGTTGTCGCGACTGAAACCCTTGCCCGTGCGGAACCTGCTCTGGCCCGGGTGCGCGCGCAAGGTGCCGACGAGGTGGCGGGTCTTGAAGCCTTCAACCTGTTGCCAGCCTGCCTGGTACTGCGGCGGGGAAGCGATTTCCTTGAGCGGTTTGCCGGCCGGGTCCACGAACGAGAGGGTGATGACCCGCCGCCAGACCTCGAAGCGGTGGCTGTACTCAAGCGTCCCGTTCCGTGTGAGCGTGAAGTTGACGCGGAATGGACCGTAGCCGCCGGGACTGCCCTCCAGCACGTACTCGCCGGGTTCGATGCCGCGGTCGCCGTAGCCGCCGCAAACCACGCGGCTGTTCTGCCAGTCGTACCAAGCGTAGGCGCTGCGGTGGTAGTCACCGCACACCCGCCACAGAAACAGGCTGGCCCCGTCGCCGCGCCGCACCACCAGCGGCTGGCCCTTGGCGTCTTCCAGCTTGACCGTCACAACCAGGCCTGCGCGCTTCAGCCCGGCGTCGGCTTGATCCTGCGCATTCGGGGTCGTGGCGACCAGCAACAACAGCAGCGGCAGCAGAAACAGTCTGTGCATGTCGTATCCTCGCGGAATCATTTGTATCTAATTCAATTCGCAGGTCAGTTGCAAAGGCTTGTCCGCTTCCGGGGCTTCCTATACTTCCGACATGTCGCCCACGCGTGAATACAGCCATGCCCGCTGGCACAGCCGTGCCGGCTTCCTGATGACCACGCTGCTGGTGCTGCTGGTGATGGGCGCGCCCTTCCTGGTCACGCGCGGCATCCTGACCCATGGCGCACTGTTCCTGCCCGCCGCCGCCGGCCTGGTGCTGCTGTTCGGCGGGCCCCTCACGCGCCTGGCCCTGGCCACCGGCCAGCTTGACCACCGCGCCACCGGCCGTGAATCGCTGCAGGGCGTGCAGTCGCTGATCCGCCTGGTGCTGGCGGGCGTAATGCTGGTGATGGCGGGGCGGGCCTGCGCCTGGCTGTACGCCGAGGCGCTGTTCGGCGTGCCCCCGAACGCGCTGGAGTACCAGGCGCGCGAGCTGACGGTCGAGTCCACGGCCTGGCACGGCGCCACCACCCCCGCGGCCTGGTGGGGGATGGGCACCACCGTTGCGGTTGCCTTCGTGCTGGTGCTGTTCGCGCGGCGCAAACGCCTGGCGGGCCTGAGCTGGCTGGCGGTCTGGCTGCTGGCCGTGGTGGTCGCGCTGCTGCTGCTAGGGCTGCTGGTCGGCTACTCGATGCCCGGCGCGGGCGCGCTGGCGGCCCTGGCCGCGCCCGTGCGGCTGGAATCCGTCTGGTCGCTGGGCTTCTGGGGGGAGGCCGCGGCCGTCGCCATGCTGGCCATCGGCGCGCAGACCGGCGTGCTGGTTGCATCCGGGCGCGGCCTGCCCAAGCGCGCTACCGTGGGGCGCGAGGCGCGCATCCTGGTGGCGGGCATGACGCTGCTGCTGGTGATGAGCGGGCTGGCCGGGCTGCTGCTGCTGTCGGCCGTGTGGTATCGGCAGGGCATCGTGCCCGAGCCAGCGCACGCCGCCCCGGGCGTGCTGGTGCTGGACGTGATTCCGGCCCTGGGCGCCGACCTGTTCCAGGGCTGGCCGCCCGAGCTCAAGCCCAGCACGCGGCAGGTGACGCTGGCCTGGTGCTTCATCGTCACGCTTGCCTGCTGTGTGGGCGCTGCCGCCATGCTGGGTGCCAGCCGCCTGCTCCCGCGCGATTACAACAGCCGCGCCGCGCGCTACGGCTACGCGGCCGCGGGCGTGGTGTTCGCGGCGCTGGTGGCCAGCCTGGCGCTGGGCACCGGCGACGCCTACCTGCCGCTGCTGACCGTGATGCCGGCGCTGCTGGCGGTGATCCTGGTAACCATGGCGCGCCGCGCCGGCGTGGGCATGCGCGTGGTCTCGGTGGCGTTCCACAGCAAGCGCCCGTGGCTGGAGCGCTTCTACCTTACGCTTGCCTTCCGCGTGGTGCGCCCGCTGCTGCTGCTGGCGGTGCTGGCCGTGGCGCTGTCGCGCCGCGAGTACAACATCATGCTGGCCGGCTTCGCGGTTGCCTTTGCGCTGATCTGGCTGGGGTCGCTGCGGCAGCGCCCCCGCAGCCGCGAGACCGGCATGCTGCGCGCGGTGGCCGTGGGCTCACTGCTGCTGATGCCGCTGGTGCTGCACGCGCAGGAAGCGGCCTCGCCGCTGGAACGCGCGTTCGACAGCGTGCTTGAAAGCCAGGATCCCGCACGGCGCGCCCAGGCCCGCCGGGAATTCGAGGCGCTGGCCCTGCGCAGCGCAGCCGAGGCCGGCCCGCCCGTTTACGCGCCTGCGCTGCGCGCGAAGGCGCTGGCGCTGCTGACGCCCGAGGGCGCAAGCCGTCTCGACGCCGCGCGCGACGCGGCCGCCTGCGTGTTCCTGCTGGATCCCACGCACGAAGATTCGCTGCGCCTCGAGCGCCAGCTGCTCGAGCTCGACGGCGTATCGCCCTTCCCGCGGCTGGATGAGGCCTTTTCGGACTACCAGGCCGGCCAGACCGCGCGCCTGCGCGAACGGCTGGAGGTCATCAACGCGCGCATCCACGGCAAACGCACGGCCGCGCTGCTGGAAGGCGAGCCGCAGGCGCAGGCGCTGATGATCGCGCTGGCCGCGGACCTGCGTGAGGCCTACGGCTCGGCGGCGCCGCGCACACGCGAGCTGCGCCGCTACCTGGTGCAGCGCGCCACGGGCGGGCGCTCATTGCTGCGCCCTGACGCCGGGCCGGGCGTGACGTACCTGGTGTGCTTCCTGGCATCGGCGGGCATCTTCGCCCTGGCGCTGATGTTCGGGATCGGCGAACGGCGGGCGCGGTCGGTTGAGCCGCGGCGCGCCAGATAATAAAAGTGGCGCGTCACTGCCCACCGGAGGATGACCGTGAATTTCGAGCTGAACGAAGAACTGTCGATGCTGCAGCAGACCGCGCGCGAATTCGCGGCCGGCGAGTTGAAGGCCAAGGCCCGCGAGATGGACAAGGCTGAGCAGTTCGACCGCTCGGTGTTCAAGGCCATGGCCGACCTGGGCCTGACCGCGCTGACCATCCCCGAGGCATACGGCGGCGCCGGCTTCTACGAAAACAAGCTGGGCAACCAGGCCGCCAGCATCACGCTTGAGGAAATCAACCGCTGGTGCGCCAGCACCGGCGTGACGCTCAGCGTGCACATGAGCCTGTTCAGCAGCCTGCTGACGAAGTGGGGCAACGACGAGCAGAAGGCCCGCGTGCTGCCGAAGATGGCCAGCGGTGAGTGGCTGGGCGCTTACTGCCTGTCCGAGGCCGGCGCCGGCACGGACGCCGGCAGCCTGGTGTGCGAGGCCGTGAAAGACGGCAACGAGTACGTGCTGAACGGCAGCAAGCTGTGGATCACCAGCGCGCCCTACGCCGATGTGTTCATCGTGATGGCGCGCACCAGCAAAGAGCACAAAACCCGCGGCATTTCAGCGTTCATTGTAGAGGCCGACCGCAAGGGTGTGGTGATCGGCAAGAAGGAAAAGAAGATGGGCATCCGCGGCAGCGCCACCAGCGAGGTGCTGTTCGAGGACTGCCGCATCCCGGCCAGCAGCCTGATCGGCGAAGAGGGCAAGGGCTTCACCATCGCGCTGGACACCCTTGACGGCGGGCGCATCGGCATCGCCAGCCAGGCCGTGGGCATCGGGCGCGCCAGCCTGGAAGACGCCACCGAGTACGCCAAGAAGCGCGAGCAGTTCGGCCAGGCGATCGCGAACTTCCAGGGCGTGCAGTGGATGCTGGCGGACATGGCCATGAAGCTGGATGCCGCGCGGCTGCTGATCCTGCGGGCGGCGTGGCTGCGCGACAACGCGCGCCCCTGCGCGCGCGAGGCGGCCATGGCGAAACTGTTCGCCAGCGAGACGGCGAACAAGTGCGCCAAGGACGCGGTGCAGATCTTCGGCGGTAACGGCTACAGCAAGGAGTACGACGTCGAGCGCTACTTCCGCGACGCCAAGATCACGGAGATCTACGAGGGCACCAGCCAGGTCCAGCGCATCGTGATCGCGCGCAGCCTGCTGGGAGACTAGTTCAGGTTTCAGGGGTCAGCTTGCAGGTTGCAGGGCAGATTCCCTGCGGGCTCCGCTTTTCCCCTGAAACCTGACACCTGAAACCTGGCCCCTGAACGCCCGTAGCCGGATTGTTGCTTGTGCGGCATAATGCATCGCGGGCCCTGGAACACAGCATGTCGGATCTCCAACATTCAGACCCCATCATCGGCCAGACATTTGGCAACGTCGTAGCCAAGAGCATCCTTGGCCGCGGCGGCATGGGGGCGGTGTACCTGGGGCACCACCCGGGCCTCGACATGATGGTTGCGATCAAGCTGCTGCCCGACCTGTTCGTCGGCAAGCGCGAAATGGTTGAGCGCTTCCTGCGCGAGGCCAGAGTAAGCGGCCGCCTGCAGCACCCCAACATCGTGCGCACGCTGGATGTCGGCCGTGACCACGGCGTCTACTACCTGGTGATGGAGTACGTGGAAGGCGTGGACGCCCAGCGCCTGCTGGACCGCGAAGGGCGCTTCAGCCCCATGCGCGCCGTGAACATCGCCGGCTTCGTGGCCCGCGCCCTGGGCGAGGCGCACGACCAGGGCGTGATCCACCGCGACATCAAGCCCGCCAACATCCTGATCGCGCGCGACGGCAAGGTGAAGGTTACCGACTTCGGCCTGGCGCGCAGCATCACCAACACCGCGACGGCCCTGACACTCAGCAACCAGGTGGTGGGCACGCCGAACTACATGGCGCCCGAGCAGATCAAGAGCATGGACGTTGACGCCCGGGTGGACATCTACGCCCTGGGCGTGACGCTGTGGCAGTTCCTCACCGGCGCGCTGCCCTTCGAGGGCGCCACGCCCATGGCCGTGCTGCTGAACGTGGTGGGCGAGCAGTTGCAGATGCCGCGCGAGACCTTCGACACCCTGCCCAAGGAGCTGCGCGAGGCCGTGGTCGCCATGACCGCCAAGGACCCGCGCCGCCGCCTACCGAACATCCCGGCCGTGCTGGCGGTGCTCAAGAAAGCGCGCGATGCGCTGCGTTCCGCGGGGATGGACAGCACCGCGCCCATGAGCGGCGCGCCGATGCGCGCGAGCTCGCCGCAGGTCAAGTCGCTCAGCGATACAGGTGTGCCGCGCAGCCAGGCGGTGCCGCCGCCGCGCAACGACCCGCAAAGCTTCACCAAGCCGCTAGGCTCAGACGTGCAGGCACGGCCGCCCCAAGGCAACCCAAGGCCCGGCACGCCCCGACCCGGCGGCCGATAAGCGGGCGAATGACAGCGCACAAAACACAAGCCCCGGCTGCCAAGCCGGGGCTTTGCGTAGAATCAAGCATGCCGCGAACGCAAGGCAGCGGAGATCGGTGGATCACCGTTTGGCAGTGCGGCGCGGAGCGCCGACACAATGGAAGCCCCCAGCTTCGAGGTCGCTTCCAGCGACCGAGACGCTGGGGGATTGCGGCAATCAAGTTACCCAAGGCGCGGAGCGCTGGCACAAGGGCCGCTTGCGGCCGAACGGTTCTGGCGGCGGGTACGGATGGTGTGTCGGCGCTCAGCGCCTTTGTTCTTCCTTCCGCCGAGTACCCCCACCGAACGCCAGAGGCGTTCGGTGGGGGCTTCCGCTGTGAAGGCGCTCCGCGCCTTGTCTGAAGCCGAACGATCCGATCGCATGCAAGTCAACTCACCGCTGACCCAAAGCCCGCCATTGGCATGGCGGGCTTCTGTTTTGCTTGCTCTGGCGTTGATTGGCTCTGCCGTTATATTCCCGGCCCATGGGCTACGACCTTGCCGCCATCTCCAACCTGCTGACCCAGGGCCTCAAGGCCTTTGAGTCCGTGGCCGATGCCACCGCGCTGGAAGAGCTGCGCCGCGAGTACCTGGGCGGCAAGGGCCACGTGAAGGCCATCCTGGGCGGCATCAAGGACGTGCCCAAAGAACAGCGCGGCGAATACGGCAAGGCCGCCAACGTCCTGAACGCCAGAATCACCGAGGCCTTCCAGGCCGCGCAGGCGCGCGTGGGCAGCACGGCCGCAGCCAGGCCGGGCATCGATCTCACCAAGCCCGGCAAGCGCCGCGAAATCGGCCACGCCCACATCATCACCCAGACGATTGAAGAGATCGTCGAGATCTTCCAGCGCATCGGCTTCAGCCAGGTCGAAGGCCCGGAGGTTGAGGACGAGTTCCACAACTTCGACGCCCTCAACATCCCCGCCGGCCACCCCGCGCGCGAAGAGGCCGACAACTTCTACCTGCAGCTCAACGCGCCCGACTGGGAAGCCAAGCCCGTGCCCATGCTGCTGCGCAGCCAGACCAGCACCATCCAGATCCGCACCATGGAATCGCGCAAACCGCCCGTGCGCGTGATCGCCCCCGGCCGCGTCTACCGCCCCGACACCGTGGACGCCACACACCACTTCATGTTCCACCAGATCGAGGGCCTGGCGATCGCCGAAGACCTGCATTTCGGCGACCTCAAGGCCGTGCTCGAGCTGTTCGTGCGCGAGTACTTCGGGCCCGAGACGCGCATGCGCTTCCGGCCGCACTACTTCCCGTTCACGGAGCCGAGCGCCGAGGTGGACATCGACTGCCAGATGTTCAAGCACCTGAAGAAGCCGTGGCTGGAGGTGCTGGGCTGCGGGATGGTGGACCCCAACGTGCTGCAGGCCGTGGGCTATGACCCGGAGAAGTACACGGGCTTCGCCTTCGGCATGGGGGTGGAGCGCATCGCGATGCTGAAGCACCGCATCGGCGACATCCGCCATTTCACCACCAACGACATGCGGTTCCTGGGCCAGTTCTAGGCGCTGTAGCGGAAGTGCGTGCATGCTATGATGGCGCCAGGAGGTTTGCATGGCTGCGCCGCTTACCGAATCACAAGTGGCAAAACTATCGGTTGAAGAGCGCATGCGCCTGATCGAAATGATCTGGAGCAGCTTTGCGCCTGATGATCTCCCGGTTCCCGATTGGCACCAGGACGTCATTGAGCAGCGACTCAAACGGATGCAAGACGATCCGCGTCCGGGTACACCGTGGTCGGAAGTTCGGGAGGAGTTGCGGCGAAGCCGAGAGGCCAATGCGAACTCTGATAGTTGAGGATGAGGCCAAGGCCGACCTCATAGAGGCGCACGACTGGTATGAGAGGCGAGAGCGTGGGCTGGGCGCGCGCTTTGAATCCCACCTGCATGACGCTTTTACGTGGATCGACGAGAACGTCGGGCTCTGCCCTGAGTTTCTGCCCGGAGTGCGCCGGCACAACATGAAAGTCTTTCCCTACTCGGTGTTCTTCACAATGACAGACACCGAACTCCGGGTTGTAGCCGTGCTCCACGGCGCCCGACACCCGCGAATAGTCCGCAAGCGGATGGATCAGTGAAGGAATCGATGTACCGGATCAAGGTCGACAAGCAGTACTTCAACTTCTCCTGTGCCCACTTCCTGCTGTTCAATGACGGCAGCCGTGAGCCTTTGCACGGCCACAACTACTGGGCGTGGGTCGAGGTAGAGGGCGAGCTGGGCCCGGCCGGTTACGTGCTGGATTACATCACCTTCAAGCCGGTGTTCCGGCGCCTGTGCGACGGTCTGGACCACAAGACCATCTACCCGAAGCGCGCCGAAGTGCTGGAAATCCGCGAGGAAGGCGATTCGGTGCGGGTGAAACACCGCGACGGCAGCGAGTTCGTGTCGCCGGCCAAGGACACGCTGCTGCTCGATTTGCCCAATACTTCTACAGAACTACTCGCAAACTACCTTGCTAAAAGGTTATATGATGAGCTCGTGGCACGGGGTGAATACCAGCACTTGCACGTCATCACGGTTGGGGTAGAAGAAGCTCCCGGCCAGCAGGGCATTTTCAGCTACGCCTTACCGCACAGGGAGAAGGGGGCGAATCGTGGCATCTAAGGAATCGGTCTCGATCACCTACTACGTTGGCGTCATAAACGTCATCCTGGCCGCAATTTGGGGTGTGCTGTACGGTTTCGGCATCCTGTCCAAGAACACCATCACCTCACCGACCGCCACGCCGTTCTACGTCGGCACGCTGTTCGCCGTGGGCTTCGGCCTGGTCTTCCCCAGCTTCGAGAAGACCATGTCGGGCAAGCTGAAGATCAACCAGGGGCTGTTCCTCTCCATCATCGCACTGGCTGCCTACGCGGGTTACGTCGCCATCTACTTCCTGCGTGACACCATGGTCTTCTACGACGTCGGGTTCCAGCTGGCTTGAACGGATCACCCGAGGTGGTTGTCGTCGGCGCGGGCCCAGCGGGCCTGATGGCCGCCGTGCAGCTGCGCCGCCGCGGCATCCCGTTCCGCATCTTCGAAAAACAGCCCGTCGTGGGCGGCAAGTTCTGCTACTCCAGCATGGGCGCCGCGGCCGTAAGCAACACCGGCCTGGACATCTCGCGTTTTCACGGTCGTCACGCGCGCTTCGTGAGCGACGCGCTGGCTGCCCTGGACGCCGACCGGCTGCGTGCCTGGTTCCAGCAGGCGGGCGTGGAGCTGCAGGACGCCCCGTACTACGGGCTGGTGAAGCCCGCGGGGGGCGGCGCTGAAGTGATCGGCGCGCTGCTGGAGCAGGTGGAAGACGCCCTGGAAACCCGCGCCGTCAGCGGTGTGCGCAAGGCCGACGCCGGCTTCACCGTCGAGCTGGCCGACGGCGAAAACCTGCCGGCCCGCGCCGTGGTGCTGGCCACCGGCGGCGCCAACCTGCCGCAACTGGGCGGCGGTGACGACGGCTATCGCATCGCGCAGTCGCTGGGCCACACGCTGGCGCCCGTGTTTCCCGCGCTGGTGGGGGTGCGTGTCCACGAGGAATGGCCCCTGCGCCTGCCCGGCCTCTGGATGGACGTGCGGCTGCGCCTGCTGGAGGGGCGGCGCGAACTGGCCGAGGCCGCGGGCAGCATGCTGTTCACGTTGTCGGGCCTGACCGGCGAGGCGGTGTTCAACCTGTCGCACGCCATTGAGCCCGCGCTGGCGCGCGGCGCCGAGCTGGAGCTGGCGGTCAACTTCTTCCCCTCTTTGCGCGCCGAGGAAGTCGCGCTGTGGCTGTTCCGCGTGTTCGGCGAACGCACCCGCGAGGCCGCCCACGAAGCGATCGATCACATCCTGCCGCGCAGCCTGGGTGCCGCGCTGCTGGCGCGCCAGAAGGTCAAGCGCGGCGCGCGCGTGATGCAGCTCAGTGAGCGGCAGCGGGAAGCCCTGCTGGGCGAGATGCTGGATACCCGCCTCAAGCTGCGCGGCACGCTGGGCATGCGCGCCGCCGAGGGCGTCACCGGCGGGGTCAGCCTGCGCGAAGTAAACCCGCGCAGCCTGGAAAGCCGGCTGGTTCCCGGGTTGTACATCGCGGGCCAGCTGCTGGACATCAGCGCCGACTGGGGCGGCTTTGAGCAGCATTTCGCCCTGGCCGCCGGCCTGTTGGCCGGCAACTCCGTTCCGCAATAACTCTGGACCGGCGCGCCTGCCCGCGCTAGGCTTGGGGCCCCCCGACAGCGCAGGTCGTACCCATGAACAAGCTGACTGCAGCGTTGCTCGCGGCACTGGTGCTGGGCGGATGCGTGACCGACCAGGGCCGCGACCACCCGTCGCGCGAGTCTTACGAAGGTTTCGACATCGAGTTCGAGAACCAGCGCCACGGCTACCACGGCCAGGAAATCGCCGAGCTGTTCAACACCGGCCACATCGCCGAAGAGCGCAAGGACTACTCCGGCCGTTCCCACGGGCTGGAGCTCAATGAATTCTACACCGTCGAGATTGCGGAAGACCCGCTGCGCCCCACGGTACTGACGTCGGTGGGCTACATCCGGCGCCTGCAGGAAGACCGCGGCACGCTGTTCATCGTCGAGTTCTATGACGGCGCCTGGCAGCGGGTCGGTTACATGAATCCCGACGGCGCGGTGTACCGCTACAGCGGCGCGCGCGAGGATTACCTGGGGCGCTTCGAGCTGGATGCCGCGGTGCGCCGCCTGTACTACGCGCCCAGCGGCTACGGCTACGACGCCGAGCTGCAGGACCGCGCGCTGGTAAACCTGCGCGACCCGGCCTTCGCGACCGGTGAGCCCCGCGCCCGCGGCGTGCATCACCGCACCCATCGCTCCGCCCCGCCCGTGGTGGTGTACACGCCAAAACGCTCCGGTGAAGCCCGCCTGCTGGCAGAACGTTATGAGAAAGAGCGCTTCGACGAACGCGAGGCCGAGCGCCTCAAGCGCCTGCGCGAGGGCCAGACCGGCGGCTACGGCGAAGACGACGAATACGGCGGCCTGCGCTTCAAAGACGGCAACCCGGTCGACGAAAACGGCCGTCCCCTGCGCCCGGGCAGCGTGAAGTAGCCGGCAAACCGGACCGCAACCGGGGACGGGCACGGAACGTGCCTGTCCCCGGTCGCTTTCTCACTCCCACATCATGAACCTGAGCAAAGCCCCCAGGCAGAAGCCGGCCACGCAGACGCCGAGGGCGGCGAGCAGTTTGCCCTGCATCGTCAAGCCTGTTAATGCAACCAGGCCTATGCCAAGGGGCATAGCGAACACAACCAGCGCCATCAGCACGCCGCGCAAAGAAAACTCGCCATCCCAGCCCATTTCCACCGGGGCGACCGGCTGTGCGGGCTCCGGCTCGGGTGTCCCTTCGCTGATCGGGCGCTCGCTGAAAAAGCCGTGGATCAGCGCGCCGTAAGCATCCTCCGCCAGCTTCGCGTCATCCACCGCGTAGACGGTGATCTGCCCGTCCACAGGATCGACAGCAACCGCCACTCGGGCGTTGTGAACCGTTTTCGTCAGGCAGATGTACAGCGGCGCCAGCAGCAGCCGGAACGACAACTGGCGCGGGAACTTGTGGTAGCCGACCTGCGCAACCAGCTTCCGTTGCCGCAGAATCTGGTCGTACTGACCATACAACTCCAGGTCCAGCGGCAGTCGCACTTCCTTCCAGGCCATCTCCGGATCCAGGTTCGCCGGTATCAAGTGGTAGCCGGCGAGTGCTTCCACCATGAAGGGTACGGGTTCTGCCCGGGGTGCGCGGAGGATCGACCACAGCCGGGGCGCGACGCCGCGCGCCAGCGCCGGGTAAGGGCGAGTACGTCCCCTCAGGGGTAGCGGTAAGTCGCCCGGAAGGTCGGCTTTTGGGTGGATGGGCTTGAAGTCGTCGGGTTTGCAGTCGACGGTCAATTCGAAATCGAACAACGGCAGCCAGATCACTTTCACGGCCTCAGGATGCAGGTGGAAGCCCCGCGGCAATCGGACGCTCGCAAGCAGAAGATCGCTTCGTTACAGACGACCAGCACGACACCAGGCCACAATTCGCTCAAGTGCCTCTGCGCGGGTGAGCTTCGGCAGCAGCATGCCGTCGGGCTTCAGCGTGCCCAGCACCTGCCGGGTCAGCACCAGGTGGCTGCTGCCGCAGAACTCGCAGCGGGCCATGTTGCCGGCGGCGTTCGCGACCACTGCCCCGCACTCCGAACAGGTCCAGCCGGTGACGTCCCCTTCCGCAATCCCGTTCGTGCCGGCTGAGCGCCTGCTGAAACTGTACGTCAAGCTCGCGGGGAAGCCACCGGCGCCGGTTCACCCAGCTCTTTCCCGCAGTGGGTGCACACCGGCACGGCAGAGCCGACGGAGAGATGCAGCGGCGCCCCCGCACGAAGGGCAGTCAAATGGATGGGGCCTCGTGGATGAATCTTGCTCGACCATGGTCGCGATCATGCAGGTTGGTCGACGGAAGGGACAGGCAACCTTGCCGCCAACTTCTGACCTCGCCGTTTTTTCGCGTGAGGTTCCCGTGACAGGCCCGACTAGGGGCGTCAATCGGACAACATGCTTTACCTGCGGCCTGTGGCCTGTTCGTAACAGTCGAAGGTAAGCGATACGGAGGAAACACCTTATGAAGCGTTGGTTGCAGACACTTTTGGCCGTTGCGATGCTGGCCGCACTGCTCGCGCCGTGCACGATCACGAGCGCCCAGGACGCCCCCAAGCCGGCCGAGGAAGAGAAGACCGAAGCCGAGCCCGAGGGCGACGGGTTGACCGTGCCCTTCGAGTTCGAAGGCCTGATTTTCATCCAGGTCAAGGTCAACGGCAAAGGTCCCTACAAGTTCCTGTTTGACAGCGGCGCCACCCAGTCCGTGATCAACCAGCGCCTCACCAAGGAGTTCGGCCTCAAAGAGCACGACATGCCGGGCGGCGGCGTGCAGGGCGTCGGCACCGCCGAGGCCAAGCTGGTGGTGCTCGACAACATGCAGATCGGCAGCTACGAGCGCGGCAAGTGCGTGGCCGCCAGCATGAACCTCGACCACATGTCCGGCACGCTGGGCTGGCACATGATGGGCATCGTGGGCCAGAACGTGATCCGCATGATGAAGGAAGTCGAGATCGACTTCGCCGCCCACAAGCTCAGCATCACCAGGTACGGCGCCGACGAAATGCCAAACGACGCCGACGCCACGATCATCAGCATGCTCGAGGGCGGCGGCGGCATCCCGGGCATCCCCGGACTGCCCGGCCCCAGGAAAGGCGATCCGAAAGAAGAACCCGGCAAGGACGACGAGTTCTCGATCGGCCCCATGCAGCCCTTCGGCCAGTTCTTCCTGCTGCAGGAAGAAGAGCGCAAGACCGAGGCGGCCGAAGCCGCCAAGGGCCCGAGCGAAGGCCAGACCCTGAAGTACACCACGGTCAGCCTGCCGATGATCGGCGAGCTGGTGCCCTACTGGTACGTGAAGGCCAAGCTGAACGGCGTCGAGAAGACCTTCATGTTCGACACCGGCGCCTCGATGCTGCTGGCGCTCAGCGACGAGCTGGGCACCGAGCTGAAGCTGACCGAGAGCTTCGGCTACCCGGTCAAGGGCGTCGGCAAGGGTGAGGCCAAGTCCAGCATGGTGGAAAGCTTCGAGATCGGCAACCTGAAGGAAGAAGACCTGCCCTGCACCATCATGGCGCTGCCCAAGATGAGCGACCAGATGCCGGACATGATCAAGATGTTCCTGCCCATGCTGAAGCAGCGGGGAATCGTGCTGGACTTCGACGGCATCATCGGCATCTCGCTGGCGGCCCGCTACCACAAGATGATCGTCAACACCGCCAGCAAGGAGATCGAGTTCGTCGCCTACGAGAAGGGCGCCGAGAACGCGGCTTCCCCCTTCGCCAGCGAAGAGTTCGTGAAGGACGCCGTGATCCGCACCTGGCACGGCAAGGCCGGCAAGTTCGCCCTCACCGGCGACGCCGTCCCCCTCGACGACTGGAAGAAGCACGGCCTTGAGCACGGCGGCATGCTGGTCGAAGAAGTGGAAGAAGGCGGCGCTGCGGCCAAGGCGGGCATCCAGAAGGGCGACATCATCACCCACCTGGTGAACCTGGCGGCCCTGATGCCCGAAGAAGGCATGGAAGACGCCAGCAGCGAGAACGGCGACGTGGTGGTGCGCGACATGCCGGCCATCATCATGTTCGCGGCCAGCATGGACCCGGGCACCGAGGTCACCGTGCGCATCAAGCGCGGCGAAGAGGTGAAAGAGCTGAAGGTCAAGCTCGACAAGTACGGCTGGGAAGGCACCATTCCCGAACGCTGGAAGCAGAAGTAACGGCAGATCAGCCACGACCGGGGACAGGCACGTTGCGTGCCTGTCCCCTCTTCATTTCCCACAACCGGGGAGAGTCACCTTGGTGACTGTCCCCGGTCAGCGTTCATCGCACCAGCAAAGCCGAACTTGCACCGTGAAAAGGGTGCCTGTCCCTGCGGGCCTTGGCGCCTGTATACTGCGACGCGAGTCTCACGCGGCGGAGCCATGTACAGATACTTCCTGCAGGAGGGCACCTACTCAGTCGCGATCGTGCTGCTGGCGCTTGACTGGCTGATCCGCATCGTGCTGGGCATCCGCGTGATCATGCGCCGCAGCACCGTGGGCTTCACGCTGGCGTGGCTGGGCGTGATCCTGCTTCTGCCGCTGCTGGGCGCGCTGATCTACCTGCTGCTGGGCGAGCGCCGCCTGGGCACACGCCGCGCCCGCCGCATCGCCGAGCTGCGCGAGCCTTACGGCATCTGGCTGGATGGCCTCAGCCGCGACTTCCCCTGCGACGACAGCACCCTCAGCCACGGCGCCGTGCTGTTGCGCCGCACGGCGCGCGGCACCACCGGCATTCCCGCCCTGCCCGGCAATTCCCTTGAGCTGATCGAGGAGGCCAACGCCTTCTTCGACCGCCTGATCGCCGACATCAACGCCGCGAAGTCATCCGTGCACCTGGAGTTTTACATCTGGGAGCCAGGCGGCCGCGTCAACGACGTGGTGGCCGCGCTGCTGAACGCGGCCGCTCGTGGCGTCACCTGCCGGGTGCTGGTGGACGACGTGGGCGCCGACGATTTCATCAAGCACCCCAGCATCGGCAACCTGCGCAACGGCGGCGTAAAGGTAGTCACTATGCTGAACGTGGGCGTGGTGCGCACGCTGTTCGCGCGCATCGACCTGCGCAACCACCGCAAGATCGCCGTGATCGACGGCGAGATCGGCTACACCGGCAGCCAGAACATGGCAGACCCCGCCCTGTTCCGGCAGGATTCCGAAATCGGCGAGTGGATCGACGCCATGGTGCGCGTCACCGGCCCGGCCGTGGAGGCCCTGCAGGTCACGCTGCTGGCCGACTGGGAGTTCGAGACCTACGAGGGCATCGAGACCGCGGCCGACAGGTTCGACCTGCGCCGCAACGCGCTGGTGGGGGACGCGATCGTGCAGGTGGTGCCGTCGGGGCCCGGCATGCCGCAGGCGACCATCCAGGAGCTGATCCTGACCGCGATCTATGCCGCCGAGCGCGAGCTGGTGCTGACCTCGCCCTACTTCATCCCGGACGAGGCCATGATCAAGGCGCTGCTGTCCGCGGCCGCGCGCGGCGTGGAAGTGACGCTGGTGGTTCCGCGCCGCTCGGACAGCCGGGTGGTCCGGCTGGCAGGCGAGGCGTACTTCGAAGAGCTGCTGGAGGGCGGCGTGAAGATCACCCGTTTCGACGGCGGCGTGCTGCACACCAAGGCGATCACCGTTGACGGCCGCATCGCGATGTTCGGCACGGTGAACCTGGACATGCGCAGTTTCTACCTGAACTTCGAGATCTCGCTGCTGGTGTACGACGGCGACTTCGCCGCGCGGGTGCGCGCGCTGCAGCAGAGGTACATTGAGGGCTCACGCGCGCTGCAACTTGAGGGCTGGCGAGCCCGCCCCTTCCTGCTGCGCTTCCTGCAGCAGTTCTTCCAGCTGCTGAGCCCGGTGCTGTAGACGAACCACAACCGGTGCGGCTGTTCGTAAAATTGATGCGGTGGTGGAGCCGGCGCGTGAACGATCAGCCCGTCAATCTGCGCCCCTACGGGGAGATCCCGCCTGCCCGGCAGGTGGGACCCCTGGTCGTTTACGACGACTTGGCGCTCGCGAACCAGCGCGCGCAATGGAAACTGATCCAGTGGCTGCAGGGCAACAACCAGGACGAGCCGGCAGGGCGCGCGCTCCTCTGGCCGATTGCGCTGATGGGGATCGCGCTCGTGGAACTGGCTGGCTCCCTGGCCCTGGGGTTGATTTACGGCGCGTCGTTCATCCTGATTCTCTCGGCTCCCATCGCCGCGGTGCTGTTCAGCCACGGCGCTCTGGCCGCCTCACGGACCGGCGCCCGTTCGCCCTCGGATTGCATGCGGGAGTTTGTCCACTGCATCAACCGGGCCGATTTCCGGCGCGCCTACAGGCTGCTGGCAGCGGTGGACAAGGACAGTTACCTGCGGGCCGCGCCATCGGCCGCCAGGCACGATCCCCTTAGCATCAAGCGTTACTCATTCGACAGTGTGGCGTCTTTCGCTGCCTATTGGCGCGCGGCGCGTGTGCTGGGGCCCGGTTCGCGGCTGGTGCTGAAGGCCTCTTCTGACGTACAAATGCTTGGCGATGGCATAGCGCGCGTCACCTTGCGGGTTCACGTGTACCGCAGCGTGCGTATGGAACGCGAAGACCACGGCTACCCGGTCACGCGCCTGCTGCTGCGTCACGGCGACGAATGGCGCATCTTTGACGGCGAGGTGCTGAACCTCGCGGAGCTGAACCTGAATTGGGTGCCGGCCGTTCTCAGTTCGAACGAAGGACAGGTATCGCAGGCGCCTCTCACTTCCTGAAGTCGAACGTCCAACCTGAGCAGGGGCAGGCACCAAGGTATCTGTCCCTACACGTTCTCCCACGGCCGGGCGTTGCCGCTTTCGATCATCTGCTGCAGCTCGTCGCCGAAGAACCAGGGTTTGCCGGCGGGCTTGAGCTGATCGAACCAGGTGGCTTTGTCGTCGCGCTTTGCCAGGAACGTGCGGTTCACCCACTCCGGGTTGCGGCCCTGGATCATCTTCAGCACGATCACCTGCTCGCCGCCGTACTCCGTCACGTCATCCACCACGACCTTGCCCGGCATGCAGGACATCACCGGCCCGCGCACCGTGCGTGCGAGACCCGTCACGGAGCGATATGCCTGTGAGTAGATCTCGTAGGCCTTGACCAGCGGCACCTCGAAATAGCCGCGCGCGCCGGTGTCGCGCTCCACGAACATGTAGTAGGGATGCGCGCCCAGGCGTACCTCCAGGTCCCACAGTTCGCGCCAGGTTTCCGGGTTGTCGTTGATGTGCCGGATCAGCGGCGCCTGGCAGCGCACCTCGGCGCCCGAATCCCGCATGCGCTTCAGCGCCGCCTGCGCGGCCTCGGTCTGCAGCTCGCGCGGATGACAGTAATGCACCATCAGCGCCATGGTGCGGCCCGAGGCCTGCACCTGCTCGTACAGCCGCAGCACGTCGTCGGCGTCCGCGTCGCTGGTGTAGCGATAGGGCCAGTACGCCGGCGCCTTGGTGCCGATGCGGATGCTCTGGACATGCTCGAGCCCCTTGCCCAGCAGCGGCTCGATGTAGCGGCGCAGCACGGGCGCGCCCATCACCATGGGGTCGCCGCCCGTGAACAGCACGCTGGTGACTTCCTTGTGGCGCTTCAGGTACTCGACCAGCTGCTCGGCCTCGCGGGCCGCGAACTTGAGGTCCTGCAGGCCCACGAATTGCGCCCAGCGGAAGCAGTACTGGCAGTAGCTGTGGCAGGTCTGGCCGGCCATCGGGAAGAACAGCACGGTTTCGCGGTACTTGTGCTGCATGCCCGGCAGGCGCTTGCCCTGGGCGTCCAGCGGCACGTTCAGGTTGATCTGGCCCGAGGGGTGCGGGTTCAGGGAACGCTGGATTTTCTCGGCCGCGGCTTTCACTTCGGCCTGTGGCGCGCCTTTGGCGATCAGCTCGCGCATCAGCTTGAAGTTGTGCTCGCTGAGCATGCCGCGCTGGGGGAACGTGAGCTGGAAGATCGGGTCGGACGGGATGTTCGACCAGTCAATCAGCTGGTCGATCACGTACTGGTTGACGCGAAAGGGCAGCACGGCCGCGACGGCTTTCATGTCCAGGCGCTGCTCGGCGGGCAGGGCCTGCAGCTGCGGCAGGCTGTCGATGTCACGCGCCGTGTAGAAGCGAAGTTGAGGCGCAATCGGCATGGCGGCCTCCACGTTGAGTCCGGGACGGGCGGCGGACGGTTAAGGGCGAAACGCCGGATCCGCCCGAGCCCGTCCCGGAAACCGTGTTTTCGGCCGCCGCGCGCGGGCAGCTCCCTGTCTCAATGGTTGCAGCATCGAGCAATGCCGGGGGTTTTTTCGGGCTGTTCCGGATGATCGGGAAAAGTCGTCCCGCCCGCCGATCGTTCTGCGTTCACGTGCGCATCCGCCCATTCGCCGGCTGCCGTGGGCGGCGGTGCACGCGGTTTGACCATCCCGCAAGGCAGCCGGGAGTGCAAGCATATGAAAGTAAAGCACCTCATTGTGTCGGCCGGCCTGCTGCTGGCTGCCGGGCTGCTTGTTGCCGGCTGCAGCGGCGACCAGCCCGAGTCGGCGTCACAGGCTGCGCCGCAGACCACGGCCTCGGTTCTGCCGCAGACGGCGCCCCCGCCGACGTCCACGGCGGTCACGCCGCCCGGCACGCCGGCGCCGCAGAAGGCGTCGGCGACCGCGACGCTTGATCGCCCGCAGGCGCCGGAGCGGTTCAAGGGCAAGACGCCCGGTGACGCAACGGAGGGCAGGGCGATCTATTCGCGCCAGTGTTCCGGCTGCCATGGCGCGGCGGGCGCCGGCTCGCCGATGGGGCAGGGGCTGCGCCCGGCGGCGGCCAAGCTGGCAGACAGTGCATTCCTGGCCGGTGTAAACGACGACTATCTGTGGTGGCGCATCAGCGAGGGCGGCGGGTTTGCACCCTTCCAGTCTGCCATGCCGGCCTACGGCAAGGCGTTGGGTGAAGAGCAGATCGGCCACCTGGTGGCCTACATCCGCAGCCTGGAGGGCAAGGCGGAGAGCGGCGTGGTGGAGCAGCCGGCGACCAATGCCGGCGGCCCGGGAATGGGCCAGGGGCCGGGGCTGGGCATGGGCCTCGGACGCGCGTTGCGCTGGAGAGGCGGGCGCGGGCAGACCGAGGCCGCGCAGCAGCCCGAACCGGAAGCGGAGAGCACGCCGCGGGCCGAAAGGAAAACCGAGGCCGTGCAGCAGCCCGAACCGGAACCGGAACCGGAGAGCACGCCGCGGGCTGAAAAGAAAACCGAGGCTGCAGTCGAGGCGCGGCCTGAGAAGCCGAAAGAGGTGAAGGTGGAGACGCCGGTCGAGAAGAAGTCCGAAGTACCGCCGCCGCCGCCGATTGTCGAGAAACCGAACGACGACCCGCCGATACTGCCGCCCGACAAGACCACCAGGCCGCCCAAGGATGACCCCGAGGACGACGCCGATGACGGCCGCGCAGGGCCGGGCGGACCCAACCCCGCACGCAACCGGGCCAGGGTGCGCGGTCGGAACCAGGCCCGCAACGGCGGTCCCGGGCAGGGCAGGGGGCAAGGAAAGGCCGGAGGACAAGGGCGGGGACAAGGTAGAGGGCAAGGCGGCGGCGGCGGCAGGGGCGGCGGCGGCGGAGGCGGCGGCGGCGGCAGGGGCGGCGGCGGCGGCGGCGGCGGAAGAAGGTAAAGCCGCGCACAGGGACGGGCACCTTGGTGCCCGTCCCTCTTTACTGTGCACACCCATGGCACGCCCCACAGCAGCCATGGACAGGGGCAGGCACATTCCGTGCCCGTCCCAGGTTGACGGCCGCTTTTCCACAGCCTGCACCGCCATGGCGGCATTGCATCAGGGCGTTATCATGCGGGGTTGGAGGCCGTGATGGCGAAATCCGTAGAACACCGCAGCAAGCCCAACTTCTTCGACATCGACTTCGAGAAGGCGCCGTTCATCGCGATCTGGGAGGTCACCCGCGCCTGCGACCTGCGCTGCGTGCACTGCCGCGCCGAGGCCATCCCCAACCGCGACGAGCGCGAGCTCACCAAGGAGCAGGGATTTAAACTGATCGACGAGTTGCGCGCCTTCAGCGAAACAGCGCCGCCGCTGTTCGTGCTGACCGGCGGCGATCCTTTAAAATCGCCCTACACCATGGAGTACATCAAGTACGCCGACTCCATCGGCTTGCGCGTGGCCGTCACGCCCAGCGCCACCGGCCTGCTCACGCGCGAGGCCATCCACGAGATGAAGCAGAACGGGCTGACGCGCATGGCCATCAGCCTTGACGGGTCAACAGCCGAGATCCACGACAACTTCCGGCGCCAGCCCGGCAGCTACGACCACACCATCCGCGCGATCAAGGACGCGCAGGCCGAGGGCCTGACCGTCCAGATCAACACCACCATCTCGCGCTGGAACATGAACGACATCGACAACCTGTGCGAGTTGATGCAGCAGCTGGGCCTCACGCTGTGGGCCGCGTTCTTCCTGGTGCCCACCGGCCGCGGCGAAGAGACCGACGAAATCAGCCCCGAGCAATACGAGCAGGCGCTCAACAAGCTGTACGAGACGGCCAAGAAGGCCGACTTCGACCTCAAGACCACGGCAGCACCCCACTACCGGCGCGTGGTGCTGCAGCACCAGCGCAGCGAAGGGCGCAGCAACGACAGCGGCAAGTACCTGCGCCCCCGCAGCGGTGAGGGCAGCCCCGAGGATCGCAAGTCCGATGGCCCGCCCGCCTGGGTGCTGCGCGACATGAAGCCGGGCGGCTGGTCGCGCGGCGACGCGATCGGGCGTGCCGGCCGCGGCGTGAACGACGGCAACGGTTTCATCTTCATTGACCACGTGGGCGAGGTGTACCCCAGCGGCTTTCTGCCGCTGAAGTGCGGCAACGTGAAGGAGAAGTCGATCGTCGAGATCTACCGCAACAACCCGCACCTGAAGGCGATGCGCGACTTTTCGCGGCTCAAGGGCAAGTGCTGGGCCTGCGACTACCGCGATGTGTGCGGCGGCGCGCGCTCACGGGCGTTCGCGGTGACCGGCGACTACCTGGCCAGCGAGCCCTACTGTACCTACGTGCCGCCCGCGCTCGCGGAGGTGCAGGGCGTGAACTGGCTGGCGCCGGACATGCTGATCAAGGACGTGCGCCAGTACCTCAAGCCCGAGGACATCCAGAAGTTCGAAAAGCACGAATAGACGCCCCCGACCGGGGAAGGTAAGGAACGCGCCTGTCCCCCTTGTGTGCACGGCACGGGCGCGCAAAGTGAAGAGGGACAGGCACCGAGGTGCCTGTCCCTCCTTTTACTTCCCCAGGGTCGCGCCTATCCGCCTGACGGGGCCTCGACCGTGATGCGCAGCTTTTCGCTGAACTGGCCGAACCACTCCTTGCCGTCCTGTACCATGCGCCACTGCATGTCGTACTGGCCGGCGTTGGCGGGCGCCTTCACCGTGAAGCTGAACACGAAGGTGTCCCGCGGCCTTACTTCCTGGCCCTGCGGGATGGGCACGCGGCTCATGCCCCAGGTCTTGTTGTCCTGCGGGGCCTGGCTGCCCAGCCGCCAGGGCTTGTTGCCGGCGCTGGTCCAGGTGGTGCTGCCCATGTTCTTGACCGTCACCTCGACCACGTAGTCCTGCCCGGCCGTCATGGTGGCGGGCGCGCTGATGCTCAGCACCTGGGCGTAATTGCCCTCGATGTCTTCGCGCAGGGGCACCTCCAGCACCAGGTTGGTGCTGCCCGCGGGCACCGTGCTGCCCTCGGTGTGGAAGCTCTGGTGCGAGTTGGTGCGCGGCACATAGAACCAGTAGTCGCCGGCCGGCACCTTGAAGGCGAAGTTGCCGGCGCTGTCCGTCTCGAGCTGGAAGAAGTTGCCGTCGCGGCCGTCCACGCCGGTGCTGGCGATGTGCGCGCGCACGATGGCCGGGCCGACGGGCCGGCCGGTGTCTTTGTCGACCAGGCGGCCGGTGAGGTCGTAGGCCTGCTCGAGTTCGATGGTGAACTCGCGCTCGGGCATTTCGCGCAGGTTGTTGAAGTTGACGAAGGCGACCTCGTTGCCGTAGTAGGCGACGATCTGGTAGTTCCGCACCCAGTGGAAGTTGATGTACTTCTCGCCCTTTGCGTCGGTGGTGCCGATGTCGAAGTGGCGCTTGTAGTCGTCGGGGTTGTCGCCTTCGGCGTCATTGCGGAAAATGTGCACGTGGGCGCCCGGCTGCGGCGTGCCGTTGTTGGCGACGATGATGCGGATCTCGTTGGCGTTCACCATCGTGATCTGCAGCGGCTCAGGATCGCTGGCCTCGACCTTCACCACCCGCTGTTCCTGGTAGTAGCTGGTCTTGAACGCCGTGATGGTGTACTCGCCGGCCTTGAGCTGCCCGAACTCGAAGTAGCCGTAGATGTCGGTGGTGGCCTGCATGTCCCAGGGGTTGTTCTTGTCCTTGCTGAGGCCCACGCCCTCCAGGCCCGCGCCCTGCGAATCCTTGACGTAGCCCTTGATGATGAAGGCGCGCTCCAGCACCAGCTCGATCACGCCGCCGTCCTGCACGCCGGCCAGCGAGTCGGCCGTCAGCCTGGCGGTGAAGAAGCGGTTGTGCACGAAGGTAGCCTCGTAGCTCACGCCGTTGAGCAGGTTGAGCGGCATGTCGGCCTGGCCATCCGGCAGATCGAGCGCGGTGACCCAGGTCTTGGGCGCTTCCACGCCCTCGGGGGGCGTGCCGAACACGGGCTTGATGGTGACCTGCACGCCCGTGGCGGGCTCGCTGGGCCGGGTGCGGACCTGCACGGTGATCTTGCGGTCCACCTTGGCCTCGAATGACTGCACCTCGAAGTTCACCGTTTCGGTGTCGGCGTACTTCAACTCGACTGCCTGCTCGGCGGGCAGGTAGTAGTAGGCTTTGCCGTCCGTGGTGAACACGGGGAACTGCCGCACGTGCTCATCGGCAATCGGGAACTGGTTCAGGATCTTGAGCTTGTGCTTGCCCGGACGCACGCCCTTGAGCGTGAAGGCGCCGTCCGCGTTGGTCGAGCCGGCAGCCTTGCCGTCCAGCGCGATGGTGACGCCCTTGATGCCGACGCCGTTGCAGCTGACCACGCCGCTGACGGTGGCGCCGGTGGTCAGCACCAGCTTGATGGGGCCCAGGTTCTTCTTGGGCTGCACCTCGGTGATCTTGCTTTCGCTGTAGAGCTCGCCGTGGGTGGCGGTGATCATCACCTTGCCCTCGGCGAAGTTGCCGAACCTGAACTTGCCCTTGGCGTCGCTCAGCACCGCGTCGTAGGGGTAGCGCGCCTCGCCCTCGTAGTACAGGCATTCCACGACGGCGCCCTGGATCGGCTCGTTCTTCTCGCTCAGCACCACGCCGTGCAGGCTGCCTTCCTTCTCGAGCTCGACCCGTACGTTGTGGTCGTTGGCCAGCACCTTCACGTTCTGGGGGGCGTAGCCCTCGGCCGAGACGCGCAGGTTGACGTCGTTGCGGAAGATGCGGTCGGCCACCATGTCGAAGGCGAACTTGCCCTTGGCGTCGGTGTAGCACTTGTCGCCGTCATCGCGCGCCAGCACCTCGGCGTCCTTGACCGGCTTGCCGCCGGCGCCGACCACCACGCCGCTGATGCCGCGCGCGGGCTCAAGCAGCAGGCTGACTTCGCGGGCGTCTTCCCGGAAGTTGAACTCGCGCGAGGTGTACTCGGCGTAACCGGACATCTTCACGTGGAAGGTGTAGACGTAGCTGTCGGCCAGCTTGACCGTGAACTCGCCCAGCGCGTCCGCCTGGATGCTGAACTTGTTGGCCGGCTTCTTGGCGTCGCCCTGGCCGGTGGTCTGCAGAATCTCCACGCTCGCGAACTGCACCGCGCCGCCCCGCTTCTCGCGCACCTTGCCGGTCACCCGCACGGCCGGGTACAGCTTGAACGTCACCTCGGCGCCCTTCTTGAGGTCGGGAATCGCCAGGGGCTCAAACAGGTCGGCGTAGCCCAGGCAGGTGGCGAGCAGGCTGGTGGGCTGCTTGCCGGCCTCGGCGTCCTGCTCGGCCTGCTCGGCGCTGAGCCTGGCCAGCTCTTTGGCGTTCCAGATCACGCAGCCGTGGCGGTTGGCGCGCCTGGCCAGGCCGGCGATAACGGAACCCAGTTTCACGTCGCCGCTTTCGGTTTCCAGCTTCGTTCCGCGGATCGGGAAGCAGACCGAGGCGCCGGTGAGGGGGCGCTCGTCTTCCTTGTCCACGATGCGTACCAGCAGGTGGCCGGGGACGGGGGCGTTGACCTCTTCGGGGTCAACCACGGGCGCTGTCTCGTTGACCTTTTCGACCGACTGCGGGTCCGTGGCGGCCGCGGGGTCGCCCTCTTTGCCGGGGTTGGCGGGATCGTTCCTGCCGCCGCCGGGGTTCAGACCGGCGCTGAGGGGGTCGCGTTTTCCGGGCCTGGACTTGCCTGAGTCTTCGGATGCAGCGGGATCGAAGATGTCGCCCGCGCAGGCGTTGGCAACGCCGGGCCTGACCACCGGCTGCGTTTCATCAGCAGGCGCAATAACAAGGAAGTAACCGGCGACCAAACCCAGCAGGATCAGCGCGCCCAGGACCGTGATCAGCGTTCCGGACCGACCTTTCATGCAACTCCCCCGAGCAGGTTGCACTACGTCATTGATGCAGCGGACAGTTTATCGACTCGTTAACGGCCGGCAATCAATACAGCTTGAGAGAAAAAGTCGAGTGTGGAAAGCTTTTCCCACAGGGATGATACGCACTTGAAGCGCTCCCGGTTCGGTAATTCCGGCCCTTGCGCGCGGGATAGCCCTCGCTATCATTCCCGCCCCTGCCGCGGCTGACGCGCAGGTAGTTGATCGGTGGCGGGCACCCCGGAGAAAGGCTCCCGGACCCGTCGCGTAAGTAGGCCCTCGCAGGCGGACCTGTCCGCCGGCTCGTCCCTCTCAGCCTTGGCGGCGGGGGAAGCCTTGGCGAAGGCGGAACGGAGAAGACGATGAAAGCTGGTATCCATCCCGACGTGCACCTGACGGACGTCCGTTGCACCTGCGGCAACACCTTCCAGGTCATGTCGCGCCACAAGACGCTGAGCATCGACATCTGCAGCGCCTGCCACCCCTTCTACACCGGCACCCAGAAGTTCGTGGACAGCGCCGGCCGCGTGGACGCCTTCACCAAGCGCTTCCAGTGGAACAAGGACCAGGCCGCCGAACAGGCCAAGATGAAGAAGACGGCGCCCAAGGCCACCAAGCGCCTCCAGAAGGACCTCAAGACCGAGCTGGAAAAGAAGAAGGTGTTCGGCAAGAAGAAGGTAATCCCCGAGCTCGAGGGCAAGGGCGCCAAGCGCGATTAGCAACGCGGAATCGTTCACCGGCGTGGGGCGAATGCCCTGCGCCGGTTCGTATTCAGGGGCCGGAGTTCAGAGGTCAGAGGTCAGGGATTCGGCCCCACGACACTTGCTTCCTCCGACCTCTGAGCTCTGACCTCTGGTAAACTGGTATCGCCATGATCGAACTGCTGAAAAAACGGGCCGAGCGCTACGACGAGCTCGGCAAGCTGATCGAGGACCCCGAGGTCTACTCGAACAGCAAGCTGTTCGCGCAATACCAGCGCGAGCGCGGATCACTGCGCGAACAGGCCGAGGCCTACCGCCAGCTGGTCGCGCTGAAGCAGCAGATCGCCGGCAGCGAGGAAATCCTGAAAGACCCGGCCGCCGATTCCGAGATGAAGGAGCTGGCCGAGGTCGAGCTCGAGGAACTGAAGGCCACCCACGACCGCCAGCTGACCGAGGCCCAGGACCTGATCCTGCTGGATGACGAAGACGACAGCCGCGACGTCATCCTGGAAATCCGCGGCGCCGAAGGCGGCGACGAGGCCACCCTGTTCGCCCGCGAACTGATGGAAAACTACGCCCGCTGGTGCGCCCACCACAAGTTCAAGCTCGAGATGCTGGACGAAGTCGAGTCCGAAGTCGGCGGCCTGAAGAACGGCACCTACCGCATCAAGGGCGAGGGCGTGTGGCGCTGGTTCAAGTACGAGGGCGGCGGCCACCGCGTGCAGCGCGTGCCCAGCACGGAAGGCGCCGGGCGCATTCACACCAGCCTGGCAACCGTGGCCGTGCTGCCGGAAATGGAAGACGTCGAGATCGAGATCAAGGAAAGCGACCTCGAGATCAAGGCCGCGCGCTCCGGCGGCCCCGGCGGCCAGAACGTGAACAAGACCAACTCGCGCTGCCAGATGCGGCACCTGCCCACCGGCCTGTTCGTGGACTGCCAGAGCACGCCCAGCTTCCACAAGAACCGCGACGAGGCCCTGCGCATCATGAAGAGCAAGCTGTACCGCCTCGAGAAGGAAAAGCGCGACCGCGCCATGGCCGAGATGCGCGGCAACATGGTCGGCAGCGGCGGCCGCGGCGACAAGGTGCGCACATACAACTTCCCGCAGGACCGCTGCACAGACCACCGCGCCAAGGTAAGCCTGCCGCTGACCAAGGTGATGGCCGGCGACATCGACGAGCTGGTGGATGCCTGCCGCCAGTGGGAAAAAAAGAAGAACGCCTCAAGGCGCTAAGCAAACAGACGGCGTAAACGGAACAGGAGCCGCAAGCGCCAGCGCGCGGCCGTCTCGTATCGCTGGCGTTTGCGAAGATCGCAAACGTCCCGGCCGCGGAGTCCGCAACCTACCCGTCCGCTCAGGTCGCAGCCATCCCGACCTCCCCGGCTTTGCGACGACTCATCGAGTATCCCGCCTGCGGAGCAGGCCAACAACCGTTAGCCCCCAGCGTAAGCTGGGGGTATCATGCCGCCCGTTCACCCGAGCCGCGGAGCGGCGACACAAATGGCGCATACCTACACCCGGCTGCTGGTGCACCTTGTGTTCGCGACCAAAGACCGCACCGCAATCATCACGCCGGACCTCAAACCCAAGCTCGAAGGTTACATGGTCGGCGTGCTCAAGAACCTGAACGTCTACCTGCATCGCCTGAACAGCGTCTCCGACCACACACACCTGCTGATTGATTTACCCGCCACGCTGGCGCTGGCGGACGTGGTCAACAAGCTGAAGGCGAACTCGTCCCGCCACATGAACGAAGAGTTGCGAACATCGAAATTCGGCTGGCAGCGAGGCTATGGCGGCTTCTCCATCAGCCAGAGCCATGTCGGCATGGTCGTGGACTACATCAAGAACCAGCAGGAGCACCACGCTACGGTTTCCTTGCAGGAAGAGTTGCGGCGGTTGCTGGAGAAGTATGACTTCATTGGTGACCCGGAGTTCATTGGCGAATGAGTTGTGTCGCCGCTCCGCGGCTCTGGAATCTTTGGTGCTCCGATACCCCCGGCTTACGCCGGGGGCTAACGGTTGTTGGCCTGCTCCGCAGGCAAGAGGTGGAGTATCGTGGAGTACAGCCTGCTGATCACGGCCGGGTACTTGATTTCGCGACCGGAACGTGCGGTCGTCTTTGCCTATGACCGCCACCCCCATCTTCATGTTCCATAAGCCTCGCGGGTGTCTGGTTACTCGCTCTGATGAGCTGGGGCGGCGTACTGTGTTTGACCTGCTGCCTGACTGGGTGCTGGCCGAGGGCTGGAAACCGGTCGGCCGCCTTGACCTTGATTCCCGCGGCCTGCTGCTGTTCGTGCGCGACGGCAAGCTGCAGGAACGCCTCGCGCGGCCGGGGACGCACGACAAGACCTACGAGGTCTGGGTGCGCGGCCGTGTGTCTGACGACCAGCTCAACCAGCTCAAGCGCGGCGCGCAGACCGCCGAGGGCGAGATGCGCGCCAAGTCCGTCGAGGCCAGGGGCGGCACCGGCCCCAAGTCGCGGCTGCTGGTGACGCTGGACGAAGGCAAGAACCGCCAGGTCCGCCGCATGTTCGGCGCGCTGAAAGATGCCACGACCAGCAAGCCCCTCAAGGTGCTGGAACTCAAGCGCCTCTCGTTCGGTCCCATCAAACTCGACATCCCCAGCAGCCACTGGCGCTGGCTCACGCCCGAGGAAGTTGCGGCATTGGCCGGCGCCGCGCCCTGAACTATCCTGTAGCGGCAATACCAGGAGACGCGCCATGGCCGGCTACAACCAGCAGGGGGCTACCAGCCCCAGAACAACCCACAGCAGCCGGTCGGCGGCAACTACCCGCAGGGCCCGTACCAGGGCCCGCCCGTGGGCGGCAACTACCCGCGCGGCCCGTACCAGGGGCCGCCGCAGGGACCCGTCCCATACCCGCCGCAGTACGGCGGCCAGGGGCCCAATCCCTACGGCATGGCTAATCCGCAGATGGGCATCACGCCCGGCATCGTGACGGCCGGATTCTGGCTGGCGCTGCTGGGTTGTACGTCCATGCCGGGAATCATCTGCTGTGCGATCGGGATGGCTGAGGCCAAGCGTCGCCAGGCGGGCGAAGGTCTGGCGCTGGCCGGCATCATCATCGGCATCAGCTGGCAGGTGATCGGCGCGGTCCTGTACGTTGGCCTGAGCGTGGCCGAAGCGTCCGGCAGCCTGTAGGCAGCTGGCTTGAACAGCAAATTACCAATAACCAGTTTTCAATTACCAATTGTCCCGAGACCCCCTCGGAAATTGGTAATTGGTTATTGGTAATTGGTAATTCGCTGTTGCCATGATCCCAAACGCCGCGAAGGCTGTGTGACGCGCCCCCACGGACCTACGCCTTCTTCGTTTCCGCCTCCAGCTTTTCAATGCGGTCGTTCAGCTTGCGCATGGTCTCCCTGAACTCGTCGAGCTGCTTGTCGTGCGCCGCGGCCTTGGGCTTCACGCTTGCCCGGATGCCCGCCGCCGCGCGCTTGACGGCCGTCTGCTCCTGCTCGCTGAGGCCGCGGCCCCAGGCCTCCAGCTGTCGCAGCGCCTCGTCCGCGCCCGCGGCCTGCAGCCCGCCCATGGCGAACTTCTGCACGCGCTGGTTGGGATCGCGCAGCAGGTCGGCCAGTTTCTCGACGGCCCTTTCCCGGTCATGGCGCTCGGCGTGTTTGGCCACAGCGCCCAGCGACGAAGCCGCCGCGTGGCGCGCGCGGTTGCTGGTCGCGCCGTATCTTGACGCGTCAATAAGCAGCGGCAGGGCTTCCGGCCTGCGCGACTCCGCCAGCGCCCGGAACGCTCCCTGCTGCTCCCAGCCCAGGGGCGTTTCCTGCTTCGCGGCCTGCGCCAGCTTCTCGAACGGCGCGTCCTCGCGCTGGGCGCCCAGCATCTCCCAGGTCGCGCCGCGCGCGCGGTACAGCTTCGGGCCGCTCTCGATGAACTTCAGCAACGCCTCGCGAATCAGCGGGTCGCGGTACTGCCCGGCCGCGCGCACCAGCGTCTCGCACACCATGCCGTCCTGCTCATGCCCCAGCAGCTCGGCCAGCGCCTCCACGGCCGCGTGGCTGTTGGCGCCGGCCAGCGCGCCGGCGAAGCGCACACGCACGCCCCAGAACTTCTCGGCCTTGTACGCGTCGCGCACGGCCTCGATGTTCGCGCGCTTGCCGGTCTTGCACAGCTCAGCGGCGGCCAGAATCCGCCCGACCACGTCGGCCGCGCCGGTCAGCTGCCTGCGCAGCTTTTCGTCGCCGGGGTTGAACTCGATCTTGCACACCGTGCGCACCAGGGGATCAAGCCGCACCTGCTCGGGCTCGCGCTCCATTTTCACGATGAACGAGTGCTTGTCCTTCTCCAGCTTGATTTCGCGGGTGTGCAGCTTGCCGTCGATCACCCAGCCGATGTCGGTCACAAGCTCGAACAGCGGCAGCTCTTTGTTCTTGGCGTGCTGGGTCTGCTCGATCTCGAAGGTTCCTTCGCCCTTCTTGCTGTCGTAGCTGAAGCTCGCCTTCAGCGCCGGGTAGCCCTTGTTCATGATCCACTGGTCGAACCACTTCACCAGCGAACGGCCTGAGTGCTCTTCCAGCACCTTGCGGAAGTCGTCAGTCTCGACCACCTTGCCGCCGTAGCGCTTCACGTAGTCGCGCACGCCGGCCCAGAAGGTGTCGTCGCCCAACTCGCGCCGCAGCATGTGCAGGCGCACCGCGCCGCCCGGGTAAAGGTGGCGGTCGTACATGCTCCAGCTGTGGTCGAACTTGCGGGTCGCGATCGGCCGCATGTACGAGCCGTCGGCCTCACCGAGGTAGGCCTGCAAATTGGTGTAGAAGTCGAAGTCGCGCTCGACGGCGCCCCTGGTGTCCTCGAGGTAGCAGGTCTCCATGTAGACGGCCCAGCTTTCCTTCAGCCAGGCGTGGGCGAAGTCGCGGCACACGATGTGGTCACCGAACCAGGAGTGCGCCATCTCGTGCAGGTTGATCTGGTCGACGGTCCAGCCCCACTCCTTGCTGAGCGTTTCGTCCAGCACCAGCATGTCGTCCCAGCTCACCAGCGAGATGTTCTCCATGGCGCCGCCGATGCCCGGCAGCGCGAACTGGTAGTACTTGGGGAACGGGTAGGGGTCGTCGAGTTTCTTCGTCATCCAGTCCAGCATGGCGCCGGTGCGGCCGAAGGTGCGCTTCAGGTCCTCGGGCTTCCAGTTGCGATCGGCGAAGTAGGCGATGGGCTTGCCGTTGTGCTCGCCGTCGTCGCAGCGGGTGAAGTCGCCGACGGCAAAACAGGTGATGTAGCTGGGGCAGCGCTGCTTGAGCTCCCAGTGCGCGGTCTTGGTGCCGTCTTCGTGGGCTTCCTCTTTAACCAGCTCGCCGTTGGCGAGGATGGTGTAGTCCTTCAGCGCGGTCAGGTGAAAGCTGAGCGTCGGGCGCACGTTGGGCAGGTCGATGCAGGGCAGCCAGTGGCGGGCGCGTTCCGTCTCGTGGTCCGTGGCGGCCCAGGTGCCGGCCTTGGGGTAGTCCCTGTCGGGCGAGCTGAAGAACAGGCCGGTGACCGGCTTGACCACCTTGTACTTCACCACCAGCTTGCGCTCTTCGCCGGCCTTGAACGGCTGCTGCCACTCGGCGTGGAGCTGCTTGCCGTCGTAGCGGAAAGTCAGTTCGCGGCCGTCGGCGTCGCGCGCTTCTACCTGTTCGAAGTCCACGGCGTGCAGCTTGACGGCCGCGGGCCCCGCGCGGTGGGCGCGGATGGTGCTGGTGACGACGCCCTCGGCCGTGCGGTGCGGGATGTCGATGCTGAGCGCGATGTCGAGGTGCAGGGGCTCGAGCTCGAGGTCGGGCGGGTAGTGGGCCTCGGCGCCGGGCAGTGTGAAGTCGGCGCCCTGGTGGATGCCGAGCTCGGTGAGGCGGACAACGTCGGTCATGGCGGCTCCTTTCGTGGCCCTACTGCATAGCGTGGGCATGCCGCGCTGCAAAGGGAATTCAGGCCCGGCAGCATGCCGCCGCATATTGACACGTCAACAGGGCGGGCGCGCGAAAAGCGGTTGGCAGCGCCCCCCGCGCCGGGCACAATGGGTGGTCCAACCAAGCAGAGCCTTACACGGAAAGGAGGCTGGGCCATGAGGTACCTGTTGCTGGTGGCTGCGGCGCTGGCGCTGTGCCCGCTGCTGCACGCCGATGAGGGCTTCGAGCGGTCGTTTGCCGCGAACCGCAACCTGCGCGCCGTGAATCTGTTCGAGCAGCAGGCCGAGACTCGCGCTGTCGCCTTTGACGGCGACTTCGACCTCGACCCGCTGCTGCGCGCGCCGATCATGGAGTCGCCCCGCGAAAGCGCCGACCAGATGTTCGGCACAGGGGCCACCTTGGGCATCAACAGCGCGGCACTGGGCGTCACCTTCGGCGGCTTCTTCGACTTTTACTTCACCCCGTGGCTGGCCGCGGGCGCCCATTTCTCGATCAGTTACGGCATTCTCGGTCGGCCGGAACACAACGGCGGCGACGCGCTGGCCGTCAGCGTGCTGCTGGGCGCGAAGTTCGTGCTGGATTTCGAAGACGTCGAGATCACGGACTGGTTCCGCCCGTTCGTGGCGCTGTACCCCGCGGGCTTCGCGTACTTCGCGGCAACGGAGGACGCCGACGTGCCGGGCACCGGCGACACCAAGGACGTGAAGTACTCGGACATCTTCTACCTGATCGCAGGCGGCGCAGGCATTGACTTCTACCTGACCAACCTGATCGGCGTGGGTTTCGGCCTGTACCTGTACGGCACGGTCGGCGGCAGCAAGCACGAGCACGACGACAACATAGAGACGAAGACCAAGGGCGCAGTCGGCGTCTACTTCGAGTACGCCCGCCTCAGTTTGCGGTTCTAGGGATGAAAACCGAAGCCCGGGGTACCAACCCCGGGCAAGTCAGCGTTGAGTCGGAACCACAGGTCAGCTTGCCCGGGATTGGCATCCCGAGCTTTGGCTGGCAATGCGGACGGGACGTCCGCGTTCCGTTACCAGCGGCTTGCTTCCGGCTCGCTGAGCGGGCCGCCGGCGAACACCAGGGCTTCGTGGGCGCGGGTTTGCGGGTTCTCCAGCAGTGTGGGCGCCACGGGCTGCGCGGCGTCGCGGCCCCAGCCGTTCAGCCAGGGGTGCGTCGCCGACACCAGCACCATGGTCGCCAATGCGGCCGCCAGGGACACGCGCATGCGCGCTTCGCCCGCGATCTTCCAGCGCGCGGCGTAGGTCACGGCCGAGCCGATCATCAGCGCCCACAGCAGCCAGCTGGTTTCGTCGCTGCTGACCAAAGGCCGCCGACCGAAAGCCCAGAAGGCAACCAGGTCGAACGCCAGCAAGGCCAGGCAGAAAGCCACACCGGCGGGGACGAGCCACTTAGCACGGTCGGTGAGCCAGTTCATCACTCTCATTAGGTCATCTCCAATAAAGGCGGGAGTTTGGAGGCGGGAGGCGGGAGTTACTGCAGTTAGCTCCCGCCTCCCGCCTCCTGCCTGATAACTCATGCTGCTACCATGCTGTCGTAGATTCCGCCGCCCTGGCCGGCCGGGTCGCCTGCCTGCTTGCGGGCTTCCCATTCCTCGAAGCTGATCATGATCTCGCGCTCCTTGCTGCCGCGCGCGGGGCCGAGAATGCCGGCCTTCTCCATCTGGATGATGATGCGCGTGGCCCGCGTGTGGCCCAGCCCCATGGCCGTGCGCAGGAAGCTGGCGGAGCCTCGGCCGGCGGCCAGGATCTCGTCCACGGCGCGCACGAAGTCGGGGTCCAGCTCGCCGATGCCGCCGCCCGAGCCGCCGCCCTGGCCGGGATCCGACAGGTTGCTGGGGTCGATCACGTAGTTGGGCTTGAGCTGGCTGCGCAGGTTGTCGAGCACGCGGTTCAGCTCGTCGTCGGCGATGTAAGCGCTCTGCACGCGCAGGGCCTTGGGCTCGCCGGGCATGACCATCAGCAGGTCGCCCTTGCCCAGCAGGTCCTCGGCGCCGGTCTGGTCCAGCACGATGCGCGATTCCGTGCCGGTATTGACGCGTAAAGAGACGCGGGCGGGGATGTTGGCCTTGATCAGGCCGGTCAGCACGTCGCTGCGCGGGCTCTGCGTCACCAGCACCAGGTGAATGCCGGCGGCGCGCGCCTTGGCGGCGATGCGGGCGATCATCTCGTCCACCTTGGTGTCGCCGGCCACCAGGATCAGGTCCGCCAGCTCGTCCACGATGCACACGATGTACGGCAGCTGGTTGGGCACGCTTTCCGGGTCCACGCCGTTGGCGGCCATGCGCTTGTTGAGCTCTTTCTGCGAGAGCTCGTTGTATTCGGTCAGCTTGCGCACGCCGGCGTTCTTGAGCAGGCTGTAGCGGCGCTCCATCTCTTCCACCACCCACTCGAACACGCTGACCGCGCGGCGCGAGTCGTCGATCACCGGCGCCAGCAGGTGCGGCACGTCCGCGTAGGGCGTGAACTCGACCTGCTTGGGGTCCACCATCACCAGCCGCAGCTGGTACGGCGAGCAGCTCATCAGCAGGCTCGCCAGCATCACGTTCTCGAACACCGACTTGCCCTGGCCGGTCGCGCCGCCCACCAGCAGGTGCGGCATGGTGGCCAGGTCGCGGATCACCGGCTGGCCCAGCGCGTCCTTGCCGAACGCCATGGGCAGCTCCATCTTCCCGCGCGCCTTCTCGAACTCCGGGGTTTCCAGGATCTCGCGGAAGCCCACCATCTCGCGGGTCTGGTTCGGCACCTCGACGCCGATCGTGCTCTTGCCCGCGGTGGTCACCATGCGCACGGTCTCGACCCGCAGGTTCAGCGCCAGGTTCTGCTTGCAGCGGTCCACCTTGTTGATCATGACGTCGGGCGGGATTTCCATCTCGTAGGTCGTCACGGTCGGGCCGCGCACGTAGTCGGTCACGCGCACCTCGATGCGGAAGGCCTTGAAGGTCTGGTAGATGATCTCGGCGGCGCGCTGCATCTCGGCGCGGGCGCCCTGGCTGTCCTTCTTCCTGGAGGTGTTCAGCATCGCCACCTCGGGAAGCTGGTAGCGCTCAAGGGCCTCTTCCCATTCCTCGGGGCTGGCTTCCTCCGCGGGCTCGCGCCTGACCACCACGGGGCGACGGCCGCCCTGCTTCTCGGGCTCTGGCGCGGGGGCCGGCTGCTCAACGGGGATCAGCGCGATGTCGGGGTCGAACTCGACGGCGCTGTCGTCCTCGGTTTCCTCGGCTTCCTCGGCGTCGTCGTCGCCGCGCCGCAGCAGGCGCATGATCCAGCCCCTGGAGTCCTTCTGCTCTTCTTCTTCGTCGGCCGTGATGGGCTCGGGGATGCTGGTGATGGGGCCGCTGATCTCGGACTCATCGCCCAGCGGGTGCAGCAGGTCGCGGATGATCGGGTAGAACAGGATGTCGGTCGCGAGCAGGAAGCTGAGCAGCGCCGTGAAGGCCAGCACCAGGTAGGTGCCGGTCATGCCGAAGTTGGCGTTCAGCAGGCCGAAGATGGTGGTGCCGATCACGCCGCCGCGGCTGGGCATGATGCCGGAATCGGCGTAGCTGTCGCCGAACAGGGCTGCGAAGGTCCCCACCAGCATGGCCGTGCCGATCAAGCGCACGGGCCAGTCGGCGGCCTTGCGCCGGAAGAAGATCAATGAGGCGTACACGCCCAGCACCCCCACCAGCAGGTAGGTGCCGACGCCGAGAAATGTGTAGCCCAGGTGCACGACCACGGCGCCGATGCGCCCGCCCAGGTTGTTGGGCTGGTCGTTGAGGGGCCAGACGGCGCCGGGGATGTCGGCCGGGTCGTAGCTGACGATGCTGAGGATCAGGAAGGCGACGACGAGGATCAGGCTCAGGGCGGCGCATTCCTGCAGCATCTCGCGCTTGAACAGCTTGCCGACGCGGTCGATGGCGATGGATGCGCGAGCGCTCAGAGATTTGCCGGCCATGGTGACTCCCCTCGATGACAACCCACCCGCGACGACACGGGCTATCCGGCTTTCGGCAACAGCACGCACAATTCTTGAGCGGGATTGTGTTTGGGCAGTTCCACAGCCAGACTGGCTCCGCACTTCAGCACCGCTTGAGGATCGGGATTGTCCCAGACCGGATTCCTGCAACGACTCAGTCCTCGTACGCTGCTGTTCGCGGCGGTGGTCATGCTCACCTGTGCGGTCAAGGCCCCCGGCATCGACCAGATTGACGGTGCACTGCGCGTTCAGCTCGCGGTTGATTTGACGCAAGGAAACCTGAACTCCGCACCGGATGCCGACTGGCCGATGTTCTTCGCGCGTGGGCGCGATGATCGAAGCTATTCCATCTACGGTCTTGGCCAGCCGCTGTTGCTGGTTCCTCTGGTCGCGCTGACCGGCATGCCTCGCGATGTGAAGGATTCCTCCCGGGGCAACATGGTCAGAAAAGCGCTGATCGCGCTGGCTTACACCATCGCCGTGAACCTGGCCCTGGCCGGGGCGGTGTTCGGCGCACTGCGCCAGTTCCATATTGCTCCGCACAGGAGTGCACTCCTTACACTCATGCTGCTGGCATGCACTCCATGGCTGATCTGGGGGCTTTCCATGCAGGAAGAGGCGCTGGTTGCCGCCCTGCTCGCGAGCGCCTTCTACTGCCTGCTTCGCCGGTTGAAGGGGGGCGGCGACGCGTGGGCAGCCGTCGCCGGTGCGCTGACCTCGTTTACCGCCAACCTGCGCCCCAATGCCGTGTTCATGGCAGCTGTTCTGTGCATCTGGCTGGCCTGCAGCCTGAGGCGTCAGCGGTTGCGGACACTGGCGGCGTTCCTGGCCGGCAGCGCGCCTTCGCTTGTGCTGTTCTTCTGGTGGAACACTTACCGGTTCGGAAATCCATGGACAACCGGTTGGGAAGTCGGGCACGACGGTTGGTCCCTCGACGCCGGTTTGCTTGTGGACTTGCTGTTCCTTCCCGATTTCGGGCTGATCTGGTTCGCGCCGCTGCTGCTGCTTCTGCCGTGGACGACCCGGCGGCTGCGGCTTGCGGCATGGTTGGCGCTGGTCGGCTTCCTGCTGCATGCGGTACTGCTGGCTGGATATTCGCGTTACGTCGGACACGCCGTGGGCGTCGCCTGGGGCCCCCGCTACTTCATGCACGGAGTGCTGCTGGTTGGTCCCGTGCTCTGCATGGCCTGGTTGCATTTGAGGCGCAGCCGGTTGCGGCTCCTCGTATTCTCGTTGCTGATTCTCAGCGCGGCCGTGCAGTGGGCAGGAGCGGTGTTTCCCGCGCGCCTCGAGCACGCGCAGGATACGTTCCGAACCAGGCAGGGACTTGAGCCAATGCAACCCTACGCCTGGCTGCCCAGGCGCTTCGCGAACATCTACTGGGGCTTGGTCGGCGAGCTGGAGCATCGCAGTTTTCCAGGAGATCCTGGGATGGGCGACCGGGCGGCCCTGGCCCCCGATCTGTTGCCTGCACGACTTGCTGTCTCCGAGAGGTTGCGCGGAACACCCGCGCTGGCCGCTCTCGTCTGGCTGAATTACGCGTCGCTTATCGCCGCATTGGGAGCAACTCTCCGCCTGCTCTGCCGGCCTCGACCTCCGACCGGTGCTTCTGCCAAGCCCTCCTGAGCAGCGGGGACGTACGTCGCGGACACCCGACCTGAGCCGGCCATCATCGCTTCTTGCTGGTTTGTGGGGCTTGCTTGTGAGGGTGACGTGGTTCATAGTTCTGGGGAGACCACCATGGCGAAGAAGGGCGGAAAGAAGACCAAGAGCCTCGAGCGCAGGCAGCCCGGCAAAGCCGAGGCCGCGATTGACGAGCTGGCCGAGCAGCCGGGGCCGAAGGTCAACGTGCGCTTCCTGTACGTGATGTGCAACGACGTCGGCCTGATGCGCGACTTCTACTCGGACGTGCTGGGCATGTCCGAGCTCAACTTCCGCGACGACGAGAACTTCGGCTGGGCCGTTTACGACACCGAGGGCTTCCAGCTGATGTTCTTCCGCTGGGACAGCGAGCTGCCCTTCGAGGAACGCTGGGCCTGGCAGCCGGGCGAAGCGCCCGAGAACTCCGCGCCGCTCATGAGCTTCAGCCTCGAGTACACCGAGGACGAGCTGCGCGATGTGGTCAAGCGCGTGCGCGAGGTGGACCTGCCCGCCGCCACGGAAAAACCCACCTGGCGCCAGAACAGCTACTGGGGCTGGACCATCAAGGACCCCATGGGCAACACCATCGAGCTGTTCAGCAGCGTCCAGCAGCAGCCCAAGGAAGGCGAAACCCCGGAGTGGGTGGATTAGCGTAGTCCGTTCCTGGCATGGCGCCTTTTCGTGAATTCTGTCGTGGGCGGGGCGCCCACGACCTGTGCAGGCGGGGCGCCTGCGCTACTGACTGCGGGCGGCCCCTACAGCCATTCTACGCCCTTCGCGTCCTTGAACCTTTCGCGCATCACCTGGATGGCCTGGGGTTGTTGTCCACCAGGATGAACTCGCGGCCTTCCTCTATACACGCGGCGCCGGTGGTGCCTGAGCCTGCGAAGAAATCCAGCACCACATCACCCGGGTTGCTGCTGGCCTGGATCGCGCGGCGCACCACGCCCAGCGGCTTCTGCGTCGGGTAGCCGGTCTTCTCGCGACCGGCCGTGGGCACGATGGTGTGCCACCACACGTCGGTGGGCAGCTTGCCCCTGGCGGCCTTCTCGGGGCCGACCAGGCCGGGCGCCATGTAGGGTATGCGCTCGATGGCGTCCTGGTTGAAGGTGTAGAGCGCCGGGTCCTTGGCGTACAGGAAGATGGTGTCGTGCTTGGCGGGCCAGCGCCGTTTCGGACGGCCGCCGTAGTCGTAGGCCCAGATGATCTCGTTGACGAAGCAGTCGCGGCCGAAGATGGCGTCCAGCAGGAAGACCTTGCAGTAGTGGGCCTCGCGGTAATCGATGTGGAAGTAGATCGAGCCGGTTGGTTTGAGCACGCGCCGGGCCTCGACCAGCCGCGGGCGCAGGAACTCGAGGAAGTCTTCAAAGGCGTCGTCGTAGGCGCGCTCGGCCAGCTCGGTGGTTTTATAGCGCACGCCCTTGAAGCCGGTGCGGTCGCCGGCGGCGTCAGGCTCAACCTTGATCGAGCGCCGGGTCTGCGCCCGGCCGGTGTTGAAGGGCGGGTCGATATAGATCAGGTCCACGGAGTCATCGGGCAAGCTCCGCAGCACTTCAAGGTTGTCAGAGTTGTAGACCCGTCCACCCATCGCCGCAGCATAGCAAGCGCCGCGACACAGCAGGAGCGCGGACGTCCCGTCCGCACCGGCAGGCTGGAAGCCCGCTCCACGCAATGGGAGCGCCGGCATCCTGCCGCCATCTGCTGCGGTCGTCTCGACCGCAGCCGGCGCGCGCGGGACGCGTGCGCCAATTGCAGGCTGGAAGCCTGCGCTCCCGGTCAGGCACGTTCGCTGCGCTACGCCCTAGTCGTCGAGGATGTCGTCGATGTCGGGCTTCTTCTTCTCCGGTTGCTTCTTTTCCGGCTTGGGCTTGTCTTCTTTGCCGGTTACCGGGTCGGGCTCTTTGGGCTCGGGCTCGGGCTTCTTCGCTTTGCCTGACTTGCCGAACCAGACGGGCAGGTTGTCTTTCTCGAGGCACAGGATGATCACCCAGTGCGCCGTGTTCCACACCGTGCCCAGGTCCAGGTCGTTGTTGCGCCCCATCTGGGCGCTTTCCTTGGTGGGCCGGCCGGTGAACGTGCAGTCCGGGTTGCGCAGCATGGTGCACTCCTGGCGCTGGGCCTCCCAGTACGCGCCCCAGGCCTTCTTGCCCTCGCGGTAGCAGGCCGCGGCCGCGCTCAAGTGGTGCATGGTGGGGCTGACGTGGCCGTCGATGATGTCGCGCAGGTTCGCCTGCAGGAAAGCGCTCATGGGCTTGTAGTACGGGTGGTCGTCGCGACCCACGGCGCCGAAGGCCATCATGGCACCGCCGGTGCGGCCGGGGTCGCCCCAGCCGACCTGGCCCTGGCGGGTGCTGTAGCCCACGCCGCCCTTGCCGCCGCCGCACTTCTGGATGTACTCCAGCATCAGCTCGATCTTCTTGCCGTCCACGTCGATGCCGTTGGCCTTGGCGCCGCCGAGCGCCGCCACGCAGTAGTTGCTGACGATCTCGAGCTCAAGGTAATTCAGCGCGTTGGGACCGCCCGGGCCGTGGGCGAAGCCGCCGCTGCTCTCCATGTTGGCGATGATGGTCTCGGCCACCCATTTCAGCTTTTCATCCAGACCGCGCACCGGCGACGCGTGCTGCACCTCGCTCAGGAAAATGCCGCCGTAGCCGAGCCCCCAGTTGGTCTGGTTCCAGTTCGCGCCGCCGCCGCCGCCGAACGCGCTTTCCTTGCCGATGTTCGCCATCACGAACTTCGCCGCGTTCTCGACGTTCTTCTTGTAGGTCCCCTTGGCCGCCGTGTTGCCGGCCGCCATGAACGCCAGGCCGCACAGGCTGGTCATCACGCAACGGCCGTTTTCGCCTGACAGGTGGCACTCCCAGCCGCCGTCGCCCTGCTGCTGCTTGGCGAGCCAGTCGAGTGACTTGTCCACGATGGCGTCGCGCATCTTGCCGCCGGGGAAGTCGTTGGCGTCTTTGCCGTACTCCGGTACTTGCACCTCGAGGGTCTTCTCGGCTCCGCCGCGCTGGATGCTGAGCTTCACCACGGCGCTCTTGGCCTTTTTCTGGGCCTCGGCGGCCTCGATGGCCGCGCCCAGTTCATGGTAGGCGTCGCGCTTGAAGCCGGCGGGCGCGCCGGTGATCACGTCGCCGACCTGCAGGCCGGCCTTGGCGCCGGGGGCGTCCTCGAAGACGTTCTCGACCTTGAGCGTCTGGCCGTCCATGGTGGCCTTACCGCCGATGGGGCCGAGGTTGTACCAGTCGCCCTCGGAGCCCTGGGGCTGCTGGCCGCCGCCGCCGGGCATTCGGCCGCCGCCGGGGAACCGCCCGCCACCGGGAATGGGCACGCCCTGGGCGTCCGTGACCGGCCAGGCAAAAGCCATTACGAGAGTTAAAGGCACAAACAAGGGCAAGCAGAGTCCGGCGCATCGGAGTCCTCACAAAGCCACGGCCTGCCCAGGCGCTGCGGCGCACGATTGTCTACGAATGTAGTGGAACAGTTCCCCTACTCCTAACGGAGAAACGGAAGGGACGGCCCAGCGATTCGTGAGCCGCCTCCCACCCAATCCAAAATCCAACATCGAAAATCCAAAATCCCCAAGGGGGTCCTTATGGGGTGTAACTGGATGGTTAGATTTGGCGCGAATGGCCCACCACCACAAAATTTTGTGTGTCGGCAGCGGCGAACCGTCGAATCCGCCATACCAACCTGCTAGCATCCCCGATCATACACCACTGGTTGCGATCCCCCTCCCGCGACCAGACCGGAGATCCCATGCGCTGCCCGTTCTGCAACGTCGACAAAGACCGCGTCGTGGACTCGCGTTCCTCGGCCGACGGCGCCGTGGTGCGCCGCCGCCGCGAGTGCCTGGCCTGCCACAAGCGCTTCACGACCTACGAGCGCATCGAGGAAACTCCCCTGCGCGTGATCAAGAAAGACGGCAGTCGCGCACCCTTCGACCGCGAGAAGATCCGTTACGGCATCCAGCGTGCCTGCGAAAAGCGCCCGGTCAGCGCCGCGCAGATCGACGACATCGTGACCGCGATCGAGAACGAGGTCAGCAAGAAGTTCGAGCGCGAAGTACCCACACGCGTGATCGGCGAAATGATCATGGACCGCCTCAAGAGCGTCGACAAAGTCGCCTACGTACGCTTCGCCAGCGTCTACCGCGAATTCAAAGACCCGCAGGACTTCGTCGCCGCAGTAGAAGGCGCCGGCCGCTAGTACTCGAGCCCCGGCGTTTCCGCCGGGGGCACGCGGCGCTTCTGCCGCGTGAGAGCGACTCGATTCGCCCGCCAGACTCGGCGGGCGTCCCCGGCGTTTCCGCCGGGGCTCTACGCTGCCACCGCCTGCTGCCCTTCCAGGATGCGCAACAGCTTCTCGAGGCTGTCGTCGCGCTCCGGGTCGAGGCCCACGCGTTCCATCAGCTCCTGCGCCGGCCTGGGCAGGGGCGGGATGTTGCCCGGCGTCGCCTCGCGCAGGGCGTTGGTCCAGTCCATCATCGACTGCGCGAACTCCTGCAGCGTCTGTTGCGGCAGGTTGAGCTGCGGCACGGGCTCGCTTGGCACTTCCACCGGCTCGGGGCGGGGCTTGGCCTGCGCCTGCTTTTCGCCGCGCAGCTCGAGGTTTGCGATCTGCGCCAGTTGCCGGGCCGAGGCGCGCCCTTCGCGCACCAGTTCGCGGGCGGTTTTCCAGTCGATCTGCTCGCCGCGCTGCAGCGCTTCCAGTTGCTGCTTCAGCAGCAGGTGGGTGAGTTCGATGCTGTCTTTCAGGAAGGCCTTGCTGGTTTCCAGACCAGCCTGGGTTTCGGGTTGCATGGCAACCTCCGGTATGGGGTGCACGGCGGACACTCCGCCGTCGACCATTTGAGTATACCGGTGCATGCGACACCGAACGGGACACGCGGCCGCGTGTCCCTGCCCGCCATCCGGGGACACGCAGCAGCGTGTCCCTACGTGCCATGAACGCGGAATGGGGACAGGCACGGAACGTGCCTGTCCCCGGTTGTGGTGCGTGACACGCGGCAGCGTGTCCCTACTTGTCGCGCTTGCGGTCGTGTTCGTGGTCGGGCTCTACGCTTTCCATGCGCCAGGTTTCTTCCAGGGCGTCCACTTCCGTGGGCAGCCACACGCGCGCCTCGCCGCTTTCGAGCATCTGGCGCATGCCTTCCTCGAAGAAGAACTCCTGCTCGCCGAAGGCCGGCTTCAGCTGATCCATCCACGCCGCGCGCTGGTCGTACCTGGCGAAAAACACCTGGTTCACCCAGGCCGGGTCGCGCCCCTGCAGCATCTTCAGCACGAAGGCCTTTTCCCCCTTCACCTCCGCCACGCCGCTGATCAGCACCTTGCCCGGCGTGCAGCTCATGCTGGGGCCGCGTACCGTGCGCGCCAGGCCGGTCACCTGCCGGTAGGCCTCGGTGAAAATCATGTAGGCGCGCCACAGGGGCACCTCGAAGTAGCCGCGCGCCCCGGTATCTCGCTCGATGAACATGTAGTACGGGATCGCCCCCAGGCTGACCTGCTTGCGCCACATCTGCGCCCAGTTGTCCGCGTTGTCGTTCACGTGCCGGATCAGCGGCGCCTGCGTGCGCACCGTCGCGCCCGCGCCCACCAGCCGCTTCACGGCCGCCTGGGCGACCTCGGTCTGCAGTTCGCGCAGCACGCTGAAGTGGGCCATAATGGCCGCGTCTTTGCCCGCGGCGCGGATTTCGCCAATCAGGCGCATCAGGTCGTCGGCGTCTTCGCCCTGGGTGAAACGGTAGGGCCAGTAGGCCGGTGCCTTCGTGCCGAAGCGGATGCTTGCCACGTGCTCAAGCCCGGGGCCCAGCAGCGGCTCGACGTATTGCCGCAGCAGTTGCGTGCGCATGATCATCGGGTCGCCGCCTGTGATCAGCACGCTGGTGACTTCCTTGTGCGCTTTCAGGTACTCGACCAGCCCGGCTGCCTCTTTGCTGGCGAACTTCATGTCGTCCAGCCCCACGAACTGCGGCCAGCGGAAGCAGTAGGTGCAATAGGCGTGGCAGGTCTGGCCGGCCATGGGGAAGAACAGCACCGTTTCGCGGTACTTGTGCTGCATGCCCGCCACGGGCTGGCCGTTCTCGTGCGGCACGTTTAGCGACTTCTGCCCGGCCGGGTGCGGATTGAGCGAATAGCGGATGCGCTTGACCTCGGCTGCCAGTTCGGCCGCGGGGGCGTTGCGCTTGAGCATGCCGCACAGCAGGCCGAAGTCTTCACGGGCCAGCATGCCGGGCTGCGGGAAGGTGAGCTGGAAGACGGGGTCGTTGGGGACGTTGTCCCAGTCGATCAGCTCTTCCACCAAATAGTTGTTCACGCGGAAGGGCAGCACTTCCGCCACGGCGCGCATGGCCAGGCGGTGGTCGGGTGTCAGTTTCTGCAGCTGGGGCAAGGTCTCGAGGTGCTGCTTGCTGTAGACCTGGAACTTGCCTTGAAAAGCAGTGCTTTTCTGCGGCAAGTTCGGCTTTGCCGAATGATCTCGCATGGACATGGGCTCTCCTTATCTGGGCGCAGTGACACGCCGATTCGCGTAACGGCCGGGAACAACCCAAGCACGAACCCAGGGCAAACCGCCCGGCCGAAATCAACAACTGTTCTGGTGGTCGCCGCAAGCAGTACAACGAGCGGAGACCGGCACTACATGGGCCGCTGTGCGCGGCTATTTGCAGCCACGTAAGGATAGCAATACCGTGCATCGGAAGTCAAGTCATCCAGCCCCACGGCTCGACCTCACGGCGCCGCGGATGCGGCCTGGCAGGCCCGGCGCCGGGCGGCTATTGACAGGTCAATAGATCGTGGGGTTGCGCCGTGGGACTGAGCTACCTGCGATACTCGTAATCCAACACTTTGGCGCCTAAGGACGACCACACCCACGCATGAGCGCGTAGAATACCGTCACCAAGATCGCTGGAGTCGTGGCCGTAATCAAGGAGAAGATAGCGGGCCGGGAAGTCGCGCGGACCAAATGTCGCATCAACCGGCGTCCATTTTCCGAGCCACAGTTCCGCCCACGAGTGAAATGCGAAGATTGCGCCGAATTCTTCGGTGGAGTCGTAAAGCAGTCCGCCCGCAAGCCTCGCGGGAATACCTGCGGCGCGTGCCAACGCAATAACCAGATGAGCATGGGCTGTACAATCGCCACGCCCATTGCGTAACGCATACCTTGCACTGGCATTCGTAACGCTTGCAGAATCATCTGCCAAGTACTGATACACAAACTCACCCAGCGCCTTGGCACTCTCGGCGGCAGAAGTATGCGTCGCAACCAACATCTGAGCCGTCTCGACTATTGCAGGGTCATCGGACTCGCACAGCAAGGAGGGACCCAAGTAGCCGCTAATCGTTTCGGGGATAGCAGGCAGCGGGAACGGTACCTCCATGTCGAATGTCGTGCCGAAGCCCGCCTTAAGTGTGATGACAACTCCTTGCACCGAAATGTGTACATCTTGGTACTCGCGCCCACATTCCTCAAAACCACCAGCCACTTTTCTTACTTGAGGTGTTTCGGGAACTACTATTGTAAGCCTAAGCAGGTCCTCTGGCTGCTGTATGGTGCGATCCACAGGGACAATCCCGTTCCTGTGCAGCACAGTTGGCTCAAACTCGGCTGGTATTTGAGGTACAAGTCGAGCAGTAGTTCCGTCAGGAAACCATGCGAAAACAGCCGTACCGGCGTCATTCGCTGCGCAAGTGATTTCAATTCCATTGAGTCGAACTGAGAGCCACTCAGCGTTAGGCAATGGTAGAGGTGGAACGGGGCTTCTAGAAATGCTGCGTGTAATTGAAGTGACTAGAGGATGTTTACCAACTGCATGAAGTACCAAAGGCCATATCTCGGCGTCTGGCAAAACCTCTCTCGGCAATTCATCAACAGAAGCGACGGACCCATCGAGGTAGCGGGACATGGTTACCGTTTCGCCACGCCACACGATTTCAGTACGTCGATTTTGGTGTCCGTTATCAACGGCTTGATTGATCCGAACGAAACGGCCTGCACTAGTCTGCGTAATGTTCATGACTGAGTGGTCTATCGTACTACCGCGATAAAATACATCTTGCGTCTTGACGACCGTTTCAATTCTCGTATTTAGCAACACTTGGCCTGACACACTCTCATAATTGACGCTCTCAGTGCGCCACCCGAAACATGTCCCTCGATTGTAGAGCAGATATGCGTACGTCACCGACTCGGAAGCGGGCACTGATTCATGATCAACACTCGGCGGGCATGTGCAACAGGCAAGCAATACTGCCATGAAAAGCGGCAGCATCAGTCGTAAATATTCTGCCGGCTGCGTTGGCACCATTTACTTTCGTTTCCATGGAATCTTGTAGCACTCATCCCGACAAGCAAGGTACTTCGCGTGAGCGCTGATCCAAGTTTGAAGAGCGAGAGCCGCACATGCCGTGAAACGAGCCTTGTCCGGCAAAAACCGATCACATGCAGCCAGATCTTTACCGAATTGCTCATTCGCCTTGGCGAAGTCGTTCCGACACTTGTCGATACAATCGCGTACTGACGTGTCCACAACGACTTTGGGTTTGGGTAGTGTTGGTGTAGGAGAGGGTGGCAATGGTCTCTTTCGGCGCTTTGGTTTCCCTCCCGGGAACAAGATGCCCTCCAGTCCGAGTCTCTGCGCCAACCGCCATTTCCTCAACCTCTCTTCGTAGTCTTCGTTGGGATCATCGTCCGCCAGCAATAGCCAGAGTGCCGCCGATGTTGCATCTTGGTACATGAAGGTTTCGGGATCAATGCCTTGGCCTGTCACTTTACCGCCTACGCTGTTGCCTTCGACTGATGGGTTGTCGACCATGAAGTACGCAGCCTGCGGCCGTGGTCCCGTTTCCTGGATTTCGCGTAGGGACTGGACTCGTCCGTGTTCCGGCAAAATATATTCGGTGGGTGCAAATGCCTCGCCGACATGCGCATCGAGTCCCTCGTCGAACAGCAATTCCATGTCAGTGGCGGCTGGAGGCGCTTTCGGGTTGTATGGCCGGACCTCCACGGATTCAAGCATGCTGCGCATGGCTTCCGCGTCGCCTGCCCTCAGGTGCATGGATCGCGGAAAGGTGTGGTCGCCACAGCTTGGGCAGCCCTCTTCGTTCGCCATAGTCTATGCTCCGAGTGGGGTTACCAGCACGTCCTTCAACATGCTCAGGGCGCTGGGGCTGCCGATGGACAGGCCTACCGGCCACATCGCGTCTACGTTGATTGTCGAAAGCGATACGGTGTCCGTCACCACCGGCGTCATCCGAAACGTGAACATGTCTCCGTCCTGCATCGGCGGGATGATGGCCGTCAAGCCGCGGCCTTCGTTGCGGCCGGAGTCGCCCACCAGTGCAAAGTAGATGTTGGTGAGGAACGTGCCGTCGGGTTGCGGACGGGACTCGATCAAATCGTTCACGTAAATGCGCACGCCGTGCAGGCACGGGCGCAGGCTGGCCCTCATGCCTTCAATCGGATCAGGGAAGTGTTCCGGCTCGTAAGTCGGGTTGATGCTACGCGAGTAGTGCGCCTCCCAGATTGCTTTGAGGCCGTCGCTGTAGCAGAAGATGGCGTTGGCGTGGCCGTCGTTTTCGTGGACACTGAGCCAAGCGTCGTCAAGGTTGGTCAGCGTCAGCGCCGCCCCGACGGGAATCACCGTTCCTGCCAGCGATTCCAGTGACGGAAACGCGCCGTCGCCGGTGTCCATGATGCGCGAGAACTTGTAGCGCAGGCGTCGCGTGGCGAGGCGCTTGACGATCTGCACGATGTTGTTCGGCACGCGGAAGCGGTCCTGCGCCGTGTAGCAGACGCGGAACATGGTGCCGAGCAGCACGAACTCGTAGCGAACCTCCGTGTCCGGCAGCGGTGTCTGCTCCTCGATCTTGGCGCAGTTGTCGAGGTTGACGCCGAAGTCCACGAACTCGTTGGTGCGCGTGTACAGGTCGCGCCCGCCGACGACTTCCCGGAACGGCAGGATGTCGAAGTGCTGAATCTTGAACGGGCGGGTTTCGATGAGGTCGCGTTCGCGAACATCGTCGGCAAGCCGGATTGCGTTCACTCCGATCGGCATCTGAAGGCTCCAGCGTTGATGCGCGGGGACAAGAAGTGTACCCCATCACAAAAAAAAGCAACTGTATTCGTCGCGATTCCGATGCAGCGGTGTGTCAGAAGCGGCCAAGCGGGCTTACACACTGCACGCGGGTTTGGAATGCACGGCAACGTGCACAGGTGCTACTATTCCGGCCGGGATTCAGGGGCACTGCCCCGAAACCGGTAACCAGAAACCTGCAGCGGAGCGAACATGGGCATCTTCCTTGAGATCATCGAGTACCAGGAAACACGCGCGGACGAGATCAGCCACCGCATCCCTGAGCGCGGCAGCGCCGAGTTCAAGCTGGGCGGGCAGTGCATCGTGCGCGAGAACCAGGTCGCCATCTTCTGCTGCGGCGGCAAGGCGGCCGACATCTTCCCGCCGGGGCGCCACACCATCACCACGGCCAACATTCCGGTGATCACCAAGCTGCTGAGCCTGCCATGGGGCTTCAAGTCGCCGATCCGGACCGAAGTGTACTTCGTGAACACGAAGATCTTCGCCGACCTGAAGTGGGGCACCAAGGAGCCCATCACCCTGCGCGACACCGACTTCGGCCTGGTGCGCGTGCGCGGCTTCGGGCGCTTTGCCATCCGCGTGACCGAGCCCCTGGTGTTCATCAACAACCTCGTGGGCCAGGACGACAGTTTTAGAACCGACGAGATTGAGGATTATCTTCGTGACCTGATCGTCAGCCACGTCAACGACTGGCTCGGCACCAACATGAAGTCGATCCTCGACCTGCCCGGCCATTACAAAGAGTTCGCCGAGGCCATGAAGCCGCACCTCAACGCGAGCATGGCGAAGTTCGGCATCGCGCTCGAAGAGTTTTTTCATCAATAACTTCAACCTGCCGGAAAGCGTCCAGAAGGCCGTAGACAAGCGCGCCGAGATGGGTGCCTTGGGCGACGCCAGCAAGTACGCCCAGTTCCAGATGGCCGACGCCATGCGCGACATGGCCAAGAACCCGGGCACGGGCAACAGCGCAGGCATGATGATGGGCATGATGATGCCGGGCATGATGTTCAACCAGCTCAACCAGCAGCAGGCGGCGCAGTTGCAGCAGCAGGGCAAAAAGGCCGACGACTACATCGCCTGCCCGAAGTGCCAGGGCGCCAACGAGAAGGGCGCGCGCTTCTGCACCCACTGCGGTGAGGCCATGCTGGTGGAAAAGCGCTGCCCCAGCTGCGGCGTGAGCATCAAGGCCGACGCCAAGTTCTGCCCCGATTGCGGCTTCAAGATGGGTACCAAGCCCAAGTGCGGCGAGTGCGGCCACGAAAACCTGCCCGACGCCAAGTTCTGCGTTAACTGCGGAGCCAAGATGGGCGTGAAGGCGTAACGGAGTGCGGGGGTCTGAACGGCGCAACCAAAGCCCGGCCTGCAAAGGCCGGGCTTGTTACGTTGGACTCGGTACTCCAGGCTGATCCGCCCGGGATTGGCATCCCGGGCTTCGGTTTGAGGATGCCTGCCGGGGGCGCTTTCGTGTGGTACACTTACACCATGCGATTGCCCTTTGAATTGAAGGCGCCCTCTGAGTTGCTGCCCGCGGCGGGGTTGCTGCTGTTTGCGATTACCTTCGGCTGGCTGGCGATGTACTGCGTGCAGATGCAGGTGGCGCAGGAGGTCGGCGGCGGCGAGATCAGCGACGCCACCCCCTACTGGATCACGCTGGGCGTGCTGGCGCTGGGCATTCTGGCCTTCTTCAAGTGGGCGGCGATGATTTCGCGCCCCAGCCGCTCCGAGGTGATTGCCACCCGGCGCCCCTGGCTTGAATCCGAAGTCCAGCGCATCGCCCTCAAGCACCTGATGCGCATCGAAGCGCGCATGTAGCGCGTCTGTAGCGCGTCTGTAGGGGCGGGCCCATGTGCCCGCCCCGGGCCGCCACCTGGGGCGGCCCCTACGTCTGACCCTGCTTGCTGCTACCATGCCCCCATGCGAGTTGCCCGTGTTGCCCTTGGCGCTGTGCTGCTGGTGGTGGTCGCTTCGGCGGCCCTGGCCGGCGTCTGGATGCTGCGCCAGGCCGGCGGCGGCGGCATGGCGATCCGCGTCGAGTTCCAGGACGCCCGCGGCCTGGCGCCTGACGACCACGTGATCTACGGCGACAGCGTCGTCGGCCGTGTCGAGGATGTCGCCACTTTCAACGGCAAGTCGGTCGTGGTAGCGCGCATTGCGGCCGACCAGTCCGTGCTGGTGCGGCAGAACAGTCGTTTCTGGATCCACTCAAAGCTGGGCAGCGCGATCCTGCTGTTCGATACCCCCAAGGCAGGCGGCGCGGCGGTGGAAAGCGGCCACACCTTCGAAGGCCTGCCCGAGCCGCCGGACCCCGACCCCGCGCTGGCGCCTGCCGCCGTGCCGCGCAAGCTGAGTGCGCGCCCGGGGTGGCTGGTGGAGTTCCGCGCCACGCTTGAGTTGAAAGCCGGCGCCGACCTGACCGAAACCCAGCAGCGCAAGGTGACGGGCGTGATCGCCGGCGTGCGCGCGGACGGCGAGCTGCTGGTGCTCGCGCCAAGCTGGCCCGTGGAGTACAGCGGCGAGCTGGTGGGCGAGAGCTACCGGGTCGAGCTGATCGGCGGCGCCACCCACGTGGCGGACATCCTGGCCACGCGCCTGCCCTTCGTGGTGCTGCGCGTGCCAGCCACCCAGTACACGGGCAGCGCCGCGCCCTTCTGGCCCGACGCGCTGGCCGACGGCCAGGGCCTGCTGCTCACCGACTTCGAGGGCAATGCCTTCACGGCCGTGCACAGCGACGAGGAGGTGCGGCTGCGCGCCCGCACGGGGCTGGGCCTGGTGGCGCTGGTGGACGGCACCAACGTGGCGGGGTTCACGCTGCCGGCGGTGGGCCTGCCCGAGGGCGTGTACTGGGTGCCGCTGAACGGCGCGGGCACGGCCATCGAGGAAGCGGCGGCGAAGCTTCTGGGTGACTAGTACAGCGTCAACCATCAAATCCGATAGTTACGGAAACAAGGTCTCGCGCAGAGCGCGCTGAGAACCGCGAACGCAGTTTGTCCTTCTCCGCGTGTCCTGTGGGCTCTGCGCGGTCTGATTGAAAGCAACCACAGGTGAACACAGGTACACATGTTCACCTGTGTTTATTCGTGGTTGCATTTTGCAGTTTGTTGTTTCCGGGCGGCGGCGAGTCCCCTGCAACAGACGCCGAACATGGGCCAACTGCCGGACTGCTTGCCTGACGCTGTACTAGCGGCTGGTGGCTGGAAACGGCGCCCATCCAGCCACTAACCACCAGCCACCGCTTCCTCATTTTCCCCACATTTCAGCCAGAAATCCCGCACAGGGGCCGGGCGTGTCGCGCCGATAGTTAAGGTATCCGCCCGGAGATAACCATGGACCCTGAACTCAAGATCGAGCAGCAGGCCACCGGCCGCTGGGCCATCGTGCAGGAAACCGCCTACGGCGAGCGCACCGTGCTGGAAGAGCACGAGACGGTGCAGGACGCGCAGTCCTCGCAAAGGCTGCCGCGCGTGTGGTAGGGACACGCGGCAGCGTGTCCCCGCACGGAACATCCGCCCTTCGCAGGGACACGCGGCAGCGTATCCCTACTTCCATCGTCGGCCTCGTTTTGCAAACTCGGGTCATGACTGACTCGAGCGAAAGCACGCGCGCACCCGACGTCCACATCAACCTGAACATCCGCGGGATGAAGCCGTCCGCGACGGTGGCCATCAACGAGCGCAGCAACGCGCTGCTGGCTCAAGGCCGCAACATCTACAAGCTGGGCCTGGGCCAGTCGCCCTTTCCGGTGCCCGAACCGGTGGTCGAAGAGCTCAAGGCCAACGCCTACCAGAAAGACTATCTGCCGGTGAAAGGCCTGGGCGCCCTGCGCGAGGCCGTGGCCGACTACCACCGCCGCGGCGAAGGCTGCGCGTCAACCGGCGACGACGTGCTGATCGGCCCGGGCAGCAAAGAGCTGATGTTCATCCTGCAACTCGTGTACTACGGCGACCTGGTGATCCCCGCCCCGGCCTGGGTCAGCTACGCGCCGCAGGCGAAGATCATCGGGCGCAACGTCGCCTTCCTGCCCACCGACGCCGCCCACGACTGGATGCTCACGGCCGAGCAGCTGGACGCCCACTGCAGCGAAGACGAAGGCCGCCCGCGGGTCGTGATCCTCAACTATCCCAGCAACCCCACCGGCCGCAGCTACACGGCCGAGCAGTTGCAGGCGATCGCCGCCGTGGCCAGGAAGCACAAGCTGGTGCTCCTGAGCGACGAGATTTACGGCGAGCTGCACCATGAGGGCAGCCACCTCAGCATTTCGCGCTACTACCCCAAGGGAACCATCATCAGCTCGGGCCTCAGCAAGTGGTGCGGCGCGGGCGGCTGGCGGCTGGGCACTTTCACTTTCCCGCGCGAGCTGCGCTGGCTGCTGGACGCCATGGCCAGCGTCGCCAGCGAGACCTACACCAGCACTTCAGCGCCCATACAGTACGCGGCCGTGCGCGCCTTCCGCGGCGGGCCGGAAATCGAGCGCTACCTGTGGCGCGCGCGCAAGGTGCTGAAGGCGCTGGGCAACTGGATGGCAGGCCGGCTGAATGCCTGCGCGATCCGCACGCTGGCCCCGCAGGGCGGCTTCTACCTGTTCCCCGATTTCTCGCCCTTCGCCGAGCTGCTGGCCGAGCGCGGCGTGAAGACCAGCCGGCAGCTGTGCGAGAAGCTGCTGGATGAAACCGGCGTGGCGATCCTGCCGGGCAGCGAGTTCGGCCGGCCGGCGTCCGAGCTGACGGCGCGACTGGCCTACGTGGACTTCGACGGCGCGCGCGCGATGGCGATCCTGGAGAGCCGCGGCGAAGACTTCCAGGTGAATGAAGAATTCCTGGTCACCCACTGCCCCAACGTGGTTGCCGCCACGGAGGCAATCTGCGCCTGGGTTCAAACCTGAGCCGCTGGCCCTGCTTCCTGCGCGTGTGCTATGATGGTCGCCCGGGACACCGGGACTCCAGATGACGCAAGACAAGCCGACTGCCGACACGCAGATCATCAAGCTGGTGGAAGCAGCCTGGGAGGCCGACCGCCGCGGTGAGCGCATCGAGGCCCGCAACATGTGGGAAACGGCCCTGCGCCTCGCGCGCGACGCCGGCGACCTGGAGAGCGAGGCCGACGCGCTTTCCGGGCTGGGCGTATCTGTTCGGTACGACTTTGACTTCACGCGCTCTGAGGCGCTGCTGCGCGAAGCCCTCGAGCGAGCTGAGGCCGGGGGCCACAAGCGAGCGGCTGTGCGCGCCCGCGCCAACCTTGCCATCACCCTGCGCCAAATGGGCAGGCTGGACATGGCCCAGGACGAGTCGCAGATCGCCGCCCGGCTGTATCGCGACATCGGCGAGCTGGCAGGCGTCAACCGCATGCTGCACCTGCAGTCGCAGATCCTGCAGGACCAGGGACTGCTGGAGCAGGCGCTGAAGCTGATGGAAGAGGTGATCGAGCTGGATGAAATCACCGGCGACCGCAGCGGCCAGGCGCGCAGCCTGGGGCTGATGTCGTCGCTGCTGCACGAGATGGGGCGTTACGACGAGGCGATCAGCCGCCTGCAGCAGGTGATCGCGATCTTCAAGGCGCTAGGCGAACCCTCTTTCCTGGCGCTGGGCCTGATCAACCTCGCGGAGGTCCACAAGTCGGCGGGGCGGCTCGATGACGCCATGGAGTTTACCGACGAGGCACTCCGAATCACCGTGCCGCTGCACATGCCGGGCCGGCAGGCGCGCGCACTGTCGCTGCGTGCGGCTGTGCTGGTGATGCTCGAGCGGCTGGATGAAGCCGCCGACGCCGTCCTGAAGGCCAACGATCTGGTCGGCAGCAACGCCGACGGCTACATGCGCCAGGCAAACGCGGTTGCGCTGGCCCGCATCGCCCTGCGCCGCCACAACCCGCGGCAGGCGCTGGAGCACGCCGAGCTTGCGGTACAGACCTCGCGCGAGGAAGGCTACCCGGTGATGCTGGTTGACTCGCTGTGGCTGAAGGCCGGCGCGCTGCTTCAACTGGGCGAGACCGATGACGCGCGCGAGGCCGTGATGGAAGCAATCGAGGTGCTTGATCGCACCGACAAGCCCGAGCAGCAGTACCGGCTGAAGTGCACCGCCCTGCACGCCCGCATCGAGCAGCAGGCCGGCAACGCCGAGGACGCGCGCTTCCTGGCCGAAGAAGCCGAGGATCTGCGGGCGAAGCTGAACGTCACGGAAAGCAGCCACGACCCGGAGCTGCGCGAGGTGGCGCTGCAACTGCGCGAGCTGGCGACAGGATAGGCCCCGCAACCGGCTGCAAGAAGCGATCCTCCACGAAGCACACGAAGTTCACGAAGCACTGCAACTGCATCTGCAACGCGAAGGAACTAAGGAACGAAGAGCCCTGCGCAGCTCGGACACGGTTCGTGTTCAGGGACCGTCATCCAACGCCATGACGCCATGAACGCCACGGCCTTTCCGTGGCCTGTGCATCCATTGTCCAATCGACTTGCGGCAACGATAGAGCCGTGGCGCACCATGGCGCCCTGGCGTTGCTTCCCGCTCAGACCCAAAAGTGAAGGCCGGGCAACGCTCAGCCCTTCACGCCCCCGCGTGGCTAATGCTTTTCTTCGTGAACCTTGGTGTCCTTGGTGGGCAACCGCAGTTGCACTGCAGCCGGGCGCAGTGAGTGAACAGCTTGAGCACGTTCAGGGTTCGTTTGCAGCAGTTCGGGCCCGCAGGGCCCAGCTACGGTAGCCGGGGGCGTAAGCCCCCGGTGTCCATGGCCCCGGAAGGCGCGCCCGCAGGGCCGCCTGAAGAGTGCGATGCGCGGTGAAGGCCGCCCTTCGAGCGCCTGAGAACACGGCCGGACAACTCCGGGCGCGAATACGCCCGGCTACCTTAGTGGAGCCCTTTTGGGGCCGTTGTCCTGCAGGCCAACCATGAAGGTGCTCTGATTCGCCCGGGATTTCCGACTTCGCCAAGGCTTTGTCGGACAGGGGCATCCCGGGCCTTGGTTACCGCGGCCGCGTGTCCCTACCTGGATGGCCTGTCCGTGATGCTGCCGTCGCCGATGCGCATGCCCAGCTTGCCGGGGCGGAAGGCCAGCTTCAGCTCGCTCATTTCCCACTCCGTTTCGCCGCGCTCGTTGAGTAACAGGTCGCCCTCCGCATCGGACTTCTCCCGTGGTTTGCCCTGCGCGTCCCGTGCGTGGCGGCGTACCACCACCTCGAACGACTCGCGCCCGGCCAGCTCATCCAGCAGCGTCTTCAACTCGTCGCGGTCCTGCACGCGTTTGCCGTCAACACTCCAGAGCAGGTCGCCGACCATCAGGCCGAGCTCGGTGGCCTGGCCTTCCTCAAGCACCTCGGTGACGATCGGCGCGCGCAGCAGGCCGGGCGCCCAGTCCGGGTGCTGCGCGGCCCACCAGGCGGCGTGGTTGACGACGCCGCGGGCGGGGCCGACCAGGCGGCCGGAAGCGTCCTTGGCCCGTGCCGGCAGGTAGCGGCGCACGCGGGCGCCCTGGGCGTTGACGCGGTCGATGTAGCGGAAGCCCTCAAAGCGCGCCTCGAACTCCTGACGATAGCGGCGCAGCTCATTGTCGCGTTTAAGCCGCGCGGTCAGCAGGACGCGGTGGTCGGCCACACCCCTGGGCCAGTCCGCGTCCATGCGCGCGGCGAACTCTTTCTCGTTCACGCTCAGCCCGGTGACGGCGAAGCCCAGGGCATGGAATTCCTCGCGCGGCAGGGAAAGCTGGTCGAGCGGCCAGCTGCGCACGCTGTCGTCCTGCGAAGCGGTCAGCAGCGTGAAGCCGTCCGGGTCGATCGACAGGCGCGACACCGTCTCGCCGTGGCCCTTCAACACGGCCAGGCAACTGAAGTCGTCCGTGCGCCAGACCCGCACGGTGCGGTCCTGCGAGCTGGTGACCAGCGATCTTCCGTCAGGGCTGAAGCGCACGGAGAACACGATGCCGTCGTGGCCGAGCAGCGTGTGCGCCACCTGGCGCTGCTCAAGGTCCCAGACCTGCACGCTGCGGTCGTCGTAGGCGCCTGCCATCAGCCTGCCGTCGGCGCTGAAGTCCACGGAGTAGCAGGTGCCGGCGTTGGCGTCGTAGCTGAGCCGGCCTTTGCCGTCCGAGGCGCCTGACACGATGATCGTGCCGTCCTGCGAGGTGGTGGCGACGCGGGTCCCGTCCGGGGCCAGCCGCACGCCCACGGCCAGCTGCGCGTGGCGGTGGGTCTCGAACAGGTGCTCGAAACTCGCGGCGTCGTAGCAGTGGGCCGAGCGGTACTGCACCACCCAGAAGCGCCGGGCGTCTTTGTCGACGGCCAGGTCGGTGACGTAGTCGCCCTTGCGCAGGTGGGCCAGCTGCTCGCCGCTTGCGGCGTCCCAGATGTACACGCCGTTGCTGCCGCCCGCGACCACGCGGTCGCCCAGGAAGTCGGCGGCGAAGAACTGCACCAGCGGCGCGCTGAAGTTCCGGACCGGCGCGCGGGTCTGCTCGTCCCACAGCACCACGCTGCCGTCCCAGCCCGCCGTCACGAAGCGCGCGCCGTCCGGGCTGTGGCGCACGTCCATCACGTCGCCGCCGTGCCCGCGGAAGGCCTGGCTGCTCTCCTGGGGCACGGCCCACACCAGCACGCGTCCGGTGGTGTCGCGCGCGCAGATGCTGCGCCCGTCGGGGGCAAAGCTGACGGACTGGATCCAGTCCGTGAAGCCGGTAAGTGAAAGGGTCTGCTCGCGCGCGCGCACGTCCCACATGCGCATGGTGCCGTCGGCCGAGCAGCTGAGCAGCGAACCGCCGTCGGGCGAGAACGCCAGCCCCAGCACCGAGCTGGTATGCCCGATCAGCATGCCGAGCTGTTTGTAACTCGTGCCGTCGCGCAGGATGATCTGCCCCTGCAGGGTACTGGTGGCGAACAGCGAGCCGTCGGGCGCCCAGGCGGCGAACATCTCGTTCATCGAGGTCTGGTCCAGCAGGCCGCGCTTGAACTTGCGTTCCTGCACGTCCCACACCCGCACGAAGTAATCCTCGAACCGTATCGATGTGCTCAGCAGCGTGCGCCCGTCCGGGCTGAAGCTGACGTACATGGGCTCGTGCCCGGCCGGGCCTTCGAAGCGGGTCCGCGCGCGGGTCGCCAGCTCGTAGAGCAGCACGCTCACGCCGCCGCACGCCAGGCTGCGCCCGTCGGGGCTGAATTCCAGCGAGTTCACGCGCTCGCGCCTTTCGCCGCTGTTGAACTCCATGCCTTCGAAGGCGTACTGGCCGCTGCCCTCGTCGCGCTCCCAGATGCGCACCTGGCCGTTCTCGTCGCAGGCCGCCAGAAAGCGCCCCTCGGGCGAGAACGCCACGTCGTGCACCGGCGATGTGCCGAGCTGCAGAAGCTGCGCGACGTGGCCGGTCTCGACCGACCACAACCACACGCGGCCGTCGCTCATGCCGGTGGCGACCAGGCGGCCGTCGGGGCTGAAGCGCACGTCGAAGAACTGGTAGATCTCCTGGGTGGACGGCTTGTCGGGCGCGAAGCTCCAGAGCAGCTGGCACACGCGCGGCGTCGAAAGCAGCGCGCCGCGGGCTTCCGGCTGCTCGGCCGAACGCTGGGCCGCCGCCGCGAACGCCAGCGCCGCGTTGTGGTCGTGCTGCGCCATGGCCAGGCGCACCCGCATGGCGTAGGCGTCGGCCAGGGTCTGGTCCCAGCCGGCGAGCGCGCGGTCCTTCTCCTGGGCCAGCTTGAGGGCGTCCCGCTCCTTCTGCTCGGCCTGCTCCTTGGCGCGACGCGCGTCCTGCTCGGCTTTGTGGGCGTCTGAGGACGCCTGCTCGGCCTGCGCTCGCGCGGCCAGTGCGTCGGCCTTCTCCTGCTCGACCAGCTCTTTCTCCTGGCGAAGCTGCGCGTAATGGAACATCGCCCCCGCGATCAGCAGGTAGAACACGATCGCCGCCGTGATCACCCCGCCCTTGTGGCGCGCCACCCAGCGCCAGGCCAGCTCGCGGGCGCTGTAGGAGTAGCTTTGCAGGGTGCGGCCGTCGCGAAACGCCTTGACTTCCTCGGCGAAGTCGGCGGCGCTCTTGAGGCGCTCAGCCTTTTCCTTGGCCATCGCGCGCTCGACCAGCGCCTCCAGTTCCGGCGGGCAGTCCGGCGTGATGGCCGACAGCCGCAGCGGCTTGCCGTGCAGCACCTGCTGGATGATCAGCCCGGCGGTGGGCCCGTCAAAGGGCGGACGCCCGGTCAGGATCTCGTACAGCACGGCGCCCAGCGAATAGACGTCCGACTGCTCGTCGATTTCATCCAGCTCGCCCCGGGCCTGCTCGGGCGCCATGTAGGCCGGGGTGCCGACGATGCTGCCGTCGAGGGTGAGCTTGTCGGTCTGGCCCTCCACCACGCTGCTGGACATGTAGCGCGTGGTCTGGATCAGCTTTTCCGCAACGGCGTCTTCCTGGCCCTTCACGCGGGCCAGGCCCCAGTCCAGCACGATGGTTTCGCCGTACTCGCCCAGCATCACGTTCTCGGGCTTGAGGTCGCGGTGCACCACGCCCTTGCTGTGCGCGTAGGCGATGGCGTTGCAGACGTCCACGAAGCTGTCCAGCAGCTTCAGGCGCGCGGCCAGCTTGGCCTTCTTGTCGAGCGAGGAATTGTTGGCGATTTCCTTCAGCTTGCTCGAGAGGGTTTTGCCGCGCACGAACTTCATCGTGTAGTACAGGCTGTCGTCGTCGTTCTTGCCGATCTCGTAGACGCTCACGATGTTCGGGTGCTCGAGCTGGCCGGTGACCTTGGCTTCGCGCAGGAAGCGCTCGGTCAGGCCGCGCGAGCTTTCGGTGTCGGCGGGCACAGAGCCGGTGGGCATGCGCGACGGCAGCAGTTCTTTCAGCGCCACTTCGCGCCCGATCACGTTGTCGTGGGCCAGCAGGATGCGCCCCATGCCGCCCCGGGCGTGCTCTTTCTGCACGGTGTAGCGCTCGGCGCGGGCGATCGCGCGCAGCAGCTGCGAGCTGGGCTTCTTGCGCGAGCTCTGCTGCGGGCGCGCGGTGGGGCTTGCGCTGTCGGCCGCGTCGATCAGCGGCATTTCCTCGAGGTCGAGGTCCTTCACCATGCGGGTCGGTGAAATCGACAGCAGCGTGTCCCGCACGGCCGGGTGGTCGGCCTTGAGGCGGCGGATTTCGCTGAGGGTACGCACCGTGGTCTCATCGAGACCAAGGTCGCTCAGGCCCGCGTCGGCCTGCAGGCGGTCTGCCACGATGTCGACCAGGGAGGGGCTTATCACAGCCGTGCCGGCGCCGAACTCGTCGGCCCCCAGGGCCGATTCCACGCGCTGCAGGGCCTCGGCGCTGTCGGCAGAGGTGGCCAGTATCTGCGCGGCCTGGTCGGCGGGCAGGGCGCCGTGGCGCACGGCCAGCACCGCGGCAATCAGGCTTTTATCGACGTTTTCCATGGCCGTTATGGTTTTAGCGTCCCCCGGCCGCCTGTCAGCAGGGGCGCGCGGAGGCCGGTTAACATTTCCTTGGCATGCTCTTTAATCCGGCGGGGTCCGCTCGCTATTGTCGCCGACGACACTGGAGCGACAGCATGGATGCCGGCAAGTGGTTCACCCTCGCCTACACCGTTCTCGGCGGCCTGGGCATCTTCCTGTTCGGCATGAAGCTGCTGAGCGAAAGCCTGCAGGCTCTGGCATCCGACTTCATCCGCAAGCTGATCGGCTGGCTCACCAACAACCGCGTCGTCGCCATGGGCGTGGGCGTGCTGCTGACCGTGATCGTGCAGTCCAGCAGCGTCACCACCGTGATGCTGGTCGGCTTCATTAACGCCGGTCTTATGAACCTGACGCAGGCTGTGGGCGTGGTGCTGGGCGCCAACATCGGCACCACCATCACGGGCTGGATCATCGCCGTGAAGATCGGCAAATACGGCCTGCTGCTGGTGGGCGCCGGCTTCGTGCCGATGTTCTTCGCGAAGTCGATGAAGTGGAAGGCCATCGGCAAGGTGCTGATCGCGCTGGGCATGGTGTTCATCGGCCTCGAGTTCATGTCGGGCGGCTTCAAGCCGCTGGCGGGCAGTGAGGAGTTCCAGGGCCTGATGAAGATCATCCAGGCCGACAACATCCTCTCGATCCTGGCCTGCGTGGTGCTGGGCTGCGCGCTGACCTTTATCGTGCAGAGCAGCTCGGCGATGCTGGCGATCACCATGTCGCTGGCGGCCACGGGCCAGATCGACTACCACACCGCGGCAGCACTGGTGCTGGGCGAGAACATCGGCACGACCATCACCATGCACCTGGCGGCGATCGGCGGCAACATCGACGCCAAGCGCGCCAGCTACGCGCACATCATGTTCAACGTGATCGGCGTGACGGTGATGGTGATCATCTTCCCCTGGTACGTCGGCGCCGTGGAGACCGTGGTCGAGGGCGTGCCCGGCATCATCTCGGGCCTGTTCAAGGTGGATGGCACCGGCGCCGCGGAAGGCGTGGACCCGCTGATCATGATGAAGATCGCCGCGGGCCACAGCGGCTTCAACCTCACCAACAACCTGTTCTTCCTGCCGCTGCTGCCGCTGCTGGTGAAGCTGGTGGTATGGCTCAAGCCGGACAAGGGCAAGCGCAGCAAGAAGCGCCTGAAGCTTTCGGGCAACATGTCCAACATCGCGCCCGAGCTGGCACTGGAAGAGGCCGAGGGCGAAATCCGGCTGATGGGCGACGTCACGCTGGACGCCTTCCGCGACGCCACGAAGTACGTGCGCCTGCAGGCCGACCAGCCTGACCTGTTCAAGCAGGTCGAGCACCTGGAGCAGGTCACCGACAACATCCAGATGGAAGTCACGCTGTTCATCACCGAGGTGATGCAGCTGCCGATGACGGCCGAGCAGGCCAAGCGCGGCTACGCGCTGATCCGCATCAGCGACGAGCTGGAAAGCGTGGTGGACTACTGCCAGAGCCTGACCAAGTACCGCTCCCGCATGTTCCGTGACAACCTGAAGTTCTCAGACGACGCATGGCAGGAGCTTGACGACCTGTTCGCGCGGGTCGGCGAGTTCCTGAAGGCGGCTGCCGAGTTCGTGATCACCCACCAGAAGGTGGATATGACCGACGACGAAGTGCGCGAGCTGGTGCGGCTGGCGGACGCGATCGGCGTGCGCGCCGACGAGATCCGCGACGCCCACCTGGCCCGCGTGCGCGAGGGGCGCTGCGAGGCGCTGGCGGGCATGGTGTTCAGCGACATCGTGGTCGCCCTGCGGCGCATCAAGAACCACACCGTCAACGTGATCGACGCCCGCATCGGCCGCTGGGAGGAGCGCCGCCAGGCCCTGCGCAACCTCGAGTCGGGCGCCGGCGAAAGCGAGCCCAACCTGGCTGCTGCTGCGGGGCGCGGAACAAACTAGGCTCTCCCGCGGTTAGCACCTGTACACAGGAGCCCCGCCATGGCCGAAATCACCATCCCGCGCGATTTCCGCGCCGTCGTCACCACGCTGCCCGCCCGCGTTGACAACGTGCTGGTGCCCCGCCTGCAGCAGTACATCAGGCAGCGCAAGCTGTTCGAGATCGACGGGCACCGCATCCTGCACCTGCACCAGGTTGAACAGATCGACTCCGCGGCCGTCGCCACGCTGCTGGACCTGATCAAGGTGGCCGAGAAGTACAACCGCCAGTTCGTGATCTGCGACCCGCCGCCGGTGGTGCGCAGCTACCTCGAGGTGTACGGCGCGGCCAAGGCCATCGAGCACCGGGTACTGAGCAGCGCCCAGGACGGCACCTATCACTCGGTGCTGCTGGGCTTCGTGCCGCCCTTTGTGCCCAACCCGGCGGGGCGTATCGACATTTACGCCGACGGCAAGGTGAAGAGCCTCGAGATGGGGCCGAAAGGGCTGCTTGAGATCGTGCCCGTGGACCTGAACAGCCACCCGCCCAAGGCGCCCAGCCGCGCCAGCACCATGGAAGTGCACGAGGGCGAGCGGCGCAACGAGTTGCACGCCGCGGCCTACGTGCTGCTGCGCCGCCACAACTGCGGCTGCGGCGCGACCCACAGCACCTTCGACAAGCTGCACCAGTTCCATGCCTGGCTGCGCGCCAAGGGCTTTGATTTCAAGGACCTGGAGCTGTGGGCCAGCGACGTGCCCACCGGCGTGGTCTCGGAGAAGATCACCTTCCGCGACCGCCTGCACTATGAGCAGTTGATGACGCTGCTGAAGATCGACTCCGGCTGGCAGCAGATCGAGCCGCCCATGGAGCACACGGTGGAGGAATTCTTCTACGTGTATTAGCAGGAAGCAGGAAGCAGGAGGCAGGAGGCAGGAGGCAGGAAGCAGGAGGCAGGAACAGGAGCCGCAAGCGCAAGCGCGCGGCCGATGGCGTGACAGGCGGCAGGCGGCAGGCGGCAGGCGAACTTCACAAACCGATTGCGGTACATCCTCCCCGACCTCTGACCTCTAACCTCCGACCTCTAACCTCTGACCTCCAACCTCCAATGGACGTCACAACGCCATGCCGGCGTTTCTGATTGTGGGGCGCCTGCCATGGAACACGGGCCTGAACTGACCATCGTGCTGGTGGCCTGCTTCGTGCTGGCCGTCGGCGCGGGCGTGAAGCTGGCCGCCAGGCGCTACAAGTTCCCCTATTCCGTCGCCATGCTGGTGCTGGGACTTGGCGTCGGCGCCCTGCTGCTGCTGCTGCGCCGCCACGAGCTGCTGCCCCACGGCCTGCAATCCATGGCCTCCGGCGCCGCGCTCAACACCGACCTGGTGCTTTTCGTGTTCGTGCCCACCCTGGTGTTCGAGTCCGCCCTGTCGCTCGACACCTACAAGTTCGGGCGCAACATCGGGCCGATCGCCACCCTGGCGATTCCCGCCATGCTGGCCTGCCTGCTTGCCACCGCCGCGCTGATGCTGGGCGTGACGGGCCTGGGCTGGCAGTGGTCGCTGCCGGTCGCGCTGGTGTTCGGCGCGCTGATCAGCGCCACGGACCCGGTCGCCGTGGTGGCCCTGCTGCGCGACGTCGGCGCGCCCAAGCGGCTGGCGCTGCTGATCGAGGGCGAGTCGCTGCTCAACGACGCCACGGCCATCGTGGCCTTCACGCTGCTGATCGGCATTGCCGCCGGCGGCGACTTCCAGCTGGCGCCCGCCCTGGGCAGTTTCGTCAAGGTGCTGGCCGGCGGCATCGGCCTGGGGCTGGTGATCGCGCTGGCGCTGTCGTGGCTGCTGAGCCGCATCTTCGACGAGCCCAAGGTCGAAATCACGCTGATCGTGGTGATGGGCTACGCGGCCATGATCCTGGGCGAGGCCTCGCTGCACGTCTCGGGCGTGATCGCCGTGGTGACCGTGGGCCTGTGGATGAGCGGCCCGGGCCACACCGCGATCAGCCCCGAGGTGCGCCACCGCGCCCACCAGTTCCTCGGCATGATGGCGCACGTCGCCAACACGCTGATCTTCTTCCTGGCCGGCATGGTGATCGCCGGCCAGTTCGAGCACTTCACGCTGCTGGGCGTACTGGTCACCCTGGCGGCCTGGGCGGGCATCATGCTGATCCGCTTTGCCGCCGTGTTCCTGTTCCAGCCCGTGATGAGCCTGCTGGGCCCGAAAGTGACAGCTCGCCAGGCGACGGTGATCGCCTGGGGCGGCCTGCGCGGCGCGGTATCACTGGCGCTGGTGCTGCTGGTGGCGGCCGACGACAAACTGCCGCCGGATGTGCGCGGCCAGATGCTGCGCGTGACCGCGGGCGTGGTGCTGCTGACCATCCTGGTGAACGGCACCACCACGGGCCTGCTGCTGCGCAAGCTGGGTTTCGGCAAGCGCCCGCCCGGTGAGAGGCTGCTGCGGCTGCTGGCGCAGTCGCGCGTGCTGCAGCAGGTGGAGGCCGACATCGAGCGGCTGGCGGCTCGCACGCGCTACCGCACCATCCACTGGGACGAAATCCGCGCCTCCATGCGCGAGCGCCGCCGCGTGGTCGAGGAGCACCTGCGCGAGTCGCGCAACGAGCTGCGCCGCGAAGACCCCGCCGAGCTGGCGCAACTGGCCTGGTACCAGGCCATCGCCGTCGAGCGCTCGGCCTACGACGAATCCAACCAGACCGGCCTGATCAGCGGCCCCACCCAGCAGATCCTGGCCTTTGAGCTGGAGTCGCAGCTCGAGCGCCTGGCGGCCGGCGACACCGCCGCGCCCGACAGCCGCACCGGCCGCCTGCTGCGCGCGCGCAACCGCCTGCTGCGCCTGTTGCGCAAGCTGCCCTTTGTCAGCGGCCGCCTGGCGTTCCTCGGCATCTCGCGCCTCTACGAGCTGGCATGGGCCGAGTCCGTGGCGGCGGCCCGCGTGCTGCACAGCCTGGAGCAGAGCCCGGAACGCGAGTCCGAGCCGGTGCGGAAGGTGACCGCGGCCTACCAGCGCTTCCGCCGCGAGGCGCAGCAGTCGCTGGAAGACCTGCGCGCCAACGCGCCCGAGGTCGCCAGCGCCATCGAGAAGCGGCTGGGCAAGCGCGTGGAGCTGAACCTCGAGCGCGGCGCCCTGGAGCAGTTCGAGAAAGAGGGCCTGGTGCCGGCGGCCGTCGCGGACGACTTCCTGGAGATCATCCAGCGCCGCATGGCCGAGCTCGCCATGTCGCCGACGCGCGCGGAGCTGCCCTCGGCCGCCGAGCTGCTGCGCGGCATCCCGCTGTTCCAGTCGCTCGACCCGAAGCTGCTGAAGCTGCTGGCCGACGCCGCCGAAGAGGCGGTGTTCGCCAAGGATGAATTGCTGCTGCACGAGGGGCGAGCCTGGCGACGCCATGTTCATCATCGCGCGCGGCGCCGCCCACGTGGTGAAGGGCGAAGGTGAACAGGAGCGCCTGCTGGACATCATCGGCGGCGGCGAGGTGCTGGGCGAAATGGCCCTGCTGACCGGCGAGCCGCGCAGCGCCAGCGTGCGCGCCGCCACCACACTGACCGCCCTGCGCCTGCGCTTCCCCGACGTGCGCAAGCTGATGGAGGAATCACCCGAGTTGCGCAATCAGGTCGAGGACGCCTGGGCCCGCCACGTGCTCGACAACCTGCTGCGCGGCGACGCGGCCTGGCAGCACCTGGCTCACGCCCAGCGCACGGACTGGGCCCGCGGCAAGCAGACCGTCACGCTGCACGCGGGCGACAAGCTGGAGGTTGGCGCCGCGCGCTGGGTGTTCCTGCTGTCGGGGGCGCTCAAGCTGCGCGACGGCACGCGCCACGCGCCGGCCCTGCTGCAGGCCGCGCACGCCGCGGGCCTCGAGCCCGAGGGGGAGGCCCGCGTAATCCTGCTGGACGAGCCGCCGGCCCACGCGTTGTCTCCCCAGGCAGCCTTCCTGTCCTGGGAACAACCCAGCCAGTAGAGTACCGGCCAGAATTCACCATGAAACGCCCGGAGCTGAAAGCCGGCAGAACTGCGGCCGCCCACGGACGAGGCTTTCCATGTGCGCGGGCGCGGGGCGGGGCTACTCCTTCCTGCGGCTTTCACCGGGCGCGACCACCAGCCAGGCGAAGAACAGCAGGCAGTGCAGGACGACACCCAGTACCCACAGGCCCTCGACAAAGTAGACGGCACAGATCGCAAAGAACGCCGCCAACCAGATCAGCCGGTACATGGTTGCCTCCTCGAGTTTCGCCTCTCCTGCCGGTTCCCGGCCCTATTGCCGGTCCCCGACATAAGCCTATGCCGCGCAATCAGCGGCCGCGATGGGAAACGAAGCAACCCTTTGGAATGGGCTATACGCCTTGGAACAGCGGGTGGTAGCGCACCTCGCCCCGGCGGCCGACGATCGCGCCGGGCGTCAGCTCCAGCACCATCAGCACTTCGTCGGGCGCATTGAACTCGCAGGTGATGCCGAACTCGCTCATGCGGCGGAAGCCGAAGCGCGGGTAGAACTCCGGGTGGCCCAGTACGAACACCACCTCGTGCCCGGCCGCGCGGCAAGCTTCCAGCCCGGCGTGCACAAGCTGCGAGCCGATGCCGCGGCGCTGGAACTCGGGCAGCACGGCCATGGGGGCCAGCGCCAGTGCATCCCATGTGCCCTCGCCGACCACCTGCACCGGCGTAAACAGGATGTGCCCGACCACACGGCCGCCGGTCTCGGCCACCAGCGAGATGAACGGCGACACCCTGGCCGCGCGAAGGCCATCCACCAGTTCGGCCTCGGCGGAAGTCTCGAATGCCGCAGCATTCACCGCGTGGATGGCGGCGATGTCGTCGCTGGTTTCGGGGCGGATCAGCATGGTTCCTCGCGAAATCCGCCACGCTTTTAGCTCAATAACCGCTGTTGAGGGCGCTGGTTCCGGGAATTACCGCCCCGGCGCTGGTGTTGAATCCGCGAACAGGGCCGTTGCCCGAGGATAGTGAGCCATGTGGAACCGCTTCAAAACCGCACTGTTTCTGGGCCTGCTGACGGGTGTTGCCGTCGGCATGGGCTGGCTGATCGGCGGCTACGTCGGCATGCTGGTCGCCTTCGGTATCGCCGTCGCCATGAACTTCGGCGCCTGGTGGTTCTCCGACAGGCTGGTGCTGGCGCTTTACCGCGCCCGCGAAGTCGGCCCCGATCAGGCCCCTGAGCTGCACGCCATGGTGGCGGAACTCGCCTGCCGCGCGGACATCCCCATGCCCCGCGTCTACATCGTGCCCGACCACACCCCAAACGCGTTCGCCACCGGCCGCAGCCCCAAACACTCGGCCGTCGCTGTAACCGAGGGCCTGCTGCAGATCCTGGATCACGCTGAGGTGCAGGCCGTGCTGGCACACGAGCTGGGGCACGTGATCAACCGCGACACGCTGATCAGCACCATCGCGGCGACCTTTGCCGGCGCGATCAGCATGGTCGCCAACATGCTGATGTGGGTGGTGATGTTCGGCGGCAGCAACGACGAGGACAACCCCTGGGCGCCATCGGCGCCCTGCTGGCCATGCTGGTGGCGCCCTTTGCCGCCACGCTGATCCAGCTGGCGATCTCGCGCTCGCGCGAGTACCTGGCCGACGAAACCGGTGCGAAGCTGGTAGGCAGCGGCGTGCCGCTTGCCCGCGCGCTTCAGAAGCTGCACTACGGCGTGCACCACATCAAGCCCGACCACCGGGTCGAGCCCGCCACTGCGCACTTGTTCATCGTGAACCCGCTAAGCGGCCGCGGGATCAGCGCCCTGTTCAGCACCCACCCGCCCATGGAAGCGCGGGTGCAAAGGCTGCTTGAAATGTCGCCCCGGATCGAAGGCGAAGACTACCGCAACGCCGCGTAGGCAAGGGTTCCGCCGCGAGTAGAGGGACGCCGAGGTTCGAAGCGCCCCGCCCGAAACAGACCGCGAGAGAGTTTGGAATCAGCCTTTAAAGGCGGGCGGGCGCTTCGGCCCTTTTGGCCTCTGCGCCCGTGGTTGGAGTGACCGCTCCGGCGGGGCGAGTTCACCTGCGTCCTGCGGCGGGGGTGCCGCTGTTTGACGCGGTGGCTCCGGCCCCGCGGCGGGTGGATTTCAGCCTGTCGGCCTCGTTCCCACGCCATGAAAGTACCCGCTGCGGCCGCAGCGCGCGATTACAACACACCGGTCGGTTTGTAGGGTCGGGGCCGAAATCGCCCGGGCTTACTGGGACAGCGTCAGGCCGTGGCGGTGCAGGGCGTTGCGGATCTCGGCAACGCTCTCGTCGCCGAGGCCGGTGTTGCGCACCTGGCGCTCGGTGGTGAGGGTGAGGTCTCTTACGCGCTCGATGCCGATGGCGCGCAGTTTCTTGGTGATGCGCAGGGCGAGGTCCAGCACCTCCAGCGGCTCGGCGAGGATGTCGGACTCCATCACTTCGCTGTCCGGCAGCTCGTTCTGGCGCAGGCGCTCGGCCATCATGGCGCGCGCGATGCGGAAGGCCTCGCGGGCCAGCTCTTCGGCGTCGTCCCACTCGCGGTCGATCAGCAGGCCCTGCAGCGCGGCGGCGGCAAAAAGATCAAGTTGGCTTGAACTCATGGCTGGTCTCCGTCCGGAACATCGGCTGCCTGGAATGGAGTATGGCCGCAGCGCATGCACTTCTTCAAGGCCCTGATGCGCTCGCGCGATCCCATGTAGCGCTGGCCGCACAACGCGCAATGCACCCGCACGCGCGGCGCGGTGCCGCGCGCGGAGACCTCGAGCAGTCTGAGCGCCTTGCGCGCGATGCGCTCCGTGGAATACGCGCTGTAGCCGGCGTCGGCGGCCAGCTCGCGGACCCTGGCGGCCGCGCGGTTGGCGTCGGCCACGCGCTCGAGCGCCAGCAGGCAGCGGGCGTGGCTGGCCAGCAGCAGCAGGTAGGCGTCCTGGCGGGTGGCGCCGGCTTCCTCGGCGCGGCGCAGGGCCTCGGCGGCCAGCTTCTCGGCGCCGTCCGCGGCGTCGACGCCCACCAGGGCCAGGCCGCGCAGCGCCTCGACGATGCAGGTTTCGTTCTGATTCTCCAGCTTGCCCAGCGCGTCGAGAGCCTCATCGAGGTGCTTGAGCGCGGAGGCATACTCGCGGCGTTCGATCTCGGTTTCCGCCAGCAGCCGCGCGGCCCTCGCGATCGAGCCCGGTTCGCGGATGTCGCGGAAGATGTCCAGCGCCAGGCCCGCGTGCTCGCCGGCGGCGTCGATGTCGTCGACTTCCAGCGACAGCTCGGCCATGTCAGCCTCCACGATCGCGGTGACGCGCGACAGGCCGGCTTCGCGCGCGAGCTGGCCCGCGTGCAGCAGCTGCTCAAGCGCTTCGTCAAGCCGGCCGCGGCGGATCAGGATCTGGCTTTTGTCGCGGATGCAGTGGATCAGGCCCTCGGTGAAGCCCAGCCGAACGGCCTGCTTCTCGCCGGCATCCAGCGCGGCCCAGGCGTCATCCAGCCGGCCCAACGCAATGTAGGCCGAGGCGCGCATCACGCTTACACCCAGCAGGTTGAAGCGGCTGTCCACCTCGCGGGACATCTGCTCGGCGACCTCGTACTCTTTCAGCGCTTCCTCGATGCGCTGCTGGCGTGCGCGCATCCCGGCCAGCACCATGTGGCCGCGCGCGGCCTGTTCCAGCTTGCCGAGACGCTTCAGCGCCTCGATCGCCCGGCGCATGCCGGTGTCGGCTTCTTCTTCCTCGCCGAGCGTGCTCTGCAGGTGCGCCACGGCGTAGGCCGCCTGCGCGCGCGCCAGCGAATCCGGCTCGTCCTTCACCAGCGCGAACGCGCGGCGCGACGTGCGCAGCGCCTCATGGGGATCACCCAGCATCAGCAGGGCGGTGCTCTGCACGTTCAGCAGCGAAGCCAGCAGCCCCGGGCTGCACTTGCGGCACGCGTCAATCGCGGCGCGCACACGCGGCAACACGTCGGCCGAGCCGCCCTGCCGCGCGCTGATGGCGCGCACCGCGCTCAGCAGCACGGCCGCGGAGTCGATGTCGCGGGCGGCGATGGCTGCGTCCGCGGCGGCCAGCAGGTTGGCGCGGTCGAGCGACAGGCGGTCGTTGGACTCGATGAAATCGGGGCCGTTGAAGCGCTCCTGCCAGTGGTCGGCGTAGGCTGTGAAGTACGCGATGTGGCGCTTGACGGCCTCTGGCGCCGGGTCGGGCTCGCCGAGCTGGCGGGCGAACTCACTCAGCGCCGAGAAGGCATGGAAGCGCGTGCCGTAGGGCGTGGCCTCTCGCCACAGGAAGCTTTTGTCCAGCAGCGCCTCGATGGCGTCCAGCGCGCCCTGCTGCGCCTCGCGGCCGGGCACCTGCACCACCTTCTCGACGGCCTCGAGGTAGCAGCCGCCGGCGAACACGCAGAGCTGGCGGAAGGCGTCCAGCTCCCAGTCTTCCAGGTAGCCGAAACTCCATTCCAGGGCCTCGCGCATCGAGGAGTAGGGCGAGGCCAGGCCTTCGCTGCGGGCGCGCATCACCGCCACGCGAGACGACGGGTTGCGCAGCTGCTGCAGCACCTTGCGCGGCGTCAGCACGTGCATGCGCGACGCCGCCAGCTCAAGCGCCAGCGGCATGCAGCCGAGCTCGGAGCAGATGCCGAGCACATCCGCCACGTTGTCGCGCGTCAGGGCAAACTCGGGGCTGGCGCGCCTGGCGCGGTCCACGAACAGTTTCACCGCCGCGTACCCGCCGGCGACTTCCGGGTCGCTGGAGGGCTTGGCCGGCAGCGACAGCGGGCGCAGCGCGATCTCCGGTACGCCGCGCACGGCGGGGCGGATCTGGCTGGTGACGATGCAGACCAGCTCGGGCGCCAGCACCTGCCAGCGCTGCAGCACGCCGCGCAGCGGCTCAATCACGCCCTCGGCGTTGTCCAGCACCATCAGTGTGGGGCCGCGCAGCCCCAGCATGCGGCCCAACTGCTGGGCGGGCGACTCGCTGCCGTTCATGGTGAGGCGCAGGTTGGCGGCGACTTCATTGAACAGCGCGGCCTCGTCGCGGCAGGCCGCGAGCTGCACCATCCACACGCCGCCGGGGTAGTCGCGGCCCAGCGCCCGCGCGCTCTCCAGCGCCAGGCGCGTTTTGCCGAGGCCCGCCACGCCCACGATGGCGACGATGCGCCGGCCGTTCTCGATGTGCGTGCGGATCTCGGCGCTTTCGTCTTCGCGGGCGATGAACGAGTCCGAGCGCGGCAGCAGGTTGGTGTCGATCTTCTGGCGCCAGACCGGCTTGGCCTCCGGGTTTCCCAGGAAGCGGAAGCCGAGCAGCGTAACGTCGTCTTCCCAGACGCGGCCGGCGCAGAAGCCTTTCAATTCTTCGAGCACGCCCGCCAGCAGGACGGCGCTGTCGGCGGTTTCTGCTTTCGCCACCACGCCGCCCAGGCGATCGAGCCCGAACTGCTCGTCGTCGGGGCGGGCAGCCTCCGTGACACCGTCGGTGTAGAGCAGCACGGTGTCGCCGTGCTGAAGCTGAAGCGATTGCTCTTCAAGGCCTTCCTGCATCGCCTTCAGGAACACCGAGCCCAGCACCACGCCCTTGGCGGAGTGGCGGCTGACCTGGCTTGAGCCCTGCCTGCGCAGAATCAGCGGGTTGTGGCCCGCGCTGGCGTAGCGCAGCTGGCCGGTTTCCGAATTCAGCACGCCGTACCACACCGTGATGAAGCTGCCCTTGGGCAGGTCGTCGGCCAGGTCCTCACAGGCGGCGATCAGCACCTCCGCCGGCGAACTGGAGCGGCGCGCGTGAATCTGAAGGGTCTTCTTGGCGGCCGCCATCATCAGCGCGGCATCCAGCCCGTGGCCGGAAACGTCGGCGAGCACGATACCGAGCTCAGTGGGGCTGACGGTTACGAAGTCGTAGAAGTCGCCGCCGAGTTCGTCACAGGCCTCGTAGAAGACGTCGATGTCGACGCCCTCCAGTTTCGGCGGCGGCGGAAGCATGCCGAGCTGGACGCTGCGCGCGCGCAACAAAGACTGTGTGACGCGTCCGCGCCGCTTGGTTTCTTCTGAAGGCATGTGACCGGGTCCCGAGGCAGGCCGTCAATTCTCGCGTTTGCCCGGGCCGATGCAAGTGCCGTCAATCGATGCGGAAGTTTTCGGTGATTACGGCCACCCGTTCCAGCTTCTTACCTGCTTCCAGAAGGATCAGGCGACTGACGTTCGCGCCGTTCGGGTACCGCGCGTCCAGTAGTTGAATGTTGAACGAGAGCTGGTGCTTGCCGCCTTCTTCGACGGTGGGAATTCCAACGATACGGTATGTATCGCCCGTTCCCGTCAGCCTTGGAGCAAAGGGCGACTCCGAATCCCAACCTCGAATTGTCGCTCGTCCGGTGTATGGCTCACCGTTCAGGTACAACTTGAAAGTCAGGTCATGCCCCGTCTCGCCCAGCTTGATGTCGCCGATATCCCGTAGTCGTTCCCCGTCCGCCGGTAGCTGATTCTCGTACAGGTAGACGGTGTTTGAGAGGTCGTCTCTGTACATGAACCGCACGGTGTAAGGCGTCGGTTCGGCAACCTTGAAGGTGGATAGCCACTCCTCGTAGTGGCTCACAAGCACGGTGCCGGACTCATCCGCAGCGGAAAACCGGCTGAACTCGTATGAGCCACCCAACTTCGGTGTGTTGCGTTCCACATGCGCCAACCCGCCCTGGGCGGGCGAACCGTCCGGCAGCAGAAACCTGGCTTTGACTGCGGCACCGTTATGCGGAAGCTGTACCTCATGTGTCCTGACGCTTCCGTCCGCGGACGTGGACGTGAACTCAACGTCATTCGTAAATGAGAAGAACCGACCGCCGCTGAACAGCGCCCAGCCTGCCAACCCCAATGCCAACCACTTCCACTTAGCATCCGTGCCGGATTGCTTTGCCGGCGTTTCCCAATTGGTTGTACCGGGCTTCTTAGGGCGGGCGATCTGGAACAAGGATACCGCGACCAGGAGAACCAACAGGCCGAGACAGGCGAGTACCGGCACGTTCACTTGCCCAAGCATGGCACCTCCCGTCTCAGTCTTGCTTGTTGTCCTGAATAGTTTCTGCAAATCGCCCGAGAATTGGAACACAAAAAAGGGCGGGCCCGACAGGATTGTCGGGCCCACCAGAGAGTTCGCACTGCGAATGCTGCTAGAACGTGTCGCGCTGGGTGATGGTGGCGATTTCTTCCAGTGTGGTCTGCCCCAGCAGCGCCTTGCGGATGCCGTCCATGCGCAGGGTGCGCAGGCCGCCGCTCTTCACCGCGTCGCGCTTGATCTCGCCGGCCGCCACCTTGTCCACGATCTGCTGCTTGATGTGCTCGGTGATCGGCATGACCTCGTGGATCGCCGTTCGGCCCGTGTAGCCGGTCTTGAAGCAGGCCTCGCAGCCACGGCCGTGCCAGAGGTGGCCGTCGGGGATGTCCCGGATGGTCAGGTCGAAGCCGCGCAGCTCGCGCTCGTCGGGCACGTACTGCGACTTGCACTCCTTGCAGATGCGGCGCACCAGGCGCTGGGCGGCCACGCAGATCACGGAGCTGGAAACGAGGAAGGGCTCCACCCCCAGGTCCACCAGTCGCGTCACGGTGGAGGGCGCGTCATTGGTGTGCAGCGTGCTGAACACCAGGTGGCCCGTCAGCGCCGACTGGATGGCGATGTGCGCGGTCTCAAGGTCTCGGATCTCGCCGACCAGGATCACGTCCGGGTCCTGGCGCACGAAGCTGCGCAGCGCCTTGGCGAACGTCAGGCCCTTCTTCTCGTTCACCTCGACCTGGCTGGCGCCCGGCATCTGGTATTCGATCGGGTCCTCGATGGTGAGGATGTTGATGTCCGGCCGATTGATGTTGCCGATCGCCGCGTACAGCGTGGTGGTCTTGCCTGAGCCGGTGGGGCCGGTCAGCAGGATGATGCCGTTGGAGTACTCGAGGTAGGTGTTGAACATCTCCTCGTTGTCGGGCATGAAGCCGATGTCGGCCAGGTGGAACTGCTTGTTGTTCTTCTCGAGCAGACGAATCACCACGCGTTCGCCGAAGTTGGTGGGCACGGTGCTGATACGCAGGTCGATCTCGGCGTCGCCCATCTTCACGCTGGCGCGGCCGTCCTGGGGCAGGCGGCGCTCGGCGATGTCCATTTTTCCCATCACCTTGATGCGCGCGACGATGGCGTCCTGCAGCTTCTTGCTGGGGGTCATCACGTCGTACAGCACGCCGTCAACGCGGTAGCGCACCTGAAGCTTGTGCTCGCTGGGCTGGATGTGGATGTCGCTGGCGCGCATGCGCAGCGACTGGCTGAAGATGGTGTTCACCAGCTTGATGATGGGCGCCGCGGTGGCGATGTTCAGGATGTCGGTTTTTTCGTCGAACTCGATGTCCGAGTCGAGCATGCCCGCCTGCTCGAGCTCGTTCTCGACCTCGTCGCTCATCTCCGACTTCTGGGCGTAGGTCTTGTTGATCAGCTCGCTGATCTCGACGCGCGGGGCCAGCACCGGCTCAATGGGCTTGTGCAGCAGGCTCGCCAGCTCGTCCATCGGGTACAGGTCGAGCGGCCGGCAGGTGGCGACGCGCACGCTGCCGCCGACTTCATCCAGCGCCACCAGGTTGTAATTGCGCGCGAAGCCGACCGGCACGTTCTCGGCGAACTTGGGGTGGGGCTTGTACTGCGAAAGGTCGCCCTCGTAGGGCAGACCCAGTTGCTCGGCGAAGAACTGCAGCATCTCGGATTCGCCCAGCAGGCCGGACTCAACCAGTGCGGAATCCAGCTTCTCGCCGGACTCCTTGGCCTTGTTGAGCAGGTTGTCGACCTTGTCCTGGCGGACACCGCGTTCTTCAACCAGGTAGCGGGCAAGTGTTCGCGTCATGGCTTCCTCAATGGTTCGCGCCCGCACAGGGCGGCGTTGAGTTTAACGCCGTTGCGCGCAAAGGGTTGGGCAAATCAGGCCGTGGGGGCAGGGTCTTTGGCCTGTGCGGCGTCAAAGCGCTGGCGGGCTTCCTCGGCTTCTTCGGCCGTGTCCACCGCGGTTTTCAGCGCCTGCAGGCGCTCCTCGGCCACGGTGATCTTGTCAAACGTCACGCCGTCCACCTGGTAGCGCATCAACAGGTAGATCAGCAGGTCCGCCGACAGAGATACCACCATCAGCCAGGCCGCCAGCAGGAAAACCGTGCTCCAGGCCCCGACTGCAAGCGCGAACGCGGCCGGCGCGACCTCTTTCTCGGGATCGCCGGAAACCGTGGCCTGCAGCCAGGTGGCCTGCAGCAGCTCGTGCTGACCGACCAGCCAGAGCGCGCCCGCCACCATGCCCCAGGCCAGCGCCAGCACCGCGCCGCCCGCCAGGGCGGAGGCGCCGACCACGCCCAGCTTTGCCGCCCAGTAGGCGAGGTACAGCCCGGGGCGCTGCATCACGTAGCTGACGGGGCGGCTCACGGTTTCAAGGTAGTCGCGCCCCTCCACCATGGCTGTGGGGGGCATCATGGGCGCGGCCGCGAAACCTGCCAGCAGGAACGCCGCGCCGAACAGGGCGACGGGCATCACCGGGATCAGCGCCAGGGCGGAAATCATCGCGCCCGCCATGCCGGGGATGAAGGTCAGCAGGCTCCAGAGCAGCACCAGCAGGAAGCAGAGCGCGGGCAGCAGCAGCATGAGCAGCGGCGAAAAAGCCGCCTGGCGGTTGAGGGCGGGGATGGAGGGGTTGCGCTCGCGTTCGTCGCGGCAGACGTCCAGGGCCGCGCTGCGCAGCACCGGCGCGCACAGGTACAGGAAGCCGGCCAGCCAGCCGGCGAAGCTGCAGCCCCACAGCAGGAGGTCGCCCGGGCCCCAGCTGCTGCCGGTGATCGCCAGCCAGGCCCCGATCAGCCCTTCCGCGGACAGCCACTGCCCGCCGCTGACGCGCCACGACAGGATGCCCGTGACTCCCAGCAGCACGACCAGCGTCCAGCACAACGCGACACCGGCCTGGGTGACCCTTCGCAGGTCGAACGCCAGGCCGAAAGACAACGCGAGGTCCCGCACGTCGTGCCGGTGAATCCGCATCGATGAAGTCTATTGGGTGAGTAACACCGGTCAAGCGCTGTTGACCGGGCCCGCCCTCACGCCTACATTTCGCTGGGCGGTGTCCATGAGCAAACCTCCGAAAAAGAAAGCCGGTCCGATCACGCGGGCGTTCGTTAAGGGGCTGTCGATCATCCTGCCCGCGGTGATCACGATCGCGATTTTCGCCTGGGTGTGGGACATCCTGCGCGTTTACGTGGTGGAGCTGACCATCCAGGCCATCGACAGTGTGAAGCTGTACGAGCCGCGCAAGCTCAGCCCCGAGGAACTGGAGTACCTGCCCGACAACTTCTTTGTCGCAAACGGGGCGGAGAGCGCTGTGCCCGGCGCCATCCACAGCGAGCAGGCGTTGCGCCGCATGCCCCGCGTAATGGACCTGCCGGAACAGTTCCAGGGACTGACCCCGCCCGGCAAAGAACGCAGCCTGCTGCAGTACATCCTGGACGCCAACGGCTGGCAGCGCTCATACAACCAGTACAGCGGGCGGGTGGAGTCCTATCACTGGTTCGATTACCTGCTGGCCAGCGTGCTGGGCCTGACCCTGGTGGTGCTGCTGGGCTTCCTGGCGCGCAACTTCTTCGGGCGCAAGTTCGTGGGCCTGCTGGAGTGGTTCGTCACCAGGGTGCCGGTGATCCGCTCGATCTACCCGCACGCCAAGCAGCTGGTCGAATTCTTCTTCAGCGACAACAAGACCATCGAGTTCGACACCGTGGCCGTGATCGAGTACCCGCGCCGCGACCTGTGGTCGATCGCCTTCGTGACAGGCTCCGGCCTCAAGTCGGTTCAGGAGGCCACCGGCAAGCGCATGGTCACCGTCTACGTGCCCAGTTCACCGGCGCCGATGACCGGCTACTGCATGATCATGCCGGCCGACGAAGTGATCCAGGTTGACGTGACGGTGGAAGACGCCATGAAGTTCGTGATCTCGGGCGGCGTGCTGGCGCCGAAGGAAGAGCAGGTCCGGCCGGCTTCGGGCCCGCAGTACGCGCTGTCGCACACCATCAACGAGCAGATCCGCAAGCGCCACACGGCAATGCTGCGCAAGTCGCAGGCGCTCAAGAAGATCGAGGAAGAAGTGACCGGCAACGGGGACGCACCTGAGCCGGAAACCCGCGAAGTGGACGCCCCGGGCGAAAAGACCGACTGAGCCGGCTACTTGCCGATCAGCGCGATTTCGTGGGCGACTGCCCCGCGCTCGGTCTGTTCCAGGATGAACTCGATTTCCTGGCCGGCCTTCAGCTCAATCACTCCGTCGCCGCGGATCGCGCCGTAGTGCAGGAAGACCTCCGGCGCGCCCTTGCGCGTCGCGTACCCGTAACCTTTGCGGGCGTCGTACCACTTCACGACTCCGCGCGCTTTCACCCTGGTGATCGGCATGCCGTCAGGTTACAGCTTCCAGGCGACGGGGCAAGCTTGGATGAGGCATGGCGGTCCGCGACTCGAAACGCACGATCATCAAACACGGCCGTCGAAGATGCAATCGCTCATGAGCCGCAGGGACACGCGATTGCGTGTCCCTACAACCCGTGTTCGAGCTCGCGCTTGCTGCGGCGCAGCAGCCGGATCGCGCCCAGCCCGGCCAGCATCGCCGACAAGCCGCTGAGCCACTCCGCAGACTTCTGTATGCCCGTGCGGCGCATCTCCGCACGGATTTCGTGCCTGCCCGGCGATACATCCAGGCAGAGGCGTCCGAGGTCGTCCGCGCGCCATGCTACGGGATTGTCGTCGACGTGCACTTCCCAGCCCGGGTATGCCCACTGCCGTATGACCACGCGCTGCGCGGAGTCGCACCGGACCACTGCTTCGATGACCGCGCCGGAAACGGATGACGACTCAACCACGACTTGAGGAGTAAGCAGCGGAGCGGAAAACTCGATGGGGGCCCTGTCTACGCCCTTTGGCAGGTACTCGTCCCGGCCGCTGGTCGTGACCCAGTGATTCACGCCGGGTTCAAGATCACCGGGGCAAGGCTGGATCCATACGAGCTTCTGCAGCGAAACCGCCAGCGCGAGCAGCCACAGCACCGCGAACAACGCCGCGCCGGCAGGCAGCACGCGTCGCCGCATCCAGGGCCTGAACACCCGCACCGCCGCGGCCATCCCCGCGCAGGCGAAGAGAACCGCGGGGCCGTTGAGCCGCCAGGGGAACTGGATGTAGCGGACGAGCGGAACATGCTGCCAGAACGGCTCCGAAACCGGGAAGTTCAGCATGATGCAACCCAGCACGATGAACCCGCACAGGCTCAGCCAGACCCGCTTTCGACGAAGCTTCAGTGCGGCCGCGAGGCTGAACACGAAGCACGCGGTGATCACCAGGCCGAGTACCGGCTGCGAGCGGCTGACGGCCAGGAAGAAGTTCGGCGACCTGGTGAAATGGAGCTCGATGAAGTACGCGCCGTCCAGCATCCGATCGGTCGAGACGTAGCGTTTTCCAGCAGTGCCGGCAGCCAGTACCAGGCACTGAGGGCCAGGCCCAACGCGAACCCGCCGGCCAGACGCAGCCAGCGCGCCGCGCTGAAACGGTGGCGCGCGGCCATCACCGCGGCGATCAGCACGAAGATCGTGGTGTACACCAGGGAAGAGATCGTATGCAGCGGCACGAACGCGCCGAACGCCGCCGCGAACAGCAGCAACGGGCCCGGACGCATCCTGGCCTTCAGCGCGTACAGCAGCGCCCACGCTACCCCGGCGGCTGCGAAGAAGGCCGTGTACTCCGCGAAGTCGCCGCGCGTATACAGGTTGCAGGTTGTGTACGTCGCCAGCGGTCCCACAGTGCATGCGACCATTCCGCCCGCGAATCCACCGACGTGGCGCCCCAGCCCGTACAGCAGCAGAATCCCGGCGAATGTCGCCAGCACCACCGTGACCTTGACAGCCGTCACCGCGCCGAGCGGCAGGAACGCCAGCGCAAGGTAGCTGAAACCCGGCGGATAGAAGTTCAGCAGGGGATAGCCGTGCCCGGCCGCGAGCTCGGGGCTCCAGCGCGGGTGGGCATGCTGCGAACTCAAGCCCTCGGCCAGTGTGATCAGCCGTGTCGCGTAGCAGTAGCCCTCGTGCTGGTCATGGAGCCAGGGGGTGAGCAACGGCCACGCCATGCCGCAGGTGATCAGCAGCGCGTACACCACCACGAAGACGCGGCGACGCCGGACTGCCATGCGCGAAGGAATGAGCATGGCGGGGTTCTAGCATCGGAAGTGAGAAAAATCGCCTTGCAGTCGCACCTGCGCCGTGCAGTCGAGTCGTTGAAGTGAACGGCACGGTCATGACATCGGAATCTTGACCGGGTTTTCGGCCTGGTTGTTGCAGCACCTGCCTTCCGCGCAGCAAGCGTCCATTGACCTGAAATTCTTCGGCTGAGGTGGTGGACGAAGTACGCCCCGCGTTGCGGGTCGGCGACGGTCGAATCACAGCCGCTGGGCGATGCCGATCTTGTTGCCTTCGGGGTCTGCGATCAGGAAGTCGCGCAGGCCGTAGTCCTGGTCGCTGATGGGGTGGATGATGTTGGCGCGCTCGCGCACGGCCTCGTAGATCTCGTCCACGCCGTCGACGAAGAAGTGAGGCGCTGTTGTTGCCGCCGACCGCGCCGTCACGCTCGGGGTAGATGTGAAGCTGAACGCCGTCACGCGCCAGCACGGCGTACACGCCGGTCTTGTAGCCGACCTCAAAGCCCAGCACGTCGCGATAGAACGCCACCAGCCCCTCAAAGTCCCGAGCCGCAAACGCCGGCGCCACCTGGTTGAACTTGGGCATGTCATGTTCCTCTGCGTTACGGTCCGGTCTACGTAGGGACAAGCTGCCGCGTGTCCCTACCAAGTCATAAGAATCTGTACCGGGCTGGCGGGTTGTTGAGGTTCAGCTCCGTCTCAGTGTCGCCGGCGTCCACGTGTCTAGCGACGCCCCTGCCCTGCTTCAGCCGCGGCGGCGTTCAAGCCAGCGGTTTACCTCACGAGAACCGTGCACAACTCCGAGGAAGAGTACGTTGTCCGCTTCGGCTTCATAGAACAACAGGTGTTGGAATCGCTTGATGATGAATCGGCGGGTGGGGGCATCCACGGCGCGATACGCGCGAGGGTTCTCCAGTACCTTGTCGATTGACGCGTCCACGGCGGCGACGAACTCACGCCCCAGACCCGGACGCTGCTCATCAAACCACTCAGCGGCTTCCACGACGTCGATCCAGAAGTCGGGCAGGAAACTGGCCCGCATCACATCAGGTTCCGGATTCGGGCCTTCATTTCGTCGTGGGAGATCAACTTGTCCGGGTTGTCGCGTGCCCACTGGCTGCGGCGGCGCATCTCGGCCAGGACGGCCGGATCAACCGGAATGTCGGCGTCATCCTCCGCCAGCGAGTCCCAGATGGCTTCCAGCAGCTTCAACCGTTGCTCGACGCTGAGCTTGAGAATGGCGTCAATGTCGACGGTCTGTGGCATGCCGCGATTATAGCCTGTGCATGCGACGCGCGCCAAGCCCGGAAGAGAGGCGGGCAGGCCTCCGGCCCGCCGTGGGCGGCCGGGACGGCCGCGTTCCAGCGCTACGCCATCGGAATCTTCACCGGGTTCTCAAACTTCTTGTTGTAGCGCTTGGCTTCGGTGTAGCCGGCGTCGATGTGTCTTGCGATGCCCATGCCGGGGTCGTTGGTGAGGACTCTTTCGAGTCTTTTATCGGCTTCCTTTGTTCCGTCGCAGACTATTACCTGGCCGGCGTGCAGCGAGTAGCCCATGCCTACTCCGCCGCCGTGGTGGAAGCTTACCCACGTTGCTCCGCTTGCCGTGTTCACCAGCGCGTTGAGGATTGGCCAGTCGGCTACTGCGTCCGTGCCGTCTTTCATGGCCTCGGTTTCTCGGTTGGGGCTGGCCACTGAGCCGCAGTCGAGGTGGTCGCGGCCTATCACGATCGGCGCTCTCAGCTTCTTCTCGCGCACCAGCTTGTTGAAGAGCAGGCCGGCCTTGTGGCGCTCGCCGTAGCCTAGCCAGCAGATGCGCGCGGGCAGGCCCTGGAACTCGAACGAGTCACGGGCTTTATCCAGCCAGTTGTGCAGGTGCTTGTTCTTGGGGAATAGTTTCTTCAGCGCCTCGTCCGTGGTGTAGATGTCCTGGGGTCGCCGGACAGCGCCACCCAGCGGAACGGGCCCTTGCCCTCGCAGAACAGGCCGCGGATGTAGGCCGGCACGAAGCCGGGGAAATCGAAGGCGTCCTTCACGCCCGCCTCAAGCGCGTGGCCGCGCAGGTTATTGCCGTAGTCAAACGTGTGTGCGCCCCGCCGCATCAGGGTCAGCATCTGGCGGCAGTGCTTGGCCATGGTGCGGAAGGCCTGCTTCTGGTACTCGGCCGGGTCGCTCTTGCGCAGCTTGAGCGCCTGCGCGAGCGTCATGCGGTCGGGCACGTAGCCATTGAGCGGGTCGTGGGCGCTGGTCTGGTCGGTCAGCAGGTCGGGCGTGGCTTTGCGTTGTATGAGGCGCTCAAGCAATTCCGTGGCGTTGCAGCACACGCCGATGCTTACCGCCTCGCCTGCGGCCTTGGCTGCCAGGGCGCGGTCGATGGCGGCGTCGATGCTGTCCGCGCGCTCGTGCAGGTAGCGGTCGTGCAGGCGCTTTTCGATCCTTGACGCGTCAACATCGGCGGCCAGGAACGCCGCGCCGTTCATGGTGGCCGCCAGGGGCTGCGCGCCGCCCATGCCGCCCAAACCCGCCGTCACCACCAGCTTGCCCTTGAGGGTCGCCTTGGCGCCCCAGTGCTTGCGGGCCGCGGCGCCGAAGGTCTCGTAAGTGCCCTGCAAAATGCCCTGGGTGCCGATGTAGATCCATGAGCCCGCGGTCATCTGGCCGAACATCATCAGGCCGCGGTCGCGCAGCTGGTTGAAGTGCTCCCAGGTGGCCCACTTGGGCACCAGGTTGCTGTTGGCGATCAGCACGCGGGGCGCGTCTTCATGCGTGCGGAACACGGCCACCGGCTTGCCGCTTTGCACCAGCAGGGTTTCGTCGGCCTTGAGCTCCTGCAGCGACTTGAGAATCGCGTCGAAGCTGGCCCAGTTGCGCGCGGCCTGGCCGATGCCGCCGTAGACCACCAGCTCGGCCGGGTTCTCGGCGTTGGCGGGGTCGAGGTTGTTCATGATCATGCGCAGGGGCGCTTCGGTCAGCCACGACTTCGCATGCAGCTTTGTGCCGCGCGGGGCGTAGATGGGGCGGCGGCCTTTGCCCTTGAGGGCCTTCTCGGCGAGCGCGGCGACGTTGTCGGTTTTCTTTGCGGGTTTGCGGGTAGCAGCCATGGTGGGCCTCCGCGTGGGTTTCTAACAAGGGAACGCGAGCGGGGACAGGCACCTGTGGCGCGGCCTGAAGCTGCCATGCGCGCGGCAGGGGGACAGTACCGAAGCAGCCTGTGCCCGATTACTCGATGCGGATGAGGTTGAGGCGGCTGTGGTCTTTCCAGGGCTCGAGGTACCCGTTCTTGTCGGTGTCCTCGACGTCCAGCCAGCCGATGGTGAGCCCGTCCCTGCTGGCCACGAAGCCTTGTGCGCTGAACTCGAAGCTGGCCAGGCGGTGGGTCTTGAGGGCGCGGTCGAAAAGCAGCAGCCGTGATGCCAGGTTGCCGCGTTCCATGACCAGCAGGCCGCGCTCGGCGATCCAGCCCAGGGCGTAATAGTTGTAGCGCGCGCTGGGTGCTCGTGTGTCGTGATGCTGGGGGTCGTCCACGATCAGCAGTTCCGACAGCTGGCGGGTGACGGTTTCCGGTCCCCAGTAGCCCCAGCCGCGGTTGTCTTCGGAGGGCTCGCTGGGTTCCTGGTGCCCGAAGAACGAGCCCTCGGCGTGGATCAGGATGCGCGAGCGGCGGCTGGCGCCGTAAAGCTGGATCTCGCTGTCGTCCTTGGGATTGAAGATGAAGTGGGTGGTGGGATCGAGCAGGTCGGGCAGTGGCTGCTTGGAATCTTCGTCGGTCTCGGGCGCCGGGTTCCATGGATTGAAGCGGGTGGGGCGGCCCTTGTCGGGCTCGGGCGCCTGCAGACGCTCGATCAGCAGGCGGCCGTCATCGAGCACCAGCTCGACGTTGAAGGCGCGCACCACGCGGGTGCGGTCTCCGCGCACCAGGTTGAGGCTGACGATCCAGCCGTTGACGTCGTCTTCGCCGGCGGTGTTGATCAGCACGTCGCGGTCGTCGTTCCAGACCGCGACCGGGTTTTCGCCGGGCTGCAGCTCCGCGACGTTGCGCAGGTTGCCGCCGTCGCGATTGCTGACCACCAGGGTGGCGTCATCCTGATCGTCGAGGGCGCCGTCCTCGTTGCTGTCGTAGCGGCGCACGCAGAACAGGATGCGCCCGTCGGCCAGGAACAGCGGCGGCGCGGATTCGGCGCCGGTGTCGGCGACCTTGCTTTCGGCCTTGTCGGGGCCCGCGGTCCAGAGGGCGTAGCGTGTGCCGCGCGGGACGGCATCAGTGGGGGGCAGTTCGCGGTGGTAGTAGAAGCGCTCGCCGTCGGGGCTGAGCACATGGTGCAGCAGCACGCCCGGTGCGGTGGCCAGGGTGCGGGCGCGCGCGGCGCCGAGTTTGGATACCCACAGCCCGGTCTTGGGGTCGTCCTCGGGGCGCGGCTGCAGCGAGCCTTTCTGCTGCCTGGGCTCTTCTTCTTCGGGCGGGGGCTCGGGGAACTCCTGCGCGCCCACCAGCGTGAGCGCCAGCATTGCCCCCAGCAGCAGCGTCGCGAGCCAGCGTACCCCGTTCATGTCGCGTCTCCTGCCGTCACCCTGGATTCCGCGGGAGGCACCGGGTGCTCGCCCGTGTGCACCCGATCGCTGACCGCGGTCGAGCGCGTGGTCACCGTGGTCGTGCGGCGCGTGGGCGCCTTGGCCCTCTTATACGGGATGTAGACCGTGAAACGACTGCCTTTTCCCCACATCGATTCCACGGTGATACGCCCGTCATGGGCCTGCACGATTTCCCTGCAGATCGCAAGACCGAGGCCGGTGCCGTCCACCTTGCGGGAAAGCGCCTGGTCGACGCGGTAGAACTTCTCGAAGATGCGGGCCTGTTCCTCGGGCGGGATGCCGACGCCGCGGTCGGCGACCTCGATGAACAGGTCGTTGCGGTCAACACCGACCATCACGGTGACGAACTTGTCGTCGCCGCTGTACTTGATGGCATTGCTGAGCAGGTTCAGCACCACCTCGCGGATGGCGTCCTTGTCGAAGGTGGCCTCGCTGGGCACGCCGGGCAGCACCTTGAGGCGGATCTCGCCGTCCTGGCCCGACATCTGGGCGCGGAACAGGCTGATGGTGTCGCGTACCACCTTGGGCAGGTTGGCGAGCTGGAAGTTGTACTTCTTCACCTGGTTTTCGACCTTGCTGAAGCTGAGCACGTGGTCGATCAGCGCGCCCAGGCGGTCGGTTTCGGTCATGATGGTGTCGAGGCAGGCGTTGACCTGCTCGGGGTTCTTGACGCGGCCCAGCTTCAGGGTTTCCACGAACATGCGGATGCTGGTGAGCGGCGTCTTCAGCTCGTGGGTGACGTTGCTGACGAAGTCGACCTTCTTGCGCGCCTCGCTGGATTCGCGCAGGATCATGTGCACCACCATCAGCGTGGCGCTGGCCACGATCGGCACGCACAGCACGGCGATGATCACGAAGATGCTGCTGAGCAGCTTGCTGTCCTTGTAGAACTGGCGGTCGGCATCCAGCTTCAGCACCACGTAGCGTGTCGGCAGCAGCTCGGCATGCACCGGTACGAAGCCCAGCGTCTCGTAGCGGTCATTGGGCCGGCTGCGCCAGTCCAGGTTGTGGCGGTCGGTGGGCTGCAGCACCAGCGAGTCGTTCTCGAGCGCCACACGTTCGAGATAGCCGTTGACCAGGCGGTCCACCTCGCTGGGTATCAGCTCCCAGGCCAGGAATCCGCTGCCGCCCTGGTACACCACGTAGGGTGTCGGCTCGCGGCGCTGGCCGCCGGTCAAGTTCACGGACAGCGACTCACGCGTCAGCCCCGGCCGCGGGTTCTGCGCCAGCGTGGTCAGCGCGTCCTGCAGCACCACCGGCACCGGCAGGTTGTGCTGGCCTTCCACGGAGTGTGAGCCCAGGACGCGGCCGTTGATGCCGTAGAAGCAGCGCGAGGCAAAGGCGCGGTTGTAGTTGGCGAAGTACTTGCGGACTTCGTCGGAGACGCGTGGCAGGTCGTCCTCGCCGGCGGGCGGCTCCAGCCGCAGCTCGGAGATGCGCTGCTCCAGTTCAAGGCCGAGCCCGTCCTGCACGTTGCGCAGCTCCTCGCGGTACAGCGAGGGGCGCAACTCGATTTCGCGCAGGGCGTAAGCGCCGAACAGCCCCATCACCACGGTGGGGGCGATGATCGCGAAGATCGCGATCGGGTACAGCAGCCTGCGCTGGCTCCAGCGTTTTACGGACAAGGCCAAATGGCAACCCTTTCGTGGTAAATCTTAGCGAAACATCGGGTAATATCAGCAACAGGGAAGGGATTTCCGGGGGGTATGGCCGCAGCCCGCGTATTAACGATCCAAGGGCCGTGAACCAGAACCCGGAGTTGCCGAAATGAACGCTGGCACAGCAGCAAGACGCCCCAACCCTGCCGGGGCACCGGGGAAGAAGGCTTCACCGCGCATGGAACGCTTCGAGCGCTACCTCGAGAAGTACCGCGGGCCCATCTTCACCTATGTGAACCGGCTGGTGCGTGACGAATCCACGGCCGAGGACATCGCCCAGGAAACCTTCGTGCGCCTGTACAAAGAGCTCGACCGCATCCGCGACGAGACCGCCTCGGCCTGGCTGTACCGGGTGGCGCGCAACCTGGTGACCGACTACATCCGCAAGAAGCGCCCGGTGACGTTCACCGTGCTGCGCGGCAAGAGCAACGATGACGATGAGGATTCGCCCGGCCTGCAGTTCGAGCACCCGGGCAGCGGCCCCGTCGGTATCACCACCAACAACGAGCTGCGCGAGCTGATCGACCAGACCCTGGCGGCCATGAGCCCCAAGTTCCGCGATGTGCTGGAGCTGGTGGACATCCAGAAGCTGACCCACGAGGAAGCCTCGGAGGTGCTGGAGTGCAGCGTGAAGACGGTGTCGGCCAGGCTGGCCCGCGCCCGCGAGTTCTTCACCAACCGGCTGGCCCGGTTTGTCGATACAGAGGAAGAAGGAAGCGACTCGGCGGAAGTTAGAGGATAGAGGTCAAAGGTTAGAGTTCAGCGGTTAGAGGTCGGAGGTCAGGGAACTACCGGCCCGATTCATCCCCAACGCCCTAAGCCTTACTCCCCTGACCTCTGACCTCTGAACGGAATTTTCTGCTGTGCAATCAGGGCTGGTTCGTAACAGCCTTGTAAAGCGGCCTATCGCGCCGCAAAGCTTGACGGGGCCCCTTGGATGGAACCTGCTGAATACAAACCCTTCGCGCCGGAAGTCCACGAATACGTGGACGGGCGCATGTCCGCCGAGGCCGAGCGCGACTTCGAGCGCCGCCTGGGCGCGAATCCCGAACTCAAGCGCCAGGTTGATGCCCTGCGACGTTCCATCGAGCTGCTGGGCAACCTGCCAGTGCAGCAGCCCCGCGAAGGCTTCGACCAGCGGGTAATCGGCCGTATCCGCGAGGAAGAACTGGCCGAGCGCGCCCGCCGGCAGATTATGGCAGCGCCGATGCCCCTGTGGCAGCACGTGGTGCACGTCGGCCTGGGCGCTGCTGCTGCGGCGCTGGTGCTGGCGATGATCGGCGTGCCGGGCATGTTCTCGGGCGAGCCCGAAAACGTCGAGGGGCTGGGCGGCGCGGCGCCCGTTGCGCGCGTGACCGCCACCGAAGACGACCTGCTGCCCGCGCTGGCCGACCACAACGCGCGCTTCGATGCGCTGCGCCGCAACGTGGCCGCCACGCGCGTGGACGACCCGGACCTGCAGCGCCAGCTGATCGCCATGGAGCTGCAGTATTCAGACCTCGGGCGCCGCAACCTGTGGCTGGCCGAGCAGATCAACGACCTGCCGGCCAACCGGCGCGGAACATACGAGCAATACATCGTGCGCCTGGACGCCGCCCTGCAGGCCATCAACCATGAGATCGAGCGCAGCCGCGCCGAGCGCCAGCCCGTGGACATGGCCGTGGTGCGCAAAGCCCTCGCGGAAGTGCAGGCCCCCGACGAGCGGCTTAGCGAGTATCGCATCAGCGTGCAGGGCGCCTCGCCCGTGCCGGATTCACGCGTGGCCGCCATGGCCGACGACGGCCAGCGCCTGGATGAGATCACCCTGTACTCGCTGGTGCGCCAGGCCGAGTACCGCCACGACCACCATGCGGTGATCGAGGCCGCGGACTTCTACCTCAAGTGGCAGAGCCGCGGGCGCTTCACGGACCAGGCCAACGCCGCGGCCATTGCCGCGCACCTGCGCCTCGGGCGCGACCTGGATGCCGGCCGCCGCTTCCGTGACAAGTTCGGCGATTACGACGAAGACCTGCAGCCCGGCCAGCTTGAGCTGGTGCGCAACCTGCTGACCACCGAAGAGTTCACCCGCCTGCAGGCCGCGCGGGCGGCGCTGCGCGAGTAGCCGCAAATTCTGAAAACCCTGAACCCCCGGGCCCGTCCCGGGGGCTTTCATTTTCGGGTGCTGCCGTCGTTTTTCAATTTTTGGGGTTTGTCGCCTCGCGGTGTATAATCGTTTCAGGTGTTGCGATGAGCCTTGAGATTCGCTGCAACTGCGGTTGGACCAGCCAGGTAAGCGAGTTCTACCTGGGCGACCGCGTTTCCTGCCCCGACTGTGGCCGGAAACTCAGTGTGCATCCGCAATCCGGCGTGCCCTATGGCTACGCGCCGTACCCCACCTGGCAGAAGCGTCCCGAAATCTCGCAGCCCGCGCGGCTTCCGCGCCGGCGCCGCTTCATCGCCCTGCCCCAGGACCCGCATGCCGCGCCCGCCTTCGTGCTTGGCCTGCTGGCGCTGATTCTGGCCTTCACCGGCTGCGGCAGTGTGCTGTCGGCCGGCCTGGCGCTCGGCGGCCTGCTATCGGCCTGGCGCAGCCGCCGCTGGTGCCGCGCCCATAACCGGCCTTACCATTCACGCGCGAAGCTGGGGATCGTCTTCTCTGTAGTTTCGATTCTGCTGTCCGTGTTCATGGTGTGGGCGATGTTGACTGACGGCGGGCGCACCAACTGTCGGCCGCACCGCGACAAGCCGGTGTTCGTTGAGCCGGTGAAGGAGCAGCTCGCCGCGCCCGGCCCGCGCTATACCGATACCAACCAGCGCCTGCGTGAGCTGGAAGAACGCATGAAGCAGTACAAAGCCCAGCAGGCTGAGTGGGAACGCGCCGCCCGCGAGCGCGGCTACCGCTACCCCGTGGAGCCGACGCCCGTTGGGCCGACGCCCACGCCCGTGAAGCCGCGCGGCGACTTCCAGGAGTACCAGCAGCGTTACAGCAATCAGGTGCGGCAAGAACGCGCCAAGTAGAGATGAACCGGGAACGGGGACAGGCACCAAAGGTGCCCGTCCCCGTTTCGTGTTACAGCATGTTGACCGGGTCCACGTCGATGCTCATGCGCAGGCGTTCGCCCACCTTCACCAGCGGCTTGATGGCTTCCACCACGCCGCGTACTTCGCGGAAGCCGCGGGCCTTGATCATCACCTGCCGGCGATGACGCCCGCGCAGCTTGGCGATCGGCGCCTCGAAGGGCCCCGCCACCTGGTAGATCGTGCCCTGGTAGCGCTTGGCGAAGTCGTCGGCCGTGGCGGCCACCTTGGCGGCTTCCTCGTCGGCCTTGGCGGCGTCGTGGGCCTCGACGGTGATTAGCACCACCCGTGAGAAGGGCGGGTAGTTGCTCTCATTCCGGTGCTGCAGCTCGTAGCTGACGAAGGCGCGGTAGTCCTGGCGCGCGCCGGTCACGATGCTGACGTGCTCGGGCTGGAAGGTCTGCACGATCACCACGCCCGGCTTGCTGCCGCGCCCCGCGCGGCCGGCGACCTGCGTCAGCAGTTGAAAGCTGCGCTCATAGCTGCGGAAGTCGCCAAGCCCCATGCCGACGTCGGCGCTGACCACGCCCACCACGGTGACGTCCGGGAAGTCGAGCCCCTTGGCGATCATCTGCGTGCCGACCAGGATCTGCGTTTCGCCCGCGCGGAAGGCGTCGAGCGTGACCTCGTAATCTTCGCGGGTCTTCATCACGTCGCTGTCCATGCGCGCGATCTGGCGGCCGGCGAAGATCACGTTCAGTTCTTCCTCGAGGCGCTCGGTTCCCATGCCCATCAGTTTGACCGGCCCGCCCAGGCAGTGCGGGCACTGGGGCGGGATCGGCGCGGTGTCGAGGCAGTAATGGCAGGCCATCTTTTTCAGGCCGCGGTGGAAGCTCATGGGGATGTCGCACTGGGGGCACATCATGGCCTGCCCGCAGTTGGAGCAGGACAGCAGGGTATGGTAGCCGCGCCGGTTCAGGAAAATGATCACCTGCTCGTCGCGCTCAAGTGCGGCGCTGCAGGCGCCCCGCAGGCGGCGCGAGAAGAAGGTGAGCTTGTGCTGCTCGCGGCATTCCTGGGCCATGTCGATGATCTCGACGGAAGCCAGTCCCGAGTCTCGAGTCCCGAGTCCCGTGTCGATGGCAGTTGACTCGGCACCAGGGACACGGGACTCGGGACGCACTCGCGACTTGAGTTCAAGCAACTCGTACTTGCCACCCTGCGCGTTGTGCCAGGTCTCCAGCGACGGCGTGGCTGAGCCGAGCAGCGCCACCGCGCGCTCCAGGCGGCAGCGCATGATGGCCGTGTCGCGCGCGTGGTAGCGCGGGGTGCTGTCCTGCTTGTAGGTGCCCTCGTGCTCTTCATCGACCACCACGAGGCCGAGGTCTTTCACCGGGGCGAACAGCGCGCTGCGCGGGCCGATCACCACCCGCGACTTGCCGCTGCCGATGGCTTTCCAGGCGTCGCGGCGCTCGGCGTCGGTCATGCTGGAGTGCAGCACACTCACGCCCTCGAAGCGGCTGGCGAAGCGTCGCACGGTCTGCGGCGTCAGGCTGATTTCGGGTACCAGCACGATTGCCGACTTGCCGTGTTCCAGCGCGCGGCCGATGGAGCGTATGTACACCTCGGTCTTGCCGCTGCCAGTGACGCCGAACAGCAGGAAGGTCTTGAACTCGTCGCGGTCGATCGCGCCGCCCACGGCCTCCAGCGCCTTGTGCTGGTCGTAGGTCAGCGTTTCCGGCACGCGCTCGGGCGCGACCAGCACGCCGCCGCCGGGGGCGTGTTCGGGCTCGATCTTCTCGAAGCGCAGCCAGCCCTGCTTCACCAGCGTGCGGATCGGCGACTGCGACACGCCCAGCTTCTCGGCCAGGTGCGCGGGCGTGAAGACGTCCTCCACGAACGTCCCCATCGCGCGCAGCACACGCGCGTAGCCCAGGGTGCGCTCGCCGCCGCTCTTGCTGGCACGGGCCTTGTCTTCAAGCTCCGCGGCGTGGCCCAGCGTCTCGGCGGGCGACTTCGCCAGCCGCAGCACCGTCAGCATGCGGCGTTTGCGCCCGGTGCGCACCACGGCCGGCAACACCGCCTGCAAGGCCTCGCCCCAGGCGCAGGCGTAGTACTCGGCCATCCATTTAGTGAGTTGCAGCATGCCCTGGCCGAGAAGCGGCTCGTCGTCGGGGGCCTCCAGGATCTCCTTGATCTGGTGGCGCATCAGGGTGGAGTCGTGCTTCTCGGCGACCACGAAGCCCTGCAGGCTGCGTTTGCCAAACGGAACAGTGACGCGGTGGCCGACCTTGGCGCGCTCGGCCAGGGGCTCTGGCACCAGGTAGTCGAACACCCGGTCCACGGGCGTGGGCAGGGCGACTTCAACAAAGCGGCCTTTGACCACCGGCTTGAGGTCTTGTGCATCAAACAGCTTGCCGCGAGCGTTCATGAAACGGACTATAGCTGTGAGTGCGACAAGATAGTGGTTGGTGATTGGTGTTTAGTGACTGGTGCCTGGCATCAAGTGCGCCGGAGACCTGCTTGACTTCTGAAGCGGCCGCCACCAACCACCAACCACCAACCACCAACCACCAGCCACCATGCACCCGAACCTCGACGACAACAAGCTGCGCAAGGAAGAGAAACTGCTGGCCAAGCCGCAGTTCGACGCGGTTTTCGACAACGGCCACAGCGCCGGCAACAAACGGCTGGTGATGCACTGGCTCGAGAACGAGCTTGGTTACCCGCGTTTGGGGCTGGTGGTTAGCACGCGTTTCGGCAACGCCGTGCAGCGCAACCGCTTCAAGCGCCGGGTGCGCGAGATCTTCCGCACTCACAAGCGCGAGATCGGGGCCTTCGACCTGGTGGTGTTGCCCTCAAAACGGCCCGAGGCGCGGGATTCAACCTTTGACGAGCTGGCCGACAGTTTTCTAAAACTGCTGGCGCGGATGGGCACCCACAAGCAGAGCAACTGAGCCATGCCAATCTTCGACATCCAGTGCGACCAGCTCGGCGAGATCGTCGAAATCCACTTCGGCGGCGGGCCCGAGCCCCGCGGCAACCCCGAATACCGCGGCTTCAGCTGCCAGGCCGAGGCCGCCTGCAAACAGGCCGGCATCCAGTGCGAGCTGTTCTGCCGGCAGGGCTTCAGGCCGTTCGAGGTGAAGGACGCCTTCGCGCACTTCAACAGCTAGGAGTTCCTGAATGGCTCTCAGTCTGTCGTCACGGATAACCCTGGCTGAAGGATTCAGCTACCTGCACCGCAAAGTCAGCCTGCTGAATGTCTTTCACGCCATTGAGCGGAAAGGCCTGCCGGGCGAAGAGCATGACTTCGTTGTCCTGTTTGAGTGTTTCGGGCTGAAGGGCGACAACCACTTGCTGAGCCTGGAGATTGTTCACGAGGCTGAAGGCTTCATTGCGGTTGCTGATGCGGATGGACAACTGGAAATTGGAGAGGTTCCGGAAGCCGCCTACGCAATCGTGCCGTTCGAAGGGATTACCTTCCCGTCCGAAGGCAGATACAATGTAATTGCGTCAGTTGACGGCGAATACGCCGGCCAATGGCCTCTGGCGATCAAGGGTGTGTCATGAAGCGCAAGGGAATCGCAAAACACCTGATCCACGCTCTGAAGAACAAGGGCGGCCCCGCGGAAGGGCCGAGTTCGATCACGGCAGAGCAGATGCGAGAATGGAAAGCTCTCAAGGCTCGCGAGCATGAGGAAAATCGCAAGCGCTACGAGGAACGTCGACGCAAGTCCGCTTGAGCCTATTGGCGCAATCGTTTTCCTCCGCTAAATTCCCGCCCCATGTCCGGTGACGGCGATTCCAAAGGTGCGGTGCTGGCAGCGCTCGTGGTCAACACGGGCCTGACCGCGTTGAAGTTCACGGCCTTCGGCCTTACCGGCTCCGGGTCGATGTTTTCTGAGGCCATGCACACCCTGGCCGATACCGCCAACCAGGGCCTGCTTTTCATCGGCATCAAGCGCTCCGAGAAACGCCCGGACGCCCTGTTCAGCTACGGCTACGGCGGCGAGCGCTTCCTGTTCGCGCTGCTTTCGGCCGTCGGCATCTTCGTGCTGGGCTGCGGCGTGACGATCTACCACGGCGTGGACTCGCTGATTCACCCGCACCAGCTGCATATCAAATGGTGGCTGTTCGTGATCCTGGCCGTCAGCTTCGTGCTGAACGGCTGGGTGTTGCTCAAGGCGATCCAGGCCATCAACAAGCAGCGCGGCGACAAGTCATTCCTTCAGTTCCTGAAGACTACTAACGACCCGACCATCGCGGCCGTGCTGCTGGAAGACGGCATTGCCTGCGGCGGCGTGGTGATCGCGGTGATCTGCATCGCGCTGTCGGCGGCCATGCGCAGCTCCGTGCCGGACGCGGTCGGCAGCATCATCATCGGCGGCCTGCTGGGCTTCGTGGCCGTGTGGTTGGGTTACAAGAACCGCAGCCTGATCCTCGGTCGCACGATCCCGCCCGAGGTCCAGGAGCAGGCGCTGGCTTTCCTGCGCGCGCAGCCCAGCATCGAGCGCGTTCGCGGCGTGCAAAGCCGCATCCTGGGCGCCGACAGCTACAAGCTGAAGGCCGAGATCGACTGGAACGGCCGCTGGTTCGGCGAGCAACAGGCGCAGTGGGTGAGCGAGCAGAGGGCGCAGCTCGATGGCGACGAGGCGGCAAAGCAGTTCGCCAGCGAGTTCGGCGAGCGCATCACCACCGCCATTGCCAGGGAAGTCGACCGCGTCGAGAAAGAACTGATGGCGCTGATCCCCACGCTGAAGTACCTCGACTTCGAGTCCGATGCGCCCACCGGCCACACCCAGATCCTCACCAAGTAGCGCCACGGCGGCAAGGGACAGGCACCTTGGTGCCTGTCCCTTTTCTGTGTGCACGCGCATGCCGGCTGTTCAAATCAGCCATGCACGCGGAACGGGGACATCTATGAGCGATTGGGTCAAGGGGGCTGAGGGTTGCTTGCGGGGTTGGTCCAAACATCTATTCGATGTCACCGCCTGAGCGGGCATCACTTGACGAGTTCGCGCCGGCCTCACTCAGGCACTCGACCTCTCAGGGTCATGTCCCCAGTCCGAGGTCCGGCTTATCCAACCCGCAGCTCCCCCTGCCTCACGCCTTAGTTGTCCCTACTCTGCCTGCCGCCACACCTCCCCGCTGCGCAGCATGCTCAGCATCACCCGTGCCAGCCAGTGCGCCGTGGCGACGATGGCCTTCTTGGTGCGCTCTTTGTCCCCGCGCCTGAACTGTTCGTACTTGGCGCGGATCACGCCGCTGCGACGGATGCCCTGCCAGGCCGCCTCGACCAGCAACTGGCGGACGCAGCCCGGCCCGTCCTTGGTGATGTGCCCGAGGTGGTTGCGCCTTGCGCTGGCGTCCTGGCGTGGCACCAACCCGAAGTAGTCGCCGATCTGGCTGGTGCGCGCAAAGCGCCTGGCGTCATCCACCCAGGCCACGAACGCCTCGGCCGTGCGGGTGCCGACGCCGGGAATCGTTCGCAGCAGCGCCACGCCCGGGTGACGGGCGGCAATCTGGTCGAGCTGGCGCGTGAAGCGCGACACCCGCTGCTTCAGCAACTCGAGGTCCTCCAGGTGCTCGTCCATCCGCCAACGTGTGGTCTCCGGCAGATCAAGCTGCGTCAGCCACAGGATCCCCTTCTTCGTCCACAGCCCGCGTGGCGCCTTTGATCGCCTGCTCACGCAGCAACGCGCGGATGCTGTTCTTCACCGCAGTGCACTTGGCAACCGTGCGGCCGCGGTGACGGATCAGCCCGCGCCACTCGCGGACCTGCACATTCGGGACGTAGACGGCGGGCACAGCGCCAACCGAGAGCAGCTTGGCCAGCTTGCTTGCGTCGACACGGTCGTTCTTGCGCTTGGAAGCGTAGATCAGCCGAAGGTGGCCGGGATGCGCGACGGTGACCGAACGAGCGACGCTTGAGAGGGTTTCAAACCACTTGCCGTAGCCGCAGCTGGCCTCGAAGCACAAGTCGAAGGGAGCTTCGATTCTTAAAAGCTGCTTTTTGACTTCCTCGGGGCCGCCGCGGACCGTGATGATCGAGGGCTTGGGCTGGCCGGATGTGATGACTGCGATTGTGGATTGCGAGGAATGCACGTCGACACCAACATATGTAGTCATGTTTTGTCTCCTGGTTGGGGTAGACCTCGAACTGCCAAACGTGAGGCTACCCCTCCAGGATGACCCATCGCTACATAGTCTCAGGCACCAAGGCGCCGGCCCCGGCGGCTCAATGATTCGTGGCGAACTCGGTGCTGCTGACGAGCGCGTAGAACAGGTCTTCCAGGCCGACTTGCTCGGGCTGCTTCAACTCGGCCAGGAACTCCAGCGCGCGGCGCTTTTCGCCCAGGGTGGGCCTGCGCGACAGGATCGCCAGGTACAGGTTCTCGACGCGCTCGGCCGTTTCGGTGTGGTCGCGCATGATGGCGTAGATCAGTGAACCGTTGCGCGAGTCGCTGAGCCGGCGGGTGACCTCGCCGTTCAGGATGCTCAACGCCTGGTCGATGCTGAGCGTGAACGTGTCGCTCTGCATGCGTTCGTCGTCTGAGGCCAGCGCCGCATACTGCGCGGCCAGGCCGCGGCGCAGCTGCCACTCGGTGCCCATTTCGCCTATCCATGCCTCGTAGGTTTTCAGCAGTTCGTCGTCGAACTTCGCGCCGTAGTCGTCCTTCGGCTTGTCGCCCTGCATGTCCTGGATGGTCTTGAACTGCCGCAGACGCTCGTACTGGCTTACGGTCTGGCGCGCGAATGGCTTCAGCATCGCCTCGCCGTCGCGCAGCGTGAACAGCGCGCCGAAGAACTGCTCGGCCGTCAGCTGCCGCACCGGCGCGTGGTTGAAATGCCAGCGCTCGCCGCCTTCGCCTCCGCGGCCGCTGAGCTGGTACGTGCGTGAATTCAGGATGGCGCGATACAGCTTCTTCACGCTGTAGCTGCGCGCGAACCAGTCACCCAGCTTCGCCAGCAGCTCCGGGTGGCTGGCTTCGTTCAGGCTGTTGAAGTCGTCCACCGGGTTCAGCAGACCCGTGCCGAACAGGAAGCTCCAGAAGCGGTTCACCAGGTAGTGTCGCGCGGTGGCGTTGCCCGCGCCGGTCAGCCAGCCTGCGAACAGCTTGCGCCACATCTTGGTGTCGCGCGTCTTGACCGGCTTGTCGCCGATCAACTGCGGCTGGTCGTAGGTCAGCAGGTCCTCCACGCGGTTGATCGCCTCGGGTGGCAACTCGGGCGAATTGGCGTAGGCCTCGATCAGCTTGCGGGGCGGGATCGGCACCGTTTCCACGCGCGGGTCCACGGGCTGCACCTCGAAGTCGGCCTTGATCTCGATGCCCGTGAAGAAGCTGGCCATGCCCTTGAACGTCTGCTGCGTCCAGCTTTCCTCGTAGGGGTGGTCGTGGCATTCCGCGCACTGGATCTGGATGCCCGCGAAGTGCTTGCTGGTCAGGCCCGCCATGTTCGGCGAGCGCGCGGGGAAGCCCATCAGCCCGTAGTAGGCGCTGGCCGGATTTTTCGAGATCGCCCCCTCGGCCGTGACCAGTTCGCTGATCACTTTGTCGAAGCCGACGTCCGCGTTGAACTGGCGGGCCAGCCAAACGGCCAGCACTTCGCCGGCCGAGACGCCAAGCTCGCCGAGGTCGTTGCCGCGCTCGCGCAGGATCGGCATCCAGAGGTCGGCCAGGTGACGACCGAAGCGCGGGTCGGCCAGCAGGGCGTCGACCAGGCGCTCGCGCTTGTCGAGGCGCTCGTCATCGAGGAATGCTCGGGCCTCGGCGCGGGTGGGGGGCAGGCCCACGGTGTCGAGGTAGACCCGGCGCAGGAACTCTTCGTCCAGGGCGCGGCTGGCGGGTTTCACGCCGTCGCGCTGCCAGACCTTGGCGATTTCCGCGTCGATCAGCTCGGAGGTTGCCGTGGTGGGGTCCGAGGTCTCTGCGGAAACAGGCGCCGGCTCGCCGCTGAAAGCCAGGGCAAGACAGCTGCAACAGGCGAAGCCGAATGCCAGCAGACGGGCAACCATGAGGCCCCCAATGTTAGCAGGAACACCCATGCTTGCCGAAAGTCTCCGCGAGATTTCAACTACTGCTGGCGGCCTTCGACGGCGGCGAGCATCACGGCGGCGGCCACGCCCAGGCGGCGGTCAAGCCAGCCCTCGGTGTCGGCGCTGAAGTCGATGTCGATCTTGGCGACGAAGGGGTTGAAGCGCTGCTTGAAGATCATCACCGGGCGGCCCTGGATGTCGCCGTGGAAGCCCTGCGGCACCAGGTTGGAGAGGAAGCGCCGCACCATGGCCATGGCCATGCTGTCCTCGAGGATCGTGCCGATCTGCTGGTCGTTGACGTCGAGGATATGCCACTCGTCGCGCAGGATCGACTTCAGGCCCTTGCGGCGCAACGCCCCGACCTTCTGGTTGGCGATCACGTCGATCACGTCGTAGGTCATGCCGAAGTCGAGCACGCCGCGGGCGTGGATCTGCAGAATCTGCGTGGTCATCGACTCGTCGGTGAAGACGCGGATGTCTTCCTTCAGCTTGAAGGCCTTCTGCTTGGTGTAGAACACCAGGTTGCCGCTGGGGTCATAGATGTGGAACTGCTGGCCAAGGAACGCAAAGAGCTTCTTGCGGATCATCAAGTGGTTGTGCGCAAAACCGTCGTAACTCATGGCTCGCCCCCGTTCGAACTGCCACCAAACTTAGTGAACCACGCGCCCGCTGAACAGGGGTGACAGGCAAAACGAACCGGGCAGACCGGAGGTCTGCCCGGCCATGCGGACCGGAGGTCCACGCTCCGTCTACCAGGGTTTCGCCTTCAGCTTGAAGCTGAACTCGAGCTTCTTGCCGGCGCGCAGCACCTTCACGGTGATGGTGTCGCCCGTGTTCTTGTTCAACCTGATCCAGGTGGTCGGGTTGCTGGTGTACTCGCTTTCCGTCACGTCATCCACCGCGTACACGATGTCGCTCACCTGCAGGCCCGCGGCCTGGCCGTTGGTCTTCACCCAGAACTTGGTGACCTCAAGGCCGAATTCGTTTTCCTTGATGCCCAGCTTGCGCTTCTCAGCCTTGTCGAGCGGCTTGCCCCAGAACTCGGCGAAGGGCTCCAGCGCGTGGGTGCCTGAGCGGCGGCTGATGTCCGTCACGCGCCACCACTTGTCCAGTGCCAGCTCCAGCTCGACTTCGGCGTCCTTGCGCAGCACCGTCAGCTTCAGCGCCTTGGCATCCATGGGGTGCTTGTCGAGCTGATACTGCAGGTCGCCGAAGCTGTAGACCGGCTTGCCTTCCAGCTTGATGATCTCGTCCTTCTTCTTCAGGCCGGCCTTGGCGGCGGCGCCCTCGGCGTTCTTCACCAGCAGGCCCTTCTTTACGTCCAGCTCGATGCCGAGGTTCTTGATGTCCGGGTTGATCCACAGGTCCTTGAGCCGGTCCAGCTTGTTCTGGCTCTGCAGCAGCTTGGTCTTGCCCGAGCCCAGGTGGTGGCAGTGCACGCACTGCTTCTTGGCCAGCGGGCCGTTCTTTACTTCCGGGTAGTCGCCGGGGAACTTCGGGGCCGGGCGCTCGGTCTTTGGCAATTCGCCGGCCTGGTACTTCTCGTGCAGCGTCAGGCCCTTCTCGAGCGCGAGCTGCAGCGAGTCGTCGTTGAGGTAGCTGTCGGCCGAGGCGTCGTCGCGCCCGCCGTAGCGCAGGTAGATCTGCTCATCGGCGTTCATGATGAAGCAGTAGAGCGTGATGTCCGGGTCGAACTCGAACAGGCCGATGTCGACACCGGTCATGTCGGTGATGCGGATGCAGACGTAGTCGCGCATCAGCTTGAGGAGGTTGCCATTGGGACTGACCAACTGGTCGTCGAAGGATTTGCAATCCACTCACGGGACTCAGCGGAATTCCAGGAAGATCGGCTTGTTCTCGGCGCGCGCCTTCTTCAGGCCTTCCTGGTAATCGCTGATCCACTCAAAGCCGTCGGCCTCGACGGGCTGGGGCGCCGTCGCCCACCAGGCCGTTAACGCGGCCAAAGCCAGCAACAGGCTGAATGCCGTGCGCTTCATCGTCCTCTCCATGCCTCGGGCCCGCAGGGGAGCGGGCTGCAGGGGGAAACTGAATGCCGCCATTGTAATGACCGGTTCAAAAAACCCGAGTGGAATGGTTTACCAATCGTCCCCATTTGATCCAAAACAGGGGTGTTTCTCTAACGGTCGTGTACACTGGCGCTTATGAAGATTTCTTTGAAGCCGCAGCACCTCAAGCGCTATCGCCAGATCGCGTCGCTGATGCTGCGTTTCGGCTTCAGCGAACTCGTGCGCTCAAGCGGCCTGGAAGACCTGCTGGGCGAAGACCTCGGCCGTTTCACCCAGCGCGCCCACCCCAAACCCACCGAGCTGGTCCATGAGCTGGAGGCCATGGGACCCACCTTCGTGAAGCTGGGCCAGGTGATGTCCACGCGCGGCGACCTGATCCCGGTGGAGTACATCCGGGCGCTGGCAACGTTGCAGGACAAGGTCGAGCCCGAGGATTTCGAGCAGATCGAGCAGGTGGTGCACGAGGAGTTCGGCCAGCCGCTGTCGAAGATCTTCCTGACCTTCGAGCCCACGCCGCTGGCCGCCGCCAGCCTGGGCCAGGTCCACAAAGCCACGTTGCAGGACGGCCGCGAAGTGGCGGTCAAGGTGCAGCGCCCGGGCATTCGCGCGAAGCTGGCCGACGACCTCGACGTGCTGGACGAAGTCGCCAGCACACTGGAGACGCTGACCGAGTTCGCTGAGCGCTACCGCTTCAAGGGCATCGTCAACGAGTTCCGGCGCACGCTGATGCGCGAGCTGGACTACCGCACCGAGGCCAGCAACCTGACCACGCTGGGCCACAACCTCGAGGAATTCCCCGAGCTGTTCGTGCCCCAGCCGATTGAGGAGTACACCACAGCCCGCGTGCTGGCCATGGACTTCGTCAAAGGCCGCAAGATCACCGAGCTGACCGACGAAGACCGCGCGAACATCGACGGCGCCCACCTGGCCGAGCAGCTGCAGAAGGCCTACATGAAGCAGTTCTGCATCGACGGCTTCTTCCATGCTGACCCGCACCCCGGCAACGTGATGCTGATGCCCGAGGGGCGCATCGCGCTGCTGGACCTCGGCATGGTGGGGCGCGTCAGTGTCGAGATGCGCGAGCGGCTGCTGCGCCTGCTGATCGCGCTGGGCGAAGGACGGCCTGAACAGGCGGCAGACCTGGCGGCGAAAATCGGCCACCCGGGTGCGGATTTCCGTGAGCGCGAGTTCCGCGACCGCATCAAGACCCTGGTGAACGCCTACCAGGGCGCGATCATGGAGGGCATCGAGCTCGGCCGCGTGGTGATGGACCTCGCGCGCGCCGCGGGCGACACCGGCATGCACCCGCCCAGCGAGCTGACCATGATCGGCAAGGCGCTGATGAACCTGGACGAGCTGGGACGCAGCCTGGCTCCGGGCTTTGACCCGTATGAGGCGATCCGGCGCAGCGCGATCCCGCTGGTGCTGAAGATGATGCGCCAGACCAGCTCGCCGGCGGCGCTACTGGGCCGCGCGCTGGAGGTCAACGAGTTCGCCAACCAGCTGCCGGGACGCGTGAACAAGATTCTCGACCGCGTGGCGGAAAACCGCCTCGAGTTCAAGGTGCGCAGCTTCAACGAGCAGCAGCTGGTGGAAGGCTTTCAGAAGGTGGCCAACCGCATCGCCCACGGGCTGGTGCTGGCGGCGATGATCGTGAGTGCCGCGATGCTGATGGGCATCGAGTCGCGCTTCACGATTTTCGGGTATCCCGGGTTCGCCATCCTGCTGTTCGTGGCCGCCGTGGGGGGCGGCGTGGCCCTGGTGTGGGACATCCTGCGCCACGACCGTCGCAAGAAATAGCGGGCAGAACTTGCGCGCCAGCGGAACCACTTCTTGATGGCCGAGTCAGTGGAAATCTTCGACGCCGTCTTCCTGCGCCAGCTGGAGGCGCTTGACGCCGCGCTGCTGCGCCTGCGCGGCAACCTGGGCGAGGGCGCGCGCGGCGCCGGACGCAGCCACGGCCAGACCGAGTTCCGCGGCCATCGCCCGTACAGCCCGGGCGACGACCTGCGCCGCCTGGACTGGAACGCCTACGGCCGGCTGGGCAAGTTCTTCATGCGCGAGTTCGAGCGCGAGCGCGCCGAGCACGTGACCATCCTGCTGGATTGCTCGCGCTCCATGGCCGCCGGCACCCCGCCCAAGCACGTGCTGGCGCGGCGCGCGGCGGCGGCGTTCGGCTACCTGGCGCTCAAGCGCGGCGGCAGCGCGACGCTGGCCGGCAAGCCGGCAGTCGAGGGCGTCTCGCGCTTCAATCGCCTGCTGGACCAGCTGATTCAATCGCCGCCCGCGGCCGACATCGGCATCGGCGACCAGGCCGCCGCCTTGCAGTCACGCGGCCGCGCGCCCAGCGACCTGGTGGTGATCAGTGACTGCCTGGAGCCGCTGGAGACGCTGCAGCCCCTGCAGGCCCTGAGCGAAAAGCGCACGGCCGTGACGCTGGTGCAGGTGCTGGCCCCCGACGAGCTTGAGCCGGCGGGCAACGGTCTGCTGCAACTGCGCGGCCTGGAGGAAAACGAGACGCTGGAGCTGGAACTTGACGCGTCAATGGTAGAGGCCTACCAGCGCGAGCTCGAGAAGCACCTGGAAGCGCTGGAGACCATCGCCCTGCGCCACGGCTGGACCCTCGCGCTGACCGACAGCGCCGCCGACCTGCGCGAGCTGTTCATCGGCAAGCTGCTGCCCGCGGGAGCCATGCCATGAGACTGCTGGCCTGGCCCGCGCTGCTGCTGCTCACGGCCGCGGCCGTGCTGGTCGCGCTGGCCGCCTGGAGCCGCGGCGCGAAGCAGCGCGAAGTCGGTACCCTGCTGATCTGGCGGCGCGTGGCGCAACAGGTGACCGCGCCCCGGCGCAAGCGCCGCGAGTTCGACCCGCTGTTCTGGCTGCTGCTGGCGGCCGTGGCAGTGGGTTCAATCGCGGCTTCGCGCCCGGCCTGGTTCACGGCCGCACCGCAAGCACGCGTGGCGGTGTATCTGGAATCGACCGGCCCCGGCGAGCCGCTGGAGCTGGATGACGCCCGGGCGCGCGCACAGGCTGCCGCGCCGGGCGCGGAGCTGACGTTCTTCATGGCCGGGCAGGAAATCACACCCGGCAGCCTGCGCGCCGAACTGGCCCAGTTTGAAACCCGTGCGCGCGACTATGACGGCCGCATCCTGCTGCTGAACCAGCCCTCGGATGAGGCAACACTGGTGTTGCCGCGCGTGGGCAAGGCGCGCGCGGGCGTGGTGTTCAAGCTGGCAGGCGACCGGCGTGAGCTGCTGGTGCAGGCGTCAGCGGGCGGCGAAGTGCGGCTGCAAGGCGCCGGCCTGGCATCCAGCAGCACGCGTGAGGGTGTCACGACGCTGCGCTTCGAACCAACCGCGCTGGAGCTGGTGCTTACCGACGCCGGTAGTCGCCGCGTGTACAGGCGCAAACCGTTCGTGGTAGGCACCGGCGAGAGCTGGAACACCGAGGCCCACGCCGCCCTGCTGCAGGCGCTGGAAGCCGACCCGGCCGAAGGCGCAGCACCGGCCGTGTGGCTGGGAAGTACCGAGCAGAAACCGGCCGTGCGGATGAACACGGGCGCGCCCGCCGAACTGCGCGGGGCGAGCCTGAGCTTCGACCCGCGGCATCCGCTGTTCCATGACCTGCCGCTCGCGCAGTACGACTGGCTGGCCGGCGGTCGGCTGCTTGCGCCCGAAGAGGACGTACAGCCGCTGCTGACGGCCGTGGTGGACGGTGTGCCGGTCGGTGACCTGGCGCGCCTGCGCGACGGCGGGCGGGTGCTGGAGTTCGCGGGCGACCCGTTCAGCGCCGCCGCCGTGGCCGATGCCGCGCTGCTGCTGGACAACGCGATCGGCGTGGTGGCCGGCACGCGCCCCAGTGAACGGCCTGGCTACGAGCTTGCGGAGGGCGATCCGCTGCCCACGCGCGGGCAGGCGACGGCGGCGCCCTTTGAAACGCAGGGCAAGCTTGACCTGTCAAGACGAAGCGCCGAGCCGGTGGAATTCGCGGGCTGGCTGATGGCGCTGGCCGGGCTGCTGCTGGCAGCCGCGGCCGTGCTGGCGGGGCGGGGGAAGGCGCTGCGTGGGTGATGAATCGCGCTCTGTGCGCGTTCAAACTGCTACACGCGAAGACGCTAAGGACGCGAAGATCGCGAAGCAAAGCCTTGTTTCAAGCCATTCTTCGCGTCCTTCGCGTGATGCAGTTTGCAAGACGATCACTCCGAAGGGTTTTATTCGTACTGGTTGAAAGCCTGGGTGAGTGTTCGACGGTTCCCGTGCTGACAAAAAGCCCGCCATTCGCATGGCGGGCTTGTGTTTTGTGCGGTGCGTCTAGCGGAAGCGGTCTTCGTCGACCTTGATGATGCCCAGGAACTCGCGCACCTTCTTTTCGAGCCTGTTGACGCGGAAGACGTTGTCCACCACCAGCGACTTGTGCTGGTCCTGGCCCGTGCCGGGCTTGAAGATCAGGCGGCCGCTGCCGAACAGCAGGAACTCGAAGACGTCGGGCAGCTCTTTCTCGACGCTCATCTGAATGGTGGGGTAGTGGCGCTCGTCGCCGAGGATGCCGTGCTTGTGGGTGAGCTGGTTGGGCGACAGCACCCAATAATTGAAGCGCGTCGTCACGAACGCCATCAGCATCAGCACCGCCAGCACGGCCGACATCATGGCGTAGAAGTTGGGGTGCATGTTGAGCGTCTGGCGCGCGAAGAAGTCGTAGATCGCCTTGTAGATGTCGGCGTCGGACTGCAGGTCCCAGACCCACAGGCCCAGGAAACCCACGCCCATGACGGCAATGGTGGCGATGAAGTTGTTGCGCCCGAAGTCGAAGGTGTGGACCAGCAGGTTGAAGAAGAACACCACGATCCACCACCAGCCCAGCGCCGAGCGGTCGATCACCGGGTTGTCGGCCGTGCCGATCAGCTCGCCGCCGCCGCCCAGGAAGTAGAACAGCAGGCTGACGACCATCACCGGCCACAGCAGCACCACCTTGGGGAAGGGGTGGATGATGATGCGGTCAATGGGCCGGGGTTCGGCCACCTGCTTCTTGGCCTGTGCTACCGGGATATCCGCCGGTTCGGGCGCCGGCTGCTGCGTGGCATTCTCGCTCATGTCGCTCTCCGCTTGCCTGTGGCGGCAGTGTAGTTTGCCGCGCGAGTTGCGAAACTACTCCTGTTTGATCACCTGCGGCAGGGCGATTTCCGAGATGCCCGCGAACTTTTTTCTTCACGGCCTCGTCGGCAATGAACTGGTCGTGCAGGGCGCGCAGGGCCACCAGCTCGGCCTTGCCGGCGTTGATGGCATCGCGGGTTCGCATCAACGCGGCGTCGTTCTTGTTCTGCGGCGCCAGCTGCGCGCCCAGTGCACTGACCCAGTCGTCGAACACGTACTCGGCGCTGTCCAGCACGGCCGCTTCGATGCCCAGCCTTTCGGCCACCTGCGCCTTCAGCGTCGGCTTCAGCTCGGTGATGTCATTCACCTGCACCGGCTTGGTCACCAGCATCAGCATCAGGCCCGCCGAGTAGAGGTCCAGGCGCATGTAGCCTTCGATCTCGGCCGGCAGCGCGAACGCCTTCTGCTGCGGCGTGGTCACCTTGAACATCTCGTCGTGGAACCATTCCTTAAGCTCGCCTTCATCCACGATCTTCTGCAGCGGCCAGGTCTCCTTGGTGTAGCCCTTTTGCAGGGCTTCCCAGCGGCTGTCGTACTCTTCGCCCAGGCGCTGCAGGTCAGCGACCTGCTGCTCGGTCAGGGGCATGTTTCCGGCCTCGAGCTGCCCGGCCAGGATGTTCACCATGTTGGCCGGGTGCGTGAACTCGCCGTTGCCGGGCGCGTTGGTGGGCAGCTTGCCGTAGAACTTCACCAGGTGCTGGATCAGCCCCTTGTTGAGCTCGCCGATTTTCGCGCTGGTCTCGGCGTCGGGCTCTTTGCCCTGGCGCGCGTCTTCCGCAAGCACCTTCAGCATCGCGAGCATCTTGGTGTAGGTGTCGCCCAGGTTCTTCCAGTCGGCGTCGCGCAGGCCTTCGACCTCGTTCCATTTGCCGAACGCGACGGGCATGCCGTCGGTTTTCTCCGGCGTCTCCACGGCTGCCTGCTTCGCGGCCTCCAGTTCGGTCTTCAGCTGCCCGATGCGCCCTTCAAGCGCCTGCTTGTCGGACTCCAGGCTTGTCTTGTCCTGCTTCAGGCCAGTGAGCTCGGTCTCGAGCTCGCCGATGCGCTGCTTGGCTTCGTCAAGCAGCAGCTGGTAGTCGCTCTGGTCGGTGCCGGTTTCGTCCGGGGCGTTCAGTGGCGGCGTGTCCAGCGGTGCGTTGGCGCGCGGCGTGGCGGCCGTGGTGTTGGCCGGCGCCGGCTCTTTGCCCGAGGCAAAGTACCAGCCGGCGGCCACGCCGATCACCAGCGCGAGCACGCCGCTGGCCAGTGCGGGAATCACGTTTCTCATGGTTACTCCTCTGCGCTGTTGCGCGCCTTCTCGATTGCCTGTTGCTCGTCAATCAATCCCTGGTTGCGTGGCGCGTGGTCGAGGCCCGCCTGCACCTTGGCCGCGGCTTCGTCGTACTTCTTCTGCACGCGGTACCACATGGCGTAGGCCGTGTAGATTTCCGCGAAGCGGTCTTCCCAGGTCATGTTCGCCTGCAGCTCCAGGGCCTTGTCCAGGCTGGCCGGCGCGTCCTTGAACTCGGGCGTGAAGCTGGGGTAGTTGGCCTTCAGGATCGCCAGGAAGTGCACGGCCTCGTAGTAATCCGGGTCGATGGCCAGCGCCTTGTCGGTTTCTTTCTTCACCTCGGCGGCGAGCGCGCCCTGCTTCATCATGTCGCCGCGCAGGTCCTGGAAGCGCGAGGTAAGCGCCAGTGCCAGCGCCAGGCGGGCGTGCTTGTTCCCGGGTTCGTCTTTCGTCCACTGGCGCAACTGGGCGATGAACTCGTCGCGCGTGGGCTTGTCGGCCTTCTCGATAAGCCCCAGGGCTTCGTTCAGGGCGGCCTGGTCGGTGCCGGTTTTCACCAGCGGCAGCAACTCGTCGAGGCGCTGCTTCGCCTGCGGGTCGGCCTTCGGCTCCGGCTCGGTCCTTACCTCGGGCGGCGCGGGCTCGATGGAGGGGCTTTCCACGGGCGTGGACTTCAGGCGCTCGATCTCCGCCTCCAGCTCCGTGATGCGTGACTGCAGGCGCTGCAGCTCCGCGCTGTTGTCGGGCTTCTCGGCCTTGGACAGTTTGAGTTTCAGCGCGTCGGCCTCGCCGCGCGCGTCGCGCAGGTCGGTGTCGAGCTGCGTCAGCTGATCCTGCAGGGTCTCAACGCGCGCCTGCTGACGCTCCAGCTCGGTGCGTGTGGTCTGGTTTTCGCTCTTGAGTGCCGCAACTTCGGCGTCGCGGTTCTGGCCGCAACCGGCCGCCAGCAACGCGGCGCAGGACAGGCAAAGCAGTATCCGTTTCATGCTTGTCTCCGTCTCATGCCCACAGCCTAGTTCCGGATCGTGCCGAAACCTTTGCAAAGTGCTTGGCCGTTTATAACCGTCTTTCCCCCGCGTTGCCCGCTGTTAGCATGCGGCCGCGAAGGGCAGCGGGATGAACCAGAAAACCCAGGCGTACCTCATACTCGGGCTGCTGGTGCTGCTGGTGGTGACGGTGGCGCTGGACCCGCGGGTGCCCTCCTACCGTTCCACCTACGATCCGCCGGCCACGGCCCGTGAAATCGCCCAGTGGGCCGAGGATGTCAAGGCCTGGCCGCGATCGCCAAGCTGGCAGGCCTTCAGCGACAACCCGCCCGAGAGCCTGGGCGCGCCCGACTTCAGCGCCGCCTACATCTTCGGCAAATACGATTACCGCGTGGACGTGCAGATCCGCGGCGACCGCCTGCAGTACATCAGCTGGGGCAACGACGACCAGGACGGCGGCGGCGCGTGGTCGGCCGTGGGCGAAGGGCGCCTGCAGCCCGACGGCGAGTGGTTCGGCGTGTGGTCGTGTCTCGACCTCAGCCGCGCCGTCAGCAATGGCGGCGGCGCGTGGTTCCGGTTCTCGCGCGACCGCCGGCACATAGACATCCGCTACTACCACGACACGCTGCCCTTCGGCGCGGCGCCCCTTGAGCTGGGCGAGGCCGTGCAGGTGAACCTGAAGCCGCGCGAGGAACTGCCCGCCGACCGCGACGCGGTGCTGGCGGATTCCGCCTGGGCCGGGCGCAAACTGGAAGGTCGCATCCGCACCCGCACGGAGACGCTGCACGCGCCTGAAGACCGCAAGTTCGTGATCTGGGGCCGCGTGGTGGACGACCGGGGCGAGGGCATCGACGGCGCCGCGATAAAGCGCCGCGCGGCCGGCAGGATCGAAACGGTCAGCGACAGCCGCGGCTTCTTCAGGCTGGAGCTGGACAAGCTGGAGGCGCTGACGCTGCTGACGGCCGGCAAGCTGGGCTACACCAACGGCCTGGTCACGCTCGAGCAGAACACGGCCTTCAGCGCGATCGGGCCCGACTTCAACCGCGATCGGGTTGCGCTGGCGACCATCGAGCTGCGCCCGATGGACCGCACCGATTACGTGAACTACGAGTGGGTCAGCCCGCAGTACCTGCCGCCCTCGCGCTACGATGCCGCGCAGCACATGAACTGCGGCAACTGCCACCGCCGCGAGTTCAACGACTGGAAGACCTCGCGCCACGCCAGCATGGCCCGCAACCCGTGGCTGCGCGCCGCCTTTGAGCGCGATGCGCGCCCGCACGCGCTGGCCAACGGGCGCGAGACGGATGACTGCACGCCCTGCCACTCGCCGAGCCTGGCCGCGAAGCTGGAGCACTTCCACCTGCGCGGCAAGACGCTGCTGGACGCCCAGGGCGTTGACCTTGAGGGCAACCACTGCGATTTCTGCCACAAGATCGAGGCCATCACGGTGCCCGAGGCGCCGGGCATGAACGGCTCGATCCGCCTGCTGCGCCCCAACCCGCACGACGATACGTTCCCCGGCGGGGTGAAGCGCGTGTTCGGCGCGCTGCCGGACGTCAGCTTCCTTTATATGGGGGCGGGCTATAATCCCCTGTTCCAGATGGGGACCCTGTGCGCCGGTTGCCATGAGCACCACACCGACGACGGCCTGATCAGCCAGGGCACATACAGTGAGTGGCGCCGCACAAAGTACGCCGCGCCGGGCAACGACTACCGCGAGTGCCAGTCGTGCCACATGCCGCAGTACACGGCCGGCAAGATGCGCATGATGCCGGGGCCGGACGGCCTGCCGGTGCCGGTCAGCAGCGGCGGCGACCTGAGCGGTGAAGAGATCAAGAACAACGGCGTGGCGATCGCGCGTTTCTCCACGCGCTATCGGCCGCTGGTTGAGGCGCACAAGCACAGCTTTGTCGGCAGCGAAGACCGCGAGTTCCTGAAGGCCGCCATCGACATGCAGGTGAGCCTGGAGCCCCTGACCGACGGCGTGCGCGTGCGCGTGACGCTGACCAACACCGGCGCGGGCCACGCCGTGCCCACGGGCCACGGCCTCAAGCGCTACGTGCTGGCGGTGACCGGCCGGGCTGACGGTGAGCCGCTGGCGCCCGGCAGCGAGTTCCCGGCCGAGGAGCGCTTCGGGGCGGCCGCCGGCGCCACCGCCGGCGCGCTGATCGGGCGGCGTTTTGCCGACGACCGCGGCGCGGACTGGGCGCTGCCCTGGTGGCGCGCGGACAGGCAGGAAAGCGACACGCGCCTGTGGCCCGACCAGCCGCGCGAGTTCGTGTTCGAGCTGGCGGGCGCCGATGCCGCCGAGGTGAAGCTGATCCTGCGGCGCGGTTCCCCGGCGCTGGTACGCTCGCACGGGCTGGACCCGGCGGGCAGGGTGGGGAAGCGTCACTCGACGTGCCGGTGCACGAGATGAGAGTGAGCCGGTGAGGCAAGGCCGCTTGATTACCCCCGGGACTCCCCTAGACTCCGGCCCTTTCGAAGTGCGTGAAAGAAGCGGCATGGCGCGTGTCTGGATGATCCTGGTGTTGCTGGCGGCGCTGCCGCTGCTGGCGCCGCTGCGCGCGCAGGAAAACTCCGGCATCGAGGACATGGAGTTCGACGTCAAGCGCCAGCCCTACGGGCGCGAGCTGCACCCCAACGAGACGCCGCGCTTCCGCGAGGTGGGCGTGGGCGAGTTCGGCCTGGCCTGGAACGTTTTCTACACGGCTCGTTCGTACAACATCACGGATTACAGCGGGCTCGACAACTCGCTGGGCACGAGCTGGCTGTATTCGTTTGATCCGTGGGGGCTGGGCGCGCGGGCGCACATCGAGTACCGCGTCAGCAACGAGTGGCGACTTTCGTTCGGCCCGCGCGCCGACGTGGCCTACGGCATCCTGAACACGCAGTACCCCAACACCCACGACCTGGAGGGCTTGCCGTTCGACCGCAACTACCGGGGCGCCAACGACCAGCAGAAACTCAGCCTGAACCTCGAATTCGAGTTCGCCGCGCGCTGGCGCTACCTGTGGTTCGTGCACAAGTTCGAGTCATGGATGGTGTTCCGGCGCCGCGAGATCCGCGCCTTCGACAGCGTTTACCGCGATCCGCAGCTCGGCACCCTGGCCCGCATCAAGGACCGCGAGCGCGTGGACTGGGAGCAGGCCTACGTGTTCGGCACCGCCACCGGCATCGGTTTCGAATTCTTCTTCCTGCCCGAGAGCGCGCGCTTCATCCTGTTCGCGATGTGGCGCCCGTTCAACAACATCGTGTTCCGCGACAAGGGCGGCCTGAGCAACGGGCTGGAGATCATGATCCGCTCGGCGGACTTCGAGCTGACCAACCAGTTCGGAATCTTCTTCGAGCTGTCGGTGCAGATGTACCTGCCCACCGACGAGTTCAACGACGTCTACTACTCGCAGTTCAGCATCGGCGTGAAGTTCAGGTAACGGATCGCGACTTGCAGGAACGGACATCGGCCGGAGGCCGATGCGCACTACCCGTAGGGACGCCGATGCTACTCCACGGTCTGCTGGTTCTGGGGCGGTGGGGGCAGGTCCTTGGGCAGCAGGCCGAGCGGGCCCAGCGCGTGGAAGGTGAGGTAGCCGCAGCGGCTGCAGGCCACGCACACGCTGGGCACCAGGTTCTGTACGCCTTCATCCTGCAACTCATTGACGAGGCCGAACACCGCGAAGCCGTCCACCAGGCTGAAGGCCTCGCCGCCGCAGCGCGGGCAGGGTCGGTTGACGCCCTTTTCATGCAGGCGCTTGACGATGTCTTCGCGTTTTTCCTGGCTCCAGCCGCTCATTTCAGCCTCCGCGCGTTAGCCTACGATGCGTGATTGCGGGGACAAGTGCGATGCAGAGCCGGAGTCAGGTCGATTGCTGCAGGTGTTGAAGCCGTCTTGGAAGGCTGATTTACAGGCTTTGTGCCGAGTCTGTGGATAGAGCGAGAACCACGGATAAACACAGGTAAACACGATCCGCGTCCGGATTTGAAGGTGTTCAACCGTGTTCACCGGTGGTTTCCACTTGATTGGCTTTGTTACTCGCGAGGTCCCGTCGGGAAGGTTGCCTACTCCGGCTTTGAGGCCGACGCCGGATTCTCGATGATCACCGACACGCCGCCCACGGCCACCGGGCCCTTGGGGTAGTTGTTGTGGGGCACCGGGTTGTTCTTGCTGCCCGCCTCCTGGCGCGCGAGCACGTTGTAGATCGGCGAACGCTTGCGGGCGCGCACTTCTTCAAGCCCTTGCTCGGTGTACAGCTCGCGGCTGATGCGGCGCTGCAGCGCGACCTTGCCTTCGCTGTTGCGCAGGAAGGTCAACTGGCGCAGGTCGTCCTGTGAAGCACCGAGGAAATCCGACTCAAAGATGCGCAGGTACGCCGCGGTGCTGTTGTTGGTGGGGCCGAAACCCTGAGCGTACAGGTAACGCTTCTCGAGTTCCATCAGCACTTCGATCATGCGCTGGAAGCGCTTGTTCACGTCGTACTCGAGCATCTTCATCACGATGCGCGAGAGGCGCTCCGGCACGTCGCTGCAGATTTCGTGCGGCGGAATGATCGGGCGCGACTGGGCCTGCTTCACCCAGCGCACGTTTTCATCCCAGCTGCCGCGCGACAGCGGCTTGAACAGGTTGATGCCGGTCAGCAGCTCATAGGCCACCACGCCCAGGCTGAAGATGTCCGCGCGGCCGTCGACCCGCTGGCGGGCCAGCTGCTCAGGCGCCATGTAATGGACCTTGCCTGCGAATTCTTCGCCGGCGGCGGCCAGCGGCGCCGCGATGCCGAAGTCGGTCAGCTTGGGCACGCCCTCGGAGTTGATCAGAATGTTGCCGGGCGTGACGTCCTTGTGGACGATCCACTGGTGCGCGTAATCGAGCGCGCGGGCCACGCGGCTGACGATGAACATGGCGATCGGCATCGGCAGCAGCAGGTGCAGCTTGAAGTGGTGGCGCGACAGCATCGACATGTCCACGCCGTCCACGTAGTCCATGGCCATGAACAGCACGCGCGGGCTGGTGTCCACGGTGCGCGTGGCCTTGGGGTTGGGCATGCGCGCGGGCGCGAAGCCGGGGGTGCGCGACTTGCCGCCCTTGCGCGGGTCGGCAATGCGGCGCAGGTGGAAGGTCGGCAGCTGCAGGTCGCTGGTTGCCTTCGGTATCGCCTGCACGTTGACGCCCTTGCGGAACTCCTCGGGCATGTCCGTGAGCTTGCAGTGCTCAAGCCCGTAGGTCTTCACGATGTTTTCGTGGCGCAGGAAGGTGGCGATGTTCGCCTCGTTGCGCAGGCGCGCTTCCTGTTCGTCGTCGAGAGTTTTGAAAGACTTGAACACGACGTAGTCGAGCACGCCGCCACAGTTCTTCTCAACCAGGTAAACCACACCCATGCCGCCGCGGCCGAGCTCTTCGACAATGGTGTACGAAGAGGAGCTCGGGAAACTGAAACCTCGCAGGGCGAAGTCTTCCACAGGGTGCTCCGGGACGCGGGTTTAGCCCACGTCTAAAGTATCCCACATAAGCCCAGAATTGGCCACAACTTGCGCCCGGGTATCGTGCATAAACTGCACAACGGGCATTCACTACGTGACTGTGACGATGGCGTGAAACCTGACACACCACCCGCCGCTAGACTTCCGCCCTGACCCCGGGGCCCCGCCAGAGCCAGCCTATGAACCGCTTCATCTGGGCATTTGCAGCCATCGCCCTGGCGCTCGCGGCCGTGGTCGGGTTCACGATCCTGACCCCAACGGCCGAGCGCACCAACAACCCAAAACCGCAGGACCGAGCCGAAGCAACGCAGAAGCCCGCCGCCGAGGCCGAACCGACCAACTAACGAACGACCGGATGGGGTTCATCCACCGAACACGTCGCCGTTTTCGGTGATCTTGGTGTCTTCGTAGGGTGCGGCTACGCGGCGGTAGAGCTCCAGCTTGGCGCATTCGAGCGCGCCTATCATCTCGTTGATGCGCGCGTAGTTCTTGCGCCTGGCGAGCAGCCCGGCGCACAGGCGCGACACCACGTAGTTAAGGTTGCCCGCAAAGCCTTCGTCGGGAAGCGCGGCGCAGAGCTGATCGATCAACGGGTCAAGCGGCGTGCGCTGTTCAGGTTTAATGTAGGGCATGTGGTGAAGTCCGAAGTGGGAAGTGCGAAGTCAGAAGTAAACTGCGCCGCAGTCTACTTCTGACTTCGCACTTCCGCCTTCTGACTTCCGCTTCAGCGGGCGAACTTGCCGCTGCGGCCTGCGTAGTAGGCCTGGTGGTGCAGCTGTTCCTCGATGCGCAGCAGCTGGTTGTACTTGGCCACGCGGTCCGTGCGGCAGAGGCTGCCGGTCTTGATCTGGCCTGCGTTGGTGGCGACGGCCAGGTCGGCGATGAAGGTGTCCTCTGTCTCGCCGCTGCGGTGGCTGATCACGGTGGTGAAGTTGTGCTCGTGGGCCAGGCGGATACAGGCCAGCGTTTCGCTCAGCGTACCGATCTGGTTCAGCTTGATCAGGATCGAGTTGGCGGCGTTCTTGTCGATGCCCTGCTCGAGGCGATCGACGTTGGTGACGAACAGGTCGTCGCCGACAATCTGCGTGGTGTTGCCCAGCTTGCGGACCAGCTCCGACCAGCCGTCCCAGTCGTCTTCCGCGAGGCCGTCCTCGATGCTGACGATGGGGTACTTGCCGCACAGGCCGGCGTAATACTCGATCATCTCGGCGCTGCTTTTCTTACCGCCGCCGAACTCGTACTTGCCGTCCTTGAAGAACTCCGTGGCCGCCACGTCCAGCGCCAGGCAGATCTGCTTGCCGGGCTTGTAGCCCGCGGCCTCGATGGCCTCGGTCAGCAGCGCCAGGCCCTGGGCGTCGCTTTCCAGGTTCGGCGCGAAGCCGCCCTCGTCGCCGACCGCGGTGCTGAGCTTTTTGCCTTTAAGCAGTTTCTTGAGCGCGTGGAAGGTTTCCGCGCCGGCGCGCAGGGCCTCGTTGAAGCTGTCGAAGCCGTGGGGGACCAGCATGAATTCCTGGATGTCCAGGTTGTTGTCTGCGTGCGCCCCGCCGTTCAGCACGTTCATCAGCGGCACCGGCAGGGTGGTGGCGTGCAGCCCGCCCAGGTAGCGGTACAGCGGCAAGCCCTCGAACTCGGCGGCCGCGCGGGCGCAGGCCATGCTGACGCCGAGGATGGCGTTGGCCCCCAGCTTCGACTTGTTCTCGGTGCCATCGAGCTCGAGCATGACGTCGTCGAGCTCGGCCTGCTCGGTGACGTCCATGCCGGCGATTTCGGGGTCGATCATCGCCTCCACGTGGCGCACCGCCTGCATCACGCCCTTGCCGCCGTAGCGGGCGTCCTGGTCGCGCAGCTCGATGGCTTCGTGGGCGCCGGTGCTGGCGCCGGAAGGCACGATGGCGCGGCCCTTGGCGCCGCTGAGTGTTTCGACTTCGACTTCAACGGTGGGATTGCCACGGCTGTCCAGCACTTCGCGGGCGGTCAGGGTCGTAATCTGCGGCATGACAGGCTCCTGTGTATGCGCGGGTTGTAGCGCCGGAAGCGTCGCGAGGGAACCCCCTGCGAAAGGTGCAAGATTCAACGGCTAACAGCAAACTTCCACTTTCCAGTTACTGACCTCCTCATTCCCCAAAAAGTCGAACCACGCTTCTGATTAAAAGCAACTGCCGTGAACCACGAAGCGCCACAAAGGGCCACGAAGAACGGCAGGTGATGCTTTCCTTCGTGGTCCTTTGTGGCCCTTCGTGGTTAACTTGTTTTTACAGTTGTTCAGTAGTTGGATGTGGCGGGGGCACTGGTGATTGAAAATTGGTTAGTGGTGATTTGCTGTTTCCACGCGTTCATCGCTGCTTGATCGCCGCCCTGCTTTGTTCGATCATCCCGGCATGGCTGACTTTTCCCTGATCATTGTCGCCGGCGGCAGCGGCTCGCGCATGCAGGCCGACCGCAAAAAGGCCTTTATTGAACTGGCCGACCTGCCGCTGGTGGTGCACACCGCGGCCGCGTTTCACGGATTGGCCGCGATCGGCGACGTGGTGGTGGTGCTGCCGGCCGCGGAGCTGAAGCTGCTGACCGGCAGCGAAGCCGCCTTCGACATGCGCCGCGCCGACGCCAACGCGCATGTCACGGTGCTGCAGCTCAAGGACGCCGGCGTGAAGCGCCTGGTGGTCGGCGGACCGCGCCGGCAGGACAGCGTGCTCAACGGCCTGCAGGCGGTCAGCGACAAGCTCGAGTACGTGCTGATCCACGATGCCGCGCGGCCTTTCGTGTCGCACGACGACCTGCACAGGCTGATGGCCCGCACGCGCGAAACGGGCGCCGCGATCCTGGCCCACCCCGTGCGCGACACACTCAAGCGCGTGGAAGCCAGCGGCCGTATCAGCGAAACGGTAAGCCGCGCGGGCCTGTGGGGGGCGCAGACGCCCCAGGCTTTCCGGCGCAATGAGTTGCTGGAGGCATTCAAGAAACACAATGCCGAAAACGTCACCGACGACGCCGAGATGTACGCCCTGGCGGGCGGGAAGTGCGAGGCCGTACAGGGCAGCGCGCTGAATTTTAAAATCACCACGCCCGAAGACCTGCAACTGGCGGAAGCGCTGATCGCCCTGCGCGCGGCCGCCAAGGGCGACATCCGGCCGGCCAGCGCAATCTTCCGCAAGCTGCCGGGCGGCAACACCATTTTCGACATCGAGCCGCAGTAGCGCCCGCCCCTACGATGCCGGCAGGCCTTCCCTGTGCACCAGCAGCGGCGGTTCCGGCCTTGGTTGCGGCATGCGGAACTCGCGGCGGATCAGCTTCGGGTGCTGGAACAGGTTCAGCTTCAGGGTCAGGGCGGTCCAGGCCGCGGCCGGCACGGCGCCCAGTGCCAGCGCGCGCTCTTTGAGGTTCGGCTTGCCCAGTACCTCGTGGATGCGCTTCTCAAGTCGGCCGAGGGCGCGGCGTGTTTCGCGGGTGGGGCCGAACACGCGCCCGGGCAGGAACGCCGGGTACGAGCTGCGCACGAACTGGGCGAACAGCTCGGCCTTCTTGCGCATGATGGGAATGGGAGAATCTTTCCACTTGAGGTAGCCGTTCAGCCACACCTCGACGGCGCGGTAAATTGACGGCCCCAGCCGCTCAAAGTCCTGCTTGAAGCAGCTTGCCTGCAGGTCCTCGATCAGCTTGGCCGACATGGTCTCGTGCTTCACCAGCGAGTAGAAGCCGGTGCCCTTGCGCCAGTAGTGGGTTTTGGGGTCTTCCTGCACTTCCTTGTGAAACAGGCCTTCCTTCACTACGCGCTCAAAGAACGGCGTGCCCGGCACCGGCCCGTAAATCAGGAACTGCGAGAAGGCAGGCTTGAGGGCCAAAAGGCCGTCGAGTTCTTCCTGGATGATCTCCGGCGTCTGGTAGGGGAAGCCGACGATCATGGAGGCCAGCACCGTGATGCCGTGCTCGCGGAATTCGTTGAAGACCTCGTCGACGGGGCGGCCGGACTGCTTTGCGAAGCCGGAGCGCGTGCCTTCGTAGCCGATCCAGATGCCGTCGATGCCCATCTCCATGATCTCGGTGACGGTGAAGCGACTCAGCGCGCGCACGCTGGCGAAGCAGAACACGGAGATCGGCTTGCCGCCCTCGATCACGCAGTCGCGGAACTCCAGGGCGCGCTCGCGGTTGAGCAGGAAGTCCTCGTCCATGATCATGATGTTCATGTCCGGGTCGATCTCGTGGTACTTGCGCACCACGTTGTAGATGTCGCGGCCGGTGGGCAGCAGGCGGATGTGGCGGCGCTTGAAGAAGTGCGAGGTGCAGCAGAAGTCGCAGCCGTTGGCGCAGCCCAGCCCGGCGAACACGATGCCGGTCTGCGAGACATGTTGGCCGAACACGCGCAGGGGGTTGATCACGTTGGGGTGGGTGTAGGGCATTTCGCGTTCGGGCTCGCCCAGCAGGCGGCGCATGAAGGCGACGCCCTCTTCGCGGCAGATGTGGTCGCCGTAGGGCTTCAGCACGTCGTCGTCGAGCACGGTGCCGTGGCTGCCCAGCACGATCTCGGATTGCGGCGCGTGCTCGCGCACCAGGGCGACCATCTCTTCCATGATGTGGAAGGTGGCGAGGATGAACGAGATGCCGACGTAGTCGTAGCCCTTTTTGAGCTCGCGGATCAGCTCCGCGCGCGAGGGGTACTGCAGCACCACGGTGGGGGCGTCGAGGTTGACGGCGATGTAATCGAGCGAGAACTGGGTGTGCAGCGAGCGCGGGCTGAACATGCCCTGGGCGCGGGTCACCTGGCCGTAAAGCAGTTCGTAGCCGACGCTGGGCGCGTCGCCGTAGGCCTCGCCAAGGGGGCGGCAGACGCTGGTAAGCAGTACTTTCTTCAAGTTGAACCTCAGGCTGGGTTTGGCATCCCGCATGGCGCGGGTGTGAAGTGGTAAAAGGATTAGCATATCTAGATATCTATTTACACCCGCCGCGACAGGATTGCTCCCGCTTTTCCCCCTTCCCTGTCACCCTGTTCCGCTGCTTACTATGGCGGGACAACCGGAACGCAGGTGCGGAAATGGCAGAAGCGAAAGTGCTGGGGCTGGCGATCGGGCCCGAAGGCAACGATACGCCCATCTATCGCGAGGCTCGCGACAGCGTGATGCTGGTCGAGGGCAAGGGCGTGCAGGGCGACAAGAAGTTCGGCAAGCACCTGGGCCGCCAGGTCAACCTGGTCACCCGTGCAGGCTACGACTGGTTCGAGCGCAACTTCGGCCGTAGCCGCGAGCTGCCGGGCGGCCTGGGCGAGAACATCGTGCTGTCGCCGGAAATCGACCTGAACTGGCTAGACCTCGGCCAGCGCATCCGCATCGGCGAGGCGGTGCTCGAGGTGGTTACTCCCCGCATGCCCTGCGCCCATTTCACCGAAACAGTCGAAGGGGTAAAAGTCAGCCACTTCGTCGGCCACGTGGGCCTGATGTGCGCCGTGGTGAAAAGCGGAAAAGTGCACGTCGGCGACACGGCCGCGCTGGAGGAGTAAGCGTGGGGATTCCGGTTCTGGTTTCGCTGCTGGGTGCGCTGCTGGTGACGGTGGCCGGCCTGCTGTTCCTGCCGCAGGCGCCGCAGTTGCCGGTGCTGGCGGAAGGCGACTGGCCCAAGCTGATCCTGGTTTTCCTGGGCGCCGGCTGGAGCCTGCTGGGCACCGTGCAGTTCCTGCGTCACGGCCAGGCCAGGCTGGGCAAGGTGATGCTGGCCCTGCTGATGTTGCTTTCCCTGGCCGGCGCCGGCGGCATCAGCTGGTGGATCCTCAGTTTCAGCTACCAGCTGCCCGCTCCCGCGCAGTTCGCGGCCGACAAGCCTATCCCCGCCTTTGAGCTGAAGGACCAGAACGGCAACGCCGTCAGCGCCGTCAGCCTGCGCGGCAAGCCCGTGGTGCTGATTTTCGGTCGCGGAGTGTGGTGACCTTACTGCCTCAGGACCTGGCGGTCGCCAGCGAGGTGTACCCGGAAATCCAGAAGGCGGGCGGCGAGATCGTGGGTTTCATGCCCGACCCGCCGGAAGACGTGAAGGCAATGGTTGAGCGCACCGGCGTGAAGTTCCCGATGCTGGCTGACCCGGATGCCGCAGTGGCCGACGCCTTCGGCCTGCTCCATGCCGATGCCGTGCCGGGCAAGAACCTGGGCAGGCCTGCGGTTCTGTTCGTGCGCGCGGACGGCACGGTGGCGGGCTCGTTCCAGCCGGCCAACTACCGGTGCTCGGTGACGCCGCAGGAGCTTCGCGACGGTTTTGCGGGCGCGGTGACCTCGCCGTGACAGCGACGCGCTTGTAACTGGCAGGCGTGTGGGTACATTACGGGCCCCCGGTTCAGAATCGGTTCGTGCCATGAAGACGATTTGCCTGTTCGTCGTGGTTCTGATGTCGGCCCTGTCTTTTGGCTGCGCGTCGTCGCAGGAAGCCCGGCTGGCATCCGAGCCGCGCAGCTACGACGAGGCCATGACCTGGATCCGCCAGGAAGTCGCCTCTATCGACAAGGCGGTGATCGGCGCCCAGTTCGGCGAGGCCGTGCCTGACGCCGAGCGGCTGCGCGAATACACCAAGTGGCTCACGACCTATGAGCCTGCGCGCCTGCCCAACGACTTCGAGGTTTACGACGAGTATTTCAGCCAGACCCAGGACCTTTTCCGCACCAGCGACCGCCTGCTGTACTTCATTGAGCAGCGCCGCAAGGAAGACGCCCGGGACCAGTTGGCCGAGTTCGCCCGCCGCTACAACCGCATCTCGACCACCTATGGTCCGAACTACGAGATCAGCGTGCTGGAACGCGATCCGGAGGAGTTCCGCGGCGTCGATAGCTTCCGCGGCGAGGTGCCCGGCGAGTTGAAGGGGAATCGGTAGCGGGCAGAGGCCAGAGTTCAGAGTTCAGAGGTCAGAGGCCAGAGGTCAGAGGCAAGAGGTCAGGGAAATCCCTGGCCTCTGTAGTTTCCTGCCGCCTGCCTCCTGCCGCCTGCCGCCTGCCTCCTGTCATACTTCTGCAACCTCCTCAGAAATCCAACCCTGCCCCTTTGGCCTTTCGCATCAGATGGCTAAACTTGGGCTTCCGCGAGACGTTTGCCGGGAGGAAGTATGCCGCTGGCCACTGATTGCCCACACTGCCACAAAGAATTCACGCTGCCCGACGAGCTGTTCGGCAAGCGTATCAAGTGCAAGGCCTGCGGCGGAGTCTTCCGCGTAGGTGGCGCCTCGGCGCCGCCTACAGCCGAGGACTTCAACAAGTTCGACGCCGTGAACCAGACCCAGGTGGATTCTCCGGCCCTGGCCGGACCCGGAGGCCCCGGCCGCGCCATGCCTGGCGTGGGCGGCGACGACTTCGCCACCCAGCCGCCCCCGACCCGCGATGACTTCGCCACCCAGTGGGGCGGCGCGCAGGATGAGTTTGCCACGGCCGACATCAACGCCGACGACTTCCGCACCGAGGTGCCTCCCACTCGCGGCGACGACTTCAGCCAGACCGTGGTCCCTGCCGCGCAGGCCATGGGCGAGGACACCATCGGCGACACCTGGGGCGACGATGACGACGGCGGCCATTTCGCTTCGTCCGGCGACACCGTGCACGATGGCGATGAGACCGCGCTGGATTACGGCAGCAGCGACACCGCCGTTGACATGGTAGCCGGCGAAGACACCAGCTCCGGTGACACCGCCGTTGATTACATCCCCGGCGAAGAAGAGCTGGCCGCTGCCCAGGCCGAGGCGGAGACGGCGGCTGAGGATGCCGAAGTCTCCGAGGGACCAAAGCTGCCCGGCAAGGGCCCCAAGTTGCCGGGCAAGGGGGCAAAGCTGCCGGGCAAAGGCGCGCTTCCTGGCAAGGGCGCCAAGCTGCCCGGGGGCGACGCCAAGCTGCCCGGCAAGGCCCCGCTCCCCGGCAAGGGCGCGCTGCCCAAGGGAACCAGCAAACTCGACAAGAAGGACACCGGCCGCAAGCTGCCCGCCAAGGCGGGCAAGCCCGGCGAGATCGGCGCCGCCAAGGAAAAGAAGAAGGGCGGCGGCCTGCTGGTGAAGGCGCTGCTGCTGTTCCTGCTGCTGGACCTGGCGGCGTTCGCGGCGCTGGTGTACCTGCCGCAGGCACGTGAAGCGCTGGGCCTGCAGGATGCAGCCTGGCTGAACGACATCGCGAAGATGGTCGGCGGCCCGGTGAATGAGCCGGCCGCGCCGGCGCCCGCACCCGGCAACGACGACCAGCAACCGGCTGGCAACGAAAGCGGCGAGCCGGAGCCCGAGCCCGAACCCAAGCCCGAGCCGGAGCCGGAACCCAAGCCCGAGCCGGAGCCGGAACCCAAGCCCGAGCCGGAGCCGGAACCTGAACCGGAGCCCGAGCCGGAGCCTGAACCCGAGCCGGAACCGGAGCCCGAACCCGAGCCCGAACCCGAGCCGGAACCGCCGATGCCGGAGCCCGAGCCGGAACCGCCGATGCCGGAGCCCGAGCCGGAACCGCCGATGCCGGAGCCCGAGCCCGAGCCGGAACCGCCGATGCCGGAGCCCGAGCCCGAGCCGGAACCGCCCATGCCGGAACCCGAGCCGGAGCCGGAACCGCCCATGCCGGAGCCCGAGCCCGAGCCCGAGCCGGAACCGCCCATGCCGGAACCCGAGCCGGAGCCGGAACCGCCCATGCCGGAGCCCGAGCCCGAGCCGGAACCGCCGATGCCGGAGCCCGAGCCCGGAACCGCCGATGCCGGAGCCCGAGCCCGAGCCGGAACCGCCCATGCCGGAACCCGAGCCGGAGCCGGAACCCAAGCCGGAACCCGAACCGCTGCCCGAGCCCGAGCCGCTGCCGGAGCCTGACCCCGTGCCCAGCGCCAAGGACGACCCTTTCAAGTCGGACTGGCCCAAGTACGAGCGTCCGCAGCCCAAGCCGGCAAAGCCCGGCAAGCCGATCGATTTCTTCGACGAAGACTTCGACAACACCCGCTACGAATGGGACTGGCTGCCCAGCGGCGTCAAGCACGTCAAGGGCGTGCCCGGCACGCCGGGCGCGCTGGAGATCGGCGCCAACAAGGGCTTCCAGACCATCGGCGCCGTCGGCGCCGCCGAGGTGCGCCTTACCGTCTGGCGCGACATGGACGAGGCCGACGTGCGCAAGGTCGGCAAGGACGCCAAGGGCTACGAAATCCAGTTCCGCTACGCCGACCCGGCCAACTACTCGGCCCTGCAGATACGCGGCGACGGCTTCTATCGCATCGTGCGCTTTTCGGCCGGTGTGCCCACCACGCTGGTCGGCGACGCCGAGGGCGGCTACCTGCCGATCCCCCGCTGGAACCGCGACGTGCTGTTCGACGAGGTGGTGGTCACCTTCCAGGGCAACAACGTCAGCGCCAGCTTCAACGGGCACAAGCTGCTCAGCACCGGAAAGGCGACTGATGGCGCCGGCAAGGTGGGGGTCAAGACCAGCAACGGCCTCAAGATCGCCATTGAGAAGTTCAGCATCACGGAAGTGACGGCCGGCTAGGCCAGGCATAAACCAGACAGGCGGCCCATAAGGGCCGCCTGTTTTTGTTTGGGCGTGACGTGCAACTTCTTCTGTTTAACTCAAGGAAGCGCGCGGGTTTGCCCGATACCCCCTTGGCGAGATCACTCTCGCCTTATCTCCATCACAGGACGGGTTGCGCCATGCCTACAATCTTCGAACGGATCCTGGGCGTTTTCAGCCTCGACATGGGCATCGACCTCGGCACCGCCAACACGGCGGTCTGCGTGGGAGGCCAGGGGATCGTTCTGTGCGAGCCCTCGGTGGTTGCCGTGCGCAAGGGCACCACGGAGGTGCTGAACAGCGGCGAGGCCGTCGGCAACGCCGCCAAGAACATGCTGGACAAGTGCCCGGGCAACATCGAGGCGATTCGTCCGTTGAAGAACGGCGTGATCAGCGACTTCGAGATCACCGAGGCGATGCTGTCGTATTTCATCCGCAAGGTCCACAACCGCGCCTGGGGCCTGAAGCCGCGCCTGATCATCAGCGTGCCGATGGGCATCACCGGCGTGGAAAAGCGCGCTGTGATCGAAAGCGCCGAGCGCGCCGGCGCCCGCAGCGTCTACCTGATCGAGCAGCCCAAGGCCGCGGCGCTGGGCGCCGGCCTGCCGATCAGCGACCCCTCGGGCTCCATGATCGTTGACATCGGCGGCGGCACCACGGACGTTGCGGTGCTGTCTCTGCAGGGCGTGGTCAACTACGAGACCCTGCGCGTCGCCGGCGACGAGCTGACGCAGAGCATCATCACCTACATCAAGGACAAGTGCGGACTGCTGGTCGGCGAGCAGACAGCCGAGAAGATCAAGATCGCCATCGGCAGCGTGGTGCCGCTTGAGCTGCTGGGCGGCGAAGAAATGCAGATGGAAATCCGCGGCCGAAACATCGAGACCAGCCTGCCGGCGCGCACGCTGATCAACAGCATCCAGATCCGTGAGGCGCTGATGCCGGTGGTGAAGCAGATCGCGGGCAGCATCAAGCGCACGCTGGAACGCACACCGCCGGAAATCGCCGCCGACCTGGTTGACCAGGGCATCATGCTGGCAGGCGGCGGGGCGAGCCTGCGCGGGCTCGATTACTACCTCGAGCACGAGATCAACCTGCCGGTGCGGCGCGCCGAAGAGCCGCTGTACTCGGTGGTGCGCGGCACGGAGGCGGTACTGAAAGACATCGACAGCTTCGTCGACCTGCTGGAAAGCGCGGAAGACATCTAACTTCAGTTCAAAATGACAAATTCAAAATTCAAAAGTCAGCACGTGTGGCAGGCCTGGTTTTGAATTTTGCATTTTGAATTTTGAATTGAACCCACATGCCCCGCAACCACGACAAACTGTCGCTCGCCTGGTTCCTGCGCCACCCGCTGGTTACGACCTGCATCCTGCTGTCGTTGACCATCGTGCTGCCCTACTTGCGCGTGGGTGAACGGCTGAAACTCCTGACGTTCCTGCCCTTGGCGCGCGCCCAGAGTGAAGTCAGTGAAACACCCTATGATGAACTGTCCGAGGACGAGCGCGTACGCGTGGACCTGCGCCGCGAGCGCGACCGCGTTACCGCTCTGGCCGCGGAGAACGCCCGGCTGCGCCAGGCCCTTGCCGACCAGGGCGCGCTGGGCGGGCCCGAATTCGCCGCAAATCCGCTGCCGCAGGCGGTGCATGCGCAGGTGGTCTTCCACGGTGACAGCAGCGGCTGGCGCCACTCGTGCTGGATCAACCGCGGCCGTGATCACGGAGTGGCCGAGGGCATGCCGGTGGTGGCGGGGCGCACACTGGTGGGTCGCGTGTTCATGGTGGGGGATGCGCACGCCTGCGTGCAGCTGGTGACGGACCCGGGCTTTGCCTGCAGCTGCCTGATCGTGGACCCGGACGCCCCCGGGCAGCCGGCCGCCGCTCGCGTACGCGGCGTGCTGCGCGGCGACGGCTCGGCGATGCCGCACTTCCCAAGGCTGGAGCTTGAAGACGTGGCCGTAGGCGCCGAGGTGAAGCCGGGCATGCAGGTGATTACCAACGACTACAGCGGCCAGTTCCCGCTGGGGCTGGCGGTGGGGGTGGTGCGCGAAGCGATCCCGCAGGCCGGTTTCCTGCAGGTGCGCATCGAGGCGAATCTTGACCTGTCAACCCTCGAGGTGGTGCAGGTGCTTCAGCACCGCCGCCCCGAGCTTGAGCAGCAGGCGCTGGCGCTGATACGGAAGAAGTGACCATGCAGGCCGTGAACGCCCGAAACCTGCAGCCCCGTTACCGCTGGCGCATCGTGGTCGGCGGCGGCCTGCTGCTGGCCGCGGTTCACGCCATGCTGCTGCATCGTCTGAGGCTGGGTGACTTCACGCCGGACCTGTACTCGGTGTTCGCCCTCTACCTGGGCCTGTTCGCCAGCCGCCAGGGGCGCTACCTGCCCTGCCTGGCGCTGGGTCTGATCCGCGACTTCTTCAGCCTGGGCCTGCTGGGCAGCTATGGCGTGCTCTACAGCCTGCTGCACAAGGCCGCCGGTCGCACGCGCGGAAAGATGGACCCGGAGAACCCACTGGTGATTCTGCTGATGGCGCTGGCCGGCACCTTCCTGGTCAACTTCGGCTATCACGGCATGCTGGTGGTGAGCGGCGAGGGGGTCGGCTGGACGCGCGCGCTGCTGCGTTGCGCGTGCGTGGCGCTGGCCAGCGCGCCGCTGGCGCTGTTCCTGTACCCGCTGCTGCACTTCCTGTTGCACAGGCTGGGCGTGGGGCGCTCCGGCGGATACTGGAACATCTAGGCCTGTTTCGAGGCTGTGGCACGGAACGCGCCCATGAACAGCGAGGTGCAGTAGTCCAGCCAGCTGTTTCGAGTCGCCGGATCGTTGGGGTCCATCTGGAACAGGTGCAAAAACGTGCCCTTCTGGATCACGAAGAAGTGCGTCAACGCCATCACCGCCTGCGCGATCAGCCGCACGTCGAAGCTTTCCGACAGCAGGCCACGCTGCGCCACGGGCGTCATCAGCGCGCGGATCCGGTCCAGGAACGTACGGTACGTCTGCTGCAACGGAAGCCGGGCCAGCGTGCGGCCGCCTTCCAGGTTTTCCCAGGAAAGCAGCCGCGGCCACTCCGGCACCGACTCCATCAGTTCCAGGTGCTTCTCGAGGTAGGCGCGCACCAGGTTGCGCAGATCCTGCTCGGATTGCGCTCCGGACAGCCCCTGTGAGAATTGCGCGGCTTTCTCCGTAATCTCTTCCAGCACCGCGTTCAGCGCCTCAGCGTAAAGCTCCTGCTTGCTGCCGAAGTACTGGTAGATCAGGCTCTTGTTGATGCCCGCCCGCGCGGCGACTTCGTCCACGCGTGTACCGGCCGGGCCGCGCAGCGCGAACTCCGCGATGGCAGCCTGCAGGATGGATGCCTTGGTGCGGACCGCATCCCTTTTCCGACCGGTGTTCTGCCTGACCACTAGACCTCCTGGGAGGGCACTTTCTTCTGGCGCTCGGCTTTCACCACGGTCAGCAGCCTCTCCAGTTCCTCGCGCATCTCGGTCGGAGTCTGCTGACGTTCTTCGGGGCGCTTGGCCAGGGCCTTGTTCACGACCGGCCAGACCTCGGGGTGCAGGTTAGGCACCCGGTCGTTCAAGTTCGGCGGCGGCTTCTCGTTGATCGCTTCCACGAATTTCCAGACGCCGACTTCGTCGAAGGGTGGCTGGCCGCACAGGCACTCGTAGAGGGTGGCGCCCAGGCTGTAGATGTCCGCGCGCTGGTCGACGTCGCGGGTGTTTTCCACCTGCTCGGGCGACATGTAGTGCAGCGTGCCGATGCCCTCGCCGGTCTTGGTGATGTTGATGCTGACGTATTTCTTCAGTTCCTTGGCCAGGCCGAGGTCGGTGATCTTCACCTCGCCCTCGCGGCTGATCAGGATGTTCTCGGGCTTGATGTCGCGGTGGATGATGCGCTGGCTGAACGCGAACTCGAGCGCCTTGGCCACCTGGATGCCGATTTTCAGTGTGCCCTCGGCGGACAAGCGGCCTTTTTCATCCAGGATCTCCTGCAGGCTGGAGCCGTTGATGTGCTCCATCGAGATAAAGTAGGTGCCGTCCACCTCGCCGATCTCGTAGACCTGCATGATGTTCGGGTGGTTCAACTTGCTGCCCGTCTTGAACTCTTTCAGGAAGCGTTGCAGGTTTTCCTGGTCGACGGTTTCGCCGCGCTTCAGCACCTTCAGGGCCACGATTTCGCCGTTGCGCTCGTCGCGGGCCTTGTACACCAGCGCCATCCCGCCTTCGCCGATCACGCTCAGCACCTTGTAGTGCTTGAGGGTCTTGCCGATCAGGCTGTTCTCGGCCGTGTAGGTGCCGTCCACGTCTGGGCGGTTCTGCACCACGAACTCGCGGATCATCTCGCGCGTGTGTGCGCTGTCGGCCTCTTCCAGGTACTCCAGGGTGACGCGGTCGAGGGTGATCACGTCGCCGTGGACCAGCTTGGCTTTTTCGATGCGCAACCCGTTGAGCAGTGTGCCGTTGCTGCTGCCGTTGTCGTGCAGCCAGTAGGCGCCGTCGGACCTCTCGATGCGGCAGTGCTCGCGCGAGACGGAGTCCACGCGCAGCACCAGGTCGCAGCTGCTGCGCCTGCCTATCGTTACGCTGCCCTCGTCGGGTAGCTCTTTCTCTATGCCGGCGTCGATGCCGTCGACAATGCGGACTTTGGCTTTCGCCATCCGTGCGGCTCCAGGGTGCTGACAAACTTTGGACGACTGACACTACCAAGTAGCATTAAAGAATCAAAACGCGTTTCGCGCATCACCCCGCTTGCTTGTAGCAAGGGGGGAAGTTGCTAGTATCCCGCGCCCGCCCCCAAAGGGCGGCGCGGGAACTCCCGCGATTCATGGCTCGTAAGGTCAAGACATGCAGATTACGGTTGAAAACGCCGGCGGGTGCAAACGCATCATCAAGGCCGAAATCCCAGCGGAAGTTGTCACATCGAAGCTGAATGAGGGCTTCCGTGACATCAACAAACAGGTGCAGTTCCCCGGCTTCCGGAAGGGCAAGGCGCCCCGCAACGTGCTGGAGAAGCGCTTCGGCAAGGAAGTCGCCGACGACGTGCGCCAGACCCTGGCCGACGATGCGGTCAAGTCCGCGGTGGACGAACACGCCCTCAAGCTGCTCGGGCAGGTTGAGGTCGTCGAGGTAGGCGACATCAAATCCGGAAACCCGGTCCTGCTGACCCTCGAGGCCGAGGTCTACCCCGAGTTCGAGCTGCCTGAATACAAGGGCCTCGAGTTGCAGCGCCCCGCCGTGAAGGTTGAAGAACACGAGATTCACGCCCAGCTGCGCGGTGCGCAGATGAACAAGGGCGAGCTGAAGCCGGTGGAAAGCGCCAGTGAGAAGGGCCAGTTCCTGCGCGCCAACGTGAAGGTCACGGTCGGCGAAGAGGAAGTTTTCTCGCAGAACCGCGGCCTGCTGGAAGTCGGTTTCGGCTGGGTCGCCGGCCTGAAGCCCGCCAAGGCCGAGGAGCAGCTGGTCGGCCTGAAGCAGGGCGACACCAGGGAAATGAAGGCCAAGCTGCCCGAAGATTTCGGGCGCGAAGACCTGCGCGGCAAGGAAGGCGTCATCCACCTCGAGGTGGGGGACGTGCTGGCCTATGAAGGCCCCGCCCTTGAGGAACTCGCCAAGGAGAACGGCTTCGAGAACGTCGACGCCTGGCGCGAAGAGATCCAGGGCCAGCTGATGTCGGCCAAGGAAGCAGAGCTGGACCGCGCCATGGAGGAAAAGGCCCTGCAGCAGGTGGCCGAAAAGACCACCATGGACCTGCCTGAGAAATTCAGCCAGCGCAAGGCCGCGGAGCTGGTGCAGCAGCAGGCCTACCGCATGTACCAGCAGGGCGCCGCGGAAGAAAGCATCCGCGAATTCCTGCAGGCCAACCGCGACAAGGGCGTGGATGAAGTGAAAACCATGCTGAAGCGCGCCTTTGTGACCGACGCCATCGCCCGCAAGGAGCGGCTGGTGGTCACCGAGGACGAAATCCAGCGCGAAGTGGCACGCCTGGCCCAGATGGTGGGCCGCACGCCCGAAGAGGTGTACGCACAGTTCCAGCAGAACGGCACGCTTTCCGGTATGCGGGAAGAATTGAAGACCTCAAAGGTATTAAAGCTGCTGCGCCAGAAGGCGAAGTACGTGTAGAGTTGCCGGCTATCAGTTGTCGGTTGTCAGAACCAGCCGGCACATAGCAGTGACAACCGACAACCGACAACCGACAACGGACAACTGAGGTGTCCCATGGGTTACCCGCTTCCTTTCGTGATCGAGAAGACCAGCCGCGGCGAGCGCAGCTACGACATTTACTCGCGCCTGCTGGAAGACCGTATCGTCTTCATCCAGGGGCCGATCCATGAGCTGATGGCCAACGCGGTCGTCGCCCAGCTGCTGTTCCTGCAGAAGGAAGCCAAGAACCAGGACATCCAGATGTTCATCAACAGCCCGGGCGGCGACGTCAACGCCGGGCTGGCGATCTACGACACCATGCGCTACGTGTCGTGCGACATCAGCACCGTCTGCATCGGACAGGCCGCCAGCATGGGCGCGATCCTGCTCAGCGCCGGCAGCAAGGGCAAGCGTCACGCCCTGCCCAGCGCGCGCGTGATGATCCACCAGCCCTGGGGCGGCGCGGGCGGCACCGCCGGCGACATCAGCATCCAGACCAAGGAAATCCTGCGCCTCAAGAAGTACTTGAACCAGATCCTGGCCGACGCCACCGGCAAGAAGCTTGCACAGGTCGAGAAGGACACCGACAAGGATTACTTCCTGTCCGCCGCGGAATCCAAAGAGTACGGCCTGATCGACGACGTGATCGAGCACGCCCCCGGCAAGTAGGCGATGCACGCCGAAGAACATTACCAGTTCCGCCACGCCGTGATGCGCGACGTGGCGTACCAGCTGCATACACCCGCTCTTCGCGGCACATTGCACCGCGTCGCCCTGGAGCAATACGAGAGCGAACTCGGCGTTGATCTTCCGGAGCCGGCGGACAAGCTGCGCACCGAGCCGCTGCCGGTCGACTCGCTGATGGCGCAGCTCGCGATTCACGCCCGCTACGCGCAGGATGAGCCGTACGCGAACGTGCAGCTGTTGCGCCGGAAAGAAGCCAGGTACCTGGTGCGCGCCGCCAACTACGCCGAGCAGCACTACGACAACACGCAGGCATTCACGGCATGGCGCCGACTCGCCGATATATCGGAAGGTAAGATCCGATTCTGGGCGCTGCAGCGGCTCTCCCAGACGAGCCGCGTAGTGTCCCGAATGCACGCAGGTTTCACGGCCTGCGAAGAAGCCCTGGAGATCGCGCGAAACGAGCTGTCCAACAAGGACGTGGTCCTGGCGCTGGCCGAGAAAGGTCTCGCGCACTGGTTTGACGACCAGCCGGAATCTGCCCGTGAATGCCTGGAGGAGGCGGTGAGCCTGTTCGACACCGAGGTGTCCAGGTCGCTCGAGGCGAACACGCTCGGGTTGCTGGGCATGGTGTACCATCAACTGGGACGCCCGGAGGAGTTTGAGGACCTGTGCATGCGCGCCCTCGAACTCATGAAGCAGTCCGGGGACAGGTTCAACCTTGGCGTGATGCTTCAAAATCTCGGGGCCACCATGTTGGATGCCCGACGCTTCGAGGAGGCAGAGAGTTTGCTGAAGCAGGCGATCGCCGTTCACACGGAACTCGAGGACGACACGAACCTGGCCATCGGCCTGAACAACCTATCCATGCTGGAAAGTGAGCGGGGAGACTATGCGCGCGCGATAGAGTATGCCGAGCGCTCCATGCCGCTGCTGACACGGGTGGGCAATCGCCGCAGCCTGGGATACGCCTACGCGGCCCGGGGGACGGCCTTGAGGCACCTGGGCAGGCTTGACCTGGCGGAAGCGGACATCAGTGCGGCTGTGGCGATCCATCGCGAGGCCGGCAATCTGTCGGGAGAGGCCGCCTGCCTGTGTGACCTGGGGTTGATCATGATGTTGCGCGGCCGGGTAGCCGACGGGCGGCAACTCTGGGGCAACGGGATGGAGCAGATACGCCGCATGCGCAACGCACCTACCGTGCAACATTATCTGGGTGAAATGCGCGCGGTATGCATTCAGGCCGGTCTGGAGCCCATCGAGTAGTAAAAGGAAGATGCAAGCGCGGGGCGGTCAGCGGCCGATAATCCCGGAAGGTCCACGCGATTTGCGCGGGCTGGCCCGGATGTCGCAGGGTTTGCTAACATGCATGGCGCGGTGAGTGCCGCGCGGTTCGACAGCAGGGAGCAAGCATGGCCAAGTCAGGCGATTCGACACGGGCACGCGACGTGGAACGTTGCAGCTTCTGCGGCAAATCGCGGCGCCAGGTGGACAGCCTGATCGCCGGCCCGCCCGGCATCTACATCTGCAACGAGTGCATCACACTCTGCAACAGCATCCTAGTTGCCGAAAAGACCAACGCCAAGGGCAGCCTCGACGGCCTTTCCCTCAACACACTGCCCACCCCCGCCGAGCTGAAGGCCATGCTCGATGACCACGTCATCGGCCAGGACCACGCCAAGAAGGTGCTGACCGTCGCCGTGCACAATCACTACAAGCGCCTGCTGCAGCGCGACGACGACGACGGCGTCGAGCTCGAGAAGTCCAACATCCTGCTGCTCGGCCCCACCGGCAGCGGCAAGACACTGCTGGCGCGCACGCTGGCCGACATCCTGCACGTGCCCTTTGCCATCGGCGACGCCACCACGCTGACCGAGGCCGGCTACGTGGGCGAAGACGTCGAAAACCTGCTGCTCAAGCTGCTGCAGGCCGCCGACTTCGACGTACCGCGCGCGGAAATGGGGATCATCTTCGTGGACGAGATCGACAAGATCCACAGCACCAGCAACAACGTCAGCATCACCCGCGACGTCAGCGGCCAGGGCGTGCAGCAGAGCCTGCTGAAGATGCTGGAGGGCACCGTCGCCAACGTCCCGCCCCAGGGCGGCCGCAAACACCCGGAGCAGCCCTACATCCAGTTCAACACCGAGAACGTGCTGTTCATCGTGGGCGGCGCGTTTGTCGGCATCGAGGACATGATCAAGTCGCGCCTGGGCGGCACCACCATGCGCATTGCGGCAAAGCGCGAGTCCGTCGCGTCCGGCGGCCCCATCGACCTGCAGGAAGTAGGCGAGCGCAACCTGCTGCGCGCGCAGGTCGAGCCTGAAGACCTGGTGAAGTACGGCATGATCCCCGAGTTCATCGGGCGCCTTCCGGTGATCAGCTCGCTCGATGAGCTTGACGAGGCGGCCCTGATCAACGTACTGACCGAGCCTCGCAACGCGATCACCAAGCAGTTCCAGAAGCTGTTCCGCATGCAGAACCAGGAGCTGCTGTTCACCCGCGAGGGGCTGGTCGCCATCGCTCGCCAGGCCATCAAGCGCAAGAGCGGCGCGCGCGGCCTGCGCGGCATCGTGGAAAAGATCATGCTGGAGGCCCAGTTCGAGCTGCCCGGCATCAAGGAGCCGCGCCGCTACACGGTGGATGATTCCGTGGTGAACGGCGGCGTTCCTCTGCACAAGAACTTCGTGAAGCAGGCAGCCGCAAGGCCCGAAGAGGGCGAGCACGCCGCCGCGTAGGCTTTACTCAGGCGTTCGCAGACCGCGGTGCACCAGCTCGTAGTCGTATTCGTCGAAGAACGACGTGCCCTTGATGCGCGCCCGCGCAATCGCGGTACGCGTGGCTTCCAGGTTTCGCAGCTCGCGCTCCATGGCCTCGCGCTCGGCGGGCGAACCGGCCTCGGTGCTGCGCTGCTTGACCAATGCCGCCAACTGGTCCAGTGAATCGCTGTCACGGCCGGAAAGACCTTCCACCACGCCGGCATACCACAGCGAAATCACCTGGTAGTCGTCGTTCAGGTGGCCCATTGCCTCGGTGCGTTCGAGGGTGCGCTCGCGCAGCTCCTGCAGGCGCGAGGGCGCGACGTTGCTGACGCGCGCGCGGTCGAACTGGGTAAGGCTGTAGGTGGCGAGGCCGCTGACGACGTCTTCGCGCACCGGCTGCACCAGCAGCACGGACGCCAGCAGCGTGACAAGGACGCCGGCCGCCAGGCCGCGCCACAGCTCGGCCCGGAAGATCCGCTTCACCTCGGGGTGGGCCTTGGCCAGGATGATCTCGCGCACCCGCTGCTCCAGCGAGAAGTGGCGCCAGCCGCTCTTCTTCATGGCCACCGGGTTGTCCATGCCCAGTTTCAGGAACACCTGCGAGATCAGCTCCGGGCTGGTGGTCTGCGCCGCGTATTCATCGGCCTGGCGCTCGAAGCGGCGGCTCACGTAGCCGAACACCCAGTACGCGTACAGCACCAGCACCGCCATGCCCAGGTATTCGTAGTTCGGGCCGGGCAGCAGCATGTGCAGGCCTTGCATCAGCCCCAGCAGCACCACGGTGAACGAGACGATGAATGCCAGCAGCCACCACAGGTGCCGGTGCTTCACGTGGCCCATTTCGTGGGCGAACACCGCCACCAGCTCGTCCTCGTTCAGCCGCTTCAGCAGCGCGTCGGTGATGAACACGTAGCGGAACGGCGCCAGCAGCCCGATCACGAACGCCGTGGCAAACATGCGCGAGCCCGTGCGCCACACCAGGATCTGGCTGACGCGCAGGCCGTGGTCGCGGGCGTAAGTCTCAAGCCGGCGGCGCAGGCGCCCCTCGGGCAGCGGCCCTCCGGGCAGGATCATGCGAACGGCCACCGGCACGAAGAACGACAGCACCACCACCAGCGCCATCTGCATCGCGATCTCGAGGAACGCGAACGACGAGCGCAGGTCCTCCAGCATCGGCACGAAGGTCAGCAGCGCCCACCACGCCGCGTAGATCAGTGCAATCGGCATGACGGTCAGCAGGTTGGCCCGCGCCTGGAAGCCGACGAAACGCCAGGGTCGCCAGTCGCTGCCGCGCACGCGGCGCTCGATGCGGTACTGGCCCACCCAGCTGGCCGCCAGCATGACGAAGTACGGCAGCAGTTGCGGCAGCAGGTCCAGGTGCGCGGGGACGCCCCACACCCTGGCCACGAAGTCGGACCAGCCGAACACAAACACGTCCATGGCGAACAGGGCGATGATCAGTGCGTCCACGCCGAGCCGGAAAAGAGGCAGGCGGCGCAGCAGCAACTCCCGTTCACGATAAAGCTGCGGCCGGATTTCGGGAGGCGCGTCCGGCGGCGTGGCGGCCAGGCGCAGCTTGATCATCTGGAAACGCTCAATCAGGTGCGAAGCAACGCTGTAGTGGAAGGCCAGCACCGCCAGGGTCGCGCCCGCGGCCGCGGCGACGCTTTCCCAGCCCACGATCATGCCTCTGCCGCGCCCCAACTGGGCGAGCATCAGCGCAATCAGGATTCCCACGATGTTGAACACGTCACACCCCTGTCGTCGCCATTGTAACGTCGGCAATGCGGCGTGGCTTCCCGCTGTCTATTGCGGTTGCGGCCTTCGTGGCCGGTGCTAAGTTCACCGCCTGGTTCCGAGGGCAACGCCGTGGCGATGCAGCGCAAAGTGGACCCCAGGGTCGAGCTGGGGGATGCCCGCCTCGATGGAAGTGATTTTGACGGCTGGGCAGGAGAACAGCCACGAACAAAAAAGGCAGCCATGACCGAGTTGAAGGTTGCAGTCATCCCGGGTGACGGGATCGGCCCGGAGATCACGGAAGCCGCCGTGGCGGTGATGCAGGCGGCCGCTAAGAAGTTCGGCCTCAGCCTCAGCCACGACAGCGCGCCCGCCGCAGCGGCGGCCGTTGACCAGGGCCTGCCACCCCTGCCCGACCATACGCTCAAGCTGTGCCAGCAGTCGGACGCCATCCTGTGCGGGCCCTTCGGCGACCCGCGCTGGGATAACGCGCCGCCCAGCGAGCGGCCGGAGCGCGCCAAGCTGACCCTGCGCAAGACCTTCGACCTGTACGCCAACCTGCGCCCGGTGAAGCCCGTGCCGGCGCTGATCGCCGCCAGCCCCCTCAAGCGCGAGCTGATCGATGGCACGGACATCCTGATCGTGCGCGAGCTGACCGGCGGCCTGTACTTCAGCGAACCGCGCGGCTACTTCGAAGACGCGCAAGGCCGTTACGGCGTGAACACCATGAAGTACCACGCATGGGAAGTCGAGCGCATCGGCAAGGTGGCGTTTGAGGCCGCGCAACTGCGCCGCAAGCGCGTGCACAGCGCCGACAAGGCCAACGCCCTTGAGGTGATGCAGCTGTGGCGCGAGACGATCCAGAAGCTGCACGACAGCAGCTACAGCGAGGTCGAGCTCAAGCACATCTTCATCGACAACTGCTGCATGCAGCTGGTCAGCCGGCCCAAGGATTTCGACGTGATCGTGGCCGGAAACATGTTCGGCGACATCCTCAGCGACATCGGTGCGCAGCTGACCGGCAGCCTGGGCATGCTGCCCAGCGCCAGCCTGGGCAAGGGCGTGCCGCTGTTCGAGCCCGTGCACGGCAGCGCACCGGACATCACCGGCACAGGCAAGGCCAACCCGCTGGCCATGATCCTCACGGCCGGCATGCTGTTCACCCACGCGGCCAAGCGCCCGGACATCGGCGAGGCGATCGACAACGCGGTCGCCAAGGCCCTGGACAAAGGCCTGCGCACGGCCGACATCGCCCGCGGCGACGGCGTCAAAGTGGTAGGCTGCAAAGAAATGGGCGAAGCAGTGCTCGCAGCGCTCGAAGGCTGAATTCAGAATGAGTTGAAGCGCGCCGGAACAAGCCACCCATTTTGAATTATGCATTTTGAATTTTGAATTGCCCCCATGGCCAACCTGTACGCCATCATTCTTGCGGGCGGCGCTTCTTCGCGCTTCTGGCCTTTGTCGGGCGACGCGCACCCCAAATACCTGCTGAAGCCGGACGGCGACTCCACCCTGCTGGAGCTGGCCTGGCAACGCGCCCGACAGTGCACTGAGGCCGCGCGCATATTGGTCGTCACCTCGGGCGCGCAGGCCCACCTGGTGCGCGAGGCCCTGCCGGAGCTTGAAGCCTCCAACCTGTGCGTTGAGCCCGCCCGCCGTGACACCGCAGCGGCCGTCACGCTTGGTTGCAAGCGCGTGCACGCGCTGGACCCGCAGGCCGACGTGCTGGTGCTGCCGGCCGACACGCTGCTGGAGCCCGCCGAGGCGCTGAGTACGGGCGTGCAGGCGGCGCGCGCGCAGGAAGGCTACCGCGAGGCAATCCACGTGTTCGGCGTGAAGCCGGCTTGGCCGCACCCGGGCTTCGGCTACATCCAGCCCGGCGAACTGCTGGGCGATGGCGTCCACAAGGTGCGGGGCTTCAAGGAGAAGCCGGGCGAAGCCCAGGCCGCCGAGATGATCAAACAAGGCTGCCTGTGGAACATCGGCTGCTTCCTGTTCGCGCTGCCCACCTACGAGCGCGAGTTGCACCAGCACCTGCCCCAGCACAGCAGCCGCCTGAAACCGGCCGAGCCCAAGGACGTAAGCGAGCAGGACTATGCCGGGCTGCAGAGCATCAGCATCGACTTCGGCCTGATCGAAAAGGCCGGCAACCTGCGCGTAGCCGCGCTGCAGGCCGAGTTTGACGACGTCGGCACCTGGGACGCGCTGCTGGACAGGCTGGAAAAGTCCGGCCGTACGCCCGAGCAGGCAATCAGCGTGGCAGGGCAGAACAACTACGCCGCTGGCGAAGCCGCCCAGGTGGCAGTGGTGGGGGAGTCAAACCTGCTTGTAGTGATCAGCGAAGGCAAGGTGCTGGTCCTGAAACGCGGCCACGGCCAGGACGTGAAGCGCATTACCTCGGGCGAGTAGGCAGGTAAAAGCTGGCCTCACGCCAAGGCGCCAAGACGCCAAGAACTGCGACTGACTCGCTTCCACATACAGAACTTGGAAAGGAACTGGTTATGGCCGGGAACGCTGAACTGCAGGCTGAGCTGGATCGTATCGCCTCAATAGTGATGGATCGTGCGTTGCTGATTCACCGGAAACTCGGGCCGGGACTGCTGGAGTCGGCGTATCTGCGTATTCTTGCCCATGAGCTTCGCAAGGCGGGCCTGCAGGTTGAAACTGAGGTCGATGTCCCGTTGATCTGGGACGACGAGGACATGGGGACGGCCTATCGTGCAGACCTGATTGTCGAGGGCAATTTGTCATCGAATTGAAGGCGACGGAGAAGCACTCCGAACTGTTTGCCCGCCAATTGAAGACTTACCTTGTTTTGCTCGACTATCGCCTTGGTTTCGTCGTCAACTTCGGTGCGCGATTGCTCAAGGATGGCGTCGAACGGGTGGCAAACGACTTTTAGGCCTTTCTTGGCGGCTTGGCGCCTTGGCGTGAGACTGCTTTTCCAAGGTTTTCCAGGGTGCAAACATGAGCCGTTGGCTGGGAGTTGATTTTGGCAGCAAGTACGTCGGCGTGGCTGTCGGCGATGAGGCCATTGCCATGCCGCTCAAGGTGCTGGACGCCAGGCCTGACGAGAAGCTGCTCTCATCGCTGAAAAAACTCGCGGCCAGTGAAGATGTCGCCGGCATCGTGGTCGGCCTGCCGGTCAACATGGACGGCAGCGAAGGCAAGGCCGCGAAGCTCTGCCGCGAGTTCGGCGCGCGACTGGCCGCGCACAGCCAACTGCCCGTCGAGTACGCCGACGAGCGGCTCAGCAGCTGGGAGGCCGAGGGCATGCTGATCGAGGGCGGCCTGAAACCCTCCGAGCGCAAACAGCGCGTGCACGCGGTCGCCGCCAAGCTGATCCTGGAGGCATTTTTCAGCGCCCGCAAAGCCGCAAATGAAGCGGGTTCCGGGCCATCCGGGGAACAGGCGAAGGAATAAGCCCGTTTGACAGTTCTTTTAGATGGTGCTTATCATCCCCCGCCCATGGACCAGCCCGAGAACATTAAAGAGGAAGGCGCACCGCAGGAACCGACCGAAAAGGTCGCCAAAAAGCCTGCGAAGAAGGCCGCCAAAAAGCCTGCAAAAAAGGCGGCCGGCAAGGCGTCCAAGGCCAAGCGCAAGAAGAAGGCCGGCGCCAAGAGCGGCGCGCGGCGCGGCAAGCCGCTCGTCATCGTGGAATCGCCGGCCAAGGCCAAGACCATCAACCGCTACCTCGGCGACGGCTACATCGTGAAGGCCAGCGTCGGCCACGTGCGCGACCTGCCCAAGTCGAAACTCGGCATCGATGTCGACAAGGACTTCGAGCCCCAGTACCTCACCATCCGCGGCAAGAAGGACATCATCAAGGAACTCAAGTCCGCGGCCGACAAGGCCAAGACCGTCTACCTCGCGCCCGACCCGGACCGCGAAGGCGAAGCCATCGCCTGGCACCTGAAGGAGGCCCTGGGCCTCGACGACGAGCGCGCCAAGCGCGTGACGTTCAATGAAATCACCAAGAAGGCCATCCAGCACGCCTTCGAGCACCCGCGCGAAATCGCGGAGAACCTGGTCAACGCCCAGCAGGCCCGCCGCATGCTGGACCGCCTGGTGGGATACAAGCTCAGCCCGCTGCTCTGGAAGAAGGTGTTCCGCGGACTCAGCGCCGGGCGCGTGCAGAGCGTGGCGCTGCGCCTGATCGTCGAGCGCGAACGCGAAATCATGGCGTTCACGCCCGAGGAGTACTGGACCGTCACGGCCTTCCTCGGCAAACAGCGGCTGGATGAGCAGGGACAGGAGGCGCTGGCGAAGTTCCTCGCAGCCTACCACGGCGTCAGCCGCGAGGAGGAAGCCACCGAGAAGCCCGAGGGCGAGGTCGAAGAGGAAGACGACTCCGCCGAGCCGGAGGTCGCGGCGCCGGTCGAAAAGCCCAGGCTGCCCGAGGGCGTATTCCACGCCGACCTGAAGCAGTTCAAGGGCGAAAAGCCGCAGCTGGCCAGCCAGGCCGACGTGGACGCGCTGCTGGCGGACATCAGCGGCAAGCCCTTCACGGTCAGCAAGATCGAGAAGAAAGAACGCCGCGACCGCCCGCGCCCGCCCTTCATCACCAGCACCCTGCAGCAGGCGGCCAGCACGCGCCTGGGCTTCGGCGCGCGAAGACCATGCAGCTGGCGCAACGGCTGTATGAAGGCATCGAGATCGGCGAAGACGGCCCCACCGGCCTGATCACCTACATGCGCACGGACAGCTTCCACCTGTCCGATTTCGCGGTGACGGACGCGCGCGAAATGATCCAGCGAGAATTCGGCGAGCGCTACCTGCCCGAGAAGGGCAACTTCTTCAAGAGCAGCAAGCGCGCCCAGGCCGCCCACGAAGCGATCCGCCCGACCAGCGTGGCGCGCACGCCCGACGCAGTGGCGCGCTTCCTCGATCGTGACCAGCTGCGGCTCTATACGCTGATCTGGGAGCGCTTCATTGCCTGCCAGATGAACCCGGCCGTCTACGAGGTCACCACCATCGACATCACCGCCGGCGATGCGCTGTTCCGCACCAGCGGCAAGCGCCTGCTGTTCGACGGCCACGCGCGCATCACGGGCGTGAAGCTGGACAAGGACGAGCAGCTGATGCCCAAGCTGGACGAGGGCGAAAGGCTGACCGACCACCGCGTGCAGCCCGACCAGCACTTCACCCAGCCGCCGCCGCGCTACACGGAAGCGAGCCTGGTCAAGACGCTGGAGAAGGAAGGCATCGGCCGTCCCAGCACCTACGCCAGCATCATCGGCACGATCCAGGACCGTTTCTACGTGCGCAGCGACAAGCGCCGCCTGTTCGCCACCGAGCTGGGCATGCTGGTGAACGACATGCTGGTGGGCAACTTCCAGCGCATCATGCAGACCGACTTCACCAGCAAGATGGAGGCGCAGCTCGACAAGATCGAAGACGGCGAGCTGGAGTGGGTCGAGGTGCTGCGCAACTTTTACGCCATCTTTGCCGAAGAGCTGGCCGAGGCCGAGCAGAGGATCGAGAAGGTGAAGGGCAAGCTCGCGCTCGATGAAGAGGGCAAGCCCCTGCCCTGCCCGATCTGCGGCAGCGAGATGATGGAGCGCTGGAGCCGCTTCGGTAAATTCTACGGCTGCACCAAGTTCCCTGAGTGCAAGGGGACCGTGCCGCTCAACCGCGACGGCAAGATCCTGCGGGTGAAGAAGGAAGACCTGGAGTGCCCGGAGTGCGGCAAGGAAATGGTGGTGCGCATGAGCCGCCGCGGGCCGTTCCTGGGCTGCAGCACCTTCCCCGCCTGCCGCGGCACGCGCAGCCTGGAGAGCGAGAAGTCGCTGCGCCAGCTGAAGACCGAGGCCGAGTTTGCCGGCTTGACCTGCGACCAGTGCGGCAAGCCCATGAACGTGAAGTTCTTCCGTGGCCGGCCGTTCATCGGCTGCAGCGGCTACCCGGACTGCAAGAACACCTACAACCCGACCAAGGCCCGCGAGGCGATCGAGGCCGGCACGCTGAAGCGCGACGAGCAGAAGGTGAAAGAGGCCGAAGCGAAGTACGAACGCATCAAGGCCGAGCGCGAGGAAGAAGAGAAGGCCGACAAGGAACGCGCGACCGGCAAGGCGGGGGCCGAGGAAGCCAGTGACGAGCCCAGCGAAGAGTACGTGTAGGGGATTCAGGATTCAGGGTTCTGGACTGCGGATTCACGATTCAGGATGCAGGGTTCAGGATCGTGGAATTTGGAGAAAGCATTCTTGAACGTGGACAGGCCCGGAAGAGCTGTCCGAATTGAGCCCCGCAGGGCGCCAGAACTTAGCCCCGGGCGTAAGCCCGGGGTTTTTCGTGACATTGCCCCCAAGCCCCGCAGGGGCGACAGAAAATACGAAACCCGCAGATCGCCTTCCTCGTTATGTATTGACAAGTCAAGTCTTGACGTGTAAAGTCAAGGCAGGAGCAGAACGATGAAGACGTGGACCCTGTATCTCACACTGACCGGCTCGGGCCTTGGCCTGGGTGAGGGTGTTGGTACGGGGTAGTCGCGGCTGCACGAATTCACAGGCCCGCTGCCCCACGGCAGCGGGCCTTTCTCTTTGACAACTGGTGCGTTCAGGGGGCGCGTTAGCGCGCGCCCCCGTAAAATTCACAGCTCCGTAGACCAACACGGAAGGAGTCGCCTCGCTCAGAACGAGGACAGTGTGGGTTCGAATCCCACCGGAGCTACCAAAGTAGACCTCGCGCAGAGGACGCAGAGTACACAGAGAACGGCCTTTCTCTGCGCGTTCTGTGTCCTCTGTGCGAGGCAAAGACCAGGCGACGCGCAAGCGGCGCCCACGGAGGGTAGCGCCCGAAGGCGGGCAACCGGTCCCGAAAACCGGGCCGTCGTAACAGACGGGGGTTCGATTCCTCTACCTTCCGCCAAATTCACAGGGATGTTCAGGCGCAGACGCGCGCCTGACCCCGGCCTTTCGGCCGGGGCTCTATCGCCTGCCCAACTTGGCCAGCTCTTCCAGGCACAGGGCGGGCTTGTTGGTAATGATGCGGTTGACGCCCATTTCGGCCAGGCGCTGCATCTCGGCCGTGTCATCCACCGTGTACACCGCGCAGGACTTGCCGCCGCTCTGGATCACGTCCAGCCGCCCCTCCGTCAGCGCCGACGCGCTGGTGTTCAGCCCGTTGAACTCGAACAGGAACAGCCAGCGGTAATAGCCTTCCCATGCTGCCGCATCTTTTGCTCCGCCCAGCAGCTCGACCTTCAGCTCGGGCGCTTCAATCGCTATCACACCGCACACCACAGGTGAGAACGATTGCAGCACCACGAACTTCTGTTTGCCGGCCGCGCGGATGTCGGCGATTACCGCCCGCGCCAATGTTGCGTCGGGGCTGTCAGCCACCGCGGCTAAAAACTCGCGGTCAAAGTTCTCATCGCGGCCGAGCTTGCCTGCGGCGGTGCGCTCCAGCAGGTCCTTGAGGTTGCCCTGGTTGATGGGCTTCACCTCGACGAAGCAGCCGCAGTCAGCATCAGCCAACTCCAGCGCGGCCTTCAGGGTGGGCACACGCTCGCCGGTGTACCCGGCGTCCTTCCAGCTGCCCGCGTCCAGGGCCTGCAGTTGCTCCAGCGTAAGCTCGGCGACCTTGCCTTTACCGCTGGTGGTGCGGTCAACGGTTTCATCGTGCATCACCACGACTTCGCCGCCCTTGCACTGCCGGCAGTCGAGCTCGAACCAGTCGGCGCCCTGCTCACGCGCGAGCTTGAATGCGGCCAGGGTGTTCTCCGGCGCGTCGTTGCTGGCGCCGCGGTGGGCGACTACCTCGATGCGCTTGGTTGTCGGCTTCTCTTCCATGTTCGCGCCCAGGGCCGCGGCCAGGACGATCACGGCCGCCACGGCCGCGCGTATTGCTGTGTTCATTGGCGTCTACTTGCCCCAGGGCAGCTTCGGGATTTCGATCGGCGGAACCTTCGGCTGCTCAGGCGGCTTGAACTTGCCCTCGGCGATGTCCTTGGCCACCTTCAAGCCGTCCTTCTGGAAGGCCGGGAATTCGGCCGCGTACTTTTCCGCCAGCTTGGTGAAGTCCTTGCCGAAGTCGGCGATACCCACGTTGTTGCCGAGCTGCTTGACCAGGTCGGTCTCGGTGGGGGCGACCAGCCCGGGCGCGTACTCACCCTTGTCATTGAACAGCCGCAGGCGCATCGGCATGCCGTTCGGCCCGTAACTGGCCTGCAGCTTGTTCCAGGCAAACGTGAAGTAGTCGGCCGGGATGCCCAGCACTGTGTTGACGCCGTCTTTCTTGGCCGCGTAGCCGTTCTTCAGCACCACGGCCAGCGTCATCCCCTTCAGGTCGTTGCTGGCGCTGTCGGGGCCGTCGATTTTGCGCACCTTGCCGTCGGGCTCGATGCTGCTGGGTGTGATGGTCGCCGTGTCATCCAGCTTGAAGGGCAGGTTGAAGTTCTGGTTCAGCTGCGCGCCGCTATAGCGCAGAGTGCCCACGACACCGTCAAGCAGGCCGCGCGTGCCGGGCTGCTTCAGCGCCGGCGAGAAGTTGCTGGCGGCATCAAGCAGCGCCCAGTCAAGCGCCACGCCGGTCGGCCCCTGGGCCTGCACGAAGGTGTTGAAGGCCGTGCAGAACTCCTTGGCCGGAATGCCCATGATGGTGGTCTGGCCCGGCTTGGGCGAGACGGTGAAATTAGCCGCGCGCAGGCGCAGCCGCAGGTTGCCGAGGTCGCCGCTGTCGGCGCCCGGGCTTTCGAAAGTGCGGGCCTTGCCCTGGGTGTCCACGCTTTCGCACTTGATCACGGTGTCAGGCGAGATCGTCAGCGGCAGGTTGAAGCGCGAATTCAGCTGCGCGCCCGTGTACTGAAGCGTTCCTGCCATGGCGTCAATCAGCCCGCGTGTGCCAGGCGCCAGCAACTTCGGCGCGAAGGCGCCGCCGGCATCGAGTATGCCCCAATCAAAGGCCAGGCCGCCCGGGCCCTGCGCCGCCACGAAATTGTTGAAGGCCTCACAGAAGTCCGCGGCCGGCAGGCCCAGGATGTTCGGCTCACCAGGCTTGGGCGAAACCTTGAAGCCGGCCGCGCGCAGGCGGATGCGCAGGTTGCCCAGGTCGTCACTGTCGGCGCCGGAGCTGTTGAGCGTGCGCACACTGCCGTCGGCATCGACACTTTCGCACTTGATCTGCGCGTTGCTGGAAATCGTGAACGGCAGCTTGAACTGCGCGTTCATCTGCTGGCCGCTGTAGCTCAGCACGCCGGCCAGCGCGTCCACCATGCCGCGCATGCCGGGGCTTTCGAGCGCGGGGCTGAAGGCGCCCTCTGCGTTCATCAGGCGCGTGCGCAGGCTCAGGCCCTCGGGCCCCAGCGTGCCCATGAAGGCGTTGAAGGCGCGGCAGAAGTCGCCCGCCGGCAGGCCGATGATCGAGTCCTGGCCTGGCTTGGGGGCGATGTTCACGTCGCGCAGGTTCAGCTTCACGCGCAGGTCGTTCAGGTCGTGGCGCGCTTCGCCCTCGAGGCTCAGCTTCGGATCGCGCTGGCTGCCGTCTGCGTTGACACTTGCGAGGCCGAAGGTCGCGTTGCTGCTGACGTTGAAGGGCAACTCGACCATTGAGCTGATTTCCGGCGCGGTCAGGCTCAGGGCGTTGATCACCGCGTCCACGAACGCGCGCAGGCCGGGCCGCTCGAGGTCCAGCGCGATCTTGTCCTTGCTGCCCTCAAAGCCGACGATCACATCCAGGCCGCCCATGCCGTCGATCACCCGGTTCAGGCCGCGCACCATGAAGGTACCGGGCAGACCGGCCAGGTCGCCTTCAGGGTCGGCGAACGCCAGCCCCTTCACCTGCAAGCGCAGGTGCACCTTGATGCCGTCGTGCCAGCTCAGCGCGCTTTCCGGCGTGGCGTAGTTGCCGCTTGCATCGCAGGTTCCGAAGCTGATGGTGGCGTTGTCATTGGCCAGCGGCAGCGGCGAGCCGCCGGCGAGATTCAGCATCGGCTGCAACGGGAAGTCCTCAACCTGCACGCTGATGCCGCTGGGCAAAAACGCGGCGGCCGACGTGTCTTTGGCAAAGCCGCCGAACCAGATCGCGAAGCTGGCCTTGGCCGGGTTGGCAAAACCCGGCGGCTGGATCGCACCCGCAAGCTGCAGGCGCGTGCGGCCGGAAAACTCGCCGTGGCCCGAGGCGAAGTGCGCCACGGAAAGCCGCGCGTCGGTAAGGGTGCCGCCGAAAACCTTGGTGTCCACCAGGCTGGAGATGTCGAGGCTCTTGATGCCGGCCGCGCCGTCCACCTGCTCCAGCTTGATAAGCTCGTCGGGGTCGAAGCGCAGGGTGAGTCCCAGCTCCACCCGGCGCTCGGCCTGGCCGTTGAGGTTGCCGGCCGCCTTGAACTTCATGGGCAGGCGGTAGGCGACCGGGTCGCTGGTGACTGACTCGGCGGCCAGCTCCAGGTCGGTGACCTTGTGGGCGAACTTGCTGCCGTCTTCAGTGCCCCAGGTGACGGCCAGCTCATTCAGCGAGGCGTGTTTCACCACCACGGTCGGCTTGGCCTCTTCGCGGGCGAGGGCCTCGTCCACGAACCAGGCGCGGCCGGCGGGGCCGGGCTCGAAGGGCGACTCCTTGGCTTCGGCAGGTGGTTCCTCGGGGACCGGTTCCTGCTTCTCCTCGGTGTACTCGCGCAGTTTCTCGAGCCAGTCGCGCAGGTCTTTCACGTCTTCGCTCTGCAGGATCTCTTTGGCTTTCTCGAGGTAATCATTCAGCTGCGGCTGGTTGGTGTCGGTGGGGACGTCGCTGGGCGGCTGCTCGGTGGGGGCCTTCCAGGGTTCCTGCAGTCGGATGGTGGTAGCGGAAATGTCATTCACCACCAGGCGCCCGCTCAAGCAGCGCCCAGAACTCTAGGTCGAGCTTTGCCTCGCCCAGGTACGCCACCTCGTGCTCGGTGCCGTCGGGCAGCGCCTGCCAGGCTCGCAGGTTCTCGATGCGCAGCTGCGGGCCGAAGATGCTGAAGCGCACGTTAGCCACTTCGGCTTCGCCGTGTTCGCCGGCGTAGGTTTTCGCCTGCGCCACCAGTTGCTCGGCCAGGATGTCATCGATCATGAACCAGTAGGCCAGCGCCGCCGCGCCGAACAGCAGCGGCAGTGTCACGGCCGCCTTCAGGCGCAGGGGGCCCGCGCGTTTGGGCGCATCGGGCACGACCTCGGCGGCGACGACCGCTGCCAGCTGTTCAGCTTCCGATGAAGACATACTTGAGCCCCTTGAACAGCCAGACCTTGGAAAGCCACTTCAACAGCTTCGAGCTCTTCCAGCGCTTCTCGAGGGCCGGCTGAACCGGGCCCACAGGAATGTCGAGCCGATGAACAGCGGCAGACACAGCACCAGCCACAGTGCGATCGCGCCCGCCACGTCGTGGTAGTCCAGCCGCAGCCAGCTCAGGACCGGCGACTGTGCGGCCGCGATCAACGGCCCGCGCGGGGCCAGCTCAAGGGCCCAGGCGCCGAGTGGACGGATCAGGGGCAGCTGCAGTGCCCAGGCCAGCAGGCGGAACAGGCCGAACGAGAACATGGCGCTGCCGAAATGGACATTGACCAGGATCAGCGCGACGAATACACACAGCATCGCCAAGCCGGGGGCAGCAGGCCGGCAAGCGCGCCGAGCGTGAAGCCGAGACCGACCTGCCAGGGGCGCACGTCGGCGTTGAGCGTTCTGTACAGCCACCTGGTGAACTGGATGATGGTGATCCACACGGCAGGGCCTCCGGCGGGGAGGAAATGGTACCTGCAGGGGGCGTAAGAACAACCGGAACCGGTGATTGGAATTCCGGCGGTTCACCCATTGCGGAGGAAAAAGCTGTTGCTATCTTCTTCGCTCCAATTTTGGCGCGGGGCGCCGGCGTAGCTCAATGGCAGAGCACTGGTTTTGTAAACCAGCGGTTGCGAGTTCGAATCTCGCCGCCGGCTCCAGCCGAAGGCACGTGAAACGTCCCTGCGTTTTGAAAACAGAAAACCGGCAGGCGTGGGCATGGGCCGACGCTTGGAATTCCGGGCGGATACCCAAGCGGTCAAAGGGGCCTGACTGTAAATCAGGTGGCAAATGCCTTCGCTGGTTCGAATCCAGCTCCGCCCACCAGACTTCGCGTCCGTGAAAACGGGCGCATGTCTGTCCGACGAAGCCTTGGCGAAGGTGGTGCCGTCAGAAACGACGGGCCGCTACGTCTGGCAGGCCAGACTTCGCGTCCGTGAAAACGGACGCAGGTCTGTCCGCCGACAGAAAAGCTCAGGCGGACAGGCTGATTGACAACATGCGGGCGTAGCTCAATGGCTAGAGCATCTGCCTTCCAAGCAGACGGTTGTGGGTTCGAGTCCCATCGCCCGCTCCAGCAGCAGTACCGGGGAAACCCGGCAGGGCGCCGAAAGCAGGGCGCCGGAAGGGGAAACGCTGCCCTAGCTCAGGGGTAGAGCACTTCCTTGGTAAGGAAGAGGTCGTGGGTTCAAATCCCATGGGCAGCTCCACCCTTCGGGTTCTTCGCCGCGGCGAAGCGCCCGAAGGAAAAATTGCGCGGGAAACCGCGGCCGGTTGGCTGCCCCTTGCGGGCGCCAAAAGTAGAGGCAGAAGAGCAGCGGAAGAAAAACTTCTTGCACGTCCCGTGGTGGGAACGTGGGAGTTTTCAGGACCGCCCTGGCATCCAGGGCAATTAGGGTAAAGGTAAATCGCTATGGCGCGGGAAGTCTTCGAACGCACCAAGCCGCACGTCAACGTCGGCACAATCGGACACATCGACCACGGCAAGTCCACTTTGACGGCTGCCCTCGTTGCCTATTCTGCGCAAAAGGGCCTGGCCAAGGCCAAGTCCTACGCGGACATCACCAAGGGCGGCACCGTCCGTGACGCCAACAAGACGGTGACCATCGCGGCCTCCCACGTGGAGTACGAGTCGGCCGGGCGCCACTACGCGCACGTAGACTGCCCGGGCCACGCGGACTTCATCAAGAACATGATCACCGGCGCGGCCCAGATGGACGGCGCGATCCTGGTGGTCGCCGCCGACACCGGCCCGATGCCCCAGACCCGCGAGCACGTTCTGCTCGCGCGCCAGGTGAACGTGCCGGCGCTGGTGGTGTTCCTCAACAAGGTCGACCTGGTCGACGACGAGGAACTGCTGGAGCTCGTTGAGCTCGAGGTTCGCGAGCTGCTGAACAAGTACGAGTTCCCCGGCGACACCATCAAGATCATCCGCGGCAACGCCAAGGCCGCCGTTGAGAACCCCGGCGACGCCGCTGCCACCCAGTGCATCCAGAACCTGCTGGACGCGATCGACAGCGACATCCCCGAGCCGGTGCGTGAGGTTGACAAGCCCATGCTGCTGGCCGTGGAAGACGTGTTCTCGATCTCCGGCCGCGGCACCGTTGCCACCGGCCGTATCGAGCGCGGCAAGGTGACGGTCGGCGACAACGTCGAGATCGTGGGCCTGCAGGAAGCCCCGATGAAGACCACCATCACCGGCGTTGAGATGTTCCAGAAGCAGCTCAACGAAGGTCTGGCGGGCGACAACGTGGGCGTGCTGCTGCGCGGCGTGGAAAAGAACCAGATCGAGCGCGGCATGGTGATCTGCGCCCCGGGCAGCATCAAGCCGCACACCGAGTTCGAGTGCCAGTGCTACATCCTGAGCAAGGATGAAGGCGGCCGTCACACGCCGTTCTTCAGCGGCTACCGCCCGCAGTTCTACTTCCGCACCACCGACGTGACAGGCGCCTGTGAGCTGATGGGCGGCGCCGAGATGGTGATGCCCGGCGACACGGTGAAGCTCAGCGTCAAGCTCGGCAAGCCGATCGCCATGGAAGAGGGCGCCAAGTTCGCCATCCGCGAGGGTGGCCGCACGGTGGGCGCCGGCAACGTGACGAAGGTGATCAAGTAGATTCAGGATCGGGGAGGATCGCGTGAGTGATCCTCCCCAATCCTTGCAACGATTTTGGATTTTAGATTTTGGATTTTGGACCGACCCATGGTCCAGGAGCCACGAATCCAAAATCGCAAATCCAAAATCCAAAATCGAGTGATTGAGGGCGGCGAATCAGGGATTCTTCGCTCGGACAGGATGCAGCGTTATGGCCGGCGACAATCGCGAGTACGTGTTCCTGGAATGCACCGAGACGGGCGTGCGGCACTACCGCACCCAGAAGCGCGTGAAGGGACAGGGCATCAAGAAGCTGGAGCTGAAGAAGTACAACTCCAAGCTGCGCAAGCACACGCTGCACAAGGAAAAGAAGAAGTAGTTCAGGAAGAAGGCGGCAGGAAGCAGGAGGCAGGTAAACCCTGGCCCCTGAAACCTGAGCCCCGACACCTGGGATACGGCGGTAGCTCAACTGGCAGAGCAGCGGTTTCCAAAACCGCAGGTTGGGGGTTCGATTCCCTCCCGCCGTGCCAGAACTGATGAAGGCAGGGCCTGACCATGGCGATGTTCGAAAGCTACAGACGGGGTGCGGGACGCAGGGTGCGGACGTTCATGACGTTCCTGCTGCTGGCGCTGCTCGCGTGGCTCAGCTACGCCCTGCTTGAGTACGGCAACACCAGGCTCGACCGCCTGCTCGGTTTCGAAGAGCCGGTGTTCGGCAAGCAGCTGGTGGCCGGAGGCGGGTCGCTCACGGAATGGGTCACGCCCAGCGTGTTCATTGCCGTCGGCGTGTTTCTGGCGGGGCTGTTCCTGCTGCGCGGCTTCCTGAACCGCCCGCGTTTCGCCGACCTGCTGATCGAGACCGAGGCGGAACTGAAGCGCGTGCGCTGGGCGCCGCGCAAGGAGACGAACCGCGCCACCGTGGTGGTGCTGTACTTCGTGTTCTGGTTTGCGCTGCTGATGTTCGTGTACGACCTCACCTTCTCGATGGGCACGGAAATGCTGCAGGGCAGGCCGTGGAACCAGGCGGGCTGGGGACGTCTGGTATCGATGGTATTGAGACTCGACGACAGCGGGAGCTAGCCATCACGGACGAGAAACAGAAGGACGCCGGTCCCATGAAGATGTGGTACGTACTCCGCGTGCAGAGCTCGCGTGAGGAAAAAATCAAGGAGAACCTCGAGAAGCGCGTGAAGGCACGCGGGCTCGAGGATCTTTTTGACCGCATGGTGATCCCCACCGAGACGGTGCAGGAGATCAAGGGCGGCAAGAAGCGCGAACGCAAGCGCAAGGTGTACCCGGGCTACCTCTACCTCGAGGTCGAGACCGAGGAGGACAACGCGGAAGGGGCGGAGCATCGCTGGAAGATCAACGGCGACGCCTACCACCTGATCCGCGAGACCCCGGGCGTCGGCGACTTCGTAGGCGACCGCAACCAGCCGGTTCCCATGAGCACCGAGGACGTCAGCAAGATCCTGCGCATCTCCGAGCCCAAGGAAGAGGGCGAAGAGAAGGTGGTGAAGTTCGAGTTCGCCAAGGGCGACGCGGTCAAGATCAAGGACGGGCCCTTCGACGGCTTCGAAGGCAACGTCGAGGAAGTGGACCCCGAAAAGGGACGCATCCAGGTGATCGTGACCATCTTCGGCCGCGCCACGCCGGTCGAACTCGAGTACTGGCAGGTCGAGAAGGTGTAGGGTCTGGCTCCTTTTTTTGTGGAGCGCAGCGGAACAAAAAGGTGCCTGACCCTCTAACAAGGCCTTGGCAGGCCGAGCAGGTGTAACAGAAGAAAGGCCAGAGGTCGGAGGTCAGGGGCCAGGGAAAATGGAAGGACGGTTGCGGTTTTCCCTGGCCCCTGAACTCTGACCTCCAGCCTCTGAGCGGAGCGAAACATGGCAAAAGAACTGATGGCGAAGGTGAAGCTGCAGTGCAAGGGCGGCCAGGCGACCCCGGCCCCGCCAGTGGGCCCGGCCCTGGGCCAGCACGGCGTGAACATCGCCGACTTCGTGAAGCGCTTCAACGACCGCACCCGCGACAAGATGGGCGTGGTGGTGCCCGTCGAGATCAGCATCTTCAAGGACCGCAGCTTTGACTTCGTCCTGAAGAACCCGCCGGCCAGCGTGCTGATCAAGACCGAACTGAAGCTGCAGTCCGGCAGCAAGACGCCGGGGCGCGAATCCGCGGGCAAGATCACCCAGGCGCAGCTCGAGAAGATCGCCAAGGACAAGATGAGCGACCTCAACGCCGGCAGCCTCGAGGCCGCCAAGCGCTTGATCGCCGGCACCGCCCGCAGCATGGGCATCCAGCTGGCTGACTAGGAATGTTGGCCCGGCCCGCGTGAAGGCCGGGATCGCAGGGAGCGCGCGGCGGGCTGTCGGTCGGGCGCTGCAGGGCAGGAGACAGCCAGGCGAAGTTCCACACTGCCAGGAGGGAGAATGGCAAAGAAATTCAGGAGCAAGAAGTACCGCGAAGCCGCCAAGAAGGTCGGCGAAGGCAAGCGCTACGCGGCCGACGAGGCCGTCGCGCTGCTTGCCAGCTTTCCGAAGGCGAAGTTCGACGAGACGGTCAACCTGGCCGTCAAGTTGAACATCGACCCGCGCCAGGCGGACCAGAATCTGCGCGGAGCGATTGCGCTGCCCAACGGTACCGGCAAGCAGGCCCGCGTGATCGCCTTCTGCGAAGGCGAGCTGGCGGAGCAGGCCAAGGCGGCCGGGGCGGTCGAGGCAGGCGGCGCCGAGCTGGCGAAACGGGTTGAGGAGGGCTGGCTGGAGTTCGACAAGGCCATCGCCCATCCCAGCCAGATGCGCCACGTCGGCAAGCTGGGCAAGGTGCTGGGCCCCAAGGGCCTGATGCCGACACCCAAGGCCGGTACGGTGACCGAAGACATCGTGGCGGCGGTTCGTGAGTTCGCGGCGGGCAAGCTTGAGTTCCGGACGGATGCGGGTGGCAACATCCACCTGCCTCTGGGCAAGCGCAGCTTCGACAACAAGAAGCTGGTCGAGAACTTCGAGCACGTGATTTCGCACCTGAAGTCGCTGCGTCCGCAGGCGGTCAAGGGCAACTACATTCAGAAGGTCAGCCTGTCGGGCACCATGACGCCGGGCGTCCTTGTGGCCGTGGAGCAGTAGGAGAGGATCATGCCGAACGTATTGAATGAACTGCTGGTTGAGCAGTACCGGCGCGACCTCAGCGACGTGGACAACGTCGTGGCGATCGACTACAGCGGGCTGAACAGCGAGAAGATGGCGGAGTTCCGCACGGAACTGCGCAAGGCCAGCCTGACCATGGAGGTCGTGAAGAACCGCATCGCGGTTCAGGCTCTCAAGGACGGTGGCCTGAAGCCGCTGATCGAGTCGGAGCATTCGGGCGCCGTGTTCTCGGGTTCGACGGCTCTGCTGTTCGGTGGCGAAGGGGCGATCGACGCCGCGAAGTTCGCCACCAACTGGCTGAAGTCGAACGACAAGACCATCAAGCTGAAGGGCGGCCAGATGGGCCGCGACGTGCTGAGCCCGGACGGCGTGAAGCAGATCTCCACGCTGCCGGGCAAGAAGGAACTGCTGTCCCAGATGGGCGGCGGCTTCCTGGCCCTGCCGCAGAAACTGGCCGGCACCATGCAGGCCGGCTATGCGCAGGTGCTGTACGCCTTCAACGCGCTGGCTGAAAAACTGGAAAAACAGGGGGCCTAGGCCCGGGTGTGGGGTGTGAGCCCCTTTTTGAAGACAACCACGGGAGCCAAAGCTCCCTCTGACGTAGAGGTAGAACCATGAGTGCAGTAGCCGAAAAGGTACAGAAGGTCCTGGACGAGGTTTCCACCTGGAACCTCCTTGAAGTTCGCGACTTCGTCAAGGCGTTCGAAGAGAAGTTCGACGTCAAGGCGCAGGCTGCCGCCGTCGCCGTGGCGGCCCCGGCCGCCGGTGGTGGCGCTGCTCCTGCTGCCGCCGAACAGACCGAGTTCGCCGTGATGCTGGAGGGCCTGAAGGACCCGGCCCAGAAGATTCCTGTCATCAAGGTCGTGCGCGAGCTGACGGGCCTGGGCCTGGCCGAGGCCAAGAAGCTGGTCGAGGAAGCCCCAAGCCGGTCAAGGAAGGCGTGGCAAAGGCGGAAGCCGAGACCATGAAGAAGAAGCTGGACGACGCCGGCGCCAAGGCTTCGCTGAAGTAAGCCTTTCCGCGAGGGCGGGATCCGGCGACGGATCCCGCCCCGCGGAATCTTGCGCCGCAGCCGGGCGTTCAAACCGGCTGGACAATCGACGATGGGTTCGCCCGCAATCAGACGGGAGACCCGGAGGGCCGTGGGGACGGTCACCGGGCTTCGGGAACGCGGGCGGCAAAGTGCAAGGCGGCGCACCATGCCGCGCAGGGCACCTGGTTCCCCACCAGGGAGCCCCTTTTGCGTTTGGCCGAAGGACGTGGCAACACAGGTTGCGCGCCCCCAGGCCTCCGGAACATCGAATCGGCGCAACCGCGCCGCAAACCGAGGGAACCGCATGGCAATCCAGCAGGACACCACTCCGATCCGTCGCTTCGGTCGAAGCGTCGGGCAGGTCGAACTGCCGAACCTGGTGCAGTTGCAGACGGCCTCCTATGACCGCTTCCTGCAGGCCGACGTGCCGCAGTCACGCCGCGATGAAGTCGGTCTGCAGTCGCTGATCAACGAGATCTTCCCGATCTACAGCTACGACCAGACCATGAGCCTGGAGTTCATGAGCTACGAGCTTGGTGAGCCCCGCTACACGCCCGACGAGTGCCGCGGCCTGAAGCTGACCTACGGCGCGCCGCTGGTCGTGAAGATGCGCCTGAACCGTGACGGCGAGGCGGTGGATGAGGACGTCTACCTCGGCGAGCTGCCGCTGATGATCGGCGGCGGCGAGTTCATCATCAACGGCGCCGAACGCGTGATCGTGAACCAGCTGCACCGCAGCCCGGGCGTTGATTTCGGCTTCGAGCTCAGCCCCGACAACCGCCGCATGCACACCTGCTGGGTGATCCCCGAGCGCGGCAGCTGGATCGAACTGGCGGTGACCAAGAAGGACACCCTCAGCATCCGCATCGACCAGTCCGGCAAGTTCAGCGCGATGACCTTCTTCCGCGCCATGAGCCCGGACCTCAGCAGTTCCGAGGCAATCATCCGCCAGTTCTACGACACCACCAAGGTCAAGATCGCCGGCGGAAAGGCCGCCAAGGCACTGGCCAACCGCTACGCCGTGGGCGACGTGGTGGACCCGGACACCGGCGAAATCCTGGTGGAGGGCGCCAGCCTGATCAGCGCCGACCTGGCCAAGGTGATCGCCGCCAGCAAGAACATCAAGGAGGTCGAGGTCATCAAGGAGGTGACCGACCCCCTGATCCTCAACAGTCTGCAGGAAGACCCCACCACCGACCAGGACGAAGCCCTCGAGCGCATCTACCTGCGCCTGCGCCCCGGCAACCCGGTCAACAAGGAGAAGGCCTCGGCCCTCTTCAACGAGAAGTTCTACGACGAGACCCGCTACCGCCTCGGCCGCGTCGGGCGCTTCCGCCTGAACCGCAAGTTCGGCGTCGAGATCGACGAGAACCAGCAGAGCCTGCTGCCCGACGACGTCAAGAACGCCGTTGACTACATCCTGTCGCTGCGCCGTCCCGGCAGCGGGGCCACCGTGGACGACATCGACCACCTCGGCAACCGCCGCGTGAAGACCATCGACGAGCTGGTGTGCGACGAGCTGCGCAAGGGCTTCCTCAAGCTCAAGAAGAACGTCCAGGAGCGCATGAACCTGGAAGAGCACCCCACGCCCCGCAACCTGATCAACGCCAAGACCATCAGCACCGCCGTCGCCTTCTTCTTCGGCCGCGGCGAGCTGTCACAGGTCGTTGACCAGACCAACCCGCTCAGCCAGCTGACCCACGAGCGCCGCCTTTCAGCGCTCGGCCCCGGCGGCCTGAACCGCAAGCGCGCGGGCTTTGAAGTGCGCGACGTGCACATCAGCCACTACGGGCGCATCTGTCCGATCGAGACGCCGGAAGGCACGAACATCGGCCTGATCAGCAGCCTGTGCACCTACGCCGAGACGGACGAATACGGCTTCCTGGTGACGCCGTACCGCGCCGTGAAGAAGGGCAAGGTGACGGACGAGATCATGTTCCTGCGCGCCGACGAAGAGGTGGGCATGGTGATCGCGCCCGCCGACGCGCCGACGGACGACAAGTTCAACCTGATCGGCGACCACATCCCGGTGCGCATCGGCCAGGACTTCAAGACGGTGAAAGCCGACGAAGTGCAGCTGATGGACGTCAGCAGCATGCAGATGATCGGCGTCAGCGCCTCGCTGATCCCGTTCCTGGAGCACGACGACGCCAACCGCGCGCTGATGGGCAGCAACATGCAGCGCCAGGCGGTGCCGCTGGTGCAGACCGAGCCGCCCCTGGTCGGCACGGGCATGGAGCGCCACGTGGCCCGCAACTCCGGCATGGTGGTGCGCGCCGTGGCCGACGGCGTGGTGCGCTACGTCGACAGCCGCGAGATCATCATCGGCGACGAAATCTACACGCTGCGCAAGTTCGTGGGCCTGAACGAGCGCACCTGCCTCAACCAGAACCCGATCGTCAAGGAGGGCGACCGCGTCAAGGCCGGCGACGTAATCGCGGACGGCGCGGCCACCCACTTCGGTGAGCTGGCGCTGGGGCGCAACATCCTGATCGCCTTCATGCCCTGGGACGGCTACAACTTCGAGGACGCCATCCTGGTCAGCGAAGAGCTGCTGCACCGCGACGTATTCACCTCGATCCACATTGAGGAATTCGAGATCGAGATCCGCGAGACCAAGCTGGGCCGCGAAGAGTTCACGGCCGAGATCCCGCACGTCGGCGAACGCCAGCGCAAGAACCTGGACGAGGGCGGCGTGATCCGCATCGGCACCAAGGTCGGCCCCGGTGACATCCTGGTCGGCAAGGTCGCGCCCAAGAGCAAGTCCGAGCTGACCCCCGAAGAGAAACTGCTGTACGCCATCTTCGGCAAGGCCGGCGAAGACGTGAAGAACGACAGCCTCGAGGTGCCCGCCGGCAGCTACGGCGTGGTGATCAAGACCGAGCGCTTCAGCAAGCGCATCGCCCAGACCGACGAGGAAAAGAAGCAGGTCAAGATCGAGCAGAAGAAGGCCAGCGAAGAGTACCTGGCCGAGGCCCGCGAACAGCTGGCGGTGCTGGTTGCCGAGCTGGAGGAATCGCTGGGCGAAAAGCCCAAGTCCGGCAAGAAGGCCATCAAGGCCCTGCTCAATGAGGACGAGCGCAAGTCCATCACCGCCGACGAAATCGAGGACGTGCTGGTGAACCTGACGCCGGACGCCTTCGGCGCCAGCGGCAAGGCCTCGCGCCTCGTGGAAGAAGCCATCAACCGCTGCCGCAAGAAGATCCGCTCCGCCCAGCAGAAGCTGAACCGCGTGATCCAGAAGCTCACCCGCGGCGACGAACTGCCGACCGGAGTGCTCGAGAAGGTGCGCGTCGAGCTGGCCACCAAGCGCCAGCTTTCGGTGGGCGACAAGTTCGCCGGCCGCCACGGCAACAAGGGCGTGGTCAGCAAGATCCTGAAGGTCGAGGACATGCCGTTCCTCGAGGACGGCACCGCGGTGCAGATGGTGCTGAACCCGCTGGGTGTGCCGTCGCGCATGAACGTGGGCCAGCTGTTCGAGTTGCACCTTGGCTTCGCCGCCAAGCAGCTCGGCTTCCGTGCAATCACCCCGGTGTTCAACGGCGCCACCGAGGACGACATCACCGAGATGCTGCGCGAGGCGGGCATCAACGTGGACGGCAAGTCGGTGCTGTACGACGGACGCACCGGATCGCCCTTCGAACAGAAGGTCAGCGTGGGCTACATGTACATGCTGAAGCTGCACCACCTGGTGGACGACAAGGTGCACGCCCGCGCCACCGGCCCGTACAGCCTGATCACCCAGCAGCCGCTGGGCGGCAAGGCGCGCTCGGGCGGCCAGCGCTTCGGCGAAATGGAAGTGTGGGCGCTCGAAGCCTACGGCGCGGCCAACATCCTGCAGGAACTGCTGACCGTGAAGTCGGACGACGTCGAGGGCCGCACCAAGATCTACGAGAGCATGGTGAAGGGCGAGAACGTCCTCGAGCCGGGCACGCCGGTCAGCTTCGACGTGCTGGTGAACGAGGTGAAGGGCCTCGCGCTCAACATGTCGCTCTACCGCCCGGACGGCAGCATGGTCTCCGACCTCTTCAAGGAGTAGCGCGGTCGGGGACAGGAGCCGCAAGCGCAAGCGCGCGGCCGAAACTGGGGAACTGAACAATCCGCGGGGAATCCCGCGATAACAGAGGGAAAAGGCAAATGCCGGAAGCTCTATACGACAAGGTAAACGAAATCGGTTCGGTCGGAATCATGCTCGCCAGCCCGGAGGACATCCGCTCCTGGTCCTACGGCGAAGTGAAGAAGCCCGAGACCATCAACTACCGCACCTACCGCAGCGAGAAGGACGGCCTGTTCTGCGAGAAGATCTTCGGCCCTGAAAAGGACTACGAGTGCTTCTGCGGAAAGTACAAGGGTATCAAGTACAAGGGCATCGTGTGTGAACGCTGCGGCGTGAAGGTCACCACCAGCAAGGTGCGCCGCAAGCGCATGGGCCACATCAACCTGGCCGCGCCCGTCGCCCACATCTGGTTCTTCAAGGCCATGCCCTCGCGCATCGGCGCGCTGCTGAACGTCAAGGCCAGCAGCCTCGAGCGCGTGATCTACTTCCAGGATTACATCGTCACCGACCCGGGCCCGTCCGACATGAAGGCCAAGGAGCTGGTGAACGAGGAGAAGTTCCGCGAAATGCGGAGCCTGTTCAGCGACCAGTTCAAGGCCGCCATGGGCGCCGAGGCGCTGGCCACGCTGCTCAAGGAGCAGGACCTCAAGGACCTCAGCGACGAGCTGCGCCGCGAGCTGGCGGAGACCAACAGCAAGCAGAAGCAGAAGGACCTGATCAAGCGCCTCAAGACCGTGGAGGCCTTCCTGAACTCGGGCAACAACCCGCAGTGGATGATCCTCGACGTGATCCCGGTGATCCCGCCCGACCTGCGCCCGCTGGTGCAGCTCGAGAGCGGCAACTTCGCCACCAGCGACCTCAACGACCTGTACCGCCGCCTGATCAACCGTAACAACCGGCTCAAGAAGCTGATCGACCTCAACGCGCCCGAGGTCATCATCCGCAACGAAAAGCGCATGCTGCAGCAGTCGGCCGACGCGCTGTTCGACAACAACCGCTGCCGGCGCCCGGTGCTCGGCTCGCGCAACCGCCCGCTCAAGTCCTTGACCGACATGATCAAGGGCAAGCAGGGCCGCTTCCGCGAAAACCTGCTGGGCAAGCGAGTCGACTACTCGGCCCGCTCGGTCATCGTGGTCGAGCCCGAACTGAAGCTGCACCAGTGCGGCCTTCCCAAGAAGATCGCGCTTGAGCTGTACCAGCCCTTCATCATCCGCCGCCTGCGCGAGCTCGGCCTGGCCGACACCATCAAGAGCGCCAAGAAGATGCTCGAGCGCCGCGACGAAGAGGTGTGGGACATCCTGGAAGAGGTGATCGACAAGCACCCGGTGCTGCTCAACCGCGCGCCGACCCTGCACCGCATGGGCATCCAGGCCTTTGAGCCGGTGCTGGTGGAAGGCAACGCCATCAAGATCCACCCGCTGGTTTGCGGCGGATTCAACGCCGACTTCGACGGCGACCAGATGGCCGTGCACCTGCCGCTCAGCTTCGAGGCGCAGATCGAGGCCCACACGCTGATGCTGTCGATCCACAACATCTTCAGCCCGGCCCACGGCAACCCGATCATCACGCCCAGCCAGGACATGGTGCTCGGCCTGTACTACATGACCGCCGACAACGCCAAGGAAGAGGGCGAAGGCAAGTGGTTCTCGTCGCCCGAAGAGGTGATCAGCGCCTACAGCCACGGCAAGCTCGGCACCCACGCCAGGATCAAGGTGCTGATCCCCGCCCACAAGGTGGCCTACGACGCCAGCGGCAACGTCACCAGCGGGCACACCGAGACGCCCAACGTCGACTGGACGCTCGGACTCGACCGCGACACCTTCGACGACCGCGATCTCTACGAGGAATGGCTTGAGAGCAGTGCGGCCTACACCCGGGCGTTCATGATCGAGACCACCCCCGGCCGTATCCTGTTCAATGACATCCTCCCGCTGGGAATGCCGTTCTTCAATTACCCGATCGGCAAGAAGCAGGTCAGCGCGGTGATCGCCCACTGCTACAAGCGGCTGGGCCGCATCGCGACCCTGCACCTGCTGGACGACATCAAGGAGTTCGGATTCAAGTCGGCCACCCGCGCGGGCTGCAGCATCGGCAAGGACGACATGCGCTCGCCGGGAGTGAAGGAAGACATCCTCAAGAAGTCGCAGAAGGTGGTCGACGAGCTTGACCGCCGCTACCGCCAGGGCGTGATTACCGACCGCGAGCGCCGCAACCACGTGATCGACGAGTGGACCCACGCCCGCGAGGAAATCGGCCGCGCCATGATGGACGTGCTCAAGAACGACGAACGCGACGGCAAGCCGTACCTCAACCCCATTTTCATGATGGTGACCAGCGGCGCCCGAGGCAGCACCGAGCAGGTTCGCCAGCTTGCCGGCATGCGCGGCCTGATGGCAAAGCCGGGCGGCGAAATCATCGAGACGCCGATCAAGGCCAACTTCCGTGAAGGCCTGAAGGTGCTCGAGTACTTCTCGTCCACCCACGGCGCGCGCAAGGGCCTGGCCGACACCGCGCTCAAGACCGCCGACTCGGGCTACCTGACCCGCAAGCTGGCCGACGTCGCCCAGACCGTGGTGGTCACCGAACGCGACTGCGGCACCGACCAGGGCGTCGACAAGCGTTCCGTGTTCAAGGGCGAAAAGGTCGAGATCAGCCTGGCCGAGTCGATCCGCGGCCGCGTGGTGAACGACGACATCCGCCACCCGCAGACCAAGGAGATCCTGATCAAGCGCAACACCCTGGTCTCGGCCGAGATGGCCAAGCAGATCGAGGACCTGGGATTCCAGAAGATCCGCGTGCGCAGCGCCCTGACCTGCGAAAGCGACACGGGCTGCTGCCAGCTCTGCTACGGCGCGGACCTCAGCCGTGAGGAAATGGTCGAGCTCGGGCTGGCCGTCGGCATCATCGCCGCGCAGTCGATCGGCGAGCCGGGCACGCAGCTCACGATGCGCACCTTCCACATCGGCGGTACGGCCACCCACGCCAGCGTCGACAAGGACATCCGCATCGTGCGCCCGGGCACGGTCAAGTACGGCAGCAACCTGCGCGTGGTGACCAACGCCGAGGGTGAGAACATCGTGGTCAGCAGCAAGGGCGAAATCTACATCGTCGACAAGGACGGCGCCGTGCTGGACACCCACCAGATCCCGCTGGGCGCCAGCCTCAGGGTGCCCGACGGCGAGAAGATCGCCAAGGCCGGCAAGGTGCTGTGCGACTGGGATCCGCACTCCACGCCGATCATCGCCGAGGTGGACGGCAAGATCGTGTACGACGACCTGATCGAAGGCCGCACCTTCAAGGAAGAGATCGAGCACGAGACGCAGACCAAGCAGCGCGTCGTGATCGAGCACAAGGGCGACCTGCACCCGCAGGTCCGCATCGAGGACAACAAGGGCAACGTGCTGGCCTACTACCCGCTGGCCGAGAAATCGACCATCGTGGTCAAGGACGGCCAGAAGGTGAAGGCGGGCGAAGTGCTGGCCAAGACGGTCCGCGAAATCGGCGGCACCCAGGACATCACCGGCGGTCTGCCCCGCGTCACCGAGCTGCTGGAAGCCCGCAAGCCCAAGGAGCCCGCGATCATCACCAAGATCGACGGCACGGTCGAGCTCAGCGAAGACAAGAAGCGCGGCAAGCGCACCGTCTTCGTGCGCAGCGACACCGGCGAAGTGGCCGAGCATTCCATCCCGGCCCGCATGTCGATCAAGGTGCGCACCGGCGACCGCGTGAAGGCCGGTGAAACCCTCACCGAGGGTTCGCGCGTGCCGCAGGACATCCTGGACATCCAGGGCAAGGACGCGGTTCAGGAGTTCCTGCTGGCGGAAGTGCAGAAGGTGTACCGCAGCCAGAACGTGGGCATCAACGACAAGCACATCGAGATCATCGTCGGCCAGATGCTCCGCATGGTGCGCATCGCCAACGAGGGCAACACCAGTTTCCTGCGAGGTACGGTGGTGGATCGCGTGTCGATCCGCAAGGAGAACAAGCGCGTGCTCGAGGAGGGCGGCAAACCCGCCACCTTCAAGCCCCTGCTGCTGGGCATCACCAAGGCCAGCCTGCAGAGCGAGAGCTTCCTCAGCGCCGCCAGCTTCCAGGAAACCACCAAGGTGCTGACCGAGGCGGCCATCGCCGGCAAGCGGGACTTCCTGGCGGGCCTCAAGGAAAACATCATCCTCGGGCACCGCATCCCGGCCGGCAGCGGCTTCCCGATGTACCACCGCACCGACATCCAGCGCGAATCCCTGGAGCCGGCGTCGGAAAAGGTCGCCAGCGGAGTGGCATAGTGAAGACCCGCATCATCCATGACCCGGCAACGGAGCCCGCACATCGCGGGCTCCGTTTGCCGTTCGTCCTGCTGCTCTGCCTGCTGCTCGCGGCCTGCGCTTCCACCCCGCAGGCTGACGAAGGCGCGGCCCCGCCTCCGCTGACCGACCGCAGCGCGGAAAGCGATTACGACCTGCAGGCCGTGGCCTTCAAGCTCGAGCAGGCCCGGGCGTTCGAGCGCGACGGAAAGCGCGCACTGGCCGCGACCTCGGTGGAAACGGCGGAAGGCATGCTTTCCGCCGGGCACGCCCGCGAACTCGGCTACCTCAAGGTTGTAAGGGCAACCATCTGGGCGCGCGGGGGCGAAGGGCGCGACCCCGCCAAGGCCCGGGAGCTGCTGGATGCGCTGGATGCCGGCGACGACGGACGCCTGCTGGCCGACGCGCGGCTCGCCCGCGTGGTGCTGCTGCTGGGCGACGGCGACAAGGTGGGGGCCGCGCGCGCCGGCGACGAGGCGCTGCGCGCGCTGGCCGGCATCGAGGCCCACGCGCGGGCCGTCGAGGTCGCCCGCGACCTGGCCTTCCAGTTCCTGGATGCCGACGACCCCGCCGCGGCGCGAAGCTTTGCGAGACGCGCCGAGCGCGACGTCGGGCGCCTCGACGACGACCGCCTGCTGGTGCAGACCTGCCTTGATCTCGCACGCATCGAGCTGCACACCGGCGGCGACCCGGAGCCCGCCTTCAAAACCGCTTACGAGGCCGCGTATCGCATGAACGACCTGGGCTGGCGCAACGTGGTGATCGCCCTGGCCGTCGACTCCTGGTACGGCCGCGAAAACCACGAGTTGTGCGTGCGGTGGGGGAACCGTCTGCGCGACTACGACGAGGGGCGGCTGCCGGCGCTGGAGGATACGGGCCTGTATCCTGAGGACTACGTTACGCTGCTGGCGCAGTACGCATTCGCGGCGGAAGCCCTTGACGGCAGCAGCGCTCGCGGCCCCGAGGCGCGGCGGCTGGCGCTGGCGGCGATTCACGGTCTGCCCGAGGAGCAGCGGGCTGAGTGGAGCGGGCTGGAAGAAAAACTGGCGTCCGGGCTCTTGAATCCGGCGGGGAAAAAGTAGACTTCTCGCCCTTTGAAGGTTGTTTAGAACGCAGGAAACGAACTATATGCCGACGTTGAACCAGCTTTCCCGCAAGGGTCGCAAGCGAGTCCAGAAGAAGAGCAAGTGCCCGGGCCTTGACGCCAACCAGTTCAAGCGCGGCGTGTGCCTGCAGGTGCGCACCACCACCCCCAAAAAGCCGAACTCGGCGCTGCGCAAGATCGCGCGCGTGCGCCTTTCCAACCAGAAGGAAGTGACCGCCTACATCCCGGGCGAGGGCCACAACCTGCAGGAGCACAACATCGTGCTGGTGCGCGGCGGCCGCGTGCGCGACCTGCCGGGCGTGCGCTACCACATCGTGCGCGGCGCGCTGGACACGCAGGGCGTGGACGGACGCAAGCAGAGTCGCAGCAAGTACGGCGCGAAGCGCGGCAAGTAGCTGAATGTGAATCGCACGCGCCCCGCACCCGCGGGGCGCGTGTGTTTTTTCCGCGTGCGGCCGCTTGGTGAAATGTTTGATATGCAACCAATGACGTCCCGGCGGTTCTGCAATTTTCGCTGACACGGCCGGCCGCGCTCACGTGTGGCTGTCAAGGCCCGGAAATACGGCTTTTGAAGACGAAAGAAAGTTGGAACATTCTTGTTTTCCCCCTGCTTGACGCTCTTAAGTCCACTGCTACGATTCGCGCCCCTTACGCAAACAGAGGCGTTTCGGAGCAAGAGAACGTATGCCCCGTAACTACAAGTCAACTGAACGATTCCTGCAGGCGGACCCGGTCTACAACAGCAAGTTGCTGACCAAGTTCATCAACTCGATCATGGAGCGCGGCAAGCGCACCACGGCCCAGCGCATCGTGTACGACGCGCTGGATGTGCTGAAGCAGCGCATCCCCGAGAAGGAGCCGCTGGAAATCTTCAACGAGGCGGTGAACAACATCCGCCCCATGGTCGAGGTGCGCAGCAAGCGCGTCGGCGGCGCCACCTACCAGGTGCCCAAGCCGGTCGGCGCCAAGCGCCAGCAGGCCCTGGCCTTCCGCTGGCTGATCAGCGCCGCGCGCTCGCGCAAGGGCAAGCCCATGTACCAGTGCCTCGCCGAGGAGCTGGGCGACGCGTTCAAGCGCGAGGGCGCCGCGGTCAAGAAGCGTGAAGAAACGCACCGCATGGCCGAGGCCAACAAGGCCTTCAGCCACTTCGCCTGGTAGCACCCGCCCCGTTGACTTTGGGGGCGAAAACCATACACTTCCCGCCCCGCTTCCGGCGGAAGCCGGCGGAGTAGCAGTACAAAGGCCGTGAAAGCGGCCCGCATACAGGTCCCGGGTGTAGTTCCCGGGACGGGGCCTGAAAAACTGCCTGCGGTGTCGGGTAAGTTTCGGGCGCCAGGCAAACGGAAACTTCCGTTTGGGCCGGCGCCCGGTTTAGGCGGGCTGCCGGCCCAATGTTTTTTTGACGGACGAGACAGGACAACCGGAGAAGCAAGTGTCAATTCTCGACTTGGCCCATACGCGTAACATCGGCGTGATCGCGCACATCGACGCGGGTAAGACAACCACGTCCGAGCGTATCCTTTTCTACACCGGCAAAGAACACGACATCGGTGAGGTGCACGAAGGCGCAGCCACCATGGACTGGATGGAGCAGGAGCGCGAACGCGGCATCACCATCACCTCGGCCGCCACCACCTGCAACTGGACCGACCCCCTGACCGGCGAGAAGTACACCATCAACCTGATCGACACCCCGGGACACGTCGACTTCACCGCCGAGGTCGAGCGCAGCCTGCGCGTGCTCGACGGCGCGGTCACCGTGTTCGACGGCAAGGAAGGTGTGGAGGCCCAGTCGGAAACGGTGTGGCGCCAGGCCAACAAGTACAAGGTTCCCCGTATCTGCTTCATCAACAAGATGGACAAGATCGGCGCGAACTTCAAAAAGGCCGTCGATTCGATGATCCGCCGCCTGAATACCAACCCCTGCCCGGTGCAGCTGCCCTGGGGCCAGGAGACGGAGTTCAAGGGCGTCATCGACCTGGTTGAAATGAAGGCCATTACCTTCGAGGGCGACCACGGCCTGCAGCGCGTCACCCACGAAATCCCCAGCGACTATAAGGAAGACGCCGAGCTGGCCCGCCAGGAGATGATCGAGAAGCTGGCGGACGTCGACGAAGAAATCGGCATGCTGCTGCTCGAGGAGCGGCTCGGCGACGTTACCCAGGAGATGATCCGCCGCGGCCTGCGCAAGGGCTGCAACGATTTCAAGCTGATCCCCGTTTACTGCGGCAGCGCGCTGCGCGACAAGGGCGTGCAGGAAGTGCTGAACGGCGTGCTGTGGTATCTGCCCAGCCCGCTGGACATCCCGCCGGTCGACGCCTTTGACCCGGATTCCGATGAGCCCCAGGACAAGCAGACCCCGCGCAAGCTGGGCGCCGACACGAACGGAGCGCTGGCCTGCCTCGCCTTCAAGACCATGTCCGAGCAGCACGGCGACCTGACCTACCTGCGCATCTACTCGGGGATCCTGAAGTCGGGTGCTGCGGTGTACAACCCGCGTTCCCGCAAGCGTGAACGAATCAACCGCCTGCTGCGCATGCACTCCATCAAGCGCGAAAACATCGAAGAGGCGGGCGCCGGCGACATCGTCGCGGTGCTGGGCCTGAACGCCACCGTTACCGGCGACACCCTGTGCTCGGAAGACGACAAGCTGGCCCTGGGTGCGATCACCTTCCCGGCCACCGTGATCGCCATGTCCATTGAGCCCAAGACCAACGCCGACCGCGAGAAGCTCGCCAACGCGCTGAACCGGATGGCCAAGGACGACCCGACCTTCAAAATCAAGCTCGATCCGGAGACCCAGCAGACCGTCATCTCCGGCATGGGTGAGCTGCACCTCGACATCATCCGCGACCGCATTCTGCGCGAGTTCAAGGTGGACGCCGCCGTCGGTCAGCCGCGCGTGGCCTACCGCGAAACCGTGCTGATCAACGGCACCATCGAAACCGAAGGTCTGCACAAGAAGCAGACCGGCGGCGCCGGCAGCTACGGCCACGTGAAGGTCCGCTGGTCCAGCCTGCCCGAGGAAGAGCGCGACAAGATCATGGTCGAGGACGAGGTGGTGGGCGGCGCGATTCCGCGCCAGTTCATCAAGAGCGCGCTCGACGGCATCCAGGAAGCCTGCCGCACGGGCGGCCTCGCCGGCTACCCGCTGCAAGGCATCAAGGCCGAGCTTTACGACGGCAGCTACCACGACGTTGACTCGAAGGATTTCGCGTACAAGGACGCCTCGCGCCTCGCGTACCGCGAACTGCTGGAGCGCGCCGGCACCGAGATCCTCGAGCCCATGATGAAGGTGGAAGTGCGCACGCCCCACGAGTTCCAGGGTTCCGTGATCGGCGACCTCAACAGCCGCCGCGCCCGCATCGAGAGCAGCGAGAAGGACGAGGACATCACGATCATCACCGCCATTGCGCCGCTGAGCGAAATGTTCGGCTACGTGCAGGCGGTGCGCGGCCTCAGCCAGGGCCGTGCGAACTACAGCATGGAACCCTACCGCTACGAAATCTGCCCGCCGCACATCCGTGAGAAGATCATGGCCGAGCGTGGCGGCGCCAAGGCGGGGGCAAGGCGCTAGTCGGATTTGCGAAAACGATGGCTTGACGGAAAGGCCGGGCAGCGATACCCTTCTCGCCCTTTTTCGAACAGGCTCTGAAGTTCAGGTGTAAGTCTTTGGAAGTTGGTGGGTTATGGCGAAGGAATCAGGCAACGTGCAGATCAAGATTCGCCTTGAAGGCTACGATCACGAGCTGCTGGATCAGTCGGCACGCCAGATCTGTGACTCGGCAAGGGACAGCGGCGCCCGCGTTTCGGGCCCCATCCCGCTGCCGACGCGGGTGGAGCGCTACACCGTGCTGCGCAGCCCGCACATCGACAAAAAGAGCCGGGAGCAGTTCGAGATCCGCACGCACAAGCGGCTGATCTACATCGGTCAGCCCAGTTCTCGCACGGTGGATGCCCTGCAGACTCTGAACCTGCCGGCCGGCGTAGAAGTGCGCATCAACACCTGATGCAGGTGATCAGGCCGCAAGCGAAAGCGCGCGGATGAAAACGGTGAAGGCAGCGGGATGCTGCGCCGACCTCTGGCCGGACCAAGTCGGTAGATAAAGGAAGAACGATGTCAGTCAAAATGCTGCTGGGCAAGAAGCGGGAGATGAGCCAGATCTTCAAGGATGACGGCACGGTTGTGCCCGTGACCATCCTTGAAGTCGGCCCCTGCACGGTCGCCCAGGTCAAGGACGTCGAAAACGACGGCTACCACGCCGTGCAGCTCGGTTTCGGCGACATCAAGCTGAACCGCGTCAGCAAGCCGCTCAAGGGCCACTGGAAGAAAGCCGGCGCCGAGCCTCGCCGCACCCTGCGCGAAGTGCGCCTTGACGAGGCCGCCGCACTCAAGGCCGGCGACGTGGTCAAGGTCGGCGACGTGTTCCAGGAAGGCGAGTTCGTCGACGTCACCGGGCGCACCAAGGGACGCGGTTACCAGGGCGGCATCAAGCGCCACGGCTTCAACAGCGGTCCCCGCGGCCACGGTACCAAGAACACCCGCGAGCCGGGCTCGACGGGCACGAACACCAACATCGCGCACGTGCTGAAGGGCAAGCGCATGCCCGGCCACTACGGCAACGAGACGGTGACCGTGCGGAACCTGATGGTTGCGCGCGTCGACGCCGAGCGCAACCTGCTGTACCTCAACGGCGCGGTGCCCGGCTTCAACGGTGCGGAAGTCACCGTGCGCAAGGCCAAGGCCAAGCGCGCCAAGAAGGAAGACCGCGCGCTGCGCAAGGGCAAGGGACAGTAAAGACCTGACGCGGCCGAGCCGGTCGCTGCTGACGGGAAATGAAGATGATCGAAGTCCAGGTATATGACGCTGAGGGCAAGGCCAAGGAGAAGATCTCCTTCGACGAGTCCGTGTTCGGCGACAAGGTCAAGAGCCGCACCCTGCGCGAAGTGGTGATCGCCTACGAGGCGAACCGCCGCCAGGGCAACGCCAACAGCAAGAACCTTTCCGACGTCGCTGGCTCCAACAAGAAGCCCTGGCGCCAGAAGGGCACCGGTCGCGCGCGCACGGGCCAGAAGCACGCCCCGCACCGCGTGAAGGGCAGCGTGGCCCACGGTCCGCACCCGCGCAGCTACCGTGTGCGCATCCCGGCCAAGATGAAGAAGCTTGCGCTGGAAAGCGCGCTGCTGGCCAAGTTCCGTGCCGGCGACGTGGCGGTGGTGGACGGTCTCAGCTTCGACAAGCCGAAGACCGCCCGCCTGACCAGGATGCTGCGCACGGCCGGGCTTGACCACGGCTCGCTGCTGCTTGGCCTGGCGAAGGAAGACCGCAATTTTTACCTGTCGGCGCGCAACGTTCCGCGTTCGCTGGTGCGCCCGGTGGCGCAGCTGAACGCCTACGAGGTCGCCAGGCAGCGCCGCCTGCTGCTGACACGCGAAGCTTTCGACGCCCTCAAGGGCGGCGTGAGCGCGGGCAAGGAGAGCTAGAGATGCCGGTACAGACCCAGCAGTTCGAAGTCCTGAAACGCCCGCTGATCACGGAAAAGAGCAGCGTGCAGATGCAGGAAGGCGTGTACGCCTTCGAGGTCGACCTGAACGCCAACAAGCTGCAGATCGCGCAGGCGGTGCGGGACGTGTTCAAGGTGAAGGTCAAGGCGGTGCGCACGATCCGCATGAAGGGGCGCCGCAACCGTCGCAACCGTTACGGCTACTTCAACGAGTCGGACTGGAAGAAGGCGCTGGTGACCCTCGAGAAGGGCGAAAGCATCGAGATCACCTGATCATGCCGGGGCGTAGTGAACGCCTCAGCCAATGGAACCATGCCCGAGCCGGGGCGATAAACCGGCAGAAAAAGGTCAGAGAGAAATGCCGATCAAGAGTTTCCAACCCCGCACCCCGTCGCTGCGCCACACGCGCATCGTCGACTACAGCGAGCTCGACAAGGTCGAGCCCCTGAAGGGCAAAACCAAGGGCAAGCGCGGCACCGGCGGGCGCAACAACCGCGGTCGTATCACCGCCTTTTACCGCGGCGGCGGCCACAAGCGGCGCTACCGCGAGATCGACTTCAAGCGCGCGCGCTTTGACGGCGTGCCGGCGACAGTCAAGGCCATCGAGTACGACCCGAACCGCAGCTGCTTCGTGGCCCAGATCTGGTACGCCAACGGGCACAAGGATTACATCCTGGCGCCGCACGGCCTGAAGGCCGGCGACGTGGTGAGCAGCGGCCCGGACGCCGAGCCGCGCGTGGGCAACTGCCTGCCGCTGGACAAGATTCCGCAGGGTCTGGCGATCCACAACGTGGAGCTGCAGCCCGGCAAGGGCGGCCAGATCGCCCGCGGCGCCGGCGCGCAGTGCGTGCTTTCCGGTCGCGTGGACGACACCTGGATGGCGGTGCAGATGCCCAGCGGCGAAATCCGCCGCGTGCACAAGACCTGCCGCGCCACCATCGGGCAGGTCGGCAACCTGGACCACATGAACATTTCGATCGGCAAGGCGGGGCGTAACCGCTGGCTGGGACGCAAGCCGAAGAACCGCGGTACCAGCAAGAACCCGGTGGACCACCCGCACGGCGGCGGTAACGACCGCACCGGCGGCGGTCGCCAGCCGGTGGACGCGCACGGCAACCTGTCCAAGGGCCCGAAGACGCGGCGTCCGAAGAACCCGTCGAACAAGATGATTATCCGGCAGCGCCGCCGGAAGAGCCAGGCGAAGAAGTAGGAGAAGGGATGCCCCGTTCGCTAAAGAAGGGACCGTTTGTCGACCCGAAGTTGATGAACAAGGTGCTTCGCGTCAAGGAACAGGGTGGCCGCGAGGCGATCAAGACCTGGTCGCGCGCCAGCACCATCATTCCCGAGTTCGTGAACCTGACGTTCCTGGTTCACAACGGGAAGCAGCACCTGCGGGTGTTCGTCACCGAGGACATGGTGGGGCACAAGCTGGGCGAGTTCAGCCCGACCCGCAACTACAAGGGCCACACCGGTCACCGCAAGGCCTAAGGCCGCGGCAGACGCAGAGAGAAGGAGACGGCTGTCATGGCCGAGGGAATGAAGCGAGAGTTCAGTGCCACCGCCCGCAACCTGCGCATGAGCGCGCGTAAAGCGCGACTCGTGATGGACGCGGTGCGAGGCCGCGGCGCCGATGAGGCGATGGTGCTGCTGCAGTTCGTGAACCGTCGCGCGGCGCCGGCGATCCGCAAGCTGATCCAGTCCGCCGTCGCCAACGCCGAAGAGTACGGCAACCGCAACGGCATCGACATCGAGACGGACAGCCTGGTGGTGGCGGAAGCGCGCGTTGACGAGGGCCCGCGCATGAAGCGCTGGCGCCCGCGCTCGCGCGGCATGGCCAACCCCTTCACGCGCTACACCTGCCACATACACGTCACGGTGGCGGAGCCCGAGTACCTTGAGGAAAAGGCCAAGGGCAAGCCGGCCTGGCGCAAGCCTCGCCAGCGCCTGAGCCGCGAGCAGCGCCTGATCAAGACCGGCCGCATGCAGGCCCCGGTCGAGCAGCAGGCCGAAGCAAAGGCGGAAGCCGCGCCCAAGGCTGAAAAGAAGCCGGCCAGGAAGGCGGAAGCCAAGCCGGAAAAGAAGGCGGAGAAGAAGTCCGAAAAGAAGCCCGCCAAGAAGACAGAAAAGAAGGCAGAAAAGAAGTCGGAAACCAAGTCCGCCAAGAAGTCGGACAAGAAGAAGTAGGCAAGTTGAGAGCAAGCTCGGCTCTCGGAGAGAAACGATGGGTCAGAAGATCAGGCCGTACGGATTCCGGGTGGGCGTCACCAAGCCCTGGCGTTCGCGCTGGTACGCGAACAAGAAGGCTTTCGGCACCTATCTGGTGGAAGACTCGAGGATCCGCAAGCACATCCTGAGCGTCTACAAGTTCGCCGCGATTCCGCGCGTCGAGATTGAACGCAAGGGTGACGACAAGATCACGGTCTACGTGTTCACGGCCAAGCCGGGCATGCTGATCGGCAAGAAGACCAACCGGCTCAGCGACCTCGAGAAGGAAATCAGCCTGCTGACCGACGGCAAGCTGGTGGACATCCGGGTGATGGAGGTCCAGAAGCCCGAGCTGGACGCACAGCTCGCGGCCGAGCGTATCGCCGAGCAGCTTGAGCGCCGCGGAAGCTTCCGCCGCGCCATCAAGCGCGAGCTCGAGCTGATCCGCGGAGGCGGCGCGCTGGGCTGCAAGGTGGTGTGCGCCGGCCGTCTCGGCGGCGCGGACCTGGGACGCGTCGAGAAGCAGGTGTGGGGCTCGGTGCCCCTCAGCACCCTGGACGCTGACATTGACTACGGTTTCGCGGAAGCCAAGACCACGTACGGCATTCTCGGTATCAAGGTCTGGATCAACCGCGGCCTGATGAAGCAGACGGAGGAGGCGAAATATGGCCTTACTTCCTAGCAGGACCAAGTACCGCAAGGTGATGCGCGGCGTGGTGAAGGGCCAGGCCAGCCGCGGCAACTTCGTGGCGTTCGGTGACGCCGGCCTCCAGACCCTGGAGCCGGGCTGGATCACCGGCCGCCAGATCGAGGCTGCGCGTATCGCGATCAGCCGTGCGGTGGGCAAGGCCGGCAAGTACTGGATCCGCGTGTTCCCGCACAAGCCGGTTTCGGCCAAGCCGCTCGAAACCCGGCAGGGCAGCGGCAAGGGCGAGCCGGAGTTCTGGTGCGCCGTGGTGAAGCCCGGCGTCGTGATGTTCGAGGTCGGCGGCGTGAACATCGAGCTGGCCCGCGAGGCGCTGGCCAAGGCCGCCAACAAGATGCCGGTGCGCTGCCGCATGGTGGAACGCCAGCACCGCGTAGGCTAAGGAAATACACGCCCCAAGGGGCGCACGGAGTGAAGAGCATGAGTTTCGACGCGATCAAAGGACAGCCCGAGAAGGAACTGGTGGGCCGGGTCAACCAGCTTGCCCAGGAGAACTTCAAGGCGCGTTTCACCACCGAGGCGATGACCCCGCAGCGCGGCGCCGAGATGCTGAAGCGCCGCCGCGAGATCGCCCGGATCAAGACGGTGCTGTCGGGCCGCGAGACCCTGGCGCGGGCCAAGTCCGAGGAGACGAAGCTGTCCGAGGCGATCAAGAAGCTGGGTGCGCCGCACGAGGGCGACGCCCGGCAGAAGAACACGCGTCGCAACCTGCAGCGCCGGCTGGCTCAGGTGCAGCGCACGATCCGCGAACTGGGCGCGCTGGCTGAAAAGTAGAGGGTAAGCCGAGGGCGCACGCCCGCGGCCGGAGAGACCAATGACGGAAGAAAAGAAGAACGACCGCAACCAGCGCCGCCGCCTGCAGGGCGTGGTGACCAGCGACAAGATGGAAAAGACCATCACCGTGCTGTGGGAGCGACAGGTGAAGCACCCGCGGACGCACCGCTACATGAAGCGCCGCAAGAAGCTGCACGCGCACGACGAGAACAACGAGGCGCACGTGGGCGACCTGGTCGAGATCATGGCCACCCGCCCGCTCAGCAAGCTGAAGTCCTGGCGCCTGGTGCGCGTGGTGCGCCGCGCCCACGAAGGCCTGCGCGAAGAGCCGGAAACCGCGGCGGCGCAGGGTTAGAGAACGAAGGCAGTGTCCACGCAGAGGCGTGACGGAAGAGCAGAACGATGATCCAGGAACAGACAGTCATGGATGTGGCCGACAACACCGGCGCGCGCACCGTGGTGTGCGTGAAGGTGCTGGGCAACAGCGGCCGCCGCTACGCGACGGTGGGCGACGTGATCGTGGGTGTGATCAAGTCCGCCACCCCGACCTGCGAGCTGTTCAAGAAGACCACCAAGAAGGACAAGAAGAAGCGCATCGTGCGCTGCGTGATCGTGCGGACGCGTCGTGCTGTGCGCCGCGAGGACGGTAGCTACGTGCGGTTCGACCGCAACGCCGCCGTGATCGTGGACAAGGACGGCAACCCGGTCGGCACGCGCATTTTCGGCGCCGTGGCCCGTGAGCTGCGCGCCAAGAAGTTCATGAAGATCGTCAGCCTGGCGAACGAGGTGATCTAGCCATGCAGGTAAAAGTCGGAGACGAAGTACAGATCATCAAGGGCAAGGATCGCCCCCAGACCGCGGAAGACCGCGCCCAGCCCAGCGGCAAGGTGCTGCGCGTCGACCGTCGCTCGCAACGCGTGATCGTTGAGGGCAAGAACATGGTCTGGAAGCACCTGCGCAAGTCCGAGGCCAACCCGCAGGGCGGCCGCGTGCAGCGCGAGGCGCCGATCCCCGTTGCCAACGTGATGGTGTGGAACGCCAAGGCGGGCAAGGCCGAGCGCGTGCACTTCAAGCGCGAGAACGGCAAGCGGGTGCGCTACTTCAAGAGCACCAAAACGGTGATTGACGACTAAACGAGCCCGGCCGCAAGGCAGGGAGGTCGCGAGAAGCGACAACGGAACAAGGCGAGAAGGTCATGAGCAAGACAGAGCCCAGGCTGAAGAAGAAGTACCGCGAGGAAGTGGTCCCGATGCTGCGCGAAAAGTTCGCCATCGAGAACATCATGGCGGTACCGCAGCTGAAGAAGATCACCCTGAACATGGGATTCGGCAAGGCCTCCAAGAACAAGGGCATGGCCGAGTCCCTGACCTCCGAGCTCAGCCTGATCGCGGGCCAGAAGGCGCTGATCTGCCGCGCCAAGACGGCCGCCGCGACCTGGAAGCTGCGCGAAGGCGACACCGTGGGCGCCAAGGTGACGCTGCGCGGCGACCGCATGTGGCTGTTCCTGGAGAAGCTGATCAGCGTGGCGGTGCCCCGCATCCGCGACTTCCAGGGCCTGAGCGCCAAGGGTTTTGACCGCCGCGGCAACTACAACATGGGCCTCAACGAGCAGTCGATCTTCCCTGACATCGACCTCGACAAGGTGAAAGAAGTGCAGGGAATGAACATCGCCTTCACCATCAGCGGCGGCAACGACGATCACTCGCGCGAGCTGCTGCTGGGGCTGGGCATGCCGCTGAAGAAAGTCGCGCCGAAGAAGGGCGCGGCGGCCTAGGCGGCGGAAACAACGAAGTCGGACCGGAGATAACCTGTGTCAAGAACGTGTCTAGTAGAGAAGTCGAAGCGGCCGCCAAAGTTCAGCACCCGGCACCGCAACCGTTGTCAGATCTGCGGTCGCCCGCGTGCGGTGTACCGCAAGCTGCAGATCTGCCGTTGCTGCCTGCGTGAACTTGCGAGCAAGGGAGAGATCCCGGGCATGCGCAAGGCGAGCTGGTAGAGGAATTAACCATAGGTTCGACCCACTGGAGTAGTACCAGATGTCGATGAACGACCCAATTTCGGACATGCTGACTCGGATCCGCAATGCGACCCGCAACGGAAACCCTGAGGTGAGCATCCCGTACTCGAAACTGAAGAATGAACTGGCCAACGTGCTGCGGCGCGAGGGCTACGTGAACGCGGTGCGCGTCGACGGTGACGGCCACATGCGCAGGCTGGTGCTTGAGCTGCGCTACGGCCCGGACGGCGAGCATGTGATCCATAACATCGACCGCGTCAGCAAACCCGGTCGCCGGGTGTACTCCGAGGCGGGAAGCATCCCGCGCGTGCGCGGCGGCATGGGCATCTGCATTCTCTCAACCAGCAAGGGCGTGCTCAGCGACCGCGAATGCCGCAAGCAGCGTGTCGGCGGCGAAGTGCTCTGCAAGGTGGGCTAAGGCCCAGGACGGACAGAACGATGTCACGAGTCGGCAAACAACCAATTGAAATCCCCTCCGGCGTCAAGGTCGAGGTGAAGGGCAATCAGGTCGCGGTCCAGGGCTCCAAGGGCTCGCTGGAAGTGACCTTCCGCCCCGAGATCACCGTGGCCGTCGAGGGCAACACCGTCAACGTCGGTCGGCGCAATGAAAGCAAGCTGGCCAAGGCGCTGCACGGCACCACCCGCGCGCTGATCTCCAACATGATCGTGGGCGTGACCAAGGGCTACCAGCGCAACCTCGACATCGTGGGCGTGGGTTGGCAGGGCAAGATGCAGGGCAAGAAGCTGGTTCTGCAGCTCGGTTTCTGCCACACCGTCGACATGGAACCGCCCGCCGGCGTCAACGTGGCGATTCCCAACCCGCAGCGCATCGAGGTCACAGGCATCGACAAGCAGGCGGTCGGCGAATTCGCAGCGCAGATCCGCGCCGCCCGCAAGCCCGAGCCGTACAAGGGCAAGGGCGTGCGTTACGAGGGCGAGCGCATCGTGCGCAAGGCCGGCAAGTCCTTCGTGGGCGGCGGCAAGTAAGGCAACGGACGGGCGGCCCCGGGTCGCCGCATGAGGCAAACAGATGAAGGCTCATAAAAGCAAATTCAACCGCGTCAGGCGCCGCGCGTTCAGCACACGCAACCGCATCCGTGCGGCCGGCACGCGCCCGCGCCTGTCGGTGAACCGCTCGATCAAGCACATCTCGGTGCAGATCATCGACGACAAGACCCGTCAGACGCTGTGCAGCGCCACCACCGTCGGCAAGAGCAACGCCGACAAGAACTCGGGCAACATTGAGGGCGCCAGGACCATCGGCAAGAAGATCGCCGAACTGGCGCTTGCCAAGGGCATCAAGCAGGTGGCCTTTGACCGCGGGCAGTTCCGCTATCACGGCCGCGTCAAGGCGCTGGCCGATGCGGCCCGCGAGGCAGGACTGGAGTTTTAAGAAACCTGGCCGCCTGAGCGGCCGTTGGGATTAGCAAACAGGATTGAGCATGGGCCATCGGATTTCGGCACGGGACCTGGAACTCGGCGAGGAAAAGGTCGTGCGCGTCAACCGCACTTCGGCGGTGGTGAAGGGCGGACGTCGCTTCAGCTTTGCGGCGCTGGTGATCGTCGGCGACCGCAAGGGCGTCGTGGGTTACGGGCAGGGCAAGGCGCGTGAAGTGCCTACCAGCATCGAGAAGGCTGTGCGCGACGCGCGCAAGAACCTGGTGCGCTACCCGTTGCGCGGCGACACCATCCCGCACGCGGTGACGGGCAAGTACCGCAGCTCGCGCGTGCTGCTGCGCCCCCGCCGCACCCGGTACCGGCATCAAGGCCGGCGCCAGCGTGCGCGCGGTGGTTGAGGAACTGGGCGTGCGCAACATCCTGACCAAGGTGTACGGCAGCCGCAACCCGCTGAACGTCGTGAAGGCGACGCTTGACGGGCTCGACCAGCTGCTTTCCAAGCGCGAAGTCTTTGAGCTGCGAGGCTTGCCGGTCCACGCGGACCGCGAGGGCCCCAAGCTCGAGCCGGTCGGCCTGGACGAGGAAAGCCGCAAGGGCCGCAAGGACACCCGCAAGGGCAAGGGCAAGGGCGGCGAACGTGGTGACCGCGGACCCCGCGGCAAGGGCAAGGGAAGGGGCAAGCCGGAGGCGGAAGCCGACACCGGTGCCGAGACCGAGCCCGAAGGAAATGACAACGACAGCGGCGCCGAAGCCTAGAGCCGCAACCGACAGGCGAAAGCCGAGTGACGCGGCCAGGGGCCGACGGAGCGAAAGATGGAATTCAGCGAAATCAAGCGCAAGGGCAACACACGCAAAAAGCCCATGGTCCGCAAGGGCCGCGGCCCCGGCAGCGGCAAGGGCCTCACGGCCGGTCGCGGCGGCAAGGGCGCCTCGGCGCGCACCGGCTTTGCGCACAAGTGGTACTTTGAAGGCGGCCAGATGCCGCTGGTGCGTCGCCTGCCGAAGGTGGGCTTCAGCAACCGTTTCAGCAAGGACATCGTGGTGCTGAACGTGCGCAGCCTGAACGAGTTCGAGGACGGCGCCAGCGTGGGCCCCGAGGAATTCCTGAAGGCCGGCCTGGTCAACAAGCTGGCCGACGGCATCAAGGTGCTGGGCGACGGCGAACTCGAGAAGAAGCTGACCGTGCGCGCCCATCGCTTCAGCAAGTCTGCCCGCCAGAAGATCGAGTCCAAAGGCGGCAAGTGCGAAGTGATCGCGGAAATAAAACAGGGCTAGCGCACGCGCGGACGGTGTGTAATTTCCGGCATGAATTCAGCCGGGCCCCTGCACAGGGGCACGGACAACTGAGGTAACGATGTCGCAGACAGCTGGGCCATCCGAGCTTTTCCTGAACCTGTTCCGGGTTCCTGAGCTGCGCAAGAAGGCCCTTTTCACGCTGCTGATCCTGGCGGTCTACCGCCTGGGCAGCACCATCCCGGTCCCCGGGATCGACAACCTGGAGTTCGCCAAGTCCTTCGCCGAGCAGACCTCAAGCACCTGGGTCTACAGCTTCCTGGGCATCTACAACGCCCTCTCCGCCGGCGGCCTGACCGACTTCACCATCTTCAGCCTCGGCATCATGCCCTACATCAGCGCGGAGATCATTTTCCAGCTGCTGACCAAGGTGGTGCCCAAGCTCGAGGAAATCCAGAAGGAGGGCCAGAGCGGTCAGCGCAAGATCCGCCTCTATGCCCGTATCGCCACGATGCCCATCTGCATCGTGCAGTCCTTCTTCACCATCCAGTTGCTCACCGGCCAGGCGGATCTTGCCTCGGCTGTGGTGTGGGACCTCACCACCTTTACCGCCGTGGCCGTGTTGACCATGACCGCAGGTGCCTACTTCCTGATCTGGCTGGGCGACCAGATCACGGAAAACGGCATCGGTAACGGCGTCAGCCTGTTGATCATGGCCGGCATCATCGCCTCGATTCCCAACGCCATGCTCGGCTTCCTGCAGCCCATGCTGGACAGCACCGTGGCGCCCGAGGTTTCACTGGACGCCTTCCTGAGCCTGGTGACCCTGCTGGTGATGTTCTTTGCCATCACCTTCGGAATCACCATGATCACACTGGGACGCCGCGAAATCGTGATCCAGCACGCCAAGCACGTCCGCGGCGCGCAGGTGGTCGGCGGCCAGCGCCAGACCTTCCCGCTGCGAGTGGACCAGGCCGGCGTCATCCCCATCATCTTCGCTTCGGCGCTGATGACCCTGCCGACCATTCTGTTCGGCAGCCTGCAGGGCGTGACGGAAGGCGGCGGCTTCTGGGCGGCCCTGCTGTCGGACCTGAACTCGGCCTTCGGCGGTTACGGATTCACCTGGACCATCCTGTACTGCGTGATGATCTTCTTCTTTACCTATTTCTGGGTGCAGCTGCAGTTCAACCCCATCGAGCTGGCAAAGAACTTCAAAGACTGGGGCGCCTTCATCCCGGGTGTCAGGCCGGGCAAGGACACGGTTACCTACCTGTCCGATATCCTGCGCCGCATGACACTGGCGGGTGCCACCTTCCTGTGCCTGGTGGCTATCGTTCCCAGCATGCTGCCGGAGGCGATGGTGTTCATCTTTGGCGACTCCGAGGCGCTGAATTCCAACCGCATGTTCTTCCGCGTGATGGGCGGCACCAGCCTGCTGATCGTCGTTCACGTCGCGCTTGACCTGGTGCAGAAGATCGAGGTCGCCCTGATCCAGCGCAACTACGAGGGCTACACCGGCATGGTGGGCCAGCGCAAGCGTTAGAAGGATTTCTGAGGCCGGCACTCAATGGTCAGGGAATTGACCGGGTCCGGCCTCTTTTGTTTCCCTGGTTTCTGAACCCGGATGACCATGAGCAAGCTGATACTCGTGTTCCTCGGCCCGCCCGGCGTGGGCAAGGGCACCCAGGCCGCGCGCCTGGCCAAGGACCTTGGCCTGCCGCACATCAGCACCGGCGACCTGTTCCGCGACCACCTGAAGCGCGAGACGCCGCTCGGCCAGAAGGCCAAGGTCTACATGAACGAAGGCCGCCTGGTGCCGGACGAGCTGGTGGTGGACCTGGTCATTGACCGTATCGCGAACCCGGACTGCGCCAAGGGCTTCATCCTCGACGGTTTCCCCCGCACCGTGAACCAGGACGTTGCCCTCGAAAAAGCGCTCAGTGGGCGGGGCGAAAAGATCGCGGCCGCGCTGTATTTCGACGCCTCGCGCGAAACGATCGTGGAGCGAATCAGCGGCCGGCGCACCTGCCGCGCCTGCGGGGCCATGAGCCACACCCGCTTTGCGCCGACGAAGGTGGAAGGCAAGTGCGACGCCTGCGGTGGTGAGACCTACCAGCGCGTGGACGACGCGGCGGAAAAGGTAACGGAGCGGCTGAAGGTGTACGACGAGCAGACCGGGCCGCTGGTCCCGCATTACCGCAAGAAGGGGCTGCTGAAGGAATTCGACGCGGCGGGCGGGGTTGACGAGATTTACGCGGCGTTGAAGGGGTATGTCGAGGGGTTGAAAGCCTAGGGCGCAAGCGTCAAGCAAAAACACCGGATTTTTGCTTCAGGCGCTTGCGAAGAGTTGGGTGCCATGCTACCGTGCCGCGCCCTGAAATTGGGGGGTTGCGTATCCGGGATTGAGCCGTGATCGTAACTCTGGGTGGGTAAAGAACTTCCACCAAGCGGGAGGACCGTTCGGAGGGTTATGTCGAAGGATGATGCCATTCGAGTCGATGGGACGGTGGTGGAGTCGTTGCCAAACGCCATGTTCCGGGTCGAGCTCGAAAACGGTGAGAAGGTGCTGTGCACCATCTCCGGCAAGATGCGCAAGCACTACATTCGAATCCTCCCGCGGGACAAAGTGATTGTGGAGTTGAGCCCGTACGACCTCGAGAAGGGACGCATCGTCTACCGCAACTAGGTCGTGCTGTAAGAAGGAACTGAGCGATGAAGGTCAAGGCCTCCGTCAAACGCATCTGTGAGGGTTGCAAGATCATACGGCGCAAGGGCGTCGTGCGCGTGATCTGCAGCAAGAATCCGCGCCACAAGCAGCGTCAGGGCTAGCTTTGGCAAGGTTGGGGTAGCCGAACGGCGTTGAGCCCAACAGGAGTGAAGAGAAAATGCCGCGTCTTCTGGGTGTCGACATTCCGGGCAACAAGCAGTTGCCCTACGCATTCACCTACATCTTCGGGATCGGGCGCTCCGTCGCCCGCCAGATCTGTGAAGGTCTCAGTCTCGATGCGGCCCGCAAGGCGCACACGCTGACCGACGAAGAACTGGCCCGCATCGCCGCGTACGTCGAGAAGAACTACGTGGTGGAGGGTAACCTGCGCCGCCAGCGCACGCAGAACGTGAACCGCCTGCGTGACATCAAGTGTTTCCGCGGCCTGCGCCACCGCGCCGGCCTGCCGGTTCGCGGCCAGCGCACGCGCACCAACGCGCGTACCCGCAAGGGACCGCGCAAGACCATCGCGGGCAAGAAGAAGGTCGCCAAGTAACGGGATGTTTCCAGGCGCTGCCCTGCTCGGGTGTCGGGCTGGCGGCGTGAACATTGCGGGGTACCTGCCGAAGGCGGGGTTGAGCCCGCGGAGGATTGAGAGATGGCCAAGCAGGCTGCGGCGTCCGGCAAGGGCGCGAAGGAAAAGAAGGTCAAGGTCAAGAAGGTCAAGCGCAACGTTCCGCGCGCGATCCTTCACGTCAAGAGCACCTTCAACAACACCATCGTGACCATGACCGACCTGAACGGCGACACCCTCGCCTGGGACAGCGCCGGCAGCATGGGCTTCAAGGGCTCGCGCAAGGGCACGCCGTTCGCCGCGCAGCGCGCCGGTGAAAACGTGGCCGAAAAGGTCAAGAAGATGGGCGTGCGCGAAGTGGAAGTGCGCGTGCAGGGGCCCGGCGCCGGTCGCGAGAGCGCGGTGCGCGCCATCCAGCAGCGCGGCATTGACGTCAAGTCGATCGAGGACGTCACGCCGCTGCCGCACAACGGCTGCCGCCCCAAGAAGAAGCGCCGCGTCTAGGCGCATGAAAAGTTTTCGCCGCACGACGTGTTGACGTTGACCGGGTAACGGATGGTGCGCGGCGCACCGGGAACCCCGGATTGGCCAGGGAAGCGAGGAGATGTCGAATGAGAATTCGCTGGCGTGGGCTTGAGCTGCCGAACCGACTTATCTGCGACAAAGAAACCCAGACCGACAGCTTCGGCCGTTTCACGGTCGAGCCGTTCGAGCGCGGTTTCGGTACCACCATTGGCAACAGCCTGCGGCGTATTCTGCTTTCGAGCCTCGAGGGCACTGCCCCCGTTTCGCTGAAGATCAAGGGCGTGAGCCACGAGTTCGAAAGCCCCAAGGGCGTGCTGGAAGACGTGCCGCACATCGTGATGGCCGTGAAGAAGCTGCAGGTCGCGCTGAACACCGACCAGCCGCGCGTGCTGCACCTGAAGGTCAACAAGAAGGGTGAAATCACCGCCGGTGACTTCACGCCCGACCCCGATGCCGAGGTGATGAACCCCGAGCTCGTGCTCTGCCACCTCACGGCGGCCCAGCCCTTCGAACTGGAAGTTACCGTCAAGCGCGGCCGCGGCTACCAGACCGCCGAGGAGCTCAGCCAGGGCAGCAGCGAGCTGGGCCTGATCTGGCTGGACGCCAACTTCAGCCCGGTCACCCGCGTGCGCTTCAAGACCGAGTACACCCGCGTCGGCAAGCTGACCAACTACGACCGTCTGATCCTCGAGATCTGGACCGACGGCACCAAGGACCCGGAGTTCTGCCTGGTGGAAAGCGCCAAGATCATGCGCAAGCACCTGAACCCGTTCGTCCAGTACTACGAGCTCAAGGACCAGCTCGTGGCCGAGGGCGCCAAGGTGGGCGACGCCGGCCGCAAGAGCGACGAAATGGAGCGCCTGAAGCAGCTGCTTCTGCGCCCCATCACGGAGCTGGACCTGAACGTGCGCGCCAACAACTGCATGCGCGCCGAGCGCATCCACACCATCGCGGACCTTGTCTCGCGCAGCGAAGACGACCTGCTCGAGATCCGCAACCTGGGCAAGACCACGCTCAAGGAAATCAAGAAGAAGATTGAAGACATGGGCCTGCACTTCGGCATGGACCTGACCGACTTCGGCATGGGTTCCGAGGGCGGGGTCGAACACGGCAGCATGGCCGGCGCGGTTTCCGAGTAGGAACCGGCCAGGAGCAGAACAATGCGTCATCGCAATCGCGGAAGAAAACTCGGTGTCAGCCCGGCCCATCGCAAGGCCATGGGCCGGAACATGATCCAGGCGCTGATCGACCATGAGCGCATCGTGACCACCGTCGAGAAGGCCAAGCAGTTCCAGCCGCTGGCCGAGAAGGTGATTCACCTTGGCAAGGTCGACAACCTGAACAACGTGCGTCGCGCCGTCCAGCTCGCGGGCAACCGCAAGCTCGAGAACGAAGTGACCACCACCGAGACCTCGGGTGAAGGCAAAGAAAAGGTCACCAAGGTCCGCGTCGTGGCGCGCACCACCGTGCAGAAGCTGTTCCGCGACATCGGCCCGCGCAACAAGGACCGCAACGGCGGATACACGCGCATCATCCGCATGGCGCGCACACGCGTGGGCGACAACGCCAGCCAGTGCATCTTCGAGCTGACGGCTTCGCCCTGGACGAAGGTAGAGAAGGCTTAGTTGTCGGTTGTCGGTTTTCGGTTGTCGGCCAGGCAACGGACAGTCTGCAGTTCTGACAACTGGCAACTGACGACAGACAACCATGTTGCGCTTTGACATCCTGACCCTGTTTCCTGCCATGGTGCAGGCGGTGCTCGAACAGAGCATCCCGCGCATCGCGGCCGAGCAGGGCGCCGTGGAATACCACCTGCACAACTTCCGTGATTTCGCGGAAGGCGTCCACCAGGCCGTGGACGACCGACCCTACGGCGGCGGCGCGGGGATGGTGCTGAAGCCTGAGCCGGTCTTCAAATGCATCCGCCACGTGCTGCCGCAGGCTGAGCAGCAGCCCCACATGGTGCTGCTGACGCCCCAAGGGCGGCCCTTCACGCAGCGCGTCGCCGAGGAGCTGGCGGCCAAACCCCGCATCTTGATGTTGTGCGGCCGCTATGAAGGGTTCGATGAGCGGATTCGGCTGGGCTGGCAGTGGGACGAGATCAGCATCGGCGACTACGTGTTGTCCGGCGGTGAGCTGGCAGCGCTGGTGATCACCGACGCGGTAGTGAGGCTGCTGCCGGGGGTGCTGGGCGATGAGGCCAGCGCCGATGAAGAGAGTTTCGGCAAGGGTTTAGGCGGGAAGCTGATCGAATACCCGCACTACACCCGGCCCGTCGAGTTTGAGGGGATGCGGGTGCCTGAAGTGCTGCAGTCAGGCCACCACGGCGAGATAGCGAAGTGGCGCCTTGAACAGGCGCGAAAGAGAACGAAGGAAAGACGTCCGGATTTGCTGGACGATGAATGACCGGCCTGTGCCGGACGGAGAAGGAACCATGACAGGCTTTGCACACGAGCTCGAGCGCCGTGAAGTGATCAAGACCGACATCCCCGTGTTCCACGTGGGTGACTCGGTTGACGTGCACGTCCGCATCAAGGAAGGCGACAAAGAGCGCATCCAGATCTTCAGCGGCATCTGCATCGCCCGCAAGGGCGGCGGCCTGCGCGAGACTTTCACCGTGCGCCGCATCGTTGAGGGTGAGGGCGTGGAGCGCATCTTCCCGCTGCACAGCCCCAACGTCACCAAGATCGAGGTCAAGCGCGCCGGCAAGGTGCGCCGCGCCAAGCTGTACTACCTGCGCGATCGCGTCGGCAAGTCCACCCGCATCGCCGAGAAGCTCAACGCCACGCACATGGGCAAGCTCGACGATCGCCGCACCGCCGACGAGCAGCCCGCCAAGGCCGAAGAGCCGGCCAAGGAAGAGGCCGCCGAGGCCAAGGCCGAAAGCTAGCAGCAAGCCACAACAGATTGCTAACCTGACAGGGCCGCGTATGCGGCCCTGTTTGCTTTGGGACTCGAATGCCTAATTTGAAGCGCTGGAAGTGTGCCACATGCGGTCAGTGGCATGAAGATTTACCTCTATGCTTCGGCGCCGAGGCGCCGGCCCAGTGGTCAATCATCACTGATGAGGAGAAAACAAATTCCGAGTTGTTGCAGTCTCTTTGTGTCATACGTGCAAGGGGAGAAACTTCGTTCTACGTTCGAGGGCACGTGGAAATTCCGATCCTGGATCATGACGAGCCCTTCGTATGGGGTGTATGGGTGTCGCTCAGCGAGAAAAGTTTTCAGCGGGTTATCGAGTTATGGGACGTCGCCGGTCGGGAGACTGAGCCGCCCTTTTTCGGGTGGCTTTGTACGGCCATACCTGTCTATCCGGACACGATGTACCTGAAGACAAGTGTCCAAACGATGCCATCGGACTCCGTACCTCGGATCACGGTTGAACCAACGGATCATCCCCTTGCAGTAGACCAGCACCATGGCGTTACGCTTCGACGAGTGATTGACTGGATCCGAGTGCTCCTACACGGTTGACATGTTCTTCTTCGAGCTTGTTGGCGCTGTCTTCCGGGAACTGCGGCCGCGCAAAGCGGCTGAGCGCGGGCGTTCTCGTTCGCGGGCGGTGGGGATGCGGCCGAGGAGTTCGCGCTCAACTTCCTGAAGAAGGAGAAGCGCTTCCGCCTGGTCGAGCGCGGCATGATGGACGAGGACGGCGAGCTTGACCTTGTCGGCCGCATCAAGGGCAACGAGGGGCTGGTGGTGGTCGAGGTGCGCGCCCGCAAGGAAGGCGGCCTGATCACCCCGCGCGAGGCCGTGGACATCCGCAAGCAGCGCCAGGTGGTTGAGACCGCGCGGCGCCTGCTGCCGCGCAAGGGCTTCCACGACGTGCTGCGCTTCGACATCGTGGGCGTCTACCTGAACGACCGCGACGAGCCGATCCGGGCCGAGCATTACGAGAACGCCTTTGACGCCGGCGTGCTGAAGCGGGGGTAGGCCTAGCCATTATCCGGTGGCAGCTCACCGCCACTGCGGTACAGGTGGAAGGTGGCCACGGACTCGATCCACAGCGTGGCGTTGGTGGGTTCTTTTTCGCGGCCGCGGATCTCCTGCAGCACCTCTTTGCTCTTGCCGTCGCGCAGCATGATCCACCAGCGCATGGATAGCAGGAAGTCGTTGTCCTCTTCGCTCTCCTCGATCCAGCCGTTGATGGCGTTCAGGCACTGCTCGTCGTCGCGGGCCTTGAACAGCGCCATGGTGCGCATGATGCGGATGCCGTCCAGCTTCGGCTCGCGCACTTCCAGCTGCGTCAATTCGAACAGCGTGATGTTCGGGGCGTTCAGGCGCAGGGCATCCTCGGCGCGCCACAGGCTGATCACGCTCGCCAGGCTGGCGGGCGCCGCCGGCGCGCTGAAGTCGATGGCCTTCAGCTGCTCCTCGACGGCCGCGCGTTCCTCTCCGCGTTCGGCGTTCAGGGCCAGCAGCTGGTAGTGGCGCGTGAGGCTGTCCGGGTGCGACGGCGACACGGCGTCCAGGCGCCGGTACCAGTTCACCACGTCTTTGCCCAGCGGGTCCTGCTTGCTCGCCGCCGCGCGCTGCACGCCCAGCATCCACTTGCCGAACAGCGCCGCCCAGCGCAGCTCGACGCGATCCTGGGTTTCCAGGGTGCGGTCGAACACCGGCTCCAGCGCCTTGCCGTCGCGCACGGCCGTGACCAGCCGCGCGGCATACTGCACCAGGCCCTCGTAGTCGGGCTGCAGCTTCAGCGCTTCCAGCAGGTGGTTTACCGCCTCGGTCTCGAGTTCACGGCGCAGCGCAAGCTCGCACAGCAGCACGTGGGCGCGCGAGCGGCGCTCGGGGGGCGCGTCTTTCTCGGCCAGCAGGGCGTTGGCCAGCTCCAGCGCCTTGTCGTCGCGCCCCAGGTCGGCGCAGGCGTAGGCATAGTCCAGCAGGAACTCGGGGCGCAGTGCGGGGTCGGCAAGCTCCAGCGCGATGCGCCGCTGCTCGAGCTCTTCTTCCTCGAGATAGGTCTGGTTGTACAGGCCGCCCAGCGCGACGCGCGGCTCCAGCTTGCCGGGGGCGAGGTCACGGGCGGTGATCAGCGACTTCTCGGCGCCGATCAGGTCCTGCTGCCAGCGATGGAACTGCGCGGCCAGCAGGTGGGCGCGGTAGTCGCTGCCGTTGTGTTTTAAAGCGTGTCCGACCGTGGTCTGCGCGCCTTCGACGTCGCCGTCCTTGATCTGCAGGCGCAGCAGGTCGGCGTGTGAGTCGAGGTCGTTGGGGTTGTCCTTCAGGTGCGCGACCAGTTCTTCCTTGGGGTCGGTCACGCCCTCCGGCAGCGGGTCCTGCTCATCGGGCATGATGGTGCAGCCCGCCAGCAGCAGCGCGAACAACAGGGTCAACAGCCGCATCAACGTCCCCTCGCGTCATCGCGCATCGGTATGCCGAGCTGTTTCAACAGCTCGCGCACTCCCTCGGTGCCGCCCTTGCGCAGCAGGAAGATGCCGGGCGCGAGGCGCCGGTCCACCCAGCGCCGGAAATCGGGCATTTCGTCCAGCAGCTCCGCCTGCTCGCGGTTCTCGGCCAGGAACACCTCCGCGCTGCCCGCGTAGGGACGCGTGAACTCGCCGGCCCAGGTACGCAGCGCCAGGCCGAGCGTCGCGGAAAGCGGCTTCGAGAGGCCTTCGCGGATGCGGCGCATCAGCTCGGAAGATCCCAGCGCGGCAGCCGACTGTTCCACCAGCAGGGGGTCAAGCTCGTAGCGGTCGGTGCTGCGCCCGCGGCTGACCAGCGCCAGCAGCTGGCGCGCGCGCAGGTGCAGTTCCTCGCGTGGGGCGAACAGCACCGTGCCTTCGCCCGGCGCGATCACGGGCGGCAGCCGGCGCGTGTAATCCAGCAGCGTGCGGCGCGGCGGCATCACCTGTCGCAGCGTGTCCGGCGCGGGCGCGGGGCAGGCGTAGTGCCCGCCGGCCAACCGGGTCGGCTGCAGCGCTTCCAGCAGCCTGGCAGGCAGCAGCTTCTCGAGCTCTTCAACACCTTCGGCCTCGATCAACAGCGCGTCGGGCCAGATCTTTATGCGCTCGGAGAGCGTGGCCCAGTCGTTCAGCGAAAAGCGCACGTTCTGCGGCAGCGGCGCACGCGACAACCCGGCCAGGAACTCGACCAGGTCAGCGGCCGAGTATCCGCGACCCAGCGCGTCCGAGAACGGCTTGCGTTCCAGCACATAGGTCCGCACGCGCCCTTCCGGACGCGGCGTGGTAAAGCGCGCCAGGCGCCACAGCGCCGAGGGATCGGGCCTGTCGCCCAGCGCCACGACCTCGAAGTTGGGCTGCACGACGGCCTCGAAGCTCGGCTCCTCGTGCACGCTTTCGGCCAGCGGCGTGATGGTCTGCGTGCGCGCCTCGTACTCGATCCAGCCCAGGCGGTCGAGCGGCAGTGCGCACATCAGGCGCAGGATCGCGCCTTCCACCAGTTCCCAGCCGCCTTCGCGCTCGACGTCTTCGCGACCGCCGCGTTCGCGGATGCCGCGGTAGTAGACCTGGCGCCAGCTTCCGTCTTCCTGGTGGCTGATGAACAGGTCGCGCGCCTCGCGCTCCAGGCGGCGGCTGAGTTGCGGCAGCGTGGTCTCGCCGGGCAGGGCCTCGATGATGCGCACCAGCTCGCGCCGGGCTTCCAGCATGCGTTCCGCCAGCGGGATGTCGGTGGTGACGTCCACCGTGCGCCCGCGTTTCAGCGACGGCAGCTCCAGCTCGGGTGACAGGGCGAACTCGTTCAGCTGCCGCGAATCCAGCCAGGCGCGGCGCAGCAGGTCCTGGCGCTGCTCGGGTGGATTGCCCCAGAAACTGTCCGCCGCGGGCGTCACTTCCAGCAGGCCGTCGGCGACCGTGATCAGCTCCAGCTCGCGGGCCAGCGTCAGCCAGAACTCGACCTGCACGAAGCCGCCCTCCTGCGCGTCGCCGTCGGGGCTGTTAAGCGCGGCGTTGGCGGCGCGGAAGAACGCCAGGTTGGGCAGCCCGTTCTTGAGCACCTTGGGCGCGCGCGCGATCACGACCTCAAGCACGCCCAGCAGGTCCAGCTCGGCGGCGCGGAAGCGGCGGGTTGGGCCGGCTGCGGCCTCGGTCATCGCATCACCTTCGGGTGCAGGCCGTTGGCTTCAAGGGCGGCGATCACCTTTTCGGCGTCCTCGCGCTCGAGCACCGCCAGGTTGGGGGCCAGGCGCGCCAGCACGCGCTCGGTGCACTGGGCCACGGCCAGCACTTCATCAAGTGTTGACTCGTCAACGGTCTCGACCACGCCCACGTGCAGGTGCAGCTTCACGACGTCGCCTCCTGCGGCTGCGCGGGCGTGAACTGGCCGCCCAGCACCTCGGCGGCCTCCACGATGCGGTAGCGGTAGCCCTGCTCGACGAGGAACAGCTGGCGGTTGGCGCTGAATTCCTGGTCGCGTGTCTCGCGCGTCACGATGGTGTAGAAGTGCGCCAGCGAGCCGTCTTCCTTGGGCCGCAGGATGCGCCCCAGGCGCTGGGCCTCTTCCTGCCTGCTGCCGAACGTGCCGCTGAGCTGCACCATCACGTTGGCGTCCGGCAGGTCCACCGCGAAGTTGCCGACCTTGCTGACCACCAGCGTGCCGAGCTCGCCGCCTCGGAACTTCGCGTACAGCTCTTCGCGCTTCTTGCTCGGCGTCTTGCCCTCGATCAGCGGCAGCTTGAAGCGGCCCGCCAGTTCGTGCAGCTGGTCGAGATACTGGGCGATCACCAGCACGCGGTCGCCCTTGTGAAGCTCGAGCAGCGCCGCCAGCACGTCCATCTTCACCGGGTTCTCGGCCGCGATGCGGTACTGCTCGCGCTGGCCGGCCAGCGCGTATGGCATGCGCTGCGGCCCGGGCAGCTCCACGCGCACCTCGGTGCAGTCGGCGGTGGCGATCCAGCCCTGCTTTTCCAGCTCGCGCCAGGGCACGTCGTAGCGCTTGGGGCCGACCAGGCTGAACACGTCTTCCTCAAGGCCGTCCTCGCGCACCAGCGTGGCCGTCAGGCCCAGGCGCCGGCGCGACTGGATGGCGGCCGTGGCCCGGAACACCGGCGCCGGCAGCAGGTGGACCTCGTCGTAAATGATCAGGCCCCAGTCCGCCTTGTTGAAGATCTCGAAGTGGGGGAACTCTTCCGACTTGCGCTTGCGGTAGGTGACAATCTGGTAGGTCGCCACAGTCACCGGCGCGATCGACTTGCGGTCGCCCGTGTATTCGGCGATCTGGTCTTCGTGCAGGCTGGTCTTGTCCAGGATTTCACGGATCCACTGCCGCACTGCCACCACGTTGGCGGTCAGGATCAGCGTGTGGGCCTTGACCTGGTCCATGGCGCCCATGGCGACGATGGTCTTGCCGGCGCCGCAGGGCAGCACAACCACGCCGCTGCCGCCACGCGGGCCGCCGCCGGCATAGAACACCTCGGCCGCTTCCTTCTGGTAGCGCCGCAGGCTGAAGGGCTTGCCGCCGGTGGTGGTCGCGCGCAACTGAACGTCGAGCGGCGCGCCCGGCGTGTAGCCTGCCAGGTCTTCGACGGGAAAACCCACCTTGACCAGCGCCTGCTTCAGGAAGCCGCGCGCCGACTGGCTGATCAGCGCCGTGCGATCGTCGAGGAAGCCCTCGAAGTACTGCTCCACGCCGCGCTGGTGGCTGAGCATCTTCAGCAGCACCGTGTCGTCGCTGCGCAGCACGTAGCGCCCGTCGTGCAGGTCCAGCACCAGGCGGCCGTAACGGCTGATGTACTCGAGCACCTCGGTGCGCACGAGCTCAGGCACTTCGTAGCGCGAGTAACGGGTGAGGGAATCAAGCACCTGCGCGGCGGTGATGCCTGAGGCTGCGGCATTCCAGAGGCTGAGCGGCGTGATGCGGTAGGTGTGGATGTGCTCGGGACTTTTTACCAGCTCGCTGAACGCGGCGAGCGCGTCACGGGCCGGCTCGTAGTCGGGGTGATCGACCTCGAGCAGCACCGTGAGGTCTGCCTGTACGATTGCGGGTCCGCGTGCGTTCAACGTCTGCTCCGGCCCGGGGCCAGCCCCGGAAGAACCCGGCAGTGTAGCAGAGAAGGACACTGCCGGAAATCTGGCAGCTTTGCGCGCGAAGTCGCCGGGGAACTGGCAGCACTCCATGCGTGCGAAAACATACAAACGCCCGCAAAGCCGCCTGTGTGGCCGGTATCGGGCGTGCCGAATGCGGCCGAAAGGGAATTGGCACGCCGGCTGCTTTATGCTCTATCGTTCGGGAGGTGTGCTCCCGGATAACTGAGGAAGGCAGCCGGCGGTATGGCCCCACCGACCGGCTGCCGCTCTCATTCCGGGGGTTGGCGAAGCTTGTCACACCGCGCGCTCAGCCGTAACCTGAGTGCGGCGGCTGACCGGAAAGCAGCCCGCCAACCCCTGTACCCCCGCTGGAGACGTTCCGATGGGCAAGTGGCTCGTCATACTCGCTCTGTTGCTGGCCGTTCCCGTGTACGCGCAGGAGGGCTCTCCCTCAAGCACGGCCCCGGGCGGCGACGAAGAAGAGATCGATCCCTGGGCAGACTTCGAGGTCGGCGGCGTGCAGGACGGCGCTTACCTGCCCCTCAGCCTGGGGCGCGACCGCACCGGCCTTGGCCTGCGCGCCCGCGGCTCGTTCGGCTGGGACAGCAACATCTTCCTGGAAGACAAAGACGACGACACCGGCCTGTACATCGACGGCGCCAGTTCCGCCTATGTAGGCGCCAACTTCGGCCTCGTGGCGCTGGGCGCCCGGGCGCAGCTTGCCGGTCGTCTCTATTTCGGCGAACCTGATGCAGGCCTCTGGGACCTGAAGCTGGGCGGCTTCTTCAAGCTGCCCTACAACGGCGGCTTCGGCTTCGGTGTCAGCGGCGACGTGCTGTACCAGCAGCTGCAGACCTACGAGATCACCGGCCCCATCACGCGCCAGGACGACCTGCGCGCCAGCGGCCTGATCGCGCGGGCCTACGTCGGCTACCAGGTCAGCTTCATCATCTTTGAACTCGGCTTCACGGGGCAGACCACCGACTTCAGTGAGGAAAAGGACGTGCCCAGCGTGGACAGCTGGACGATCGGTTCGGACTTCAGCGTCTACTTCTCGGTGTTCGACTTCCTTGAGCTGCACCCCTACGTGGCTTTCGACTACGAATGGTTCCGCGAACAGGTGGACATCCAGGACGACGGCACGCCCCTGAGCAGCGAGGACAAGCTGCAGCTGCTGAAGTTCAACTACGGCTGCGACTTCAAGCTGAACCTGCCGTTCATCGAGGCCCAGGGCCGCGCCTACAGCACCCGGCAGGACGACTCCGCGGCCGGCCACGACCGCTACTGGCAATACGGCCTGAAGGGCGCAGTGGACCTGAACCTGGTGGGCAACATCCGGCTCACGGCCGGCGGCCACTTCTGGACGCGCGAGTACGACGACCGCGTGGACGTTGACGACGTCGGCGTGGACGGCGAGAAAACCGTGCACGAGCGGCTGTTGCAGGGCTGGATCGAGCTGGCCTGGAACTTCTGGGAGTTCTTCCACGTCGGCGCGCGCTATGAGTATACGCGGCTGGCAAGCGACATCGACAACGCCGGCTATGCCGACAACGACATCTCGATCTTCCTGGAGATTGCCTGGTAATGCGCGCCAAGCCCGGCATGCGATCCGGTTTTCTGCTTGGCTGGGCGTTCACGATGATCATGGCGGGCGCGCTCCTGGCGGGCGCGCTCGTTGCGTATGGCTTCATCCGCGCCGGCTACGAAGAGCAGCTTGAGCGCCGGCTGAAAACCTACGCCGCCAGCGCGGCCGTGGGCATCAGCCCCAACGCGCTGGACCTGGTCGAGTCAGCCGACGACGAGCTGGCGGTGCTGTACCGCAAGCGCCTGCAGGCCCTGCAGCAGTACAGCGGCGTGCGCCGCGCGGCCGTGCTGAAGCGCGACGGCACCCTGGTGATCGACACCGAGGGGCGCGAGTTCGGCAGCCGCGACTACAGCTTCGCCACCGACGCCAACGAGCTGGAACAGAGCTTCACGCAAGGCCCGCTGGCAACCATCAGCTACGAGGACGAACAAGGCCGCCTGTACCGCAACGGTTTCGCGCCCGTCCGCCGTGAGGACGGAAGTGCCAGCGACTACGCGGTGGCCGTGGAGCTGGAGGCCGACTACACCGACAAGCTCAATGCCGTAGGGCTTACCATGGGCCTGACGCTGGCGGCGGTGTTCCTGGTCACGCTGGCGTCAGCGCTGCTGCTGGCCAGGGCGTGGCGCCGCATGCAGGGCGACCTCGCGCGCCAGACCCGGCTGGCCGAGCAGGCCCAGTTCAGCGCCGGCATCGCCCACCAGATCAAGAACCCGCTGGCCGCGCTGCGCGGCTATGTCGAGTTGCTCGCGCGCGGGCTTCATGAGCCGATGCAGAAGCAGATTGCCGACAAGCTGGTCTCCGAGATCGGCGCGCTGGACCGCATCGTGCGCGACTTTCTGCAGTTCAGCCGCGGCGCCCATGGTTCGATCGAGCGGCTGTCGCTGGAGGCGGCATTGCGCCCGGTGCTCGAGGCCGCCAGGGCGGCGGGCGGCGAAGGCGTCGAAGTGCTTGCCCCGCAGTTGCCGCAGCTCGAGCTGGAGGTGGACTCGACGGCGCTGCGCGAGGCGCTGTCCAACGTGGCGGTCAACGCGGCCGAGGCGCTGCGCGAAGAGGGCGGCCGATTGACCATCCGCGCCGAGGCAACTGGCAGGCTGGTTGCTGTAGAAGTAGAGGACAACGGACCCGGCATCAGTGAGGACGTGCGGGGCCGGCTGTTCGAGCCGTTCGTAACAGGGAAAGAGGACGGCACGGGGCTGGGGCTGCCGATTGCGCGCCGGCTGTTGCGTGATCTTGGGGGCGACTTGGAACTGATTCGCAGCGATAGTTCGGGTACCATGTTCCGCGCGACATTTGTGCGGGAGGCGGATTAGATGGGATGGTGGGACAGGTAGGACTTTTGGGACAAGTGGGAAGACATCGAAATCCCAGACGTCCCACTGCTCCCACATGTCCCACCCGCACCGCTCAGATAGGAAACTGACTTGGCCGGTAAACCTCGAATCCTGATCGTTGACGACAAGGCCAGCATGCGCGACATGCTGGCGATGGCCCTTGCCGCCAAGGGCATGGAGGTCACACAGGCCGAGAACGGCGCCAAAGCGCTGGAGCTCGCCCGCGCCACGCGCTTCGACGCCATCGTCAGCGACCTCAAGATGCCGAAGCTCGACGGCCTGGGCCTGCTGCGCGCGCTGTCCGAAAAAGGCGAGCCGCCGCCGTTCATCATGATCACTGCACACGGCAGCGTGAAAGACGCCGTGGAGGCCATGTCCCTGGGCGCCTCCGACTTCATGGAGAAGCCCTTTGAGCTGGCGGAATTCGAGTTCAAAGTCGAGCGCGCCATTGAAGAAGGCCGCGCCGCAGGCGCGCCACCGCCCAAGCCCAGCGGCGAGGAAGCCCTGCCCGGGCTGATCGGCGCGTCGCCGCAACTGCTCGAGGTGGCCGACATCGTCAAGCGAGCGGCGCGCAGCACCGTGCCGGTGCTGATCCTCGGCGAAAGCGGAACCGGCAAAGAGCTGGTGGCCAAGGCCGTGCACGAGCTGTCGCCCCGCAAGGACAAGGCATTCGTGGCCGTGCACGCGGGGGCGCTGGCGCCGGGCGTGCTGGAAAGCGAGTTATTCGGCCACGAAAAGGGCGCCTTCACCGGCGCTGACTCGCAGCGCAAGGGGCGCTTCGAGACGGCCGACGGCGGCAGCCTGTTCCTGGACGAGCTGGGGAAATCCCGCCCACCACGCAGGTGAAGCTGCTGCGCGTGCTGCAGGACAAGACCTTCGAGCGCGTGGGCGGCTCGCAGCAGCTGCGCACGGACGTGCGGCTGGTGTGCGCGACCAATCGCAACCTGCGCGAGATGGTGAAGCAGGGCGACTTCCGGGAAGACCTGTTCTATCGCGTGAACGTGGTGACCGTGACCATGCCGCCCCTGCGCGAGCGCGCCGGCGACATCCCGCGGCTGGTGGCGCACTTCCTGGCAAAAGAGGGCTCGAGTCTGCAGGTGCCTGAGCCCGTGATGGCGCGGCTGCAGACCTACCATTGGCCCGGCAACGTGCGCGAGCTGGAGAACGTGATCCGCCGCTGCATCGCGCTGTCGACCGGGCAGCAGATGCGCGTTGAGGATCTGCCGCCCGAGATGCTTGAAGCCACGCGCCTTCCGCCCGGTGAAGACGCGCCGCAGGGCCTGGTGGGCGACCTTGAGCGCATCGAGCGCAACTCGCTGCTGAACGCGTTAACCGAAACTGGTTGGAATGTGTCGCGCTCCGCGCGCATACTGGGTGTGGGCCGGACCGCTCTGCAATACAAGATGAAGAAGTATGGCCTGTCGAAACCTGCATAGCCTGGCGCGTCTGCTGCTCACCTGCCTGCTGTCGCTGGCGGTCTGCGGCGCCGTGTCCGCGGAGCCCGATTACAAGGCGCTCAAGCAGGACATCAAGAAGCTCGAAGACAGCCTGAACGACGCCGCCCGCGAGGCGCGCGACGCGGATACCAAGGTCGCCGACAACAACCGCGAAATCCTGAAGGCCCAGCAGGCCGGCGACGCGGCCCTCGAGAACAAGCTGAAGACAACGGGCACCACGCTCGCCAAGCAGGCCGGCGACGCAGCCAAAAAGCTGCGCGAGGCCGAGCGCGCCCTGGCCAGCAAGCAGGGCGACCTGCGCGCCGCCGCGGCCAGGTATGCCGTGGCGCAGCTCACGGCCGCGGGCAGCCTGGACGACCGGGTGAAAGAGGCGCGCACCGCGCTGGGCGACTGGACGGGCGCAATCGGCACCTTGCCGCTGGTGCCCGAGACAGACAAGCTGAAGGGCATCACCGACCCTGAGGTCAAGGCGGCCGCGGCCAAGCAGTTGAAGAGCCAGCTCAATGACTTCGACAGCTGGGTTAATGCCGAGGAAAAACGCATCGACACCGAGCTCAAGCAGGTGAACGAGCTGATCAAGGCCGAGAGCAAGCTGAAACCCGCCAAGGACGGCGCGGCGCTGGTCAGCAGCGCGAAGTCGCTGAAAACCGAGCTGGACGAGCGGAAAATCCAGCTGGGTGAGCTGCGGGATGCGGTAAAAGACAGGCTGAAGACGCTGAACTGATGGGCGGAACGTGGGATGTACGCGGACAACTGTTCTGCGGCTGACGGCGCTGCTGCTGGCGCTGCCGCTGCTGTTCGTGAGTGAACGACCGGCAACGGCGCTCGCGCGCGAAAAGGCCGAGCTGGCCTGGAACGTGGACGCCACCACCTACCTGCACTACGCGGTGGAAACCCAGGCCGCGGCAGGTGAAGAAGCCGACCCCAAGCCCAACCTGCAGCACGTTCACCTGATGGGCTACGAGATCGGGCCGGACGGCGCGCTGGTTGAGCTTTCGCGGCCCTGGGTGTTCGAGGAAATGCTGTTCCAGCTGGGGGCGGCGCTGCCCGGCGCCAGCGCGCGTGCGGAGGACAGCTGGAAGCGCGAATGGAACTTTGACAGCGTGTCGGGCACCCAGCAACTGGAGGTGAGCTCAAGCTACCTGTTCAAGCAAGTGGCCGGCTACAGCGGCCACGAGTGCGCGCACATCGTGGGCACCCACAAGTTGAAGGCCGAGCGCGCGGGCGACAATCCGCCGCGCTGGACGAAGTTCGAGCTGACCACCGACGCCTTTTTCGACGGCGAGGCGGGGTACCTGCTGGGGATGAAGCTGGCGTTGCGCGGCAGCAAGCTGGAGCCGGCCCCCGAGGCAGACAAAGAGCCGGTTGCCAGGAACTACCTGTGGGACATCGAGTGGAAGCTGAAGCCGCCCGTGGACACCACGGAGACCGAACAGATCAAGAAGAAGGTGGACGTCGCCATCGCCCGCGGCGTCGAGCGCCTGTGGGCCCAGCGCAACAAGGAAGGCCACTGGCCCTACGGCAAGCACCAGCGCGGCGGCACCGCCCTGGCGCTGCTGGCGCTGCTGATGTGCGGCGAAGACCCCGACGACCCGCGCGTCATTGAGTCCTTCAAGCTGCTCAAGGACACCGAATTCGTGACCACCTATGACGTGGCGGTCTCGATCATGGCCTACGAGGCGCGCTACATCAGCAAGGCTGAGCGCGAAGCCTTCCTGAAGGGCGAAAAGGCCGCGCCCGGCAAGCGCGAACTGGGCAAGGAAGACCTGGCAGAAGTACAGCGCCTCACGGACTGGCTGATCGCCAACCGCAACGAACCCAACGTGATGTGGAACTACACGCGCGATCCCGAGCAGGCCACGCGCTACGACTTCTCGGTTACGCAGTACGCCTTGCTGGGCCTGGGCACCGCCATGCGCTGCGGGGCGAAAATCCCCACCGGCTACGTGCGCGAGCTGGTGCAGTTCGTGCGTACGCTGCAGGCGCCGGACGGGCCGGAAATCAAGCGCGTGGTGGACTACAAGCCGGGCAAGAAGAAACGCGGCAAGAAGGGCGACGACAAGGTCACGCTGTCCACCAAGAGCGTCAAGGCGCGCGGCTGGGCCTATACCTACACGGCAACCTGGACGCGTGAGACCGGCGCCACCAGCGCCTATGGCTCCATGACCTGCGCGGGCATCACTACCCTGATTGCCGGCCTCGACATCGCGGCCAACATGGACGACGCAGCCCGCCGCGCAGAGTTCAACAACAACTCGATGTACAGGAACTGGGAGCGCGACACACAGCTCGCCCTCGACGGCGGCATGGCCTGGATGGAGCTGTGGTTCAGCATCACCCGCAATCCCAACCACGGACGCTACTGGTACTACTACTACCTGTACGGCCTGGAGCGCATCTGCATGCTGTCCGACGTGCGATACCTCGGCGTGCACGACTGGTACTTCCAGGGCGCCTCGGCGCTGATCAGTTTGCAGGGCAGTGACGGGGGCTGGGGCGGCGCGGTGGACACCTCGTTCGCCCTGCTGTTCCTGAAGCGCGGCACGGTGGTGCTGAACAAGCCGGTCTACACCGGCGGGCCGAAAGAATAGCCGCTGTCAGGATTATCCCGCCCGAAAATGTGTTGATCCCGATTATGACTCCTGAATTTGCGAGTGGAGTTTCCGGCTGAATTCGCACAGGTCTGCCCAGCTACCTACCCTTGCGCGAAATCACATCGTTCTGCGCACGGGGAGGGTGCCATGGGACGCATGAGCTGGGGAGCGCCGGCGGTATTGCTGCTGCTGGTGGTGATGACGACACAGGCAGGGGCGGACTTTTCATTGCCCCAACAGCGCGGCAACCAGCGCTTCGAGCTGCAGTGGAAGACGCCGCCGACCTCTTACCTGCACTATGCCGTGGTGTCGCAGGCGAAGATCGACCCGCTTGAGCCGCTGCCGACAGGCGCGGTGAACGATGCGCCTTCCCTCAGCTACGCCCACTACATGGGCCACGAATTCGACAACTCCGGCACGCTGCAGGCCATTCATGCGCCCTTCATCATGGAGGACGTGCTGATCCAGCTCGCGATGCAGATTCCCGAGAAGAAGTGCAACGCCGGCTTCGAGTGGGAGCGCGCCTGGAACCTCGAGCGACTGTACGACATGCCCGCGCTGGCGCTGAACAGCAAGTACAAGCTGCCGGGCTCGGAGCTTTGCCGCAACGTGGAATGCGCCGTGATCACCGGCGTGCACGAGTTTGCGGCACCCGACCGCGAGCCCCCGGCCGATGCCGCGCGCTGGTTCGCGTTCCGGGCCGAGACCACCGCCTGGTTCAACCCGGAGCAGGGGCGCCTGGAAGCAGCCGAGATCACGCTGCACGCGGCACGCTGGCGCGCCAAGGTCGCCAAGGTTGCGGCGGCGCGCATCGAGCACCACTGGGCGGTGCGCTTCGAGTTCAGCAAAGATTTCGACAGCACCGCCGGGCGTTACCTGAACGACAAGGTAAGCTCCGCCATTGCCCGCGGCGCCGAGCAGCTGCAAAAACTGCAGAACGCCGATGGCGCCTGGCCTCACGGTACCCGCGTGCGCGGTGGCACCGGCCTGGCACTGCTGACCCTGCTGACCTGCGACGTGCCGGCCGACGATCCAGCCGTGGTGCGCGGCTTCGAGGCCCTGAAGCAGGCTGATTTCGAAGAGACCTACTCGGTGGCGGTTTCGCTGATGGCCTACGAGGCCCGCTACATCACGGAGGCCGAGCGTCGTGCCTACCTGAGCGAGGGCGAAAAGTTCGCTGAGTTCAAGCGCGAGCTGGCCGACGAAGACCGCAACGAAATGCAGAAGCTGGTGGACTGTCTGGTCGAGAACCAGAACCGCCAGAAGAACCCGTTCTGGAACTACACGCCCGACGGCGAAACCTGGCGCTTCGACTTCTCCAACACGCAGTACGCGCTGCTGGGCCTGGCTGCCGCCTTGCGCTGCAACGTGCGTATCCCGGCCGGGGTGATTTCGAAACTGGTTGAGCAGACCATCGCGCACCAGATGCCGGACGGCCCGAAGGTCAAGCGCGTGGTGGGCTACAAGCCGCCCAAGGACGGCGGACGCGACGCGGGGCGCAGCACCTACGCGTCCAGGATCGGCAAGGCGCGGGGCTGGAACTACTCCAGCAAGGCAAAGTGGGACCGCTACAGCGAGACGACGGACGCCTACGGATCCATGACCACCGCCGGTCTGACCTGCGTGCTGGTCGGGCTCGACATCGTGGAGTCCATGAACAACGAGCAGCTGAAGGCCGAATTCGGCAGCCAGGCCGCCATCGACAAATGGAAGAAGGCCGCCAACGAAAGCCTCGAAGACGGCATGTGCTGGCTGGAGCACTGGTTCAGCGTCACGCGCAACCCCAACCGCGGTCGAACCTGGTACCTCTACTACATGTACGGCCTTGAACGGGTGATGATGCTGGCGCAGACGCGCCGGCTGGGCGTGCACGACTGGTACGCGGAAGGCGCGTCGGTGCTGGTTTCGCTGCAGCAGGAGAACGGCAGCTGGGGCGGCATGCCGGACACCTGCTTCGCGCTGCTGTTCCTGAAGAAGGGCACGGTGCCGGCCCGCAAGCCGCTCACCGGCAACAAGTAGCGCGGCACAGGCGATACAAAAATGCCCTAGAAGTCGTCGTTGCCGCCGCGCAGCAGGGGCTCGATGTTCACGCGTTCCATGAACTCGCTGAGCAGCGAGCCCGGCTTGCAGGCCTGGTAATCCAGGTCTTTCAGCCACGGCAGGATGCCGAGCACCGGCACGTTGCCGAAGTGCTCGATCTCGTCGGGGTTGGTGCGTTCCGGCAGGCCGATAGCCTCACGGCCGAAGCCGTTGATCACCAGCCCGCTGAGCGGGATACCCATCATCTTGGCGATGTTGACCGTCAGCAGGCTGTGGTTGATGGTGCCCAGGCCCGGGCGCGCCACCACCAGCATCTCGAGCCCGAGTTGCAGCACCAGGTCGGTGACGAGGTCGTTGTTGTTCAGCGGCACCATCAGGCCGCCGACGCCTTCCACCACCACGATCTCGTGCATCAGGGAAAGCTGGAAGTACTGGTCGACGATGTAGCCGATGTCGACGTGCACGTCCTCAAGGCGGCTGGCGATGCTGGGCGCCGCCGCAGCCTTGAGGCGGTAGGGGCACATCAGGTCGAGGTCATCGCGGATGCCCGTGACCTCGCGGACGAAGCGCACGTCCTGCGGCACCACCTCGCCGTCCAGCACGGGGCAGCCGCTCTCGACGGGCTTCATGTAGCCGACATTCAGCCCGCGCTGCTTGAGCGCAAGCACCAGGCCGGCGGCCACGATGGTTTTGCCGACGCCGGTATCGGTACCCGAGATGAAGATTCCTGTCCGCATAAGGCCTCAAGCGCAACGCTACTAGGTGCGCAACTTCGGATCAAGCGCATCGCGCAGGGCATCACCAAACAGGCTGAAAGAAAGCGACAGCGTGAACAGGAAGCCGGTGGCGCCCACCAGCGGCCACCACACCGAGGGGCTGCGCTGCAGCTCGCTGCGCGCGGCGGTGATTACCCGGCCCCAGGTCTGCAGGGTGGGGTCCACGCCGATGCCCACGTAGCTCAGGAACACCTCAAGCCCCACGGCGCCCACGAAGCTGAGCGTGAAGAAGATGATCACCACGTGCATCACGTTGGGCAGGATGTGCTTGAACAGGATGCGTGCCTCGCCGCAGCCCAGCGCGCGGGCCGCCGAGACGTAGTCGCGGTTCTTGTGCTTCAGCACCTCGGCGCGCACCAGGCGGCACAGGCCGATCCAGGTGGTCAGGCCGATCACGATCAGCACCAGGTACAGGTTGCGCTGGGCCTTGTCGGTCACGCCCACGGATTCGAAAGCGCCCGCGATGGCTTCGCTTTCGCGCACGGCCTGGATGAAAGCGATCAGCAGCAGCAGCAACGGCACGCTGGCCAGCACCGAAATGATGTAGGTGATGATGTCATCCACCCACTTGCCGAAATAGCCGGCCGCCAGGCCCATGACGGTTGCGATGATCGAGCTGATGATGGTGGGGATCAGGCCGATGATGAACGCCAGCCGCACGCCGCGGATCAGCCGGGCCAGCACGCTGACGCCGCCGATGTCGGCGCCCAGCGGCAGGTGCCAGGTGCGCGCGTCGAAGAAGCCCCACTGGCGCTGGTCTTCGGGCATCGGCGGGTTGGGCACCTGCTCGGCCTTGTCGCCTTCGCCCTCGGTATGGAAGCCGGTCTTCTCGAAGTGCGGGTGGTCCGGCTTCAGGTACAGGTACCAGCCGGGCGGGTGGTAGGGGCGTTCCAGCCCGGTGGTTTCGTCCAGGCCGATCTGTTCCTGCAGCGCCTTGTCAGGCGCCAGCCATGGAGCGAACAGCGCCAGCAGCGCCATCACGCAGATCAGGACGAAGCAGACCACGGCCAGCTTGCGCTTCAACAGCAACCGGATGACTTCACGCCAGGGCATCCATCACTCCAGTCGCACGCGCGGGTCAACCACGGCGTACAGCACGTCAGACATCAGGTTGGCAAACATGAAACTCACGGCGCCCAGCACCACGATGGCGCGCACCACGGCCACGTCGTTGTTGGCGATCGCGTCGATGGTGAGTGAGCCCAGGCCCGGGATGCCGAAGAAGCTCTCCAGCACCAGCGAGCCCACGTACAGGCTGGCAATCGCCACCGTCCAGCGCGTGATCAGCGGGATCAGCGAGTTGCGCAGCACGTGCTTGAACAGCACCTTGTTTTCGTCCAGGCCCTTGGCGCGCGCGGTCCGCACGTAGTCCTGGTCGGTCTCGTCCAGCATCACGATGCGGTTGAAGCGCACCTTTTCGCCGATCGTCACCACCACGTACAGGCAGATCGGCAGGAACAGGAAGCGCGCCGCCGAGAGGCCGGTGTCGTAGCCGTGCACCGGGAAGTAGGCCCAGTCCGCGGCCAGGAACTTCTGCCCGAACATGATCAACGCAATGCCGTTGATGCTCATGACAAGGATCGAACTGATCACGATGCTGTAGTCGATGCGCGTCAGCTTGTACATCGCGGCGAACAGCCCGAAGAACACGCCCACCAGCTCGGCGATGAAAAAACGCCGGCAGCGTCAGCGAAAGGCTGGGCCCCAGGCCCTCCCACAATCGCTCCGTGACCGGTTTGTCGGTGCGGTCCTTGCCGAAATCCAGCGTCAGCACCGACTTCAGGTAACGGCCGAAAAGCCCCACCCAGCTGCTGCGGGTGTAGTCCGTGCCTTCCTTGAACTCCACCAGCTTGGCGTCGGCCGTGGACATGCGCTGGATGTCTTTTTTCTTGGCCAGGCCGGCGTCTTCCCACTCGATGTAGCCCTGGCTGGCCTGCCAGTCGAGCACCTGCATGCGCGTGGCCTTTTCACCCAGGCGCAGCTTGGCCAGCGCGTCCGGGCTGGCCACCATGTAGAACAGCGTGAACGTCAGCAGGATGACCCCGAAAAGGATCAGCGGCATGTACAGCAGTTTTCGCAGTATGTAGGCGAACATGCAGCCCCGGCCTCAGCTCTGGTTCCGGTAGATTTTCCAGCCCATCAACACGGCCGGCGTCAGCGCCACCACCAGCAGGATGAAGCCGGGCCAGAATGGCGATTCGCGCTCGCTGACTGTCGCGGATGCCTTCGGGTCAACGTAGAAGAATTTGAAGTAGGTGTAGGCAAATGCGTTCGGCTCGTCCCACTTGGCCGGGTAGTACCACTGGTGGTACAGCGAGAAGATCTTGCGGAACTCCACCAGCACCCAGGGCACGTCGCGGTCCAGCACCTCGTTCATCTGGCGGATCAGCTCGACCTTGCGTTTCTGTTGCTCCGGTACTTCCTGGTCCAGCACCGACATCTCCTTGTACAGCCGGTCGTATTCTTCCGACGCATAGGAGGCGCTGTTGATGCCGGGCGGCTTGTTGGGCCCGTGCAGCAGCTGCAGCATGTTCTGCGCGTCCGGGTAATCCATCACCCAGCCCGCGTCGTAGGCCTGTCCGGTGCCCTCGTCCTGGCGCGCCAGGAACTCGGGGAAGGTCATCAACTCGTTCTCGACGTTGATGCCGATGCGCCGCCCCATGTTGTTCAGGAACACCGCGTAGTCCTTGGTGGAGTCGCGCGTGCTGCGGTGCAGCACGTTCACAGTCACCTGCTTGCCTGTGGCAGGGTCTACCGTCTCCCACTCATCGCCGGAGCCGGTCACCTCAAAGCCCGCGTCGCGCAACACCTGGCGGGCCTTATCGAGGTCATAGCGCTGGCTGGCCATGAAGTAGTCGTCGAAATGGCCCACCATGCCCGGCGGCACCAGCTGCCCGGCCTTTTCGCCGCGGCCGTTCTGCATGCGGCGGATGTAGTCGTCGCGGTTCAGCGCGTGGGCCATGGCGCGGCGGATGGCACGGCCCTTCTCGCCGGCGGGGGTGCCCACGAACTTGTCGTTCATGTTGAAGCTGATGTAGTGAATGGTCGGCTCGGCGTACGAGCGCAGGCGGATACCCTTCTGCTTGTACTCATCCGTCAGTTCGGACTGCGGCGTCATGGCCTGGGTGAACTGGTCTTTATCCATGCCGCTGGCCGCGATCTTGCCGGCCAGGAATTCCAGGAACGCGGGCTGCGATTCCTTGATGATGCGGAACACCACCGTGTCGCAGAGCGGCAGGCGCTTGCCCATCAGCGGCTTCCACAACTCGTCTTTCGGATCGTCGCTGTGGGGGAACTTCTCTTCCCGGAACTTGGGATTGCGCACCCACACGATTTCCTTCTGTTCCCACCAGTGGTCCAGCATGTACGGGCCGGTGCCCACCGGGTTGCGGGTGAGCTGGTCGCCGTAGTACTCGGCCGCCTCGCGCGGCACAGCCGCGCCGTACGAAAGCGTGATGGCGTACAGGAACTGCGGGTAGGGCTCGCGCAGGGTCACCGAGATGCGCCGGTCGTCGAGTACTTTCAGGCCCTCGACCGCCGTGTCGAAGAACTCGAACCAGTCGCCGTCGGTCTTCCAGTCTTCCGTCTTCAGTTTCACGGCCTGCTCGCGCCAGGCGTCCAGGCCGGCGATCTTGCCCTCAACCACCCAGAAGCCGCCCGAGTCAGGCAGCGCGGCCAGGCGCTTGAAGCTGTACTCAATGTCCCGCGCGGTCAGTTTCCGGCCGGGAGCTTTCTCGGCGCGCTGGGTGGCGCTTTCGTCTTCGAAGTACTTGCCCGCGGCGTCCGGGTGGAAGCAGCGGTCGTCCTGGAAGTACACGTCGTCGCGCAGGGTGAAGGTGTAGGTCAGCGTGTCCGGGTCGTACTCGGGGTCGCTTTCGGCCAGGCAGGGGATCAGCTTGGCCGGCCGCGCCAGGTAGTCGTACTGGTACAGGCACTCGTACACCATGCCGCACTGCCCGCTGGAAACCACGTCGCCGGCCTTGTGGGGGTCAATGCTGCGCGGGTCCGCGGACTCGGTCCAGTTCAGCACCAGCCCGGCATCGCGGGTTTCATCCGCCGCCTGGCCGCCGCAGCCCGGGGTGGCCGTGGTGACAGCCAGCCATGCGGCTGTCACCAGCAGGGCGGGGATGAACGCCAGTGCGCGTTTCAGCCGCTTCATTTCTTTCCCTTCGCGAAGCGGATGTCATTGAAGGTACGGCGCGGCAGGGCCGGCCACTCGACTTTCGTGCTGCGCAGGCGCGCCTCGCGCTGGCGCAGCAGCGGCAGGATCGGCTGATCCTTGGCGATCACGCCCGCCATCGCGGTTACCAGCTCGCGGCGTTTGGCAGCGTTCTGCTCGGTGGCGTGCAGCCTTTCGTACTGGAGGAACAGCTTGTCGAATTCAGGCGAGTTGTAGCGCGCGACGTTGTTGAACTCCTTGCCGCTGGCTGCATTTTCGCTCCAGAACAACTGCAGGAAATTCACCGGGTCAGGGTAATCCAGGAACCAGCCGGACACGAACAGCTGGTCGTCGGCGCTGTTGACCTCGGCGCGCAGCTCGGAGCCTTCCACGTAGCGCGCACTCAGCCGGATGCCCAGGGTCTTCAGCCCGGTGCGCAGCCCGTTCACGATCTGCTCATAGAGCCTGGCGTCGGTGGTCAGGAAGCGCAGCGTCAGCGCCTTGCCCGTGGCCGGGTCGATGCCGCCCTTGTACTTGCTGCCATCCAGCACATCCTTGGCCGCCTTCAGGTCGTGCTTGCCGAAATCAAGGCCCTGGCCGGCGTCCTCAAACTCCATGCCTGCGGGGAAAAGGTCCGGCTGCGGCGTGGCCCACTTCGGATTGTAGCCCGCGGCGGTCAGCAGTTCCTCACGGTCAAGGCACAGGCTGACGGCGCGGCGCAGCGCGCGGCCGTCTTCATCCAGCGCGCCCCACAGCGGATCCTGCATGTTGAAGGAAAGGAAGTAGAAGCCGTGCTGGTCTTCCTCGATGATTTCGGTGTCGGTGCCGGCCAGCGCTCCGGCCGGCTCGCCCTCCTTGGCGACGCGGTCGTAGTAGTTCGGCCACAGGGGGATTTCCCGGTAGGTGTCGTTCTTGTAGCCGTCCAGGAACTCGTTCCAGAAGTTGCACTGCTTGAAGACGACGCGCTCGAACGCGGCCTTTTCGCCGCGATAGTCGTCCCAGCGCTTGAACACGTAAAGTTTTTCGTCGGCGACCGCGTTGAGCCGGTAGGGCCCGGTGCCCACGGCGCGCTCCCGGAGCTGGCCGGCGAAGTGGTCGATGGCCTCCTTCGGCACCGCGCAGAAGGTGGGGTGCGCGAGCAGCGTAACGATCGGCGCATAGGGGCGGGTCAGCTTCAGCACCAGGGTTTCGTCGTCGGGCGCCTGCAGACCTTCCACCTTGGTGTCGGTGGTCTCGTACTGCATCTGGTCGCGGGCGGTTTCGCCGTATTCATCGAGGCCTTTGATCAGGCCGTCGGCCATCCAGTACATGCCGTTTTCTTCGAACACGGCCATGCGCTTGAAACTGTGCACGAAGTCGGAAGCCTTGAGGTTGCGGGTGCGCGCCTCGCCGAAGCAGACGCTGTTATGGAACTTCGCGCTGGTGTCGATCTTGATGGTGAGGGTAAGCCCGTCTTCAGAAACCTGCGGGTAGTCCTTCGCCAGGCACGGCACCACGCGGGCCGCGCCCCCTGCCCTGAGCCCGGCGCGTACATGTAGAGCGTTTCGTAGATCGCGGCGACCAGCCGGAAGCTGAACTCGTCGCGGATGGTGTGCGGGTCCAGCGAGGGGGACTCGTTGGGGGAATAGGCGATGCGCAGGGCGGAGGCCTGCTCAACGGCCGGGGCCGGGGCGGGCGCGGGCTGCGCCACGGAAGCAAGCTGAAGCGCCAGCAGGCCTGAAACAGCCACCACAAGCAACGTAAGCCGCCGCAGCATCACGCCTCCAGTCGAATCCAGGGGGACCGGAATCATACCCGAACCCGCGCCGCATTCCAGCGCCGTCCCAAGGCCTGCTACGGCCATGAAAACCGCGCCCGGAGGCCTAAATCCGGCCTATCTCTGCCGGAAAGCGTACTTGCGGTGATTGTAGGCGAATGGGTTCGGCTCGGCCTGCGTGTAGCCTTTCCAGCGCAGGGTTGCGATCACCCGGAATTCCATCAGCACCCAGGGCGTGTCTTCGTCGAGGCGCTTGTGCATGTGCACGATCAGCTCCGCCTTGCGCTCAGCTTCGCTTGGCACGCGATCGTCCAGCGTGGCCATTTCGCGGTACATGCGGTCAAACTCTTCGGAACTGTAGCTGGCGCCGTTGATGCCTGGCGGCTTGTTGGGGCCGTACAGCAGCTGCAGCATGTTCTGGGCGTCCGGGTAATCCATCACCCAGCCGGCGTCGTAGGCCTGGCCGGTACCTTCATCCTGGCGCGCCAGAAACTCGGGGAAGGTCATCAGCTCGTTTTCGATGTTGATGCCGACTGTACGGCCGCACTCGTGCAGGAAGTTCGCGTGCTCCTTGCTGGTGTCGCGCGTGCTGCGGTGCAGGATCGTAAGCTTCACTTGCTCCTGCCCCGCGGCCGGGCGGGTGATCCAGCCGTCGCCGTCCTGTTGCACGTCGAAGCCGGCGTCTTTCAGCAGCTTGCGTGCTGCCTCGGGGTCGAAGCGCTGGTTCTTCATTACACAGTCGTCGCGGCGCGCCAGGATGCCCGGCGGAACCAACTGCTGCGCAGCTTCGCCGCGACCGGCGATGTGATCCTTGATGTACTTCTCGCGGTCCACACACATGGCAAACGCCTTGCGCAAGGCGCGGCCTTTGTCGCCGGCGGGTGTGCCGAAGGTTTTGTCGTTCATGTTGAACGAGATGTAATGGAGCGTGGGTTCGGCGTAGCTGTGGAGTTCCAGCCCCTTCTCGCGCCACTTTGGCAGCAAGGCGCGGCTGTCGCGCGTACCTTTGAACCAGGCTTTGGTGTCCACCACGCTGTCGAAGTCTTCTTTACTCAGGCCCGAATTCGGGTACTTGCCCGCCAGGAAGTTTTCAAACGCGATGTCGTTCTCTGGCACGATTTCATAGTGCAGCTCGTCCGTAAGCGGCAAGCGCTTGCCTTCGAAGGGCTTCAGAGGTGAGCCCTCGGGCACACCGGTCAGTTCAACTTTACGGTAGTTCGGGTTGCGGGTGTAGCTGATCGCCTGATCGCCCCATTCCTTCAGCACATAGGGGCCGGTGCCCACGGCATGGGTGCTCAGGTCGTACTTCCTGGCGGCCTCATGCGGCACCACCGCGCCGTAGGAGAGAGTGATCGCGTGCAGGAACTGCGGATACGGCTCGTTGAGCTTGATCGTGAAAGTGCGATCGTCAACGACGCGTAGACCGCTGACGTCCTTCTCCAGGTGTTTCCACCACTTGTCGGTGACCACCAGATACTCGTCACCAGCTTCGTCTTCCACGCGCTTGCATGCCTTGAAGGCTTCCTCCCGGAACTCATCCAAGCCGGCGACCTTACCTTCCATCACCCAGTAACCGCCGGAATCGGGCAACGCCGCCAGCCGCTTGAACGAAAACACCACGTCCGTGGCCGTGACCTTGCGGCCTTTACCATCCGGGAAGCAGGCGTCGTCCTGGAAGTAAATGTCGTCGCGCAGGGTGAAAGTGTAGGTGAGCGATGCGCGGTTGTACTTCGGCTGGCTGGCGGCCAGACAGGGCACAAGTTCATCCTGCCGCCAGGGCGAGTACTCCAGCAGGGTTTCATAGACGTGCATGCAGTGGAGGGTGCTTACCGAGTCACCTGCCCGGTGCGGGTCCAACGAGCGCGGGTGGGTGTACTCACAGAAGGTAATAGAAGACGGCGCCCTCCCTTCCGGCTCAGCTTGCGCACTCTTGCGTCCTTGGACGCTGAGCGCGAGCAAGCCCGCCGTGATCAGCACGCTGTACAGTCGCATGGCATCCCCCTGAAATTGGCTTACTCAGCTGCTTTGGCGGCTTGGGTCTTTTTTCCGTGGTGCCACTTTAAATAGGCTTCGATGAACTCGTCGATTTCGCCGGCCAGCACGTTTTCCACGTGGCTGGTTTCTACGCCCGTTCTGGCGTCTTTTACCAGCTTGTAGGGGTTGAACACGTAGTTGCGGATCTGGTGGCCGAAGCCTACCTCGCCCTTGGCGCCGTACAGTTTGGCCAGCTCTTCGTCGCGCTTGGCGCGCTCCATCTGGTACAGCTTGGCGCGCAGCATCTCCATGCCGATCGCGCGGTTCTGGTGCTGGCTGCGCTCGCTGCGGCAGCTTACGACGATCCCCGTCGGCACGTGCGTGATGCGCACCGCGCTTTCCACTTTGTTCACGTTCTGGCCGCCTTTGCCACCCGCGCGGCTGAAGTTCAGTTCAAGGTCGTTCTCATTGATCTCGATGTCGATCTCGTCCGACAGCGCCTCCGGCACCACGTCCACGCTCGCGAACGCCGTCTGCCGTTTGCCGGCCGCATTGAACGGTGAAATCCGCACCAGCCGGTGGGTGCCCACCTCGCCGCGCAGGAAGCCGGCCGCGAACGGCCCCTTGATCAGCGCCGCGGCGCTGCGGATGCCGGCCACTTCGTCGTCCTGGTAATCGACGATGTCGATGTCGTAGCCCTGCTTGCGCGCCCAGCGCATGTACATCTCGAACAGGGTCTGGGCCCAGTCGCAGGCGTCGGTGCCGCCGGTGCCGGCCTGCACGCTCAGGAAGCAGTTGCCTTCGTCGCCCGGCTCATTGAGCAGCGCCTGGGTTTCGATTCTCTCGTAGATGTGCTCGGCCTCGCGCAGGGCCTTCTCAGCCTCATTGAAGGTGGCCTCGTCGCCGACTTCGTCAGCGAGGTCGAGCATGGCCTGGATGTCATCGAGCTTGGCGACCAGCTCGCCCACGGGCTCGGTCTGCGCGCGCAGCTTGCGGGCCTCGTTGACGACCTTCTGCGCGGCCTCCTGGTTGGTCCAGAAGCCGTCCACTTCGGTCTGCTTGTTGAGCTTCTCGAGCTTGCGCGTCAGGCCGTCATAGTCAAAGGGACACCTGTAGCTTGGTGGTTCGGTCCCTCAGTTGACTGGCTTTTTCGAACAGGTCTTCGCGCATCGTCTCGCACCGGGTTGGACTTCAACCCACAGTCTAGCGCAGGTCGCGGAAGTGTCACGGGGGAGAAAAACCTTGGCGCGCCCGGCGGACGTGCTTAGCATACCGGGGCAAGCCCCGCACTTTCCCCGACAGAGAGTTTCGATGCGACGTCTTTCCGCAACCCTCGCTTCCGTGGGCCTGTTGGCCTGCGCCTGCGCGACAACGGAGCCCGCGGGCCCGCTGCTGACACTGGAGCCGGTGGGGGATTTCAAGCTCGAATACAGCGGCGAGATCGGCGCCGCCGGCCTGGACAACGAATTGCCGCCCTACACAGCCTTCGAGGGCGAGGCCGACTATGCCTACGCTATCGAAGTGCGCTTCCTGCGTGCGCGGCCGGAAGTTGCCAAGCGGCTGTTCGGCCAGCGTTGCCTGGAGATCGGTGCGTCCACAGTGCCGGCTTCTGCGCTGACGCCGGAGATCGTCTCACAGGCCACGCTGGTCAGCGCGCCGCGCCTGACGGTGTTCGAGGGCCAGCAGGGGGCGATCGTGATAAGCAACGAGATCGCGTACATCAGCGGCTTCGGCATCAGCGGCGAGGGCGCTACCCGCGTGGCGGACCCGGTGGTGAACACGGTGCTGGACGGCCTGCTGGTGGGCCTGCACGCCGTGCGCGCCGACGGCAAGGGCCTGCGCCTGAGCATCGACATGACCATGGCCGAGGTTGTGCGGCCGATCGAGACCCAGGAAGTGAAGCTGTTCGGCACCACGGCGCAGGTGCAGACGCCGCTGGTGTACAGCCAGCGCCTGAAGGCGGACGGCGTGGTGGGGGAAGGCAAGGCCCTGGTGCTGACCGGCATGCTCGGCCGCGACAACGACATCTATGTGGTGCTGATCACCGGCCGGCGCGTGGAGCTGGAAGAGCCGCCGAAGGACGAGTAGGGACTGTCCCCGATGTTGGGGACTGTCCCTGTAGTCGATCCCCCGAGAATCCCCGAAGACGGGGACAGTCCCCAACCGCGGGGACAGTCCCCTCAGGAACTCACCATGCGCTGGATTCTGTTGCTGGCCTTGCTGGCAGGTTGTGCGACGCAACGGCCGGAGCCGGCCACCCCGCCGATCTGGACCGGGGAGGGCATCGAGTACGAACTCACACGGCAGGAACCGGCCGCTGTCCTTACGGCCGACCTGACACTGGTTGAGCTGGACGAAGCCTGCGCCAAGTCGCTGCTGGGTATCGAGGACCACACGGACATCGCACCGCGCAGCTTCAAGCAGCCCATGGGTGAAATCGCGGCCGTCAACGCCATGGAGGGCCACGGCGAGCTGCTTGCTCGGCCGTCGCTTGCGTTGGCCGGCGGTGACGTGTCCTACGAATTCAGCCGGGAGCATCTCTACCTGCGGGAGTGGAGTGGGGACACGCGGAACTCCTCGCCGCTGTTTGAGACAATTACTGAGGGCGTGGTTTGCACGTTGAAGGTCGCCGAGGTGAACGGCGGCCGCAACGTCACCCTGGAGTCGGTGTCGGCACAGATGAACCGGCCGATCACTCGGTTCATCGAAACACCGCCGATTCAGGGCCATCCGGTGAACGTTCCAGAGATAAGTGCCGCTGAGCGCGTAGCCACGGAGACGCTGCGCCCGGGCGAAACCGCCATGTTTCAACTGAGCCGAGCGAGCTACGAGGACACAACCCGCATCCGCCTGCTGTTCGTGCGCCTGCGTGGAAGTTAGGGACTGTCCCCGCGTTTGGGGACTGTCCCTGTCGTCGAACCCCCGGGAATCCCCGAAGACGGGGACAGTCCCCAACTGCGGGGACAGTCCCCTTCGGCCATGTGCTTGAAGCACATGGCACTACTCACGCGCAGGATGCGCGTGCCACGTTGCGCGTGCCACTTGTTTGGTACCGCTACTTTCTGGTCCAGCGCAGGACGGGGACGGGGTCTTTGAAGCCTTTGGCGTAGGCGTGTTCGAGCTGGCTTTGCCAGCCTGATTCCCTTAGCGCTTCGCAGTTGCTGGTGCGGTCGGCCATGTTCTGGCTTACCAGGATGTCGCCGCCTTCGCTTAGCCCCTGCACGCGCGCGGCCAGGTTCACGGTTGTCCCGAAGTAGTCCAGCTTCTCGTTCAGTGTCACCGCGATGCACGGGCCCGCATGCAGGCCGATCTTGAGTTGCACGCCTTCCTTGTGGCCCTGCTCGCGCACGTAGTTGTCCGTGCGCTGGTGCAGCTCGTCGGCCGCGCGCAGGGCGTTTTCGGGTTTGGTGAACACGGCCATGATGGCGTCGCCGATGGTTTTGACGATCGCCCCGCGGTGTTTCTCGACAATCTCGTGCAGCACGTCGAAGTGGGTTCGCACCAGGCTGAAAGCCTTGGCGTCGCCCAGTGTGTTGTACATGGCGGTGCTGCCGACCACGTCCGTGAACAGGATGGTGGCGTCCTCCACGGCCAGGCTGATGCCGGGCGCCAGCACCTCGCTGCTGAACAGGTCGCGGAAGCGCTGGTCGGCCACCAGCTCGCCGGCGCTGAGGGCGTCACGGGCCCACTCCACGCTTTCGATCACGGCCACCACGCGGCGTTCTGAGGCGTTGCGGATGTGCAGGCGGATGGGGTCGTTTTCCGTGAGTGCGTGGTCAGCGCCGTCGAAGGCATTGTCGCGGATTTCGAACGCCTCGGATGAAACTGGGCCGCGCGCTTCCGCCTTCGCCAAGGCTTCGGTGGACAGGTGCGCTTGCGGCTCCTGTTCACTGATCTCGATCCAGCGGTAGGTCGGGTCGCCGGTTACCCTTACCCGGTAGCGGCCGGATGCGAGCCTGAACTCGGCCCGGTGCTCCTCCCCGGGCTCGAACAGCTGCTGGTACACGATGTGCGGCGTGGTGCCCGGGCCGCCGAGGCAGTAGTGCGCGGCCGGCACTTCGCGCACTTGCGGGTGGGGCATGAACACGGCCTCGAGGCTGCGGTCAAGGTCCACGTCGAAGTCGATGTTGCAGCTGGGGCAGAAGGCTTTGTCTTTGACCTGGTCGAGGCTGGCCAGGTTCATCTTGTCGCCGCGGCAGTGGGGGCAGATCACGTCCCAGCGCATCTTCAGCAGGCCGGCGCGGGTGGCGGCGAGAAACTGGTTCAGGGTCTGCTGGCGGTCGGCCTTCCAGCGCCGCGCGAAGGCGTAGGGCTGCATGCGGCGCAGCTCCTCGGCCGGCAGGTTCTTCACGGCCTCGGCCAGGCGATCCGCGAGCGGTGAATCAAACAGCACGCGCGTGCGGCGGGTGAAATCCTGCAGTCGCTGGGCATCGAGTTGAGGCCGTTCTTCCTCGATGGCCGGGACATCGATCGGCCGAGACAGGATCACGCTGTGGCGCTTCTCGTGCTCGGGGCGTGCTTTCAGGCGCGCGGCGGCCTCGGTGAAGATGCGGGTGTAGGTGGTAACGCCGTTGTTGCGCGTGCCGGAGGCGGCGAACAATCCGAGAAAGCCGCGCGATTTCTCCCACTGGAAAGTGGTGCGCACCGTGCAGCCGGCGTCAGGGTTGGCGGGGTCGCGCGGGATGATCTCGCAGCTGTGCCTGAATGTGCGAAACGCGCCGTTGCTGTAGATGCGCCGCACGTCGTAGCGCTGCTCGTGCACCCAGGTGAAGGGCAGCTCTTCGTAGGCGAACAGGAAGCCGTGCATGCGGTAGCTGGCGAAGCGGCGACTGGTGCCGTCGGGCTGGGGCTCGTCGCGGTAGGTGATGGGGGCATGCCCGCGGCGCCGTCCAGGGCGTCGGTATCGGAAACAACGCGCCAGACCTCGGAGACCGGGGCGTCGAAGGCGATGTCGAAGGTGAAGGAGTCCGGCACGCTGTGCAATTCTATTTTGAATCGAATTCAGCGTGAGTAGCTTCTGGCTATTGGCTGCTGGCTTCTAGTAAATGCAACAAACAAACCAGATAGGGGAATCGTATGTCGAAGGGATTTCGAGATCTGATCGTCTGGCAACGCGCAATGGATCTTGCCGTGAAGGCTTACAAGTTGACGGGGAGCTTCCCAGCTTCGCAGCGCTACTCGCTGGCGGATCAGCTTCAGCGCGCTGCTGCTTCCGTTCCGGCTAACATTGCTGAAGGCAAGGGGCGAGTCCACACCGGCGACTACCTGAGGCATCTTGCAATTGCGCGGGGCTCCCTTGCCGAGGCGGACACCTTTGTGGAACTGGCCGCCCGTCTTGAGTTCTGTGAAGCCGACCGTGCTCGCGAACTCTGGAACGAAATACAGCAACTCGGGCGCATGCTGAATTCACTGATGAAGAAGATCAGAGAGGGAGACGCCAGAAAGCCCCAGCCGGAAAAGCAGGACAAGCCGAGCAGGAAAACCAGCAGCTAGAAGCCAGAAGCCAGCAGCTACACGAAGTGCATCACCACCAGGTCCTTGAGCGCGACGTGGCCCCTGAGCTTGCCTTCGTCGTCCACCACCGGCAGCTCGCCGATTACCAGACCGCTTGGGCGCTGCATGGTGCGCACGGCCTCGGGCGCCAGCTTGTCCTGGTGGATGGTCAGGCAGGGGCTGGTCATCACGTCGAGGATCGGCTGGCTGAGCAGGTTGTCGTCGGCCACATGGCGGCGCAGGTCGCCGTCCGTGAACACGCCCTTCACCACGCCCATCTCCACGATGAACGCTGCGCCGGTCTTGTGCAACGTGATGGCGTGCAGGGCGTCGGCCACGGTGGCGGATACGCCGACCACGGCCGTCTGCTCGATGGGCCGCATGATCTCGCCCACCTTCATCAGGCTGCGCCCGAGCGCGCCGCCGGGGTGGAAGCGGGCGTAATCCTCGCGTGTGAAGTTGCGCGCCTTCATGACGGCAAGCGCCAGCGCGTCGCCGAGCGCGAGCATCACCGTTGTGCTGACGCTGGGCGCCATGCCGATCGGGCAGGCCTCGCTGACTTTGCCCATGTTCAGCACGATGTCGCTGTTGGCGGCCAGCGGCGACTCGAGGTTCGAGGTCAGGCCGATGCACAGGCAGCCCAGGCGTTTCAGCACGGGCAGCACGCGGGTGATTTCCTCGCTGGTGCCGCTGTTGGAAAGCGCCACCACCACGTCGTGCTTGCGCAGGCGGCCGAGGTCGCCGTGCATGGCCTCGCTGGGATGCAGTGCGAAGCTGGGTGTGCCGGTGCTGGCCAGCGTGGCGCTGACTTTCTGGCCGATCAGCCAGGGCTTGCCGACGCCGACCACCACCACGTGCCCGGTGCAGTCCAGCATGGCCTTCACGGCGCGGTCGAAGTTTTCATCCAGCAGATCGGCCAGGGCCGAGACGCCCGTGGCCTCCTGGTGCAGCACTGACTTGCCGAATTCACGAATCTCGCTCATGGCCGCGTTATATCCGGATCGAAGTCGCGCCGCTAATCCTTGCGGCCGAAGCCGAAAGTGGTCTTGTCGCAGGCGAGGGCGATGAAGTTGTCGGTCAGGGCAAGCTGCACGAACAGCGGGCTGTCCGGCGCCTTGCGGGTCCAGGTGAAGCGCTCGGTGCCGTCGGCGTTCAGGACCAGCAGGCGGAAGCCCCACAACTGCATGCGCCCGTCCACGATGCGGTTCTCGGCGAAGGCCATCACCAGTCCGCCGTCGAAGGGGGCCGAGTTCTGCACATCGATGCGGTCGGAATCATTCTCGCGCTTGATGTCATGGCTGAATGTGGGCTTGCCGTCCGCGAGCGAGTAGCCGGAGATCCGTACGGCGCCGTTGGGGGCGCGGGTGGCCAGAGCGAAGGCGTCCTTCATCAGCACCTGCGCGGTCACCACCTCGTTGCCCGCGTAGTCGCGGCGCCAGACAACCTTGCCGTCGGCGGCGCCGAAGCGCCCGGCGCTGGTCAGCCCCACCACCAGGCAGTCGCGCTCCACAACGGTGAACTGCGTGGCGTACCGAATGCGGGTTTCGAACTCGCCGGCCGATTTGAGCGTGTCGCCCTGCAGGATGACCACCTTGCCGTCGCGGTTGATCAGCAACAGCCGGTCATCCAGCAGCAGCGGCTGGGCGGTGATGCGGCCATGTGTGTCCAGGGCCGCGCGGGCGGCCTCTCGCCCGGTGTCTGCGTCAAGCAGCACGAGCTCGGTTTCGTTGCCTTGTGGCATGACGAGCACGCCGTGGTGTGACTGTGCGATCCAGCGCACGCTGTTGCCGGTCATGGTCTGTTCCCAGACCACGCCGCCGCTGTCGACGTCGCGGGCGGTGATACGCAGCATGGCCTGCTGGTTCAGTGTGAAGCGCGTGGCGTACACCAGCATGCCTCCCAGCAGGCTGGTGGCGACGGGCGTGGCGCCCGCGGGTGTTGACCACTGCTCGTTGCCGTCGTCGTCATACAGCGCGAAGCCCTGGCCCTGCACGAAGAGGATGCCGCGCTGCGTGCGGTACACGCCGGTCAACGAGACCGGCGCCTTGCGGGCCCAGCGCGGCTCGCCGCTGCCGGCGTCCAGCGCCAGAAGTTCGGTGCCGGTCATCGAGGTCTCGCTGAGGTGGAAGCGGGCCTGCGGCATGTTGGCCGGCTGAGGCGGCATGCGGGTGAAGCCGCCGATCGACCAGGGGCGCGACCACAGCTCGCTGATCTGCCGGGGCAGCTGGGGCAGGGCGTCAACGGCGGAACCGGACGCGTCTTCCTCAGTCAGGGGTCGCAGCAGTTCCTCGAACGAGCGGATCGTTCCGCCCAGGCTTAACTCGCCCTTCGGGTGCTCTCGCAGCAGGCGCAGGGCCAGCAGCCTGGCGCGCAGCCGCTCCCCGGCGGCCTTGTAGGCCAGCGCCAGCAGCGCGTTCAGTTCCGCGGCGCGGGGGCGGTCTGCGTGCTCATCCAGGGCGCCGCGCAGCACCTCGACGGCCTCGGCGCCCAGGTGGGCCTTGAGCCTGGCGTCCGCCAGGCTCAGCGCCGCTTCGTCTGCTGCCAGCGCCAGCGGGTAAAGGTGCAGCAGCTTCGCCCAGGATTCGGTGGTGCCGGCCTTCAGCAATTCTTCGGCCCGGGCTTCCTGGGGCGCGTAGATATCGCGGCCGGCGCGTTTGACGGCGTCGCGCAGGCGCTCCAGGGCCAGGGCACGCAGGCTGACACCACCGAAGCTGTAGCGCTCAGGGCTTTCCTGCACTTCCTGCCAGAGTTTGGCGGCGTCGGCATTCCTGCCGGTGCGTTCCAGCCGTTCGGCCAGGCGGATGCGGCAGTAGACGGCGACCGGTATTTCCGGGTCGGCGCCCATGCCGAAGTCAGGCTCGTCGGCAATCATGCCGCGGTAGAAACTCTCGATGTCGGCCTCACGCCCTTCGGCCAGCAGCGTGCGTTCCTCGCGGCTGAAGCAGTCGGAAAGCTGACTGCGCCCGGTGGCGTATTCGCGCGCGTTCTGCACGTGGCCCAGCGCCTCGGTGTACTTGCGGGCCTGCAGCGACTTGTCGGCCAGCTCGAGGTAGCCGGCCACCAGCGCGCGTCCGGCCTGGTCGCGCACGCGGGTGTCAGCGGGAGGCCTGCCGGCCAGTTCAAACGCGTGCTTCAGGGCCTGGATCGCCTCGCCGCGGTCGCCGACACGCATGGTCAACAATCCGTACCGCGCGGCGGCCTGGGCGTCGTCGGGTTCGGCCTGGTAGTCCTTGCGCGCGGCATCGATCAGCCCGGTGGTGCTGAAGCGCGCCGCGAGCTGGCTGCTCCCGCGGGTGTAATCGTTGCCGGAAACCGTGAAGACCACGCCGTGCTGGGCGAACACGCTGTAGCCCTGGTTGGCATAGGCCCCGGGCACATAAGCCGAGTTCACGGTACGCAGGCGGTCGAGGTCGACCTCGGCCAGGGTGCAGCTGTTGCCGCCTTCCTTGCCCGGCCACAGCAGGCGGTTGGCGGCGATGCTGGGGCGGCCGGCCAGGGCCAGCAGGTTGCCGCTGTCCGCGGGGGTTACCTTGATGGACTGGATCCTGCGAGGATCGTCGATGTCGATCACGTGCAGCCGGCTGGCGCCGCCGCCGCGCATGCCGCCGTCGCCGGCAACGTACACCTTGCCCTCGCGCACGCCCACCAGGGCGCGCCCGCCGTACAGCGGCTGATCGCGCTGGTCGAGCTGCCACAGAATGCCGCCGGTGCGCGCATCGAGCGCGAACAGCATGCGGGAATCGGTGGGAGCCAGCAGCAGGTATGGCTTGCCCTTGTGTTCGGCGTAGATGGTGGGCGAGGTGTACCAGGTCACGTCGCGATAGTAGGTCTCGGTGTACTTGGTGACGGGGCGCGGCATGTACTCGTAGCGCGAAATCCAGCGCAGGCTGCGGGTTGCCAGTTCCACGGCCACCGCGCCGCCGATGTTGGTGCACAGGTACAGCGTCCCGTTCGCGATGCACGGCAGGCTGGGGTGCGGCTCGCGCGCGGGGCGCCCGAACATGGTGGTCTCCTGCTGGCCGTAGCACAGGCGCAGGTTCCAGAGGATCTCGCCGTCGGTGGGGTTGATCGCGTACAGGAAAATCTCGGCCAGTTCGGGCACGCGGCTGGCGATGGCGTACAGCGTGCCCTCGTGCACCACGGCGGACAGGAAGTTGGTCTGCTGGTCGCGACTGCCCTCGTACTGGCCGCCCAGCTTCCAGAGCAGGCGGCCGGTGGCGCCGTCCACGGCGCACAGGGCGCGGCGCACCTTGGGGTAGTGGCTGTACAGCCGGAAGTTGGGGTCCGGATGCGGGTCGTGGTAGGTGTTGTGCAGCGGGTTCTCGATCGCCGTGAACAGCGTGCCGCGCCAGGCGCTGATCGGCAGGATCATGTTCGGGTCGGCCTCGGCCAGGCGCCAGTTGCTGGGCGTGGTGTTGAACGGCTTGCAGGTCCAGGCCGGGGTGTCGCCCTCGGCCGCAATCAGGTCGTAGGCCACCAGGCGGTCGCCGGTGTTCACATAGAACATGTTGCCGTCAAACATCGGCAGGAACGGCGGCACGTGGGGCGAGGGATAGCCCATGAAGCGGTTCCAGACCGGAGTGGCCTGCAGGCCCGGCAAGGTTTTGCTCCAGGCGATCTGGCGGTAGTCGCTGGGCTTGTCGTGCAGGCCGGTGTTGGCGTAGTTGCCCCCCGGCCACTCGACCCCGAGCGTGTCGATGGTATCGAGCGTGGCATCGCGGGCCTCCAGCAGGCGCTTCTGCAGAAGTTCGCCCAGCTTGACCCTTTCGCCGCCCTCGTCCACCTCGCGTTCGCGCAGCACCACGGTCTGCTCGATCAGCTTGACCAGGTTGGCGCGCTCGCCCAGGTCGCGGTAACAGTGGGCCAGCCAGGCGCTGTAGCGGGCCTGTTCGTCGGGTGACAGCAGCTCGGTCAGGGACAGCACGCGTTCGAGGCTGCGCGCGGCGCGGGAAACTTCACCCTCCTCCCACCAGATTGCCGCCAGCAGCGCGCCCCCGCGCAGCCCGGCGCGGGTCAGGCCGAAGCGCCGGTTCAGGTACTGGATGCGCTCGCGGTTGCGTGTCTCCACGGCCTGCTTCAACAGCAGCGCGGCGCGGGGCCCGTAGGCCTTCTCGTAGAGCTGCAGCCCTTCTTCGCCGAGGCCGCGGATCTCGTCTTCGATGGCGCTGAAGGCACCCTGCCAGCGCACGGCCTGCTCATTGCCGCGTTCGTCGACGCCCTTGCGTTCGACCACGATCACGCCGGAGTCGTTGTAGTCGTCATTGAGTTGAGCCTGGCACAGCTCGAGGATGCGGTTCAGGATGAAGGCGCGTTCTTCTTCATCTTTCGTCTGCGCCAGTTGAGATTTCAGGCGGCCGATGCGGTTGAGCGCCTCTTCCAGGTTTGCCTGGGTGATGATCTTGAAGGCGTTGGGGTCCGACTCCGGATAGACCGGCCCCGGCCAGCGTTGGGCCGAAGCAGCCAGCCCCAGCACGATCAGCAGCAAAGCACCTGCGCCGTAACGTCGCATTCCATCTCCTGACGCGCCCTGCGTTTAGTACGCAGAACGGCCCGTCAGGTTACCCGAATTCCAGCCGCGATGCAGGGGCAATCGGGGAGGCGGGAGGCGGGAGGCAGGATGCAGGCGGCAGCTGGCCGTCGGCATGCGCTCGAACTCCAAGCCCCAAGCCCTAAACCCCAAGCCCTTCTCCCCTTTCACCTCGCCCTGCACCTGCTTGCCGCCCAGCCTACCCCCAGCGCTACCACCATTCCCGCCAGGTTTGCGCTGACGTCTTTCCAGTCGAACACGCGGCCGTGGGATGCGCCGGCGTGGCGCTGCACCAGCTCGATCCCGATGCCGGCGCCCGCATCGAGCACCAGCACCAGCAGGGTCCACAGCGTGCGGCGTCGGTGAAACTCAACCGGGCGGCCCAGCAGCAGGCCGCCCCAGAACAACAGGCTGGCAACCCAGAAGTGAGCGCCGAAGTGCAGCAGCTTGTCGAGCCCGCGCACGCGCGGCAGGCCGGCCTCGGCGGGCGCGCCGCTGCCCTCAAGCAGCAGCATGGCGATGCTGGCGCCCGCCAGCACAAGAAGTACCAGGCCCAGTTGCGGGCGAGGTTTGATCACTCGGCGGCCTTGGCCAGCGTCTCGATGATCTCGTCCTGCATCTGTTTGGTGTAGACGCAGTCGTTCATGAGCATCGAGAACGCGAAGCGGCGCTTGCCCGCGAACAGGTAGCCGCTGAGGGCGCGCACGTTGTTGATGTAGCCGGTCTTGGCGAACACCTTGCCCTTCACGCTCTTGTCGGTCAGGCGTTTCTCCAGCGTGCCCTCTTCGCCGCCGACGGCCAGGCTGTCGCGCAGTGCTTCAAAGCGCTCGTCCGCCGCGGCGCGCTTCAGCAGTTTCACCAGCAGGTTTGGGGTCACGCGGTTGTCGCGCGCCAGGCCGCTGCCGTCTTCAATATGAATGCCCTCGGTCAGCAGCTTCTGCTCGGTCAGGTAGGCTTCCACGGCCGCACGGCCGGTCTTGAACGTCCCCTTGCCGGAGTAGCGCAGGCCAAGCTGGCGGAACAGCATTTCGGCGTGAAGGTTCTGGCTGTTGGTGTTGATGGGCTTCAAGGCCTGCAACAGGGAGGCGCGGTGCTCGACCAGCAGCGTGCAGCGCTGCAGGTCTTCGTTGGTGAGCGTGACGGGCTTGATGCCGCCCTGCACGCTGATGCCCTCGCGTGCCAGGGTTTCCTTGATCACGGTGGCGGCATAGGCCGCGGGGTCGTGCACGCTGACATCCACCGTGTAGCCCCAGGTGGCCTGCTCATAGACCGTGCCCTTTACCGTGATTGTGTTCTCGCCGCGGGGGCGGACGATGCCGATCTCGGCGCCTTTTCGGCCGGGCGCGGTGGTGGTCTGGTTCACGATGGTGACGTAGCTGGTTTCCGGGATCGTCTCGATCTTCGCCGGCTTGCCGGCGCCGGTGGGGGTGACGCGGATGCCGATGCAGTTGTCGTTGAAAGCCAGCGCGCTGACCTCGGCGCAGTACCACTTGATGTACTGGTCGTCCTGGGGCCAGCCTTCGCAGAAGCTTTCGCCGCCGAACAGCGTGCTGTCGTACTTCAGGTCGCCGCTCACGCTGGTGATTCCCGCCTGCTTCAGCTGCGTCGCCCAGGCCTTGAACAGGGCCAGCGGGTCGTTTTCGTAAAAGCGCCCGCTGAGGTTGGGGTCGCCGCCGCCGATCACGCACAGGTCGCCCTGCAGGCGGTCGTCGCCGACCTTGCCGTCGGCCAGCACGCGGGTGATGAACTCGAAGTCGCCGCCCAGTTGGTCAAGGGCCGTCAGCGTGGTCACCAGCTTCATGTTGCTGGCGGGGATCAGCGGGCTGTCGGCGTTGTGGCTGAGCAGCGTTTCGCCGGTGTCGAGGTCCAGGATCACGCAGCCGGCCGTGCCGCGTTTGCCCTCGGCCTTCTTCAGCTTGGCCAGGATGGCGGAGCGGGTGGTGGCGTCGAGGCCCGCGTTGTCGGAGCGCACGGTGTTCTGCGCCGCCAGCAGCAGCAGGGAAGCAAGCAGATAGACCGGGAGATTACGGGAGAATAAGCGCATCGGTGTCAGCCTCGTAAATGCGGTACTTGCGATACAGGAAACCGCCGGCCTTGTCGGCCAGCGACGTCATGGCTTCGTTGTCTTCCAGCACCCAGCTCAGCTCGCAGTACTCGTAGCCGGCAGCCAGGCCGCTCTGCATGACCTTGTCGATCATCAGCGCGTCCACGCCGCGGTTGCGGTACTCCGGCACCACGCCCATCAGCATGGTGCGGAAGCCCCGGATGTCCCTCAGCCCCGTCAGCAGCTTGTACCAGCCCGTGGGGAACAGCCGGCCGTTGGGGATCTTGCGCAGGATTTCGTTCACGTTGGGCACGCACACCATCATGCCGACCGGCTTGCCTTCGATTTCGGCGATGGCGGTGATGTCGGGGTCCACGATCGGCTTGAGGTCGGCGGCGATGGCGTCCACCTCCGGCGGTGTGACCTCGACGAAGCCCCAGTTGGCCGACCAGGCCTCGTTGAAGATCTTGAGCATCGTAACGACGTCCTGGCGGAAGCCTTTGCCGTCCAGGCGCACCTCACGGATGTCGAGCTGCGGCGCGCGGCGGCGCACGGCTTTCATCACGCGCTGGAAGCGCTCGCCGGCCATGGTCGCCTTGGTCACCAGGTAGGCGTACAGGTCTTTGGCCTTGGCCAGGCCGCAGTCGGTAAGAAGCCGGTTGTAGTAGCCCGGGTTGTGGGCCATCAGGATCAACGGCAGGCCGTTGTAGCCCTCGAACAGCACGCCGGGGTTTTCGTCGTTGACGCTGTAATTGAGCGGCCCGCGCACGCGACTGTAGCCCCGGTCGCGCACCCAGGTCGCGGCGCGGGAAAGCAGGCCGCGGCAAGCTTCCGCGTCGTCTTCGCATTCGAAGAAGCCGAAAAACCCACGCCGTCGTTGTAGGTCTTCGCGTGCAGCTTGTTGTCAATGGCGGCGATACGCCCCACGGGCTCACGGCCGCGGCGGGCCAGGAAGAATGCCGCGTCGCCGTGGTTGAAGAAGGGGTACTTGCTGCGGTTCAGCAGCTTGTCCACGGCCATGCGCAGTGGCGGCGCCCAGTCGTCGTCGCCGGCGTTGACCAGCCATGGCATGTCGATGAACTCACGGCAGCGCCGCGGATCCGACACGACTTCAATGTCCAGTTTCCCGCCCATGTCTCTCCGGCCCAATCATCGGCAGAAACGTCCGATAACTGCACGGTTTGTTGTCAGGAAGGTGAACAAGAGCCGCAAGCGCAATCGCGGACCGAAGGCAGCCACAAAGGCCGCGCACTTGCGCTTGCGGCTCCTGTTCCGCTGGCGCCTACTCCCACTCCAGGCGGAGCTTTACCTTGTTGCGGATGGCGTCCAGTTGCTCGCGCAGTTCCCTGTCGCTGGTGGACTGGATCAGCTTGTCCAGCAGGTCGGCTGCTCGCTTGCGCAGGCGGATTTCCGCGCCCAGCTTGGCCTGTACGCTCTGTTCGCGGATTACGCCGCGGCTTTCCTCTGTCGTGAGCGTGCGGGTGTAGACCACCTTCTCTTCCTCAAAGGAGTACAGCTCAAGGTTCACGTCGTGGCCGTAGTGCAGGCATTGCAGGGCGGGGGGCAGCAGGTCGATCTGCATGCGGCCGGTGTCGTCGGTGTTGACGGATTCCACGATGTGAAAGCCGTCAGCTTCCATGGGCGTACGGAGCTCAAAGAACTCGCCCGCCACGGCGCGATCCTCCACCACCTCGTTCGACAGGCCGGTGGTGCGGTACTGGTCGGTGGCTTCTGTCCAGCTGCGCGTGGCGCAGCCGCACAACAGCAGGCACAGCAGCAGGCTAATCTTCATCATCATCGGTGGTGTCGAACACGACGAACGCGAACAGGAAGTACAGGCCCACCGAAACGATGCCGCCCAGCACCGACCAGAACACAAGCCCGAAACTGTCCCAGTCAAAGTCCGACCAGGTTTCGGTGTAATGCAGGTGCAGGCGCTCGATCGGCGTCTCTTTCGCGCGCACCCTGCGCGTGGCGGTCAGGCTCATCTTGCCGGCCGTGAAGGTTTCCTTGAAGCGCACGTCCTCAAGGGGCTGCTCTTCGACCAGCACCTCCGGCTGCCAGATTTCCTCGGGGCCGCCGCCGCAGGCTGGCAGGGTCAGGATCAGCGCCGCCATCAAGGCGAGGGGCAATCCGGTTTTGTACAGGGTTCGCGACACGGTTTCTCCGCTAGGCATCCTAGCAGCGCTTTCCGCCGCTGTAACCGGACACGGGGTGCGGCTAGACTCCAGCCATGACGGAAAGCCGCCCCTGGTACGAGCGCGCCTTCGCCTCTGAGTATCTCGAGGTTTATCGCCACCGTTCGCCCGTGCAGGGCCAGCAGCAGGTCAACCAGATGCTGGGAGGGGGTTGCTGCCCCGCCACGGCCGTGTACTTGACCTGTGCTGCGGCGCCGGGCGTCACCTGCTGCCGATGCGCGCCTCGGGCCTGCAGGCCGTGGGGCTGGACCTGTCGTTCACGCTGCTGCAGGCGGGCGGACTTGGCGGCAGCGCGGTACGGGCTGACGCGCGGGCGATTCCGTTCGCGGACGGCCTGTTCGACGTGGTGACCAACCTGTTTTCCAGCTTCGGGTACTTTCCCGATGACGACGCGCACCACCGCGTACTGGCGGAGGTCTTCCGTGTCCTGAAGCCGGGCGGCCGGCTGGTGATCGACCACATGAACGCCGAGGTCACCGTGCGCAACCTGCAACCCGAAAGCACCGAGCAGCGTGACGGCCTGACTCTCAGGCAGAAGCGCCGTTACGACCCCGCGTTGAAGCGCGTGATCAAAGACGTCGAGTACATCCCGGAGGGTATGCCTCCGCGCGGCTGGCACGAAAGCGTGCGTCTGTTCACACCCGCCGAGCTGGACCGGTTCCTCACAAGCGCCGGCCTGCGTGTGAGCGCCAGACATAGCGAGCTGGACGGCACGCCCTTCCATGAATCCACATCGCGTCGACAGGTCGTGCTCGCCGAGAAGCCGACGCTTGGCGGCGAATCCGCTTGACGAAGCGGATTCGTTGACCAATAAAGTCTGCCACTGACCACGGGCGCGAAGGAAACCATGGCCGAACTACTGAAGACCGACATGCCGGACCTCAAGCGCATCTACAGCGGCAAGGTGCGCGATATCTACGAAGTGGAAGGCAACTACCTGATGGTCACCACGGACAGGCTCAGTGCCTTTGACGTGGTGATGTCCCGCGGCATCCCTGACCGCGGCAAGATGCTGACCGAGATCAGCCTGTTCTGGTTCGACTTCTTCAAGGGCAGCGTCGGCAACCACCTGATTACCGCCGACGTCGACCAGATGCCCGAGCAGGTCCGCAAGTACCGAGACCAGCTCGAAGGCCGCACCATGTACGTGCACAAGGCCAACATGCTGAAGGTCGAGTGCGTGGCGCGCGGCTATATCGTCGGCAGCGGCTGGAAAGACTACCAGAAGACCGGCGCCGTCTGCGGCCACACCCTGCCCGCGGGCATGCAGTTGGCCGAGAAGCTGCCGCGCCCGCTGTTCACGCCGGCCACCAAGGCCGACCAGGGCGAGCACGACGAGAACATCGATTTCGAGCGCGCGGCGCAGATCGTCGGCATCGACATGGCGAACCGCCTGCACGACCTGACGCTTTCGCTGTACACCCAGGCCGCCGATTACGCCCACAAGAAGGACATCATCATTGCCGACACCAAGTTCGAGTTCGGCATGATCGACGGCCAGCTCGCGATCTGCGACGAAATGCTGACGCCCGACAGCAGCCGCTTCTGGGACGCCAAGACCTACCAGGTCGGCAAAAACCCGGACAGCTTCGACAAGCAGATCGTGCGCGACTGGCTGGAAACCCAGCCCTGGAACAAGAAGGCCCCGCCCCCGGACCTGCCGGACGAAATCGTGGAACGCACCGCGGCCCGATACCGGGAAGTGATTGACCGGCTTAAGGGTTGATGTTGGTGGCATGGATGTCCGCATCCATGCCCGAGGCGCGACGGAGGCGGCGGCAGGCCGCCGCACACGGGTGGGGACACCCGTGCCACACCGAATGCGAAGGGAGAAACCATGGCACAAGTAGCCTGGCTGATGGGATCTGACAGCGACCTGCCCAAGCTTGAGGCGGGCTTCACGACACTCAAAGAACTCGGCATTTCCGTCGAAGGCCGTGTGCTTTCCGCGCACCGCACCCCGGAGCAGACCCGGGAATTCGTGCAACATGCCGAGGCCAACGGGGTGAAAGTATTCATCTGCGCGGCGGGCATGGCCGCGCACCTGGCCGGCGCTGTGGCCGCGCACAGCGCCAGGCCGGTGATCGGCATCCCGGTGGCATCCGGGGCGCTGAACGGCCTGGACGCGCTGCTGAGCACATCGCAGATGCCACCCGGCGTGCCGGTGGCCACGGTGGGCATCGACGGTGCGGTGAATGCCGCGGTGCTGGCGGCGCAAATCATCGGCACGGGCGACGCGAACGTGGCGAAAAAAGTGATAGAGTGGCGCGCCGCGCAAACCGCCAAGGTGCTGGAAAAGGACGCGCGGCTGCAGCAGAAACTGAAGGGCTAGCGGTCCCTCCCCCTGGGCCGCGACTGCGGTTACCCCGGGAGATCGGCCGGTATGCCGGATCAGGTTCCACAGATCATCGCCGCGCTGCGCGAGCCTTTGCGTCGCATGGACGCCGTGCTGAATTTCGCGCGCAAGCTGGCGCGCGAAAGCGGCGATGTACCGCCCGGGCTGATGGCCGACTTCGCGGACGCCCGACGCGAGCTCGAGAAAGCCTTCGTGCTCAACTATGAGGGCGTCGACGAAAACCTGCAGAAGCAGTTGCGCGAGCTGCTGGGTGTCACCAAGGCACTCAGCCCGGAGCAGTTCAGCCGGCACGTGGACAAGCTCTCCAAGCGCGCACGCAGCGCCCTCAACCAGCTGATGATCCATGGCGAGGGGCCGCTGACACTGACGGACGAAATCGGCCGGGTGCGCTTCAGCGATCAAGAGCCCAGCACGCTGCCCGAGCCCGAAATCCCCGCCGCCGCCTATGCCGTGCTGACCGGTCCGCCCCCGAGCGCAGAGCCGGCAAGGCCGGGCCGGCCGCCGCGTCTGCGCCGCGCGCTGATGGCCGTGGTACTGATCGGCGTGTTGGGCGCCGTGGCGCTGATGCTCGCGTTCCTGGCCGGGCCGTGGTCGGGCACGGCTCCCGCGTTCAATGACAGCGTTGCGGGCGACAACCGCTCCCCGCGCGGCGGCGGCAACCGGGCCGGCAACACGCCCGAGCAGCCCGACACGCCCTTTGACGCCGAAGCCGCGGGCTACCCGGCGCGGCTTGAGCTTGCGCCCCTGGAGCAGACCGTCAACCCGCTCGAGGCCAGGCCGGACAACCTCACGCCTGGCGAGCTCGCGCGCCTGATGCTGGGCCTCGAGCAACTGGTGCAGCAGCTCGAGCCGCGACGCCTCAGCTTCCCTCCCGACCAGACGGCCGCGCGCGTGCGCCGCTTCGGCGAAGGGGTGATCGCCGCCGAGCCCACCTGGCGCGAGCAGCGCAAGCAGCTGCTCGATGCCTACATCGAGCACGCGCGTCGTGAGCTGCAGCTCGCGCTCTACCCCGCCGAGACCGCGGGCGACAAGGTGCTGGTATCCGACGTGCTTTACTCCGCGGGCGGCGGGCAGGCGTCCCTGATCGTCACGCTGCAGGTGCTGTCCCAGGGCTGTGGCATGCCCACGCAGCTGGTGGCGCCGCTTGGGCCGTCACGGCCGCTGCTGGGCCATGAGACGCGCGAGGGTATGCAGACCTTCAACGGCGAGTCATTCGGCCTGCGCGACGGCCGCCAGCCAGTGCTGCTGCTGTCGCAGATGCTGATTGAACTTGCCGCCCGCTTGCGCCTGACCATGGAAACCCCCGAGGGCCGCAGCCTGTGCAGCGCGCTGCTTGAGCGCCATGCGGGAGCCCTCACGGTTGAACAGGCCCGCGAGGCCCTGCGCGACCTGGACCCGGCCTGGCTTGCGATCCCGGCCGTCGACGCCGAGCCGCGCGCGCGCCTGGTGTACGACCTGGCGAAGCGCCTGCAGCCCGTGGTGTGCGAGACCCTGCTGGGAACGGACGCCGGCGGCGATGCCGATGAGGCCCTGGCCGTCTACCGGCTGGCCGACGCGGCCGGCGACGTCGAGCGTGCCAACCGGGCGCTGCTGGTGCTGGGCCAGCGGGCCAAGCCCGGGGCCTTGCTTGACGGCCAGCCGTTGCCCCTGGCGGTGGGGGAGCTGCTGCTGAGCCAGAACAAGTCGGTCGAGGCCGACGCCTGGTTCGTGCGCGCGATGCAGGAGCAGCCTGAGGACCCGCGCCCGGTGCTGCGGCTGCTGCCGCGCAAGCAGGGCGAGACGCGTTTTGACCTGTGCCGCGAGGCCTACACACGGGGTGAACGCTCCGTGGCGTTCATGCGCCTGTTCGCCGAGACGGCCGCGAAGCAGGGCGACGACCTGCTGGCGCTGAAGCTGATCGACGAGCTGTGCGCGGGCAGCGAGTTCGACGCGCTGGATATCCGCAATGCGGCGCTGCTGTGTATGTCGCTGGGCCGCACGGACTGGGCGCTCGCGCGGCTCGAGAAGCACCGCGACGTCACCGGCAGCGAGCCGGCGTTGCAAAGACTGGAGCTGATCTGCGAACTATCGCTGAACGGCCTGTCCGAGCGCGCGCGCAAACTGGCGGCCGAGTGGCGAGCACGCGGCGAGAAAGACGAGTTCGTGGAAGGCTTGTTGAAGCGGTACGGGGGGTAGGGTCTGGCTCCATTTCCGGAACGCAGTGGAGGAAATGGTGCCTGACCCTTTTCAGGAGGCTAGGCGGCAGGCGGCAGGATAGTAGGGACACGCTGCTGCGTGTCCCGGCAGCGGGAACCGGATTCGGAGGACACGCGACGGCGTGTCCCTACACCATGGGGAAAAACCCCAGCAAAATCATCGAGCCCGACAACGAGCTGATGAAGCGCGTCGCCAGGGGCGACGACGACGCGTTCCGCACGCTGTTCGAGCGCCACTACCGGCTGGCCTACTCGGTGATCTATCGCCAGCTCGGTGTGGCCAGCGAGGCCGAGGACCTGGTGCAGGAGGCTTTTCTGCGCGTGTACCGCGCGGCGCCGAAGTACGAGCCCACGGCCAAGTTCAGCACCTGGCTGTATACGGTGGTGACCAACCTGTGCCTGAACTACAAGCGCGACAAGGCCAGAGACCGCCTGCGCCTGGTCAGCGGCAACGACGACGAAGGCGGCAATCCGCTCGAGCAGCTGGCCCAGGACGACACGCCCGAGCACGACGCGCTCGACCAGATTGAGCGCACACGCAAGGTGCGCGAAGCCATCGCCGAGCTGCCGGAAAACCAGCGCCTCGCCCTGATCCTCAGCCGCTACGAGGACAAGAGCTACGAGGAAGTGGCCGAGATACTGAAGACAACCGTGGCGGCCGTAAAAAGCCTGACCTCAAGGGCCCGCGAAACCCTGCGCGAGAAACTGACGAAGTTTTTCGAACAGGCTGACTGACCGTGCTGAAGAGGTCCCGTCTGCAATAGTTCAGCAGATTTGTATTCGACCTCGAACTACTTCTCCTTTTCCTCGACACTGGGTGCAATGTCCTTCACGCTGTACTTGTCATTGGAGTAATCGACTTTCCAAACACGAAGTGGCTTCTTCTCATCCCAACCGTAGGTGTCCTTCGTCTCCCAAATGTAGATTCGAGTGCCGTCCTCACTAGAGGTGACGAAGTGGTGAGAGTCGCTGTCTACAGATCCACCATCTGCACGAACCGGCTCGCTGCCGGTTCCAGTAAAGAGCCATCCAAGTAGCATTCCAACAGAGAAAAGCGCGATCCCATTCAGCTGTTTCACCGTTTCCTCCGAAAGTTACTCTCCCCACAAAAGCTCTGGCATTACGTATCGCTAGTATTTCTTCTTCAGGATTTCGTCAATCTTCTTCGCGAGCTTCTCGATGATTGCCTTGAGACTTCGACCTGTGAGACTATCCTCAAGACCAGCATCTTTGAGTCCAGCTAATGCCGCGCGTGCCGCCGCCAGGTCTTCGAGTAGAGTTTTCATGTCATCTGCCAGCAACTGAATTCCGCCGCCATTAGCGGGGGTGTCTATCGTACCGATCCGAGAAAGCGTCATGCCCCGGAGAGGGCCTGCAGTCACCAAAGATTGTCCGAGAAAACTCGGGAGCATTGTCGAGTCCACGAGCGCGTGCTCGGTCACTTCGGAAAGAATGACTTCACCCATATCTGGCTCCTCAAACAATTCGCGTGCGGAAGGCTAATCCGGCGTCACAAGGAAATCCTGAAGGACGCTCAGGCTCCGCCGCGCTGCAACCGCAATTCCGCTTGGAAAACTCCAGAATACGTTGTGGGACGTGTCAAACGTGCCGTCATCTTGGGGGCGTCCGACAACATCACGACGGATGAACATGTTGCCAACTCTCGGTGCCGGTATGATGCCGAACACCCCTTTGCCGGTTCCTGAGTCCGGCGACATTCCCATCTGCATGAAGTACAGATTGGTGACGAGCTGACCATCCGGCAGCGTCCGGTTCGGAATCATCTCGTTGACCAGGAATCGCGCGTGGTGAACGTAAGGTGTTGGACGATTCGCGCGTCCGAGCATCGAGTTCGGCACGTCCTGAAGCCAAGTGGGTTCCGGCACGCCTCTTTCGTACCTCGCGGACCAGAACGCGCGCAGCGCCGATTGATTGCCCATGGCAACCACGTCATACCCGTTTTCCGTCGTGACGCGGGTCAATGCCCGGTCGAAGTCTTCCAACTGAGCTGGTGCGCCGCCAAGGTTGAGGATCTGGTCGGTCAAGCTGTCCAACGAAGGAAAGAAGGGCGCAGCCGACCCGACGACAATCAATCGGAAGTACTCATAGATGTCGTCGCGGATCCCGAGCAGGTCTTCTTCACTGTACAGGTTGTTGGGGTAGTCAATCGTGTCCACGTCAGACTGGCAAAGCTCATAGCGTGAGGTGATCTCGACGATCGGAAAGCTCTTGATGTCCGGGCTGCGCGTGAACTCTTTGATTGGACCGCAGGGCGCGAGCGCCGTTGCAGTCGGAAGCAGAAACCTCGGGGTCGTCGTGATGTCTAGCTGCTTGCCGAGTATCCCGTAAAATGGGAACTCCAGAGCTATCTGCACGTTATAGGGCCCGTCTTCAATCAGCTGGCGCAGAAGCTGATTCTGCCCCATTCGCCCGGCATTCGACATCGACATATCGCCCGCCCCCGATCAGTGGCCCGATTTTAGCCAAGACGGAAGGGGGGGGGCAATAGCGAAATTGGAACACTCGCAACGTATTTCAAGCCAACAATTTGTGACTTACACCAACCTGGCGCCGTGGGACTTGATCAGGCTGAGGTGCGTGTGGCCGCCGAACTGGGGCACTTCTTCGGCGAGCTGGTTGAACACGCTGGCGGGGCCGACAATCTGCTTCTTTGACTTCACAGCCACCTCGCCGCTGCCCGCGAACACCGGGATGGTTGCCGCACCCTCCCAGCCGCGCTGGGTGCCCGGCACGAACGGGTCTTCCGTGCTGACGCCCTGGGGCGTGCCCTTGCTGCTGGCGAGCTCTTCGGTTTCGCCTTCGTCCAGCGCGTACAGCAGCTCCTGCAGAATCTCCGTGCCGATGCGCCCCTCCAGCGGGTAACGCAGCGCCGCGCGGAAGGCCTGCAGGTGCATATCAAAGTTCACCCAGCTGCCGGCCGTCTCGACGTAGGTGGTGCCCGGCAGGGTCACGTTCGCCAGCTCGCTCAGCAGGCCGCGTTGGAAGTCCACGGCCACGATGTTCTTGATCTTCTCGCCGCCCAGGGCCTTGGTGACGGCCTCCGGCGTACCGTGGGGCAGGCCGCCCCACACGAACACGTTCTCGACGTTGCCGGCGCTGCAGGCTTCCGCGAACTTTTTTGATGCTGGCTTCGCAGTCGCTGACGCCCAGGATGATCGCCACGCCGGCGCGGTTGGCGTTGCCGTCGGCGGGCGCCTTGAAGCCGGGGGAATTCCAGCGGCGCAACGTCCGGCTCGCTCATCACGGCGACGCTGCCGATGCCCAGCTTCTGCACCAGCTTCTTGAACAGGAACAGTTCCTCGTTCGTCATGCTCGCGTGCGCCACGGCCCAGCTTGCGCCCGGCGCGGCCGCGGCGGCCTTCAGGCCCGCGGCCGCGAGCTCGTAGCCCTTGACCCACGAAACGCTGCCGTCCTTGGTGAGGGGCAGGTCCATGCGTTTGCCGCTGTTGATCCACTTGTAGTCGAGACGGCCGCGGTCGCAGACCCAGTAGTCGTTGACGTTGGGGTTCTCGCGCGCCATCACGCGGGCGACCTTGCCCTTCAGCGCGTCCACGCGGATGCTGCAACCCTTGGCGCACAGGCCGCACTGGCCCGGCAGCTCGTCGAGGTTCCAGACGCGCGCGGTGTACAGGAAGTCGCGGTTCTTGAGAGCGCCCACGGGGCAGACTTCCACGGTGTTGAGCGCGAGCGCGTTGTCGATCGGCTTGCCGGGGAAGATGTCGATCACCGTGTGGTCGCCGCGATTCACGAAGCACAGCTCACTGGTGCCGCTGATTTCGTCGGCCACGCGGATGCAGCGCGAGCACTGGATGCAGCGGGTGCCCCAGATGGTGATCTTGTCGCCGAGCGGCTTGATGTGCGCGGCGTTCTTCTCGAAGTCGAACTTGCTGGCGGCGTGGCCGTGGTCGAAGGCGTAGTCCTGCAGGCTGCATTCGCCGGCCTTGTCGCACTCGGGGCAGTCGAGCGGGTGGTTGATCAGCTCGAGGTCCATGATGCCGGCGCGCACCTTCTGGACATCCGGCGTCTTGGTGAAGACCTCGAGGCCGTCCTGCACGACGTTGGTGCAGGCGGTGGTCATCATCTCCATGGGCACCAGCTGGTCGCCGCGCTTGACCATCTGGCGCGTCTTTACGAAGCACATGCGGCAGTTGCCGCTGACGGTCAGGCCCGGGTGGTAGCAGAAGTGGGGGACGTAATGCTCGCCCCCTTCGTTCTGGTCGGGGTAGCTGCCGTCGGCGCCCTCGCCCAGCTTCAGGCAGGTCATCAGCAGGTTGGCGCCCTTCGGCGCCTGGTACTGCTTGCCGTCGATGGTGATGTTGACCAGCGGTGCGTCAGTCATGGCGGCCTATTTACCGAAAGAGCCTCAAATAGGGAAGTCCCGCTTTGGGGCGTGTTTAAGTCAAAACCGCCGCCGGGTACCGATCCGGCGGTTGCTTTCGATTCGGCCGCGCGCTTGCGCTTGCGGCTCTTGTTCCCTGCTTTCCTCTACTGAAACCGCCGGTTCACGCGTAAAACGTCAGCGGAGACCAGTTTGTCCGACAGCCCTGCCAAGCCCCGGCCCAGCCGGTTCTTTGAGATCGTCACCACGCGCCCCGTGGCGGTGCTGTGCGTGGTGGCCGCGTTCATTGTGTTCGGCGGCGTGGCGCTCACCAAGCTGCAGACCACACTGATGCCGGACCTGGAGTACCCGCAGCTCACGATCCGCACCAACTACCCGGCCGCCGCGCCCGCCGAGGTCGAAGAAAAGGTCTCCCAGCGTATCGAGGAACGCCTGGGCAACGTCGAGGGACTGATCGACCGCAGCAGCATCAGCCGCGCGGAATCCAGCGACGTGCTGCTCAAGTTCGCCTGGGGCACCGACATGCTGGAGGCCACGGCCGACGTGCGCGACCGCCTTGACCGCATCGGCTTCGACGACGACGAGGTCGAGCGCCCCCAGATCCTGCGTTACGACCCGGCGCAGGACCCCACCATGCGCATCGTGCTTTTCGCTACCAGCCCCGACGTCGACCTGCTCAAGCTGCGTGCGTTTGCCGAGGACATCCTGAAGCCCGAGCTGTCCAAGATCGAGGGGGTGGCGGCCGTGCGCGTCAGTGGCGGCGAGGAACGCCAGATCCGCATATCGCTGATCGAGGCCAACCTGAACCAGTACGGCCTGACGGCCGAGCAGGTGAAGGGACGCATCCGCGCCGCGCGGGTGGACGTCTCGGCGGGCATCATCGAGCTGGCGGGGCGCGATGTGATCCTGCGGGTGATCAGCACCTACGAGTCGATGGATGTGCTGGAGCGTCTGGAAATCGTCTCGGGCTCCGAGCAGGGGCGCGTGACGCTGAAAGATATCGCGGACATCAGCCAGGTGCCCAAAGAGCGCGAGACGGTGACCCGCTTCGCCGGCCCCGAAACGGGCTTCCGTGCGCGCGAGGGCGTGCTGCTGGAGGTGTTGAAGGAGGGCGACGCCAACATTGTGCAAGTCGCCAAGAGCGTCTGGATAGCCCTCTACGGCGAGGACAAGTACGAGGACATCCGCAAGCGTCGCGGCGAGGTCAGCGCCGAGGAGGCCAGGGGCGGCGAGACGCAGGTCAGGCAGAGCAGCGGCCGGGGCGGACGCATGGGAGGCCGCAACATGCGGGGCGGCGGGGAAGGCGGATTCACGCTGGGAAAGAAGTCGCTGGTGGATCAGCTGCCGGAAGGTTTCGGCCTGAAGGTGGTTTCGGACCAGAGCTACTTCATCGAAGACGCCGTGAACGACGTTACGGCCAGCGCGATCCTGGGCGCGTTCCTGGCGGTGCTGGTGCTGTTCTTCTTCCTGCGCAGCGTGAAGGCCACGCTGCTGATTGCGGCGGCGATTCCGCTGTCGATTGTCACCACCTTCATCCCCATGCAGCTCAGCCACGTGACGTTGAACCTGATGTCGCTGGGCGGGCTGGCGCTGGGCGTGGGCATGCTGGTGGACAACGGCGTGGTGGTGATCGAGAGCATCGCCCGTTGCCGCGAGGAAGGCGACCCGCCGCTGCAGGCGGCGGTGCGCGGCATCAGCGAGGTGGGGGGTGCGATCCTGGCAAGCACCATGACCACGGTGGCGGTGTTCTTCCCGATCGTGTTCGTGGAGGGCGTGGCGGGCCAGATCTTCCGCGACCTGAGCCTGACCGTGGTGTTCAGCCTGCTGGCCAGCCTGATCGTCGCCCAGTTCGTGGTGCCGGCGATGTTCGGCATCGGTGTGGGGGGCGCGGCGCAACTCGGCAGGTTTGCGGTGACGCGCGGCGTGATCGGCTACATGAAGCCGCCCCAGGGAGTCAAACTGTGGCGCCACGTCGCATTCTGGTTCAATCGCCTGCTGCAGCTGCCGGTGTGGCTGGTGGTGTTGCTGCTGGTAGCCGTGATCGACGCGCTGGTGTGGATCATCCGCTGGGCGTGGCGCGGTACTGCCTTCGTGCTGCGGCTGCTTTTCAAGCCGCTGGGCTGGGCCTTCGAACTGGTGTGGAAGGCAGTCGAGAACACCTATCCGCTGCTGCTGCGGCTGGCGCTGGCCCAGCCCATGATCGTGGTGGCCTCCACGGTCGGAGCGGCGCTGATCGCGCTGGTGCTGGCGGGCAGCCTGTCCACCGAGCTGCTGCCGCGCTTCCAGCAGGACGAGCTGTACGCGGGCATCGCTGCCCCCGAGGGCACCCAGATCCTCGACACCGATCGCGAAGCAGCCGAACTGGTGCACCAGGCCTTCGCCGACGAAGGTTTCCGGGCCGAGGTCGCCCGCGTGACCTACGAGGTCGGCGGTGAGGAACAGGCCGGCGACTCGCGCGCCGTGGGCAGCCACCGCGCCCACCTGGTGGTCACGCTGCGTAAGAGTGCTGACGCCCGCGTGGCCGCGCCAAAGGCCGAGCTGCGCTTGCGCGAGGTGAGCGACGACAGCACGCTGTTCCAGGGCAGCGCGCAGTTCAGCGCGCCCGCGCTGGTGAAGGTGGAAAGCGGGCTGAGCATCGAGGTGCGCGGCGATAACTACGAGCGGCTGGGCCGCATCGCCGACCGCCTGGTGCAGGCGCTCAACGGCCTGCAACGCCCCGACGGTGCGCCGCTGCTCAGCGACGTGCGCAGCAGCCTGCAGGCCGGGCGCCCGCAGGTGCAGCTCGAGTACGACCGCCTGCAGCTGCAGCGTTACGGGCTGAGCGCCGACCAGGTCACCAGTGAGGTGCGTAACAAGATCGGGGGCTCTGTCAGCACCCAGTTCAGCAGCGGCGGTGAAGACCTGGAGGTGTTTGTCGAGCTTCTGCTCACCGACAAGGCCAGCCTCGAGAAGGTGCGCGAGATCGAGGTCGCACGCGGGGTGCGCCTGCGCGATGTGCTGGCCGGCAGCGGCGAAGGGCTGCGCGTCAGCGAGGGGCCCAGCGAAATCCGCCGCGTCGGTAACGAGCGCGCCGTCGTGATCACCGCCGAGCCCAACCAGGTCGCCCTCAGCACCGCGCGCAACGCCATCGAAGAGCTGTTGATCGCCGGGGCGATCGACCTGGAGGACGCGCAGGTCGGCTTCGGCGGCCAGGTCGAGGAGATGGAATCCAGCATCCTGAGCCTGATCCTGGCGCTCAGTCTCGCCGTGTTCCTGGTTTACGTGGTGATGGCCGTGCAGTTCGAGAGCCTGGTGGACCCGCTGATCATCATGGTCTCGGTGCCCTTTGCCGGCGTCGGCGTGATCGGCGCTCTATGGCTGTTCAATCTGCCGGTCAGCGTGATGGTGCTGCTGGGCAGCATCGTGCTGGCGGGCATCGTCGTCAACAACGCCATCGTGCTGGTCAACTACGCCAACCAGCTGCGCGCCCGCGGCCAGAGCGCTGACGAAGCCGCGCTCAACGCCAGCCGCATCCGCCTGCGCCCGATTGCCATCACCACACTCACCACGCTGCTGGGCCTGCTGCCGATGACCGGCTGGCTGGATCCGTTCATCCCGGCCGTACAGGCCGTTGCCGGCGGCCTCGACAGCGTGCTCAGGGGCGTGGTGGAAGGCATGGGCCGCAGCATGGCAGCTCCCGCGGGCTGGAAGCTGATCGGCGGCTGGAAGTTCTCACTGGAGCGCGGCATCGGCTTCCTGGTCGGCGGCGGCGAAGGCGCCGAGGTGCGTAAACCGCTGGCCATCACCGTGATCGCCGGCCTGACGCTCAGCACGCTGCTCACGCTGGTGGTGATCCCCACCCTGTGGGCCTGGATCAACAATCTGCGCGGCCGCGCCAAGCTCGCGCGGGAAGAAGGGCAGTAAGGCCCATCCGCTTCAGTACTGCGGACTGAACAGCGACTTACCAGTTAGCAATTCTCAGTTACCAGTTGGCGGCTGCGGGGGCATTCAGCTCTCCAGTGGCGCGGACATTCCCGTGCGCGCTGCAACGACCCTGGACACGAACAGCATTCGAAGTTGGGAAGACTCTTGGCGTCTTCCCGCCCCCGCGTGGCATACGCAGTTGTAGTTTACGGCAATTGCCACGCGGGGGCGCGGAGGCGCTAAGGGCTGAACGGAATTCGCGAACCACTTTTATGCAAAGCCCGGGCGCAGGGGCGCGCCACGGCCCTTGCGTGGTGGTTCAATGTCCGGCCGGCAGACAGGCAAGCAACGTAAAGGCCGTGGCGTTCTTGGCGTCCTGGCGTTGGGCCTTTGTACGCGCGGACAGGAATGTCCGCACCACTGCATGGGGGATCGCGCCGCGTCGGCAACTTTGAGCGGGCGACTTGTGATCCCGTATTGTTCCGGTGCCTGCCGACTCTGCAGCAACGATTCCGCGACTCGCTTACTGTCCGATCTGCGTCTGCTGCGGGTTCACGTATTCCTTGCGGACCACCCAGGTACCTGCGATCAAGTCGTGCAGCGCGCGCTTCTGCGGGTGGAAGCCAGCCCAGAAGTAGCCGATCAGACACAGGCAGCTCGAGAGGATGGTCGCGAAATAGCGCCCCGTGGCGCGGGCAAAGCTGGGGTACAGGCCGTTCTGTTCCACCACCCGCAAGCCCAGCGCCATCTTGCCCAGCGTGGCGCCCTTCTGGCTGTGCAGGACGCCGTAGTAAGCCCAGGCCAGCAGGATCTGCAGCAGCGTGGAGAGGTTGTTCGCGAGCTGCAGGTTGGGGTCGCGGCCGGCGGCCAGCTCAGCCTGGAAGCCCATCTCGAACTGTGCGGTCGCGCTGAAGCCGAAAGCCGTCAGCACGATCGCGCCTACCACCAGGCTGGGGATCGAAAGCACCAGCGCGTCAATGAAGTAAGCCGCGAAGCGGATCCAGAACCCGCCGAAGCACTCCGTGGGCAGCGCGGGCGGCGTGGCAAAACCCTGCGGCCAGGGCTGCTGGTAAGACTGGCCGTATGGTTGATAGCCCTGGCCTGGGTAGTCCTGCGGCGGCGGATAGCCGGGCTGCGCCGGGTACTGGTTCGGTTGCTGCGGATAGGGATTGTAGCCCTGCCCCTGGTTGTAGTTGCCGCCCGCCATGCTCAACTCCTGTGGCGGGTGATGTTAGGAAATCACCGGGAAGGATGCCCGCAGAATTCACCGGCGAATGTGCCCTTTCTGACGCTGCTGTCCGGATTGACCCGGGCGCCCGCTGCGTTAAGCATGGACCATCATGGCTGATCCCGAACATCTCGCAGAGCGCTACATCAGCGCCGTTGAAGCATTCATCGAAGCCGTGCGCGACGTGCGCAGTGAACGCATGGACGCGCGTGAAGGCCCGGAGGGCTGGTCCCCGCGCGACATCGCCTTTCATGTCGCCGACGTCGACTCCATGCTGGGGTTGCGTCTGCGCCGCATCCTGTGCGAGGACTACCCGCGGCTTTCGGGCCTGGATACGCAGGCCTCGGTGCGACTCTACCGCCGGGGACGCCTGCACGTCGAGCTGGCGCTGGACGCGCTCAGCGCTTCTTCGGCGCTCAACACCGCGCTGATCGAGAAACTCACGGCGGAAGACCTGGCCCGCAAAGGGCTGCACAGCGGGGGCCACGACGTGACGGCCGCAGACCTTGCGGCCTTCATGGCGATGCACGTCGAGGCGCACATCAAGCAGTTGAAGCGCGTGTTGACGCTGGCGGCGCGGTAAAAAAACAGGGACACGCAGCAGCGTGTCCCTGTCAAAGTCGGCCGAAAATTCTACATCGCCTTGAGCAGACGGTCGCACGAGCGCAGCCACTCGAGGTCGGCCTGCAGCTCGGCGCGGCGCTGCGGGTTGGTTTCCTCGGTGATTTCCTTCTGCAGGCGCTCGATGTCGGCGGGGTTTACGCCCTTGAGCTCGGTGACGTCCTTGGCGTCTTCACTCAGCACCACCACCTTGTTGTGGCTGACCTCCAGGTAGCCCTGCTTGATGGCGAAGCGGCGCACCTTCGGCTCTGGGCCGGAGTTGTCAGTGACGCGCGCCTCGCCAATGCCCAGCTTGACCACCATGGGCGCGTGGCCTGGCAGTATGCCGACCTCGCCGTCCCAGGCCTGGGCGCTCATGTTCAAGGCCGGGCCGGAGTAAACCGGACTCTCCGGGCTGATGATGTCTACCTGCAGTGTCTTGTCGTCGCTCATGTGGTTGGGTCTTTAGTTCGGGCGCAGCGGTCGGCCGTCCACGTCCGTTACGTTATCGCCGGTCAGCATCATAATGCCGTCGATGAAGGGCCACAGCACGCCGGCGCCGCAGGTCAGCCAGGTCACCGCAATCTGCGCGATCGCAATGCCCACGTGTCCGGTGTAGAAGCGCCCGACTGCAAAGCCCGCCAGCAGGATCTGCAGCAGGCCAGCCACCATCTTCTGCTTATCCGAGTACGGAATGCCCGTGCGCGGGTCAACGCCGTAGGGCGCGGACGGGTCGTGGCCCATCGCGCCGCCCTGTGGCGGATAGCCCGGCTGCTGCTGCGGGTAGCCGCCCGGAGGCGGGTAGTTGCCCTGCGGCTGCTGCTGGTAGCCGTGTCCGGGAGGGGGCTTCCTGCCATGGCGTTTCTCCGTTCGTTCCGTGACCGAGCTTACTTGTTCGCCGTCTCCAGGACCTCGTCGATGCTGCCCTTCATGTAGAAGGCGTTTTCCGGCAGGTCGTCGTGCTTGCCGGCCACCAGCTCCTGGAAACTGCGGATGGTATCTTCCAGTTTCACGTAGCGGCCTTCAAGGCCCGTGAACTGCTGCGCCACGAAGAACGGCTGGCTCAGGAACTTCTCGATGCGCCGCGCGCGGTTCACGATGATCTTGTCGTCTTCGCTCAACTCGTCCATGCCGAGAATCGCGATGATGTCCTGCAGGCTGCGGTAACGCTGCAGGATGCCCTGCACGTCGCGCGCCACCTTGTAGTGCGCCTCGCCCACCACCAGCGGGTCCAGCACGCGGCTGGTGCTGGCCAGCGGGTCCACGGCCGGGTAGATGCCCTTCTCCGAAATCTTGCGGTCCAGCACGGTCTTGGCGTCCAGGTGGCTGAAGGCCGTGGCCGGCGCCGGGTCGGTCAAGTCGTCGGCCGGAACGTAGATGGCCTGCACGGAGGTGATCGAGCCGCGCTCAGTCGAGGTAATGCGCTCCTGCAACGCACCCATCTCGGTGGCCAGGGTCGGCTGGTAGCCTACGGCGCTGGGCATACGGCCGAGAAGCGCCGACACCTCGGAGCCTGCCTGGGTGAAGCGGAAGATGTTGTCCACGAACATCAGCACGTCGGTGCCGTAGGTGTCGCGGAAGTACTCGGCGTGGGTCAGGCCGGAAAGCGCCACGCGCAGGCGCGCGCCGGGCGGCTCGTTCATCTGGCCGTAGCACAGCACGGCCTGGTCGAGCACGGTCTTGTCGCTGCCGTCTTCCTTCTTGCCGATGATGCTCTCGCTCATTTCGAGCCAGAGGTCGTTGCCTTCACGGGTGCGCTCGCCCACGCCGCAGAACACGGAGTAGCCGCTGTGCACGCGGGCGATGTTGTTGATCAGCTCCATGATCACGACGGTCTTGCCCACGCCGGCGCCGCCGAACAGGCCGACTTTGCCGCCCTTGGCGTAGGGCTCGAGCAGGTCAACCACCTTGATGCCGGTTTCGAAAATCTCGGTCTTGGTGCCGAGCATTTCGTAGCTGGGCGGCTTCTGGTGGATGGCGCGGCGTTCCTTGGTGCTCACCTGCGGGCCGCCGTCCACGGCGTCGCCGAGCAGGTTGAAGATGCGGCCCAGGCACTCGTCGCCCACGGGCACGGAGATCGGCGCGCCGGTGTTCTCAACGGGCTGGCCGCGCACGATGCCGTCGGTGGCGTCCATGGCCACGGCGCGGACCTGGTCGCGGCCCAGGTGCTGCTGGACCTCGAGTGTGAGGTCGATGTTCTTGGAGGGGTCCTTGATCTTGAGGGCCGTGTAGATTTCCGGCACCTGCATTTCAGGGAACTGTACGTCGATGACCGGTCCGATGACCTGGACGACTTTACCCGGCTCGGGCATGTGTGCTCCTCGTGCTCCGACGCGCATTTCGCGCCGCTTCAAAGGCCAAACCAACCCCAGATGGGGAGCGCGATACTAACCAGCGAAACACCGGAGTAAAGCGTGCAAATCGGGTGTTGCCGGAGTCACAAACTTTCGACATAAGACTTTCCGCAAGATAGACTTACGGCATGACTTTCGGCTTTCCTGCCTATCACGAAGAACTGTGGTTTCCGCGTACCGTGCCGACAGCGGAGTTGATATGCGCAATCGCAAATGCCTTGGGTTGGGGCTACGCGGTGGAGAACATCGGCCCGGTTGGGTGGCGCTGGCGTTTGCGGGCAGGCCTGAACTTCTGGTCATGGGGCGAGGTGGTGCTTTTGGAACCACAGCCGGATGGTGGTTTGCGCGTTCGCAGCAGTTGTGCCCTCTTCACCCAATGTATCGACTGGGGCAGGAATGCACGCAACATCCGCAGGTTGGCCGAATTGCTGCAGCCCTAGCTGGTGAGCCAGGCCGCGAAGAACACCGCGCCGAAGGCCACGCTGATCACGCCGTTTACGGTGAAAAAGGCGAGGTTCACGCGCGACAGGTCGTTGGGCTTCACCAGCGAATGTTGGTACAGCATGCCGGCCAGCATCACGCAGGGCGCGGCCCACACCCATTCGGCCACCTGGGTGTACTGGCGGGTATCCATGCCGCCCACGGGCGCCGGGTGCAGCAGCACCCATACGAAGGCGAAGAACAGCGCCGCGCTGGCGGCGTGCATGGCACGGCTGATCCACAACGCGCCGCGCCGGCCGAAGCGCGCGGGGATGGACTTCAGCCTGTGCTCGCGGTCGAACTCGTCGTCCTGCAGGGCATAGATCACGTCAAAGCCCGCCACCCAAAGCAGCACTCCCCCGCCCAGCAGCCAGGGCAGCGGCTCGGAAACGGCCTGCCAGCCCAGCCCGGTCCAGCCTCCGCCCATTTCCCATTCGCCAACGAGGTCTGCAAGAAGGACAACCCAGTACTGCACCGGCATGCCCTTGTCGACAAAGAAGCCGCGAACGGCGACCCAGGCGCCCACAGGCGCCAGGCCCAGGCTTGCGCCAAGCACCAGGTGGCACATCCATGTGAACCTCTTGGTGAGCGGGTAAAGCGCCATCAATGCGATTGGGATCGGGCTCAGGTAGAACACTACGCGTCCCAATCCGAAACACACTCCGAAGTACAGCGCAGCCATGCCGATGGCGAACACCCAGGCCTGCGTCAGCGTCATCGCGCCGGAGGGCAGTTCACGCACGGCCGTGCGCGGGTTCTTGGCGTCGATCTTGCGGTCAAGGATGCGGTTGACCGCCATGGCAAAGCTGCGCGCGCCGACCATGCAGAGCAGGATCAATAGCAGCGTCGTCCACAGAAACGGCACATGCTGGTCGAAGCTGCCGGCGTAGTTGCCGGTGTCGTTGGGGCCGGGGAAGATGTACAGGTAGCCCGTCGGCACGGCGTAGGCCGCCAGCATGCCCACCATCGCGAAGGGAAGCGCGAACACCGTGTGCGCCAGCTTCACGAAGCTGGCGTATGTTTTGATCAGCTTGATCGGGCTGTTCATGCTGTCAGTAAAGCATTGGGGGCCACGAAAACACAAAAGCACAAAAGACTGCGCACGAAACGCGTTCCGCGATGCTTCCTATTGTGGCCTGCTTTACTGATTGTGGCCTGCATTACTGACAACTGCAAAACGCTGTTAGCCACAAAGGGCCACTAACGGCCACGAAGGACTGCCTCCAACCTTGGTCAACTTGGTGGCCCTTAGTGGCCCTTCGTGGTTTATCGTAGTTGCTTTTCGATCTTCGCACTGACTTGGGCATTTGAGGTTCATGTAGTTGTCAGTCGGAAACCGCCAGCACATAGGCCGCGTGGCTGCCGCTTATGCTGGGGGCGTTGTGCAGGATCGCCTTTGGCGCCTCGGCCTTCAACTCCACCGGCCTGCCGCCCGCGAGCGGCATGTAAAATTCGCCGTTGCTCAGCATCAGCACGTTGGCCGCAAACTGCACAGCACCCGCAGCCGGCCAGGTGCCGAAGTTGCCGCGGTGGCTGACGGCCGGCACGTGCAGCCCCAGCTCTGCCTGCTGACGGTCGTTCAGGCGGGCGCAGCGTGCGCCGCCGTCGCGGTTGGTGGTGACGAGATCCGGCCGGGCGGCCTCGGCCAGTTCCACGGCCAGGTTGGGCCCGCCCTGGTCGTGACGGCCGACGCGGCTGGCGGCCACGCGCGCCAAAGCTCGGCGCGGGCTGTCATCACGCTCGAGCACGAACACCGCGGCGCCGTCGCCGGGCACCACGCCGCGCCTCGCACCCCAGGGGTCGAGGCCGGGCACGTCCGGAAGCACCAGCTGGCCGGTGTGCGAGCCGAACTCGTGCAGCATCGGCGTGACCTCGTCGGCGCCGCCCACCAGCAGCACGTCGGCACGCCGCGCATCAAGCAGGTTCACGGCGGTATCGAGAGCCGCCTCGAAGCAGATGTCCCGCTGGGCGCAGGTCAAATTCACGCCTGTGGCGTTGATGTCCAGCGCGATCTGGCTGGCCAGGATGCCGTGCACGCTGTTCATGAACTGCAGGGGGCTGGCTGCGGCCTCGCCGTTGTCGATCCAGGAATCGACGAACTTCTGTGTGGGCTCCATGGCGCCGAAGCTGGTGCCGAACACCACGCCGAGTCTTGACGAGTCAAGTGAAGCCGGTTCCAGCTCGGCGTGCTTCAGGGCCTGGCGCGCGGCCACGGCGCTCATGCGCGCCAGCCGGAACATGCGCCGCAGCTTGCGCGGCTCGATCAGCCCCTCGGGCTCGGCGGGCACAGCCATGTAGGCGGGCGCATTCACGACGCTGCCGTCGAAGCGTTCAAACCCGTGCAGCGCGCAGGCGTTTGAGCCATCCAGCAACCCACGCCGGAACGCCGCGGCGTTAGGGCCGAGCGCGGAGACGACGCCGATGCCTGTGACGACTACGCCCATCCAAAGGTCTCGCGGAAGCTGAAACGCACACAAAGCCACCAAGCCACGAAGAAATGCCCTTCTCTGTGCCTTCGTGTCCCCGTGTGCCCCATGCAGTTCAATCCAAAATCCAAAATCGAAAATCCAAAATCGTTACACTCTCGGCGCCGGGTTCATGATCCGGTGCGTTGCGCCCCTCACGCTGGGTACGCTGAAGTTGATCACGATTCCCAGCGGCAGTCCGGAAACCCGCAGCAGTGTCTGCATCTCCTGGTCCTGGAACTGCGTCAGGTTCTCGATGCTGTGCACCCGCACCGCAACCAGGCTGTCCACCACCAGGTCGATCTGCGCGCCTTTATCGACACGGTGCTGGCCATAGATGATCGGCACGGCGACGTCGCGCTGCACCTTGCGTCCGGCCTGCCCCAGCTCGTAGGCCAGGCAGCTCAGGTAGGTCGGCCCGGGCAGGCCTCGCCCGAGCGCGTCATGCACGCGCTGCGCCGCAATGAACACCTGCTCGAACAGCCAGTTCAACTGTTGCTGGCGCTGGGGGTCCATCACTCTGCCTCCGTGAAAACCAGCGCTGCGTTGTTGCCGCCAAAGCCGAAACTGTTCGACAGCACGTGCCGCAAACCCGGTGCGCCGCGGTTTTCGGCCACCAGGTCCAGCTTGGCATCTTCCAGCGGCGCGCGCAGGCCCAGGTTGGCGGGCAGCAGCTTGTGCCGCAGCGCCCACACCGAAACCACTGCTTCGATGCCGCCGGCCGCCGCCAGCGTGTGCCCGAAAAAGCGCTTGGTGCTGCTGACCGGCACAGCGCCATCGCCGAACACGCCGCTGATCGCGCGCGCTTCCGTGCGGTCGTTGTCCAGCGTGGCCGTGCCGTGGGCGTTGATGTAGCCGATGTCTGACGGCTGCAAACCCGCCATTTCAAGCGCTTCGCGCATGGCGGCGATGGCGCCCTTGCCCTCGGGGTGCGGCGCGGTCAGGTGGTGCGCGTCGCAGGAGTGGCCGTAGCCGCTGAGCCAGGCAAGCACCTTGACGCCGCGCGCCTTGGCGCGCGCGGCTGACTCCAGCACCAGCATGCCGGCGCCTTCACCTACCATCATGCCCTGGCGCTCGCGGTCAAAGGGGCGCGGCCCGTCCGGGCTTACCACCTTCAGGCTGCAGAAACCGTTGAAGGCGATGCGCGACAGGCTGTCCGCGCCGCCAGCCAGCATCACTTCGGCGCGCCCGGCGCGGATCGCGTCCGCCGCCAGGCCGATAGCGTTGGCGGCGCTGCTGCAGGCGGTCATGAAGCTGAGCGTGGGGCCGCGCAGGCCGAAGGCTTCGGCCATGCGATCCAGGGTGTTGGCACCCTCGTGCACGAAGGCCCCGCGCAGGTCCAGCTTCTCGGGGTTGCCGGCCTTGGCGCGGTTGCGTGCTTCTATGTAGAGGGCTTCGCTGGTGAGTGTGCCGCACACGCTCTGGCCCACGTAGGCGCCGGTGGCCTGCAGCGAGGAAAGGCCTGCCTGCTCCACGGCCTCGGCGGCGGCCACCAGGGCCAGCGCGTCGGAGCGCGACAGCCGCTTGCGTAGGTGCGGCGTCAGGCCGGGCACGGAGTCCAGGTCGGCATCCAGGTCGCTGCGGTACTGGCCGACTGGCAAGTCGCCGATGGTGGAAGGCCACAGGTCCAATCTGCCCACGCCCTCGCGCCCTTCGCGCAGGGCCCGTTCCATGGCGGCCAGGCCGCGCCCGCAGGCGCCGATGACGCCAAGGCCGGTAATCGCGACAGGCTGTAGAGGCGGCTGGGGCATAGGCTGCGTCGTACACTTTCGGCCAGGGTTGGTCGCAACCCAGTGCTAACGCAAGAACGCGGGCGACGCGTCCCGCCGCCGATCTCCGGCTTTGGCTCGCTACTTCTTGCGGTGTTCCTGCACGAAACGGGCCAGGCTGCTGAGCGTGGCGAACGCCTTCTTGCCCACCTCGGACGACTCGATGCGCGCGCCGTAGGTGGTCTCCATCAGCATCACCAACTCCAGCGCGTCCACGCTGTCGAGGCCGAGCCCTTCACCGAACAGCGGCGCTTCGGGGTCGACCTTGCCGGGGTCGACGTCCTCGAGGTTCAGGTGCTCGATAATCAGGGTCTTCAGTTCATCTACCAGGGCTTCCACGGTCCGCTTCCTTGCTTGCTGCCGCCCCACACCGAAAGCGCCCTACTCGACGCCCGGCAAGCCAGCTAATATACGCACCCTCGGCGCGAAGTGTAAAGCGCCCGCACAGGAGGCAGGTTTGGCAGGCATCGCACTGGTTACAGGGGCATCACGGGGCATCGGACGCGCCGTGGCAAAACGCCTGGCAGCCGACGGCTACCGGGTATGGGTCAACTACGGGCGCGGCAAGGCAGAGGCCGAAAGCCTGTGCGCGGAGATCGAATCTGCGGGCGGCAGCGCGATACCGGTGGGCTTCAACGTCGCGGACGGCGAGGCCGTGCGGGCCGCGCTTGAGCCGCTGATCGAAACCGAGGGCGCGCCCGACGTGGTGGTCAGCAACGCCGGCATCACCCGCGACGGCCTGTTCGCCATGACCAGCCCCGAAGAATGGTCCAGCGTGATCGACACCAACCTGGGCGGCTTCTACCACGTAGCCAAGGCCTGCCTGCGCGGCATGTTGCGGCGCCGCAGCGGGCGGATCATTGCGATTTCAAGCGTTTCCGGCCAGGCAGGCAACGCGGGCCAGGTGAATTACTCGGCCAGCAAGGCGGGCTTGATCGGCGCGTGCAAGGCGCTCGCCAAGGAGATCGCCAGCCGCAAGATCACTGTCAACGTGGTCGCGCCCGGCTTCATTGAGACCGACATGGTGAAAGACCTGCCCAGGGAAGAGCTGGCCAAGGCCGTGCCGCTGGGGCGTTTCGGCACCGCGGACGAGATCGCCGCGGCGGTCAGCTTCCTCGCCAGCGAGCAGGCCGGCTACATCACCGGCCAGGTGCTGGGCGTCAACGGCGGGATGTACATGTAGGGATGGCCCATTGAACAGCGAATTACCAATAACCAATAACCAATTACCAATTCACGGCAGTCAGCGGTCTGCAATTGGTTATTGGTTATTGGTTATTGGTTATTTGCTGTTGCCGCCGACGAAGGGAGCAGCCGCGCCATGACCGAGAGAGTGTTCATCACTGGCCTGGCCGCGGTTTCCTGCCTTGGCAATTCGCTGGGCGAGATTGAGGCTGGCTTGCGCGAGGGGCGCAGCGGCGTGGTGCTGGACCCGCGGCGGCGCGAGCTCGGCTTCCGCTCGGCGCTGACGGGCGAGGTCATCGGCTTTGACCCCAAGTCGCGCCTGGACCGCAAGGCGCGCAAGAGCATGCACGAGAGCGCCCAGTGGTGTGCGTTTTCGGCCTTCGAGGCGATCGAACACGCGGGCCTTGACCTGTCAAGCTTGCGCAGCCCGCGCGTGGGGCTGATCATCGGCAACGACAGCACCAGCCAGCCCAACGTCGAGGTCGCCGACGCCGTGCGCCGCGACGGCACCACCCAGCAGCTCGGCAGCGGCTACATCTTCCAGTGCATGAACAGCACCGCCACCATGAACCTCAACGCGCTGCTCGGCACGCAGGGCGCGGCCTGGACGCTGGCGGCCGCCTGCGCCAGCGGCGCGCACGCGGTGGGGCAGGGCTTCACGCTGATCCGCGCCGGGCTGCAGGACGTGGTGATCACCGGCGGCATGCAGGAGATCAACTGGGAGAGCATGGCCAGCTTTGACGCGCTCGGCACCTTCAGCAAGCGCGAAGACGCGCCCCGCCAGGCCAGCCGGCCCTTTGACAGGTCAAGGGACGGCCTGGTGCCCAGCGGCGGCGCGGCGGCGCTGATCCTGGAAAGCGAAAGCCACCTCAAGGCCCGCGGTGGCAAGCCATTAGCCGAGCTGATCGGCTACGGCTTCAGCAGCGACGGCGAGCACCTGACCCTGCCCAGCGGCGACGGCGCGCGGCGCGCCATGCGCATGGCGCTCGGCCACGCCGAGCTTCAGCCCGGCGCGATCGACTACATCAACGCCCACGCGACCAGCACATTGATCGGCGACGCCAAGGAGGCCGAGGCCATCCGCGACGTGTTCGGCGAGCACACGCCCGTCAGCAGCACCAAGGGCATGACCGGCCACGAGTGCTGGATGAGCGGGGCTTCCGAGATCCTGTACAGCGCCCTGATGCTGCAGGCCGGCTTCATCGCCCCGAACCTGAACTTCGAGGCGCAGGAAGAGGGCGCGGCCAAGATCAACGTGGTGGCGCGTACACTCGAGCGGCCTCTACAGCGCGTGCTGGTCAACAGCTTCGGCTTCGGCGGCACCAACGCCGCCGTCGTGCTGGCGCGTGTTTAGCCGCGCGCTTGCGCTGGCGGCTCTTGTTCCTTCTGATGAGCGCGTGAGTTACTCGACCATCATTGTCGGTTCCGGCATCAGCGGCCTGAGCGCCGCCGTGGTGCTTGCCATGCACGGGCGCAGGCCGCTGGTGCTGGAGGCGCACAACGTGGCGGGCGGCTGCATGCAGATGTTCCAGCGCAAAGGGCCCTTCGGGGCGTGCCGCTTCGACACCGGCGTGCACTACGTGGGCTCGCTGTACCCGGGGCAGGTCATGTGGCGGCTGCTGCGCTACATGAATCTTGACGTGTCAACCCAACCGCTGGACCCTGACTGCTTCGACCGCATCAGCCTGCCTTCCGGCGAGTTCTGCGTGCCCGTGGGCTGGGACCGGTTGGCCGAGGCCCTGAAACAGGCATGCCCGGGCGAAGCGGCGGCGATCGACGCCTACGTGGCCCGCATGCGCGCCGTGGAAGCGGCGTTGAACTGGCACTCCCTGAACCCGGACGCCGAGGGCGCCTACGACCGCGAGCTGTACGAGACCAGCCTGGAGCAGTTTCTGCAGCGCCTGGGTGTCAGCCCCCGCCTGCGCGCTCTGCTGTGTGCGCAGTCTTCGCTCTACGCTGTGCCCGCCGCCGACGTGCCCCTGGCCATCCACGCGGCCGTGGTGGGCAGCGCCGTGGAAGGCCCGCACTACATCGTCGGCGGCGGCGACGCGATCACCCGCCCGCTGGTCAAGCGCCTGCGCGAGCTGGGTGGCGAGCTGCGCCTGCGCGCGCCGGTCAAACGCGTGCTTGTGGAGGGCGAACAGGCCGCCGGCGTCGAGCTGGAAGACGGCGAACTGCTGCGCGCCGACGAAGTCATCCTGGCCGTGCACCCGCGGGTGGCCGTCAAGCTGCTGCCCGAAGACGCTTATCGCAAGGCCCTGCGCGAGCGCATGGCCGATGCGCCGGAGTGCGTGGGCGCGTTTGTGGTCTATGGCACGGTTGACCCGCAGGCCGACCTGACCGGCATCAGCGGCCGTAACCATTACCTGCTGCGCCGCGACGACCCGGATTGTTTCTATCAGCCGGTGATGGACGGCCCGGCCGACGCGATCCTGAACCTGCCGCCGGCGGGTGGCGGCCATCAGCTGTTCAGCGCCATGGGCAGCGCGCTCTGGGAGTGGTTCGAGCCCTGGCAGCACAGCCGCACGTTCAAGCGTGATGCCGCCTACCAGGCACTGAAAGACAAGCTTACGGCGAACATCCTGGCAATGATCGAGCAGCGTCTGCCGCAGTTGAAGGGTAAGCTGCATGTAGTTGACGCGTCAACACCGTTGACCCTGCGCGATTACGCGGGCTACCCGCGCGGCGGCATCTACGGTGTGCAGCCCTGCCTCAGCGCACAAGGCCGCTTCGGTGTGCGCCGCCGCACGCGCTATAGAGGCCTGTACGTCACGGGCGCGGGCACGGGCACGCCCGGCATCTTGGGCGCCTGCGTAACCGGCTTCGGCGTGGCGGGCAGCATCCTCGGCACCGAGGAACTGATCCGCGAAGTCAAGGCCGCCACTGAGCCGCCCGTTAAAGAGGAAGGCGCATGATCACCGTCAGCCGACTGGTAACGTGCGAAAGGGTTGGGGCGAAGAGCCCACACACTTTGTGGCGCGTTCGTCGCGCATGGAGGTCTCCTCCAGAGCGACTGGGTGTGTATGTCGAATTCCACCGACCCAACGAAGCGCAGGATTTCGACTGGTTCCTTCGGATCTGGCGAGGTTCAAACCTCGTGGTTGAAACCGAGGTCGAACTGGAGATCGGTGTCGGCCGGTTCGTGGAAAGCACCTACAATTTCGGCCTATTGCAGGCGGAGGCCAAGACCTACCGTATTGAGGTCGTGCTCAACGGTGTTCCCATTGCGTCAACTGTGATAGACTTTGGAGACCCGGAGGCGTTACCGTGAAGATTAAAACCATCAAGGGTTCAGTCACCCGCTACCCTTCTAAGGGGAAGCCGGTAACCCGTAACACGACGCCGCAGTGGACGGAGTACGATCCGTCCACCGAAGCCGCCAAGCCAAGGCGCAAGCGGCGCAAGGCTTCCTGATTCACCTTTCGCGCGTGATGGCTGGCGCTTCCGGCGCCTTGCCTTCACAATCCTCACGTCATGCGCGGACCCTTTGAGCAACTGTTCGACTTCCTGAAACGGCGGCCGTTTCTGCTGCCGGTCGTCGTTGTCGTGCTGCTGGTCGCGGCCGTGGTCGGCGCTTTGCGCATCGACTTCGAGGAAGACGTGTTCGCCCTGCTGCCGCGCGACGAGCCGCTGGTGTCCGAGGCGCAGCTCGCGATCAAGCGTTATCGCGGGCTGGAGCGCATCGTGGTCGCGCTCGAGTGCGACGAGCCCGCGAAACTGGCCGCGGCTGTGGACCAGGCCGACGCCGCCCTGCGCAAGCTGGAGGGCATCCGCGAGGTGGTCTCGCGCATCGACCAGGCCGCGCAGCAGGACATCGCCGAGCTGTACATGAGCAAGCCCGGCGACCCGGGCAAAACGCCGCTGCTGTTCGACGAAGCCATGCAGGCGCAGGTTGAGGCGCGACTCAACGCTGACTGGTACCGCAAAGCGCTGCAAGCCTACGTGGACGGCCAGGCCGGCGCCGAGGGCATCAAGATCGTCAAGACCTTCCCGGCTGACCCGTTCGGCTTTGACGAGCTGACGCTGCGCCGCTTCGAGAAACTGAACAGCGGCTTCGCCGGCAAGTCCGACGCGCAAGGCCGCATCCTCAGCGCCGACGGCCGGCTGGCGATCCTGTTGGTGGAGGCCGACTTTCCATCCAGCAACACCGGCAAAGGCCGCACGCTGATGCACGCGCTGGACGACGCCCTGGCGCAGCTGCCGGAGGGCGTCACGCCGCACGTGATCGGCGCGCACCGCAGCAGCGTGGACAACGCCGAGGTGCTGCGCACGGACATGCACCTGACCATTGCGACCTCGGTGATCGCGATCCTGCTGTTGTTCCTGCTCGCGTTCCGGGCACTGACGCCGATCCTGGTCACGCTGCTGAGCGTGGGTTTCGGTTTCGCGATGGCGCTGGGCTCGCAGGGCCTGGTGCATGGCGAGCTGTCTGCCATCACCGCGGGCTTCGCCGCCGTGCTGCTGGGCATCGCGGTCGATTACGGCATCCACCTCGTCACCACCTACGGCAGCCTCGATGCCGAACGCGAAGAGCGCGCGCGGCTGGCGCTGCGGCATGTGGGCCGGCCGGGCTTCATCGCCATGCTGACCACCATCGCGGCGATCGCCATGCTGCGTTTTTCCGAGTTCGACGGCCTGCACCAGTTGGCGGAGATGGCGGTGGCGGGCATCGCGGGCTCGCTGGCGTTCGCGTTCACGGCCGGCCCGCAACTGTTGCGGTGCATGGGGCCGAAGCCGCGGGCGGCTATGGCGATCGCAGGCGTAGTGGGGGCGATCCAGCGCGGGCGGCGCCGGCTGCGCTGGCCGCTGCTGGGTGTGATGGGCGCGATCACGCTGGGGTTGGCGGCGTTCGTGCCTTCGGTGGGTTTCGACGGCGACGTGCTGAACCTGGATGGCAAGAGCGAGCAGACCCGGGCCTCGGAAACGCTGGTGGCGCAGACCTTCGGCCAGGAGACCCTGAGCCGCACGCTGGTGGTGGTGGGAGGCGTTGAGCTTGAGCAGGCCCTGCGCCAGAACGACCTGGCGGCCCACGACCTGCACGCAATGGGGGCGAAGTATGAGAGCGCCGCCTGGGTGCTGCCCGCGCTGCAGACGCAGCAGGACAACGTGGCGCGCTGGCGCCGCTTCTGGAGCGAGCGACGCATCGAGCAGGTGCGCAGGCTGGTGACCGAGACCGGCGTGCCGCACCCCAACCAGCCGGGCCAGCAGTTGAAGATGAAGGAAAGCCGGCTGCAGGCGTTCTTCGACAAGCTGAAGCTGACGCAGGAGCCGCAGCCGCTGGACGCCGCGAAGCTGAAAGAGCGCCCGGTGTGGCTGCTGCTGGGGAACTTCATCAGTGAGCAGGACGGGCGCTGGTACATCGGCACCACCGCGCAACTTGACGCGTCAAGAATGGGCGAGCTGAAGGCGCGCCAGCCCGCGGCGGTGGTGCTGAACAAGGCGGCGTTTGTCGGCCGTATGGTCCAGTTCATCCAGCACGACCTGCTGTACGTGGGCGGCATCAGCCTGCTGCTTGTGCTGGCGGTGCTGTGGCTGACCTTCCGCAACCCGCGCGAAGTGGCGATCGCGCTGGTGCCGGTGGCCGGCGGCATGGCCTGGACGCTAGGGCTGATGGCGCTGCTGGGCATCCCGTTCAACATCATCAACACGCTGGTCACGGTGTTCATCGCGGGGCTGGGCATCGACTACGGCATCTTCTTCGTGCAGACCTACCGGGGCTCGGATTCGCGCGAGCACGCCGACGAGCGACTGAAACACGCGGGCGCGGGCGTGCTGGTTGCGGCCTTGACCACGCTGTTCGGTTTCGGCTCACTGGCGCTGGCCCGGCACCCGGCGTTGTTCAGCGTGGGAGTGACCACGGCGCTGGGCGTGACCAGCGCGCTGGTGCTGACGCTGGCCGTGGTGCCGACGCTGCTGGAGATTCGAGGCAGGCATGGTTCGTGATCGTACGGTTGTGTCGCCGCTCCGCGGCTCGCTGGAAGGCGGCGCGGTTTTCCCCCGGCTTACGCCGGGGGCTAACGGTTGTCGGCCTGCTCCGCAGGCAACGGCTCGTACTCGACCGCTTTGGCGGCGGCTGCATGCAGGTTCGAGTGTTCCGTTCACTGCAATCCTGCTGCTGGCTCTGGCGCTGGCCGCGTGCGCCGAGACCGACCCCTACAAGCGGCTGGAGCCTGCGCCCACGCCGGCCCTGGACGCGGCGACCGTGGCGGGCGCGTTCAACGCCCGCTGGCCCGAGCAATTCAAGTGCGTGCAGACCGTGACGCTGGATTTTCGCGTCACCACCCGCACGCTGATGGGCTACCTGATCGTGCAGCGCCCCGGCCGATTCCGCCTGCAGGGCATGTCCGAGCAGGGGCTCAAGCTGTTCGACATCGCGTTTGCAGACGGTGAACTGATTCGCATCTTCGCGGCCGAGGAGTTCGACCAGGCCGTGCTCGAGAACATCGCGCGCGACATCGAGCGCGTGTTCCTGCTGGAAACCGAGTTTGCCGAAAGCCGCACCACCCTTGGCGCCGGCGGCCTCGCCTTCAATCAGGCCGAGGTGCGCGAGGACGAAAGCGGCGCGCGCGCGAACATGCTTGGCAAACACGGCGAGCTGCAGCTGCGGCTCGCCGGCGATCCGCCGCGCGTTGACTGGTACGACTTCCGGCAAAGCGACCGCAGCCTGTACCGCGTGGACCAGTACGAGTGGAAGGACTTCGACGGCGCGTGGCTGCCTTCCGTGATCGTGCTGCGCGAGCGCGGCGTGCAGTCCAAGGGCCCGCCCTACAAGCTCACTATCGCGATCTCTGAGTTCACGGCGCGCGACCGGCCCTGGCCCGACAAAACCTTCCAGGCCAAGGAGGACGGATGAACCTGGCCGCTGACCTGGACGCCGCCACGCTCTCCTTCGAGGCCGGCACGGCGCGCCTGCGCTTCTCCGGCGCGGAAGAGTTCTTCAAGGGGCACTTTCCTGAAGGGCCGGTGCTGCCCGCCGTGGTGCAGGTGGCGGCTGCGGTGCATTTCGCGGGGCGGCTGATCGGGTGGCCGGTGCGGCTGGCCGAGGTTACGCGCGCCAAGTTCATGAACCCGACGGGCCCGGGGCGCGAGCTGGAGTTGAGCGTCAGCGTGGAGCCGGCCGAGGAAGGGCGCAGCCGGGTAAAGGCGCTGCTGCGTGACGGCGACAGGGAGGTGGCGGAGTTGAGCTTGCGGGTGGTTTGAAACCACAAACGGGGACAGTCCCCAACTGCGGGGACAGTCCCCTAGGCCACGCGTTCCTGCACGAACTGGTAGAGCTGCTCGAGCCTGCGGATCTTGCGGGCGGCGCCTTCTTCGACCTTGAAGCCGAAGTTCTTCTCGAGCGCCACCACCAGGTCGATGGCGTCCAGGCTGTCGAGGCCGAGGTCGTCGTAGAGATCGCTGGTTGGCGTGATGTCGGCCGGATCCAGCTCGAACTCTTCGGCCACGATTTGATCTACCTGCTTGCGGATGCTGTCCGTCGTCATGTTTTAACTGCCGCGCCTTGACGCGGAACTGGTGCTCGAGCGACCCCGTGAATATACCTATTCTGCGCCTGTGCACCGTTGCGGCGCAAGTGGGTAAAAGGGCCTGAAATGGCGGACTCAAGCGATCCGGAATACTCGTACCCACCGCCCTCCAACCCGGTGATGAATGTCCTGCGTTCGGTGTGCGCCTACGGGCTGCTGGGCGCGCAGCTGGCATTCTTCCTGTTCGTGCTTGAGTTGCCGTACTGGCTGGCGGATCGTTTCTTCGTCAAGCATCGTGGCGACGCCTTCTATACCGGCCAGCGCCGCATTGCCCGCTGGTTCTTCCGGCTGTACCCCTTCGGCCAGCAGCGCCGCATCAACGCGCGGCGGCAGGCGTTCCCGCAGCCATGCGTAATCGTGTGCAACCACCAGTCGATCCTCGACATCCTGATGGCGCTGATGCTGCCGGTGAACGCTCGTTGGATGATCAAAGGTTGGCCCTTCAAGTATCCGCTGATGGGTGAGCTCAACAAGCTGGCCCGCCACATCCAGGTCGATGACGAAGGCGACGAGTCCGACCCCGACCGCCCGCGCGGCTTCGACACCGCGCTCAACTGGCTGAAAGACGGCGTCAGCATCCTGGTCTTCCCGGAAGGCAGCCGCAGCCCTGACGGCCGCCTGCGCCGCTTCAAGAACGGCGCCTTTGTGCTGGCCATGGACGCTCAAGTGCCGATCGTGCCCGTGGTGATTGACGGCACGGGCGCTTGTGTGCGCAAGGGCAGCCCGCTGGTGCACCACCCGGACACCGTCATCAAGGTGCTTGAGCCCATCCCCACCAAGGGCCTGTCTGACCCGCGCGAAGCGTCCGAGCTCAAGCAGCGCGTGCATGCGCTGATGAAATCCGAGCTGGCCGCGCTGCGGACCGGCAAGCGCTCATCGTTCCCGCGCGTGCACGGCTGGGTGACTCGGCTGGGCATGGCGGGCGTGGCGCTGTGCATGGCGCTGCTGGTAGGTGTGTCGGTCTACGTCCGCAACTGGTGTATCGCCGAGCCGCCCGCCTATGACGGCGGCCGTGAGCTGGCGAAGCTCGAGATCACCGAGCGCACCATGCAGAACCATCCGGTCAAGCTGCTGGGCGACAACTGGCGACGCGAGCGTGACGGCCTGCACGAGCTTGGCTTGAGCGGCGACCCCTGGCAGCGCGGTTACGCCAACGCGCGGCTGTGCCAGGACCTGACGGCGAAGCAGGAACAGCTGCTGCTCGAGACCGTGAACGAGTTCGTGCCCAACCGCGCGGCCTTCTGGGCCGTGAAGCAGCTGGTGGCGATCAACAACCGCACGCTGCCGCAGCACGTCAGCGATGCCGAGCAACTGGAGATGCTGGGCCTCACCGAAGGCAGCATCGACCAGCACCCGGACGACGTGCCGCTGTACCACCGCATTCTCAACTATCATGCCGCCCACGACATCAGCCACATCTTCATCGACCACCCGCTGGTCACCACCAGCGACTTCGTGGGCTGCACGGCCTTTGCCGCCTGGGGCGATGCCAGCGCCGACGGCAACCTGTATGTCGCGCGCAACTTTGACTTTGAGGCCGGCGAAGTGTTCGACGTGGACAAGGCGGTGGTCTACGTCTGGCCCGAACAAGGCCACGCCTACGTTCACGTGGCCTGGGCCGGCATGGCTGGCGCGGTCACCGGCATGAACCGCGTCGGCCTGAGCGTGCATGTGAACGCCGCGCGCACCGACGAGGTCGGCTTCGGGCGCATGGGCACGCCGGTTTCGCTGCTGGTGCGCCGCGTGCTGCAGGAGTGCGAAACCATCGAGCAGGCATTTGCGCTGATCGAAAAGACACCCGTGTTCGTCAGCGACACCTACATGATCGCCAGCCGCAAAGACGGCCGCGCGGTGGTGATCGAGAAGTCGCCGGGCCATTGCGCCATGCGCGAGGCCGAGCAGCCGGGGCGCATCCTGCAGACCAACCACATGCTGACAGAGCCCCTGAAAGACGACCCGGTGAACCTGCAGCAGATCGAACGCGCCACCACCAGCTATCGCCATGAGCGGTTGAGCGAGCTGGTCGAGCGCAAGCTGGGCGCGATCGAAAAGCAGGCCTGCCTCGAGATCCTGCGCGACCGGAAAGGCCGCGGCGACAAGGAACTGGGCCTGGGCAACCGCAACGCGATTGATGCCGGCATCTGCAGCCACAGCGTGATCACCAACGTGACCACCGGCGAGATGTGGGTCTCAACGGCGCCCCATACCTATGGTGAATACATGTACGTGCCTGTGCAGCGCATGCTGGATGGCGGGGCGGTTGCGGCACTGCGCCTGCGCATCGAGCGCAGCAGCAACCTGCCGCGCGACGCGCGCGCCCCGGAAGCGGAAGACCTGGCCGAGTTCCGCAAGCAGGTGCGCTTTGCCCGCGCCGCCCTGGACGACGAAGACGCCAAAAAGGCCGAGCCGATCGTGCGCACGCTGGCCAACCTGAACGCGCGCAGCTTCGAGACCTCGTACTTCGAGGGACGCCTGCTGTTCGTACAGGGCAAGCACCAGGCCGCCGAGAAGAAGTTCGAGGAAGCGCTGGACCGCGACCCGCACTACGAAGCCGTCCGCGGGCACATCCGGCAGTGGCTGCAGAAGGCCAAGGACGCGCAGCGTTGACGCGTCAGCCCGGGCCCGCCGCACCTTGCGGGTGTGTCATGCCACGCGATGCGGCGGCTCTTGACCAGTCAATACCGCGATCGCCGCGCGGGCGCACATGCGGGCCATTTCGTCACGGGTCTCGATCGTGGCGCTGCCGATGTGCGGCAGCAGGATCACGTTCGGCAGCTCGCTGAGCCCTGGCGCCAGGGCGGGCTCACCCTCATAGACGTCGAGGCCCGCCGCGGCGATGCGCCTTTCACGCAGGGCCTGCACCAGCGCCTGCTCGTCGACCACCGGCCCGCGCGCGGTGTTGACCAGCACGGCCGTGGGCTTCATCAGCTTCAGCATGTCGGCGTCGAGCAGATGATGCGTGTCGGGCGTCAGCGGGCAGTGCAGGCTGACGAAATCGGAGCGCGCCAGCAACTCGCCGAGTTCGACCTTTTCGGCATCCAGTTCGTTCTCCCAGTCCACGTGGTCTTCGCGCGAGTGGTACAGGATGCGGCAGCCGAAGCCGTGCTTCATGGTGGCCGCCACCCGCTTGCCGATGCGCCCGGCGCCCACGATGCCCACGGTCTTGCCGTACACGCCGTGCCCGCGGTGCAGCAGCGGCGCCCAGCCCGAGAACAATCCTTGACGCGTCAAGGAGTCGCCCTCGACAAAACGTCGCGCGCAGGCCAGCATCAGACCGACGGCGACCTCGGCCGTGGCGTCGGTCAGCACGCCGGGCGTGTTGCACACCGCGATGCCGCGGTTCTTCGCGGCCTGCAGGTCGATGTTGTTGTAACCCACGGCGCAGGTGGCAATCACCTTCAGTTGCGGCCCCAGATCCTCGATCAGCGTGGCGTCGAGCGGATCGGCCAGGGTACAAAGCAGGGCGTCGCATCCGCTGGCCGCCTCGATCAACTCGGCACGGTTGAGGTTGCGGTCGTGGGGGTTCAGCTCGATGCGAGCACCGGGCAGGGCCCGGGCCAGCATTTCGGCGGCAACGTCGGGCAGGGCGCGTGTGATGTAGATGAACATGGCAGAGGTCGGAGGTCAGAGATCAGAGGTTTGAGGTCAGGGGTCCGGGCTTGGGGCTCGAGTTCGCGGATGCTCCACAGGTGACCACACGAAAGCAACCATAAACGTACCCGGCAGTTCCCTGACCTCCGACCTCTAACCTCTGCTTACGGCGGTCCGCCGAAGTCGAGGATCGCCTTGCGCACTTTATCCGCGAGTTCCACGGTGGTGGCGGGCAAGCGCACGGTCACGAACTGCGGGTCATTGGCAGGCGCGCGCGGCGCCTGGTCCTTGCCGTGCAGCAGTACCACCGGGATGGCAAGCGCAAAGTGAGACACGAACTCGCGCACCTGCGCGGCCGCATCCGGGTCCTTGGTTGCGTCGCAGATCAGGAGGTGGAAGCGCTCACGGTCGATGCGCGAGAACGCGCGGTCAAGGCGGGTTTCAAACTCGAGTTCGAACCCCGCCTGCTTCATGGCCTGGCGCACCAGGCGGTGGCGCTCATCGGACACACAGGCCAGCACACGCGCGACCTCCTGCACCACCGCCAGCCTGCCGCTGCTGGTGCTGATCGGCTTGCGGTGCAGCACGTTGTCGACTGCCGCCAGCAGGTCGCGGGCGCGGAACGGCTTGGTGATGAAGGCGTCGGCGCCGGAAAGGTAGGCCTCGAACTCGTCCTCCAGGCTGGCGCCGGCGGTCAGGTACACCAGCGGGATGTCGGCGGTTGCGGGGTCCGAGCGAATGCTGCGCACCAGGTGATAGGCGTTGCCGTTGCCGGCCTGGGCGTCGGAGACGATCACGTCCACGGGCTTTTCCACCAGGTACTGCATCACGTCGGCACCCGGGCTCAGGACCTCGACGCTGTAGCCGTTGCGGATCAGCAGCGCCTTCACGATGCTGGTCACCGCCTCGTTTTCGTCGATCAGCAGAACCGTCGGGGTCATGCGTCACCTGTATTCCAAACGTAGTAACCGCCCCGGAAAAGAAAAGCACCCCGCCGTGGCGGGGTGCTTGGACGGGTTGCGGACTATTCTTCGGACGGTTCTTCTTCGGCCGGCTCTTCCCCCGCCGCTCCACCGCCGACGTCGGATGCGCCGCCGACCGCGTAGCCGGAGAAGTTGCGGATCACGTTCATGCCGGGCCACACGATGTCGTCAGCGCCGGTACTGACCGAGAAGGGCTCGGGCTCATCGCGCCGGCTGGGATCTTCAACCTCATAGGCGCTCTGCGCGATGGCAGGCTGCTGGTTGGGGCCCTTAAGGTACATCGAGTAGGCGATGCTGCCCCAGAAGCTGCCCAGCGGAACGTCGTCGTCGCCCGAGTTGATGCCCAGGGCTGGCGGCGTCACCATCAGCACCATCACCAGCAGGAACGTCAGGCCGGTGAGCACTTTCCAGGCGATGCCCTCGTTGGGCACGATCTCGACGAACTTGACCTGCTCCTGGATCTGGACGGCGCCCGGCATGCCCATGGGCGGGCCTGCCATGCGGGTGTCGGCGTAGCCGTGGGTTTCTTCCTCGACGGATCCGACATCGTCGAGTTCGCCGACGTCCTCAAGCTCATCGAGTTCATCCAGGCCTGCGGTTTCGACCGGCTCGGTCTGCAGGCCGACGTCGTCTTCGTCGCTGAGGTCGAGTCCGCCCTCGATCTTCTGGGTGGCGTCGGCGTCCTCTTCGCCGAAGTCCAGTCCGCCCAGCTCATCGGTCTCGTCGAACACGAGCTCTTCGGTGAGGGTGGCATCCTGGTCTTCACCGATGTCGGACAACTCGACGGTCGGGACGCTGGTCGCGCCGGTGTCTTCGAAGTCCTGGTCGCTGCTGAGATTGCCGAGGTCGAGCAGCGTCTCGTCGGTCTCTTCCTCGATGATCTCGAGGCTTTCGCCGCCTAGCTGCGTTTCGCCCAGGTCGATCTCGCCACCGCCGCCGGACGGCTTGCGGGCGCGGCTCAGGGATTGGACGTCTTCCGAGCGGAACTTCATTTTGTCGTCATCGCGGAATGCGCGAATCTGACCTTCCGAAACGAGCCGCTTGAGCTCGTCTTCGTCCATCTCCAGCTCGTTCAGCACGTCGTCAAATGACTTGTAGTTCGGCATATCGGGTTGCTCCGGAACAGCTCCGGCATTGGGGGACTTCACGCGCCTACCCCGGCGTACATTCCGCCGGACCCACAGGCACGCTTATTCAAAGCCCTATAGTAATGGACAGGGCGTTTCCGGCGCAAGTACCGAAAACGCCCTGTGATAGGAATATGACAGCCGATTGATCGGCCCCTGAACCGCTACTTCTTCTTCGATTCCTCAACCGCCTTCTTCACACCCAGCGGAGAGAAACCCTTCCCCTTGGCATCCTGGCCGCTGTGGTCCGGCAGCTTGAAGTCGTACTCCAGCAGACGCGAGGCCACGAAGTACAGGTCAGCCTTGGCAGTGCCGGCCGAGCGGATTTCGTAAACCGCCATCTGCGTGGCCTTCTGGCCCTGCTCGTAGGGGTTTTCGACCTCCTTGATCACCACCATGAACTCCTGGTTGCCGCCGACCGTGATCGAGGACGCCGACCATTCAGGACCCTTGTCGGTGCCCGAGCTCTGGGCCGCGACAGGCTGCGCGCTGCCGGCGAACGTGTTGTAGGCGTACAGCCCGCCGATCACCGTAAGCATCAGGGCAATGCACGAAAGCAGCGCGATCGTGACTGCCGGTAAAATCGCCTTCTTCTCCATGTGTAAGCTCCGTCTGGAATGGACTCCGTGCCTGTGAGGGGATCAAGCGGGGTCCCGACAGTCTAGAATTCTCCCGTTCCCTCACCAATAGGACGCCGATCCCCGCAAGCGCTTACATGCCAAAAAACTGGCGGGAACGCGCGCCTACACCAGGCCCGCGGCGCCGTTCTCCAGGCACCAGTCCGCCACGCGCCGCCCGAGCTCTTCGGGCTTGCCGATCTCGCCTTCGTCCTCGGTCTCAACCACCTGCGTCCCGTCCAGCGCCAGCACGCGCCCGGTCAATCTCAGGCTGCTGCCCTCGGGTGCTATGGACAGAGCCGCCACCGGCGCCTGGCAGCCCGCGCCCAGCCGGTTCAGAAAGGCGCGCTCCGCGGCCGTGGCGGCGTACGTCGCCGCGTCGTGCAGGGGCGCCAGCAGTTGCCGGGTCCGCTCATCGTTGGCGCGGATCTCGACGCCCAGCGCGCCCTGCCCCACGGCCGGCAGCCAGCCGGGCGCGCGCAGCGCCAGCGCGTCGAACGTTGAAGCCACACGGTCGGGGCGGACGGAGATGTCCAGCAGGCCCAGGCGGTTAAGGCCGGCCGAGGCGAGGACAATGGCGTCGGCCTTCTTATCCTCGAGCTTGTCGAGGCGAGTGTCCACGTTGCCGCGGAACTCGATCACCTTCAGGTCGGGGCGCATGGCCAGCAGCATGGCCTTGCGGCGCAGGCTGGAGGTGCCGACCGTGGCGCCCTCAGGCAGGAAGACCAGCGGGTCGGAGTCGTCGTCGATGGTGCCCAGCCGGCGCGCGAACACCAAAGTGTCTTCCGTGGTCTCGCGCGGCGGCGTGCAGCCGATGCGCAGGCCGTCGGGCAGCACCGTGGGCAGGTCTTTCAGGCTGTGCACCGCGAGGTCGCACTTGTTCAGCAGCAGCGCGTCCTCGAGTTCCTTGGTGAAGGCGCCCTTGCCGCCGAGCTCTGACAACGATGCGCCCAGGTTCACATCGCCTGTGGTCTTGAACTGGACGATCTCGACCTCGAGCCCCGGGTGAAAACGCCGCAATTCATCAGCCACCCAGTTCGACTGAGTAAGCGCCAGCATGCTGCCGCGTGAGCCGATGATCAGCTTATCAGCCATGGGGAACGAACTCCGGAGTCAGCGGCCGGCTTGAACAGCGAATTACCAATAACCAATTTTCAATTTTCAATGATACTGCGGCGGCGGATCGCCGGCCCCACGCTGGGGCCTGAAGGCGACGCGCCCGAGACTCTCGAAAGGCAACTGCATTTGAACCACTAAGGGCCACGAAGGACCACGAAGAACTGCCGGACGCCGAAGGGCACCTTAGTGGCCCTTCGCGGCCCTTCGTGGTTGAGTGCTTTTTGCAGTTGTCCGCAGTGGAAACCGTAGGGCCAAACAGGCAGCGACGCCAATTGGAAATTGGTAATTGGTTATTGGTAATTTGCTGTTCCAAACCCAATCCTAGTAGCTCTCAAGCCCGTTCTTCAGATCTTCAATCAGGTCGCGCGGGTCTTCGATGCCGACGCTGAGGCGGATCAGCCCGTCGTTCAGGCCGGCCTTGGCGCGCATCTCCTTGGGGATGCTGGCGTGGGTCATGCTGGCCGGGTGCTCCAGCAGGCTTTCCACGCCGCCCAGACTTTCGCCCAGCGTCCAGACCTTGCGGTCGCTGACCACCTTCACGCCGTCAGCCACGCTGCCGTCGATCTCGAAGCTGATCATGGCCCCGAAGCGCCGCATCTGCCGGGCCGCGACATCGTGGTTCACGTGCTTTTCGAGTGCGGGGTAGAAGATTCTGGTGACGCGCTTGTGCTCGAGCAGGAAGCTCACCACCTGCTCCGCGTTGTCGCACGACCTCTCGACGCGCACGCCCAGAGTCTTGATGCCGCGGTGCACCAAGTAGCAGTCCAGCCCGCCGGGCACCGCGCCGCTGGCGTTCTGGTTGAAGGCGATCTGCTGGTGCAGCTGCGGGTCGCGCGTGATCGCGGCGCCCATCACTACGTCGCTGTGCCCGCCCAGGTACTTGGTGCAGCTGTGCATCACGATGTCGGCGCCCAGTTCCAGCGGCCGTTGCAGGTAGGGTGTGGCGAAGGTGTTGTCCACCACGCTGATGGCCTTCTTCTCGCGGGCGAGGGCGGTCAAGGCGGCGATGTCGCTTACCTTCAGCAGCGGGTTGCTGGGAGTCTCGAGGAACAGCATCTTGGTGTTGGGCTTGAAGGCCGCGCGCACGTTTTCGACCTTGGTGGTATCGACGAAGCTGAACTCGATGCCGAAGCGCTTGAAGGTCTTGTCGAAAATCCGGAATGTCCCGCCGTACACGTCGTCGGCCACGATGCAGTGGTCGCCGGCGCTGAGCAGCTTGATGATGCTGTCGGTGGCGCCCAGGCCGCTGCTGAAGGCGCAGGCGTGCTCACCGTCCTCGATGCTTGCCAGCACACCCTCCAGGGCCTTGCGTGTGGGGTTGCCGGAGCGCGCGTACTCGAAGCCCTGGTGTTTGCCGGGGGCGGACTGCGCGAAAGTGCTGCTCAGGAACACGGGCGGATTCACCGCGCCGAAGTGGTCGAAGGGGTCATAGCCGGCATGGATGGCGCGCGTTTCGAAGTGCATGGGAAGTCCTCGACAGGTCAGGGTCGAGTATGGAGTGAAGGGCCGGAGGCCGCAAGCGCGTGGCGGTGAACAAGAGCCGCAAGCGCCAGCGCGCGGGTAACGGTTACTTCCGCGCTTGCGCTTGCGGCTCCTGCCCCACCGATTTCGAAAACATTCAAGCCGCGCGGCGCAATCAACCGACGCATAGAGCAGGCGACAAGATCGCCGCGGAATTCGGACCGCGATCCCCGGAGAGCTTTTCACAAGGCGCGGGGCTGCTCGGTCGCGGTCCACCAAAGACGGAAACGGGAGGTCAGTCCCAACTACACCTGAAGTACACCTCATCGGCCAGCGCGTGAGCGTTTGCCGCGGCGCCAGAGCAGCGCCAATCACACCATCCCACCACACAATCCAATCACAACGCCCGGCGCCTGCTGACCACAGGCGCCGGGCCCTCATTTGGGCAAGGGGACTGTCCCCGTTTTCGCGCCCACTTTTCCACAGGCGACAGCTTGCCAACCCACCGGCTATCGCTATCTTCTTCGCCTCGAAAGAGCCGGCCTTCGTTTGGCCGCTCGCGCGACGCCGGAGCTCGCGCGACACCCCGGGCTGTGTGTGCCCGAAGGTGGCCGATCCGGAACAGAGGTTCTTTTCATGGGTCGTTACACAGGACCGAAGCACCGCGTCTCGCGCCGATTCGCGGAAAACATCTGGGGCTCGCGCAAGTCGCCCTTGGCATCCAAGCCCTACAAGGCCGGCCAGCACGGTCGCGACGGCCGACGCGGCAAGATGTCCACCTACAACCGCGGCCTGGTCGAGAAGCAGAAGCTGAAGCTGTACTACCAGCTGCGCGAGCGCAGCTTCCGCCGCCTGTTCGACATTGCCAACCGCATGTCCGGCAACACCGGCGAAAACATGATGCAGCTGCTGGAGCGCCGCCTCGACAACATGGTGTTCCGCATGGGCCTGGCGCCCACCAACCGCGCCGCCCGCCAGCTGGTGGCCCACGGCCACGTCGAGGTCAACGGCAAGAAGGTTGACCGCGCTTCCTTCACGGTAAGTGTCGGCGACAAAGTCGCCATCCGCACCAAGAGCAAGAACCACATCCAGGTGCAGGAAGCGGCCGCGCAGAAGAACGCCTCCGTCAGCTACGTGAAGGTGGACTTCAACAAGCTGGAAGGCGAGCTGATCCAGATCCCGGGTCGCAAGGACATCCCGATGATCGCGAACGAGCGCCTGGTGGTCGAAATGCTGTCCCGCTAGGTTTGACTTCCGAAACTCGCAAAGCCCTTCGCATCCGCGGAGGGCTTTGTTGTTGAAGGGAACAGGAGCCGCAAGCGCCAGCGCGCGGCCGATGCCCGCACGCAGAGTCCCGCGCGCTGGCGCTTGCGGCTCTTGTTGCCTGTCGCGAAACCGTACACGCCTTCTGCCCCTTCCCGTTTTCGTAAAGCTTGTTGTGCATTGAACTTCGTTTGCCCGCCGCCCGTTCGTATCAGGTGATACCCTCTATCAACTTGGTGGGCTTTCCTCGCGCATTGGGGGCCGGGGAAAGACTGGCATGACGGCACTTTCCGACGAAGAACTGGTCAAGCGCATCCTGCGCGGCGAAAGCTCGTTCTATGAGCACGTCGTGAAGCGTTTTGAACGGCTCGTCTACGGCTTCATGCTGCGCAAGATCAGCGACGTCGGCGTCGCCCAGGACCTGGCGCAAGAGACCTTCCTGATCGGCTACGAAAACCTGCCCCGCCTGAAGGACCACCAGCGCCTGAAATCCTGGCTGATGGGCATCGCCGGCAACCTCGTTCGCGACCACTACAAGCGCCGCAAGATGGCCGGCATGCCCGACGGCATGGACGTCGAATTGACCGGCCTGGACCCCCTGCAGTCAGCCGAGCAGCAGGAACGCCATGAGGTTTTGTACAAGGCGCTGGCCGGGCTGTCCGAACGCTACCGGGCGGTGCTGGTGAAGCGCTATCTTGAGGGGCTTGAGTACCCGCAGATCGCCGAGGATCTCGGCCTATCTGTAGGTGCTGTCGAGGTTTGCATGCACCGCGCCCGCAAGTCCCTGGGTGCGGCGATGAAAGAGCTGATGCCGGACATTGACTCGTGACACATTTCGGGCCTCGTGAGCGTGAAAATAATCCAATCAGGGCTGTAAGCGGTCGCGTCCCTGAGCCACCCAAGACAGGAAGCGTAACCGCATGGGATTCGGGCCTTTAGCATGAAACGCGAGCAGGCTGAGTTGCTGATGAACCGCGCTATCGACGGGCTTGCGTCCGCCGCTGAGCGTGAACAGCTTGCCCGCATCCTGCGCGCCAACCCGCTGCTGCGGTCCGAGTTCGAGGACATGCAGGCGGTTCACAGCTCCACGGAGAGCCTGTTCCGCCAGCTTGCCCTGCCGGTTGATTTCAGCGCCCATGTGATGCGGCGCGTGCAGGGAGTCGAAGTTCCCAGCGATACCAGCCTCGAAAACGTCCGGCTGCCTGAGCAGCGCGCCCACAATGGCCGCCTGCTGACGACCAACGGCCCGGCGCGCCGCACGGTGCGCATCTATGCGATCATCGCCGCGGTCAGCGCGGCGGCGGCGGTGATGCTTGCGGTCGGTGTGTTCAGCGGCGCGTTCGCGCGCGCGGGCATCGGCACGCAGGGCTCGCCGGAAGCGTTGACGGATGATGGAAAAGCAGTGGCTGAGGGGCGTCGGGGAGTTCCCGACAGGGGAGAGTTCAACCGCACCGACTCTCCCACCCCTCAGCCGCTCGGTTCAAACGAACAGCAGGCGCCTGATGGCGACCGCGTTCGGCCTGATGGCTCAAGTATAGCTGTCCCGGAAAATGAAGGCAACGAAAGCGCGCCGCTTCCGCAGCCGGTGAAGCGTGAGGTGAAGGACGTTCCGGCGCCCAGGACGCCGGAGGATTCGCGCGAGCCTGAGCCGGACGAGGTCGTCGAGAACGAGCCCGCGCCGCAGCCCGAGCCCGAAGCCGGGGGCGACGTAGTCGAACAGCCCCGGCCCGAAACGCCGGAAGATAAAACCCAGGCCGAGCCTTCGAAGCGCGAGGTGGTGGGCAAGCTGCTGGTGATGTCGGGGCGCGCCGATCTGGTGAACGCGGACGGCACAAGCACGCGGCTGCAGGACCAGGAACTGCACAGCGGCGACCGGATCCGCACCAGGTACGGCGCGGTGGTGCTGCTGCAACTGGAAGGCGGCGACGTCACGCTGGGGCGCGACACACAGGTGGTGATCAGCGCCGGCAACGCCCTGACACTTGAGCAGTACGACGGCAGTGAAAAGGGACAGCTTTCCCTTGACCGCGCCATGCGCCACGGCGGCGGCTCTCTGGAAGTGAAATGCGAAGACTACACGCTGTTCGTGATGCAGGGCACCACGATCCTGGAGCGCAAGCGCCGCAGTCTGAACATCACCAAGGCCGCCGGCTTCGCCACGATCACCCATGACAGCTTCGGCTCATTGCTGCTTGACGAAACCAGCGGTTACGAGTCGTCCATCGAGTTCGGCAAAGAGTTCAGCCAGCCCAGGGCCAAGCGCGTCAGCCTGCCCGACTGGAGCGGCGAGTCTCGCGGCCAGACCGTGATGCAGGCCCTTGAGCCGGACCTGCAGGCGCGCCAGTTCAACTCGAACGCCGAGCGCAACTATCTGCTCAGCAAACTGCCCGGCAAGCTCGAGAAACTGCTGCAGCACGCGGCCGGCACGGACAGCGTGGTGGCTTGGCTGCGCAGCGCGATCGCCAACCCCAGGTTGGAAGGGGCAGCGATCGTCAAGATGGCGGGCGAGGTTGAGATCGCATGTATTGACGTGTCCGAGCTGACGCCCGATGCAATCAACGCGCACGCAGATCGCGCGGCGCTGGTTGCCGAAAGCTATGAGCAGTGGCGTGAGTACTTCTACCGCCTGATGCGCCCGCCCGTCGAGCCGAAGAACCCTCAGCCCAAGCCGGTTCCCGGCGGCGCCACCGGCACGCCCGACTGCCCCAACACCAACAAGGACAAGCTCAAGCGGGTTGATGATCCGCCGGCCAAAAAGGTGAAGCAGGTCCCGCAGAACAACGGCAACGATCCGGACGGGGCAAAGAAGGAAGAGGACAAGCCCAACAGCTAGCGGCCTCGGGCTGCAGCCCCTCCGCAGCCAATACCCCTTGAGGAAGAGCCGGTCAACCGACCGGCTCTTGTCATTCCTCATCGCCCTCGGGCCGACTCAGCTTGAGTTGCAGGTCCTTGAAGCGGATCACGAACTCTCCGTCAGGGCTGAGCAGTATGCGGTGCTCGTACAGTTCCCCGCCGGGCGCGATGTCGAGTTCGTCGGTCAGCAGGTAATCCACGCCATCGAAGGCATGTTCGTCCACGGCATCCGGGTCGATCCCCTCATAGCGGATCTCCATGAAGCCGTCGCCCTCAATGGTGCGCACGGTGATGACCAGGTGGAAGACTTTCGCATCGCGGTCCAGCCGGGTGGCTGCCACTTCCGTCCCGGCCAGGTTGTGGCCCTGGCTGACGGCGCCCAGTACCCGCACGTTCTGCGGCGCGTCGGGGGCAATGTCCTCCAGGTGACGAAGGTAGACGCCCAGGTACAGGTGGGTCGTGTCATCGTCGTAGCCACCCTCTGCCCATTTGCGGTTCAGAAATCGCATTCAGCTTTTCTTGCGCAGCGGCTTGCGCGCGGTCGACTTGGCGCGCTTTACCTTCGCCCTGGCCGCCGGCGCCGCGGCTGCGCGTCCCAGCGCCAGCACGATCTCGAACTCTTCGGGTGTCACCGGCTGCACGGAAAGGCGCATGCCGCGCCTGGTCACCATCATGTTCTCGAGCCCGGGTGTGGCCTTCAGCGTATCCAGTGAAACGACCGCGGGGAACTTTTCAACGAAGCGAATGTCCACCATGTACCAGGTGGGATTTTCCGGGTCGCTCTTGGGATCGTAGTAGTCGTGGGTCTTGTCCCAGGCGAAATGGTCCGGGTAGCCCCCGCGGCTGACCTCGGCCACACCCGCCACGCCGGAAGGCTCGGCGTTGCTGGCATAGAACAGCACACGATCGCCGGGCTGCATGTCGTCGCGCAGGATGTTGCGCGCCTGGTAGTTGCGCACGCCTTCCCAGCAGGTCTGCCCGTCGCGCTCGAGTTGCTCGATCGTGTACGACTCGGGCTCGACCTTCATCAGCCAGCAGCACGCTCTCATTTCTTCTTCGCCCCGAACCATTCCGTGCCGGCGCTGGCGGACTCACCCTTGGGCCACTTGCCGCGCTGGTAATCTCGCAGCAGCGTGCGGAAGTAGGGGATGCACGTGGCGCAGTTGTCGCCGCAGCCGTGCTTTTCTTTCAACTGCTCAACGCTCGGCTGCTCCGACTCGCGCCACAGTTTCAGGGCGTCGTCGTTGCTTACGTCGTAGCAGACACAGATGCGCGTACCCGGTTGGCGGAAGTCCCAGCTCATGCCCGCATTCTGCCAAGCACGCCGGGAAACTACAGCCGCAGCGATTAAAACCGAGCGGCCCCGACCTTGCTCGGTCGGGGCCGTGTCTGCCGGCGGGACACCCGGGGGAGGTAGGCGTCATCGGCCGCCGGGTTCGGTGCTAGTGCTTGCCGTGACCTTTGCCGCGGCCCTTGTCGTGACCTTTGCCCTTCCCGTGGTCATGGCCGCCGCCGTGGCCGACGCTGCCGTTGTCGTCGTCGCAGCCGCAGTCGTCTTCAACCCACACGCGCTCTTCGCGAATCTCGTAACGGCCGGGCACGTAGGTCTGCACTTCGCGGCATTCGTAGTGGCCGGGGTGGAACTTCTTGACGGTGACGTAGAAGACGTTGCCGCAATGATCGACGCGCCGTTCCTTCACCAGGTCGTAGTGGCCGGGAACCCAGACGTCCTTGTGCTCAGTGATGTAGTGGCCGGGGACCCAGACTTTCTTCTGCACGGTGATGTAGTGCCCGCTGGGCTTCTTCTCGACACGCTCGGGTTTACGGAAGTCCTCGGTGCGTGTGTTGCGGCCGGTGTTCACTTCGACCGACTTGTTGTCCTTCTTGATGCTGATGCGGACGCCCTGGGCATCCACCTGGGTTGCGCCGATTGCACCGATCAGGGCGAATCCGGCGAGTGCTGCGAACAGAGTTTTCATGACTTTCTCCCGTGTTTGTTCTTCAGGCCCTTCTGACTGTTAGACCCCGTCCCGGGTCCACGGGTTCCATGTAAACCATTATTTTTTCAGGACTTACATGCAAAAGATCCGGCAGGCAGGTGCCGGAAAACTGGCGGACTTGCCAGTGGCAACTGGCCGCTCAGCACCGATTACGGAAGGTGTCAGGCCGAGGTTTTCACGGTGCCGATGTACGGCAGCGTGCGGCCTTTGTTTTGGTCGTCCATGCCGTAGCCGACGAGGAAGGTGTCGGCTTGAACGTCAAAGGCGACGTATTCGCACTCGAAGGGAATTTTGCGGCGGGCTTTCTTGTCCACCACGATCGCGTAGCGCAGCGAGTTGGGACCCTGCGCCAACAGCGCCTCGTGCAGGTTCGACAGTGTCAGGCCGGTATCCACCAGGTCCTCGATCACCAGCACGTCGTAGCCCGAAACGCGCGGCAGCGGGCCGCTCACCAGCAGGCGGCCGGACGTTTCGCGCCCGGTGTAGCTGGCGAGTTTCACGAACTCGAGCTCGACCTCAACGCCCTTCAGCTGGCGCACCAGGTCGGCTCCGAAGAAGAAGCCGCCGCGCAGCACCACCAGGCACAGCAGGCGCTTGCCTGCGTAGTCGGCGGAGATCTGCGCCGCCAGTTCAGCCACGCGCTCCTGCACGGCTTCGGCGGAAAACAGGATTGGATACGCCTCGCTCATTTGCTGCTCTTGGGCCTGGGCCCCTTACAACCCATTGATGATGTAGTCGATCAGCCGCGTGCCGTCATCGATCTTGATGCCGGTCTCCTCGGCGTTGCTTTCCGTCAGTGTCAGCTGCCAGCGGCTTTCTACGCCTTCGCCCCACATCATGAAGGGCACCGGGCGCTCGTCGTGCTGGCGCGTCTCGCAGCGCGACATCAGGGTCGGCACCACGGTCAGCCGGACATCTTTCACCGCCTCCAGTTTCTTGGCCAGCGGCTTGAAGAAGTGTTTGTCCAGCAGTTCAATCGCGCGCACCTTGCCCTTGGGATCGCCCTGGTGGCTGTGGTCGTCGGGCGCGCTGAAATGCGCGATCACCAGTTGGTTTCCATCCAGGGCCTGCTCGGCGCTTTCCCGGATGCGCGTGATCTCGTCCGTTTCCGTCGCCTTGGTTGCCGCGTCGTCCGACGTAACCGCCGCCATGCGCCCGCTGGGGTCGCGCACGAAGGGTGACTCGCCCGGGTTTACCACCCGCAGGCCCGTCGCCACCGCCACGCCCCGAAACAGGTCGCTGTAACTGACCATGGCGGCCTCGATGCCGAAGGTTTTCTGGAAGCCGGGCACGTCCACCGCGGCGCCGCCGCCCCAGATCCAGATGGCGTTGGCCGGGTTCTGCTTCAGGTCAACGCGTACGCGGTTGACCTCGTGCTTCTTCAGCACGGCCGGCGCCTCGTTCATCACTTTCAGCAACATCTCCTGGCCCGGGCCTTCCGGCAGGTGCTCGGCCTTGGGCAGGTCCAGGATGTTGAAAGGGCTTACGGTGGTCAGCCCATTGAAGTCAGTGCCGTCAACGATCAGCAGGTGGTTGTGGCCGCGCCCCTGCACGAAGCGCATGCGGGTCTGCTTGAAGTGGCTTTCCAGGGCGCGCAGCAGTTCGCGTCCTTCTTCTTCGCTCAGGCCCCCGGCGCGAGGGTCCACCACCTTGCCGTCGACTTCCGTCACGAATTGCAGCCGGAAGCACCATTCTTCTTCGCCCAGCATCAGCCCGGCCGAGAGGGCCTCGTAGTAGCCACGGCCGGTGAGGTAAGGCCCGGGCGGATAGCCCAGAAGGGTGAACAGGGCGGCCAGGGTTTCCGGGGCCTCGCCCCTGGGCACGGTGCGGATGGTGCCCAGGCGTCCGTGGCTGGCCAGTTTGTCGAGCGCGGGGGCGTTGGCGGCCTCCAGCGGCGTTTTGCCGCCCAACTCCTGCAGGGGGGTATCGGCGAGACCGTCGATCAGTACCAGCAGGTAGCGCATCAGTGTCCGCTAAGGTGCGAATAAGACCGCCGGGGCGGCTGTTGTCGGAAAGGACGATAGTTTAGCCGCCCGTCAGTGCAAACGGGCGGCGAGAAAATCATGCCCAAATCAGGCCGCCGTCTCGTAGCATAGGGAACGCGTCCTGTTGTGCGGCGGGACGTATGCTAAGGAAGGAGTTCCATGCGAGTTGCCGCCTGTCTGCTGCTGCTTGCGGCCCTGTCGCCTGCGCTGGTCGCCCAGGAAGGGCTGACGGTTTCCGTTGCGCCTGTCGTCGAAGGCCTGGCTGAGCCCGGAAAAGAATACACCATCAAGCTGCGCTTCACGGTGCCCGATGGCTTCCACGCCTATCACAAGGACAACCCGGGTTACAGCGGGCCCATCAACGTAAAGTGGACGGAACTCGCAGGCCTGAAGCAGCTGAAGGAAACCTGGCCCGAGCCCCACAAACACGTGGACGAATTCAGCGAAGAGTGGGAGCTCAGCGGCACCTTCGACATCGCCTACACCTTCGAAGTTCCGGCAGACGCCGCCGGCACCCTGGTACTGCGCGGCAAGCACGACACACAGTTCTGCGACGAAAACGGCTGCTTCCAGGCCGAAGCCGAGTTTACGGCCAGTATTGAAGTCGCCGGCGAGGTCGCCCCCGCACCGGCAAAAGAACAGCCAAAGCTGACCGCTACGCTCAGCGCAGAGCCCGCCACGGCGGGCGGCACGGCCACGGTCAAGCTTGCGTTCGCGTACCCCAGGGGCTGGTTCGCCTGCCACAAGGACAACCCAGGCTACTGGAACACGCCGGACATCAAGTGGACCGTGCTTTCCGGCCTGTCACTCAAGGAGGAGTCCTGGCCCGAGCCCACCAGGTACGTGTATGACGATTCCGAAGAGTGGGTCTACCCCGATGGCGTGACCATCACCTGCAGCTTCGAGGTGCCCGCCGACGCCTTGGGTGAGCTGAACCTCAAGGCCCGCTACTCGGTCGAGCTGTATGCCGGCGAGGATGCGCAGGAGTTCAAGGGCGAGGTCGAGACCACACTGGCCGTCGAGCCCGCGGCCCCCAGTTCCGCCACCGACGAGCACGGCTTCTACGTGGACTTCGATTACGCCCTGGCCCAGGCCAAGGCCGAGAACAAGCCCCTGCTTGTGGATTTCAACGGCCGCTACTGAGGGCCCTGCCGGAAAATGGAGCGTGAGGTCTTCACGCTTCGCGAAGTGGAAGAGCTGTTCAAGGGTTTCGTGATCGTCAGCGTCGTGACCGACGTGGGCGACGCGAAGGCGAACGCCGTTTGGGAGAAGTACAAGCCGGACGACGCAGCCGGCATCCCGCACTACGCGGTGCTGGACACGGAAGGCAAGGTACAGCGGCGCAGCGGCGCCACGCTGCCCGCCAAGGAAAAGGCCAACCAGTTCGTGGCCTTCCTCAAGGGCGAGCCCGTGGCCGTGCAGCCGGTACGCGCCGAGGAGCCCACCAAAGCCGCACTGCCGCAGGCGGCTGACGCCTGGCCGGAAGGGCTGTACGGCCCGCCGACGGACCCGGTGAAGAAGGGCTTTGACTTCGAAGCGAAGTTCAGCACGAACAAGATCAAGCCGGGCGGTGAAGTGACGCTTGAGCTGCACTTCAAGCTCAAGACCAATGACAAGGGCGAACCCTACCACCTGCACCACCCGAAGACGCCCAGCAAGTTCGCGGTGCCGCTGGCGCTTACCCTGAAGGGCCACGATGGCCTGGTCGCCATGGGCGACTGGGAGTTCCCGGCCTGGACCGAGCATTACGACGAGATACTGGAAGAAACCAACTACTACCTGATGGGCGAAGTCGTGGTCGTGCACCGCTTCAAGGTGCCTCAGGACGCCGGGCCCGGCGTGCTGCGTGCCTTCGGCGTGGTCAGCGGCCAATACTGCGATGACATGGGCTGCACCCAGTTCAACCGGGACAACCCGGACATGCTCGACCGCAAGTTCGGCTGGGTGGCAAGTATCGAGATTTCACCCGAGGGCGTGGCGAGCGCCACTACCGAAGCCACCGCCAGTCTCTCGCAGGGCAACGCAACCGAAGCTGAGTCGCCCGCCCAAAAGGGCTTCATCTGGCTGCTGCTAGCGGCCTTCGGAGCGGGCATCATTACGCTGTTGACGCCCTGCGTGCTGCCGGTGCTGCCGCTGACCATCGGCTTCTTCGTCAGCCAGCACGACAAGGGCAAGTCGCCGCTGCTGACAGCGTTCATCTACTGCACCTGCATTGTGGCCACCTTCACGGTCTTCGGCCTGATTACTTCGCTTGCGCTGGGTGCTACCGGGGCGCAGAACATCGCGACGAACGGTTATGTGAACATGCTGCTGGGCATCATGTTCCTGGTGTTTGCGCTCAGCTTCCTGGGCCTGTTTGAGCTGCGCGTGCCCACCTTCATGACCCAGTGGTTCACCAGGAAGCAGATGGCGGCCCAGAAAGAAGGCCACGGCTACGCCAAAGCCTTCTTCAGCGGCGCAGCGTTCTCGCTGATCAGCTTCTCCTGCACCGGCCCCATAGCCGGCACTTTCCTGGCCCAGGCCGCCACCGGCAGCGTGTGGGTGCCGACTGCCGCGATGCTGGCCTTCAGCACGGGCATGGCGCTGCCCATCTTCATCATGGGCCAGTTCCCCAGCCTGATGAAGAAAATGCCGAAGTCGGGCGGCTGGATGAACGCCATGAAGGTGGTGTTCGGCTTCATTGAGGTCGGGCTGGCCATCATGTACTTCAGCGCTGCGGAACAGGCCTTCCGGGGCATCGTGGCCGCGGAATGGATCAGCCGCTACGTGGTGATCGCGGTATGGGCCGCGGCCAGCGTGGCGACTTCTCTGTACCTGTTCGGCTTCTTCCGCATGCCCCACGACCACGAGGAAACGAAGCAGATCGGCGTGATCCGCGGCGTGCTGGCGGTGCTGTTCCTGAGCTTCGGCCTGTACATGATCCCCGGCCTGTTCGGCGCCAAGTACGGCAACGTGCTGGAGGGCATCCTGCCGCCGCCGCCGAAAGACGGGGGAATCCAGCTGGCGGTGGGGGGAGGCGAGAAGGGCTACGACCACCACGATCTGCCCTGGCACAAGGATTTCGACGTCGGCATGGCCGAGGCCAAGGCAAAGAACAAACCGGTGTTCATCGACTTCACGGGCTTCAACTGAAAGAACTGCCGGACCGTGGAACGGTCCATCATGCCGGAACCGGCCATCTTCGAGTCGATGCGCGATGACTTCGTGTTGATCGCCCAGTACACCGACGACCAGAAAAACATCAAACCGCGTGAGGTGTTCGAGCGCTTTTTCCCCGGCGGCGGGTCGATCCCCGTTTACATGGTGCTCGATACCGACGGGAACATCCTATCAAAGCTGGAATGGCCCGCCGACAGGCCGAACATGACCAAGGAAGAGTTCCTTGCGTTCATGAAGGAAGGGCTGGCGAAGTTTGCGGCTTTGAAGAAGTGAGCCTGCGCGGCGCACGGCAGCCCGTTGGTTATGTCGCCGTCGCGGGTATGCTGTACACCTGCGGCTGCGACCCATGAGCGACGAAGACGAGACATCCATTCGCCCACGCCAGACGGCGCTTCAGCGTTTGCTGGAGCGCCGTACTCGTACCGTGGACATGGGGGCCCGCCGCCCAAGCGCATCTTCGACCAGGTCTCCATCGTTTCCATCGTGCTCGACACCAACATGCGCGTGGTGCGCTACAACCGCGCGGCCGAGCGGCTGTTCCGCAAGCCCTTTTCCGAGGTGCTGGGGCGCGCCTACGATGAAGTGCTGCCGGTGATCAGCGAGGTAAACACCGGGCACGTGTTTCAGCGCACCATCGCGCTGGGCGTGCCGGGCGAGGTGAAGGAAGTGAAGATCACCGACCCCGAGGCCGGGCAGGACTACTTCTTTGATTTCGTAGTGGACCCGATTCTCGACGACGACGCCCACATGGCCGGCGTCAGCCTGATCGGGCTGGACGTCACCGAGCGCGCGCTGCTGAAGCAACGGCTGGCACACCAGAACGAAGACCTGCTGGCCCTGCAGCAGGTCAGCAACGCGTTGCGCAAGACCATGGACCTCGAGAAGGCCCTGTTCATCATCGCCACGGCGCTCACCAGCGACGAAGGCGGCGGCTACGACCTCGCCATGATCTTCACCGTGGACCAGGACCGCGAGAACCTGGTGGGCCAGGTCTGTGTAGACAGCCTCGGCCTGCGCGACGCCTGGGGCATCTGGCGCGGGCTCACCAGCCACGACGCGCCGCTGCAGAAATCGCTGGAGGCCACACAGCCCGTGCTGGCCAAGCGCTGGGGAGAGCTGTCCGGCGTGGTGCGCAGCGTGAAAGTGCCGCTGACCGACGAGTTCAGCGTGCTGGCCCACGCGGTGCGCACCGGCGAGACCGTCACCCAGGAGACCCTGAAAGAAGACGCGCGCCTGCGCGTGCACCCGGAAATCGCGAAGCACTTCCCCCTCAAGCGCTTCGCCGCAGCGCCCCTGCTGGCTGACCGCGAGGCCATCGGGGTGATCGTGGTGGATGCCTCCAGCCGCAAGCGCGATTTCAGCCCCGAGCGCCTGATGATGCTCGAGATGTTCGCCAACCAGGCGGCGCTGGCCATCAACAACGGGCTGATCTTCCAGAACGTGCTGGACCGCGCCCAGCGCGACAGCCTCACGCGCCTCTACAACCACGGCCACTTCCAGGAGGTCCTGCGCAACGAGCTCGAGCGCGCCGTGCGCTACGGCAACCCGCTCAGCCTGGTCATGCTCGACATCGACCACTTCAAGGGCTTCAACGACACCTACGGCCACCAGACCGGCGACATGGTGCTGAAGCAGACCGCGCTGCTGCTGTCGGCGCTGGTGCGCGTCACCGACCTGCCCGCCCGCTACGGCGGGGAAGAGTTCGCCCTGCTCCTGCCCCAGACCGAATACGATCACGCCCTGGAGCTGGCGGAGCGCCTGCGCGTCGGCGTCGAGCGCAAGGTCGTGGTGACCGGCCCCCAGGGCCAGAAGATCGGGGTGACCGCCAGCTTCGGCGTCAGCTGTTTCCCGCGCCACGCCGCCGAGCCCCATGAGCTGGTGATGTGCGCCGACGCCGCCCTGTATCTCGCCAAGGACCGCGGGCGCAATCGCGTGGTCGGCGCCGACGACGTCGAGGACGCCGAGGAGACCACGGCGCGCAAGAAGGCCACCAAGCGCCCCACGATGAAGCGCCCGACCATGAAGCAGTCAGACGAGTCGGGCAGTTTCCGCGTGAAAACCCCGGGCGCCAAAAAGAAGTCGCGCAAGAGCGGCAAATTGAAATGACTCGCGTCGTCCTGCCGATCCTGCTCTTCGCCTTCGCCTGCGCGCTTGCGGCACAGGAAGTCGACCCGAAGTTCCTTGAGCGCGCGGATAAAACCGCCGCCGCCGTGGCCGACGCCCACGTCAACCTGGCGCGCTGGTGCTTCAAGAACGGGCTGAACGTCGCCGGGCGCGACCAGTGCGAGCGCGCGCGCCGCCTGGTGCCCGACCACGAGAAGGCCATGAAAGAACTGGGCTACGTCCTGAAGAAGCTGGACGGTGAAAAGGCCTGGGTGCTTGACCCGCGCAAGGCGCCGCCCGAAAGCGACGGTGACCTGAAGCCCGAGGCCCGCGAAAACTTCGCCCGCGAACGCGACAAGATCTACCGCGAAGCGGCCGCCGAGTACCTCAAGCTGGCGCGCCATGCCGAAAAACTGGGACTGCCGCAGCACGCCCGTGCAGCCTGCGAACAAGCGGTGAAATACGAACCCCTGAACGAGGAAGCGCTGAAGGGCGCGGGCTGGGTGAAGGACGACGTGGGGGACTGGATCAGCCCGCGCGAGGCCGCCGAGCGCGAGGACACCGCCAGGGCGCTGGAAGCCACGCCGGAAGCCAAGCCGCTGGATACCTTGCCGGAATGGACTTCCAGCGTGTTCAAGAAGTCCGAGGCGCTGGGCATGGCGTTCGGAGCAGTTACCGTGATCGCAAGCGGCAGCCGCCACGCCGAGGCCGGTAAGTTTGCGTACGCAGCCGCCGGCCTCAGCGCCGGGCTGCTGGGCGGCAAGCTCGAGAACCTGCGCGTGGTGCTGGCTGCCAATGAAGCCGAGCACAAGGCCTACTGCGAAACACGGCACCCCGGCATGCCCGGGCTGGCCGAGGACCGCTGGGTGGTGGGGGAGAAAGAGGTCGAGGTGCTGCTGGACGGAGAGGATGACCGGGCGGGCATGGAGCGCGTGGTATACGCGGTGGCGATCTTCGAGCTGCGGCGACGCTGCGGCGAGACCACGCACCCGTGGTTCGAGGTCGGCTTCGCCAGCAACCTTACGCGCCGCCTGCTGGGGCGCGTCACCACGGCCGAATTCTCGGGCGAGGCGGGCGGGCCCTCCGAAAGCGGGCGCTGGAAACGCACCTTGCGCATGCTGCGCGGCGAGGGGCGTGCGCCTGCGCTGGACAAGCTGCTGGTTGCACGCGACCCGGACGAATCCCAGGTGATCCTGGCCCACTTCTTCACCCGCTACCTGTGCGAGCAGCGTGCCGCGGCCCTGCCCGATTTCTGCGCCGCCCTGAAGTCGGCCGCCAGCGACGAGCAGGCCTTCCAGACCGCCTTCGCCCAGGATAGCGCCGAGCTGGAGCGCCTGTTCGGCGAGTGGTTCGACGCCGGCTAGCCGGGCAACTCGGCCGCGCACCAACCGCCCGCCGCGGCCTCCTGCCTCCTGACTTTTCCACACCTGTCTGAATCGCCGACGTGTGCTACAAACCGCGCAGTTGATGCGCCTGGAGCTGACCATGGACCTGATGCCGATTCGCCGCGTGCTGGTTTCCGTTTCCGACAAGGCTGGTGTTGTCGAGTTCTGCAAGGCGCTCAGCCAGTGGGGGGCCGAGCTGATCTCGACGGGTGGCACCGCCAAGGCCCTGCGCGAGGCGGGGTTGAGCGTGAAAGATATCAGTGAGCACACCGGCTTCCCCGAGATGCTCGACGGCCGTGTCAAAACCCTGCACCCCAAAGTGCACGGCGGGCTGCTGGCGCGCCGCGACCTGCCCGAGCACATGCAGACCGCCGAGCAGCACGGCATCACGCCGATCGACATGGTGATCGTGAACCTGTACCCGTTTGAAGCCACCGTGGCCAAGCCCGGTGTTTCACGTGAAGACGCCATCGAAAACATCGACATCGGCGGCCCCAGCATGGTGCGCAGCGCGGCCAAGAACCAGGACGCGGTCGCCGTCGTGACCGACCCCGCCGACTACGAAAGCCTGCGCGCCGAGCTGGACGGCAACGACGGGCGCCTGGGCCTCAAGACCCGCCGCGCGCTGGCCCGCAAGGCCTTCCGCATGACGGCCTGGTACGACCACGCCATCGCGGAATACCTGGCGCATCTCGAGGAAGGTGCAAGCGAATTCGCGCCGCAGAAGCTGCTGGCGCTCAAGAACGGCGTCAGCCTGCGCTACGGCGAAAACCCGCACCAGGAGGCGATGTTCTACGCCACCGGCCGTCATCCCGCGGGGCTGGGCGGTCTGGTGCAGCTGAGCGGCAAAGAGCTCAGCTACAACAACCTGCTCGATCTTGACGCCGCCATGCGCGCGGCCAACGAGATCAGCGATGAGCCCTACGCCATCGTGATCAAGCACACCAACCCCTGCGGCGCGGCTACGGGCGGCAGTATCGCCGAGGCTTTCGCGCGCTCCTACGACTGCGACCCGCTGTCGGCATTCGGCGGCATCGTGGGCCTGAACCGGCCATTTGACCTTGCCACGGCCGAGCAGCTGATCGCCGGCGAGAAGTTCCTGGAGGCTGTGGTGGCGCCGGACTTCGACGAAGACGCGGTAGAGGCGCTGGTCGAGAAGAGCAAGAAGAAGTGGCGCAAGTCGATCCGCCTGGTGAAGGCAACGCCGGCCCACGGCGCGCACCCGCCCGTGGAATACCGCAGCGTCAACGGCGGCATGCTGGCCCAGAGCGTGGACGCGCGCTTTGTGCAGCCGGGCGAGTGCAAAGTGGTGACGGAGAAAGCGCCCGACGACCGCACCATGAAAGAGCTGCTGTTCGCCTGGGGCCTGTGCAAGCACTACAAGAGCAACGCCATCTGCATCACCGCCCACAAGGCGCTGATCGGCTACGGCGCCGGCCAGACCAGCCGCGTGGACGCCACCGAGCACGCCCTGCTGCGCGCCGGCGAGAAGGCCAAAGGCGCGGTGCTGGCCAGCGACGCCTTCTTCCCGTTCCCGGACAGCATCGAGAAGGCGGCGAAGGCGGGCATCAGCGCGGTGATCCAGCCCGGCGGCAGCGTGCGCGACGAGGAAGTGATCAAGGCCTGCAACGACCACGGAATATCCATGGTGTTCACGGGCATGCGCCACTTCAGGCACTGATCGATTTTGGATTTTGGATCGTTCCCGCTGCGGCAGAAACGGGCGATTCGTTGAGCGCCTGGTGTGCTGACGGCTGCGTTGGCTCGCCGGCCCGGGACAATCCGGAATCCAAAATCTAAAATCCAAAATCACCGCCGATGGCTTCTATCACCGACTACCTGCTTGAGCCCGATCGCATCCAGGTCGCTTCCGGCCTGCACGGAGTGGCGTTCGCCCTCAGCCTGCTGGGCGCGGTCGGCGGCGCTTACGGCCTGTACCTGCTGCTGCGCCGCTTTGGCGTGGCGGGTTCCGGTCTGAGCCGCAGCGAGGCCGTGCTGGGTTTCCCCCTGGCGCTGGCCTGTTTCGTGCTGCCGTCCGTGGTGATCATGGCCCTGGGCCAGCCGATGCCGCTTGGCGACCCGCTGATCACCGGCGGCGTGCAGGCGGGCTTCGCGCTGACTGCAATCTTCGTGCTGGCAAACCATCCCTGGCGGCCGGGGGACGAACCGCGTGGCGAATGGATTTCAGCACCGCGCAGCGCGTTGAAGTGGGTGCCGCTGCTGTGGCTGCTGGCCTTTCCGCTGATGCAGCTTGCGTCATTCAGCTCGGCGCAACTGCACTACCTGCTGGATGCGCCGATCGTGCAGCAGGACGTGCTCAAGCTGCTGCGCAGTCGCAGCGATCTGCTGTGGATTGCGGCCTGGTACATCATGGCCGTGGTGGCCGCGCCCCTGATGGAAGAGTTCGTGTTCCGGGTGGTGCTGTTCGGGGGCACGCGGCGGCTGCTCACGCCGCTGGGAAGCAGCGGAGGCTGGAGGCACCCGGGGGCGATCATCGCGCTGCTGTTCAGCGTGAGCGCTTTCGTGGCGGCGCACAACGTGTGGCAGTGGACGGTCGGCATCCTGCCGCTGACGCTGTTGTCGCTGATCCTGACGGCGCTCTATGCCCACACCCGCAGCATCTGGCCCGGCGTGCTGTACCACGCGCTGCACAACGCGTTCGTGGTGACCATGCAGTTCTTTGTGCTGTAGGGCAGGGTACAGGTGTTAGGTTTCAGGTTTCAGGTTTCAGGGAACTGCCGGCGGCCGAATCCTGCGAATCGAAGTCGGTCTGTGAGTCGCCCGCCGATGGCAGGTTCGACAGCGTCCCCACTCGGGCGAGGGACGGTTGCCCTTGCCAGGCAGCGGTGCGAGCCACTCCCTGAAACCTGTAACCTGAACCCTGTAACCTGGTTTACTTCTGCCCGGCCATCAGCAGGAACAGCGCGCTCAGCACCACCATGCCGACCGCGAAGGCGTACAGGTAGTGACGCACCAGGCCGGTCTGCAGCCTGCGACCGAGGTCGCTGCTGGCCTTGACCAGCATGGCGCTGCCGTTGACGAACAGCAGGTCAATCACGATCACGTCTACCACCACGAACAGCACGTCGCTCGCGATGCGCACCGGTCCGATCACGAACTTCTCGTAGATCTCGTCCACGTAGTACTTGTTCAGCAGGAGCTTGTACCAGGGCGTCATGCGCTGGGCGTCGCCCTCGCCGCTGAAGGCAAGCTTCCTCACCTTCTCGATGTTCGCCGGGTTCTTGTAGATGAAGAACGCGAAGAGGAAGACACCGCCGGCGATCACCGAGCTGATGATCATGTTGATCCACTCCGCGGTGATTGCGGCCGCGTCGTGCTCCGCGCTCAGCTTGAAGTGCGATCCGTCCGCCAGGGTGGCCTGTGCCGCGGCCCAGGTCGGCGCCAGCCAGTCGCTGAACGGGGTGAAGTGGAACCACGCGGCCGGGGTGATCAGCCAGCCGGCGCCGAACGCCAGCACGGCCAGGATCATCAGCGGCATGGTCATGCTGCGCGGCGACTCGTCGGCGTGTGCGTAGGCGTGTTCGTTGCCGCGCCACTTGCCGAAGAAGGTCAGGCCCATCAGGCGCGCGCTGTAGAACGCGGTGCAGACGGCGGCCGCCACCCCCAGGGCGTAGATCAGCCAGCCGAGCCCGTCGCCGCGATGGAACGCGGTGTACAGGATGGCGTCCTTGCTGAAGAAGCCCGAGAACACCGGGATGCCCGCCAGGGCCAGCGAGCCGATGAACATGGTGTAGCAGGTGATGGGCATTTTCTCTTTGAGGCCGCCCATCTTCCACATGTCCTGGCTGTCCGGATTGCCGTGGCCCAGGGAATGCTCAAGGGCATGGATCACCGAGCCGGAGCCCAGGAACAGCAGCGCCTTGAAGAAGGCGTGCGTGAACACATGGAACACCGCGATATGGAAAGCGCCCAGCCCCGCGGCCATGAACATGAAGCCGAGCTGGCTGACGGTCGAGTATGCCAGCACCTTCTTGATGTCGCGCTGTACCAGGCCGATGCTGCCGGCGAACAGCGCGGTCACGCCGCCGACAATCGCCACGATGTCCATCGCCAGTTCTGCGTGCACGAACACGAAGTTCAGGCGCGCAACCATGTAGATGCCGGCGGTAACCATGGTGGCGGCGTGGATCAGCGCGCTGACCGGCGTGGGACCGGCCATGGCGTCAGGCAGCCAGACGTACAGCGGAATCTGGGCCGACTTGCCGCAGGCGCCGATGAACAGGCAGATGCAGGCGGCGTTCAGCAGGGTGGTATCGGCCGCGGCGATCGCGCCCGCCTGGCTGAGCAGACCGGTGTAGCTGAGGGTGCCGAAGTGCCAGAAGATCAGGAACATGCCGATCATGAAGCCGAAGTCGCCGATGCGGTTGGCGATGAAGGCCTTCTTGCCGGCGATGGCGTTGTTGCGGTCCTTGTACCAGAAGCCGATCAGCAGGTAGCTGCACAGGCCCACGCCTTCCCAGCCCATGAACAGGGTGACCAGGCTGTCGCCCAGCACCAGCATCAGCATGCTGAACACGAACAGGTTCAGGTACGCAAAGTAGCGCGCGTAACCCTCGTCGTGGCTCATGTAGCCGATACTGTAGATGTGGATCAGGCTGCCCACACCGGTGATTACCAGCATGTACACGCTGCTCAGGTGGTCCAGCAGCAGCGCGAAGTTGATCTGGAAGTCGCCCACCGACATCCAGGTGAAGGCCGAAGTCGAGATTGCCTGGCTGCGGTTCATGTCCAGGTGGTACACGAACAGGCCCACCGCGCACACGAACGACAACAGCACCGAGGTCGCGGCAACGCCGCCCGAGGCGGCCAGGTTCAGGCGCCGCCCGAACAGTCCGTTGATCAGGAAGCCGAACAGGGGCAGCAGAGGCACCGCCCACAGCAGCAACTTCGGATTGTTGAACAGGTCCATCTCAGCCCTTGAGATCGGCGGCAGCGTCGGCGTCCGCCGTGTGTTTGCGCCTGAAAATCGCCACGATGATGGCAAGGCCGATGCCCACCTCGGCGGCGGCCACCGCCATGACCATCAGCGTGAAGAACTGCCCCGAGTGCGCGCCGATCAGGCCGGCACCCTTGCCCGCCCAGTGGCGCGAGAAGGTAACCAGCATGATGTTGATCGCGTTGAGCATCAGCTCGAGCGACATCAGCATCATGATCAGATGCTTGCGCGACAGCACCCCGTATACGCCGCAGCAGAACAGCACCGAAGCCAGGAACAGCACCACCTTGGGCTCAAGCATGTTCCTGCTCCTTGCCTGCTTCCTGTGCGCCCGGGACGCTCGTCAGGTGGCGGCGTGCCAGCAACACCGCGCCGAGCAGCGCCGCGAAGATCAGCAGGCTTACCACTTCGAACGCCAGCGGAAAGCCCTCAAAAATCGTGTGAGAAACCGCCGCGGTGTCGCCGTAGCCCACGTGGCGCGGAACCTCGAGCGAGCTGCCGTCCGGCTGCTTCACGCTGCGGCGCAGGCCGGTGTCGTAGTTGGGAGCGGCCTCACCCGCAGCGATCACAGCGCCGTCCACCGAAGGCAGCTCACCGAACGAGTTGTAGCTGGCGGGCAGTTTCACGATCACCGCCACCATGCACACCAGCAGCGCCAGCGAAACCACCACCGCCATGGGCTTGGGCATCACCAGGCCCGAAAGCAGCGGGGGACGGGGCTCGTCTTTCTTGCGCTTCTTCGGGGGCCTGGCCTGGGCCGGATCCCACACCGCGCGCGAGCCCACGGCGCCGGGCAGGCCCTGGTCTTCATCCGTGCGCGTGTCGGTGAACATCAGCACGAACAGGAACATCACCGCCAGGGCGCCCGCGTAAATCAGGATCTGGGATACCGCAATGAAGGGGGCGTCCAGTGCCAGGAACACGCCGGCCGAGCCGACGAAGGCGATCAGCAGGCCAAGCAGCGCGTAGACCGCGTGCTTCTGCGTAATCATCATCGCCGCGCCGAGCAGCGTCACCACGAAACTGAGCCAGAAAAGAACTTCCATCAGCGTCCCTGGATGCCACGGAGCCCGAGTGTGGGCGGCACGTTAGCAGTGCCGCACAGGGGAAGCAAGCGGCCCCATGGCCCGCAGTTACGGGCCTTTGCAGCGTGACAAATCACCGCACAGGCAGGCCGCGCCGGGCACAAAGCAACCGGGCTGAACCGGCCCGCGGTTCAGCCCGGGATTGTCATCGCGGGGCTAGCGCCGCGTGGTGTTGGTGCGGCCGGTGTTGCGGGACTGCTGCGGGCGCGTGGTGTTGGTACGCGGCTGGGTGCGCTGCGTGTTGGTGCGCTGGCTGGTGGTGGTGGTACGGCGCGCACCGCTGTTGGAAATACCGGAGGTGACCCGAGGCCTGGGTCCGTCGCCATAGATGTTGGCGGGGTCGATCTCGGGGTACTTGGTGTAGAAGTACTTCTGCCAGCGGGTCTGCTCGCTGCCGAAATCTTCCTTTGTTATGCGCCACAGGCTGTTCAACGCGGCGGCCTGCACGCCCGGGTTCTGGTCAGACAGCAGCTCGACCAGCGGGAATGCTTCTTTCTCGCGGTCGGGAGTGATCAGCTCACCGAGCGAGAACGCTGCGGCTTCACGCACCAGCGCAACGCGGTCGCCGGTGGCTTGCAGCAGCGAGTCAATCGCCCGCGCGTCGTTGATGCGCGAAAGCGCCAGCGCGGACGACTCGCGGACGCGCTCGTCGAAGTCGCTGAGCCCGGTGATCAGCGTGGCGTACACGCGCTCCGGGTCGCTGCCGTAGTGCTTGCTGATCGCGTCCACGGCCTGGCGACGTACCAGCGCGTTGTCGTCAAGGCAGGCGGCGGAAAGTGCCGGCAGCACGCGGGTGGGGTCGGCGATCTTGCCCAGGGCCACGGCCGAGGCGGCACGGATGTCCGGCTCCGGGTGATCGAGGCCCACCACGGCGAGGTCTGGCACCGCGTTGGTGTCGCCGATGTCGCCCATGGCGGTGATGGCGGCAATCTGCACGCGCACGTCCGGGTCGCTCAGGAAGCGGTCGCGCAGGGGCAGGATGCTGTCGTTCTGGGCGCCGTCGAAGGCCACCGCGTAGGACATGATGGCCGCGCGCCGCATGTTGTAGCTGGCTTCGCGGTTCTGCATCTGGGCGCTGAGCGCCGACATCAGCGTCTTGTGCGGGTCGTAATCGCGCAGCTTGTCGCCCATGGTGGAGAGTCCGAGCGCCGCATTGAGGCGCACGCGCTCCGGTTCGTCTTCATCGTTGAGTTTCTCGATCAGCGGCGAAATCACCGTGGCGTCACCCGTGAAGCCCAGCATCACCGCAGCCAGCGCGCGGCGCGCCGTTGAGCTGTCGTCGTAAAGCGCCGAGATCAGCGCCTTCTGGTACAGGCGCGCGCTTTCGCTGATCTTGGTGTGCAGCGCACGCTCTTCTTTTTCATTGGCGCGGTTCACCGCAAACGCCAGGTCGCGCAGGTCGCGGTCAAAGGCTTCAAGCGTCTCGTCGTCGACGTAGGAGTGACGTCCGGCGTCCGCTTCTTCGTCGGTCGCGGGGGTGCTGGAGCAGCCGGCGCCTAGCAGCGCAACACCGGCCAACAGGAACAGAATGACGGACAACTTCGCGCGCATCACGACCCCTTCCGGAATGACAGGACAACGAATGACACTCTATATACGTCCAGCAGGCAACGACGTTTGCACAATTTCCCGCGGGTGACCCGGCGTTACTGCCGCGTCACGCCCGCAACCCGACGCCGGCTGTGACGGCACAGCGCTCGGCGTCGATTGCACCCCAAGGCAGCGTCGTAACTTATAGCGGTAAAGCTGTTTGCGTCGTCCACCCCGCGGCCGCCGGCGTTCTCCACATTGCTGACGTTGCGGATGGCACCAAGGTTGCACCAGTACAGCACAGGTCTGTGTCACATGTAACCCGCAACTGGTAGCGCAAACCTTGAAAAGTCAGACACTTGTGGTGAAATGCCGGAAACCATGCCGGATCAACTGAAACTGCGCCTGCTGGGCCGACTTGCCCTTGCGTGCTGCCTGCTGCTGCCGGCGGCCGCGTTGTGTTTCGCGCAGGATCCGGGCAAGACCGAGCCACCCGCCGCAGAGGGCAAGGCCGTGCAGGACGGTCACGACCGCCCGACCAGCTACCCCAAGATCAAGTTCGGCGGCAAGAAGGCGGAAGGCAAGGCGGACGGTGAACAGCCGAAGCCGGAAGACACCAAGCTGAAGACGCGCGTGTATCTGCTGGACATCAGCAACGCCATGTCCAAGAGCATCACGGTCGATGACGCACGCGAGACCACGCGCCTCGAGCACATGGTGGCGCAGATGGAGCGCTCGCTGGATGCCCTGGCCAAGCGCAAGGACCCGCGCCTGCGCTTCAACATCGTCACCTTCGGCAGCGTGCAGGACTTCGCCGCCGGCGGCGAGCTGCAGGCCGCCACCGAGGACAACGCCCGGCGCGCCAAGGAGTGGCTCAAGAAACTGGAAGCCAAGGGAGACAACGACCTCTTCAACATGCTGCGCGAATGCTTCGAGCAGGGGCCCGACTCGGCTACCATGATCGTCGGCAGCATGCCCGGCGAGCCCGAGGGCCTCAGCGAAGAGCTCGAACGCGAGCGCAAACAGCACAAGAATGCGGGCGAGTTCCTGCTGGCACAGGTGAAGAAGTGGCGCGCGGCCGGCAAGAAAACCACCCTGGACATCACCGGGGTGGGGCTGTCGGGCGACGAGAAAGAGTATTACAAGCGGCTGGCGGACGCGGCGGGGGGCACGTACCTGGACGCCTGAGCGGAAGCGGATTTTCGATGGCGGGCTCGGTGCGAGCGCGCCATCAAGAATCCCCAACTGCAGTCCCTCTGCCTGGTCAACGGAGGCTAGACGTGAGTCATCGAATCCATACTGCCCGTCAGAATCGACGGGGAACCATGCTTGTGGTGGTGCTGGGCCTGCTGGTGGCGCTGTTCGTCATCGGCACGTCCTTCAGCTTCGTGACGCTCTCCGAGCGCCGCGCTGCCGCCAACTACCTCGATCGCCAGCGCGCGCTGGACCTTGCGCTGGACGGCGTCGAGTACTCGATCGCGCGCCTGCGCGCCGAGGCGATCACCAAGCACTACGAGGGCATCGGCCCCAGTGTCGCCGGCCTGGACGACGCGGGCACCGAGTACGACCCGCGCCGCTACTCGCTGCAGCCCCTGGACGGCGCCGATCCGGCCGTGAGCTGGAACCGTGCGGCCTCAAAAACCTCGGCCGCGAACACCGGCGACGGCAACTGGGTCGACTTCAACGGCGACAACAACCGGGGCGGCGACGAGACCAACTACGGCACGGACAAGAACCAGCCGAACTTCGCCCGCACGGTCACCGGCTTCCATGCCGACGGCATCAACGTGAACCAGGTCCCCAACAAGGACGTGGGGCGCGCCGGGGAGAATCCGTACGGCCCCGCCGGCACCTACGAGCCGTTGGGGATTACTTCCGCGTGCGCGTCGTGGACGCCGCCAGCCTGCTGAACATCAACAACTTCCGCGACAAGCGACTCGAGCAGGTGCTGCTGACCCTCGGAAAGGCCATCGACTCGTGGCTCAACCGCGGCAAACCAACACCCGACGGGCGCGACAACCCGCTGCCCGCCGAAGTGGTGCAGGAATTCGTGCGCGTGGGCGAGGAAAACGGCTGGATTTTCAGCAGCAAGGAGCAGCTGCGCCCGATCTGGCAGGGCTTCGAGAACGGCGAGCGCATGTACGAGCTGGCGATGAACTTCATCACCGTCAACAGCTGGGTCGACAACAAGTACCGCGACTACTGCGACGCCAACAACGAAGTCGACGACGACGCCAGCGCCAACCCGCTCAAGCTCACGGCCGTGGAGCTGAACCGCGAGGGCTTCACGCGCACCGATTCAGAGGGCCGTGATGGCTGGCCGGACTGGCAGCCCAGCGCCACGGGCTTCAGCAAGGCGCCGATCAACATCAACACCGCGCCCAAGCCGGTGCTGGTGTGCCTGTTCGCGAACCTGGAGGCCAAGGCGCGCCTGCTGTTCTTCCAGAAGCACGACCAGATCACCGACACCAACAAGCTGATCAAGGACAAGTTCAGCGCCGACGTGCCGACGCAGATCTCCGGCACGCCGGACCTGGGTCGCCAGAACAACCGCACCGTCAAGGATGAAACCAACTGGTACCCCAGCGGTGAAGACAACCGCGCCATCTTCCAGCTCGTGCCGATCGGCCCCATCACCACGGCGGGTTCCGGCGGCCGCACCAGCAGCAGCGCCGGCGGCGAAGACCTGGCCTCGGCGCTGGCCGATGAAGTGATGCGGGTGCGCGCCAGCGCCCCGTTCACCAGCTGGCAGGACTTCGACGCCCGCTTCTGCCGCGGCATCCTGCTGGGCCTGGCGGACAGCGACCGCAGCAACGTGCGCACCCCGGACCTGATCGGCGTGCCCCGCAGCGGGAGCGACCTGTCGCGCCCCAACCCCCAGAACATTGAAGGCGGCTTCCCCAAGAAGCTGCTGCCCGACCCCGCCAACTGCCTGCACGCCGCCAACCCCATCAAGTCGGGCGACTCGGCCATGACGCCCTCCGACTTCCGCGCCTGGTACTGGAAGAGCTGCGTGGACATGATCCGCGCCGCGCTCAGCCCCGTGAACCTGACCGCGCGCTACAACGTCGACTACCCGCTGCACATGAACGTCGACCGCATGGACCTGGTCACCACCTCGAGCCCCATCTGTTTCTCGAGCATGGGCGTCTACGAGATCGTCAGCCAGGGCGAAATCATGGCGCCCGAGGCCGGGAGCGAAAATGCCACTTCGTCCGGCCCCGCCGAGCTGCGCCTGCCCGTTGCGCGCCGCCAGGTGCGCACGGTGGTGCAGATCTACGAGGTGATGCGCCACGCCAGCCAGCGCGACTGGGTCACCGCGCCCAGCAGCGCCGATTTCGTGCGCCGTGCCACCAGCAGCGCGCCCACGAAGCCGGAGCCTCTCACCGCACTGACCAAGAACGAGACCAAGAGCGGCCCCTTCAGCATCGACGAGCTGGACATGGGCGTCTGGGAGAAGAACAGCGGCCCCCAGGGCGATTACCTGGCGCAGCTCGACGACGGCAGGGCGATCGCGTACCAGAAGGCCAAACCCGGCGAGCCCAGCCCCGCCAAGGACCGCGTCAAGGGCCACAACCCGCCCAACGCGGCCTCCGGCGACTTCGGCTACGTGTTCATGAACCCGCGCGACGAAACGCCCTTCACGGACATCCAGGAAAACCAGTACCCGCTGGCGTTCCATGCCCGCTTCAATGAAAGCCTGCGCGCCCGCAGCAAGACCACACAGTTCCCCAACGTGAAGGTCGAGGGTGTCAACAGTGACGCGCTCGCCCGTGACGAGGCTTGGGGCCACCTGCCCTGGGAAACCGGCGCGGCGTTTGACGACTTCATTTCCACCGCCACCCCGCGCTCCACGGAAAAGGCGCTGGCCGTCGGGGGCGGCGGGCTGGCCAACGAGTTCGACAACGCCGACAGCGGCGACCAGGCTACCAAGTACTCCACCCTGATGCCGGACGGCGCCTTCCTCAGCGGCATGAAGATCCGCCCCCGTTCGGAGCGCAGCCTGAAGACCAGCTTCGGCGTGCGCGGCCTGGCGCGCGTGCCGCGCCTCAAGCTGCTGCGTTACCCTTGCGGCGCCCAGGACTCGGACAATCCGTTCCAGCCCATCCGCCCGTTCTCGTGGCAGGGCGACTCCGACAAGGACGACGGCGTGGAAGACGCCAAGCAGGCCGGTTACCTCGATCCACTCAGCGGCACCGAAAGCGACCCGCTGATGCGTGAGCGCATGATCGGGCTGGCGCCGCCTTACCGCGGCAGCGACCAGCACAACCGCGATGCCGAGTTCAACCGCCAGCACCGCTCCAACATGCCGTATTACGAGGGCACCGTGGACTTCTGGATCAAGTGGGATCTGCCACCCCAGGGCGCCAACTACACGGGCGCCGACGTGGTGGTGGCGCTGGGTGAAATCGATCCCGCCAGCCACAACTTCTCGGCTCTGTTCGGCGCTACCGCTTACGGGCGCTTCCGCGACAGCGCGCAGGTGAAGGCTCCCGATTCCACCAACCGCAATGCCAACGCCGACTTTGAAGGTGTGCAGTTCTTCGTCTACAAAGAGCCGGGCGGCATCCTGCGCTTCACGCGCCTGTATTTCTCAGAGGCCTTCGGTGCCGCCATCACCGGCGGCGGCGCGACCGGCAGCACGTCCACGACCGTCGAGCCGTTCGGCGTCGCCATGCGCCGTATCTTCGACGTCACCAAGCCCCTGGGCGGCTACACCGGCACCAACGATATCTGCAACGACCGCGGGCCTTACGGCAACAGCAACAAGGGCTTCCTGTACGCCCGCACCGACGCATGGCTCGACCTGTCCAAGGCCAGCTACGTCGTCGGCGCCGGCACGGGCAACATCATGCTGCGCCCGCACGACTGGCACCGCTTCACCCTCACCTACAACAGCAATACGGAAAGCCCGTACCGCCTGTGGTTGGACGGGCGCCAGGTGCAGGCCGTCGAGTTCCACAAGGACGACGACATCAACGCCCCCAAGGGCTACCGCAACGACGGCCGTCACGCGCCGTTGACCGACCAGCCTCTGCCCACCGAAGAGCCCACCGGCTCGCCGGGTTACGACGTCTACCGCACCACCTCGATGCTGCTGGAGATCAACCCGGAAGACCGCCTGACCGTGGGCTGCATCTTCCGTCGCCAGCTCGACATCGAGGACAGCGGCATATTCACCACCTACTATTCAGAGGCCGACGACCAGGGCGAGCTGGTGAAGCCCGCCCGCCCGGTCTTCAAGTTCGATTCAAACATCGTGGCTGTGGCCAACGCCACCATTGACGACTTCCGCATCAGCGCCGAGGTGCTCGGCGCCAACATCGAGATAACCGACGCCCAGTTCCGGCCCTACAGCCGCTACGACGCCGACGGCAACGACTGCTACTACGAGAACGGCTTCCTGCCGATCCAGGGCGACGACAACATGCTGCACGCCCTGCCCGTGCGCCTCGGCACCATCAGCTGGACCGAGCTGCGCCCGGACTGGGATCCCTACAGGGGCCGCGGCCTGACCCTGGCCACCAGCTCCGGCATCGAACTGGAGTGGGCCATCGTGGACGATTACGCTACCGCAAAGGTGGGTGGCGAAAAGACCGACATCAGCGGCGCCAAGTACCGCGGCAACTCCGGACGGCGCGAGGCGACCGACGTCAAGTCCGACGAATACTGGGCGTCGGGCGGCATGAGCATGCGCGGCGCGTTGCTGCCCTCGGGCAACAAGGTCGGTTTGCTGATGTACCGCGTGCACTTCCGGGTGGGCAAGGAGATCGTGGTCAACAACGTCACGCCGTACCTGCTGGAGGTGAAGGTGACGGTGTTGACGCCGCCGCGCAAGCTCGCTTTCGTGGTCGAGTACTAGGCGTCACAGGGGTCGCGCAGGAAAACAGGCTGGGGCCAGGAGGACAGAAAGATGGCAATTCGATTCACTTCGGCGGCGCTGATGTTGGCGCTGCTGTCCGGCGCGCTTCTGGCGCAGGATGTCTATACCGGCTACCCCATGGAGCGGGTGCGGCTGGTCCGGCCCGAGATCAAGCCGCCCGAGGACGTCTACCCGCAGAACCGCGTCATCATCCGCAACACCAACCTGGCGCTTGTCCAGAACGGCATGCAGGTCAGCGGCGAGGTCTGGACCGACTTCGAGGCCGACCGCGTGCCGCCGGGCACCGACCTGCCCAAGGGCCAGCTCACGGGCCTGCGAGTTGCCATTGAGCTGCTGTACTACGACACCGTGCTGATGCGCGACCCCAAGACCGAGGCGGTGCTCGAGCCCAAGCTGGACCCCAAGGACCCGGGGCGCCTGGTGGAGGGGCAGCACATGTCCGTGACCGTGACGCAGACGGAGGGGAATTTCGGGCTGGTGCGCTTCAGCCTGCCCGTGCTGCAGAAGCCGCTGGCGCCCGGCGTGTACCGGCTGGTGGCGCGCGTGCGGTTCAAGTCGCAGGAAAGCAAGCTGCAGCAGTCGATCAAGTGGTGCTCGGACTGGTACGGCGCGCGCGGTGTAGAGGACAACGACACCAACGAGATGTTCTGGACCGAGGTGATGGCAGACCCCGAACTTCACGAGGAAGTGTACCGCGAACTGATGGACATCACCGGCGAGGTCAACGACACCTCGCTGCTGTGGATCGGTGAAATCTACAAGGACGGCAACCTCGAGCTGATCGCGCCAGCGCAGGGTACCGACCGCAAACCCGCAAACTACATGGTCTGGAGCTACCACATGCTGGTGGTGGACCAGCTCATCAAGTACGAGTACGAACTCGACAACGTGGACCAGGTCGTCGATGCCGAGCTCGAGCAGAAACTGAAAGCCGAAACCAGGAAAGACGCCAAGCCCGAGGAGATCAAGAGACTCGAGGAGCTGAAGGAAGAGTGGAAAAAGCAGGCCGCCGAGACCAAGTCCCGCGTCCGCCGCGAGAACACCGCGCTGATTGAGCAGTTCAAGGGACGCACCAGCAAGGCCGAGGTCAAGCTTCACAACAGCTCGGTTGCCGCGCGCATGGCGATCCTGCAGCAGATCGCCAAGCTGCATGATTACCTGACCTTCCGCTACTGGAGCATGCTGGACGGTCACCTGCTGTACACCGGCTACCATTCCATCAACGCCCCGGCCTACCAGGCCTGGGAGGCGATCGAGAAGAAGGACAACCGTGCCGCAAGCCTGGCCCGCAAGCAGAAGCTGGCCGAGGTTGACGCCGCGCCCGGCGGCCGCAAGGCGAAGTGGGATACGCGCGCCGAGCAGTGGAAGTACTTCCCGCCCGAGGCGATGAAGGCGGCTTTCGACTACCTGCGCACCAAGGAAGAGCAGGACAAGTTCGACGCCGAGAAGTTCACGGAGAAGGACGGTGACGCGATCATCCTGGACGTCGCCAAGTGGGCCGAATACCGCACGGACTTCATCGTCAAGTGGATCGAGCTGACCGACCAGCTGCTGGCCGACGTCGACACCAGCAGCGTCTACGCCGTGCAGATCTGGCCCCAGGCCTACGCGCAGGCCAAGTCGGCCCGCGACGACGTGATCGTGCTGACCTATGCCTGGGAGTACTACATCCGCACCGAGCAGATGAAGGAAGACAAGAAGGTCGTGATGGAAAGCTGGGTGCGCGAAGGCGAGTCGATGCCCACCCTCAAGCTTTCCAACTACTACGGCCGCGGCAACAACGCGCCGGGCTCCATCAAGACCCGCTTCGACGGCAGCCTGAGCATCGTGCGCAGCCAGGCCAGGATCGGCGATTTCGGCGCGGCCTACCGCCGTGCGCTGGACAAGGGATCGAGCCCAAGTTCCTGCCGGGCCAAAGGCCGCCCAGCGCGCCCACCAAGCCCAAGTAACCAGCAAGGGGGCCGGGAAAAACCCGGCCCCCTCCGCTTTCCCGTGCCGCATGAGCTTTTGTGTGTGGTGGTGGGGGGCTATACTTGGGCTCCCCGGGAGTTTCTGTGCCCGTCCTGAAACCTGACGAGATCCTGCGTTACCTGAACGCCAAGGGCTTCCTGTCCGCGGCCGAGGTCGAGCTTGTCAACTCGCGCTGGAGCCTCGAGAAGCACGGCCCGCTGCTGCAGTACCTGGGGCGCGAGAAGCTGCTGCCCGAGGAAGTGGTCGAAGACCTGATCACCCTGATCGGCAACAACCAGCTCGAGGGCCTTGAGCCCCAGCTGCCCGGCCTGATGCTGCTGAACATGGTGGGGCGCGGCGGGCGCGGCAGCGTGTACCGCGCCTGGCAGCCCAGCCTGCGGCGCGTGGTGGCGGTGAAGATCCTGAGCAAGGCGCTCAGCGCAAACCGCGAATACATCCAGCGTTTCCTGCGCGAGGCCCGCGTCGCCAGCAAGGTGCAGCACCGCAACATCGTGCGCGCCTTCGACATCAACAAGAAGGGCTCCAACGTCTACATGGTGATGGAGTACGTCTCGGGCGTCAGCCTCGGCCAGGTGCTGCGCATTCGCCCCAAGCTTGAGCTGCCGCACGCCATCGAGATCGCCCGCCTGATCGCCGACGCCGTCGCCTACATCGGCAAGGTCGGCCTGGTGCACCGCGACATCAAGCCCGACAACATCATGATCGATCGCAAAGGCCGCGTGAAGCTCTGCGACCTCGGCCTGGCGCGGCCGGTGGGCGCGACCAACCTGACCTCGCCCATGGTGGCGCAGGGCACGCCGGCCTACATGGCGCCCGAGGCGGCGATCAGCCCGGAGATCGACACCCAGGCGGACGTGTACTCGCTGGGCGTGACCATGTACCGCGCGCTGCTGGGCAAGCTGCCGTTCGAGAACTCCGACCCCGTCGAGGTGCTGCGCATGCACGTCGAGGTCGAGCCGCGCGGCCTTGACGGAGGCGAGCTGCCGGGTGCCCTGCAGGACCTGGTGCGCAAGATGCTCGCCAAGCGGCCCGCTGACCGGCCCGCGGCCAAGGATCTGCCGCGCGAGCTGGCGGCCCTGCAGAAGACCATCCCCGGCCTGGAAAAGCATGCGCTCTGGGAGCTGGTGCCCGGCGGCGAACCCACGGCCTGGAACGGAAACGACGACTCGGGACTGAGCCTCGAGCCCACAAGCGAGGTCGAACGCGAGCCGGACGCCGGTCAGGCGCCCGCGAAGTACAGGCCCTGGGAAGACCCGGCGCTCGCGCCGCGCCCGGCCGTTGCCGGCAGGAGGCGCATGACCGGCATGGGCATCGGCACGCTGGGCTTTGCGCTGTTCGTGTGCATCGTCTACATCCTGTTCAACGCATTGAGCGGCCCGCCCGACCTGCCCCAGGACCCGCGCATCCCGGAACTGGAAGCCGAGGTGAAGCGGCTGGAAACCCGGCTGGGTACCGCTGAGCTCGAACAGAAGCGCATGGCCGCGCTGCTGCAGGAGGCAGCCAGCCGCCTCAAGCAGGAAGACGCCGAGGACTTGACACGTAAAGAGTTGGAGCCGCGCCGCGACACCACGGCCGGCGTGATTGACGAAATCGCCCGCATGCGGGAATCCGCCCGCACCGCCACCCTGCCGGGCGCGGGGGATTAGAGCATTTTTAGATCGCCTGTACCGGCTGTCGCGCGCGGCGGACTTCGCATCTCGTCGTCGCGCTCCCTCGGCGTGGCCTCCAGCCACGCCTGCGTCCGTGCTCCTTGACCTGCTCGTCCGGCGCTGCGCACCAGCACGGTCCATTCAATCGAAAAAAGCTCTAGAGCCCCGGCGGAAACGCCGGGGGCCGGCGCGTTTGCGCGGCGGAATCAGGTTTCGCCGTTCACGCGGGCAAGCCCGCGTGCCCCCGCCCTGTCGGGCGGGGCTCTATTTTGATTGGCGCGCCACGAAGGCCTCGTAATCGGCGGGCGTGTTCACCTCGTAGCCCGTGTAGCGGCTGATGAACACCGCGATGCGCTTGCCGTTTTCCAGGGCGCGCAACTGCTCCAGCGCCTCCGCCTGCTCCAGCGGCGTCTGCGCCATGGCCGCATATTCCTGCAGGAACGGGGCTTTAAAGGCGTACAGCCCCACGTGCTTCAGGTAGCGGGGCTGCCCGTCGGGGCGGTCGCCATGCGGCGGCGTGTCGGGCGTGTCGCGATAGAACGGCACGGGGCTGCGGCTGAAGTACAGCGCGTAACCCTGGCGGTCGGTCACCAGCTTCACGAAGCCGGGCTCAGACAGCGGCACACCCTGGGGCCAGGGCACGGCGATGGTGCCCATGTCGGCGTCCGGGTTCGCCTGCATGCCCTCCACCAGCGCGTACAGGGGCTCGGGCGACATCTCGGGCTCGTCGCCCTGCACGTTCACCACGATCTTCGCGTCGGGAAAGTGCCGCGCGGCCTCGGCCACGCGGTCGGTGCCGCTGGCGCAGGACGGCGAGGTCATCACCGCTTCGCCGCCGAAGGCTTTTACGGCCTTCATCACTTCTTCGGCATCAGTTGCGACCACGATCCGGTCGATAGCAGTGCAGGCTTTCGCGCCCTCCCAGACGTGCTGGATGAGGGTTTTTCCCGTTTTGTCCAGCAGCACCTTGCGGGGCAGGCGCGTGGAGGCGAGGCGGGCCGGGATGACCGCAAGAACTTGAGTCATGCCGGGAAATCTATGCCCCCGCGACACTGGGGGCAAGGGCTAACGACGAGGTGTCGAGACATGACCGTTCTGATTGTAGAATATGTACCTTACGTCGCGTTCACCGCGGCGGCCGGGCTGGTGGCCTGGGTGGGCTTCGATGTGCTGCGCGCCAGGCTTGCCAGGCCGCGCGTAACGGCGCCCGAGGCGGCACAGGATTCGGGCAGGGGCCTGGCGGGGCCGGCGATTCCGCTGAGTGCGAGGGCGCCGCTGGTTGCCGAGGTCGTGCCGGTGTTCGAGCCGGAACCCGAACCGGAACCGGTGGTAGCTGCCGAGCCTGAGCCGGAACCGGTAGCAGAGCTTGAGCCGGAAGCCGAGCCCGAGCTGCCGGTGTCACAGGCGGTGGACGTCGCGGAGGCCCCCGAAGAGGACCCCGCGGAGCAACTGCCCATTGAAGTACGGGCGGACGTCATTGCGGTGCGGCGCGACCCCTCTGTGAGGGTGTTCGACACGGCCGTCGCACCAAGCGAGCGCAAGGTCCTGAGTGCGGAGGACTGATGCGCCCGAACTGAAGGCGCATGGAAAGCGACACGTCGGTCACGGAGTCACCCAGCCTGCTGCACCTCCACTTCGACACCGCGGTGGACGGGCAGTACGTGCTTGACCCCGAGGCCGACGTGTTCATCAAGGTGAACCCGGCGATGTGCGAGCTGCTGGGCTACACCCGCGAACAGCTGGTGGAGGCGCGGCGCCCGGTCGCGACCACCTCGATCATCCACGAATCCGACCGCGAGCTGGTGCGCAGCCACCGCGCGTCCGTAAGCCAGCCGGGCGACAGCGGCGTGGCGCGCTTTCGCGTCGTGCGCCCCGACGGCGAGGTGCGCCACCTGGAAGTGCGCTTCACGCTGATCCGCTACATGGGCCGCATCGTGCAGGTGGGCAGCGCCCGCGACGTGAGCGAGCAGGTAAAGCTCGAGATCAAGCTGCGCAACGAGTCCGAGTTCAACCGCGAGCTGACCCTGGCTGCCCAGCAGTCGGCCAAGGAGGCCCAGCGCAAGAGCCTCGAGGTGCTTGAGGCAAACACCCGCGTGGGCGCGCTCTCGGAAGTGCTGCGCGCCATCCCGCTGCTCACCAAGCGGCTGCTTGAACTCGAGGACATCAACGAAGTGTTCAAGGAAACCGCGCTCACCATGGTGAACGACGCCCAGTTCAGCAGTTGCGCGGTACTGCTGAAAGACGAGCAGGGCAAACTCGAGGTCAAGTACGCCAACCCGTTCCGCACCACCACCAGCCTGCAGGTCAAGGAAACGCCCCTGATCAGCCGCGTGCTCAGCGGCCAGGACAGCCTGGCCGTGGACGAAGGCGGCACCCACTACGCGGCCATCCAGACCGGCGCGGCGATCCGCGGCCTGCTGCAGGTCGGCCTGCCCAAGAACCTGCAGCGCTTTTATGCCGGCCACAAGCCGATCCAGCAGTCGATCAAGGACCTGGTCAGCACCATCGCTGACTTCCTGGGCGTGGTGATCAGCAACCATGAAAACCTCGAGCGCATCAAGCTGCAGTCGCGCCAGGACAAGCTGACGGGCCTGTACAACCGCCGCGTGTTCGAAGAGCAGCTGAGCATCGAGTTCCGCCGCGCCCTGCGCTACGAGCGCGACCTGAGCCTGCTGATCCTCGACATCGACGACTTCCGCGTAGTCAACAACACCTACGGCCACCAGCAGGGCGACCTGGTGCTCAGCACCGTCGGCAGCCTGCTGGCGGGCAGCTTCCGCGACCTGGACACGGTGTGCCGCTACGGCGGCGAAGAGATCTGCGTGATCCTGCCGGAAACGGTGGGGGAGGCCGCCAAGGCCAAGGCCGAGCAGATCCGCCGCAAGATCGCCGAGACGGAACTGCCGCTGCTGGAGAAGCCCGAGCAGAAGATCCGCGTCACGGTCTCGATGGGCATTGCCTGCGTCACCAAGGGCATCACCAGCGAAGAGCAACTGCTGCGCGACGCGGACCGCGCCCTGTACTGGGTCAAGAACCACGGCAAGAACCAGGTGAAGCTTGCGGAGTGAATTCAAAATTCAAAATGCAAAATTCAAAATGATCTGCTCCGGCAGCCGATGATGTAGTTTTGAATTTTGCATTTTTCATTTTGAATTGAACCCGTGCCCACACTCGCCGCTTTCCTCAACCTTGTGCTTGGCGTCAGCCTGCTGATCCTGGCGACCTACGGCCTGCGCGCGCTTTGGGTGCGGGCCGTGCCGCCGCGCGTGCTGGCGTACATGATCGCGCCCGGTGTCGCGGTGCATGAGCTGTCCCACGCGCTGGCCTGCGTGCTGACCGGCGCCAAGGTGCACAGCATGGTGCTGTTCCGCAGTGACGGCAGCGGCGAGGTCAAACACGGCCCGCCAAAGCTGAAGTACGTGGGCGACGTGGCGATCAGCCTCGCGCCACTGCTGGGCTGCACGCTATGCCTGCTGCTGCTGGGCATGCTGCTGCGCGCGCCCGTGAACTTCTACAGCGTGAAGGCCGAGGGGGTGCACGCCAACCAGCTGATGTTCGCGGCCAGCCTGGCCACGCTGGTGTGGGACGACATGGTGCTGTTCTTCAAGGCCTCGGCGCTGCTGGACTGGCGCACCTGGGTGTTCCTGTACTTCGCCATGTGCTTCACGCTCGGCATGGCGCCTTCGCGGCAGGACCTCAAGAACGGCTCGCTGGGCCTGCTGGTGATCTGCGGCATCGTGCTGGTGCTGCACCTGGTGATCGACCGGCTGTTCAAGGCCGGTACCGACGGCCCGGTGTTCGCGTTCATCGGCAACCTGCTGATCAAGCTGCACTACCCGCTGGCGGTCTGCGCGCTGTCGCTGCTGCTGTGCGGCGTGGTCTACCTGGCGGGCATGCCGTTCCGCATCCGCAAGCGCCGCCGCCGCCGTTAGTCCAGGTTGATTGCCAACCCCATCTGGCTCTTCATGTACAGCAGCGCCTCCGCGTTGCCTTTCACGTCGTCCACGGGGTGGTGCGTGTGCGCCGTTTTGCGCAGGTGCTTGAAGTACTTGAACATCGACTTTTCCATGCCCTTGAACAACGAGCCCAGGTTGGTCGATGAATGCCCGAACGGATTTCCGCCCGTGAACTTCCAGAGGTAGTAGTTCATGAACTGCCAGTCATAGCCGTTGTTGTCTGAAATGAAGCGCGGCTGCCCGCCGGAAACAGCCTTCAGCCAGTCAACGAACGCACGCATGCGCTCGGCAGGATCAGCGCCGTGCAGCATCTGTTCGCGCGTGATGTTGGAGACGGCAATGGCTTCGGCAATGAACTGCGCGCCTTCCAGGGGGCGAAGAATCTCGCTGTAGAAGGTGTCTTTCAATCCTTCACGGACCACAACCGCGCCGAAACTGGCCATGCTGTAAAGCCCGGGCGCGGGGCCGTCCGCCTCCACGTCAACCATGATCCACGACATGCGTTACTCCTTGTGCGCGGCCAGCGAGCTGCGGATGGTTACCTCCAGCTCCTTGCGCAGCCACTTTGGCTGCAGCAGCTCCGCTTGATCGCCGAAGCCCATCACGAAGCCGATCGCCCAGAACTGGTTGTAGAGCGGCGTCTCGATCTCCGCGCGGCCGTCGCGCAGCGGCCTGATCTGCACGCCCGGCGAGCCCTCCCACTCATCGCACACCTCGCGCGCCACCTCGCGGCTGAAGCGCACCACCAGCCGGTCCTTGGGTGTGCCATGGAACAGCGAATCCATGCGGCCGGCCTCGCGCTTCTTCGGCGCGGGCGCCTTGAACGTATCCTCAAGCACGCGCGCGTCACGTATGCGATCCAGCCGGAAGTGCCGGGTGTCCTCGGCCAGCGCGCACCACGCGTACAGGTAGAAGTGCGCGCCGATCTCCAGCACCGCGAACGGCCTCACGTTACGTTTCGCCAGCCGCGCGCGGTGCGCCGAGTAATACTCGATCTCCACCACCCGCCGCTCTTCGACCGCCCTGGACAGCAGCGCGATCATGCGGCGCATGCGCTCCGTGCGGCGCGGCGTCACGAAACCCTTGCCACGGTCCGACAGCAGCTCCTGCGCGCGGCCGTGCAGCGCTTCGCGCAGCGCAAGGTTCACGGCCTCAAGCTGCTTCAGCGTCTCGGGATCGGCGCCGCGGCTGAAGTGGTCGAGCGCGTACTTCAGCGCCAGCGCCTCCTGCGAGGTGAAGTTCAATGGCCGCGAGAAATGCCCTGCGAACTGCACCTTCAGGCGCGCCTGGTCGCCGACGCCGCGCAGGGTGTAGTTGATGTAGTCGCTGGGTGAGTAGGGCGGCACGCCGCACATCACCAGGCGCTCGAGGTCGCGCAGCAGGCGCTTGGGCGTGCGGTGCGTGGCCCTGGCGGCCTCGGCGAGCGTGATGCCCTCGTTGGCGACCAGGAAGCTGACCAGGCTGACCAGTTCGGCGATTTCGCTCATCGCGCCCTCCCGGCCTTGCCCAGTGCGCCCTTCAGGCGCTCGACGACCAGCTTGCGTAACGCGGGCGGGTGCTGCACCTGCCAGTGGCCCGGGAACTCGCCCAGGTAGCGCAGCAGCTCGTCGGGGTAGGCCTGGGGCAGGTGCAGGATTACCGAGCCGTCTTTGCGGGTGGTGATCTGGTACATGCCGCCGAACTCGTTCTCGACGATGAAGCCGACCTCCGCGTCGAAGGCGATGCGCACGTCCGTGAATGCGTTTTCGCCGCGACCGAAAAGCTCGGTCGAGAAGCTGCGCTCGGGGTCGAAGTCGGTGGGCACCTCGTACTCGGGGGCCCTGGCGCGCGGCGTGGCGAGCGTCACCGCGCCGCGGATGCGCGAGAGCCGGAAGGTGCGCTCGGCCTTGCGCTCGGTGTCGTAGCCGACCAGGTACCAGCCGCCGCGCCGCGCCACCAGCGCGTAGGGGGCGACCACGCGGTTGGTGTCGGCGCCGCGCCCGCGCCCGGCATACCGGAAGGCCACGCGCCGGCGCTCAAGAAGCGCGGGGCCGATCACCTGCAGGCAGGCGGCCTCGGCCGGGCGGCGGTTGAGGGTGCGGCGCACGAAGGTGCGGGGCAGTTCGGCGGGCAGGCCGTCGCTGCCGGCGCCGGCCTGCAGTTTCATCAAGGCCGAGGAGAGGCTGTGGGTCAGGGGCCCGCCAGCGTCGTCATCGAGGTAGGCCATGCCGATGCGGTACAGCAGCAGGCGCTGCTCGGCGCTGAGGTTGAGCGCGGGCAGCAGGCAGGCGCCGCGGTCGAGTTCATAGACGGGGCGGCTGTGCACGCTCTGGCGCGTGACTTTCAGGCCGGTGCCTTCGAGTGCCTTCAGGTCGCGCTCAAAGCGCTTCTGGCGTGAGCGCAGGGGCGTGTCGTCGTCGTTGTAGCCCTCGATACGCGAGAGCTCAGGCCAGCCAAGCGGCGCCCGCGCCTTCAGCAACGTGCTGAGCAGGTTGAGCTGACGTTCGGTTGAGCCAACAGACCCGGCCAAGGCAATCCCCCCGCGCGGAGTCTAACAACCCCTGCGACATTTTTGGGGACCGCAGGCAGAAAGGGAGCGCCGGCGTCTCGCCGGCATTGGACGCGGCCATCATGGCCGCGTTGCAGTGCGGCCGTCGGCGCACCGCGCGACTAACTGCAGGCAGGCTGGCAGCCTGCCCCACGGTGCAACGCGACGGCAGGGCCGTGGCGCTACGGGGCTTCGGGCGGGGGTTGCTTCGCCGCGGGCTGAGAGGCGGATTTCGGCTTCGATGTCCTCGGCGTCCTTCCTGGCGCGCTTGGCCGCGCGGATCTTTACCACGATCAGGAAGATTGCCAGCACCACCAGCGCGCCCGCAAGCATGCCGCCGCCCACGGTCTTTGAGGCCGTATCCAGCCATTCGCGCCCGTAGATGCTGGTCAGCGCGCCCAGTGTCAGCCAAGCCGGGATACTCACGAAACAGCCCAGGAAGTCGAACAGCAGGAAGCGCAGCCAGGGCATGCGCATGGTGCCCGCGCTGAAGAAGGTCACGAAGCGCACGCCCGCCAGCTGCCGTCCGAGGAAAACCGTCCAGCTTCCGTAATTGTCGAACCAGCCCTGCACACGGCGCATGCGCTTTTCGGTCAGCAGCCGGCGCATCAGCTTGAAGCGGTCACGAATCTCGAAACCGTAGCGCTTGCCCAGCGTCCAGGCGAAGGAATCGCCGATCAGGTTCGCCACCGTGCACGCCCCGAACGCGCCCGCGAAGTAGTACCACACGAACTGATCGCCGGCCTGTTTGTAAGCGCTGAAGCCGGCCAGGGTCAGCCAGATGTCCTCGGGCGTCGGCAGGCCGATGCCCGTCAGCACCAGCACCGATACGATCACCAGCCAGATGGTGCCGGCGTGTTCCTGGTTCCAGGCCGGGTCAAAGAACGTGGCGTAGATGCCTTCCAGCCAGCCGGCTTTGTCGGCCAACTGGTTCAGCGCCTCGGCTGAGCCTGACATCATTGTTTCAAGCAGCGGCAGCAACGCGATGTCCCCTCGGGCCGGGCACTATGCCAAGCGGTCAGGCGGGATGCATCCGCGCGGTTCGTGACTAATCATGTTCCTCGGGTGGCAGGTCGGCGCACAGGGTGCCCACGGCCGTCAGCCAGCTGCCGCCCCGGTAGTCGGTGGCGGTCTGCGGCAGGTTAAGTTGCACGCCCACGCTGGGTGAGGCGTCCAGCTTGATCACCTGGTGGCTGATGCTGTCCCAGGTTCGTCCGATGGCCTTGATGCGATCGCCGGAATCGGCGGCCTGCAGCACTTCAAAGCTGGGCTCGGTGGCGACGGCGTATTCGACGGTTCCCTCGGCCTCTATGGTAAGGGCGATGGGGTAACTCTGCCCTTCAACCAGCAGGCCATCGGCCAAGGCGGCGTCGGCGTAACACCTTGCGTGGTAGGTGTTTCCGTCAAGCCTGAAGGTCAGGCGTCCGGGCGACTGGCTGCGCGGGACGTAACTGATGATTTCGACGGTGTGAACCATGGCCCGAGTCTGCCAAAGGGTGTGGACAAGTCCAGCCAAACCGTTCGCGTACCGGCACGTTCATGCGTATGATAAAAGGTCCTGATTACTGTGCTTGAGTACGGAGATGAAGATGCGGCTCGCGGGTTCACTGGTTTGTGTATTACTTCTGCTGCTCGGCGCCGGAGCGCTCAAGGCGCAGTCGGACGCCTGGCTGGGCGTCAAGCTTGAGGTGGTCGAACAGGCTGATGCCAAAAAGCTCGGCATTGACGGCGGTCTGAAGGTCACGCGGGTGGACGCCAAGTCACCAGCCGCGGATGCCGGCCTGGCGGTCGGCGACATCATCCTGTCGGCCGGCGAAGACAGCATCACCAGCATCGAGCAGATGGGCAAGATCATGGGCGCCAAACAGCCCGGCGACATGCTGAGCCTGGGGTGCGGCGCGCCAACGGGCGCAACGAGCCGCTGATGGTGACGCTGGGCTCGGCAAAGGACAAAGACGACAAGTTCGGTGACGACGCCAAGGTGAAGGAACTGCGTGAGCGCCTGCGCGAGCTTGATGCCGAGCGCCGCCGGGTGCGCGACCAGCTGGACGAGCGACTGAAAGAGCTGGGTTCGGGCAAGGCCGACAAGGAGACCACGCCCGCGCCAAAGGAAGATCCCGCCAAGCCGGAGCCCAAGCCGGCCGAGACCCATGAGCCCCAGCGCGTGCGCCTGAAGGTCACCCTGGGCGCCACCTTCGTGAACCTTGAACCCGAGGAATCGGCCAAGCTCGGCATCGAGGGCGGCATCCGCGTGACCGTGGTCAGCGAAGGCTCTGCGGCGGCGGAAGCCGGCCTGAAGGTGGACGACGTGGTTGCGAGCATCGGCGGCGAAGCCGTGGCGGGCACCGGCGACCTGCGGACCATCCTGGCCGATCACAACCCCGGCGACCGCCTGGAGTTTGAAGTAGTCCGCGCCGGCAAGCGCCTGAAGATCGGCGTGGTGTTGCGCGCGCGGGACGCCCAGCGCTAGAAGGCAAAGAACGAGGCCGCCCGCGAACCAACCGCGGGCGGCCCAAGGCGTTAAAGAGGCATGGCTGAACGCGGCAAACGCACGCAACACAAGCACCCGCGCAGGCGGGGCTTCGCGTTGTTGATCGTGATGATCCTGCTGGTGCTGCTGGCGGTGCTGGTGTTCGCGTTCCAGCGCGACGTGATGCGCGAAGTTTCGATCTCGGCCAATGTGCGCGACGACCTGAAAGCCGCTTACCTGGCCCAGATGGCGCTGGTGCGCGGGCAGGTGATCCTGCGGCTGGATGAGCACGCCGACTACGACAGCCTGAACGAGGACTGGTCGAAGCCGGTCTCGTGGCAGGGGGAAACCTGGGGCGCCGAGGACAGCCAGGGCGGCGAGACAACGCCGCCGACTCCGCCCAAGATCCAGATCGCGGATGAAGAACGCAAGTTCAACCTGCTCACGCTGGTGCGCGGTAACGAGCTGCAGCGCGAGCGCGCCACCAAAGTATTGAAGCGCCTGATCGGCATCTGCCGTCGCGAGGACGAGCGCCTGCTGCTGGACGGCGGCGTGAAAACCGTGCGCCGCGCCGATGACTCGTCCGTCAACACCGACACCCTGGTGCGCAACCTGGTGAAGTACCTGGAAGAGCGCGCCAGTGAAGATTCCGACGACCTGCAGTTCACCGCCAATCCCAACGAAAAGCCCGACGTACGCAGCATGAAGAAGCAGACGCCCTTCGAGATGCTGACGCCCGGCGAGCTGCTGCAGGTCGAAGGCTGGACCGAGGAGTTGCTTTACGGCCCGGTGCGCCGCGCCGACGAGGCCATGACCAGCAGTTCCAGCGACGACGAAGAAGAGGCTTCCCGCGACTGGAAAGACCTCACTGACGAAGAGAAGTTCGAGCAGCGCCGCACCAACATCGAGGGCGTTGACCAGCGCTCCAGCGACCCCAACCCGCTGCCGCTGATGGGCTTCATCACCCTGTACTCGACGGGCTTCGTCAACATCAACACCGCCCCGCGCGAGGTGCTGCTGGCGCTTGATGAGAAGCTGACCTGGGACGTGGTCGAGAAAATCCTCACCGCCCGCGAGCAAGACCGCCAGGATGTCGTGGCGGCCGAGGAAAACGGCGGCACCCTGCCGGAAGAAGAGCCGGACCCGAACCTCGACCCCAACGCGCCCGCAGAGGAAGAGGACAAGGCCTCGTTCCGCCCGCAGGACCTGGCCAATTACCAGGCGTTCGTGCAGCGCGTGAACAACCAGCAGACCCAGGAAGGTGAGCAGCCGGCCGCGGAGATCGAGGGATTCACGGAAGAGATCTACAACGCCATGCGCCCCTGGCTGGTGGTGCGCAGCACGGTGTTCGAGGTGCTGGCCGCGGCCACCGTGGGGAAGGTGACGCACACCATTCGCGCGGTCTACCGCCGCACCGCGGACCCCAACGCGCAGCCGGCGCAACCTGCCACGGACGCGGGAACCGACGCGGGTTCGGACACCACTGCCCCGACCGACAGCGGCACCACGGAAGAAGACGCCCTGCCCACCGAGCCCACCATGCAGCTGACGCTGCTGTTCCGCGACGTCAGCAGCGGCAGCTAGACCGATTCCGGCTCATCACGACGATTCACGCCTGAAGCATTACCGGCATTGACTCGTTATGCATCAGGTCTAAGTTAACGCCTCGCTCACAATCACCGAAACAATACGACAGGAGGCAATGATGCGTGCATTCGCCTTGGGGGTAGCGGCTTCGCTGGTTCTGGCGGCCGTCTGGCAGGCCCCGGCCACGCTGGCGCAGGCCACCGTGCCGGTTGCGATGGCCGAGGGCATGGAGTTCAAGGATGGCGACCGGTACTGGATCCCGATGAACTCGGAGACCAACTCGCTGGCGCTGTTCAGCGAGTCGCTGCAGGTCGTCACGTTCTACAACAAGACCAGCGCCGAGATGACGCTCAACAAGGTTGAGCTGACCCGCGCCGAGGGCGTGATGGACGAAGAGTTCACGCTGCTCAAGAACGAAATCAAGCGCAGCCCGCTCGAGTTCACGGAAACCAAGCTGGAGGCTTCCAAGGGCTCGTTCGCCCTGAAGGTGCGCTTCTACCCGGTTGAAAGCGGGGAACGCAACGCGACCCTGACCTTCACCTACGACACCGACAAGACCTTCACCCTCAAGCTCGCCGGCCGCGGCCGCGAGAACGCCAAGTTCTTCAGCCACGGCGCAACCAAGCTGCACAAGCTGTTCGGCGGCGTGAAGACCGACGAGCTGCTGAGCACGGCCGTGGGCGACGCCGAGGGCAACATCTACTTCAGCGGCCAGGCCACCCAGATCGTTGACCGCTTCAGCACCGACATCATTTACGGGCGCATCAACGCCGACGGCAGCCTGGCGTGGGCGAAGCTGTGGAACGGCGGCTTCCGCGACCACAGCCCCGACAGCGGCCAGAACGCCGAGACGGGCGGTACCGCCAACAGCCTTGCGCTGGACGGCGAGGGCGGCCTGTACCTTTGCGGCGCGACCAGCCCGGACAAATCGAACAGCGTGCTTTCGGCGCTGGTGATGAAGATCGACGCCAAGACCGGCGAGCCGGTGTGGGAAAAACTCTGGCGCCCCGAGTGGGCCAAGTCAGTCCTGGGTCGCCACCATGCCGAGGCCTACGGCCTTACCGTTCGCGGCGGGCGCGTGTTCGTGACCGGCTTCAGCTTCGGTGAAGTGCTGTTGCTCGGCTTCAATGCGGCCGACGGTAACCTTGCGTTCCAGCGCAGCATCGACATCACCCCGGGCACCAACGACCGCGGCTACGGCATCGCGGCGGGCGCCGACGGCAGCGTGGTGATCGGCGGCCTGGCGGCTGACCGCGCCTTCCTGTTGAAGGCCACCGGCTGCGACGGCGACGCGCCGAAGATCGCGTGGGCGCGCCGGCTTGACCTCGGGCGCGGCAGCAACGTGAACTGCGTTGACCTGGACGCCGAGGGCAACATCTACGCCAGCCTCGACCGCCGCGGCGCCACTACCTTTTTCAGCGCCGCCAAGTTCAGCCCGGACGGCAACCTGGCCTGGGGCAAGACCTACACAGGCACCGCGGGCGACCGAAACAACACCCACCTGGTGCGCGTGGTCGGCGACACCGTGCTGGTCGGCGGGCGCCTGGGCGCCTCCGGTGTGTACGACACCGCCGGCGGCGACGGCCTGCTGCTGGGCCTGAGCACGGCCGACGGCACTGAAAAGTGGAGCGCCTTCTACTACACCGGCACCGGCCCCGATGAAAACGGCGAGCACCGCATCAAGGGCGCGTTCATCACCGGCAAGACCCTCACGATTGTGGGCCAAAGCTACACCGGCAGCCGCAACGGCCAGCGCTACTGGGGCTACTGGTACAACGGCGTCACCAAGCTTGAGGACTACAACCCCACGGTTGAGGCAATCGAGCTGGCGGAAGACGGCGCCAAGGACGTGGCCAAGGGCGGCCTGCAGGAAGCCAAGGACGCGCGCAAGATCACGGACCTGGCGACGATGCTGCAGTGGATCGACGCCAACACCAAGACCGGCGAGCCTAGCGACGGCGACATTTCGGTCTGGCAGATCGAGCTGAAGGATTAGCAAAGCCACAAACAACAACCGCCGCGCGAAAGCGCGGCGGTTGTGTTTGGTGGAGACACGGATCAAGTGGCGCTGACAATCCTATCGGCGGTCGCGCCGATTCCGGCGCGACAGGTTCAGCGTTAGTTTTCGGGTACCGGCTCGCCGAGGCCGAGTTGCTTCTTCAATTCGGCCAATTCTGCGCGCAGTGCGGCGAGTTCCTGGTCGCGGGCGTCGCCTTTCTTCTCGAGCTCTTCGAGCTTCTTCTCCTGCTCGTCGATGCGCTCACCCTGGGCCTTCAACTGGTCTCGGATTTCCTTGCGCTCTTTCTTCGCCTGTTCCAGCTCGGCTGCTGCGGCATCCATGCGCTCACGGTCTTTGGCCTGCTCGGCCTTTACCGCGTCCAGTTCTTCTTTTGATGCCTTGTCCTGCTCCAGCTTTTCGATCAGCTTGGTCTTCTGCTCGTCCTTGACCTTCAGCACGGCCACCTCGTCCTCGAGCACCGAAATCTTTGCGCTCTGGACCTTGTCGCTTTCCTTCAGCGCGCCGACGTCCTTCTTGGTTTCGGCCTGCTCGGCCTTGAGCTCGATGATGTCCTGCTTGGTGGCCTTGGGATCGACGTTGACCTCGTTCTGGATGCGCTCGTAGATGAGGTAGCCGGTGCCGCCCGCCAGGGCCAGCACGATCACCACCAACCCGCCTGCAAGCACACGGATATTGTTCATAGCGGCCTCCGAAGAGGGTCAGACCCCTTACTTGGCGGGGTCAGCCTTGTCCACTTTACCTGATTCGCGCAGGCGGCGGCGTTCTTTCATGGTGATTTCGCGCTGGCGCAGGCGGTCGAGGATTTCGCGGATGTCGATCTCGCGGATCTCGACGTCCGAGCCGCAGTTGCCGCACTTGATCTGCGACAGGTTTCGCTCGTCGTTCTCGATCTCCACGCCCTCCTGCTCCTCGATGTAGAGGTTGCCGTTGGGCATCAGCATGCAGGGAAACGTGAAGGGGCGCGTGATCTTGAACTTGCCGCGGTCGCAGTCGCCGACGATCGTGGTCAGGTATTCGTCAGGCAACCAGACCTTGCTCTTGACGCAACACAGGATGCGGTCCTTGGCCACGATCAGTCTTTCTTCTCGGGCGCGGCCGGCAGGCCATCGGGCGAAAGCCCCACGATCGCCTCATAGCCCTGCTTGCCGAGCGCCGCGGTAAGGTAGGCCTTCCAGCGGTCATCCAGCCGGTTCAACACTTCGCTGCCCGCACCGGACTGGATCGCCACATAGTAGCATAAGTTCTCACTGCCGTCAGAGGCCCTCTCCAGGCCCGCGTCGTAGTACAGCTTCCAGAGCGATTCCAGCACCGCCGTCCGCAGCTTCGGCCCGCCCTCGGCCGTGAAGGGCGCGTAGCCGTCACCCTGGTAGGCCGGGCAGTACGGGTCGAGCACGGCTACGGCCTGCTTGCCCGCGGCCTCGGCGGCTTCGCGGAAGCGGTCCTGGGCGGCCTTCTGTTCGTGGGCGAAGCTGGCGTCCTCCAGCAGCGCGCGGGCGTGCACAAAGGCGTAGGCGTCGATGCGGCGGGAAAGCGCGTCGTATTCGTCGCTGAGCTGCTGGAAGTTCAGCACCAGGTTGGAGCCCGCCAGCTGCTCGCGCTCGCTGGCAAGCACCCCGCGGTCCTTGTTGCGCAGGTCGATTGCGTCGCTGATGGCCTGGTAACGGCCGCGCTCGGTTTTGCGCTCCTCGATCTCCTGCTTCGCCTTGGCGGCGCGTTCCACGACGGCGAGTTCCTTGGCCAGCTCATCGCGGCCGGGCTGGGCCTCGGCGTCAAGCTCGCTGACCCTGGTTTCCACGGCCAGCAGGTTGGCCTGCGCCGTGGCAAGCGTCGCCTCGGCCTCCAGCTTGCGGGTGTCCAGCAGCGCGCGGGCGACCTTGGCGTCCTGCTGCACCTTCAGCGCGGCGTCGGCATCCTTGAGGGTCTTCTCGGCGGCCTTGACCTTGCCGTCCTGTTCGTCGCGCGACTTTTCCGCGGCGGTTTTTGCCGCCTTGGCGTCATCCACGGCCTTGTTCGCCTGGGCGACCTTGGCTTCGGCGTCGCGGACGGCGGCCGACGCGGCCTCCTGGGCCTGTTTTGCGGTCGCCGCGGCGCTGATGCTGTCATCCAGCTTCTGCTGCGTATCGGCCGCGGCCTTCTTTGCGGCGTCCAGCTCGGTCTGCTTGGCGGCACGGTTGGGGTCGTCCTGGGCCATGGCGTCGAGCTCAGCCTGGATGCGATCCACCTCGGCGTCGGCCTTTTCGTCCTCGGCCTGGGCGGTGGTGCGTGCGGCCACGGCATCGGTCAGGGCGTCGTCAGCCTTGTCCAACGCGGCTTGCAGGCCGGCGATCGGCTTCCTGGCCTCGGCCTGAGCCTTCTCGATGGCCTCGAGTTCCAGCGCGCGCAGGGCGACTTCTTCTTTCAGGGCCAGCAGGCTGGAGCTGGCGGCGTCCAGTGAGGCCTTGGCGGCGGCCTGCTTCAACTCCGCGGTTGCGAGCTTTTCCGAGGTGTAGACGTTGGCGGCCAGCAGCTTGTTGACCTCGGCCAGCGCGGTCTCGGCGTCGCTGACGGTTTTGCGCAGCCCGGCCAGCTTGCGGCGTTCGGTGTCGAGTATCGCGTCCAGCTCGTTCAGCTTCAGCTTCAGCAGGTCGATGCGGCTGTTGGCATCGGCGCCGGCGCGCACCTCGCGGTCCAGGCCGGCGATGGCGTCGTCGATGGACTTGCGCCTGGCGCCGTCGGCGTCAAAGAACTCGGACTGCTTCAGCTCGGCGATCGCGGCGTCCTGCCGGGCGATGGCCTCGTCCAGCTCAGTGATGCGGTCCTGCAGCAGGATCGAGCGCGTGATCTCCTCACCCCGCAGCTCGAGCTCGTCGCGGAAGCGCGAGATGGGCGCGCTGAGGGTCTTGGCGGCGGCGCCCAGCACCGGGTAGACCCCGGTGCCGGACTGGCGGCGCCAGTGGGCGATGATGCCGAGGATGTCGTCCTCGGATTTCACCAGCAGTTCGTCGGACAGCGAGGCCGTGCCTTCGCCCTTGATGCGCGGCTCGCCGCGGGCGATGCGCTGGCGTGCGTCGTCAATCGCCTCGCGCATGGTGTTCTCAAAAGCCGTGATCTCGCGCGGGCCGTCGCGCTGGATTTCCGAGGCGCGCATGGCTTCCAGGGTTTCCGCCAGCGCGCGCAGTTCGCGCTCGACGTGCAGCAGGTTGTTCTCGGCGCGCAGCGGGTAGCTTTCGCTGTTCAGCCAGTGCAGGCGCTGCTTGAAGCGCTCGTCGGCGCCCAGCCTCAGCGTGCGGAAATCCTCCATGCCGCGCACGCCCACCAGCGGCGGCTGGCCCTCGCAAAGCAACGCCCACTGGCCGCGGTTCACCAGCACGCGCTCTTCACCCGGCCTGCCCAGGCTGACCGCGCCATGGAACACGCGCAGCACCACGCGCGCCGGCAGCTCGACGCGCGCCAGTGGCATGGCCTGGCGACCGTCATTGCGGGCGATGGTGGCTGTCAGCGACTCGCCCGGACTCATGCCGCGAACGGCGGCGAGCAGGTCTTCGTGGGTGCGGATGGAGACGCCCTCGATGCTGTCGATGCGGTCACCGGCCTTCAGACCTTCCTCGAGGCTGCCGAACCGGAAACCGGCGAAAGTGCGAAGCTCGAACTTCGCGCTGAGGCCCTGTTCGCCGTTTTCGAATGCCGCCGTGAAGGCACGGATGCGCTCGCGCTCCAGGTTGTCGGGCAGCATGGCGGCGACCGCTGGGCCTACCGCCAGGTCGAAGTCCGCGCCGTTGCTGCCGGAGACGTCGAAGATCTGGTTTTCGCCGACCGGGAACTCGACCAAGAAAGCATGCCCCGCCGAGGTGAAGCGCCCCCAGATTTCTCCCTGCTGCAGGCCCAGCACCTGGCGCGCAGTGTCACGCGGCTCCAGCAGCGTGAGGTCACTGCCGGGGGCCATCAGCACGCGGTTCGACTGGTCAAGCACCAGCAGCACCTGGGCGCCCTCCGGCGTGGAAAGCCCGCCGCCCACGGTCAGCCGCCCGCCCGGCGGCAACTCCGGCGCACCGGCCACGGCACTGACCTGCACGTCCGGCGGCGCGATGTAGGCGCCCACGCTATGGAACATCAGCATCACCACCGCGATCCCCACCGCCTGCAGCCACAACGCGGCCACCGGCGGCAGCGCCAGCGAATGGTGCGGGTTGCGCGCGCGCACGTTCACGGCCACCGAGGAGAGGTCGTAGCTCTCGGCATCGAACAGCTGGCGGATGCGGTCAGCCTCGGAGCGCAGCTCATCGAGCCTGCGCTGCGCGATCTTGTCCTTCACCATCGCGCGCTCGAACTTGGCCGTTTCGTCGCCCTGCATGCGCCCGTCGATGTAGCGGCGCATCTCGGTGTCCTTGGGGTCGGCTTCCGCCCCGCGTTTGCGGGCCAGCGCCTGCGACAGGTGGTTGGCGGCTTTGCCGATCGCTTCCTCGATCTGCACCGGCGTCACGCCGGCCCAGCGCGCGATCACGGCCGGCGAAAAGCCCAGCCGGTAGTGCAGGCACAGCAACTCGCGTTCGGCGGCGCTGACGTGGTAAGCCTGGTAGGCGCGGCGGTCGCCCAGGCCGGGAATGCCGTCGCCCTTGATCTTGAGCTGGTCGTCGGCGCGCACGGCCTTGATGCGGCCTTCGCTGATGCCGCGGGTGAGGTCCTCTTCCTTCATCTTGGTGCGCTCGAGGACTTCCTTGAAGTTGTAGCTGGTGGTGGCCTTGGTGGGGCGGGCCTCGCCTTCAAGCACTTCGCGGTAGCGCGCGCGCACGGTGCGCAGCGCGGCCTCGATCACGAACTCGAAGACTTCGTCGTCGCTGGCCGCGCGGGCGGTTGCCCGGGCCTGCGAGATCACGTCAACCAGGATGTCTTCGACCATGCGCTCAAACGGTGCGCCGCGGTCGGGGATCAGCGCGGTGGCGTAATCCACCACCGGCTTGCCGAAGCGGCGCAGAATGCGGTTCACGCCGCCCGGGCGCCCCGCCAGCAACTCCCTGATCTCGCGTGTGGCTTCGGCCTGCGTCACGGTTTACCCCGCGTCCTGGTTTTCCGAGAGGGACTCGATGTCGAACAGCGCCTCGACGAACTGGTCCGCGTCGAAGGGCTGGATGTCTTCCAGTTTCTCGCCAAGCCCGACGAATTTCACGGGAACTTCCACTTTTTCATTGATGCTCAACACCGCGCCGCCCTTGGCCGTGCCGTCCAGCTTGGCCAGGAACAGCCCCGTCACCTCGGCAGCCTGCTTGAACATCTCCGCCTGCACCACGGCGTTCTGGCCCGTGGTTGCATCTAGTACGAGGATGGTCTCGTGCGGCGCACCCTCGATTTTCTTTGCCGCGCAGGCATTGCGGATCTTGCGCAGCTCGTCCATCAGGTTCTTCTGAGTGTGCAGGCGACCGGCCGTGTCCACCAGCAGCACGTCGGCGCCGATCTCAAGGGCGCGCTCGGCGGCCTTGTGGGCCACCGAGGCGGGGTCGGCCTTCTCGGGGCCGGTCACGATCTCGCAGCCGATGCGTTCAGACCAGGTCTTGAGCTGCTCGACAGCGGCGGCGCGAAAGGTGTCTGCGGCGGCCAGCACCGTGTGGTGGCCGGTCTTCTCCAGGTACCAGGCCAGCCGGGCGACGCTGGTGGTCTTGCCCGCGCCGTTGACGCCCACCACCAGGATCACGGTGGGGGACTTGGGCGCAAAGCGCAGCGCGTTGCCGCGGTGGGTCAGGCGCTGCTTCAGGTCTACGCGCAGGAACGGCAGGATGTCGCTGGTGGTTTCGATGCGGCCGTTCTTCCAGGCGCCGCGCAGCACGCCCATCAGGAAGTCGCTGGTCTCGACGCCGAAGTCGGCCTCGATCATGGCTTCTTCGAGTTTTTCGAGGATTTCGTCGTCGATCTTCTGGCCCAGGCCGACGGCGCCCAGCACGCGGCGGTTCAGCACCATGCGCGTGCGCGAGATGGCACGGGTCAGCTTGGCCAGCATGCCCTTCTTTTCGCCGTTGCCCGGCGCGGGCTCTTCGGCCTGTGGTTCCGGCGGCGTTTCTTCGGGCTCGGGCTTCTTTTTCCTGGAGAACAGTCCCACGTCAAACCTTCTCGGGGCAGCGGGTCTGGAAGATCTTGTCCAGCACGCCGTTCACGAAGGCGCCGGACTTTTCGGTCGAGTACTTCTTGGCCAGCTCCACGGCTTCGTTGATCGTTACCTTGGGCGGCACGTCGTGCATGTACAGCAGCTCGTACACGCCCATGCGCAGGATGGCGCGGTCGATCACCGGCATGCGGCTGACCTGCCAGTTCACGGCCACCTGCTGGATCACTTCGTCGAGCTCCGCGACGGACTCGCGCACGCCGCGCGAAATCTCGCCGGCAAGGTCGGCCACGGCAGCCGGCGGGTGCTCTACTTCGAGTACGTCGCGCAGCTGCTGGTCCTGCTGGTCGGGTTTGCTCAGGTCGGATACGTACAGCAATTTGAGCGCCAGCTCACGGGCCAGGGTTCGGAAGCCGGCGTGGTCGTGCGGTTCAGCCATGCCGCCTGTATACCAAAGGAATCGAGCGGCGAAACTGGATGGTCGCCGATCACAACTGCCGGAACAGGTTCACCAGCTCGATGGCCGTCACCGCCGCCTCGAAACCCTTGTTGCCCATCTTGCTGCCGCAGCGCTCAATGGCCTGTTCCAGGTTGTCGGTGGTGATCACGCCGAAGATGCACGGCACGCCGGTGCTGATGCCGACATGGCCGATGCCCTTGGCGGCCTCACCGGCGACGTACTCGAAGTGGGGGGTGCTGCCCCTGATTACGGCGCCCAGGCAGATCACCGCATCGTACTTGCCCGATTCAGCCAGCTTCTTTGCCGCCAGCGGAATCTCGAAGGCGCCCGGCACCCAGGCCAGTGTGACCTTGCCGACATCGCCGCCGTGGCGGCGGATGCCGTCCAGCGCGCCCTCAACCAGATGCTTGACCAGAAACTCGTTGAAGCGGCCTGCGACGATGGCGAAACGGGCGTCCGCGGCGACCAGGTTGCCTTCGATGACGCGGTGGGATTTTGGTTTGTCGGCCACGGGATCTCCGGTGTGTCAGTATCGTTCAGGGCGGGAATTGTATGGAAGAGGGGAAATCCGGGCAACCAGTTGACCGACGGCCGGTTGGGCGTAGCATTGATGCACCCCGCGTTTCCCCCTCATACATCTGTAGCGTGTTTCCCGTGCAGGATTTAACTGCCGGGCAGGTGGCATCAGTGGAACTAGTGAGGGGGCGGCATGTGTAATAAGTTCACACGCGGTGGATACGCAGATTCCTAGCTGGAAGCGTAAACCAAGCACATACAGGCACTTGTGCTTGTGACGAAGTTTGGCACGACTTACGCTTTAGATTAGCACGGAATGGCACGAAGCAGCCCGATCCCGACTTTCAGTCGGTTTCAGTAGCCAGGAGAGATTATGAAGCGAGTTGCGGTGTTGATTGCTGTCGGTGTGGTCGGCTTGCTTGCCGGCTGTGGCTCGGACGGCATCGTCTTCAACGGCATCCAGCAGGTGGAGCAGTTCCCGGTGCGCAAGACGCCGATCGTGCACTACAACCTGCCGTCGGAAGTGACCGACCCGATCACCGGCGACCACTGGGTGGATGTCACGGCGTTCACCAGCATCGGTCTGACGCCGGCGACCTTCACCGAACAGGCGACACCCGGTCACGACCTGTGGGCGCAGGACTTCTACACGACCTGCACGGACAACCCGACCTGCAGCACGCCGATGCCGGTCCCCGACTTCATCTACACCACCGAACAGTACAAGACGCCGGGCGCCGACTGGCCCGACCCGACTGTCACTTCATCGGGTATTGCTCCTTCAGTCTACATCGGCGCCTGGACGCTTTCGCTGCAGCACCAGTGGTTTCTGCGCGACGTGAATGGTTCGGTGATCGTGCCGGCCGTGGTGGGCAATCCGCCGGTGCAGTACGAGAGCGTGAACTTCTCCTCGATGGCGATCAGCATCGTGGAGCGCGCCCAGGCTGTCACGGCGGGCACGCAGCTTTCGGTGGCCGGCCAGCAGGAAGCGATTCCCGCCGGCCCGACCGGCGTGGGCGCCAACGGCGTCGAGCAGATCGTGGTTCCTGCCAGCAACTTCCTGGACTTCGCGTTCAACGGTGAGGGTGCTCCTGCCGGCCTGCTGGCCGCGGCCTGGCGCGAAGCTCCTGCCGAGAACAAGCACATCGAGACCAACTTCCGCGCGCTGCAGGGCGTGCCGGTGCCGGACTACTTCGGCGGCGGCGGCCCCATCACCGCGGGCGGCGGCGTGTACCACCAGCGCTTCTCCGACAACTGGCAGCAGACCACGGCCGGCACCAACTCGACGATCGACATCGACGACGGCGTCAACTACTCGTACTACCTGGCGGCGGTGGGCAACCACCTGATCGGTTACGGGCTGGGCCTGGTGGACAGCGCGTTCGCCCTGCCCGGCGTGGTGAACAACCAGGAAGACATCATGAACCTGAGCGTGGTGCTGGACATGACCGCGTTCGTCGCGGCGGGCAAAGAGTTCCAGTTCGTGGTGGAAGACCTGCTGCGGATGCAGGACACCGTGAACGGCGACTGGCAGAACCCGGGACCGCGCAGCACTCTGCCCGGCACCTACCGCTAACTGAACAGGCCCTGGACTTCCCGCGCATTGCGCGGAAACAAGGAAAGAAACATGCGCAAGCTACTCGCCATCTTCCCCGCCCTGCTGCTCTGCGGGCTTGCAGGCTCCCTGGCCCTTACCGGCTCGGGCTGCGACGGCAAGTTTGCCGGCCCGCCCGGCGGCTCGGCCGTGGGCACACCTGGCACGGAGCCGCTGTTCGGCGTCACGGTGTTCACCTTTGCCGTTGAGAACCCGCTGATCACCGGTTTCTACAACGACGTGTGGTACATCGACCCGGGTCGCGACAGTGACGACGGCCCCGGCGGTGTGGTGGGCGCCTTCTTCGCCGACACCATCCAGGCCCTGGCCACCGCGGGCTTCAGCGGCTGGCTGATCAAGGAGCAGTCGCCCACGCACATCGAGGTGAACAACCAGTACCCGATGATGCTGAGCTTCATGAGCCAGTGGTTCCGCCGCAACGCGGACGGCACCCGCATCCGTGAGCGCGACCAGTTCGGCTTCCTGGTCTGGTCGCCCAAGAGCCTCGACATCAACTTCATCACCGCCCCCGTCGAGCGCATCGTGACGCTCAGCGGCCAGGTGCTGTACGTGGTGAACCGCCAGGCCTATCCGGCCGGCAGCCAGGGTTCGGTGATGTTCGGCTGGACCAGCCCGCCGCCCAACAGCCCCGGCGACTTCCCGCCGCCGCAGAGCCGTTTCCTGAACAAGAACTACAGCGAGGTCGGCCTGGTGCTGCTGACCAAGCTGCTGCCTGCCGGCAGCCCGCAGCTCAGCCAGGCGCTGGGTGAAACCATCGGCGACAACACCAACAACGAAAACGTCGAGAACCTGGGCGCCATCCCGCAGAACGCCGGCGGCGGCTTCACGGCCGTGGCCAAGCCCACCGGCGTGTTCGGCGACCTGTACGCCCTCGACTACAAGGCCGCCCCGGTGCTCAAGCCCACCACCCCGGGCCATACCGAGGAAGAGGCGGTGATCGAGTACTCGCGCCACCTCGGCGCCCTGCACAGCAACCTGATCGCCCAGGCCGTGGGCCTGAACTCGGGTGAAGTCGGCACCATCATGGATCCCGGACAGGTGATCTGGCAGAACGGCTTCGGGTACTCGTTCATCCAGAACGACCTGAACGCGCTCGATACCATGCATCTGCCGGGCAAGGGACGTGACCCCAACGCGCCGTAAGCACAGGAAGCTGGCAACCCCGTAACGATCGAACTCAAACCGAGGACAGGAATGAAAACCAAGACTCTCTTCTGCGCCCTGGCCCTGCTGGCGATGCTCGTCGCGGCCGAAGCTTCCGCAGAGGCGCGGAACTACAGCCCGCACCGCACCACGGTGCAGCAGCTCACGGAGTCGGCCCAGTTGGTGGTGGTAGGCCGGCTGGATCGGGTGGAGGACGTCGACCTCACGGAAGTCGGGATCGACGCCGCGGCCCACAAGCGACTGAACGACGGCAAGTTCCAGGACGGCCAGGACTACATCCGCCGCGAGGGCGTGCTGAAGGTCAACACCGTCCTCAAGGGCAATGTCGACCCGGGCAGCGAGCTGCGTTTCGTCAGCATCCGCCAGCTGCGCTTCGATAACTACGACGCAGACCTGCGTGCCGGAGAGGCCGTTTACTTCCTGAGCGCGCGTATCGAGGACGGCCGCTACGCGATCCACAACGACGAGCGCGGCACGGTCAGCACCCAGGAGTCGGGCGGCGACCTGATGCGCACCAGCTTCTACATCCAGCAGCAGGTCAAGGACGGGGCAACCGGCACGGCGGCGCTGGATCGCATGCTGGACGCCATCCGTCTCGACGGCAGCCGGCTGTCGGTGGACTGCGCCATCGAGCTGTCGTGGCGCCACGAAAGCTTCGCGCCGGACATCACCGCCCCGCAGCGTGAGCGCATCCTGGCACTGGGCCGCCTCAGCAAGCCCGGCAGCGAGGAACGCAACCAGCTGCTGACCGCCATGGGCCGCCTGCCGGCGGAAGGCGCGCTGGACGCGCTGCTCGAGATCATGCTGGGCGACGCGAACTGGAGCACGACCAGCCTTGCCAGCATGTCGCTCGAGTACGTGGACCGCGGCCAGGCCATCGCCCGCCTGCTCAACGAGTACGAGCTGGCCCAGGACGACACCACCCGCATGGTGATCGTCCGCAGCCTCGGACTGATCCGTCCCAAGCTTGACCACGACGGCGCCGAACTGCGCACCCGCACGCTGAACCTGGTGAAGGGCCTGCTGAAGTCCGACACTGACAAGGTCCTGCTTCGCGAGGCGCTGATCGCTTCCCGCGACCTGCGCAGCCAGGACGCCCACGTCTCCGAGCTGAAGGCCCTGCTCGACGCCCGCGACACCAACGGCCTGACCGCCAACGAGGTGAACGCCGCGATCATCGCCCTGGCAGCGGGGCGCACCGTGGATGCGGAAGGCAACGTCAACTGCTTCGCCAAGGATTACCTGCTGGCGCTGGGAGAAGCCGACCCGGTGCTTGACCAGGTGATCAAGGCAGCCATGAAGTTCCCTTACACGACCCTGATTCTCGGAGCGGACGGCAAGGGCCACTAAACCGGGCCCGAGCCGCGCACACAGAGGAAAACCATGCGGAAGGCAATCGCAACATTCGCAGTGCTGATGCTGACGGTTCTGCTGTCCAGCGCGCTGCACGCCAACTTCACGATGTTCGACCTGGCCAAGGACTCGATGTTCATCGCCAGGGGCGAGTTCACCAGCCTGGAGCGCACCAACGTCGGCGACCGGATGACGCTTCGCTGCGACGAGGTGATCAAGGGCGACCTGCTGCCCGGCGCCGAGGTGACGCTGGAGGCCTTTGAGCCCGCACCCGCGGACGAAGGCCTGGGCCGTGAAGTGATCGTGTGCTTCAACCTGGTCAACGGCAGGCACTACTTCCTGAACCACCCGTTCGCCTGGCGCAGCTTCATCTTCGAGACCGACGACGTCGCCGCCAACGGACTGGACCAGAACGAGCAGTCGCTGCGCAACTTCCTGGCGATCAACGCGCCGTACCAGGCGGAAATCGAAGACCAGCTGCGCCGCCGCCATGAACTGAAGAACGCCGGTTTCCAGGGTGAGTTCAAGCAGCCCCTGCTCGACACCTGGAAGGCCGAGTTGCTGAACCAGGTCGCCTGGGCAGGCACCCGCGCCGCCCGCGACGCCGCCAAGGCCATGGTTGAGCACGACCTGTTCAAGGGCAAGCTCAGCGTCGCGGAGATCGAGCTGGTCGGCAGCCTGCTGGCAGCCTCGGCGCCCGGTGAAATCGAGCGCGCCTACATGCTCGAGCTGGTGCGCAACCAGAACAGCGCGCACCCCCAGTTCCCCGTGCTGATCCAGATGCTGGCCGAGGAAACCTCGCAGGCATGCGTCGGCAAGCTTTCCAACCTGATGCTCGCCATCGAGAACCGCCAGCTGGTGCTCGAGCGCGTAGGCACCCTGGCCACAGATCGCGGCCTGCCGGTGCAGACCCGCATCAATGCGCTGCAGATGCTGCAGGCCCTCAAGGACGCCGACGGGCTGCCCTGGGTGCACCAGGCCATCACCAGCGAGATGACCGCCTCCGACTTCAACAAGGACGTCATGCGTCGCGCCCTCAGCGCCCTGCGCAGCACCCCGGACGCCTCCAGCATCCCGGTCCTCAATCTTTGCATCGACAACCCGATCATCCAGGAAAGCTGGGAGCTCACACAGCGCGCCTGGATCGCCTACGCAATGATCGACACTGCCGAAACCAACGCCGTCATCCGCGCCAGGTTCAACGCCGCGGAAAACAAGGGCCTCAAGTTCTTCTTCCAGAAGCTGCTGCCCGAGAACAAGATCATCCGCAAGCTGATGCTGGTTCACAGGGAAGACTAGACTTCCGTCTGGATCAAAAAGCGGCCGGGGATATCCCCGGCCGCTTTGCTTTTCCAGGAAGGGGTGCAAACCCTTCTTTTTGCACACATCTTTGGTGGTCACATTCGTGGGCTTCGGTCGCCCGCTACGCGGGCTTGGAACACCTTGCCTCATGTACCTTGGGTTCCTTCGGCGCAAGCGCCTCGTTCACCCCAGGCTAAATTCGGACCGCCCGCGCTGCGGGCGGTACTGGTCGCGGTTCGGCTTCTCGGGCCGCGTAGCGGCCCGTACGAACCTAGCCTGTGGTGACAAGACCGAAGGCCGCGGAACCATAGGTACACTCAGCAGGCGAGCCCGCGTAGCTGGCGGCCGAGCCGCGCCTGGATGGGGGCACGCCGCAGCGTGTGCCTACTCGCGTCGGCCGTTGTTGATCAGGCCGCGGATCGCGGGCAGCAGGTCCAGCCGCGCGTCACCGCCAAGCAGGCTGGCGGCCGCGGGCTGGTAGTCGAACAGTTCAAGCTCCCAGCCGGCGCCGGAACGCCGGAACGACAGGCTGGCGCGCGCTTCACCCTGCTCGACCAGGTACGAGAACACCACGGCCACCCGTTGCACGCCGGCCGGCAATGACTCCAGCTCGGCGTGGCCCTGCCGCAGCCCGTTCAGCGCGGCGCGCAGGAAGCGCTGGTCCAGCTCGTCGGCCGGCTCAACCCGGCCGTTGGCCAGGCGGAAGGGCAGGGCGGCCGTTTCGCCTCCGGCCAGCCGTGCCAGCGCCTCGATGGCCGGCGCGACGGGGCTGGAAGGCCCCGGGATCAGCAGATCGAGAAGCAGCGCCGGGGCGCTGTAGCCGTCGTAGCTCTCGGGCGGGCCATGGAAGCTGATCCCGCCACTTTCGCCGACGTCACAACGCAGGTGGGGGCCGATCAGGCTTTCGCTGAGTGTGACTTCAACGGGCTGCACGTAATCCAGCTCGAAGCGCCAGCTCGCGGCCAGGTAGCCTTCCATGCGCGTCGCGGTACCGGGCGCGAAGCGGCGCCAGGCGGCAAGCAGCTGGTTGTCGTGTCCGCGCAGCAGCAGCTCGGCGTAATCCTCCAGCGTCTCGGGGCGCACCCGTGGCCCGAAGGCCAGCGGATCAAGCTGGTTGCTATACCAGCCGAACTCGCGGAAATCCTGGCGGCTGTTGCCCGGCCCCCTGGGCTCCGCGCTCTCCCACAAGGTGCGGGCCAGACGGCACTCCGAGGGATACAGCGAAGTCAACTCGCGCATGAGCTGGTCGCCGCTGCGCTGCTCGGCGCCGGGCTCGAGCAGGCTGCGCTCGAGCCGTGCCACGGTGTCGGCGCAAGCCACAGCCGAGGCGCGGATAGCCAGCAACTCTTCCAGACTGATGGCCGTGCCGTCGAAGCGCGTGAGCGTGGTTTCGCGCAGCAGGGGGCCCTCGGGCTCCGGCTGCTGTGTGCTCGACGCGCACGCGGTCAGCGTGGTGAGGCACAACAGCATGGTGGTCAGGCGCGCCATGCGGGCATCTTAGTGGAGGGAGCCGCCGGGGCTATTTCTTCTCGCCGCCTTCCGGCTTGGTGTCGATCGACTTGATGGCCGCCCTGGCCCGCTCCAGGTCAAACTCGCTGCCGCTGAACACGACCTTGCGGTCGCGCTCGAAGCCGCCCACCTGCACGCTGCCGGCCGCCAGCTGCGCCTCGAACATCTGCCGCAGCGTGGCAACGGCGTCGGCCGGCGTCAGGTAAATCAGCTTGATGGTCTGGGTGGCCTGCTTGAACGCCGGATCCTCAGGCCGTGAGTCCAGCAGGCGCAGGCGGTCAACCACCTTGCCCACCTCGTCGCGCCTTCCGCTGATCAGCAGCAGGTTGCTGGCTTCATTGACCGTGGCTTTCCAGCTTTCACTGCTTTCGCGCAGGCGCTCAATGGCGGCCTCGAAGCGCGCGGCCACGCCGTTGCGCACGGCGTAGTCCTGCACCACCAGGTCGTCGTCGCGCTGGCTGGGCTGGTCGGCGGCCATGGCGATTTCCCAGGCCACCAGCAGCCGGTCGGCGAAGTCGCTGACGATCAGGCTGTGGGTGTCTTCAAACACCTCCAGGCTGCCGATGCCCTCGCTCAGTTTCGGGCGGATGCGCGGCGCTACGGACTGCACGGCCGCGCGGCGCAGCTTGATGGTCAGCGAGGCGAAATACATGCCCTCCAGCTCGTTGATCGAGTTCACGATCGTGGCGTTGCGCGCGGCGCCGTCGGCGGCGTACAGGTGGTAGGTAGGGCCCGGCATGCCTCCGACCTCAAAGGCCACCAGGCCGCAGCGTTTCAGGATCTCGAACAGCAGCAGCGTTTTCTCGGGGCGCGTCTGCGGCTCGACGTGGCTGGCCGTCACGCGGCGCAGCTGGCCGGTGGCGGGGTTGTTCAGCACTTCGCCCTCGTAGACGAAACCGACGCCGATCGACTTCTGCGCCCACAGCAGCACGTCCGTTACCGGCGCGTCCTTGAACTCCGGCTTGGGCTGCGCCTCCTGGGCGCTCGCGGGCGCCAGCGAGAACGCCAGCAGCGCCGCCAGCAGCAGCGCGGGAATCAGAATCCGGTTCATGCAGCCACCTCCGCCACCTTCGGTTTTCGGCCGACCGTGAGGCCCACCGCCACGCCCACCATCAGCATCAGCCCGCCGACCAGCTGGGTCGGCGTCAGGCTCGAGGCCTGGAACACCTCAAAGCGCTCGCGCAGCAGGTACATCGCCAGCAGCGCGAGGATCGGCTCGCCCAGGATGGTCAGGTTCACGTAAAACACGGGCACGTACTTCACCACGTAATGAAACAGTGAATGGCCCACCAGGGTTGGCACCAGTATCGCGCAAATCAGCCAGAACCACTGGTCGTCACGGTAGCCGGCCAGCCGGTCGCCGGAGAGCAGCGCCACCAGCAGGCAGGTCAGCCCGCCCACCACGTACAGCGCGCCCAGGTAGCCGCGCAGGCTCATGCGCGGGCGCAGTTTGCGGCCGGCGCTGTAGCTCAGCACGATGGCCAGCCCGGCCGCCAGCACCAGCGTATCACCCACCAGGTGCGAGGAATCAAAGGTGTAGTCGTGCCAGACAAACACAGTCAGGCCTCCGATTGCCAGTGCCGAGGCCGCCAGCATGGTGCGGGTGATGTTCTCTTTCAGCCACAAAGCGCCCACGGCGGCGGCCATCAGCGGCTGCGCCCCCAGCAGCACCACCACGCTCTCTTTACTGGTGTGGGCAAAGGCCAGGTTGAACAGGCCGAAATGCACGCCGTACAGCATGCCCGAGGCCAGCAGGTACAGCAGCTCGCGGCGGTTCAACTTCGGCAGGTCGCGCAGGATGTGCACACCCGCGAAAGGCAGCAGCAGCAGCGCCACGGCCAGCAGCCGCCAGGCCGCCAGCGCAAAGGGCGGTACGTCGGCGAGCAGGATCAGCGGCGGCGCGGTGGAGACGGCCAGCGTGCCCAGCAGCAGGACCAGCATCGGCATGCGTGACATGTGGCCAGTTTGCGTTGGCGCGGCAGACTGGCAATGACCCGAGGAACCTTTGCATTCGCGGGGAGTTGCAGACTAAACTGCGGGCCCGCAGAGAGGTTACCCATGCCGCTGTTCAAAGTACTCGACGAGTGCAACTGCCAGTCATTGACCTTCGTCAGCGACGCCGCTTCCGGCCTGAACGCCCTGGTCGCTTTGCACAATACCCGGCGCGGGCCCGCTTTCGGCGGCATCCGCACCCTCAGCTACCAGAGCCAGAGCGCCGCCGTCACCGACGCGGTGCGGCTGGCCCAGGCCATGAGCTACAAGGCCGCGGTGGCCGACCTGCCCGCGGGCGGCGGCAAATGCGTGGTGATCAAGACCGACAACATGGACCGCCCCGCCGCGTTCCGCGCGCTGGGCCGTGCGATTGAGCAGTTCGGCGGCCGCTACTTTACCGGGCTGGACGTCGGCACCACCCACGACGACCTGGTGGAGATCGCCAAGGAGACCAAGTACGTCGCCAAGGACCTCGACTTCGGCAAGGCCACCGCGCGCGGAGTGATGGCGGCGATCAAGGCAGCGTTGAAACACCGCTTCGGCAGCGAGTCCTTCGAAGGCCGCAGCGTGGCGGTGCAGGGCCTCGGCGCCGTGGGGGCCGAGCTGGTCACGATGCTCAGCGCCGAAGGGGCGGAGCTGTTCGTGGCCGACGCCGACCAGAAACTGGCCGCCGAGGTGGGCGAGAAAATGGAGTGCGAGGTGGTGAACGCCGCCCGCATCCTCAGCCAGCAGGTGGACGTGCTGGCGCCCTGCGCGCTGGGCAGCATCTTCACGGCCCAGAACGCCGACAGCCTGCGCTGCCAGGTCATCGCCGGCAGCGCCAACAACCAGCTTGCCACGCCCGCCGCCGGCGAGGCGCTGCGCAAGGCGGGCATCACCTTCGTGCCCGACTATGTGGCGAACGCGGGCGCGCTGATCAAGGGAGTAAGCGAGTACGCGCAGGGCCACGAGGTCGGCTTCGACGTCGTGGACCGCATCCACGCCACCACCACCATGGTGCTGGAACGCGCCGCCCGGGAAGACAAGCCCACCAACGAGGTAGCCGACGCCATCGCGCGGGAGCGCCTGGCGTGAGTCGGCCCGCCGTCGGCCGCCTGGCGCCTACCCCCTCAGGCTGGCTGCACCTGGGCAACGCGCGCAGCTTCCTGCTGGCCTGGCTGTGGGCCCGAAGCTGCCACGGCCGCGTGATCATGCGCATCGAGGACATCGATCGCCCGCGCTGCAAACCCGAGCTGCGCGAGGCCGCACTGTCCGAGCTGGCCTGGCTCGGCCTGGACTGGGACGCCGGGCCCAGGGCCGGCGACGAGCCCGGTAATTACGACCAGGGCAGGCGCTTCGAAGTGTATCGGCGGTATTTGCAGAAACTGGCCGACGCCGGCCTGGCCTACCCCTGCACCTGCACGCGCAAGGACATCGAGCAGGCATCCAGCGCGCCCCACGGCGACGAAGGCGCGATCTACCCCGGCACCTGCCGCGGCCGCTGGGAGAGTTACGAGCAGGCGAAGCGGGAAAGCGGCATCGAGCCCGCCTGGCGCTTTCGTTTCGAGGGCGCCGCGATCCATTTTCATGACGACGTCAGCGGCGACGTGAGCATTGACCCGTCAACGCTGGGCGACTTCGTGCTGTGGCGGCGCGACGACCTGCCCAGCTACCAGCTGGCCGTGGCCGTGGACGACGCGCTGATGGGCGTGACCCAGGTGCTGCGCGGCCGCGACCTGCTGACCAGCACGGCGCGGCAACTGGCGCTGTACGCGGCGCTGGGGCTGCAGGCACCCGCGCACTGGGCCCACGTGCCCTTCGTGCAGGACGCCAAGGGCCGCCGCATGGCCAAGCGCGACGGCGACCTGTCGCTCAACCACCTGCGAGAAACCGGTGTTGACCCGTCAAGGGTAGTGGGCCTGCTGGCCTGGTCCGCCGGCCTGCTGGACAAGCTGCAACCGGCAACGCCGAAGGACCTGGTGGGGGAGTTCAACCTGCAGCTCGTTGGCAAGGAAGACTTCGTCGTAGCCGAAGAACACCTGAGCTGGCTGCACAAATAGAAACCGGGGCGAGGTTTCCCTCGCCCCAGTATGGCTGCTTTCAACACTAGCCCCAGTAACCTGCGCTGGCGCCCTCTTCCCTTGTTGTCGTCTGTTTCAGAGAAGTAGCTGTCGTCCTTCGGGGCTTCCTTCTCTGCAAGTTCCTGCTCAGCCAGGAACTCTTTCTGCTTCGAGCGGAACTTGTTGATCGCCGCGCCGAACCTGTTGCCGTTGTCCTGGCCGCTGATGGCTGCGTTGACGTCGGCAATGTCCTTTTCAAGTTCAAGCAGTTCGATCTCGACTTCCATCTCTTCGATGAAGGCCTGCATCTCGTCGATCTTGCCTTCCATCTTGGTGATCAGCGAATCCAGCTTGGTAACGTACTCCTTCTTCTTGCTGACGACGCGCTTCTGGAGGTCCGCCTTGCGCTGGAACTTCTTTACTTCCAACGCCATTTTGTCAGTTTCCTGAATGGCGCGGGTGCGAGTCCACTTCAATTCTTTGCCATTCGCAGATGTGATGGCGAATTCGTGATCGGCCGGGACCTTGCCGGTGTCTGCGTCAACGGTGCCGGCAGCCACGAGCTGTTCTTCCTGTTCCTTCACCTGTGTGACCACGTCCTTGATGGCCTTTTCATACTTGTTGACCTGGCGGTCGTACCAGATCAGCGTGGCCATACCGTTGGTCTCGGACTTAAGCGCTGTTTCGTCCCAGTCATCACGGCCTTCACGCGCGATAATGTCCTTCTCGAGGTCGTGCTTGACCTTCTTCTTGTCTTCCAGATCTTTGCGCATCGTGTCGAGTTCGCGGCGCGCCTGGGTCGGGAAGTTCTTGAGGTCCTGCTCGTCCATCCACTCTTTCGCCTGTTCAGGCACGCTGGTCCAGCGATAGATGCCATACCCGGCGGCGCCGAGCACGACTGCTGCGATGATTCCGATGACTGCCCATTTCATGCGTGTCTCCTTCCCTCCAGGGGTGAGGGTCCCTTTCGTCCATGGTTTCAGTTTGCCTGCCGGGAATTTCATCCCGGGACAAACCTACCCCGTGCTCCACAGGGGCGGCCATTATAAAGAGCCCCCTCTTTTTGAACAGGTGAATCGGCCAGGCAGCGTAGGCCCATTTCTCCGCCAGTTGCACTCTGTGCTGAAACGCAACCGCGAAGCGCCGCAAAGATACAGGCCTTAGCCGCTCCTCGCGGCAGCAACTCATTTCCAACCGCGAACAGGCCACGAAAACACCAAAGCACAAAACAACGGCACACGAAAACTGCAGGCAGTTGTTGTGCAGGGCCTTTCGTGCTTTCGTGGCCCATTAACGCGAAGCTCGCAAACAACTGCGGGGCGGCGCCAGGATACTCCGTGTTCTCTCGCTTTCGCCCACCGACTTCGCCAAGGCATTGTCGGTCAGGCGGCTTCAGCGCACAGGTTGCGCGATGCGGCAGTTGCTGTGCTTCGCGGTCCTTGGCGGCGCTTCGCGGTACCCGCGTTGTTCGCCACCGTCAACTGTCGCAAGACTTACCGACCACTGCAAAAACATGTTATCCACGAAGGGCCACGAAGGGCCACTAAGTAAAGCGTGACCCGCCGTTCTTCGCGGCCCTTGGTGGCTCTTCGTGGTTTACCGCAGTTGCTTTTCATCAAGAAACGTGGCTCGACTTTATGGGTTAGCGCGGAGATCAGTGGTTGACAGCGTGCTAAGCGGCTTCGGCCCATTTAAGGCACTGCTGCAACTGGCGCGCGGCCTCTTCGGCCGTGGCGTGCAGGGGCCAGCCGTGGCCGGGCAGCACCCACTCGAAGCGCAGGCCCTGCAGCCGGTGCAGGGATTTCACCACCTCGTCCCAGTCGTACCAGCAGGCGCCCCGGAAGGCGTACAGGTGGCCCAGGCGCTTCGACCACGCCATGTGGTCGCCGGTGAACAGGAACTTGTCGGCATAGTGCAGGCAGGCCGAGCCGCGTGTGTGCCCGGGCGTGGGGATGATCGTCAGGCCGGGGGCGAGCTCATGCGGCTCCGCGCCCTCAAGCAGCAGAGGGTCAGACCCCTTTTCCGCAGGCGGAAAAGGGGTCTGACCCTTTCCGAACAACCCGCGCGCGTCGGCCGCCATGATGATGCGCTGGCAGCCAAACTTTTCGGCCCACTTGGCGTGGTCGGCCACGTCGTCGCGGTGGGTGAGGAACATCCAGCGGATGCCGCCCAGCTCAGCGATCCGCTTCACCAGCGGTGCGGCGAAGCGCGGCGAATCCACCAGCACGTTGCCGCCCTCGCGCCTGATGAAGTACGCGGCCGCGCCGAAGCTGTTCTCGCTGTGGAAGCCGCAGTGGTAGACGCCGTCCTCCAGCTGGTGGGGGAACTCATTGACGGCCTCTTTCAGCAGCGCGCGCGTGGCAGGCTCGCTGACGCCGATGCTGGCCGTGGGGCACGCCACCACGGCGCGCAAGGCCGCGCGCAACTGCGCCTCGCCCTCGGGCTGGTGGTAGACTGCCGACATGCCGCCCTGCTCGTGGAACACATCGGGGGCCATCCAGCGGCAGGTGGCGCAGTCAATGCAGGTTTCGTCGACGAAGAAGTCGCCGCTGGCGTTTTCCGGCCGTCTGCGCTTCGCGTTGGCCATGAAATAAGTAAAGCACAAGCTTTACGTAATGGCAAAGCGAAAGTGGGTCAGCGCAACGGCTGGTTTTCGGGCGCGGTTTTCCAGTCGTCGGGCTTGAAGGTGGGGGCCTCGGCCATCTCGGCGTAGCGCGGTTTTACAACGATGTCGTAGACGCCGTAGACCACCTGGCGCGCCTCGTTGGGGTAGGCGCCGTTGAACTCGACTGACTTCAGGTCGTCGCCGCAGCGCACGCCCACGTTCCAGTCGATTTCTTCGTTGCCGTTGAAGTTGCTGCGCACGCTCAGGAAGCCGCTGTTGATGATCACGTTGCGAACCTGGTCGTACTCGGCTTCAGACAGCGTGAACTCGACTTTGCGTTCGCGCGCGCGGATCACGGAGCCGTCGTACACGCGCTCCTGGAAGATGAAGAAGCCGCCGCGGTCTTCGCGCACTTCCATGATCCAGAGCGGCGCGGCGTTCATGGTCTCCACGAACTTGAAGGTGAACTTCGAGCCTTCCTCGAGCCACACCGTGCGCTCGACTTCACCGAAGGGGAAAAACTCCGCATCTTCGGTGGAGAACGGCGGATTCTCCTCGACGAACTGCTTCCAGTAATCCGGTCCGCGGTCCGGCCAGCTGGCGCAGCCTGCCAGCACCAACGCGGCAAGGCAGATCGCAGTAACGGTTCTCATGGGCTCCCCCTTTTGCGCACAGCCTACAACCTCGGCGGCATTCACGGCAGCTTCTCCGCCAGCTCGCGCCAGACGCCCTGTGCAACATCCCGCGCCAGAGCAACACAGTTGGGCAGCGCGTAGATCGGCTGGCCCAGGTCGGCGCCGTCCAGCACCGCCAGCACGCCAGCCAGAATACGGCCGTGGGCGAAGATGATGGTGTTGTGGTCGCCGTCGAGCTCGGCCAGCGCGCGCAGGCCGCGCAGTGCCGCCTGTTGGATGCTCTCGCCGCCGGGGGCACGAAGTCCCAGGTGGCGAGTTGGCGTTTGATGGCTTCGTCCTGCGGAAAGCGCAGCCAGTCGCCGGAGTGGCGCTCGCGCAGATCGGAAACGGTCAGGAAAGGGGTCTGGCTCCGGAGCGAAGCGGAGGTGCCTGACCCCTTTACGGGCGGCGAGGTGGATGGCTCAAAGGGGTCAGGCACCGCAAGCGGAGCCTGACCCCTTTGAGCCGGACCCCATTTCGCCATTGCGCGCTCGGCGGTCTGGCGGGCGCGCAGGAATGGTGAAACCAGCACACGCTGGATCGGCAGTTCGGCGACCTGCGGAGCAAGCTCAATGGCTTGCCTTTCGCCCAGTGGCGAGAGCGGCGTGTCCGCATCCGGCCCCGTCCACTGATTCACCTGGGCCAGCGATTCACCGTGTCGAACGAACCACCAGGTCGGCATAGGCGCAGGTTACTCCGCGGCCGCGCGGCGGGCCATGGCGTTGCCGGCCAGCCAGCCGGTGGTCCAGCAGTTCTGGAAGTTGAAGCCGCCGGTGATGCCGTCCACGTCCAGCAGTTCGCCGGCGAAATACAGGCCGGGCACGATGCGGCTCTGCATGGTTTTGAAATCCACTTCGCTCAGCCGCACGCCGCCGCAGGTGACGAATTCGTCCTTGTTCATACTCTTGCCGCTGACGGGCAGCTCCGTACGCAGCAGCTGACTCGCCAGCGCGTGCTGCTGCGCCTTCGATAACTCGGCCCAGCGCGTTTCGCGCGCCACGCCGGCCGCCAGCACCAGCGCCTCCCACAGCCGCGCAGTCAGCGGCGCGATCGGCGTGTTGACCACCAGCTTGGCCGGGCTGCTATCGCGCAGGTGCGCCAGGCGGCCGAGCAGGGCCTCGTGTGTCAGGCCGGGCAGCCAGTTGATGCTCAGCGGGAAGTGGTAGTCGGCCTCCGCGATCTTGCGTGCGCCCCAGGCCGACAGGCGCAGGATCACCGGCCCGCTCACGCCCCAGTGGGTGAACAGCAGGATGCCGCGCTCGCGCAAACCGACGGCCGCGGCTTCCACGGGCTCAATCACGACGCCTGCCAGTTCGCGCACCCAGGTCACTTCACTGTGGAAGGTGAACAGCGAAGGCACCGGCGGCTCCAGCGTGTGGCCCAGCGAAACCGCAAGCTGCCCCATGGCGGCCGTGCGGCAGCCGCCGGTGGCGATCAGCACCTGCTCGGCCTGCAGGATCTCGCCGCCCGCCAGCGTGAGCGTGAAGACGCCCTCGGCGTGGCTGATCGCCTCCACGCCCGCGCCCGCGCGCAGCTTCACGCCGGCGTTCTGCGCGGCCGTGACGAAGCAGTCGATGATGGTCTGCGAGGAATCGGAGACCGGGAACAGGCAGCCGTCCTCCTGGGTGTAGAATTCGACGCCGCGCTTGCGGAACCACTCGATGGTGTCTTCGGGCTGGAAGGCCTTGAACGGGCCGATCAGCGCGCGTTCGCCGCGCGGGTAGTGGGCGGCCAGGGCGCGCGCGTCGAAGCAGGCGTGGGTCACGTTGCAGCGCCCGCCGCCGGAGATCTTGACCTTCGACAGAAAGCGCGGCGACTTCTCCAGGATGGTGACGTCCGCGCCGGGCGCGGCCTCCGCGCAAGTGATGGCGGCAAAGAAGCCGGCCGCACCCCCGCCCACAATCACGATGCGGTTTGCGGTCACGGGCTACTCCTCACCCAGATCGGATTCGCGCAGCAGGCGGGCGCTATGATAGACGCGGACGATCTGTACCGAGTTGCCCCGAATGCGATACACAACCCGATGGGAGTGCACCAAAACTTCGCGAAGGTCAGGGCGGTTGAACTCCGGGACGATGCGGCCGCTGTTGGGAAAGTTGAGCAGGCGATCGGCGTGCTCGAAAATGCTTTCGGTCCACTGCTCGGCAGCCAAGGGATTGTCGCGTCGGATGAGCGCCTCGTACTCGATGATGTCGGCGACTGCATCCGGCGAGAATTGCAGTTTCATTTGCGTCGCGCCTTGCGGACCTGCTCAACGGCCTTGGCGCGACTGATGCCCTTGCCGGCGTCGAGTGAAGCTTCGCCACTTTTTACGGCTTCGACGAATTCAAACTTTTCCATCAGTTCGGCGTAGTCCTCCGGCGCCAAAACCACCGCAACGGGGCGGCCGTGTTGAGTCAGGAAGAGGGGGCGATTGGCCGTGTTGAGCTCCTTGACCATGTCGGCCATCTTGGAACGAAACTCGGTCAGGGGCCGGATATCGCGGGTAATGTCTATTCGTTTCATATCAGCACCTTCAAACGTACGTAATAATGTACGTCATAAAGGCGATTCGATCAAGCCGAGAAGTCAACCCTGGCCCGGGTCCACCCGCTGCAGGCGGCTGGAGACGTCGCCGAGATACTTAAAACCCTTCAGCTCGCGGATCACGGGCGCGAGGTCCGCGGGGCGCAGGTCGATGCTTTTCAGCTGCTGGGGGCGATCCACTCCACGGCCACCTGGCCGGTGTCGGGCGTGGCGCCCATGCCGATTTCGCCGCCTTCGAGCGTGCAGGCGAAATAGAACTCGATGGCGTGGTTGCCGTTGTGGTGGTCATGGAACTCGAGCACGCACAGCATGTCGCCCACGTTCACGAGCGCGCCGGTTTCTTCCATGCACTCGCGCCGCACGGCCTGCGCCAGGGTTTCGCCGGGCTCCTGTCCGCCGCCGGGGCAGCAGTACCAGTCGCCGGTGTGGTCCACGCAGCGCGTCAGCAGCACGCGCCCTTCGTGCACCACCACCCCCTTGGCCGAATTCCGAAGCTTCATGCCCGGAGTGTAGCCAGTCACAACCACCTGCGTAGGGGCGGTCAGCCCGCGGCCTGAGATTGAGGGAAGAGTTGGACCTTTCACATTCGCGGAAACGACGTAACAATCTTGCCATGGCCTACGACCGCAAACCGAACACGTACGGCAGGCCGGCCAGGCCTGCGGGGCCGCCGCCGACACGGCCTGAAACCCCGCCGCGGCCGGTCCCCTCGCCCGCCGGCGGGTTCGACCTGCGCGATCTCGAGACCTATCCACGGGACGCGTTTGCCGGTGCGGGTCGGCGGCTGTTCGCCTTCCTGCTCGATTGCATCATCGTGATGCCCACCATGCTGATCGCCGCGTGGGTGCTCGGCTCGTTCCCCGGGCAGAACCCGGCCGATGCCGACAGCGTGGGCCTGTTCGGCATGTCCGCCAAGGCCGCCAAGACAGTCAGCAAGGTGCTGCAGATACTGTTGTATGACATGTACTTCACCGCGACCATGCACCGCTGGGGCGGCACATGGGGCATGAAGTTCGCAGGCATGGTGGTGCTCGGCCGCGACCTGGCGATGCCGAGCAAGAACCAGGCGCGCGGCCGTTACTGGGCGAACATCCTGTCCGTGCTGCCGCTGGGCCTCGGGTTGCTGGCGATCTTCTGGAACAGGCACCGGCGTGCCTGGCATGACAGCATCGTGGGCACCTACGTGATGGTGCGGGAAAGGGTGCCGGCGCACATCGTCGCGGCCGCGAGCCGCGGCACACGCGACGGCAAGGAGACGGAATCAGAGGAGGCCAGCACGCTGAAGGCGCTGATGTGGCTGATCCTGATCGTGTTCGCGCCGGGGCTGATCGTGCTGGGGCTGACACGGCTGCTGCTGGGCAAGCTGGGCATCATCAAGGGCGAAACCGAGCCGGAAGCAGCGAAGGGCTGAGTCAGTGCAATTCCCATGCGAGGACCTAGCCTTCACCCCGTTAGGTCGCAGGTGGGGTGCCGGACGACGTATGCTCAACTTCTGCCTGTGCCACCAGCTGTTCAAACTGTTCAAGTGACATCCCGCTCTCAGCGATGGCTTTAGTGGCAGGCATCCAGAGGTAAACGCCGTTGGTTGGGTCCCTACAAAGCGCAGGTTGTGTCGCACTGGCTTCTATCATGTGGGCGTGAACCAATGGAGCCTTCCCATGCCCTTGCCCGACCTGCTGCTTGAATTGCCAGCCCCGGAATCCGGCTTCGACTTCGACAACGCCTTCTCCACCCGCGAGGCCTGCCTCGCCGCCATCATCAAAGCCCGCTGGCCCGAGGGCTTCGCCTGCCCCGAGTGCGGCCACCGCACGGCCTGGCTGCACAGGCGACGCCCGATCATCGAGTGCGCCGACTGCGGCCGTCAGACTTCCCCCTTGGCCGGCACGCTGTTCGCCAACACCACGCTGCCCCTGCCCAAGGCGTTCAAGCTCTGCTACCTGATCGTCGCCGCCAAGTCCGGCATCAGCATGCTGGAACTGACCCGCCAGGCGGGAGTCGCCGAGGCCACCGCCACGCTCTGGAAACGCAAGCTGCGCTTCGTGATGGCCGGACGCGGGAAGAAGCCGCTCTCCGGCACCATCGAGACCGACGAAGTCGTGATCGGCGGCCGCGACGAGGAGACCCAGGGCCGCAGGCTCGGGCCGAACAAGGCCTTGATCGTAGTCTCCGTCGAGGACGACGGGGGCAAGTGCGGACGAGTGCGGCTCTCGGCCGTGGACAGCGCCAGCGGCGAGGACCTGCGCCGCGTAGTGGGCAAGCACGTGAAGCCGGGCAGCACTCTGCACACGGACGGCTGGAACGGCTACCGGGGCATGCCGGAGGTGAAGCACGAGCCCGACCCGGTCCGCGATCCCAGGAAGGCGCACGTGAAGCTGCCGCTGGTGCACCGTGTGGCGAGCCTGCTGAAGCGGCACATCCTGGGCATTCTGCACGGAAGCTGGCACCCGGAGTGGCTCGGCTGGCTGCTGGAGGAGTGGGAGTACCGCTTCAACCGAAGGAAGGCGGCCAGACGGCCGCTGCTGTTCGAAAGGCTGCTGGGATGGGGCGTGGAAATGAGAGTGCCGACAAGGAAGGACTGGCACGACTACACCCTCGCAGCAAGGGAACTAAGGGTCACCTGAGCTTTGTAGGGACCCAATCGCCGTTGTTTGGGTCGAAGAATCGTCGGATTGCCAATACCCAGAGCTGGGTTACAGCCAATCCAAGTGCCAAGGCAAAAGGGATTGAGAGGATCAACCAGTTGTTGTTCTTTGGGTAGGCGGCTGCCGCGATTGCCAGACCAAACATCGGAAGAACTGAAAGCGCTCTTCCGATGCGTCGCGCCCGCACCTCGCGGTCCTGGCGTGCGGAGTTGATCATTGCGACCTGGAACTTGCCACATACAGGACATCGCGCGAGAGATTCCCGCGTGTCGAGGTTTCTGGCCAAGATTCGTTCAGCATCCGCCGACGCGCCGGCCTTAAGTTGTGGCGCATTGACCACCGGCATTCCCAGGCGCTCTCCGTAGCCATGCTGCTCGTTAAGGTATACGTAAGGAGTCCTGCAGAAGTCGCAGTGGGTGCGCTTCCATGCCCTGCCGATTACCGAAACTGTTTGCACTTTCAGCAGCACGTCGGAATTGTAGTTGGTAGTCGCAGACAACAAAAGCCAATCTCTGTTCTGCCGACGTGGCAGGACGCAACGCCCCTGGCTGCGTTCGGCCGCAAGCGGCCGTTGTGCCGCCGCTCCCGCCTTCGCCAAGGCTACGGCGGGCAGCCCCGCGGCTCGGGTTGTGGGGCGCAGAAAATCCCGGGGCTCACGCCCGGGGCTAACATTGTACCGGCGCTTCGCGCCTGAACTGCTTCGAGCCGGCTTTCAGCAATCTGAAGGTTGATCGGCGGACGAAGGCCCCCTTGGGGGGCCCTCTACTGATCTCTGCATTTACCTTTCAAGTCGAGACACGCTTCTGATGAAAAGCAAACGCGGTGAACCACGAAGAGCCACTAGTACGGCGTCAGCTAAGTTTTCCGGCAGTGTGCTGACCTGATCTGCCGATGCATGGGTATGTCCCTTTTTGGAGCCTGCCCATGCCTGGTCCTGCACCTGAAGTCACCATTGTACTTTCTGACGCCGAACGCGTCGAGCTTGAGAAGCTGCGCCGCTCCGGCACCGCCGAGGCCCGGCTTTCCCGCCGCGCCCGCATCGTGCTGCTGGCCGCCGATGGCGAGGCCAACTCGGCCATCTCGCAGAAAGTCGGCCTTGACCGCGAATGCGTGATCGACTGGCGCCGCCGCTACGCACAAGGCGGCATCATTGCCCTGCACGACAAACCTCGCAGCGGCCGCCCGCCGACCTTTTCCCCCCTCTGCACAAGCACTTGCTGCTGGCCCTGGCCTGCACGCCGCCGTCTGATCACGGCCTGCCGCACACGCACTGGACCGTGCGCCTGCTGGCCTTCATGGCGTTCTCGCTGGCGTTGCTGCCCTCCATCAGCCACGAGACTGTGCGCGTCTGGCTGGAGGCTGCCGAGATCAAGCCGCACCACTCGCGCTATTGGCTGCACAGCCAGGACCCGGACTTTGACGCGAAGATGCAGGACGTGGTGGGCCTGTACCTGCATCCGCCGAAGAACTCCGTGGTGCTGTGTTTTGACGAGAAGACCTGCATCCAGGCACTGGAGCGCAGACACCCGGACTGGCCGATGCGGCCGGGATCGCCGCAGCGTCGCGAGTTCGAATACATCCGCCACGGCACCCAGGACCTGTTCGCGTCGCTGAACCCGCACACCGGCGAGGTGTGGGCCGAGTGCCGGGACAGGCACAAGGGCGAAGACGTAGCCGAGCATCTGGCGTGGCTGATCAAGCAGCAGCCCAGGCGCAAGAAGATTCACCTGGTGCGCGACAACCTCAGTGCGCACAACACCGATGCCGTGAAGAAAGTGATTGCCCGGCACCGGGGCCGCGTGCAGGTGCATGCCACGCCGACCCACGCGAGCTGGCTGAACATGGTGGAGTTATTCTTCGCTGAGGTAAGCCGCAACGTGATCCGGCGCGGGAACTTCGCGAGCGTGCCCGACCTGCAGCAGAAGCTGCTTGCCTGGGTCGAGTGGCACAACGAGAATGCCAAGCCGTACAAGTGGACCTACACCGGCCAGCCGCTCACCAAGTAGCTGCCGGAAGACTTAGCTGACGCCGTACTAGGCGCTACGAAGAACGGCAGGTCATTGTTTCCTTCGTGGTCCTTCGCGGCACTTCGTGGTTAGCTTGTTTTTGCAGTTGTCAGTAAGTTAGTTACAGGTGCTTCTCCCCGTCGCTTGCGCTCCGGGCTCCTGTTTCCTAGTTCGCCAGCTGTTTGAGTTGCTCGTCGCTTAGCAGCTTCTTGCTGGCTTTGGCGGCTTCGAGGATCTTGGCTACCCTGTCCTCTGTGGCTTCGTAGCCGTGGCTCTCCAGCCAGCTTATCACGTTGCTTTTGCCGCTCATGTGGCCTACTCGGATTCTTTGCTCTAATCCGAATTCGCCCGCCGGCACGCCTGAGTACACGCGGTCCGCGAGCCAGTCGTCGCCCTTCTTCTTGGCCTTGATCACCGCGGCCGCGTGCACGCCTGTGCCTGTGTCGAAGGCGTCCGCGCCGAACACCGGGTAGTTTTCCGGCAGCGGCACGCCTGTGTACTCGTGGGCCTTGCGGACGTATTCCGCGAGATGGGTCAGGTCGTTGTCTATTAAACCCAGCAGCTTCAGGTTCACCAGCAGCTGGTCCATCTGGGTGTTGCCCACGCGCTCGCCTAGACCCAGGGCCGTGCCGTGGATGATGTCCGCACCGGCCTCCACGGCCGCGAGCGCGTTCATCAGCCCCAGGCCGCGGTCGCTGTGGCCGTGCCAGTTCACCAGCGTGCCCTTGCCGGCCGGGTTGACGATTTCATCGAACACGAATTTCACCAGCTGCCGCACACCGTGGGGCGTGACGTGGCCGCAGGTGTCGCACACGCAGATGCTGTAGGCCCCCAGCTCAATGGCGCGGCTGTAGAGGGCCTTGATGTCGCCCGGCTTGCTGCGTGTCGTATCCTCCGTCACGAACATCACCGGGATGCTGTGCTCAACGGCCCACTTCACGGCCGTCTCCATGGTGGACATCAGCTTGTCGAGGGTCCAGCCTTCGGCGTACTGGCGGATGGGGCTGGTGCCGAGAAACGCGCTGGCCTGGATGGGAATGCCGAACTTCTGCTGCAGCTTGTCGATGGGCTCGATGTCGGAAACCACGGTGCGCACGGCGCAGCCGGGCTTGATGCACATTTTTTCGTCGACGATGGTTTTCAGCAGGGCGTCGATATGGTCCACGTGCTGGGGCCCCGCGCCGGGGAGACCTAAATCAACGCGGTCGATGCCCAACTTTTCCATTAAACGCAGGATTTCAATCTTCTGCTCGACTGTTGGGTTGATGGCGGAGGGGCTCTGCAGTCCGTCACGCAACGTTTCGTCGTCGAAGGCGACGGGTTTTTTACGATGGAGAATCGCGTCATGGCCGACGCGGTTCCAGTCGTAGATCAGTTCATTTTCTGCGGGCGCCGGTTTCGACATCCGTAAGCTCCAATGGCCCGCGAGGGCCTGTGTGTCCCTGACCTGATAACGTCCTGTCACCGGGCCCTGTTCCAGAGTATAGGCCCGTTTGCGGCGGGGCATCAAGCACGGGTCGAAAATGCGGTGTGGGCCGCGTTCGGCTGAATCCGCGCGCCCGTGTGTACATACTCGCGCCCCGAGGTTGAAGATGAAGAAGCTTGTGCCGTTGTTCTGCCTTGCCTGCCTGCTGGTGGCCTCGTGCCACAACAGTGTGAAGCAGATTGAACCGTCGGAGGCGTTCCGCAACGCGCTCGACGAGGTGATGCTGCGCCAGCCCAAGGCCAACAAGGTCAAGCCCGACGAGCTCGAGCGCCGGCGCGAGCCCATCGTGCTCAAGCTTTCTTTCGACGACTGCATCGAGCTGGCGATGACGCACAACCGCGCCGTCCTGTTCGAGCAGCTGAACGCCGAGGTCGCGGCCGCGAACGTGATGGCTGCCCGGGCGAACCTGGACTTTTTGTTGGCGCGAACATCAGCTATTCGCGCAGCGAAGAGGCGATCCAGAGCCGCTTCCCCGGCGACAGCCGCAGCAAGGACATCACGGCTCGCACCACCTACGGCATCAATGCCTCGCTGCCGTTCGCCACGGGCACCACGCTGGACGTGACGGGCAGCTTTGTTCGCAACGACAGCAACAACCCGTTCCAGACCTTCGAGTTTTATCCGTCCACCACGCTGAAGGTCACGCAGCACCTGCTGAACGGCTTCGGCTTCGTGCCCAACCTGGGCGACTCCTGGATCGCCGAGAACAACCGCACCATCGCCGACTGGCAGATTGAGGTCACGCGCAACGAGCAGGCCCTGGCCGTGGCCATGGCCTACTGGAACCTGGTCGAGGCCGAGGGCGAGCTGGACGTGCTGTACCGCCAGGAAGACCTGGCCAAGGACGCGCTGGAGCTGGCCAAGAGCCGCCTCGAGGCCGAGATCGGCACGCGGCTGGACGTGCTGGCCCAGGAGGCAAACCTGAAGGGGCAGCAGGTTTCGATCATCCAGGCCGAGGCGCTGGTCGAGCAGCGCACCGACGAGCTGCTGCGCGCCATCCACCCGGACCTGATCCACGGCTACGCCCTGTTCGACAACTACGCCATCGTGATCGACGCCACCACCGAGGCCGACACCTCGCGGGTCGGCGCCGATGAACCCAACCTGCTGGAGGAAGTGAAGGCCGCCCTGCGCCGCCGGCCGGAGATCCGCCAGGCCGCGAAGCAGATCGAAAACGCCGGGCTGTCGATCGAGATGGGTGAGTACGGCCTGCTGCCCACGCTGGACCTGGAGACGGACTTCACGGTGAAGGGCTTCGGCGTGGAGTTTGACGACTCGCTGAACAGCTGGGACGACTTCGAGAATCTGGAATACGGCTTCGCGCTGAAGTTCGGCGTGCCGCTGCAGAACAGCGCCGGGCGCGCCAATCTCAGCCGTTCCGAGATCAACAAGCGCAGCGCGATTTTGAGCGCGCGCGAAACCGAGACCGGCGTGATCCTGGAGGTCGCCAACGCCGTGCGCCAGATCAAGAGCGCGCGCCGCGCGGTCAACGCCGCCGAGGAGTCGCGCCGCCTGCAGGTGGAAACCTACGAGGCGGAGCAGGAGCGCCAGAAGGCGGGCCTGGCCACCAGCTACGAGGTGAAGCAGGCCCTGAACGACCTGACCCAGGCCGAGCTTGACCTGGTGAAATCCAAGATCGGCCTCGAGCGCGCCCGCCTGCAACTGCAGAAAGCCACCGGCGAACTGGGCCGCTAGCAGGCTTTGGTCAACCGCTAAGAACCGCCAAGGACCGCGAAGCACTGCAACTGCTGCATGGCGCAGCCTTGGCGAAAGCGAGAGAACAGGGGGTATCCAAGCCCCGCACCGCAGTCTTTTGCGGCCTAAGCGTTCTTCGCGTCATTGGGCCACGAAAACACGAAAACACGAAAGGTACTGCCACAAAACCTGCCTGCAGTTTTCGTGTGCAGTTGTTTTGTGCTTTTGTGTTTTCGTGGCCTGTTTGCAGTTGGAATCGAGTTTGCAACCGCGAAGAAACGGTCTCTGTAGAGCCCTCGCCCAGAGAGCGGCGGCAGTTCAGGGGACAATCGTCGCGATGGAACCACGTGTAAACACGGGTGCACACGTTTGAGCCGATGCACGAAACGTGTTCACCCGTGTCCACCCGTGGTTTCTGCTCACTCAGCCCAAACCCCGCGGTTTGGCCCATTCCGATAGATTCAGTGCACCGGCACTTCGCGGTGCTTTGCGGTTGCCATCCGAAGTATCGAGTGGCCGGCTGACACAGGGCTAATCCGGGAAGCCGGTGGCTTCTTCTTCCGCTTTCTTGTCGAGCTTCAGCCGCCTCTGCACGGCCGCGTCGAAGCGCTTCATCACCCAGCCCGCGACGGGGAAGCTGACCAGCAGCGCGCCGATCCAGATCCAGGCCGAGTACTGGCCCATGCGCTCGACCGTCTCCGCCGCGAAGTAGCCGATCATCCCGAACAGCGCGGCGGAAGCCACGGCGCCGGTCGCCGCGAACAGCACCACGCGCCGGAACTCCACCTTGCGCAGGCCCGCCGCGGCCGGCACGAACCGCCCGATCCAGGGCAGGAAGCGGCCCATCGAGATCAGGGGGAAGGCCCACTTGTGCATGCCGTCTTCCAGCACCTTCAGGCGCGCGCGGCCCTTTTCGGAGCGCACGATGCGGTCAAGCCAGTCGGCGCGCCAGCGGCCAATGCCGTAGAAAAGAACATCCGACACGAAGCTGCCGAGAGCGCCCGCCAGGATCACGCCGTAAATCGACACGCCGGTCGCGACCTGCGAAATCACGCCGCCCGCGACCACGAACGCCTGCATGCCGGACTGGTCGGCGAACGTGCCGACGCCGACGGCGAAGTAGCCGTACTGGCGCACGTATTCCTGGACAGTCTCCCAGTCCATGGGCCGCAGGATAGCTTGCATGGAACCGCCGCGGCATACTGGGTCGATGGAACTGAACGATGTGCCAACCCCGGCCCTGGTTCTTGACCGGTCAAGGCTTGAAACCAACACCCGTTTCATGGCGCAGCGGGCGTCTGAGCTGGGCGTGCAGCTGCGCCCGCACATGAAAACCGCCAAGTCGGCCGAGGTCGCGCGCATCGCGACGGCCGGCCAATCCGGCGGCATCACGGTTTCGACGCCGGCCGAGGCGCGCTACTTTCTGGCACACGGCTTCAGCGACATCACCTACGCCGTGGGCCTGGCGCCCGCGCGCATCGACGATGCCCTGGCCTTGGTGCGCGACGGCGCAAACCTGAACGTGCTGACCGACAATCCGGCCGTCGCAGCGGCGCTGGCAGCCCGTGCAGCTTCGGCAACGCTGCCGCACCCGCTGGGTGTGCTGATCGAGATCGACTGCGGCGACGGGCGCGGCGGCCTGCAACCCGACGCGCCGGGACTGACCAAGCTGGCCGAAACGCTGAACGCGCCCAACCTGCAACTCGCCGGTGTGCTGACACACGCCGGCCACAGTTACGCCTGCCGCAGCCGCGACGAAATCGCCGGCATCGCGGAGCAGGAGCGCGCGGCCGCCGTATTCGCGGCAGAGAGGTTGCGCCAGGCCGGCCATGCCTGCGAGACAGTCAGCGTCGGCTCAACGCCCACGGCCACCCATGCCCATGAGCTCGATGGCGTGAGCGAAATGCGCCCGGGCGTTTACATGTTCGGCGACCTGGACCAGGTCGGCCTGGGCTCGCTGCCGCTGGAGCGCCTGGCGGTCAGCGTGCTGGCCAGCGTGATCGGCGTGTACCCTGACCGCGTGCTGATCGACGCCGGCGGCCTGGCGCTCTCGAAAGACGCCAGCGCCCAGCGCCACGGCACGGACATCGGCTACGGCCTCGTGATGAACCTGCAGGGTGAGTTGCTGCCCGGCGCGTACGTGGCCAAGGCCAACCAGGAGCACGGCATCGTTCGTGGCCTGCGGCAGCAGCTGGCGCCCGGCGACAGGCTGCGCGTGTTACCCAATCACGTCTGCATGACGGCCGCGGCGCACCCGGGCTACTACGTGGTGGACGGCGGCGTCGAGGTGCAGGCGCGCTGGCCGCGCATCAACGGCTGGGAGCAATGGAGCTGAAGCCTTGTGCGGCGGCGCGCCAAGCCTACCCTTCAGCAAGTGGCCGAGTGGCGGAATGGCAGACGCAGGGGACTTAAAATCCCTACTTGGGATTCCAAGGTGTGGGTTCGACTCCCACCTCGGCCACCACTTTCAACATCCTTCGACGTCCGCGCTGTGGGCGCTTTCCCGGCCTGTGGGGCGGTTTTGGAGCCGGCGGAGGCGGGCGCTTCCCGGCTGTTGTGAACAGCCTTGACGTCTCCACTGAGTTCTACCGTTTGTCCGTTGGCCCCACCCCCTGACGCCAAGCAAAACGCCAAGCGCGAGTCCCCTTGTCCCGGTATGCCGGCAGTACCCGTGGCGGCCTGGGCCGGCGCCGCTTCGAATGCAGGAAGGCGGCGCAGGGCCTCCACTTCATCGTCGCGGCGAACATGGCTGTAGCGGTCCATCGTCAGCGTGATGGTGCTGTGCCTGGCCAGGGACTTCGCGGTGTTCGGGTGCACCCCGCTGCGCGCCAGCATGGTCACGAACGTATGGCGCAGCGCGTGGAAGTCCACCACCCGGCCCTCGGGGTCAACTGCCTCGACTCCGGCGCCTTTCAGGTCCTGGGCCAGCATCTCGGCCGATCGCCAGTTCTTGGCCATGCCGAACGCCGGCGCGTCGGGCATCTTGAGCCGCAGGTGCTCGCGCAGCTGCGCAGCGGTATCCGGGCGCAGGGGCAGCGTGTCGCTGCGGCGGTTCTTCGCGTTACGAGCCTCCACGGTGACGGCTGCCTGGTCTGTATCGAGCTGGAAGTTCAGCCGGCGCAGGGTGCGCAGTTCATTGGCGCGCAGGCCGGTCTCGAGGGCCAGGCGGTACAGCAGGGCGCGCTCGGGGCCTGGCATGCTGAATCGCTCCGGGCCTGTCTCGGTTGCCGCCAGCAGTGCGCGGATCTCGTCCACCTCCAGGGCGCGGCGTTCACGGCGGCGGTCGGCGATCACGTTGAACCTGGGCAGGTTGGCGAACGGGTGTTCCGCGGCGCGGCGTTCACGCACCATCCAGCGCCCGAACTGCGCCATGGCCTGGCGGTAGTAGTTCACCGTCTGCGCGGCGGCGCCGGCCTGCTGTTGCTCGCGCAGCCAGGCGGCAACGCGATTCGCGCCGGCTTCCACCTCCTGCCAGTGCTTGAAGCCCAGGGCGTCGAAGCAGCGGGCGGCGCGCTGCACCGTCTTTGCGGCGTGGGTCGCGGTTGAGCCGCGGTCCTCGATCGCCTGGGAGAAGTCCGCCAGGTGCTGGGCCAGGGACTTCGCGGCGGTCACGCGCAGCGCGTCCAGCAGGCCGATGCGGGCCAGGTAATCGCGCAGTCGCGCGGGGATGGTTTCCAGCCAGCGGGCCAGCTCCGCATCCGGCCCGTTGTTCTGGACCTTCAACGCCACCAGCCGGCCGATGCAACGGCCGCACTCCCCGGCCGCTGCCTTGTCCGGGCTGGCCGGCACGCGGCGGATGATGCCCCGCTGGTCCTTGAATTCGACGTACCAATCACGGCTCTCGCGCCTCCTGCCGTTGCGGTCCTTGTAGGTCGCCTTGAAGATTCGCATTGCTCGCTCCTTTCGCGGCTCAAGCCGCTGCTGACTATTGCCCTGGCTGGTTCACTTCATGCTCTTTGCTGCAGGGGACCGCCGCCACATCAAACTGCGGATCACGGGCGGTCGTTTCCAGCGGGTGCCGGCGGCGCAGCTCGCGCTTCAGCCGGCCGATTGCTACGTGGGTGTAGGTCGCGGTGGTGTTGATGCTGGCGTGGCCCAGCAGCTCCTGCACGGCTCGGACGTCGGCGCCCCCCTCCAGCAGGTGGGTGGCGTAGCAGTGCCGCAGAGTGTGCGGGCCTACCATGACGCCCCGCAGGCGGGCGCGCTTGGCGTTCAGCCTGACCACCTCAAAGGCATTCTGCCGGCACAGTGGATGCGCCCCGCGGGCCAGGAACAGGGGGCCCGGGTCACCGCGCTGCTTGCGGCCCTTGCCGCGAATCACTGCGGGCCTGCCCTCGGTCAGCCAGGCCTGCAGGTGGCGCAAGGCCTCGGCCGAGATCGGCACCACCCGCTGGCGGTTGCCCTTGCCGCTGAGTCGCACCAGCCCCTGCTGGTGATCGACGTCGCCGGGTGTCAGGGCGCAAGCTTCGCTCACCCGGGCGCCCGTGGCGTACAGCAGGTGCAGCAGTGCTCGATCGCGCAGGGCCAGCGGCCGGTTACCGCTGGGGGCCTCCAGCAGGCGGTTGACCTGGCGCTCGCTCAGCACGTCGGGAAGCCGTCGGTTACGGCCGGGTTTCGGCAGCCGGCGCGCCGGGTTGCGCAGCTCGGGTGTCTCCGCGCAAGCGAAGCGGAACAGGCCGCGCAGACAGGCGACGGCGCGCGCCCTGGCGGCGCTGCCCAGGCCGAGGCGCTGCAGCGTCTGCAGGAACTCCGCCAGCAGCTCGGGCGTGACGTCGGCAAGCTGTTGCAGGCCGCGGAGATCGAGGAAGTTCAGCAGCCGGCCCGTGTCGGCGCGGTAGGCCTTGAGCGTGTTCAGGCTCAGGCCCCGCTCATGCTCGAGCCAGGCCAGGTAGTCGGCGACGGCCGCGGCGTTATCCATGGCAGGCCTCCCGGCGCGCCTGCGGGTGCGCCTGCCTGTAGACCTCGGCCAGCCTCGCCCCGCTGACGTGGGTGTAGACCTGGGTGGTTGCCAGGTGCGAATGCCCCAGCAGCTCCTGCACGTCGCGCAGATCCATGCCGGCGTCGAGCAGGTGTGTCGCGAAACAGTGGCGCAAGGTGTGCGCGTGCAGCTCGATCCCGAGGGCGCGGCCGTGGTCCACCACGATGCGGAACAGGCTGCGCTTGTCCAGGCGCGTGCCCCGTTCGCTGATCAGCAGGGCCTGTCTCGCGGCCGCGGTGGGGCCTGCCTTGCGTTTCGGCGTGGCTTCGCGCACTTCCAGCCAACCCCGCAGGTTGCGGGCGATCCTGGGCAGCAAGGGCAGGCGGCGCTCCTTGTCGCCCTTGCCGATGATGCGCAAGGCGCCCCCGGCGAAGTCCAGGTCGGCGAGATCCAGGGCAGCGGCTTCGCTGACCCGCAGGCCGGCGCCGTAGAGCAGCATGAACAGGGCGCGGTCCCGCTTGCCGGTCCAGGTGCGCACGTCGGGGGCGTAGACCAGGGCCAGCGCCTGCGCCACGCTCAGCACGTCGGGCAGGGCATGCGCCCGTTTCGGCCCGCGCAGGTTGTGGGCCGGGTTGTCGCCGCGCAGCTCGACGGCCGTGCACCAGTCGAACAGGCCGCGGGCAGCGCTGAGCTTGCGGCGGATGGTGGCCGGCGCCAGGCCGGCGCGGCTCAGGTCGGCCAGCCAGGCGCGCAGGTGCTGGCGGTTCACGTCGGCGAGGCTGGCGCAGCCGGCGCCCTCCAGGTGTACGCGCAGGCCTTCCAGGTCGGCGGCGTAGCTGCGCAGGGTGTTGTCCGAGCGGCTGCCCTGCAGCTCGGCCAGGTAGCGGGCGATCGCGCCGGCCAGGGTGACGGCCAGCCTGCCGGGCTCGGCCTCGGCAACGTGACGGGGCGCTAGTTGCATGGCGCCTCCCCGGGGGTGCAAGTACCTGTTGCGGCACCAACCACCTCGGCCAGCTTCACCGGCTTGGCGCTCACCGGGTCGAAGGCCTCCTCCTGCCGGCAGTCGCTGACGTAGTGCTGCAGGGTGGTCTGCGGGCTGTGTCCGAGGAACTGCGCGACGGCGAAGTAGTCCAGGCCCTGGTCGCGCAGGTTCTTGCCGCAGGTCTTGCGCAGGGTGTTGCACACCAGGCGCGGCTCGGCCAGGGCGTCCTTCAGGGCGCGAAATGCGAAGCTGATCTCCGGCTTGGCCCAGCCGTGGGGCGTGCGATCGTCCCGCACGGCGAACAGGAAGCGGCGCAGGTCCCCGGCCGCCTGCAGGCTCTCGCGCAGGCTGGTCAGCTCGGCCCACAGGTCCGCCGGGACCAGCAGTTTCCGCCGGCTCTGGCGGGTCTTGATCGCGTTGATCAGCACGCGCCGGCCGTTGACCTCCGCGTGGTGGTCGCGCACCTCGAGGACAGCGCGCCCCTCCCCGAGCTCGCTGAAGTCCTCCCAGGCAACCCAGAACAGCTCACGCGGGCGCAGGCCCAGCTCGAGGCCGAGGCGGCAGAACGCGTGGAAAGCACCGGGGGCCAGTGCGTGCAGGTTGCCGACTTGCGGCGCATGGTGCCGCGCTTCTTTCCCGGTGCGGACCACTTGAGGGCATCCTGCCCCCGCTGCACCAGCCGGGCGCAGCGCAGCAGCTCATCCTGCTGGGCTCTGGTCAGGCTGAAGGTGTCGCCCTGCCGGCGCTCGCTCACCCGGCCGCGCAGGTAGACGCTGCGGATCGAGCCCGTCATCTCGCGCTCTTCGTTCCAGGCCAGCCAGCGGGCCAGAGCTTCCACGTCACGGGCGATGGTGGCCGGCTTGACCAGGCGTCCGCCCTCGGCTTCGCCGGGGACCTGGCGCCAGCGGTGGGCCGCGGGGGTCTCCATGCGCCAGGCTATGAAGCGGTCCACCAGCGCCGGCGTGACGTCGCGCCAGTCCGACAGCGTGATGCCGGCGACACGCAGCCAGTCCGTGAAGCGGCGCAGGCGGGATGCCTTGGCCCGCGCGGTCTGCGCGTTGTGGCGCTGGCTCATGCGGTCAACCCATGCCCGCACGTTGTCGGCCAGGTTGAACGGGCCGGCCGAGGTGTGCGCCAGCGGCGGCGGCTCGAGAGCCGTGGTCACCTTCAGGCTGCCCTCTTCGGCAGCCCGCCGGGCGTCCGCCAGGGTGATCACCGGCGCAGTTGCGGCTGTCCCAAAAGTAATGGATAAACGGTGTTTAGCCATGATCGCTCCAGTTCAGCGGTTGTGGTCAGCGGCCCGGCGGGTGCTCCAACACCTGCCGGCCGCGCTCATTCTGGACGTTCTTCCCCTGCGGGTTCCAGTACAAAATCCGGCGGTGCGTGTAGCAGGGGATAAAGTGCGCCCTGGGGCCTGCAGCATTCCGGCCAGCCGGGCGGGTTGCGGGCCGGTCCATCCGGCGCTTGGCGGTGTGCTTGGCGTTCGACGTCATATCGCCCCTCTGGACGTGTCAAGGTTTGGATGCCGGTTGCGCTGGTGGGCTCGGCGCCGTTCGTCGGGCTGCTTCGCGTTCCTGGTGGCGCTGGTGCGGTCTGGCGGGGTGTTCTGGCGGGCTCAGCGGACTCGGCTGACCACCAGGAAGTGGGCCAGGTCGTGGCGGCGGACTCGGATCTGCGCGTTGAGCCGGAAAGCGCTGAGCGTGCCCTCGCGCACCAGCTTCAGCACCGTCTGCTGGTGCACACCAAGGGCGCGGCAGACCTGACTGGTCCGCAAGGCCTCCGGGTAGCCGGCCTCGGCCAGCTCGCGGTCCTGCTTGCTCACGGCGTCACTCACCTGGACAGCTCCCGGGCTTTGCCCTCGTACAACTCGCGCGCCTCCGTGCGCCACATGGTCTCCAACCCGGCCAGGGTGCCGGGCATGCCCTGCTCGAGGGCCTCACGGGCCAGCATGCCCGCGTAGCTCTTGCCGCGCGGGTTGCCCAGCAACAGGCGCTCAATCCCGTCCAGCAGATCCCGCGCGTCGCCATGGCCGGCGTCTGCCGCCTGGGCCAGTGCGGCGCGGGCGCCGTGAAGATCCTCGGCCGTGCCCCAGCCCCACAACAGGCACAGGCCCCGCCAGTAGTTCCCGCTCCTGTTGCCGCTCTCGGCCGAGGCGTTGAAGCCGGCCAGGGCGCTGGCGTCATCACCGGCGGCGAAGGCCGCCCATGATTCGCGCAAGGTGGGCGCCGGCGGTGCGGCGTTGCCCACCTGGTTGGTTGCGTTCGAACAGGCCCCGGCCAGCAGGGCGAAGATCAGCAGCGCGACGGTTGCCTGGCGCATGGCGTGCCTCCGTTGGTTCAGTCTACCCTGCCGTGGGCGCAGGGGTTTGCCTGTTCACTGCTGACGGCGCGCCGGCCGCTTGTTGCGGGCCTTGCGGGCGGGTGTGCCGCGCGCTTGGCGGCCTGCTTGGCGCTTGCTCCCCTGTTCCGGCGGCAGCAGCGCGTGGATGGTCTTCACGGTTCCCCCCTTGCGATCTCGGCTTCCAGCACGTCCAGGCGGCGCAGCACCGCGGCGTAGCGGCGTACCTGCTCGATGTCCTGGGCAGCGGCGCTGAATTCCTCGAAGCTCACACCATCGAGGCTGATACCGACCTCGGTCTCCAGCTCCATCAGTGCCTCCAGGGCGGCGCTGTAGCGGGCCAGTTGTTCGTCGCTCATGGCCTGCAGGTCCGGCTCTGATCTCACGAATCCGTGCACGCCGCGCTCCCGTCGCTGGTCGGTCACCACCACGGGCGGGATCTCGATCTCGAGGGACGCCTGCCCCTTCCAGCCGGCGCGGTGCTCGAGGAACAGCCGGCGGTCGCGGTGCCCCTCGGGCCGCAGGGCGTTCAGGTAGGTCGCGCTCTCGACGCGCCGGATGCAGCCGCCCTCGGCCGCTTCCATGGCGGCGGCGAAGTCCTTGTCATGCTGGCACCAGTTCCAAAGCGTGGTGCGCCCTACGCCGGCGGCGCGTGCTGCCGCGGCCTTTGTCGCGCCCTGCTGGATGCTGGCCAGGATCGAGTCCTGGGCCACCTGGCGTTTCCGGCAGATCCGTTCAGTTCGTTCAGGCTTGCGCGCCGGTTGTTTACGGTCGCGGGTGGCCCGTTTCTTTGCCGGCGCTGCTTTCGGTTTTCGTCTGCCTGCTCGCTTTGTCACCGTTGCCCTCCTGGCTTGCGACGTTGCCCCACGTTCGCGCTGCGCCCCTGCCCTCGGCTTCCGGTTCCATCCCCGCGCGCCGAGGAAACGTCAGCCGATTCCTATCCGCCCTGGTCACCGTTGATCAGCGCGCTTTCCTGGCGGTCGTAATCGTGGATCAGCTTGTCCAGCTTCGGCCGCTGGCTCGCCTCCCAGATCGTGCCCTGTACTTCGCCCTTCAGCCGGTCCATGCTGCCGGGGAAGCCCAGGTGCATCAGTTGCTCCGCCACGCGCTCTGAGTCCTTTTTCCGCCTGGCGTTTGGACTCGGCAATCGCCGTGTCGATCACGATCTCGCGCTCGTTGCGCAGGGACACCAGTTTCTGTGCCGAGGTCTTTTCTCCGCGCATCTCCGCGAAGAAGTCGGCGGCTTCCCGCCGGGCCGTGGTCCAGGCGAACTGCACCTGCTTGGCCAGGTCGGGACGATCCACCAGCAGCATTGCCCCGGCGGCCAGGCCGGCGTTTACGTTCATCCCCATCCCGATCGTGGCCGAGTAAAGCGACTCCGTGGCGTTCGCGACGGCGCGGTCCACGCCCTGCTGCAGGGCCATGGACAGCGTCTCCCGGATCGGCCGGCCCGAGCGGGAAGATTCCTCGATCGCGTTCAGCAGGAACACACCGCCGGCCTCGACCATCTTCAGCCCGCCGACGACCACGGCGCCGTAGGCCATGGCCGGCCCCAGTTTGGTCCATACGTTGCGCAGAGCGAGACCGTCGCGCCCCAATTTAAACGGGCCGTAACTGAGACCGTCGGCCTCAGTCTTCAGGCCCTCGCTGAAGCTCATGCTTCGTGCTAGCCGCTGCTTGGTCTGTGCCCAGGCGCCCTGTTCCGCGGCGCCTGAGGCGTCTGGCGTCAGCAGGAACTTCCCCGCCTGTGCGCGGGATTCCGCCGCAGCTGAGGGCCCAGCGGGAATGTGCACGGGTCGCGTGCCGGCCAGCACCTCCTGTTCGCGGCGCATGCCGCGCAGGCTCTCCAGGGCGCGGGCGTTGGACTTGCGCATACTGCTGCCACCACGGCCGCCGGGAATGCCGGCGTGGGGCATGGGCGGCAGGCGCGGGTGCATGCCGGGCGAGCCGCTGCCCGGGTCAGGCAGGCCTCGGAGCTTGGCCTGTGCTGCATCGGCCTGGCGTGCCACCTCGCGCAGATCCGCGAGAGCCTTTGCGGTGTTGACTGAGAGGTCGACGCTCGCGCCGTTCTGCTTGCTGGCCATGAAGTACTCCGTTCAAGTCCCGTGCGCGGGATGAACCCCGCCACCAGCCCCCGGGGCGGGCACACACCCGCCCCGGGCCTCACAGGATGCGCGCCTCTCGGCGGGCCGAATCGCGTGGGAAAGGACGTCCCACCGGCAATCCCAGGGGGTGTGAATGCGGGCCGCTGTAGGCCGCTCCCTGTCCTGCTTCGGCGCGGAGGCTACCCGCGCCATGGTTGTCGAAAGCCGGGCCGGGCAACACACCCAGCCCGGGCGCCGCGCCGACCCGCTCGGCGCGGCTGCGTTCTCAGGCGTGCTGGTGCAGCTTCGCGCGCTCGGCCTTGGCAGCGGCCAGGAGCTGCTCGCGCTCGCTGGCCAGCTTCTCGGCCGGCTCAAGCAGGGCGTCGATCTGCTTGCGCAGGTCGGCGCATTCGGCCTCGAGTTCCCTCAGGCGCTTCACGTCTGCCAGGAAACCGTTGACACTCAGTGCGCCGAATTGCTCGCGGGCCAGTTCCTGGTGGTGTCGCGGCGCCCAGTACAAGTCCTTGGCGCGGCCGGCCGGGATGCCCCAGGCGGCGCCGATCTCGGCCTCGCCGCCCAGCACCGCGATCAGCTCCTGCGCGCGCGCAAGCTGGCCGCGCAGTGCGCGTGCTTTCAGGGCACGCTTGGCGGCGTCGTAGTTTGCCGCATGGTAGGGCTCCGCCAGCAGCACGCGCAGGCGTTCCATGAAGGCCGTCTGCGCTGCCGTCAGCGCGTGATGGTTCACCTTCTGCAGCTGGTCGTACAGCTCCCAGTCGGCGGGCTCCGGTTCGATCGGCGCCCCGAAGATCAGGTCGCGGGCGGCTTGCTTCGCGCCGGCCTGCAGGGCCTGGCTGAGCTGGTTCATTTCGTCTTTGGTCATGGCGTCCTTTCGGTTCGGTTTCTATGGCCTCGCGGCCGGGTTTGCCCCCTCGGGCTGATTACAGGTGCACGCTGCGCGGCTGGCGCAGAATCGCGAGTGTGTCGGCTTTGAGGTTCGCTCCCAGCAGATCCGCGCTGGTCAATCCCTGGCTGGACAGCTTCGCCAGGTGCTTGCAGCCGTGGGCATGGAGGTCACGCGCCACGCTGGCTACGGCTTCGTTCAGCTGCTCCATCGCGATGGCTTCGTCATAAACGACCTGCGCAAGCTCGCTAATCTGGCTTTTCACGCTGGGCAGGTTGATGGTCTCAAGGGGCCAGATTGCCTCCAGGGCCTTTACGATCGTTGCCTCAATCGCCGGGATGTTCACGGCGGCGCGGCGGTCTGCTGGTGGGGCCTGTTGCGGGTCGTTCATCGTGCTCTTTCTGCGGCTCGGCCGCGGTTAGGGTTACGGCTTTTCCATGGCGCTGATCACCGCCGCGAGGGCCGCTGAAGCGGCGGCCTCCACGTCGGGTGGTGTCGCCGGGTTGTGGATGATGTTGTTCAGCCTGCGCAGGACCGCCTTTGCGCGGTGGTCCTGCGCGCTCACCAGCCGGGCCGCGAACGTCTGCGTGACGGCTTCCAGCTCTTCAACCCGGGGCCGGAGGTCGTGAGCGAACCAGTCCATCCAGGCGCCGGCCGCCGTGGCCAGCACGGCGGCAGCTTCTTCGCGGATGGTGATGTTCACGTCCGGTGCGGCGGCGATCTCGCGCAGGTGCAGCGCGACTCGCTGCGCCGGCTCATGGGTCACGCGCAACGTGCCGTTGGTGATCGCGGCCCCGAGCCACACCAGGCGGTGCTCATCCACCAAGTGGCCGGAGTCCAGTAGTCTCGGCCACAGTTCGCGCTCGGCCAGCTCACGATGGTCCGCCTCAAGTGCGTCACGGCGCTCACCGGCAGTCAGGCCCGCGGCCAGGTAGTCGTCCAGGTTCATCGCGCCCCCCGGGGGCTCTCCCGCCGGCAAGTAGCCCGGTTGGCCAGGCGCACGCGTGCCTGCAGCTCCAAGTGCGCGCCAGGCACGTTGCTGCGGACAGCTTCATGCAACTGGTCTTCGGCAAGGCCGCGGGTGCCGGCCGGCAGCGGCTCACAGTTCGCGTGGCTGACTGGTACCGCTCGATGTTTCATCGGCCTCCTCCGGGGTGTCCATGTTCCGTGCGGCCGGCCGGCGTCCCGCCTGTGGCTGGCGTTGCCGGGCTGGTGCTGCCGCGCTTGGCGTGTCGCTTGGCGCCGGGCTTCGGTTTTCTGCGGCCCTCGAGCAAGTCTTGGAGGTGGCGCCTGCTGACGTTCTGCTCGCGGCACCACAAGCGATTTGTCACTTCCGTTTCGACTCCAAGGCCGTCAGTCAGGCGATCTTTGGGCACGAACGGGTAGAGCTCCTGGTCGCTCATGCGGGCCAGTTCCGCGGGCGGTGGGACCGTCGGCGGCAGCTCCGCGCGGTGGCGGGGTTGCTGCGGGTCACGCTCCCTGGTGGCGTATTTGTTCACAGCAACTCGTCCCCCTTCCAAACAAAGGTAGCGGCAAGCTTGTCGGCTTTTCGATCGCTGCCGCGTTCGTGTTGGGCCAGCAGGCCGACCTCGGCGAAAGCCTGCAGCGCGCGCCAGGCCTTTTGCGGGCTGCACCCAGCCGCTTTGGCAGCCAGCCGGCACGGGAGTGGGAAAGCAGCGCCAGCGTGAATGATGGACAGTTCGCGGCACAGCGCGGCGATCTTGAGGTGGTCCTCGCTGTCGAGTCCGACCATGCCGCAGGCGCCGCGGACTTCCTCGGGCGTGCAGGCTTGGGCGGCTTGTAGAGCCCGCGTGAACGTCTCCCCCGGCTCCCCCGCAGGCACCTTCACCCTGGCCCAGCAGTAGATGAACTCAGACCAGGTTTCGGCGGCCGTCTGCGAGTCTTCCCGGGCGCCGAACACTCCGGCCGCGACTCCGGCTTCATGCCAGGCCTGCACAAACGGGCGAAGATCGGCGAGGCGCGTCTCGCCGGCGATGGCCTTCAGCCGTCGGGCGAGCGGGAACACTTGGCGATTGCGGCGTCCCGGCGTTGATGGGATTGTCTCCTGCACAGCCTCGCCGATTGCGCGCAGCTGCTCGGCGCCAAAATTCGCGGTGCGGAAATTTTCAGCAGCGCGCAGACTACTTGCACGGGTTTCATGTGCTTCAGAGCTTCCGGGCTTCCGGGCTTCATGGGTCCGCCCCGTCGACGGCAGAAGTTCGGGGTGCAGGACAACGACTTCTGCCCGACGTGTGCAGCCCTTCGCCTGGCAGTTTGGAGTGAAGAACATCCGCGCAAGATCGCTGGCGCTGGTGTCCACCTGCAGCTCATTCAGCCCGGCTGCTTTCAGTGCCTCGCGAAGATCCGCCGCGCAAGCCGCGTAAAGGTTGCGCCAGGTGTCGGCGTTCTCCACCGCGGCGTCCAACATCCAGACGACTCGCGCCCCTGCCGGCGTGAGGTGGAAGAGGTTGCCCGGCAACCGCCCCGCCTCAGCTGCGGCCGTCAAGCGCTGCCGCTGTTCGTCGCTCAGAGTAGCGTGGCCCTGGTTGTCCACGTCGAGGATGACGCCGGCGGCGCTCAGCCACCCGGTGGCGGACCTGCGGCTGTCGCGCCACTTGTGCAGCGTCCACCACGCCTCCAGTCCATCGAGCTTCATCAGCTCGCGGGCCAATGCGGTCGGTGTCCAGTCGCTCAGGTTGACGAATCGGCCCTGCGGCCTGCTCTTGCCCTGGCCGACCGTCAGGCCGAGTTGTGCGGAATTTTTTCCCTTTGCGCGAAGATGAGCGGCGGGATACAGTTGCGGTCATGCAAAGCCTCGCTGTGGCGGCGGGGAAGAAGAAGTCGAGCGCGCCGACGCCAATCGGCGCGCTCTCCATTCGGTGCAGCCAGCCCAGGAAACTCCGGGCGGTGGGGTTGGATAGGCGGGCGTTCACGCGCGCTGCGCCTCCCAGCTTTCGAGGGCGGGGCAGCCGGCCTCCAGCCAGGCCTCGACCTCGGCGCGGCGCCAACGAAGTCCGCGGCCGAGCCTCACGGGCGCGGGCAACTTTCCTGCGGCCTTAAGCTTGAACACCATCGCGGGGGAGATGCGCAGGGCGGTGGCGAGCTCGTCCGTGGTGAGCACCAGGGCGGCGGGCTTGGGTTGTTCAGTCGTCGCTTGCATATGTTACCTCCACGGGGACTCTACACCGCGGAAGTCGCCGCCAGGGCCGTTTTGCTGTAGCGAAGTGGTAGCAGGAAACATGCTACAGGCGCGGCGGGCTTTACGAAGCAGCTGCGCGGGGATGCGGCGTCTCGACTGTAGCAAGCCGTAGCAGCAGCGGTTGCGGGCAATCGTAGCCTCTACGGCATCCATCCGGGCACGTTGCAGTGCCAATCTCGATGCCTCGTCGCAGAAACTTGTCTCGTATCCGGCCCGGGACGTAGCGATCGCACTTTGCGCGCTGCCGGGCGGCCCAGGCGTTCATCACTTCTTTTTCGCGCGGCGAAAGGGCAACCTCGAAGCGCTTGCCACCGACAACCAGCGACACCTGCGGCAGATCGGGCGGCTCGACGCGCTCAAGCTCCACGCGCCACTCGGTAGCCGGATCGAGCGGCGCCGCCACTCCGCCGCGCTGGCACCCGGAGGCCTCAGGTGTCAGCGCCGCTCGTAATCGTTCGGCGGCATGCCTATGCCACCTCACCAGGCCCTGCGATTCCGGTGGAATACCAAAGGCGCTGAGGTCCGGCAGCTCCCACGTCACCAGCGCCTCTATGGCCTCCTTCAGGGCGCCACCACCAGCGCCAGGGCGAAACCTGCCCGTGTCGGGGCGAGCACTCGGCGCAGGTAGTCGTTGATCGCTTCGGGCAGTCCGGCGACAGCGTTGCATTCGGTTTCGTAGAGGCGCTGGAGTTGGGCGACGATCGGCTCTAGCAAGCGCAGGGCGTCGGACACGGCGCCCGAACAGTCCAGCTCGCGTTGGTGACGCAGCAGCCCGTGGAGAACGTGACGGCAATCCCGGGCCAGCCGGTACCGGCTTTCGCTAACTGCGGTGGATGCGGTTTTCCACTCCATGGAGAAATTGTGAGGGTGATGTGGGACACGCGCAACATGTGTGTTGCAGTCAGCTCAGCCCCTGCCCGCCCGGATCATGGCCAGCACAGCAGCCCGCAGAGGCGCTGGCAGCGTCGGCCAGGCGTCCACAAGCTCGGCAAGGTCGGGATCAGGAGCGGCCGTATTAAGCAAGCATTCCGCCAAGCGCGTTTCACCATCACCCGCCGAGCCGCTTACCATAGGCGTTCCCCGGCCAGCCCCCATGGGTCTTAAAATCCCTTGAGGGGTTTCCCTCGTGCGGGTTCGAGTCCCGCCTCGGCCACCAGAAACTGTTGGGAGGCGCCGACAATCCTGTCGGCGGTCGCGCCGCCTTGGCGCGACAAGCTCGGCTGCGCTGCGCTTCGCCGGCCCGACAAGATTGTCGGGCCCACCCGAAGTCCACCGGCCATGCTCCTCTACTCGTACAGCGCGGCGTGCAGGGCTTTGTCCAGCTCTGTGTACTTGAACTGGAACCCCAGGCTCTGGGTGCGCTCGGGCAGCACTTTCTGCCCGTGCAGCAGCATGTCGGCCATTTCGCCGTACAGCAGCCTCAACGCGAACTCCGGCACCGGCAGCGACACCGGCCGATGCACCGCCCTGGCCAGTGCGCGGGTGAACTCGCGGTTGGTGACCGGGTTGGGCGCCGCGCCGTTCAACGGGCCGCTTACTTCGTTCTCCAGCGCGAAGGTGAACAGCGCCACGATGTCGTCCACGTGAATCCACGACCAGTACTGCCGACCGCTGCCAAGCCGCCCGCCCAGCAGCCACTTGAACAGCGGCAGCATCACGGCCAGCGCGCCGCCGCTGCGGTGCGCGACCAGGCCGGTGCGGATCAGCGCCACACGCAGGTCATCGCGCATGGCGGCCTGTTCCCACTTCACGCACACCTCGGCCAGGAAGTCGCTGCCCGGGGCTGTATCTTCCGTGCAGGGCTGGTCGCCGCGCTCACCGTAGTAGCCGATCGCCGAGCCCGAAACGAAAGCGCGCGCCCCGCGCGACGCGGCTGCTTCGCTGAGCGCGCGGGTCAGTTCCACGCGGCTGTCCACGATCTCGCGTTTGCGGGCGGCCGTCCAGCGCTTGTCCAGCGTGGCCCCTGCCAGGTTGATCACGCCGTCGAACGCCGCGGGCAGCGTCTCCAGCGTGCAGCCGGCCGCCTTCCCGTCGAACATGCCGGCCACCTGCTGCGGGCTGCGTGAAATCACGCTGACGGAATGCCCGCGCCCCAGCAGGTGTTTGACGAGGTGCTTTCCGATGAAACCCGTTCCGCCGGATACAACTACGTGCATTGCATGCTCCGCAGACTGGCCGAAATGTTTACCATGCAACTTCGACCCAGGAGATAGCACAACGTGACTTACCGCCGTTTGATTCCGCTGCTGCTGCTGGCCTTGCTGCCGGCCGGCTGCCGGCTGCCGCTCAGCCCTGACCTGAAACACGAAGGCGCCAGCGCCAGTGAATTCAACATGACGCTCGATTACCAGGTCTGGCTGCCCGACGGCTATGAGTCAGAGCCCGAGCGCACCTACCCGGTACTCGTCTGGTTCCATGGCGGCGGCGAAAATGAGTACGGCTGGGGCCGCCAGGGGCGCATCGGCGAGATCGTGAACAAACGCGTGCGGCGCAACGAACTGCAGCCCTTCATCGTGGTCAGCCCCAGCGCGGGCACCTTCCGGCCGATCATGCGCACCTACGAACTGCTGCTGCGCGACCACGTGCTGCCCGAGGTGCGCAAAAAGTACCGCGCCAACGACGTGACCGTCGCCTTCGGACACTCCATGGGGGGCCTCAGCGCGCTGATGGTGGCGCTGCGCAACCCGCAGATGTTCAAAGCCGTAGCGGCCGCCAGCCCCTTCGTATTCGACACCACGCCCTGGGACACGCCGGAACAGAAGCAGGCGTATGAAGAAAAGTACGGCGACGGCTTCCTGCAGCAGTACCGCTACCAGGTCAAGACCGAGTTCAACACCCGCGAGCAGTACGACCAATGGGCACCCTTCAGCCTGATCCGCGCCATGGACGGCCCGCCGGGCTTCGAGCTGCTGCTCACGGTCGGCGAGGATGACCCGCTGGGCCTGTTCAGCCACGTGACCCACCTGCACGAGGTGATGCTCGATCACAACCTCAGCCACGAGTGGCGCGTGCAGAACGACACCGGCCACGGTACCGTGGAAGACCCGTACCTGATGGACTGGCTGACTGAAAGGGCGCACGAGTAACCCCATGCTGACCCGGCTGCTGAGCTTGCTGCTGCTGACCGTCGCCGGCTGCGCTTCGCAGCGGCCCTGGGCCGGTGAAATCGAGCCGCCGGGGCTGGTGATCGGCCGTAACGAAACCGTGCATGTGCGCTCGGCCTGCGAGCCGGAGAACGAGCAGTACGCCCTGCAGATTCAGTCTTACGTGGCCGGCGACCTCGACGCCCGCGGCATCCGCAACGCGGCTGAGCACGAAGCCGACCTGGACATCCTGCTGGAGATCACCAGCGTCGCGCCCGGCGGCGCCTGGGGTGAAGAGGCCGATTGCCGCGTCACCGTTCACATCCGGCGGCGCGGCGTGGACACCACCTGGCGCTTTCACGCCGTCGGTTACTCCGGCAGCACCTGGGTGCACGACCGCATTCCCAACGCCATCAGCAACGCGGGAACGGCCGTGACGCGGAAGCTGGCGTCGCTGATTGAAAACGGGTAACAGACCGCCATGGCCCAAGAGAAGAAAAAGCCCCAAGCCGCTGGTCACCACGCGCGCGATCATTCTGCATCGCGGCCGCGTGCTGCTGATCCGCGCCGAGGATCCCGGCCGCGTCTGGTACTTCCTGCCCGGCGGCCTGCTGGAGCACGGCGAAACGCTGGAGCAGGCCTGCGCCCGCGAAGTGCGCGAGGAAACGGGCCTTGAAGTGCAGGTGCGCCGGCCGTTGTACCTGCGCGAGTTCATCGCCGAGCGCCACCAGCGCCGTTCGGTCAACATGCCTTCGAACCATCACGTGCTGGGGCTGCTGTTCTTGTGCGAGCTGAGGCCCGAGGACGCCGACAAGCCCTTCGAGCAGCTGGGCGAGTTCCAGCCCGACCCGGGCGCCCAGGGCGTGAAGGGGCTCGAGTGGGTGCCGCTCAACCGCGTGGCCGAAATCGAGATCATGCCGCCCCACGTGCGCGAGTCGCTGCTGGGCGAGTTCCCGCCGCCCGCCGACCGCGGCATCCAATTCTGGCCGGAAGAATAGTGCCACAAAGGCGGGAGGCGCTGTCCGCCTGGCTTTCGCGGCATGGCCCATTGAACCAGAATCGTGAGCCGGCATTACTAGCGACAGGACTGTCAGCAAATATTCGCGAAAACGTATTTGACGTGCGATAACCGGGGGGACCCTTTGGCGGTAAAGATCACTCTCCAGGGGGCATCTCATGTCTTTAGGTTCGTTCGCTCAAGCACTTGCCGAACAACGCATAGCCAAGTGGCTGCTTGAGAACTACCCCGACAAGTTGCAGTTCGCGTTAACTCTGCCGGTCCGCTACGTTGATGGGCAGAGCCTACTTTTCAACAGCCTTGATGATCCCACCGGCGGGCCGATTGCTCCGGCCGTCCCCATAGGTGATTGCGCACCCTACACTGACCAAAGCTTCAACAGCTGGGAGCAGCGAAAATTCTCGTTCGGGCTGCCTTCCACGTTGTACCAAAGCTGCGAGAGTGCGCTGGCCATCTACACGACCACGCTGAACGACGTAGACGAAGTCCAGTTCGCTAAAGCCTGCCGCCGTTGTCTGATGGAGGGTCTCCGGCTGCTCGAAGGCGGCGTGGCCGGCAACCCCGGGGAATTCGACGGGTTGCGCAGCCTGGTTCCCGCGCCGATGACGGTGACCGTCGGCGGAGTACCGACCTTGGACCAGTTCGACGAGGCGTTCTTCAAGGTGGTGGACAACGAGGGCTATCCCAACGCCGTGATGGCGCGTACGGGTTCCGTCAAGCGATACCTGAAATTGCGGCGGGATGCCGGCCTAGACGAACAGTACGTGGAAATCGATGTACCAGACCCACGTATGGGCACGCGCAAAGCGTTGTGGCCGAGCATTCATGGCGTGCCGTTTTACATCAACGACTCCATGCAACCCGGCCCTGAAGGCGAAGAAAACGTTTACTTCATGGTGATGGGCGATAACGGGCACCACACGCCCGGGCATGGACTGACGCTGATCATTCCACAGGTCCGCCGCTACGACATGTTCATCAAGCGGGTTCTTCCTATCACGCCGGGTGACCCAGCTACACTGAACAGTACGGCCACGGCGGCTGTATTGTGGCCGATGGGTATCGCATACGGCAGCGCGGGCGCCGTCAGCCGCCTCGCTGACATCACGCCACTGTAGAGGCAATGCTTGCATTGCCCGCGAAGGCACAGGGAAAAACCATGAAAAGCGACTGTGGTTGCGGAGGCAAAGCGGCATCAACACCCGCGCCGGTGAAGGAAGGCGCACGCAATGTCGCCGCAGGCAAAGCCTTTAGGCCAACAATCCGTCAATCCGCCAACCAAGCGACCCTCAAGACGTACAAACAGCCGGGGATCGGCAGAATCCTGGGGTAGCCATGCCCGACGAGGAACTCCAATCCAGCGACGACCTGCAAGCGGCCCTTGAAACAGTCCGCCGCGAAGTAATGGCCGAGATCTCGGATCGAGTCGAAATCGTGTCGGCAGACCACCTTATGCGCGGCAGTGGCACGGTGATGCCCTTGGTCTTTGAGACAAGAACAAGTCCGGAGGTCGTTGCCGCAATCGAACAATCGCAGCTGATTAAACCTTGGCCTGCCATAAATCCGGAAACAATCAGCAGACTCCAAACGCTGGCACTGAGCGAGACACGAATTCCCGTTTCCACTCCTGAGCGCCAGTTCATCCAACTGAGCACTGGAGAGGTCGGAGCGCCGAGAGCACACCAGCTCGCCATGTCCCTCCAGCCCCGCTTCCGGTCGCCCGAGTTTGGCTATCTGACCGACGTGAGAGTCCCAGGGATTGGCCGTGTTTTGGAGGGTCAGGTTGCCCCGGTAACTCTGGGCTCAAAGCCAGGCGAATCTCCGCGTGCTCCGGCGGCGGCGGAAGTCACAGATGTCGATGGAAACACGGTACTTGAGGGGCTGAAGGCCGGAAGTCCAGAAACAATCAAGTGCGGTGATCACCTTCTAATCCGGACCCGCAAACCATTCGCTTGTGACGTCGTGGTTCTTGAAGACTTTGCGTGTTCGGACGATGCCGCGCCTCCCTACACCTGCGACGCCGATGCGCAGGATGCCAGCGACCGATATATGCCGGATCGCATCGGAATGGACGCTGATAGTTGGAACCCGGTGGTTCGAAAAATCGAGTCCGGAAACCCGATCACGGACCGGGAGCACGCGATGCTGAAAGCCTGGCTCGGCGCCTGCAAGTGCGTTGAAGATGATGTCATGCGGGAACGGGGGTGTCATGAAGGGCAAAGACGGCAAACCAGTGAAGGACAAGGACGGCAAGTCGATGCCCGACATTCCGACGCGCTTGCGTGGCGAATTCGACTGCGAAGCGCCTTGTGTGGAGGTCTGGGAGCACTGGTGTGGGTTCGCCAGGTTCGAGGAAACCGAACGCTGGTGCGAACTCGTCCCACCTTCGGTTCAATTTGATCCCGACTGCCTGCCCCGGTGGGGAGTACAAGCACAAGTACGTTATCAAAGTGCGTATCGTCGGTTATTTCGACCTCTTTTGGCGGGTCACCTGCATGAAGCCGGAAGACTTCGCCGACACGAAGCTCGGCAAGGAGGAGATCGCATCAGGCAATCTTCCACCGGACGGCAGGGCCCGAGGTCACTATTTACCGCCAGGCACGGATCCAGCGCGACTTCCTCCGGGAGTTGAGTCGGTTCCGGATGGGTGCTGTTGCGAGATTGTCGCGATTCGCCCACGGCCCATTGAGACGATCATCGCTGAGAATGTCTTCTGGGGGCATCGGTTCCTGATCGACGTTGACTATCGATACCGCAGGTTGGAGCCGGGCGAGTCCGGACGTGACTGCTCGCTAAAATGGTGGGAGTTCACGGATAGTCCGCCGCCGGACTTTGAAACGCGCTACAGAATTGAGCCCAACAAGTGGGCAAACATGTGTGAGAGGATACCAGCCAGCGGGGTCTTCCGAGACTGGCTTACTCGTAGCAAGTCTTGTGACGGTGTTATCCGAACGGAAACTCTTGTAGATGAGCCCGGGTTGTCGTGGCCACCGCGGTTTCCCGGCATAGGCGCACTCCAGATTAAACGGAACCTCTGGATCAAGATTGAGCTCACGAGTGGATGTCCGCCATACACCACACACTCTCTCTGCTTCTACCAGCACCTAGATTCAACCAATGTAAACAACCTGTACGGATGGGCATCGATGCTGACCCCGAACAATTGCGACGCGCTTGATCCAGGGGCCGAGGAACGAAACCCGGCGCAAGATGCAACTCCCCCAACGCCCAACCACGACAGCAACAATCCACCTAACGACGCGTCCTACCCCAGGTAGCGACATGTTCGTGTTCTCACAAGGAAGTGCGCATGCTTTCCTTCTTACGAACCCATGTGATGATCCCACTCGTTCTGTGCTTGATGTTGGTCAGCGTTCCAGTGTTGGTAGCTACGCAGGATCCGCCAGATATTGGCACGGCGCCCGAGGCGCCCAGATTGGAGTTGCGTCGCATCCCTGAAGACGGGTCAGAAGAGTACGGTACTCTCATCGAAGAATACACCGTTTTGATTGAGGACGATAACGAGTATAGACACGGACACTATCGTCGATGGTCGAAAGATCCGTACATACTCGTGGACGATCTCTGGTACTACAGGGGAAAGCTGCACGGACCGCAGTTGACTGCACCAAAAGAGTATCATATTGAAGATAATGACAACCCACCTCGCCGGCAGTATCGCCGGGAGTTCGCTTGCTTGGATGGTCGCCTCCACGGCACCGACCGATCCTATTACGCAAATGGTCGAGTGTCTGATGCGAAAGAATACCGCTTCGGCGAGCTGCTATGGTCCAAAGCATGGTGGCCTGACGGTACTCAACAATTCTCAAGCGAGGTTGAAGGAGAGGGGTATCGACGCACATGGTATCCGTCGGGGCAACTCATGCTTGAAAGTCAACACAAAGACGGAAGAATCGTCGGTCGCTCGCGTTACTGGTACGCCAACGGACAGATTAAAACCGAGCAACACTATGAGGAAGGACTCCTGCAGGGTCCCTATACGGAGTGGTACGAGAGCGGCCAAAAGTCCTGGGAAGGTGCATACCACCGGCACGAGAAAACCGGCGTGTGGAAACATTGGGATGAAGAGGGCAAGCTGATCCGCACCGAAGACCACGGAAAGCCGAAAGACAGTGACGACTAACCGATGGCAGTTGCGGCTCCTTCGTGCATGCCCAGCCCAAACGCATCGTCCCACCCAGCCATAGCGGCGTTACGCCCTGCAAAGACGTGCGCGTCTTCGACCGCATCGGCCAGCGCGGCGAGCGCATCATTCCCGGCTATCGCTACCTGCAAACCCACGACGGCCTGTACGAAGCCTTCGGCACCCAGATCGACTTCGGCTACCTGGGCCTGGGCCGTTTCGTGTTCACCAACGAGTTGTGGGGCGGCACCAGCCACGAGGTGGACGGCATCCCCGGCGACGGGCCGCTCGACACGCGCGACTGGCACGACGAATTCGGCAACGGCCGCGCGTACATCGACTGGAAGCCGTTCAAGCACCCGGAGCTGGGTGAAATCGAGATCGGCGGCTGGGACCAGTTCGCCACCCGCATGCCGCCCGCGGAGCTGTTCATCGAGGAAGGTTTCCGGAACGCGCTGTTCACGCTGAAGCACGCCGAAAGCTTCGCCGAGCTGGAGTTCGTCAGCGTCACGGCCGAGCCGGCGGGCGCCGGCCTGGTGCGCCTGCGCCTCGCGCTCAAGAACAAGGGCGTGATGCCCACGGACAGCGCAATGGCCGTGCAGCGCAAGGAAGACACGCCGGTGGAAGTAAGCGTGCAAGGCGGGCAACTGGTAATGGCGAGCCTGAGCGACGAGACCTTCACAGACGTGCGCCTGCAGAAGGGCAGGATCGAGCAGCTCAAGATCCCGCGCATAGCCTCAGAGCAGATCCAGTACGCCGAGCTGATCATCAAGGCCAAGCCCGGCACCGAGCTGAAGCTAACCGCCCACCACCCGAGGGCCGTGGACGCGGCCACGAGCGTGAAGACGCCTTAGTGGGTCTTCAGAAGCGATCAGGCGAGTGGCATGTGCTTCCAGCGCAATACTGCGGGGTTAAGGGGCGCACTCGTCGCTTTAGCTCTTTTTGGCGCGGAGCGCCTTCACAGTGGAAGCCCCCACCGAACGCCTCCGGCGTTCGGTGGGGGTTGTCGGTGCAAGAAACAATCCAGGCGCGGAGCGCCGATACACTCGCGGCATTGCCGCGAGAACGGTTCGGCCGCTTGCGCCCGTTGTGTCGGCGCTCCGCGCCTCTGCCTCTTGGGGTTCCGATCACCCCCAGCTTACGCTGGGGGCTAACAATTGTTACGGCGCTCCGCGCCTGACGGCCGATAACTTCTGCAAGCCGGCGTCTGCCGCGACGCGCCCTAACCCCGCAGCATTGCGCTTCCAGCGCATGAGTAGCGACGGCCTCCGGCCGTCGCCGCTGGCCGGAGGCCAGCGGAACTCATTCGCGAGACGCGAATGCCACTGACCGCCAACCACCCGCGCGCCCGTAGGGCCACGAAGAACGGCGTGTCACGCTTTTCTTCGTGGTCCTTCGTGGTACTTCGTGGTTAACCTGTTTTTGCAGCGGTGCCCCGTGTCCGTTTCCGTAGTTCATGCGCGGAAAGCACTTACGAATTTCTGTAACATCCACCGTTCCCATTCACTTCCGTGGTGTGGAAGCCCTGATGGAACGTCCGGTTGATGTCAGCGCGCTGGTTGAAGCGCACCACGCCACCATCTGGCGCTATCTGCGCTATCTGGGCTGCGACCGCGCCACGGCCGACGACCTCACCCAGGAAACCTTCCTGCAGGTGATGCAGAAACCCTTCGAATGGCGCGGCGAGCGCGAGGCCGCCGCCTACCTGCGCCTGGCCGCGCGCAACCTGTTTCTGGCGCAGGTGCGGCGCAGCAAGCTGATCCAGACTGTCGAAGACCTTGAACAGGCCGACGCCGCCTGGGAGCGCGCCCACGCCGACGACGGCCAGGCCCGCCAGCAGGCCCTGCGCGACTGCCTGCAGGCCGTGCGGGGCAAGGCGCGCGAAGTGCTCGAGCTGCAGTACCGCGAAAAGCGCAGCGGCGATGAGATCGCCAGGCTGCTGCAAATCTCCGCCCAGAACGTGCGCGTGATCGCGCACCGCGCCAAACAGGCCCTGAAAGACTGCATCGAGAAGAAGGTGGGCCATGGATCCCTTTGAAGAACATCTGCTCGATCGCGACCTGCACGAAGCCCTGGGCAACGACGGCCCCGCGCCCGAGCTCAAGGGCCGCATCCTCGACGCCGTCGGCCGCCCGGCCGCGCGCACACGCCGCCCCAGCGGCCGCGTGATGCCGTTGCCGGTCAAGCGCACGCCGTGGGGGGCGTACATCGCGGCCGCGGCGGCGCTGGCGTTGGCTGTCGCGGCGTTCGGCTGGGCGATGTCACGGCCGAGCGAGCCAACCAGCCCCACCCCGGTTTCACAGGGCAACGCGCCGGCCCGCGACGACAAGCCGCAGCAGCCGGCGCCGGTGGAGCCGACACCGCAGCCCGAGCCGCAGCCGCAACCGGAGCCGCCGCTGGAAAACCGGCCGGAACAGCCTCCCGAAACGGAACAGAAACCTGAACCGCTGCCCGAACCGGAACCAAAACCGCAGCCGCAACCGCAGCCGGAGCAACCCGACGACTTAGTCGAGAAACCCGAGCACAGGCCCGAGCCTGAAAAGCCGGAAACCGAAGCCAAGCCGGAAGAGAGCGCGGTCGTCGCCACGGTGGCGGGCGATGCGAAGCTCAAGTTCCGCTTTACCGACAGCGGCGACTGGCTCGCGCTGAACGCCAGCGAAGTCAAGCAGGGCTGGCAGCTCAAGGCCGACGAGGCGACCGACCTGCGGCTCAGCAACGGCACGCGCGTGCGCTTCGACGGCGAAGTCACCATCAATCCCGGGAAGCTGGTCCTGCGCGGGCGGCGCACCCAGGCGTACGTGGATGCGCTGGGTATCGACGCACCGCTGGCGGTCTCGCGCGACGAATACGGCGTCGAGCGCGACGCGCTCGAGATGAAGCTCAACGCGAGTGAAGCCCTCTTCGACGCGGACGGCAGCAGCGTCGAGATCTTCTGCTACATCGGCAGCATCGACGCCGGTGAAACTGTCGAGGCCGGCAAGCGCGCGAAACTGTCAGCCCGCGGCCTGAGCGGCCTGCGCGACCTGAAAGACAGTGAATTCACGCCGCGCCTGCTGAAAGACCTGTCGCCGCGCCAACTGTTCAGCGAGCAGTACGACTACCACAAGGGCAGCTATGCAAGCTGCCACGGCGAAAACGCTTGCATCACGCTCAAGCTCGAAAACGAACTCACCGTCGTGCCAGGCATGCAGCTGCGCCTTCGCTTCAAGTCGTTCAAGGCCGGCGCGCTCTACGTGCAACTGCAGCAGCAGGCCGGCGAGTTGCAGTGGGGGAAGTGGACCAAGCTTGACAAGAACGGCGAGTGGCTGGAGTGGAGCATCCCGTTCGATGAACTCCGGCGCGACGACGGCCGCAGTGAAGCCCCGCTGGCCGTCGGTGACCGCTTCAAAACGATCAACCTGTTCATCCAGGACGGCGCGGAAGCCGAGCTGCAGCTCGACTGGCTCGAGATCGTCCGCGTCAGGTAGGGGGAACCATGCGCAAGCTGACAATCGTTCCGGCAATCATCGTGATCATCAGCCTCGCGGCCTGCGCGGGAGGCGGCTCCGGCGGCGGCACGAGCGGCGGAACAACCACAGGCACGCCCAGCCTCGCCATCGCCACGCAACCCGCGGGCGCGCAGCCCGCCACCGCCTTCACCACCCAGCCGGTGATCGAAATCCGCGACGCCCAGGGCGCGCTCGACACGGCCGACAGCTCCACGGTGGTCACGGCCTCGATCCAGGTCGGCAGCGGCACCTCCGGCGCGATTCTCAGCGGCACCACCAGCGTCACCGCCAGCGCGGGCGTGGCAAGCTTCGGCAACCTGCAGATCGACCAGGCCGGCAGCGCCTACCGCCTGGTGTTCTCGGCCAGCGGCTTCGGCAACTTGCTCAGCGCCGCCTTCAACGTTGGCAGCACGGGCGGCACGCTGATCACGCCCTCTGCGCCGCCCGCCTCGCAGGTCTACTTCAGCGTGCACAGCCAGCAGGACGTGCGCGCCATCAGCCGCTACATCTACGGCATGAACGGCGTGAACTGGGGCTCGCGCCCCGCAAACCTCACGTTCGCGCGCTCCGGCGGCAACCGCCTCAGCGCCTGGAACTGGGAGAACAACGCCAGCAACGCCGGCACCGACTGGTACAACGAAAACGACTGGGCCCTGGGCCTGCCCACGGACCCGCTGGCCTACACCGCCACCAGCATGATCGACGACTGCCGCACCAACAACGCGGCCAGCCTCGTGACAGTGCCCTGCATCGGCTACGTGGCCGGGGACCACGGCCACCTGGGCGGAGCATATCCGCAGTACGACGTGAACCAGACCGCCAATTACCTCAGCGTGCGCTTCAAGCAGAGCCTGGCCAAGAAGGGCGGCGCGTTCACCCTCACGCCCGACCCCAACGACGGCTACGTCTACCAGGACGAGTTCGTGAACTTCCTGCAGGACAAGTACCCGGGCTTCGCCACCGACGCGCAGAAGCCCATCTTCTTCTCACTGGATAACGAGCCCGACCTGTGGGCCACCACCCACCCGCGCCTGCGCGGCGACCCCACCGGCAGCCAGGGCACCGGCCCCACCTACACCGAGATGCTGCAGCGCACCATCGACTACGCCGACGCCATCAAGGACGTCGAGCCCAACGCCATCGTGTTCGGCCCCGTCAACTACGGCTGGCAGGGCTTCGTGGACCTGCAGGGCGCTTCCGATGCCGGCAGCTACGGCGACTTCCACACCTGGTACCTGCAGCAGCTCGCGGCCGCGGAAACCACCTACGGTCACCGGCTGGTGGACGCGCTGGACATCCACTGGTACCCGGAGGCTACTGGCGGCGGCGTGCGCATCACGGCCGACGACGCCAGCGCCGCCGTGGCGGCCGCGCGTGTGCAGGCGCCGCGCAGCCTGTGGGACACCACGTACACGGAAGACTCGTGGGTGGCGCAGTGGGGGACCAGCGGGCCGATCTACCTGCTGCCGCGCATCCAGCAGAAGATCAACAGCAACTACCCGGGCACAAAGATCGCGATCACCGAGTACTACTACGGCGGCGGCGACCACATCAGCGGCGGCATCGCGCAGGCCGACGTGCTTGGCATTTACGGGCGCGAGCGCGTGTTCGCCGCCAACCTGTGGCGCCTGGGCAGCGGCAACCACTCGTTCATCTACGGCGGCTTCGAGATGTTCCGCGATTACGACGGCAGCAACGGCAGCTTCGGCAACACCAGCATCCAGGCCGCCAACACAGACAGCGCCAACACCAGCGTGTACGCCAGCATCGACGCCGGTAACCCCAACCGCATGGTGATCGTCTGCATCAACAAGACGAATGCGCCCGTCACGGCCGGCATCGACGTGACCCACACAGTCGCGTTCAACACGGCCGAGGTGTACACGCTCACCAGCAGCAGCAGCCAGCCGGTGCAGCAGTCCAACCTGAACATAACGCTGACCAACGCCTTCCAGTACACCATGCCCGCCAACAGCGTGACGACGCTCGTGTTGCAGCCGTAGGGCGGCGAAGCGGCGCCAGGAAGAACCCACGAACAAAGAGCCCCCAAGTTAGCCAATGGTTTATGCAAAGCCGCCGAAGGTGAATTGGTCAGCCGGCGAAGTCGGCGTCTCGCTGGTTAGCCCCCGGCGGTCGGCGCTGAGCGTAGCGAGGTGCCGAAAAGCCGGGGGATCTGGCGGCAGGCTCCTCCGAGCCGCGCAGCGGCGGCTCTTCCTCTCTGCCGGCGCGTGCGACCGCGATATGGCAACGACACAACGCCAGGGAGCGCCATGGTCTATCCGTGGCTTGCACGCCATCCGAGATTGTTGACCCGTAAGAAGGGTTTGGTGGCTTTGGTAGCGCCTTGGCGTTGGTTGGCGTGCGTCTTGAGTGAGCGCGTGCTGAAAGGTGATTCCGCGACCGGCAACGTTTTGGGATGTCCCACCAGAGCCGCCGCTTCGCGGCTCCGGTACCTCGACCACCCGCAACCCCCGGCTACGCTCCCGCCTTCGCTAAAGCTTCGGCGGGCGGGTCGCTGCGCCGGGGGCTAACCGGGAGAAACGCCGGCTGCGCCGGCTGAAATGCTGGACTTGTGTAGAAACCTACGGAAGTAGCCGGGCCCTGCGGGCCGGCCTCAAACGCAGGTCCACTGCCCGTTGAGGCCGCGTAGCGGCCGTTAGAGCTTAGCCCAGGGCAACGAGCGCCGGATGGCGCGAGGCAGCCCTGGGTTTGCACCAAAGAGATTCCCAAGCCCGCGTGAGCGGGCGACAGAGTCAAGCGCCCAGAGAGGTGTGAAAAGACAATAGCTGACGTCGCCGGCTACCAACGACGGGCCCTGCGGGCCGGCCTCGCGGACAGCGCCCTAGCTGCCGTCGTTCATTTCATACCACACGGTGACGTAGGCCCAGATTGATGCCAGCCCCGTCGAGACGTGTTTGACGGTCATCTTGTCGGCGTGTTCGTTCATCCAGGCGGTCGCGTCGTTCGTCGCCTTTTCCAGGGCCTGCGTAACGGCGGCCGCTCCCATCTTTTCAAACGTGAATCGGAACTCTTCGCTCTTGAAAATCTGATGGCGCAACATGGTCAGTCCTCCACGCACCAGTCTGACCCGAAGGCAGGCAGGGACAATTCCAAATCCAACCTGCCGTGTGTAGCAGTCATAGGCTAGCCGCCGGAGGCGGCGGCGGAGTGGATTACACACCCTAGCCGGAGAGCGCGTTCCCGCTTCCGCGGACGGGAGGGTCTAAAGCCCGCCTCTTGAATGACCGGAACCCCGCTATCTGGCGGGGTTTCTGGCATTTGGGGCCAAGTGGTGTAAACGAGGGCGCAAACGGTGGGTGCGTTTGACTCGTGGGATTTGTGCCAGTGGGAGGACTTGCGGTCGGCCCACTTGCACAAGAGCGTGACTTGGGGGATCATGTTTGGTTGCGGCAGTTAGAGGAATAGAATGGCCGACAAGCCCAAGGTTCAAGTGCTCCTTTGTGACGGTGCCATGCTCGTCGATGGCAAGTGGACACTTCAGGGAGTGTTTGATCGCATCAACTTTCGCGCCCCATTACCGGGCGTGAAGTCCACGTTCTTCATTTACTTCCGCATTACAGATATCTTCATCAAGAATGGATCTTCTCTGCTGCTCGAGCTGAGGAAGGCCGGGTCAGAGGTCGAAAGTCCTGAACTCCCGCCCGTGTTCCATGGCAAGCTGGACTTTGAGGTCGCTGAGTCGGTTGTGGGATCGCGGGGCAAGCGCACGAACTTCGAGTTTGCCATGCGGGTCACTGGAGCGCGCTTTGATGCAACTGGCATCCATGACATCGCGTTCTTTGTGGACGAGGAGTTCATAGACGTGTGGACCGTTCACGTTACGGATCCAACTTCGAGAGGTGAACAATGACAATCACACAAGCGCCACATGAGGCGGATCAACTAGATGTCCCGATCGACGGCTCCGGGGCAGAAGGTTCAGTAAAGGTCAGAATCACCCCCAGAGTGAATCCCACTCAACCCAGCTCAAAGCGCGTTATCGAAGCACTCCAGGCCCGTTACGTCCAGATGCTTCGCGATCAGAACCGGGAGATCCTCAAACAGGTGAAGCGCAATGAGGCGCGTTCGCCAGATGGCCCAAAACGTCTCTATCGTCCTGAAGCCATGCAGGACTAGGGTTTGAAGATGTCCAACCCCTCCGCTGGTCAGATTTTCTTCTGGGAACTCCCTCGTGTTCTTTCGCCGAAGGAGCACGAGGAGATCGACGCGCGCTTGGAAGAGGCACGCGAACGCGGCGAGTACGACAAGGCCATCGAGTTAGCCGAAAACCAAAAGTCCGACGACCGTCCTGTGGTGATTCTGCGGCGGGAAGGTGTCAACGTAATCATTGGCATGTGTACCACCCAGGATTATTCGGATCGCGGGGCGGTGAGGATCGATCCTGAAGATGTCGTACCACTGGGCGCAATGGAGGAAGTTACCTATTTTCGGCCAGATCGCGTTTGGACGGACCATGTTGACTGGAAGCGCCGTTACATGGGCACGCTAAAACGCGAGAAGTTGGCGGAGTGTAGGGCGGCGGTTAGTAGGTTCATCCTTGCCCAGTAATGCCGAGCGGGCCAGTTACCCGCCCCCGGGTCGTGTCGCACTGGTTCTTACACTCATGGCGGTTCTTTTGATGAGGTCACTGCCATGAGTAACAAGAAGTTTCGCCCTCCGGTTGAGCGGTCTGTGCCTGACACCGCCACCAGCTCGGCCCCGCTGGACCTTTCCATTGCCGGCAAGTCCGTCGGGCCTTTGCCCGACGACGACGCCCGCGCCATGCTGGCCCGCGCCGCGCGCTGCCTTGGCTGCTTCATCTCCCAGGCACACGCCGCGCTGGAAAAAATCTCGCCCGAGCGCCTGGCCGCCGCGGCGCTGGTGCTCGATCGCGGGCCGCTCTTTGCGATTTCCCGGCGCTGGCCGGGGCGGCGAACCGTGGTTATCCTTGCCCCATCCACTGCGGAGGAGTGGCAGAGTGGTCGATTGCGTCGGTTTTGAAAACCGAAGATGCCGCAAGGTATCCGGGGGTTCGAATCCCTCCTCCTCCGCCAGTACAGGGGCATCCGACCGGGTGCCCCTGTTTGCATGCCTTAGCGGACCTCGTCGAACCCCCGCGGCGCTGCGCGCCGGCCGCTCCGCAAAGCTGCGCTGTCAAACGCCTGCGGCGTTTGAGGTTCGAATCCCTCCTCCTCCGCCAGTACAGGGCATCCGACCGGGTGCCCCTGTTTGCATGCCTTAGCGGACCTCGTCGAACCCCCGCGGCGCTGCGCGCCGGCCGGACGTGTGGTGCACGGCAATACAGTGTCCAGAAACTGTGACAGGAATGTTAAAAAAAAAAGCGAGAGACCGTGACATCAGTGGCGTAGGCTGGGGTGCTGAACATCATGGAGGCTGTTATGCCGTTTTCTGGAGCGTCGGATGCCGCGAACATTCAGGCAGCAAAATGGTTCGTCGAAAACGAACCTCGGCGCATCCAGATTCACGGCGTCATGCCTGTCCTTGGCATCAACGGCGGCTTTCTGGTTTACCCGCGCGTGCCCGCAATCAAACCCGCGCAGGTTGTCGGACCCTGTGAGCCGGCAGACGACATCAGCACGCAGGTAACACCGGCTCGCTTCGGCATGGTGCAGTACGTGGCACGCGTTCCCGTCTGTATGGCCGATCAGGCAATCTATCGACACCCCACAGACATCGTAGACGGTAACGTCGCCCTCGGCGAGATCGAGAACTGGTACGGCTACTACGGACGTATGGACACGTCCACCGGCGACCCGGTATTCGGCGGATTGCTCGATCTGGTGGCACCTGGTCGCATTGTGAATATGGGCGGTGCACCTCTGTCGTTCCCGTGTTTGAGCCGGGCGTATCACTTGGTCACGGCCAACAACGGTAGGCCCACTGTCATCATGAGCAATGCGCGTTCGCTGGAAAGCTACGAGAACCTGTGCCGGTTGAACGGCCAGAACCTCGAATATGTGCCTTGGCGCTGGTACTGCCCGGCAACCGGCCGCTGGAATGACTGCGTGGTTCCAAGCTTCAACGGCACGCCCTGGGTAATCAACGACGAAATGAATCCGGGCGTGCAGCCTGCAGACCGCCGCATCTGGTTTATGGTGCTGGGCGACGACGGCGGGAAGGGGCATACACGCGGATTGACCAGAATTGTTCCGGCCGGAATGGAGCGCAACCCGTTCTTACTAAGGACGACCAACGGCCAGCCGGACTTTGTGAACCAGACAGTGAACATGACAAAGGACATCTGGGTGACGATGCCGGCCGGCTTGGCCTTGGGAAGCCAAGGCGCGTTGAGCCTGCTGACAAACTTCGAGCATGTGGGCGAATGCGGCCCCCTACCGGCGTAGCAACAGGTGCGAGCCCGCAATCTGCGTACTGAAATCATGACGAAGGCGGAAGAACCCGCGACCGAGACGGTTGCACGCGAAGAATCCACAGGAGTGGAAACACCTTGGCTGAAGAAAACAAGAAATGTTCCGCCTGCTCGGATCAGTTGGAGGGCCGGACTGTCAAGGCCTATCCTATAGGCAAACGACTCCCGGGAAAGTTCAACGTGTTTCCATTCAAGCCACCCACAGCGGACGAATTGGAGATCACTCACGCCTATTACACAGTCATGAAAGTGGACACGGAGCGCAACTCCGACGTGGGCATCCATTCGCGTGTTCCAACCGCCGCACCGATCCTTAGAAGCGAGGTGCGGCGGCGTTTAAATACCGGCGAAGTAGTCAGCTTGTTCGATGCTAGTGCTGTGTCGGTAAACCCTGACGGTCCAGCAGCCATGTCGAAGCAGGTTGCGCCGCCCTCGGCCGAGCAACCACAGAACATGATGGTGCCAGAGAGAATCCGACACGTCCTGTCGGGTGAAGACGTATTGATGGCGTCCCAGATCACGGCGCCGTGGCTTGAATCAGCAAGTACGCCAACTCCGAAGTTGCCGGGATTTCACATCTGGCCACATTTATTGCGCCTGCTACTGGTGCAATATAGGGCAGAATATGAAGTTGGCCCCACCATGCCATTGCTGCCGGGTTTTCATATCATTCCCGGGCTGTTGCGCGCTCTAATTGAATATTTCTTCCCGTCGGCAGAGTGGGATTCTGGCCGCCGTGTTCCCGATCCTGCCGATTGGCGCTCGCAGCCGCCCGTGAAAGAAGATTGCGATGTATTCGGGCAGGCATATGTTATTCAGCTCTGGGTTCCACTTGGCGCGAAGTTCATAAAGACCGTCAAGGGTCGGACAGTTTTCGTGCCCGACCACAAAATTGAAGACAACAAGCCTGCGACTGCCATGACGAGCGAGGGAACCACTGCACATATCATCGAGGCGGAGCTCAACCGCCACCTGAAAGCGGGCGATGACTCCCCGGATCAAGCGGCCGAGGTCGAGGCCGATGAAACGCGAGGCGCGGCCAATGAGTGGCTTGGACGAACAGGGAGAGTTCCCTCGGCTGTGCTTGAGGGGTTAAAGGGGCGCTCACCCTGGGACCAACTCGTCAATTCAATACGAGAAGCGCTTAGACGTTGGCCCGGCATTACCTTGAAGGAAGACCCGTGCAGTGATGAGAATTGCAACGCCCCGGAAGTGTGCTTCGGTCAGATACTAATGAATTACTTTCGAGTAATCGAACTGCGTTGGCAGTGGAACGTATTGGATGTTCGAAGGACGAAAAATGGCATGGATGGCGGGCGTCCTGTTGTGGTCGTGGACTTTGATCTGTACGTTCGCTGGTGGGCGCGAGTAGAGACAGAGTTCCTGTTCAAGTGCGTGTGTGTTGATCCGCAACAAGATCCGGCAACACCCCCGGAAGGCGACGGGACGGGCACGGAGCCCGCAGACGCCCCCGATTTGCCAGGGCCAATTCCTGTTCCCGGACCTGGGGAAGAGCCCGGAAACGAGCCGGGTAAACCCGGACCATTGCCGGGCCCTCCCACCTTTGGCGCCAATTCAGCTCTAGCGGGCTTGGGCTTATGAAAAGCATACGCTTCCCAGGCGAGGTGTTCGTGCGCGCTCCTAGCAAATGTATTGCTGGAGCGGCCATGCGGATTTCGCGGGACCGGGTTCCCCCTGCTCGCTATCGCCGTGGTCATGCTGTTTTCCGCTTCCGTCGAGTCGGAGAAGCTGTCAAGCGCCGAATGGCCGACGGCTGGGTCACGGGAGAAGGCCGGGCATGTCGTTTCGCCCGCGGGAGGCTACCCTCTGCGGATCGACGGTCAGGACATCGGTTCGGTGCGAGAGAACCAGTTACATGGGCGAGTTGTACTAATGAATCCCACGCCCGCCCTGATTGAAATGATCGCGTCGAAGCCGGGCGTAACCAGCATTGAAATGAGGGCTCAGGGAACCCTTACGGAAGTGAACGTTGCCAGTATTTCCCTCGATCGATCACCGCCCGACTGGACACTGCTTGGCTTCGAAGATGAACGCGTGCTTCTAGCCATGCTCAATCTTGTGGCTCGGTTTGAACAAAGTTGCCGGCTTACAATCGGCGGGCCGATTACATTTCAGCAGGCGCTCGGGGCGATAAGGGGATCGCGAGTAAGCAGTATGCGCTGGATGTATTCATCACATATTCCGAGTATCGAGTCAGCCCTCCCGAATCAAATTGAAGTGGGCGATCACCAACTTGAAGTGCTAGAATATGGTGGCATGGGGTCACCATCTGATCTGAATATTATTCTTACTCTTCCAAGCCTGGTCTCTCTGGATATGTCACGGTGTGTTGTTTCGCAAGAGTGGGCGCCCGAGTCCTGCGATGGTACGTATAAAGTGGATGAACTCACACTTCCAACGGGAACGAAACTTTCACAACGAGTGTTGTCGTTTCTCAAGCGCTTCGACGAATTGCGATCTTTGAGCTTGACCAATAGTGATCTTGATGGCCGATTGGCCGAGGTGGCGTCCATTTCATCCATCACGGACCTTTCAATCAAGAGTTGCAGTGGGTATGACACGCGTGATCTTGAAACGCTGTTTGAAACATTGAAGTTGCGCAAAATGGAAGTGGGGCCTTCTGGGTCTCTACTCGGAGGCTTCCGAAAGGTCGTGCCGGTCCTCGACGCGAGCGTGCTGAAGTCAGCTTTAAAACAACCGCAACTTGAAGAACTCTTACTCAATACACCTATTAATGGAGACATTACGCTCGGGTTTACGCCGCGTTGCGACGCTCTGGTCTCACTTACGCTAGCACACGTGGTGGATAGTGCTTTTCTCAAAACGCTCGGATTAAAGGCTTCACTCAGCGCGCTCAATGTAATCGTTGCTAAGGCCGAGTGTCTCCAATACATTATCGCCAACATGCCGAATCTACGGGACGCCCGCATTACCATTGGAGGACAGGCAAGTCCACATGGTGAAATTGCCCGGTTGAGCGAATTGAAGTCTCTCTCCTCGCTGTTCCTGCGTGGCGATTTTAGCAATGCCGGGGATGACCTGGCTGCAATCGCAGCAATTCCGTCACTCTGCAGCCTGCGCTTGTACTCGACGCTGCCGGCGACGTTGCCCGCGAATATCGACTGGGGCCATGCACTGCAGGTGATAAGCATGTCAAAGTATATATGTGGCGATAGTCTCAAAGAGTTGATTGAACGGGATCAACTATTAAGTATAACTCTCGTGAGCGTGGGAACAGAGGATGAATCATTATACGACTTGCTGGCAAAGACACACATGATTCGACACCTGCGACTCTATGGGACATCCGATAACGCTGCTATCGCAGCGCGAGCGTTGAAATCCCGGCTTTCATGGGCCGACGTGCACGTAGCGTGAGCGGCGGCGACGCCTTCCCCTGGTACTTCAAGGCGGCGGGCTGCGGCAAGCTGATCGGCACGCGCACCTGGGGCGGGCTGATCGGCTACACCGGCGTGCCTTCGCTGATCGATGGCGGCACGGTGATCGCGCCGACCTTCGGCATCTACGACACCAAGGGTGAGTGGGTGATCGAGGGCTACGGCGTTGACCCGGACATCGAAGTGATCGCGCACCCGACCAAGGTCGCACGCGGCGAAGACCCGGAGCTGGACCGCGCGGTGGAGGAGCTGCTCAAGGAGCTGAAGGACAACCCGCCCCAGGTGCCGGCCAAGCCTAAGTACCCGGACCGGTCGAAGTAGCGCCAGTGGCACGCGACAGTGGCATTCGCGTCCCGCGAATGAGTACCACGCGCCTCTGGCGCGTGACAGCGGCCGGAGGCCGCTGATACTCATCTCCTGGAAGGCGATGCCACTTGCATGCTATGGCTGTTCGAGGAACTTGAGGCTGGCGTAGCGGATGTTGGCGTCGAGCTGTTCCGGGATCCACTTGTCGTTGGTCCAGACCAGGCGCACGGTGTGCGCGCCGCTGAGCTTGCCGAGGCTGATCCGTGCGGTGCGCTCGTTGAGGCTGTCGGCGAGGATCACCAGCTTGCCCTTCTTCACGCCGTCCACGTACACGTCCACTTCGAACTGGTAGTCGTTGTCCACGATGCCGTGGTTGGTGCAGCCCAGTACCATGTCGAAGCTGCCGCCCTCTTCGCCTGCTTCGGGCGCGTCGCCGAAGTCCTGCTCGTACTCGATCCAGTGGTGCGACCAGGCCGTGTAGATGCCCGGGTCTTCTGGCTTGGCGTCCTTGAACCAGCGGTCGCTCTGTTCCATACCCGTGTAATCGCGCGGGCGCACCTCCAGCTTGCGGCCGGGGCTGAGCTCGATCTGCAGCTCGCCCTCGGCCTGCGTAGCCACCGGGTCGTTGAGCGTCTTGGGGAAGTAGCCGAGCTTCTCGAGCGTGATCGACTTGATGGCGTACTCCCACTCCAGCAGGAAGTGGCCGTCGGTCGAGGTCAGCTGGGTGAAAGCCTCCGGCATGGGTTTGCCGGCGTTCTTGCCCCAGGGGTGCAGGCCAATCACCTTGATGCTCAGTTCGGTCAGCGGCACCTGCGTCAGCTTGTCGGTCACGTACATCTGGATGCGCGGGCGGCGCAGAGCCAGGATGATGCGCACATCCGGGTCGCCGGGGCTGACGGGCGCCACCTGCGTCTCCACGAAGTCGGCGTGGGTGCAGCGCAGGGCGCTGGTCTTCTCGGGCGGGTCCTCGAAGTAGAACCAGCCGGCGGCGTCCGTCAGTGCGGACTGCGAGATGACGTCGCCAATTGTGGACACCACGGCGCCCGCCACCGCCGCGCCCTCTGCATCGAGCACCTGTCCGCCGATGGGCGTCAGCGCGTCGTTCTCGAACACCAGCCTGTCGAAGGGCGCCGGCAGTTCGCCGCCGCTGCTCTTGCTCGACACCATGCCCGCGCGCGCCGGGCGGCGTGTCTGCACGATCTGGCCGCCTGTCAGCAGGCTGACGTATGGCTCGTCACGGCCGTCCCAGGTGCCGGTCAGTATTGCGGAGCCCTTGGGCAGGCCCTCGGCGCCGGGTTTGGGGTCGTCCTTGGCAACGGCAAAGGCCGGGAAGTAGCTGAGTGTGGCGGCGCGCTTGGCCGTGTGCCAGCGCTGCGGGTTGAGCTCGCCGGTTGAGACCACGCTGAGCTCGCCATCGAACTGGCGCGCGTCGGTGTCCAGCGTGTAGGGCGTCTCGGGCGCCCAGAAGATGCCGAACTCGTTCTGCTTGCCGACCTCCAGCACGTCGATGGGCATGGCCGCCACGATCCGGTAAGACTCATAGCTGATCGCCAGCGCCACGGGCGGGTAGTTGAGCGGCGCCAGCTTGCTGGCGGGGATCTCGCCGCTGAAGAAGCCATTGTCGTCGGTGGTGAACTCGGTGATCACCGGCAGCAGCGGCCCGCCCGCCACGCCGTCCAGCGGGAAGAAGCTGATCAGGCCGACGGTCGCCTTGGCCAGGCCTTCGCGCGCCTCCTGGCTCATGACCTTGCCTCGCACGGGCGTGGGCGTCATCTCCGGCGGCGTGAACCCCTCGGCATACCACTGTTCTTCCCACTCGTCCTGCCTGGTGGACTTTGACAGACCCTGCTCGCTCACGTTGCCCGATGTGCTGCCCGGCGAGCGCCGAAGCTTCTCGGCCAGGGCGGGCCGGCCGGTGGCCTGGCGGCGCTGCTCTTCGCGCTGGGCGGGCGTCAGCTCGCGACCTGGCCGGGGCTGCCGCGGAGTGCCCGATGCGGGGTTGCTTGCGCCGCCGCCAGGGGTTGAAGCGTCGCCGGGGTTTGCGCGGCCGGCGGGATCACTGCCGCCTTCGCGGGTCTGGCCCTTCCCGGCGGCTTCGGCTTCCTGCCGCGGTTGGTCGCCCATGCTGAGGGGCGCGTCCGCCGCGTTGGGGAGGGTTGGCGGGGCGAGCCCGGTTCACCATCCAGGGGCGCGGGCGCCCGCGGCGCAGCACCGGTCATCGCGGGGCTCTCGGCCGGGCTCAGGTTCGGGTCGCCGCCGACCATGAACCACGCGGCCGCGCTGCCAAGCAGCAGCAGGACCAGCAGCAGTATCAGCAGGTGGCGATGGTTCAAGCCTGTCCTCCGGCAGCCATTGTGATGAAGATCGGCGGCCCGGGCAAGCAAACTTGGAGACATCTGAAACGAACCGGGGACGCTCGCGCGTCCCCGGCTGCAGTGTGCTGTGTCAGACCAAGCTACTTCGCTGCCACCTCGAGGTCGGCGGCAACATCGGCCGTGACTTCGGCGCCTTCGTAGGCGTCGTGTACGTTGATCTTGGTCTGCTTGCGCTTCTCCTGCTTGACCATGTTGATGGCGCCGCCTTCGCCGAGCACCTTGCCCGTCAGGTTCTTCTCGTCGAACATGTAGTTGAACTTCACGTCGCGGGCCACCACCTTGTCGGCGTACTCGCGCAGGTGGATGAAATAGGCCAGGTAGTTGAAGGTCTGCATGATCGCCGCGGGCTGATACTTCAGCGTGCCCCACAGCATCTTGAGCGCGAAGTTGCGCTTTTCACGGCCGCCGGCGAAGTAGTACTTCAGGATCAGCAGCGTGGCCAGCAGCAGCTGCGGGCGCGGGCGGCCCAGCGGCTTCTGGATCCACTTGCGGTGCGGGTCGTCCACCGGGTTTTTGTCGCTTTCCTTCTTGCCGGGGTAGGGCGGCACGATGCGCTTAGGCCCCACTGCTTCACGTTGTTCAGCCAGCGCTCGCCGATGGCGTCCCAGGTGTAGGAGCGGATGAACAGGTCGCGATAGCCGGTGACCAGCTCGTCGTAGGTCATGTTCTTGGGCTCGATGTTGGTGACGCTGAGCGTGTTGTTGCCCTGCGCCGCGCTGCGCAGGCGCCCTTCCCTCTCAACCCGCTCATAGAGCGGCGTGCGCGGGATCGCCTGCAGGATGCCCAGCATCGCGATCGGCACGCCCGCAAGCTGCAGGAAGGTGTACTGGTCGTCAAACACGCCCACGTCGTCGTTGTCGAAGCCCACGATCATGCCGGCCGAGATCACCATGCCGTAGCTCTGGATGATGCGGATCGCGTCCAGCAGCGGCGTGGCGGCGTTCTGGAACTTCTTGGTTTCCTTCAGCGTGTCGCTGCGCGGGCTCTCGATGCCCAGGAACGCTTCAATCACGTTCGCCCAGCGCAGCAGCTCGAGCAGCTCGACGTCGCGGGCGGCATCCACGCTCATCTCGATGTAGAAGCTGAGCGGGTACTTGCGGGCGCGGTTCCAGTCGCCGACCGCCTTCAGCATCTGCTTGGCGTAGATGCGGTCGCCCACCAGGTTGTCGTCGGCGATCGTCACGAAGTCGACGCCGGCGTCCGCCCACTGCTGCAGCTCCTTGATCACGTTCTCGATCGGCTTGCTGCGCACCTTGCGGCCGTAAGTGACGATGATGTCGCAGAACTCGCAGTTGAAGGGGCAGCCGCGCGTGGTCTGGATGCAGCCGACGCGATATGCCTCGGTCTTCAGCAGGTCGACGCGGGGCGCCGGAGTGTCGCGCAGGTCGACCTTGTCTTCCTGCACGTAGTTGTCCTTGTGCTCGCCCTTTTCCCAGTCCTGCAGGAATTGCTTCCAGGTGTATTCGCCTTCGCCCTCGAACAGCACGTCGCAGTGGGGGCGGCAACGGCCGGGCAGCACGTTGCAGATCGGCCCGCCCATGCAGACCATGTAGCCGCGACGCCGGAACTCGTCGGCCACCTCGAACAGGCGCTGCTCCTGGATGGCCATGCTGGACAGCACGATCAGGTCGGCGTTGATCTCGAAGTCGAGGTCTTCGACGTTTTCGTCGACGATCACGACGTCGTATTCGGGCGGGGTGAGCGCGGCCAGTGTGGCCAGGCCCAGCGGCGGCATCACGGTCTTGAACCCGCCGATTTCCTTGATGAAGCCGAAGCTCCAGAACGAGGGCGGGAACTTCGGGTGCACCATCGCGATGCGCTTGCGGCGCTGCGGCTGGACGGCGGCTTCAACCATGGAACAACCTCTTTCCTTTTAACCCGTAAACTCATGCCCGGTCGAAAACGGAAGCGAAGATGTTACCCACATCGCCCCCGGGTGTGTGCATAATTCCGGAATGGATAAGCACAGCAAGTACCGGCTGTTTGCGCAAGTGCGTTCAGGGCGAACGCTGATTCTCCGCTGCGCCCGATAAGTTTCCCTGCAGAGCGCGCTTGTCGCGTGTCGAACAGACGTGGGCCCCGCCGGGGCATACTCGACCTTTCGCGCGCCGGGCAGGTGGCGCGTCCCTGATAACGGCAGCCAATTGCCGGGAGGATCCTGAATGACCGACAAAAAGAGCTTCGTGGCCGAGCAGCTGAAGGCCAACCCCGAGATCAACCAGCTGGAGCTTTCGCGCAAGGTGCGTGAGACCTACGGCAAAGGGCTCAGCTTCGTGCACGTGCGCCAGCTGCGCGACGCCTTCGCCAAGGGCAGCTTCGACCGCGTGTGGCAGGAGTTGTTCGGCCTGGAGGAAGAAGTCGAACAGCGCGCGCCCGCGCGCGTCAAGAAGAGCCGTGGCGAACGCCGACGCAAGACGCAATTGCGCGGCCGCCGCGACCTGGACCGCGACAAGATCGTGATGCGCGACTTCAGCAACCACGTGGTGGTGTACCGCACCCACGACGGCACGATGCACAGCCAGGCCTTCAAGTCGCGCGACCGCGCCGAGCGCATGGTGAACGATCTGCTGAGCGAAGGCGTGCCGGCCAGCGAGATCGGCTACTTCAGGCGCAACGAGATCCAGGCCAGGGTAGTTCTGTAGCACCGGGGTAAAGCAGAAGCCCCCGCGTATCGCGGGGGCTTCTTTCATTTGCGGCTACTTCTCGTCTTCGCGGGGGCCGGGGAACCAGGGGTCGTCCTCCGGGAGGCGGGGACCGACGCCCTTGGGCTTGGACGAGCCGCCTTCGCGCCAGCTTTCGGCGGCGGGCACGGGCTCGCCCTTTTCGTTCAGCTCAAGCGCCTGCTTGAGCGCGTCGGCCGAAAGCCAGCCGATCTGGGTGTCGGCGTACAGCACCACATGACCACCCAGGGTGTCGGGCTGTTCCTGGTAGGCGACGATGAAACCGGTCTTGTAGTCGCTGAGCCAGGCCTTGATGTCGCCCTTGGCCAGCACGACCGAGCGGAAGGCTTCCTTCTCGTTGGCCTCGATCATGGCTGCCGCGTCCTTGTTGACCCACTCAGGCAGGTTGCCCTGGCTGTCGCGCACCACCTGGTCAAGCGTGGTCCAGCCCAGCTTGTCGAGATCGCCCTTCCAGCGGGCGTCGAAGGGCAGTTGCAGGGCGCCGGCGCGGATCTCGCCTGCCTTGAGCATTGCCTCGAGGTCAACGGGCTTGTCGTTGTCGGAGCGGCTGTGCAGCGCGCCGGAGAGCGCGCGCAGGTTGTCCTCGGAGTAGTTGTAGGCGTTGCGCGTTGCGCTGGCCCCGCCGAACAGCGAGGCGTCTCCGTCCAGGAACTGGCCGAAGTCGGGCAGGCCGGCGACGCGGATCGCCAGCTCGACGCCGTCCTTGTACTCCTTGAGGCGCAGGGCCACGGTCAGGTCCGTGGTGAAGCTGGTGGGGCTCTTGTCCAGCGGCGGCTGGGCATAGCGGTCGAGGCGTTTGGAGAGGTCTTCATTGAGGCGGTTGGTGATGCGCGAAGCGGCGCCGAAATCGAACTCGATGAATTTCGAGCCGTCCTTCACGAAGGAGGCGTTGCCGCTGGTGGTGCCTGAGGCGGCGTCGCTCATGGCCTTCAGGCGTGCGATCACCGGCTGGGTGGCGTCATCCTCGACCACGCCCAGTGCCACCACGACCAGCAGCGCGTCGTCTGTGAACGCGTAGCCGAAGGGCTGCTCGCTGCTGACCTCGAAGGCCTTGCCCTGGTAATCCACCCGGGTGAAGCCGCGGAAGGCGCCCTGCGAGTCCTTTTCACGGGCGTTGGCCAGTATCGCCTTGGCCTTGGCCACGTCCTTCAAGCCGATCGCGATGCCGATGTCGCCGGAGGCGAACAGCGTGTCCATGCCGGATCTGCCGTGGGCGCGGGCGCGCTCGGTGTTTGGCGAAACGAACAGGACCACCTCGCTGCCCAGCACCCCCAGCAGCTCGTCGGTGCTGGTGCCGTACTCGACCAGCATTTCTTCCAGTTCGCTGAGCGCGCGGTCGATCTGGCTTTCGCGCTCTTCGCCTTCTTCGCCCTCTTCATCTCCCATGTCCTGCAGCGACTTCAGCAGCTCGAGCGGCTTCATGCTGCGGGGCTCCATGCCGTCCTCTTCGGGGGGCACCTCTTCCGGCGGACGGCTGCCGCCGCGCAGTCCCTGCTGGATTTCATTGGCCCACTTCTCGACGTCGTGGCCCAGCTCCTTCAGGTTGTTGAAGGTGGTCTTCGCGTCGCCGAGCTGCAGGCCGGCCTTGAGCATGGCGCCCTCGGGCACGTACTTGAGCAGCTTGAACTCGCTGGGGGCGATTGCCAGCTTCTCAAGCAGGCGGGTCTGGCGACGGGTCTTGAACGAGGCGGCGACGGTGATGCCGCGGGCGGCATCTTCATAGTCGAGGTCGAACACCACGTACTTGTACTCGCGGAACTGCAGCCACTTGTCGATTTCCTGGTAAATGCCTTCGGCGTCAACCCCGACCTGCTCTTCACTGGGCAGCACGCGCTCGATGGCGTTCTGGATTTCGCGCCCGATCACGAACACCGACAGGTCGTGGGGCTTGCGCACTTTCGTCCATTCCGCGAACTCTTCACGGCCGGAAAGAGACTCGCTGTAGTCGCCGCTGGAGAGGCGGTCGATGGCCTCGCGGATGGTGGTCTCGAAGTTGGAGATCATCATGCCGTTGGGCGTGCTGGCGATGTAGTAGCGGTCCATGCCGTACAGGTTGTCGCCCAGCGCGTTGCGGGGGCGCTCTTCATCCGGGTCCTCGGGCTGCTCTTCCTGGGGGACACGGTAGAGGTAGTACTTGATATCCTTGTAGTCCTTGGTTTCCGCCAGGAAGTCTTTCAAGAACTCGGGCTGCGGGTTGATGGTCTCGCCCTGCCGCGTGTACAGCCACACCAGGTACTTCGGGCCGTCGAGCGTGACGTCAACCAGAGCGATCTCCACGCGCTGCACGGCCTCGTAGCTGCCGAAGACGTAGTCGAACACGGCCTGGTCGCGCTGGGCCTCTTCCGAGTCGGGGTCCTGCTCGTGCTGCTTGCGCATCATGCTTTCTGCGAAGCTGCGCAGCTTCCAGCCGCCCTTGGTGTCGCGCCCGAACAGGCGGTAGAGGGCGTCCGGCTTGTCGCTGATCATGTAGGCGATGGTGCCGGTGCGGGGCGCCAGGTCGCCGGGCCCGGGGGCCTGCTGCGCCGCCAGCGCCGAGGCGCACAGCGTGAGGGTTGCCAGTACTGCGAGTCGAATTCGAGTCATGCCTGTCTCCGTGATAGTCAGCCCGCTGTGGGTCTCTTGGGTCAGTCTTTCTTTGCGCCGTTGTTGGCGTTGAGGATTGCTTCCGTCTCTTTCATCAGGTCCGCTTCTTCGACCTTGGCGATCGCCACGTCGCCTTCGTCGTCGATGATGGCGACGTCAACCCGGGTGTCCTCTTCTTCCCAGTACTCGCTCGCGCGTTTGCGGCGCGGGTCCGGGTTGCTGTGCAGGGGCTTGAGCGCTTCGCGGTACCAGTCGCCATCGGGCGGCAGCGGCTTGCCGGCCTTGGCCAGCTCGAGCGCCTTCTTCAGGCCGTCAGGGGTCAGCTCCACGACGTGGCTGTTCCAGAGCACGGCCAGATGGTTGCCGCGCAGGCCGGGCTGGGCCTGGTAGGCGCACAGGATGGGCTCGCGGATGTTGACGTCCGCGGGCACGGGCGCCAGCGCGTAGTGGCGTGTCTTGCCGTCATCGGCGTCGAAGCCGTAGGGGTCAACGCCCCATTCTTCGCGCTCCAACTGGCCGGATTCGATCAGTTGTTTTACCTCCGTGGCGGGCTTGCCCTTGATGGCGAGATGCGTGCGCGCCGCTTCACGCACGCGCACGAAGTCGTCGCGCACCTGCTGGTTGCGCCCGACGTCGCGGTAGTGCAGCCCCATGCCGCGCATCTGCCGGCGGTCAGGCCAGCCGGCGGCCGCCAGGCGCACGCTGATGCCGTTGTCGCTGCTGCGGGCGCTGCCCAGCACGATGGTGTTCCTGAAGAAGTCGGACAGGAAGGGGATGGGGTCGTCGTCTTTCTCGGTGTCGTCGCGCTCGAACTTGTCGTCGACTTCGTCCTCGTACCAGAAGCGGGTGATGGTGAAGGCGTTTGACAGGATCCGCAGCAGCGCGCCGAAGTTCAGGTACATGTGGGTGCTGCCGGCATCCCACAGCAGGCCCTTGGCTGCCTGCCACGAGGCCAGGGTCTTCAGGTTGCCCGCCTGGTAACGCGCGGCGACGATGCGCTTGACGGCGCCGGGCATGCCGATCACCAGCACGCCGCTTTCGCCTTTGCCGTTCAATTCGCTGTCCATGAAGGCATAGGCCACGTTGCCCGCTTCATCCTGGTGGATCTCGACGCCGTGCAGCATCAACACCGGCGTGATCTCGCCTTCCATGTAGCGGAACGGCGCGCCGAGCTTTGAGCCCAGCAGCTTCGCGTAGAAGAACTCCTCGGCCTGCCTGCGGTTCTTCAGGCCCAGGATGCCCGCGACCTCCACGGGCACGTTGTCGCTCTGCTCCGGCGTGCCGCGCGGCAGCACCACGAAGGCCTGCCCCACGCCGAGCTGCGCCAGCGCGCCATCCAGCGAGGCCTTGTCGTCCTCGATCTCCTTCTCGATGCCCTGCCAGCCGTCCACCAGCGCCTGCTGGCCGGCGGCCTTGGCGCGCTCGAAGAAGAATTCGCGCACGTCCCGGTACATGCCGCTGACGTCGTCTACGCAATCCGTGATCGCGAACATGGCGTCGCCGGGTATGAACTCGGTGAGCGGCATGGCCTTGGGCTCAATGCGCACGGTGTCGAACCATCCCGGCGGGTTGTGGAACACCAGGTTGGCGTCCATGCGCAGCGTCAGCGCCTTTTCATCGAGCCAGAAGCCGGCGGCGAAACTCTTGAACTGTTCGTACTGCAGCAGGCCGAAGAAGAACTGCACCTGCTGGTTGTTGCCGCCCATGTAATACTGAAGGATCTCCTGCAGCGGGCCGGAGCTGCCCTTGTCGCCGGCCAGGCGCTCCATGGTGTTGATCACGGCCTGCACGTTCACGAAGAACACCGCCTGCGGCTTGTCGAAGTCGGCCACGGCCTCGCGGTAGCGCGCGTTGCCGAGCAGGGTGTCGAAGGGGTCGTCGGGGAAGGCCAGGAAGTCGATGGAGTCTTTCACCGCGTTGTCGCTGGTGGCGATCACCAGGTAGCGGTTGTTGAAAATCGCCACCCACAGCGACTCGTTGCTCAGCCAGCTGCCGAGCGGGTTCAGGTCGGCGCTGAAGTCGTCGCGCGGCGTTGAGGCCGGCAGGGGCAACTCCAGCTCATAGATCGGCGTGCCGTCGTAGTCCTGCACGTCCGGCACGGTGACCATGCCCGCGGCGTGGGCCGACTTCAGGGCGCGGGCCAGGGCGCCCAGGTGCTGGTGATCGACCACAACCTGGAACTTCGGCCCGCTTACGCCGACGTCCAGCAGCCCGAAGGCCGAGCCGCGCACGCCACGGGTCAGCTCGGCGATTTCTTCGTCGCTGAGTTCGAGCTCGAGGCGGTCGCGGGCGATTTCACCCAGGTCCGGAAGCTTCAGGTCGTTTTCAAGGCCGGCAAACATCTCCTGCGGATTGAGGGCGTCGAAGTAGTCGCTGGTGTCCGCGCGCAGGTACACCATGGTGGTGCTGGGGAACGCCACGGCCAGGTCGACGGGCTTCTTCTCTTCTTCGTCCTGCGCATAGGCCGGGGCGGCCATTAACAGAAGAAGGAAAACTGCGATTGCTGTGCGCATATGCCCTCCCGTAGGGGCGCCCATTCTAGGTGACTTTCCACCCGAATGCTAACACTGCCTGATACGCGAACCGCCGTGTTTTTCGGAGACCGAACCGTACCCCGCGGCCGGGCCGGCCATGCTACGCCAGGCTTGCCCGCACCACGCGGATGATGGCTTGTCGGGCTGCTTTCCACTCGCGTGCCGGCCTGGCCGCGAAGCCCTGGTTCAGCTCCAGCTCAAAGCCCGCGTAGCGCGTCGCCGGCAGCTCGCGGCGCAGCCAGCTGGTCACGCCGTCGCTCATGCCCCGGTACGGGTAGTTGCGGCGGACGCGCATGCCCGGAAGTGCAGCCCGAAGGGCCGTGTGCCAGGCGTCGGCCGTGCGCTTTTCCTGCCTGCGGCTCGGGTCGTAAAGCAGGCCGATTTCCGCGTTGCGCACTTCGCCGCGCAGCTCGGGCGTGAAGCTGTGGCAGGAAACGTGCAGCAGCTTCCCGCGTTTTGCCAGCCGCTGCGCATCGGCCAGCACGGCCGCGCGCCACTCACGGTGGAACTCGAGCAGTTGCCCGCGTGCGGCGTCAGGCGTGAAGCTGGAGAACGCGGCCTTCGACTTCTCGCGCCTGTTCAGGTCGATCAGCAGCCGGGTGAACCTGCCCTCATGCAGCGGCGCGTCGCACGCAGCCGCCAGCTCGCGCGCGAGCAGCGCGGCACCCGGGTCCCAGGCGCGGTGGGTGTGCAGCACGTCGGACTGCCCGCGAAACGCCGCGCCGTGGCGGCCTACCGCGTTGCTGGCGTGCTCGCAGGTCACCAGCAGGGCGTCAAATCGCGGCGGGGTCAAACAGTTCCCCTTCGCGCAGGCAGCGCGCGAGTTCGAAGTACACGGCCTGCAGCCTCTCGCGTGACGGGTCCGTGCCGGTCGCGCTGCGGATGCGGGTTGCCAGCGTGCCCTTGCCGCGGATGTGCTCAAGCGTCCCGCGCCAGCGTTTGCGCGCTTTGCCGCCCGCGGGCATGGTGCTGTCGATCAGGCTGTCCCACACCTCGCCGACCGTTGCGCTGTCGGCCTTCACGCCCAGGCCGCGCAGGTAATCGCGATCATGGATCACGGTATCTTCGCCGGTCACGCACACGCGCTTGAACAGCTCGGACAACGGGTCCACGCCCACCGCCTGCAACTGCTCCAGCGTCAGCCAGCGTTCCTCCGCGAGGGCCTGCAGCGCGGACTTGATGGCGGCCGCGATGGCGATGTCGGCCTCCGGGCATTCCTGGATGTCGAGCACGCGGATCTCAACGGCCATGCGGTCGAAGCGCGCAATGGCGCCCGCGCGCGTTGGCGTACTCGCCCTCCAGGTTGCCTTCCGGGTCGTAGGGCGCGGTGTCGGCCCAGATCTTGTGCAGGATCTCGCGGTAGTACTCGTCCTTGGTGTACCAGTTCTCCGGGATCACCTTGCCCGTCGCGCTGGGGATGCGCGCGCTGTTCTGCGCGTACTGCACCAGGCGATAGTCCAGCGCCGGCGCCAGCTTGCCGTCGGCTACCGGCGAGCTTGCCGCCAGCCCCGGCAGGATCGGCAGCAGGTAGCGCACGGCCGCGTGCAGGCGCCCGAACTCTTCATCATCGGCAAAGGGCAGGTTGATGTGGGTCGATTGCAGGTTCGACCAGCCGTGGCCGCGGCAGTCGAAGATGCGGTTGTAGGTCTCGTAGACGGCGTTGTACTCGTGGGGCCAGATCTTCGTCTCGGTCATGGGGTCGAAGAACGGGTGCATGCCCCCGGGCAGCAGGCAGGCGTCGTGGGCCTCCAGCCGCTTGTTCACGTCGGTCACCTCGGCCTGGAACATCTCCGGCAGCGTTTCCAGTTCAGGCGCAGGTCCGTTGGTCTTGAGCTCGACCACGTGCAGCACCAGCTCGTTGGACCACGCGGCCGGTCCGTGCTCGTAGTCGGCGGTGTAGTCGCCGGTGACGGATTTGAGCAGCTCGTCGGCGATCGGCCGCACGGCCAGCGACTTGCGGTCCACGATCATGTACTCGAGTTCGATACCGTAGCCCTGCCATAGGTGCAGAGTCATGGGCAGCCTCCGGCCGCGATATCGGACAGAAAGTCGGTGGGGCACACGGAGACACGGAGCCACAAAGACTTGTCATCACAGTCCTCTGTGGCTCCGTGCCTTCGTGTGAAATCGCGGCGGTTCGTCAATCCAAAATCCAAAATCCACAATCCAAAATTCACAGGCCCGCTCCGTTGCGCTTAGCCTCGATGCGCTGCAGGAACACCTGCGCGATGGTGCGCCAAAGTTCTTCCTTCAAGACCGCGTCTTCGTAGCCGGCGTCCAGGTTCGGGTTGTCGTTTACCTCAATGACGTGCGGCTTGCCGTTGACCTCTTTCAGGTCCACGCCGTAGAGGCCACGGCCGATCAGTTTGGTGGACTTGACCGCCACCTCGACCACCTTGTGCGGCGCCTCACTGATGGGAAGCGTGTCGACTTTGCCGAAGCGTGATTCACCGTCGCCGTGCTTGGCGATCTGCCAGTGCTTCTTTGCCATGTGGTAACGGCAGGCGTAGAGCGGTTTTCCGTCGAGCACCCCGATGCGCCAGTCGTACTCGGTGGGCATCCATTCCTGCGCCAGCACGAGGTCTGAGTCCTCCAGCATGCCCTCGATGGCGGTACGCAGGTCGTCCACATCGGCGGCCTTCATCACCCCCTGGCTGAACGCGCCGTCGGGGCGCTTCAGCACGCAGGGCAGGCCGAGGTGGATGATCACGTCGTCGAGGTTTTCCTCGTGGGCGATGATGGTGCGCGGCGCGGGGATGCCCGCGTGCTCCAGCAGCTCGGCCAGGTACACCTTGTTCGTGCAGCGCAGGATGCTGAGCGGGTCGTCGATCACGACCAGGCCAAGGTTCGCCGCGCGGCGTGAGAAGCGATAGGTGTGGTGGTTCACCGCGGTGGTTTCGCGGATGAACAGCGCGTCAAACTCGGCGAGGCGGCCGTAGTCGGACTTGTCGATTACCTCGGTGTTGATGCCCAGGTCCCAGGCAGCGTCGGCGAAGCGCTTGATGGCGCGCTCGTTGGAGGGTGAGTGTTCCTCGGCCGGGTCATACAGCACTGCCAGGTCGTACTTGGGCGGCTTGCGCCGTGAGGCGCGGGGCTTGCGTGTCAGGTAGTCGGAGGCGCTCTGCTTCACGAACGGCTTGTGATTTTCGGGAACCTCGGAGTAGGGGATGGTGCCGATGTGGGCCAGCGTCCACCAGCCGCCTTCACGCACGAACTCCGCGCGCAGGAACGGCGCGGGGAACAGGTTGAAGAGCATCAGCGCCAGGCGCTTGTAGCGTGCGGCCATGTTGCGCCCGAAATAGATGCTGAGCGTGAACTCGTCGCCCTTGATCGGCTTGAGGGCGCGCTGGATTTCCTCGTCCACCTCCTGGGCTTCGGCGCGCGGCATGCTGAGGCTGCGCAGGTTCATGATGGTGGCGATGTCCGGCATGGGCCGGTGCCCGCGCGCCTCGGCCAGCAGCGACACGTAGTAGCCCATGGCCTGGTAGGTGTAATAGCGGCACAGGTTGAAGACCTTCACGCCCTTGCGGTTGCTGAAACGGCGGTCGGTCAGGTAGGCCTTGGCCGAGACGATTTCAACGTCAGGGATCTGCAGGGGCCACTTGGCCGGGTTGTTCACCACTATCAGCGTGTTCATGGCTGAGGTTTCTTCGGCTCAATGATCAGAAGGTTCGCGTCATAGGTCACAATGCCCAGAAGTGTCGCCCCGATCAACCGATCAACGTCAACGCTGTAGTGCTGGTCTTCGCCGGTGATCGGGTTCTGGCGCCAGGGGTCGGCGATTTCGACCGCGCGTCCTTTCGGCGCGTAACCCACCACCACCACCACGAAGTGGCCCGAGGAAACACCCCGGACGTCGTCATAGTCGTCGTTCGGCCCGTGTTCGCGCGCGGTGCCGTACAGGTAGGTGGCGCTCAGCCCGGTCAGGATCGGCACGCCCTTCTTCAGGTAGCGGCGGATCAGGTTGGGCGACAGGTTCTCGTACTTCACCTTGCCGCCCAGGTCGAGGAACTCCACGTAACCGCGCGTGGCGGCGGTAAGGCGAGGGTCATTCTTGTACGCGGCCTGGCGCAGCAGTTTGTCGCGCATGTCGATCCCGCGCTGGAACCAGGTGGGATCGAACACGTGCAGGTTGTAGGTGTAGATCGTGGCATTGAAGCCGCGCTGCAGGGCATCGAGCCCCAGCAGCACGCCCAGCGTGCCGCCCGTGGAAAGATGCTCGACCTCGTCGATCAGCTCGTTCAGCTCAACGTTCAGGCCGTAATAGCCGTACACCGCGTGCAGGCAGGTCACGCCGCAGGTCTGGTCATCCGGTTGGGGAAGAATCTCAAGCTCGAGGGTGCGGCCCATGCCCGAGATATTGAGATGCGGCGGGCGGGCGCGCAAGCGGGGCGAAACCGGTTGCGCGCCATGGCGGCGTATGGTTCTCTCGAGCCATGGACAAGATCATCGAAGGCATCAAGCGCTTCCGGCGCGAGACCTACCCGCAACTCAAGCCGTTGTATGACGACCTGGTCAAAAGCGGCCAGAAACCACACGCGCTGGTGATCGGCTGCAGCGACTCGCGCATCGCGTTCGAAACCCTGACCGGCTGCGGCCCCGGCGAGCTGTTCATCGTGCGCAACGCCGGCAACATCATTCCCCAGTACGGCAAGTACATGGGCGGCGTGACCGCCAGCATCGAGTTCGCGATCAGCCGCCTGCCCATCCGCGACGTGATCGTCTGCGGCCACACCTACTGTGGAGCGATGGCCGCCCTGCTGCGGCCGGAGAGTGCCGAAGACATGCCGGCCGTGCAGAAGTGGATCAGCTACGCGCGGCAGGCGAAGCGGCGCATCGGCAAGGAGCACACCGCGGTGTTCGACAACCACCTGCGCGAGGCGGTGGCCGAAAACGTGAAGCTGCAGCTGGAACACCTGCGCACCTACCCGTGCATCCAGAAGAAGATGGACGCCGGCAGCATCCGCCTGCACGGCTGGGTGTACGAAATCGAAAACGGCGACGTGGTCGAGTACGACGAAGGCGGCAACCGCTGGCTGTCACTCACCGAGCCCAACGAGCCAGAACGCGACGTAAGCGGCCGGTACCGGCCGGTGGAATGAGGTCTGATCGGCCGAATCCCTTGCACAACTATGTTGAACTTACGGTACAATCACCTGCAAGGAGACTGACATGCCGCAGATGAAGTCGCCAAACGAAGAGCTACTCAACGCGCTTGAGAATATGAAGACGCGTCGGAAAGTTTCGTTGGAAGAAGTGCTGGCATGGGAAAAGGCGCACGAGTTGCTTCGGGACGCCATCAAAAACGAATTCCTGAGTGACGCCATTTCGCAAGGGCTGCTTGAAGTGGTCGAGGACAAAGGCGAACAAGGCGAAGATCACTTTTATGGAAACTACACTGCGTACTCCCTGAAGTTGAAGGCTCCGAATGGCACGAGCATCTACGTTCGGCCGCTTGGAAAGCTGACAGCTGAGTCAAAGCCTCGTGTAGGTGTCTGGACGGCAGAGGGCGGCTTCAACCTTTGGTGGAACGGGGGAGCGAAATTGGACAATCGAACCGCTGGACTCCGTAGAGTCTGATGAGTCAAAGTCCATTCCGCTGACAAGGGAGCTGTTTCTCCAGAAACTGGTTCAGGTGCTTGGCGCATGAAACGCCAACTGCGGCCGGAGTTTCGCCCACGGGCAATCCGTCAATTCTTCGTCGACACCCGAAGCTTGATAGCGCGTCACACGGAAGCGCAGAAGGCGGGCAGCACGAAGGAACTCGCGAGACAGTCCTATCTGGCCTTGTTTGCCAGCTTCGAAGGGACGCTCCGCCGGGAGTTCGACCACCAGGTGCATAACGGAGAGGGCGCCCTCGGGGACAGGTGTCGAGCTGTGCGCCAGAGGTATCAGACCGATTGGATCAAGCTCGATGAGATTCTTGACTGCTGGAGAGCGGTCGCTGACAGCGGCACCGGAATCCAACTTGTTACCAATCACCAGGCGATCAGGGACTGGCTCGCTCACGGTCGCGCCGGAACGCTTCCGGACAATGGCAAAACCTTGCTCGATCCCCTGCGGCTCTTTGAGGATGTGGTAAGGGTGGCATCGTTGTTGCGCATACCTTCTCTCGGCTGATGTCATGTGCGGATAGTGGGAAGCTTGGCTGCATACAAGCTGTCGGCAGTGACGTTCGCCGCCGTGAACTCGCGAATCGAGGGTGCAATTCCAAGCGCGTCGCCACCGGAACGCAGAAACCCCCGCGTGACCCTTCGATTGACTCAGGGCAGGCCGCGGGGGCTCTGGTTTCTGGCTCGCCGGTCGCGGGCTGGCAGCCCGCGCCACGCTAAATGTCGAAATACAGCTCGAACTCGTGCGGGTGCGGCCGCAGCCGCATGGCCTGCACTTCGTTCTTCATCTTGTAGCCGATCCACTCCTCGATGATGTCCTTGCTGAACACGTCGCCCTTCAGCAGGAATTCGTGGTCTTTCTCCAGGGCGCGCAGGCTTTCTTCCAGGCTGCCCGGCGTCTGCGGGATGTTCTTCAACTCTTCCGGCGGCAGGTCGTAGAGGTCCTTGTCCATCGGCTGGCCCGGGTCGATCTTGTTCTGGATGCCGTCCAGCGCCGCCATGGTGATCGCGGCGAACGTCAGGTACGGGTTGCTGCTCGGGTCCGGGCAGCGGTACTCGAAGCGCTTGGCGGCCGCCTCGTCCTTGGTCAGCGGGATGCGCACGCAGGCGCTGCGGTTGCGGCTGCTGTAGGCCAGGTTCACCGGCGCCTCGTAGCCCGGAACCAGGCGGTGGTAGCTGTTGGTGGTCGGGTTGGTGATCGCGCACAGCGCGGCCGCATGCTTTAAGACGCCGCCGATGGCGTAGATGGCGGTCTTGCTGAGGCCGGCGTAGCCGTCGCCTGCGTACTGGTTCTTGCCGTTTTTCCAGATGCTGCTGTGACAGTGCATGCCGCTGCCGTTGTCGCCGTACAGGGGCTTGGGCATGAAGGTGGCGGTCTTGCCGTACTTGCGGGCAACGTTCTTGACCACGTGCTTGTACATCATCAGCTGATCGCCGCAGCGCGTGAGGGTGTTGAAGCGGATGCTGAGCTCGCACTGGCCGCCGCTGGCGACCTCGTGGTGGTGCAGCTCGGGCACGCAACCAAGCTGCCCCAGTGTCAGCAGCATCTCGGTGCGGATGTCGTGCAGGCTGTCCATGGGCGGCACGGGGAAGTAGCCCTGCTTGGTGCGCGGCTTGTAGCCGAGGTTGCCGCCTTCCTCGCGGCGGTCGGTGTTCCAGGAGCCCTCGATGCTGTCCACCTCGTAGTAGCCCATGTTGGTGGTCTGGCGGAAGCGCACGTCGTCAAAGATGAAGAACTCGGCTTCCGGGCCGAAGTAAACCGTGTCGCCGATGCCGGTGCTCTTCAGGTACTGCTCGGCGCGCAGGGCCACCTGGCGCGGGCAACGGCCGTAAGCGGTGCGCTCGATGGGATCAACGATGTTGCCGATCAGCACCAGGGTTGGCTCTTTCATGAAAGGGTCGATGAAGGCCGTCTGCGCGTCGGGGATGACCAGCATGTCGGACTCGTTGATGGTCTTCCAGCCGCGCAGGCTGCTGCCGTCAAAGGGCAGTCCTTCCTCGAACAGCTCGGCCTCAAGCTTGCGGATGGGGAAGGTGTAGTGCTGCCAGAGGCCTGGCAGGTCCATGAAGCGGATGTCGAGCATGGTGCATCCGCGGTCCTTGGCAAAGCTGATGACGTCGTCCACGCTGGTGCCTTCCGGGTGGAGGGTTCCTTCGCTGGCCATATTCGTTCTCCGTTTGCGCCGTAGCCGGGCCTGAAATCAAAAAGACGTCGGCCCGCCACGGGGCGGGTCGATGAAAAATTGTTTGTAACGGGTGGTTGTGTGCTTCCCCGGTACGGGGGCGTCATACTAGCGAAGGCATGAAGGTGGATCAAGCCCAAACCCGCTCAAAATGGGCTTCCACAAGCTTTCCACGCGTTTCCGCCGCTGCAAGATTCGCGTTTGGAATGAGTTAGGAGCGTACCCCGCGCGTAAAAAAGTTGTTGGGTGGCGCCGACAATCCTGTCGGCGGTCGCGCCGTTTATGGCGCGACAATTTCGTGCGGCGCGGCCGACAGGCCGCCTCGGGTTCAAGTGGGATGGAGCTCGGAAGTCCGCCTTCGCCAAGGCTACGGCGGACAAAATGAAACGCCTTGGCGTTGGCCAAGGCGTTTCATTTTGGTGCACAGGGCGGGACTTGAACCCGCAATCCATTGCTGGAACCAGATCCTTAGTCTGGCGCGTATGCCAATTCCGCCACCTGTGCAGTGGTTCGCGAAAGGTAACACCCGACCCCCGAGTGTCAACGGGGAGCGGTTGCAGGCCCGGCGGCATCAGCCCCGGCCGGAAGGCCGGGGGAATCGCCGCAGACCAGACCGTCCGCGTCCGGACTCCCGAAGCGACTTCCGGCCCGGATTGCTTGACGCGTATTACCTTTGTTAACTAGAGTCCCGCTTTCCCAAGCCATCCGGAGGCAGTCGGTGAGCCAACCGCAGGAAGAACGCAAGCCTGATGTCGCGCCAGAACTCGCCGGCGTTGACGGCGTACACGGCCCCGTCGTTCACGACTCCGTGAAGGACGAAATCGTCACGCACCCCCTGCTCGATATCCAGGGGCTGAAAACCTACTTCCACACCGACCACGGCGTGGTGAAGGCCGTCGACGACATCAGCATACGCATCGGCGAGGGCGAGACCCTCGGCGTGGTCGGCGAGTCGGGCTCAGGCAAATCCATGACCGCCTACTCCATGCTCAAGCTGCTGCCCAGCCAGACCGGCCGCATCGAGGGCGGCCAGATCAAGTGGCGCGGGGAAGACGGCATCGACAGCGACCTCGGGCAGATGAACGAGGCGCAGCTGCGCAAGATCCGCGGCGGCGACATCGCCATGATCTTCCAGGAGCCGATGACCAGCCTGAACCCCGTGTTCACCTGCGGCAGCCAGGTCGTCGAGGCGCTGACCCTGCACCTTGGCATGACCAAGCAGGAAGCCTGGAACCGCACCATCGAGCTGTTCGACGAGGTCGGCATCCCCGACCCCGCTACGCGCGTCAAGCAATACCCCTTCGAGCTTTCGGGCGGCATGAAGCAGCGCGTGATGATCGCCATGGCGCTGGCATGCAACCCGCGCCTGCTGATCTGCGACGAGCCCACCACCGCGCTCGACGTCACCATCCAGAAGCAGATCATCGACCTGATCCAGAAACTGCAGCGCGAGCGCCGCATGGCCGTGCTGTTCATTACCCACGACCTGGGTGTCGTCGCCGACGTCACCGACAAGGTCGCCGTGATGTTCCGCGGCAAGATCGTCGAGTACGGCCGCGTGCTGGATATCTTCGCCAACCCGCAGCACCCGTACACCAAGGGTCTGCTGGCCTGCCGCCCGCGCCTGACCACCAAGGCGGAGCGCCTGCCGACGGTGGAAGACTTCATTGAGGCCGACAAAAAGGGCCTCGAGCTCGACCCGACCGACCCGAACCTCGAGATCCCGGGCAAGAAGCGCCCCGACAGACGGCGCGAGAACATGCCGGACTTCGACACGCCGCTGCTGAAGATCGAGAACCTGAAGACCTACTTCCCGATCAAGAAGGGCGTGTTCCGCCACACCGTCGGCTACGTCAAGGCCGTGGACGACGTGACCCTGACCGTGAAGAAAGGCCGCACCATCGGCCTGGTGGGGGAATCGGGCTGCGGCAAGACCACCCTGGGGCGCAGCCTGCTGCGGCTTATTGAGCCCACGGAAGGTCGCGTGTACTACGGCGACCGCGAGATCACCGGCATGCCCAGCGCCGAGCTGCGCGCCATGCGGCGCAAGATGCAGATCATCTTCCAGGACCCGTTCTCGTCGCTCAACCCGCGCATGACCATCGGCGCCGCGATCATGGAGCCCATGCAGGTTCACGGCCTGCAGGGCAACCGCCGCGAGCGTGAAGACCGCGCGGCCTGGTTGCTCGAGAAAGTGGGCCTCCCGCCTGAGCACCTGAAGCGCTACCCGCACGAGTTCAGCGGCGGCCAGCGCCAGCGCGTGGGCATCGCGCGCACCCTGGCCGTGGAGCCCGAGTTCATCGTGTGCGACGAGTCCGTCAGCGCGCTGGACGTGTCGGTGCAGGCGGGCGTTCTGAACCTGCTGCTGGACCTGCAGGACGAGTTCGGCCTGACTTACATCTTCATCAGCCACGACCTGAGCGTGGTGAAGTTCATCAGCGACGAGATCGCCGTGATGTGCCCGGGCAAGACGCTCAAGGAGCTGTGGGACGACGGCAAGCGCGAAGGCGTGAAGGAAGAGGATTTCGGGAGAGGCGGCCACATCGTCGAGTACGCCAGCTCCGACGAGATCTACGCCAACCCGCAGCACGCCTACACCAAGCGCCTGATGGAAGCCATCCCCGACCCGGACATCGAGGACATCAGAAAACGCGTAGAAGCTTCGGTGTAAGCGAAGGGAGCCATGCAACCACAACGCCGCCCTACGGGGCGGCGTTTTCTTTTCACGCGAAGAAGCGAAGAACTGCGACTGCGAAAAGCAACCATAGGTGAACACAGGTGCGCACGACCTGTAAGTGCATCAATGGGAACCTTTGGCTCCCCGGCGTTGGACTCTGCTGAGCCGAAATGCAGACTGGATGTACCTGACTTGACTGGTGAAGCTGCAAATGCAAGTCGCCCACGAAAAGCTGCTTCGCGTGCGGGGTTCGCGTCCTGAGCCGGTGGGCTGGCGGCTGGCGTTCGGCCAGCATGGCTGCATCTGGAGCGCTTTCGCGATCCTGATGTTCTCGTTGACTTCGCTCGCTCTGGTTGGGGCGGCTTCGACCGGGAAGGGCTTTTTCTCGGCGCAGCGGCCGTGCCGGCGCTGGCCGGTCTGGCGTGTCTGTATGCGGGCAAGCTGTTGTACCCGGCGCCCGAAACTCCGGAGCGCGCGGTGCGCAACTTCCTGGAGTTCATCTCACGGGGCAACTTCAAAGGGGCGTGGGAGATGCTGGCACCCACCGAGCGCGAGCCGGGGGCGGGGGTGTTTCCGAACTTCGAAGCATTCCGCCAGTACTGGCGTGATGTGCGTCGGGCGCTGGGGCTGCGTTCCGGCAAGCTGTTCTATGACGAGATCGCGGTCGAGACGCTGGCCCCGGACGTGGCGATCTGCCGGGTGCTGCTGGATGTCGCGCCGCAGCAGCTTTTCCTGCCTGCAGCGGACGGCTTCCGCAGCGTGGCACTGGGCGATCAGCGCAGCTACTTCGTGCAGAAGATGGTGGTGCGCTGCGGCAACGAATGGCTGATCTGGTCGCCGGCGCTCTTCGGCGACGATGAGGCCGACCACTCCTGGCTGCACACACCCTACGCGAGCTGAATACTGCGCCCTCAGCGGTGCAAATGCTTGTCGTTTCGGGCCCTGGGTCGTTTCATGGGATGACCTGAGGAGGCTGAAATGCACGCGTTGCGATTCCTTTGTGTTGCCCTGTTGCTGGTGCTGGCCGCGGCCGGTCTGCAGGCTGCTGTTGCCCTGAAGCTGGACCTGGCGACCCTGACCGAAGCTTCCCCGCTGATCGTGGTCGGTAAGGTGGACAGCAAGGAGGCGCGCTGGGATGCCGGTCGTACCGGCATCTGGACGCACTACACCCTGACCGTTTCCGAAACGCTGAAAGGCGCGCACGAGAAGTCGCGCGAGGTGGCGATCCGCGGCGGCGTGGTGGGCGACGTCGGCCAGCACGTGGCCGGCGCGGGCTCGCTTGAGGTCGGCACTGAGTACGTGCTGTTTCTCTGGAAAGATGACGACGGCCGTTACCAGTTGCAGGGCATGGCCCAGGGGGCGTTTGCCGTCAGCGAGCGCGAGGGCGAGAAGTACGCGAAAAACAGCGTCGCGGGCATGACCATCGTGGACCCCAAGACGCTCAAGCCCAGCAAGGAAGAGGCCGCCAAACAGCCCCTCGAGTTCAAGTTCAGCGAGCTCAAGAAGCAGGTTGCCGACGCCCAGAAGCCCGCCGCGAACGAGGAGAAGGAATGATCCGCGTTCGCGAATGGTTGTGCCGCCCGCTCACGCGGGCTCCGGAGAATCAGGCCGGGCGCAACCCGGGGCTTACGCCCCGGGCTACGCTCTGTCGCGCCCTGCGGGCGCTGGAACGCGACACGACGCGGACGGACGACACGCCGCGGAATGGCGAAACGGCGCAGAACGGAAACAACTCCAGGCCGCTACAGGCAAGTGCCGCAGCGCGAACGCCGAGCCCCCGCAGGGGGCGCAAGACATTAGCCCGGGGCGTCAGCCCCGGGTTGACCGCCGCCCCGAATTCCGCGAGCCCCGTAAGGGGCGACAGAATCGCCGCGTTCCTGCGCGCGGCCATCGTCCTGGTTGCATGCGCGGCCGTGCTTACGTTGGCCGGCGGCTCGGCCGACGCCTACATGTCGATCCGCGTGCCGGTGGGCACGGCGGGGCAGGCGCTGCCGGTGCGCTGGGACTTGAACAACGTGGCGGGGCGGCCGAACGTGGCCAACCAGCGCGTGCTGTATGAAATCGACGACCTCGGCTGCGCCGACCAGGCGCTGTTCCAGGGTCCGATCAACGAGTTCGAGGCGATCCAGAACAGCTTTTCCGCCTGGCGCAACATCAACGAGAGCCGCATCGACTTCGAATTCGCCGGCGCCACCAGCAACCCGGCCACCAGCGCCAGCGACCGGCGCAACGTGCTGCGCTGGGTGAACAGCAACATCGCGACGGGCGTGTTCGCCGTCACCATCACCACCTTCGACACCAGCAACGGCCAGATCACCGACGCCGACATGCAGCTCAATGACCGGGACTTCACCTGGGACACCCTGGGACCGGCCGGCACCAGCGGCGTGATCGGCCGCGCAATGATCGAGAGCGTGGTGACCCACGAGCTGGGCCATTTCATCGGCCTGGATCACCCGAACAACGCCCAGGCCACCATGTTCTACGCCAGCAGCCCCGGCCTGATCAACCAGAGCAGCCTCGAGGTCGATGACCGCGCGCCGGTGATCGACGGCTACACCGGCAGCGTGGTGGACGAAAACCTGGGCACGGTGCAGGGCGCGGTGGAAAGCGGCGGCACCGCGCGATTCGGCGTCTACGTCACCCTTGTTGACGTGTCAACAGGGCGCAACGTGGTGGGCCACTGCAGCGAGGGCACGCCGGGGCCGTACGCGCTGGGCAGCTTCACCATCGACAACGTGCCGCCGGGCAACTACCTGGCGTTCGCGCTGCCGGTCAACAAGTCGGCCCTGGGCAGCTACTACCAGTCCGCCTACACCAGCTTCTTTCCCGTGGTGCGCGGCGTGGCCGTGAACACCATCGGCGCGCCGACCCTGGTGCAGGTGGGCCCGGGCCAGACGGTGACCGGCGTGAACATCACGCTGCCGGGCGCCTCGCAGGATCCGTTTGAGCCCAACAACTCCAGCGCGAACGCCAAGGCGATCGCCAGCGGGCAGGTGGGGGTGTCCAAGATTTCCCCGGCCACGGACGAAGACTGGTACAAGTTCACGACCACGCTGCCCAACCAGCAGGTGACCGTCCGCGTGCTGTCGGACACCTTCGGCTTCAACCTGAACCCGACGCTGACCATGTACGACACCAACGGCACCACCGTTCTGGTCAGCCCCGACTTCGGCGACCCGGCCTACCTGGCTTCTGCCAATGACGTGGACGAAATGGCCTTCGACGCCAGCGGCGTGAACTTCGACGCGGCCATCACCCGCACCATGGCGACGCCCGGCACCTACTTCGTCAAGGTCGCCAGCAAGGCCGTGGCGACTACCGGCAACTACCTGATTACACTTGATGTGTCCGACGAAGATCTCACGGCCGACGTGGTCGCCAGCGGCATTGAAAGCAGCGCCCCCGGCGTGGCGGCGAACACGGCCGGCAGCTTCACGGTCACGGTCACGCCGCGCAACCTGTTCGGGCGCGACCTGAACGCGCCCAACAGCTACGACGTCGAACTGCTGGACGTGACCGGCACGCCCGTGGTGTTGCAGACCATCAGCGGCGGCAGCACGCCGTTCAACTTCACGGTCAACGCCCTGGCGACGGGCCAGGTGGTGAAGTACGGCGCGACCATCGACGGCGTGCAGGTCGCGGCCACGGTCGAGGTCAGCCATTACGGCGCCATCTCGCTGACCAACAGCCGCATCACGCTGCTTGAGAGCACGCTCAACGCCAACGGCTATGACCGCATCCCAGTGATGGTCGAGCTGCGCGACGGCAGCAACAACCCGCTGCCCGACCCCGGCATTGCGGTCACGCTCAGCACCACGGCGGGCACGCTCGACAACGGCACCACCACGGGCGCCAGCGGCGTGGCGGCGGTGTTCGACGCGACGCGCGGCGTGTGGCTGATCGAGCTGGTGGCGCCGACCAATACGGGAACAGCCACCATCACGGCATTCGCGAACACCCAGCAGATCGACAGCAAGCAGGTCAGCATCCTGCCGCGCGCCACGGGCACCGGCGGCGGCGGAGTCATCCCCGGCGGCGGGGGCGACGACGATGACGACGGCGGCGGCTGCACCGTAGACCCGTCCGGCAAGGCCGCGTTGCTGCTGCTGCTGGCGGCGGGGGCCCTTGCGGCATGGCTGCGGCGCAGGCGGATCGACTGACGCGGTTCAAAGACTACAAGGGCGTTGATCCACGAAGGACCACCAAGGATCACGAAGGTCAGGCATCAGGCCGGATGCTTCTTCGTGATCCTTCGTGCTTCCTCGTGGGTACCGCAGTCGGGTTTAAGAAAACCAGCGCGGGGCCGCAGCCCCGCGCTGTTGGAGTGCGGCGGATCGGTTAGCGCAGCTTTTCCATCTCGTTGAACATCTGGGTGAAGGCGGACTCGCACAGGTCGGTGCGGCAGCGTGAGCGGGCCTCGTCGCGGGTGTCGCGGCGTACGCCCTCGCTCTTCACGGTGTTGGTGGCGAACGCGGCGCGCTCGCCCTTTTTGTAGAGCTTCCAGGTCAGGGTGCCGTCGTAGATTGCGTACAGCTCAGCGCCCATGAACTCGGGGTTCTTGATCAGCGTCAGCTTGATCTCCAGCTCGGCGCGGATCTCGTGGTCTTTCTCGCTGCCGACCTTGTAGTTCATTTCCTCGAAGTGCTCTTCCATCCAGGTCTTGGCGGTGTCGTCCTCTTTCACCATGTCGACGTACACGCTGAAGCCCTTGCGGGTGGGCGGGGGCAGCGGGTCGGGGTCTTTCTTGACCTCCGGCTTCGGCTCCGGTTCCGGCTCGGGCTTGGCGGTTTCGCCTTCGCCGGGGATTTCCAGGCCTTCCACCTTGGGCAGCTCTTTCAGGCGGTCGCGGATCGCCTGGTTTCCAGGGTCCAGCTTCAGGGCCGCCGCCAGCACCCAGGCCTCCTGTTCGTCCATCGCGAACTCGTGGCAGAAATCCGCCAGCTTCAGCACCGACTTGATCTTGGAGAAATCGGCCGCGCCCTTGCGCAGCTCGTAGTGCTTGTCGCCGCGGGTGTAGTCCCAGCGGATGAACAGCTCAATGCCTTCGCCGATGTCGAGCTTGACGCCGTCTTCGTCAACCTTCTTGACCGTGCCGGTCAGCACGTCGCCGCTTTTCAGGTACAGGGCAAGCTGCTTGGAGTCATCCTGCGCCAGGGCGCCGGTCACGGCCAGCAGCGCGACGCACAGCAGCGAGAAAGTCAGGCGTTTCATGCACGCTCCCCAAAGGCCCGGCAAAGGGCCTGGTATTCCGCACCGGGGTCGGCCGCGTTGAGCAGGGCGCTCGACACTGCAACGTGCCGCGCGCCCTGGCCGACAAGCTCGGCCGTGCGGTCCTTCGTGATGCCGCCAATGCAGAAAACCGGGATCGGGAGCTCCGGTTGCACGCGCGCAATCAAACCTGGACCACCCACGGATTGTACTTTCTTTGTTTCCGTGTGAAACATGGCACCTAAACCAACGTAGTCGGCGCCCATTTGTTCGGCATCCAGCGCTTCCACCAGATTGTGCGTTGAAACGCCTATCAGCGCGGCCGGACCCATGATCTTGCGGGCCTGAATAGCGTTTAAATCGTCCTGCCCGAGGTGCACCCCGTCGGCGCCCGTGGCCGCCGCCACGTCGGCCCGGTCGTTGATGATCACCACCGCGCCCAACGGCCGGGTGACGGCCTGCACGGCCGTTGCGTGCTCGGCGAAGTTGCGGGCGGGGATGTTCTTTTCGCGCAACTGGAACAGCCGCGCGCCGGCCTGCAGCAGGCTTTCCAGCACGTCGCGCCAGTCCTCGCGCATGTACATGTCTGAGAACACTACCATCACGGGGGCCTGCAAAGCGGCACGGCGGGGCGCGGCCACAAACAGCTGCTGCTCGGCCGCATAGGCGCCGTAGCGCGCTTTGGCCGCCGCCGCGGCAGCGGTGGGGGAGTGCAGTTGCGCGAATTCTTCAATCACGCGCAGGGCTTCCTGTGCGCGTTTCAGGCCGGCGCGGGCGACGTCGGCCTCGCTGCCGCGCTGCACGTCGTCGGCAGCCGGCCGTGTGCCCACGTCGTTCTGGATGTCACGGGCGGCCAGCAATTCCGGGCCGAAGGCGGCTTCGCAGGCCCGCAGTTCGCGGCGCACGTCTTTCAGCGCCTGGGCGGACCGCGAGTCATTCAGCAGCAGCCGGGCGTATTCCTCGGCCGTGCGCAGGCCCTCGCGGGCACGGTTCAGGTTGGCGTCGATGATGCGCAGGGACATGGGGGCAGGTTAGCGGGGGCAGGCCGCTGGTTGTAGGGAGCTTGCCAGGGTTTTGCGGGACCAGTGGGACAAGTCGAAGCGCCCAAACTACATGTCCCGCCGATGCCACGATCCACGAACCACGATCCACCAACCACCAACCACCAACCACCAACCACCAACCACGCCTCCCTCATTGATCATTCCCGCGCCAATACCCATATTCGCGGGCATGAGCGAACACGACACCTACCAGCACCCCCTTGTCGGGCGCTACGCCGCGAAGGAGATGCGGCAGCTATTCGGCCAGCAGAAGCGCATCGGCATCTGGCGCCGGCTGTGGCTGGCGCTGGCGGAATCCGAGCAGGAACTCGGCCTCACGCAGATCAGCGACGAGGCCCTGGCCCAGATGCGCGCGCACCTGGACGACATCGACTTCGAGAAGGCCGCGGCCTACGAAAAGCAATTCCGCCACGACGTGATGGCCCACGTGCACACGTACGGTGAAGTCGCGCCCGCGGCCAAGGCCATCATCCACCTGGGTGCCACCAGCTGCTACGTCACCGACAACGCCGACCTGATCCTGATGCGCGAAGGCCTGGGCATGCTGCTCAAGCGCCTGCGCGGCGTGATCGCGGCCTTCGCGGAGTTCGCGACAACACACGCCGAGCTGCCCTGCCTGGGCGCCACGCACTTCCAGGTGGCGCAGCTCACCACCGTGGGCAAACGCGCGGCCCTGTGGCTGCAGGACCTGGTCAGCGACTACCACGAGCTTGCGCGCATCGAGCGCGATATGCCCATGCGCGGCGTGAAGGGCACCACCGGCACGCAGGCCAGCTTTCTGGAGTTGTTCGACGGCGACGCCGAGAAGGTCAAGCAGCTCAACGCACTGGTCTGCACCAAGATGGGTTTTAAGCAGGCCTTCGCCGTCACCGGCCAGACCTATCCGCGCAAGTACGACCACCAGGTGCTCACGGCCGTTGCGGGCATCGGCGTTTCGGCGCAAAAGCTGGCGACGGACATCCGCCTGCTGTGCGGCCTGGGCGAGCTCGACGAGCCCTTCGAGGAGAAACAGATCGGCAGCAGCGCCATGGCCTATAAGCGCAACCCCATGCGCAGCGAGCGCGCCTGCAGCATCGCGCGCTGGCTGATCAACCTGCCGGCCAACGCGGCCACCACGGCCGCCGAGCAGTGGCTGGAGCGCACATTGGACGACAGCGCCAACCGGCGCATGAGCATACCGGAAGCGTTCCTTGCCGCGGACGTGGTGCTGAGCATTCTGCACAACATCGGCAGCGGGCTGATCGCCAACACGGCGGTAATCGCCGCGCGGGTGCGGCGCGAGCTGCCGCTGATGGCGACCGAGAAAATCATCATGCAGGCCGTGCGGGCGGGCGGCGACCGGCAGGAGATTCACGAGGCGATCCGGGTGCACAGCCACGCGGCGATCAAGCGCATGAAAGAGGAAGGTGCGCCGGACAACGACCTGATCGCGCGGCTGAAGGGCGACAAGCTGTTCGGCAAGGTGGACCTGGACGACATCCTTGACGCGTCAAGGTTCGTGGGCCTGGCGCCGCTGCAGACCCGCGAATACCTCGAGCAGCTCGTGAAGCCCATCCTCGCCGAGGGCGAAGCCATCAAGGGCGAAGGCCTGAACGTCTAACGTGGGGCAGACTTCCAGTCTGCCGGCTCTGTGGCACAGGCAATCCTGCCTGAGAGGGATTCCATATTGCGCCATGTCGCGCAGTGATTTCCTGGCTTCCGGCATGATTCAGCCGGCGAAGCCGGCGTTTCTCCCGGTAAGCCCCCGGCGCAGCGTAGCGGAGCCGGGGGACGGGTTGCGGCACAGTGAATGAGCCGCGAAGCGGCGGCTCTCATCCCAGGAAGAAGCGTTCGTCAAACTCCAGGCCGTGGTTCTTCACCAGCTTTCGGATCTCGTCCTCGAATGAATGTTTCTGGTGGTGCGCCTCTTGCCGGTCGATGTAGCCCCGCACCTCCTCGAGTTTCGATGGGCTGACACTGAACGCGCCGTAACCACGCTGCCAGCGGAAATCGAACTTCGGGAACAACTTGCGAAACCAACGCGAGGAGTTGGCTTTCAGCTTGGTCAGGAACTCCGCCGTGCTCAGCGCAGCCGGCAGATCCACCAGTATGTGCACGTGATCGTCAACGCCGTTCAGTGCCAGCACGGTGGCGTTCAAGTCATTAGCCACGGTGCGCAGGTAGCCCAGCATGCGAGGCCGAACCTCAGCGTGCAGGAACGGCCGACGTTCCTTTGTGCTGAACACGATGTGGAGCAGCTGGCGCGTGTAGGAATGGCTCATGGCGGCATGATATCGGGCCGATAGTTGCTCGCCCACACAGGAGCCGCCGCTGCGCGGCTCCGTTACCGCTAGACGTTGCTTACCCCCGGCTTCGCTACGCTGCGCCGGGGGCTTACCGAGAGAGACGCCGGCTTCGCCGGCTGTAAAGCCTGCTGGGTTACGCTCGGTGCTGCCCGTGCTATCCCGGTCCCGAACACCGCATGTCAGCGGCAGGGCGTTTAAGGACAGGATTCAGGCCAATGCGCACTACATGGCCGGGACGGCCGTGCTACTTCTCTTCCTTGGCCGGCAGGGCGATGTAGTTGGCGAGCACCCAGGTGCGGAAGGCGGCCTGGAAGTCGTCCTCGGTGGTTTCCAGCGTGGCGTAGAGGCGCTGCAGCACCTCGGCTGCCGTCTCCTCGGCTTGCTTTTCCTTGTAGCGCTTGGCGCGCTCGCTGTAGCAGGCCTTCAGGAACTCGGCCAGCTTGGACTGGTGTTCGCGCACCAGGTAGTCGGTGAAGCAGAAGGCGTGGGCCATTTCGCGCTGGCTGAAGTCCGCCACGCGCAGCTTCGCCAGCTGCCCGAGCTTCAACTCGGTGCCGCCGGTGACCTCCATCGCCACCCGCAGGCGCCAGCCCGCGCTGCAGTTGCCGAAGCCAGGCAGAGACTCACGCCCGCCGCTGTCGATCACGCCCGTGGTCTTCACGGCGAAGAACGTCCCGGCCGTGGAGCCGTTCATGTGCGTGCTGTTCAGGTAGCCCATGCCGCGCGCCAGCCAGTAGGCGCCCTCTGTGCCGCAGAAGCGGAAGATTTCCTTGCTGGCCAGGTCGTGGGCGATGCCGTCGCGCAGGCCGTAATCGTTGGCCAGGTTGGGGTACAGCCACACGGAGCCGTAGGGGTTGTAGGTCGGCGTGCCCCAGCCGGCGGTGGCGGCTTCTTTGCGGTGGGCGGCGTCGGTGATGCCGGAGCATTTCTCCACAAAGCGGGCGTAGCGGTCGCGCTCGGTCAGCACCGTGTAGTGCAGGCGGTGTTCGTCTTTCTCGGGTGCCTTGGGGGGCTCGGTGGCGAGCAGCTCGAAGATGTGCGTGCGGCAGGCCTCGCCGTACTGGGTCAGCACCTTGGCCCACTCGGCGCCCTTTTCGCCGATGTCCATGTGCACGATCAGCCAGTCCGAGCGCCGCTTTTCCATCGGCAGGCCGCTCGTCTGCTCATAGGGCGTCTTTTTCCTCTATCACCGCGCCTTCCGGGGCGCGCTGGATCCAGACCCCGCGCTTGGTGTCGGCGTCGTCGTCCAGCGTGTGCTTGAACCACATGGCGTCCGGCGCCGAGCGCGCGGCCTTCTGAGCGCCGCGATGCTCCGGGTTGAGCAGGATCACGTGCCAGAGCGCCAGCATGCGCTGGTCGGCGGGCAGCTTGGCGTCCTCGACGAATTTCCAGAGGTTGTCGGCCGCCTTGCCGCGCAGCTCGAGGGTGTCGAGGCGCAGCTTTTCGGTCAGCTCGTCGCGCTTGGACTCGTTGATCTTGTCGGTGAGGGGATCATGTCCTCCTCAAGCACCCAGGCGCCCTTCTTGCGCTCGAAGCCCATCACCTTGCGCGTCTTCTTGTGGTCGGTGTCGTACTCGAGGGCGTGGCTGAAAAACGAGCGCGCGTAGGTGTAGAGGCCCTTCTGCTTCGCGATGTCGCCGCACTCGAAGCAGGTGTCCGCCAGATCGGCGAGCGCCTTGGCCAGCTTTTTGTCGGGCGTGATGCCGAAGTTGCCGTCGGCACGAGTACTCGGCGTCGCAAGCAGCAGCATCACCGCGGCCATCACGGCCGTGAAGGCAAGTGTACGCATGGCTCCTCCTCCTCGCCGGTGATAGTAGCAGGAATTGGCGGGATGGGCGACGCGCAAGGTTGGAACTGGCTCACTCCCGAACTGTGAGCTGGTATGGTTCTTCGCCATCCCAGGAGACGGATTCGATTTTGAGTTCCTTCACGCCGAAAGGAACCCTGGTGGCAAGGCGCACGGTTTCCGTTCCCCATGGAATGCGCGGGAAACGACAGAGTCCGTCCGCATCCACGCCGCGCCGGCGGTCGCCGGGAAGCGCGTCAACCACGTCGTACATGATGTCAAGCGTGGCTTCGGGACGACTTTCGGGCGCCAGGAAAGTGCAGTCGATGGTTGCCTCGACCCAGGGGCGAAGCTGGAACGTCCAGGGCCCGTTCAGGTTTCCGCCGGGTCGAAGAAGCAGCCGCCCGGTGGCGTCCGCATGCAGACTTGCGTCCTTCATCTCGACGGTCATGGTGGCGTAGCGCTCGTCCGAGACGTACAGGTAGCGTGATTCGTTCTCAGGCAACGGATCACCGCGAGGTCCGCGCGGCGTCTTGCCCGTGATCAACTCGAAACGCCCGTTTTCGTCGGCGACTGTGAACTCGGTGGTGCCGGGACCATACACCCGCGCATGGGGGATCGGCTCGCCGGTACGCATGTCAACGGCCGAACCGGCGATGGTAACCGTGTCTTCGACCAGAAGCCGGACGTTGTACACGGTCTCCTGCTGAGTCGCGGTGGGGTCGGTGTTGAATGACGGCGACATGTAATTGGCGTCGGCCAGAATGTTCGGCGCCGAGACACTTCGGAGCCCGAAGCGGGTTTCACCTGCTGTGTAGTAGTATCGAAGCGGAACGGAAAACCACGTTTCCTGTTGAGGGTTAACCATTGCAACGATGTAGCTTCTCTCGTCCCAATCGATCGCGAAACCTGGCTGATCCGGATTCCCAGACTCGTTGCATGCGAGTACGATTGTCACCGTTCCGCCTGCTACATGTGGATTCTCGAACTTTACACGAATCAAGTGGCTGTCCCTGCGGACAAGAAAGAGATCGATGCCTTCACCGGTTTCATCGAGGTTAGAGTAGGTGTGTCTGCCTCTGATATCGACGTACCCCGGTGCCCGCGCAAATAGCTCGAATCGATACTGTTGGCCTTGCTGTTTGTCATCTTCGCTCGGCTCCCAGAACGTGGACAACATCTCGTATCGCCCTTCGGAGTCCGTGAAAGTTCGATTCCATCCACCAACAACCAGAACTCCTGATAGCGGAATACGTTCGCCACCGATGACTTCGAACACGCATCCACGAACGAGGTGCCTGGGATCGTCTTGCTTCTTCTCTCCCCAAACCCACCGCGTCAGCTTCTGTCTGTCGTCAAGGCTGGGCGCAACGATGTGAACCTGCCATTGGTCGTCGCCCAGACTTGATGTGTATCTGGGAGGCGCTGGTTCGCGGGGCGCTCCTATTGGGAGCTTCTTGACCTCTTCCAGTTTGGGCCGTTTTGAAGGCGTGTTGGGCTTGTCGTCCGTTCCACCGGAGCTTGCAGGCGGTTCGGCCTCCCCTGCATCGTCTACCCGCGTTTCGTCCGATGTCGCGGCGGGATCTTCCGCAGGGACGGCACCTGGCGGGCTTGTTCCAGCGTTCCCTTGCGGATGGGTGTCCTCGGCAGCCGCCGCGTCGATGGGGTCTCCGCACCTGTGCCCCGCCGCACACGCGCGGTTCGCCTCTCGCTGCGATGAGTGATCCGAATTCCACAACACAGGCAGGGCACCGAGTATGCCCAGGCCGATCAAGGCAAAGAACAGCAGAGAGGTTCGCCGACGCGAGGCCATTACACTAACCGTTGTAATGAAACAGAGCCGACCGGAAAGAATCATGAAACAGCATGCCGAGACGCATAAACACTACCCAGCTGGTTTCTTTTCACAGGTGTTACGTCCGGAAGCTGGAGAGCGTTTCACAAAAACACTGGTCTTGGCAGGTCTGTTTCTGGTCTTCGGCTCGCAACTCGCAGGCCAGGCCCCACCGGCGCCGAGCGAACCCGCATTTCTGGGACCCAACGGCGCAACTGTTTCCCTGGGCGGAAAGGCGACCTGATGCCGGTCTACGATTCGCTCAACGAAACCTGGTACGCGCAGTACGGTCCCACGCAGCCGGCCGACGGTACGGCAAAGCCTGTCTCGCCGTGACATCCAGCTTGCATACTGGCAGATGACAAAGCCCCCGCTGATGCGGGGGCTTTGTGCTTTCGTGTCGGGGCTTGTTAGCGCGGGGCCACGCCGGAGCGGTCGATGTATTCGCCGCCGGACAGCTGGGCCAGCGCGCCGAGCAGTGAGCCGTCGTGGGGGCCGATGCCGACCGTGTTGATCACCGCCTTGCGGAACACGTTGAGGCGCTGGATGTCCAGCACGATGTTGCGGCCCTGGCACATGCGCCCGTTGCCCACCATGTTGCCGCCCGGTCGGCCGACCTGGCCGATGTCGGTGGAGTCGTCACTGATGGTGGGCGAGCCGTCGGTGAGGAAGAAGATGGTGGTGGCGCCGGTGCGCAGGCACTCGGGATCCCAGGCCGGGTTGTTGGTGTTCTTGCCGATCTTCATGGGATCGAGGGTCTTCTTCTTGTTGACGCAGAACGACCGCACCAGCGCGCCGTGGATGTTGGTCAGCGCCGCCCAGTTCAGTTCCTCGACCTTCTTCACGAACTTGGCCTTGTTGCCCTCGGTGGCCTGCACGAACTCCTTGTTGCTGCCGTCGATCCAGTCGTGGCCGGTGTGGTAGATCACGATGTTGAACCAGTAATCATTGGGCAGGTGCTTGAGTGTGTGGACCAGCTCGACCTTGGCGAGGTCCAGCTTGCTCTTCACCTTGCTGTAGTCGGGCGGCGGGATCTCGGCCTTCTTTTCTTCATCCTCTCCCTTGCCGTCCTTCTTGCCGTTCTTGCCGCCGCCGGTGACGGGGTTGTCGTCCTTCTTCGGCTCCGGCTCGGGCGGCTTCTTCATCTCGGGCGGCAGCTCCACGGGGTGCTGCATTGAGCCCGAGATGTCGATCACGAACATCACGCGCTTGCCCACCGCCGCGGCCTTGAAGAACTTGGGCACGTCGCGCCCGGCCACGGTTTCCCCTTCTTCGCGGCGCTCGACCTTCTTGCCGCCCATCTCGACCCACCAGCGCCAGAAGCCGGCTTCGACGTAGGTGTCTTCGCCGGTGATCTTGGACAGCGCCGTGCAGGTGAACCACTGGATGCGGTCGTCCTTGGTCTGCTCCAGGATGTCCGCCAGCGCCAGCACCACGTCGTTGCGCAGTTTGCTGTCGCCGCCGGTCACCATCTTGGGCGCGGCCTGGATGCTGGTCAGCGCGATGATCGGCGACTTTTCATCCCAGTCCGGTTTGTAGGTCTTCAGTACTTTCAGCAGCAGGTCGGCCATGTCGGAGCGGCCGGCCTCGGCCATGGCCTCGATCGCCGCGGAGCGCAGGTAGATATCGTCGTCCTTGGTTTCGTCGATGGCCTTGCGCAGGATGCTGTTGGCGCGCTCGGTGTTCTGGGCGGCGAGACCCAGGAAGGTCCAGTAAGCGCCGAACAGGTTCTCCGGCTTGGTCCACTTCAGCACGCTCTTCTCGACCACATCGAGCGCTTCCTCTGAGGTCAGCGAGCGCACGGACTCGGCCATGGCGTAGCCGGCCGGGCCGTCGTCCTCGGTGGCCAGGCACTGCATGATCGCCGTGGCGCCGCCCTTGTTGTTGGCGCGGGCCAGGTCGGCCACGGCCTGGGCGCGTACGTCGGGGTTCTTGTCGCCGATCTTCTTGCCGGCGATGCGCACGGCTTCGTCGGCGTTCTGCGCATCCGTACTGGTGGACACGCAGAACAGCGCGCCGCACAGGGCTGCCGCCAGCAGCGTCTTGGTCCACAGGATTCGTGTCATCAACCTTCTCCTCTTCGCCGTCGGTGGCGACTTCGCACCTTCAGCCCAGCCCCGGTTTCGCGGTTCCCGTACCGCCCTGTCTAGCGCTGGCGCGCGCTCTTGGCGCCGCCTGAAAAATTCTGCGTCCAGTACACGCCGTCGTGGCCCACGCCGATGGTGGAGTGGTTGCCGATCATGTTGCGGTGGTGCTCCGCGGCGTTGTACCACTGCCACACCGCGGCGTCGCCGTCGCCGGCGCCCACCAGGCAGTTCTCGGCCACCGGCCCGCCGAAACCGGCGCGCTTGGCGCGGTCCTGCGGTGTGCGCCCGTCCGGGTGGCCGTCGATGTTGTGCGCCAGCTGCTTGATCTTGTTCATGTACTTGCTGTGGCCGGTGGTGGCCTTGCACAGCGTGAGATTGATCGTGAGCGCGCTCTTGCCCAGCATCATGCGGTAGTCGTTCAGCACCCGCACGTGGCGCTTGTCTTCTTCCGTCAGCGTGCCGCCCTCCAGCTTTTCGTTCGCGGCCAGGATGCCCGCGTTGGCGCTGTACTCTTTCTCCTTCACGTTCAGCTTGTCGGCGCCGCGCGCGCGCATCACTGCCTCGGCGCCGGCCACGCCCTCGGGCCACTGCTCGAGGCCGGGCACGATTTCACCCAGCAGCGCCGCCAGCTTCTCCAGCTTGTCCGCAGGCGTCTTGAGGTCCAGCCCGTAATGCTGCGCCGCGTAGCCCACCGGGTCGCGCCACACGCCGAACAGCGGCGCGCAGGCGGCGTCGACTTCCGGCTGCTTCTTGCAGCCGTCGGACTCGGTGTAGGCCGGGTCCATGATGGCTTTCAGAGCGAGCGGGCGGTTTTCCTCAAGCACGGCGCGCAGGCGCTCCACGCTGACGCCCGACTTGCTGATCGCGCCTTCCACGGCGCGCTCGGCTTCTTTCTCTTTGAAACCGGCGAAGTCCTCGGCCACTTTCTTGGCCAGTTCGGCGTCCGTGCCGATCGCGCCCTTGAGCGCATCCACGGCCTCACGCACCAGCTGCTGCTCTTCTGCTTTGTCGGAGTCCCACTTGCGCTGGATGGTGCTGACCCAGCCGGCCGCGGTGGGGGGAAGCTTGGGTTTGGCGGGTTCGGTGCTGGTGGGCTCGATGGCGTCGGGGTCTTTGCCCTCGGCGATGGCCTTCTCGCGCGCCTTCTTCTTGCGCAGTTCCTTGATGTAGTCGTCGTCATCCTGCCCCGAAAGTGCGGGCGCCGCGGCGATCAGGATCACCAGGGCAAGCGCCAGCTGCAGGAGTTGGTGCAAGCGGCTACGGGCCATGTTCTCTCCAAATGGCCTAACGGGTGCGTACAAGCACCCTACAGTCTAACTCGCCCAGTGAACGCTTACGAACGATTCACAAATTGAATAGTTCAGAGCCGGTCGGTGATTTGGGCGATTTTCGTAAGTGGAGGCAAGGACAGGTTTTAGGTTGTAGGTGGTAGGTTGTAGGTTGTAGGGGGTAGGTTGTAGGGGCTTGGGGCTGGTCTAGACCAGTCCCTTCTCCAGAACAACCACCAACCACCAACCACCAACCGCCCCCTATTCCTTCCGCGCCAGGCACAGCAGGCTTACGCCCCACAGGCTGGGCAGCCAGGGCAGCACGAATCGCTCGCTCGCGAACGCCGTGTACAGCGCCCAGTTCAGCGGCCCGGCCGGCACGCTTTGCGTGTCGCTTTTCGCCTCTCCCGTATCCTTGCTCACCAGCCTCACGGCCGCCACCAGCGGGAACAGGTGCACGTTGATGTAACGGAACTTGCGGATCTTGAAACCCGCCTGCACCACCTTCTGCTTGAACTCGCCGCGCCGGTAGCGCCGCACGTGGTGCAATGCGCGGTCATGGGCCGAGAACATCCACGGGTGCGCCGGCACCGTGAACAGCCCGTGGCCGCCCGGCTTCAGCACGCGGAAAATCTCGGCCAGCGCCTCAGTGTCCTGCTCAATGTGCTCGAGCGTGTCCAGCGAAGTCACCAGGTCCAGGCTTGCGTCCGCCAATGGCAGGCGCCGCAGGTCGGCCTGTATCAGGCGTTCAAGACCGCGCGCCCGCGTGTGTTTTAAAGCCAGGCCGTGCAGGTCCGCGCCGATCTGCACCCATTGCGGCAGCTCTTTGAGCGTCAGGCCGGTGCCGCAGCTGCAATCGAGCCCGCGCCCGGGCGGCACGTAGCGGCTCAGGAAAGTGCGCACCACCGCAAGCCGAGCCCGGAACCACCAGTGGCGTTCCTCGACATGGGCCATGCGATCGTATTCGGCGGGATCCATACTGTTCTGGGTTCCGGGTTCTGGGTTCCACTGATCTCCGCACTTGCCCACAAAGTCGAGACGCGCCTCTTGATGGAGGGCAACTACAGGTAAACCACGAAGAACCACCAAGGGCCACGAAGAACGGCGGGTAACGTTTACCTTCGTGGTCCTTCGCGGCCCTTCGTGGTTAACATGTTTTTGTAGTTGTCAGTAAGTACAGAGTTTCGGGTCCTGCGTTCTGCGTGACAGCGTTCAAGGCTGTCCTGAACTCAGAACTCGGTACTCAGAACTCGATTCGGCGTTACCCGTGCCTGCGCGCGCTCGTACTCGCCGCGCTTCCAGCGCTTCTTTATGCGCCGCACGGCCTTCAGCATGCGCATGCCGTCGCGCAGCAGGCTCACCTTGCTGCCCGGCATTTCCGTCCAGTTCACCGGCACCTCGGCGATCTTCAGCCCGCGCCGCTGCGCGACCAGCAGCAGCTCGACGTCAAAGGCGAAGCCGTCCTCCTGCGCGACGCCGAACAGCGCCTGCGCCGCCGGCGTGGCGAACAGTTTAAACCCGCACTGCGTGTCGCGGATGCCCTTCACGCTGCCCATGCGCACGGCGCGGTTGAACCAGCGCCCCAGAAAACGCCGCAGCGCGCTGGCCTCAACGCGCTTGCCCGCGCCCTCGCGGCTGGCGATTGCGATGTCAGCGCCCTGCTCAACGGCCTCGCGCAGGCTGGCCAGCTCGCCCATGGCCGTCGCGCCGTCGGCGTCCGCGAACAGCCGCAACCGCCCCCGCGCCGCCAGCATGCCCGTGCGCACCGCGGCACCCTTGCCCGCGTTGCGCAGGTGCGAGATCACCCGCACGCCCGGCCGCGCGGCCAGCCTGGCCGTGTCGTCGCTGCTGCCGTCGTCCACCACGATGACTTCCGCGCCCGGGCAATGCTCGCGGCAGAAGGCCAGCACGGAGTCCAGAAACGCGGGCAAACGCGCGGCCTCATTGAAGGCCGGGATCACCACCGAAAGCTCAACGGATTCGGAGTGAGTCGCGGATGCGGAGCCGTCAGTCATGGCGGGGTTGTAGCAGAGGCAGCGACGGCGCTAAAGACTGGTGACTGGTGGCTGGTGGCTGGTGGCTGGTGGCTGGTGGCTGGTGGCTGGTGACTGGTGGCTGGTGACTGGTGGCTGGTGACTGGTGGCTGGTGGCTGGTGACTGGTGGCTGGTGGCTGGTGACTGGTGACTGGTGGCTGGTGGCTGGTGGCTGGTGACTGGTGACTGGTGGCTGGTGGCTGGTGGCTGGTGGCTGGTGGCTGGTGGCTGGTGACTGGTGGCTGGTGGCTGGTGGCTGGTGGCTGGTGACTGGTGGCTGGTGACTGGTGACTGGTGACTGGTGGCTGGTGACTGGTGACTGGTGGCTGGTGGCTGGTGGCTGGTGACTGGTGGCTGGTGACTGGTGGCTGGTGACTGGTGACTGGTGACTGGTGGCTGGTGGCTGGTGGCTGGTGGCTGGTGACTGGTGACTGGTGGCTGGTGGCTGGTGGCTGGTGGCTGGTGACTGGTGACTGGTGACTGGTGACTGGTGGCTGGTGGCTGGTGGCTGCTGGCTGGTGGCTGGTGGCTGGTGGCTGGTGGCTGGTGACTGGTGACTGGTCGCTTTTGGGAGTTCCGCTCTCGAACTGACTACCAAACACCAGCTACCGACTACCAACTACCAACCACCAACCACCAACCACCAACCACCAACCACCAACCACCAACCACCAACCACCAACCACCAACCACCAACCACCAACCACCAACCACCAACCACCCCGAGCCCCATTGATCATTCCCGCCCCATCTCCGATCATCGGCCCCATGCCCAGCGAGCCCCCAATCGATTCCGCCAACGAACTCGGCCGGCGCTACGTCACCGACTTCCCGCGCGTGGAGGCCTTCTACGCCGCCGACTACCGCCGCGCCGACCTGCTGGCGGCGCTCGCCAGCCGCCTGATCAACCGCACCTGGCGCGCGCGCTTCGACCGCGAGGCCACCGTTCAAGCCCTGCGCGACTACGCCGCCAGGCACCCCGTGCCCCGCGCGTCCCTGGACAACATCGAGCGCCTGGCCGACCCCCAGGCCGTCTGCGTCGTCACCGGCCAGCAGGCCGGCCTCGGCGGCGGGCCATTGCTAGCGCTCTACAAGGCCCACACGGCCGTGCGCCTTGCCGCCGAAGTCGAGGCCGCCTCGGGCCAGCCCTGTGTGCCGGTGTTCTGGAACGCCTCCGACGACAGCGACATCGAGGAAGTCAACCGCCTGCGCAGCGTGGACAGCGCCGGGGGACTGCAAAAATTCCGCTTCGACATCCCGGCCGGCAAGCGCCACGTGCGCGACATCCAGCTGCCCGGCCCGGACGACTCCGCATGGCAGGCCGCCGTCTCGGCCCTGGGCGACGGCCCCTTTGCCGACCGCGCCGCGCTGCTGCTGCGCGACGGCGCCGGCCGTACGTTCGGGGCCGCATTCACGCGCCTGATGCTTGAGCTGCTGGGCCCGCGCGGGCTGATCGTGATCGAGCCCTGGGCGCTGACCGGCCACCCGGCCTGGAAGCGCCTGCACGCGCTGGAGATCGAGAAACGCGAGGAGCGCCGCCAGGGCCTGCAGCGCGTGGCCGAGCGCCTGGAAACGCTGGGCATGCCCGCGGGCGTGCCGGTCACCAACCACCTGAACCTGTTTCTCACGGTGAAGGGCGAGCGCCGCCACGTCACCTGCGAGGGCAAGCGCCTGGTGATCGAGGGTTCCGACGAGAGCACCTCCATGACCGCCCTGCTGCAGCAACTGCGCGCCGAGCCCGAGGCCTTCACGCCCAACGTGCTGTTACGGCCGCTGATCCAGAACGCGATTTTCCCGACGGTGGCCTACGTGGGCGGGCAGGCGGAGATCGCGTACCACGGGCTGTTGAAGGGGCTGCACCGGGCGTCGCAGGTGTTCATGCCGGCGCTGTTCCCGCGGGTTTCGCTGACACTGGTGGAGGCCGCGGACGCGCGCCAGTTCGACAAGGTGGTGGCGTTCCGCAAGCGCCTGAAGTGGCGGCAGAAGGAAGCGGCCATAGTCTATGAGGAAGCCCAGTCCGGCGTGAAACGCGCGCTGGGCGACCTGCGCGAGAATTTGGGCGGGCTGGCGCGGCCGCTGGATGGCGAGCTGCAGAAGTTCGAGCAAAGAATGCTGCGCACGGCCGGCGACGTGATGACCCGTGTGAAGTACGACCCCCTGAGCATAAGCGAAGGCGGCCCGGAGATGCAGGCGCTATTGAACCGCTACTTCCCGGAAGACAAGCCGCAGGAAAGGGTGCTGACAGTGCTGTCAGCCTACGCCAAACACGGCCCCAGGCTGCTGGAAGCCATAGACAACATCCCCGACCTCTTCGATTTCAAACACCACGTCGCTGTGATGTAGGTGCGGGATAGTCGGGGATCGGGGCCAGAAAAGGAGCCTGACCCCACCCCTTTAACGTTTCATGGGACGGTCGGGGTAGCGTCGGCCGGGCGATGTCGCACCGCGTGATACAGTTCCGCAGTGCACCTGACAGCTTATTCACAATGCGTATCACGTGGAAAAACTCATTTTTCGGGCGTTTCGAGCCGGGTACTGGATTCAGCCAACACACGAATTCAGACTCACTTTTCCAGTTGCCCTTAAATAGGCTAATGCCAGTGGACACGCTAACGCCCGAACAACGAAGCGCCGTCATGGCTCGCGTTAAAAGCCGTGATACGCGCCCGGAGTTAACAGTGCGCCGCCTGGCTCACGCGATGGGCTATCGCTACAGGCTACATTCAAAGCGCCTTCCTGGGCGACCGGACATGGTCTTCGCCTCAAAGCGGAAGGTCGTGTTTGTGCACGGATGCTTCTGGCACAGACATAGGTATTGCGCGCTGGCTCGGCTCCCAAAAAGCCGAAAGGAGTTTTGGGTACCCAAGCTGGACGGCAATCGTCGGCGTGATTGCCGCAATCTGCGGGAGCTTCGGGAACTCGGATGGAAGGCGCTGGTGTTGTGGGAATGTGAACTGAGCGATCCGAACGCCGTCGCGCGTCGGCTTGCGTCGTTTCTGGGGGACCGCGAATGAAATCCGTTGAACTATTCGCAGGCGCCGGTGGACTCGCGATGGGTGTTGCGCGCGCCGGGTTTCACCACGAGGCGGTAATCGAGTGGGACGCCGACTCAGTCGAGACGCTGCGCCGCAATCAGCGTAAGGGCGTGAAGCTGGTGTCGCCATGGCCGATCATCCAGGCCGACGTCGCCGGGGTCGATTTCAAGGCCTACGAGGGCAAGCTTGACCTGATTTCCGGTGGCCCGCCGTGTCAGCCGTTTTCCCTTGGCGGGAAGCACAAGGGCCACGAGGACGCCCGCAACATGTTCCCCGACACGTTCCGCGCGCTGCGCGAGGCACGGCCCCGCGCCTTCATCTTCGAGAACGTGAAGGGCTTGATGCGGCGGACCTTCGCCGACTACTTCGAGTACATCGTGCTTCAGTTGACCTACCCCGAGGTGCAGCGAAAGGGCGCGAACGACTGGCGCGATCACCTTGCGGAGCTTGAGAGAGTCCACACCAAAGGCGGTTACAAGGGGCTCACGTACAAGGTCGTGTTTCGCCTATTGAACGCCGCGAACTACGGCGTGCCGCAGCGCCGCGAACGTGTCTTTTTCGTCGGCATCAGAAGCGATCAACAGGTCGAATGGACATTCCCACAAGAGACGCATTCGCGTGACGCGCTTCTCGTGGATCAGTGGGTCACTGCCGATTACTGGGACCGCCACCGCGTCGCAAAGAAGGATCGGCCACAGCGGGCGCGCGGTGCGAGTCACGTCGCCGATCGCGTAGCGGAGGCCCCGAACAAGACCGCGCCTTGGGCGACCGTCCGTGACGCCATTTCCGACCTGCCCGACCCCACGAGGAAGTCGCGTGAGTCATTGCTCGTCTTGAATCACGTTTTCAATCCCGGCGCGCGGAGCTATCCGGGACACACGGGCAGCCCTCTAGATGAGCCAGCCAAGACCCTCAAAGCGGGCGATCACGGCGTGCCAGGCGGAGAGAATATGGTGCGGATGGTTGATGGCAGCGTACGTTACTTCACTGTTCGCGAAAGCGCGCGCCTGCAAACCTTCCCCGATGAGTATGACCTCAACGGGACGTGGACCGAAACCATGCGCCAGTTGGGCAACGCGGTTCCAATGAAGCTCGCCCAGGTCGTGGCGACCAGCCTACGAAACGCCTTGAAGGGGTCGAACGCATGAGCCGCAGGCAACGTGAGGCGGTCATTCCGCCAGAGCCCGAGCCAAATCCCATCGCCGTCGCGCTTAGCGACTTGCTCGACTCCTTGCCTCACGACGTTCAGAACTTGGATCGGCTTTCAGGCTCGAAACGAAAAAGCCTGCGCGAGAAAGTGAAAGCCGTCGTGGAAGCGCTCGTCCAGTTGAGCCATAGGCTCGATCCAATCAACCGACCTGGGTTTGTGCTTGATCCGTCGGACCCCAATGTTCTTGGCAAGTTGATCGCCGCGACCCTTCTTGAACAGCCGCGTGTTCCGCTTGCCGGTCTTCCGAAGTTCTATGGCTCAGGGGTCTACGCGCTTTACTACAACGGCCCCTTTGAAGCCTACGCGCCAATCCGAGGAACCAATGTTCCCATTTATGTGGGCAAGGTCGATCCCGAAAACGCCGGTGCTATAGACGTCGAGGATCAGGGCACAAAGCTCAGGGACAGGCTAACAGGAGATCATGGACGGAGCATACGATCCGCCGAAAACCTGGACGAGGCCGACTTCGAATGTCGCTACCTCGTGGTGAAGAGCGCCTGGCAAAACACCGCCGAGACGTACCTCATCGAGTGGTTTCACCCGGTCTGGAACAATGAATCTGGGGTCTGCTACGGCATTGGTAAGCATGGCGACAGCGCCACCACACGGACGAACACTCGGTCACCGTGGGATGAATTGCACCCTGGACGAAGCTGGGCGCTATCTGCGGCTAATCGCGCCAACCCGAAGGGTCGCGAAGGGATTCTTGCCGACATCGCGGGTCATTTCGAGCGCCATCCCCCGACCAAGCCCCGATGATTTAGAAAAGATCGTGGGAGAACGCTAAAGGGGTCAGGCTCCTTTAAATCGCATGATTTGAGGCCCGTGTAGCGGCTTTGCTGGCCGAGCCTTTTGTGCGGGGTTGCTTTGGCGTTGGTGATTGGCGGGGCTGGCGTGCCCTGTTGTGCCGTCGAAAAGGGGTCAGGCACACGGTCCGATGCGATTAGGGAATGCAGCCGGATGCGGGCGGATCCAGCCGGCCTGAAAGGCCGTCTCTGTCAGCCCGGGCCAGAGGCCCGGGATTCGGGAGACGGGTTCATTGCCGGCCTGAAAGGCCGGTTCACACGGCGCTGCGATCAACGGCCCCTTCAGGGCCGTACCGGAAACGGCTCCGTAATCCCAGGGCTTCGCCCTGGGCTGGCCGAAGCGGCCCTTCGGGCCGAAGCGCATCCGGGCGCAACGGGGCGGCGGGTTTGGCGCCGCGGCTTCCTCCGCCCCTTTGGGGCGGTGCTCTGCTTCCACGGGTTGCGCTCGGCCGGCTTCGCCGGCCTGGCTTCACCCGTGGCTACAAACCGGCGCCCCTTCGGGGCGCGGCTGCGGGCGGGGCGCCCGCATCACGAGCTGCCTGCGGGCGGGGCGCCCGCATCACGGATTGCCTGCGGGGGGGACTGTCCCCGCATTTGGGGACTGTCCCCGTTTTCGGTCGGCTCTTGAACTTCCGGGACGAGAACAGGCCCGGAACGAGGTATCTGCTGCTGGCTTTGATTTGGCCTTTGCTCTCGCGGGACGGTTGGCACTCCTGATCCCCGCCATTTCCACCTTCGCTAAAGCTACGGCGGACAGGTACATGGCGGGCTTTGGTTTCTCGCTGCGGGCCGGGCGCTTGCAGCTCGGACTGGTTGGCGAGGGTTTTGGCGGGGAATCTTTGGTTTTTTGTGGGACGGCCTTTGACGGCCTGAATATCGGCCTTGCCGGGATGCTTGCCCGCTTCGCTTTCTGCAAATTCTTTTCGGGGCTCCGTGCGCCGCATTCGGTGGGGGAGGTGTCTCTCCACACGAAAGGAATTGCCATGGACAAACCTGCTGAGCAACCCGCCGAAAGACCCGCCGAAAAGCCCGTCTCGTTGCGCGGGACGAACGGCCTGCTGCCGGACCTGCGCCACGCGCCGCGCTTTCACGGCATCAAGCGCGAACGCACGGCGCTGTCGGACGCCGAAGTCGCCGTGATGCTTGCCGACGTCACCCTGTTCCTGCACCAGGTCGTGATGGCCACGGGCCACGTGCTTGAAACCGTGCCTGCGGGCGAGCTGCGCAAGATCGTCGCCGCGGAGTGCGACATGCCCACCAGCTTCGTGGACGAAAACGGCATCCAGAGACTCGCCGTCGCCAACCAGCCCGGACGCGACCACCGCAAGGAACCGCGCGGCCGTAAACACCCGCTGATGGCGCTGCTGAACCTGGCGCTGCAGGCGGCGCGGCTGCTGCGGCAGATCACGGCCGGCACGCACCCGAAGCTGCACAACCAGCGCAACAAAGATGAGGCGGATTTTAACCGGATGCTGAACGACGGCGACGGCTGGGTGAAGGCGATCATGAAGGGGGCGGAGGGGAGTTAGGCGGCAGGCGGGAGTAGGCAGGCGGGAGTAGGCGGGAGGCGGGAGGCGGGAGGCGGGAGGCGGGAGTCAGGTTGTAGGTTGTAGGTTGTAGGTTGTAGGTTGTAGGGAACTGCGGCCTCTGGCCTCCGAGCTCCGAGCTCCGAGCTCCGAGCTCTGACCTCTAACCTCCGACCTTCGACCTCCTGACCTCCGACCTCCTGACCTCTAACCTCCTGACCTCTAATCCGAACCTCTGATCAACCCGGCCCTTGGCCGGGTGTTGCTGATTTGAGCTAACTGCTTTGTAGCGCTCGATTTGAGTTGCATGCGACTGCAATGGGATGCAATTTCTTGCAAAGTAGTGCGCCTGACGGGATTCTTTGGCCCGAAATGGGCGGCTCTAGTGGTGACTGTAGTCACCTAAAGAAGTTGCTGCCGGTGGGGGCGCCGCGGCGTGACAGTGGCGCTACAAGCCTTGTTCTGGATTGAACTTGCGGGCCTGATTAGGCGCGGGTAGCATTTCGGCTCGCTAACTGACAAAGAATCTTCGCTTTTAATCAGGTGGGAACGAACCACCTTGCACAACCCCCGTTTATTCAGGGGTCGCAATTAAACATCCCCTCCCGGGGATAATGCCGAGATTGAGGAGGTCGCTGTGGCGGGTCAACAGCAATATTACGAAGAGCCGGCGGATCAGGAGTACTACGGGCAGGAGGAAGTGCCCGCAGGTTCGACCGGCGAAGATCTTACGGCGCTGGCTTCAGTGCCCTGGGTGGCGATCGCACTGGCCGTGCACGTCATCCTGCTTGTGATTGCCTGGTTCATCATTCCGGCCGTGCCCGAGCGGGTGCAGGTTGAAGTGATTCAGGCGCAGCAGGAGCAGATTGCGGAGCCTCCACCGCCCGAGCAGCCGCCTGAGAAGCCGGTTGAGTTCCCGAAGGATGAGCCCGAGCAGGTCGACCCGACCGAAGACGAGCGCATCGTCGAGGACGCGAAGGACGACCTGAACGAGGACCCCTCGGACAAGCCGAACAACGACCTGGCCGAGAACCCGAACGACGACCCGTCAGACAACGAGTCCCCGCACCCGAACCGCGACTCCACCACCAGCGCGGTGGGCCTGGGCGGCGGCGTGGGCGGCGGCGGCGGTCGCGGCGGCGCGGGCGGTTTCGCCCACCGTCGGGCGCGTGGCGGCGGCGGTCGTCCGCACGATGACCGCGTGCGCGGCGCGCTGGAGTGGCTGAAGGACCACCAGAACCGCGAAGGTTACTGGAGCGCGACCACCTTCAGCGACGACTCCACCCGCACCGGCGCGAAGAAGACCTACAACATCGAGTTCGTTGATCCGGGTTCGGCCACCAGCGACAAGGGCTGGGAGGCGACCTGCGACATCGGCCTGACCGGCATGGCCCTGCTGGCTTTCGTCGGCGCGGGCTACGACCACAAGGAAGGCGACTACCGCGCCACCTGCCGCCAGGCGATCCTGTACCTGCGCAAGGTGCAGGACAACGACGGCTGCTTCGGCGCCAAGGAAGACGACCACTTCGTGTACAACCACGCCATCTGCGCGATGGCGATGGCCGAGGCCTACGGCCTGTCGGGCGACCAGGTGCTGAAGCCGATCGCGGACAAGGCGGTCGAGTTCATCCTGAAGGCGCAGAACCCCGGCTTCGGCTGGCGGTACGGCGTGCAGCCGACCTACAACGACAGCTCGGTGAGCGGCTGGATGGTGCTGGCGCTGAAGAGCTGCAAGATGGCCGGCCTCGAGTTCGACACCACCAAGTGCTACAACGACGCGGCCGAGTGGTTCAAGCTGGTGACCGTGGACGTGAACGGTTACCCGAAGACCGGTTACGACACCCCGGGCAGCAACAACGCCCGTCTGCGCAGCTCCCGCGAGTACGACAACAACCCGTCGATGGATTCGATCTACGTGATGAGCATGCTGTTCATGGGCAAGGCTGACCTGAACGACAAGAACATCAAGTCCCTGAGCCGCGTCTGCATCGAGAAGGATTACCTGCCGGTCTGGGAAAAGAACAAGATCGACTACTACTACTGGTACTACGCCAGCCTGGCGCTGTACCAGGTCGGCGGCGCTACCTGGAAGTCCTGGGAGAAGTCCATGTCCAGCGTGCTGCTCAACAGCCAGCGCGGTTACTGCGAGGCCGACAAGAAGGCCGGTCTCGTCAGCAAGGAAGCGCTCGATGAGCACGGCAGCTGGGACGCGGTTGACGCCTGGGGCTCGGCCGGTGGACGTGTCTACTCCACCGCCATCAACTGCCTCACGCTGGAGGTTTACTACCGCTACCTGCGCCTGGAAGAAGGCCACTAGACAGAGACCGCATCAGACCGAAAGGCAGCCCTTGGGCTGCCTTTCGCGTTTAATGGGTCTCCCATCGCGCTTGCGCTCGGGCTGCTGCTTCTCCAGAATCCCACCACCATGGCCAAAAAGAAGAAACCTCGCCGGAACAATCCCCAGCCGCCCCGCCCGCCCGTGCAGCCGGCCACGGCGCCTTCCACGGCATCCACGGACACCGTGCGGCTGCCGTCCACGCTCAAGCAGGCGCTGAAGGCCGACTACTCGCAGATGCTGCGCATCCGCAACGTGCAGTGGCTGATCGTGCTGGGCGCGGTGGTGGGCGCGCTGCTGCTGGGCTATTACCTGTCGGCGGTGTTCGTGCCGCTGCTGGTGGCGATGGCCGTGGCGTACATCCTGGACCCGCTGGTGCAGCGCCTGGTGAAGCGCGGCATCAAGCGCTCGCGCGCTGTGCTGCTGATCTTCATCGCCTTCCTGGCGGTGGGCGCCGCTGCCGGCACCTGGTTCATGGCCAGCGTGGTCAGCGACGTGCAGAGCCTGTCCACCCAGGCCCGCGGCGTGTGGGATGACCTGCGCTCCAACCAGGCCGAGTGGGTGGCAAGCTGGAACGAGATGGCCCCCGAATCGATGAAGCTGGATGAAAAGGAAGACACCTTCTCCCAGGCCGGCCAGTACATCGTGGATTCGCTGTTCCCCACCGAGTCGCAGGTCGAGCCCGCGGAGGCAACCCAGGCCCGCGCCGAGATGGCGGCTGCCCGGGCCGAGCTGCTGGCCAGTTTCCAGGCCGCGGACAAGAGCAGCGACCTGGCGCTGCAGGCCGGTGAAATCGGCGAGGCCAACGTCAAGCTGATGGACAAGGACGGCGACGGCAGCGTCTCGACCGACGAGTGGTTCATCGCGTTCGGCGCCACGCCCGCCAAGGCCGACGCGCGCACGGTATCGGGCGCCGCCTCCCGGGCCACCAGTTCGGTGATGAACCTGGTGGGCACCGGCCTGCTGGGCCTGCTGACGCTGCTGATGTTCGTGGTGCTGGTCCCGATCTACACCTGGTACTTCATGGTCGGCTGGGACAAGGTGATCGCCAAGGGGCGCGAGTTCCTGCCCGGCTCGCACCGCCCGCGCATCGAGCGCATCCTGCGCGAGATCGACGCGATGCTGAAGGCGTTCTTCCGCGGGCGCATCGTGATCGTCTTCATCATCACCGTGCTGACCACCGGCATGTACCTGGCCTTCGGCGTGAAGTACGCGGTGCTGCTGGGCCTGCTGGGCGGGCTGGGCATCCTGATCCCGTACGCCGCCATGGTGCTGAGCTGGGTGCCGGCCATGATCGTGATGGGCATCGACCCCGAGACCGGCGTGGCCGCGATCATAGCCATGAGCGTGTGCTTCCATGCCATCCAGGCGCTGGAGCAGTTCGTGCTGGCGCCCAAGCTGCTGGGCGACGCCGTGGAGCTGCACGCCGTGACCATCCTGGTGGGCGTGTTCGTGATGGCCTCGCTGTTCGGGCTGTTCGGCGCGCTGCTGGCCGTGCCGCTGACGGCGATCGCCAAGACCCTGGGGCGCGAGTTCCTGCTGCCCTACTTCAGGAGCCTGGCTTCCGAGAAGCCCAAGGCTGCCGCAGAGCCATGAGCGAAGGCCCGGTAGACATCCACAAGGACAGCGTGCCCGGCGCGATCCGCGTCGCGGCCCGGGCCCTGATCATCGAAGACGGCAGGCTGCTGGTGATGACCTACCAGGACAAGCACGGCGCATGGTGCGTCACGCCCGGCGGAGGCATCCGCAAGCAGGAGACCCTGGGCGAGGGCCTGCAGCGCGAGGTGGCCGAAGAGCTGGGCATCGTGGTGCGCCCCGGCGACATCGTGTACGTGCGCGAGCTGCTGGGCCGCACGGCCAAGGTCAAGCACGGCGGCATCACGGAGCAGACCCACCAGCTCGAGATCTTTCTTCCGCTGCAAGCGCGAGGGTGAAGTGAAGATCGGCAAGGCGCTGGACAACTACTGCACCGGCTACGACTGGGTGCCGATCGCCGAGCTGCAGCAGCGCAACTTCTTCCCGGCCGCGCTGGCGGGCAGGCTGGCGGCCGACGTGGCCAGCGGCTTCAAGCCCCACAACAATTACCTCGGCGACGCATGAACCCGGCCGCAGCCCTGGCATCCGGAGTGCTTGACCTGCTGCTGCCGCGGCGCTGCGCGGTTTCCGGCCGGCCCTTGCTGGGCGAGGACGGCCCGGTCGCGCAGGACGTGCTGCGCGAGGTTGAGGTGGCGGGGGCGACTACTGCTCGCGCTGCGGCGCGCCGCAAGGACGCGGCGTGGGGGTGATCCGCGGCTGCATCAGCTGTCGCGACTACCGCGAAGGCTTCGGTACCCGCGAGGTCGTGGCGGTAGGGCGCTACGAGGGCGCGCTGAAGGAGCTCTGCCTGGCGCTGAAGTTCGGGGGCGAGCGCCGGCTGGCCGCGCCGTTGGCGGCCTGGCTGGCGCAGTTGCTGTTCGAGCGCGGCGTGGCGGACAAGGTCGAGCTGGTTGTGCCGATGCCTCTGCATCCCTTCCGGCGCTTCAGCCGCGGCTACAACCAGGCCGAGCTGATCGCGAAGCCGCTGGCCAGGGCGCTGGGCAAGCCGCTGCTAGACGCGCTTCGCCGCCTGCGCCGCACGGAGCGGCAGGCCACGCTGTCGGCAGCGCAGCGCAAGGGCAACGTGGACAGCGCTTTCGAGGTGCGTTCCGGGCAAACGTCCGGTATTGAAGGCAGGCTGGTGCTGCTGGTGGACGACGTGATGACCACCGGCGCCACACTGGGCGAAGCCGCCCGCACGCTCAAGAAGGCCGGCGCCAAGGGGGTTTTCGGCGCGCTGGCCGCCCGGGCAGCCCTGGGCTCCGACGGCTGATTCCGGTTTTCCTCAATTCCTGCTTTGCGCCCTGCCGAAGACAGACATGGCGCGGCGTCTGCGCGCCGCCTGTTCATCCGGTTCAGCAAACGAGGTCAGTCATGGCATCACGCAGAAGTGGACGCGGCAAGAAGGGCGGAGGCAAGGGCTTCCTGGTGATCGTGGCGGCCGTGCTGATCACGGCCGGCGCGGGCGGCTGGTACGTGTTCGGCGGTGAAACCGAAGGCGCCAAGGAATCCGCGATCAGCGAGCTGATCCCCGGCATCGACTCCGGCGCGCCCGAGGTGGGCCCGCAGACCGGTGGCGAGTCGCAGTCGCTGGCGCAGGTGGAAAGCCTGCTGCACGAGGTAAGCGCCAACCTCGCGACCACAGAAGATGAAACACGCGAGAAGGCTCTGCGCGACGGCTACACGCGGCTGACCACGCTGCTCGAGAACCCGCTGCCGCTCGAGGAGCGCAGCCGCGCCATCGAGCTGTTCCACAGCATCACAACCGAGCTGTTCCTGAGCTCGGTGCACAACGAGTTCAGCGACAACTACGTGGTCCAGCCCAACGACAGCTTCGACCGCATCGCCCGCAAGTACAAGATCAGCAACAACCTGCTGTATGACCTCAACAACCGCCCGCGCGGCAAGGCCATGCTGCACCCCAACGACAACCTCAAGGTGCCCAAGGGTGAGCCACGCCTGGTGGTGCAGAAGCGCGACTTCACGGCCAGCCTCTACTTCGGCAACTACCTGGTGCGGCAGTACATCATCGCCCACGGGCGCAACAACAACACACCGGTCGGCAGCACCAGCATCATCAGCATGACCATCGACCCGGAGAAGTCGGCCCAGGGCCCCAACGACCCCCGTGGCGAGATGAAGCTGCGCTGGATCGGCCTCGACAAGTACGCCGGCGACCGCACCGGCTTCGGCTTCCACGGCACGCAGTACCCGGACAGCATCCCCGGCATGTCCAGCGCCGGCTGCATCCGCATGAAGGACGACGACGTGGTCGAGCTGTACGACATCGTCCGCATCGGCAACAAGGTTGAAATCAAGGCCTGATACCACCCGCCTTTCCCCACGGAGCAAGCAATGAAGAAGCTCATGTACACCCTGATGCTCTCGGCCCTGATGGCCGGGTGCGCTCTCACCACCCTCAACGACAAGGGCGAGGTCAAGAACCCGCAGCCCGAGCCGGTCGAGTCGACCGCCGAGCACCTGGGCGACCCGACCTTCAGCGAGCCCGCCGCCGAGCCGGAAGCCGAGCCCGACACCGAAAGCGCGGTGGTGGATGCCGGCAACACCGTGCCTGCCAAGATCGTGCCCGCCATCGACCTCGACTACGCCAACGGCATGGCGCTCTACCAGGACATGAAGCTGCGCGACTCGCGCATCGCGCTGACCCGCGCCCTCAACAACAACCTCAGCCCCGAGGACGAGGCCGAGGCGCTGAAGGTGCTGCGCGAGATCAACGCCCGCATCTTCCTGAGCGCCGGTGAGGGCGGCGACCTCAAGGTCTACAAGGTCAAGAGCGGCGACACGCTCGGCAAGATCGCCAACCAGGCCGGCACGACCTGGGAGATGATCCAGCGCCTGAACGGGCTCAAGAGCACGCGCATCGACGTCGGCCAGGAACTGCTGATCCTGGGCGGCAAGTTCGAGCTGGTGGTGCGCAAGGAAAAGTTCGTGATGGACCTGATGCTCGACGGCGCCTTCATCCAGCGCTACGAGGTGGGCCTCGGCCTGGCCGGCTGCACGCCGCTGGGCGAGTTCACGGTCAAGAACCGCATCCCGAAGCCCGCCGACGGCAGCTATCCCTGGGGGCACGAAAAGCACCGCATCGGCTCACGGTGGCTCGGCTTGAAAGGCGACCCGAAGTACCAGGGTTACGGCATCCACGGCTGCCGCGCCGAGGAAGAAACGCAGATCCCAGGCGAATGCAGCCAGGGCTGCGTGCGCATGAAGAACGGCGACATCGAGGAGATCTACGACATCGTGCCCGTCGGCACCCGCGTGGTGATCCAGGAGAAGTAGCGGCCTGCCGCTCGACGAACCGGGAACCGCAATGCGGTTCCCGGTTCCCGTTTCCCGGCCCGTTGTAAAGCGCCGCGCAAACTGCGACCATAACCCGGATGCCCGAGACCGAACCGAATCCGAATGCCGCGCTGCTGCGCCATGGGCGCCGCGTGCAGTGGGCCGCGGGGCTGTGCTTCGCGCTGCTGCTGCTGATGGGCGTCAGCGGCCTGGCCAGCATCACGCTGCTGCATGACGACCGGCTCTACACCGAGCAGATGCAGGGAATCGAAGGCGTCACCCTGCGTACGGTGATCGCCCTGCGCGGCGCGATCGGCCTGATTCACGGCTGGGGCGGCTACCTTGGCATCGTGCTGGCCGGTTTCGCGGCGCTTGAGGTGTTTCAGTTTGCGCGCTTGCTGCGTCGTGCCGACCGTGCCGACTGGCGCGGCACCGGGCGCTGGCTGGGGCCGCTGGGCGTGCTGGGCGGGCTGGTGGTTGCTACGGCGCTGTTGCTGCTGTTGGCCACGGGCGTGGCCGCGAACGCGTACGTCAGGCAGGTCGGAAGCCAGAACGCGGATGAGCTGTCGGGCATCGACCGCAGCCGCGCGATGGGCTCGCCTGTCGAGGAAAGCAAAGACTTCCCGAAGTCGGAAATCGCCGAGCTGCACGTCAAAGAGCTCAACTACCTGATGGCGGCGGGCGCAATCATGCTGGTACTGGCGGCGTCCGTGACCCGCCGCATCGAGCTGGAAGCGAAGAAGCAGGCCTGAGAGCCTGTCTGGTAGCCCAGAGTGAGACTGATTCAGCGCGCCGGGCGAGCGATGCGAGGCGTCCGACTGAGGCTACGCCGCAGGGAGGACAACGAAGCAGCGCGAAGCTCGCCGCCCGAATCAGTCCGCGAGTGGGTTTCCAGGCAGGCTCTAAGCCGGCAGCAGCCAGAAGTACACCACCAGGTAGGTCAGCAGCATCAGCACGATCACGAACACCGGCACGCTGACGGCCCAGTTGCCCGGCAGGCGACGCCGCACCTGGGCGGGCAGGTTGCCGTCGTCACTGGCGCTTGAGGGCAGCCACTCCAGCACCGCCTTCTGGGCGCGGTCCAGCCCCTGCAGCAGCGGCAGCAGCACGTCACGCCAGAAGTGCGGGATGAAGCGGCGCCAGATCCAGTCGAAGTCCAGCGTGATCGTCTCCGTGCGCTTCAGCATCGGCAGCAGCACGAAGAACGCCAGGCCGCTGAACAGCAGCAGGCTCAGCATGATCAGCACGTGCCCCACGCCGTACACCACCTTGGCGTACTCCGCCGCCTCCGCCTGGTAAGGCAGGATCTGGTACAGCGGGCCGGGGAACACGCCCAGGAAGATGCAGATCGCCGCGAAGCCGATCATGGCCGCGCGCATGTTCCAGGGCGGGTCGGGCGGACGCAGGCCGGAATCTTTCTGGAAGAACACGAACCAGGGGAACTTGATGCCCGCGTGCAGGAACACGCCCGCGGAAGCCGCTTCCAGTATGAACCAGGTGACGATCAGGTGGTTGTGGCTCAGCCCCGCGTCGGCCAGCAGCGCGGCCTGCTCGGTCACCGACTGCGCGATCATGCTCTTGGTGGTGAAGCCGCTGGTGAGCGGGAAGCTGGAGATCGCCAGCGCGCCGATGATGCCGCACCACATGGTGATCGGCATGGTGCGGTACAGGCCGCCGAGCTCGGTGCATTTGCGCTTGCCCGTGGCGGCCAGCACGCTGCCCGCGCTCATGAGCAGCAGGGCCTTGTAGATGATGTGGGCGAACGCGTGGGCGGAGGCGCCGTCGATCGCCAGCTTGGTGCCGACGCCGATGCCGACCAGCATGAAGCCGACCTGGTTGATGATCGAGTAGGCGAGGATGCGCCGCATGTCGTTTTCCAGGATCGCGTACACGATGCCGTACAGCGCCATCCACAGGCCCAGGTAGATCAGCGGCTCGACGCCCGCGAACGCAACCATCAGCGTGAACACGGCGGTCTTGGTGGTGAACGCGCTCAGGAACACCGTGCCCGACGAGCTGCCCTCGGGGTAGGCGTCCGGCACCCAGGCGCTGAACGGCGGCGCGCCCGCGTTCACAAGCATGCCCAGCATCACCAGCCACATGCCCGCGCTGTCCCAGCCGAAGCTGCTCCACAGGCTGACCATGGACTCGAAGTGCCGGAATGCCAGCGGGTCCGGGTCGCCTGAGGCGATGCGCTGCTGCACCACGATCACGATGCCCATCAGCAGCAGCACGCCGCCCACGGCATGCAGCCCGAAGTAGCGCAGGCCGGAGCCCTCGCTGTCAGCCTGGCGCCCGCTCCAGATGATCACCGTGCTGCCCAGCGTCATCACCTCCCAGAAGATGAACATGGTGACCAGGTCGCCCGCGAACAGCACGCCCAAGGCGCCGCCGGCGTAGACGCACACGGCCGGCAACTCGTGCTCGGTCTTCTGGTTCATGCTGAACAGCAGCCCGCCCGCGACCATGATGGCGAACACCGTGGCGAACACCGGCGTGGGGGCGTGCACGTGCACCGGGTTGAGCTGCATGCCCAGGAACGGGATGTAGCTGTCGGCGCCCTCGGTGATGATCTGCCACGCGTCAGCCAGCGCCAGCACCGGCAGGGCGAATGCGACCACCCAGCGCAGCTTGCCCTTCAGGAAGGGCAGCAGCAGCGCGCCGCTGAGCAGCACCAAGGCCGGCGGGAAATCAGTCATCTGCATAGAACGTGTCCTTCCGTTTCAATGCGATGGCCAGCGTCTTGGCGAAAACCACGAGCACGAACGAAGCCCCGAAGCCGTAGATCGGGTAGAACTCCGGCAGCGTGTCGATCGTGATGCCGTCTTTCTCGAAGTGCGCGTGGTGGTGCATGAACAGCTCGACCACCACGATCGCGCTCAGCACCAGCAGGCCCACGATCCATGCGATGCGGACGAGCTTCTTCTCGGTGGGTGTCAGCTGGTACTTCATCCGACCGCCCTCCGCACCAGCTCGGCCAGCTCATAGGCCGGCTTGTTCCAGAAGAAGAAGAACAGCGTCAGCGCCGCGGTGAAGGTCAGCGCCGTCACGATGGGCCAGGGCGCCTCGCCGTGCGGGTGCGCGCGGTCGGAATCGGAAAGCGGCTTGAAGAAGGCGCGGTACACGATGGGCAGGAAGTAGCCCGCGTTCAGCAGCGTGCTGAACAGGATCACCACCAGCGCGAACACCTCGGCGAAATGCCCGTCGGGGATGCTCCAGGCTTCCACCACGCCGTTGATCAGCAGCCACTTGCTGGCCATGCCCACCACCGGCGGCACGCCGATCATGCTCAGCGTACCGATCGCGAACGCGCCCATCGTCCAGGGCATGCGCCGCCCGATGCCGTCCAGCTGGCTGACCTGCGTCTTGTGCGCGGCCGTGTAGACGCTGCCGGCCGCAAAGAACAGGGTGATCTTGCCGAACGCATGGGCCACGATGTGGAAGGTGGCGGCCATGATCCCGAGCGGGGTGAACAGCGCCACGCCCAGCACCACGTAGCTGAGCTGGCTGATGGTCGAGTAGGCCAGCCGCTTCTTCAGGTTGTCCTGGAACAGCGCGATCAGCGAAGCCGCCAGGATGGTGGTGCCCGCCACGTAGATCAGCCAGTCGCCGCGGCCCTGGCTCTGCAGCAGGTCAACGCCGAACACGTAGACCGTCACCTTGATCACGCAGAACACGCCGGCCTTCACCACCGCCACCGCGTGCAGGAACGCGCTGACCGGCGTGGGCGCTACCATCGCGGCCGGCAGCCAGCGGTGCACGGGCATCAGCGCGGCCTTGCCGATCCCGTAGATGTACAGGAAGAACAGCAGCCCGAAGATGGCCGGGCTGACCGCGCCCGAGGCAAGGCCCTCACGGAAGATGCCGCCGTGGGTGAAGTTCAGGCTGCTGACCGCGCCGCCGTTGTGCAGAGCCGCGATCCACAGCACCGCCAGCAGCTGGAAGCAGACCGAGGTGGTGAGCAGGATGCCGAGGTACACCCGGCCGCTGCGCACTGCGTCGGTGTTGCCCTTGTGGGTGACCAGCGGGAAGGTGCTGAGCGTCAGGGTCTCATAGAACACGAACATGGTGAACAGGTTCTCGGCGAACGCGATGCCGATGGCGCTGGCGATCGCGAGCGGGAAGCAGATGTAGAAGCGGGTCTGGTGCTTCTCGTTGTTGCCGCGCATGTAGCCGATGCTGTACAGCGAGTTGGGCATCCACAGCAGCGTCGCCACCAGCGCGTACACCATTCCCAGCGGCTCGACCTTGAAGCTGAGCGGCACGCCTGGGATCACCGTCAACAGCTCGACGCGCGGCTGCCCGCCCGCGATCACCAGCGGGTACAGGCTGGCCACCAGGCCGAAGGTCGCGACGGCCGTCAGCAGCGTGAAGGCTTCACGCAGGTTGGGCACGCGGTCGGACATGGCGATCAGCACCGAGCCGAGCAGCGGCACCCCGATCGCAAGCAGGATGGTCATCTCGGGGGTCATGGCGTCACCCCCAGCAGGAAGTGCGCCGCCGCGGTGGCCACGCGCGCCGAGGTTGACGCGTCAATGCCGAAGTAGATGCTCGCGCCCGCAAGCAGCAGCGTCGGCACCAGCATGGTGAGCGGCGCTTCCTTCACGCCCGGTACGTTTTCAGGCCGCTTTCCGAAGTAGATGGCCTCGACCACCTTCCAGACATACAGCAGCGCGATCAGCGAGCCGACCAGCACGATCGCCGCCATCTCGTAGCGCCCGGCCTCGATACAGGCCGTCACCAGGTACCACTTGCTGACGAAGCCCGCCGTCAGCGGCACGCCGATCAGCCCCAGGCCGCCCGCCGTGAAGGCCGCCATGGTGAACGGGAGCTTGCGACCCAGGCCCTGCACATCCTGCAGCCGCGTGTTGCCCAGCCGGTACGCCACCACGCCCAGCGCCATGAACATGCCGCCCTTGGTCAGCGCGTGGTTGAACAGGTGAATGATCGAGGCCGTCAGTCCGTTCACGTTGCCAAGCGCGAAGCCAAGTGTGATGTAGCCGATCTGGCCGATGCTCGAGTACGCCAGCAGCTTCTTCAGGCTGGTCTGCCGGAACGCCATCCACGAGCCGACAAGGATCGCGGCGCCGGCAGAGACCATCAGCACCACGTCGGTGTGCAGCATGCGGTAGGCGAAGCCGGTGCCCACCAGCGTGAAGATCACGCGGATGAACGCGTAGGCGCCCACCTTGGTGGCGGTGCTGGCCAGCAGCGCAGACACCGATGAAGGCGCGTAGGTGTACGCATTCGGCAGCCAGCCGTGCAGCGGGAACAGCGCCAGCTTGAGGCTCAGGCCCACGGCCATCAGCGCGAAACCCACGTACACCGTAGTGCGGTACATGGGCGCGTCGGTGCCCCAGGTGGGGAATACCTTGGTGGCCAGGATGTGCTGGATGTCCGCGATGTTCAGGCTGCCGGTCACCATGTACAGGTAGGCGATGCCCAGCAGGTAGAAGGTCGCGCCGATGCTGCCCAGCACCAGGTAGTTGATCGCGGCCGTGAGCGCGCGGCGGTTGCGCTGCCGCCCCAGCGCCACCAGGGTGTAGGTGCTGAGCGAGCTGATTTCGAGCAGCACATAGAGGTTGAAGGCATCGCCGGTGATGGTGATGCCCAGCAGGCCGGTCATGCAGAACAGCCATAGCGCATAGAAGAAGTGCAGGCGCCGCGGGTCCATCTCGCTGGCGATGCTCTTGCGCGCGTACAGCGTCACGATGGCGCCGATCAGCGCCACGATGGTCAGCACACCCGCGTTCAGCGGGTCCACGACGTACACGATGCCGAAGGGTGCGGGCCAGCTTCCCATCTGGTAGGTGACGGTCAGCGTGCCGCTCTCAAGCACGTTCACCAGCAGCTGCACGGCCATCGCCAGCACGGCCGATGCGGTGCCCATCGCCAGCCACCAGCCCAGCCCGCGACGGCCAATGATCGACGTGATCAACCCCATGCACAGGGGCAGCACGACGATCAGTGCGGGAAGGTTCTGGTGGATGCGTTCCACGGGTCGGGTTTACTCCTGGGCCTGGTTCTCGATGTCCTCGATGTCGCGCTCGTCGATGGTGCCGTAGCGCTCGCGGATGTTGACGATGATCGCCATGGCCACCGAAAGCGTGGCGACGCCGACCACGATCGCGGTCAGCATCAGGGCATGGGGCAGCGGGTTGCTGTAGACGGCCTCGGGGTTGCGCGGGTCCAGCACCGGTCCGGTGCCGCCCTCAACCTTGCCGATCGAGATGTAGAACACCAGCACGCCGGTCTGGAACAGCGACAGCGAGAGGGCTTTCTTGATCAGGTTGGTCTTGGCGATGACGCCGTAGAACCCGATCATCATCAGGATCACGCACACCCAGTAGTTGTAGTGATCGAGCACAACCTGCATGGCCTACAGCACCTCCTTCGTGCCGCCCGGCTCCTGCCCCGGCAGGGTGCCCTCTGTGATCTCGTTGAACACCGTCAGCATCACGGCCGCGACCGTGATGCCCACTCCGTACTCCACGATCACCATGCCCCAGGGCTCGGCGCCGCCGGGGTTCGACGGCACCAGGGCCGCGTAGTCAAGGAAGGTGTAGCCCATCGCCATGCAGTACACGCCGGCGCCGGCGTAGATCAGCACGCCCGCGGCCGCCGCGAAGTCCGTGACCCAGCGCGGGACCACGCGGCGCATTTCGTCGGCGCCGAATACCATGCCGTACACGATGAACGCGGCGGCGATCATCACGCCGGACTGGAAGCCGCCACCCGGGCCGAGTTCGCCGTGGGTCTGCGTGTACAGTGCGAACACCAGCAAAAACGGCATGTTCCAGCGGGCCGCCACGCGCATCAGCACGTTGTCTTTCATAGCAGCCCGCCTTTCAGCGGGTTGCCCCGCCGCCCGCGCAGCAGCACGATCATGCCCAGACCGGCCGTGAAGATCACCGCCGTCTCGAACATGGTGTCGAACGCGCGGTAGCTGACGATGATGCTGGTGACCTGGTTTGGGACGTGGCCGTGGAAGTAGTCGCCGTGGGCGTGTTCTTCGCCGTGTTCGGCCAGGTAGGCCTGGTAGTCCTGGTCGCTTCTGCTGCCGGGCTTCTTGAGCACGTCCTGCTTCGTGAACCCGCCGTACAGCGGGTGGGTGTGTGCCGGTGCCCTGGGGTCGCCGAAGGCCGGCATGTCCACCGTGCCGTAGATCAGCAGCGCGCCTACGCACAGGCAGGCCAGCAGCGCCGGCCAGTGCACGGCTTTGCGCACGGTTTCGCGCGGGCCGGTCAGCACCAGGGTGCCGATCAGCAGGATGGTGGAGATGCCGGCGCCCACCGCGGCCTCGGTGTATGCCACGTCCACGGCGTCCATGGTGGTCCAGAAGCAGGCCATCAGCAGGCTGTAGATCGAAGCCAGGATGGTGGCCGAGAACAGGTTGCGCACCTCGACGGTGGCGATGGCGGCAACCACCACGAGTGTCAGCAGGATCAGGTCCACGATGATGGTGGCGTTCATCGGCGCGGCTCCCCCGTTCCGCCAGGGTTTCAGTCCGTCGAGCCAGGCGGCCTGCGTGATGGCGTGGCAGGCGATCGGGCTGGCCATCATCATGAACAGCACCATCAGCACCAGCCGCCCCGCTACCAGGTAGCCGTACTCGTACTTCATGCACTCGATCAGCATCCCTGAGCAGAACAGCAGCACGCCCAGGGTGTCGTTTTTGCCGGCCGGGTGCAGGCGCGAGTAAAAGTCGGGGAAGCGCACCACGCCCATCCCGGCGGTGATCGAGAAGAAGCTGCCCAGGCCGAGCAGCAGCCAGACCAGGATGTCGAGCACCAGCTGCATCAGCCAAGCCTCCGGTGACGGATGAACTTGAGGATCGCGATGGTGCCCAGGAAGTTGAGGATCGCGTAGGCCAGGGCGATATCAAGGAAATCCGGGCGCTGGGTGATGAAGCCGAGCATGGCGATCAGAAGTGCCGCCTTGGTGCCGATCGCGTTCATGGCCAGGATGCGGTCATAGGCGGTGGGGCCGGCCACGGCGCGCACCAGCACCAGGCTTATGCCGATCAGAAGCGCCACGCCGCCGACCAGCGCGGGGATGTCGGTGCGCAGCAGGGAAAGTTCCATCTGCGCCAGCATCACAACTCGCCCCCCTCGCCCTCGACGCGGGCCACGCGGTTGTGCATGTCCTTCAGGGCTTCGCCGTTGCCGCCGGAAAGCTGGTGGATCAACAGCTCGCGCTTGTCAACGTCGATCTGCACGGTGACCGTGCCGGGCGTCAGCGTGATGCTGTTGGCATAGATCGCCACCGCCAGCTCGCTCTTGAGCTTGTAGGGCGTGCGGGTCATGGCCGGGTCGATGTTCAGCTTCGGCGACCACACGCGGCGCGCGACATCCCAGTTGGAAAGCAGGATCTGCCACAGCAGCCAGAACAGGTAGGGGATCTGCCGGAACGCGATGCGGACGAAGTTGCCTTCCTGCTCCAGGAAGCCGACCCGCCGGCTGAGCAGTGTCGCCAGCGCGCAACTCACCACGCCGCAGAGCATGAGGTAGCGCTGGTGTGTGTCAGTCCAGTCCAGCTGGCCGGACAGGACCGCCCAGAACCCGAGCAGCACAACGAACAGGATCAGATGGCGCAGCACGTTGACGCTCCCATGCGATTTGTCGCGCCTGTGCCGCCGCTACGCGGGCCTTGCGCTGGTTGTCTCATCCATGCTGAACGACGGTTGGGCCGAAGTATCGCCCTGCGCCCAACCCGTGTCAATCACAACCGGCGCGGCGTTCCGCGCTGCGATATCACGGTGAAACAACGGTGAAAGCCGGGGGTACCACCTGCAAACGAACGAGCCGCGCCAAGGTTCATGACCCAAGTGCGAGCAGGATCACCGCCGCCGCCGCGCCGACCAGCACCAGCCGCAGCAGCCACTTCAGCAGCCTCCGCGGCGGCGGGTTTTCCGGCGCCCCCAGCAATTGCTCGCGCAGGCGCCGGCCGGTGTGGATGCCCGTGGAGCGGCTGTCCTCCTGCATCGGCGGCGCGATCGCGCTGTCATGCGGGGTGTAGACGCTGTAGGCCTTCTCGAGCTGGAGGATCGGCACCTCGACGCAATAGCGCCCGCCCTGGCTGCCGACACGGGACTCCACGCCGCCGGTCTCGAGGTAGGTGCAGGTCATGCGTGCCGTGAGCTGATCAGGCTGCCAGGCGAACACCACCCATTCGCGTGAGTCACGCTCGATCCACTGGATGTCGGTGTCTTCACTCCCGGCCATGGTCAGGCTCCGGGCGGCTGAACCCTGCCGGTGCTGCGGCGCGTGGTGGCCGTCTCAAACTCGGTCTGCAGTACCTGGGCGAACTCCGCCACCGCGTCGAAGCTGCACACCATGCCGCAGCGGTGCTCGATGCTGCCGGCCTGGGCGTTGCTCTGGCGGTACGTGGCGCCGAACGCGACCCGCAGTTCTTCGGCGACGTCCGGCTGCTGCGCGTCGTCGCGCGGCACGCCGGCAAGGCCGGTCACGTTGATCTTCTGCGTCCACTTGCTGCGCTTGGCGGCGAGGCTGAGCTCGATTTCCTGGGCGTCGCTGCGCAGCTGCATCATGCCGGCGCGCTTCTCGGCGAAGCCCTTCAGCTTCTCGACCATGCGGGTCAGGCCGCCGCGCGTGAGCTGGGCCTCGCCCTCGATCGGCTCGCCGTAGGCTTCGAAGCGCACCTCGCACACCACGCCGTCGCCCTCGCCGGCTTCGCCCCGCCCGCGCGAGACACGTACGGGCGTGAGTTCGAAGAAGCTGCTGCCGTCTGTGGAAAGGATCCGGGCCATGAGCCGAGTGTGCCATGGGTCTTATTCGGTGCAATATGGCTTCCGGGCGGCAGGCGGCAGAAACAGGAGCCGCGGGTGCGCTGTGCCGCTGAGCATGAAACGAAACAGGCCCGGCCGAAGCCGGGCCTGTGGATCGTGTGGGCCTACTCGTTCTCCAGCGCTTCCATGGCCTCGCGCTGCAGGGCCCTGGCTGCGGCGTCCTGTGGAGCTGCCTTCAGCGCCCGGTCGAGCCTGTCCGCGGCGGCGGAGGCGTCGCCGCTGCGCAGCGCCAGATAGCCGCTGAGCAGCAGCAGGTCGGGATCTTCCGGGTACATCGCCAGCTCGGACTCGAGCGCGCTGACGTAGTCCTTGAGCCTGGCGGGATCGCCGAACACGCGGGCCATGTCGATCTTGCCGGCCTCGTAGTTCAGGTTCACGCCGCGGCGCAGGGCGAAGGCGGCGAAGGCGTACTTGCCCTCGGCAAACGCGCTGATCGCCAGACTGTAGCGGGCGTCGGCGCTGTCCGGGTTCAGGATCACCGCTTCCTTGTAGGCTTTGGTGGCGGTCTTGAAGTCGCCGTTGCCGAAGGCCTCGGTGCCGCGGCTCATCTCGTAGCGGTATTCCTCGGCGGCGTCGGCCTTGGCCTTGTCGATCCCGCTGTCCGGCACGCGCGGGCGCGGCTTGCTGCCGATCTCGTCGCGGCGGCGGTCGTCGCGGTAGCCGGTGGCATCCTCGGCGCCCTCCTCGTAGCCCCGGTTGTAACCGCGGTCGTAGCCGGTGTCGTAGCCGCGGTCGTACAGCGAATCATAGACCAGCGACACGTAGCCGTAGCGGTATGGCGAGTAGTCGTACCAGCGCGTGTAGCCGTACCAGTAAGGGCGGCACACCCGGAAGTAGAAGCCGCGATAATGGTAGCGGTGGTATCGGCGCCAGGAGCCCCAAGGCCAGTAGGTGCAGTATCCGCCCCAGTTGTAGCCGACCCAGCCCAGCGCCGTGTACGGGATGATGCGCCAGGCGGTGCCCACCAGGAAGGCCGCGGCGAAGCTGCCGGAGAAGGGGTGGTAGCCCCAGTACGAGTAGGACGGCCAGCCCCACCAGCTGGTCCCGAAATAGAAGCTGCCGATCTGGAAACCGATGCCGAGCGAAAAACCGCTGTAGTACCAGGGGTAACTGTAGTAGCCCGCGCTGTAGTAGTAGCTCGGCGTGTAGTAATTGCTGGGATAATAGTACGGCGAGTACGTGGTGGTGCGGTAGGTCGTGGTGGTGGGCAGCGGCTCGCGCGGGCTGCTCACGCTGCTGCGGAAGCTCTCCGTGGGCGTGGTGCGGAACGATGTCAGCGTGCTGCGCTCCGAGATTTCACCGCTGCCTCGCGTGCTGAGCCGGCTGGAGGTCGAGCGCGTCGCCAGGTCGCCCGTCGCGCGCGTGCTGCGGCTGGAAATCGAGTCGGCGCGGGTCAGCGAAGGCACGCTGCTGGTGCCGCGAGTGCTGCGGGTGTCGCTGCGCGGCACGGCCGTGGCGGCGGTGTCGCGACTGGATGTGCGGGACGAGCCGGGCTGAGCGCGGGAGATGGTCGGCACACCGCTGGCCGTCGTGCGCGAAGGCGCGGGGCGATAGCTGGTGCGGGACAGGGATGAAACCCCGCGCGATGAACTGCTGCTCGGGGCGCCGGAATAGCTGCTGCGTGCGGGCGGCGCCGAGCTGCGACTGGATGTGCCGGAGGAGCGGCTGATGCCCGGGCTGCTGCCTGAAGAGCGCGAACTGCCGGCTGAAGGCGTGCTGCCGGATGAGCGGCTGATGCCCGGACTGCGGCTGGGAGAGCGCGAACTGCCGGCTGAGGGCGTGCTGCCGGATGAGCGGCTGATGCCCGGGCTGCTGCCGGATGAGCGCGAACTGCCTGAAGAGCGCGTGATCCCGGAGCTCCCGCTGGAAGAGCGCGAGCTGCCGGCCGAGGGTGCACTGCCGGACGAGCGGCTGATGCCGGAGCTGCCGCCGGATGAGCGTGAAATCCCGGAAGAGCCTGAAGCGCGCGACGAGCCCGAACTGCCGGAGGCTTTCGAGCCGCCGGAGCTGCCGCTCGAGCCGCGCGTGACGCGCTGGGCGTCCACGTTGGCTACCGGGGCCGCGAAACACACCACCGCCAGCACAGCCAACAATGAGAAGAAGAGCTTTCTGGGGGTGAACATGGCTGACCTCCGTCCGACCGGTCAGGGCCAAAGAAAAAAGCCCCGGCGGCAATGCATTGCCTGAAAGGGGCCCCGTTTCGCCCGCAATCATAACGTCGCGCACGCCCAATCCGAAGCCAAAAAAGTGCTAAATGGGAACAAGAGCCGCAAGCGCAAGCGCGCAAGAGGGTTCGTCTACCCCCGCAGCGACTTCAGCACCCGGCTCAAATCCTTTGGCAGCTTGGCTTGCAGCTTCAGCTTCTGGCCGGTGATGGGGTGTTCGAACTCAAGTTCCCGCGCGTGGATGAACTGCCGTTGCAACCCGTGATTCTGGCGCAGCTCCGCGTTGGCCTTCTTGTTGCCGTAGATGTTGTCGCCCGCCACCGGGCAGCCGATGTGCTCGAAGTGCACGCGCAGCTGGTGTGTACGGCCGGTGTGGATCCGCGCCGAAACCAGCGCGTAGCTGCCCAGGGTCTCTTCTACTTCATACTCGGTCAGTGCGGGCTGGGCGTGCTCGGCCGTGCTGACCTGCATCTTGCGGCGCGGGTGCTCGATGCGTTCCATGGCTGCGTCAATGCGCCCCTTGGCGGGTTGCGGCACACCGACGGTCAGCACCCAGTAGCGCTTCTCCAGCTTGCCGTCACGCACCAGCGCGCCCAAAGCCTCCAGCGCGCGGATCGTGCGACCGAACACCACCAGCCCGGAGGTGAACCGATCCAGCCGATGCACGGCCGCAATCTCCGGCTGCCTGAAGTGCGCGCACAACTGGTCCTGCAAGGTCTGCTCGGCGTCTTCGGCCATGTTGGTAAGCAGGCCTGCGGGCTTGCTGACCACGACAAGATCTGCGTCTTCATGGACGATGGCGAAACTGCGGTAACTGGAGCCGCGCTGGGGGACTGTGCGGTGGGGGACTGTCCCCGCCTTTGGGGACTGTCCCCGTCTTCGAGAATTCATGTGTGCCTCGACTACGGGGACAGTGCCCTAAAACTCGATCTGCTTGGCGGGCGCCGGCTTCTTCTCGCGCGGGTCGCCGCCTTTGCCGTCTGTGATGGTGCACTCGGGCAGGGCCTTCAGCATGCGCTTGCCGTAGCCTTTGCTGATCACGCGCGCGTCCAGAATCACCACCGTGCCGAAGTCGTCCTTGCGCCGGATCAGCCGGCCGAAACCCTGGCGCAGCTTGATGGTGGCCTCCGGCACCATGTAGTCGTTGAAGTCGTTGCCGCCCGAGCGCCGCACCTCCTCCATGCGCGCGGCTACCAGCGGGTCGCTGGGCACGGGGAACGGCAGGCGCACCAGGATCACGGTCGTCAGCGCCTCGCCGGGCACGTCCACGCCCTGCCAGAAGCTCTCCACGCCGAACAGCACCATCTTCTCGCCTTCCTTGAAGCGCTCCAGCATGCGCTGGCGGCCCAGGCCTTCGCCTTGGCGCAGGGGCGTGTAGCCCAGGAACTCCAGCTTGGCGTGCAGCGCGTCGTAAACCCGGCGCATCTGGCCGTAGCTGGTGAACAGCACGAAGGTGCCGCCGCGGCTGCGCTGGATGGCGGCCGTGACTTCCTCGTTGATGCGCTTGTCGTATTCCTCGTCCTGGCCGCCGCCTTTGGGAGGCTCGGGCATGTCGCGCGGGATCACGATCTGGGCGTTGTTCTTGAAGTCGAAGGGGCTGCCCACCTGCAGCTGGTCGGCGTCGTCGGGCACGCCCAGGCGGCCGCGCACGTAGTCGAACTTGTCGGGGCCGGTGGCCAGTGTCGCGCTCGTCAGCACCACGCCTTTGCAGCGCTCGAACAGGTGCTTGCGCAGCAGGTCGCCGACGTGCACGGGCGCCGCGTGCAGCTCTACGTTCTGCTCGTTGCGGCCGACGTTGGTTTCGACCCAGTAGACCTGGCCCTCAAGCTGCTGGTTCACGAAGCTGAGCATGCCGGCGGCCGCGTTGTTGAGGCGTTTCATGACGCTCTCGATGTCCAGGCGTTCTTCCTCGTTCTCGGTGCGCAGCGTGCCTTCCTTTAATAGCAGCGCGAGCTCGACCAGTGCCTCGGCCGCCTCCGTGGGGAACAGCTCAGGTTTGCCGACGCGCACGGGCGACTGGCCGTTGCGGCGCGTCCAGGTTTCGACCTCGATGAAGAAGCGTTCCACGGCGTCGCGGGCCTTGCGCACGGCGTCGTGGCAGCCGCGCAGGAAATCGAAGCGGTCGATCAGGCCCTTTTTGCTGCGGGCGTTGAACACCATGCCCAGGGAGTAGCGCACGCCGTCGCGGTTCACGTGGATGCCCAGGTGGTCGCTGGCGTAGCGTTCGAGGTCGTGGGCTTCGTCGACGATCAGGTAGCGGTAGTCGGGCAGGTAGTTCACGCCCTGGGCCTTGAGCGCCAGGTCGGCGCACAGCAGGGCGTGGTTCACCACCAGGATGTTGGCGTTGTAGATGCGGCGCTTTGCCCGCTGGTAGAAGCACTTCTGCTCGAAGTTCGGGCAGGCGCGGCCGAGGCAGTTGTCGCTGCTGCTGACCACCTGCTCCCAGGCTTCGCCGCTGGGTGTGAAGTCCATGCTGCTGCGGCTGCCGTCTTCGGTTTCTTCGGCCCAACGGCGCAGGCGTGCAAGCTCGCGCCCCAGGTCGCCGCTGCTCTGCCGGTCTTCCTGCTTCAGCGCGCTGTGCAGGCGGCGCAGGCTGACGTAGTTGCTGCGCCCCTTGGCCAGCACGGCCGTGAACTCCTGCCCCCAGACACTGCGCAGGAACGGGATGTCCTTGTTGAACAGCTGCTCCTGCAGGGCGATGGTGCCGGTGCTGATCACCACGGGGCGGTCGTCGGGCTTGCCCTCCACGGCGCGGCGGATGGCGGGCACCAGGTAGGCGAAGGACTTGCCCACGCCGGTGCCGGCTTCCACCACGAGGTGGCGGTTGCCGTCCAGGGCGCGCTCGACGGCCTGCGCCATCGCCAGCTGCTGCGGCCGGTCTTCATAGCCGGGCAGCTTCTGGGCGATCAGGCCGGCCGGGCCAAGGATGGAGTCAGAGAAACTCATGCCGCGAGTCTAGCAAGCGGTGCGACAAATCGAGGGATGGGGAACGCTGTTCAACCAGTGTGACTACTTCTTGCGGCGGCCGAACTTGAACCAGCTGGCGGCTTCCTTGATGGTTGCCGCGAAGTTCTTGATCATTCCGCGCCTGGTCATGCGCAGCTTGATCAGCTCCATCAGCTTGGCCGTGGGTTCATCGCCGGGCATCAGCATCTCGGCCCGGGCGGCGTACTTGGCGGCTTCGTCGACCCGGTCGTTCTCCAGCAGCGCGGCCGCGTAATTGGTCAGCAGCGTGGGGTCCTCGGGTGCTGCATCCATGGCCTGTTTGGCGCATTCCAGCGCTTTCTCGGGCTGGCCGAGCTGCGAGTAGATGCCGGTCAGCTCCTTGTCGATGCCGGGCAGCTGCTGGTTTGCCTTCAGGTGTTCGAGCACCTCGCGCGCCTCCTGCCATCTCTCCAGGCGGCGCAAGGAGATGCCCAGGAACAGGTGGGCCTCCCAGAATTCGGGGAAGCGCTCGATCAACTCGCGCATCTCGGCCTCGCCGCGTTCGGCGTTGCCGCTCAGCGCTGCGTCGGCGGCCGTGCGGAAGCGCTGTTCGGCGTCCGGATGCTCCGCGTAGCGGCGCTGGCGCGTGACCAGGTCGCGGATTTCCTCCACGCCCACGCACACTTCGGCTTTATCCAGCGATTTCAAGGCGCGCTTGTGCCTGCCCAGCGCGTTCAATGAGCTGGCCGTCAGCACGTGAGCGATGGCGTCGCCCGGGTGTTCGTCGGCGTAGCGTTCGGCTGCGGCAAGGGCCTGTTCGTGACGGCCGTTGACCACGAAGAACTCGGCGGCATCTGCGAACACCTCGCGTGGCAGGCCGTGGGCCTTGACCAGTTCCTCGTATTGCTCGGCGGCCTTGTCGGCTTCGCCGCGCGAGCGGTACAGGCGCGCCAGGTAGAGGCGCGCGGAGATGCTCTGGGGCTCCAGCTCGAGAGCCCGGCGCCAGAGGCGCTCGGCGACCGCGCTCTCGCCCATGGCGGCGCTGGAGGTCGCGCTTTCGACAATCGCCTCCACGCGCAGGTTCTCGGCCTGCATGGCGACGCTGAGCACGCGCTGGGCCTCGACGTGGCGGTCGGCCAGGTTGAAGGCCTTGCCGGCCAGCAGCGCGGCGCGCATGCGCTCGTTCTTGTCGGGCGCCTCGTGCTTGCCGCTCAGCACCTGGCAGAAGGCCTTGGCGGCGTGGGAGGGCTCGTTGGCCGCCAGCATCAGGTGCCCGCGCGCGCGCAGTGCGCGCCAGTCGGTGCCGGCGCGTGCCACGGCCTGGTCGAGCGCCTTCACGGCCTCGCCGGGCTCAAAGCCGCGTTCCAGCACCAGAACCTGGGCCAGGTCGCCCAGCTTGTCGCGGGCGGCGGTGAAGGCGGGGTCGAGTCGCAGGGCCTCCAGCGCCGGGTTGTAGATGCCCTGTGCGTTGCGCGCGACGGCGCCGACTTCGGCGGCCAGGATCAGCGCCCGGGTGATCAGCAGGTTCAGCCAGGCCTGGAAGTTGCGGGTGATCGTGGCGTAAGGCGTCTTCCGCTCGAGCCCCAGGGCCTCCGCGACCTGGCCGAACAGTGAAGCGATCGAATCGCCGAAGCTGACGGGCATCAGGTCGGCGGTGAAGCGCCCGCGCGGAAAGCCGCCGGCGATGTCGGTGACCGAAACCGCTATGCTGAGCCCGTCCTGGAAGGGGGTGCCGCCGATCTGCTCGATGATGCCGCTGACGACCAGGCGGTACTCGGGCTCGTGCCCGTTTTCGTCGGGGATGCCATGGATCAGCTCGATCACGGCCTCGGGCGGCAGTTCTTCGGTGAAGCTCACCAGCTTGCGCCAGGCGCCGTCCTCGTCGGTCTGGGCGCTGGGAAGCACCAGGCAGTCGCCCCCCAGGGTGCCAAGCCAGTCCGCAAGCTCGAGGCTCAGACCGCGCGCAACGTGCCCGGCCAGCTCGTCGGAAATGCGGGTGGAAAACGGAATCACGGCAATGCTGCTCATGCCGACATTATGCCACAGGGGCGGTTGGCTGGGACACAATTCGGCCTGCTTCCCAATTGGGGGTGAAGTTGGCCGCGAAGGTAGCTGAAAGGGGACAGTCACCAAGGTGACTGCTGCCGGTTGCGGGTGAATCAGTTGGCAACCGGCTCGGGCACCAGTTGCGCAAAGGCGTGCTCGGCCGCGCTGATGGTGGCGTCGATGTCGCGGAAGGTGTGGGCGTTGCTGACGAACCAGGCTTCGAACTGGCTGGGTGGCAGGTAGTGGCCCTGCTCGCGCATCAGCGCATGGAAGCGCGAGAACTGGCCGGTGTTGCTGCGGCGCGCGCCGTCAAGGTCATGCACCGGCCCGGCCTGGAAGAACACCGTCAGCATGCTGCCGCAGCGCGCGATGTAGACCTTCACGCCCGCGCGCTCGGCGGCCTTGCGCAAGCCGAGCTCAAGCCGCGCCGACAGCACCTCGAGGCGCCGGTAGATCTGCGGGTGGCTGCGCAACTGCGTCAGCGTTGCCAGCCCGGCCGATACCGCCACCGGGTTGCCCGAAAGCGTGCCGGCCTGGTACACGGGGCCCTCAGGCGCCAGCTGGTCCATCAGGTCCGCGCGGCCGCCGAAGGCCGCCAGCGGCATGCCGCCGCCGATCACTTTGCCGAGCACGGTCAGGTCCGGCTGGATATTCAGCAGCCGCTGCGCGCCGCCCCAGGCGACGCGGAAGCCGGTCATCACTTCATCCATGATGAACAGCGCACCCGACTCGCGCGTGATGGCCGCAACCGATTCGAGATAGCCGCGCACGGGCATCACCACGCCCATGTTGCCGGCGATCGGCTCCACGATGGTGGCGGCGATCTGGTCGCCCCACTCGGCGTAGGCGCGCTCGACGTGATCGACGTCGTTGAAGGGCAGCACGATGGTGTCGGCCGCCACGCTGGCCGTTACGCCCGCGCTGTCCGGGCTGCCGAAGGTCAGCGCGCCGCTGCCCGCGCTGACCAGCAGGCTGTCCACGTGGCCGTGGTAGCAGCCCGCGAACTTGACGATCTTGGGACGGCCGGTGGCGCCGCGCGCGAGGCGCAGAGCGCTCATGCTGGCTTCGGTGCCGCTGTTGGTGAGGCGCACGCGGTCGCAGCCGGGCAGCGCCTCGCAGATCATGCGCGCCAGGGTGGTCTCGCTGACCGTGGGCGCGCCGAAACTGGTGGAGGATTTCGCCGCGCGGGTGATGGCGGTGACCACGGCCTCCGGCGCGTGGCCCAGGATGTGCGGGCCCCATGAGCCCACGTAATCGACGTACTCGCGCCCCTCGATGTCGGTGATCTTGCAGCCGTAGCCCGAGGCGAAGAACAGCGGCGTCTCGCCCACGGCCTTGAAGGCGCGCACGGGGCTGTTCACGCCGCCGGCGATGTAGCGGCGCGCTTCGTCGAAAGCCTCGCGGTTGCTGGCCATGAAGTTCTCCGCGTTGAACTCTAGTCTGGCGGAGCAGACGGTTCAAGCGACTCCGGCACTTCCTCGAGTGCGGGCAGATACCGGTAGGCCTCGACTCTTCCGTCAGGCCGGACTGCCCCGGGGATTCCCTGGGCATGAGTCAGCGGCAGGCGCAACACCTCGACGGTGTATTGCCGCGGCAGCAGATCGTGCCCTTTGCGCCAGGTACGCAGGTGATTCAGCAGCCTGCGCGAGCCTTCGTTGGCGCGGTTGCGTTTTTCCGCGTCGGCCAGCAGCCCGTCGCCCCGCTGAATGTCGCCGCTCTCGTAGGCGCGAAGCGCGCGGGCGGCGTACCAGCTCGAGCGCGTGAAAGGCGCGATGCAGAACGCCAGCAGCAGCACGATCGACGCGCAAACCAGCGCCGCGCCGAGCTTGTGGTAGATGTCCAGCTCACGCCGATAGCGGTGCTCAAAGAACATCCCCAGCACCACGCCCGGCACGAAGCCGCCCAGGTGACCGAGCATGCTGACGCCCGGCCGCAGGCTGAGGTACACGCCGAACGCCAGCCAGATCAGCAGCGTGCGCGCGAGCGGGATCTTCCACAGGTCGGCGATGCTGCCCGTTCGCGCGTACAGGCTGCCCAGCACGGCGCCGAACAGGCCGTAGGCGGCGCCCGACGCGCCCAGCAGCGGAGTGCCCGGGTCCATGAACGCGATCGCCAGCGCGCTGCCGCCCAGCAGCGAAGCCAGGTAGATCAGCAGCAGCGTTCTCCAGCCATGCAGCTGTTCCGTCAGCATGCCCAGCACGTAGATGCCGTAGGCGTTGAACGCGATGTGCATGATGTCGGCGTGCACCCACGCGCAGGTGAACAGCCGCCAGTACTGGCCGTACTGGATGTCGATGCCGCGCGCCCAGAACAGCCGCTCCAGCATGCCGCCGCTGAGCATGTCGATGATCGCGATGCCGACGTTCACGCCGACAAGCGCCAGCGTGGCCGGCGGCTTGTAGCCGGGGTTGTAGCGCCGGATTGCCACGGCCTAGGCGGTCCCCGCCTTCTGGCGTTTCTCGTCTTTGTTCGGAAGCACGTCTGCGTCGAGGCCGGAAATCTGCCCGGTGACCAGCTTGTGGAAGCCCAGGCCCGCGATCATCTCCGCGTTGTCGGTGCACAGGTTCAGGGGCGCGGCCATGAAGTGCGTGTTCTTCTGGGCCTTGCAGGCGGCGGCCATCACCTCGCGCAGGCGCTTGTTCGCCGCCACGCCGCCGCACAGCACCACGCTGCGGCAGCGCGCCTTACGCGTGGCCGCCAGCGTCGCGCGCACCAGTATGTCCACGGCCGCCTCCTGGAAGCTTGCCGCGATGTCGGCCAGCGGCAGGCGCACGCTGAGCGTACGGGTCTCACTGGCGGGCACCGGCGTTTCCGGGGCGCGCGCGGTGATCAGACGTCCGGCGTTTTTAGCGGCCTCCACCACGAAGCCGCGCTTGCGCAGGTCATTGAGCACGGCGGTCTTGAGGCCGCTGAAGCTGATCTGCAGGCCCTCGGGGCCCGCGTCGCCGCGCGGGTAGGCCACCGCTTCGCGATTGCCGCCCAGGCTGGTGGCCTGCACGGCCGGCCCGCCCGGGTATCCGATGCCGAGCAGCGCCGCGACCTTGTCGAAGCATTCGCCGGCGGCGTCATCGAGGGTGCGGGTGATCAGCGCGTGTTCGGTGGGGCCGGTGCTCAGGAAGATGTCGGTGTGGCCGCCGCTGACGACGACCGAGACGTGGGGGTAGTCGAGGTCCGGGTCGGCCAGGTGGGCGGCGTAAATGTGGGCTTCAATATGATCGACGGTGACCAGCGGCTTCTGCTGCGCCCATGCCAGCGCCTTGGCGGCGCTGAGCCCCACGTACAGGCTGCCGACCAGGCCGGGCTGGTTGGTGACCGCGATGGCGTCCACGTCGGCGAGGCTTTTGCCGCTCGCGGCGCACACTTTCTGCACCAGGGGCAGCAGCGTCTCGTAGTGCATGCGGCAGGCGACCTCGGGGACGATGCCGCCGTACTGGGCGTGGACTTTCTCCTGGCTGGCACGCGCGCCGCCCAGGATCTTCTGGCCGTTCTCCACCAGCGCCACGCCGGTGTCGTCACAAGAGGATTCAATACCGAGCACGATCATGGCGTGATTGTGGATTATGCTGGCGGGAATGGAAGCCACCGCCGGGCTCAGCAACTGCAACAGCGAATTACCAATGACCAGTTACCAATGACCAATGCCCATGCTTCGCGGCGTCATTGGTAATTGAAAATTGGTTATTGGTAATTTGCTGTTGATGACTCGTGCGAGTTTCAGCCTTACTCGGCCGGCTTGACCGGCGCCTTGCCGATCCCGAACAGTGTCATCCCCAGCTCGGCCGCTTTCTTGCGGTCGATGCAGTTGCGGCCGTCGAAGATCATGGGCACGCGGATACTGGCCTTGACCTTGGCGAGGTCGGCCTCTTTGTACTGGGGCCACTCGGTGCAGACGATCAGCGCGTCCGCGCCGCTGGCGGCGTCGATGGGGTCCTTGGCGTAGTAGAGGTCCGGGTGCAGCTTGCGCGTGTTGGGCATGGCGACCGGGTCGTGCACGCGCAGCCTGGCGCCGGCGGCCTTCAGCTTTTCGATCAGGCGCAGGGCGGGCGCCTCGCGCAGGTCGTCGGTGTTGGGCTTGAACGCCAGGCCCCAGATGGCCAGCGTCTTGTCGTGCAGCACCCACAGCTCGGACTCGATGCGCTGGTAGAAGCGCTCGAGCTGCGACCTGTTGGTGTCGCTGATCAGCCGGATCAGCGGCGCGTCCACGCCCAGTTCCTCGCTGATGTGCGCCAGCGCGTCGACGTCCTTGGGGAAGCAGCTGCCGCCGTAGCCGATGCCCGCGCCGAAGAAGTGGTGGCCGATGCGCTTGTCGAGGCCCATGCCGTGCACCACCTGCTCGATGTCGGCGCCGCTGGCCTCGCACAGGCGCGACAGCCAGTTGGCGTAGGTGATCTTGAGCGCCAAGAAACTGTTGCTGGCGTGCTTGATCAGCTCGGCTGAGCCCACGCTGGTGACGACGATCGGGCAGTTGAAGCCGCCGTAGATCTCGCGCAGCAGGCTTTCGCCCTTGGCGGAATCGACGCCCACCACGACGCGATCCGGGTTCAGGGTGTCGTAGATCGCGCTGCCTTCGCGCAGGAACTCGGGGTTGCTGGCCACGTCGAAGTGCACGTCGCCGCGCACGTAACGGCTGATGGTGCGGCGGATGCGCTCGCCGGTCTTGATGGGCACGGTGCTCTTCTCGATCACCAGCCGGTAGTCTTTCAGGTTTTCCGCGATGGTGCGGGCGACCTTTTCGACGTAGCTCATGTCAGCCTTGCCGCGCTCCGTGCTGGGCGTGCCGACGCAGATGAAAACGGCCTGTCCGAACTCGACGGCGTCCTCGGTGCGGTCGCTGAAGACCAGTCTCCTGCTGGCCACGTGCTTCTGCAGCAACTCGGGCAGATCGGGCTCATAGAACGGCACTTCGCCCTTCTTCAGCCTGGCGAGTTTTTCCCGGTCGTGGTCGACACACAGCACCTCGTGGCCCTTCTCGGCGAAACAGACGCCGGTGATCAGGCCGACGTGACCGGAACCGATAACGCTGATCTTCATCGCTGTCTCCGCAAACCGCCGCGCAGCCTAGTTTGGGCAGCCGCAAGGGGAAGGGTTGAGGTCGTACCGGGCCGGAAGACGTGCTTATCGCAGCAGTCCTGCCGAGCCGGTGGGGGCGCGGAACGCGGCCGAGATACTGAGGTAAAAGCCCACGTCGCCGTCCACCGCGTCGCGCACGAAGACGAAGCCGAGGTCGAACGCCTCAAGCACCCGGCGCGTCAGCTCAACGCGGGTGTCGCGGAACTTGCCCTGCTGCAGGTCGTATTCCTGCTTCACGCCGATGCGGTACAGCTCGGAGACCGCCAGGTTCGCCTGCACGCCGACCACCTGGTGCTGTCCCTTCAGCAGCCGGTAGTAGATGCTGGCCTGCCCGAAACTCAGCACGTCGAAGCGGAAGCTGCCCGAGGCGCGGTTGACGTTGCCGGTGAACGTGTCGATGAACATGTTGCCCGCGATCGCGAAGCCGGGGGCCGGGCGCCACACGGCCGCGAGCTCGAGGTCGCCGAAGTTGCGGTCGCCGTTGTCGCGGCGGCGGTTTGGATAGATGGGCAACTCGGCCATCAGTTCGAAATAGTCGACGGTGCGGCGCTCTTCGCCCCAGCCCTGGCGGGTCTGCAGGCGCTCACGGAAGCCGACGCGCACTTCATGGAACTCGTCCAGCGTGTCGACCGGGTCCAGGGGCACGAAGCCGCGGCCGGGGATGTCGTCGAGGCTGTTGTAGACGATGTTGGTGTAGCGCACGAAGGGAGCGAACACGTGGCGCAGGCCGTCGATGGCCAGGCCGGGAACTTTCACGTCGCCGAAGGTGCCGGTGAAGAAGGTCTGGAAGTTGACGCCGAAGAAGGGCAGGAAGCGGTACAGGATGCCGCCCGCGTGTTCGTCGCCGGGGCGCAGGCCGGGGAAGGTGCCGTCGGCGCTCAGCGAGGGTCGCGAGGCGTCTTCGTCGAACTTGAGGTGCGTGGTGGCCACCGTGGCCCGGGCGCCGACGAAGGGGTCCAGCGCCAGGGGGCCGAGTTCGAAGGGCAGGTTGAACCACGAGGTGCTGTCGGCGCGGATCGTGGCGATCTCGCTGCGCGGGTCGCCGTCGCCCGGCCGGAAGCGCAGCACGCTGGCGTCGGTGCGGCTCGAGAACTGCAGGCCGAAGTCGCCCAGTGTTACCCTTGACGTGTCAAAGCCGAGCTTCGGCAGGTACTCGGTCTTGTTCTGCCAGGGGTGAAGCTTGGGCTCGACCAGCAGGTAGAAGTTCAGGTTCTCGTAGCGCCTGGTCAGCTGGATGAAGCTGTTCTCGGGCTCGTTGTTGTCGTACTCCGGCTCATAGAACTCGCGGCGGAAGTTGCGGTCACTGGAGTAGTTCAGCAGGTGGTCGAACTGCCAGCCGTCGCCGAAATGCTGCGAGTACGCGCCGTAAAAGCGGCCGCGGCTGTGCTTCTCCACGGGGTACCAGCCCAGGTCCTCGGCGCGGCTGCGCTTGTCGCCCGGGTCGTTGATGTACAGGCTGCGCACGCTGGCGGCCCCGAAGTTGCGGAACGCGCTGACCCCGCCCCAGTCCAGGTTCACCCCCAGGCCGAGGCCGCGCCGGCTGAAGAAGTCGATCTGCGGCCCGATCTGCAGCGGGTTGAAGGGCGGCTCCGGGTCGGCAAAGAAGTCATAGGTGGCGATCGCGTCGATGTAGGTGCGGAACGCGTACCCGAAGCGGCTGTTGGTGATGAACTCGAGCTGGCGGATCGGGAACTGGCTGTCGATGTCGTAGGCGTAATCGTTCACGGGCAGGGTGAGCAGCGGGTAGTCCAGGATGCGCACCCCCGGCCGCGTCATGTAGATGGTCTGGCGCACGCTGGTCAGCCGGATCGTCAGGCTTTCCGCGTACAGCGAGTAGGAAGCCACAGCCAGCGAGCTCGAGCTCACGCTGCCTTCCTCCAGTTCAATCTCCTGCAGGGCTTCGCTCAGGCTCACGATGCGAAGTTCCTGGGCGCGCGCGAACAGGCGCAGGCCCTGTTCCTGCGGCAGCGACTTCTGCCGGCCCGCGGGCTGCGGTATGGCGTCCTCTGAGGGCGCCGCGCCCACGGATTCGTCGCGCGTGGCGCCGGCGGCCGAGTCACCCGCCGCGCCCACGCCGATCCCGGTCTTGATGGGCACGCCGCCCGGTGAATCGACGGCCTCCTCGGCCGATGAGTGCACGCGGGCATTGGAGATGCGCCCGCTGAGCTTCAACTCCTCGCGGGTATCTTTCCCGCCCTTGGCGTTGTAGGTGACGATCCTGCTGCGCGAAAAGTCCAGGAACACGCGGTCGGCGCGCACGGTGACGTAGCCGGCGCCCACCGAGTATTTGATCCAGATGTTGCCCTCGCCGTAGAACTGCAGGTTCTTGATGCCCCTGGTCATGGCCAGGAAGGGGTCGTTCTCGATCTCGGCTTCGTCGGAGCCCTCGGGCGGCTCGAACCACACCAGCGCGCGGTCGGCCAGCAGCAGCAGTTTGCGCTCTTTGGCCGGGTCGGTGCTGCCATCGTGGTAGTGCATGCGCACCGCGTAGGGCAATGCCACCACGAACGGGCCGTCGTCCCCTTCGCGCCACCATTCGGAGAAGGTTTCCTGCTCGTCGTCGACGATGAAGCTGATCTCGACTTCGCCGGCCGGACTGGTCTCCTGCGCGAACAGGCCCGCGGCCAGCAGCGCGGGCAGAAGCAGGCAGAGCAGAATGTAACGCGCGTGCGTCATTCGGGCCCGAGGAAGGGGGCCGCCACCCTACTAGAACTCCGTGGTCAGTGGCCAGAGGTCAGGGAAAGACGAACGCCCCCTCTGACCACGCCCATCGCGAGGATCCCTGAGCTCTGTCCCCCAACCTCTGACTCTGACTTCTGATCTCTGAATCAGCTCGGCCAGTTCAGCGCGATCGCGTCGCAGCACAGCTTCAGGTTCACGTTGCCGTCGAGGGCTTCGCGCAGATCGTCGAGCCTGTGCAGCGAGGCCACCAGCCGGTCGGCGCTGTGCGTTTCACTCTGCACGGCGCGGGTCAGGGGCTTCAGGTCGGCGCAATGCAGGCTTGCCAGCATGCGGTCGCGCAGCGCGGCGCTGAGCAGCGCGATGATCTCGCGAAGCTGCACGCGCTTGGCCTCGCTGTCGTCGCCACCCTGCACGGCGCCCACCAGCGTATCCGCGGCATGGAAAGGATCGTTGCCCACGGCCTTCAGGAAGTCGCGCACGGTGTCCAGCACGCCGGCGTCGGCCATGCGGCGCAGTCGGCCGGGGCTGCCCTGCGACGCGCGGATCAGCACGGCGCGCGATTCGGGATTTACCGGCAGGCCTTCCCAGCCGCGGCTGACCTCGGCTACCAGTTCATCGCTCAGCGGCGAAAAGCGCACCGACTGGCAACGCGAAAGAATGGTAGGCAGCACCTGCGAGAGGTTCTCCGCCAGCAGCACGAACACCAGGTCGGCCGGCGGTTCCTCCAGCGTTTTCAGGAACGCATTGGCCGAGCTGTCGTTGAAGCGGTCGGTGTCGGCCACGATGAAGGTGCGTATGCCGGGCTCGAGGCGTTTTTTGGCGGCCTCGTCCACGATCTCGCGCACCAGCTCAACGGGGAAGGCGGTCTTGTCCTCGGGCTTGGACCAGCTTCTCACGCTGGGGTGTACGCCCCTGGCGATGCGCGCGCATTCGTTGCAGGCGCCGCAGGACCAGCCGCCCTGCGGCGAGTTGCAGCGCAAGGCGGCCGCGAACTCCAGCGCCATGGCGGATTTGCCGATGCCGTCAGGCCCGATGAACAGGTAGCCGCCGTTTGCCTTGCGGGCGGCGATCACGCGCTTGAGCCAGGTGCGGACCTGGTCATGGCCTTGAGGACGGAACAGCACGTCAGTCATGGCCTGATTGTGATTTCAGCGGTACGGATTGGAATGGCCTGCGTATGCCCGGGCGCGTGGTAGCTCCAGAGGCCACGCAAATGCGCGGTTGCGCGGGTGTGATTCAATCCAAAATCCAAAATCTAAAATCCCGAATCGCAAGCGGCTTGACCGCTGCGGGCTTCCTTTACAGACTCGCGCGCCCTGACGCAGGAAATGCCATGGCCGAATCGCCCAAAGAAATCCGCAAGCGCATCCGCTCGGTGACCTCTACCAAGAAGATCACCAAGACCATGGAACTGGTAGCTACCAGTAAAATGAAGCGCGCCCAGGACCGCGTGCAGGCGGCCGGCCCGTACACCGAGAAGCTGAACGAAATCATCAGCGCGATCGCCGCCGGTGGCGCCAACCTGGACCTGCCGCTGCTGCAGAAGCGCGGCGAAGTCAAGAAGGTCGCCCTGGTGCTGCTGACCGCCAACCGCGGCCTGTGCGGCGGTTTCAACGCGAACCTGATCAAGCTGGCCAAGCGCACCTACGCGGCCGAGAGGGCGGAAGGTCGCGAGATACAGCTGACCTGCGTGGGCAAGAAGGGCGCCGGCACGCTGCGCTTCCAGGAGTACCCGATCCATCGCGTGATCACGGACATCCCGGACAAGGCGACTTTCGCCGACGCGCACCGTGTGGTGGACCCGCTGGTCGAGGACTTCGTCAACGGCGTGGTCGACGAAGTGCTGGTGGTGTACCCGCACTGGCAGGGCATCGGTGCACAGCCGCCGACTGTGAAGAAACTGCTGCCCATTGAGCCGCCCCAGGCCGAAGAAGGTGATGAATCCAGGCTCAATTTCATCTTCAGCCCGCCGGCCGGGCAGATCCTGGCCGACCTGCTGCCGCGCTACGTGACGCAGACCATGTACACCATGCTGGTGATGAGCCACGCCGGTGAGCAGGTGGCGCGCCGCACCGCGATGAAGAGCGCGACTGACAACGCATCCGAAATGATCACGCACCTGACCCGCACGCTCAACCGCGCGCGCCAGGCCCAGATCACCCAGGAAATCGCCGAAATCGTCGGCGGCGCCGCGGCCCTGCAGAAATAGAGCCCCGCCCGAAAGGGTGGGGACGCCGCGCCTGCGCGGCGAACTGGTCCCCGTCTCAGCTGTGTTCGTTGCCGCCTTCGGCGGCTCCCCGGCCTTTCGGCCGGGGCTCTACCCACAGCGTTCTTGCTCCCAGCTTCTCCGGCTTCAGGCCTGCGGACTTGCCCAGCAGGTGCACGCGTTCGGGTAGCTCGATTTCAAAATGCCACTCGTCTGCACGGCCGCCAAGTTCACGCACGCGTTCTGACCACTCCTGCCACCAGGGCGCGATGCCTGTGGCCAAGGGCTCCAGCACCAGCAGGCGGCTGCCGCCCTTGATTTGCCTTTCGAGTTCGCGCCACAGGCGTTCGCGGTCGCGTTCATCGAGTTCATTGATGGTGAACGCGGCCACGATTCCCAGCGGCGGCTTCGGCCAGCGGTACCGGGCAATGTGGCAGCGCACGATGCCGCCGCGCACGCCCAGGTCCTTGAAGGTGAAGGCCGCCTCGCGGGCGACATCCGGGTCAAGCTCTACGCCGACCACGTTGCCGCCGCTGTGCAGCGCCCACGCGGCGCCCGCCACACCGCTGCCGCATCCGAGGTCAACAAGTGGCATCGGCGTCTCGCCGATGGCCGCAGCTCCCAGCGCCTTCAGCACTTCCCGCACGATCACGAAATGCCTCGGCGCGTAGTAGCAGGCAAAGGCCGCCTGCTTGCCGCGGCCCTCGAGCGCCTTGCCGCGCAGGCGTGTGCGGCGCTGCACGTAGTCGCGCGTGAGCGCTTTCAGTGCGCGCGCGATTTCCTGGTGGGTCAGCTCACCCAGCCAGCGCTGAAACAGCTTGCTGATCCAGTTTTCGAAGGGATCGGTCATGGCTCGGAACAGGAGCGCGACCTGCGCGACGTAACGCTCGCGAAGTTGTGAGCGCAAGCGAGGGGTCAGCCTACCCTTAGTGGCTCGGGTGCTTACCCGTCGCTGGCGCTCCGGGCTCCTGTCTTCATAAGCGGTCCAGTTCTTCCGGCTTGCGCGTCCACTGGTTGGTTGGGGCGTCTCCGGTGTTGAGTGTACTCGCCGGCTCGAACAGCAGCACGCTGCATGGTGTGACGGCCACGGGCTTGTGCTCGACGCCGTGGGGGACGACGAAGAACTCTCCCGGCTTCAGCTCGATGGTGCGGTCGCGCAACTCAATGTTGAGGCGGCCTTCAATCACGTAGAACAGCTCGTCCTCAACGTCGTGCTTGTGCCAGACGTATTCGTGCTCGAACCTGGCCAGCTTCACGAACTGGCCGTTGAGCTCGGCCACCACAGTGGGGGACCAAGGTGTGGTGATCTTGGCCAGCTTCTCGGCCAGGTTGACCTTGTGCATGCCTACCTCAAGGCAGTGCGCTTGAGCGTCCAGAACAGCCAGTTGGCTGAAGTCGCGCAGGTGGCGACTTCCCAGCCATCGCGACCGAGCTCCGTGAGCAGTTGCACCACGGCGCCGTACTCACCCCGGGCGGACTTGGTCTCGCCGCCGGGCAGGTCGGCGCGCAGGGCGCCCTGGTCCCAGAGCCATTCGACGGTGGCGTACTCGAAACGGTTCATCGGATTCCTTTCGAAGAAGTGGATCGCAGATCATCCCGTGGGCTTCAAACTTGCGCCAGTGATTTGCAGGCAAAAAGGCCGTGTGCGTGCGGTGCGCTTCCGTAGGTCTTTACTGATTCGAGGTGAGGAAAACGAAACGCATTTGGACTGCGAATCGCCACGCAACGCCTGAAAATGGGCCACTTAGGGAAAGTGGTCAATTTCCAGGCTGAATTTTTGAACCTGTCCAAACCGCCGCCGTTGAATCAGCACGCCGTACATCGAAGGTGAGGCAGGGTGTCCGGCGACGTTCTTTCATTTCTTTACCAGGAGGAGGTGTCACATGTCGTACACACGTTGTCGACTGGGCCGACAGCTCGTCCTAACTGCTGTACTGCTCGCAAGCGTCGGGCTTGCCGCCAGCACAGCGTCCGCACAGGCTATCGGGAGCCAGGCGGGCAACATTCCGTTTGCTGATCAATGGCAAGTGCCGGCCGGCGTCAACGAACTGAATGACTACTTCGCAGCACCCGGTTACATCACGATGTTGGAGTTGTGGGGGATCAACTGAGGGATCTGCCAAAGTGCAGTTCCGCACTTGAACTCGCTTCACAACAACAACGCAGGCTCGGACTTCCAGATCATTGCCGTGAGCATGGTCGGCTGGTCCGGCTGCACTGCCAATTCCCAGATCTGGTCGACCGCCCAGGCCTGGGGCTCGCTGTATGGCATCGCGGCGGCCAGCTCGGTTCCGGCCTACTACTACCCGAGCGGCAGCCTCAGTTTCGGTACCAGTTGGGTGTTTGACCGCACAGGCAAACTGCTCTGGACCGGTCCCGGCACCCAGGTGACAGACACCATGGTGCAGGGCTGGATTTCCAGCTCAGGCGGCGGCGGCGGTGGAGGCGGCGGCGGCGGTAACAACCCGCCCGTTGCCAACGCCGGCGCAAACCAGAATGTGTTTGAGGGTGCCACGGTCGTCTTGAGCGGAAGCGGCAGCTCCGACCCGGACGGGGATACCCTCAGCTACTCCTGGACGCAGACCGCCGGCCAGACCGTCAGCCTGCAGGGCGCCAACACCGTGTCGGCCAGCTTCGTGGCGCCGACGGTGGGGGCGGTGCGCACCTACACCTTCCGGCTGACTGTCAATGACGGTAATGGCGGAACCGACACGGATGACGTGACGATCACGGTCACGCCCTCCAACTATCCGCCCAATGCCAACGCGGGGCCGGACCAGGGCGCGGTGTTCAACGCCTCGGTGATGCTGAACGGCACCGCGAGCACGGACCCGGACGGCGATCCGCTCAGTTACAACTGGGTGCAGGTCGGCGGCACGCCGGTCACACTCAGCAACGCCGGCACGCCCTCGCCTTCCTTCACGGCGCCCGGTGTCAACGCGACGCTTGAGTTCGAGTTGACCGTCACGGATACCTCGGCCGCATCGGATACCGACCGCGTGAAGGTGCACGTCAACGCGACGGGCACCATCCCGGTTGACATGTCCGGCGCGGGCGCCGGTGGCGGCGGAGCCGGCTGCGCCTCCGGCAGCGGAAGCAGCTATGCGTTGTTCCTGGTCGTTGCGCTGCTCGGCCTGGCGACACTGCCTCGTCGCCGCAGGGCCTGATGCCTGCACATGACCAAACGGAGAAGAGGAGCCCGTCGTCAAGGCGGGCTCTTCTTTTGTGCGGACCTGGGCTGTTGTCACCGACGTACTGGTGGCACAGAACAGTTGCAGTCAGCGTCGGGTGGCGCCGACAATCCTGTCGGCGGTCGCGCCGATTCCGGCGCGACAAGTCGGCTTCGCTCCGCTCAGCCGGCCCGACAAGATTGTCGGGCCCACACAATGATCAACGATGATGAGTCGTTCACGCCAGGTGCTTCAGCTTCTCGCGCAGCTTTTCGCGGCCGCGGTGCAGCCTTGAGCGCACGGTACCGGGCGCGATCTTGAGCGTCTCGGCGATTTCCTCGTAGCTGAGGTCCTGCAGGTCGCGCATCACCACCACGTCGCGGTACTCGTCGTCCAGCTCGTCAATGGCGGCGCGTACCAGCACCCCGAGGTCGGCCGCGGCTACGGCGTCGTCGGGGGTGCGCTGGTCGGCGCCGGGCTCGGGCATGCCCTCGATGTTCAGGCTGGTTTCGGTCTGGCTGCCGCCGCGCTTCTGTGCCCGCTCGTGCCGGTAGTGGCTGGTGATCAGGTTCATGGCGATGCGATACATCCAGGTGCTGAAGCGCGCGCGGTCTTCATAGGTGTCGATGGCGCGGTAGGCCTGGATGAAGGCCTCCTGGGTGATGTCCATGGCCTTGTGTTCGTCGCGCACCTGGCGCAGCACGCTGGCGTAGATGCGGTCCTGGTTGGCTTGCACAAGCTGGCCGTAGGCGTCGCCGTCGCCTTTGCGCGCCCTGGCAATCAAGGCCAGTTCGGCATCCTTATCGTGGGCCATAGGACGCGAAACTGCCTTGTTTGCGGGCATCTTGTCAACTGCGTCTGTGACGACCCTCAACACGGCGCACCAGTAAGGCGCCGCCCCGGGGAAGTTTCAGCAGCGCCAACAGGTAATACCGGCCGAAGGGCAAAAGGGTTCACGGAAAAAACGCGTCTGAAACCGCAAAGGGCAGCCAACGCCCGCCAATCACTTGCTTCGCGGTCCTTTGCGGTTCTTTGCGGTTAAACAGCTTTTGCAGTTGCAGCCGGTTCGTCGCTACAATCCGGACCCAAGGAGCCCGTAATGTTGAACCGTGAAGAGTCGAAGGCGCTGATTGACAAGGTGATCAAGCTGGCGGATGCCGAGCAGGTTGAAGCAATCGTCTTTTCCAGCACCACCAACAGCACGCGTTTTTCCGGCAACGTGATCACCCAGAACGTCGGGCTTACCAACCAGACCCTGCGCCTGCGCGTGATCAACGGCAAACGTCAGGGCGTCGCCAGCGTGAACCAGTTTGACGACGCCAGCATCAAGCGCTGCGTGCAGTCGGCGCTCACGGTTGCCCGCGTCGCGGCCGAGGACCCCACGTTGCTGCCTCTGATCGACAAGCAGCCGCAGTACGAGCAGGTCAACGCCTGGCACGAGGGCACGGCGAAGTTTACGCCCGCCCAGCGCGCCGAGGCAATCGGCAAAGTGCTCAGCGACTACGACAAGCGCGGCCTTGAGGGCGCGGGCATTTTCGACACCGATGAGGGCGCGGTCGCCTACGGCACCAACACCGGCGTGTTCGCCTACAAAGCCGGCACCAAGGCCGAGTTCAGCGTCAGCGCGTTTCTAGACAAAGGCAGCGTCGAGGGCTGGGCGGAAGCGTTCTCGCTCGACGTCAACAAGGTCGACACCTGGGCGGCAGGCCAGCGCGCCGCCGAAAAGGCCGAGCGCGGCACCAAGCCCCAGGCCATTGAGCCAGGCGAGTACCCGGTGATCTTCGAGCCCGCGGCCGTGGCCGAGATGATGCTGTTCTGGGGCTGGCTGACGGCCAACGGCCTGGCGTTCGCTGAAAAGCGCAGCTTCCACCGTGGCGAGCTGGGCCAGCAGATCCTCGACAAGAAGCTGACCATCGTCGAGAACCCCTATCATCCGGAACTCGGCGGCACGCCCTTCGACATGGAAGGCTTCGCGACCCAGAAGGTCACGCTGGTGGAAGGCGGCACCGTCAAGGCCGTGGTGCACGACCGCCGCAGCGCGGCCCTGTGCGGCCAGCAGAACACCGGCCACGCCAGCCAGCAGCCCAGCGCCCAGGGCGCCGGCCCCGGCAGCCTGGTGGTAAGCACCGGCGACCAGAGCGTCGAGCAGATGATCGCAAACACCAAACGCGGCCTGCTGGTGACCAAGCTGCATTACACGAATGTAGTGAACCAGCAGGAGGTCAGCATCACCGGCATGACGCGCGCGGGTACCTTCATGATCGAGGACGGCAAGCTGACACACGCCGTGAAGAACATGCGCTTCACGCAAAGCCTGCTGACGGCGCTGGCGCACATTGACGCGCTCGGCAAAGAAGCCCACGCCACGGGCGGCGCACTGTTCGGCGGCAACTTCGTGGTGCCGGCCATGAAGCTGAGCAAGTGGCGCTTCAGCTCACCGACCGGATTCTAAAACGATGCAGAATTGAGGATTCAGGATTCAGCTCGGAAGCGTGCTGAATCCTGAATTCACAATTCTGCATTCCTTAGTCCGGCTTCTTCAGGTTGTATTCGCTGATCTTGCGGTCCAGCGTCGGGCGCGAGATGCCCAGCAGGCTGCTGGTTTCCTTCTTGTTCCAGCCGGTCTGCTTCAACACCTTCTCGATGTGACGCGCCTCCATGCCGGCCAGTGAACTGTCGGCGTTGGGCGGCACGATCTCGTCCGTGCTGCTGGGTGCCACCGCCAGGCGCAGGTCTTCGGCGCGAATCATGTCGCCGGGCGCCGCCACACTGGCGCGCTTGATTACAGCCCGCAGCTCGCGCACGTTGCCGGGCCAGTCGTGCGCCTGCATGCGCTGCATGGCCGTGGGCTCGATGCCCTTAATATGCGTGCCAAAGCGCTCGTTGCATTCCTTGATGAAGCGTTGCGCCAGCGGCTCAATCTCCGCCTTGCGTTTGCGCAGGGGCGGCACCTCGATGGTGAACTCGTTCATGCGGTAAAACAGGTCTTCGCGGAACTTGCCGCTGGTCAGCAGCTGCTCCATGGATCGGTTTGTCGCGGCGATGATGCGCACGTCCGTGTGCAGGGTCTGCTCGCCGCCCACGCGCTCGAACTGCCGGTACTCGAAGGCGCGCAGCACCTTGGCCTGGGCCACGGCGCTCATGTCGCCGATTTCGTCCAGAAACAGCGTGCCGCCGTCGGCCAGCTCGAACTTGCCGCGCCGCAGCTTGTCGGCGCTGGTGTAGGCGCCCTTTTCGCTGCCGAACAGCTCGGCCTCCAGCAGCGTGTCGGGAATCGCGCTGCAGTTCACGCTCACGAACGGCTTGTTGTGGCGCCTTGACGCGTTGTGAATCGCCTGGGCGATCAGGTTCTTGCCGGTGCCGGTTTCGCCCAGCAGCAGGATCGAGACGTCCTTGCTGGCGGCGCTGGCCGCCAGCCGCAGAGCCTCACGGAACGCTTCGCTGTTGCACACCAGCGACTCGAAGGTCACGCCCACGGAACGGTATGCGCTGGTTATGGTTGGCTGGTCTTGTACTGACATGAATTCCCGGCCGTGATAGCTTTCGTGAGCGACGAAGCCCCAAGGCCCTTTAGTAATAGTCAATCCCGGACACATGCGCAACGCCTGCATCCTGCTGATTGTTCTGCTTTTCGCGCTGCCCCTTGCGGCGGACGGGCCGGGCAAGGTCGTGGTGCTCGGCGTTGACGCGCTCGACAAACGCCTGATGGACCAGTGGCAGCAGGCCGGCGACCTGCCCAACTTCAGCAAGCTGGCCGAACAGGGGCATTACGGCGCGCTCGAGACCTCCTACCCGCCCATGAGCCCGGCCGCGTGGTCCACCATGACCACCGGCCTGAACCCGGGCAAGACCGGCATCTTCGGCTTCATCAAGCGCAAGCAGGACAGCTACGAGCCCGAGCTCTCGCTGGCCCGCGCCAACGAGCAGCCCCTGGCCGGCGGCAGCCCCTGGCTGCGGTTGCCGATCGCGCTGGGTGTCGCCCTGGGCGTGATCGCGCTCAGCCTGCTGTTCGGCAAGCTGCTGGCCCGTGCTACCCGCGGCCGTCGGCCGGTGCACCAGCTTGTGCCCGCCAGCCTGGTGCTGGCCATGGTGGCGGTTTCGCCGGCCGGCGCGCTGGATAACCGGCTGGCTGCGCTGTATGCCCTGGGCGGGATTGCGCTGGCGGCGCCGGTGTTCAGCTACCTGGCCGCGCGCAATGGCTACAAGCTGACGCGCTGGCTGTTCCCGCTGCTGGCCCTGTGGCTGGGCGTGTTCGCCTTCCTGAACAACCTGCCCGAGACCGTGCCGCAGCCCGTCACCTCGCGCACCGGCACCACCTTCTGGAAGCTGGCCGACGATCATGGCCTGCGCGCCCGCGTGATCGGCGCGCCGGTGAACTGGCCCGCGGCCGAGGACTTTGCCGAGACGAAGATGACCACCGGCCTCGCCACGCCGGACGCCATGGGGACGTTTCACACCTACACGCTTTTCACCGAGCCCCACCACGAAGGCGTCGGCCGCTTGACCGAGATGTCCGGCCGTATCGAGAGTCTGGAGTTCGCGGCCGACGTCGCGCGGGCGCGGTTGCTGGGCCCGCCGGCCAAGTTCAATCGCGCGGAGTGGAAGAAGTGGGAAGACGGCGAGCTGGCCCTGATGCCGCGCGAAGAAATCCCCTTCACGGTCACGCGCGCCGAGGGTGGGGGAGTGACGCTGCAATTCGGCGACGCCGCCGTGGAAGAGCCTGCGTTCACGCTGCAACCCGGTGAGTGGAAACGCCACCTGCGGTTAAAATATCGCATCGGTGGGCTGTTCGACCTGCACGGCACGGTCAGCTTCAAGCTGCTGGCGGGTGGGCGCCAGGTGCGGCTGTACGCCACGCCGGTGAACTTTGACCCGAAGGAGCAGCTGCCCCAGTTTGCGGTTTCGCAGCCCCTCGAGTTCGGCGCCTGGCTGGCCGACCAGTACGGCATGTACGAGACCGTGGGCTGGGCCGAGGCCACCAGCGCTTTGCAGGACGGCGCCATCGACGACGGCACGTTCCTTGAAACCTGCCAGCTCAGCTTCGACGAAAAGCGCGCGCAGATACTGGGCCTGCTGGGCCGCAGCGACGAGTGGGATTTGCTGGTCGCCTTCACCTACGAGATCGACCGCATCTGCCACATGATGTGGCGCCACTACGACGCGCGCCACCCCAACCACGACCCCCACGCGCCGGATGCCTGGAAGACCGCGATCCACGACTTCTACGTGAAGTACGACGGCCTGGTCGGCGAGATCATGGCCGCGCTGCCACCGAACACGCTGTTCATGGTCTGCAGCGACCACGGCTTTCTGCCGTTCTACCGCGCCGTGAACCTGAACCGCTGGCTGCGCGACAACGGCTACCTGGTGCTGAAGCACGACACCGGCGCGCCCACCATGGAGCAGCTGTTCAACAGCGAGAGCGGCTACTACGAACCCTACGACTGGGGCAAGACGCGCGCCTACGCGCTGGGGCTGAGCAAGATCTACATCAATTTAAGAGGCCGCGAGCCGGAGGGCAGCGTGGACCCGGCTGACGCTGAGGGGCTGAAGGACGAAATCATCCGCAAGCTGACCGCCCTGCGCGACGACGAGGCCCACGGCTTCGCGCCCGTGATCAGCGGCGTGTGGCGGCGCGAGGAAATCTGGGAGGGGGAAAGGCTGGCTGAGGCCGGCGACCTGCAGATCGGCTACGCGGCCGGCTATCGTGTAAGCTGGCAGACCAGTTTGGGCGGCGCGGACGAGCCGCTGATTTTCGATAACTTGCGGAACTGGTCCGGCGACCACTGCAGCTTCGACCCCAAGCTGGTACCCGGAGTAATCTTCAGCAACCGCAAGCTAGAGGCCAAGCGCTACGGCCTGATAGACGTAGGCCTGACAGCGATCAATCACCTGGGCGTACCCATGCCGGAAGGCCTCGGCAAGTTCGACGGCCAGCCGTGGCAGGTGAAGTAAACACAAGCCTCCCGTGCAAACGGGAGGCTTTGGGTCGCAATGCGCACTGCAGGCGTCCGAGGTTGTCGCCTCGACACTGGTTCGCTGAAGAGCCCGCCATTGGCATGGCGGGCTTCGGTTTTGCCGGTCGCACTCCCATGCAACTTTCCGGCCGGTGTGTGCGTTCCTTGGTTTTCCGCACCAGTGCCTTCCACGGCGATCACCTCCCGTCCTGTTTCCGCTGCGATGACTGTTCCCACGTGGAGTACCGCAACTTCGACCAGACTGAACTCGTTCACGTGGAGATGTAGGCGCAACAGGCGTCTGGCAGGATCCAGCCGCGGTGACCTAGACTGGCCTCTGCGATGACGTACCGCTACGAATGGAACCCGATGCCGCACAAGGTTGCGGTCAGATGTCCCGATTGCGGGCGGGAGGCGACGTTTGAAGCCGCGACATGCGTTAGGATCGCCCTCAAGAAGGATGTGCCCTTCTTCAAGCGGCACCAGCTCTTCGATTACAAGTTTGTCATCAAGCCGAACGAGCGGTATCACGTCGCAATCTACTATCCTGGACTCCACGGCACCGGTACCGCTCCGATCGACGAGCTGCCGGAGGGATACACGGCCGAAGACTTCGGTCCGCCACAGTACTGGCACGAGTATGGTGGCCACCGCCTGGGAACTCTGATCTGCATCAGCTGCGGCCTTCGAAGAAAACACGACCTGAAATGGCCCGGCGAGGCCTTCTATCAGGTCATGGTTCGCGGCGAGGTCCTTTGGGCGTACGACCGTGAGTACGCCGTCGTGCTTAGAGACTTCCTTGCCTCAACCGACCGCAATCAGGACCGCTTCAAGAAGTCGTTGTTTCTTGACGTGATTCCAACGCACTTCCTTACCGCCAAGGTTCGTGACGAGGCAGTGGCCAAGCTGGACAAGCTGCTGCAAGGCACTTGAGACGTTGGGGGTTGCCGAGGAACAAAACCGAGGCGCGGAGCGCCAGCACAACGGCCGCATTCGTCCGAAGGGATTGCGCAGCAAGCGTTTCTGTGGAACGCATGCTTTTCTCAGGAAGCGCGCGCGAGCCGAAAGGGCCAGGCCGGCGTCATGAAGAAAGCTCCAGGACTGCCTCTTCGTCCTGGGCCAGGAAGGCGTCAATGTCTGCCTTGTGTCGCCGGAGGCATTCGAGAATCTGTTCCGTGGTTGCTGTGCCGAGGCGCAGCCACACCACTTGCGGTGGCGCGCCATTGACGAAAGCCAGTTGGTTGAAGTCGCTGTCGGCCGACACGATGCAGTACTCGTGCTCTGCGGCAAGCGCCAGATTTCAATGTCCGGCATGCCTTGCCTGTTGAACTGCGTGACGTGAGCGATGCCGGGGAAGTCGTGTTCGAGCCGTCTAACGAGGGCCGGCGACAGGTTCTCGTCCAGCAGCAGTGCGCGGCTGCTCACGCGGTTGCCAATCTGCGTTCGCGGTCAGCGGCGAATGACAGGCAGGCGCGGATGTCCTCGGCGCTCAGCGCAGGGAAGTCGGCGAGAATTTCTTCAGGCGTCATCCCTCCCGCGAGGTAGCTGAGCACGTCGTATACGGTGATACGGGTACCCTTCACGCAGGGCTTGCCGCTGCGGATCGCGGGATCGATGGTGATGCGCGCTCGGTAGTCCACCAGCCACCTCTTTCGAAGTGTACCACACGATCGGAACGGGGTCTGACCCTCTTTTCGCTGTTTGAAAAGAGGGTCTGACCCCTTGCTGTGTGTGCGACGCCATGTGCTTGAAGCACATGGCACTACTCACGCGCTGGCCTGCCCGCCGTAGCTTCAGCAAAGGCGGGAAGCGCAATACTGCGGGGTTAAGGCGAAACAGTCGTCGGTTTAGCTCTTTGGCGCGGAGCGCCTGCACAGTGGAAGCCCCCACCGAACGCCTCCGGCGTTCGGTGGGGGTAATCGGCGGAAGAACGATCAAAGGCGCGGAGCGCCGACACACTCGCGGCGCTTGCCGCGAGGACCGATCGGCCGCAAGCGGCCGTTGTGCCGGCGCTCCGCGCCTCTCAAACCTCTTTTGCCCGTAACCCCCGCCTTGTTGGCGCCTCGCTGCGCTAGGCGCCAACCGGCGGGGGCTAACAATTGTTACGGCGCTCCGCGCCTGACTGCCGATACAATCTGCACGTCGGAGTCTGCCGCGAAACTCCTTAACCCCGTAGTATTGGGCGGGAAGCGCGTGCCACTTACAGCATCTCGATGCTTACGGCCACCGCGTTGCCGCCGCCGAGGCAGAGGCCTGCGAGGCCGGTCTTGAGCTTGCGGGCCTTCAGGGCGTGGATCAGCGTGGTCAGGATGCGGCTGCCGCTGCTGCCGATCGCGTGGCCTAACGCCACCGCGCCGCCGTTCACGTTCACCTTGTTCGGGTCCAGCTTCATCACGCGGGTCAGCGCGACCGCGGCCACGGCAAACGCCTCGTTGAACTCAAGAAGGTCGTAGGCGTTCACGTTCACGCCGGTCTTCTTCTCGAGGTTCTTCACGGCCTCGACGGGCGCCATCATCACCCACTTCGGTTCGACGCCGCCGGTGGCGTAGCCGGTGATGCGGGCCAGCGGCTTCAGGCCCAGGGCCTTGGCGCGGTCTTCGGCGACTACCAGCAGCGCGCTGGCGCCGTCGTTCACGCTGGGGGCGTTGCCGGCCGTCACCGTGCCGTCTTTCTTGAAGGCCGGGCGCAGCTTGCCCAGGCCCTCCACCGTGGTGTCGGCGCGCGGGGTTTCGTCGGTGTCGAACACGCTGACTTCACCCTTGCGGCCCTTGATCTCGAGCGGCGCGATTTCGTCCTTGAAAGCGCCTTCCTTGATGGCGCGCATGGCCTTCATGTGGCTCTGGTACGAGAACTCGTCCTGGTCCGCGCGGCTGACCTTGTACTCCTCGGCCACCAGCTCGCCGGTGATGCCCATGTGGAAGTCGTTGTACTTGTCCCACAGGCCGTCGTGGATCATCAGGTCCGTCAACTGCCCGTGCCCGAGGCGCAGGCCGGCACGCGCGGCCGGGATGGCGTAGGGCGTGTTGGTCATGCTTTCCATGCCGCCGGCGATGATCACCTCGGCGTCGCCTGCGCGGATCGCCTGCGCTGCGAGAGCGACCGCCTTGAGGCCGCTGCCGCACACCTTGTTGATGGTAAAGGCGGGGGTCTTGTCCGGCAGGCCGCCGAACAGCGCGGCCTGGCGGGCCGGGTTCTGGCCCAGGCCGGCCTGCAGCACGTTGCCCATGATGACCTCGTCGATCAGCTCGGGCTTGATGCCGGAGCGTTCGACGACGGCCTTCACCACGTGCGCGCCGAGCTCAGGCGCGGACAGGGGCGACAGGGTGCCCTGGAACTTGCCCGTGGGCGTGCGGACGGCCTGGCAGATAACGGCGTTGGTCATGGTTTTCTCGTCTCGAAAGTCGGTGAAAGGCGGCACTGTAGCACTGAGTGTAACAGAGGGGAGAGGCGAAAACGTCCCGCGGCCGTGGCACAGCTGTAGTGCCATATAGAACAATCGAAGGCTAATACAGTGCCGTAGGTCCTGAATGACCAACCGGTCAAAAATTTTCGTTTTCGGGGTGGAATTTGGTGCAATTTCTCACGTGAAGACGCTATTAATAGACTAACTAGATGGTCAGTCACCTGTTTCAGGCGCCTAGACCAAGGGGTAAAAACATGAAACGTGGGGAATGTCACACTGCGGGTAGGACGGACAGGAATGCCTTCGAAGAGGCCGCCCTGCCACTGATGGACTACCTGTACTTCAAGGCGTTGAAACTCACGCGCAACGCCAATGATGCCGAGGACCTGGTGCAGGACACCTACACGCTCGGTCTGCGCAAGTTCCACATGTACGAGGAGGGCACGAACCTCAAGGCCTGGCTTTCGCGCCTGCAGTTCAACCTCTACATCTCGCAGTATCGCCGCCGCCGCAAGCGCCCTGACGGTGCCAGCATTGCCGGCATGGAAGAAACTGTCCGCGACCGCGAGCATGTTGAGCACGACGCCGAGCTGATGCAAATGCGGCCCGATGAGATGCTGCACACGGACTCGTTCATCGAAAATCTCTCCAATGGCTTCCTTGGCGGCCTGGCCGAGATGGACGAGCGCTACCGTGACGTGCTGCTGCTGAACGTGGTTGGCGAGAAGAGCTACAAGGACATCGCGGAAACCCTGCACGTGCCGGTCGGCACCGTGATGTCGCGCCTTTCGCGCGCCAAGGCCTTCCTGCGGGAGTACTTCGAGAGCCAGCCCACGGCCGCGTAATCACTCGCGCCTGTATTCACGGGGTCTTCCTTGGTAACACTGACACCATGGAAGACCCCGTCGCCGTTTCCTTCAGCACCTTCGATCGCATCGCGGCCGCGGAACTTGTGAATCCGCAGCCCCTGCAGGATGACGCGGAGCAGCGGCATCGCATTGAGCAGTTTCTGCTGCGCACGGGGAGGCCTCTGCCGCGGGTGGTGGTGCTGGGCCGCAAACTGGCGCTGGTGTGTCGCCAGATCGAACAACTGGGCGGCGCCGCGGTAGGGGTGGACGGCGGGACGAACGTGATCGCCCTGGCGCGTCACCAGTACCCGGGGGGCGAATTTGTACAGGGCGACCTGCGCCGGTTGCCGGTCGAGAGCAACGCCTTCGACGGCGCCTGGACCAGCACGGTGCTGGCGCACATCCCGCGCGCGAGCGTGGTTGAGGCGATGACCTCCGTACATTCGGCGTTGCGGCCGGGGGGCTGTTGCACGTGCGGCTGCCGCTGGGCGAGGGTGAAGGGTTTGAACCGACCTCGCACGGCATGGTGTATCGCGCGCGCTGGAACGCCGAGCAGTTCAGCCAGGCGGTGAGCGCGCTGGACTTTTCACTGCTGGAAAGCGAGCCGCTTGCGGACGACGAACTGGTCATGCTCTTCCGCCGGGAGTACTAGCGCATGAAGGCCGAGAACCGTGAGCTGCTGGAAAGCGGGTTGCAGAGCCTGGGGCTTCAGCCGGCGCCGGGGACGCTGGAGCGGCTGGTCGGTTTCCACGACTTCCTGCTCGAGTACAACCGGCAGGTAAACCTGACAGGCTTCCGGGACGAGCGCGAGTCGCTGGTCAAGAACCTGCTGAACGCGCTGGGCCCCTGGCGGCATGTTGACGCGTCAAGGGCGACAGCCGACATCGGCAGCGGCGGCGGCATGCCGGGCGTGCCGCTGGCCATCATGCTGGGCATGGAGCGCATGGCGCTGGTGGAAACCAAGAACAAGAAGTGCGAGTTTCTGCGCGCGGCCTGCGCGAAGTTCGCGCCGCAGATTGAGGTGCTGCAGCAGGACGCCCACGAGATCAAGCGCAGCTTCGGCCAGATCGTCAGCATCGCCTACGGCACGCTGGCCAAGCTGCTGCAGGCCACCTCAAACATGCGCGCGCCGGGAACCCGGGTGCTGGCCTGGAAGGGGCGACTCGAGGCCGTGAAGACCGAGATCGCCGAGTGCCGCAAGGGCCAGCGCAACTGGAAGGTTGAGCCCTTTGAGGTGCCCGGCCTCGATGCCGAGCGGCACCTCTGCATCCTGCAGGTTTAGCCGACGTAGTCTTCGTCCTGGGTGATGATCGCGAGCACCCAGTCAAATTCGCCGCTGACCACCTTGCTGTTGCAGTATTCGCAGATGCCCGCGCGGTTGATGCGATCCAGCGGCGCGCCGCAGCTCGGGCAGCTGGCGGGGTCGCGCGTTTCGCCGTGTGCGCGGTCGGAGCGCCGGATCAGCGTCCAGTATTCGCTGAAGCGCCGGGGCTTGTCCTTGCTGCCGGATACCAGGCGTCCGGATGAATCCAGCTGGTATTCCTTCATCGAGGCGTAGATGCGCACGGTGATGGCGTCGAACCAGGCGTCGTGCTCGATCTTGGCGACTACGATCTGAGAGATCTCCAGGCTCTCGATCATCTCCCGGATGCCCGTTTCACGGTAGCGCGCCATCCAGTAACGCACGGTATCGAACAGCGTGTCCGTAACGTAGGGGCGCATACGCGGCTCAGACTGTTCGGTCCAGGCCTGTTGCAGCTCGCGGAACATGTGGGCGGCGCGGCTGGTGAACACCTGCCAGTGGAAGCCGGGGTCGCGCATGGCCAGCGAGCGTTTCTGTGCCGCGAGGTTCGGCGCGAAAATCGTCGGGCTGCCGGTGCCGACCTCGACGCCGCCCTTGTGGCCGATCGGCGGGCCGACGCGCTCGCGGCGCAGGGTTTCGATGCGCTTGACCTGCCAGTCCATCTGGCCGCCGCCGGTCAGGCTGCCGCAGCTCGGGCAGCGCCCGTCGAGGCCGGGCTCTTCGGGCGAGCCGCAGTTGGGGCAGCCCAGCGCCAGCACTTTTTCGGGCGGCTGGGTGATCGCCGACTTGGGGCGCACGAAGGTCAGGCGCTGTTCCAGGAAGAAGCGCTGCGGCGAGCCGCCCGCGGCCTCCACCACGTTGGAGCGGTAGTTCACCACCACGTGGACCGCGTCGTGGGTGGCCGACACGCGCTGGATTTCGAGCGCGCCCACGATCACCTCGCTGACCGCGGTGGCCGACTGCTGCACCTGTTGCCGGATTGCGGGCGCCAGGTAGGGCGCGACCGCGAACTCGCGCGCGTTGCGGCGCGCCAGGCCGCCGCGCGACTCATGGAACTTGACGTACACCAGCCGCGCAAAATCAAGAAACAGCACGCGCGAGAAATTGGGGTCGAACTGAAGGATCTGCTGCACTCCCTGGCTCTGCTGGCGCTGGGCCCGCTGGCCGTGCAGGATCAGGCCGCGGGTCGTCAGCTCTTCGCGTTCCTTCTTCTTGTGTTTGCTGTACCAGATGGCGCCAGCCGCCACGGCCACCAGCAGCAGGATGGCGAAGAACTTGCCGACCGGGCCGGAACTCCAGAGAAGGATGAACAGTCGCACAAGCAGGTAGATCAGCGCGCCGATACCGTCTCCGCCGCCTCCACCACCGCCACCGCCGCCTCCACCCCCGCCGCCGCTGTATCCGCCGCCACCGCCGAAGCGGGCGTCCAGTTCATGGGCGAACACGCCCGCCACCAGGGGCAGCAGCAGCAGAAACCAGAAGTAAAGGCGGCTTCGACGCATCCGGTCTATGGTCCTTACGGCAGGCGGATCTGTGGCCTGTCAGGCAGCTCGTTCTGGTCGTCGTCCTGGATCGGGAAGCAATCCTTGCAGCACTCGCCCAGCTTGCGGACGGCTTCGCACACCAGCTCCACGGGATCGCCCTGGTCGGCATTCACCAGCGCACCCTCGATTTCGCCCAGCTTGCCCTCGTGCAACTTCTGCTGCATGCCGATATCCGGCATCAACCGTACGGCGCCCTCCAGCACGCTGACGTACAGCAGCACCGCGTTGCGGTCCCTGGTCAGGCTGACGTTCTCCTCGCTCCAGGTCGCGTGCGCGGCCGCTTCGACGGCCGCCTGCATGGCCCAGCGCGGGACCAACAGACGGCGCAGCGGGTCAAAGCGCGATGCCAGCCAGGCCAGCAGCCCACCGACGGCCGCCGCTTCCAGCAGCATCAGCAGCGCGTCGGGCGCGAACTCGAGGGCCAGGGTGTTCAGCCAGTACAGGCCGACGAACAGAATCACCGCGGCGGCGGCCCCGGCGCGCAGGGCGCGGCCCTCATAGCGGCTGGAGGCCGGGGCCAGCACCACGATGAACTCGCAGCTGGTCAGCTTCTCGGCGTCAGCGACGGCCTGCTCGATGGCGTCGAGGGCCGCTTCTCGCAGCAGAACACGGTTGCGCAGTGCCTTGGCGATGGCTCACCCCCGCGAGCAGACTAGAAACACCCGGGCCCGCCGGAATCTACAAAAACAGCCCCCGTGTGTAAGACGCTCAAATCCCGGCATTGAGCATTGCTTTCCCGCGGGCATTGCCCATAGTTCGCGCTTCGCAACCGAGGCGGGGAGTGCATGGCGCGAAGTGAACCGGAGCCCTTTGATTTCCAGCCCGGCCGGGTGCTGGCCGGCAAATACGTGGTGGCGGAATTCCTGGGCGGCGGCTGGGAAGGCGAGGCCTACCTGGTTCACGAGCGCACCACGGGCTTTCCGCGCGTCGCGAAGTTCTACTACCCCGAGCGCAACGAAAAGGGCAAGTCGCTCAAGGAGTACGTGAAGCGACTGGAGAAGCTGTCAGACCTGGGCTGCGTGATCCGCTACATGCACAGCGACAGCATCCGCTTCCGCGGCGAGAAGCTGGACTTCATGGTCAGCACGCGCGCGCCCGGCAAGCAGCTCAGCTACTACATCAAGAAGCGCGGCAACCGCCTGCATCCGCTTGAGGCGCTGCTGATCGTGGAGCAGATCGCCGCGGGCCTGGAGGCGATCCATGCCCAGGGCATGTACCACGGCGACGTGCACGAGGACAACGTGATGGTGCGCCGCACCGGCATCCACTACGACGTAAGGTTCCTCGACTTCCTGCACCTGGGCCCCACGACCGTGAAGCGCAAGCGTGAGGACGTGTTCGACATGCTGATGCTGCTGCGGGACATGACCGGCGGCAAGACCCGCTACGCCCGGCAACCCGAGCTGATCAAGCGCCTCGTCAAGGGCGGCAAGCGCTCTCTGGTACTCAAGGAATTCCCCACGGCTTTGCGCGTTCGCCAGTTTCTTGCCGGCCGCGACGCGCCGGATTTCATCTAAAACGCGCTCCGGCCTGGACAAGGGTTCTGCGTAGTGCCGACAATCCTGTCGCGCCCGCCCTCATTACTACAGCCAACCGACGTCTACTCGCCGCGTGTGATGCCCGCAGATTCCGGCTCAGGCGCTGTGCGATCGCCGAAGGGCACCGTGGCGCGGTATTCGCGGCCGGGGTAGATGGCGCGCAGGTTGACCTGCTCGCCGGCCGCGGTGTGCTCGATGGTGAACAGGATGATGTACGCCGGTACCCGGCCCGCACCGGCAGAGCGCGCCGCCAGCTCGCGGTGCAGGGCCAGCTTGTCGCTGATGGTCGTGATGGTGCCCCGCAGTTCGTCCTGCTCGGCGCTGCTTCGGGTGCTTGTCGGCAAGTTCTGACGCGCGGCCTCCAGCTGGAACTCGAGCTCGATGCCCTTGGCCAGCTCCAGGTCGGCGTCGTCCTGCTCCACGCTCAGGAACAGAACTTCGCGCGGACCGGGCAGCGCGGCCTGGCGGCCGTTGACCTTGCGCAGGTCGGCCAGGATCGCCGCGTCCCACTCGCGGGCGATGTCACCGGCACGCTTCACCAGCGCCGGCGTCAGCTCAATGCGCGGCAGCGGCTGGCGGTAGTTCTCGCTGTCCGTGTGCACGCCTGCATCCAGGGCGCGATCGATTGCTTCGTACACGGGGCGCAGCTCCATGGCCTGGCCGGGCAGGCGGTCACTCAGACTGTCTTCGGCCACGGTGCCCTGGCTCTGCCGTTGATCGTGCAGCCGGGTCCCCGCCCCGAATGCCATCAGCGAGATGAAGCCGATGCCCGCCAGCACGATCACCACCGTGCCGGCCGTGCGCAGACGTGACCTGCGCCGGGGCTGTACGTAGGCGGGCGCGCTGTACCAGGCGCCGTAGCCGCCGGGGGCGGCCGCCAGGCGCTCGCGGTACTCTGTGTCGGCCACCGGCGCCTGCGGCTGCAGGTGGGCCGGCACGGGCATGCCCTTGAAGCTGGGAAGGTCTGCGGGCTTCACGCCTTCAAGCCGGCCCTGGGCCGCGGCCCAGCACAGGAAGTCCACGTCGGTCAGCATGGCACGGGCGTTCTCGTAACGCTGGTGCATGCCGGTCATGGCGCGGTTCACCACCCACTGGGCGGCCATCGGCACCTCGCGCGGCAGGCGGGAAAGCGCGCCGCTGGTGGGGAACTCGCCGCTGAGCGCGAAAAACAGCACGGCGCCGATGCTGTAGACGTCGAACTTGGCGGCGTCCACTTCGCGAACTTCGCGCCCTTCCAGCGCCAGCTTTACCATCTCCGGGTCGCGGAAGTACTCGGTGCCGTGGGTGGTAAGCTGGCTCATACTGCCCAGCGGGGTCATCAAGCCGATATCGACGAGATAAATCCTCTCGCCGTTGATGATCAGGTTGTCCGGCTTGATGTCCTTGTGGAACACGCCTGACTCGTGGTACTGGGCGATGATCTGCAGCAGTTGGTGCACGTAGCCCAGGCTGACGCGGTAGTGCGCGTTCAGCCCGCCGTTGTCGCGCGCCTGCTTGATGTTCCGCAGCACGCCGCCGGTCAGCGTCTCGCCGTGATAGTAGGGCATCACGTACCAGAAGGCCGCGTCTCCCAGCTTGCTCTCGATGATCAGCCCCAGCTTCTGCGCCAGTTGCGCCGCCTGGCTTTCGCGCACGACGCTTTCCAGGTTGCCGCCCGCGCGCAGGTTGAAGTACTTCAGCACGTACAGCCGGCCGGTTTCGCCCTCCGATGACTTGCGCACCACGTACAGCCTGGCGCTGCTGCCGCCGGGGGCAGCTCATCCACCACCACGTACTCTTCAGGGAAGTCGGCAGGCGCTTCGCTGTGGTCGTAGGCTTCCGTGGCGACGTAGCGGCGCCAGTCCTCATTGGCCTTGTCGATGCGCTTCTCGAGGCTGCTGAACAGGCCGCCCAGGCCGAAGGTGCGGCTCCAGGCGCGCCCGACGCCAAGCAGCGCGCTGCCGGCGTTCTGCCAGTCCTTGGCGGCTTCAACTCCGAAGGCCCGGCGCTGGCCGCGCAGGCGCAGCATGCCCGGCGAGTTCTTGTGCAGGTACATGCTGCCCATCCACTCGCGCATCAGGCGGCCGAACCAGAAGGTGCTGCTGATGCAGGCCTCGATGGTGTGGCGCACGAAATTGACGGCATCGCCGAGCGACCAGATGGCGGCGATCACCAGGAAGATCGGCCACAGGAAAAAGACGGCGATGATGAAGTGGATGACGTTGCCCAGTGTCAGCGGGGGGTGCTCGCCCGGCGCGGTGAAGCGCCGGGACGCGCGCCGGCGCCGGCGCGGCGGGGGCTCGGCGCCCGTGAAGCGCGCTTCCGCGCTGTCCATTTCCGCGACTGAGGTCCTGTCCCGCATGGGTTTCGCCCCCTCCAGATACGCACAACCCGTAACCGACCGGCTGCCCGTTATTGGGGAGCGCCCTCACTTTCTTTCAGCACCCATTGAAGCCATTGGCGGGCGGTTTGGCGAGTTTACGGCTTCGGAATTCGCGCTCGCGCTCGCGCCCGGCGTGGCGCGGGATATGCTTGGGTCATGAAAATCGAAATCCGCAGCGGCAGCGGCAGCCGAGTTTACGTCTCGCGCAGCGGCGCGGCCTACATCAGCGTCGGTTCACGCCCGGACAGCGACATCGTGCTGGAAGACCCGGCCGTCAGCCCTCTGCACCTGAAAATCGAGCACTTCGTCGGCCGCTGGTCGTTCACCGACCAGATGTCCGACAGCGGTACCAGGCTGAATGGCGAAAGCGCGTACTCGGGCGAGCTGGCCGAAGGCGATAAACTGACAGTCGGCAGCAGCACGCTCACGGTCGTCAGCCTGGTTGACGAAACTGAGGCCGCATCCAGCCCGAGTTCCGTGCCGGACCGCAGCTGGCAAGATCACATTGCCCACTCCCAGCCGCCCCTCTCAACCAGCTATGAGCGTCGGCCCGAGCCGAACTACAACATCCGCGCCCAGGAGGGCTACAGCGGGCAGGCCGCGCCCTCACCGGCTCCCGCAGCATATCCGCAGCCGGGTACGTTCCCCACTGCCGGCAGCAGGCGGCCTGCACAGCCCGCAAAAGCCATTGCGGTCGCATTCGCCGTGATCGTGGTGGCCGTGGTCGGAGTGGCAGTGACGTTTCTCGGTGCGGGCTCGGACGCGCCGACTGAACTCCCCCGGCCTGTCACGCGCGTGGGCGAAGTAGTGCCGACGCGCGACGCCCAGCCCGGCAAGCAGCCTGGCGGCTCTGGCGGGAACGCCACGCAGCCGCGCACCGAAACGCGCATGCCCGCCGATGTCGAGGCGGACATCAAGGCGAAACTGGATGCACTTGTATCAGCGGCCGACACCCGCGTTGCCAACGACAAGCTGGCCGACTACGCGCAGCTGAAGGCCCGCGCGGCCGAGTACAAGCAGCATGGCCTGTCATGGCCGCTGGAGCGCGCGCAGACCATCCTGCGCAACCAGTTGTTCGACGAGATGCAGCAGCGCTACGGCACTGACAACCGCGAGATCTACCAGCTCAAGGAAAAGAAGCAGTTCGCCGAGGCGCTGCGCCGCCTGCGTTCGCTGGACGAGTACCTGAAGCAGTCCGACCTGCACAAGGACCTGGCCAGGGTCAGCGACATGACCACCTACGTCGAGCGCGAGCTGGAGCTGCTGCCGCAGGCCAACTTCTGGTTCGTGGGTGAATGCTTCACCCGCGCTGACGACGCCCTGCAGCGCGACGACTACGCCGCGGCCATCCTCGCCCTCAACGAGTTGCGCGAGAGTGCGGAAGTCGAGGAGACCGTCGCCCAGGCCGTCGGCACCGAGCTGGCGGAACTGGCCGAGCTCGCCACGCGCCAGCAGAACGGCGAGTTGCCGGCCGCGCGCAAGCCCTTTGACAAGCGCAAGGACAAGCTGCCGCCGGCCCCGGTAAGCACGCTGCTGCCCAAGGGCGATGGCTCGGCGTATCCGGCCATGAACGCGCTGAAGAAGCGACTTGAGGAAACGTGGGAGGGCGGGAAGCTGGACAACGTCGAGTGCGACTTCTTCAGATGTAAGGCAACGCTGCTGCCCAAAGGCGAAGACTGGCGCATGCAGCTGAACGTGAAGCGGAAGGGCGGGCTTGAGTACAGCGTGCGTTACGCCCAGCACCAGTTGCCGCCGGGCACGATGATCTCGCTGTATGAGAAGCTTGAGCCCACGCGCGACGAACTGCTTGCCATGCTGCTGATCTGCTTCAACGAAGGCCTGCTGGATGACGCGCCCCGCATCGCCTGCAAGCTGTGGAAGGCCGACGAAAGCGTGAAGGCCGACCTCGACCAGCTGCTGGCCACCAAGCTGAAGATCGAAATCCCCGAAGGCGGCTTCAAAGAGAAAGACGGCCGCCTGGTGGCGGAGTAGTGGCATGCGCTTCCAGCGCATGAGTACCGGCGGCTTCAAGCCGCCGACAGCGCCTGGAAGGCGCTGCAACTCATCGCCTGGAAGGCCAATACTGCGGGGTTAAGGCGAAACAGTCGTCGGTTTAGCTCTTTGGCGCGGAGCGCCTGCACAGTGGAAGCCCCCACCGAACGCCTCCGGCGTTCGGTGGGGGTAATCGGCGGAAGAACGATCAAAGGCGCGGAGCGCCGACACACTCGCGGCGCTTGCCGCGAGGACCGATCGGCCGCAAGCGGCCGTTGTGCCGGCGCTCCGCGCCTCTCAAACCTCTTTTGCCCGTAACCCCCGCCTTGTTGGCGCCTCGCTGCGCTAGGCGCCAACCGGCGGGGGCTAACAATTGTTACGGCGCTCCGCGCCTGACTGCCGATACAATCTGCACGTCGGAGTCTGCCGCGAAACTCCTTAACCCCGCAGTATTGGCCTGGAAGGCGATGCCACTCACCGCACCGTGGCGGCGGTTTTCTGCAGCTTGCCGTAGTCGCGGCGGGTTTGCTCGTCCTTCAGGTAGATGTCTGACAGCGCGTCGTCGAACGCGTCGTCGTCGGCTGATGTCAGGCCGCTGCCGTTGAACTGGTCCTTTTCGTCGTCGGTCCAGGAGTAGCCCATCACGGCGACCTTCACGGCCTCGCGGATCTGGTTGCGCACGCGCTTGAGGTAGCGGCTGACGCTGGCCTCGCTGACGCCCATCATGTCCGCGATTTCCTTGCCCTGCACGCCGCGCGTGAGGCGCATGCGGTAGCACTCGAACTCGGTGAATTCGGCCGACTTCTCGACCTCTTTCAGCGCGCGGTACACCTTGGCGCGGAACACGGCCATCTCGAACTCGTCGTCGGGGGCGCGCTGGTGCTGACCTCGAAGATGGTGTCGTCCAGGCTCATGGGTTTGCTGCCGCCGCCGCGTTTTAAAGCGCTGCGGGAGGTAAGCTCGCTATAGACTACGTGTTTCGCTATCGCGTACAGCCAGGTTGAAAACTTCACGCCGCGCTTGGGGTCGAACTTGCCGATTTCCTGGTACACGCGCGCCAGGGTTTCCTGGCTGACGTCCTTGATCGTCTCCTGCCCGAAGTAGCGCGAGGCAATGCTGCCGATCAGCCGCTCAATGGAGGGGCCGAACACCTCCCACATTTCGTACCAGGCCGAAGCATCGGCCTTTTTCAGGCGTCCCAGCAGGTCAGTGTTAATGGAAATCACGGCAAGTCCCCCGCGTTACGATGTGTGGTTGCGGATTGTCGTAACCAGATTTCAGCCTAACCAACCGGCGTGATTTTGGATTTCAGATTTTGGATTTTGGATTGAGCGTGACCGGCCGGAAGCCGTCTTTCGATGTGCGGTTGCTGCAAGGAAAATGACGCGAACTTCGCGTCAACTGGCTGAAACCCGTGGTTCGCGCAAGGGCTCCCTGTTTTCCGGCCGTCCAGCGAATACGATTGTCAGGCCGGTCTGGAAACGCGTGTGAGCGAAGACGAACTCTATTCCGCCATCCGCAACGTGGGCGAGGACGCCAGGGCCTTTTCGTACCTGCACTCGAGGCAACGCGACGAGAAGTACCGCGAGCTTGCGCAACTTGCCTGGGCGCATAGCTCTGCCCGTGCCCAGCACCAGTATCTGCCCCTGTTGAGAGAAGGGTTGTTGGACCTTTACGACTTTGACGACGCCCTGCACCACAAGCTGGACGATCCGCTGGAAGACATCGAGCTGCGAGAGCAGCGCGTAATCGACGCCGTCTGCCGGTTGTTCCACGCGCGCTACCGCGTCAACCTCTGCGAAGATCTGCTCGCTCTGCAGCGTGTCGCAGACGAGGCATGGGACGTGGCCGACCAACTGGAGGAGGCCGGCAAAGCCGAGCTGCGCCTGCCCTATCTGGCGGCAACCGAGGCCGGCCCGTGCCACTGCTGCGTGCTGCTGCGCTTGCAAGGCTCAACCATTGAGGCCACGGAATGGCTCCAGCACACACCGCGGCCGAAGACTTTCAAACGGCCGCCGCCGGACGCGGTTGAACGGGCGTTGGACCTGCTGACGGCCCGCTTCAAGGCCGACACCGGCGTGGACCTGGCCACGGACCACGCCGCCATGAACCGGTTGCGAGACGCCGCCAAGATGGCGTGTGCCGAGTTGAAGACGCGGGAACGCACGCTGGTGGAGCTGCCCTGGATCACCGCGGAGCTGATCGAGCGCACGGACCTGCGCATCGAGCTGACACGCACCATGCTCGGCGACGCGGCCCCAAGCCCGGACCCGAAGCCCGAGCCGCCGCCTGCCGCCAAGCCGGAGTCGAGCTTCAGCAAGGTAATGGGCTGGATTGCCGCGATACTGATCATGGCAGCGATCTGGGTCCTGATGTACCTGCTGGACCTGTAGCAGACTTGCGGCAACTGCAGGCTCACACGAAGCCACGGAGACACGAAGAACTGCTCTTTGTGTCTCCGTGGCTTCGTGTGAGACTCAAGCCGATCAAGTGGAGGTGACGGGAACTTCCTTCACCACGCCGGCGCGCCTGTCCCACCACTCGCGCAGCGGCTTGGCGGCCCACCAGGCGAAGATTGCCAGCAGGTGCCCGGCGATGATGTCCGGGATGTAGTGGTAGCCGCCGTACAGCGTGGCGATGTACACAGCAAATCCTACCGGCAGGTACACCCAGAACAACGGCCGTACACCCTTCCAGCTCGCGATCAGAAACAGCGTGGTCCAGGCGGTGTGCAGGCTGGGGAAGCAGTCGCGGTTGCGGTCCTTGATGTCGTCCATGAAACTGAGCGCACCGCTGGATGCTTCCAGCCAGCGGCCCTCGAACACGTACTTCGGGCCCACCACCGGCACCAGCACGTAGCCGATGTAGGCCAGCGCGCCCGTGATCACCAGAGCGCCCATGAAGCGGTTGAAATGCGTGCGCCGGCCCAGGAACCACAGTGCCATGGCCAGCGCAGGCGCCGCGTAGACGTAGCTGATGTAGGCGGCCTCATGGATGTCGAGCTGCGTCAGGTTGAACCAGCCGATGAAGGTGGTGATCCATTCCGCGTGCATCCACTTGTGCACGATGGCGGCGCTCAGGTCGCCGAACGCCGCATACTCCCAGTTCGCGAGCTGCATGTCGTACATGGTGTCGCCGCGGATGGCGGGTATCAGCCGCTTGTTCATCTCGTAGACGCCCATGCAGGCCAGGAACGGGATGTAGCCCCGCAACCCGCCCAGTCCCCACAGCGTGGTCGCACGCACGCGCGGGCCGAGGCCCGTGGCCTCGCCCCACACGCCGTGCATCAGCTTGCGGGCAACTCCCTTGCGCGCCATCGGCAGCATCGCCACCAGCAGCAGCGCGGCCGTGCCAACGGCGCACCACAGTGTGAACATCCACATCGTGCCGCGGCCGTGGAAGTTGTAGGCGAAGCCGCGCCAGAGGCTGGTGGGGGAAGGGGCTCCGGAGACGACCAGGTAAGCCGCGATGAACAGCGCCAGCAGGCCGAGAATAATGGCTTCTTCGAAGCGGAAAACGCGAAACAGCAGACTGCGCCAGCGCCCCCGGGGCACGCGGTTTTGGGCGCGGATCTGTTCGATCTCGCGCAACTCACCGATCTGCACGCTCTGGTGCGCGCCGGTGGGTACGTCTGCCAGTGCCGATCCCGTGTCTTCAGGCATAAGCCCGCAAGTGTAGCTGCGAATTCACGTTATCCTGAAGGAAATTTTATCGATGCCCCACGTGTTGCAAGACAGCAATGTGACGTAATGATTGCGAACTTCACAGGCGCGGCCCCGTTTTGAGGTCAGGACCACTTGGGGGACGCCTATGCAAACGCTAGAATCCGCGAGCCTGGCACTGCTTTGCGCCGTCATTGAAGGCCCGACCATGAGCCAACAACCGGGACCCACCGGCCGCATCCGCGAGATCAACCCGGACGACCTGGATTTCGACGTGTCCGACACGTCAAGCCAGTTCGATTTCGAGGCTGAAGAGCGGCGTCGCTTCCAGCGCGCCATGCTGGAGGTGCCGATCGCAATCAAACTGCTGGGCGACGCCGACAAAGAGCTGTGCAAGGGCAAGGCCGTGCTGCGTGACCTGAGCCTGGACGGCGCGTTCCTGACCGGCATCGAAATTGAGGAAACCGCCGACGGCGTGAAGCCCGAGGAAATCGGCGAGTTCAAACGCATCCAGTTCACGATCATGGACGGCCCCTTCAAGGGCGTAGAGGCCGCGGCCCGCCCCGTGCGTGTGGGCCTGAAACACGGCGGCGTAGGCGTGAAGCTGGAGGAAGGATTCAATTTCGCAGTATAAACCGGAGCCCGCCGTGCCAACGGCGGGTTTTGCGTCGGCCGAAGAGTTGCTGTGCGTCTGACGTAGTTCGAAGTCCGGAGAATCGATGCACCCAAAGCCCGCCATTCGCATGGCGGGCTTCTGTTTACTCATGCCTTAGCGCGTCAATCGGCTCCATCAGGCTGGCGCGGATTGCCGGGTACAGCGACGCCAGGAAACCGATCCCGAAGGCCAGACCCACGGCGTGCAGCGAGCGCTTGATGTTCAGGGCTCCGCTCAGGGCATCCATGGCGAACCATTCCCGCGCGGCCTGCACCTCGGCGTAGCCGAAGGCCACGCCCATCAGGCCTCCGAGAATCGAGAGCAGCAGACCTTCCAGCATTACACTGCTGAGCACGCGGCCGCGGCTCCAGCCCACGGCCAGCAGCAGGCCGATCTCGCGGGTGCGCTCGTAGACGGTCAGGGTCATGGTGTTCAGGATGCCGACGGCGCCGGCCAGCGCGGCCACCAGGCTGATCACCAGGCCGAACTGCTCGAAGAAGTCGAGCTCTTTGTGGCGCTGCAGAATGTCGGCGCTCTTGATCGCGCGCAGCTCGCGCATGTTGACGTTGACGTACTCGCGGGCTTTCAGGATGTTGGCCTCGAGCTGCTCTTCGCTGACGCCATCGCGCTTCATGATCACGATGTAGTTGGTGCAGCTTTCCGGCACCTCGACCTGCTTCTCGACGAGCTTGCGGCCTTCCTTCACCTTTACGGTCTCGGTGCGGGCGTGTTTACCCTTCAGGACCTGCGCGACCTTCAGGTGGAACCACACGGCGCTGTCCTGGATCATGATGCCCGTGCGGCACACCCCGCGCGTGGTGAGCTGCAGCTTCATCTTCCAGGCGTACACCGGGTCCAGCGCGTCGTAGTCGATGTCGTAGCTGTCTTTCAGCCACTTGGTGTACTGCACGTCGTCCATGCGCATGCCGGTCAGCGGATGAATCGGCCGGCGCGGCGGCGCCTTGCGCCCGGTGCGGGCCTCGTAGGCTTCGGATGATTCTTCTTCAATGGCGTCAGGGTGTATGCCGAGTTCGGTGGTGAGGCGGATCAGCGCCCACCACTGCTTGCCCTGCTCAGACATCTCGTTCCAGTTATCCGGGCGGCCGAACACCTGCTCGAATCCTTCGCTGGTTACGACGTCCAGCAGGTTGAGGGGCTGGCCGACCTTGGGCACCTTGTCGCCCATCTTTTCGCGCAGGATTTCGTAGGCGTGCTCGCCGAACACGACGCCGTAGGGGTCGGCGTCGCTGACCGGCTGGCCCTCCACCATCTGCATGTGCTGCAGCACCGGGTTGTCGCCCGTGATGCCGTAGTACAGGATGGCCGGCCGGTCGTCGAAGTCGTTCTCGGTGCGCAAAAACGCCGCGATCATGGGCGTCACGGTCTGCACGCCTTCCAGCCCGCGGATTTCATCCATGTGGTAGAGCGGGATGTCGCTCTCCAGCTCTTCGGCCGTGGCCTGCGTTACGACCAGGTCGCCTCGCTGGGTTTCGAAGGCTTCGCTGATCTGGCCGACCAGGTCGTCGCTGATGGTGAACAGCGCCACCATGATGCTGACGCCGATGCCCACGCCCAGCACGCTGAACAAGGTGCGCAGCTTGCGGCGGAACAGGTTTTTGATGATGAACTTCATCAGGGGCCAGAGGTTAGAGATCAGAGGCCAGGGAAGCCATATGCGGCGTGCCTCTATCTTGCGGTTCCCTGACCTCTAGACTCTAACCTCTGACCTCTATGAGCCACTTGTTCACATTACAACACACCGATGGCCGCGCGCGCGCGGGCGTGCTGCACACCGATCACGGCGAGGCGCAGACGCCCGTGTTCATGGCGGTCGGCACCCAGGGCACGGTGAAGGGTTGCACGCCCGAGCAACTGAAGGCCGCCGGGGTTTCGGTGGTACTCGGCAACACCTACCACCTGATGCTGCGGCCGGGGCCGGAAACCGTGGCCGAGCTTGGCGGCCTGCACGCCATGGCGCGCTGGGACGGCCCCATGCTGACTGACAGCGGCGGCTACCAGGTGTTCAGCCTGTCCGGCATGAACCGCGTTACCGAGGAAGGCTGCAGCTTCAAGAACCATCTGGACGGCCGCGATGAGCTGCTGACGCCCGAGCGCAGCATGCAGATCCAGCACCAGCTCGGCGCCGACATCGTGATGCAGCTCGATGACGTGCCGGAGTTGCCCACCACACCGGAGCGCGAGGCCGACACCATGCGCCGCAGCGTGCGCTGGCTTGACCGCTGCATCAAAGCGCTGCCTGAGAAGTCGGCCCAGGGCAAGCGCCAGTACCTGTTCGGCATCGTGCAGGGCGGCACCAACCCGGAGCTGCGCATGGAAAGCGCCCGTGAGCTGGTGAAGCGCGAGCTGCCAGGCTACGCCATCGGCGGACTCAGCGTAGGGGAGACCAAGCGCCAGATGGAGGAAATCCTGGGCCTGGTTACGCCCCTGCTGCCCGAAGACAAACCGCGCTACCTGATGGGCGTGGGCTACCCCGAAGACCTGATCACGGCCGTGGGCCTGGGCGTGGACATGTTCGACTGCGTGCTTCCCACGCGCTCGGCGCGGCACTCGCAGGTGTTTACTTCGCGCGGCCGGCTGCGCATGCGCAACAGTGCGCACGCGCGTTCCAGGCTGCCACTGGACCCGGATTGCGGCTGCTACACCTGCGCCAATTACACGCGCGGCTACATCCGGCACCTGATGATGGCCGGGGAGATGCTTGGCATGACGCTGCTCAGCATCCATAATCTGAGCTTCTACACGGCGCTGATGCGGCGGGCGCGCGAGGCCATATTGACCGGCCGTTATGCCGAGTTTGCCAGTGAATGGCTGCCGCGCGTGAGCGGAGCCGCGGAGTGACATGAGCGCAATCGGCTGGATCCGCAACGGGTTGATCTTCGCCGGCATCGGCGTGGGCGGCGTGCTGGCCGTGAAGGGCGCGATCGCCACGCGCGAAGTGGCCGAGCAGCCCACCGAGCAGCAGGCGAGCGCCTCGCCGATCCTGCTGAACACCGCCAAGCCGCCTGAGCTGGGCAAGTCTCCGCTGGCCAAGCCGTTGTCGCTGGAGTCGGCGTTCGGGCGCTCCGAGTTCACGGGCGTTGCCGTCAACCATGTGCCGCTGAGCCCGCTGGACGAGCTGGACTACGACCGGCGCTGGGACGTCGCCCTGGCCAAGAAACCGCCCCGGCCCAGCGCGCCGCCCACGGACCTGCCGCCGCAGCCCGCCAGCGACGAAGTCGCCGAGCCCGAGCGCCGGGAGAGCTCGCTGCAGGAGGACGTCAACCTCGACGACCTGCCGAACGAGGCGCGCAAACGTGCCGACGACGCGCTGGTCAGCCTGCGCGACGGCACCCGGCTGCTGAAAGAAGGCATGAACACCTTCCGACGCCCCGGCGAAGAGGGCGTGCAGGGCTCGCGCAAGATCCGCGAGGCCGCCAACCTGCTGCGTGACGCGCGGGACAAGCTGGACGCGGCGCTGAAGCTGGCGCCCCAGCACCCCGAACTGCTGCGGCTGATGCAGGAGGCCAAGGCCAACCTGTACATCTGCCTGAAACACGGGATGTAGGCTCCCGGTGTGGTAACTCGGGAAGCGTAAGATTTTGCCGCTGTGCAATAAATACTCACAATGCAGATTGGCAGGGTTTTCAACAATTCGTGTAAGTCATTATAATACTTTAGCTTACGATAGTTTCTGATTGGCATGGGGGTTGCATAGATAGTTATCGGAAGACCGGCCCCCAAGCCGTTTTCTACGCCCACCTCGCCCGGCCCCGTGCCGGGCGTGTGTGGTTTTTCGGACATTCAATCCGTTGCGTTCTGACTCCGCTGCGCTGCGTCAGTGCCGCTCCGCAAAGCTCCGCTTTCGTGGCAGTCCACTGGACTGCCACGATGCCCACCTCGCCCGGCCCCGTGCCGGGCGTGTGTGTTTTCGGACATCACAAACGCCACGGCATGGCCGTGGCGTTGCGTGCGGGAAAACGGGGGGCGGGTGGCGCCGACAATCTTGTCGGCGGTTGCGCCGATTCTGGCGCGACAACCTCGGCTTCGCTCCGCTCGGCCGGTCCGACAGGATTGTCGGGCCCACCCACAATTTCAGTTGCCGAGACCTGCATCAGCCCATCAGGGCCTGCAGTTCCTTGTCGGCGTAAGCGCCTTCCTTGCCGGTCAGGTAGGCGATCAGCATGTTGCGGTCGTTGTAGATGTCGCCCGCGAGCAGACTGGTGATGCTGCGCTGCAACAGTTGCCGGCGGCGGCTTGTCACCATCTGCTTCAGGAAATCCTTGTTGTAGAAGGCGTCGATGAACGCCCAGAACACCTTGGTGCCCTGGCGCACCTTCTCCTCGTACGCCGCAAACGACTTCTCACTGAAGTCGCCGCTTGCGAACGCTTGCCTTATCACGCCGGCCGCCATCTCGGCTGCCTTCACGCTCAGGAACACGCCTGAGCTGAATACCGGGTCGATGAACGCCCCCGCGTCGCCCACCTTGATCAGCCGGTCCGCCACATGGCGTTCGCTGGTGTAGCTGAAGTCGGCCTCGCTGCGCAGCTCCCCGATCAGCTCAGCCTTTTCCATGCGCGGCTTGAACGAGCGGCTGACCTCGATGCTTTCCTTGAAGAACTGTTCGGGCGACTGGCCCTTCTGCCGGAAGTACTCGCCGTCCGCCACCACGCCCACGCTGGTGGTGCCGTCCGCGAACGGGATCAGCCAGAACCAGCCCATCCTGGTGTCGCCGAAGCGCGCGATGATGATGTTGCTTTCGTCTTCCTCGTCGCGCACCACGTTGCGGAAGTGGCCGAACACCGTGACCTTGCGGTGCGAGGGGTGGATCTTGCGCTGCTTCTGGCGGCTGCTCATGAAGGTCCAGCGGCCTGAAACGTCGCACACCACCTGGGCGCTGATTTCGCCCTGTGCGGTCTCGAGCACGGCGTAGTCGCCCTCGTTGCGGAAACCGGTGGCGGCCAGGGGCTGAAACAGCTTCGCGCCGAGTTCAACGGCGTGGTCGAGCAGCAGCTTGTCAAAGGGGGCGCGCTGCACCTGGAAGGCGAAGGGGTGCTCGGTGTCCAGCCCGTTCTTGAACCAGAAGCACTCTTCCTCGAGGGTTTCATCCACCACGAAGCGGGCGCCGTTTTTGACCAGGAAGCCGGCCTGGCGGATTTTCTCGAGCACGCCGGTTTCGCGGAAGGTGTCCATGCTGAAGGGCAGCAGCGATTCACCGATGCGGAAGCGCGGGAAGCTGTCGCGCTCCACGATGCACACGCTGCGTCCCTGTTTGCGTAGAAGCGCCGCCAGCGTGCTGCCGCCGGGACCGCCGCCCACGATCGCCACGTCGAAGGTACCAAGGTTGTTCGTCATGGCGCGGATTGTGTAGCGCCCGGCGCGCCGCCGCAAGCGGGCGGATGCCTTTCCGTTTGGGGGGTGGCGCGCGCAAAACCGTACACTAAAGTGCCGCCCTTTCGAGTCGTGACCAGGATCAAGCGTGCTCGGTATCCTGCAACATCCCAACATCGCCCCGGTGATCTTCAGCCTCTGGAAGAACGCCGCCGGAGAGCCCGTGCTGGCCCTGCGCTGGTACGGCCTGATGTACGTGTTCGCCTTTGTGTTCGGCTACTTCGTGTTCCGCTGGCTGCAGAAGACCGGCTACCTGCGCATCAAGGCAGAGGACGTCACCAACATCATCGTGGTCGGCGTGCTGGGCACGTTTCTGGGCGGTCGCCTGGGTTACCTGCTGTTCTACCAGTTCGACAGGCTGTTCCTGGGCAAGGGCGGCCTGAGCGTCGGTGAGCGCTTCGAGATGGTGTTCAAGGTGTGGGAGGGCGGCATGTCCTTCCATGGCGGCGTGTTCGGCGTCGGCATCGCCGTGCTGATCTACGCCTACGTCAAGCGCCAGAGCTTCTGGAACATCATCGACGGCGCCGTGCACATCGTGCCCTTCGGCGTGGCCTGCGTGCGGGTCGGCAACTTCATCAACGGCGAGCTTTACGGCCGCGCCTTCACCGACGACGCCGGCAACCCGATCTACGACCCGGACAAGCTGCCCTGGTACGCGATGAAGTTTCCCACCGACCACAACGACACGCTGGCCGCGCAGAAGCTGCACAATGCTCTGATCGCCGACTACCAGGCGGCCAACCCGGACGCGACAAGCATCCCCGGCACGGCCCTGCAGCCGCTGCCCGTGAAGCCCGAGATCTGGGAGCAGGTAAGCCAGTTCTTCCCCGGCCGCTGGCCCAGCCAGGTGGTGCAGTTCGCCTTCGAGGGCGTGCTGGTGCTGCTGGCGATCTGGCTGCTGCGGCGCTGGTTGAAACGCCCGGGACAACTGGGCGGCGCATTCCTGATGCTGTACGCGATCTTCCGTATCCCCGCCGAGCTGATCCGCCAGCCCGACGCGCAGGTGGACCCCGCACAGGCCGAGCAGGTGGGCGGCACGGCCGCGTTCCTGGCTTCGGTGGGAATGACGATGGGGCAATTCCTGTCAGTGGTGATTTTCGTGATCGGCCTGGCGTGGGTGCTGGCGATTCACTTCAAGCCGTTCACCGGCCAGGAGTACAGCGCCGACGACCGCCGTAAAGGCTTCCTGCGTGAAAGCCTGCGGGACCTGCCGGAAGTGCTGGGGCTTCGCAAGAAGAAGGAAGAGCCCGCCAAGCCCGAAGAGAAGACCGCTAGTTGAAGCTGCACTGGTACAGCTCGCCTGAGCGCGTACCCAGGTAGAAACGGCCCGGCTGCGTCGACGTGCCGATCGAGAGCACCGTGTCCTGGCGATCCAGCGCCGCGGTGGCCACTACTTCCAGGTTTTCAGGGTTCAGCAGCACCACGCCGTTGGCGGTGGTGGCGACCAGGTACTTTTCGTCCCAGGTGTAGCCGACCAGGTGGAATTTGACGTCGACGCCGCCTTCGACCACGCCCTGCGGCGTGAGTTGCTGCAGCTTGTCGCCGATCACCGCGAACACGCCGTGCTGGGTCACTACCATGTCGTACGCTTCGGCGGGCAGGTTGGGGTAGATCGAGACTTCGGACAGCTCTTCGTCCTCGATGCGGAAGACGCCGACGGTGGTACCCGCGACGGCCCAGATTTCGCCGTTGCGGTAAACCATGCCTGCGACGGGTTGCCCGGGCTGGCCCAGCAGCACACGCCGGGTGCCGTCCTTGATCGAGAGGCGGCCCTGGCTGTCACCTACCACCAGGTGCGAGATGCCGATCGGCAGGATGGCGGAGACGCGCCCTTCCACGCGCAGCTCCTGGCCGCTCATCACCTGCAGCGACTCGGTTTCCAGGGCCATCACCACGCCGTCGGCGGTGCCGACCAGCAGGCGCTGCCCGTCGGAGCGCACGGCCATCGAGGTGACGGCGCCGTTGCCGAGTTTGCGGCTCGCCTCGGGCTTGTTTTTCCGGGTATCCAGCGGTGCACTTCGCCGTTTTCGCCGCCGGTGTAGAAACCCACGCCGCCGCGCTGGGCGGCGATGGCGGTGACGCCCACGCCCCGGTTGTAGGCGGCGAACTTGCTGACCGTGAGGCCCGCGATGCGCGGCCCCTGGTTGGGGCTCGGCCCGCCGGTGGGGTCGCGCAAAAGGAAGTACCAGATTCCCACGGCGACGCCGGCGATGATGGCGATGGCCACCAGCAGGCTGACCGCCCCGCCGGATTTCTTCCTGCGAGGCGGCTGCCAAGTGTCCAGGTTCGGCCCGGACGCCGGAGCGCCGTATCCGATGCTGGACGCCCCCAGCGCCGTGGATGAGCCGGTGCGGATGCCGGAGCCCGTCTCGGCCGCGAGCTCCTCCTGGGCTGTGCCGCCCATGATCGACTCGCGCTCGAAGGTGGGGAACGACTTGGCGGCATAGCTCTGCCAGGCCTGGTCGTCGCTCTCCGGGTTCTGCACGATGCGGCTGCGGCGCGAAGAACTGCTGCTGGCGGGGCGCTGGTCGCGGTGCGGCGACATGGCGGGGCTGGAGATGCGCCGCGTGCCGCGCTCGATGTCGGGCGGCAGCGCTTTGATCTGGCCCGAGGAGCGGCGTGCCTTGGCGCGCGCTTCGCGTACCATGTCGCTGGTCAGCTCGGCCATCTCCGACGGCACCGGGCGCGGAGGCGCGGGAGTCGGGTCGGGCAGCGCGGCGTGCATGCCGGAGCGCGCCTTCTCCGCGGCCTGGCGCAGCTTTTCCAGGTGCGGCGACTGCACGCGCCCCTTGTCGAGCGCGACCGCGGCCTCTTCTTCCTTGGCCTTGTTGATCGCCTCTGCGTCGAGCGTCACGCCGGCGCTGGCGTACAGCGTGGCGCCTTCCGACAGCAGCTTCTGGGTCTGGCGGTTGGTGCGCGCGACCTGCTGCAGGCGGCGCGCGATCTGGTCCAGGCTGTCGGGGCGCTTGCGGGGGTCCTTCTGGGTCAGCTCATGGATGATGCGCGTGAGTTGTTGCGAAGCCTCATCCTTCACCATTTCTTCGGGCACCACCACCCGGTTTGTCACGTGTTGCAGCGCCACCGCCATCGGCGTAGCGCCCGAGAAGGGCGGACGGCCCACGAACAGGTGGAACAGCGTGGCGCCCAGGCTGTAGATGTCCGCCAGCGGGCCGACGGACTCGCCCTGTGCCTGCTCCGGCGCCATGTAGTCCGGCGTGCCCATGATCGCGCCGGTCATGGTCAGGCCGCTCTCGCTGGAAAGCGCGCGCGCCAGGCCGAAGTCGGCCACTTTCACGCCGCCGGTGCTGGGAAGCATCAGGTTGGCGGGCTTGATGTCGCGGTGGATCACGTTGTTGGTGTGCGCGTGCTCAAGGGCGCGCGCCGCGCCGGCGCCGATGTCGGCCACCACCGAGGCCTTCTGCGGGCCGTGGCGCTTCACCAGCTCGAGGGCGTCGGCGCCCTCGATGTACTCCATCACCAGGTAGTTGTAGCCGGACTCTTCACCGACGTCGTAAACGCGCACGGTGTTGGCGTGGTTGAGCCGCGCCGCCAGCTTGGCCTCGCGCATGAAGCGTTCAACCAGGTTGGAGTTGTTGGCCAGGTGCGGCGGCAGGATCTTGACCGCGACCTCGATGTCCAGGCCGCTGTGCATGCCCTTGTAGACGGTGCCCATCGCGCCCCGCCCGCAGATTCGCAGCAGCTTGCATTTGCCGATGGTGTAGCCGACCAACGACTTCTGCTCTGGGGTGGGAGGTGCTGCCATCTAACACTCCGAAAACGCACGGAACGCACGCGAAAGGCTTATTTTGCCCTAATTGCGGGCGGTCGTCGAGGGGTGCAGCAGTCGCGTTTTCGCCGACTGAAGTCACGCGAAACGCGATCTCAAGGCCGCCTGCCCGTGCGCAAAATCATGGCGGCTACTGCTTCACCGTCGCCAGCAGCATCGGACCCGCGCGGAAGAATTGCGCGAAGCTGCGCTGCCGCATGGCGTCGTCGCCGATCACACCGTTCAGGATGTTCTGGGTCTGCACGCTGAGCAGGTTGTCCGCCGCGGTCTGCCAGTTTGCGTTGCTGGTGCTGCGCCAGGCGCCGACGTAGCCCGCGCCGATCATCAGGTTCGGGCCGCCGTAGTCCGTCACGCCGCCGGGCGTTTCCGCGAACGCGCCGTACTGCGGGGTCGCCAGGTAGCCCAGGTACACCTGCGCGTTGGTGCCCAGCAGCCAGTTCATGCCGTTCTCGATGTTCAGGTCGCAGTTGCTGTCGTCGCGGTGCCAGCGCGTGTACTCGAGCGCCTCCATCAGGTGCCCGACCTCCCACGCCTTGAAATCGCCGTTGCTGTCCGCGAAGCCGTTTCCGGTGGGGTCGCGCGTCGTGGGCGTGCTCTGGCGCGTGCGAACGGTCGTCAGCACATAGCCGGTCATGGCCGCCGCGCCGCCGTCATTGAGCCCATTGGCGACCTCGTAGGCTGTCGCGACGTACAGCGCGTTGCTGAGCCAGGTGGTGGGGCAGGTCATGGTGGAATCCACGCCGCCGTTGGCGGAGTCAAAGAAGCGCTTCCAGGTGCCGCGCAGGTACGTGTAGTTTTCCTTCAGAACGTCGAGGCTCAGCGCGTCGCCGGTCAGCAGCCAGTGCTCGGCCAGGAAGGCGCCCTTGAACACGTCGAGGTGGTTCTCGCCCAGGTGGTAATTGCCCAGGTCGTGCTGCTTGTTGTTCGCGAAGTAGCGCGTCTTGCCGAGCTGGCTGGCCTTTCCGCCGCTGACGGCCGGGTTGCCGGCTTCGGTGTAGTCAAAGCGCAGGCCGATGTCGGAATGCTGCACCACCACGTCGCGGAAGTGACGGGTGGTGACCTCGGCCAGGTTCAGCAGTTCGATGTTGCCGCTCATGGCGAACCACTGCAGTGCGGCGCGGGGGATTTCCCAGTCGTGGTTTTCCCAGCCCTCTACCGGGTCGTCGTGTTTGCTGTCGCCGTAGTGCCACATGCCGTACTGGTGGCCGGCGGCGCCGCCGTTGCCGTCGCTGCGGTCATTGAGGATGTCGCCCATGTGGGCGATCACCTCGCTCATGTAGTTCTGCGCGAAGGCCTTGCTGGCGGTGCGGAACCCCGTGGTGTCGCTGAGCGTGGCGTTTGTCCAGGCGATCTCGCCGAAGGCGCGGGTGGCCGCGTAGTGGCGCGGGTCGCAGATTCCGCGCGGCGGGTCGTTCAGCATGTTCCAGTACAGCTGCGCGCTCGGGGCGTAGATGCTCCCGGCGCGCTCGAAGCTGAACAGCAGCCGGTGGCTTCTCATCGCGCCGGCAAACACCTCGAGCGGCGCCGCGGCGTCGGGCCAGATCCCGACGCGCAGCAGCCCGTCGCCCTGCGCGCGCAGCTCCTTGGGATAGAGCTGCCAGAAGTCCTGCAGCGCGGCGGTCACGCGCAAGCTGCCGGCCGCCATCTGGATCCAGCCCGGTGCGTGGGTGGCGAAGCTGCTGGTGGTGCCGCTGCTGTCGAAGGTGTAGCCGATGTGCGTGTCGTCCTGGGTGGGCCAGACGTTGGTCAGCGGGTCGGAGCTGCCGTCGCCGGTGCCGACGTTGTAACCCGCGGGCTGGGGGTTCTCCGGGTCCGCCGGGTCATGGGCCCCGGTGTAGTCCTGGTACAGAGAGACGTACTGGCCGGCGGTCAGGCCGCTGCCCACGTGGTCGCCGGGATTGCCGGCGATGCGCGCGGACGGGTTCACGCCGTTGAAGTCCAGCGGCAGGTCCAGGTTGATCGCGTCCACCACCTGGTATGCCGCCAGTTGCGCCGCCGCGGCGCCGGGCGTGGCGGCCGCTATGCCGTGCCCTTCCATGTTCTTGAAACTGTACTGCACGTCGATGAACGGCAGGTCGTTCCAGGCCGTGATGCGCACCAGGTAGTCCAGGTTGTCGACGGCCAGCGTGCTGCGATGCACGCCCTTGACCACGATGGTGGCGCGGATCGGCCCGGATTCCTCGACCTCGACGCTGGGGGCGACCTGGTCCATCAGGTAATCGGTGCCGGCAGCGCTGACCACCACGCCCTGCATGTTCGCGGTGTCCAGGCATTCGTCCCAGGCGCCGGCCAGGTCGCGGTCGATCCGGACGCTGTCAAACAGCCGGAAGCTGTTCTTGTTGACCGTGAACTCGAGCATCCCGGTGTTCACCACCACGCTGGACGCGCCGTTGTTGACGCTGAGGTTGGTGCCGGTGGCGCTGCCCGTGCCGCCGCTGTTGAGCTGGTACTTGCCCACGCCGCCGGTGCCGGACAGATCCGCCATGAAATCGACCAGCACCCAGCGGATCGTGCCGCCCGGCCAGCGAGAGGTGACGCGGAACTGCGCGGGCACGGCCGCACCGCCCTGGGTCTGAAGCGCCAGGGTGTTCTCGTTGCTGTGCAGGTTCTTCGGCAGCGGGATGCCCGCCGTGACCGGCGCGATCATGTTCTGCCAGCCGCCGCGCGTCCTGACGTCGAACCTCACCGGGAACGTGCCGAACACCTGCCCCGGCTGCAGCGTCAGCGACGCGGTGTCGAATTTCGTGGGGTCGCTTGTGCTGGTGGCCGTGATGGTCACCGTGGGATTGCCCGGCATCACGGTCGGCGCGGTGTACAGGCCGGTGCCGTCGATGGTGCCGTAGAAGGCGCTGGGTGGCGAAAGGCTCCAGGTGACGCCCAGGCCGTCGCTGGTGCTGGCCGTGAACTGCTGCTGCAATCCAAGCTGCAGGTTCAGCGCCTTGGGGCTGACTGCCACCACCACGGGCGCGGGCGCGCTGCCCCCGCCGGGCGGGGCGCCGCCGCCTCCGCAGGCGCCCAGGACCAAAGCCGCCAGGACCGTAAGCAGCAGGATGCAGGTCGTTTTCATGGCATTCCCAATTGCAGCAGGCGCGGTCGCACCGCGTTCCGTCAAGATCCCAAGCCGTCGAAGGGGAATACGCGCCGTCATTGTGTCATGGGCCGTGCGGCATTCCAGACTTGAGCTTGCTAGAGTCACGCCATGACCTTGCCCACGGAAATCCGCCGGCTGCTCGCTGCCGAACCACGCGCCCACGCCGCCCTGAGCTGCGGGCTGCACGGGCCGATCGGGGAGACCCACCTGGTGCTGGAGGGCGCGCGCGTGCTGGCCTTTACGCGCGAGTCGCTGGTGGGGGAGTTCGCCCGCGTCGAGCTGGCGGCTCTGCCCGCCCTGCAGAAGGGAGATTTCTCCGACACGCTGCGCCTGCAGCTGGCCGACGGTTCCGACGCGGAGCTGAACGTTTCCAGCTTCGAGCGCGCGTCCGTGACAGGTCTGCTTGAAGCCGCGACACGGCCCGCACCGCCGCAGCCTGCCAGGCCCGATGCCGCGCCCAGTGTCGAGACACCGGTCAGCGCCCCCGGGCGGCACGGTCAGGAGCGCGCGCCGGATCGCGGGCTGCCCGTGCCGCAACCCCAGCCCGCGGCGCGACGCGCTGCCGAAGCCGACGTCGAGGATGAACCCGCCGAGAAAGACAAGCCGGACCGGCAGGCCGGCAGGGAAGTAGCAATCTACCACAGTTCAGACCCGGGGCTGTTCGGCTGCATCCTGCAGCTTGCCGTGTTTGCCGGCGCGGTCTGGGCCTTCTGGCACCTGCACACCGAGGCCGCCCGCAACCTGGGCCTGGCGGTACCGCGCAGCGGCGGCAACGAGGGTTTCACCTTCATCGCGACCAAGGTGCTGGCGCTGGTGGCCGGCGCCTACCTGGGCGTGCGGCTGGTGCAGCTGGTGAACGTGGTGCTGCGGGCCTTCGGGTTGATGGGAAAGGTGATGTTCTCGCAGAGCGTGATCCAGGTGTTCGGCCCGTCGGGCAGATGGCACGTCATGTTCAGCACGCCGCTGCCGCTCGATATCACGCTGCGCTGCCACAAGCCAGGCCAGGGCACGGACGAAAGCGGCAAACCCGCCAGACAGATCTACAACTATTATCTGGGGCTCAGCCAGAACGGCCAGACCGTGCTGCTGAAGACCACCCACCACGCCGTCAACCCGCGCCGCGAAATCGCGGGCATACCGGTCACGCCCGTCGCCGAAGAGCCCAAAAATGAGCGGCAGTTCGGCATGGAGTACCAGACCTTCAAGCACGTCGCCCGGCGCATCGCGAAGCTGCGCTGAAATCCGCTTGCCGATGCGACTTTCATGGGGGAGAATCAAGCTGCGTAGGAAACCCCGGCTTCCCCTTCCCTGCGGCACGGGCCGCCCGAATTGTGCCTGAGCTTCAAACCACGGCCGAGCGCTGGCTCGGCGCACTGGTGCGTGACCGCGTGCGCGCCTGTCGCATGGCCGCCCTGTGGCAACTGGCGCTGTGTTTCATCTTCACGGCCGTGAGTTACATGGTGATTTTCGTCTGCCTTTTCATGGCGGCGGTTTTCCTGCTGCGCTTCATGAACCCGTACATCGTGGCGCCTTGCGTGGTGCTGGGGCAGTTCGTGACTTTCCCCTTCGTGCGACGGCCGGGGCGGCGGCGCTGGGAGATCACCCGGGACGTCGATGGCGCGGCAATCGTCGTCGTGCCGCCGGATAACGCGTTCGTGAACGACTGTGTGTATGACCAGGACCATGGCTTCTCGTTCCGGCGTGCCTGGCTGTCGCTGTTTTTTGCGGCGCCGGCTGCGCTGGATGAGGCCATTCGTGAGTGGCGAGAGGGCACACGCATCAAGCGCATGAACTGGCTGCCGGCCGCGCGCCTGGCCGAGCACCTGATCGAGCACCAGCACAAGCTGAGCGTCGACGAGTTGCGCGCCCTGTGGGATGACCCCCATCTGATCCAGGCGTTGCGGGCCGCGTCCGAGCTGCCGGGTTTCCAGCTGTTCAGCAAGGACCCGCAGGGGGTGGCGCTGACCGATGACGGAGTTCAGGCCATGCTCACGGCCTGAAAAAGCCGGGGGTCGTGGTTGTTGGCCCACCCACGACCCCCGCGCGAAAACCTGCAGCGTTACTCGGTACCGATGCCTGTCAGGCTGGTCGCCGAGAGGTTCGCGGAGTTCGTGGTGTCCACGAACTCGATCACGTCCCAATGCGTACCGACGCTCGTGGGCAGGAACTCGATTTTCACGGTCACTTTCCGCCCGTTGGCCGGGATCGTGAAACTCGCGCCCGGGCTGACAATCGTGAATCCCTCATTGCCCTTCTTGAATCGTGCCTGCACGGTGACCGGCGCACTGCCCACGTTCAGCACGTCAACGCGAAGCGAACGGGCGGGGCCGGCATTTGCCCGAACGGAGCCGAAGTCCAGGGCATTGCCGTTGGTGATTGCGGGACCGCCGATGTTCAGGTTGCCCTTGGCCACTTGTGCAACGGCAACACCTTTCACCTTCACCTTATCGGCGGTACAGGTTTTACCCTGACCGACATCGCGCACAGGGTCGAGCGTGCCGGTGTAGGTCCCCGCAGCCACCGGGGAAAACACCACCTGCACAGGATTGCTGTCCGCGTTCTTGGCCAACGTGCTGCCGGTGTACGGCGAAGGCTGGAGCGAGTAGGGACTACCGCCGCCCCACGAACCCATCACTCCCATGAAGTTGACCGGGTCGCTGCCGGTATTCTTCCAGGTGATGTTGCCGGAGGTCGCGGTTTCGCCAACGTACATGGTGCCGAAGTCCCAGCCCCCGACATTGGAACTCAGTGTGCAGCCGCCCAGCAACAACGCCGCCGCCGCAAGCAATACAGTTCGCATATCCACCTCGTCTGTTGGAGTTGTGGCGCCAGAATAGCGACGAGGTTCACGCCCGGAAGGGTATCTTTTCCGGGTTCTCATTATTTCGAGACGTTGCACACTTTGCAACTTTGGTGGTGCGTGGATCAGCTATTCGATGGCGCGAGGCTGGCTGCTTCGCCGGCGCGTTCTTTTTTCCAGCTTGTAGAGCTCGATCATCAGCTCATCGACCAGCTTCTCGTTGGGCACGCGCCTTAGAATCTGCTCGCCCTTGAACAGGTAACCCGCGTCCTTGGCGCCCGCGATGCCCAGGTCGGCCTCGGCCGCTTCGCCCGGGCCGTTCACGATGCAGCCCAGCACGCTGACCGTGATGTTGCCCTTGTAGTCGCGCAGCCGCTCTTCCACCTGGCGCGCAAGGGTTTCCACGCCGCCGTCCACTTCGTCGCGGCCGCAACTGGGGCAGGCCACGATCTCGACGTTCTTCTTGCGCAGGCGCAGGGCGCTGAGGATTTCGTAGCCCACGTCCACTTCGTCCAGCGGGTCGCCGGTGATGGAAACGCGGATCGTGTCGCCGATGCCCTCGCCCAGCAGGGTGCCGAGCCCGATGCTGGATTTGACCGTGCTGGCCTGCAGCATGCCGGCCTCGGTCACGCCCAGATGCAGCGGCACGTCGGTCTGCTGCGCGAAACGCCGGTTGGTGTAGATGGTGGTCAGCACGTCGCTCGACTTCAGGCTGACCTTGAAGTTGTGGAAGCCCCACTTGTCGAACTGCTCGCACCACTGCACGGCCGTGTCCACCATCAGGTCGGCCATCTCGAGTTCCATGTCCTGCTTCACCTCGAGGCCCTTGCGGGGCATGATCGAGCCCGAGTTGACGCCGATGCGGATGGCGGCGCCTTTGTCCTTGGCCAGGGCGACGATCTTCTGCACCAGCTCAAGCTTGATGTTGCCCGGGTTGATGCGCACGCAGTGCACGCCCGCCTCGAGCGCCTTCAGGGCCAGGCCCGGCGCGAAGTGGATGTCGGCGATGATCGGCACGCGCGAGCCCGCGATGATGGCGGGCAATGCCGCGGCGGATTTGTCGTCGGGGCAGGCCACGCGCACGATGTCTACGCCTTTGTCCTGGGCGCCGCGAATCTGGCGCAGGGTGCCGTCCACGTCCCAGGTCTTGGTCTTGGTCATGGTCTGCACGGCCACCAGGTGATCACCGCCCACGGGGCGATCGCCCACCATGCAGGTACGCGTCTTGCGTCGATTTACCGTAAAGCCCACGTCTGCTCCTTACAGGTCAGGGCGGCAGTGTAGCAATGTCAGGCGGTTTGCACGAAAGGGGGCGCAAGTGTTTTCGTCTACCAGCCGAAGAACTGCTGCAGGTAGCCTTCACGCTGCGCCAGCAGCAGGCCGCCTGTGATCAGCAGCATCACGATCAGCACGCTGAGCAGCACGATCAGCACCAGCAGGCCGGGGCCCACCTGGCGTTTCTCGGCCTTCTCAAGGCGCCCGCTGATTTCTCGCAACATGGCGGAAATCTGCGCCGGCGTGGCTTCCTCGTCGAGCGCCGGCAACTCCTGTTTGAGCTCGGCCTGGCTGCTTGAGTCATGCCGGCGCGTGGTGTGGTGGTGGACAGCCTGCACGCGGTGAGTGGTGCGATCGCCGGCCTCCGGCGATTGCGACGATGGCCAGCCTTCTTGTGCCGGCTCGGCGCCGGTGGTGGCGGGCGACATGCCGCCGGAGTAGCCGTCGGTCTCGGGCGGGAAGGGGGCAAGCTCGAGTCCCGCGTAGCGCTTGACCGGGCCGCGCGGGTTGTTGCGCACGAAGTTGTCGGGGTCGCGCTCGGCCCTGTCGAGGTCCTGCAGCACCTCTTCCATGCTCTGGTAGCGGTCGTCGGGCTTGATCTCCATCATCTTGCCGACGATGTAGCCGAGCCAGCCCGGGATTTCGCGGCGCAGGTGGCTGGGGGCACGATCTCCTTGCTGCGCTGCTGCTCCAGGATGTCCATCACGTTGCTGCCCTCGACGTGGCGTTGACCCGTCAAGAGATAGTACAGCGTCGCCCCGAAGCTGTAGATGTCGCTGCGCTGGTCGAGCGTCTTGCCGCTCACCTGTTCCGGGCTCATGTAATGCGGGGTGCCGACCACCATGCCTGTGCGCGTCATGTGCACTTCGGTCGGGTCGCCGAACATGCGGGCCAGGCCGAAGTCCACCAGCTTCATCACGCTGTGACGCTCGGAGTACAGGATGTTGTCCGGCTTGATGTCGCGGTGGATCACGCCGTGCTGGTGCGCGTAGCCGAGCGCCGCGCCGATCTCGCGCAGGATGCGCGCGCCGAAGTCCCAGGTGATGCGGCGGCCGGCGCCGATCTCGTGGTCCAGCGGCAGCCCGTCGATGAACTCCATCACGATCGCGCTGCCGCGCGGGAACTTCAGGAAGTCGTACACCTTCACGATGCCGGGGTGGTCGAGTTCCTTGAGCAGCATCGCCTCGTGCTCGACGCGCTGCTCGACCTTCATGCCCGGTTTCATCTCGGCGCGGATGTCCTTGACCGCCAGCACCTTGCCGCCGCGGCGCGGGTCGCGGCACAGGTACACCACGGCCATGCCGCCCTTGCCGAGCTGCAGGATCACGTCGAAGCGCTTGGCGACCTCGGGGCTGGGCGGAATCTCGCCTTCCTCGGGCTCGTAGTGCGCGAGGGCGCGTTTCTCTTCCTTTTCGATTTCCGCCTGCAGCGCCGCGCGCGCCAGCTCCTTGGCGGCCTGGTCCACGGCCGTCAACTGGCGGCGGATCTTGGTGCCCTGCTGGGCCTCCTCAACGGGCGTCATGGCCGGCAGGCTGTCGTCCTCGACGGCGTGATGGAATGCGGACAGGCTGGGCGCCGAGGCGGGCTCGAGCTCGGGGCGCGCTCTCCGGGCGGTGGGGGCGCGGAGTGGGCCTGCGCTCGTCCTGGTCCAGCCCGGCTACGGCGCCGGACTGGTCCCAGCCGGGCGCGCGCACCGAGGGCAGCTTGCCGGGGTACAGGCTGCCGCCTGAGCTGCTCTCTGTGGGGGTTTCGGTCGCGGTCAGGTCGTCCAGCAGCTCGGGCTCAAGCTCCGCGGCTTCGGATTTGAAGTTGCGCTTCGTGGTGGCGTCGGCTGCCTTCAGCCGCTCCGACTCGGACTTGTCGGTTTCGTCCAGCAGCTCCGCCACGCCGGTGTCGTAGTCGGAGGCCGGGGCCGGCGTGTCGATCTCGGTGTCGTCCACCACGGGTTCGGCGGTCGGCGGGTCGCCGAAGTACTCCTCGGGCGCGGCCAGGGCTTCGCCTTCCGGGGTCAGCTCGGGCACGGGGGCCGGTTTGTCGTCGGCGTGCGCGTCGCCGACAGCCGGCATTCCCTCAGCAGGTGTGGGATCGATTGCCACTACAGGCTCCGGAAGTTCGAGCCAATTTACTGCATTCGGGGGCGTCGCGAAAGTGCGGCGTCACACGCTGCCCGCGGACCCGCATTGCATCGCGACCGCCATCGACTAGCATGCACGGGGCCCCGCAGATTCCCCCGGAGGATGCCGAATGGCACGCCATTGGTTCTTACGTTGCATGTTCGTCACGCTGGTGGCGGCAGTCTGTCTTGTAGTCGGCTACCGCGCCGGCGCGCAGGACGTGCCCGACAAAGGCGCGCAGAACTCGCTCAAGCCCGGCGAGGTGATGCGCGTGGGCAGCAAGGTGATCACCTCCGAGCAGCTGATCGCCCGCATGTGGGACTACGAGTTCATGGCGCAGCCCGAAAAGCGCGTGCTGAACGACTCGCTGACCTACCTGCGCGACACGGCGGTGATCGAGCTCGAGGCCGAGCGACTGGGCGGTCTGGGCCTCACCGAGGAAGAAATCACCCGCGAGACCGACCGCCAGGTCGAGGGCATCCGCCAGATGGTGAAGCAGGACACCCACGGCATGCTGACGCTGGAAGACTGGCTGAAGCAGCAGAATGTGGGCATGGACCTGGAAGGTTTCCGCGCCTACGTGCGTGAGCGCGCGCCCATCTTCATCACGCGCCGCGTGCTGGTGCGCTACTTCGAGGCCACCGAGCCGAGCATCGAGTGCAAGCACATACTGCTCAAAAACCTGTCCGACGCCAACGAAGTGCACAAGAAACTGAAGGAAACCCCGGCCAAGGAGTTGGACAGCAAGTTCGAAGACCTGGCCGTGCAGCGCAGCATCGACCCGGCGGCAGGCGTCACCAAGGGCAGGCTGCCGCGCATTTTCGAGAACGACGGCACCCTGGTGAAGGAAGCCGCGCAGGCGCTCTGGAAGCTGAAGGACGGCGAGTTCAGCGAACCGGTGAAGACCGACTTCGGCTGGCACGTGTTCAAGCGCGACCGCACCCTGACGCCGCCGAAGAAGACGCTGAAGGAAATGCGCGACGAACTGATGAAACAGCCCGACCGCACCAACGAGAACGACTACTTCAACCGCTGGATCCGCTGGGTGTTCAACACCCGCAAGTACCAGTACGAGAGGCGCCTGCCGGGCTTCGACTGCAGGCCGGGCAAGTCCAACCAGGAGAAGTGATGAAGAAGCCGATCCTACGTGCATGCGTGGTTGCCGCGGCCGTGGTCGCGGCCGGCGCGCTGGGCTTCGTGGCCGGCGCTCAGGACAAGGAAGCCGAAAACCGGCGCGCACGCTGAAGGTGAACGAAATCGCGCGCGTCGGGGACGACGTGATCAGCGCCGAGGAGTTCATCCAGCGTATCGTGGAGCGCGAGAAGATCTACATGGACGCCGACCAGCGCAGCGCCGGCGCCGCGCTGGACAGCCTGCTCGCCGAGCGCCTGCTGCTGCTGGAATCGGAGCGGATTGGCGCGCGCCCCAACCGGCTTGAGCTGACGGCCGAGTTCGAGCGCATGCAGACGGACTGGGAGAAGAACTTCCAGGAACTCAACAAGCAGATCGTGAAGGCCCAGCGCGAGAGCGGCCTGGAGGAAAAGCCGTACAGCCGCGAGGAGTTCCTGAAGCTTAAGTACGACATGACGCCCCTGGAGTTCGAGAACCACCAGAAGGGCGTGGCCCGCGAGCTGCTGACGCGCCGCATGGTGATCAACTACTGGCGCTTCTCGACCGACAGCGCCGAGGCCGAGGGCATCAAGATGCGCAGCCTGGCCGACATCCGGAAAGTACGAGAGCGCCTGATGAAGGGTGAAAGCTTCAGCCTGCTGGCGCGCCAGTTCAGTGAAGACATGCACACCCGCCAGAACGGCGGGCTGCTGGGCACCGCATACCGCAAGGACGGCACCTTTGACTTTGACGGCACCCAGGACACGACCGCCGAAGATGCCTTCTGGGCACTGAAAGAGGGCGATACCAGCGAGCCGATCAAGGTCGGCGACTTCTACTGGCTGCTGCGCAAGGTGAAATTCTACCCGGCCAACGAGGCCGAGTTCTTCCACCAGCGCGACGCATGCATCAAGGGCGCCGACCCCAGCGACACCATGGTCAAGAAGTGGCGTTATGCCACGGCGGCCGGCGGCCTGTACACCTACGAGCGCCGCATGCCTGGCTGGGACTGCAAGGCGGGCGACAAGTAAGTTTTTCGGGACACTGGCGCCCCGTGAGGCGCCCACTTAGAAACACCACATGGCCGGAACCGAACCAACACCCGGGCAGACCTTCGAGCCCGGCAACGAAGACGAAGGCTTGGATGACGCGACCGCCGCGGGCAGCGTGATCGCCGGGGCCGCGTTGCCGCAGGATACGCTGGCGGCGCGGCTCGAGGCGCTGCTGTTCGTGCACAGCCGCCCGGTCGCCGCGCGCCGCCTGGCCGAGCTGGTGGGCCTGACCAGCGTGATCCCCGTCAAGCAGGCGCTTGAGCTGCTGCAGAAGCGCTACGAAGAAATGGGCTCAGCCTTCACGCTTCAGGAGCTGGCCCAGGGCTACCAGCTGACCACGCGCCCCGAGCACGACGAGTTGCTGCGCCAGCTGGTCCGCGAGCGCGAGGCGCAGAAGCTGTCACCCGCCACGCTGGAAGCGCTGGCCATCATCGCCTACAAACAGCCCCTGGGGCGCAGCGAACTCGAGAACATCCGCGGCGCGGGCAGCGACCACCTGGTGCGCGCGCTGCTGGACCGCGGGCTGATCAAGGTCGCCAGGCGCGACGGCAGCAAACCCGGCGCACCCGCGCTGTACGGCACCACGGCCGAATTCCTGCGCGCGTTCGGCCTGCGCAGCATCAGCGAGTTGCCCAGCGAAGGCGACCTCGCCGCGCCCAACGTGGATGAAGACGAAGCGGAAATCGAAGAGGCGGAAATCAACGCGCCGGACTCGGACGAGTAGCGCTGCTTCAAACCACAACAGCAAATGACCAATAACCAATTACCAGTTACCAATTGGCCCGGCACAGCAGCGTACTCGTTGGTTGTTGGCAATTCGCTGCCTCTAAGCACCAGACATGTGGGGCTGCGATGAGTAGCCCCGACGACAGCTTCACTCTGGCCGGCGCTGACGGCGCGAGGATCACCGGCGATCTCTACCTGCCCGACGCCGGGCAGCCTCCGCTGGTAATCGTGATCCCCGGCTTCAAGGGCTTCAAGAACTGGGGCTGCTTCCCGTGGCTGGGGCGCAGGCTGGCGGAAGGCGGCCTGGCCGCGGCCGTCATCAACCTTTCCCACAACGGCGTGGGCGACAACTGGGAAACCTTCGAGCGCCTCGACCTGTTCGAGCGCGACACCTGGTCGAAACGCGTCTTTGACATGCAGCAGGTGCTGCAGGCCGCGTTCGCCGGCCGTCTCACCGGCAAGGCGCAGCCCAACCCGGCGCGGCTTGGATTGCTGGGTCACAGCATGGGGGGCGGGCTGGCGCTGCTGATGGCGGCCAAAGACTCCCGCGTGCGCAGCCTGGTGACGTGGGCCGGAGTGAACCGCGCCAACCGCCTCGATGAGGGCGATGTGCAGCGCGCGCTGAAAGCGCTCGGCCACGTGCCCATCGAGAACGCGCGCACCGGCCAGATCATGCGCATCGGGCGCGAGTTCTTCGACGAGCTGAAACAGCACCCGGAAGCTTTCGACATCCGCGCCGCGGCGAGTACCGTGACCATCCCATGGCTGCTGGTGCACGGCTCGGCCGATGAGACGGTGCCGCTGGAAGAGGCTCACGACCTGCTGGACTGCGCGGGCGACAACGCGAAGCTGCTGACGATCGAAGACACCGGCCACACGTTCGGTGCGGCCCATCCGTTCGGGGGCGCGACGCCTGAGCTTGAGCAGGCGACGGAGGCGGCTTTGTCACATTTTCTGCGCACGCTGTAGTCCCTTCCCGATCAGTTGCACTTGGTGCACACTATGCACTTGTGGGGATGGCGGTCGGAGCTAGTTTCCGCCGCAAACGGCAAGCACTGATCATGATCCGCTTCTCATACGACGCACCAGAGGAGTTACAGTTGCCCTTCCAGCACTTCTCGCTGGAGGGTGACAACAAGCGGGGCTACGTGCTGCTTGGCTGGAACGACGAAGCGGCAGGCGAAGGCTTCGCGGACGAGCTGGCTGACATGATGCTGCAGCAGTGGTTCGAGACGCTGGGTGAGGCGCTGGACCATTGCGTGAACGAGTTCTGCATCACGCGCACCGACTGGCACGCGCCCACCGTGCAGCCGCCGCAGGTCCAGTTCGACCGCTCAGACCGCGGCCGGCGCAAGGGCGAAAGCACGCTGCTGAACCCCAACGCCGTCAAGCCGGACGCTGCCAGGCCCGACAATCAGCCTCCTTCCGCCTAGCACGGTTTTTCCGCGCGTCCCCTTTCTGCTGGTTCTGTGCTGGCTAGATTGCGGCCATGGCCGCGAACCTCTGGATCCTCACCTTTCACCTGCTGGGCCTGTTCCTGTGGCTGGGGCAGTTGCTGGTGATGACGCGTCTGCTGGGCTTTCACGTGCAGCAGCCCCCTGAGCTGCAGCAGCGGCTTTCACCCCTGATGAAGCGCATGTGGCTGGCCGTTGCCGCGCCCGGGGCGCTGCTGGTGCTGGTTACAGGCCTGCTGATGCTGCACGGCGTGGGCAGCGCCTCGTTCAACAACCCGGGTGAGGCCCTGCGCAACTACCTGAAGCCGCGTACCCCCGATGGCGCGCCGACGTTCTGGTACATCACCTTCCACATCAAGCTGGTGTCGTTCACGCTGTTGGCGCTGACCGAAATCTGGGTCGGCGCGCAGATTTTCCGGCTCGCGCGCTGCGATCAGCCCACGCGCGCCTGGCCGCTTGCCGCGCTGCTGGGGCTGATGGCCGCCCTGTTCGGCAACACCGTGGTGTGGCTGGCGCTGGCTGGTGCGGGCGTCGGGCCGGCCTCGCGTTTCATCGGTTACGGCGCGGCGCTGCTGTGTTTCGCCGGCGGCTTTGTGGGCGGGCGTAAACTGGGCCTCGGCGACAGTCGCGCGAAGTACTCGATGGTGCACGGGCTGGTGGCGGCGCTGCTGCTGCTGATCCTGGTGCTGGTGATCGCGCGCCCGCTGGCCTACGCGGGCCCCACACTCGACTGATCAGAAATCGAAGCGGATGGTGTCCTTGGTCGGGGCCTGCGTCAGCTTGCCGCGCCACTTGAGCCATGCCGCGAGGGCCAGCATCGCCATGGGCAGCAGCACCAGGTCTTCCCACAACCTCCACCACCAGATGGTCAGCACCGACGAAAGCGCCACCAGCAGCGGCGGCAGCAGCAGCCACAGCCGCGGCGCCGGGCGCGCGGAAACCATCACGCCCATGGTGAGCAACGTGACCGAGCCGGGCATCAGGCCGTAAGTCGTTACGTAGGGGTAGTCGCGGCCCAGCAGCCAGCTGAAGCCGGGGTAGCCGACCACGCCGATGGCCGTGATCAGCAGCGACACCAGCGAGGGGTTGTCGCGACGCCAGCGGAAGTGGGGCGGGAAGCTGTAGGAGGCCGCCACGGAGTAGTACAGGCCGGCCAGCAGGAAGATCGCGCCGCCCAGGTAGCCGATCCAGTGCGCGCTGGTCATGATGTTGAAGAAGAACAGCACGCCGACCATCGCCCACTCGGCGCCCAGCAGCAGCAGCACGCCGCGGCTGGTATCCTGTTTCGTGCCGCGCAGCAGCAGCACGAAGATCAGCAGCGTGGGCACGTAGATCAGGATTTGCAGCGGCTCGATGTACTCGTTATAGCGGGCCGCCAGACCCATCAACTGCTGTTGTGTGAAAGGTGCCGTCATGCCCAGTGGTGCTCCACCCGATTCTCCCAAGGATGGATCGACAGAAAAGGTTAGCACATCCGGCTACTGGAATGCCATTTATCTGGAGCAGGACAGCCCCGGCTGGAACATCGGCCGACCCGCGCCGCCCCTGCAGTACTGGCTGAAACACTCCGGCGCAGCGCCCGGGCGCGTCTGCGTGCCCGGCTGCGGCTACGGCCATGACGTGCGCGAGTTCGCGGCCGCGGGGTTTGAGGCGGTGGGTGTGGACTTCGCGCCTCTGGCGGTTGAACGTGCCAACGAGCAGTCGAGGGGCGCTCCGGGCAAGTTCGAGTTCCGGCAGGCGGACATCTTCGAGCTGCCGAACAGCGAGCGCGGCAGGTTCGATTACCTGTACGAGTACACCTGCTTCGTGGCGATCGATCCGCGCCGGTGCCCGGAGTACGTGCAGCTCGCGCTGGAGCTGCTGAAGCCGGGCGGCATGCTGATCGGCTGCTTCTACAACCACGGGCGCGAAGGCGGCCCGCCCTTTGACGTCACGCGCGAGCAGGTGCTGGAGCTGTACCGGCCGCACTTCGAGATCCGCAAGCTCGAGATCACGCCCCACAGCGTGGAGCGCCGGCAGAGCCACGAACTGTGGGCCGAGTTCGTACGGCCTTGAGAGTGAACAGGAGCCCGGAGCGCAAGCGACGGGTAGGGGTGCGACGATTCCAAATCTGCCCTTGACGAGTAAGCGCACGTGGCTGCCGCACGCGGTACGCTTCCTTCATGTTGAATTGGCTCAAATCCAGGGTGGAGTCAAACGGTCCGGTGTGGATGTTGGGCACTGGGATCGGCATCTTCTTGATGTTGATGGCGGCTTTTACGGCCGCTGGTGCCGCGTTGGCGACCATTGCCCGAGTAGGCTCGGTGCTGCTGTCCTTGGCCTTCCTGGGCCTGATTATCTGGCTGTTCACTATCCCGCCACACAAACGCAACTTCTGGTGATCGCGCGCTAACCCGTCGCTGGCGCTCCGGGCTCCTGTTTCTTGTTGCGGATCATGTCTTCCAGCTCTGCCAGGCGCTTCTTCAGGCGGGCTTCGAAGCCCTGCTCGGCGGGCTCGTAGATGCGCTGGCCTTCGATCTTCTGGGGCAGCAGGGGCTCCGGGTAGAAGCCGCCTTCGTAGTCGTGGGCGTAGTGGTAATCCTTGCCCATGCCCATTTCCTTCATCATCTTCGTGGGCGCGTTACGGATGTTCATGGGCACCGGCAGCTCGCCGTGTTCGCGGATCAGGCCGTGGGCGGCGCTGCGCGCCCGCGCGGCCGCGTTGGACTTGGGCGCCAGCGCGAGGTAGGCCGCGAGCTGGCAGATGGTGTACTCGGCCTCGGGCATGCCGATGAAGTTGACGATGCTGACGGCGCTGGCGGCCAGGTTCAGCGCGCCCGGGTCGGCGTTGCCGATGTCCTCGGATGCCAGGATCGCCAGCCGACGCGCCACGAAGTTGACGTCCTCGCCGCCGGCCAGCATGCGCAGGGCGTAGTAGATGGCGGCGTGGGGGTCGCTGCCGCGCACGGACTTGATCATGGCGCTGGCCAGGTCGTAGTGCTGGTCGCCGGCGCGGTCGTAGCGCAGCATGCGCTCACCGACCGCGCGCTCCAGCACTTGACGCGTCAATATACGCTGATCCGCGGGCTCCGGCGCCAGCAGGTCGGCGCAGCTCTCGATGGCCGACAGCAGTCGGCGCGCGTCGCCGCCCGCGTAACGCAGCAGGGCCGCGCGGCCTTGCTCGTCGGTGCTGATGCCCTTCACCTGCACGCCTTCGGAAAGCGCGCGGTCCAGCAGCGCGTTGAGGGCGTTCTCGTCCAGGGGTTGCAGCACGTGCACGCGGCAGCGCGACAGCAGCGCGGCGTTGACCTCGAAGCTGGGGTTCTCGGTGGTGGCGCCGATCAGGGTGATCAGCCCGTCCTCGGCGGCGTGCAGCAGCGAGTCCTGCTGCGCCTTGTTGAAGCGGTGGATCTCGTCGATGAACACCAGCGTGGCCTTGCCGTCGGCGCCCAGGCGCAGGCGCGCGCGGTCAAGCAGGTCGCGGATGTCCTTCACGCCGCTGCTGGTGGCCGACAGGGGCTCGAACTCCATGCCGCTGCGCTCGGCAATCAGGCGCGCCAGCGTGGTTTTGCCGGTGCCGGGCGGGCCCCACAGAATCATGTTGCGCACCCGCGCGCCCTCGGCGCCGTCAAGCACCGCGCGCAGCGCGCCGTCCACGCCCACCAGCTGCTGCTGGCCAAGGTAGTCTTCAGGCTTGTGGGGGCGCATGCGCTCAGCCAGGGGCGCCTGCTTCGCCGCCAGTTCTTTCGCGCGCTTTCCGAACATGTCCGCCATGCCGCCACTGTAACGCGGGCTGCGACATACGGGCAGCGGTCGCGTGGTTAAAGCGACCGGGCGCCCCGTGGGGCGCCCGGTTCATTGGGTTGCGGGTTAGAGCGGCTTGACGTTTTCAGCCGCGGGGCCCTTGCGTCCCTGGCCAACGTCGTACTCCACTTTCTGTCCCTCCTTCAGGGACTTGAAGCCCTCCGAGGCAATTGCGCTGTAATGGACGAACAGGTCGGGCCCGCCGTCATCGGGCGTGATGAAGCCGAAACCCTTGTCGTCGTTGAACCACTTGACCGTACCTTTAGGCATACTCGCTTGCTCCTGACCTTTCCCTGTTAGGCCGCGCCCTTCCTGTCACGTTCGTGGATGGCACGCGGTCCTGTTACACTTGGCACAAGGATAGTTCTCCACCGCAGGTCGTCACCTGTTGATTGGGTGCGCGGCAGCAAATTTCTGTCGGGGCGGATCTGGAAAAAAACAAACCGGACGGTCGCGAGGACCGTCCGGTCGGATGACGTTCTGGGTGTTAGGCCGGCTGGATGTTCTCAGCCGCGGGGCCCTTGCGTCCCTGGCCGATGTCGTACTTCACCTTCTGGCCTTCCTTGAGGGACTTGAAGCCCTCGGACTGGATGGCGCTGTAGTGGGCGAACAGATCGGCGCCGCCGTCGTCCGGGGTGATGAATCCGTAGCCCTTGTCATCGTTGAACCACTTCACGGTACCTGTAGCCATACTTCTTTGCTCCAAACATTGGGCTGCCTTGCAGCCCGCCTTTGACCGTGCCTGACCCTTACGTGCGGGACTAGGCTGCGGTCGTTTCACTGGGCAGACAGGATAGATTTCCACAATCCACTCCCGCCAGCAGATTACGATTTTTATCAAAATCTTATTTGCGGTCCGGCGTGCTGTCCCGAATGCGCACCGGGCGGCCCGCAGGCCGCCCGGTGGTGTCCGGTTCAGTTGTGCTTAGAGAGGACGGATGTTCTCAGCCGCCGGGCCCTTGCGACCCTGACCGACTTCGTACTCCACCTTCTGGCCTTCCTTCAGGGACTTGAAGCCCTCGTTCTGGATCGCGCTGTAGTGCGCGAACAGATCCGCACCGCCGTCGTCGGGGGTGATGAATCCGTAGCCCTTGTCATCGTTGAACCACTTCACGGTACCTGTAGCCATGCCTTACTGCTCCTGTTTGGAGACGCTTCCGCGACTCCCTGTCGTTACCTCCGGTGCCCGCCATTCACAGTGCCTGACGCTGCGCCGGTTCTGATGGCAAAGATGATAGAAACACATCCACGTCCACCGAAAGGGGCGGCAGTCCGAATTCCGATGGATTTGTTCACAGCGTTACGCCGCGTAGTAGTCGTGGATGTACACGTGCGAGCCCTGGCTCGAGGCCACAAACGCCACAGGCGGATCTTCCGGCCGGTTGGTCTCGGTGCTCACCAGGATCACGCCCGGGTTTGCCTTGCCGAAGGTGATCACCCAGAATTTCTTGTCGAGCGTCAGCGCCACGCCGCGCGGCTGCTCGAGCTCGAGCTTGGCCACGTACTTCTGGGTCTCGTAGTTCCAGAAGGTGACGATGCCCGTGGGCGCCCCGTAGGGGTTGGTTGCGGCTACAACCTTCTTTTCGGGCAGCATGCACAGGCTCAGCGTTTCGCCCTTCATGGCGCCCGTGACCTCGGCCGGGGTGATCATGGTTTTGAACTTGCCTTCCTTCGGCCGCAGGCTGATGGCGCCCAGCGCCTCGCGGGTATCAAGGCCCTCGCGCATGGCGTGGGCGACGGCGAGGTCGCCGTTGTCCGAGATCATCAGGTGGCCTGAGTTCATGAGTTCGGACTCGAACTCGATCTTCTCCAGCAGCTTGCCGGTGCCGACCTCGACGTAGGTTACGTTGGGGACCGCGCCACCCTCGATGTTGCCGCCGCCGTTGGTGATCGCGACCACCTTGCCGTCGTCGATGAACTGGCAGTCATGGGGCCACTCGCCATGGGTGGGGAACTCGCCCACCAGCTTGAAGTCGGTGGCGTCGCGGATGGTCATCTTGCCCGCGTAGGTTTCTTCGTCGTACTCGGTGGCGTACACCAGCTTGCCGTCTTTGCTGTAGGCGCCGTGGCCGTAGAAAGCGCAGCCCTTGTCGGGCTTGATGCGCCCGAGGAGCTTGTTGTCTTTCAGGTCGATCTCCGCGCCGCCGGGGCCTTTCTTCTCCGAACACCAGTACCTTGTGATTGGCGTTGGGGTTCTTGATCACGCCGTGCGCCAGGAAGCCGATGTCCGTGATCAGCTTCTGGGCGACCTGCGGTTTGTTCTCGGCCTTGTTCTTGAGGGTCTGGTCGATGCTGAGCTGGGTGAAGACGAACTTTTCCTCGCCGGTTTCGGCGTGCACGAGCCGCCCGCCGCACATCAGCGCCCCGTAGATGGGCTTGGCGTCGTCTTTCGCGGGCTGCGCGTCCTTGGGCTCCGCATGCACGCGATCCTGCGAATTCTCGCGCCCGCAGGCCGCGATCAGCAGCCCGCCGGCGACCATGCCGGTCTGCAGGAAACGCCGTCGGGAACGGCTGTAGCCGTCACTGTTTGAAGCCATGGCTGGTCCTCCGTGCTCCTCGTGCTTGAGTTTAGCTTCAATCAGTGTAGTTGTTTAGCAGACAGCCCAACGGGAAGCCCCATGCGTCATCGCGATCAGCCGTCTGTAGTGCAAGCCCTCGAAGACTGGAAAGGCCTTCGTTTGAAGGTTCAGCAGGAGGGCGGCGAGCAGTACGAGCAGCCGGTGCTGGTGAAATTCCTTGATACCGGAACATTCGAAGTGATGGACCGCGACATCGTGGAAGACGAGTTCTACGTGCTGCGCAAACACAAGATCCTGCGCGAGCTGGACCCGCAGGGCCGCGACCTCGAGGCCGCGATCCGCGATGCCGGCCGCGAAGCCCCGCGGCAGGGCCAGTCACGCCGCGAAGGGCAGTCAAGGCGCGAGGGCCAATCGCGCCGGGAAGGCCAGTCACGCCGCGAGGGCCAGTCACGCCGCGAGGGCCAGTCACGCCGCGAGGGCCAGTCGCGCCGCGAAGGCCAGTCGCGCCGCGAGGGCCAGCCTCGCCGCGAAGGCGAACAACCCGAGGGCCAGCGCCCCGAGGGCGAACGGCCGGAGGGCAGCCAGCGCCGCGGCAGCCGCAGAGGCGGGCGCCGCAGAGGCCGACGCACCGGCAAGCGCGGTCCCCGCAAGCCAGGCCAGGGCGGCCCACCCGCCACGCCTTGACCGTGCCGGGAAGGGATGTTGAAGTTCGCGACGTTAGCATGATCTTGGCGGCCCGCATTTCCGGGCGCCCACGGAGACCAGCATGATCGACTACGACCCCACCATCTTCCTGGAAGATGAAGACGAAGAAAACGGCGAAGACGAAGAGGGCGCCAACGGCAAGGAAAGCGGCCACGTAACCGCGCTTGCCCAGAAGCTGCTGAAAAGCCGCACCATCATCATCAGCCGCCAGGTCGATGACAAGCTGGCCGCCAGCGTGATCGCGCAGCTGCGCATCCTGGAAGACGACGACTCCAAGAAGCCCATCACCTTCATCGTCAACAGCCCCGGCGGCAGCGCCGACAGCGGCTTTGCCATCCGCGACTACGCCCGCTTCGTCAAGCCGCCCGTGCGCAGCATCGTGTGCGGCATCTGCGCCAGCGCGGCCGTGATGATCCACCTGGGGGCGAAGAAAGAGAACCGCTACTGCACCCCCTCAAGCCGCTTCCTGCTGCACCAGCCTTCCATGGCCGCGCGCGGCCAGGCCAGCGACCTCGAGATCCTGAGCGCCGAGATCGACCGCATCAAGGCGCTGTACAACCGGCTGGTCAGCGAGGAGACCGGCCGCGCGATCAAGCAGATCGAGAAGGACGTGCACCGCGACTACTGGATCCCGGCCGAGAACGCCGTGGAATACGGTCTGGTGGCGGCAGTGGTGAACAACCGCAGCGAGATCGAGTAGTGGCAGCTCGAGTCCAGCGTATGGGGTTCCAGGTCCGGAGTAACGGCGTCCGGGCGGCGGCTGTACTCTGCGCGCTGTTCTGTGTGCTGGCCCTTGCCGCCTGCACGGGCGAGTTCGACCAGCGCCAGGAAGTGGCCCAGACGCAGGGCTTCGGCGCGTCCTCGGTCGGCACGGTGGTCAATCCGGACACCGCGGTTTACATCCGCGGCACGGTCTCCAGCGGAGGCGCCGTGAAGGGCGCATTTGTGACGCTGCGCCCGGTGCTGGCCGACGGCAGCGTGGACTGGGCCGACGCCGCGGCTCTGGGCACCGGCATCACCTTCGACAACGGCATTTACCAGGTGTACCTCACGCAGCCCGGCTATCGCGGGCCGGTGCTGGTCGAGATCAAGGGCGGCGCGGGCGTGCAGGGCGCCAACCCGGCCACCGCACTGACCCGCAAGTTCCACGACATGCGCGCCGACCACCTGCTGTTCACGGTGGCGCCTTTTTACGACGGCTACAGCGTCGGCGGCGTGGACGCCTCGCCGCTCACCACCGTGGCCGTGGCGCGCTGCCTTGCGTTCGATGGCAGCGTTGCCGGCGTACAGGGCGGCATCTCCATGGGGCTGTTCGGTCTGGTGTGCCAGCAGGTGGCCGAGTTCTTCGGCCTGGACCGCATCCGCGGCGCCGTGCCGACAGACTACGCGGGAAGCGGCCTGTGGGGCACCTCCGACTTCTACGCACGCGTACTGGCGGGGCTCAGCCAGCTGGCCTCCAACCTGGGGGTGGCCAACGTGTTCGACTTCTGGGCGGGCATGCGGCTGGATGCGCTTGACGACGGTGAGCTGAACGGCTCGATCGGCCTGGTGCCGAACACCCCGATTGCCATGCCCGACCTCGGCGGCGCGAACCTGATCGGCGCGGCCTTGCGCGATGATTACATGGACCCGCTCAATCTCGAGCGACTCACGGGCGGCGACAATACGCAGATCGTTGCCGGCAGTGCGCTGGACACGTTGGTCAGCCTGCTTGACAGCGTGCGCGACGTCGACGACGCGGTGCGCACCTACGACCTGACAGTGCGCGTGCCGGTCGGCCTGAATCTGGCGCGCGGCAGCGTGCACCAGACGCGGGTGACGGCGCTGGACCAGATCGGGACGACCATCGAGTTTCACCCCTACGGCGATTCGGCGGGGCCCAGCTTCGTGGAGTTCGCCTGGACTTCCAACTCGCCGGCCAATGTCAGCGTGCAGCAGTACGGCCGCATCAGCGTGGACGCCGCGGCGCCGCCGGGGCGCTACACCCTGACGCTCACGATCCAGCCGGCGGCGGGGCAGACCTACGTGACGGGCCCGGTGCAGACGCACACGGTTTTCGTGGACGTGCCCTAGCGGAATTCAACTGGTTGAGTCGGGCAGGTTACACGCCCAGCGGTACTTCGCCGAACTGCGGGTCCACGAACACCGGCACGCCGGCGCGGTTGGAGCGACCGACCAGGCCGCGCATGGCGGCCACGCCCCACTTGGCCCAGAAGCGGCGTCCGACGCCCTCCTGCTTCTCGAACTTGGACATGTCCTTGCGCGAGAGGTTGACGAACGCGCCGAACTCCTTGACGCCCAGGGTGTGCTCAACGGCGACGTATTCGTCGAGGGTGTCGAGCTCTTTGGCGATGCGCAGACCGGAGCAGATGACGTAGGGGTGGGTGCGTCCCTCCACCTCGGCATTCAGCGGCACCGAGAAATCGAAGGGCACGACAATGGCGTCGTTCTGGCCCATCAGCACGATGTGCAGGCTGTTGGTCCAGGCGTTTTCTTCGATGACTTCTTCGGGGGTGGTGCCATCCACGAAGCAGGCGAATTCGTGCAGCGGCTGCAGGAAATTGAAGCGTTCGCACTGGAAATGGCTGATCGGCTCAAGCTTGCGCTTGAACATGTCCTGGATGGCTTTTTTCTGATCGGGCAGCTTCTCGATCAGGCGTGTCTCGGCAGCCTTCATCTTGGCGGTTTCCAGCGCGAAATCCTGCTTGGACAGGTACTGCTTCGCGGCCGCGAGATGATTGGGGACTCCCAGGACGCGGGCGTCAAACTTCATGCAGGACTCGGATCAAACGCCAGGAGGTAAAGGTACAGCTAATCATGCCGCAATTGAGGCGACAATAGCTTCGCCCGCTATTGACAGGCACCTTCACCCTGCTATTTTCCTCGCCCCTCCGCGGAATGCGGTGGACTTTGTATTTGAGGGAAGATCATGACCGTAGCGTATTCGCAGCGGAGCTATCAGGCCAAGCAGACCGACGTGAAACCCGAGTGGCACCAGATTGACGCCACCGGCCAGAACCTCGGGCGCATGGCCAACAAGATCGCCACGCTGCTGATGGGTAAGCACAAGCCGGGCTACACAGCCCACGTTGACACCGGCGACTTCGTCGTCGTGACCAACGTCGAAAAAGTCGTCGTCACCGGCCGCAAGCCGAAGCAGAAGGTGTATCAGCACTTCACCGGCTTCCCCAGCGGCCGCAAGACCATGGTCTTCGAAGAGCAGATCGAGAAGAACCCGGAGATGGTGCTGATGCTTGCGGTGCGCCGCATGCTGCCCAAGACCAAGCTGGGTCGTAAGATGCTCAAGAAGCTGAAGCTGTATGCCGGCTCGGAACACCCGCACGTCGCGCAGCAGCCCAAACCGTTCACCGTCACCTACGGCCAGAAGGCCGAGCTGGAAGGCAAGTAAACATGGCAGACACTGGAATCATCTGGGGCCTTGGTCGCCGTAAGACCGCTGTTGCCCGCGTGCGCATCAAGACCGGCTCCGGCCAGGTGTTCATCAACAAGCGCCCGATGAGCGAGTACTTCCCGAACCAGATCGAGCGACTGGCGGTCGGCAAGCCCTTCGCCGTCACCGAGCTGAAGGACAAGTTCGACGTGCACGCCAACGTGCAGGGCGGCGGTCCGCACGCCCAGGCCGAAGCCGTGCGCCTCGGCATCTCGCGCGCGCTGATCAAGGTCAACAAGGAGCTCGAGAGCAAGCTCAAGGAAACCGACCTGCTTACCCGCGACTCGCGCATGAAGGAACGCAAGAAGTACGGCCGCAAGGGCGCCCGCCGCGCTTCCAGTTCAGCAAGCGCTAGACATTCGATCACGACGCAGATGGGACAGGCATTCGCCTGTCCCATTTCGTTTTCCCGACTATCATGCGGCCCAGCATGGCCACAGCCACCGAACCAGAACCGAAGCTGCGCGGCGACAGCGCCGTGGACCCCAAGGACACCAGCCGCGGGCCGAAAGTGCGCACCATGTTCGCGGGCATTGCGCGCCGCTACGACCTGCTGAATCGCATCATCAGCGGCGGCCGTGACCAGGCTTGGCGCCGCCGTACCGTGAAGATGGCGCAGCTGAAGGGAACCGAAAGCGTCCTCGACGTCTGCTGCGGCACCGGCGACCTCGCCCTGATGTTCGCCCGCAACGGCGCAGCCCGCGTAGTCGCCAGCGACTTCACGCCCGAGATGCTGGTGCTCGCGGCGGCCAAGGCGGCCAAGGCCGGCGTGGCGCTGCCGCTGCTGGCCGCTGACGCGCTCAGGCTGCCCTTTCCCGACGCCCGCTTTGACGTGGTCTCGGTCGGCTACGGCGTGCGCAATTTCCAGGACATCGACTCCGGTCTGCGCGAGCTGGCCCGGGTGCTGAAGCCGGGCGGGCGGCTGGCGATCCTTGAGGCAACACCGGCCCGCGGGCTGATCGGGCGCTTCGCCAACTGGTACATCAACCGAGTGGTGCCCTGGCTGGGGAACAAGCTGACCGGCTCAAACGACCGCGCCTACAGCTACCTGGCCGACAGCATCCAGCTTTTCCCCGATGCCGAGGCGCTCAAGCAACGCCTGCAACAGGCGGGCTTTACGGACGTGCGCTACCGCAAGCTGAACATGGGGACCATGGCCATCCACGTCGGCACCCGCGCGGTTTAAGATTATCTTAGGTTGTAACGTTCGGCCCGCGGACTATATGTTTGTGCTGTTGACTCGAGACAAGGGGCAGAGAGATGGCGGACAAAAAAGAAGAAGATGGGCTTGATCAAGCGGCTTGGGCTGTTCGGAGGCGTGGGCTTCATCGGGCTGCTGGCACTGGTTTTCGGCGGGCTCTACATCGGTTCCAGCAACGCGCTGGGTGAGACCTATCAGCTTGAGACTTACGCGATTGAGATCCCCGAGGGCGACGACGACGCCCTGGAACGCGGCAAGTACCTCGTCAACCACGTCATGAGCTGCAACCACAGCGACTGCCACCGTGCCGACTTCGGCGGCGGGGCCGTCATCGACGCCCAGCCCATCGGCCGCGTGTACGCCCCCAACCTGACAACCGGCGAAGGCAGCGTCACCAAGGACTACAAGCCCGAAGACTGGGTGCGCATCCTGCGCCACGGCATCAAGCGCGACAACACCCGGGCTCTGATCATGCCGAGCGAAGACTACCACTCGTTCCCCGATGAGGACCTTGCGGCGGTCGTCGCGTACATCAAGTCGCAGCCGCCCGTGAACCGCGCCAACGAGGGGCACTCGCTGGGTCCGATCGGCATGTTGCTGACCATCTCGGAGCCGGTCTTCGCCTACGACAAGATCGACCACAAGGCCGAGCGCCCAAAGGCCGAGCGCGGCCCGACCAAGGAGTGGGGCAAGGTGATGATCGGCGCCTGCACCGGCTGCCACGGTGCAACGCTTTCGGGCGGCAAGATCCCGGGCGGCGACCCGAGCTGGCCCGCTTCGCGCAACATCACGCCGGACCCGGAAACCGGCATCGGTAAGTGGAGCTACGATGACTTCAAGAAGGCCCTGACCACAGGTGTACGCCCGGACGGCACCACGCTGCTGGAAATGATGCCCTGGAAGGCCTACGCCGGTATGGATGAGGATGACATCAAGGCGCTCTGGGAGTACCTGCAGACCGTACCCGCCAAGCCCGCCGGCAACCGCTAAGCCATGCAAGCCAAGGGCCCCGCGGATTGGGCGGGGCCCTTGGCTTTTCCTGTTCAATCCTTGAATTCGGTCAACTCGAAGGCAATCTTGCGCCCGCCCTTCATCGCGCTCGACTTGAGGCGAAGCCCAGGCATGTCACGCGACATCCACTCTTCGCCCTCAACGCCGCCCTCCAGCTTCATCGTGTAGACGTCGCAGATCCACTTCCGACCGGCGACTTTCACGGTCTCTTCGCCCTTCTTTTCGGCGTTGGGGGCGGGTTGCAGCAGAGCTTCGAATTCCGGCGTGAACTCGATGGCCAGCTTGGCAGCAACGACCAGCTTGCCGCTCGGGCCATAGAAACGCGTCAGCACCACGGCGCCTTCTTCGTCACAGCGCAGCACGCGGTTCTCGAATCGGCCGCTGGCTTCCTGTTTGCCGTCCTGGAAGGTCAGCTTGATGGTCCAGCGTCTTCCCACTTTCTGAAACAGGGCAAAGTTGAGGTCCTTGTCTTCCAGCTTCCAGTCATGCTTACCGGAGTCACTTTCCTTAGCCGCTGCGAGGTCGGGCGCCCGGGCCAACACGCGCGCGCGGTGGTGCTCCTCAAGCTCGCCCCGGGTGATGCTGCCATCGGCGTCGAGGTCCGCCTTGTGGAAGCGGCGATACGCCGATCCGCTTTCCCCCCGCGATCTCGTCGCTCTCGGAGAGGGAGCCATTGCGATCGGCGTCGTAGCGGTCCAGTTCGTCCTCGGCCAGGATGGAGCATAGCCGGTCAAGTTCGGCGCGGGAAATCGAGGATGGCGATGGGTAGCTGCCCCGACGCTCGAAACGCTTGCGGTACTCGTCGAATTCTTCGCGGGACAGTCCCTCCGTGCCGTCCTTATCGGCGAATACGAAGTGATGCGGCGATATCCAGGGCTCCATGTGCGCGCGCGCGCCGGCTTCTTTGCCCTTGCATTGGTCGTCGCGATAGGCCTTGTTGGCGTCGAGGTACTCCCGGGCCGTGATGCGCCCGTCTTTGTCCTTGTCCATCAACAGGAAGATGTTCACCCCGGCCAGCTTGGCTGCGTTGTCGGCGGCATCATCGTTCGCGGGCTCGCCCTTTTTTCGGCTTGGACTTGGGTTCCTTGATCGAGACGGATGAAAGGGTGCCGTACATCTTGCCGTCAAAGCCGTAGCCGCCGCGCAGAAACTTGACGGGAATGCCGGGGTACTTGTCGGAGTAGTACTCCGTTCTGGTCTCGCGATACTGTGTAACCTCGAACACCGTCGCCTCGACCTTGCCGATCGGCAGGTCCAGCGACTCCTTGTCGGCCTTGGCCGTCCAGCCCGAGGGGGGAAGGCACCAGGCTTTACGCCCCGCCGAGAACCACAGCCGCAGGAACAGCACCGGGAATCTTTCCGATGGCTTGCCTTCCTCAAGTGTGGTTACCTGAACCAGCGCGCTGTTCGGGGTCACCTGGATGACTTCCCACTCTTCCGCCAGCGCGCCGCCGGCTCCCGGAACGCCGAAGTCGTACGTCCAGCTTGAGCCAACGTAGCGATACAGCCGCAGCGGATCGCCCTCGGGGCTCGGGACGCCGACTGCGTACCAACCCGGGAATTCGTGAATGTCGAGGGACTCGTCACCGTTCAGGTCGGCGGTGTTGAAGCCTTCCTCCGCGTCAGCTCCAAGCCCCAGCTCGCTCATCGACAAGCGGCCGTCCTTGTCCAGGTCGTTCTTCAGCCCGTCCATGAATGCCTTAACGCCGTCCACCCGCGCCTCATAGGCGTAGTCGGCGGCGCTGGGAACCGGGGCTTTGCCCTTCTCTTCCAGCTTGAAGAAGGCGATCAGCTCCTTGCGTGTGAGGTCCATGTCTCCGTTGGTGTCGGCCGCGCAGAAGATCGGCCAGGTCAGCATCGATCGGCCGGTCAGGCGGCGAATCCCGAAGCTGGCCGCGGGGCCAGTTTCACCATTCCCGCTCAGGTCGCCGGGCGAGACCTTGTCGTGCTCTTCGGGGCGGAAATGAGCCGCCGCGAAAAAGGCCTCGGTCCATTCTTCAGGCGTGGGCGGCTTCGCCTTCTTCGGCTTGGCGTGTTGTACTGGCATGTGCACCAGCAGGCCGAGCAGGATCAAAGTCGCGCACCGGACGAACTTGCCCATGGGAGCCTCCTGTTTTGAACCCGAACAGCGAGCCCGCATTCTAGAACCAAGGTCACACGAGTTCATGGATGATCCGCTTTTATCTATGCTGCGCTCGACCAAGGAGCTGACCATGCGCGTGCTGTTGATGTTGCTGGTTTTGGGAGCGGCCTCGACCGCGCAAGCACAGGACCAGAATTACTGGTTCCAGCAATTCGGCACGCGCTCGCACTTGCTGGGCGGCTCGGTGGTCGGCGGCGTGGATGACACGTCGGCCGGCTATTACAACCCTGCGCGCCTTGCCCGGATTGACAACCCGGAGCTGTCGGTCAGCGCCACCATGTACCAGATGGACCGCTACTTTATCCGCGATGGTGCAGGAAAAGACCGCGACCTCGACGCCCTCAACTGGCGCGTGGTGCCTACGCTGGTTTCCGGCATTCACCTGTTCGATTTCGCGCCGGGCCACGCCTTTGGGCACACCATCATGGCGCGCAATTACTACAACAACAGCCTCAGCACCCGGCGCGAGGCGCGCGACGATGTCATCAGCGACGCGCGGAATTCCGGTGACGAGGATTACACGGCGCAGATCACCGTGGACGTTGACCTGCAGGAATACTGGCTGGGACTCAGCTGGGCCTGGCAGCTGACTGACTATCTATCCATTGGTGCGACAACCTTTGCCGGGCTGCGTATCGAGAAGCTGCTTGTTGACGTGGATGCACGGGCGGTGTGGTTCAACGGCACGGTCTTTGAAGCCGCGGCTGTCGAGAACTCGGTGTACGTCAACTACGTGGACCTGCGAGCTTTCTGGAAACTGGGCCTCGCGCTTGACCTCGGCGCTTTCAAGGCCGGCGTGACGGCCACCACCCAACCTGTGCACCTGTGGGGCCAAGGGACCGTTTCACGCGACCTGGAAATTCTGAACATTGATCCGGACGAGGACGGACTGGGTGCATCGCTGGTGCTGAATGACCGGCAGGACGGTAGGCCCACAGACTTCCGGTCGCCGTGGTCGTTCGCGGCAGGGGCTGAGTACACGATCACGGCAAGCGGCACCCGCATCTGCGCCAGCGTGGAGTGGTTCCTGCCCGTGGGCAGCTGGACGGTCATCCGGCCGGAAAGCGGCGCTTTCTTCCAGGGCGCGACCACGCTGATCGGCGGCTCCAACGACTTCCTGAAAGTGCGCCACGGCACCAGCGGTGTGTTCAACGTGGCGGCGGGCGTAAGCCAGAAGTTCGGCAACTGGTGGCTGGGCGAATGGACCGGCCACTGGGGCTTCTACACCGACTTTTCGGCCAACCTGAACAAACACGACGACGCCATCCGCCTTGGCGCCACGGAGTGGGACCTTTACCACGGCATGACCGGCGTCAGCATCCGCACGGACAAGAGCGAGTTCGGCATCGGCGTGCACTTCACCATCGGCAGCGACAGCGTGGAGCAGAACATCAACCTGGACGACCCCACCGAGGCCGGGCTGCTGCTCGGCACACCCAGCGCAACGCGCGGTGTGTACTGGGCCGTGGGTGTGGTGGCCGGATACACCTACTTCTTCTAGGCACGTGCGGGTACACTGACGGGCTGTTCTGCCTTGGGGGACACATGTTGTCGAAGTTGCGTTTAGGGATAGTGCTGGCGACTCTCTGCCTTACGGTATTCCTGAGCAAGGCGGAGGACGCCCCGCAGGCCGCGCCCTCTGCGTTGCCGCAGGCGGTGCGCGAGTACCTGGCCAAAACCCACTTCGGCAACTGCGACCCCTCAGACGAACAGATCGACAACGGCGTCGAGCATCTCGGTGTGCCCGAGGCCATGCTCGCCCACATCCGGCTCAACAAGTGGGAGGCCGGACAGCTCGACAAGTTCGCGGTCAACAAGCTGCACCTGCTGGTCAAGACGCCCGGCGGCGAGACTCGCTCGGTCGTGTTCCGCGACGGGCGCAAGCGCAGCGACCGCAAGCTCAGCCCCGAGCGCGAGCGCGTGCTGCGCCGTCTGTACGCCGACGCCGCGTTCAGCGCCCCGGAAGCCGAGGCCCTGCGCGACGCGCGCCGCAAGCTTGACCCGTCAAGGGTGCTGGAGAACGCCATCGCCGCGCTGGATGAAGCCCACCAGCTCGATCCCGACACACTCAAGCGCGCCCGCGAGAACCTGGTCAAGGCCAAGGGCGGCGGCTCTGAGCTGGCCATTGCGTTGCAGGCCCTGGGGGAATCGGAACACGCGCTTGAGAACCGCTGGGCCGGCGTCTGGCTGATCTCGCGCCTGGACGTGATGTCTTTCAATCGCGAGGACAAGAGCCTCAGCGTCGGCGACCTGCAGGCCATGGACGCCCGCACCTTCTACGAGAACGTCTACTACGCCACCAAGGCGCGCATCGACTTCCCATGGGGCCGCAAGTGCAACGACCACGACTTCCTGCAGCAGGTGCTGTCGCCGCGCGGCACCGGCGAGCCCCTGCAGCGCTGGCGCCGCCACTTCTACGAAGCGCTGGAGCCCGAGCTGCGCGAACTCAAGGCCGAAGACGCCGCCAGGGCCGCCGCGCTGGCCCGCGACGCCGCCTACGACTTCTTCCAGTACGAGGGCGACACCACCTGGGAAGACTTCGGCATGCTCACCGCGCTGGCCGTGCACGAAGGCCGCTGCGAGGACTGCAGCAACGTCGAGAACTGCATGCTGCGCGCCGCGGGCTTCCCGGCCGCGCAGGCCTTCACTCCCTGGTGGGGCCACGCCGACGGCAACCACGCCTGGACGGTGATCCCCAGCCTAGACGGCAGCAAGCACGGCGACGGCGCTCGCGGCGTCAAGGTGTACCTCAAGACCTGGGACAAGCTGGAGGACATCACGGCCGCCAACACGCCGGTCACCGAGTTCAGCCTTGAGCTCGACGAAGGCGTGAAGGGCGAGAAGGCCGCCCTGTGCGTCTGGAACCACGACGAATGGCGGGTGGTCGCGCGCAGCAAGCTGGAAGGGCGCGCGGTGACTTTCAAGGACGTCGGGCGCAGCCGCAACTTCGTGCTGCTGGTGCAGGCCGACGAAAGCGCCGACCGGCTGCTGACGCTGATCGAAGGCAAGGTGATCGAGCTGGCCAACCCGGCGGGAATTGAGCCGGGTGAAGGCGCGTTCGCCTGCGCGCTCGAGAAGGCCTGCGACCTTGGCGAGTTCCAGCCAGACGCCGAGTATGAGGTGCAGGTGCACACGGCCAAGGGCTGGCAGGCGATCGAGTCCGAGCGCGTGGCCACCGGCGCGCTCAGCTTCCAGTGCGATCCAAAGCGGCTGTATCGAATTGTGGGCGAGGGCATCAACAGCCGCCCCTTCACGGCAACCAGTTCCGATGAAGGCCCCAAGCTGACCCGGTTCTAGGGAGCCCGTCTGTGCGGGTGGCACCGGCAATCCTGCCTAACACTGCGGGCTTAAGGCGTGTCGCGGCAGACTCCGACGTGCAGAACGTATCGGCAGTAAGGCGCGGAGCGCCGTAACAAATGTTAGCCCCCGCCGGTTGGCGCCAAGCGTAGCGAGGCGCCAACAAGGCGGGGGTTATGGGCCAAAGAAGATGGAGAGGCGCGGAGCGCCGACACACGCGCGGCCCCTGCCGCGCGTCCCGTTCGGCGGCTAGCCGCCGTTGTGTCGCCGCTCCGCGGCTCTGTCTCCAGGGGATCCGGTCACCCCCAGCTTACGCTGGGGGCTAACAATTGTTGGCCTGCTCCGCAGGCAAAACCCTGCAGCCGCCATTCCTTAAACCCTCAGTAACATGCAGTCCTGTCTGCGCCACCCAATGACCCTCTGCGTCACTGACTGGGTCTGCTAGGACAACCCACGCCACTTGCGGTCTTCTTCGAACTCTTCCTCGGACATGATCTGCTTGCCGAGCACTTCCTCGAAGGTCCGCTTGGCGCCGCGGGTTTCGGCCCCCTCGTTGAACAGGCGGCTGACCACGTCCAGCAGCTTCCATAACTGCTCGGGCGTGCTGCCGGTGTTCAGTGCCCCCTGCACGTGGCCCTTCAATTGCGGCGCGACGTCCAGCGGGATCAGCGACGCCACGATGCACAGGCTGCGCTGGCGCGGCTCCAGCAGCGGGCGCGAAAGCACGCGGCCGTAGCCTTCCACGATGGCCCAGTCGGCAAGGTCGGGGCTGTTGGAGCGCGCGAAGCGGTCGATCTGCTCGGCCTTGTCCTTGTAGATCAGGTCGAACAGCTCACGCCCGCGCTTGCGGAACAGGGCGGGGTCGTCGCCTTCCAGCGGCTCCTCGCGCAGCTTGATCTCACCGGTCAGGGGGTTGCCGGCCTTCTTGCAGGCGTCCTTGAATGCGGCCAGCGCGTTGAGTGCGCGCGGGTAGCCGGCGAACAGGTGGGTCTGCAGGATGGCCTCGCGCATCAGCTCGGGCTCGGGGCGCGGGTCCAGCTTCAGCGTCGCGTCAAACAGGCGGCGGCAGTGCTCGCCATGGCCGTCGGCCGTGATGGCGGCGCACATGGCCAGCACGGCGTCCACCTGCGAGAGCGGGTCGATGCCGGTCAGCAGGAAGGCGATGGTCGCGGTCTCAACTCGTTTGGCGATAGGCATGGGTGCAGGATAGCAATGGGTTAGGTCGGCGGCGCTACCCAGTGGGTTATGGTCTCCGGCAGCTTGCCGTGCAGGGCTGCCAGGCGCAGTGTGTTGATGGCCGTCCTGGCCGTGCGCCACTTCACCAGCTGGCGGTCGCCGGGTACGCGCAGGTGCCAGGCCTTGGCCTGCCCGCCCATGACGGCCGCGAGCCACACGGTGCCGATCGGCTTCTCCTCGCTGCCGCCGCTCGGGCCGGCGATACCGGTGACCGCCACGGCGATGTCCGGGCGCTGCTTGGCGGGCCATTGCGCAAGCAGGCCGTTGGCCATTTCAAGGGCAGTCTGCTCGCTGACCGCGCCGTGGGCGTCCAGCGTGGCCTGCTTCACGCCGAGGCGCTTGACCTTGGCCGCGTCACTGTAGGTCACGGCGCTCTCGAGCAGCACGTCGCTGCTGCCCGGCACGTTGGTCAGCAGGTGGGCGATCATGCCGCCCGTGCAGCTCTCGGCGCAGGCGACCTTCAGGCCCTTCTCGGCCAGCAGCTTGACCGTGGCGGCTTCCAGCTCGATGTCGCCCTCGGCGAAAACCAGGTCGCCCAGCTCGGCCCGTGCCGCGTCCAGAATCGGCTGCAACACCTTGTCGGCTTCGGCCTGGTCCTCGGCTGGCAGACGCCAGCGCAGGCGCATCACGGCGTCGTCAACCAGGATGGCGCCCTCGGCCTCGCGGCTTTCCAGCAGGGTTTTTGCGCGCAGGTCCAGGTCGCTCTCGGGAATGCCGAACACGCGCAGCTCGCGGCTGAAGTAGCGCCGGCCGATGCCGAACTGCTCGATGATCGCGGCCCGCATCTCCTCGGCCCAGATGCCCTTCAGTTCGCGCGGCACACCCGGCAGAACCGCGATGCCGCCCTCGCCCTGCCGCAACAGGAAGCAGCTGGCGGTGCCGAAGGCGTTGGGGATGAACGTTGCCCCTTCCGGCCGCATACACTGGCGTTCGCTGCCCTCGGGGAACTTGCGTCCCATGGCGGCGTAGCGCTCGTGGAGGCGGGCGAGCGCGTCGTGGTCGAGCTTAAGCTCGAGGCCGAGCGCGCGGGCGGCGGCCTGGCGGGTGCGGTCGTCCACGGTGGGGCCGATGCCGCCGGTGGTCACGACCAGCAGGCCCTCGGAGAGCGCGACCTTGAGGCGATACGCCAGGTCGTCTTCGCGGTCGCTGACGGCCAGGTGGTAGGCGACGTCGAAGCCGAGCTCCGCCAGTTCACGGGCCAGCCAGGCCGAGTTGGTGTTCACGATGAAGCCGTGGACCACCTCGTTGCCAATCGAAATGATGCACGCGCGTCGGGCCATGATTGCAGTCTCGTTTGCACGGCCCAATCTGCAAGGCCGGCGGAATCTATCCAGAATCCAAAATCCAAAATCATGAATCGTCGCTAAACTCGGCCCATGCCCGAGTTCGATGGCGTGATCTTCTCCGACCTGCACTTGTCCGAAGACAAGCCGCGGCTCAACGAGCTGTTCGAGGCCTTCGTGCAGCGGGTGGAGGGCACCCCCGAAGTCGCCTGCCTGGGCGACCTGGCCGAATACTGGATCGGGCGCAAGCACCTGCAGTGCGAGCAAGGCCGGCACGTGTTCGAACTGATGGCTCGGCTGGCCAAACCCGCCCGGCGCGCGATCTGGGTCAGCGGCAACCGCGACCACATGTTCAAGGCAACCGCGCGCAAGGCCGGCTACCGGACCTACCGCAACCGCTACTTCGGCGAGTTCTGCGGCACGCCCAGCGACCTCGAACACGGCGACCTGTTCTGCAGCAAGGACCGGCAGTACCAGCGTTTCCGCCTCTGGTTCCGCAACACCCCCTGGGGGCTGCTCGGCGAGCTGTTCTCGGCCGAGCAGGGGCACAGGCTCTGCAAGTACATGCGCAGCAAGAGCCAGGGCGAATTCGCGCGCCGCGATCCCGAGCACTTCGGCATCCAGCCCGAGCCGGTCAAACGCCTTGTGGCCCGCGGCGCCAGGGTCATCGTATGCGGTCACGTGCACACTCCCTTCTCCCGTGACTATGCGGCCGATGGCAGTACCGGCCGCCTGTACGTGACCAGCGACTGGCGCGAAGACGGCGCCGTGGTATGCGTAGTGAAGGGCGGCGAGTTCAAGCTGATGCGCTTTGACGGGCGCGACTTCCACGAGTTCGACGCGCCGGAAAAGCAGGGGATTTACTCACTGGAGCTGGCCGGCAAGGCCGATTCATAGGTATGAGCACCGCAGACCTGATCGAGATCATTGACGCGCTGGGCAAGCCCAAGGTCGCCGTGGTGGGCGACCTGATCCTGGACCACTACGTGTTCGGCGCCGTCTCGCGCATCAGCCCGGAGGCGCCCATCCCCGTGCTGCACGTGCGCAAGGAAGAAGACCGCCTGGGTGGCGCCGCCAACGTGGCCGCCAACATCCTGAGCCTGGGCGGGCGCAGCACGCTGGTCGGCGCCATCGGCCGCGACGAGCCCGGCTCGCGCTTCCGCAAGCTGGCCCAGGCCGCCCGCGGCCTTGAGCTGGACGCGGCCCAGACGCGCTCACGCCCCACGGTGCTGAAGACCCGCATGGTGAGCCAGAACCAGCAGATGCTGCGGGTGGACCGCGAGTCTTCCGGCGCACTGCTGGCCGACGAGCTGCAAGACGTGTCCGACCGCGCGCTCAAGGCGCTCAAGGGCGTAGGCGCGCTGGTGCTGAGCGACTACGGCAAGGGCGTGGTCACGCCCGCCAGCGCCCAAGCGCTGATCGCGCAGGCCGCCAGGGCCGGCGTGCCGGTGATCGTGGACCCCAAGGGCCGCGACTACTCGCGCTACAAGGGCGCCACGGCCGTGACCCCCAACCGCAGCGAAGCCGAAGCCGCCACCGGCATCGACTGCAGCAGCATGGAGGGCGTCGAGGAAGCCGGGCGCCTGCTGTGCAAGCAACTTAAGCTGAAGGCGGCGGTGATCACGCTCAGCGCTGAGGGCGTGGCGGTGATCCCCGCGCGCGGCGAGATGGCGCACTTCCCGGCCCAGGCCCGCAGCGTGTACGACGTGACGGGCGCCGGCGACACATTCATTGCCGCGTTCGCCATGTGCGTGGCGGCCCGGGCCGACTTCAACACCGCGGCGCGGGTGGCCAACTACGCGGCGGCACTGAAGGTCGCGCGCTTCGGCGCGGTGGCCATCACGCGCGAAGAGCTGCGCCGCAGCGTGATCAGCGCCCATGAGGGCTTCGACCACGCCGGCAAGGTGATGACGCACGCCGAGCTGGTTGAAGCACTGGCCGAGCACCGCAAGCGCGGCGAGCAGATCGTCTTCACCAACGGCTGCTTCGACCTGCTGCACCAGGGCCACGTGACCTACCTGAACTTCTGCCGCGGCCAGGGCGACGTGGTGGTGATCGGGCTCAACAGCGACGCCAGCGTGCGCCGCCTGAAAGGCCCGACGCGCCCGGTGAACGAGGCCGAGGCCCGCGCCCGCGTGCTGGCGGCCCTGAGCGACGTGGACTACGTGACGGTGTTCGAGGACGACACGCCCGAGAAGCTGATCCGCAAAGTGAAGCCCGATGTGCTGGTGAAGGGCGAAGACTGGTCCGGCAAGCGCGTGGCGGGCGCCGACTTCGTGGAATCAAACGGCGGGCGCGTAGTGTTTGCCCCGCTGGTGCAGGGCAAGAGCACCACAAACCTGATTGCAAAGGCAAAGCAGACCAGCCCCGGCCCAAAAGCCCGGGCAAGCCGGGTGAAGGCAGCGAGATAGGGAATACAGTGCACAGCCAGCCCCGGCCGGAAGGCCGGGGGAAGTCCGGCGAAGTCAACGAGATGGGAACAGAAGTGCCCAGAGAGAAAATCATCCAGGAGTTCAGCGACCAGCTCAACGCCGGCGCCGAGCTGAAGCGCAAGCTGGCCGAGACCCAGGGCGAGGTGATGGCGCAGATCGCCATCGCGATCGTGGACGCCTTCCGCAACGGCCACCGCGTGTACTGGTGCGGCAACGGCGGCAGCTTCACCGACGCGCACCACATCGTGGGCGAGCTGGTGGGCAAGTACGGCTACGACCGCCCGCCGCTGCCCAGCTTCGTGCTGGGGGCCGGCGTGGCCAGCCTGACCGCGATCGCCAACGACTACGGCTACGACCACATCTTCAGCCGCGAGGTGAAGGCCTGTGTGCAGGCCGGCGACGTGGTGGTCGGCCTGACCACCAGCGGCAACAGCCGCAACGTGTGCGACGCGCTGGCCGCGGCCCAGGAACTGGGGGCGTTCACCATCGGCCTCAGCGGCGAGAAGAAAGCCCGCATCGACGAGGTAAGCGACCTGGTGCTGCACGTGCCGAGCACGCTGACGCCGCGCATCCAGGAATGCCACATCGCGGTCGGGCACGTGATCTGCGACCTGGTCGAAAAGCACCTGTTCCCGAAAGGCTGAACGGTGGCTGGTGGCTGGTGGCTGGTGGTCAGTAGGCAGCACTGAGCACGGCTTCGGTAGTTCACTGACAACCGACAACTGATCACCCTCGCTACTCATGGGCAACGCTCGCGAAGATCTGATCGGCATCCAGAAGCGCCTCGTGGAGGAGCTGAAGGAAGCCCTGTACGACACGGTCGGCCGCCGCGACCCGGCGCTGGACCGCTACTACAAAGACTACCAGCGCGAATTCAAGCAGGGCTACGAGCGGCTCTCAAGCCGCGACGAGATCATCCAGCGCCTGATGCGCGCGAACATCGGCTACTTCGGCGACTACCACACCCTGCGCAGCGCCCAGACCGCGGTGCTTGACCTGTTGCAGGGCGCCGCCGAGCGCGGGCGCAAGGTCGTGATCGCCATGGAGATGCTGCACGCCGCCGACAAGCACCACGCCCAGGAATTCATGGACGGCGAGATCGACGAAGAAACCCTGCGCTGGCGGCTGAAGTGGGACGAAAGCTGGGGCTTCCCCTGGGAAAGCTACAAGCGCTTCTTCACGTTCAGCAAGCGCTACAACGCGCCGCTGTTCGGCATCAACATCAACGCCGACGACCGTGACCGCGGCCTGCACTTCCGCGACCAGTTCGCCGGCGACCTGGTCTGCGCGCTGACCCACCTGTACCCGGAGCGTCTGGTAGCCGTGGTGTACGGCGACCTGCACCTGGCAGCCAGCCACCTGCCAACGGCCGTGGAGGCGCGGCTCGCGAAGTACGGCGCGAAGCGGCGCGCGCTGACGGTGTACCAGAACTCGGAGACGCTGTACTGGAAGCTGGTCGAGCAGCAGCTTGAGCACGTGGTGGACTACATCAAGATGCGCCGCGACGTGTACGTGGTGATGAACGCCACGCCGCTGGTGAAGTTCCAGAGCTACGCCAACTGGCAGATGCAGCGCCAGGAACTGGTCTGGAGCGGCGGCGACGAGCTCGACCTGCACACCGAGACCGCACTGCTGGAGCAGGTCAACCAGTACATCCGCACCATCATCCACTTCCTGGGCGTCGAGCTGGAAGAGCCCGAGAACTACGAACTGTACACCGCGGCCGACCTCGACCTGCTCAGCAACCTGGTCGAGCGCGGCATCTACACCGCCGAGGAAATGGCGGCACTGAAGGACTACCTAACCATGGCGGAGAGCGCGTTCTTTGAGCGCGCCCGGCTGCTGTACGTCAGCAATCCCACGGTCAGCAACGCGGCCGAGGCGGCCGCGCGCTACGTGCTGGCGGAGCTGCGGCCGGTCAGCAGCGAGGTGGTGGAGTCGCGCGACGAGTTCTATGCCCGCTGCATGGTGGAGGCGCTGGCATTTTTCTGCAGCAAGATCATCGACCCGCGCCGCCACGCGCGCAACGCCGACGACTGGAACGACGTGCTGAAGCGTTTCGGCCGCCGGCGCTGGCTGGCGCGCATCCAGCAGCTCGACGTGAACGTGGCACGCGGCTTCCTGAGGCACCGCGCCTATGAAGAACGCGTGCTGCAGACCGGCAGCTACGCGGGCGCGCCGCGGGCGCTGTTCGAGCTGCCGACCGACCAGCATGTGGCGCTGACCCGCGCGCTTGGCCGCGCGCTGGGCGACCGGCTGTACGGCGCGCTTGAGAACGGAGTTTCCAAAGAGCTGATCCGGGATGCCTGCTTTGACGAGTTGCGCAAACCGGATCAGTCGCGCAATCGCTATTTCCAGCTGCTCAGGGCCAGCGTCACCTCACGCACCACGCGGCACATCCAGCGTTCCGCCCTGCCCCGCAGCTTCATGGACGAGGAGTAGGGTGGCGCGGGCTGCCAGCCCGCGTGTCGTGGGCGAGGCGCTCACGACAGTGCAGGCGGGGCGCCTGCGCTACAACATCGCCGCGAAATCATCTTCGCTGATCACCTTCACTCCCAGCTCGTTGGCCTTCTTCAGCTTGCTGCCGGCCTTTTCGCCGGCCACCACGTAGCTGGTGTTCTTGCTGACGCTGCTGCTGGCCTTGCCGCCGCGTTCACGCACCATCACTTCGGCGTCGTCGCGCGTGAACTTCGTCAGCGCGCCGGTGAACACGAAAGTCATGCCCGCAAACTTGCCTTCGCCCGCGGCCAGCTTCTTGACGGCCTGCGGCGTGACGTGCTTCTGCAGGCGCTCGATCAGCTTGCGGTTGTGTTCGTCGTGCAGGAAGGTGATCACCGACTGCGCAATGATCGGCCCGATCCCCTCGATCTCGTTCAGCTGCTCCTCGCTGGACGCCAGCAGGCCGTCGATGCTGCCTACCTCGTTGGCGATCAGCCCGGCCACGGTCTCGCCTACGTTGCGGATGCCGAGGCCGTAGATGAACCTGGCGAGAGTGGGGGACTTGGCCTTCTCGATTTCCGCCAGCAGGTTGTCGATCTTCTTTTCGCCCCAGCGCTCGAGTTCCAGCATCGCGTCGCGTTTGCCGTGCAGCTCAAACAGGTCGGCCGGGTCTTTCACAAGTTTGGCATCCAGCAGTTGCTGCACGTTCTTTTCGGCCAGGCCCTCGATGTTCATGGCCGTGCGCGCGGTGAAGTGCACGATCGCGCCCAGCACCTGCGCCGGGCAGCCCAGGTGGTTGGGGCAGCGGATCACCACTTCGTCGTCCAGCTTGACCAGCTCACTGCCGCAGCGCGGGCAGGTCGCAGGGAAAGCAAACGGCTTGCCGCCCGCGGACTTCACCACCCGCAGCACCTGCGGGATCACGTCGCCGGCGCGGTGCACCATCACCGTGTCGCCCGGCCGAATGCCCAGCCGCTCGATTTCGTCGGCGTTGTGCAGGCTGGCGTGGGTGACGGTGACGCCGCCCACCATCACGGGTGTCATCACGGCCACGGGCGTGATGGCGCCGGTGCGCCCGACCTGTACTTCGATCTTTTCGCAGACGGTTTCCTTTTCCTCGGGCGGGAACTTCATGGCCAGCAGGTAGCGCGGGCTCTTGCTGCGCACGCCGAGCTCGGCCTGCTGGGCGAAGTCGTTGACTTTCACCACCATGCCGTCGATTTCGAAGGGCAGCCCGTGGCGCCGGTCGTGAAAAGTGCGGAACAGCTCCAGCACCGCCTGCTCGCCGTGCAGGGTCTTGACCTGTAAAGGGCTGCCGTCCAGCAGGTCCTTGCTGGTCAGGAAACCCCACTCGCGCATGGCGTCGATCGCCTCCGACTGGCTTTTCAGCTTGGCCTCTTCCGGGTTCGCCACCTGGTACCACACGGCGCTCAACGGCCGCGCGGCGGACTTGCGGGCGTCAAGCTGGCGCAGGCTGCCGCTGGCCGTGTTGCGCGGGTTGACGTAGGTTTTCGCGCCCTCCTGCTCGAGGCGGTCGTTCAGTTCGGCGAAGGCCTTCTTCTCGATGTACACCTCGCCGCGGATCTCGAGGCGCTTGGGGAACTTGCCCTTCAACTTTACGGGCACGCTCTTGATGGTCTTCACGTTGGGCGTGACGTCTTCGCCGACCTTGCCGTCACCGCGTGTGCTGGCGACCTTCAGCTTGCCCTCTTCGTACACCAGTTCGCAGGACAGCCCGTCGTACTTGGGCTCGCAGATCAGCTCGACCTCGCCGATGTCGTCCGCGAGTCGCTTCAGCCAGGTGCGCGCCTCCTCTTCGTTCATGGCGTTTTCGATGCTGAGCATCGGCACCCGGTGCTCGACCTTGGCCAGGTCTTCGCGCACGCCGGTGCCCACCTGCCGGGTGGGGGAATCGGGCGTCTGCAGTTCCGGGTGCTCGGCCTCCAGTGCTTCAAGGTCGCGCATCAGGCGGTCGTACTCGGCGTCGCTGATCTCGGGCTCGGCCTTGCTGTAGTAGAGGTGGTTGTGCCAGTTGATCGCCCGGCACAGCCATGCGTGCTGGGCTGCAGGCTCAGCCGCCTTGGGGCGCGGGCCGGGGCTTTGGGGTTGGTCGTTCATGGCTCCGATTCTGGTTTCGGGCTGGCCAAGGTCAAAGTCTAACAGGGCGTGCGACATTCGCGCAGGGAACCAAACCCCGGGCGATCAAGCCTGTGGTCGCGAGTTCACCCAGGGACGCCCGGGATTGGCATCCCGGGCTTTGGCTACTGCAACTTCTGCTAAAGGACCCGCAAGGCCGCCGCCGATACATCATCACGGCCGGGCGCAAAGGGCGCCGCCGTGCAGACCGCCTATCAGGAGACAGCTCCAATGTCCGAATCCACCATGGAACGCCGGCTTGACGAACGCCGCGGGCCCGTGCGCCGCGCCACTGACATCAAGCGCGCGCTGCTTGAGGAAACCCTGCGTGAGCTTCCGCGCTACTTCGTCAGCTACGTTGACCCCAAGATGGGCGTCTACAGCTTCTACTACAACAACCTGTACGACGCGCAGATGATGGTGGCGGAACTCAAGCGCCAGGGCATGGCCGAGGAAAGCATCGCCATGTACGCGCGCCACGACGAGTAGGCACAAGCAACCCACGACACGCCGGGCCTTCAGCCCGGCGTTTGTCATTTGGCCACGCGCGGCGCATCGCCGCGGCGCAGCCGGTCCTTGAAACGCTCTTCTTTCAGCTTGCGGGCCAGTTCGCGCATGTCGGCTGCGGGGTCGGTCTCGTCCACGATCTCCACGCCCAGCATGGTCTCGACCACGTCCTCGAGCGTGACCACTCCCGCCGTGCCGCCGTACTCGTCCACCACCAGCAGCATGTGCGAATGCTGCTGCAGCAGGCGCTCCAGCGCTTCGGCAGCCGGCGATATCATGGGGACCGCAGCCATGCGTCTGGCCATGGCGCCGAAGGTCTTGCCGAGCTCGCCGTCGCGGATGGCGTCAAGAATCCACGAGCGGTGGATCACGCCCACCACGTCGTCGATGTCGCCGTGCAGGCTGACCGGGATGCGCGCGAAGCTGGCTTCGCGCTCGGAATCTGCGAACTCGCCCACGGTCTGCTCCGCGGGCACGTGCTGCACCACCGTACGGGGCGTCATGATGTCCGCCACCCGCACCTGCCGCAGCGCCAGCAGGTTGCGGATCGCACGCGCCTCGGCTTCGGTCAGGTTGCCGCCCGCCATGCCGATGTCCGCCACCGCCGCCACTTCCTCACGCGTGACGCCGGGGCCGTGGGCCTTGCGCGACAGCAGGCGGCTCAGCAGCTGCGAAGCGACCACCAGCGGGAACAGCAGGATGATCATGCCCTGCACGGTGACGGCCGTGAAACTGACCAGTTTCTGGGCGTGCAGGGTGCCCAGCGTCTTGGGCACGATTTCGGTCAGCAGCAGGATGGCGATCGTCAAAAGGCCGCTGGCCAGGCCCAGCCAGGCGCTGCCCCACAACTCGACCACCTGGGCGCCGACGCCGGCGGCGCCGACCGTGTGGGCGACGGTGTTGCTGCTCAAGATGGCGGCCAGGGGGCGGTCCGGCTTGGCCTTCAGGCGCCGCATGCGGACAGCGCCCGCGTGGCCTTTTTCGACCATGGCGTTGACGTAGCCGCTGGAGACGGAGAGCAGCGAAGCCTCAAGCAGGCTGCAGAGGAAGGAGATGCCGAGAGACAATGAAAGGTAGAAAAGCAGCAGCTCCATGCACTCAATGTAACGGGATTGGGGCCCGGCGTAATCCGCAATCACCTCCCCATTGCGGCAGCGTGGGGGGACCGGTTTACTCGTTTCATGAGGGGGCGACTGGCAGCTTGGCTTGCGCCGGGAGCGGGGGCGGCGTTCCTGCTGTCGGCGCTGATCGCGGGCTGGAGCGTGCCCGTGGCGCTGATTGGAGGCGCGATTGCCATGCTGGCGGGAGCGCTGGCAGGGCTGGCTTTGAAAGTGACCGGACCCAAGGAAGAACCGACACGTGAGCGACATCGACAACAATGACGAAGGGCCGACGATCCGCGGCGCCACGCACACGGACAACGGCAAGGACCTGCGCAAGCTGTGGGACAAGTTCCGCGCCGATGGCGACGTGGAGTCGCGCAACGCCCTGACCGAATTCTACTACGACATGGTGCGCGCCAACGTGGACAACATCACCAAGATCCTGGTCGAGGCCATCGAGGAAGGCGACCTCAGCCAGGCCGGCGCGCTGGCCTTCTTTGAAGCGCTCAACGAGTTTGATCCGGCCGAAGGCAGCAGCTTCGAGGAGTTCGGCAGCATTGCGATCCGCCGGGCGGTGGTGGACGAGATCCGCGCGCTGGTGGGGACCGAGGAGACGCCGGAGGAGATGGAGTAGGCCGGTTTCGTGGGACATGTGGGACGGGTGGGACAGGCCAAGCCTGTCCCATTTCATTTAATGCCCCCCCGGTCCACCCAGTCCCACCAGTCCCACCAGTCTCACCTGTCCCAACAGTCCGACCCAGGCTGACAATTTCCCCAAATAAAAACTACCTAACTCGTTTGACGCTGGCCATTTGGCAGTGTATTTTATAAACCGTAAAATACACCCCACCCAACTGGAGTCGCCAATGTCCGCCATCGCCCCGGAACCTACCCTCCCGCGTGTACGCTTTTCCCGCGCATCTGCTTATTTGCCCAAGGCTTACGTCAACTTCGGCGCTAACGCAGCCGGGCGCCCTGACGTCCAGACCCTCTGGCAGCGCTTCAAAGAGCACGACGACCGCAACGCCCGCGCCGACCTCATCCAGCACTACCTGCCGCTGGCTCGCCTCACCGCCGAGCGCATGCACGGCAAGCTCCCCAGCCACGTCGAAGTCGATGAGCTGATCCAGGCCGGCGTTTTCGGCCTGATGGACGCCATCGACGGCTTCGATCCCGAGCGCGGCGTCAAATTCGAGATCTACGCCAAGCAGCGCATCAGCGGCGCCATCCTCGACGACCTGCGCAACCAGGACTTCGCCCCCCGCCTGGTCCGCACCCACAGCCACCGGCTTGACCGTGCCTACAAGGACGTCGAAGCCGACACCGGCAAGGTGCCCGAAGCGGCCGACGTCGCCCAGAAGCTGGGCATCAGCCTCGAGGAGTACGACCGCTGGATGCGCGAAATCAACATGGCGAACATCGTCAGCCTTGACCGCGCCAGCAGCGAGTACGACGGCGAGGGCAAGGAAGTCCGTAAAGTGGACACCATCGAGGACGCCGACGTTCCCACGCCCACCAGCAACCTGGAAAAGCGCGAACTGATCGAGCTCGCCACACGCGGACTCAGCCGCAAGGAAAAGCTGATCGTCATCCTGTATTACCTTGAGGAGCTGACGATGAAGGAGATCGGCCTGGTGCTAGACCTGTCCGAGTCACGCGTCTGCCAGATCCACCACCGCATCATCTACCGGCTCAAGGAAGCCCTCGAGCGCATGCGCGAGGACCTGCTGGGTTGAAAATTCACTAGGTGACAGAACGCACGATGCACGCCAGGGCCCGGGGTAACTCCCGGGTTCTGTGCATTTGTCGGGCCTCCTCTCCTCTCTCTGAAATGCTGGTGCAACACGAAGCAACGAAGGAGCGAAGGGCTTGTGCTTCAATCCTCCCGCCTCCCGCCTCCCGCCTCCCGCCTCCCGCCTCCTGCCTCCTGCCCACTACCCCGTCGGCGCGGACAGGCCGGACATCAACTTCTGCAACCCTTCCATCATGCTCTGGGTGGATTTCATGGCGGCATTCAGGTTGCGGTCGCCGCCGCCGTGGGGGTCCAGCTCCGGGTTGGTCCAGGCCAGGATGCGCGGCAGGGCCTTGGCCGCGTTCACGCCCAGCTTGAACAGCAACAGCAGCGGGTGCGTGCTGCCGCGCGGGCGCTTGCGCGCGTCGGGATCGGCCGGCACATCCACGGGTTCTTCCTTTAACACCTTGGCCAGCAACTCGGGGTCGGTGTTCGCGACAGCCTGGCGGGCCAGGGCGAAGAACTCGCCGAGGAAGCCGGCTGCCTCGTTGAGTATGCGCAGGGCCTGGTCGGTTTCGACTTGCTCTCGCTCGACGACGACACTTGAAGTGGTTGAGGGCATAAGGATCTCCTGAGTTTGTACGCTGCCCAGTGTAGCGGTGGGTGCGACATCCCCCGGGCGCCCCATTGCGTTGTGAGAATCTTTTCGCTAACTGTCTGTCCTTTCACTCGTTACAGTGGAAATGCTGACCCCGGCCAGCCCCTCACGGACATCGGTTCTCATGCACAAGTGGTTTTTCGACAGTAGTGGTCCTGGCGTCTGTGTTCCTTTGCGGCACCGTACGGGCTGAAGACACCTTGCAGTTCCCGCGCATCCGCCAGTTACAGGATCTGGTTCGGCGCGCCTCCGACAGCCGCTACAAGGACCAGGGCGGGCTGCTGGGCCAGGACGCGTTCAGCCTCGGCTTCAGCGCCGGTTACATCAGCGACCATTACTGGCGCGGTTTCAGGTTGTTTGACGCGGACGTGCTGTGCCGCGGCGACGCCTACGTGAACGTGTACGGTTTTGAGGCCAGCGTGTGGGCGATGTGGGACCCGTCCAACGATCGCTATCGGCCGGTGCAGACGGACTACCGCTTCCGCTACAAGTTCGAGCTCGAGGGCGCGCTGATTTCAGTGGGCTACACCTGGTACGACTTCTCGGGCAGCGACGGCGACCTGGGCGCCCGCGACCAGGGGTTCGGGCGCAAACCGTTGAAGCAGTTCCCGGACGACAAGTTTCCCAACAGCATCCACGAGCTGCACATCATGATGACGTACTTTACGTCGGTGCTGCAGAGCGAGGGCGCCAACCTGCGCTACACGCTGAACTACTTCCAGCGCCTGGACGACGAGGGCTCGCGCATCGAAAGCACCGTCAGCCTGTTCGTGGACAGCCCGACCTTCACGATCTTCGGCGACTACTTCGAGATCACGACCACTACCATTTACCAGCACAGGTACCTGACCAACCGCTCGGAATTCCAGGGCCAGATCAGCACCGCGCGGGTGGTGTACAACCTGGACAAGTACGGGCTGTTCCCGATGTTCTTCCAGCTGGAGGCCCACTACTACGTGGCGTTTGACGACGACTACGTCGACGGCTTCTACTTCGGCGGCAGCGTGAACTTCAGGTTCTAGTACGCCGTCAATGAAGTCCCGCGACAGTTGAAGGTGTCGAACGTCGCAGTCACCGCGAAGAGCCGCCAAGGACCGCGAAGCACTGCAACTGCCGCGGAGCGCAGCTTGCGCGCTGAAGACCCGGCGATAGCGAGAGAGGGCAGAGCACACGGAGTATCTTCGCGCCGCCCCGCAGTTCTTTGCGAGCTTCGAGGTGACAGGCCACAAAAGCACGAAAACACAAAAGGTAACGCCACAAAAAAGTTGCCCGGAGTTTTCGTGTGCAGCTGTTTTGTGCTTTGGTGTTTTCGCGGCCTGGTTGCAGTTGGAAACAGGCTGCAACCGCGCAGAACCGCCGAATCCTGCGACTTCGCGGCCCTTGGCGGTGCTTCGCGGTTACATTTCAGGACAGGTGCAACTGGCGGAGAACTTGCCCGACGCTGTACCAGGGCCTGTCCTGGTGTCCGTAGACTGCGACACGGCACTCTGCCCGTTGACACCGGGGCGATGAGTCTGGACTCTGGAGCCAATGGCTTCGACCAAAGGCACTTCGGTGTTCGCCCGCACGCGCGGGCTGGTGCGCGCCGGGCTGGGACGCGTGATCCGGCGCGGCTTCTTCCGCATCGTGCTGCTGCTGTTCCTGATCCTGTTCGTGCTGCCCTTCGTGGCGCTGCAGGCCGCTGCCAACAGCGCCAGCGGCAACAAGCTGATGCACGAGGTCACGGCCCGGGTGTTCAACACCGCCAACGCCGAGGTCAGCTGGAACGAATCCCGCACCGCCTTCACCGGCCCCAGCGTTACGCTGACCGGCAGCATCACCTACTACGACCTGCGCGTCACGCGCAAGGGCGGCGCCACCGCTCACCCGCGCGGGACGCCGCTCGAGTACGATTTCCTGAGCATCCCCAAGGTGCAGATCGATTACGACCTCAAGCGGCTGCCGGAGTTGCCTGTCACCTCGGTGAAGCTGGACGAGGGGCTGGTGCTGCATTTCAACATCCATAAGGGCGACTGGCTCGATGCCGATCTGTTCCTGAGCGGCGAGGGCGCGGGCGGCGAGGTGCCCTCCCTGCCCGAGATCATCACCCAGGGCACCTGCAGCGTGAACCTGCGCGCTGACGGCATCCTGGTTCCTCCCGAGTCACTTGGTACCGGCAGCGACTGGTACGCCATGGACCTTACCAGCCTCAGCCTGCTGCCCAGCCAGGTACAGGCAGACACCTTTGACATCCAGGGCAGCCTGTTTTCGCGGCAGTTCGGCCAGTTCAGCGTGGGCGGCAGCATCAGCCGCCGCGACCAGCATGTGGACGTGCTGTTCCGCAACGAGCCCGACAAGCCGATCCAGGTTGACCGCGCCTACGCCGCCGTGCTGGCCGAGGACGTGCGCGAGACCGTCGAGCAGTTCCAGATCACCGCCAGTACCACGCTCAACGGGCGCCTGGAAATCGAGCCCGGCAAGCCGCTGCAGTTCTCGGCCGACATCGAGGCCCGGCAGGGTTCGATCTGCTTCATCGGCTTCCCGCTTTCGGTGACGGACGTGACGGCTGACATCAAGGTGCGCAACAACAACATCACGGTGGACGCGATCGGGCGGCGCGACGGCGCCGACGTGCGCGTCAACGCGCGTGTGGATGCCGTGGGAACCAACAACGAGCTGCTGCAGGTGGACGTGGACATCCGCAACCTGCTGGTGGACGAAAAGTTCCGCCTGGCGCTGCTGCCCGAGAGGCTGCAGCCCGACAACCTGAAAGACTGGGTCACCGGAGAGCCCTACAGCGAGGAAGAGTGGGCGCGGCTGATGCAGGCGTGGGCCGCCGCCGGCAGCGGCCCGGACGCGGCCGGTTACCCGGAGTGGCAGGGCCCGCCGCCCTGGCGCGGAGGCACGCTCTACCCGGAGATTGACGAAGTGCTGCCCTTCATCTGCCGCGCCTTCACGCCCATGGGCCTGGCTGACTTCCAGTTGCGACTGGAGCAGGAGATGAAGGGGCGAGACCCGGTCACCGGCAAGTCGCGGCTGGCCCAGGACCTGCACTGGAAGGTGTTCATCCACGACGCCACGGCGGCGTACGTCGGGCTGCCCGAGCAGAAGGGCGCCGCTTTCCCCATCCCGCTGCACAACGCCTTCGGCGTAGTCGAGGGCATTACCACTCCCAACGCCCCGGCACGCTACATCGTGCGGGGCTACACCACCGAAGAGATGGACATGCTGGGGCTGGACCCGGCCGGCGGCATCCAGGCCTGGGACAAGCGCGGGCTGACCGGCACGCTGAAAACGATCGGAGAACGGCTGTGGGTCTACGCCATCTACGAGGAAGCGCGCAATCCCGGTGAGCAGGCCAGGCTGCGCCTCGAGTTCCAGAGCGAGGGGCTGGACTTCAACTCGGACATCAAGTCGCGCATGCCCGACAACATTCGCGAGGTCGTGGACCAGTTCGCGCCCGCCGGCAAAGTGGACATCCAGCGCGCCAGCGTGGTGGTCGAGCCCACCGGCGACAAGGACGTCAGCTACGACTTCACGCTCACCGCCAGGGATATCGTCGCGCAATACCAGTTCCCCACGGCCGACCAGCCCGCGCGCTTCCGCGAGATCGCGGGTACCGTGCGGATTGACGGCAACCAGGACCGCGTGCTGCTCAGCAACATGCGCGGCAAGCTGCTGGGCAGCCCGGTTACCCTCAGCCTGGACTACCGCGGCGGCGACGTGCCCGCCTTTGCCGTCGAGTCCGACGACTTCCAGCTGCGGCCGGATTTCACCGACGTGCTGCCGCGCGAGTTGTCGGCCGTGCTGAAGCGCTTCAACCCCATCGGCTACGTGCGGTTTGAGGTCAGCGGCCGGCGCAGTGAATCCGAACCCGACTTCACCGAGGTTGACGTCACGTTCATCGCGGGCGCCGGCGACCGCAGCGGCAGCATGTCGTTCGACCGCTTCCCGTACACGCTCAGCTACGTCACCGGGCGGCTGTTTGCCAGCGTCACCGAGCAATGGGCCGATATCGTGATCCGCGAATTCAGCGGGCGCGGCAGCGAACTGCCGGGCCAGACCGACCCCAGCCGCATCACCATCAACGGGCAGGTATTGGTTTCGCTGGACGAGACGCCCGAGGGCGAGGAAACCCCGCCGCCGATCATGGACCTGCACATCGAGGCCGCTCGCGTGCCGGTTGACTCGGCCATGCTGACCGCGTTCACACGCATGCTGCAGGACCCGGGTTCCGACCGGACACCCGCGCTGGTGGAGTTCGCGGAAAAGCTGAACCTGGGCGGCACGGTGGGTACCTCGGGGCGGCTGATCGCGGACGCCTGGGGCGAAATGGACTGGCAGTTCGAGATCATGCTGGAAGGCAGCAGCGTGAAGTTCGAGAATTTCCCGTTCCTGATCGAGGGCCTGTACGGCTCCGTGCTGGTGGACCGCACCGATGTCAGCCTGCGCCGCGTGGAAGGCCGCGCCGAGGGCGGGCGGGTCACCGTGCACAACGCCAGCTACAGCGAAACGGAGGGCTGGTCGATCAGCGCCAGCGCGCGCGAGCTGACTTTCCAGAGCCCGGACCTGCGCCGCGCGCTTCCCGAGGCGTTGCGCGGCATGATGGTCAAGCTGAACCCGCGGGGCAGCTTCGACATCGACCTGCAGCTTGCCGGCCTGGGCGACTACATGCGCTACCAGCTTTCGCTCGATATCTTCCAGACTGACATCGAGCTGGGCCTGCACTTCGACGACATGACCGCGCGCTTCGACATGGAAGGCGTATTCGAGGGAGAAAACAGCCGGCAGAACGGCAGCGTGTTCGTGAAGGAGGTGTTCTTCAAGGACGCCCGCTTCAATGACGTCACCACCGCCGTGCAGTACTTCAACGATCGCGTCGAGTTCCCCAACCTGCGCGGGCGCTTCTACGACGGCTGGCTGGAGGGGCGCTTCGGCATCCAGGCCGAGGACTACTCCGGCGAAATCGAGATCCGCGCCGCGGACCTCGGGCAACTCGGCCGCATGGCATTCCCCACCGCCGGTGAACTCGTGGGCGCGCTCGACGCCGAGTTGAAGTTCCATTCGCAGCCGGACCGCTTCGGCCAGATCGGGCGCGGGCGCGTCGACGTGCAGCCCTTCAACCGCAAGTCGGAAGACCCCGCCCGCAACACCGCCAAGCTGCTGGAGGTGCCGCTGTTCAGCCAGATCGCGGCCGTCACCGGCAACGAGGCGAACTTCGACGAGGGCCACGTTTTCTTCTGGCTGGGGCAGGACCGCATCACCATACGCGAGATGGACTTCGTGTCCGACGCCGCGCGGGTCGAGACCTTCGGCGGCGACGAGGAGAACTACATCATGTACGACACCTCCCTGATGCGCATGAAGCTGTTCTTCACGCTTGCCCCGCGCTCGCCGATCGGCATTCCGCTGGTGCAGGACGTGCTGGACCTGCTGAAGCAGATCCTGTTCCCGCTGTTCGTTACCGGCACGCTCAACAAGCCGGACGTGCAGCCCTTCAGCCTCACCGCCGAGGACCTGGACGAAGACGAGTTCCCGAAACGGCCAAAGGGGCCGTAAGGCGCGTCTCGTGTCCCGGGTCTGGAGTCCCGGTTAAGCTCAGATCGACGCACACAGTAGACCAAATGCCCAGTCCTGTAGACCCGCCACACGGGACCCGGCACACAAGACAACTCATGCCCCGACACACACCCAAGCGCGATCCTGAAGCACCCGGCGGCGAGATCCGCATCAGCAGCGGCGCGTTGCGCGGCCGCGTGATCGAGTGCCCGCAGACCGGCGGCGTGCGCCCCATGCTGAATCGCACGCGCATGGCGCTGTTCAACCTGCTGCGCGACCGGCTGAAAGGCGCGACCGTGTGGGACTGCTTTGCCGGCTCCGGCCTGCTGGGTATCGAGGCGCTGTCGCAGGGCGCCGACTACTGCGTGTTCGTCGAAAAGAACGGCGCCCACGCCCGCGTGGTGCAGGCCAACCTCGACGCCTTGGGCCTGCGCCAGCGCAGCAGCCTGCTTCGCGGCAGCATCTTCGACCTGGTCAAACCCGGCGCGCCGCGCCTGCCCCACACCCCGGCCGGCATCGTGCTGCTGGATCCGCCCCACGCCATGATCGAAGACGCCCGCGGTCCCTTCTGGCCCTGGCTGCAGGGCCTGCCGGATTCGCCGCTGCTGGACGAGAAAACCATCATCGCCATCGGCCACCCCCGCCGGGCTGACCATCCCGCAACAGGTGGGCAAGCTGCAGGTGCAGGACTCCCGCGTATACGGAACCGTGGCGTTCACGCTGCTGACGCCGGGCTAGCCGTGTCTGCCGCATCCGTGACGCTGCTGCTACCATGCCGCCATGAAGCAGTCGCTGATCGGCATGAACCTGGATGAGCTGCGCGAGGCCGTCACGGCCTGCGGCGGCAAGCCATTCCAGGCGGGACAGCTCGCCCAGTGGCTGTACGCCAAGCGCGAACTGAACTTCGACGCCATGACCAACCTGTCGAAAGAGCTGCGCGCGAAGCTGGCCGAAAATTACAGCCTTCTGACCTCAAGCGTGATCGCCCGCGAGGACAGCGGCGAAGGCACCACCAAGCTGGGCATCCGGCTGCACGACGGCCTGGTGGTAGAGGCCGTGCTGATGCGCGAAGACGAGCGCACCACCGCCTGCATCTCCACCCAGGCGGGCTGCGCCATGGGCTGCCGCTTCTGCGCCTCGGGCCAGCTGGGCCTGAAGCGCCACCTGACGGCGGGCGAAATCCTGGAAGAATTCTACCACCTGTATGAGGTGATGAAGCCGGACTGGCTCACCAACGTGGTGGTGATGGGCATGGGCGAGCCACTGCATAACTTCGACAACCTGCTGAAGGCGCTGACCATTCTGAACGCCGACTGGGCCTTCAACTTCGGGGCGCGGCGCGTCACGGTCAGCACCGTGGGCCTGCCCAAGCGCATACGCGAGCTGGCTGAGCAGGGTTTTCAGTTCAACCTGGCGATCAGCCTGCACGGCGTGGATGACGAGTCGCGCAGCGCGCTGATACCGACCAACGCGGGCCTGGCCGAGATCCTGGACGCCGCGAAGTACTACTTCGAGAAAACCCGCCGCGAGGTCACCTTCGAGTACACGCTGGTGGGAGGCAAGAACGACGACATAGCCACGGCCGAGAAACTGGCGGCGCTGGTGAAAGACTTCCCGCGCGCCAACGTGAACCTGATACCAATGAACCCGGTGGAAGGCTCGGGCCTCGATGCGCCCAGTACCGAGGCCGTGAACGCCTTCACCGAGGTGCTGCAGAAAGCAGGCGTAAACGTGCACGTGCGACGCAGGCGCGGCCGCCGGGTACAGGCCGCCTGCGGCCAGTTGCGCCTGAAACTGGAAAGCGCGAGTGTGGGAACCACGGATGAACACGGATAAACACGGAGGCCGATAGTGCGGTGTGTGTGTGTTTATCCGTGTTTACCCGTGGTTCCAAATCAGTGAGTGCATGGATGCCGGAGAAAGTCTCCGACGTGTTTGACGGCAAGCTGCTCGAGTCGCTTACGCGATTCGAGCTGGCCGTGCGCACGCTGACTTCATCGGGCATCCGGGGCGAGCGCCGCTCGCGCCGCAAGGGCAGCAGCGCCGAGTACGCCGACCACCGCCAGTACGTCCACGGCGACGACCTGCGCCGCCTGGACTGGCACGCGCTGGCGCGCCTCGACACCATGCTGATCCGCCTGTATGCCGCCGAGGAAACCCTGCCGCTGGAGATCATCATCGACACCAGCGCCAGCATGGATTTCGGCGAACCCAGCAAGTACCTCACGGCCGCGCGCGTCGGCTGCTGCCTGACGCAGATCGCGCTGCTGCACGCCACGCCCGCGCTGTGGCGATTTGCCAACGAGAAGCCGCTGGAGCCCGTGAGGCTTTCCGGCCGTAACGACATCGGGCGCGTGCTGCGTGTGCTGGATGAAATCGTGCCCGACGGTCGCAGCACGCTGGGGGAAGCGATCCGGCGCAGCGCGCTGGCGGGGCCGCGGCGCAAATCGCTGGTGGTGCTGACGGACGGCTACGATGTTGACGAGATCCGCCCGGCCCTGCGCGCCTGCCGGGCCGCGGGCACCGAGGTCTACCTGCTGATGGTGCTGGCACCCGAAGAGACCGACCCCACCGTGCGCGGCGAGTTCACCTTCATCGACGCGGAGACGGGCACGGAGGCGTCGCTTAGTCTCGACCGGCCCACTCTCAGGCGTTACCTGCAGATGCTGGAAGGCTACCGCAACGACTGGTCGGAGTTCTGTCGCACCAGCGGCGTGGTGTTGCTCGAGGTAAGCAGCGACCAGGAAATCGGCCCGGAGCTGTTCCGAGCACTCGCCACCGGCGGGCTGATAGGATAGGTGTCAGGTTACAGGTTTCAGGTTTCAGGGGATTAATGACAACTGCAAAAGCGCGTTAAACACGAAGGGCCACGAAGGACGACGAAGGAAAGCATGGCCTGCCGTTCTTCGTGGCCCTTGGTGGTCCTTCGTGGTTTACCGCGGTTGCTTTTCATCAGAAGTCTGGTTCGACTTCAGGAGTAGTAGCAGAGATCGGTAAGTTCTCTCCTTGCCGTTCCCCTGACACCTGAAACCTGAACCCTGAACCCTGATCAGAACTTCGGCCGCTGTTTGAAGGCGTGGGTCAGCTGGTTCAGGCGGCGCAGCTCGAGGTAGCCGGCTACGCTGGCGGCGGGGATGCCGCCGACCTGGTGGCGGCGCGAGGCCTCGCTGTCATAGATGCTGAATTCACTGTGGCGGCCCAGCACGTGCACGGCGCCCTTGAACAGCTTGAGTTTCACGGTGCCGGTGACGTATTCCTGGCTCTCGCGGAAGAAGGCGTCCATGCTCTCGCGCAGCTTGGTGAACCACTGGCTGTCGTACACCAGCTTCGCGTAGCGCGCGGCCAGCAGCGGCTTGAACTCCATGAACTCGGCGTCCATGGTCAGCTTCTCGAGCTCGTCGTGCGCGACGTGCAGCACGTGCGCCGCGGGCGCCTCGTAAACCTCGCGGCTCTTGAAGCCCAGGATGCGGTCCTCGACCGTGTCGACGCGCCCGATGCCGTGCCTGCCGGCGATGCGCTCGAGTTCCTCGACCAGCTCGACGGCCTGGAACTTCTTGCCGTTGATCGCCACGGGCTCGCCCTGGTGGAACTTGATCTCGACCTCTTCCGGCGTGTCAGGCGTTTTCTCGAGCGGGCTGGTGATCTGGAAGATGTGTTCGGGCGCGGGCTGGTTGGGATCTTCCAGCTCGCCGGCACTGCTGCGCACGCCCCAGATGTTGCGGTCGCTGGAGTACTCGCGCGTGACGCCTTCCGCCATGGGCAGGCGGTTCTGCTTCAGGTAGCCGACCACTTCCTCGCGCGTGTTCAGGCCCCACTCGCGCATGGGCGCGATGGTGCTTATGTTCGGGTCAAGCGCCGCCACCGCGCACTCGAAGCGGAACTGGTCGTTGCCCTTGGGCGGCGCGCCGTGCGCCACGAAGCGGGCGCCTTCATCGCGCGCCAGGGCCACCATCTCGGTGGCGATCAACGGGCGCGACAACGCGGCCGAAAGGTAGTACGAGTTCTCGTAACGCGCGCCGGCCTTGAGCGCCTTGAAGCAGTACTGTTTCACGAATGTGCGGCGGCGGTCGATGGCGTGCACGGAGTCGGCCCCGGCCTCGATGGCGCGCTCGGCGACATCGTCGAAGTCGCCGCCCTGGCCGATGTTCAACGCGAGCGCGACCACCTTCAGCCCGCGCACGCGCTTCAGCCAGTGCAGGGCGGCGGTTGTGTCCACGCCGCCCGAGTATGCCATCACCACCTTGTTCATGGACGCGACAATAGCAGCGGGCGGGTGGGGGTCAAACGCAACCGGGATCAGCGCGCGTCGTCTTCGCGGGCTTCGCGGTTCAACTCCACCTCGCACTGCGCGATGCGCTGGCGCGCCAGCGAACGCCGGTTGGCGTGCTCGCTGATCGAGCTGCCGGTCATGAAGGCCTTGTATTCGGTGAGCGCGGTTTCGTAATCCGCGTCCTGGAAGTAGGCGGTCGCGCGCACGAAGTGGTGCATGGGGTCGACGGGGTTCAGAGACTTGAGTTCGTTGGCCCAATTGTTCGCCTTGCGGATGTCGCTGACCTGGAACAGCGGTTCGATGCAGAGCGCGGCCGCCTCCAGGATCATCTGGGCGCGCATGGTGCGCTCTTTCTCGATCAGCTCGTCCATCGTGTTGCGGTAGCGTTTCACCAGGTCGACCATGAAGGGGTTGGTGTTCTCGTCGCCCAGCTCGGCCTGGTCGGCCTTGTCGCGGCGCAGCTTCTCGAACTGCTTGTGCTTGCGCACGAAGCTTTCGGTATAGCTGAGCGCGGCCTGGTAGTTGCGCCTGGACTCGAGCTTGTCGTCGGAGACGAACGACTCGTCGAGGTACAGCTCCTTGGCGCGCGCCTCCAGGCGGTCTTCGCTGACGCCCTCGGCGATCGCCTTCATGCGCGCGGCCTCAAGTCCGCTGTCCAGGAAGAACGCGCCCAGCGACTGGAACACGAAGGTCAGGTCGCGGTCGACCCAGAAGTACACCATGCGCCCGGTATCGGCGGCGATCTGCTCGTCCAGCTTGCGCACGGTCAAAAAGCCGTCGCGCGCGGACTGCAGGTCTTTCAGCGCCTGCAGCCGCCAGTACTTGCGCACCGCGCGCCAGCTGTCAGCCAGATCCAGCGCGCTGGTTTCGAACACCTGGCGGTCCTTGCTGGACATCGCGGTGCCGGCCAGCGCGTCTTCCAGGATCCAGCCCATGTCGTTGACGGCCTTGACGCTGTCCGTCTCCGACAGCGTGCCCAGCCACTTCGCCTCGGGGCTGCTGCCATCGGCGCGCACCGGCACGGTGCGCGGGTCGCGGAAGATGTAGCCCAGCGCCTGCAGCTTGTCGCGGTTGGCCTTGAACACGCCGAGCTTGCGGTTGGACTCGCGCAGCCGCGCCTTGCCTTCCTCGGTTTCGATGCCGGCCATGCCGCGCTTGAAATCCTCGCGGATTGACTCGAGCTGCACCACGCCGCTGCCCAGCGCCTCGGCTTTCAGCACGCTGTCGCCGTGGCGGCGGAACTGCGCCAGCGCGATGCCCAGCTGCGCGCGGAAATCCTCGCTGCGCACCTTCAGCGCAGCCTCGAACTTGCTGACCGCGCCGTTCTGCATGCCGTAGGTGTCGACGTAGTAGTTCTCGATGCGCCCCAGCTGCAGCAGGCAGTAGCCCTGGATGGTCAGGGCCATGGCGTGGTCTTCTTCGGGAAAGTTGTTTTCCAGGATCAGCCGGTCCACCTGCTCGGCCAGTCGGAAAGAGGTTTCGTAGTGCCCGTCGTCATACTGCTGCTTGGACTCCTGCAGCAGGTCCACGATGCGCTCGTCCATCGGCGTTTCCGTAGAGACTCCCTCTGCGGAAAACGGACTGGGCGTGAAAACGGACTCAGGCTCGGGCGGCCCGCTGCAACCGGCCAGCAGGGTCATGGCGACGGCACACACCAACAGCTTGTTCATGGAACCCATTCGATTCCGGGGCGAAAACCGGGGTAACGCAACGAATATAGGGGGGCGCCGGTTCTTTCCAGTACAAGGCCGGAAAACCGCGTTGACGACCGGCCTCGGCTGGCCTACGCTGAACGTCCCCTCGTGTGCCCCGTACCGGGTTCGTCTTGCGCAAGTTTGCCCTGCTGATCGGGTTTTCGCTTTTCGCCGCCGGCTGCAACATGTCCGGCCCGGGCGTGGCGCGGCTCGGCGCGCCCCAGCAGCCCGGCACCGAGCACGAGACCACCTACGACAGCAGCTGGGTGAACAAAGCCAAGCCGGACGCCACCAACACCCTGGATAACGGCCAGGAACTCAGCGTCGACATTTCCGAGCGCCAGCTGGGCGTGCGTTATCTCGATGAGGACTCCCGGATCGGCGACCAGTACGAACCCGCCCACAAGAAGCGTCAGCGCGAGCGCGAAGAAGCCCGCCGCGAAGCCTGGCGCAAACGCATGGGCATCAAGAACATCAAGGACGAGCAGAAGGAACGGGAGTCGCAGTAGCGTCCCGTGTCCCGGGTCAACTTCCAGCCGCCGCGAGGCGGCCTTTGTTTTGACACGGGACGCGGGACTGATCCTGCGGCTCTTGCGACACGAAGCAGAAATCGACAGTCCAAATCGCGGAATCATCGTTAGAGTAACCCCATGCGTTGGAGACCCACCATCTACCTGGGCCGTTGGGCAGGCGTTGAGCTGCGCCTGGACCTGATCCTGGTGGTGCTGATCGGCCTGCTGTTCTTCACCAGCCTCAACGACGCAACCGTGCGCAACGCGCCTCCGCGCGAAGTCTGGACCGCCGTCGCGCACCTGGTGCTGCTGATCGCGATGGTACTCTGCATGTTCCTGCACGAGGTGGGGCACGCGTTCATGTGCAAGCTGCGCGGCCATGAACCGCGCATGATCCTGCTTTCGTTCGTGGGGCTGACCTTCTTCAAGGCCTCCAAGGCGAAACCCAGTGACGAATTCTGGATCGCGCTGGCCGGGCCCATGGTGAACCTGCTGATTGCGCTGGCGACCGCGCCCTTCGTGGTGGCGCACATCGCCGACCGCTCGGCCCCTCCCCTGCTGACCCAGTCCGCGATGGCAAGCCTGGTGGGCTTCATGTCGTGGCTCTGCATCCTGAACTTCCTGATCGCGCTGGGCAACCTGACTCCCGGCTGGCCGGCCGACGGCGCTCGCGCCGTGCGCGGCTGGCTGGCCAGGAAGTACGGCTACGGCGCGGGCACGGTCAGGGCCGTCGCGATCAGCCACGGCTTCTGGCTGGTGCTGGCGGGAATCAGCGTGATCCTGATGACCACCACGCCTTTCATCAAGGCGCTGCAGGGCCCCACGCCCACCCGCAGCCAGACCAGCATGATCCTCACCTACAACGTGGTCTTCCTGGTGATGGCCGTGCTGGGCCTGTACTACGGCCACGCCGAGAAGCGACGGGTAGCCAGGCTGGGGGCCGAAAAAGGCGGCCGCTGTAGTTGGCCCGCCGCCCGAGTTCATGCCGAAGTCCAGAGAGGAACAAGAGCCGCAAGCGCAAGCGCGCGGCCCTGAGGGCGAAAAGGTCATTGACACGGAGGCAACTGTGGCCGGCAAAGAGCAAGAGAAGGCGAAGCCGAGTGAACCCAGCAAGGTCGACGAGTTGAAAGAGAAGGCCAAGGACACCATCGAGGCCGGCAAGATTGCCTACAAGGTCGCCAAGGCCACCGGCAAAGGCGGCGGCTGGTTTGCCAGGAAAGGCTTCCAGCTCATACGCGCCATGTTGAGCAGCAATGACAAACCGAAAGAGGGGAATGCAAAATGAACAATGCAAAACACAAAATGGGGCGTCCCAAAGCGTCAGCCATTTTGAATTTTGCATTTTGAATTTTGAATTGAACCCATGATCCAGGCCCGCCTCACAACCGAACCCATCGACACCAGCGCCCTGCTGCGCGAACTGGCGCACCCCGAAGACGGCGCGCAGGTGCTGTTTCTTGGCGTGGTGCGCGACCACCACCAGGGCCGCGAGGTGCTGCGCATCGACTACGAGGCCTATCAGCCCATGGCGCTCAAGGAACTGCAGAAGATCGCCGATGAGCAGGCCGCAAAACACGGCCTGCATAGGGTGCTGGTGGTGCACCGTTTCGGCCGTCACGAAATCGGCGACGCCAGCATAGCGGTGGTGATCGGCAGCCCGCACCGGGCCGCAGCCTTCAAGGCCGCGCAGGAAATCATGGACCGGGTCAAGACCGACGTGCCGATCTGGAAGAAGGAATACTTTAAAGACGGCACCATCGAGTGGGTGCTGGCGGACAAGCTGGTCCGCTCCGAGTAGCGCCATGACATGGTCATGGCGCTACAAGCTGAACCTGCATGGCTGCTTTTCCGTTGGATGATTGCTAACATTCAGGCCGGTGCGGAAAGGACTTGTGATGAAACTGAAGCTGATCTGCGGCGTGCTGACCCTGGTCGCCGCCATTGGCGCGCAGGGCTTCCTGCCGCGCACTGCCTACGGTTGAGGTTCCTGAAGTTCCGGAGGCGCCGGTTCGGCGCAGACGTGAGGCCAGAAAGAACGCGGGCAGGCTGCCCGCCTCGAATGGCAGGCCCCCAAGGCGGATCTGTTTGCCCAGGCGGCCGAAAAAATCCCAACTCATCATCCTCTACTTCGGCGCCCGCAAGGATGACGACGAGCTGTTCAGCAAGGCCGACTTCCACGACCAGCTGACCGCCAAAAACGTCGTCTGCATCCGCGTCGAAAAACCTGCCGAGGCTAAAGCCCCGGCCGCTAGCATTCTGCCCGCGCCGCGCCTGGAAGCCGCCGACCTGTGGGCCGCCTACGGCGTAACCGAGGAAGACACCTTCATCGTGGCCGACAAGTTCGGCAACCCGTTCTTCACGGGCAAGGATGCCTGCCTGTCCGAGAAGCTGCGCGAAGTGGCCGGCCATTTCCGCGCCCAGCGCAAGGCCCTGCGCAAGCAGGTGGCCGTGGCCCAGAAAGCCTTCGACGACGGTGACACTGCCAAGGCCGTGAAGACACTGAAGGAAGGCCTGGCGCTCGGACTGACCGGCTACGATGAAGCGGTCTCGGCCGCGGAGCTGTACAACAAGCTGATCGAGAAAGGCCGCGAACAGTTGAAGGCCGCGGACAAGGACGTCAAGCAGTTGAAGAACCTGAAGAAGGCCTACGAGGGCACGGACCTCGCCGGCGAGATCGACAGCGCGCTGGAAAGCGCGGGCAAGACGTCGAACTAGGCGAAGCACTTAGCTAGAAAGGGACGGGTTCACCCGTCCCTTTTTGATTTGGCAGATCATGAAGCTCACCCTGACACTGCTAGCCCTGTGCGTCGCCTGCCTGCTGGTTGCCTGCGGCGGGGCAGACAACACCGACACCACGCCGGCAAAGCCTGCGGTCTCGATGGACGACCAGGCCGACCGCGACTGGCGCTTCCGCTCGCAGTACAAGGCGCACATGCGCCACCTGTGGATCGACTGCAACCGCATAGCCGGCGCGGGGCGCGGTGAGCTGGAGCCCACCTGGCACGAAATCCGCGCCTCGGCCATGGACGTCGCGGCGCGCGCGAAACTGCTGGGCGGCTACTGGGCCGACATCGAGGCGCGCAGCGGCGCCATCGTGGAGTGCGTTGAAGATGAGGACCGCATCGGGGCCAGTGACGAACTCAAGGCCATGGGCGCGGCCTGCGACGGCTGCCACCTGGCAACCTGGTCGCCCGCCTACCTGCACGTCACGCTGGACACCATGCAGCGCTGGCTGAACAACCAGCCCGCGGAGCACGGTGCAGGCGAGGTTGATGTTGAGCCGCCGCCGGCCATACCCAACCGCGCGGTGATGCAGGGGCTGTGGGACCGCTACCAGAAAGCCGAGTCGCGACTCATCAAGTGGGACCCGACAGGCGTGAAGAACCACCTGCAAGCAATCCGCCCCGTCGCCGCCGAGCGCGCCCAACTGTGGAAGACGGTGGGGGACAACGCCGAAAAGCTGGTAGCGCTCGCCACAGCCGGCAAACGCGAAGGCATGAAAGAAGCCTACACAGCCATCACCGCCGCCTGTGCCGGCTGCCACGGCAAACAGACCGACCAGCGTGAAATCATGGCTCCCATGGCCTGGGAGTAGCGCCACGACTGAGCCATGGCGCTACACGTCCAGCAGCCGGTACCTGCGGCCGAAGTGGAGCTCAAGGCAGGTGCGGATCAGCGTTTCGTCAACCTGCTCGCCGAACTTGCCGGCATCTTTGCGCGCGCGGTGCAGGGCCTCGTAGTCGCGGTCGAAGTCGCCGATGTGCAGCTTCGGCAGGCCGCTCTGGCGAGTGCCTGCGAAATCGCCGAAGCCGCGCATCTTCAGGTCTTCCTCGGCGATGCGGAAGCCGTCGTGGGTCGCGCAGATTACGTTCAGGCGCTTCACGGCCTCTTCCGTCCTGGGGTCGCCGAACAGGTACAGGTAGCTCTGCTTGCGGCCGCGGCCCACGCGCCCCCGCAACTGGTGCAGTTGCGACAGGCCGAAACGCTCGGCGTTTTCGATCACCATGATGTTGGCCTCGGGCACGTCCACGCCGACTTCCACCACCACGGTTGCCGCCAGGATGTCCAGTTTGCCGCTGCGGAAGGCCTGCACGGCGGCGTCTTTCTCCTCAGTGCTCATCTGGCCGTGGACCAGGCCGACGCGGAACTCCGGGAAAACGTCGTTCTTCAGCGTCTCGGCGAACTCGGTGGCGGATTTCAACTCGAGTTTGTCGCTCTCGTTCACCAGCGGATAAACGAAGTAGGCGCGGCCGCCGTCTTTCAGCTCGGCCCGGATGCGCTCGTAGGCGTGCTGCTCGCGCGAGCGGTGCACCCACTGGGTGATCACCGGCGTGCGCCCGGGCGGCAGCTCGTCGATGATTGACACGTCAAGGGCGCCGTACAGCGTCATGCTGAGCGTGCGCGGGATCGGCGTGGCGCTCATGGCCAGCACGTGCGGCCGGTTGCCCTTGGCGCGCAGGGTGGCGCGCTGGGTTACGCCGAACTTGTGCTGCTCGTCGATCACGCACAGGCCCAGCTTCTGGAACTTGACGTAATCCTCCAGCAGGGCGTGCGTGCCGATCAGGATGTGCACCTTGCCGGCCTGAAGCTCGCTCATCAGGGCGTCGCGCTCGGACTTCTTCATGCCGCCCAGCAGCAGCGCCACGCGCACGCGCGTGCCCTTCAGGTAGGCGCTGATGTTGGCGTAGTGCTGGCGCGCCAGCACCTCGGTGGGGGCCATGATCGCGCACTGGTAGCCGTTATCCAGCATCAGCAGCGCAGCGAACAGCGCCACGGCCGTCTTGCCGCTGCCCACGTCGCCCTGCAGCAGGCGGTGCATGCGGCCGGGAGTGGTGAGGTCGCGCTCGATCTCGCCGCACACGCGCTGCTGGGCGCCGGTGAACTCGAAGGGGAAGTATTTCAAGGCCCGCGCGCGGAGGTCGTCATCGACCTTGATTGCCAGTTCGGCGTCGTTGGCTTCGCTGCGGCGGCGCAGGCGCAGGCCGGCCTGCAGCAGGAAGAACTCACGATACTTCAGGGCCAGCCGCGCGGCGTCGAGCGCCTTGGCGTGCTTGGGGGCGTGGGCGTGGCGGTAGGCCTCGCCGATCGGCATCAGGCGCAACTGCTTGGCCAAAGCATCGGGCAGCGGGTCCGGGATCAGCTCCGCCCGGTTGATCACGGCCGCGAGCAGCGCGACGAAATCCTCGTTGCTGATGCCGTCGCTGAGGGGGTACTCGGCCTCGAGTCCCGGCTCGAACGGTGGGGGATTCAACTCGAAGGCCGAGGGTTTGATCGACCAGGCGTTGTAGGCGTAGTCCACGGGGCCGCTGAGACGGATGCGCGCGCCCGGGTGCAGCTTGCCGGTCAGCCAGGGCTGGTTGAACCACACGGCCTTGATGGCGCCGGTGCCGTCGTTGACCACGGCCTCGGTCAGCTTCATGCGGCTGCGCTTGGTGGCTTTGGTTTCCGCGCTGACGACTTGGCCGGTGACGCTGGCGTACATTCCGGCCTTGAGCTGGCTGATGGTGACGCGCTGGTTGTAGGCGCGGGGGAAGTGGTTGAGCAGGTCGATCACGCGTTTGAGCTTGAGGCGCGCCAGGGCCGGGGCAACGCGCGCGGTGACGCGCACGGCGCGGTCCAGGAGCTCGGTCAAGGGCGTAAGGTCCATGGCGGGATTATGGCGAATTTACGCGCTGCAGGGAAAGGCGGTGCTGCGGTGGTCCACGAAGGACACGAAGTTCACGAAGAAAGGCATGGGCCACGCGAGGGCGCGAGGGCGCAAAGAGCTTGTCAATGTTCGCCCATCACCCGTGCAGTCGGGGCGTTGAATCACGCTGCCTGAACAGAAGCGGCGCTCAAATCACGCGAGGCCCTTTGCTCCTTCGTTGCTTCGTGTTGCTGATGCAGTTGCAGTTCTTAGTGAACTTCGTGTGGCTTCGTGGACAACCGCCTTTGCAGTTGGCTTTTCGTTAGCTCGAAGACGGGGACAGTCCCCACCTGCCCGACAATCGGCTACTTCTTGGGGCCGGAGAACAGCAGGTCTATGGCGCGGCGGAACAGCGTGGGTTTTACGTACTTGGTCTCGTCGAAGGGGTGCTGCTTTGCCAACTCGTTGAGGCCGTCTACCAGCTTCTGCGCGTCGAAGCCGCCGTAGGGGCCGCCCTCGTGCACCTTGGCGCCCTCGCCGAAGGTCTCGGCCTCGGCGGCGCAGCAGTCGAAGCAGTGGATGTTGCGCTCGCTGTAGAAGGCGCGCAGGGCGTCGTGGTCGATCAGGAATTCCGCCCAGGCAATCGGCGAATCCACCGTCAGCGGCAGTTTTGGTTCTTCGGGCAACTGGTCGTCGTCGGACATGGCGACATCCTACCTACGGAACCGCCACTTGAGCAGCTCATACAGGGCGAGCACGCCGTCCCATGAACGGATTTTCTTGCCTTCCGCAATGCTGCGCGGGAAGTAGCGGATCGGCACCTCCGCGATGCGCAGGCCGCGCTTCAGCACCTTGGCCGTCACCTCCGGGCAGAACTCGAAGCCCGTGCACTCCAGCGGCATGCCGCGGATCAGCTCGCCGCGGAACAGCTTGTAGCAGGTGGGCTCATCCGTCAGATGACTCCAGTACAGCAGGTTGGTCGCCAGCGTCACCAGCCGCCCGCCCAGGTAGAACTTCAGGCTGCCCGGCTTGTCGGGGCCCGTGATGCGGCTGCCGTACACCACCTCGGCGTCGCCGGCGAGAATCGGCTCCAGCAGCTTCGGGTAATCGTTGGGGTCGTACTCGAGGTCGGCGTCCTGGATGATCACGTACTCGCCCGTGCTCTCCTCAATACCGCGCCGCACGGCCGTGCCCTTGCCGCCGTTCTCCTTGCTGATCACCTTCACGCTGATGCGTCCGCCGGCGTGTCTGGCCGCCCACTCGCGGGCGACTTCGGCCGTGCGGTCCTTGCTGCCGTCATCGACGATCAGCAGCTCCATGTTGAGCGCCATCTTCACGGCCGCGACCTTGTCCAGCACGGTCGCGAGTGTGGGTTCTTCGTTGTAGGCGGGAATCACAACCGAAAGTGTTTCCGTGCGCGGCAACAGCGCGACTTGCGTGGAATCACCGGCGGCCGTTTGGCTTTTCATCGCGCGAGATGGTAGAGGGTTACGGCCAACTGGCAACGGGAGCAGGCGTGGATTTTCATGTCGTGATGTGGATCGTGTTCGGCGCGATCATCGCGATCGTGCTGGCGATCGACCTGTTCGTGGCGCACAAGGACCCGCACACGGTGCGGATACGCGAGGCGCTGATCTGGAGCGGTGTCTGGATCGCGCTGGCCTGCCTGTTCGGCGGCGCCCTGGCGCTGATGGGCGGGCAGGGTTTCGGCCCGGACGTCGCGCTGCGCTACTTCGCCGGCTACGTGATCGAGAAGGCGCTGTCGGTCGACAACCTGTTCGTGTTCGCGGTGATCTTTGCGGCGCTGAAGATTCCGCGGGAGTTCCAGCACAAGCTGCTGTTCTGGGGCGTGTTCGGGGCGCTGATCCTGCGCGCGGTGTTTGTGTTTGCTGGCGTGGCGCTGATCGAGAAGTTCGACTGGATGCTCTACCTCTTCGGCGCGGTGCTGATCTTCTCCGCCCTCAAGCTGCTGCTGCAGGGCGACAAAGAGCCCGAGCCTGAAAAAGGGCATCGTCGTCCGCACGCTCGCCAGAATTCTGCCGGTGCAACCGGGTAACCCGGGCCCGAACTTCACCGTGCGGCAGGACGGCAGGCGCTACTTCACGATGCTTTTCATCGGCCTGATCCTGGTCGAAATCACCGACGTGATCTTCGCGCTCGACAGCGTGCCGGCCGTGATCGCCGTGGCCATGGATCCTCGCACGCGCCAGGTTGACAGCTTCATCGTCTACACCAGCAACGCCTTTGCCATCCTGGGCCTGCGCAGCCTGTACTTCGCGCTGGCGGGCATCATGGCGGCGTTCCGCTTCCTGAAGTACGGGTTGAGCGTCATCCTGATTTTTGTCGGCGGCAAGATGATGGTGATCGAGTTCTGGCACGCGCCCCTGTGGCTGAGCCTCAGCGTGATCGGTGGCGTGCTGCTGGTGTGCGTGGTGCTGTCGCTGGCGATCCCGGCCAAGGTCGAACTGCCCGAGCCCAAACTGCTGCCCGGCAGCGCCGATCAGCCGGATGCTGAAGCGACTAAACCAGGCGGGCAAGAATCCGCAGGCTGACCGGGTCGCGGTTCAGCTTCTCGGCGCCGCGCAGCAGGTCCATGCAGTCGAAGCCGCGCATCGCCAGCACCTGCGCCTCCATGGGCGCGACCTTCTCGATGAACGCGAACGCCTCGCCGGGCGTGGGCAGCCAGGCCTCGTTCTGGTCGTACTGCGCGAACAGCCGGGTGTGCACGGCCACGAAGTGGCTGGTGCGGCAACCCTCATTCTCGATCACGAAGCCGATCTTCAGCGCGCCCGGGTAGCTGCCGCGGAAGCGGTAGGTCGCGACCACGCCGCCGGTGCCGGCGAAGGGCGCGGGCTGGGCGATGAACTCACGCGCCTTGAAACTGCTGTCGCCGGTGCTGAAGCGGATGTTGGCGATGCGCAGTTCCTCGTTGGGGCGCGAGCCCACCCGGCGGGCCAGCGCACGGCCGGCACGGGTGCGGGTGGCCGTCAGGCAGTCAGCCACGCGCTGGTGCCCCATGCGCGCGGCCAGGTCGTTAAGCAGAAACAGGCAGGTCATCATCACGCCTTCGCCCTGGCGCGCGGCGTAGGCGGTGTTGAACAACTGGTCGGGGCGGCGGTTGCGGGCGGCTGCCATCAGCGCGTGGTTGTTGCGCTCCAGCCGGTCGCACAGGTACGAGATGAAGCGCCGCGCTTCGAGCTGCGCCTCGCGGCCGGTGCCGCGTCGCATCACGGCCTCGAACTGGCGGGACAGGCGTTCCGAGGCTGCAGCGTCAACCATGATGGTGCTCATGCGTGGCTCCGTGGGGCAGGCCGCGGCCCGCCGGTGGGGGGTGTCAGTGCGCCGGATCAGTCGTTGACGCGAAGCTTCAGCACGGCCATGGGGTCGTCCGGAGTCTCTGACACGACTTCGAGGCGGCCGTTCTCCCACTTCAGGACGCGGGAGGTGCATTGGTTGTCCTCGGTCTGCCAGATCGTGAAGAGCTCGTGCTGGCCGTCGCCGTCCAGGTCCTCGCTGTGCATCTTGCGCAGGAAATTGCCGTTCGGCGCCTCGTAGGTCGCCAGCGGCGGACAGGTGCCGTCATTGCCGGCGTCATACAGGCTGAGGCGCACCCGCTGCTGCTCGGAGTGGCGGGCGACGCACAGGGCCCCGGCCGGGAACTGCGAGCGGTCGATGCGGCATATCGTTACGTCGATGGTGTCTTCGTCCAGGCCGAAGCGCCCGGAGTTCACGGCCTCCTGCACGGCGTCATAGCTGGTGGTGGGGATAGGCTGCTCGAACTCGGGCTGCTGGACTTCGTCTTCGGCAGAGAGAGGAATCTTGATGATCGCGCCGGCCACCAGACCGTCGGCGCCGGTCAGGTTGTTGGCGCGGGCGATTTCTTCCCAGCGGCGGCCCTGGCCGTAGAAGCGCTGTGCCAGGCTCCAGAGCGTATCGCCGGACTGGACGCGGTACAGGATGGCGCGACGGTTCATGTCGACGTTGACCTGCGCGTAGGCGTCGCTGCTGGCGGCCTCGGCGTCGGTCATCTTGTCGAGGCCCAGCTTGAACAGCATGACCGAGCCCAGCATCACCACGAAGCCCACGAGGAGAGTGAGGATGTTGTTGCGCATGGCGAGACCTGTTTCCGGTAGTCGATGGAGAGGGCCGACGCTGGGCCGGCAACACTGTGTCGGAAAAGGAGAAGGGTTTTATTCAGCAGAAGTTGGCGGAAATTGTTTATCGGACGCGGGATGGACAGGTTTCAGGGTTCAGGTTTCAGGTGTCAGGGGCACTGGGGTGAACGCAACTTGTGGAATCTGGGGAGTTGCGGTACTCGATTCACTTGCGGCGTCGATGCGATGTCCCTGAAACCTGAAACCTGTCCCCTGAAACCTGTTTCAAATGGCGAGCGCCCCGCCGAAGCGGGGCGCTGGAGATGTGCCCGAAGAGCCGGGAGCTTGGGAGAGCGGGAGTAAGGAGTCTCTCCGGGCAGGTGATGGTGTGGCTCAGGCGTCGAGGATGTTCTGGAGTGCCAGCACTTCCTCGATCACCAGGTCGGTGATGTCTTCCGTTTTGTGTCCGCCGGCGACCGGCGCGTCCACATACACCTTGGCGAAGCCGTGGCGCTTCTCCAGGTTCACGAAGGCCTGGTTGAAGATGGCGTTGGCCTGGCTGATCAGGCTGCGCGCCAGCAGCCCCTCGCCCTGCACCTCGGCCTCGATCAGCGCGCGGTAGGCGTTGATGTGGTGAAACACCTCGTCGATGCGGACGCTGACTTCAAGTCCCTTGAGCTCGCGCACGGGCTGCTGGTTGGCGGCAGCGCGCAGACGGGCGCTGGGCTGTCCCCAGTCGATGGAGAGCAGGCGCTCGGAAACCTTGTCGTCGGTCTTGAAGACGGGCATTGGGCGCTCCTGGCTGTGAGAGGTGCGCGACTGCGTGTCGCGTGGGTAGGGTATAACTCGTATTTTACAGTTCGTCAATTACGAAAATCGATTCCCCACGAGCGCTGGGACACAAGAGACCCGTTATCAGACGTCTAAACACAACATGCTGTATTTGCAGCAGCCAACACCCCTAGAGGATGATCGAAAAAATTTTCTACAAATTCGCTGGTCAGTCGCGACGCAACCACCGCAAGTCAAGAAACAACTACCAGCTGCTCAGGTCGCGCATCCCACTACTTCCTGCCCACTGCCTTGGCCGCGCGCTTGCGCTTGCGGCTCCTGTTCCCTCCTGCCTCCTGAATCACCCACCGCTTGACGCGCGCGTTTCCCGTGCTACTTTCTTGCCCCTTTGCACGAACGCAGCACGGAGAACGCCATGTCACGCCATCCATCTCTCAAGGTCAGCGCCCTCGGCAGCAAGAAGCGCAGCGTGCTCACGCGCCTTGAGCGCCTCGAGCAGCTCAAGATCGAACGTCGCTGGAAGCAGGGCGACGACGTCACCGGCCTGCCCAAGACGCGCGTCATCAAGTAACCCGCACAGCACCCCGCAAGGCCCCGCCATGCGGGGCCTTTGATTTTTCCATCGCCCGCAACGTGCTTTGCGCAGGCCGGGCAATGCTGTTACATTCCGGCCGGAGGCATCCGTGGCAGACAAGTCGATCCGCATCTCGCAGCGCGCGCTGGGCATCAAGGCCAGCGGCATCCGCAAGTTCTTCGAGCTGGGTTTGTCGATGAAGGACCCGATCGACCTGTCTATCGGCCAGGCGCATTTCGACGTGCCCGACGAGATCAAGCAGGCGGCGATCGGCGCCATCAACGAAGGCCGTAACCGCTACACGGTAACCCAGGGCATTCCCGAGTTGCGAGATGCCCTGAAAGCCCGCTACGCGCAGCGATTCGGCGACATCAGCGGCTGCGAGACCATGGTGACCTGCGGCGTCAGCGGCGGCCTGATGCTGACCTTCCTGGCCACGCTGGACCCGGGCGACGAAATCCTGATCCCGGACCCGTACTTCGTCATGTACCGCCACCTCGCCACCATGGTGGGCGCCAGGGCGGTCACCTACGACATTTACCCGGACTTCAAGCCGACGGCGGCCGCGATCCGCGAGAAGATCACGGACAAGACCCGGCTGATCCTGGTGAACTCACCCAGCAACCCGACCGGCTACGCGCTGAGCGAAACCGAGGCGCGCGAGCTGGCTGCGCTGTCCGATCAAACGGGCATCCCGCTGGTGAGCGACGAGATCTACGAGGATTTCATCTACACCGAGCGGCACGTCAGCCCGCGCGAATTCACGGACAACTGCATCGTGCTGAGCGGCGCCAGCAAGAGCATGGGAATGCCGGGCTGGCGCATGGGCTGGCTGCTCGCGCCGCGCGAGCTGGTGGAGCGCATGTACAGCCTGCAGCAGTTCAGCTACGTGTGCGCGCCGGCGCCCGCTGCAGTGGGCGGCGCTCAAGGGGCTTGAGCTGGACTTCGCCGCGCACCGCGAAGAATACCGCGCCAAGCGCGACCTGGTGTACGAAGGGCTGAAAGACAGCTACCGCATCGTGAAGCCGGGCGGCGCCTTCTACATGTTCCCGTACCTGCCAGACGGCGTGGACCCGGAGCGCTTCCTGGAAGCCTGCATCAAGCGCGAGTTGCTGGTGGTCCCGGGCGGCGCCTGCAGCGACCGCAACACCAACTTCCGCCTATGCTATGCCGCCACGGACGAAAAGCTGAAGCGCGCCGTGGACATGCTCAACCAGATCGCCAAAGAGCTCAAGTAGAGCGTCCTTCGCGCATCGTCTCCAGCAGTTGCTGGAACGCATCGCGGATGATCAGCGCATAGGACGGCGAGGACAAGCCGTCGATTACGACCAACCACTCCATGTCAGTGGTTTCCGCCAGCACAGAGTAATGGTGTTGCCCGTCCGACGCGTCACACTCCAGGGCGAGAAAACAGTTCAAACGGCTGGTCGGTACGATGTAGTCGGAGGGCGAGCGCTGGTTCTTCGTGCATCTTTCGATCTGGCTGCGCGAAAGGGTGATCTGGACCGGCGAGTTGTTACGCAGCCAGAGCACGCTGATCAACCACAGGCCTGCAAACGGCAGTCCTCCAGCTACGGCGAGTACCCCGATCCAGCGCACTGGCAGAGCTTCTAGTGCAAAGGCAGCGGCCGGAACCACCAGGCCGAGCAACGGTAGGAAGAACACACAGGCAAGTATTGAGTAGTCAAAGAAAGTGACCAGACGGCCTGGTGGAGCGACGTTTAAACGCGATTCTTGTTGGCTCGACTCAATCGTTATCTCGGCCGGCAAGCGGCCGACGTCCCGAAGCTGTTCGGCATTTCCGACCTTCAGGAAAGCGCGCAGGTCCTTGACCACGCCGCAGTACGAGCACGCAGCCGCAAGCTCAGTGCGATTGATGGACTCAAGCGGAATGGGGGCGCTGCAGGAGTCGCAATCGAGCTGAGTCGGAGATGGCTGTGGTCGACGCCTTTCTCGAACGTGGAACAAAGACAGGTGGCTCGTGATCTCCCGATGTCGGCGACCTTTTGCCGATGGCTCCGACCCTGCGGAAAAAGTTTCAGCATTGCTTTGCAGTCGCTCGATCGCTCGATTCAGCAGGTGCAGTAACGCCTCGCCGATGGCGCGTGCGGGACGTTCCGGAAAAAAGGTCCACGATGGATCCGTCCGTCAGAACCAGCAACAGGCGATAGCGTGGGACCCCGCGTGAAGGGGTTGTTGGAAGCGCGCATGCGCAACGGACACGGTTCAACGCAAAGGACAGGGACGGTCGCCATGGAACAGGTCGGTACGCTGAAGTGATGCCGTTGTGGTCAATCTGCAGTACGATTCGGTTCAGGTATCTGACCAGGGAAAAGTAAAGCAGAGGCCAGAACAGCAAACCTCCCCCAATCGCAAGCACTGCGGGCATTTCGCCCATTGTGAACGGGTTCAGAATCAGGAATAGCATCCCGGTAGGGTGCAATCCGCCTGACACAAACAACAGCGCAAGGATCGCTGTAAACATCCGACGACCGCTTGGTTGCCATTGGATGGTGGCGCCCTGCGCTTGTTCACCGAACAGAACGGTACTCGGCAATTGCTGAACACGTTCCCGCGGGCGTTGGGACGGAGCCAGGAAGCTGGAGACGTTGTGCAAGGTGCCGCAATGGGAGCATTCCGCGAAGCGGCGTCTGGGACTGATGTCCTGTTGCTCAAACGCAGCCCCACAGTTGAGGCAGCGGGCCGTCAATGACGCATCATTCATGTTAATGGACGACGAAGAACCAGGTCACCGCATTCTACGATCCGCAATTCATTACTGAAGATAGCCGGCCGGCTGCGTTGAAATCAGGTCTGGAACCTGATTATCCTGTGGGCATTCGTTAGCTGGGCAACATGGCAACGGCTATCCGTACTTGGCGGACAGCATCGGTGTCACTTGGGGGCAGGATGGCGCAGACGATCACCCGGGAAATCCGCGAAGCCGCGGAAAAGGCAGAGGCCAAGGGTAAAGAGGCCGCAGGCCGCAAGGAGTTCGAGAAGGCAGACGACTACTTCACGTTTGCCGCTACGACGTACCGCCGCATCGCGGAGGCCGTGAAGGACGACGAGAAAAAGCAGCGCATCGTCGCACACGCCGGCAAGCTTGACCTGCTTGCCAAGCAGTGCCGCGCCGCCAGCAAAAAAAGCGTCCGGGCGCAGTGCGGTCGTGAAGCCCGAAGAAGCCAAGCCCGAGCCCACGCCGCCGCTCGAGGAAACGGCGACCGGGATGAGCCAAAGCCAAGAGCTCGAGCTCGAAGCGCCGGCCGCTGAGTCAGTTCCTGATACACCAAGCGAGGAGCCCGCCGTGGACATCCCAGCCGAAGAAGACGAGACCGCGGCCGAGGAAAGCCTTGAGGACAACGAGCTGAGTCTCGATGAGCCGGCCGAGGAAGTCGCCGCCGAAGTTTCTGCTGAGGTTGCTGAGGAAGAAGCCGAGCCCGAGCCCGAGACGACCGTGGCCGCGCCTCCGCCTGCGGGCGAGAAAACCGGCGTGCGCATCCCGCGCAACCGCAAGCTGAAACGGCCCAAGCTGAAGCCCAAGTCCGGCGGCGTCGGCCCCGGCACCCGCACCATCCCGGCGCCGGTGGCAAAGGTTGCGCCGCCCCCGCCGCCAAGCCCGTGGTCGAGGCGCCGCCCGCAAAAGCCCCCGCGCCCAGGCCGGCCCCGGAAGCGCCTCCGGCCAAGCCACCGATGCCGGCGCTGGCCCAGCAGGACCTGATGGAGCACGACGCCTCCAACGACACGCTGGACGAGATTCCCGAAGAGGCCGAGACACCCGAATATGGGTCTCTGCCGGTAGCGCCGGTGCTGGGCCGCAAGGACGTGCAGTCGTCGGTGCGCGCGCGCGCCGTGGTGAACGAGGGCGACCTCGACGAGCTTGCCGGCAACACCCCTTCCGGCCAGCGCGCCGCCAGCGTGGTGATCAGCCTCGACGCCGGCGACTTCCCCGAAGAAGCGCTCAAGCCCGGCGAGTTCTCCATCGAGCTCAGCCCGCGCTTCACCGAGCACCTGTGCAAGGCCCTCGTGATGGGCGACCTGGCGCAGATCGCCAGCAAGTTCCACAAGCTGGCCGACAACCTGATCCGCAAGGCCATGGGAGGCGACCCGCGCGACGAGCTGGACCTGCGCTTCAGCGCGCTCGCCTGCCGCGAGGTGGCCGACCGCCTGCTGGCCGAGCCCGCGGGCGACCCCACCCGCGAGATCGAGAACGCCCGCAAAGCCTACCGGCGCGGAGACTTCGTCGGCGCGGCCGCGCAGTACAAGCAGGCGGCCATGCGCCTGCTGGGCCAGCAGGGCGACGAGCCGGAAGACAAGGTCAGCCTGCACGACCGCCAGGCCAGCGAATATCTCAGCTTCAGCAGCCGGCTGCGCCAGGTCGGCGGGAAAGCTTGAAGTCTGGAACAATTGCCGTAAGGCGCTGGTTAACCATGGGGTCGCTCAAGTCTGCAGGAGGTGCGTAGATGCAGAAGCTGATGATCGCATGGCTGCTGCCGCTCGCGCTGCTGGCGGCATGCGCCAGCAACGAAGACTCCAGCACGCAGACCCGTGGTGGCAGCTCCAACGCGCCGAAACCCGCCGAGACTCCGCGACCCGCGGCGGCGGCACAGCCATTTGACAAGGACAAATTCGTGAAGCCCTCCGACGAAGAACTGCGCAAGAAGCTGACCGACCTGCAGTATCGCGTCACCCAGGAAAGCGCCACCGAGCACCGCTTCACCGGCGAGTACGACAAGCACTTTGAGCCCGGCATTTACCTCGACATCGTCAGCGGCGTGCCCCTGTTCAGCAGCCTGGACAAGTACGACTCAGGCTGCGGCTGGCCCGCCTTTACGCGTCCCATCGACGAGGAAGAAGTCATCGAGCTCGAGGACACCAGCCACGGCATGGTGCGCACCGAGGTGCGCAGCGGCACCGCCGATTCGCACCTGGGCCACGTGTTCAATGACGGCCCGCGCGAGCAGGGCGGGCTGCGCTACTGCATCAACTCGGCAGCGCTGGAGTTCGTGCCGCTTGCGGACATGGAGGCGCGCGGATATGGCAAGTACCTGAAGCGCTTCGAGCAGGAGGGACTGTGGCCCCTGAAGGAAAAGGCAATGACTGAAAAGACCGAAACCGCGATTATCGCCGGCGGCTGCTTCTGGGGCATGGAAGACATCCTGCGCGAGATTCCCGGCGTGATCGACACCGAGGTCGGCTACTGCGGCGGCGACAACGAGAACGCCACCTACAAGAACCACCCCGGCCACGCCGAGGCCGTGAAGGTGGAGTTCGACCCGGCCAAGCTCAGCCTCCAGAGCCTGCTTGAGGACTGGTTCTTCCGCATGCACAACCCCACCACGAAGAACCGCCAGGGCAACGACGTCGGCAGCAGTTACCGCAGCACCATCTTCTACTTCAACGACCGGCAGAAAAAATCGGCCGAGCAGGCGATCAAGAACATCGACGCCGCTCGCCGCTGGGATGCGCCGATCGTGACCACCGTCGAGCCGGTAAAGAACTGGAGCAGCGCCGAGGAGTACCACCAGGACTACCTGGAGAAGAACCCCGGCGGCTACACCTGCCACTGGCTGCGCGACTGGGACACCGAGCCCAGCAAGAAGTAGCGGCGACGCTCGCGTTGACCAAGGACGAAATGGGGGACAGGCACCTTCGGCGCCTGTCCCCCTCTCACGTTCCGTCCGGGATTTCTTTATCCGCGGTCGCGCAGGTCGATGCGGGTGTCGGCCACGGAATCCAGGCCGCGCAGGCGGTTCTTCAGCACCTCCAGCTTGTCGTTGGGCGAGAGCTCGAGGGTGCTGGCGTGCACCGGCGGGCGGCCCCACATCACGCGCAGGCCCGGCAGCCGGGTCTGGTCCGGTATCAGCACCACGCCGCCGCCGACCTGGTAGTGCACGCGGCCGCGGGCATCCGGTTGCTGGGGAATGCCGATGAGTTCCATGGCCTCGATGGGCAGCGAGCGGTCGAGCTCGGCCTGGCGGATCACGCGTTCCATGGAGAGCGCGGCGGCCACCTGCTCATTGTTCCAGCTCTGGCCGGCGGCAGGTGCGCTGCCTGCCACGCCGCGCACGGTGCGGATCGGGCGTGTGAGTTGCGAGCTGAACAGCGCCAGTTCCGCGGCGTCGCGCTTGAGCGTGAGCGGCAGCACCACACTGTCGCCGTCGACCAGCACGTAACAGTCCGGCGTTTCCACGGCAACCGCGGGGGTGCGCACCTCGAGCACCGGCAACAGGCGCGAATAGTCATCGGGACGGGTGGGGAAGCGGCGCTCGATGCGCACCACGCGGCGAATCCAGGGGCTGCGCGAGATGCGCTCGGTGATGTCCTGCATCAACTGACCGTCGAAGGCGCTGCCTTCGGGCAGGTCGGAAAGATCGGCTCGCAGGTCGTCTTCGATGTCCGCCTTCAGGCGCGCGGCCAGGCTGCCCTTGGCCCAGGCGGGTGCAGCGGCCAGCTCGATGCGCCCGGGGTCCAGGCGGTACTGCTCGCTGGTGCGCAGACTGTGCAGCATCGCCCACGACAACAGGGCGGTGACCACCGCGGCGCCTGCCAGTCCCGCGCAGCGGCGCAGGCCGCGGCTGCGCCAGGCGCCCGCCATGAACGTTCGCAGGGTTTCGCCGGAGGGCATCACCGCGCGAAGCAGCCCGGCCACGCCGGCAATCACGGCGGCCAGGCCGGCCTTGATGGCGCGTGACGCTGTGGAACGCGCGCGCAGGCGCGTACCCTTGCGGGGCTGGCTTGCGACCTTGCGTGTCTTGCGGCGTGCCATGCTGAGTCTCCTAGGCGGCGAGGACGCGGGTGATGCGGTTGCTGGCGGGGCGGCGCGACTCCAGGCTGACGTCAATCAGCTCCTGCACCAGTTCATCGAAGCCGACGCCCTCCTGCGCCGCGGCTTTGGGCAGCAGGCTGGTCTCGGTCATGCCGGGCAGGGTGTTCACCTCGAGCACCCACAGCTCGCCCTCGGTGTCGAGCATCAGGTCGACGCGGCTGTAGCCGTGGCAGCGCAGCGCGTGATGGGCGCGGCGCGCGTAGTGCTGGGCCATCTTGGCGGTCGGGCCCGGCAGGTCCGGGTTGGTGACGTAGCGTGTGCCGGCCGTCTTGTCGTACTTGGCCTTGAAGTCATAGAAACCGCTGGGCGCGATCACCTCGCACACCGGCAGCGCGCGGTTGCCGACCACGCCTACGGTCAGTTCGCGCCCGATGATGCAGCGTTCCATCATCACACGCCGGCCGTATCTGAAGGCCTCTGCCAGGGCGCCGGGTACGTCGTTCAGGCTGGCGACCTTGCTGACGCCGAAGCTGCTGCCCTGGTCGATGGGCTTGACGACCAGCGGCCATCCCATGCGGCGTGCCATGCGGCGCAGGCGGTACTCGGCATCGAACTCCTCGGCGACCTCGTAGGGCGCGGTCGGCACGCGGTGGGTGAGGAACTCGGCCTTGCTGAGCTCCTTGTCCATGGCCAGGCGGCTGGCGATCGGCCCGCTGCCTGAGTAGGGGGATCTGCATTTCCTCGAGACGGCGCTGGATGGTGCCGTTCTCGCCTTCGCCGCCGTGCAGCGCGATGAAGGCGAAGTCGACTTTCTCGTGCTCCAGCATCGCCAGGTTGTCAGTGCCTATATCGAGCGGAAGCACGTGGTGGCCGATGCGCTCCAGCGCCGCCCACACGGCCTCGCCGCTCTTGATGCTGACTTCACGCTCAGAGGAAGTGCCGCCGTACAGGAGTGCGATACGAAGCATGGTGAATTCCGGAGGTCAGAAGAAAGCGGCGCCGAAGTGGCGCACGTTGGGCTATCGGTAATCCGCATTGCGCGGCTTTAGCAGAGTTGGAACAGGTCCCGGTTCTGTTTCCCGCCTGCCATAAAAAAAAACTGAGTCCCGCAATGACGCGGGACTCGGGACACGGCAATCGCCTGCCGCTTACAACTTGACGTACAGGCCGTCGAAGCGCAGCGCCAGGCTGGCCCGGCTGGTGGCAAAGCGCAGCGGTGTGCCGTAAGCGTACACGCCCTCGTGCGGGCCTCCCGTCACCTTGAAGCTGATCGAAAACTCGCCGTCCGGCCAGAAGCCTTCCTCGAACAGGATGTGGCCCAGCAGTGCGCCGTTGGGTGAGTAGTCCACCAGCACGGCCGTTCCCCAGGCGACGCGTCCGCCCTTGGGATCATGCAGCGCGAAATGCACGCGCTGGTTGGTGGGCTCGCGTCGGAACTCGCGTCGGCAGGCGATGCGCGGGTTTTCGTTCCGGGCGACGATGCGGTCGCGGACGCGCGTCTTTTTGATCCGGTCAAGCAGGATCCGGTGGCTGGTCGTGTTCGACGCCATGGCTGGCACCTCGAGTGTGTGGGGTTGCCCCGGCGCTGCGGGCGTGACGCGGCTGCTCGCGCGTCACGCCCGCCAGGGGCGTCGTGCTAGGCGATGGTCTTGATGGCCTGGGTCTTGGCCTCGATGAAGCTGGTCTTCTTGCGGTCATTGCCCTTGCGGCCGCGGAAACCGGAGACGCGATCGTACTCCTCGAGGAAGATCTCGAGGGTGCTCACGATGTTGTCGATGTCCATGCGCGACATGGCGATGCTGTCGCTCTCGGCCAGTTCCAGCTCGTTGGCAAGGTAGCCGCGCAGGATGCGGATCGGCTGCAGCTTGCGGAAAATGAACTCGTCGAGGGAGACGCCCTTGCTGTCCTTGTCCATCTTGATTCCTCTTGCCCCTGGGGCGGTTGGTGTTGGCTTGCGCCTACGGTGTATGGTTTACGCGGCCAGAGCCTTACTGCCTGGCCACAATTGCACTTCGGGTTGCAGCTCGATGCCGTGGACCTCGTACACCCTGCGGGTCACCAGGCTCATCAGCTCGAGCACGTCGCTGGCCCTGGCCTCACCGGTGTTCACGATGAAGTTGCCGTGCCGGTCGCTTACCACCGCGCCCCCGACACGCAGGCCCTTGCAGCCGGCAAGGTCGATCATCCTGCCGGCACTCTGACCAATCGGATTCTTGAAGGTGCATCCTGCACTGAATTCTGAATAAGGTTGCGCGGCCAGTTTCTGCTGCAGGATTTCCCGGGCGCGGGCGACCAGCTCGCCGCGTACCCCGGGCCGCCCCTGCAGCACGGCCTCGATCACTACGCCGTGGCGCAGCTCGCTGATGCGGTAGCCGAACCGGATTTCCTCGCGGTACAGGCTCTGCAGCTCGCCCTCCGGGTTGATCCAGATCACGCGCTCGACGTAATCGGCGATTTCGCCGTAGCGGCCCCCGGCGTTCATGGCCAGAGCGCCTCCCACCGTGCCGGGAATGCCGGCCAGGCTCTGCGGGCCGGCCAGGCCCTCGGCACTGCAGCGATTGACCAGGGTGCTCAGGTTCGCGCCGGCCTGCACCTGCACTTTGCTGCCGAATACGTTGATTTTCTTCATGCCGTGCAGGCTCAGCACCACGCCCGCCACGCCCTCGTCGGCAATCAGCAGGTTGCTGCCGCCTCCCAGCACGAACAGCGGCAGGCCAAGCTCGCGCGCGGCCTGCACGCTGTCGGCCACATCTCGCAGGGAAGCCGCCTCGACGTAGTATCGCGCGGGGCCGCCGATGCGCAGCGTAGTGCGCAGGCCCAGCGGCTCGCTGACCCGCACGCGTTCGCGCAGGCGCGGTGGGAATGCGTTCAGGCTCATGCCGCGATCTCCTCGGGGCGGATGGCCCGCAGGCGGCTGCTGATGAACTCGCGCCGCGCCAGCAGCTCGAAGGCGACCTCGTTGATATCGCCGGCGCCGATGCAGATCACCACGTCGCGCGGCGAGGTCTTCATGCTGAGGTCGGAAACGATACTGGAGAAGTCGCCGTAGGCCATGGCCTCGGTGTCGTTCTGGCGCAGCCAGCGTGCCAGGCGTTCCTCGGGCTCACCGGGCTGCACGCCGCTCTCACGCGCGGCATAAGTGCGCGCGACCAGTACACGGTCAGCCAGCTTCAGGCTTTCCGCGAACTCGTCAAAGAAGGAAAGTATGCGCTGGTACTGGTGCGCCTGGAACACGGCGACAATGCGGCGGTTGATGAACGCCGCACGTGCGGCCTCAAGCAGCTGCTTCACGGCCGTGGGATGGTGGGCGTAGTCGTCCACAATCGGCACCCCGCCCACGCTGCCCAGCACCTCAAAGCGCCGCTTCACGCCGCCGAAAATCTGCAGTGTCTTCAGCGCGTGGTAGACCGGCACGCCGGCCCAGTTGGCAGCCGCCAGCGCGCCCAGCGCGTTCATGGCGTTGACGCGCCCGGGAACCTGGAGTTTCAGGCGCCCGACCTGCATGCCGCGGCAGGTGATGTCAGCGACCGCGAAGCCGCTGGACGCATCCAGGTTGTGCAGACGCCAGACCGCGCCGGCGGACTCGCCGAAGCCGATGACGTTGCAGCCCGCCTGGCGGGCCACTTCGCGGCAGCGCTCATCGTCAGCGTTGAAAAGCAGCGTGCCATGGGCGGGCAGGCGGCGGGCGAAGTCGATGAAGCCCCGGGTGACTCCCGCCAGGTCGCCGTACACGTCCATGTGGTCGAGCTCGATATTGTTGAGCACAACCACCGCCGGGTGCAGGCGCATGAAGCTGCGGTCGTACTCGCAGCTCTCGATCACGAAGTTCACGCCGCTGCCGGCGGCGCTGGCGGCCGGCAGGCCCGAAGGCTCGCCTCCGACCAGGTAGCCGGGGTCTTTACCCGCGGCCACCATGATCTGCGCCAGCATGGCGGTGGTGGTGGTTTTGCCGTGAGTGCCGGCCACGCACAGGTTGCTGTGGCCGCGAGTGAACTCGCCCAGGGCCTCGGCGTACTTCATCACGCGGATGCCGCGGCGCTCAGCCTCGCGGAACTCGGGGTTGTCTTTGCGGATTGCCGCCGACACCACCACCAGCTGACACTCGGCCGGGAGCTGGTCACGGTGGTGTCCGACGTAGGTGACGGCGCCCGCGGCGCCCAGTGCGCGCAGGGTGGGGTTATCTACCAGGTCAGAGCCCGACACGCGCGCACCGGCCTGCAGGGCAATGCGCGCCAGGCCGGAAACACCGGCGCCACCCAGGCCGACAAAGTGAACGCATTTGAGTTGAGAGAGTTTCAAGTGCATGCCTCCGCGGAAGACACCGGCCGGCGGTCACGAACCACAGGCCACTGACTACCGACTGCTGACGCGCGGCGCGTTACGCGGCGGCGCGTTCTTCTTGATCGGCATCGGAGGGCGGAGCGCTGAGGCCAATTTCATCGAGAATGCGGTCCAGGATCGCACCGGTCGCACCCGGCGTGGCCAGGCGCAACGCAGCTTCAGAGGCGCGGGCACGTGTCACGTCACTCAGCACGAAGCTTTCCAGCAGTTCACGCAGGAGCGGAGCGCCCAGGTCGCTATCCGGCACCACCACGCCGGCCTGTGAGCCGGCCACCCACAGGGCATTGGCGCGCTGGTGGTCATCGGCGGCATGGGGGTAGGGCACCATCAGCAAGGGAATGCCCATGGCCAGCAACTCGCTGATCGTGCCCGCACCTGAGCGCGTGAGGGCGACATCGGAAGCGGCAAACCAGGTCGCAGCGTTGTGGGTGAAGGCGGTGACGCGGAAATGGATGCCCAGCGCGCGCCATGCGCGTTCGGCCCGCTCGCGATCGGCCTGGCCGGTGATGTGCAGCACCTGGAAGCGACCCTGCAGGTCCGCAAGTTCAGGAGCAGACTCGATGACCACATCGTTCAGCGCGCCGGCGCCCTGGCTGCCGCCCACCACAAGCAGCGTGGGCAGACGAGAATCCAGGCCCAGTGCGCGCTTCGCGTCAGCCTTGGCGGCGGGCTTGAGGAAAGCTTTCCGCAGCGGGTTGCCGACGACTTCCACGCGGCAGTCCAGGTTGCGGGTCAAAGGCATGTGCGCGAAACAGGTGCGCGCGAAGCGCGCGATGGTGCGTGTAACCTTGCCGGGCACCGCGTTGGCCTCAAGCGAGAACACCGGCAGCCGCAACAGGCTGGCGGCCATGGCGCCGGGCAGGCCGGCGTACCCGCCGACACACACCAGGGCATGCGCGCCGAAGTTCTTCAGCGCCCTGCGCGCGGCCGGCACTGCCATGGCGGTGGTGATCACGGTAGTGGCCTTGCTGCGCAAGCCCGCGCGCGGACGACTGACGGGCAGGCAGGTGAAATCGAAACCGGCGTTGCCGAGCATGCTGCGTTCAAGGTCGTTGCCGCCGGAAAGCAGGTGCACGCTGTCTTTCCCGTAGCGTTCCACCAGTTCTTCAGCCAGGGCAATGGCAGGCGCAAGATGGCCGCCGGTACCACCACCGGCGATGGCGATTTTCGGGTGGTTCATGGGAGTGTGCCCTATTCGGCCCTGCGGGTGCACGGACGGACGATCCATGGTGCACCCGCAGGCGCCCGACTACGGAAGTTCGCAACGGCCTTCGAACAAATCGCTACCGCAGCGTCTCTCCCGGGAAAGGTGAATCAATTTGCTGCCACCAGCCGCCGCGCGCGGGCGCTGCGGCGGGCGCTTTCCGGCTGGCGTTCGCCGGCCGATTCCTGCTGCGCCATGGCCAGCGCCTCCTGCTCACTGACGCATCTGCCCGCGACGCTGAGCACCAGGCCCGCGCCACACAGGTAAAAGAAACAACTGCTGCCGCCGAAACTGATGAACGGCAATCCGATGCCCTTGGTGGGGACGCTGGCCGTCACCACCGCGACGTTGATCGCGGCCTGCAACCCGATTGCGGCCGTGACCCCGATAGCCAGCAGGCTGCCGAAGCGGTCGCGGGCGCGACGAGCGATCTTCGCGCCCAGCAGCATCAGCGAGGCGAACAGCCCCAGTGTCAGCGCCGAGCCAATGAAGCCGGTCTCTTCGGCCAGCACAGCGAAGATGAAGTCGGTCTCCTGCTCCGGCAGGTAGTACAGCTTCTGCATGCTGTTGCCGAGGCCCTGGCCTTCCATGCCGCCGCTGCCGATGGCGATCAGCGACTGCTTGACCTGGTGACCCTTGCCGCGCGGGTCGCTGGCCGGGTCCAGGAAGGTCATCACGCGGCTCTGGATGTGGTCGAACTTGGCGTACATCACCACGCTGGCGAACGGCAGCACGATCAGCGCTGCAAAGGCCAGGTGGCGGGCGCGCAGGCCGCCGGCGATCAGCACGATGAAGCTGCTGGCCGCCAGGAACAGGCTGGTGCCGAAGTCGGGCTGCGCCATCGTCAGCACCACGTAGATGCCGACGAACGTGCAGGCGGGCAGGAAGCCGCGGCGGATCGAGCCGAGCTCGGAGCGCCGCACGACCGCGTAGGATGCTGCCGCTACCAGCAGCGCCAGCTTGGCGAAGTCGGAGGGCTGGATGCCCACGCCGCCGAAGCGCAGCCAGCGCCGCGCGCCGTTGAACTCGGTGCCGATGCCGGGGATCAGCGTCAGCACCAGCAGGGCCAGGCCCAGCAGGTAAATCGGCTTGGCGAAACGCTGCCAGAAGCCGTAGTCAATGCGCGCGGCCACGGCCATGGCGCCCAGCCCCAGGCCGACGAACAGCAGGTGGCGCTTGATGAACACGAAGGGATCGACCTCGGCGCCGGGAACGACGCGGATCGCGCTGCTGCTGAACACCATCACCACCCCCAGCCCCACCAGGGCCAGGATGTTCAACAGGTAGGCGTTGCGCAGGCTGCGTTGCACGGTGTGATACCCCATCCGCCGCGACCAACACGGCATGGGTTATTGTTCGGATGTGCAAGCGCGCGATCTTTGGTGAATGTTTGAGTGAGGCGGCAGTCATCAGGCGGCAGGCTGCAGAAAAAACAACTGCTCGACACGACGAGGCCGGCGGCCGCCGCGATGGCACGTTCCGAAACTTAAAAAAAACAAACGGCGCGGCCTGAGCCGCGCCGTGAGTAATCGATCATGTTTACTGGCCCGGCGTGGCGTTTGCCTCAAGCCAGGCGGTGCTGTTGTTTGCCTGCCCGTCGTAGTGGAAGCTCAGGCCTTCGGCGGGCAGCGGCACGAAGTCGCCGGCCGTCCATTCACCGAGCTGGTCCGCGGTGCCTTCGAAATTCTGGTTGGAGGCGCCCCACTCGACGAAGTCAACCAGTTCGGTTCCGTGGCGCAGCAGCACCATGGAACCTACGGCCTGCAACTCGCCGAAGCTGGGTACAAACTGCTCCGTGGTGCTGTCGGTGCCCGCAACGCCGAGGCGCAGCGTCACGCAGGCGCCCGGGTTCAGCTGGAATCCGTAGGCGAAAGTGTGCGAGTTGAATCCGTCGGTCACCACCCAGCCGCCGATGTCAACCGGCGAGTTGCTGGAATTGAACAGCTCCACGAACTGCTGGCCGGCGTTGGGGCCGACCGGGTCCACCAGGACTTCCTGGATCACCACAGGCGTGGGGCTGACCGTGTAGCCGCCCGGCGGGGTGGGCTTGGGCACGGTGTTGGCGTTCGGCAGGTTCTGCGGGTTGGGACCGTTGGACTGCGGAACGTACACGTCACCGTCGACGGTATTGGCATAGCCGCTGCATGCGCTTCCGAACAGCGCGGCCGCGAGCAGGGACAGCATGGCGAAATAGCGCATTCCTACCTCATCAACAGGGTATACGCAGGGGTGCGTCCGGCCCCCAAACGCGCGGACGTCGGGTGCTGTCTAAGGGGGATAGGGGAAGTCTAGTTCTGTCGGCAATCCAGTACAAGAGTCGAGTGACCAGTCCCGGGTGCCGAGGCCCGGGTGCAGTATTCAGTCGAAAGCGCGGTTGGTTGCACTGTCTTTGACCCGGGACACACGACCCGCCCCAAATGGACCGATCCCCGCAGCGATTGCTTGTCCTGTCGGCGCGCTGGCTTTGACAGGGGCTGACCGCTGCGAGGATTCGATCATTGTCGGATACCTCTGTTGTTAGAACCGTGTGGAGCGCGCTTGCGGAAGTCCGTGCAGTATGGCGGCGCAGGGACCTTTGGCCCGCAAGCATTGCTACATCGCAGTTCCTCCTTCCCCGGCCGACTCCGAAGCCGGTGCGCTTCGGCCGTGCCGCAATGCCGGGGATTCGCCCCGGCAACGATCAGTCAAACACGCCGTCGAAGGGCGCGGTTTTCCCGAAGAGCTCGGCACCGGGTTGCAGCCACTGCTCCTGGGCGATTTCGTAACCCCAGCCGGACAGCTGCTCAGTGCCGATGTACTCAGCCACTTCGCCGTCAGACCAGATGGTAAGCACGTCGTCGTCGTGGTTCAGCCAGTTGCGCTCGTTGGCGCAGATCACGATGCGGCGGGCGGGCCCGCGCAGCGACATCAGGATCAGCGCCTCGTTGCCCTGGGGGCCGGTCCAGCTGCAGCCCAGCGGGTCGAGCACGAACATCTCGGGGTTGTCCAGGCTGCGGCGGTCCATCTCCAGGTCCTGACCGGACTTGGCGATCAGCTTGGGCAGCATCTGGGCATCCAGCAGCTTGTGCTGGAAGCAGGCTTCCCAGAACTCACGTCCGCGCTTGTCAGAGATCGGGCCGCGGATCAGCTTCTCTTTGTTCTTGTCGCTCTGGCTCTGCATCTGCAGGGTGTTGTAGAGGTCCTGCAGGACCTTCTTGTCCAGCTCACGGCTGGCCTGCTTCATCTTGGAAACGACTGACGTGGCCAGCACACTGGCCAGCAGACCGATGATGGCGACCACCACCATCAGTTCGACCAGGGTGAAACCGCGAGAAGAGGCGCGCTGCATGCGGAAGCTCCGGAAGGGGATAGGGCGCCCACGCGACACCCTGATCTGCCCTCCAGTGTAACCCGCGCTTTGCGGTTTGTGAAAAGCCGCGAAGTCTTTCTTTGGCAAACCTGTGCACATCTGCAAACGGCGGCGAAGCGATTGCGCGCTGCATACCGCCCGTAACGCGAAACGACACGACCTCCCGTGCCGGGTCGGCCGTGTCGCAGCTGTGGCCTGCTGGCAGGGCGCTTGCGCGCCCCAACTAGAGTAAGGGTCTGGATCAGAGGATTTCATGAGCGGTAATTATCAGTAGCACGTCCGGGGCGGAGCGGCAAGCAAATGCAGCCCGCGGAATTTGTAATGGCTGGAACCCTTACCAGTGGCCGGTTCGCGGGCGGCGGCTACTGGTTGCCCGCATCCAGGGACTCAAGGCCGCGGCTGATGGCGTTCACGATTTCGCCGATCTGCTCGGATTCGATGTTGAGCGGCGGAACGATGGTGATCACGTTGCCCAGCGGGCGCAACAGCACTCGAGAGCGGTCAATGGCGTGGGCGCAGATCTTCATCGCGTCGTCGCGCGATTCGTAGCCGGCATCCTCGTTGCCCTTGGCGTCCTTGATCGGGATGCCCACAGCCAGGCCGCGCTGGCGGATCTGGCCGACCCGCGGGTTCGAGCCGATCGCGCGGCGCAGCGCGTAGTTCAGCTCGCGGGCGCGCGACTTCACGTTTTCCTTCAACTTCTCCTCGAAGATCATCTCGAGGTTCCGGATCGCAGCGGCGCAGGCGATCGGGTTGCCGCTGTAGGTGTGGCCGTGCAGGAACTGGCGCATCTCCGACCACTCGCCCTTGAAGGCGTCGAACACCCGGTCGCTGGCCACGGTCACCGCCATCGGCAGGGTGCCGCCGGTGATGCCCTTGCCCAGGCACAGGATGTCCGGTTCGACCAGTTCGCTGCTGCTGGCGATCAGCGGGCCCGTGCGGCAGAAGCCGGTAAAGACCTCATCCGTGATCAGCAGAATGTCGTACTCGCGGCAGTACTTCTTGATCTTGCCCAGGTAATCCTCGGCAAGCGGACGCATGCCGCTGGCGCCCTGCATCACCGGTTCAATCACCACGGCCGCGATCTTGTCATTACGCCCCGCGATCAGCGCCTCGAGCTGCATCTCATGGTGGCGGGTGGATTCGTGCTCGTCGGGGTCCACCTGCATGGGGTAGGTGGCGTGGAAGCAGTTGAACAGCGACGGCGAGAACTTCTGGCGGAATACCTCGATGCTGCTGGCGCTCATGGCCCCGAAGGTGTCACCGTGGTAGCCCTCGTGGAAGGTCAGGAACTGTGTGCGGCTGATCTTGCCCTTCTGGTTCTGGTACTGCAGCGCCATCTTCATGGCGACCTCAACGGCCGTGCTGCCGTTGTCGCTGTAGAAGACGTGGCTGAGTGTGGGCGGTTCGTCGGCGAAACGGAAGTCCTGCTTGATGGCATCGACCAGCATGTTGGCGAAGTCGATGGCGGGCACATGGCTTACCGAGAACAGGCTGGCATGGCAGAGCTGGCCGGCCTGCTGCTGGATGGCCTTTACCAGTTCGGGATGGTTGTGCCCCCAGACGTTGCACCACATGCTGCCGTAAGCGTCAAGGAAGCGGCGGCGGCGGATGTCGTAAAGGTAGGGGCCCTCACCGCGCTCGATGATGATCGGCTCGGTCTGGGCGTACTCCTGCATCTGGGTGTAGGGGTGCCAGACCACGGACTGGTCCTGCTCCGCGAGCTGTTTGTAGTCGCGCAGGCCAAGCAGCCTTGAACTTATGCGGTCGTCGGACATGACAGTCAGTTCGGGGTATGTCTGTTTAGTGAATCACGAACAGGGATGCAAGGAAACCGCCCGGTAAAGAGCATTCCAGTGTGGCCGGCAGACCCGGTGCGTTCGGTTAACGATGCGTATCATAATGTAAGATGTAGAAGCGTCCTTCATATTACTCATTGTAGCGATGGGTCGCCGTTGCTAGCCTCCGAAGGTGGGGCTTGGTCCCCGTTGGGACAACTAAACTGGAGCTATCATATGGGATTCTGGAAATTCGTGTTGGCTGTGCTTGCGATGGTGTGCCTGAGCGCGTCGGTACCGACGCTGCAGGCCCAGGAGAAGGGCGCTGAGGGCGACAAGCCGGCGGAAGAAAAGAAGGCCGACGAGAAGGAAGCCGAGGGCGATGAAGAGGGCGACGACGAGGAAGAGGAGAACGCGGATCCCGTCGAGAACATGAAGAAGATGTTCAAGGACGTGGACAAGGTGATCGACACGGTCAAGATCGCCGAAGCCGACATCGAGAGCTACCTGAAGCACAACAAGTCCTTCGACGAAGCCATGGAGAAGGACGAGAAGTTTGAAGAGCTGAAGGAAAAGAACATCAAGGAAGCCTTCGACCACGCGCTCAAGAGCGAAAGCTACAAGGCCTGGGCCGAGAAGAACGAACTGAAGGCTGAAGACTACCTGCGCAAGTCGATCCGCATCATGATTCTGAACTTCAGGGTGAACTTCGGCCCGCAGATCAAGGAACAGCTGGACGGTCTGGCCGAGCAGCGCAAGATGGTGGAGAGCGCGAAGGAAAGCATCCCGGCGGAAGACTACAATGAGGCCATCAAGGCCCTCGATGAAGCGGACAAGATGCTGAAGGGCATGAGCGAGATCATCGACGGCCTGCCCGCGGGGTCTGACGAAGAGAAGAAGCTGATTGAGAAGTACGCCGAGAAACTCGAAGAAGTTGAAAGCGACGAGTAACCCGTAAGGGGAAACAGGTCAGCAGGGGCGCCGTGAGGCGCCCCTGTTCGTCACATTCCGGTCACACCGGTTTGCTATATGTGGCAGGAGCAATTAGGCGGTTGACACCGGGCATTCAAGCCGCTTGAATCTGCTCAACCCCCGAAGTCAGCGTCCAGGCATAACGACAACCCGTCCATGCGGGCGGTTGCCTGTAACGTGATCCGCAGGAGCGTATGTAATGCGCCGAATCGGGCTCACTCTCTTCATCCTGTCTGCCGTGGTGGCTCTGGCATCGACCCTGGAGGCTCAGCGCTTCCCGCAGGTCATGAACATGAACACGCACGAGGGCAAGTACTCCACCGGCGGCTTCGGCATCGGCCTGGGCTTCGGCAGCGCCATGGGATCGAGTTTCCGCCGCGAGAGCCTTGGCGTGAAAAACGTCGATGGCGCGCTCGAGTCGGTGTTCAAGAAGCGCAATGCGCAGAACATGACGCGCAGCATCTTCGGCGCGGACATCGACTTCCAGATCGGCTCCGACAACTCGGTGATCGGCACCGACTTCGGTATCGAGATCTACTCGATGTCGATCGGCACCAATGCCACCTTTGACGTCGACAACGACGCCTACGAGGCGATCAACGAGAACGTAACCCTGATGTACGCCGGGTTCGATTTCACCATCAACTTCTACAGCAGCGAATTCATTGAGACCGATGGTCGCCGCACCCGCGACAACTGGGGGCTTGCCATGATCGTCGGCCCCAAGGCCGGCCTGATGTTCGGCAGCTTCAGCGACCTGAACGGGCTGGCCAGCATCGGCCTGGACATCGGCCTGATGGCGGACTTCCCGATCGGCATCTCGGGCGCCGAAGACCTGCTGTCGATTTCGCCCTTCCTGTTCTTCGAGGCCAATTACCGGATGGACATCGACGGCGCCCTGGTCGACCCCAACCCGGCCAGCCCCACCTTCGGCCAGGACGTGCTGAACGACAACTTCGACATCGGCTTCTACCAGTCTTCCCAGGACGTGAACGGTGACGGCGTCAACGACTTTGACGGCATTGCCGTACGCCGCCACAACTTCATCCCGGCCTACCAGATGAACCTGGGCACCGACATCAACCTTACGCCCATCTTCATCTCGCGCTCCGGCAGCCTGATCAACAACTGGCGCTTCCGCATGTCGCTGGTCGCCAGCATGCCGATCCGGCTTGGTTTCTTCGCGGCGGACTACAACGGCGCCCCGCTCTGGAGCCAGGGTGAAGTACCCATCACCTTCACCATCAGCTTCGGCGCGGCATACTTCTTCTAGACGAAGACATACCTAAAAAGCGCGCGGGCCAAGGCCCGCGCGCTTTGCGTTTCAAGGTGACACGGCCGTCTCGGCCGTGCGTCAGGCGGGCGTCAACGCCCGCCGCAATTCATCGAAGCAACGCTGTGCGAGACGCACAGCGAACACATGGACGGGAACGTCCATGTCACGGACCTAGCGCTCTTCGATGAAGTTCAGCATGCGCAGGTTCCAGATCAGGGCTACCGGCAGCAGCAGCACCGCGCACACGACTACCGTGGTCGAGAACTCGAACGCTACCAGCGCGAAAAGCACCAGCAGGTCCAGCGCCGTCAAACCGAACAGCAGCCCGGCGTTCATCGCGTTGCTGTCGGCGCGGAACGCCGCCTTGGCCGCGGGCCAGCTCAGGAACGGCATGATCGCGGTTGCCGCCAGCACCACCAGCAGCCGCCACAGGAAGCCCAGCAGCGCGGTGCCGAAACCGGGCCCGCTTTCGTCCGGCTCGTCGCCCGGGCGCGCGCTGCCGCTGAGGCCCTTGATGCGCTCCATGGGCAGCACGCTGGCTTCACGCTTCAGGCTGTCGGCGCGCACCACGCGGATCACGTCCAGCGTGCAGATGCCGCTGTCCGCGCCGGACCACAGCTTGTCGACGCCCACCGAGATCACCTCGTCGGCCTCGGCCGCTTCCTCGAACACGGTGTTGGGATCGAGCTGGTTCTCCTCTTCCTTGAGCAGCGACTTGATCAGGCTGCCGGCACGCTCCTCCAGCGTGGGGCTGCGCGGCACGTCGGCCTTCACGCCCTCGATCTTGTTGAGGCGGCTGATCAGCATCTCGCGGATCTGCCCGTTGCTGGTGTCGTTGCGGACGGGCATCACCACCACGCGCTGTTCGCCTTCCTCGCGCACCTTTTTCGTGTAGTTCTCGGCGATCTGGTCCAGGGCGTGCACCACGGCCTGGTTCTGGAGTTCCTTGAGATCGTCGGGGCCCTTCACGAACCACACCCAGGCGAAGTACCCCACCAGCGCCAGCGCGGCAAGGCCGAGGCCCGCCGAGAACACTTTCCAGCCGGGGATGTTATCGAGCAGTGCCAAGCGCGCCTCGCGTGGTGGTCACAGGCATGATTGTGCCAAGGGGCTCAGGATTCGGAAGGCTTCGGGTCGTTACGATCGGCCCGCTTGTTTGTAGCGACAAACGGCTTGTCCGCTTCGGCCGCCAGTTCCTCTTCGGACTTCTTTACCGTCAGAATCACCAGCTTCTCGGTGCGGCGGTCGGCGCGCACCGGCTTGCCGGCCGAGGCAAACAGCGAGTCGGTGCGTCGCGCGATCTGTGAGGCGATTTCCTCGCGCTCCTTGCCGGGCTCGCTGGTTTCGTACTCGCCGCGCAGGTCGGCGAGGGCGCGGATTTCCTCGAGCAGACCGCGCAACTGGGTCTCCACGCGCTCGAATTCGCGCTGGCGCTTGATCAGGTAGGCCTCGCTGTCGTTCAGCTTCTGGCGCAGCGTCTCCAGTTCCGACACCGCCTGGCTCAGGGCCGATTCGTCGCTGCTTACCCGGCCGCGCTCGGTTTCAACCAGAGCCTGCAGCTCGTTGCGTTCGGCCTGGCGCGCGTGCTCCAGCTGCTGCAGCGATTCCAGCAGCGACTGGCGCTCCAGGTCGGCGTTGGCGGCGCGGGCCTGGGCAAGCTCAAGGCGTTCCTGCAGCCTGGCGTAGCGCTCCCGCGCCAGGTCACGGTCGGCCTCTGCCTCCTCGCGCAGCTCGGTGAGCTGCTGCTCCAGTACAACGACCTGCGCGCGCATTCCAGCCTTGCGGGCGCCGCCGGTGTCGGCGGAATTGCGCAGGGCCTCGAGCTCGGCCTGCAGTTTCTGCAGCTCGGCGTGGCGCGCCTCCTTCTCGCGCGTCAGGCCATCCGCCTCGCTGCGGCGTGAGCTTGCCTCGTCGCGCGCAAGCTTCAGGTCTGCGCGCAGCTTGTCGGCCTCGGCCCGGGCCTCGGCTGCCTGCCGGCTCTGGGCGGCGGTTTCGTCTTCCAGGTCCCGCGCGCGGCGCGCGCCATCTTCAGCCAGCTTTTCCGCCTTCTTCGCGCGCTGCTGCGCGTCCAGCAGTTCCGCGCGCAGGCTGACGACTTCCTCGTCGCGTTCCCGCAGGTTCGCCCGCAGGGCCAGGCTCTCGCTGTTGACCGAGGCGGTCCTGCCTTTGTGCTCTTCGAACACTTCTTTCAGGTGCTGCAGCTCGAGGCGCGCCTTCTCAGCCGCCTCACGGGCTTCCTCCACGTCGCCCGCGGCGTCCAGCATTCTGCTCTGGGCGTGGCTGAGGTCGCGGCGCAGGCGTTCGTTCTCGCGCTCCAGTCCGGCGATACGGGCGTCCTGCTCGTCGGCCAGGGTCTCGGTTTCCGCCAGCTGGCTTGAAATCGAGTCGACGGTACGTTTCTGCCCCTCAATGCGCTCGCGGGCGCGCTGCAGCTCGTACTCCTTGTCCTCGAGCTGCCCGCCCAACTGGTCCGCGCGCAGCAGCGCGTCCGCCAGCTGCTCCTGGGTGGCGGCCAGGCGCTCTTCGGACTCCGTGAGAATTGCCTCGAACTCGCTGTTGCGCCCGGCATCAGACTCCAGCGCCTCCACGGTCGCCTCGGCCTGCAACGCGCGTTCTTCGCTGTGCGACAGCTCATTGCTCAGTTCGCTGAGCAATGCCTCCAGCTCGTGCACGCGTTCCTGCAGTTCGGAGGCCTGGCCGGCCGCGGTCTCGGCGTCGCCCTGAACTTCCTCCAGGCGGCGAGACAGGGCGCTCAAGGCGTTGGCGGCCTCGGCGCGGTCGCCGGCGGCGGACTCCAGCTTTTCGATCAGCTCTTCCTGCGAGCCCTCAGTCTCGGTTGAGGTTTCCAGCGCGGCCAGCAGTTCCTCTGACAGCCGGTCGCGCTCGCTGCGCAGTGCCGCAAGCTCGCGCCGCGCCTCCTGCAGTTCGCGGACGTGGTCGGACTCCATGCGCTGCATGCGGGCGCGAAGATCGGCCAGCGTCACCTCGAGGGCGTGGCGTGCCTCCTCAATGGCGCGGGAACGGCTGCTGAACGTCTGCTCACTGTTTTGCAGCAGGTCTTCCAGTTCGTGTCGTTCCGCATCCACCTGCTGCAGGCGCTTGCTGGCACGGCCGGCCAGCGCGCGGTACTGCTCGATCTCCGACTGCAGGCGCAGCAGCAGACCGCCATTGGCGCCGTGGCCGTTGCCGTTCGGGGGCGCGGGCAGCTTCAGGGCCTCCAGGTCGTCCAGCACTTCCGCCAGCGGCGCGTTCCAGTCGATGCGGGCGTTCTCCAGCCGCGCCAGATCCTGCGCCAGCTCTTCCAGCCGGTCGATCCAGCCGGGCTCGCCCATCTCTTCCAGGTTGCCGGTCAGCAGTCGGCCGGCGGCCGCGCCGTCGCGCTCGCGCAGGTCGAGATAAAGCGTCACGAACTCGGCCAGGCGCCGGGTCACGCCCGACAGTTCGCCCTCGGCGGCAGCCAGCTCGTCGTCGGCCTGGGCCAGGTTGCCGCGCAGCGCGGAGGCGCCGGGTTCGTCCATGGCGGAGCGCACGGCCGCCACTCTGCGGCGCGCGGCGACGTGCCGCGACAGCGCTTCCAGGTACAGCGCCGCCAGCGCGGCGACCTGCTTGAGGCTGTGGCTCCGGCGATAGCGCCACAGGCTGGCGGCCAGGTGGAAGACGGCGTCGGGGTGAGGCCGGAAGCCGGTGAGCCCGTAAGATTCGATGCACTGCGCGTGCAGGCGGCCGGGCGAGTCCTGGAAATACTCGAACTCGATGACGGGAAGGTCGAGGATCGCCTGCTCGGGCATCTGGTGCTTTCCTGGTTACCCCGTACAGGATACCCGAAATTGCGCCGGGCCACGAGTCGCGATCAGATTTCGTCGATGTAGCCGCGCTTGCGGGACAGGATGTCGTACAGGGTGCGCAACGCGTTGTTTTCGATCTGGCGGATGCGCTCGCGGGTGAGGCCCAGGGCGTCGCCGATCTCGGAGAGCGTCATGGGGTGGTCGACACCCATGCCGTAGCGCATGCGCAGGATCTTGGCCTCGCGCTCGCTGATGGCGTCGAGCATTTCCTCAAGCATCGCGACCTCGTTTGCGGACATTGCCTGCTCGGCGGGGTCGGGGCTGTTGTGGTCGGCGATGATGTCGGTCAGGCTGGCTTCGCCGTCCGCGCCGCGGAAATCGGTGGACTGTGTGGTCGAGTTCAGGGCCGCGCGCATCATGTCGAGCTGCTCGTCGCTGAGGCCGATCTCCTTGGCGATGACGCGGGTGTCGCTGGGCTTGCCGCCGTTTTTTTGCCGCCATCTCGGCGGCCTTCTGCTTGAACTGGCTGATCAGCTCGACCATGTAGCTGGGGATGCGCACGGTCTTGCTGGAGTTCACCAGCGCGCGGCGGATCGACTGCTTGATCCAGTGTACGCCGTAGGTGCTGAAGCGGTTGCCCTGGTCGGGGTCGAATTTCTCGATGCCGCGCATCAGGCCGATGTTGCCCTCGGCGATCAGGTCCATGAACGGCAGGCCGCGGTTCAGGAACTCCTTGGCCACGCTGACCACCAGGCGCAGGTTGGCCTTGATCATGCGCTCGCGCGCTTCCTTGTCGCCCTGCTGGATGCGCCGCGAGAGCTCAAGTTCTTCGGCGGCCGTAAGCAGCGGCGTCTCGCGGATCTCCTTCAGGTACTGCTGGAAGTTCGCGTCCTGGATGCGGGGCATGCCGCCGGCTCCGTTCTGGTCTGCTGATTTAACGTGAATGCCGCCGCAATAACAAGCGGCGGCGGTCCGCGTACTCAAGTTTGCATTGCGGCTTGACGATAAGCGCACGGGGTTCTTCGTGCGCATCGCAGGCAAGGTAAAACAGAAAGCTTCCCTGCTGCGCGCGCTGCCGATGGGCGTGATCGTGCCCGCGTTGCTGCTGTGCGCCTGCGGCGTCTCGTTCATCCTCTCCGCCACCACCGACTTCGAAATGGTCGCTGAGGGCGTGGCGCGCCCGGGCGGCCAGCACTTCCGCCAGCTCGGCTTTGCCATTGCCGGCGTACTGCTGATGCTGTTCATCGCGCTGTTGCCCCCGCGCTGGCTGTCCACGCACTGGTACGCCTGGCTGGCTCTGGGCGTGGCGCTGCTCGGGTCGGTGCTCGTGTTCGGCCGAACGGTGAACGGCGCGAAAAGCTGGATCATGATCGGCTCGTTCGGCCTGCAGCCCTCCGAGTTGTGCAAGCCGCTGCTGGTGATCGCGCTGGCCGGATACCTGCGCTACCACAAGAGCATCGACAGCCTGCGCGCCTTCGTGTTCTGCCTGGTGATCGCCGGCGCCTTCCTGGTGCCGATCATGATGCAGCCGGACCTGGGCACCGCCATGGTGTTCATCCCCGTGGTGGCCGCGATGATCTGGGTTGCGGGCGGCAACCGGATCTACCTCGGCTCGATGGCGTTGGTGGGGATATCGATCATCCCGGCCGCGTTCCTGTTCGGTGTGCTGAAAGAGCACCAGATGAAGCGCATCGAGATCTACCTCAGCGGCCTGAGCGGCGAGGTGGCGGACCGCACGGGCGACGGCTACCAGATCCTGCAGTCGATGACGGCGATCGGCAGCGGCGGGCTGAGCGGCGAGGGCTTCGGGATGGGGTCGCAGAGCCAGCTGGCGTTCCTGCCCGAGCGGCACAACGACTTCATCTTCGCGGTGATCGCCCAGGAGACCGGGTTGATCGGGGTTTGCGTCTTCCTGGCGATCCTGTTTGTCATGGTGACGCGCATCCTGCGCGTGGCCGACAGGACACGCGACCCGTTCTCTCGCCTGCTGGTGATCGGCGTGGCGGCGCTGTTCTTCGCGCAGGCTTCGATCAACATCGGCGTGGTGAGCGGCGTGCTGCCGGTGACCGGCATTACGCTGCCGCTGGTGAGTTACGGCGGTTCCAGCCTGCTTTCGGGTTTCGCGGCGCTGGGGCTGGTATGCAACGTGGCGATCCAGCCGGTGCGCGTGATGGGCAAGGCCACGTTCTAGGAAAGCCGGCCCGCGGCCGGGCGGGAAGGTCAATGCCACCTCGATCAAGGGCGACAGCAGATTACCAATCACCAATCTTCACGGACCAATTGCCGCAACGGTTACCGCATCGGTAACCGGTCACCTGCTGTTCAAGGCTCGTCCAAGTTTGAACAGCTATCGAACGAATGCGCCTTTCAGCCTGTCGTTGTCGAAGCCGTCAATCAGCCAGCGCTGGCCGTCCTGCACGAAGCGGACCTCGATGGTCTCCGGCTTGAAGCCCTCCGGCAATGGCTGCTTGGGGTAGATGGTGACCAGGACGGTGGCGAAGTTGGGCCCCTGCGCGCGACCCCAGCTGTCCTTGTGGCGGATCGTGTAGCTGGGCTTGCTGACCTCGATGAAGCGATCGTGCACCAGCTTGTCCAGCTCATGCATGTGCCGCACGGAAAACTCGCGCACGACGGCGGCGTGCCGGGACAGTGCCTCGTCCAGTTCCGCGCGCTGGCTGTCGAACTCTTCCTGGCTGGTCGGCTCACGCAGGCGCGCTTCGGGGTAGAGCGCGCGGTACACCATCTGCGGGCTCAGCGCATACAGGAATGAATCGTGGTCGCCGCGGCGCGCCACGTTGATGGCGTCCCAGAACGCCCCGTCCGGCTCGATGGCCGGGGAATCGAGCGCCGGGCGCTGGGTGGTCGAGCTGCCGATCGTGCAGGAGGCCAGCAGCAGCGCGATCAAGGTTGGTGTCAGCCTGCGCATCATGGCTCTTCCCGGCGGTCATCCAACTGCTTACGCACCTTGCGCATGGCTGACAAGAGCGAGTCTCCGTCTTCCGCCTTCGTGGCGGGTTGCGGCTTCTCAGGCGGCGCGGCGGCCGGCGGCGGCGGGGGAGGCGCCCAGGCCGGCGGCGCGGCATAGTGGCCGGAACGTACGGGTGCCACCGGCTTGTTGCGCTCTTCCAGCTGCTTGCGCACGCGCTCGAAGGCGGCACTGGCGGTGAGCGCGCGCTCCACTTCTTCCTTGCGGCGACGCTGCTCGATGGCGCGGCGACGCCACACGCTGGGGAAGCGCCGCGCGCCGATCGCCAGGAACAGCCCGATCAGCGCCGTCCACAACAGCGCACGCCAGGGCCACACCGTGCTGTGGCCGCCCTGGGTCGGCGCGTTCAGGAGCTCCCGTGCCCCGGCGATCAATCTGCCGCCCGTGACCTCGGACAATGCGCCCAGCGTCGACGTGTCGGCAGGGCGGGCCATCAGCTCGTCGAGCGGCACCAGGATCCGCTGCTCGCGCGCGGCCGGGCGCTCTTCGCCGCCCAGGGGGCGTTCGCGCACGGTGGCGGAGTAGACGCCCGATCCGCCGCGTGAAAACTGCACGCGATAGGTGCCTGAGCCGACAGGCAGAACCGCGGCGCTGCTCGAGCTCCCGTCAGCGCCCGTCACCTCGGCGATCGGGTTCAGCAGCTCGCGCGGGTTGCCTGCTTCGTCGAAGAAGCTGAGCGTCAGCACGGGGCCGGTGCGGTTGAACGACCACTCGGTTTCCACGCCCTGGACGTGCTCGGGCTCGGGCAGCAGGCGGCGGATCCAGCGCTGCCACAACTCGGCGTAGGAATCCCAGTCGAGCCAGCGGTCGGCCCAGCGATCGCGCGCGTCGCTGGTGAAGGCCAGCGCCTTGCCCAGCTCGATGTTCCAGGTGGCGAGCAGCGGCCGCTCCTTTTCCTCGTCGGCCCACAGCCAGACGTGCGCCTCGGGGCGCGCGGTGGCGGCGACGTAGCCGAGCAGCGGAGGCGCGGCCTCGCTCTCGAAATCCACGCCGTCCGTCAGCGAGCCCGGCAGGCCGTGCCAGGGGCGGAACTGGTCCTCGCGGATGAAATTGCCGGCCGAGAGCGCCGCCTCGCGCGAGAACACGGCGGGCAGGTCCGCGGCGTCCTTCACCAGGAAAGAGCGCCCGCCGCCGATCTGGGCCAGGTCGCGCAGGAAGCCTTCGTCCGTCCCTTCGCCCATGCAGATGGTACTGAAGGTGATCTGCTCGTCCTGGCGGACCTTCTCGACGAACTCGAGCACGCCGTCTTTGCGCTCGGTGTCCTGGCCGTCGCTGAACAGCACCACGTGCTTGCTGGAAGCCTTGGCCGAGCGCAGGGCGGCCACGGCTTCGCGGATGGCGATGTCCGTGTAAATGCCGCCGCCGCCGACCTGGTTGGTGCGGGCCAGGTTCGCGGCAGCGCTTTTGTCTTTCAGCGGGGCGAACGGCACCACCCAGTCGGGCCCGGTGTCCACGGCCAGCATCCCGAAGTAGCTGTTGGGCGGCACCAGCCGGATCGAGCGCGCGCAGCCCTCGTTGGCGAGTTCCATCTTGGTGTAGTTGCCGACCATGGCGCTCATGGAGCCGCTCTTGTCCAGCGCCACCACCAGGGCGGGAATCTGTCTGCGTCCCTTCTCGACCACGTCGCAGGTCACGGGCAGCACCTTCTCGACGGCCGTCTCGTAGTAGCCGCCTGGCGCGAAGGAGCGCGGGCCGCCGATCATGGCCAGACCGCCGCCGTTGCGCACGAAGCGCTCGATCATGCCGAGTTGCGTGACGCTGAAGGCGGTGGCCGGCACGTTGGAAAGGATCAGCACCTGGTACTTCGAGAGCTCGATCATCTCCGAGGGCAGAATGTCGGCGCTGCCGCGTGTGACCTGCAGGCCGATGCGCTGCAGGGCGCGCTGCAGGGCGGGCTCCGCGCTGTCCTCGCCGTGCAGCAGCAGCACGCGGGCGGCGCCCGGCCCGCGCACGGAAAGCTTCAACGAGTCGTTGCGCGTGAAGGTGTTCTGCTGCGCGGCGAGAGAAACCTCCACGACATAGGCCGGCAGGCGCTCGGACGGGCGCAGCAGCATGCGCACCGGGTTGCGCCCAACACCCACCCGCAGGCGGCCCTGTGCATCGAGCCGGTCGCACTCCACGTCGTCGACCGGCTCGCCGTTCAGCTTGATCTGCGGCACCACCAGCTGGTCCACCGTGCTGAAAACCACCAGGTCCACGGCAAGCACCTGCTCATCCTTGCCGACCAGCCGCGCCGCGAAGTCCGCCAGCGCGGTTTCGGGCAGCGGCTCGGAATCGACGGGCATGCTGAACACGCGTACGCCGCTGTCGCGCGCCTCACGCACCACGTCGCCGCCGTATCGCGCGCTGCTGTCGTGCCCGTCGCTCAGCAGCACGACCACGGGCGCCGTGCCCGGCACGCTGTGTTGCGCCGCGATTTCCAGGGCCGGTCCGATCCAGGTTTCGTCGGTGGGCTGCCACTCGGGCAGCTCATACGCAGGCCGGAGTTCGCGGACAGGTACCGGCTTCACCAGCACGCTGGCGGTTTCATCGAACAGGATCACGCCCACGAAATCCTCGGCGGGCAGCGAGTTGGAAAGATCCTGCAGCACCGCGCCCAGGGCGCGCTCGCCGCCCGTGCCCGCCGACAGCGAGCGATCCACCAGGACCCAGACCGTGCGCTGGTCGCTGGGAACCTGCCAGAACAGGCCGGCCGCGCACAGCAGCAGCGCGCTGACCGCGGCGGCCAGCCCGGCGCCGCCGACCGCGCGGCGCAGCACAGGAAGCGGGGTTGAGGTGCCGCGCAGCACCCAGACGAGCATCACCACGACCGGGACGGCCGCGAGCAGGAACCAGGGATCATGCAGGAGGAATTGCGGCAAACCTGCGGTCACTCCTGTTCGTCGGGAGTGGGCTCGTAGGGGCGCTGGCTCTCGTCCAGGCGGCGCGCCGCGAGCCGGCAGTAGTTCAGCACCGTCTGGAAGCGGCGCTCGTCGGCCAGGGGTTTGAAGTGCGAGTCAACCAGCGCGAGCACCATGGCGGTGCCGGAGGATTCCATCGAATCTTCCAGCGCGTGCAGTGCCGCGCCCTCCTCTTTCAGGTGCACCAGGATGCGTGCGCGCAGGTAGTGGGCCTGTGAAACTGTGGAACTGAGCGCCGAGCCCGCCTGCTTGAGATGCTCGTTGAGTCGCTCCAACGCCGCCTCGTGCTCGCCCAGCGCGACCATCTGCAGCGCGGCCACGCGCACGTGCAGACCGAGGGTCTGGGTGGACTGCATCCAGCGCGTGCCCGACTCCATGTCGGTGACGACCTTGTCCACCAGCGCGGTCCTGCCCTGGCGCGCAAAGAAGATGGCAAGCGCCAGCGTGACCGGCGAGCGGTTGGCGTTGCCCCAGTAGTAGGCGTCGGCACTGCTCTCGACCTCCGCCAGTTCGCCCGCTTCTTTCATCAGGCGCTCGGGGTGGCGGCTGGCGAGCGCTGCCACCGCGAGCCCGCCGTAGTCGATGAACGGGATGTCCGCGCTGACGTAGCCCCGGTAGTAATAGTAGCGGCTGCCGCTGATGTCCTCGCGGACGTCCGCCAGCGAATCGCGCAGCATGCGGAACATCAGCTCGTCCAGCTCCTGGCTCACCGAGTCGAGCTCGAGGAAGCGATCGTCGAAATCGAGCTGGAACGGATTGATCGCCATGTCGCGCTGGCAGCAGAAATAGATGTGGTCCTTCAGCAGCCTCTCGATCACCTCTTTGCGCGTGCGCGCATCCACCTGCGACGCGGGCAGCCCTTCCACCGCCGGCAGTGCTTCGCGCCCGAAAGCGCGCAGTGCGTCCATGGCGGCCTCGGCCACGTCGGGATCCAGGTCGCCGATGTACTTGACGATGCGGCTGATGTCGTCGGCGTTCTTCTCGCGGCGGATGCGCTCAAGTGCGGCGATCAACTGGACGGCGCCGCCGCCCTCGTCCAGCAGTTTGCGGTAGTGGGCAAGCAGGCTCGCGTCATCGAGCTTGCCGGCTGCCATCTCACGTTCAAAGGCGGTGGGGGAATCGAGCCCGGCCAGGTCTTCGTCCTGGGCCTGCAGGCAGGCCGGGAACAGCAACAGGCTAATCAGCGCGCTCAAGGCGATCCGCCACGGCAGGCGGCGCTGTATCCAGGAACCAGGTGCGGAAGCCCTCGGAGACGCGGACGTTGTCCAGGTCGCCGTCCTCGAGCATCCAGGCGAAGTCCTTGTAGCCATTTCCGACCGCTTCCTTCAGGCTTGCAAGCGCTCTCGAATTCTTGAACTGCAGGCTCTGGGCGCAGGCCAGATTATAGTACACCGCCGCCAGGTATGAAGTCATTGAAGAGCGGTTCCGCCCTTCCGCCTGGCGCAGCATCTGCTGACCGTTCGCAACCGCCACATTCCATTCCCGCTCCGCGCCGTCCAGGTCGCCCGAGCGCAGCAGCAGGTGGGCGATTTCATTCTGGGCGATCAGGTCCGGGCGCGTGGCCGCACGCATGTTTACGTTCGTGCGCACCTCCTGCACCCGTTCAATCTGGGAGCGCAGCCGGGCAATGCGGGCCTGCAGCAGGGCGTCGTCGCCGAAACGCGCCAGTGTCAGCTCGATTTCCGTGCGGATCTGCTCAAGGTTCACAAGGTTCTGCAACTCCGGCGCCGGCGCCTGCTCGAGCAGAACCTGATAGCTCTGCGCCAGCAGCGCATTCAGCACCTCGGAGGGCTCGCTGCCCGCCAGAGCGCGCGCGGCCGCGGAGCGCACGTTCACCAGCACCTCAAGCCCGGCATGGAAAGCCGAGCGCTGGAAGCGGCGGATCTGCTGCTGGAGCTCGTCGTCCATCTCCAGCCGGCGCAGGTACAACAGGGCCGGCTGCAGTGCGCCGGCTGCGGATTCAAGCCTGCGCCAGGGCGGTTCAAAGGCGCGCTCAGGCCGCACCGTGCGCTCGACCATCTGCCGGGACGCGATGTTGAGCGCATCGGCGAATTCCGGGTCGGCATCCAGCACGGCCAGCAGTTCGCGGTCAAGGCGCCGCGGGTCGAACTTGCGCAGCTCTTCGAACTGGCCGAAGAACTTGCCCGGCATCAGGTGCGCCTCCAGCAGCACCAGCGAGATGTCGCGGCGGATGCGCAGGGTGTGGAAGGCGTCCCAGGCCAGGCGCTGCCCGGAGTCAAGGTTGTCGAGCGCCGGACGCAGCGTCTCGAAGGGCAGGTCAAGCAGGTAGTCGCGCGCCTGGGCGCGCAGATCCGCATCTTCGTCGGCGAGCGCTTCCGCGCCCTGCTGCAGCAGCGCGGCGTCATCACGCAGGCGTGCGACCTCGAGCAGCGCCTGGCGCTCCTGCAGGCCCGCGATCTTGTAGGCCAGCCGCAGATCCGCGGCGATGTCGTCGTCGATCGCTACCAGCCGCGCGGTTGCGGCAACGCGCTCGGATGCGACGGGCGAGGCGAGTTCGGGAAGTTCGCGTTTGACCTGCTCGCGCTGGGCAACCAGAGGGGCAGAGGCGAAGGCGGCGAGCGCCAAGGCAACTGTCAGAAATCGGGAGGACGGGTATGACATTCTGTAAACTCCGAACAGGCCCTCACGGAACCTGCAAACCGCTCCCCGCCCATATATTAACGGCCTTGGCGGGTGGTAAGTCCAGAGAAATCCCAAGTGAAAGGGTTCCGGCGGTGCTCGAGTCTACAGATGGCTTGTTATGGCTGCTTTGTGGCTGGTGCGCGAGAATCTGATCCTGCGGACAGACTTCACCCTTTATAGATTTCGGAAAAACCTGCAGTGTAAATTCAGACATTCCATAAGAATGTGTAAATGATCAAATGTTCGTTACTTGTGCAGCTGATGCTGACAAACATCACACAGCGCACACGCCTCAGCGAAAATGCTGCTCGCGACATACACCAAACGAACCGGAGCCCCGGCAACTTCCCGAGGCTCCGGCGGGACGGCGCAGGCGCTACTTCAGCGCATCCAGCGCAGACTTCACCAGCTCATGATCCGCAGCCCGGGCGCGCACCAGCAGCCGGTTGGCACCCGCCACGACGCTGACCTTCACGTCGCGGTCCCCGTCGCTGCGGACGCTGTAACCACCGTCCAGTTTCTGTACCGTGGTGGCGGGGACTTCAAACAGCTCATTGAGCACGCGCGCGGCGGTGTCGGCCTTCACTCCGGCGGCCATCTCGTAGCTCCGGATCTGGGTGCCGTCGCTTCCGCTGGAGCTGCTGTCCAGCCTGGCCACCAGGCGCTCCAGGTTGCGCATCTGCGCGACCCGGCCCGTGGCGGTCAACAGGTCGTCCTCAACCCCGATCTGCATGCCGGCTCGCGTGAAGTGCTGCAGGGCGCGTGAAAGCGCGCGCGGGCCGGCCTGCAGGCCGACGCGCACCAGCGTCACCCACTCCGAATCCGGCAACCCCGCCAGCTCATTTGCTTCCACGACGCGCGCAAAGCCGGCGGCGTCCTCCAGCCGCACCACGCGGACCTTTGCCGTGCTGTGGCCGACCAGCGTGAGCTGGCCGCCCTCGATCAGCTCCGAGACAAAGTCGCCCAGCTCGGCGTTGGGAACCAGCAGGCCCTCGTCCGGGCCCACATAGAGCACCGAGTTCCTGGCCGCGCCGGCGGCGGCGCTGTCGTAACTCACGCGCTTGCCCGTGGCCGAGGAGTAGCCGGCGATCAGTTCCTCGATCCGCACGTTGCCGCGGCCGGTGACGCGCCAGGCTTTCTGGCCGTTCACCTCCACCACGTCGAACGGAATCTGCGACTTGCTGCCGCCGAAGGGGAAGCGCGGCATCGGCTCCGGTTTCGGGGCTTCCTGCGCGATCGACAGCGCGAACGCGGCGGCAACGACGAGCAATGCGGCGAACAGACGGATCATGGGGCTCTCCTTGGGTTTCAGTACGCCCATTGGAACGCCTTGCACGCGCGCCTGTTGGCCGGAATGCAGCGGGCCCGCCGTGGCGGGCCCGCGAGGAGGCTGCAGACCCGATCAAGCCAGCGCGGCCATGGCTTCCTTGATGGCTTTGCCGAGGTCGGCGGGGCTGTCTGCCACGGTGATGCCGGCAGCGCGCAGGGCCTTGATCTTGTCCTCGGCGGTGCCTTTACCGCCGCTGATGATGGCGCCGGCGTGGCCCATACGCTTGCCCGGGGGCGCGGTGCGTCCCGCGATGAACGCCGCCACCGGCTTGTGCATGTTCTCGGCGATCCACTGGGCGGCCTTTTCCTCGGCGTTGCCGCCGATCTCGCCGATCATGATCACCGCGTCGGTGTTGGGATCGTTGTTGAAGGCGTACAGGCAGTCGATGAAGTTGGTGCCGTTCACCGGGTCTCCGCCGATGCCAACGCAGGTGCTCTGGCCCAGGCCCATGTTGGTCACCTGGTGCACGGCCTCATAGGTGAGCGTGCCGCTGCGGCTGACGATGCCGATGCGGCCCGGGCGGTGAATGTGGCCGGGCATGATGCCGATCTTGCATTCGCCGGGGGTGATGATGCCGGGGCAGTTGGGGCCGATCAGCCGAGAGCGCGGGTAGCGCTCATCGAGGATCGCCTTGACGCGCACCATGTCCATCACCGGGATGCCCTCGGTGATGCAGCAGATCAGCTTCACACCGGCGTCCGCGGCCTCCAGGATCGCGTCGGCGGCCAGGGCGGGCGGCACGAACACCATGCTGGCGTCCACGCCCACCTCGTGCACGGCCTCGGCCACGGTGTTGAAGATGGGGATGCTGGCCTGGGAACCGTCGGGGCGCTTGATGACCTGGCCGGCGGGGTCCTTGTCGAACACCATGCCGCCCTTGCCGGGCGTGACGCCGGCGACAAAGTTGGTGCCGTACTCGATGCAGCGCGCGGAGTGGAAGGCGCCGTGACGGCCGGTGATGCCCTGGCAAATGACCCGTGTGGCCTTGGTGACGAAAATCGACATATCAATCCCCAGAGTGTACGTGTCGCGGGTTTGTAACGGATGCGCGCCGTGTCGGCAAGCTACGCCTTGGCCTTCACGAACTTTTTGCGGGCCTTCTCGGCGGCCTTGCTGATCTTGGCCCAGTTCTGCTCGGCATGCAGGACGGCATAGAACGCGAACTCGTCGCGCTCTTTCTCGGGGGCGATCTGGTTGCGCAGTCGCGAGAGCGCTTCCACGCCTTCGTACTCGGGCTCGATCAGGCCCTCGGCGAGGGCGACGCGCCAGATGATGGCGAAGGGGCCGCGCTCGGCGTCGTCCCATGCGCATGAGCAGACGACGGTAGCGTTCTTCTCGGCGATCAGCTTGGGATCGAGCGGCATGGGCTGGTCCATGATACGGACCATGTCGACGAAGCCGGGCACCTCGGGGTGGTCCGGCAGGCCGGACTCCCGGGTGACTGCCTCTTCGGCGTCCTCGTCGTCCTCATCGATGCTCTCGGGTTTTTCACCGGGGACCGGCTCGGGGATTATCTCGGGCGCGACCATCAGGTCGAAATACAGGTTGGTCTTGGTGAACTTGCTGAACACGTCGCGCAGGAAGCGACGCAGGGCGTAGGCTTTCTGCTCGGCGTTGGGTGTGCCGGCTTCTTCCAGCACCTCGCGGACTTCCGCGACGGGGCTGACGCGGATTTCGTTCCAGTCGACGAAGCGGGCCCGCAGGGCCTGCGCGGCCTTGTCGGCGTTGGCGGCGGTGTTGTTGCGCAGCAGGATGGTATAGCAGAGATGGGAGACCGGGCTGCGGTTGTCCTTCTCGAGCAGCTTGGCGTAGTCTTTCTTCCACTTCTGCAGCGCCTTGCGGGCCTTGGTCTGAAGTTCGCGGATTGTTGCCATGGCAGCGTCCTATTCGTTCTCGGCGGGGGTCCGGTCGGCCACCTGCTCGTTCCATTTCTTCCAGCGTGAGACTGTATCCAGTTGATCCGAAGACGGCAGCCAGGGGTTGTAGCCGTCGGGTTTCTGTCCCGGCGTCAGCTTGCCGTGGATGCGCAGCAGCAGCGCGATCACGTCGGCGCGCACCTCGGCCGGCACGGGGCTGATCCATTCCTGCAGGCTGACGGCGCCGTCGCCATCGCGGTCCAGCCGGGCGAACTCTTCCGAGGTGCCCTTGAACTCGCGGGCGCTGAGGCGCTCGTCGCGGTCCAGGTCGGCGCCCGCGAACTCGGCGCGGGTCCCCGCGTCCAGGTAGCCGAGCAGGATGCCGCGCTGGTTCTTGTCCAGCTCGGCGGGGCTGTCGCTGAAGCGTCGCACCACGGCCCAGCGCACGCGGCGCTCAGGGTCGCCGATCGCGGTCAGAAACACGGTGCGCTGGGCGCCCGGCCCGTGAACCTGCAGGGCGCGCGCGGCCTGGACGCGAACCCCGGCATCCGGGTGACCCAGGCAATGTGCCAGCGCTTCGCGTGCGGCGGCAGCCTGGCCGGCATCAAGCTCGTTGAAAGCCGCCGAGGCGATGAAGCGCAGCGCCTCGATCAGCTTTCGCGGCTCGGCCTTGCGATCGTGCAGGAACCCGGCGGCCGCGAGGATCCCGTCGGCGCCGGCCTGCTTCAGCCGGTTGTCGGCCTGGATGCGCTCAAGCGGGATCTCAGAGGAAAGCTGCAGCACGTCTTCCTTGAGCCTGGGATCAGGCGGATCGTCGGGTGTTTTGCGTTGCGCGTTCACCGGGCCGCGAGGCGTCGGCGCCAGGCGCACGCCGGCCTCATCCATCACCTGTTCGCGTTCCTGGTTGCGGGTGGGCGGCTCGATGCAGCCGCCCAGCAGCAGGATCGCAACGGCAGCCAGGACTAAGCGGAAAGCTGCTTGCGCGTCTCTTTGGCGGTGGCCTTGTTGATGCCGTGCTTGCGCAGCAGCGTCCAGACCGTGTTCGAGGGTTGCGCACCCTTGCCCAGCCAGTACTCCACCCGCTCCTTCTTGAACACGAACCTGGCTTCGTCGTTGTTCGCGAGGTTGGGGTTGTAGTGACCCAGTACCTCGATGAAACGGCCGTCGCGCGGACTCTTGGCGTCCGCGGCGACGATGCGGAAAGTGTGGTAGTGCTTGCGTCCCGTACGCGTGAGACGAATCTTGACCATGCTTGAAGCCTCCAGCGCCCTGCGTGCTCATGCCTTGCCCGCCCGCGCGTGACATTAACGCCAGCAACCTGCGAAACGGGCGCGAAAGGGTAGCCGGGAGGTCGTCCGGTTTCAAGGGGCCGCTGCCGGGTCGTTCGGGACCGTTTTTCCCGCGCCGCAGGCGCGCTGGTTCGGCTTTCCGGGATCTGGAGTCAACGGCCTGGCCCTTGATCCGGCGGGGACTGTCCAGAATTCGAATCCGTTCAGGGCTTCCAGTCCTTGGGCAGGCGGTTCCGGGGGGCGCTGGTGCTGCCCAGTTCAAACAACTGCTCGAATTCCTCGTTGCGTCCTGCCAGCGCATCGATGTCTTCGCCCGCCGGCTTGCGCGACTGGATGCTGCCGTCCAGCAGGCCGCGCAGAATGTTGGAGGCTTTGGCGGCTTCACTGACCTCGATGCCCGTGAGACCGGGCAGATTGCTGAAAAGCAGCTTCACGTCGATCACGCCGCCGCCCTGGCCCTTGAGCCCGGCCAGCATCTCCCGCGCGCGGCTGAAGGCCTCGCACAGGCTGTCCACGTCCTCGAGGTCGCAGCCGGACTGGAACGCCACTTCGCGCCTGCGCAGGTTTTCCATGCGCTCGGGGTGGGAGCGTTCCTCGGCTTTCATCACGCCGGAGATGCGCTCCAGCCGCTCGATATGCTCCTCGATGTCGTGCTCGAGCTCGTGGATGAAATCTTCCAGTGTGCCCGGGTCCAGCTTCAGGCGCGCGCTTTCCAGCGCCTGCCTGACCTGGTCGTCAAGCTGCATCTGGCGCAGCTCTTTCATCGAGCTGATCAGCACATCCAGGTTGAATTCTTCCGAGTTCACCGACTCCTCCAGTTGGTGTGCACAGTATAGCCAACCTCAACCGGCTTGTGTCCACCTATCCATCAAACGATTGCTCCGCGCTCCATGTTTCACAACCGCCTCACATTCCTTGCGCAAACGCAATCGGCCGGAAGCCCGAAGGCCCCCGGCCGACCGCTGCCCAGTATGTCCGTTACTTGCCGTTCAACCGCCGGTGGCGGTAGTAGGTCTCCAGCGTCAGGGCGTTGATGGCGGTGGCGTAGACGCGCCCGCCGGCGGAGCCCCAGGCATCCACGGGGTCCCAGCTGCCGTGCTCGTCCAGCGCCTCGGGCGAGACCAGGCCGGCGGCCTTGTCCTTGGCGCTGAAGCCGCGCTGGTTGTCGATCAGGGTCTTCGACATCGCCTTTTCCCACTGCTCCCAGTGGCTGCCGCCCACCTGGTACATGGCCAGGCTGGCGTAGTACCAGTAGTAGAAGTCGAGCTTCTCGTGCTTCCATTCAGGCAGGAAGCCTTTCTCGGTGCAGACCTTGGCCATTGAGCGGACGTCGGGCGAATTAAGGTTGCGCTTGCCCATGAACAGCATGCTCATGATGTAGATGGCGTCCATTGAGGGCTGGTTCTCATAGACTCCCGAGGCCGAGCGCAGCCTGGAGCAGTTGCTCCCCGGGGTGTCGTAGCCGCACTTGGGGTAGCCGTTGACGTCGACGGTCACCATCTCGAACCACTCGGCGGCGTCGCTGTAGCACTTGCCCGCATCGAAGTGGACACCCGCCAGCTCGCAGGTGTGCAGGGTCAGCACCATCCAGCCCGTCACCGAGCTGTCGTTGACGGCCGGCTGCACCCCGTAGCGCCAGCCCAGGCCCGGGTTCTGCGCCTTCAGGATGAACTCGACGGCGCGTTCCACAAGCGGGGCCAGCACCGAGTCGCCGGAAAGGCCGTACAGCTCGGCCATGGCCATGGTTGCGATGGCGTGGTTGTAGACGAAGTGATCGTCTTCCTTGGCGCCGAAGCAGCCGTCGTTGTCCTGCACCTTGCGCAGGTAGATCGCCGCCTGGCGCAGGGTACGCGCGAACTTCGAGGTCTTGTGGTCATAGCCCGGGCCGGTGAAGGCCAGCATCGCCAGGGCGGTGAGGCCCACGTCGCAGGTGGCTTCCCAGCCGGTATCGCCGCCGGCCACGCCGACGTTGACGAAGTCGATGTTGTAGGTGTGCTTCGCGCCCGTGCGGGTCGAGTCTTCGCCGAAGCTGGTCGCGCTCCAGTAGCCTTCGCGGTTCTGGTGATCGGCCAGCCACTGCAGGGCATTGCCGGTCACTTCACCCTGGGGCATGCCGGTCACGCCGCCCGGCCGGACTTTGCGCAGACCGCCTTCTCCACCCGGTCCGCCGCCGCCGCCACCGCCTCCGCCGAGGCCGGTTGCCGAGGTGGTGGATTCCTTGTTGGGCAGTGGCGATTCGTTGTCCGAGGGGTTGTCGTTCGGGTTTTCGGCCAGGTCCTTGTTGGGCGAATCACTGGGGTCCTCTGCGTGGGTGTCGTCCTCGAACTGCACGCGCTGGTCTTCCACCGGCTGTGTTTCAACCGGGGTATCGTCTTCCCACTCCACCGGTTTCTCCGGCGGCTGGATGGGTTCAGGCGGGATGGGCAACGTTTCTGTGCTGGCGCTGACGACTTCCACCTTCAGGCGTTCCGGCGTCGTGGGCATCACGAACCACGCCACCAGCAGCAGGATGGCGTGTACCGCCAGCGCCACCGCCACCCAGGGCACGCTCGCGGCGGCGCCCAGGTTTTCTTCGGGAGGATGTTCTGAATCCAGGTAACTCGCATCGGCCTGTTCAACCAGGCCCTCTTGGCTTGCCATGGCAGTTCCTTGAATCCTCGGAACCGACCCCGGGAAGGGTTATTACCCTGGCACACATGGAAACGGCCTGTGACGCTGAAGGTTCGGGCTATTCTTCTTCGGCTTCCGCGCGCAGCTTTTCAACGGCCCGGGCGGCTTCATGCAGCTTGTCGCCGAACTCAGCCTGGCCGGCGGCTTCCAGGCGTTCGAATTCGGGGTGGTTGCGGATGGGGGCCTCGACGGCGTCGTCGCCAAGGGCGTCCTTCAGGCTGCCGGCCATGGCGGCGATCAGCCCGTTGTACTGGCGCAGCTTGGTGCGCAGGCGGTCTTCGCTGCGGGTTTCCCAGTATTCGCCTTCGTCGCTTACTTCAACGGGAATGCCCAGCCGCTTCGCCTCATCCAGCACCTTGATGATGCGCAGATGCGCGGCCATGAAGTTGGGCTCGCCGCCTTCCTCGGGCATGGAGGCGTACTGGGTTTTGCAGAAGGTCATCCAGCTCAGGCCGCTGGCCTCGCTGGGCAGGTCACGGCCGCGCCAGCGCCAGGTGGCGGGGTATTCTCCGAAGCCGAAGAATGCGGGCTCTGTGCCGGGGTCGGTGGTGAAGAAGCAGATCGACCAGGCGGGCTCGAGCAGGTCGCCGGTGGATTCGCGGATGCCGTCCACCTCGTACTCGTGGTGGGTGGTCCAGTGTGAGCGTATACGCAGGAAGGCCTCGTCGTCGTCAGCGGGCTCCTGCGACCAGTCGATCTCGACAGGCTCAAAGCAGTTCTCGAAGCCAAGCGCCGACGCGAACTCGAACAGCCGCCGGATCTTGTCGCGTGCTTCGTCACGCGTGAAGTCGGTCTTCCAGTTCCAGTGAATGGTCAGCCCCATCACTCCTCCTTGAGAGCCGCGGTCGGGCAGGTGGCGCGGATCAACGAGTACACGGTCCGCACGGCATACGTGTAGACTACTTCCCGCGGCGACGATTGCCTCGGGGTTGTCGGCCTTTTGTCAGCTCTCCAGTGTCCGGGTGTCGGCTTCCGTGCTCGCCGAGAGCCGGCGGTTCCCCTGGCGCCTGCCGGCATGGTTCGCAAGAGGCATGCGCGCTGCATGGATGAATGCGATCGCGAGGCAATCCGAATCGGGACTAGAAGGTGACGTTGGGTCCGTCGGGGTCACTGTCCATCGCGCCGATCAGGTACAGGAACGACCCGATCAGCCAGAACAGTGTCCCGAGCCCCATGACGCCCAGGCTTGCACTGGTAAACCAGAACTGGTTGTCGAGCATCGCCGTGCCGATCTCGCGATTGAACCCGGCGCCCAGGCAGACGATGCAGTAGCCGACGATCCCGATCACCGCGACGACGAAGCCGCTGATGACGAGTTTCTTGCCACGCAGCATCCGGCGGTGTGCCTCTGCATACTGTTTCTTCTTTTCCAGCGAGTGAGCGAAGCTGTATGCGACGCGCTTACTTTCAATATCCATTTTCGTAGGTTTCCGGTTGGGGTTGGAATTGCGCGGTACTCTCGGGACTGGGTCGCGAAGGACCACGCAAACCGAGCAGGAACGCGTAAAGAAGCCGTCGTGACAGACCAAGGAACGTGAGCAGCCACACGGCGGTTGCGGCTACAACGAAGACGCGGGCGATCCACAGCAGTGAGTCAGCCCCCAGCGCTTCGGAGAGTCTGACCGTGCACACCGAGTACATTCCCACCGGGAAGACCAGCCCCCAGTAAAGGGGATCGTAGGTGACCGGTAACTTCCGCACGACATGGCGCCAGAAGCCCAGCACCACCAGCATCGGGATCCACCACGTTGCGGTCGCCCAGAACATCACGGTCAATCCCAGGATGAAGGGGCGCAACGGAGACAACAACGGCGAACTGCTGGCGGCCGTGGCAAGGCTCGCGCCCGCCAGCGTCGAGATTGCCACCGCGCCCATGTTGATCCAGTAGGGCGGCATCAGGTCTTTGGGGGAAAACGGGAAGAACAGATACCGGTAGAAGATCAGCCCGATGATCCAGAAGTACAGCATCCCGCCGCCAAGCCAGAATGCCATCAGCGCGAACAGTACGGTGTCGCGGTCGTCCAGCAGGTCGCCGTTCAGTGCACACCCCAGCACGCAGACGGACTGCGTCGCCACAACCGCGATCAGCCATCCGCCGTTGATGCCATCCTCAAGCGAGGGTTTCTGCTTCTTGATCGTCAGCAGCGCAAAGATGGTGTACGTGCAGACGCTCCACAGCACGACGCACAACCACCACAATGAACTCGCCAGCCAGGCGGCATTGTGAAGCACCAGGGCCTGGGAGCCCACTACACCCGTTGCGGCCACGACGGTGAAGAAACCGGGGGCCCGCCCGTGGTCGGACAGGTCGCTTGCGAAGCGCGAGGGGAACAGGACGGCCCTCGCGATCAGCAGCACCCAGAGCAGCGGATAGGCGATGAGGTTGGTCAACCAGAGGGCGTCGGCCATCTCGTCGATTCCGAAGATACGGCAAGCTATCGAGACGATGCCGGTAGCCATCACCAGCGCGAAGTAGCCCGGATGCATGGAGGCCAGGCGCGCCCCCAGGTGGGCCCTGAAACTCGGCGCGCGAGAGGGCGCCGTTTCGATCGCTTGGCATGCAGGTTCGTCCACGCCTGAAAGATAGGCGTGCGCGGCGCGGGCGAATATCAGAAGGGCATGGAAACCGGCGTAGGATGTTCAGAAAACGCGTGTAGGAGTACGTCTGACATGGCCTACTTCACCAGGCCCCGTTCCAGGGCGTAGCGCATCAACTGGGCGTTCGAACCTATGCCCAGCTTGGTGAGGATGCGGCTGCGGTAGGTACTGACCGTCTTCACGCTGATATCGAGGCGACGCGCAATCTCCGCACCCATGAGCCCCTCAGCGAGACAGACGAACACCTCGTACTCGCGGGGCGACAACTGTTCGTGCGGCTCACCGCCGGAATCCCCGCCGACGGCGATGTGATCGGCGAGTTTTCGTGCCACGTCTTCGCTCAGGTAGCGCTCACCTTCGAGGATGGTGTGGATAGCGCGCAGCAGTTCTTCGGGGGCGCGATCCTTGGTGACATAACCGGAAACACCAACGCGCAAAGCATGGACGACGAACTGCCTCTCGCTGTACATGCTCAACGCAAGGATCGGCAGGTGCGGGCGCAGCTGCCGGACTTCGGGAACCAGCTCCAGGCTGTTGCGATCCGCCAGGGCGATGTCCAGGATCAGGATCGACCAGTGCTTCTCGGCGACCAGTTTCAGCAACTCGTCGCTCTTTCCGGCCTCGCCCACTTCTGCATCTTCGAACGCATCCATGATGATGCGGCGGAGGCCCGAGCGCATTATGGCGTGATCATCAGCGAGCAGAATGCGCATCGGTGCGTTCCTTGTCGGGCGCCAACGGGATCTCGACCCGAACCGTCGTGCCCGCGCCGGGTGTCGACTCAATCGACAGCGTGCCGCCGACGAGTACGGCGCGCTCGCGCATCCCGATGATGCCGAGTGAATCGAGGGCGTTGGCTTCAGCCCCGTCCATGCCTCTACCGTCGTCACGCACCATCATAACCACATGCCGGTCTTTCGCGGCGAGAGTAATGACGACGCACTCCGCCCCGGCGTGACGCAACACGTTGGTGAGAGCTTCCTGTGCGATGCGGAAGAGTGTGATGCTGACAACTTCGTCCAGGTTGGCGTCTTCAAAATCGCTGTCCACCTCGACCACGATATCGGCGTGCGCCTGCGTCTCACCCGCCAGCCAGTCCAGCGCGGCGTTCAAGCCGAGTTTATCAAGCACGCCCGGGCGCAACTCGGACGATATCCTGCGCACGAAGTCGATCGCCTCTCCGATCTGCGTGTTCATGTTATACACGAATTCCCTCAACGCGAGCGTACATGCTTCTGCTCCGCGTTCCGGTGTGCAGCAGGATTCCAGGTTTGACAGGTGCATCTTGAGTGATGTCAGGGTCTGCCCGATCTCATCGTGCAGTTCGCGCGAAATGCGCGAAGCCTCTTCCTCCCGCGCCATCTGTAGCCTTCGGGCCAGGCCGCGCAGTTGCTGCTGGGCATCAGCCGCTTCGCGGTGACGCGCCTCAAGCGAATCCGCCATGCGGTTGAACGTGACCCCCAGCATGGCCAATTCATCATGTCCGCGCGTGCTCATCACGCGTGCTGAAAGGTTCCCTTCCGCCAGGCGTTGCGCCGCCCGCGACAGTGACCGCAGACCCCGCAGGATTCCCAACTCGGCGGCGACGAACACGGCGGAAATCGTGAACAGCGTCAATACACCCAGGCCCAGCAGCGTCCGATAGAATGCCGTATTGGCCGTCTGCATCGTGTGCTGGAAAGGCAAACCGGCGCCGACGTAAAGCCCCGGGGCCTCTTCCAGGGGCACACCCACGAAATACCGTTCGACGCCACCGTTGCCCAGTTCGAGAGTCCGCCCCGTGTCCGAACTCGAGAGCTGGGTCAGGCCAGGAATCACGGGGGCATCCATGCCCGCGATCTCCAATTCTTCTCCACCGCCGTAAGCCAGGATGCGCCCGTCGCGATCGGTAATGGTCAGCGCCGTGCCGTAAGGCAGATGACTTCCGGAAGCCATCCTGGCGAGCCAGTCCAGGTTCAGACCGTTGAAAAGAACAGCCATGATCCGGCCGGCGCTGTCCCTCACCGCGTACGCATGGTTCAGCGTCGGTCGCTCGAAGATGGGAGAAACCAGATAGGTGCCTGCTTCAACCTGATTCGACTGGATCGCGGCCTGATAGGCCGGGTTGTCACGCCAGTCGCGATAGCTGGCCAGGGGGTACGCGCTGGACTGCACTCGCCCGTCAGCAGAAAGAACGCCGATGTTGGCGAGTTGCGGATGGCCAGCCAACAGGGCACGCAGAAAGTCAGGATCCGTCAGCACTGGTGACTGCTCTCCTTCGCGTGCCACCTTTTCACCCAGCCACTGCAGCAACTCACGCGCCCCGCGGATCTGGTGGGCGTGCTCACGACTGGCCAGCGTCGCTACATGCTCGGCTTCCCGCTCCATGCGTGTCAGCGCAGCCGAACGCTCGTTCTGCGCGACCACGAACGCGAACAGGATCGCCGGCAGCGTGGCCAGGCAGATCAGGAACAACAAGCGGCCGCGCAGCGAAAACAGCAGCCGGCCGGGTGAGCGTCCAAAGCGACTCATAAGCACACCGCATAAAACGCGATAACAAGGTCACAATAGCTGAAATGCTGCCGCCGGGCGAAGTCCTATTCCGTTCGGCGCTGAAGCTCAGGAATCGATGCAGTGGGCCCCCTCCCCAGCAATTTCGGTTGCCAGGACGGTTCAGGCACCTGTGGGGTCAGACCGAATCGCCGCTAACTCCGACGCTTTCGACGTGCCTTTCTCGTTCCACGGTAAGGATTGTTGCGCTTCTTCGTCGTGGCCGGGCCCGACCCTATGCCGGCGGGGCGGGCGGGGTTGTCGTCGTCCCAGTCTTCTTCTTGACCCGGTTTCACCAGCGCTTCCGGGTGCGTGCCGATCAGGTCTTTGCGGCCGGCTTCTCTTAGTGCCTTGCGCACTCGGCCGTGGAACTCGGGGCGCGTGAACTGCATCAGGGCGCGCTGGCGGCGCTTCTCGCGCATGGTGGTGGGGGTGTAAACGAACTCGCCGGTTTCCGGGTCGTGGCCGCTGTAGAACATGGCCGTGGCGGGCGTCATGGGCGTGGGGATGAAGTCCTGTACCTGCTCGGGCGACCAGTTGTTCTTCTTAAAATACTCGGCCAGGCGGATCTGCTCGTCCATGGTGCAGCCCGGGTGGCTGCTCACGAAATAGGCCACCAGGTACTGCTCTTTGCCGACGCGCTTGCTGGCCTCAATGAAACGTTTCTTGAACTCCTCGTACTTGTGCAGGCCGGGCTTGCGCATGCGGGTCAACACGTCGTCGCTCAAGTGCTCGGGCGCGACCTTCAGGTGGCCGCTGGTGTGGTGCGCGGCCAGGTTCTCGATGTAGGCGTCGCCCTGACCCTTGGTCGCCTTGTCGTCGATCAGCATGTCGTGGCGGATGCCGCTAGCGATGAAGGCCTTCTTGACGCCGGGCACCGCGCGCACGCGCTTGAGCATGTCGATCTGCTTGTCCAGGTGCAGGCGCAGGGCCGGGCAGGGGTCGGGCAGCAGGCAGTCGCGGTCTTTGCAGGCGCCAAGGGTCTGCTGCACGCTGCAGTAGTTGCCGTACATGTTCGCGGTCGGGCCGCCCACGTCGCTGATGTAGCCCTTGAAGCTCGGCATCTGCGTAATGGCTTCGGCCTCCTGCACGATGCTCTCGGCCGAGCGCGACTGGATGGTGCGGCCCTGGTGCATCCAGATCGCGCAGAAGGTGCAGCTCCCCATGCAGCCGCGGTGGGTGACGATGCTGTGCTGGGTGGTCAGCCAGGCCGGCACGCCGCCCTGGGCCTCGTAATCCGGGTGGGGCAGGCGCGTGTAAGGCAGGTCGTACCAGCGGTCGAGTTCTTCTTCCGATTGCAGGCGCGCCGGCGGAAGCTGGATCACGTTCAGCTTGCCGGTGCGCTGCACAACCGGACGGCCGCGCACGGGGTCCTGCTGATCGAAGATTTTCTTGAACGCGAGGGCGTAGTTGCGGCGGTACTCGGGCACCTGCGCGGGCGTTTCTGTCTGGTGTTCCTGGACGCGGTCCGGTGAGTTTGGAGTTTGGAGTCGGGAGGCCGGAGTTACTGCCTTAACTCCCGCCTCCGAACTCGCGCCTCCCGCCTCGCGCGGGGGAAGCAGTTCCTCGTGATCCAGGGTGTGAACCGGTTTACCGAAGCGTTCGACGTACTCGGGCGCTTCCAGGAACGCGCCGTCCTTCTTGACGTAGGCTGTGCCGCGTACGTCGGTGATCTGCGACAGCGGCTCGCCGCGGTTGAGCCTGTGGGCGAGCTCGACGATCTGCGTCTCACCCATGCCGAACACCAGCATGTCTGCGTTGCTGTCCAGCAGCACGCTGCGGCGCACCTTGTCGTCCCAGTAGTCGTAATGGCTGAAGCGGCGTTGGCTTGCCTCGATGCCGCCCACGATCACTGGCACCTTGCCGAACGCCCGGCGGATCATGTTGCAGTACACGATGGTCGCGCGCACCGGCCGTTTGCCCGGCTTGCCGCCCGACGTGTAGGGGTCGTCACTGCGCGGCAGCTTGTGCGCGGTGTAGGCATTCAGGTTGCTGTCCAGGTTGCCGGCAGAGACCAGAAAGGCCAGGCGCGGCTTGCCCAGCGCCTTGAAGGCCTCGGGGTTGGTGTAGTCCGGCTGCGACAGGATGCCGACCTTGAAACCGGCCCACTCCAGTACACGGCCGATCACGGCGTTGGCGAAGCTGGGATGGTCCACGTAAGCGTCGCCGGTGACCAGCACGAAGTCGCATTGCTCCCAGCCGCGGGCGGCCATGTCGGAGCGGGAAACGGGGAGGAACGAAAGCCGGCTGACTGAGTCGGGAGTCGGGAGTCGGGAGTCGGGAGCTTCGGCAGTTACTCCCGCCTCCAACCTCCCGTCTCCCGCCTGATAGTACTCCGCCGCCAGCTTGGCCGCGTACTCCTGCGCCGCTGCGGCCTTGGCCTGCAGGTCGGTTTCACTCGCGCTGCCGAAGCGGCCTTGGGTGCGGAGGAAGCGCTGGATCGCGTCGTCGTCCGCGCCGGCGAGGGGCTCGCCCTTGCCGGCCTGCAGGCGCTCGCGTTCGGCCTTGAGCCAGGCGCGGTTGAGCTCGGCCTGCTGGGCACGCTGGCCCGCGGGCACGGCGCGACCTTCGGGTGTGACCTTGCCGGTCAGCAGGTCCACCTTGTCAACGTGGCCGCCGCGCTCGTAGCGGTCGAGAATCTCGCCGGGGCGTCCGCGATAGGCGTCTTCGGAGTGGTCGCCGGCCGCGGGTTGCAACCTGGCATGCAGGCGGTGTTCGCCTTCCGGCTTGCTCATCTCAGTCCCTTTCGGACATCTTTAGCGCAGCAGCCGGCTTACCGACCCGCGCTGGACCCGACCTCGCGAAACTGCGCTCCGGCGAAGTCACTGGCTGGAAAGTGTATGGCTAAACCCGCTTAGCGCAACCGGACGGCGGGATGTATAACCCTCGCCGTCTGTTACACTCACCGGTCACCGTATTTCAGGACCACGCATGTTCGACAACATCTCCAGCCGCTTCACTGACCTTTGGCGCAAGCTTTCGGGCTCAGACAAGATCACCGAGGAAAACGTCACCGAGGCCGTGCGCGCCATCCGCACCGCGCTGCTCGAGGCCGACGTGAGCCTCAAGGTCGCCAAGAACTTCACCGAAAACGTGCGCGAAAAGGCGCTCGGCGCGGAAGTGCTGCAGGGCGTGCGCCCCGGCGAGCAGTTCGTCAAGATCGTCCACGACGAGCTGATCCGCATGATGCAGGAGGAAGGCACGGTCGATGAGCAGGGCCGCGCAAAAATGAAGTTCCGCGGCGACCGGCCCACGGTGATCCTGATGGCCGGCCTGCAGGGCGCGGGCAAAACCACCACCTGCGGCAAGCTCGCCCTCTATCTGAAGCAGAAGTACAAGAAGAACCCCATGCTGGTCGCCGCGGACCTTCAGCGGCCCGCGGCCGTGGACCAGCTCGAAGTGGTGGGCAAGGGCATCGGAATCCCGGTGTTCGCCGACCGCAAGGCCACACCGCCCGAAGTGTGCGAGCGCGCGGTGGCCGAGGCCAAGAAGAAGGGCCACGACGTGGTCATTCTCGACACCGCCGGCCGCCTGCACGTTGACGACTCGTTGATGAAGGAAGTGCAGGAGGTCGCCAAGCGCGCCCAGCCCGACGAAGTCTTTTTTTCGTGTGCGACGGCATGACCGGCCAGGACGCCGTGAAGTCGGCCAAAGCCTTCGACGAAAAGCTGCCGCTGACCGGCGCGATCCTCACCAAGCTGGACGGCGACAGCCGCGGCGGCGCGGTGATGACCGTGCGCGTCATTACCGGCAAGCCGATCCGCTTCATCGGCGTCAGCGAAAAGATGGACGGCCTGGAGGTGTTCCACGCCGACCGTATCGCCGGCCGCATCCTGGGCATGGGCGACGTGGTCAGCCTGGTGGAGAAGGCCCAGAGCGCGATCGACGAGAAACAGGCCCTTGAACTCGAGCAGAAGCTGCTGGAGGACGAGTTCACGCTGGAGGATTTCCTGCAGCAGATCAAGGCGATCCGCAAGATGGGCCCGATGCAGGACCTGCTGAAGATGATCCCCGGCGCGCAGGACCTGCCGCTGGACCAGGTCAACGAGCGCGGTCTCGATCACGTGGAGGCGCTGATCCTGTCCATGACGCCCAAGGAGCGGCGCCTGCCCGAGCAGTTGAACCTTTCGCGCAAGCGGCGCATCGCCGCGGGTTCCGGGCGCAGCCAGGACGAGCTGAACCGCCTGCTCAAGAGCTTCGAGCAGATGCGCGAGATGGTGCAGGGGCTGAAAAGCCAGGGACTGATGGGCAAGGCCGCCGCCTGGAAGCTGGGGCGCGACAAGAAGAAGGCGGCCAAGCAGCAGATGAAGGCGCTGAAGTCGTCCAAGAAGCGGGCCAAGGCCAATGTGCGCCGCGCCGCCGGCGACATGGCAGCCTTCCGGCGTGATTTCAATCTGGACTAGCGCGGTCGCAGTCGGCTCTTCCACACATCGGGATTGCGATGAGTGTGCATCACCGCAATCACTTCGATGGTGGTGTCCTCTTCGACGAAGATGATCATGTATGGAAACCGCCGGAGTAAGGCTCGCCGCGCGCCACCCTCGACTTCGCGGTAACTGCGTGGCCTTTCGGCAATCTTTGCCGAAGTCGCCCTGAACTCATTCAGCAAGTCATCACCCAGGCCAGGAAGCTTGGATTCGTACCAATGGTCCGCCTCTGCCAAGTCCAGAAAGGCGGCGTCCTGAAGATGGACCGGTTTCACTTGCGGCCTGCCCTGATTTCGTTAAGCGCCTGCTCGAGCGGCTTGCCGGGAGTGGGGTTCCGCCGATACTCCTGCAGACGGTCGCGTATCAAGCGGCGCTGGGATTCCGAAAGCGAAACGTCATCCGGCGCTTCCGCCAGGCTTTCACAGAGCAACTCCAGCAGGGCGAGTTTTTTCGGCGGTGCTCAGTTTTTCAATGCCTGGAATCATGCGGAATAGTTTATCAGACCCGCAATCCTCGAAGAAGCCTGAGTTGCGCGGGTCTGGCAAACCGTTCAGGGCCGGGCATACTTTGCGTTGTGAACGACTCGCGACGCACAGAAAAGATTTTCCAGGAGGCCTTCGAGAGCCAGGACTTCTTTTTGCTGCTGGAGGCCGACCGCCACATCACCATGGCGAGTTCGCGCCTGCGGGTGTTGAAGTACATCAACCCATCCAACAGCAGCGAAGTCGCGCGCGCCTACATCACGCGCGAAAAGACGCCGCGCAACAACCCGCGCTACCGCTATCGCGAGCTGCAGTTCGACCCCGAGCACACCAAGGTCGAGCTGCTGAACCTGCCGATCGTGGACTCCGAACTGGGGCGTATCTACCGGGCCAAGCGCGACGAGGTGTTCAACACCATCTGCATGCTGGAAAGCCGCAACACGCCCGAGTTCATTGACAGGTCAAGACTGCTGTTCGGCACCGCCGACAAGAAGACGCTCAGCAAGGCCGAGGAATGGCTGAAGCTGGAGCCCGAGCCTGAGGACCCGGACCAGGTCGACGCCCGCGAAGCCAAGTCCAAGCTCGATGCCATCGTGCGCAGGCAGCGCTTCCTGTGCAGCGTGCGCGTGCGCACCTACCTGTCATCCGACGCCGCGGCCGGCGAGCTTTCCGTGGCGCTGCGCAAGGGCGCCACCTACAGCGCCAACGACATCGCCAGCCTGGGCGTGCACGAGGTGCAGACCCACGTGCTGCGTACCCGCAACGGCGAGATGCAGCCCTTCCGGGCGCTGTTCTTTCATGGTTTCCCGCGCGTGGATCTGCCGGCCTCGGGCTACCTGGCTACCGAGGAAGGGCTCGCCACCTTCAACGAGGAACTGGCCGGCGTGCTCAGCAACCGGCGGCGCCGGCTGCTGGCAGGGCGCGTGAAGGCCGTGTACCTGATGGACAAGGAAGAACTCAGCTTCGGCGAGATCTTCAACGCGTTGGTGCAGCAGCACAAGTTCACGAAGGCGGAAGCCTACGCGATCTGCGAGCGTGTGTTCCGCGGCGGCGGCTATACCAAGGACCACATCTACTTCTTCGGCTACGAGCAGGTGCGCGAACTGTGGCAGACCAGCCCGGAGGATTTCGAGATCCTGTACATGGGAAAGCTGGGCGTGGCGCACATCCCCATCGTCAAGCGCCTGTACAAGAACGGACAGGGAATCCTGTATCCGGCGCGCTACATGCCGCTGTTCTTCACCGGCCTGCCCGCCGAAGTCCGCGCCCGCCTGCCGATCGAGACCGCGGAAGACGACCGCACGGACTGAAACCCTCGAACGTGTTCAGGCATGGCAACGATCAGCACTACCACCTGCGCCTGGCGTTGCGCCCTTTGAACCGGCGCGCGTTTTCAATGCATGTTTCGCGGCTGCCGGTTGCACAACGGCGGCCGCGAGTTTTAGTTGTGCGCGGCGAAGAGTGACCAGAAACGGGACGGGGCAAGACCATGCGAATCCTCAGCGGCGTACAACCTTCGGGCAAGCTGCACATCGGCAACTACTTCGGCGCGATCCGCCAGTTCGTGGAACTGCAGCACAAGGGCCACGGCCTGTATTTCATCGCCGACCTGCACGCCCTGACCACCATCCGCGAAGCCGAGCGCCTGCGCGAGTTGAACCACGACGTGGCGCTGAACTTCCTGTCGCTGGGCCTGGACCCGGAGAAGGCAACACTGTTCCGCCAGAGCGACATCCCGGAAGTCACGGAACTCAGCTGGATCCTGAGCACCGTCACGCCCATGGGCCTGCTGGAGCGCGCCCACAGTTTTAAAGACAAAACGGCACGGGGCATCAGCGCGGACCACGGGCTGTTTGCTTACCCAGTGCTGATGGCGGCGGACATCCTGGTCTACCACAGTGACGTGGTGCCGGTCGGCAAAGACCAGAAACAGCACCTGGAAATCACCCGCGACATCGCGGTCAAATTCAACCAGACCTACTGCAAGCACTTCGACCCGGCCACCGGCGAAGGCGGCGTGCTGAAGCTGCCGAACCCGCACATCCTGGAGGACACGGCCGTGGTGCCCGGCATCGACGGCCAGAAGATGTCCAAGAGCTACAACAACACGATCGAGCTGTTCGCGCCCGAGAAGGAAGTGAAGAAGCGGATCATGTCGATCAAGACCGACAGCACGTCGCTGGAAGATCCGAAGAACCCTGACACCTGCAACGTGTTCGCGCTGCTGAAGCTGTTCGCCAGGCCCGACGAGCTGGAAGAAATCCGCCAGCTGTATGTTAAAGGAGGGGTCGGTTACGGCGACTTCAAGAAGAAGCTGCTGGAGTTCTTCCTGGCGACCTTCGGGGAAGCCCGCAAGCGCTACGAAGAGCTGAGCGCCAACGAAGATTACGTGCAGGATGTGCTGCGAAAGGGTGCGCTTAAGGCGCGCGAAATCGCGACGGAAGTGATGGATCAGGTTCGACGTGCCATTGGTTTGAAGTAGAATGGCCCGGTGAACCTTTCAGGAGCAAACGATGTTCCCCAACGACAAGCGAAACCAGTACGGCAATCAGGGCTACCAGAACTACAGACCCGCAGAGAACGCCTACCCGCAGCAGCAGGGGTACGGCCAGCCCTACGGCGTGCAGGGCTATGCCGAAGGCATGTACGCGCCCGAGGGCGCCTACGAAGGCGACCTCTCGTCGCCCGCGGTGGCCGCGTTTGCCAAGAAGGTGTACGCCTACTTCGCCAGCGCCCTGGCGACCGCCACGCTGGCCAGCGTGGGCGGCGTGATGGCCGTTGAACACTTCGTGGCCACGCAGAACGTCTCGGCTCTGGGCACGCTGCGGATCGTTTCTCTGGTGGCCTTCTTCGGCTCGTTCCTGTTCGTGGTGCTGACGCGCAAGGCGCACAGCCCGCTGAAAACCGGCCTGCTGTACGTGTTTGCCGGCGCCTGCGGCGTGATGATCGCCCCGATGCTGACCTTCTTCATGCAGGCCGGCATGGGCATGAGCATCGTGTTCGCCTTCGGCATCACCACCGTGGTGTGGGGCGGGCTGACAGTGTACGTGCTGGCGACGGGCAAAGACTTCCGCGGCATCGGCGGCTACCTGTTCGCGGGACTGCTGCTGGCGCTGGGGCTGATCCTGCTGAACATCTTCGTGCCGTTCCCGGATGCCATCTCGCGCCTGGTGATGGCCGGCATACTGCTGCTGTTCGTGGGCTACACCCTGTACGACACCTCGCGTGTGACCCGCGACTACTACCACGCCAATGACGCCGTGGGCGCTGCGCTGATGCTGTTCTATGACTTCTTCATCCTGTTCAAGTACATCCTGTACTTCCTGGGCAGCAGCCGGGACTAGCGGGGCCTGATACAACGGCTACACTCTTCGCGGCAGGCCGGTTGCGGCCTGCCGTTTCCTTAGGGACGCCATGCCGAAGAAGTTCAAGAGAGGCGCTGCCGACCGCAAGCGACGCGCGGGCACCAAGAAAGCTCGCAAGCGCAAGGCGGAAACGCCCGGCCGCAAAGCGCGCCGGCCGAACGCGAAGGTTGTGGGCAAACGCGGCGGCAAGCCCCGCCGCGCCAGGCCCGAACGCGAAGAGGCACGCCCCGAAGAGGGCGCGCCGCTGCGCGAAACACCCCAGGGCAAGCCCTACACCAAGCGCCAGAAGACCGCGGCCGAGCTCGGCGTCGAGTCGCGCGGCGGCCTGCGCCTGCCCGTGGTAGCCATCGTCGGCCGTCCCAACGTCGGCAAGAGCAGCCTGTTCAACCGCCTGGCAGGCAGCCGCATCTCGATTGAAGACCCGCGCCCCGGCACCACCCGCGACCGCATCAGCACCCCGGTCAGGATCCGTACAGAAGAAGGCATGCTGCGCGTGGTGGAGCTGTTCGACACGGCCGGCATCGGCGTGGTGGATGAGCAGCGCGTCAACGAGCACGTGCACGAGCAGATCCACAACGCCGTGGCATCGGCCGACGTGGTGATCCTGCTGGTCGACGTGCATGACGGCCCTACGGGCCTCGACCGCGAGGCGGCGATAATGCTGCGCCGCGCGGGCCGCAAGGTGGTGTTGGTCGCCAACAAGGCGGACGACGCCGCGCACGACAAGCTGGCGGACCACTTCTACGAGTTCGGCCTTGGCGACCCGGTAACCTGCTCCGCCAAGGGGGCCCGCAAGATGAAGCAGGTGGCGGCCGCCGTCTGCAAGCTGCTGCCCCCGAAAACGGACGCCGAAACCATGGAGCCGCCGGAGTTGCTGCTGGCGATCGTGGGCCGCCGCAACGTGGGAAAGTCCACGCTGGTGAACGCGCTGGCGGCCGACGAGCGCGTGATCGCCAGCGAGCTGGAAGGCACCACACGAGACAGCGTGGACGTACGCTTCACCTACGACGGCAAGACCTTCGTGGCGATCGACACCGCCGGCGTTCGCAAACGCAGCACCCTGCAGCACAGCGTCGAGTTCTTCAGCCAGAGCCGCAGCTTCCGCGCCGTGCGGCGCGCGAGCGTGGTGGTGCTGATGCTGGATGCGCGCGAGCCGATCACCAAGATCGACCAGCAACTGGTGGAGCTGGCCGTGCGCGAGGCCAAGCCGGTAATCATCGCGGTGAACAAGTGGGACCTGGTGAAGGGGCACACGACCGGCTCGTTCACGGACTACCTGCGGCGCAAGCTGCACGCCATCGACTTCGCCCCGGTGGTGTACCTGTCCGCCAAGAACCGCGAGAACGTGTTCGAGCTGTTGGAAGTCGCCCGCGACCTGCACGCGCAGGCGGGCCGACGCATGGGCACCGGCGAGCTGAACCGCGTGGTGATGGGCGCCTACGACCGCCACCACCCGCAGCCGCGCAAGAGCAAGCTGGGGCGCATCTACTACGCCACGCAGGTTGAGACCTACCCACCGAAGGTCGTGGTGTTCGTCAACGACCCGGAGCTGTTCCCTGAGAACTGGCGGCGTTACCTGCTGCACCAGCTGCAGCAGGACTCGGACTTTCCGGAAGTGCCGATCCGCCTGAAGTTCAAGGCGCGCACCCACGTCGTGCTGTAGGCAACGTCACAACCCCACCACGTCAACATTTGCCCCACATCTGTGGAAAAGAATATGTCAGCAACTTGCTTGACGCGTCAAGGACAGCGGGTATACTTCCGCTGTCCGCAAGCATTTACGGCGGGCAACGTCGCCCGGACGCGGGCGGTAACAGATCGGCCTCACGGGTGCACAGCTTTCAGCGCCCAGTGACGCCAGGACCCGAACGAAAGGAGGTGATCTGTGAGTAAAGAAGACAGCCGAAAGCGTGGGGGGCATCGCTAGCCGAGACCGACGGGCTTGGCTACACGAGCCCATCCCCTGCGTAGATATACGCTGGATTAGGGGTGTCTGCGAAAGCGGGCACCCCTGCCGCGCTTAATGGGCCCGGCTTCGATCCCGCGACCCAGCGAAACTATTGCCACATCCGACACACCCTGCGCGCACTCTTGCCTCTTGTGGCGCTGCGCGGTAAACCGTGTCACTGAGCAGCTTTGGAGCAGAGCGAACGTGAACGTAGACATTTTCAGCCTGGCTGTTTACGCCGTATTGATCTTCGCCGTCGCCAGCGGCGGCCTAGTCACGTCCATGCTGATCGGCAAGCGCAAACGCGGCTTCGTGAAAGAAGAGCCCTACGAGTGCGGCGTGCCGCAGATCGGCCAGACACGCACCGAGTTCAATGTGCGCTTCTTCGTGCTGTCCATGCTGTTCGTCTTGTTCGACATTGAAACCGTGTTGCTGGTTCCTTACGCCATGACCTTCCTGGCCGACGTCGAGAGCGGCAAGGGCGTGGAATACCTGGCCGAGGTTGCCGTGTTCCTGGCTGTGCTGGGCTTCGGCCTGCTGTACGCGTGGCGCAAGGGAGTGCTGGACTGGAACGTGCCACTGGGCCATTCGCCCGAGGAAGTCGTCCAGAAGGAAATCGCCGGGGTAGACGCGAGACGGGCAGCCTGAAAGGTATTCCATGGGCCTTGAGCAGATGATTCCCTCGCTGGCGGGCGAAGGCTTCTTCACCACGCAGGTGAACAAGGTGATCGCCTGGGCGCGCAAGAACAGCCTGTGGCCGTACCCCTTCGGCACGGCCTGCTGCGCGATCGAAATGATGGCCACACTCAACTCGCGCTACGACCTGTCGCGCTTCGGCGCCGAGGTGATCCGCTTCAGCCCCCGACAATCGGACCTGCTGATCGTCTCCGGCCGCGTGGTTCTGAAGATGATGCCGGTGCTGGCCGAGATCTACCAGCAGATGGGCGAGCCGAAGTGGGTGATCAGCATGGGCGCCTGCGCCAGCACGGGCGGCGTGTTCAACACCTACCCGCAGATCCAGGGCGTGGACCAGTTCATCCCGGTGGACGTGTACATCCCGGGTTGCCCGCCCCGCCCGGAAAGCCTGATCGACGGCGTGCTGAAGATCCAGAAGATCATCGACGGCCAGGCCGAGCGCGGTGAATTCACCCGCCCGACCGTAGAAGCAAACTAGACATGAGCGACGAAAAAAAGCCCGAGCCCAAGCTGCCGCCGACCCATGACTCGCATCCGGCCAGCACCCGCGTGCTCGAGGAAAACCAGAACGACCTCGACCAGCTGCGCGACAAACTTGCAGGCCGCTGCAGTGACGTGTCCGTCCAGTTCAAGCAGACCGTGATCAAGACCGACCGTGACAACGTGATCGCCGCCCTGGAGATCCTGAAGTCCGACCCCGAGCTGAAGTTCAACATGATCACGGACATCACGGCCGTGGACAACATGCGCCGCCCGGATTTCGAGCCGGAGCGCCGCTTCACCGTGATTCACACCGTCTACAGCGTGGAGCGCCGCAAGCGTGTGCGCCTCGAGACGGACCTGTCCGAAGGCAACCCGCGCATTCCCACCGCCGCCGCCGTCTACAAAGGCGCAGCCTGGATCGAGCGCGAAATCTACGACATGTACGGCATCGAGTTCGCAGGTCACCCGGACCTGCGCCGCGTACTTTTGCCCGACTACTACGAGCACTTCCCGCTGCGGAAGGATTACCCGCTCACAGGCCGCGGCGAACGCGATAACTTCGTGCGCGCTGAAGAAGTGGAATAGGCTTTCCTCACCACGATCTCGACCTACTTCGGCCTTCGCCTGCCGGGTGAATCACGCCGTGATTCAATATGCTTCTTTCTCGAACAATACTAGACTGGTACGCTGGTCGTCAATTTCACAATCGAGAACGATGGCATTGTATGTCCCCCCAGCAGTCTGACTCGTTCACCCTGGACCAGGTCCGCGCCGTTCTTGAGGCGATGCGGGCTGCAGTGATCATCACCGACGCGGCCGGTAACTTCCGTGTCTTCAATGCCTCGGCCGAACGGATCATGGGAATCGGCGCCAAGGATGTCGGGCCCGAACAATGGGCCGAGACATACGGCGTTTTCCACGCCGATCATGCGACACCGTATGCCGTGCATGAGTACCCGCTTATGCGAGCGCTCCAGGGCGACGTGGTTGATAACGAAGAGATGTTCATCCGCAATCCAAACGTACCCAACGGTGTACCGATCTCAGTGTCGGCCGCCCCCATCCAGGACGAGGTTGGAAACATTGTCGGTGGAGTTGCAACCATCTACGACATCTCGCCGGTCAAGCACGTTGAGGGCCGACTGGACCAGGTGGGGCGGCAGCTGGTGGTTGCGCAGAAACTGGAGGCCGTTGGGCGCCTGGCTGGGGGAGTGGCGCATGACTTCAACAACCAGTTGTCGGTGATTCTGAGCTTCACACAGATGGCGCTTGACCAGCTGCCTGACGACTCGACCGCCGCTGCCGATCTGCAGGCCGTGATCCAGGCGGCCAATCGAGCAGCCACGCTGACTCGCCAGTTGCTGGCCATGAGCCGCCGGTCCGTGTCGACGCCGCGCGTAGTGGTTGCCGACGAGCTGGTTGCTGAGGTCGAGAAGATTCTGCGACGGGTGATCGGGGAAGACGTGAAGCTTCACCTGAAGCTGGACTCGAACCAGGCCTGCATCCAGATAGACCCGACACAGTTCGAGCAGATCCTGATGAACCTGGTGGTGAATGCCCGGGATGCCATGCCGTCCGGCGGGGCGATTACCGTTACCTCTGAAGTGTCGGAACTTGACCAGACCTACGCCGCGAACCACCACGACGTAAAACCAGGCCCGTACTACTGCCTGACCGTGACCGACACGGGGCACGGAATGGACGCGGGAACCCTTTCCCGGCTCTATGAACCCTTCTTCACAACCAAACCGGAAGGCAAGGGCACCGGCCTTGGACTTTCCATCGTGCACGGCCTCGTGAAGCAGGCGAACGGCGTGATCCTGGTCTATTCCGAGCCGGGTGACGGCACCTCTTTCAAGCTGTACTTCCCGTGCCTGGATGCGCAGGCAACGCGCACGCTCCAGATGCCAGGGGAAGTCAACGTGGATGGCCGTGGACACACGGTTCTACTGGTTGAAGACGAAGCGCAGGTGCGGGCCGTCGCCTCGCGCATACTCAAGCGGGAAGGGTTCACTGTGCTGGAGGCGTCAAACGCACAGGAGGCGCGCGAAATCGCGATCGCGACCGATCGCCCCGTCGATGTGCTGCTCTCCGACGTGGTGATGCCGGGTGTCTCAGGCCCTGAACTCGCGGTGCAGCTTACCCGCATGGTCCCGGGCATGCGTGTTGTCCTGATGTCGGGTTATCCCGCAGAGGCGCTACTGGAGCGCAAGACGGCCCTGGCCAAGGCCAAGTTAATTTCCAAGCCGTTCTCACCCACTGAGCTGCTGCGCGCGGTTGCGGCCGTGCTGGCGCCGCGCCAGGACACGGGTAGCGTGGACAAGTCGCTGGGGCACGTGCTGGTCGTGGACGATGAGGAAGGCGTCCGCAAGCTGGTCGGGCGTATGCTGGAAAGCGGCGGTTTTGCGGTCACCGACGCGGGGAGTGTGCAGGCCGGGCTGGAGCAATTCACGGACAACCCCGTCGATGTGGTGGTGTCGGACATCCACCTGCCCGATGGCCAGGGCCTGGACCTGCTGAAGAAGATTCGTCAGCACGACATGGATGTGCCGGTGATATTGATGACCGGCGCGCCGGACCTTGAAATGGCGACAGAGGCGATCCGTTACGGCGCTTTCCGCTTCGTCAGCAAGCCCGTTCCGCGGGATGAGCTGTTGCAGATGGTGCAGTATGCAGTCCGCATGGGCCGACTTTCCCGGCTGAAGCGAGAAGCCCTGAATCTGACCGGCAAAGATGGGAAGCGCCTGCGCGACACGGCGGCGCTGGAGCTCAGCTTCGATACGGCGTTTCAACGGCTGTGGGTAGAGTTTCAGCCCATCGTTCGGGCGGGTGAACGAGCACCGTACGCCTACGAAGTTCTGGTTCGCAACGACGAACCCACGCTGCGCTCGCCGGTAGAGTTGTTCTGTGCCGCTTCGGAACTGAATCGGCTTAAGGAACTGGGACGACTGATACGTCGCAAAGCTTCCGAAGCGATTCACAAAGCGCCCCCAGGTTCTCTGCTGTTCGTGAACCTGGTCGCCCAGGACCTGGAAGACTCCCACTTGTTCGACCCAAATGCCCCGTTGTCGCGCATCGCCGAACGCGTGGTGCTTGAGCTGACCGAGCGTGAAGCGCTTGAGCCGGGGCAGGAACTGGAGGCAAAAATAAACGCCCTGCGTGAGTTGGGTTTCCGCATTGCTGTGGACGACCTGGGCGCCGGATACTCAGGGCTTGCGACCTTTGCGCAGCTTTCGCCCGAAATCGTCAAGCTCGATATGTCGCTGGTGCGTGACGTGGACAGCAACATGGCCAAGCGCAAAACTGTGACGGCTATGATCGAGCTGTGCCAGGGGCTAGGCATCAAAGTCGTCGCGGAGGGCATTGAAACATCCGCCGAGCGCGATTGCCTGATGCGCCTGGGCTGCGACTTCCTGCAGGGCTATTTCTTCTCACGCCCCAGCAAAGAGTTCGTGACTGATGTGGGCTGATTGCCCGGCCGGTGCGACGGAATGTCGTACCCTTACGCCCTCTCGCACAGCAGCACCAGCTTTTCGCTGAAGGGCCGCCAGTTCCAGACCTTGCGCACGATGCGCAGGCCGGCTTCTTGCATGTCCCGCTCGATCTCGGCCACGCTGTAGCGGTGCTCCGGTACCTTCACCTTCATGCCCAGCGCTTTGCGGAACTTCTTCCACCACAGGTTGACGCAGTACTTGTGGCGCAGGTCCAGCACCACGTAGCGTTTGCTGACGCGGCCGTACTCGCGGAAGATGCGGATGCGCACGTCGTGGGGGACGTGCATCAGGAAGCGGATGCTGATCACCAGGTCCAGCGCGCCGTCGGCGAAGGGCAGGTGCTCGGCGTTCATGCGCGCGCTGCCCAGCAGGTTGGGTCTGCCCGCACCGTACTCGCGGGCCCTGGCCAGCATGGGGCCGGAAATGTCGCCGTTGATCAGCTTCCAGCCGTGATCAAGGATGCGCGACGTGAAGCGCCCGGTGCCGCAGGGCAGGTCCAGCACGGTGTTGATGCCTTGCAGGCCCTGCACGGCCTTCAGGATCATCTGCCACTTGCGCTCAGACTTGGGGCCGGCGAGCCCGCCCTTGAAGCGGCGGTCGTCGTAGGCGTCCACGATGTCATCGCGCTGATAGTGCGATTTCTTCGCGTCCCAGTCGGGTTGGCGGGGTGCGGATTCGTTCACGGAGGTCCTAGCGTACGCCGTCAGTGCCTTCGATGCCGACGGTGCCGCCCTTGAGGTTGAAAGTCAACATCGAGCCTCCGCGCTCCACCAGCATGATCACGTCGTCGGTGGCCTTGGTGCGGCGGATGGCCTGGCCCAGACCGCCCCAGCTGCTGATCGATTCGCCGTTGTACTCGATCACCAGGTCGCCGACCTGCAGCCCCAGCTTTGATGCCTGCGAGTCGGGGTAGATGTGCGTCAGCCGGCAACAGTTGGGCTTCTGCAGGCGCACGGTGAACTGGTTGTCGCCGGCGCGCAGCGAGACGAACTGGCTCTGGGATGCCAGCCCGCGCGAGGTGGCGACCAGGCTGTAGCTGCCGACCTCGACGAAGCTGATGGTCGCGACGCCTTCGCCGCTGGAGTTGGCGTTGAAGTTCTTGGCGCCGCTCAGCTGCACGTTGCCCCAGGCGATCGCGTTGCCCTGCTCGTCGACCAGCTTGACGATCACCGTGGCGCCCGCGTCCACCACCACGTTGCGGGTGTTTTCGCCCTCGCTGAGCGTAACGGTATCGGAAAACACCTCGGCCCAGTTGCCCGTGGTGTAAACCTCGAGCCGCCACACACCGGGCTCGGCGGGGCCCAGCTTGAACGTGCCGTCTTCGCCAACCTGCGCGTACCTGCCCGTCCCCCAGCCGCCCCAGCGATCTTCATCTTCCTTGCGCAGGCGCACGCCCACGTTGCCGACCTTGCCGCCGCTGCTGCTGGTGATCGTCCCGCTCAGCATCGCGCCGGTCGCGAACTTCAGGGCCAGCTCGTTGCTGCCGGCCGCAACCGTGATGTCCTGCTTGATGGCCGGCAGCCCGGCGGCCGTGACCGTCATGGTGTAATCGCCGGGTGCAATGCCCGCGTATTCGGCCAGTCCCGGCTCGCTGGACGGCATGCGTTCGGGGCGCGGCCAGTTGCGCCCGCCCTTCTGCTGAAACCAGACCGAGTCGGCCTCAACCGGCTTGCCGGCCGGATCGGTCAGGCGCAGGCGAATCACCGCACCGACGTCCATCAGGAAATCGAGCGTGTTCTCGCCCTGCACCAGAGTGATGGTGCGGGTCTCGGACATCTCTCCGAGCGAAGCCGTGAAGCGGGTTTCCTTCGGCATGAGCGTGTCGAAGCGATAGCGTCCCTTACTGTCGGTGCGCGCCGTGGCCGCGGCGGCACCTTCCTGGTTCCAGCCGCGGCGGTTGCGGTCCTCGCCGCCTCCCAGCCGCACCGTGGCGTTCGCCAGCGCGTTGCCTTCCTTGTCTGTCACCACGCCGCTCAGGATCGCGGCCTGCTGCAGCACGATCACCGCGCCCTCTGAGCCCACCTCGATGTCCATGGGCTTTTCCTGGGTGAAGCCGGTGGCGGTGATTTCCACCTGCATCTGGCCCGTCTTGGCGGGCAGGCTGAACTTCCCTTCCGCGTCATCGACGCTGCGGCTGATCGCCTCCCATTGGCGGTTGGGGCGCCAGGCGCGTACCCGGAAGCTGGTGACCGGTTTGCCGTCCGGGGTTTCCACGCGCCCGTGCAGCAGGCTTTCGGCCGAGAGCAGGATGGTAACCTGGTCGCCCGATGCCACCCGGGCAAGCTCTCCGCTGCCGTGGCCTTCGGCCCAGGCGGACAGGTCGTAGGCCAGCGTGCCATCGAGCCCGGCGAAGCGGAACTCTCCCTTGGCGTCGGTGTTCACACTGCGCGTCTCACGCGCCGCACGGGCCAGGAAGGCTGAGACTTCCTCACGGTAGCGCTCAAGCTCATCGCCGCTGAACTCGGGCGGGCGGAGGTCCAGGTTGCTTCGGCGCGCGGTGACGGCGGCACCGGACACCGGCTCGCCGTTGGGGGCGATCACTCTGCCCTGGATCACGGCGTCGCCGCGATCCGATGGGTCAGACTGCACCTCCGCCTGCAGTTCGACGCCCGGAGCCTTGCCGGTGCTGGTGTCCTGCGGCTGCGGCGCTTTCGTAGTGTCGCCGACCTTGGGATCGCGTGGAGTGCTGCCGGAGGTCGTGGGAGCCGCCTCAAGCGGCCGGGAAGTTTCACCCGACGCCGGGTCCAGGTCGGTGTCGAGCGGCCGCGCGCTCACCGCATTTGCCTGCGGTGTGCGGTCGCCCAGGCCGCCGGTAATGAAGCCGTAAGCGCCGACCATTAACGACAGCACGGTGACCACGAGCAGAACGATGTTGAGTCCGCTAAGTCGACTCGAAGACATGAGGCCCCTCATCAGCTCCTGAACCTAGTACGCGCACGGAGTGATTCCGGTTCGTCTATTTTGGGCTTTTTGCCCGCGAGCTGGGCGGAAAAATCAGTCGCCATCTTCCCACCCGTCCCGGCCGTCTTTGCCCCCTGTGACATATCTCAGCGGCTTGAATGGCAGGGGACGGCCGAACTGCGTCGCGACCTCCAGCGTGATCGTCCAGGGCTCCGCCTCGCTGATCGTCAGCTTGACGTCCAGGGGCAGCAATCTCGCATAGCGCATGGCCCAGCCGAACCGTTGCTCTCCTGCCAGTGTTATCCGATCGCGAGGTGTGCCGGCCTCGAGGGCATTGCGCGCTGTGCCTGCCAGGATGCGCAGGTACCAGCGACATTGATCCTTGAATGCTTCTCGATCATCCGGCAGCGGCATCCAGCTCTTCGCGCTCACACTGCTGATGGAGACTGTGTTGTCTGCATAGTCCAGCGTGATCACGGCCGGTTCGGCCAGGCGTTCGCCATTCACGCTGCGACAGGCGAACTCGACAGCGAGTGGACGATTCGCCACGGCCTTGGCGCTGAGACTGGCGGCATCGAACGGCTCTTCCGGGTCGTCGTACAGCCCGTCCAAAGGCGCAAGGCCGCCGCCGCTCTGCGCCTGCTGTCTCTCGCTGTGCCGGAAGAGCGCCTCACACAAGAATTCGTCCAGCCTGGCGTACTCGCGCTCACCCAGCAGGAGCAGCCCCTCCGGCGTTCGTGCCAGCAGGCGGCCGGCCTTCTGGGTAATCCCGGTTCGCAGGTTGACGGTCAGCTTGAGTTCGCCATCGGGCAGGCTGTCACCGCACCGGGTGACGCAGCGGACCACGGCGATCGGTTCGTCGCCCTCGGGGAAACCCAGCGCGAAATCGGTACCCTTGAAGTGTTTCCCGTCAAGCCGCTCCAGGCGGCGCATCAGGATGGCGATAGTCCAGCCGCGATCCAGCTTGTATTCGGCGCCCTTGTACTTCAGCTCAAGGCGCGCGCGGATGTTCTCCAGCGCTCCCCAGGCTTCGTCCGCCATCTCCTCGGCCTCCTGCGCGGTGGCAGGCGCCCCGCTGATGGGGCGGGGCTGCGGGTCCGGGTCCGCTTGCAGCGGGTCGGCATCAGGCTGCGGTGGAGGAGTATTGTCGGGTTCGGGCAGGTTCGGCGCCGGCGGCCGGGGTGGCGGCGGAGGCTCCTGCCCCGATAAAAGCACGGCCGCGAGACCCAGCAGCACAAGGACCGGCAGTGCGATCAGCAGCGGCAGCCGCACGGATCTTGGTTTCAGTGTCGCCATCAGGACCGCCCGCCTGTGATTGGAAAAAGTCTATCCCGCCTTGCTTTCCGGCGCAGCGGTCACGGGCTTATCAAATCCGGGCGCGTTTGTAGCGATGCTCTCGATCAGGATCGGCTTGCGCCTGATCCAGCCGAACAGGATCAGTCCGCCCGCCACCATCGACAGGCTGAGCAGTTGCCCGCGCGTGAGCCCCAGCAGGTAGCCCAGCCCCGGCTCAGGCTGCCGGAAGAACTCGCTGACCATGCGCAATCCGCCATAACAGACCAGGAACCAGGCCGAGAGCACGCCCACGGTTTTCGTGCGCATGCGCACCAGCACCAGGATCAGCAGCAGGACGATGCCCTCGGTGAAGGCCTGGTACAGCTGGCTGGGGTGGCGCGGCGTGGTGACCACCATGCGCACCAGTTCGATGACGCCCGAATCAGGTGCGCCCACGGAATAGCTGTAAAGCGTGCCTTCCTGCAGCAGCTCGTACCCCTGGTCGGGAACCCATTTCTCGATGTGGTAAGCGTTGGTGCCGCTCTCGAGCTGGGTCGTGACGACGCGGAATGTCTCGCCCTGCTGGTTGGCAACCACGCGGCTGAACAACGGGCCCCGCATCGGAAAACGCACCGCCCACGGCAGGCTGGATTCACGGCCCCACAGGTCGGCCGCCAGGAAGTTCGCGACGCGACCGAGGATGGTGCCGAAGGCCACGAAGATCACGCTCTGGTCCAGCAGGTGGAACCAGGGCCGTTTGATGAAACGCGCCCAGAACCAGAAGGCGATGATGGTGCCCAGGATCATGCCGTGGATGGTGAAGCCGCTGGCGTTGGTGAGCAGGCGGATCGGCTTCGAGAAATAGTACTCGGGCTGGTAAAAGATCGCCTCGCCCAGGCGCCCGCCGATCACGATTGCGGCCACGGCCACCAGGATGCTGTCCAGCACCTGCCGCTTGTTCACCCGGAAGCTGCCGCGCTTCCACCACAGGTAACACATCAGCCACGCGAACACGAAGATCGTGCCGTACGCCAGGTGAAACACATTGAACAGCTCGATGCCGTCGGCCCCTGCCGGCACGTCACGGAAGAAGTGCAGGCCGCCGTCGTACCAGGAGACCACCGTCGTGGAGTATTCCGGGTCGCTGATGTAGGGGTGGTCGATCATCCCGTTCAATTATGGGGCTGACGGGCGCTTCGGCAACCGGCCAAACGAAACGGGGAGGCCGCAGCCTCCCCGTTCGCGATTTGAAACAGCGCTACACGCGCGCCGAGCGCATCCGGACGCCGACGGCCAGAGCGCTCACGGCGCCCAGCAGCAGCAGGAAGCTGAGACCGCTGCCTTCGTTGGTGGAGCAGTCGTCTTCTTCCTCTTCTTTGCCGGCTGTGCCCCTGAACATGATGGAATAGATCGGGGTGTCCGGGTCGTCGCTGTAGACCGCCAGCCAGACGGACCACTTGCCGTCATCGTTGGGCGTAATGTCCATGGTGAAGTCGGTCGAGGCGGCGGGCGCCAGGGTGGTCGATGCCGGCTGCGTGATGAACCAGTTGCAGCGAATGGCCGCGGCGCCATCGCAGGGGCGGTTGGAAGCGCTGGTATCCAGCACGAGGTTCGTGCCGGTCCCGATGTTGACGATGCGGATGGTCAGGTTGTAGGGCGCCTTGTCCGGGTGGTCGCCCAGGTCAACGGCGGTGCCGTGTGCCAGGGTTGTACCCACCGGGTACTGCACAACGATGTCCTGCTGCGCCGCCAGCGCTGTACCGAACAGAGCCACGACGCCAAGCCAAGCGAACAACTTGCCGATCATCTTCATCTCCCCACTTAGTGCCGCCCCAACGGCAATGCTGGATAGGCCGTACGCGCGGCCTGAAACAAACCCGGATGCAGATAGGGTGAAAAAATCATAGCTCGCACAAAGGCAAACGCAAAGAACGACTTGCATGAGACAGGGCACAGAAAACGAAGGGGGAGGCGTGATCGCCTCCCCCCTGGGTTTGCGGTTGTTGCTTGCGACTAGGCCTTGCGGGTGCGGATGGCCACTGCGCCCAGGCCCAGCAGGCCCAGCAGCAGCATCCAGCTGTACGGGGCGCTGCCGCCGCTGCTGCAGCCGCCGTCGTCACCGCCGCCGCCGCCAGAGCCGCTGCTCGGGGCACTGATAGTGATCTGGAAGCTGGCGACCGCTGAATCGCTTGCGTTGTCCACGGCGCGCACGTCGAAGCTGACCGTGCCCGCGGCGGTCGGGGTTCCCGTGATGTCGCCGGTGGCGCTGAGGCTCAGGCCGGCCGGCAGGCTGGTGCCGTTGACCAGGCTGTAGGTGTAAGGCGCGGAACCGCCGGTGGCCACCAGGGTGACCGTGGCGTAGACCACGCCCACGGTGCCGCCGGCCAGCGGACTGGTGTTTGTGAAGGTGATGGCGCCGGAGTTGCCCAGCACCGTGATGCTGACGTTGATGGTGACCGTGTTGGGCCCGTCGTCAACGTCCATGCTGAACACCTGGACGCCAATATCGGCCGCAACCAGCGTAGCGGTGGGTGCGACGCTCAGCACGCCGCCGGCCAGGCTGAAGGTGAAACCGCTGCCGCCGGTGGGACCGCTTCCCTGCGCGATGTTGGTCAGGGTAAGGGTCTGGCCGGTGTTGGCATCGGTAACGTTGGCCAGGCTGACGCTGAGTGTGACCGGGTCGTTCTGGGCAAAGGTGGTGGCGTACGGGGTGCCCACCGAGCCGTCGCCGCTGATGCCAGTGGCGGCCGTGTGCTGCGGGGCCACGTCAACCACGATGATGCGGGCGGTGATGACCGTCGAGCTGGTGCCGTCGTTGATGTCGATGGTCCAGTTGTAGTTGCCCGGCGTGTTGCTGGCGGCCGCCGTGCCGGTCCAGGTCAGGTTGATCGGGCCGGCCGTCGGGGCGGCGATGTCCGCGGGTTCGGCGGTGAGGCCGGTGAGCGCGGTGCCCGGGGCGGTGACGTCAACCGTCATGTTGTCCGGCGTGGCGTCGGTGACCACGAGCGTGTCGTTGATGGCAGCGCCCGGGTTGAGGGTCAGGGTGAACAGACCGCCGCCGGCGTCCACCCAGTTGGAGGTGCCGACACTTACGGCCGGCGGGACGTTGGCCACCACGTCGAGGGAGACCGTGATGGTCTGGTCGTTGGCGACGTTGCCATCGCTGACGACCACTTCAAACACCTGGGTGCCGACGTCGGCCGCCACCAGTGCGCCGGCAGGCGCGACGGTGAGGGCGTTGGCCGCCAGCGTGAACTGGAAGCCGGTGCCGCCGGTCGGGCCGCTGGTCTGGTTGGGCGTGCCGGAGATGGTGACGGTCTGGCTGGTGTTGGCGTCAGTGACGGTGGCCAGGTCCACGCTGTTGGCGCCGGTGTTGCCCACCGCGAAGGTGTAGGTGTACGGGCTGCCGGCCGAGCCGTCGCCGCCGCTGGCGTTCAGGATGGTGTGCTGGGGCGGCACATCCACGATGATGATGCGGGCGGTGATGCTGGTGGTGCTGGTGCCGTCGCTGATGTCGATGGTCCAGTCGTAGTTGCCCGGGGCGTTGCTGGCGTCGGCGGTGCCGGTCCAGGTCAGGTTGATGGTGCCGGCTGTCGGCGTGGTGATGTCGGCGGGCTGGCCGGTGATGCCGGTCAGGGCTGCCGCAGTGATCACGTCAACAGTCATGTCGTTGGGCGTGGGGTCGTCAACGTTGAGTGTGTCGTTGATGGTGGCGCCCGGGTTGAGGGTCAGGGTGAACAGGCCGCCGCCGGCGTCAACCCAGTTGCCGGTGCCTACGGTGACCACGGGCGGCGCATTAACCACGCCGGTTCCGCTTACGTTAATGGTGTAAGTGGGTTCATCACTGTCGATGCTGTCGATGGTCAAAACGAAGTCAAAGGCCGCCGCGCTGCTCGGCGTCACGCTGATCACGAAGGTGGTCGTGCCGCCAACCGCGATGCTGGTGTCGGCGGGCTGGGTAGTCACGCTGACGGTGCAGTTGTTCTGGCTGCCGGCCGGCGCATCCACCAGCGGAGAGCCGGTCAGCGCCAGGGGAACGCCGCCCGGATTCGCGATCGTGTAGGTGAAGTTCTGGCCCGTGGTCGACACGCTGTTCAGTGCGTCTGTGGCAGGACCGGTTCCGGAGCCGAGGCTGGTTCCGGCCGGGCGCTGCACGTCAATCTCGGCCGGTTCGCCGACGGCGAAGTCGTCGATGTACCAGCCGGGGAACGCGTTGCTAAAACCGTCAGAACCAAACCAGAAGCGGAAGCGGATGGTGTCGGTGTTGGTGACGGTAGCCGATGTCAAGGTAAGCAGGTCGATGACAACCTGGGCCCAGCCCGATCCCGTGGGGTTTCCGCTCCAGCCGTCGACTTCGTCTGCGCAGCCGTCCACGTCCGTGTCGTTGGGGCCGTTCAACAGGAAGCCAGGATCGCCCTGTGCCAGGGTGACATAGGCGCCGCCGTTTACGCTGATCTGCAACGCGCCGCCGTCCCAGGTATCTTCCGCATTCATGTAGTGGAAGAAACTGACGGTTGGCTGCGTGGTGCCGGTCAGCTCCAGCAGCGGGGAGAACAGGTAAGCCTGCAGGTTGTTGGCGCCGTAGTTGCCGGCAATCACCGTTCCCCAGCAACTGGAGCCGGAGTGAGCGGCCGTCGGTCCCACGACACTGGGCGTGCCGAGTTCCCAGATGCTGGCGCTGGCGCCGCCGGTGAGCCAGTTCGCGCCGCCGCTTTCGAAGTCTTCGGCATATGCGCCTGTGACCTGGGGTGCTCCGTCACCCTGCACGATCACGGTGTATGTGCCTTCGTTGGCATCATTGTTGGTGATGGTGATGGTGAACTCGAAGGGACCGTTAGCGGTCGGGGTGACATCCACGTTGAAGGTCGCGGAACTGTTCGCCGGAACAGGAGACGCGGGTACCAGTGTGGGATTGGCAGTAACAGTAACATTGCCCACGCCGCTGGCGGCTGCGGTGAGTGCAGTGACGTTCAGCGGGTTGGTGATCCCGACGTTTTCGACGGTAAAGGTGTAGGCGTTCGCAACTCCGGTCTGTGCTGCGCCGATGTTGGCAGTGGCGCCGCTTGCGATGTTGGCGGTGTTGGGGCCCTGCACGTTGATCTCGGGGTCACCCGGAATGTCGAAGGTGATCGACCAGCCGCCGGAAATGCCGCCTTGATCGCCGCCGGTGTCGTCCGCCACGTAGAGCTTCCAGTCGCCGTTCATCGAGCCGTTGATCAGCGCTGCCAGTGTGGTGCCGATGAACGGGCGCTGCGGGCGCCGGCGCTGGCAGGTTGTCGGTGGTAACGTAGTCCGACGGCCGATAGGTGCCGGCGCTGATGACAGAGGAGTCCGGGAGGAGGCCGGCGGCGGAGTCATCGAAAGTCAGGTTTATGCCCGCGATGTCGTCCCCCAGCCGCAGTCTGACATCAGCATGATCGCGTCCCCATTGGGGTTCTCGAGCAGTATGTCGATGTCGTCAGGCCAAGTGTGCGAGACACCTGTGAGCGTGACTGTGATACTGGCAGGCGTGCCTGTCAGTCCTGTGACGTTGATGGTGCTGGGATACGGCGTGGCCGCGCTGGAGCTGGGAATCGTGATTGCGCCGGCATTGCTGAACGTCTGAGCACTCAGCAAGGTTGAGACAACGGACGCCACGACCAGAACAGCCAACATCATCCCTGCGTGATTCACCTTCATCATCTGCTCTCCCCACTCAAAGCGGCGTCTCAATTGACGCCAAGGTTTGATCGCTCCCCCGGCCGCCCATGCAGATTGCACGCCCTTTGGGCGGCGTGGCATGGAACCGACGGTTGCACTTGAAAGACCTGATGGATGGCGAATCTGTCATCGCGGAGACGGCAATCCAACGATAAAACGAGAAATCACCTCCATATTTTGATGCTGTGACGATCTGACGTTCAACAACTACTGCAGGTGGTGCACCCGGCAGCCCGTAACAAGAAGCATTGCAAGGTCATGCATTGTGATCGTTTGTTCCGGCCTGCGCGCAGTCGCTAACGACATCCGAAAAAGCGATCAAGTCTATTGCAGGGATGGGACAATAACGCGAAGGGGGAGGCGTGGTCGCCTCCCCCTTGGGCTTACGGTTGTTGCTTGCGACTAGGCCTTGCGCGTGCGGATGGCCAGCGCGACCAGACCCAGCAGGCCCAGCAGAGCCAGCCAGGCGCTGCCGCCGGCGTCGTTCGCCGCGCAGCCGCCGCCTCCGCCTCCTCCCCCGCCGCCGCTTGAGCCGCTGCTGGGGGCGTTGACCGTCAGGCTGAAGGCCTTGGTGCCCGAGTCATTCAGGCTGTCCACGGCGCGCACGGTGAAGTTGGCCGTGCCCGCGGTGGTCGGCGTGCCCGTGATGTCGCCGGCCGGGCTGAGGCTCAGGCCCGCGGGCAGGGCGCCCGAGAGCACGCTGTAGGTGTAAGGGCCGGTGCCGCCGGTCGCCGTCAGGGTGACCGTGGCGTAGACCGCGCCCACGGTGCCGGCCGCCAGGGGCGAGATGTTGGTGATCGTGATGGCGCCGGAGTTGCCCAGCACGGTGATGGTGACGTTGATGGTGACGGTGTTGGTGCCGTCATCGACGTCCATGGTGTAGATGTTGGTGCCTACGTCGTTGGCGTCCAGGGTGGCGCTGGGGGCCACGCTCAGCACGCCGCCCACCAGGCTGTAAGTGAAGCCGCTGCCGCCGGCCGCGGTGCCGCCGGTGCGAAGCACGTTGGTGAGGTTCAGGGTCTGGCCGGTGTTGGCGTCGCTGACGTTGGCCAGGTTGACGCTCAGGCTGGGGGATCGTTCTGGGCGTAGGTGGCGAGGTAGGGCGTACCCGCCGAGCCGTCGCCGCTGATGCCGGTGGCGGCCGTGTGCTGCGGGGCCACGTCAACCACGATGATGCGGGCGGTGATGACCGTCGAACTGGTGCCGTCGTTGATGTCGATGGTCCAGTTGTAGTTGCCCGGCGTGTTGCTGGCGGCCGCCGTGCCGGTCCAGGTCAGGTTGATCGGGCCGGCCGTCGGGGCGGCGATGTCCGCGGGTTCGGCGGTGAGGCCGGTGAGCGCGGTGCCCGGGGCGGTGACGTCAACCGTCATGTTGTCCGGCGTGGTGTCGGTGACCACGAGCGTGTCGTTGATGGCAGCGCCCGGATTCACGGTCAGGGTGAACAGGCCGCCGCCGGCGTTCACCCAGTTGGAGGTGCCGACACTTACGGCCGGCGGGACGTTGGCCACCACGTCGAGGGAGACCGTGATGGTCTGGTCGTTGGCGACGTTGCCATCGCTGACGACCACTTCAAACACCTGGGTGCCGACGTCGGCCGCCACCAGTGCGCCGGCAGGCGCGACGGTGAGGGCGTTGGCCGCCAGCGTGAACTGGAAGCCGGTGCCGCCGGTCGGGCCGCTGGTCTGGTTGGGCGTGCCGGAGATGGTGACGGTCTGGCTGGTGTTGGCGTCGGTGACGGTGGCCAGGTCCACGCTGTTGGCGCCGGTGTTGCCCACCGCGAAGGTGTAGGTGTACGGGGTGCCGGCCGAGCCGTCGCCGCCGCTGGCGTTCAGGATGGTGTGCTGGGGCGGCACGTCCACGATGATGATGCGGGCGGTGATGCTGGTGGTGCTGGTGCCGTCGTTGATGTCGATGGTCCAGTTGTAGTTGCCCGGGGTGTTGCTGGCGTCGGCGGTGCCGGTCCAGGTCAGGTTGATGGTGCCGGCTGTCGGCGTGGTGATGTTGGCGGGCTGGCCGGTGATGCCGGTCAGGGCTGCCGCAGTGATCACGTCAACAGTCATGTCGTTGGGCGTGGGGTCGTCAACGTTGAGTGTGTCGTTGATGGTGGCGCCCGGGTTGAGGGTCAGGGTGAACAGGCCGCCGCCGGCGTCAACCCAGTTGCCGGCGCCGAGGGTGACGGCAGGCGGAACGTTGGAGACGGCGTTGCCGCTGACCGTGAAGTTGTAGGGGTTCTCGTCCGGGTCGTCGTTGTTGATGCTGACCGTGAAGTCGTAAGCGCCCGCAGCGGTCGGGACCACGTTGATGATGAACTGCGTGCTTCCCGCGCCCGCCACCGGTGTGCTGGGGCTGGTGGTGACGTTGACGCTGGTGACGTTGGTGCCGGCCGTGACGCTCACCAGCGGCGTGCCGGTGAGGTTCAAGTCGCTGCCGCCGTTGTTCTCGATGGTATAGGTCAGGTTGGTGCCGGCAGTGAGAATGTCGACGCCGCTGTCAGTACCGCCGTCGGATACCGGCGTAGCGCCGCGCAGCACGTCCATTTCCGGCGCCTCGATGACCTGCAGGTTGTCGATCCGGATGCCGGTCGTAGTGTTGGCGAAATTGTCGATGGTGTCAAAGAAGAACAGCACGTACACCACCTGGCCGGCGTAGGCGCTGATGTCAAAGGTGCGGGTGGTGTAGCCGTTGTTGTAGCCGGAGGGGCCGAGCAGCGTGGTGGCGAAAGTCGTGCCGTTCAGGCTGATGCCGACCGTAAGCTGGTCGTAAGTGCCCGTTTCGGTGTCCTGGTAGTGATCGAAAGACAGCGTCACGCTGGCCCCCGCAGGGATGCTGATCTGCGGCGAGCGCGCCGTGCCCGAGTTCGTGACACCGCCGAAATCGTAGTCGCCGTCGGCTGTAGCGCTGGGCTGCGTTTCACCAGTGCAGTACCCCAGGCAGGCCGCGCCGCCGGCCGGGTAGTTGGTGGTCACGTGCCATGCGCCGGCCTGTCCGGAGATCGCCCAGTTCGCCAGGGGCGAAGCGCCCTCGAAGTCTTCCGTGTAAGGCAGGGCCGCGGGAGTGAAGCCGGTGCCCTGCACCACGATGGTGTAGGTGCCCTCGTCGGCGTCGTTGTTGTTGATGGTGATGGTGAACTCGAAGGGCCCGTCGGCGGTCGGCGTAACGGCCACGTCGAAGGTGGCGCTGGCGCCCGCGTTGATGGGTGACGCCGGCACGAGAGTCGGGCTGGCGGTCACACTGACGTTACCGACGCCGCTGGAGGCTGCCGATATTCCGGTGACATTCAGAGGGTTGGTAGCGCCCAGGTTTGAGACGGTGAAGGTGTAGTTGGTCGGAGCGCCGGTCAGGAATGGACCAATGTTGAAAGTCGCGCCGCTGTTCGCAGGGTTAGAGCCCGTTCCGAACACCTGGATCTCGGGGTCGCCGGCATTGTTGTTGATCACGGCGTCGTACTCTTCGCACTGACCGAAGCCGTAACTGCCGATCGGGTCATTGGGCACGCCGTTGTAGACCTGGATCACGCGGAAACGAGTGCCGGATTGCGCCGTGGTGCCGGTCGGGACGGTGAAGTTAATGGTGCCGCTCTGCGACAGGGTCAGTACGGCGGTGGCCCCCAGGTACTCGTTGGCATCGGCGTAGTCGCCATCGCCATTGAGGTCGAGCCAGGCCGCGATGCCGCCGTCCCAGTCCGGGTTGTTCAGCACGGTCATTGTGTAGCTGATGCCGGCCTCGAAGGTTGCGCTTACACCGGCGTGGTAGTTGTAGTCCGTGGCTGAGTCGCTGATCGTCCCTGAGTTGAACGCAGGCGAAGTGTTGATCTGGATGTTGGCGCAGTAGTCACCGGTGGCGCCGGGGGACGTGTAAGTCGGCGGCGTGTATTGGGCCGCCAGTGCCGTGCCGAAACAGGCTGCAAGCAGCATCAGTGCCAGCAGCGATTTGATGCGGTAAGAACTCATCTTGAAATACTCCCCACGAGTAGACGCGGTTGCAGCAACCGCAAATGGAAACTCAGTTCGCCGTGGGGAAGCGGTGCCGCCGCCCGACTGGGCGGAGGTCAGGCCGGGAGTCCCCACGATCTCCTTTCAGGCCTTTACAATTTGCAATGGCGCCCATTATCGCCAGCCGTGCCATGCATGCAAACCTATTGTCGGACTTTAAATCTAAATAGTGTGCCGTTGGCGGCTGGAGCAGACTAATCATCTATTCGTGGTGTTGTGGTGCGTGCGCAGCATGATTGAGAGTAGGCAGTGTGGTTTCGTTATGGCGATTACAGAGTCACACTGTGGACAGGCGAACTCCTGGCAAAGATCAGGCAGATGTGCCAGAACCTTTCGTATCCCGATGCAAGGCGCACAGTCCGATTTCGACGGTTTCAGTACATTCAACTCTTTCAGGATTTCCTGAAAAAACTTGAACGTGTTGCTTGTTTTCCACACTTGCTGAACGCATCCTCGCCCCCTCGGGGGAAGAGCGTGCGGTTTTCCAACGTGCACATCGAAGGACTTGGGCACCTGCTGCCCGGGCGTGTCGTTACCTCGCTTGAAATCGAGGATCGGCTCGCCCCCGCCTATGCGCGACTTGGCCTTCATCCCGGCCGTATCGAGCTCATGTCCGGCATCCGCGAGCGCCGCCATTTCGAGCCCGGCACCCGCCCCAGCAGCGTCGCCACACACGCCGCGGAGATCGCATTAGAGCGCGCGGGTGTTTCACGCGATCAATTGGGCATCCTGATCTTCAGCAGCGTCTGCCGCGACTTCATGGAGCCCGCCACGGCCAGCGTGGTGCACGCCAACCTGAAGCTGCCGCTGTCCTGCCAGTGCTTCGACCTGTCCAACGCCTGCCTCGGCTTCGCCAACGCCATGATGGTGGCGGCCAACATGATTGAGCTGGGCCAGGTGAAGGCTGCCCTGGTGGTCGCCGGCGAAGACGGCGGGCCGCTGGTTGAGGCCACCATCAAGCGGTTGAACGAAGACAGCAGCATCGGCCGCAAGAACAGCAAGCTCAGCTTCGCCAGCCTGACGATCGGCTCGGGCGCGGCCGCCATGGTGCTGACGCACGCGGACCTGGCAAAGCACGACCACAAGCTGCTGGGCGGCGGCATGCTGGTGGATTCCAGCGCCGTGGAGCTGTGCCAGGGCGGCGTGGTGGAAGGCGCGGCCGGGCCGCTGATGCAGACCGACAGCGAAACCCTGATGCAGGAGGGCGTGAAGCTGGCCACACGCGTGTGGGCTGAAACGAAGGCCGAGCTCGGCTGGCAGAACAGCGACGTGGACCGCGTGTTCACCCACCAGGTGGGCGTGATGCACCGCAAGTTGCTGTTCGAGAAGCTTGAGCTGGACCCGGCCAAGGATTTCCCGACGGTCGAGACGCTGGGGAACATCGGCAGCGTAAGCCTGCCGATCTCGCTGAGCCTCGGCCTCGAGCAGGGCAAGCTGAATGACGGCGACAACGTGGCGCTGCTGGGCATCGGCAGCGGCCTGGTGTGCCTGAACATGGGGGTGCGCTGGTGACCACGACTGAACAGGCGCGCCCCTTCACGGGCATCTGGGAACGCGAATACTCCTTCGCGTCCAACTGGCTCGATCTCGGCGAGACGCGGCTGCATTACATCGATGAAGGTCCCGAGTCCCCCGTACCGAGTCCCGAGTCAACGGCAGCAGGACACGGCACCCGGGACGCGGGACACGCGACGTTGCTGTTTCTGCACGGAAACCCGACCTGGAGCTTCTACTGGCGCCACCTGGTCGAGGCCTTCCGGCCAACCAACCGCTGCGTCGCCCTCGACCACATGGGCTGCGGCCTGTCCGACAAGCCGCAGTTTTACCCGTACACCCTGGCCCAGCACATCGAGAACGCCCGCGCGCTGGTCTACAAGCTGGACCTGCGCGACATCGTGCTGTGCGTGCATGACTGGGGCGGCGCGATCGGCATGGGTTTGGCGGCGCAGATCCCCGACCGCATCAAAGGTTTCGTCGTCTTCAACACGGCCGCGTTTCCCAGCCGGCGCATGCCGCTCAGCATCGGGCTGTGCCGCCTGCCGGGATTCGGCGCGTTCGCGATCCGCGGCCTGAACGCCTTCGTGCGCGGTGCGCTGGCGCGTTGCGCGAAGAAGCCCCTGTCGACAGAGGCCAAGGCGGGCTACCTCGCACCCTACAGCAACTGGGACGACCGCGTGGCCAACCTGCGCTTCGTGCAGGACATCCCGATGGACCCCGGCCACGAGAGTTGGCCGACGCTGCAGGCGGTGGAGGCCGGCCTCGCGCAGTTCCAGCAGCGCCCGATGCTGCTGTGCTGGGGGCGTCACGACTTTGTTTTTAACGACTCGTTCCTGCACGAGTGGCAGCAGCGCTTCCCGCAGGCGGAAACACAGTACTTCGAGAACGCCGGGCACTTCGTGGTGGAAGACGCCCGCAACGAAATCATCACGGCCATGAAACGGTTCCTCGCAGGCGAAAAGCAGACCTACACGGACGAGCACCACTCGTCCGTGAACCTGCATGTTTAGGCGGATTTGGATGGGCCACGAAAACACAAAAGCACGAAAGGAAGGCGCACCAAACCACGGGTGCTTCGCCGCCGGTGCGTGCGCAGCCAGGCTGCGTTTCGTGGCAGTTCCTTTTGTGTTTTCGTGTTTTCGTGGCCAATTGCAGCGGTTGTCAGCATGACGATCAGTGAAGCAGAGCTGCCGGTTGCACGCGTTTCCTCGGTTCATGCCGAGGCGCCGCGATGCAATGTCAGCGACTTCATCTTCGAGCAGGCGAAGCAGCGCCCCGACCAGGCGGCCGTGATCGAGCATGCCACGGGCCGTCGCGTCACCTACGCCGAACTGGCCAAGCGCATCGAGAACATCACCTTCGGCCTGACCCAGCTTGGCATCTGCAACGGCGCGCGCACGGTGTTCGCGATCAAGCCGGGCATCGAGTTCGTTGAAACCGTGTTCGCCCTGTTCCGCGCCGGCGCCGTGCCCGTGGTGGTCGACCCCGGCATGGGAGTTGACAACATGCTCAAGTGCATCGAGGAAGCGCAGCCCACGGCGCTGGTCGGCATCCCGATGGCGCATCTGCTCAGCAAGCTGAAGTCCCATGCCTTCCGCAGTGTGAAGCAGCGCGTGACCATCGGCCGCCGCTGGCTGTGGGGCGGCGCCAGCCTTGATGAATTGCGCGCGCGCAACGTAAGTGGCGCACAGGCCGCGCCTACCACGGCTGATACCACGGCCGCGATCCTGTTCACATCCGGCGCGACCGGCGTGCCCAAGGGCGTGGTGTTCCGCCATGGTGTGTTCGTGGGCCAGACGGAGATGATCCGCGACGCCTACGACATCCAGCCCGGCGAGGTTGACGTGCCGTGCTTCGCCCTGTTCGCGCTGTTCAGCGTGGCGATGGGCGTGACGATCGTGCTGCCCGACATCGACTTCTCGAATCCCGGCAAGGCCAGCCCGGCCAAGGTGGTGGACGCCATCAACGCCCACCACGCGACCATGAGCTTCGGCTCGCCGGCCGTGTGGAAGCGCGTTGGCCCCTACCTCGAGCAGACGGGCGTGACGCTGCCGACCATCAAGCGCATCCTGATCGCCGGCGCGCCCGTGCCGTACACCACGCTGGCGATGTTCAAGGGCAGGCTGGCGCCCGACGGCGACCTGCACACGCCCTATGGCGCCACGGAGTCGCTGCCCTTCAGCACCATCAGCGCGAGCGAGATTTTGGGCGAGACGCGGCTCGACACCGCCAACGGCGCCGGCACCTGCGTAGGCAAACCGCTGTCCGGTGTGAACGCGAAAGTGATCCGCTTCGTGGACGGCCCGATCGCAAGCCTCGATGACGCAGAAGAGCTGCCGGCTGGCGAAGTCGGCGAGATCATCGTCAACAGCCCGGTCACCACGCAGGAGTACTTCAACCGGCCGGAGAACAACAAGCTCGCCAAGATCCGTAGCGCAGGCGCCCCCGCCTGCACAGGGCACGGGCGCCCCGCCCGTGCCAGAATCTCTCGGGCACGGTGCCCGCGATAGCGCGCGGCTCTGGCACCGCATGGGTGACGCCGGCTACTTCGACGCCCAGGGCCGCCTGTGGTTCTGCGGCCGTGTGAATCACCGCGTGGAGACCGCTAACGGCGTCATGTGGCCGATCCGCGTTGAGGCCATCTTCAACAACCACGACGCCGTCAGCCGCTGCGCGATGGTAGGTCTTGGCGACCGGCCGAACCAGGTGCCCTGCATCGTGATCGAGCTGCACGACGGCCACATCCCGGAGAAAGACCTGCGCGAGCGCATCCGTGGCGAACTGCAGCGCATGGCCGACGCGCACGAGCTGACCCGCGGCATCGGGTACTTCCTGTTCCATGAAGGCCTGCCGGTGGACGTGCGACACAACGCCAAGATCAACCGCGAGGCCCTGAAGCACTGGGCCGACACCCAACTGCCTGAGGTGACGCAATGAAGGCAGTGGTGACAGGCGGCGCCGGTTTCCTGGGCGCAAAGATCGTGGAACGTCTGCTGCGGCGCGGCGACGACGTGGTGATCGTTTCCCGCAACGCAAAGGGGTCAGACCCAGTTTTCGGAACGAAAACAGGGTCTGACCCCCTTCGAGTGAATGCCGACCTGCGCGATGCAGACGACGTTGCTAGCGCCTTCGCTGGCGCCGACGTGGTGTTCCACACCGCCGCCAAGGCCGGCGTGTGGGGCCCGCGCGCCGAGTACTTCGGCATAAACCTGGCCGGCACGCGCAACGTGCTGGCCGCCTGCCACAAGCACGGCGTGCAACAACTGGTCTACACCAGCACGCCCAGCGTGGTGTTCGAGCGCGGCGGCATCGACGGTGGCGACGAATCGCTGCCCTACCCGAAAAAGTTCCTCACCCATTACGCCGAATCGAAGGCCCTGGCTGAGCAGGAAGTGCTGGCCGCCAACGGCGTGCACGGCCTGCGCACGGTGGCCCTGCGCCCGCACTTGATCTGGGGCAGGGGCGACCCGCACCTGCTGCCGCGCGTGCTGGAGCGCGCGCGCGAGGGCAAACTCAAGCAGGTCGGCGACGGCCGTAACCGCGTGGACATCACCCACGTGAATGACGCCGCTGACGCGCACCTGCTGGCGCTTGAGCACATCGAACGCGCGGCCGGCAAAGCCTACTTCATCAGCAGCGAAACGGTCGAGTTGTGGCCCTGGCTCAACACGGTGCTGGAGCGCGCGGGCATCCCGAAACTCGGCGCGCAGGTCAGCGCGGCCACGGCTTATCGCGCCGGCGCTGTAATGGAGTTCATCTGGCGCCTGCTGGGCATCGGCGCTGAGCCGCCGATGACGCGTTTTGTCGCCGAGAACCTGGCGACCTCGCACTGGTTCAAACTGGATGCGGCCAGACGCGACCTCGGTTATCGGCCGCAGTGGATGGGCGCAAAAGCGCTGGACGAGTATTTCTGTAATGGCCCCGCCATCACGGGTGGGGAAACAACCCTGGATAGTGATCTGGGCTCTGACTCCCCCGGCCTGCCGGCCGGGGCTGAGGGGGCGCTTCAGGAGCAACGCCATGGATAATGTGTTACGCGAACACCTGATGACGTTCGAGACGTTCTTCTCGGCCATCGGCTTCAAGTCGCGGCTGGGCAAGGTGTGGGGGCTGCTGGCGCTGGCCGGCAAGTCGCTCAGCGCCGCGGACATCGCCAACGAGCTCGACATGAGTGCGGGCTCGGTCAGCGAGTGTTTGTCCGAGCTGCGCGAGTGGGGCGCTGTCACCAGCGAGTTCTCAAGCGAGCATCGCTGCCAGATGCACAGCGCGGTCAGCGACACCATGAGCATCGTGACCACGGTGCTGCGCCGCCGCGAACAGCTGGCCGTGCAGAACTTCAAGGACAACGCCCGCAGCGCCCTGCAGTACGTGACCGAGCGCTACGGCAGCAACGATGCCCGCGTGCACACGCTGCAGAGCATCGTGACGACCAGCGAGATCGCCGAGGCCACCATCCAGTTCTTCGTGGCCGCCAGCAGCGCGGTGCCCAAGAACGACGAGTCGCGACTGGCCCGCGTGGTCAAGCGCATGGCCGCCATCGGCATGAAGGTGCCCGGCGAGATCAACAAGTTCCGCAACGGCCGTCGCAAGACGGGCCAGCTCAACGGCAACGGCAACCCGGCGCCCGTGGAAGAAGCGGAGGACGCCCATGTCTAGTTTAGCGCGCGTGGTGATCACCGGCGTCGGCCTGACCGCGCCCAACGGCAACAACCTGGCCGAGTTCCGGCAGGCTTTGCTGCAGGGGCGCTCGGGCGTGCAGCCCTACGAGATCCGCTACTTCGGCAAGACCCTGGCGGGCATCTGCAACTTCGAGGCTACCCGCTACCAGAAGCGCAAAGACCTGCGCCGCGGCACCCGCGCGGGCAGCATCAGCATCTACTGCGCCCACGAGGCGCTGAAAGACGCGGGCATCGGCTGGGATGGCGTTGACAAGTCAAGGGTCGGCGTATACGTCGGCACCACCGAGCACGGTAACGTCGAGACCGAGACCGAGATCTACGAGGTCAGCAAGCAGAACTACAACCTCGATTTCTGGACCCACCACCACAACCCGCGCACCGTGGCCAACAACCCGGCCGGCGAGGTCACGCTCAGCCTCGGCATCACCGGTCCGGCCTACGCCATCGGCGCGGCCTGCGCGGCCGGCAACCTGGGCGTGATCCACGCCACCCAGATGCTGCAACTGGGCGAGGTGGACCTGGCGTTCGGCGGCGGCGTCAGCGAGAGCATCCACACGTTCGGTATCTTCGCCGGCTTCAAGCAGCAGGGCGCGCTGGCCCACCATGACGACCCGACCAAGGCTTCGCGCCCCTTTGACAAGGCCCGCAACGGCATCGTGGTGGCCGAGGGCGGCTGCCTGTACACGCTGGAGCGCCTGGACGACGCGCTGAAACGCGGCGCGAAGATCTACGCCGAGATCGCCGGCTGGCACGTCAACAGCGACGCCAGCGACTACGTGCTGCCGAACTCGCAGCGGCAAATGGAATGCATGCGCGGAGCACTGAAGCGCGCGGGCATGCAGCCCGGCGACATCAGCATCGTCAACACCCACGCCACCAGCACCCCCAGCGGCGACGAGATGGAGGCCGCGGCCGTCAACGCCGTGTTCGGCGACTACCAGGGCGTGCACGTCAACAACACCAAGAGCTACATCGGCCATGCCATGGGCGCCGCGGGTGCCTTGGAGCTGGCGGGCAACCTGCCCAGCTTCGACGACGGCGTGGTGCACCCGACGATAAATATCGACGAGCTGGACCCGGAATGCGCCGTGCGCGGCCTGGTGATCAACCAGCCCAAACAGACGGGAGAGGTGAAGACCATCATGAACATGAGCTTCGGCATGCTGGGCATCAACTCAGCGCTGATCGTGAAGAAGTACGAATAGAGCCCCGGCCGAAAGGCCGGGGACACGCGGCGAAGTTGCCGCGTGAACACAACCACAAACATCGCCCGCAAGGGCACAACCAAGGAAGACGCAATGACAGACGAAATGATCAAGCAGGCCATCATCGGGATCATCAACGACATCAACCCCGACGAGGACACCAGCAACATCGACGCGGCCACGCGCCTGCGCGACCAGCTCGACCTCGACTCGATGGACTTCCTCGACATCGTGATGGAGCTGCGCAAGCGCTACGGCGTTCACGTGCCCGACACGGACTACGAGCACCTGGCCAGCCTCGACAGCTGCGTGAACTACCTGCGCGACAAGATGGCCGGCAAGGAACTGGTGAGCTAAAGGCAGGTAGTAGGTTGTAGGGCGTAGGTGGTAGGGAAGAGCAGTTCCCTACAACCTATAACCTGTAACCTATCACCTGCGTCGCGGAGCGACGCATGCACTACGACGCCATCATCATCGGTGCGGGGATGTCCGGCCTCGCGGCCGGCATCCGCCTGGCCATGTACGACAAGAAGGTTGTCGTGCTGGAGCGTCATTATGTGTGGGGCGGGCTGAATTCGTTCTACCAGTTCCAGGGGCACCAGTTCGACGTGGGCCTGCACGCCATGACGAACTACGCCCCGCGCGGGGCCAGGGGCCTGCCGCTGACACGCCTGCTGAAACAGCTGCGCATCCGCTGGGAGGAGCTGGACCTGCACCAGCAGGGCCACAGCGCGGTGAGCTTCCCGGGCGTGAAGCTGAAGTTCAGCAATGACTTCGAGTTGCTGCGCGGCGAAATCGCCCGCGCCTTCCCCGGGCAGATCGACGGCTTTGACGCATTGACGCGTCAAGTACGCGAGTACAACGAGCTGGACCTGAATGCACCCACGCTGAATGCCCGCGAAATCGTGGAATCGCACCTGACCGACCCCGTGCTCACGGACATGCTGTTCTGCCCGCTGATGTTCTACGGCAGCGCCCGCGAGAACGACATGGACTGGGACCAGTTCGTGGTGATGTTCAAGAGCATCTTCTTCGAGGGCTTCGCCAGGCCCCAGGCCGGCGTGCGGCACATTCTGAAACTGCTGATTGACCACTACAGGCACAGCGGCGGCGAGTTGCGCCTGAAGGCCGGCGTGAAGCGCATCATCACCGACGGCCAGCGCGCCGCGGGCGTAGAACTAGACAACGGCGAAACCCTCACGGCAGACAACGTGCTGTCGTCAGCGGGGTTGGTGGAGACAGGGCGGTTGTGTAGCGCAGGCGCCCCGCCTGCACAGGCCGTGGGATTTGCGGCACAAATGAGCCGGGAATCCGCATTGCGGATTCCCGGAGCGCCCACGGCAGCGGTCGGCAAGCTCTCCTTCACCGAAACCATCAGCGTGCTCGACAAACCCGCACGCGACTTGGGCATCGAAGAGACGATCATCTTCTTCAGCAACACCGAGCGCTTCAATTACGCACAGCCCGCCGACCTGTGCGACACCAGCAGCGGCGTGATCTGCATGCCCGGCAACTTCAATCTGCCACAGCAGCCCAAAGACCACCTCGTGCGCATCACAAACATAGCCAACTACGAAAAGTGGGCGACGCTGGCCCGTAGCGCAGGCGCCTCGCCCCGTAGCGCAGGCGCCCCCGCCTGCACAGGGCGGGGGCACCTTGCCCCCGCCAGCCGCGGATTGGACGCCTGGCGTGGTTTGTGCCGTGGGCGGGGCGCCCACGGCCTGTGCAGGCGAGGCGCCTGCGCTACATGACTACCACTCCGCCAAGCAATACTGGTACGCGCATTCCTGCCAAGACGTGCTGACACACATCCCGGATTTCCGGCCGCATACCAATCTGGTGGACATGTTCACGCCGCGCACGATCCGGCACTACACCGGCCACGAAGGGGGCGCTGTGTACGGCAGCCCGCTCAAGAAGCGCACCGGCGAGAGCGGCGTGGAAGGCCTCTATATCATCGGCACCGACCAGGGCTTTTTGGGCATCATCGGGGCCATGCTGAGCGGCATCAGCATGGCCAACCGCTGGGTACTTCAGCGCGACAACGCAGCGGTGGAGACATTCCGATAGGGGGCCATAATTGGCAGAGCGATGGAGCCGTTGGCGGAGATTGGTATGGCTGAAAGCTCCTGATAAGGGCTATGCGGCTAGGAATCGACTCGTTGATGTGAAGACTCTGGAATCAATCCCAGATCGTCCCGGGGTTTACGAGTTAGCGCTGATTGAGCCAGGGGTGCCGACTCGCCCGAACGGCACCGTCGTTTACAAAGGCCGGGCGAAGGATCTCAAGAAGCGGTTGAAGCAGTACATCGCTTCGGGCTCCCAGTTGCGTGCTCTAATTGAGTGGCACTTGGGCTGGGGCTGGCACCTGGCGGTAAGGACAAAGGTGTGTTCCGATGATGCGGCCGCCAAGTACTTAGAGGCTAAGGTTCTTGGGCGTACGGATTACCCATGGAACACTCACAACAACAGCCGTGCCATTCTGCTGTTCGCACCACGATTTGCGCCTGGGATGAAGCGTCTTCAGCAGTTTGAGGAATCTGCAAAGCGCTTCATGCGCTGGTACAAGAAGGACCACAAGCTGAAATTTCTTCGACGAATCGAACTCAGAATCGCCTTTCCGCCGATCCGAAGTCGAAAGAAGCGTGGATAGTGCTGTAAAGTCAGAGGGCGAAATGACCACACAAGAACAGACATCCGGTTTCAACCTCAAGGCCGAGGGCAAGCGCGTTCTGCGCGGCTCTTCGGGCGGGCGCTTGCAGCAGAAGGCCAATCCCGTCGAGAAGGCCAAGGGTGAATACGACGTAATCGTGATCGGCTCCGGCCTGGCCGGCCTTACCGGCGCCAACGTGATGGCCACCCAGGGCTACCGCGTCTGCCTGCTTGAGCAGCACTACAACTACGGCGGGCTCGCCACCTGGTTCAAACGGCCGGGCGGACACATCTTCGACATCTCGTTGCACGGCTTCCCGGTCGGCATGGTCAAGTCCATGCGCCGCTACTGGTCGAAAGAAATCGCCGACAGCATCGTGAAGCTCGAAAGCATCAAGTTCGACAACCCGCAGTTCAGCTTCGAAACCGAATTCACCCGCGACGACTACACCAACAAGGTCGTGCAGGCCTTCAACCTTGACCGCGCGCACGTCGAAAGCTTCTACGACCACCTGCGCAAAATGGAGTATTACAACAACGACGGCACCACCACCGGCGAAATGCTGGAGCGCTTCTTCCCCGGCCGCAACGACGTGCACCGCGCGTTCATGGAGCCGATCACCTACGCCAACGGCAGCACGCTCTCCGAGCCCGCCATCACCTACGGCATCGTGTTCAGCAACTTCATGAGCAAGGGCGTCTTCACCTTCAGCGGCGGCACGGACCAGCTGATCATGAAGATGCGCAAGATTCTCGCGCAGAACGGCGTCGACATGTTCAGCGGCGCGCAGGTCGAGCGCGTGCTGGTGAAAGACGGCCGCGTGGCCGGCGTGCGCGTCAACGGCCGCGAAATCAAGGCCCGCAGCGTGCTCAGCAACGCCAACATCAAGTCCACGGTGCTGAAGCTGGTGGGGGAGGAGAAATTAAACCCCGAATTCATCGAGCAGACCAAGGCCGTGCGCCTGAGCGGCAGCTCCTGCCAGGTCTACATCGGCATCAAGCAGGGCGAGGAGATCCCCTTCATCACCGACCTGCTTTTTTGCAGCACGGCTGAGCGCTTCACCAGCGAAGAACTGTGCGACCTGCGCACCAAGAGCCGCACCTTCAGCTTCTACTACCCCAAGACACGGCCGCACCTGCCGAACGCGGGCTACACCATCGTCAGCAGCAACAACGCGCGCTGGCAGGACTGGCAGGGGCTGGATGAGGTCGAGTACGAGCGCGAAAAGAACGCGCTGATCGAGCGCACGCTGGATCACCTGGAGAAGTACATCCCGGGCGTGCGCGAGAAGATCGACCATGTGGAGGCCAGCACGCCGCGCACCTTCAACTTCTACACGCAGCAGATGCAGGGGGCCAGCTTCGGCACCAAGTTCGAGGGCCTTGACGTGTCAATGAAGCTGAGCGAGCAGGTGCCCGGCCTGTACCACGCGGGCAGCGTGGGCATCATCATGTCCGGCTGGCTCGGCACCGTGAACTACGGCGTGATCACAGCCAACAAGATGGCCGAGTACCTGCATTGTAGCGCAGGCGCCCCGCCTGCACCGGCCCGATGAGCGACGACCTCGAACAAGTGAAAGCCCGCATCCCGCACCGGGAGCCGTTCCTGTTCGTGGACCGTATCCTCGAGCAGGCCGAAGGCCACATAGTCACCGAAAGAACCGTCCGCGCCGACGAGCCGCAGTTTGAAGGCCACTACCCCGGCAGCCCATTAATGCCCGGCGTGCTGCTATGCGAAGCCTGCTTCCAGACCGGCGCCATGCTGCTGAGTGTTGCGGGCGCGCAGGACCGTAGCGCAGGCGCCTCGCCTGCACAGGCCGTGGGCGCCTCGCCCACGGCACCCCCAGAATCAGCCTTCGCCCCAATCGACCCCCGAGTCATGAAACGCCATCGAGGCTACCTGCCGCACTGGGAGCGCGAGCACGCAACCTACTTCGTAACCTTCCGGCTGGCGGATTCGCTGCCGGCCGACGCCCGCAAACACATCGAGGAGCAGCGCTACGACATCGTAAAGACAGCGGAACATCTGAATCGACCGTTGACGGACACCGAGCGCGAGCGCCTGGACCAACTCTACTCGATCACCGTTGATGAACTTCTGAACGCCGGGCACGGCGCATGCCACCTGAAAGCCCCCGACTGCGCGGCTGTCGTAGCGGAGACGCTGACGAAGTTCGATGGCGAACGTTATGCGCTGTACGCCTGGTGCGTGATGCCGAACCATGTGCATGTGGTGTTTCGGCCGTTTGCGGGACATGCGCTTGGCGACATCCTTCATTCGTGGAAGTCGTTTACGGCCAAGGCGTGTAACAAGCTGCTCGGCCGCACGGGTGAATTCTGGCAGCGGGAGTCGTTTGATCGTTTGATCCGCGACCGTGAGGAATTTGATCTTCGCGTGCGTTACACGGTTGAGAATCCGGTTGCGGCGGGGCTTGTGGATTGGAAGTGGGTTGGTGGTAGTGCCGTGGGCGGGGCGCCCACGGCCGGTGCAGGCGAGGCGCCTGCGCTACGGGATGCAGGCGAGGCGCCTGCGCTACGTGATCGCAAGCCGGTGCTTACTCGGATCCTGGAGGCCAAGTTCCGGGGTATGGTGGTGCCGGGTGATGTCCTGCGGGTTGAAGTCGAGCAGGAAGAAAAAATGGGTGACGCCTTCGTCATGAACGGCAAAGTGTCTTGCGCGGGCAAGAACGTCCTGCGCGTGAAGTTCATCGTGGCGATGGTGGAGATCCCGGCTTGAACGACTTTCTGCAACTTGCGGGCAAAACCGTGGTCGTGGTCGGCGCCGCCAATCGCAAGTCGGTGGCGTGGCTGGCAGCCACCACGCTGGAAGAGGCCGGCGCGCGTGTAGTGCACGTGGTGCGCGACGCAGAGCGCAAGGCCGAGATCGAAGGGTTGCTGCTGAAGCGTGCCGGGGGCGGGCGCCCACGGCCGGTGCAGGCGAGGCGCCTGCGCTACCCGTGTTCACCTGCAACGTGGAGTCGCAGGCCGAAATCGACGCCGTCGCCAAGGCGGTGGGGGAGGCGCGCGGGCCGATCCACGGCCTGGTGCACAGCATCGCTTTCGCCAACTATTCCGAGGGCATGAAGCCCTTCCACGAAACCAACCGCGAAGACTTCCTGCAGGCCGTGAACATCAGCGCCTTCAGCCTGGTGGCCCTGGCGCGCGCCTTCAAGCCTTACTTCGATGAGCAAGCCGCGGTGGTCACCATTGGCATCAGCACCACGCGCATGGCCGCGGAAAACTACGGCTACATGGCGCCGATCAAGGCGGCACTGCACTCCAGCGTGGTGTTCCTGGCCAAGAGCTTCAGCGCTGACACGAAAATCCGCTTCAACGCCGTGTGCCCCGGCCTTCTGAAAACCAGCGCCAGCGCGGGCATCCCCGGCTACCTCGACAGCTACCTGTACGCCGAGCAGGCGACCCTGCGCAAGCAGGCCGTCAGCACGCGGGAGGTGGCGAACGCGGTGGCGTTTCTGCTCAGCCCGCGCAGCAGCGGCATCAACGGACAGGAGCTGGTGATCGACGCCGGCATGGGCGTGAACTACTTCGACAAGTCGATCATTGAGAAGATGCGGTAGGGGGTCTGACCCTGTTTTTGGAACAAAAAGAGGGTCTGACCCCTTGCTAGATAAAGGGGTCAGACCCTGTTTTCAAAAAGCGAAAACAGGGTCAGACCCCTACAGCGCCTCCAGGTCCACGCCTTCGCGCAGGGCTTTCAGCACCGCGCACTTTTCGGCGATCTCCAGCAGGCGCTCGTGCTGCTCGGGCGTGAAATCGCCCCTTATGTTCACCTTCTTGCGGATCAGCATGTCGTGCTCGCCTGGCTTGAGCTCGCTGGGTTTGCGGCGCACGATCTCCACGTCCACGTCCACGCCGTCCAGCTTGATGCCTTTCACGTTGGCGTAGCTGCGCAGGGTCAGCGTGGTGCATGAGGCCAGCGCGCCCGCCAGCATCTCGATCGGCGTGGGGCCGGTGTCGTCGCCCTTGCCGATCGGCTCGTCAGCGAACAATGTGTGGGTGGTCTTCTGGCCGGTTTTGATCTCGGTCTTGAACCCGACCGGGCCCATGCTTGCGGTGGCTTTCATCTGTTTATTCTCCCTGTCGAACAAACAGGATAACCGGGTCCGGTATTCCCGTAAATGGGGGCGGGAACCGGGACTGGCACCAAAGGCGGCTGTGCCTACTCGTGCACCAGGTCTACGCCCTGCAGCAGGGCGCGGTTTACCGGGCACTTCTCGGCGATCTCCAGCATGCGCTTGCGCTGCTCGTCGCTCAGCTCGCCCTTCAGCGTGATCTTCTTGGTCATCAGCGTGGCCTTGGCGCCTTCCACCTGCTCTGAGGGCTTGCGGCGCTGCGCGTCCACCTCGACCTCGATGCTTTCCAGCGCGATCCCCTTCAGGTTCGCGTAGCTGCGCAAGGTCGCGGCCGTGCAGGCGCCCAGCGCGGCGGCGAGCAGGCCCATGGCTGTGGGCCCTGCGTTTGCGCCGCCGACCTCTGGTGGTTCATCTGCGATGATGGTGTGGCTGAGGTCGGGATCGACCTTGATCTCGGTGCGGAAGGAATCGGCAAGTCGTGCAATGGCTTTCATGAAAGGCCTCCAGGGACGGAAGCCTAAACGGATAGACGGTGAAGGTCCACCCCATACAAAGCGGTAGGCAAACCATGACGCACATATTGCCAAACGTCGTAAACCGTGTAATTGCAGCAGGATAGGGCGGATTCGGCAAAAAGAGCGTTGAACTTTTGTTGCACCCGGCCCGTTGGTACCTACCATAATATACACGCTTGGGGGAAATCTTCTGTTTCGATACGGCACGTTGGTGTGCGCGAGCACGCCATTTGGAGGCTTCATTGTAACGTTGCGCACTGGGCAGCGCGCAATCAGGAGGACAGAATTCGATGCGCAAGTTGATAACGAGAGTTTTGATGTCCGCGATTCTCTTTGCGGCCGCAGGTGTGGCTCATGCACAGTGGACATATGGTCCACTGAACGGAACGTTCTCGTCAGGCAGCAGTCTGCTGATTACGGGATTCGAAACCACGTTTGCTGCTGGCGGTTCGTCCGAGGCGTGGACGATTGATGTTACCTCGGCGACAAATGCTGGATGTGTTGTGTTCTTTATGGACGTAACCCGGTCAGCGGGAGGTGGTCCCGTGGCCTTTGATATCAACCAGTGGAATGCTGCAAACGTGCTGGCTGGTGTGGCTGGAGCTGGGTCGGGTCAGGGGACGTACAATACACCCGCTTACAACGGAACGCTCCAGAGGTTTTCGCTGCTGATCATTCCCTACGATGCCAACGGTACGTTCAGCAACGACGTTTCCGTTACCATCACAAATGCGGCGGGAGCCAGTGCGGCACCTACTGGTGTGCCGGGTGTGTTCAGCGATGTGTATGCTGCGAGCATCGGAACCAGTGGTACGTCGGCAGGTTACTGTATGCAGTTGATGAATTCCTATGACAGTAACCTTTCTTCCACTCTCATTGCAGCCGCCACTGATGAAATTCAGTTTGATTTCAGTGTAAATTACACGGGTGGTACCGGCGACAGGCCGTTCAGCCTTTGGTCGAACGTGTACGCTGCCGGCGGATCTGGGAACCTGATCGTTGAATTGTGGGATCTAACCGCAGATGGTTTCAGTGCCACACCAACACTTCAACTTGATCTCAATTCGACGGCGGGTACCGGGTTGAGTGGTGGCGAAGAGGGTGCAGTTGCCAGTGTCGCACCTGCTGGGCGTACCGGCACCCACAACTTCAGAGTAATCGTTCGCCCTGGTGCGGGCTTCACAGCCCCGCTGCGGGCGTGGTGGCAGGTGACATTTGACAGAACGGAGACAACCAACTCAGTTTCGGCCAATACTCCCAAGCAGGCTACGCCGCGTATGGCGATCACGCCTGCGAGTAGCACTCTCACCACATCACCTGCTGCTCTGACTGCCAGTGGTGGCACACCCACTGCAACTTACAACTGGTCGTTCACGGGTACTGTTCCGACTGGCGTTGGTTTCAACACGGCTGGAACGACCACGGCGACCGGCGCCAGTGTCAACCTGGTGTTTGGCAGCACCACGCCGGCGGGATCCACTGTTACCGTGCGCGTCACTAACGGTACCGGTCCCGAATTCGTTGAGGAAACCTACACACTCAACTACAGCGGCGGCGGTGGTGGCAACTCGTTGACCATCGTGACCACAACCCTGCCCAACGGCTCGGAGACGGTTGTCTACACAACCACCAACATCACGGCCACCTCAACCGGCACCACCGGCCCGACCTACACCTGGTCCGTCAGCGCCGGCACCATTCCGCCGGGACTGGTGCTTGATACCGCGGCCACCGGACTCACCACCACCATCTCCGGCACGCCCACCACGGCCGGTACCTACAACTTCACCGTCCAGATCACCGACGGCACCAACAGCGACACCCAGGACTTCCAGGTCGACATCAGCGCCGCGGGCGCACTGGTCATCACCACGGCCAGCCTGCCCGCCGGCACCCAGGGCACGGCCTACAGTGCCAACATCACGGCCATCAACGGCACCGGCAACCACAGCTGGACGATCAGCGCCGGCACGCTGCCCACGGGCCTGAGCCTTGGCGCCTCGACCACCGACACCGTCTCGATCAGCGGCACGCCGACCCAGAGCGGCACCTTCCCGATCACCGTGCAGGTGACCGACAGCAGCACCCCGACCGCGCAGACTGACACCCAGGCCTTCAGCCTGGTGATCAGCGCCGGCAGCCCGCCCCCGGGCCTCACCGGCGGCGGCGGTGGCGGTGGCGGCGGCGGTTGCGCCGCGACTGACGGCTCCAGCTACTGGATGTTCGCTCTCGGCCTGCTCGCCATGCTGGGCCTCGGCCTGCGCATGCGCGCCCGCCGCGAGTAGTCAACGCAGCACACGCAAAGGGGACAGGTACCTCGGTACCTGTCCCCTTTCACTTTGCCCGCGATTCCTTCAGCAGCTCCAGCAGATCCTCCAGCCACGGCACGGCCAGGTCCGACTCAAAACGCGCCTCCACCTCGCCGTTGGTCACCAGGCAGGTCATCGCGCCCGCGGCGCGCCCGGCCTCCATGTCGTCGCGGAAATCGCCGACCATCAGGGTCGTTTCCGGCCTGCGCCCCAGGCGGCGCAGGGCCTCCAGCAGCGCGTCCGGCGCCGGCTTGGGCGGCGCGCAGTCACGCGTGATGATCACGTCGAAACTCAGACCCAGGGCCTGCAATGTGATGTCCACGGCCGCACGGAAATTGCGCGTGATGATGCCGGTGGCGAAGCGGTTGCCGTGCAGCCAGCTGGTGAGCTCGACGGCGCCGTGGGCTGCGCGCGCGAGGCGTGCGGCCTCGAGCTCGGCGTCGCGGACGATTTCGAAGCCGCGCTCGCGCTCCGGTTCGGGCAGCGCGTTGAGGGCATGGGTAATGGAAACACCGTGCGGCAGGCCCAGGCGCGCGCGCAGGCCGTCGAAATCGATCACCGGCACGGTAAGCGTGCCGTCGAGGTCAAAAAGCACGGTGTCGATGTGGGAAAGCACTGGGCAGGTTTCAGGGGACAGGTTTCAGGTTACAGGGCGCAGCGGGTTGCAGGTGTCAATTCGGCCGGCGACTGATGGCTGCAGGCAGACCTCTACCCCCGCGCTTCGCTACGTTCCTGGGCGGCCTCCGAGCGCGAGTTTTCTTCTGTCACCCAGTTCCATACCACGCCGACTGCGATCGCTGCCGAGGCCGTGGCGGCCGCCACGGCGCCGATCAGTACGCGCCGGCGCCTGCGGGCCGCGTGTTTGATCTGCTGCCATTCCAGGTATTCGGTGTCGGTGCGCACGCCGCGCAACTGGCGCAGCAGCTCCTGGGCGAAGAGGTGGTCGCCCTCGGCAACCTCGACCACGCTGCCGACGTGTCCCAGCAGCGCGCGCTCGACGTTGCTGTGCTTGAGCCGGGCGGTCAGGCCGTGGGCCTGCAGGGTGGCGCTGGCCAGCAGGGCGTCCGCGTAGCTGTAGGGGTGATAGACCGAGCGCCAGCCGTTGACCGGCAGCAGCAGCAGACCGGCGCCGCAGAAGATGCAGCAGTCTCCGTCGCCCGCGGCAGGCTTGCCACAGGCCGGACACTGTTCGCGCCGCCGTCTGATTCCTTCCAGCATCACTTCAGGGTAAGCTGGTAACGGCCTTTGTGAAGGGGTCAGGATTCCGATTACCGGCGCAAACCTCGAGGCGCTGATGCGCCTGCTCGATGAGCCCGACCCGCTCGCGGCCGAGCCGCTGATTTCCCAGCTGGCCACGATGAACGCGGACGACCTGGAACAGGTAGTGGCCAGCTGCGAACGCGCCTCGCCCACGGCTCGCCGCAACGTGGAGAGTGCGCTGGTACGGGGGCGCTTCCAGGCCCTGGACGGCGAGTGGACGCGGCTGGCGACGGGGCGCTTCGAGCTCGAGGCGGCGCTGAAGCTGATCGCCCAGACCGGCGAAAATCCGCCGGCGCTGGACATCAGCGCGACGCTGGACCAGTACGCCGGCGAGGTCGGCGCGCTGCTCAGCGGCGACCGCGCCTTCGAGCTGGGCCTGGGCGTGCTGTCGGAGGTGCTGTGCCGCCGCCACGGCCTGCGCGGCAACGCGGCGGATTACTACGCGCCCGAGAACAGCTACCTGGATTGCGTGCTTTCCAGCGGCAAGGGCATCCCGATCAGCCTGTGCGCGGTGGCGCTGCTGGTGGGGCGGCGGCTGGAGCTGCCGGTGCACGGGGTGGGCACGCCCGGGCACTTCCTGGGGTTCTACGGCGACGTGGACCTCAAGATCGGCTATTTCTTCGATCCTTTCGACGGCTTTCGGCGCCTGACCGCGGGCGAGCTGCAGGCCCTGCTGGCGCATTTCGTCGAGGAGGTCGAGCCCGGGATGCTGAAGACCGTCAGCGACCGTGAAATCGCCGCGCGTTTCCTGCGCAACCTCGCCGGCTGCTACACCCGCCTGGAGCAACCTGAGCAGATCCGCAATCTTGAGCGCTGGAATCGCGCCTTAAGCGTGTAATCCGCAATACTTCACGGCCACTTATGGGTTGAACTGCTACACCGCGCCGGCCGGTGCGGATATCTTTATGGCCGGAAGGGAACAGCTCATGCGCAGAACGTTCTTCACGCTCGCGGCGATTGCACTGTTTGGACTGCTGGCGTTGCCCGGCGACGTGACCGCCCAGCGCGGACCCGGCAAGGGCCCCGGCGGCGGCAAGGTCCCGGGAGGCGGGCAGCAGCCGTGGGGCAAAAACGCCGGCCGCCAGAAGCTGCCGCCATTGACCATCGAGGACGTGAAGCCGGAAGGCGTGTACGAGGTGTACAACCTGCTGCCCGGTAAATCCGACCAGCCGCGGATCGGCGTGACGTCTGACAAGGCTTATCGCCTGGTGGGTTACAACAAGGAAAACCGCACCCTCAAGTTCGTCACGCTGGACCTGATCACCGGCGCGCTGGGCGCGAAAGAGATCAAGCTGCCCTCGGACGCGCCGGCCTTTGGTGAGGCTCCGCGCATGGCGAACGACGGCGGCGACTACTGCGTGATCTCGGAGCAGGCCGCCACGCTGTTCGTGGACGTCTTCAAGGGCAAGGTGAAGGTCGCCAGCGGATTCGATTCCTCGGTGGCCATGGCGCCCCCCGCCCAGAAGGGCAAGAAGTGGCGCCCCGAAGAGAAAGAGAAGGCCGAGGCGCCAAGCGGCGACCTCTATCGCGTGCACGGCGGCGCCAACGGCAAGCATGCGCTGAGCGTGCTGGTGAAGTGGGACAAAGACAGCAGGCAGTACACCGGCAACGGCGCCACGCTGCACTTCGCGGATGACAAGAGCATCAGCCTGGCCTGGGACCACGGCCGCTACGGCATTCCGCCCAAGAGCCGCGACGCGGTGTGCGCGGTGACGGACAGCGAGATCGTGGTGCTGGTGACCGTGCCGCGCAAACCCGGCGGCTTCAGCGGCTCGACCAGCGTGACCACGCTGGTGTTCGACCGCAAGGGCAACCTGAAGGAGGCCCAGGAATCACCTGAGCCCTACGCCGGCGGCAACGCGGGGCGCTTCACGCTGAGCCCGGACGGCAGCTGCATGGTGGCGCACCCCGAAGACGGCCTGCATTCGTACGTGATCCGGCGCGGCAGCTGGGAGCGCGGCTACAAGACCAATTACCTCGATGCCTGCGTCGGCTTCGCGCCCGAGGGCAAGATCGGCGTGTTCATCGAGAACCACACGCCGCAGCGCGCCGCGTTGAAGGGCATCAACCTCGCGACCGGCGAGGCGGTGTGGACCACCAGCGTGCTGCACGCCGAGGCCACCGGCGACGGCGACGACGAGCCGTTCACGGCGATCGGCCCGAGCGCCACGCTGGTCGCCTCGCACCACGGCATCATCAAGGGGGAAACTTCACCTGACGAGCCGATCTGGCTGTACCGCGCCCAGGCCATCGACTTCGAGCCCCTCAGCATGAGCTACGACAACGACGGCAAGCGCGTGGCGGTGCTGGCGCTGGACCGTGTGTTCGTTCTGGATGCCAAGACCCGCGCCGAGGTGAACAGTATCCCGTTCGATACGCCGCTGGCGGCCGGCACCCTGGGTGAGTTCATCAGCTTTGACTCCAAGGGCAAGAAGCTGCTGGCCTGCGCGCGCAACAAGGGCGTGTGGCTGATCGACCTGGCCACCAACGGAATCGAGAAAACCCTTCCGCCCGTCGCGGGCAGCTGGGCGCGCGCCATGCCCGACTTCAGCGGCGTGGTGTATTCGCAGGCCAAGGACCAGGGCGGCAATGTCATGCTGCAGAAGCTCGACGGCTCGGAGCCGCAGCGCGTGTACCGCTGCGAATACAAGGATTCCCAGGCCGTCTGCTTCTGGATCAGTGACAAGGGCGACCAGTTCCTGGTGGCCGAGCGCGAGATCGGCCAGGGCCGCCTGTTCCTGGTCGACGACAAGGGCGAAATCGACGTGGCCTACAACGTGGCCGATGCCGACCCCATGTTCGTGGGCGACACGGCCGTGACCGGCTTCGTCACCAAGCGCAAACAGGCCGTGCTGATCAACGAGGTGAACAAGTGGGAGTACACGGGCATCAACTGCACCGTGATCGGCCCCGGCGCCGAGGGTGAGGCGATCGAGACCAGCTTCAGCGCCGTGTTCAAGTCGCAGGATCTGCCCGGCCGCTCCACCTACGGCGCGACCGCTGCCTCGCCGTTCTTCGGCGCGCTGTACACCGGTGATGAACGCGCCTGCAAGTTCGCCTGCCCGGCCGGCGTGCTTGATGTGGACGTGGCCAAGGGCGCGCTCAAGCTGTACGCCTGGAGCCGCGAACCGAAGGGCCTGGCGGCGATCAACCCCAAGGGCAAGGAGTTCTTCGTGGCCGGCAGCACCGGACTGACGACTTACAAGCTCAAGTAGCCGCCAACAACAGCAGGTACGGGGGTACAGGGTGCAGAGTTCCGCCGTGCGTCCAACGGACGGCTGGTACTTTGCACTCTTTACTTGCTACTCTGCACTTCCAATGCGCACTGTCTTCCTTGGCACGCCTGAAATTGCTTTGCCCACGCTGCGCGCGATGGCCCACAGCGCCGAATACCGGCCGCTGGCGGTGTTCACGCAGCCGCCGGCGAGACGTTCGCGGCGCGGGGCGGCGGAGTCCAGCCCGGTGGGGGCCGAGGCGCAGCAGCTGGGGTTGCCGGTACACGAGGTGGAGAAGGTCAGCGGCGGTGAAGCGCTCGAGCGCCTGATCGAGCTGCAGCCGGAAGTGATCGTGGTGGTGGCGTTCGGCCAGATCCTGAAAAAGGCGGTGCTCGAGTTGCCGCGCCACGGCTGCCTGAACTTTCACCCCAGCATGCTGCCGAAGTACCGGGGCGCGGCACCCGTGCAGCGCGCGGTGCTGGAAGGCGTGGTGGATTCCGGCCTGACGATCATGCGCCTGGTGCGCAAACTGGACGCGGGGCCGATCCTGCTGCAGCGCCCGTGGCGGCTTGAGCCGGCAAAGAACGCCGAGGAACTGCTGGCCGAAGCCGGCGAGCTGGGCGCGCCGATGATGCTGGAGGTGCTGGGGCGGCTGGAGGCCGGCATCACGCCGGTGGAGCAGGACGACAGCCAGGCCAGCTTCGCGCCGCCGCTCGAGAAGTCAGACGGCGAGCTGCATTTCGCGGACAGCGCCGCCGGCATCCTGAACCGGATCCGCGCGGTGCAGCCCTGGCCGAAGGCGGAAAGCCGGCTGCAGACGGAAGACCGGGGCGAGTTGCGGGTGTTAATCCATAGAGCGGAATCAGCCGACATTGCGGTTCCCGGCACGAGCGGCGAGGTGCTCGCGATTGACAAACGCGGCATCGTGGTCGCGTGCGGCGAGGGCGCGGTGCGCCTGACCGAGTTGCAGCTCGAGGGCAAGCCGCGGAAGCCCGCCCGCGATGTGGCGAACGGCCTGCGCCTCAAGCCCGGTGCGAGGTTCCGAAGCTGAAGATGGCAAAAAAAGACGCCGAGCCCGAAGCACCCGTCGCCCCGCCCGTCGTGGTCGCGCCCGAATTGCCGCGCGTCGTCCCGGCGGACGGTACGCCCAACCTGGGCAGCCTGATCCGCAAAAACCGCATGGTGCGGCTGAAGGGAACCGACAAGACGGCCGCGCTGCAGCAGCTGGTGGCCAGCGCCGCCCGCGCACTGAACCTCACGGCCGGCGAACAGCTGGACCTCTCCGCGGCCGTGCTGGCGCGCGATGCGGCGCTCAGCACCCAGCTCGGGCGCGGCTGGGCGGTGCCGCATGTCCGGCTGGACGTAGCCGATGAGCTGGTGCTGATCGTGGGGCGCAGCAAGCCCGGCATCGACTACGGCCGTCCGGAACTTGGGCGCGTGCACCTGATCTTTCTGTTCATCAGCTCGCCGAAACAACACGAAGCCTACCTGCGCGTGCTGGGGCAACTGGCGGCCTCGTTCAAGGACAGCCAGGATTCACAGCGGCTGGAGGCCGCGCTGAACGCCGACACGCCCATCAAGCTGCGCGCCGCGCTGGGCGAGACTGTGCGCACCCAGCGATTGGTGGTGTCGCGCCGCCTGCCCGAAGTGACGCGCGCGCTGATCCGCAACCTGCTGCGCTTTGCCGAGGACATCGACGCCGAGGCGATCATCCTGTTCACCGACGTGTTCCGGAACCCGAGCCTGCTGTCGAGCTTCATTTCGCGCAAGATCGTGCTGGCCACCCGCGCCACCGACGTGCCCGATGCGCTGGTCGAGAGGGCGCGGGGGGTGGTGCGCCTGGCGCGCGGCGACTTCAGCGAGGAAAGCGCGGTGCAGCTCGCTCTGTTGTCGGCGGGCTCGCGCGGGCTGCTGGGCGAGGGGAGCCGCGTGGTGGCCGTCTGCGGCGAGCGCGGCAGCGACACCTACGACACGGTGCGGATCGAGACGCCGCGGCTGATGATCTCGCGCATCTTCAGCAAGGCCGCCAAGGAGAGCGTGCTGCCCGAGGTGTTCGAGCGCGCCCTGCAATTGATGCTCGAGTTGTCGGAAGAAGGTCGTGAGGGCAAACCGATCGGCACCACCGTGGTGCTGGGAGACGAAGAAGTCGTGCGCGAAATGACCCAGCAGCTCACCATCAACCCGTTCCGCGGCTACCACGAGTCCGAGCGCAACATCCTGGACCCCGCACTGGAGGAAACCATCAAGGAGTTCGCGCTGCTGGATGGCGCGTTCATCGTCGGGCGCAACGGCGCACTGCAGTCCGCGGGCACTTACATCTCGCCGCCCGCCGAGGCGCGCGTCGATCTGACCTCCGGACTGGGAACCCGCCACCGCGTGGCGGCCGCGATCACCAAGGTGACACGCGCGATCGCGATCGTGCTGTCCCAGAGCACCGGGCGCGTCACGGTGTTCCGCAACGGCAAGTCGATCATGACCGTCAGCCCCACACGCAGCCGCGTGGAGATCCCAGCCGCGGACCGAGACTGATGCCGGAACCACGTGACATCCGCAATGCAGAGGTCGTGCGCGAACCAGGGCGCGTCGTGGACGCTGAGGTCGTGCGCGACGCGGAAACCCACGGCCGTTCCGAGCGCGTGACTGCCAGCCGCATCCCCGGCGGAGTGTTCATCAGCCGCGAGTACTTCCAGTTTGGCGGTGACCCCACGGCCGCGCGCAAGCGCCTGCGTGAACTGCAGATCAAGCTGTGGCTGTGGCTGCTGGGCTTCGCGGTCATCGCGGCCGGCTGCTTCTACGGCGCGTTCGTGACCGAGGTGGTGATCTGGGCGGCGCTGCTGCTGATCGGCGGCGCGCTCTGCCTGCTGGGCGCGTCGGTTACCTGGCTGATCATCTGGGCCGTGCGCCGCATTCCCAAGCCGTAACGCGCCGCCTACAATCCCGGCCATGACGACCAACCGCAACCCGCAGGCCGCGCAGATGGCCGACGAGTCCATGGTGCGCAACCTGGCTGTGCAGGCGCAGGCCCTTTGGCCGCTGGAACGCCCGTTGTTCGAGCGCTACGGCGCGCCTTCCCGCATCCTTGACCTGGCCTGCGGCACCGGCGAGATCACCCGGCGCCTGGCCGAGCTGTTCCCGGAAGCGCAAATCACCGGCGTTGACCTTGAGGAAGCCCACCTCAACACCGCCCGCAAGGCCGCCTCCGCGTACGGCCCGCGCGTGAGTTTCGAGAAAGGCGATGCCTTTGAGCTCGGTTTTGAAGCCGGCAGCTTTGACCTCAGCATCGTGCGGCACATGCTGCAGGCCGTGCCCGACGCCGACAAAGTGCTGGCGCAGCTCAAGCGCGTGACGCGGCCGGGCGGTCGTCTGCACGTGCTGGCCGAAGATTACTCCATGATGCACTTCTGGCCTTCGCGCCTGGATTCCGACGAATTCTGGCGCCTCGGCCCCATGACCTACGCGGCCAACACCGGCAGCGACCTGCGCAGCGGCCGGAAAGTCTTCAGCTGGCTGAGTGAGCTTGGTTGCCGCGACGTGCGTGTGGACTACCTGGTGTGCGACACCGCGCGGGTGGACCGTGAGCTGTTCGCGCAGATATGGGAGGCCTGGCGCGACGGATACACGGACGTGATCGCGCAGCACAGCAGCCTGGGCCGACAGCAGGTGTGGGACCACTGGAACGACATGATCGCCGCCATCCGCAACCCGCAAGGCTACGCGGTCTGGCAGGTGCCAGTGATCACGGGTGTGGTATAGCCCGGCGCGTAAGCACCGGGCATGAGCGCAAGTGAGCCCCTGCAACGGCAAGCGTAAAGCAAAGCGTTGGTGACCGGATCCTGCTTCGATGCGCGGAACCTCCGGCGGGTCACTAATCCCGCCAATGCCCGGCGCTTACGCACCGGGCTACTCTTGTTCCGCCAACCAGCGCTCGGCGTCGATGGCCGCCATGCAGCCTGAACCCGCCGCCGTGATGGCCTGGCGGTAGGTGTGGTCCTGCACGTCGCCACAGGCGAACACGCCTTCCACGCTGGTGTAGCTGTTCGGGTGCGCGTTGGGACCGCCGGCCGCGGCGCCCGTCACCAGGTAGCCGTTGTCGTGCATCTTGAGCTGGCCCTTGAACAGGTCGGTGTTGGGGATGTGGCCGATGGCGAGGAACACGCCGTCGGCGCGGATCTCGCTGACTTCTCCGGTCTTGGTGTTCTTGCTCTTGATGCCGCACACGGTGCCGTTGTCGCGCAGCAGGTACTCGAGCGGCTGCTCATTGAGCGTCCACTTGATCTTGGGGTTCTTCTTCGCGCGTTCCAGCATGGTGGTGCTGGCGCGGAATTCCTCGCGGCGGTGCACCAGGTTCACGTCGCCGAAGCGGGTCAGGAAGGTTGCCTCTTCCATGGCGGTGTCGCCGCCGCCGATCACGATCATGCTCTTGTTGCGATAGAACGCGCCGTCGCAGGTGGCGCAGGTGTGCAGGCCGCGGCTGATCAGCTTCTGCTCGCCGGGGATGTTCAGCAGGCGCGAACGCGCGCCGGTGGCTACAATCACGGCCTCGGCGGTGTAGAGCTTGTCATCTACCCAGACTTTGAAGGGGCGCTCGCTGAAGTCCACCTTGCTGACGTCGACGTCCTCGAACTCGGCGCCGAAGTCAACTGCCTGCTGGCGCATGCGCGCCATCAGTTCGGGGCCCGCGATGCCGCCGCCGGGGAAGCCGGGGAAGTTCTCGATCTCGGTGGTCAGCATCAGCTGGCCGCCCGGGGGCCGCCCGCGCCGAAGCCGGCGAACACGTGGGGTTTCAGGCCGGCGCGCGCGGCGTACAGGGCCGCGGTGTCGCCCGCGGGGCCGGATCCGATGACAATCACTTTGTGCTCGCTCATGGCTGTCGCCCTTTCTCGTCGTTGGTGCTGCAGGTGTATAACAAGGCTGTGCCGCGCTGGCACCCCTCAACACTGGCGCCTGCGCTGATTCGGCCCTAACATCCCGACCGATGGCGGAACGCAGGGTCAACATCTGGTTCGCACTGCTGCTGGGCTGGCTGGTGCCCGGGCTGGGGCACTTCTATGCCAGGCGGCAACTGCACGGGCTGTTCTACTTTACCACCATTGCCGGGCTGTACGCCGCGGGCATGGTGATCTCGGACGGCACCGCCATAAACGCTACCGACCACTTCTGGTATTTCCTGTGCCAGCTGCTGGCCGGGCCGATCACCTTCGGCATCGATGCCCTGCGCCACCCGGAGGGCATCTACCTGGGTGAAAGCATCAGCATCATGGCCCACCAGTCGGGCGTGGTGTATGCGGCCGTGGCGGGCGTGCTGAACCTGATTGCAATCTGCGAGCTGTACCGCCGCCACGCACACCCCGAAGAGCCCGGGCCATCCGACACCATGCGCGTGGATGCCATCAACGGCAAACAGGAGTCGGCGTGATGGATGCGCTGATCTACGCGCTGTACTACGCGCCGGTCGCCATCGTGGGCGGCCTGGTGATGGGCGTGGCCGGCAGCCGCGAGTTCAAGCGCGGCCTGCTGCGCGGGGCGCTGAACAGCGCGTTGCTGCTGGGCGGCATGGCGGCGCTGATCTTCCTGGTGCAGCTCGCGACTGACCCGACGATCCTGTAGGTGTCAGGGGACAGGTTTCAGGTTTCAGGGAATTCGCCGCCACGACTTGAGTAGACCGGCGGCTGCACCCTGAAACCTGAACTCTGACCTCTGCCTCTGCCCGTTGCCCCGCCGCGCCATAACTGCTGAAATTGGTACTTTCTGACGTACCGGAGCTTCCCTTGAGCGCGCGTGAGGCAGTCGTCCGCGAATATGCCCCCGGCGAGCTGGTCTGCCGCCAGGGCGCGCAGGCGGATCGCGCGTTCGTGCTCAAGTCCGGCAGCCTGCGCAGCGTGGTGGTGCCCGACAAGGTGCTGGTCGAGGCCGACGAAGCCCGCCTGCGGCGCGGCCACGACGTCACCCTCTACACCGAGTCCGGCGCCATGCTGGAGGTTGAAGGCGGGCTTACCGGCCACTACCTCACCAGCCTGATCGCGGGCGAAACCACCGTGGTGGCCGAGTTCCCGGTCGATACCCGCGGGGTCATGAGTATGATCCAGGAGCAGCCGGCGTTCGGCCTGTCGCTGGCCCGCGCGCTGGCACGGCGCATGGTGGCGGCGAACAAGAGCCTGGGCGGCGGGCAGCGGCTGGCGAGCCGTTTCATGCGCGACTTCCAGGGCCTGTGCACCGACTTCTACAACCTGGTGCAGCGCATCGGTGACGACGCCGAGGGCGAAGACGCGGTGCTGCAGGTGCTGAACGCCGCCAAGCGCACCTGGAGCTATGGCAACGGCGAAATCGGCGGCGCCGAGCTGACCAAGAACACCCGCGTGATCATGTCGCGCGTCGTTGACGACCGCAACATGGTCGGCAAGCAGCACCGCCTCAAGGCCGGCGACCTGCTTTGCCGCCGTGGCGACCCGGGCTACTCCGTGTACCTGCTGGTCAGCGGCCGGCTGAGCGTGCGCATCGGCAGTGAGCAGTACGGCGTGGTTCGGCCGGGCGAAACGGTGGGGGAAATCGGCGTGCTGCTGGGCGACGAAGAGCCCAAGCGCATCGCGGATATCCAGGCCGATGAGCCAAGCGTGGTGGGGGTGATTCCCAGCGAGCACTTCCCCAAGCTGGTGACGGAAAACCCCAAGCTGCTGATCAACCTGTGCCGGCTGATGTGCCTGCGCGTGAAGTCGTTCGAGCAACTCGCCGGCGAAAGTGAAGACGCCCTGCGCGCGGTGGCGGCGCGCTTTGCGGGCGACGAATCCACGTTCCTGGATGACGTCGAGAACCTGCGCGAGCAGCTTGAGATGCTGGCCGGCGAAAACGACCTGCCCCTGGAAGCGGAGATCGAGGCGCTCAATGAAATGCACGAGCGCTGGCGCACCCGCAGCGACGAGCTGCACGACAAGCTGCCCGCCGCAGCAAGCTGATCACCTCCACTCTGTCTGCGAAGACCCGTCCTGCCAGCGGAAGACCATGAAACCCCGGGATGGGTCGTGCGCCTTCTCTGTCGGTGAGCAGCTCACTTCCGCGTCGTAACCGGGTCTGCGCGCCTGGCCCGGTGTGCGGTCCACCGTGTAGTAAATCCCGTCGAAGTCGCCGCTGCTGGCTTTCAGCATGAATGCCATGAACGCGTCGCGGTCTCGGTTCGTCTTCGCAAACTCCACTCGCAGGTAATCGCGCGCGGAGCCGAGCAATTGCTCGCCTTCGGCCCGCCGGGCGTCGCGCGTGTTGGTAGTGATCGCCGGCGCCGCAATCACCGCAAGGATGCCCAGGATCATCGGCAGTCCGATGAACAAGACGGCCATGATGATCAGCGCCCAGGCCCAGCCCGGCATGCCCTGCTTGCGCGGCGGATGGTAGGGGTACTGCTGCATGCCGTAGGGCGCCTGGCCGGGCTGCGCGTAGCCGGGAGGATACGGCTGCTGCGGCTGCTGTGGCGGCTGCGGCTGGCCCTGCGGATAGCCGGGTGGGGGTTGCATGGTTCTCTCCCGTGAGAATGCGCGAAGTATACGCAGGCATCTCGATCCGCGAAACACAAAGCGGAAAATTCGGGATCAGCGCGTGAGCGCGTAGGACAACGCAATGCCCTCGTGCGTGAGGGTGGGGGCGATCACGTCGATGCCCTCGATCTCCGGCGCCAGGTAGGCGCCGTAGCCGCCGGTGGCAAACACGGTTGGCTTGTCTGTGTAGGTCTTTTTCAACTCGCGCAGGATGTTGTTCACCAGCCCGATGTAGCCGTAGTACACGCCGCTGTTGATGGCGTCTTCCGTGTTGCCGCCGATCACCGGCGGCCGGATGCCGTCCGGCCTCACCAGCGGCAAAAGCGCGGTCTTCTGGTGCAGCGCCTCCATGGCCAGGCCGATGCCGGGCGTCAGCACGCCGCCCACGAAAGCGCCGTCTTTCACCACGTCAAAGCTGACGGCCGTGCCGAAATCGACCACGATGGCGTTGGCGCCTCCGCGCGCTTTGGCCGCAAGCGCGTTCACCAGCCGGTCCTGGCCCACCTTGCCGGGCGGGTTCGCGCGGTTCTCGATCGGCACCACCACGTCGCGGCCCAGCACACAGGCCTTGCCGCCGCCCAGGTTGGCCCAGGCGGTTTCCACGGCCTCGCGGCCACGGGGGTTTACGCTGGCGATCACCAGCGGCAGCGCCGGCAGGCCGGAAAGGTGTTCCCGCAGGGCCTCCTCGACAACCTGCACCGGCGCATGGCTGGAGACGTCGAACTGAAAAAACCACCTCGAGGCCGCGCATGTGGGCGATGGTCGCGCTGGTGTTGCCGATGTCGGCGGCGATGATTTCGGCGGCGGTGTTCACGGCAGTGTGGTGCGCACGATGACTACGTTGCCGTCGCGGTCAATGGCCAGCAGGTCGGGACGGCCGTCGCCGGTGAAGTCGGCCAGCGAGAGGTTGGTGGCGCGGAAGTCGCCGATCGCGCGCGCCAGCGAGGCCTGCGCCTCGGTAGCCTCGCCGAACTGGCCGCGCCCGTCATTCACCCATAGGGTCATCGTATTGCCGCCCTCGGGCAGGTCTTCGCTGGCGATCAGGTCCAGGTCGCCGTCACGGTCCAGATCATCCAGCGCGAGGTCAAGCAGCCGGCCCTTGGCGGCGGGCGATCCGTCGAAGGGCTCAAACTGGCGGCCGTTGCCGAGCTTCAACAGGGTCAGCTTCACGTCTGCGTCCGTGGCGCCGTAGCCCACGGCCAGGTCAAGGCGCCCGTCGCCGTTGAAGTCGGCGGGCGAGAGCCCGAACAGCCGGCCCTTCAGGGCGCCGCTGATCCAGGCGCGGAAGGGCCCGACCTCGTCGTCGGAACTGCCGGTGCCTTCCAGCAGCACCAGGTACTGCGGCCCGGCGCCGTCCTCGGTGGCCTGCATCACCGCGGCCACGTCTTCGATGCCGTCACCGGTGAAATCGGCGCAGCAAAGCTCGCCCGAAAACTGCAGGCGCAGGCCGGAATCCTCGCGGATCTCGAGCTGGGCCCGGCTCTCGTGCCAGCCGTCGCGGCCCTCATTGAACTGCACGCGCCCCAGCGGGCTGGGCCACAGCACGTCGAGGTCGCCGTCGCGGTCGAAGTCGCCAAGCGCCGGTGCGCCGCGCAGGATGCTGGGCGGCGTCGGCAGCAGCCCCTGGTCCTCTGTGTCGAAGCGGCCTTCCCGGTTGTTGCGCAGTACGCGCGGTTTCAGGGCCGGGTCGGCCGGGATGTACAGCAGGTCGGGCGCGCTGTCGCGATCGAAGTCTATCGCCTGAAGCGAACCTCCGGCGCCGAGCGGCAGCGCATCGCCGGCCGGCGTGAAGGGCTCGCCCTCGGCGCCGCTCAGCCAGATCTGCAGGTTGCCGTCGCGGTCGATGGCGGCCAGGTCGGTGCGCCCGTCGTCGTTGAAGTCGGCCATCGCGGCTGCCAGCGGCGCAGGTATCTGCGGCACGGGCTGGTAGGCCTCAATGAAGCGCACCTTGCTGTCCACGGTGGGGGGCATGTCGGCCGGGTTGACCTTCAGCACCAGCAGCCCCGCGTTGCTGGCCAGCACGATGTGTTCGCGCCAGTATTCAAGCGTCTCAACGTTTACGCGCGCGCCAAGCGGCAGAATGGCGTCCGGCGCGTTGTCGCCGTTGTCGGAATTCAGGTAGATGCCGATTTCGTCGCACACGCCGCGCTCGTCCTCGCGCGCGACCAGGATGTCCGTGCGGCTGTCACGGTTGACGTCGCGGCACAGCACCGCGCCCGCCAGCCGCTCCTGCTCGCCCAGCAGAGGGAAGGTCGCCTTGCGCAAGCCGGAACCCAGGACCACGGAAAGGTCAGGGCCGCGGCCGGTGAAGATGAAGTCGGCGTGGCGGTCGCCGTCGAGAGAGCCTGTAACCACGCGCTGGGCGCCCGTCAGCTCGAGCGGCAGCACGCCCAGGTCGGCGGCGAAGCCGGTACCGTTGATGTTCTGCAGCAGCCGGCCTCTGCCGTCTGCGCCCATCACGAACAGGTCGGGCTTGCCGTCGGCGTTGAAGTCGTCGCAGACCAGCGCAGACGCCAGCGCACGCGTGGCCAGCCCGGGCAGAAGCTGCGCCGGGCGCGCGGTGTACTGCACCAGCACGTCGCCGAAAGCATCGAGCACGGCGTAATCGTCGCGCCCGTCACGGTCGAAGTCGGCGGCGCGCAAGGCCAGCGGCGCCTCTAGGGCGATGGCGTCAGACTGCACGGCGAAGCGCGCCTCACCGACGCGCGTCTGGTTGTAAAGGCTGAGCAATCGGAAGCCCTGCCTGCCCTGCAGCAGCACGATCAGGTCGAGTGCCCCGTTGCCGTCGAAGTCGCCGCAGGCGAAGTCGATGGCGGCTTCATCGCCCGGCGGCAGGATGCCCTCGGCACGGCCGGTGGGGTCGGTCAGCGTGGTGATGGAGCCGTCGGCGAACAGGCAGACCAGCTCGGGTTCGCCGTCGCGGTTGAGGTCGGCCAGGCGCAGCTTCAGCGGCGTCTTGCCCTGCGCGCCGCGGCAGAACACCCGGAATTCCGGGGCGGGCGCGGCGCCGTACGGATCCGTGGTTTTGCCCGTCACTTCAAGCGCGTAGACGCGCCGCGCCTCCAGCGTCTCAGCGGCCTTGGCGCGCAGGCCCTCGGGCCGCATGGAAAGCTGCAGCTCGATCGCGCGGCCCGCGCCGGAACGCAGCAGCAGAGTGCCGGTCGAAAGCGAAGGCAGGCCGCCGCCCAGCGTGAACGCGACGTCGTCAGCCGCCGGGTAAAGGGCGCCGCTCGGTTTTGCGAGATCGTTGGCCAGCGCTCCAGCCGAAGCCGGGTGGGCCAGCAGGGGCTGACGCGCGCCGAGCTGCTCGCTGCCCGAGATGGGCAGCAGGTAGTCGCCGGCGCGAAGTGTCAGCGTCTGCGTGCCGATTCCGTTCTCGAGCATCAGTTCATGCAGGACCGTGCCGTCCGACAGCGTTATCACGGCGATCGAGAACGGCACGTCATCCCCACCGCGAGTCAGCCGGAAACTGGTGCCCGACGGGGCCTGCACCACCAGGCGCTTCAGCGAAGGGTGGGGGATCGCATCCACCAGCTGGTTGCCGTCCAGGTCGGCCGGCACCAGCGCGCGGATGTTCGGCACACCGGCCGAGGTCACCGGCCCGCTGGTGGAATTGGCGGGCGGCGGCGCGCCGGGCGACGTTCCGGCCCCGCAGCCCGCCAGGGTCAGCGCACTCAGCAGCGATGTAAGGAAGAGCCTGCGCACGTTTTTCCCGATCCGCGTGTGAACCATCCATAGTACGGACTGGGCGGTCCCGGCGTAACCGTCGAGCGGCAACGAACTCCAAAATGCAAAATTCAAAATGGGCCCAGTCGAGCGATCATTTTGAATTTCGCATTTTGAGTTTCGAATCGGGTTTAGTGGTACAGGTCCACGGTCACCTTCATGACCGGGTAGACCCACTGCAGCTCGCGCACGCTGAAAATCTGCACGTCGTGGGCGGGGTTGTACGGCGCCAGGATCACGTTGTCACCGCGGCGCTGATAGACCTTGCAGGTGACGTCGCCGTTCTCGAGCTTGGCCACCACCGGCTTGCCTTCGCGCGGCATCATGTTGGGGGCCACGATGATGGTGCTGCCGTCGGGAATCACCGGCTCCATGCTGTCGCCCGCGATGCGCAGGGCGAAGGCGTTCTCGTCGCCAACGTCGCGCGGGCAATCTACGTAGTCGCTGCCTGTGCCGGTGGGGTAGTCGTCGAAAGCCGCCAGCGGACGGCCGGCGGCGGTGATGGCGACCACCGGGATCATGCGGGTGCCGGCGCGGGCGCCGACGCTGACCGCCTCGCGGGAACGCTCCGCCATTTTGCGGTTGAGCATCTCGCGGGTCAGGGTTTCGGTGTCTTCCAGGTTGGGTTCATCGGTGGCGATGAAGAAGTCAGGCGTCACGTTCAGCGCCTGGCTTAGCTTGCGCAGAATCTTGCTGCTTACGGGGTACCGGCCGTTTTCGACCGCGCTCAGGTACGGGCGGGTACAGCCGATGTGCTTGGCCAGTTCGGCGCAGGTCATGCCGCGGAAGCTGCGGAGGCGCTTGATGCGCTCTCCTGCGGCAACGGTGGATTTCGGGTCGTTCATGATCGTCTCTCGGAAAGGCGCCGCAGCGCTCATTCGAACCTTGTGTAATGATTCTGACGCGGGTGTAGGCAAATTGCAAGAAAGTGTTTGAGGAAAATCGAACGGACAGACCAGTGGCATGACAATCGAAGACTGACACTCCAACATATAGTGGCTGGTTTGGAACTCTGTACCACAAGATACATCAACCAAGCGTAGATCTGAAGTCTCTAGTGTAATGTAAGCATGACACATGTAAGAGATCACGGGTTCCGCGGACGTAAATCCACCCGGCTACAGAGTTTGACTGTCAACGGTTGCGTCCGGATAGCGAATCGGGTAAAAACTAGGCCCAGCACCCCCGCTAACTTGTTTGCTGTCGTGGAGGTTTTCCATGGCCCGGATCCTTACCGGCGTCCTGCTTGTTGCCCTTTCCCTTGTTGTGGTTGGCTGCGGCTCCAGCAAGCCCATGCGCTTCCAGTTTGACGTGCCCTCCGGCACCGCCCAGATCAAGATCGACGAAGGCTCGGTCCACTCGGGCGACACCAGCAAGGTCTACACGCTCAAGAGCAACGATGCCGAGAAGACCATCGAGCTCAAGTGGAACGGCAAGACCGTGTACGGCAAGATGGACGTGTTCGACCACACCGCCCTTACCCGCATCTCGGTGGTGCCCGTCCACCTTACTTCCGACATCGTCACTGCGGTTGACGACTTCAAGGCCGTCACCTACGTTGTGTACCAGCGCTACCGCGACGCCAACGTGCGCGGCACCGCCGGCGAAGACACCCAGCTGCGCGTTTACGACTACGGCGACACCGTCACCCGCGAGGCCCTGATCGAACAGGCCCGCCTGAACGGCCACGTCATCGCGGTCATCGACTTCGGCAACAGCGAATACATCAAGTAGTCCATGCGACGACTGCTGTACACGCTTGCGATTCTCGCCCTGCTTGGCACCGCCTGTGCCAGCAGCGGTGAGGTCGTGTACACGGGCCAGAACGAGGACGCCCGCGAAGGCGCCTGGATCAAGGACCCGAACGCCGTGGGCACCACGCGCGACTCCAGTGCCCGTGAAGACACCACGCGCACGGAATCCAACCGCGTGGACATCCCGGTGCTCGAGTACGCCCAGACCGGCTGCACCACCTACGGCGCGGCCGCGCACCGGCGTTCCGGTTACGACGCCCGCTACACGCGGTACACGTACACGGCCATTACGCACCAGGACTACGCCATCCGGCGCGTGCTGTTCGAGGGGTTTGAGGACGGCAGCACCTGGGAAGCCCTGGAGGCGCGTCGCAACGCCACGCTGTACCCGGGCGTCTACGGCAACGAACGCCTGAACTACCGCACGGGGCGCGACCGCTACCGGGCCTATTCATCGCTCGAGCAGCCGTGGACCGACACCGGCAAGCTGGCCTCCGAGGGCATCAAGTCCCGCAGCTACCTTGAGGGCGTGCGCAGCGAGGCCTTCCTTGAGGGTGCCCGTACCCGCTACGGTTACGACGCGGCCTTCACCAGCCGGGTGATCGGCCTGCACCTGTGGAAGTATGCCGACCGCGAGCTGGTGACCGACGCCGTCGAGATCACCTACACCCTCGTCTACTACAACACCAACGACTACGACACCGGCCCCACCGAGATTGACGAGCCGGTGCCCTACTACACCGAGTACATCCAGGGCTCGGCTACGCTGCCCAAGGAAGGCACCAGCGTCGAGTACCTCAAGCGCGACGACGACCGCAACATCCTGCGCTGGAAGTTCCCCAAGGGCATCAAGGCCGGCGAAACCAACAGCATGAAGTACAAGGTGACCGTCAGGCTGAGCCCGACGCCCGAGTACATGCCGCCGGAAGACAGACCCGGTGAGCCCCGCAAGCAGTAACCAAAGCCCGCCAACCGGCGGGCTTTTTGTTCGGTTCGCGTCGATGGTTGCCGCCGCGTTTACGCCCTGACTCCGCCCGCTATACTGCCGGCCTGAAGGGGGATTCCTTGACGCGCCACACACAGACATTGCACCGAGACCTGAGCCGCAAACGGCCGCGGCACCGCACCCTCCGCGAGATCGACCATGACCTCGAGAAGCTAGAGGGCATGCTGCAGGAGTTCGGCGCCAAGCCGCCGCGCGCCACGCGCTCCGGCAACCGCGAGCTGGACGGCGCTATCGACACCCAGGTCAAGCGCCTGCTGAACCTGCGCGAGAAGCCCCACAACGAGTACTGGAACGCCGAGCTCGACTCCACGGCCGGCCTGGGCGCCCAGTACATCCTGATGATGCACTTCCTCGATCGCGTGGACGCCGACAAGCAGAAACGCATCGCGGACTACACCCGCAACTGGCAGACGCCCGAAGGCTACTGGACCATCCACACCGGCGGCCCGGGTCACCTCAGTTACAGCGTCACCTGCTACTTCGCGCTCAAGGTTGCCGGCGATTCTCCCATTGCTCCCCACATGGTGAAGGCGCGCGAGTGGATTCTCGCCCAGGGCGGCGCCATGCGCGTCGGCGTCGAAACCCGCTTCCTGCTGGCGCTGTTCGGCCAGTTCGACTGGGCCGGCGTGCCGCCGATTCCGCCCTGGCTGGTGCTGCTGCCCTACCTGCCGCAGCTGCCGGACGTGCTGGAGCGCAAGACCGTCAACATCTACGACCTCAGCTACTGGTGCCGCATCAGCCTGGTGCCCATGGCGGTGCTGTACGAGACGCGGCCGTTGAAGAAGCTGCACGTGGACATCGACGAGCTGTTCGTCGAGCCCAAAGACCAGCGTGAGTGGGATTACGAAAGCTACACCGACCCGGGCATCATCAGCCTGGGCGGGTTGATCCAGCTTGGCGCGCGCTTCGTGAAGAAGTTCGAGGGCACGATCGGCGCGGTGGTGCGCAAGATCGCCCTGCGCAAGGCCAAAGACTGGATCCTCAGCCACCAGGACGACAGCGGCGACTGGGGCGGCATCTACCCGCCCATGATGTACAACCTGATGGCCCTGCCGCAGGTGGGTGTCGACAAGGACGACCCGCGCATGCTGAAGACCTGGCAGGCGCTGGACCGCTTCATGATCGACCACGGCGAGCGCGGCCTGCACGTGCAGGCCTGCGTCAGCCCGGTGTGGGACACGGCCTGGGCCATGGTGGCGCTGGCCGAGGCCGGCGTGGACGTGCGCGCGCCGGAGATGCAGCGGCACATTGACTGGCTGTATTCGCGGCAGATCTTCCGAGAAGGCGACTGGGCGATCAAGAACCCGGACGCCATTCCCGGCGGCTGGTGCTTCCAGTTCTACAACGACTTCTACCCGGACATCGACGACACCTCGGTGGTGCTGATGGCCTTGCTGTGGGGCGGCTTCCGCAAAGGTAAGTGCATGCGCACCGAGCAAGTGCGCATCGGCCTGGAGTGGCTGCTGGCCATGCAGAACCGCGACGGCGGCTGGAGCGCGTTCGAGAACTCCGTCGACAAGGACATCGTCAACCACATCCCGTTCAACGACCTCGACAACATGCTGGACCCCAGCACGGCCGACATCACCGGCCACGTGCTCGAGACCCTGGGGCACTTCGGCTTCACACGCAGCTTCAAGCCCGTGGCGCGCGGCATCCACTTCCTGAAGAAGACGCAGGAAGCCAACGGCAGCTGGTGGGGGCGCTGGGGCGTGAACTACATCTACGGCACCCACGGCGCCCTGTGCGGCCTCGCGCAGGTGGGCGAGGACATGAAGCAACCTTTCATACGCAAGGCCGTCGAGTGGCTGTATTTAGTACAGCAGGAAGACGGCGCTTGGGGCGAAGACTGCGAAAGCTACCGCCACAAGGAATTGGCCGGCAAGGGTGAGGCCACACCAAGCCAGACGGCCTGGGCGCTGCTGGGACTGATGGCGGCGGGCGAGGTGGACGACGCAAGGGTAGAGAAGGGCATCCAGTGGCTGATCCACAATCAGCTACCTGGCGGCGGCTGGAAAGAAGACAAGTTCACCGGCACCGGCTTCCCCAACGCGTTCTATCTGAACTACCACTTCTACCGTGAGTACTTCCCACTGATGGCGCTGGCGCGCTACCGCAACCTGAAGTGCGGGCTGCAGACCGTGTAGCCCGGCGCGTTAGCGCGGGGCATTGGGTCGCTCGGCATCCGACAACGCACTGGGCGACATCAAGGCGTTGCAGCGTCGGCAACGAAGCGGTACACAGACACGCCCAATGCCCACCGTTCACACGGTGGGCTACGCGAGCGAACACATGACCGAACCACCCATTCCGCAGAAGCCGTTTGAAGAAGGCATCGAGAAGCTGATCTCGCGCCTTCGGCGTGCTGAATTGCCGGAGGGTGTGTTCAACATCTACCGGCATGACGACCCTGCACTTGACGCGCGCGGGGGCGCGGCCAAGCGGCGGGAAAACCTGCGCCGCTACCTGAAAGCACTCCCCGCGCCGAAGTATGCGTTCATCGGCATCGCGCCAGGCTATCGCGGCGCGCGCTTCACCGGCGTGCCCTTCAGTGACGAGCACCGGCTGTGCTACCCGGGCTCCTGCTACGACCGCACCTCAACGCGCGAAAACGCGTACCGCGAAGCCACGGCCGGCGTGGTGATGGAGCTGCTGGGCGCGCGCACGGACGTGGTGTGCTGGAACATCGTGCCCTGGCACCCGCACCAACCCGGCGAGCCGCTCTCCAACGCCGATCCCGACGCCGAAACCATCGGCTACGGCCTCGAGGCCCTGGAGTTCTTCTTTCAGCGGCTATACCCGGAGACCAAGGCAGTGGCCGTCGGCCAATTGCCGGCCAAGGCTCTAGAAGGCTTCAAGGTGCAGGGCAGGCCGCTGGAAGTGGTCGCCAACCTGCGCCACCCGGCCCACGGCGGAGCAACCGAGTTCCGCCAACAGGCGGCGAAGCTGCTGGGGCTTGAGCTGGCAGCAGATTCAGACGACTGAACTGATGCTTCGTTCGACTTGTCGCGGCGCTTTCGCCGCGACCACCGGCAGGATTGCCGGTGCCACGTCACTGGCCGCGCTGGTTGCTTAGCATGTCGGGCTGGGTGTAGCTGTACAGGTCGTGCACGCCGCCCTCGCGCTGGGCGCTGGGGCTGCGCAACTCGAACCTGAGGGTGCCCTTGACCATGCCCTCGTGAAGCTGGCTCACGCTTCGCACGCCGGCGTCCTGGAGCGCCAGCCGCAGGCCCTGGCTCAGGTACGCCACCAGGTCGAACATGCTGCCGCGGTCCTGCACGAAGCCGCTGACGCCCTGGGCCACCTTCACGTCCTGCTGCTCCGTGAAATAGCGCTTGTTGCCGCCTGCCTTCATGGCGTCGAGGCTGGCCATGCCGCGGTATACCTTCAGGCGCACGCCCTCGCGGTACACGTATTCGCCGGGGCTTTCGTCGGTGCCGGCGAACAGGCTGCCGCACATCACCGCGCTGGCGCCCAGGCTCAGCGCCTTCATGATCTGCCCGATCACGCTGATGCCGCCGTCCGCGATCACCGGCACGCTGTGCTTGGCTGCGGCTTTGGCCGTGTAGTACACGGCCGTGCCCTGGCTGCGCCCGACGGCCATCACTTCCTGGGTGGTGCAGATGCTGCCGGGGCCCATGCCGATGCGCAGGGAGTCTGCGCCGGCCTTGATCAGCGCCTCGGCCTGGCGCTCGGTGACGACGTTGCCGCCGATCACCTGCACCTCCGGGTGCTTCTTCTTGATGTAGCCGATCATCTCGTGCTGGAAGCTGCTGTCGCCCTGGGCGCTGTCGATCACCACGGCGCTTACGCCGGCCTCGGCCAGGGCGTCCATGCGTTCGCGGTCTTCGGGCTTGGTGCTGATGGCGGCGCCGACCATCAGGTTCTTCTTGGCGTCCTTGGTGGCGTCGGGGTAGTCGCGGTTTTTCCGCAAATCACGGCGGCTGGTAAGGGCCACCAGGCGGCCCTGCTCGTCGATCACCGGCAGCTTGCCCTTCTTCGATTCGCGCAGGATCTCGTTGGCCTGGTTCAGGGTAATGCCCTTCCTGGCCGTGATCAGGTCCGTGGTCATCACCTCGCGCAGCTTGCGGGAGTGGTCGGTCTCGAAATCGATGTCGCGGTTGGTGACCATGCCGACCAGCTTGGTCTTGATGGTGCCGTCCTCGGTGATGGGGATGCCGCTGAAGCCGTGCTGGCGCTTGATGCGGTGCACGTCGGCGATGGTGTGCTCGGGGCTGAGCACCAGGGGGTCGAGGATGAAGCCGTTTTCGAAGCGCCGCACTTTGCGCACTTGGGCCACCTGCTCATCCACCGTGCAGTTGTAGTGGATGATGCCGATGCCGCCGCACAGGGCCAGCGCGATCGCCATGCGGTGCTCGGTGACCGTGTCCATGGGCGAGCTGACCAGCGGCCGGCGCAGGGTGATTTCGCGCGTCAGCTTGGTGGACAGGTCCACGTCGGCGGGGGCGAAGTTGATGTGTCCCGGCATCAGGATGATGTCGTTGTAGGTCAGCGCGTAGGGTGAGCGCTCGAAGAGCTCAGCGGCGGATAGTCCGTTCGGGTTGGTCATAGCGGTCTCGTTAAACACACACAGCCCCGCCGGGATTCCGGCAGGGCTGTGAAGGCTTGTTTCCCATCACTTCCATGGGACAGATATAAACCGGGCTTCGCCCACGTCAAGGTGCAGAGACAAGTACAGAGTCCGGAGTACAGCGTACAGACCTGAGTTCGCACCGTTACCGTCGTGGTGGGCGATCCTCACGATCGTCGTCTTCGCCACCAAGGGTGACAATCAGTGCGCTGATCAGTCGGACAACTTCTTCTGCTCCAGCATGGAGTGCTGCCCGTTCTTCTGGTGAAAAGTAGCCGTCGTCTTCCCCGGCGTAGAACATCGACTGAACCTCAAAGGCCGAGCTGCGGCTGTAACCAAGGAACTTGGCGAACTCTCGATCACGGAAGCGGCCAAATCCCTCCGCAATGTTGTTCATCACGGAAAGGGCGGCGTCCATGATCTGGCGCTGGAAGCCCCAGTCCTTGGCGGCCTCGAATCGCGGCCGGAACACGGCGATCCGTCGGCGCAGAGCGCGGGCTTTCTGCCAGGCAATGATTTCTTCAAAGCGACGAAATGAAGCCATGTACTCCCTCCCTGAGCCTACTGACCCAAAGACCGTCAACTGGACCACAGTCTCGTCGTGCAGCCCTTCTGTACGCTGTACCATGTACTTTGTACTCGGCCCTACCGCTTTGCCCTCACGTAGTACTTCACCAGGCCCGCTTCCGCGCGATCGTCGGGATCCTTGCCGCTGCCCCAGCCTGTGTAGTCGATCAGGATGTAGATGTTGCCGCTCAACTCGCGACTGACCAGGTTCAGCTTGTGCATGTCGATGCGCGCGTCGAGGTTCGGCAGTTCGCGCAGCTTGTCCATCTCTTTCGGGTAGAAGCCTTCGTAGTGCTGGAACTGCTCCTCGGTCAGCACGTAGACGTCCACGCCCAGTGTCTTGCTGGGCTCCAGCGACTCCGATTCCAGCGTCACGCGCAGCTCCGAGCCTTCAAACAGCTCGATCGGCCCCAGGTAGTCGCGAAACCCGGCGTGAATCAGCGTTACGTCGTTGTGGATCGTTTCGAACCCATCCTCAATGTCCGTCTCCGGGTAGGGCCCCTTGCGCGGCCGAAACTCTTTGCCGACGCGCCCGGCCGCGAGCCAGGTGTCGCCGTTGGAGCGCGCGATCACCGTGAAGCCCGGGCGCAGGGATTCATCCAGCGCCTCGGTGCCCGCGCTGCGCACGGCTGCCGGGAAGATCTGGCCCAGGATGTTGTCGATGTGCTCGCACTCGAAGCGCGGCCGATCGACGCCCTGGCACTCGAACCAGGCGTAGGCGGCCCAGTCATCCAGCTTGAAGTCCACGGCGTAGGTGACGAATGCGCTGCCGGTGAAACGCACGCGTCCGCCGCGCTCGTGCCACAGCTCGCCGCTGCCCGTCAGGTCCACGGTATAGATGCGCCGCATGGCGAGGTTTGCGCTGTCCTTGTGGGGCTGCTCGACCTTGGCGGCGTTAATGCGGAAACGGCCGATCACCTGGCCCTCTTCGTTGCGCAGGGGCAGGGATTTGCCGTCCGGCGTCTCCTTGTAGTAGTCCACGACGTGATTGAGCAGCGCCGTGCGGTACTCCTCGTTGTTGGGGTCGTTGACCAGGCCTTCGAACCAGTCCTGGTACTTCAGCGCGGCCGCGCCGGTGATCAGTCCCCATTGGTCGGTGACCTGCAGGTACGCGCCGCCGGAGCCCAGGGCCAGCAGCATAAGGCCGGCGAAGGCCAGGCTGGCCTTGCCCTTGCGTGTGCGCAGGGAGTTGCCGGAAGCGGGTTCGGTTTTGCGCGAACGGGCCATCGCTTCAGTATAAGAGGAGAGTGGTCGGAGGTCAGAGATCAGGGAAAAAACGCCAAAGGCACCCCGCAGGGTGCCCGTTTGCGTTTTCTGACCTCTGACCTCTGACCTCTGACCTCTACGCCTTGGCTTCTGCTTCCGCCGGTACGCAACGTACGCGCAGGCCGCAGAACAGTTGCGGCAGCCAGGTGCGCTTGAAGCGCGGGTGGCTGTATTCGCAATGCAGGTAGCGCTTGCCTTCGCCATCCACGCGGATGTCGAAGCGGTCAAAGTACTGTTCGTACAGGTGCGCGAAGCGCTCCTTGATGAATTCGTCTGTCAGTTCCGGCACGGGTGTTTCCTCCGGAGGCGGAGTGTAGAAACTGCGGCCGTTTGCTGCTAGCTGCTGGTTAGCAGCGCCCCCAAGGGGGCGCATTTCATTCGGAACCAAAATCCCGCGGCTGAAGCCGCGGGCTAACGATCCAAGGCCCGCAAGCGGGCCAACAGCCAATGGCCAGAAGCTAGCAGCTAACAGCCAGCAGCTAGCAGCTAACAGCCAGCAGCCAGCAGCTAACAGCCAGCAGCTAGCAGCTAGCAGCCAGAAGCCGCCCCTACACCGTCTCGCCGCCGATCATGCGCATCAGCTCGTAGCGCAGGTGCTGTTCTTCCTTGAACACGCCGGTCAGGGTGCGTGTTACCGTGGTGCTGCCCACCTTCTGGATGCCGCGCATCACCATGCACATGTGCGCGCACTCGATCACCACCGCAACGCCCTTGGGCTTGATCACCTGCTCCACGGCCTGGGCGATCTGCACCGTCAGCTGCTCCTGGATCTGCAGCCGGCGCGCGTAGATTTCCGCGATGCGCGGCAGCTTGCTGATGCCGATCACCTTGCCGTCCGGAATGTAGGCGATGTGCGCGCGGCCGTAGAACGGCAACATGTGGTGCTCGCACATGCTGAAGATGTCGATGTCCTTGACCAGCACGATGTCGCTGTTGTCGCTGTCGAACAGGGCGTCGTTGACGACGTCCTCGAGCTTTTCGCTGTAGCCCTTGGTCAGCCACTTCAGCGCCTGGTCAACGCGGAAAGGGGTTTTTGCCAGGCCGTCGCGCTCTGGGTTTTCACCCACGGCGCGCAGGATGCCTTTGACCAGGCAGGCCATGTTGTCGCCGGGTTTGATGCCGCCGACGTCAACCACGCCCTCGAGGGCGGTGTCGGCTGCCGGTTCATCCAGCAATGGGTCATCAGAGAATGAAGTCATCGCAAGCCTTCCTACGTTTTCCCGGCGTGCCGGGAGTGTCACGAAAGTGCCCGCGAGCGTCTGGGAAGTGTGGGGCTTCGACTCAGCTGCTCTCGAACGGACAGATTTTGCCGTCGGCCAAACATCTTTCTAGACGAAAACAGTCCGGAATTTTGTTATCCACCGTCCTCGCGGCAACTTGTGAACGAAACGACATGCCTGAACCCCGTGACTTTCCCGTCCTGAAAATCGAAGGCGAGCAGGACAGCCTGCTCGACCCGTATCGCCACGCCTGCTACGCACTGCGCCGCGACGTCGTTGACCCCGGCGATGAAAGCGCGCTCAAGGCCCCCGCCCTGCGCGGCTTGAACCAGGCCTTTGCCGACGCCTGGGACGCCGCAATCGGCAGCCTGGGCCTGCGCTGGGCCGGCATCGGCACCCGCAGCGTCACGGACGCGTTTCTGGCCGGCCTGGACAACGCCGGCTTCCTGCCCGCGAAACTCGAGTACGCCGGCGGCGGGAATCCCCCAGAAGAGCCGCCCCCGCGGCGGATTGCCGCGCCCCTGTTCGCGTTTGCGGAATGGGAGCACTTCAGGCTGCACGGCAACCGCGAACGCCTGGAGCACGCGTTTGCCCTGTTGCACACCGACTTCCTGTACCGAGAAGACCACCTGCGCAAACGCAACGGTCTGCTGGCCGGCGCGCCCGAGCCCTATCGCCTGCACGCCACCGCGCGCTTCATGCTGGGCGGGCGCGTGGTGCCCAGCCTGGCCGGCGGAGCTAGCTGGGTGGATGCCAGCAGCATCTACGCGCTGAACGCGCGGCTGCTGGGCGAGATCGCCCGCGCCCTGGGTCGCAAAGAAGAAGCCGGCGAATTCGAGTGGGCGCTGCGCGACCTTGCGTCGCGGGTCAACGCCCTGATGTGGGACGACGGTGACAACTGGTACCACGACCTCGATGAGCACGGCGCGCGCCTGCCCATGAAAACCCTGGCCGGACTGTGGGCCGTGCTGAGTGGCGTGGCGCCGCGCAACCGGGCCGAGTTGATGCTCAAGCGGCTCAGCGACCCCACGCAGTTTGAGCGCGCGCACCCCTTCGCCACCGTCAGTGCCGCTGAAGGCGATTACCGCAAGCGCGACGGCGCGCCGGTGGGGGTGGCAAGGCCGGATTTCAACCTGCTGGCCTTCGAGGCGCTGTTTGCACTGCACCGGTTCGGCGACGCGCAGCGCGCCTGTGAGGCCCATTTGCGGCGGGTGGCGAAAGTCCTGAAGGATTCAGGCGAGATGTTCCTGGCCTATGACCCTGACCGCGACATCCCGGCGCCGCTGCATGACGGCTCGTCGGGCGCCAACGCGCCGCTGGCGCATGCGGCCTGCATCCATAACAGCCTGGGAGTCCTGATGGGCCTGCGTCCCCACGCGAACCGTGGCGAGCTTGAGCTGGTGCCGCATCTCGAGCAGCGCCACAGCATCGAGGGCCTGCGCTTCGCCTTCGGCACCATCAATATGGAAGTGGGCCCGGCCGACAAGACCGGCGCGCGCCGTACCATCGAGCTGATGTGCGACGTGCCGTTCAAGCTGCGCGTGCGGCGTGGCGACAAGAGCCAGCTGCACGACCTTCACCCGGGCATGCACACGCTGCAGGCATAGCCGTCAGGGTTCAGAGGTCAGAGGTCAGGGAAAGGCCAAGCGAACTCAGCGCCATCGTCTAACCCCTGACTCCTTCCTACTCGATCCGCTTGATGATGTGGTAGCCGTACCAGCTTTTCGCGCTGTCGTACAGGATCACGCCGACTTCGTTCACTTCCAGCCGCCAGGCGGCGTCGCCGAAACTCGGGATCATGCCCTCGCGCGCGAACTGGAACTGGTTGGCCTGCTGCTTGTCGGCCACCATCAGGTACGTGCCCGGGTACTGGTCGTAGGTGAACTCCTTCACCAGCGCGTCGAAGCTTTCGCCGGCCTTGGCGCGTGCCCATGCCTTGGCCGCCAGCGCCTCCGCCTCCGCGGGCGAGAGCCTCTGCCTGCGCCCCTCCGGGTCTGACATGTATCGCGCGATCAGCAGGTGCTGCACCTTCACGCGCGCCGCGCCGTGTTCCGGTCGTTGCATCAGCTCCGCGGCGTCTTCGCGCAGTGTTTTGACAGCGTCGTCGGCGGGCGGAAAGTTGGCGGGGTTATCCTTGCGGATCTCTTCGTCCGTCAGGCGCCGGATCACGTAGTAGCCGCTGTTGGCATCTTTCTCGTGTTTCTCGACGGCGCCGATTTCGCCCGGCTGCAGGCGCCACGCCGCGCGCCACACCGCGGGCTCTTCCATTTCGCGCTGGAACGTTGCGGGGCCGAGGCCCGGCGGCAACTCACCGCGCAGCAGGGTGAACGTGCCGGGGCGCTGGCCCTGCACCAGGTGGCCGTAACTGTGGGTCAGCACCAGTTTGTCGAAGTCTTCGCCGGCCTTGGTCCTGACGTAAAGCTCGGCCGCGAGCCGTTCAGCTTCGGCCAGCGGAAGATCCGGCTTGTCCACGCTGATGCCGATCACGCCCGTTGCCACCATCAGGTACTGGATGGTGACGCGCTCCAGCTCGAGCTCAGTCCGGGCCTGCAGCAACACGGCATCGTCGCGGAACGACTTCACCTCCGCGCTGACGGAATCAGGGCGCGGCGTCGCGTTGGGCGGCGGCGGATGGTTGAACCCGCTGCCGCAGGCGGCAACCAGCAGGCCCAGCAGCAGCGTCAGCCAGCGTTTCATTTCAGGCGCTTGATGATGTGCCAGCCGTAGGGGCTGGTGCGGGGGTCAAAGGGCGCGACGCCCACTTCGCCGACGTCCAGCCGCCAGCCCACGTCGCCGAAGGCCGCCACCATGCCCTTGCGCGGGTACACGTTGCGGCCGCGATCGCCGGCGCCCTTCATGGTCATGCCGTAGATGCCGGGGTGGGCGTCGTCGGTGTGCTCCTTGACCAGCTTGTCGAAGTCGGCGCCGTTGCGGATCTGCTCGTACAGCTCGGCCGTGAGCTGCTCGGCCTCTTCCTTGGTGCGCGTCACGCCGCCGATGCCGGCGTCCTTGTGGGCGACCAGCAGGTGCTGGACCTGGATTTCGTCGGCCTTGCGCTCCGGGCGAGCGGCGATGGCTTTGATGTCTTTGCGAAGGGTTTCCACGTTGTCTCCTTGTCGTGTTCCTAGGACAACGCGTTTCGTCGTTAAACGCAAGGGGGATCAGTCAGCGTCGCCGGTGTGAGGCACTTCGCCCCTGGTGATTTCCTTCAGCAGCACCGTCGCGTAGCAACCCTTGGGCAGGGTGAAGGCCAGCTTCAGGGCGCGTTCGGCGCTGTCGTATTCGCTGGCAACTTCGCTGGCCGCGAACCTGAACGGCCGGCGGTCGCCTTTCTGGCTGAGCCCGCGGCCGATGTCCCACATCTCGGCGGTCAAGCCGGCTTCCTGCTGGATGCGCTGTTCCAGCTCGCCCTCGCGCCCTTGCGCCAGGCGGAACTTGTGGCCGTAGATCGGCCCGGTGGGGGAGATCTCGAGTGCTTCGGCGCGGGGCTGCTCGGCGGCGGCGTCTTCCACCAGGAAGTCGGCGCCGTTGGGCAGGCGGCAGATGTCGCCGTCCCACACGCGGTCATATTCGTCAAAGCGCGCTTCCAGCACACGGTTGAACAGCAGCGACTGCACGCTGGAAACCTGCAGCAGCTTCAGCTTCTGGGGCAGCTTCTTGAGCGCCTTCCAGGTGGGGCCGTCGCGCAGCACTGCGTTCAAGGCCGCGCGTTCCTGGTTGGCGCGGCGCGGCCATAACTCAAGAGCCGCTTCAAGCTTGCCTTCTTCGAAGGCGGCGCGGGCTTCACGTACTGCTGCATCGGGCTCGTGCTCGGCGCCTCCCAGCAGCACTTTGAAATAGGCCTCCAGGTCGCCGCGCAGAATGGCTAACCCGGCGTCCGGGTTTTCGCCGCGGCGGCCGAAGCGCTGGGTGTCGTACCAGTTCGGCACGCCGCGCCGGGCCAGCAGTTGCAGGGTGGCCTGGGCGTGGGGGACGTTCGCGGCCTCGACTTCGCGCAACACGACCTCGAAGCGGTTGGCGGCCAGGTGCCCGCGCTTGAGCTTGTTGCCGTGGCGGGTGACCTCCAGGACCTTGAGCTTGGGGATGTTCAACGCCAGGAAGCTCTCCGGGTTGGTGTGCTCGAAGCTCAGCCATTGGCGCGTGACGCCCCGTGCGTCTTTCAGGCCCGCGTAGCCGACGTCGCGCTCGTTGAACTTGAGCTCGCGGCAGATGCGGCGGATCGCTTCAAACGTGCTGATGCCGGCTTTCTCGATGTGCACCAGCGTGTGGTCCCCGCTGCCGCTGAACTGATAGAGCGGTACCTCGAACACGCGGAAGTCTTCGTTGACGGCCTTGATCGTGCCGGGGCAGGCGGGGATGTGCGCGGATGCGTATTTCATGGGTACCGTTCAAAGACAATGACCAATGGCCAATAACCAATGTATTGGTCTTGCTGTCCATTGGGAATTGGTCATTGGACATTGTCCTTCATGCTCAAGTTGCTGCCTCCGTCTGCCGACAAACGAAAGCCGATAGTGTCGGCGGAACGGAGACTGCATGGACCGCGGAGTGAAGATCGCCATCTTTGTCGCCAGCATCATCAGCCTGGGCCTCGGCCTGATCTGGGACCAGGTGCTCAGCCACGCCCGCGTGATGGTGGAGAAGCCCGCCGACGACGTGCTGGCTTCGGAGTTGCTGGACGCCCGCATGGGCTCGCCGGACATCGCGCGCCTTGAAGTCCCCGAAGATCTCGACCCGCAGTTCCAGACCCAGCCGGTGGACGAACCCGCACGCGAAAGCACCGCGCCGGAAGTCGCGCCGCCCGTTCAGCAGGAGTGGACCGAGTACACCGTGCAGCCGGGCGATTCCTGGTGGAAGCTGGCCTACGTGCGCTTCAAGGAGCGCGGCCTGTCATCGGACGACATCATGCGCGCCAATCAGGGCAAAAAGCTGGTGCCTGGCGAGAAGCTGATGATTCCACCCGGCAAAGAGGCCGTAAAGGCCGGCCCGCCGCCCAAGGCCGCCGACAGCAACCAGCCCGCGCCTGTCAGCAGCACGGGCGAGATCGAGTACACGGTGCAGGAGGGCGACTCGTTGTGGAAGATCGCCTACGTGCGCTTCAAGGATCGCGGCATCACCACAAAGGACCTGGAAGACGCCAACCCCGGCGTAAAGCTGGTGGCGGGGGCGAAGATCAAGATACCCGCCGGCAAGTGATCAGCGCTTGAAGTAGCTGAGCGCCCCGGGCAGCACCTCGGCCTCGATCGGCAGGAACCCCGCGAAGTCCCCGTCCACCTGGATGGGGACTTCTTCTTCGGACTCGACCTTCACCCTGTCAGTGCGGAAAAATCGGGTGCTGCCGGCGCTGCCCATGCGCTTCAGCATCGCGAAGCTGACCAGCTTGATCAGCGAAAGCGGCGTAATGCGCTGGTGCACGGTCAGCACGTCGAAACGGCCGTCGTCCGGCTTGGCCTTGGCCGTCAGCCACATCGGCCCGCCGTACTCGGGCGTGATCGCAACCAGCGCGTAGCTGACGTCGACTTCGCAGTGTTCCGCGCCGGTCACCTTCAGCGTGTTGAAGTCCGAGTGCTTGATCGCCTTCCACATGATCGGCACGTACTGCGCCATGTGGATCGCGCCTTTGCGCTCGGCCAATGCGCGCGTGCACTGGCCGTCAAAGCCCGCGCCCACGAAACAACTGAACAGCCGCCCGTTGGACAGCCGCCCCAGGTCGCGCGTGCCGAGGCGCCACTCGCGCACGGCCGTCAGGTAATCCATCACCTTGCGCGAGGCGCGCAGCTCTTTGCCCAGCACGTTGCCGGTGCCCTGCGGGATCAGCATCAGGGGCAGGCCGTGGGGGCCCAGCCCGTTGATGATCTCGTTGATGGTGCCGTCGCCGCCCACAGCGGCCACGGCGTCGAAGCCCTGCGCGGCGGCCTGCGAGGCCAGCTCGCGACCGTGGCCGGCGCGTTCCGTCAGCTTGACCTCGACCGTGATGTCGGCCGCCTGTGCCAGCCTGTCAAAGTGCGGCAGCAGCCGACGCGCGTTGCCGCGGCCTGAAATCGGGTTGGCGATCACGAGCAGCCTGCGCTGTGGCATCACTGGTGGTTCTTGGGGTCGTGCAGCACTTCGTGGTAGGCGTTGGCGATGCGGATGGTGATTGAGCCGGGCGTGCGCTTGATCTTGTGGCGCCCGATGTGTCCGACGGGCATCACGTCGCGGGTGGTGCCGGTGATGAAGACTTCATCGGCGTTCAGCAGGTCGTCGCCGGTGAAGATCGTTTCCTCGCAGCGGATGCCGAGCTGCCTGCACACCTCAATGATGAAGCCGCGCGTCACGCCCTCCAGCAGGCCTTCCTTGCGCGCGGGGGTTTTCACCACGCCGTCCTTTACCATGAAGATGTTGCTGGTGGTGGCCTCGGTGACGTGGCCTTCCACGTTCAGCATCACGGCCTCGGCGCCCTGGTGCTCACGGGCTTCTTTCAGGGCGAGCACGTTGTTGAGGTAGTTGCCGGACTTAATGGCCGGGTCGGTGGCCTGCTTGGGGTTGCGGCGCACGTGGGCCAGCACGACCTTGCAGCCGTGAGCGTAGTCCTCGTCGGGCCACACGTTGAGGGGCTTGGCGATGCCGATCACGTTCTGTTTATCGCACTTGCTGTAGTCGAGGCTGAGGGGCCCCACGCCGCGCGTAACGATGATGCGCAGGTAGCTTTCGCCGCCGCCGCGGCGCTTGTGCATGGCGCGCCAGTGCTTGATGAACCAGTCGTCGTCGCGCTGCAGCGGCATGTCCAGGGCCTGGGCGCTCTTGTGCAGGCGCTTCAGGTGGCGGTCTGCGGCGAACAGCTTGCCGTTCACGGTGCGCACGACTTCATAGATGCTGTCCCCGAACAGGAAGCCGTGGTCGAGCACGCTGACCTTGGCGTCTCCCTCGTCCACGAACTTGCCGTTGATGCTGAAAACGTAGTCTTTCATGCCAGCCCCTGCAGGAATTTCATGTACCAGTGGTACAGCCCGGAAAGCCAGTTTGATCCCAGCGCGGCCACCAGCGCACCCAGCGTCAGGTACGGCCCGAAGGGCGTACCGTGGCCCTTCTTGAGCAGCAACTGCGCCGAGCCGATGACTGCACCCACGAAGATCGCCACAAAGAACGCCGCCAGCAGCTTCGGCCAGCCCAGCATCACGCCCAGCAGCACCATCAGCTTAACGTCGGCGAGGCCCATGGACTCGCCTCCGATCTGCTGCGCGCGCTTGGCGAAGATCACGTTCGCGGCCTTGCCGATCAACCACAGTGCCAGTGCCGCCGCAAGGCCCGTCAGGACTGCGCTGATCATGCTGTTCAGCCAGACCGGCGTGAAGTCGAACCACAGGTGAGTGTACTGCTGGTTCGCCGGTACCGCAGCCGAGACGTCGGTCAGGTCAAAAGACTGTGCGCTGCGCGTCAGGCCGAACTGCAGCGCGTCGGCATGGGCGGCGAACGGCACAAAAACCAGCAGCGGCCCGAACGTCAGCTTGTCGGGGATGTAGGTGAGGTCCAGGTCGATCAGCGCCCAGGGCAGCAGCACGCCGATGATGCACAGGATGTGCAGCAGCGTCAGCCAGGCCGACCACTCGCCGGCCAGGTTGCCCTCGGAGTAGAGCACGCGCCAGGCGGCGAAAACGAACAGCACGGCGGTCAGCAGCTCGACCGCCGGGTAGCGGATGCCGTACTTCGCCCCGCAGTAGCGGCACCTGCCGCGCAGCAGCAGCCAGCCGACAATCGGCAGGTTGTCGTTCCACTTGAGCTGGGTCTTGCAGCTGGGGCAGAAGCTGCGTTTGGGCTTGTTGATGGACAGGCAGTTGCGCGGCAGGCGGTAGACCACCACGTTCAGGAAACTGCCCACGAACGAGCCGACCATGAAGAACCACACCAGCCAGAACCAGGGTGGCATCTTGCCTATGATTTCGAAGAGCTCGTTCATCCAGCGCGAAACTGTGCCAGCTTGTCGGCAATTTCGCCAGCCAGCTCCCGCGGGCTCTTGTCGCGCACCGTAACCACCAGGTGCGCGGCGCGACGGTAAAGGGGAAGCCGGCGCTCAAGCACTTCTCGCACTTCCTCTGCCACCGGCTTGCCGGTCAGCGAGGGGCGGTCCTCGTCGCTGCTGAGCCGCTTGATCAGCAGCTCTTCGGGGGCGTCCAGGAAAATCACCAGCCCGCTGGCGCGCATGGCCTTGATGTTCTCTTCCGACTCTACCGCACCGCCGCCCGCCGCGATCACGGTATCGGGCTTGCCTGCGGCGGCCTTGGCAACGGCCTCGGCTTCCAGTTTGCGGAAGGCGGGTTCACCCTGCTCCGCGAACAGCTTGCGAATCGATGTTGCGGCCTGCAACTCGATCTGCGCGTCGGTGTCCACTGCCCTGCGACGCAGCTTGATGGCCAGCTCGCGCGCCAGGGACGACTTGCCCGCGCCCCGGTAACCGACCAGCCAGACGTGCTCGGTGCGGCGGGGCGGCTCTTCCACTTCAAAGGCCATCGAGTAGCCGAAGATCTTCGCCTGCAGCGCGGCCTGCCGGCGCAGCATGCCCAGTCCGTTCACGCCGCGCAGGCCGTCTTTGGCCGCCGCCTGCAGCAGCGGGGTTTCTTCGGGTTCATAGACCAGGTCGAACACCAGTGCGTCGTGGGCCAGCACCGGCTTCAGCTGCTGCCAGGGCAGCGGGATCTCGCCCTCGTGCTCGCCTTCCATGCCGCATGGAGTGGTGTTCACCAGCAGGTCGACCCGCGCCGTCACCTCTTGGGGCGCTCTCACCACGACGCCGCCCAGCGCCTCGCACAGCTTCTCGGCCTGCTCGGGCCTGCGCGACCAGACGTGCACCGCCACGCCTTCTTTGCGCAGCCCGTACACCACGGAGCGCGCGCCGCCGCCCGCGCCCAGCACCAGCGCCGTGCGCCCGAACAGCGGGTGCGTGAAGCACGTTTTCAGCTCGTCGGCGAACCCCTGCACGTCGGTGTTGCGGCCGCGGTAGCCGGACGTCTGCAGCTTGACCATGGTGTTCACGGCGCCGGTTGCTTCCGCGGCTTCGTCCAGCTTGGCGCAGCGCGGCACGATGGCTTCTTTGAACGGCACCGTCACGCTGGCGCCGACCAGGTCGACGGCGCGGGCGAACTCGACGAAATCCTGCACGTCAGTGGCCGCCAGCGGCAGGTAGACGCGTTTCTGGCGCGCGGTCTTGAGCGCGAAGTTGTGCATGGCCGGGCTGAGGCTGTGGCCCACGTGCTCGCCGGTGATGCCGAACAGCTCGTACTCGTCGTCGATCTCGGGCGCGCGGTAGAGGTTCACCAGGCGCTGGAAATCGATCATGCCGGGAGCGATGGCGCCCACGCCCAGCGAGGCGTAGGTCAGCCGGCTGCCCCAGTACAGCGCCAGGATGCGCGACGGCACGCCGTACTCGCCCATCAGGAAGGCCGCGGCGTCGAGGCGTTCCTTCAGGAAGTCGCGCACGGCCAGGTTGTCTTTCAGGCAGCCCGCGGTGCCGACGATCTTGTAGATCGCGCCGCCCTCAAGCGCGAGCCGGTCGGCGACGGCCTCGAAATCGGGCATGCCCTTGAAGTCGTGGTAGCTGCGGATGGTCTTGGCGGCGGGGACGTCGGCCTTCACGCCGTGTTCGACGTCCACGAAGTCGCACAGCTGGCCCAGCAGCTTCAGCACCTGCAGGCGCTGCTTCTCGTCCCCGTTGAATTCGCCGCCGTCCTGCCTGCGGCGGCAGGTGCCGATCACCAGCGGCGAGGGGCAGGTGTCGTTGATGTCGTCCGTCAGCCACGCGATGTGGTCGATCAGCGCCGTCTGGTCATCCAGCACCGTGTGCCAGCCGGCGCCGATGTCGAGGCGCAACTCGACGGCCGTGCGAACCGGGTACTCGGGAATGGTCTGCGGGCGCAGGCTGTCGTGCGAAAAGGGCGCGACGCCGACGACGAGGGGATGATACTTCGGCACGTTGCGACTCCAGGCGCCCCCACGGCGAAAAAGCACTCGCCGCAAAGCGGCGAGCGGGAATTCTAGCGGCGTAAAGCGAGATTGCTAGCGCAGGCGAGCGGCGGAGGAATCGCCCATCAGTGTGCGGCGCAGGTGTTCGACCTCGTCGTTGAGCGCCGCGGACTTCTTGATCTTTTCCTCGATCGCCTGCACGGCAAACACCACGGTGGTGTGGTTCTTGCCGCCGAAGAAACGCCCGATCTCCTTGAGGCTGTAGCTGGTCAGGCGCCGTGCCAGGAACATGCAGACCTGCCGCGCCAGCGCCACGGGGCGCTTGCGCAGGCGGCTGTGCAGCTGCGCGCTGGTGACGCCGTAGTGCGCGATCACCACGTTCTCGATGTCGGTCAGGTCCACCATGCGGCTGCGGCTGCTGAGGAAATCCTGCAGCGCCTGCTCAGCCAGTTGCAGGGTGACCTTCTCGCCGGTCAGGCCGGCCAGCGCGACCAGCCGCGTGACGTAGCCCTCCAGCTCTCGCACGTTGCACTCGAGCTTCTCAGCCAGGAACTCGATCACCGGCTGCGGGAAAAGCTGGCGGTGGCCCTCCAGCTTGCTCTTGATGATCGCGAGCCGCGTGTTGCGCGGCGGCAGCTCGATTTCCGCGATCATGCCCTGCATGAAGCGGGTGGTCAGCTGCTCCATGAACTCTTCCAGGTCGCGCGGGTGCTGGTCGCTCGCGAGCACCACCTGCTTGCCCGCCTGCTCAAGGGCGTTCAGGGTGTGCAGCAGTTCCTGCTGGCTGGCGTCCTTGCCCGACAGGAAGTGCAGATCGTCGATGATCAGCATGTCGAGGTTGCGGAAGCGCTGGCGGAAGGGCTCCACGTCGCGACGCTGCAGCGACTGTACGTACTGGTTCACGAAGTACTCGGCCGGGATGTACAGCGTTTCCTTGCTGGGGAAGCGCTCAAGCACCTCGCGCGCGATGCCCTGCAGCATGTGGGACTTGCCCACGCCGGTGCGCCCGAAGATGAACAGCGGGTTGAAGCTTTCGCCCGGCTTGCGCGCGACTTCCCAGGCGCAGTTGAAGGCGAGCTGGTTGTTGGGGCCGACGATCACGCGATCGAGCGTGTAGCGCTCGTTCAGGTTGAAGATCTGCTTCGGCGCGGGCTCGGCCTTGGCGCGCTCGCGCGAAGTGGGGCTGGGCTCGCCGGCGGCGCGGCGCGCGGTCTCTTCCTGCTTGCGCAACTGGCGGAACAGGTGGCCGTTGACGCTGTACTTGATGTCGCCGGGACGGAAGCCGACCACGCGGTTTACGCTGTCGAGGATCTCGCCGGTGAACTGGCTCTTGAGCCAGTCGCTGACCACGAGGTTGGGTACGCCGACCTCGATCAGCTCGGGCTCGAGGCGCACGATCAGGGTGTTACGCAGCCAGAGGTTGAAAACTTCCTCGCCAACGTGCTCCTGCAGGTCCGTGAGGACCTTGTTCCAGTTTTCTTTGGCGAGTAGTTCGGTCACGCAACCTCTCCACCTGATTTTGGGATGAGTCCCCGCATCAAGCGCGATTTGACACGTTGATGAACAGTAGCCCCCGACCTTTTTTGCAGTTTCCTTCCGGTGGATCGGCGAAAGTAGCAACCCGGAAACGCCCCGTCAAATCCCCATTGGCAATCGCCGCAAACCTGCGGAAAATGCGGCTTTGCGGGCGACTGTCGGCATCGCACACCAGTTGTCGTGCGCTGCATGCCGCGCGTGTATTTTTCTTGACACTCGCGACTTTCCACGAGTCTGCGGACACTTTCCCACATTCTTCCACGTTGCCGTTGCCACTGGCGGCCCACGGCGTTTTTCGCAAAGTGCGCGCATGCAGACGCACTCGCTGTACCGCGCAGCATACGAAGCCGCCGAGGCCTACCGGCAGGATGTCGTCAAGCGCATGGGACAGGGGCACAGCAGCGCGGCAATCGCCGAGTGGAACCAGCAGCGCTTCTGGCTGTGGGTGGTGGACCGCGCGATCGAGCACGTCGAAGGCAAGGTCTTCTGGCTCGAGTGCGGCCGTCGCAACTTCTCGCGCGTAAGCCAGCGGCCGGAGCTGGACACTGCGATCCGCAAGCTGCGCAAGCTGCAGAACCGCCTGCAGGTGGACGGCCTGCCGACCTTCAAACAGAAGGAAGAGATCCTGGCCGAGCTGGCAAGGTGCGCCAATCTTTTACTTGAGTAGCACTCATACCAACTGCGCCACGCGAAGACGCAAAGTTCGCGAAGAAGGACCCAACTTCAAGCCACTCTTCGCACGCTTCGCGTAAACTTCGCGCCTTCGCGTGATGCAGTTCAGGAGACGCTCGATCCGGATTGGTTGCTTCGTGTTTGAACCGGAGGGTGGCCGCTGACTGTCTGCCGCGCAGGTTAGGCGTGAAAGCAGAGGGTCGGCGCGCAGCGGCGCATATCCATTCCAGATATGCGCCGGCCGATGAAGCTGCTTAAGCTTTCTTCCACTCCACTGCGCCTTCGGGCAGCAGGTAGAAGATCAGCATCTTGCCGCCCTTCACGCTGGGGATGTGCTGGCTGCCGGGTTCAAACACCGCCCAGCCTTCCTTGAAGCCACAGAATGCGGGCTCGCCCTCCCAGGCCAGCATGCAGTTGACTTCGCCCTTCAGGTGTTTGTGCCAGGGGCCGTCGCCCCACAGCATCACGGCGTCGATGCTGAAGCCCTTGGCGGCCTCGGGCTTGGCTACGCGCGAGAAGCGGCTGGGCCCGGCCTCCTTGCCGCACAGCCAGCCTTCTTCAAGGCCCTGCTTCGCGAGTGCGCGCAGCGTGTCGCCGAACTCGCTGTGCAGCGGAAACTCGAGGTCCAGCGTCTCTTTCGCCGCGCCGGTATCGTTCAGGTCCAGTTTCTGCAGGCGCTCAAGTACCGGCGCCAGCGCGTCAATCAGGCTCTCCGCGGACATGCTTCTCCTACTGGTTGTTGTCGTCGCCCTGGTCGTAGTCGTATCCGCCCAGGGGCTTGTTCGGGTCGCTCAGACGGAAATCAGGCAGAGGCGGCTCACCCGTTTCGGTGTCGCCTGTTTGCAGCCCCTGGTCGTATTGCTCCGCGCTGCCCAGCGCGCCGCCCTGGGCGCTGAGACCCAGCGAGCGTGTGTCCTCTCCGCGTCCCGGCTGCGCGGGCGCTGCCGGCTGACCGCCGACCACCAGCTTGCCCTCGGCGTCGGTGCCGAACACCTTGGTTTGCCCCATGGCCTTCTTTTCGGCGCGGTCCTTGAATTCGATCTCGCCTACACGCAGCGCCTCGAACACTTCCTTGCGCGTGGCCTCGTCCTGGTCAACCCAGGGCGCATAGGGGATCAGCTTGTGGAACAGCAGCAGGTCTCTGGCGCCCCTGGTCTGGTACCACACGATGTCACCGCGCTGCAGCTCGCGCACCGCATCCCACTCGATGCCGATCAGTTCCGGGTGTCCGCCACGGTTCACGTGCAGCGCCACGACCTCGGGCGGCGTGGTGTTGTGGGCTGAGCGGTCGAACACCTTGCTCAGGACGCCGCTCCCACCGCCCCGGTGTATGTTGCCGGTAACGGCCGGCATCCCCATGGGCCCCACTAACTTCTCGATCTGCGCGCTGCGGCCGTAAACCAGAATGGCCGGCAGGAAGTTTCCCATGCGGTAGGCGTTGAGACGCGGCAACTCCGCCAGCAGCACGATGCCGGCCGCGGCCGCAAGCAGCAGCCCGATGCCGGCATACACCCACCTGAGTACGCCCGCTTCGGGCGTGAAAATCACGAAGGTCAACCCGGTCCAGATCAAGCCCGCCGCCGCTGCCGCGCCAAGCACCATCAGAGCTGTGCGGCCGCGTGCTTCGATGGGTCGCGGCGTGGGGTGGGGGCGAGGCACCACGTTGCTGGAGGGCACGATCAACCCTTCAGTCTGGCGCTGGTAGATTTCCGGAATGCGCCCGGGCGCCTTGCGACGAGGCACTTTCTCGGTGGGCGCCTCAGGGCTGAACGGCTTCCTGCCTTCGCCGGACTCCCACGGTGCAAGCTCGGACATGGTCAGTTCCACAACGGACAGGTCGACAGTGTACCAGAAAAGGCGTTCGATGCAGAGCCAACAGAAAAGGACGGCCGCCGGGGCGACCGTCCTTTTCTTCAATCAGGATTTACAGCTCCAGCGGCGCGTACTCCATGCCGAAAGCTTCGGCTACCGCGTTGTAGGTGACTTTGCCGCCCACGAGGTTCAGGCCGGTGCGGATTTCGCCCCACTTCTTGGCAGCTTCCTTCCAGCCGTGCTTCGCGATTTCCAGCGCGAAACGCGAGGTCGCGTTGGTGAGCGCGAAGGTGCTGGTGCGGCCCACGGCGCCCGGCATGTTGGCGACACAGTAGTGCACCACGCCGTCCACGATGAAGGTGGGGTTGCTGTGGGTGGTGGCCTTGGTGGTCTCCACACAGCCGCCCTGGTCCACGGCGACGTCCACGATCACCGCGCCCTGCTTCATGGTGGCCAGGTCTTCGCGGCGGATGAGTGACGGCGCCTTCGCGCCGGGGATCAGCACCGCGCCGATCACCAGGTCAGCGGTGCGGATCTCTTCGCGGATGTTGTAGGCGTTGCTGTACATCTCCACCACGTTGGCGGGCAGCACGTCATCGAGGTAGCGCAGGCGGTCCAGGCTCACGTCCAGGATCGTCACCCGCGCGCCGATGCCGGCCGCCATCTTGGCCGCGTTGGTGCCGACCACGCCGCCGCCGATAATCACCACCTTGCCCGGCTCAACGCCCGGCACGCCGCCGAGCAGGATGCCGCGGCCTTCGGTGGGGCGCTCGAGGTACTTGGCGCCTTCCTGCACGCTCATGCGGCCGGCGACTTCGCTCATGGGCGTCAGCAGCGGCAGTGTGCCGCGCTTGTCTTCCATGGTTTCGTAGGCGATGCAGACCGCGCCGGTCTTGAGCATGCCCTCGGTGAGTTCGCGGCTGGCCGCGAAGTGGAAGTAGGTGTAGACGATCTGGTCCTTCTTGATCAGGCCGAATTCCGCGGGCTGCGGCTCTTTCACCTTGACGATCATGTCGGCGGCGTCAAAGACTTCCTTGGCGCTGGCCAGCAGCCTGGCGCCGGCCTGCTCGAAGTCTTCGTCCAGGATGCCCGAGCCGAGACCCGCGCCGACCTCGACGTAAACCTGGTGGCCTGCCTGTGTCAGGGCATGGACGCCAGCCGGCACCATGCCAACCCGATACTCGTGGTTCTTGATCTCGCGGGGAACTCCGACCTTCATGGCTGCTCCTGGTAGTGGGGCGCGCGTTATAACGCTGGGGCGTGCCGGCTGCAAATGCCGGGTAATTGCCTATGCCGCGACGGATTGCTTGGATGGTGGCTCCCCCGCGCAGCCCCTGGAGAGAAGAAGTGAAGAAGCTCACCGGAGTGCTCGCGTTGGTCGTGCTGCTGGCCGCCTGCCAGAGCAGCCCGCCGCCGGATAACGCCGAGGACGACACCCCCTGCAGCGGCGCCTTCGGCACCGGAAACGGCGGAAACGCAGACACCGAGCCTGACGACCAGCCGCAGATCGTGCTGGAACGCACCGACGTGCAGCTCTTCCGCGGCACCGAGATGGTCAAGCTTCTGCAGCAGATGGACAGCCGCGAGCCCGAAGACTGGTCGCTGGTGAGGCGGCACGTCTATCCGCCGCCCCAGTCGCCGTTCCGTACCGACAGCGACGGGCGCGTGGTCGGGCGCAACTACGAGTGGCCGCCCGGCGACCCCGACAGGCTCAGTGAAAAGCAGAAACGCTGGAAGTCGTACCTGCTGTGGCCCGAGCACATCCGCGAGCTGCTGCACGCCAAGGACTGGAACAGCGACGTCAATCGCAGGCGCCTGGTCAACTACGGCGCGATGTACGAGCTGCTGCACGAGTTCCAGACCCGCCAGCCCTACAGCTCGCCGACGCGCGAGTCCGAGTACTGGGGCCAGTTTGCCGAACGTCTGCTGGCCTACGGCAAAGACGGCGAGCAGCTGCTGATCGCCAACATGATCGTCGCGCTCAGCAACCCCAGCGAAGACGTGGTCTACCAGGCGCAGGAAATACTGGTGCAGGTGGGGGACGCGGCCATCGAGCCGCTGTGCGCCGCGATGTGGACCTCGCACCGCCAGCTGATCGCGGGCTGGGAGGAAGACATCGATCCCGATACCGGCCGGCGCGTGCGCACCGAGGTGTATCGCAGCGTAGGCAACCCGAACTACAACAAGTACATCACCGACGCGCTTTATCGCATCGGCCCGCGCTCCGTGAGCCAGGCGATCTTCGAGCTGGAGAACACCCTGCTGAACGAGGGTCCGCATGCAGGCAAGTTCGTCGGCCCCGGCTGGCGCTATCGCCGCTGGTTCGTCGAACTGCTGGGCCGCTTCGGCGACCCGCGGGCCCTGCGCACGCTGGAGGCGGAGATCGATCGCGTGATCGTGCAGGAATACGACGAAAAGGAACTGGCCAGTGGCAGACAGGTGATCGACCAGGGCGCCACCGACACCTCCAACTTCGTGTGGCACGAGCACCTGATACAGGCCCTGGGCCAGCTCAAGACGGCCGAGGCGATCCGCCCCGTGATCAAGCTCTGGAAGCAGGATGACTTTCACGAAGTGTCGGCCCTCTCGGCTGTCAGCCAGCTTTCAGGCCGCCGCGTAAGGTCCATGGCCGAGGCCCGCGAAGTGGCAAAGTCCCTCAAGGTAGACCTCAAAGGCGAGTAGACTCGCGCTTCGCGCTCGCCCTTGTTTACGCGAAGATGCGAAGGGGGCGAAGTTCTCGAAGAAAGCGTTCTCTTTTTTGAACAAGGGGGAATCATGGACCTGTTTGATCCGGAGATTGAAGCGTTGATCAAGGATGTGATCGGGGCGGCGATTGAAGTTCACCGACATCTCGGACCGGGGCATCCGGAAAGTGTTTATGCCAATGCGCTTGAGTACGAGTTCGAGTTGCGGTCCATCCAGAACGACCGGGAACATCACTATCGCGTGATGTACAAAGATCGAGACGTTGGCGAGGGCCGTATCGACTTCTGGGTTGGCAAACGACTCACCGTCGAACTCAAGGCCGTGGAGGAATTGGCCGATGTTCACACCGGGCAGGTTGTCGCGTATCTTTCCCAGAAGGATGAACCGGTTGGGCTGTTGATCAACTTCAACGTGCCGATCCTGAAAGAAGGCCTGCGTCGAGTGATTCGAAGCGGTAAGCGGGGAAGAGGCAAGCGAGCATGAGCTTCGCGAACTTCGCCCCCTTCGCTTCTTCGCGTAATAGAATGGCGCGAAGCGCCGGGAAGCGCCATGAGTGAGTTCAAGATCAATCGCGGGCAGGGCAAGTGCGCCATTACCGGCCGTGAGTTTGCCGATGGCGAGAAGTACATCGTGGCGCTGAGGCCCGAGGGCGAGCAGGAGGGCGTGTTCACCCGCGTTGACATCTGCATGGAAGCCTGGGAGCGCCAGGGCGACGCGGGCTACACGGCCTGGTGGCCCACCGAGTTCTCCACCAAGCGCAAGTCGCCGCTGATGGACCCGGACCTGCTGTGGCAGGTGTTCCACCGCGCGCGAGCCCTTGAGCAGCCGGCCGACAACACCTTCACGCGCGACGAACTTGACGGCTTCGCCTTCGTGGCGGCGCTGGGCCTGATGCGCCTCAAGAAGCTCAAGCTCAAGGGCACGCGCCGCAGCGGCAAGCGCGAGGTGATGATCTTCGAGACCCCAGGCCGCGCCGCCCAGCGCGAGACCTACGAGGTCAGCAACCCCAGCCTCACCGAAGAACAGCAGATGCAGGTGGAAGAACGCCTGGCGGATCTGGTGTAGCCCAGTGGCACAGGCATTCCTGCCTGTGCGGCCCCTACACGCGCACAACCGCGCCTGTTACAAGGCCCCCATGGCAAGCCGCATACTGGTCAATGGTTTCGGCCGCGTCGGGCGCGCGTTGTTCCGCATCCTGGAGCAGCACAAGGGCGCCGACGTGGTCGCCATCAACGACCCCCTGCCCGCCGATCAGCTTGCCTACCTGTTGAAGTACGACACTGTCATGGGCCGCTTACAGGGCGAAGTCGCGATCGACAACGGCGCACTGCTGGTCAACGGCCGGCGCGTGGTGCTGACCCACGTCGAGCAGCTGAGCGCCCGTGAAGTGGACGGCTGCGACATCGTGGTGAACTCCAGCGGGCGCAACAACACGCGCGAAAACCTGGAAGCCATCCTGCGCCACGGGGCGAAGCGCGTGGTGGTCAGCAAGCCGCTGTCGGCGGGCGTTTGCGACCGCACGGTACTGCTGGGCGTGAACGACGAGCAGCTCAGTGCAAACGACCGCATCCTCAGCGCCGGCAGCTGCACGGCCCATTGCTACGCGCCGATTTTGAAGACGCTGCATGGGCGCTGGCCCATCCGGCGCGGCTACATGATGACCGTGCACGCCTACACCAGCGCGCAGAACATCGTAGACGGCGGCCACCCCAGCGACCCGCGCCGCGGCCGCGCCGGCGCCCAGAACATCGTGCCCACCACCACGGAGAGCCTGACCGCCTTCGAGCAGGCCGTGCCGGAACTCGCCGGCCGCATCACCGGCATGGCCCAGCGCGTGCCGGTAGCCAACGGCAGCAACGTGGAACTGGTGCTGGAGCTGGAAGGCGCGGCCGCGCCGGCCGAGATCAACGCCCACCTGCGCGAGGCCGCGGAAGGGCCGTTACAGGGCATCCTCGAGTACAGCACGGACCCGCTGGTAAGCGCCGACGTGGTGGGCAACCCCCACAGTGCGGTGCTGGATTCGCTGCTGACCCACTGCATGGGTAGGACCGACAATCCTGTCGGTCAACCAACCACCATGGCCCGCCTGCTGGCCTGGTACGACAACGAGTGGGGCTACAGCAACCGTCTCGCCGAGCTGCTGACACGCTAACCGCACCACAACCGGGGACGGGCACCTGTGGTGCCCGTCCCCTTTCAGCGTTCATGGCGCGCTTGCGCGAAAAGGGACAGGCACCACTGGTGCCTGTCCCTGCGGACCCATCTCGTGTCGCACCGGTCATTACACTGCGCGCGGGTGGAATGGTCCCCCGTAACCGGAGCACGAACATGAGTGCCAACTCACGCCGACGCAACAAGCTGGAGCGCAAGCTCCGCCGCGAAGCCCAGCTTCGCAACAACAGCGAACAGCCCGCCGCAGAAACAGGAGCCGCACCTGTCCTCCAAAGCCCTGGCGAAGGAGGAAGCGCAAGCGCGCGGCCGGAAGAGCCTGTGAGCGCGCCGCAACCTGAAACCCCGCAGCTCAAGCCCGCGCGCAAGCGCGCTCGGCGCCTGCTGGAAACCGCGGCCGATGAGCTTGAGCAGGCGGAAGTCGAATTCCTGGAAGAGGTGCTGGCCACGGCGAAGGAGGCCATGGAGCTGCACCGCCTGGAAATCCGCGAACGCGCCGAGCTGCAGCGCCGCGGCGAGCCGGCGCCCAAGCGCTGGCAGGTTTCGCCGTCGATTTTCGAAAAACTGGTCGCCAAGGCCGTGCTGGTGATCGAGGTGCGCCTCGCCCGCCGCCGCGCCAGCCCCGGCCGGAAGGCCGGGGATACGCGGGCCTTGTCCGCGTGAACGGGCTGCTCTTTGACAACGGGGCCGGTCTCTGGTGCGACCAAAGCCCGGGATGCCAATCCCTGGCGAATCAGGTTTTGTACGCGAGTCCGGGGTAATCCGCCCGGCCTTTGCAGGCCGGGCTTCGGTTAAAGGAAGCGGGCCCCATGAAGGGGCCCGGGAAGGTGGTCAGGAGACGCCGTGGAGTGAATGCCGTGGGTGGATTGGCAGATCCGGGAGAGCAAGGTGCCGGCATTCGGTTGTTCAGGCGTCAGTCCAGGTTCCGAGCTTCGGAGTCCACAGCGGAATCGTGGGTGGGAGGAGATGCAGTCGTGGGGTACCGCATCTGGATGGGAGTCCGTCCTCCGGAATCTGGTCTTCTGGTGCAGCGGCTCCTTTCCTTGGTGCTTAAACGAGAAGATAGCCCGCAAGGTTGGAAGAAACCAACACCCAATCACACACCCGTCGCCAAACCGCCAAACAACTTCCACCCTCGCAGAACGGCAAAGCGCTCATGCCTGGGGCAGGCTGCTGATTGCGTCGCGCAGCTGGCTCTCGACGTCCTGCGGCACGGGCGTGAGATACTGCTTCGGCGCGCACAGCACCAGCGGCAGCACGCCCTTGTGGATCACTACCCACACGATGTCGTCCGGCCGCCAGCGCCTGGTGGCGCCTTCGCCGCGCACGGGCACGTAGTGGATCAGCCCCGCTTCCAGATACTGCACCGAAACCGGCGTGGAGGCGTCACCCACGCCCGAGGCCAGCAGCCCGCCGCCGATCCCCAGCGACCGCAGCCCCACCTTCATTCCCACGGCCGTGATATCCGTGTGTTGCGCCGTCACCACCCGCGCGGGCAGGATGCGCCCCACGGCCCAGGCCCAGCGGTTGCGCAGCCGGTTCGCCCAATACAGCACGCCCACGAAGCCCGCCAGCGCCAGCACCAGGCCGCCGGCCGCGACACCCTTCTGCTCGATCCTGGAGAAGTTCACCAGTACGGCCACTCCGGCCGGCATGGCGGCCAGGCAGGCGGCAGTAAACAGCCCCGGCAGCAACCGCCCGGGGCGCGGGCTCGCAGGGAAACCCGGCATCGGGTCGGGAAAGTCGGAAACCAGCCAGCCGTCACTCATGGCGCAGATTCTATCCCTCGCGCTTGTGATACGTGAACGGGAAAATGTGCCACACACCCTTCTTGTTGGCCGTGGCGGCCTGCTTGTAGTCGTTCAAGACATCGCGTTCTTCCGGTGCCGCATCGCGCCAGGCGTTAAAGAACCAGGCGACGACCTCGGGCGGCATGCGGTGCACCTTGGTGTTCCAAGACGCCGCATGCAGGGCCGCCATCGGCTTGCCCCTGTTGGGCACCAGCAGCCACAGCACGCGACCTTCCTGCAGGCCCGTGCCCTCAAACCCCAGGAATATACGGGCGCGGCGGCGCTGGCCTTGCTCGACCCACTGCACCGTGTAGCGCGTGGCCGTCAGCAGCATCATGATCCCGGCCAGCGGCAGTGCCGCCGCGCCGGCAAAGTGAAACGCGGCCTGCATCACCCGCTGATCCTGCGGGGTAATCGGGTTGGATCCGAACATGCCAACGTCCACTTCGCCAACCACAGCCGGCACGATGCGGGCGTCCTGCCACAGGCGTTCTTTGCGCCAGGCCGGATAGGTCAGGACTGCGGTCACCACAGATCCCAGTGCAACCGGCATCATCAGCACGGCAATCCCGACAGTCCACTTCGGCAATGTCTGCTCAAAGACGAGTGCGAACAGGATGAACGGGCAGGTGATAAACGCTGCCAACGCTCCAAGCGTGAAAAGCAGCCGCCCCGTGATCGGCGCGTCGCTGCGCGGCGCGGGGGGAAGGAACGGGTTGATGTCGGGAAAGTCCCACGTGGTCCATGCGGCGACAATCGCCGCGGTGTCGGGCCCCGGGCGTCGGGGTTTCAGGTTCAACGGTTTCAGCTTTGCCATGCGCGGGTGATTCTAGCGCCAATCAACACTACGGCCATGCGCGTAGTCGCCTTTCCATGGCGCTGGTCTGGGCGGGGTGGGGGGCTATACTCCGGCCGGGTTGGGTTAAGGGGACTGTTATGGACTTCAGCCGGATTCCGGGCATCGACTCGCTGGGCGACCTTTCGGGCAAGCGCGTGTTTGTGCGCGCTGACTTCAATGTGCCGCTGGAAGGCAGCAGCATCACCAGCGACCAGCGCATCACCGCCGCGCTGCCCACCATCAAGCTGCTGCTGAGCAAGGGCGCGCAGGCGATCCTGGCCAGCCACCTCGGCCGTCCCGAGGGCAAAGGGTATGAAGAAAAGTACTCGCTGGCGCCCGTCGCCAAGCGGCTCAGTGAGCTGCTGGGTTTCGAAGTGCCCCTGATCCCCGACTGCGTCGGCGAACACACGCGCAAAAGCGTCCACGGCATCGAGAACGGCCGCGCCGCGCTGCTGGAAAACCTGCGCTTCCACAAGGCCGAGAACAAGGGCGTTGAGGCCTTCGGGCGCGAACTGGCCTCATTGGCCGATGCTTACGTCAACGACGCCTTTGGCACCTGCCACCGCGCCGACGCCAGCATGGTGTGGCCGGCGAAGCTGCTGCCCAGCGCCGCGGGCCTGCTGGTGAAGGCCGAGGTGGACGCGATGGCAAAGGTGCTCGACAACCCGGCGCGCCCGTGCCTGGCGGTGCTGGGCGGCGCCAAGGTCAGCGACAAGATACCGCTGGTGAACAACCTGCTGCCCAAGGTGAACGAGATCTGCATCGGCGGCGGCATGGCCTACACCTTCCTGATTTCGCAGGGCGTCGCGATCGGCAACAGCCTTTGCGACGACACACTGATCGAGGACTGCAAGGCGATCCTCGCCCGCGCCGCCGAGCTGGGCGTGATCATCCATCTGCCCACGGACCACGTGGTGGCCGAGGCCATGGACGTGGAGGGCGCCGAGGAAGTCAACGGCGACGTGCCGGACGGCAAGGGCGCATACGACATCGGCGACCACACCTCGCGCCGCTTCGTGGACGCGGTCAAGCGCGCGAAGACCATCCTGTTCAACGGCCCCATGGGCGTCTTCGAGAAAGAACGCTTCAGCAACGGCACCCAGGCCGTGGTGCGCGCGATCGCCGAGGCCACCGAAAACGGCGCCTTCAGCGTGGTGGGCGGCGGCGACAGCGCCGCAGCCGTCGAGCACTTCGGCCTGGTGGACAAGATGAGCCACGTAAGCACAGGCGGCGGGGCCAGCCTGACGCTGCTGCAAGGCGAAACCATGCCGGCGCTGGAAGCGTTGGTGAAGTGACTAGTGGCTGGTGGCTAGCGACTGGTGGTTAACCGGCGCTCAGTTACTCTCCAGCCACCAACCACTAGCCACCAGACACCGCGTCATGGCAGGAACTGTATGCCGACACTGAAGATTGCTCCTTCCCTTCTATCCTGCGACTTCGCCAACATCGAGCGCGAGGTGAAAGCCATTGAGGCCGCCGGCGCCGACCTGCTGCACGTGGACGTGATGGACGCCCACTTCGTGCCGAACCTGACCATCGGCCCGCTGGTGGTGGGGGCGATCAAGAAGATCGCCAGCAAGCCGCTCGACTGCCACCTGATGATGACCGACCCGCAGCGCTACATCGACATGTTCGCGCGCGCTGGCGCCGATTACCTGACCATCCACGTTGAAAGCAACGCGCCGATCTCGCAGACGCTGGACGATATCCGCAAGCACGGCGTGAAACCCGGCCTGGTGGTCAACCCGGACACCAGCATCGAGGCCGTGAAGCCGTGGCTTGACCAGATCGACATGCTGCTGGTGATGAGCGTGTGGCCGGGCTTCGGCGGCCAGAAGTTCATCCCCAAGGTACTCGAGACCGTGAAGGCCGCGCGCGCGATGGCACCGGAGCTGGACATCGAAATCGACGGCGGCATCAACGGCGAGACGGTGAAGGAAGCGGTGAAGGCCGGCGCCAACGTGATCGTGGCCGGCAGCTACGTGTTCGCCGGCGACTACGCCGAACGCATCGCCAGCCTGCGGGTGTAGAAAGACGACTGTGGCACGGGCGCCCCGCCCGAGTTGCCTACTCAAGATAGCAGCAGCTGCCATTCAGGCCTGCGGAGCAGGCCTACAAGGTTAGCCCCCAGCGTAAGCTGGGGGTTTGCTCCACTAGAATTTGTCGAGGCGCGGAGCGCCGGCAGCAACGGCGGCGTGCCGCCGAACCGCCTTGAGGCCGCGCGGCGTTTGTGTCGGCGCTCCGCGCCTTGGCTGGTCCACAACGCCGGGACCCCCAGCTTACGCTGGGGGCTAACAGTTGTTACGGCGCTCCGCGCCTTACCGCCAAGTCAACACTCACCTTGGAATGCGTCCGCAAGTTTCCAAAGTACGCAGCATTGAGCGCCCCGCCCATGGCACGCTTACCAGCTACTTGCCCTCGGAATGGCGCAGCTTTTCACGGAGCTTTTCGAGCTCCTCCAGCTTGCGGTTCGTGTCGTCCTCGGGGGCAAGGCCCGATGGGGGAGAAGCTCTACGGTCGGACTTGGCGTGCTCTTCCTCGACTATCAGCCAGATTTCGCCCGCGTCGCCGTGGGCGCCGGGATAGACGCTGAAGCGCACGCGCTCCGAGACCTTGTAGCCTCGCATGGTCACCTGCAACTCCACCGCGTCTTCCGGTACGTTCACCACCAGCGCAACGCCGTCGGCGTTGGTCGTGCCTGAGCTGCGGCTGGATTTGCCGTCAGCCGTGAAGAAGTTGACCAGGAAGTAACCCTTCGGCGTGCCGTTCGCGCTGGTCAGCTTCAGCTTCACGCCGGTGGCGGTGTTCAGCACGATGTCGGCCGCGAGCGGCGTGGGCTCGCCTTCCACCACGTCGATGCTCTGCGCCTTCTCCTGCATGGTGTAGCCGGTGCACTGCACACTGATGCTGTAGCTGCCCGCGACCATGCCGCCGATGCTGAAGCAGCCCTTGTCGTCGGTGATGGCGCTGTACGCGGCGATAGCGCTGCGGCGGCGCTCCCTGTCACCGCCCTGCGCGGCGTACACGCGGGCGTTGGCCACGGGGTTGAAGTTCTGGTCCACCACGCGCCCGCTGATGCCGGCACCCTGGGCCAGTGTGAAGTTGATGTTCTCGTAAGTCTCGCCGGCCATGACCGTCAGCGCCTGTTTGGGGCTGGGCAGCAGGTTGGCGGCCTGTGCATACAGGTCGAGCTCGGCCGAGCCTTCCTTCAGGCCCATGTAGATGGCGGTGTAGTAGCCCTGTTCGTCGCTGGTGCCGAGGGTCCGTACGCTACTGGCCATCCGGCGGCGTTTGGCGTCGTTGGGCGTGGCGCTGGAAAGGCTGGTGACGATCCTGGCGCCGGCCACGGGCCGGCCGGCGTGGTCTGTGACGCGGCCCTTGATGGTAACGGCCTTGCCTAACTCGTCCTGCATGGCCTCAAGGGCCAGCTCCAGCTTCTCGATCTGCAGCTTCTTCTCTGCCTCGCTCAGGTCTGCCTGCTCAAGAGCCTTGGCGATCTCGGCGCGCATGGCCTCGATGCGCGGGTCGGTGGCGGGCTTGTCGGGCGTGACTTCGGGCGTGGGCTCGGGTTCCGGCGCGACGGTTTCCTTTGCGGGCTGCGGCTCGGGTGCGGGCTTGTCGGCCTGAACAGCCTCAAGGGGCTTGTTCTCAGGCAGCGCGGCCGACAGCGGCTCGGGCTCTAGTTCGGGCGCGGCAACAACCGGCGCCGGCCCGTTGCCCGCCTCATACACCATGAAAGCGCCGCCAAGGGCCAACCCGGCCAGCAAGAGCACCGCCGAAAGAATGATCAGAAAACGCCGCATCTCAACCTCGCAACCAAGTGTTCCCGGTTAGGACGCAATACGCTGGCACGGGTTCCAGAAATGCTGCGTTACAGACAACTGCAAACACATGTTAACCACGAAGGACCTCGAAGAACCACGAAGTAACGCGTGAGTTGCTGTTCTTCGCGGCCCCTGGTGGCCCTTCGTGGTTTCCCGCAGTTGCATTTCAGCGGAAGTCGGATTCGACCTTAAGAGGCCAAGCAGAGATGGGTAAATCCAGCGGGCTCCAGTCCTGCTGTTCGGATTGCGCGGGAAGCAGCTTGATCTCTCCAATGTCCACATGCGCTTCCTTTAACAGGAGCAATCGCGATACCCGACGTGGGCTGGAAGCCGGGCATCTGGATGGTCATTTCGGGCGCGTCCTCGGGCACGTCTTCCAGCAGCGCACGCCCGCCGGGCTCGGCCTCAGCGGTCAATTCGACCGTGCTTCCGTCGGCAAGCTTGAACCTGGCCGTGAACCTGCCGCCTGGCTGTCGATCGGAACAGGTCAGCTTGAAGGTAAGCGAGGTTCTGGCTGTCATCACAATGGGAGAAGGCAACTCAGTGTTCACGCCGGCGATCACCGTTACTGTCACCTTCGCCGAGGTGTATCCGCGTGCCCTGACGGTCAACTGGTACTCACCAGCCTGAAGGTTCGCGACCGTGAAACGCCCGTCCGGGCCGCTGACGCCTGCGCGGCCGAAAGGCCAGCCCTGCGCAACCCGTTCGCGTCGCTCGGACAGTGGAGTCGCTATCGAGATGCTCGCCCCCACGATGGGCTCGAAACCCGCGCCTACCACCTGGCCCGAGACTGAGCCGCCCTCGGGCAGCGTAATCAGGATGCCGTCGTAGGTGTCGCCGGCGCGCACCGCCAGGGTGAGTTCTTCGCTGACAAGCCCGTCCAGGCTGGCGGTCAGAATCAGCTCAAACACCGCATTGCCGGACAGCGTGTAGCTGCCTTCGAAGTGGCCGTCCTGGCCGGTGGTCGCCAGCTCCTGTCTGCCGCGTCTGGTCTTGTACTTGTCGGATGAAACAGCGCCGATCACGGTGACAGCGGCCCCGGCCACGGGCCGTCCCGCGATGTCCACCACCTCGCCCTTCAGTGTCACGCGGTGTTGTGGATCTCGCGGCTCCGTGTAGCGGTCAATGATCTGGTCTTTCCACCCGAGCGGCTTGTCGGTCGAGGGGGACTGGTTGACTCGGTGCCAGGTTGAGCGGGCTCTTCGACAACGTCCGGAGACGATGATTGTGCTTCAGACGGTACCGTTGGAATCGCAGTAGCCTCAAGCGGCCTGCTGCGCGGGATGTCGTGCCCGGTGCTCGCGGGCGCGGAGCTGACGGCCGGGAGCACCGGTTCAGTCCCGCCGAGCAAAAACCAGGTGAAACCAACGAGGACGCCTGCCGCCAGCAATACACAAGCAGCAAGCAACGGCCTGCGCATCGGCCCTCTCCGTCAGGGGCTAGTAGATCGACTTGCTGATGTCGATGCCCTTCGCGAACAGGTTACTATTTCCAGAGAGGAAACTTGCATCTGAAAAAAAACATACTACCGTCACACCCGGTCAAAACATTCATGAGCAGTATCAGATAAGAGGAAAACATGAACATCATTCTCAGGCCAGTGTCGGGCTGCTAGTTGTGCTGGCTGGAATGTGCATTGGGGGAGTGGGTCGTGTTGTCGGTGCGCCGCCGGCGCCTGACGCGACACTGACGATCACACCATCGGGCGATACCAAAGGTGGACTGAACGGGTACGTGCTTGCCGGACCTGAACTGGGCGGAAAGACAGGCGTAACGATGAAAGCGACCTTGCAGAACTTCACGACCAAAGAACTGAGCGATTCCGGCAGCGCCTCCGATCAAACCAAGCTTGATGGTAACATTGAGCACGTAAAGTTCCCTGTCTGGGTCGTGACTCTCGAGGCGCGCATGACTGCATATGCGAAGGCAGACCAGGCGGGTGACCCGAATCAAGGATCGTATGAGGCGTTCGCCAAGTTCCGCCTTGTGTACACATACAATCCCGGTGCGGGAAGCGACGAAGCCACAGAGAGCGTGACGCTCAAGTCCGATGAAATCGGACCCAAGCAGACTGACTTCGTCAAGGGCAAGCTTACCGTAACCGACCGTAGGGCCCAGAAGAAACTGGACACCGCCTATCGGTCCGAATGCGAGGGCTCCATAAAGTCCTCACGGCCCGAGCCCAAAATTGAGGCAGGGGCACACCACTTGGAGCCATGGACAGGGACGGCCGTCGCGTACAGCGAGAAGACCGGTGGCCTGGTTAAGATTGTTCGCCCAGACGGCACGAACGCTGAATGGGACCTCAAGTGATTGCTACAAAAAAGGCGAACCGTGCGAAGTTGCAAGTGAGGAGAAGTACCGGTGGGTGAAAGCGACCAGAGAAAATGGCTTTGGCTGGCCGGAGTGCTGCTGCTCTGCATGGGTGCAGTACTTGGCTGGCTGGTGTACGGCACGCTGTTCGATGCACCGGGAACCGGCGTGGAGGTCCGTGGACCGGCTCCGAATGACGAGCAAGGCAGCGAGCGATATGCGCCAATCTCGTCCGCGCCCAGTGACCCCGCGAACAAGCAACCGGACATGCTATCGGAGCCAGGACGAGAGTCGGCGAAGCCTGCCCGCCAAGCCGCCGAGGCCAAGCCGATCGATTTCGCTGATGTTCGCATCTGGGTAACTTACGAGGATGGCGAAGCATTTGTCGGACCGATTCGAGTGCGACTTGGGACAGTCGAAACCGACATTGAAGTGACAGAGACGCAGCCGGTGCTGCTGGAGCACGCTGACATTACGAAGGGGCTGTCCATATCCTTGTCGTCTCTGCGTCCCGGATTCATGTTTGAAGAATTCAAGCTGAGCGACGCGGAGTTGCGCCAGAGTCCGGACGTCCACTGTGTGGTACCGGCCACCGATGAACCGAACTCCACGATCACGGTGGACGTCAGCGCCTTTCCAGCCGAAAAAAAACTGTGGCTGCGAATAGAGGACGAGACCGGGTATACCGTCCTGAGTTCGAACACCTGGTTCGGCGGGCGCAGTTACACGTCGCCCGCCATTCGGATTATTCGCCCACAGCGGTTTCGTGTGGTGGTTATTGGCGAAGGTGCCTGGCAGTCCGAGTGGATTGACCTGCAACCCGGCGAGAATCGCAAAGTCTCGGCCGTACTACAGGAAGCGGCTACGGTTACAGCGCAGCCGGTTGACGAATCCGGCGTGCCGCTGCTTGCTTCCGTACTTTTTCGAGATACAGGACGCTATCGCAGCTATCGAGACCTTAAGGCGAATCCTGGGTCCGCTATCGCCGGGCTGGAAGCCAATCCAAACGATGACGGCTTGGCGACGCTGACGCACCTGCCTCCAGGCAACCTGACTGTTTGTGTTCAGGGCGAGGGTACAGAGGTTGTTCGATTTGAACTCATGTTGCTCGCCGGGCGAGTGTTTGACTTGGGTGTCGTCCGATTGCCAACTGCTGCGGGCAGAATCGAGGTCACGATCACCGGCACTGATTCCGATGCCGACTTCAGTCTTGAGGTGCTTCAGCCGATGGCAGCCCCCATTGTGGAGCCAACTGCGTTTTCGGAGTGTCGTGCTGTGATTGAGAAACTGCCGCTTCGAGCCTACATCGTAGCGGTGAGAATCAAGAATACCGGACGTTGCTATTGGAAGAACGTTGAGTTGACCGAGGTATCGCCGGCGGCAACTGTCGAGTTCGATGTCTCCCGGCCGCCACCAGAGGAATGACCGCGGCGTGAACATGCCGCGCCATTGGCTAGTAGATCGACTTGCTGATGTCGATGCCTTTGGCGAACAGCTCGTTGCAGGGGATGATGCGGCCGTCGCGGAGCAGCTTGATCATGACCGAGCAGACCTCGGGGTCGAACTGGTCGCCGCTGCAGCGGGTGAACTCGCTGATCGCTTCATCCACGTCGAAGTTGCGGCGGTAGCTGCGGTTGCTGGTCATGGCGTCGAACGCGTCGGCCAGGGCCACGATGCGCGCGGTCTGCGGTATCTCTTCGCCCACCAGGCCGTCCGGGTAGCCCAGCCCGTTGTACATCTCGTGGTGGTGCTTCACGGCCGCGATCACGCCCGGGATGTTGCCGATGTGGCTCAGGATCTCGCCGCCGCGCACGGGGTGCTGGCGGATGATCTTCACCTCGTCGGGTGTCAGGCGCGAAGGCTTGGTGAGAATCTTCTCGGCCACGCCGATCTTGCCCACGTCATGCAGCAGCGCGCCCAGCCGCACGTTGTCGAGGGTCTCGGCATCCAGCGCCATTTCTTCGGCGAGCGTCACGGCGAACGCGGTCACGCGCTCGCTGTGGCCGTGGGTGTACTGGTCCTTGGCTTCAATGCTGGTCACCAGCGCGCGCACGCACGAGTAGAACAGGCCTTCCATTTCCTCCAGCATGCGCGAGCGTTCCACGGCGATGCCGGCCTGGCGGCCGATGCCGGCCAGCAGTTCGAGGTGGTGCTGGTGGAATGGCGTGTCGTTGTCGACGCGATCCAGATAAATGGCACCGATAATGTCCGTATTGGTGCGGACAGGAACGCACATGGCGCTTCGGATGTGCTTGCTGCTGGCGTCACCGGTTTCCGGGTAGACGGCGTCGCTGATGACGCTCAGGCCCTTCTTCACGCTGTGCAGGATGATGGGGCGGCACAGGGTCAACTCATCGTCCACGGCCCGCAAAAGCCGTGTGCTTCTACTCGAGCCGCCGTTGCCGTTACCGTTGCGCTTGCGGCGCACCACCACGGGCTCGAGCACCTTCTCGTCCGGGTCGTACATCACGAGGAAGCCGCGGTCCGGGTCCAGCGTTTCCATCGCCACGTCCATGATGGTGTGGCACACGCGGTCCAGGCTCTCGGCCGTGTAGACCAGGTTGCCGACGTGGTAGATGGTCTGCAGTGCGGTGCGGGTGCGGTTCAGCAACTCGGTGGTGTCGGCGCCGTTGTCGCTGCCGGCTTTCTCTGTGTCTTCGAAGGCGAAGCTGCCGTCTTCGAAGTTGGCCTCGATGCGGATTGAGGTGGCGCGGCTTTCGGCCTCCATCAGGCCGCTGTGGGCGGCGACTTTGTTGCTGGCGGTGTCGCTGACCTTGAACGCGAACTCGACGTTGGCGGCCACGATGCGGTCGCCGCTGTGCAGGATCTTGCTGGCGACCTTCTTGCCGTTGACGCTGGTGCCGGCGCTGCTCTGCAGGTCGGTCAGCAGGTAGAAGCTGCCCTTGCCCTCGATGGCGAAGTGGGCGCGGCTGAAGCTGTCGTCTTCAAAGCGTTCATCGCAGGAGGGGGAGCGCCCGAAGGTCACGCGCCCTGTGGTGGACAGCGCGATGCGCTGCCCGTCGCGCTTGCCACCCCGGATGATCAGGCTTGCTTTCATGCGATCTCGGTGTGTGTCGTGATGCGGATGTGCGTAAACCCCGGTAGGGCCGATATTCCTGTCGACACTGACCGGTTAATTACTTCCGTTAAGTTAGCTTAAATTGGCCCGATCCCAATGCCCTTTTTTGTCCAATTCGGACTGGGCCACTATGTGACTGCCCTCGCAAACCCGGGACTCAGCCGCGCTTCGTCCTTGCGACTTCGCCCCGCACAGGTTGGAGTGACTGCCATGGGCTACGAAGACCGCGACTACTTCCAGAGCAAACCGAAGTTCGAGTTCTCGGCCGGCTTGCACAAGGGCACCAAGGGCATGATGATCGCCCTGGTGGCGGCGTTTATCGCTGCCATCGTGGTCAGCGACTTCTTCGCGTTCACCAGCCCCGAGTTCTGGGCCTCCGTGGCGGCCGGCAACGAAAAGGCCGTGCTGGGCTACCGGCTTTTCGTACTGGCACCCCAGAACGTGGTTCCCGTGGGCGGCAGTTTCGCCCCCGGCCACTGGAAGCTGCTGACCCACTGGTTGGTAGCGCCCGGCATCGTCACGGCGATCCTCGACGTCATGATGGTCTACTTCGTCGGGCGCATGCTGGAGCAGTTGTTGGGCACGCGGCGCTTCCTGATGCTGCTGATCGGGGCGTGCGTGCTTTCCGGCCTGCTGGCGTCGCTGGTGGACGGCTGGCTGGTGGGGGAGAAGATCAGCGTGATCATGGGTCCCGGCGGCGGGATCGTCGCGTGCTTCATGGCGCCGGTATGGATCGCGCCGCGCCAGAAATCGATTTTCGGCTGGCCCGTCCGCAACGTGGTGCTGGGCCTGGTGGCGGTGTTTACCGTGGTCGCGCTGCTGTACGGGCTGTTTGGCGAGGGCCCGGCGGTGGGCAGCCCCACCCAGCTGATCTGGGGCGCGGCCATCGGCGCGGGCTACATGCTGTGGCTGAAGAAGCGCGGGCGCCTGCCCAGCCTGGCGGGCGGCTTCCAGCAGGACCAGAACCTGCAGCCCTGGGAGAAGCCGGGCTATCTGAACAGCTACGAGGAGAAGTCGTTCGACGAGCGCAAGTTCCTGGCCACGGCCGACAAACAGCGCAAGGAAGAAGAAAAGGCGCAGGAGCAGCGCCAGAAAGACAAAGCCAGGCTCGACGAGATCCTGGAGAAGATCAGCCGGCAGGGCATCAACAGCCTGAGCCGAGCCGAACGCAAGTTCCTGGACGACCAGAGCAACAAGAGAAAGTGATTGGTGGCTGGTGTTAAGTGGCTGGTGGCGTGTCCGAGTGCGAGTTACGTTTATCTACCAGCCACTAACCACCAGTCACCAGACACGAATTTCCCATGGCCCGCTACACCTACTTCTTCGCCACCTTTGCCATCCTGCCCGTGCTGGTGATTGCCGGCGTGATCTGGCTGTTCGTGGCCGAGAAGCCCGCGGCCGAGGTTTCCGACGTCACCGGCACCGAGAAAGACCTGCAGCTCTACCTTGAGGTGCGCCAGAAGCTGCTGGACCACTACGACGGCGAGCTGGACGAAACCGAGCTGCGCAACGCCGCGCTGGTCGGCCTGGCGCAGGGCACCGGCGACCGCTTCACCCGCGTGCTGCCGCCCATCGAGGCGCGCGAGCAGTCACAGGACCTGGGCGGCAGCTTCTTCGGCATCGGCGTCTACATCTCGCCCAACGAGGACGGCAGCATCCGCATCACAGGCCTGCAGCCCGGCGGCGGCGCGGAGCAGGCCGGCATCCTGAGCGACGACGTGATCGTGGCCGTGGACGGCATCAGTATCATCGACCAGACCCACGACAGCAGCGTGGCGCGCATCAAGAGCGACCAGGAGGGCTCAATCGTCAAGCTCACCATCCGGCGCGGCGGCGATCCCAAGCTGGGCAACGATCCCAAGGCGACGGTGCTCAACTTCAACGTCACGCGCAGCCGCGTGATCACCTACAGCGTGCATGACGTGCACATTGAGGAACGCGACGGCCGCCGCTTCGGCTACCTGCAGGTCAGCGACATCAACGCCAACACCTACGACCCGCAGTTCAAGGAAGCGATCGTCGAACTGGCCGGCAAGGGCGCGGAAGGCCTGGTGCTCGACCTGCGCGGCAACGGCGGGGGCGTGTCCACGCGGCCGTGCAGATCGTGGACGGACTGCTGAAGGAGGAAAACGCGCTGGTGGTGTTCACGCACTCCAGCCGCGACAGCAACCGCGCCAGCGACAGCCAGTACCGCACACGCGACGCCGAAAGCATCACCGACCTGCCGCTGATCGTGCTGGTGGACAACGGCACCGCCAGCGCAGCCGAAATCATCACCGGCGCGCTGAAAGATCACGGCCGCGCCTACGTCATCGGCGAGCGCACCTACGGCAAGGGGATCGTGCAGACCATCTACAAGCTGCAGACGGACCCGAACTACACGGTGAACATCACCACCACGCAGTACTTCACGCCGCTGGGCCGCAAAGTTCAGAACTCGTCCGACAGTGTCATGGCCGAAATGGGCGGCACCGGCTTGGGGCTGCAGCTCATGCACTGGGCCCGCCTTCACAACCATCAGGAGGCCTTCGATCTCGGAATGTCGCTGTATTCGTCTGGCGGCGGAGAACGCGGCGGTGGAGACGGTGGCATACAGCCTGACTTGGAACTTCGCTATCGCGATGGCGAGCGCGAGCGCGTGCACACCCGGCTGCGCATCCGCCAGGCCCGCCACAACCGCGACGAGATCGCCAAGACCTCAAGCTGGTGGAACTACGAAGACCGCATGCTCAACGCGGCGCTCGACCTGCTGTCCGGCAAACCGGTGACGGTCAAAGACTGAAAAGCAATGTCCAATGACCAATGACCAATTGGAAATGCGGCCATGGGGCGACGGCATGACGAAGTTCCGGAGGGACAGCCTGACATAGTTCAGCGGACGTTCGTCTTCGGAGAATGGGTGAACCGGCTCTGCCGCCATTTGCTCCATGAATTGAGGGACGAACAGGACCTGGCTCGTCAACTCAAGCGTTCTGGCAGGGTGGTCGGTGCGCTGGTCGAAGAGGCGCAAGGTGGCGAAACCCGGAAAGACTTCATCCACAAGATGAGTATCGCCCACAAGGAAGCCCGGGAGTCCCATTACTGGCTGCGTCAGTTGATCAAGGCGGACGTCATGCCGAGCAAGCGGCTTATCCCGCTGAACGACGAGGCGTTCCAGATCAAGCTCATTCTCGCGGCGATCATCAACTCGACAAAGCGCGGCGAGAACGATTCCGGCGAAGACCAGCCCAGCGAAGGCGATCAGAATCAGGACGATCCCAACCAGGACGATCCGAAAGCGCAAGACGACCAATAGGACCATCCAAGCCCTTACATTGGTCATTGGTCATTGGTAATTGGTCATTGCTTTTGGAGCCACCCATGATGAAAGCAACCGCGAGCTGGATTGATTCCTACGTGGGCAGCGGCCTGCCCGCCCAGGAGATCGCCGACAAGCTGACCCTGGCCGGCACCGAAGTCGAGAAGATGGAGCCGGTCGGCGACGACGTCTGCTTCACGCTCGAGGTCACCAGCAACCGTACCGACTGCCTGTCCGTGATCGGCCTGGCGCGCGAGCTCGCGGCCTGCACCGGCAACACCGTGCAGCACCCCAAGGTCGAGTACAAGACCAGTGGCAAGGCCAGCGAAGCCAGCAGCGTGACGATCGAGCCCGACGCGCTGGCGGCCTGCCCCTATTACTCGGCGCAGGTCATCAAGGGCGTGAAGGTCGGCCCATCCCCCAAATGGCTGCAGCAGCGGCTGGAGGGCATCGGCCTGAAGCCGATCAACAACGTGGTGGACATCACCAACTTCGTGCTGTTCGAGACCGGCCAGCCCCTGCACGCCTTCGACCTCAACAAGCTGGCGGGCAGGCGCATCGTGGTGCGCATGGCAAAGAAGGACGAGCCCTTCCGCCCGGTGGTCGGCACAGGCGAGGCCGTCAAACTTGACACGTCAACACTGGTGATCGCAGACGCCGAGAAGCCCCAGGCCGTGGGCGGCGTAATGGGCGGTTTCGAAAGCGGCGTGACGCTGACGACGACAGACGTGCTGCTGGAAAGCGCCTACTTCAACCCGCACAGCATCAAGGCGACCAGCCGCAAGCTCGGCATGGACAGCGACAGCAGTTACCGCTTCGAGCGCGACGTGGACCAGGGCGGCGTGCTGCACGCCAGCCGCCGCGCGGCCCAGCTGATCGCCGAGATCGCCGGCGGCCAGGTGCTGGAGGGCGTGCTGGAAGCGGGCGAGCTCAAGCCCCAGACACGCCGCCTCACCATCACCGACCGCCACGTGCAGCGCATGCTCGGCATTCATGTGCCGCGCGCGCGCATGGAGGAGATCTTCCGCGGCCTGGATCTCAAGCTCGCCGACGTGCAGCTCGACGGCCTGCACCTCGAGATTCCCAGCTTCCGCCGCGACCTCGAGCGCAGCATCGACCTGGTAGAAGAAGTAGCCCGCGTGCACGGCCTCGACCACGTGCCCTCACCGCTGCGCATGGTAGTCGAGACCGCCAAGCCCACCCGCCGCCAGCGCGTGCGCAGGCTGGTGCGCGGCGCATTGCAGGGCATGGGCTTCAGCGAAGCTCTGACCGACACCTTCGTGACGGCCAAAACCGCGATCAGCGACTACAGCGCTTTCACCGATTCACCCGTGCGCCTGGAGGCGCGCAACCCCGTCAACGCCGAGACGCCCGCCCTGCGCCGCAACCTGCTGGGCAGCCTGCTGCTCGCGCTGGGCACCAACCAGCGTCACGGCCGGCAGTCGGTGCACCTGTACGAGATCGCCAACACCTTCCTGCCGGGCAAAGACGGCAAGAGCAGCGGCGAGCACGAAGTGCTGGCGCTGGTCGGTGCCGATTACTACGACCTGAAGGGCGCGATCGAAAGCCTGCTGGAAAGCCTGCGCGCGACCGCGACGCTGGAAGTCGCGCCGATGCAGCACCCCATATTCGCCGAAGGCCGCGCCGCGCAGCTCAAGCTGGGCGGCAAGCCGTTCGGCGTGATCGGCGAGCCGGCCGCCAAAGCCGCCGCCGATTATCAGGTGGAAGGCGCCTGCGCATTGGCCGAGCTGGACTTCACACTGCTGGTCGAAGCCTGGCAGCCGGTTCCCACCATGGAAGAACTGCCGCGTTTCCCCACGGCCGAGCGCGACCTGGCCTTCGTGCTGGACCACACGGTCAGCTGGGCGCAGGTGGAAGCCACGGCCAAGGCTGCCGCCGACGCCACGCTACGCAAGGTCGAGCTGTTCGACGAGTTCACCGGCAAGCAACTCGGCGCGGGCAAGAAGAGCCTCGCCTTCCGGCTAAGCTTCCGCCACGACGAGCGCACACTCACCAGCGAAGAAATCCAGGCGCAGATGGAAGCAGTGATCAGCGCGGTGAAAAGCAAGCTAGGCGGAGAACTGCGCGGGTGAGGCGAAACGGCACGGACGCCTCGTCCGTGCCATGTGGTTAGGGCACCTGCGAACGTACTCCGACGAACGCGTGGAGTCGGCTGTCAGGCGCGAAGCGCCGTCACAATTGTTAGCCCCCAGCGTAAGCTGGGGGTCCCGGCGTTGTGAGTCACACAAGGCGCGGAGCGCCGACACAATCGCCGCGCGGCCGCAAAGCCGTTCGGCGGAAAGCCGCCGTTGTGCCGGCGCTCCGCGCCTCGACAAACCTTGGCGGAACAAACCCCCAGCTTACGCTGGGGGATAATTTTGTGGGCCTGCTCCGCAGGCCTGAAAGGCAAACGCCGTAATGTTCAGTACGCCGCATTGGATGCCTCGTCCATGCCACTGATGCCTGACGCATTGCGGAATGCCTGCTGATCATTGATCATCTCAAACCATGCTGGCTGTCCTCAACCATCCGAAGCTGGATTACGACTGGTTCACTACCACGCTGCTGCGCTGGTCGAGTGAGGGGCTGGTTGTCTATGACCGCTGGGTGCTGAATTTCAGCGGCGTTGGGAGTTACGGCCACACCGGCGGCGAAGTGCTGCTGGACTTCTATTACCTGTGCTACCTGATCGCCTTCATCGGCGTGCTGTTCTTCTTCACCCGCTACCGCAAGCAGGGCTGGCTGAAGGTCAAGCCGCACGTGCCCTACGATGCGCTGCTGCTGACCATGATCGGCGTGCTGGTCGGCGCCAAGACCGCGTACATCTTCATCTACAACCCGGACTTCTACTTCGGCCCGCCGCCCTACGGCCCCATCGACACCAGCGACATGCTGCGGCGCATCTTCCTGAACTGGTCCGGCATGGCCAGCCACGGCGCGGCCGCCGGCGTGATGTGCATGGCCATATTGTGGTGGCTGCGCGCCCGCCCCAAAGTCCCCATCGCCCAACTCGGCGACGTCGGCGGCATCGCGGCCGCATTCGGCGCGATCTGGATCCGGCTGGCCAACTTCATGAACGCCGAGCTTTACGGCCGCGCGGCGCCGGAGTGGCTGCCCTGGGCAATGCGCTTTCCCGTGCGAAGCGGCAAGGGCAACCAGGTGATGTGGCACAACAACGTGCTGTGGGAGAAGATGTTCAAGCCCGAGAACCCGGCGCAGGTGGATGCCTGGCTGCAGAACCTGCAGCAGGCGAACCCCGGCGGCGTGGTGGACCAGGGCGCCTACGTGCTGTTCAAGAACCCGGACGCGTACCGCCAGGGCTACGAGCTTGCGGTGCACCTGCCCGATGGCACCCAGTACCTCAGCGAGCCCGCGGCCAACACGCTGTACTGGAACCCGCTCGAAATCGTCACCACGCCGCGCCACCCCAGCCAGCTTTATCAGCTGGTTCTCGAGGGCGTGCTGGTGCTGATCTTCCTGCTGATCCTGCGCAAGCGGGTCAAGCGCGCGGGCATGGTGGCGGCCGGCTTCTGGATCGCGTACCCGGTGGCGCGTTTCATCGGCGAGTTCTTCCGCCAGCCGGACGTGCAGTTCCAGCAGGCGGGCAACGAGCTGGGCACGGTGTTCCTGGGCCTGAGCATGGGGCAGCTGCTGTCACTGCTGATGGCCTGCGTGGGCGGTGGGCTGATGTTCTACTTCGCGCGCTACGGGCGCGTGATCGCCGACGAGCCCATGTACCCGCCGGACCCCGAGAAGCCCAAGGCCAAGGGGCCGGTCAGCGTCACGATCGAGCAGGGCATGGGCGGCAGCACCGGCGCGGGCGAGATCGCGGGCATTGAGACCGTGCGCGCCGCCCTGGCCGAGAAAGAGAAAGAGTGGGCAAAGGACACCCGTCCCGAGGGCACACTGGAGAAGGAACATGACCAGCAAGACAAGCCTGAACCCGGCCAGCCTGAACGAGGCGATTGAGCGGCACATCCGCCCCAACACTTTCCCGCTCGGCATCAAGATGGTCGCGCGCGAGGAAGACATACCCGAGAAGGCCAAGCGCCCCGGCCGTGACATGCACTTCGACAGCGCCCTGTGCCAGGGCATGGGGATCGCGCGCCACTACGGCTGGACCATCGCCGTGAGCCGCAAGGACATCTCGTGCCCGATCGGCGCGACGTTGTTCGGTTTCCAGCCCAAGGTTGAGCACTTCACCGGCGGGCATTGCTGCGCGGGCATGTACACCAGAGACGCCGCGGCAGGATCGAAAACCGAGGCCGCGGCGCCCTGCTTCGACTTCGGCCAATACTTCGCCATGGTGAGCGGGCCGCTCAACCGCATTGACTTCGAGCCCGACGTGGTGCTGGTGTTCGGCAACCCGGCGCAGGTGATGCGGCTGGTGACCGGCGCGCTCTGGGAAAGCGGCGGCTACATCCACTCGAGATTCAGCGGCCGCACAGACTGTGCCGACGAAGTGATCGAGACCATGAAGACCGGCAAGCCGCAGGTGATTTTACCGTGTTACGGCGACCGCATCTTCGCGCAGACCCAGGACCACGAGATGGCGTTCAGCTTCCCGTACGGGTTCGGCCAGACGCTGGTGGACGGGCTGGAGGGCACGCACAAGGGCGGCGTGCGCTACCCGATCCCGAACTACCTGCGCTACACGGGCAGCTTCCCGCCCAGCTACGAAGAGCTGCGCAAGTACTGGCCCGAGTAGGGGCGGCCCCATGTGGCCGCCCCTAAGTGGGCTCCGGCACTTCTCACAGCACGCGCTTCAACGGCTTGCCGACGTGGTTCTTGGGTATCTCGTGCGCCACGTGATAGCGCCTGGGCGCTTGGTTTGTGCAGGGGAACGCCTCGTGGTGCACGGATCGGAACCTGATGCCGAATCATAGCGGACGGGACGCGACTCAAAGAACAAACAGGTTCGCAAACCAGGCCAGCGCGGAGGTGATGCCTACAGCCGGCGCCGCCGCGAGCAGCGGGCCACGACGGGCAGTAACCTTGCCCGACTTAGAAACAGTCAGCGCCGGCGAGATCAGGTGGACGGACCAGGCCAAGCTCGGTTGCCAGGTTGAGTAGAAAGCCTCGACCCTTCCGGATTGGTTAGCGGAAACACGTTCATTCACACCCCGCACTTCAACAAACCGGACGGGGCTGTTCGGAAGCTTGAGTTCCAAGGTCACCCTGTGCAGCCACAGATAATCCCCGTCAGGCGAGTTTACCTGCTCTATCCGTTCGGCCGCTTTGGCTCCGTCGATGTAATAGCCGAAGCGGATCATCAGAAACTGAACGAGGCGAAAGACTGTTGCAAGCGCGGCAAATGCCCCGGCCATGAGCGGAAGCACGGTCATCTCGCCGATGTAGAAGTCGGGGTGCGGCAGCCCATTGATCGCACGCCACAGGCCGGGTGTGGCTGTCGCCAACAGGGCCAGTGCGGAACACCAGAACAAGGGGCCCGCGTGCAGGATTGCGATTACCGCTTCCGGCGAAATGCCGCTGACCCGCACGGCGTCGGCGCGGTACCGCAGGGCGGGTCCGGAACTGGCGGCGCTCGGTACTTTGTCTGCCATCACCCCTACCCCGGCTCGGGCATTTCTCGCAGGACGCGCTTCAGCGGCTTGCCTACGTGGTTCTTGGGAATCTCGTGCACCACGTGATAGCGCCTGGGGCGCTTGAAGCTGGCGAGGTGCGGCTCCACGTGGCCCGGCAGGTCACTGACGTCGATGGGCGCGCCCTCACGCAACACCAGGTATGCCACCGGCACTTCGCCGTCGGTGGGGTCGGGCCTGCCTACCACGGTGGCTTCCTTCACTGACGGGTGGGTCAGCAGCACGCGCTCGACTTCGCTGGGCGCCACGCTGTAGCCCCTGAACTTGATCAGGTCCTTGATGCGGTCCACGATGCGCAGGTAGCCGTCCGGCTCAAACCGCCCGATGTCGCCGGTGCGCAGCCAGCCGCCGGGCAGAATGGTCGCGCGGGTCTGCTCGGGCAGGCTCCAGTAACCCAGCATCACCTGCGGCCCGCGCACCTGGATTTCGCCCTCGCCTTCGCTCAGCGGCTTCTCCGGCTCGTCGGGCAGGCACAGCCGCAACTCCGTGCCGGGCAGCGGCACACCGACGGTGCCGGGGTGAACCTTGCCCGGCGGGTTGTTGGTCACCTCGGGCCCGGCCTCGGTCAGGCCGTAGCCGTTGATCATCGGCACGCCGGGCACGGCCTCGGCCCAGCGCTGGTTGAGGGAGCGGTCGATCAACATGGCGCCCGCCTTCACGTAGCGCAGGGAGCCGAAGATCTCGGCGGCTTCGTCGCCCGCGGATTCCAGCAGGCGCAGGAACATGGTGCCGCTGCCGTAGGCGACCGTTACGCCGTGTCGCTCGATGGTTTCCAGCACCTGCACGGAATCGAACTGGCGCAGCAGCGCGATGGTGGCGCCTGCGGCGATGCTCGCGTTCATCACGCAGCTCATGCCCCAGGTGTGGTACAGCGGCAACGCGCCCAGGATCACGTCGCGCTCATTCCAGCCGAACCAGAGGTTGTTCTGCTCGGCGTTGGCCACCAGGTTGCGGTGGCTCATCATCGCCAGCTTGCTGCCCGCCGTGGTGCCGCTGGTGTACTGCAGCACGGCAACGTCGAGGTCCGTGCGCGACTGCGGGTCCTCCGGCTCGCCCAGCACGTCGGGAAGCAGATTGCTGTCGCTGCGCCCGGGCATGAACTCGCTGCCCGGGTTGACGAAGAATGTCTTGGGCTCACGAATGTGCGCGCGCACCCGGGCGGCCTCGAACTCGCCGGCGATCTCGCGGTCCACGAAAGCGGCGCGCGGTTCAACCTCGCGGATCACCTCCGCCAGCTCGTCGCGCGTGAGGCCCGGGTTGATCGCAACCGGTATCATGTCCGCGCGCAGCGCCGCGTAGTACTGCACGATGAACTCGGGGCAGTTGGGCAGCAGCAGCATCACGCGGTCGCCTCGCTTGCCCCGCGCGAAACCGCGCGTGCGCAGGATGCTGGCCGCGACTCTTACGCGCCGCCACAACTGGCCGTAGGTGATGCTCTGCCCCTCGAACAGGATGACGGGCTTCTCCGGGTAGCGCTGCGCCATGGCCTGCAGCGACTGCCACATGTAGCGGCGCAGCGGCTCATAGGCGCGGCCCACGCCTTCCGGGTACAGCGCTTGCCAGTCGAAGGGATCGCTCAAGAATACAGCCTCACGAATTCCTTCGGCACGGGAGTGGGCCGTCCTGTAGCAATGTCCGTGTAGACGATCACGACCCTGGCCGTGGCCGCGGGCTCAGTGTCGCCGACCAGCGTGATGGCGTGGGCGATGGTGATGCTGGTGTTGCCGAATTTCTCGACCTGCGTAGTTACCACCGCGCGGTCGCCGAGCTGCAGCGCCTTGTGGTAGTCGATGCCGGTGTGCACGGTCATGAACTGCACGCCCCAGGCGTCCATGATCGACAGGTAGTTGTAGCCCTTGTCCTGCAGCAGCTTGCTGCGGCCGTGCTCGAGCCAGTTCAGGTAAACCGCGTTGTTGACGTGGTTGTAGACGTCGAGCTCGTAGCTGCGGACTTCAACCTCGTAGCTGCTGACGTAAGCCATGAATCCCGTTGTCACAAGCCCTTGAATGGGCGGAGATTGTAGCAACGGTTTAGCGGATTGTCCGAAAAGGACAAAGGCGACCGGTCGCCCGATCGCCTTTGCCGGAGTAAAGGCCTTGAAGATACCGCCCCCCTTAACTAGCGACATCTCCCACAGCGGCCTTAGCTCTTATCTTCAGGGTCGCTCTCGCGACGTGCGTAAAGGTAACCGGGCAACATCACGGGAATTTCACGCCACAATCGTTTTTCCTGACAATCTTTCTGACGCAGCCGTGACGCGCACACCCATGCCGTGCGCACACCATGCCTCGGGGAAGCCCGCAGATCAAGCCTTCGCGGACGCCTTGGCATTTCCTTCAGACGCTCCGCCCGGTCTGCCGATTCCTGCACGGGAGAACTCGCGGTGCGGGGCATAGTCGGCTACATCATTTTCTTCGCGGTAGGCCTGGTAAGCGCCGGCGCCTACTTCTACCAGTTGCACCCCGAACACTCCGTTGATGCCGACCTGCCCCGCCTGCGCAAAGACGTTGACGACGCCCTCGAGCGCGGCAAGCGCCTGCGCGACGCCTGGAACAAATCCACGCCTGCCGACGAGGCCGGCACCGCGGCCCCGGACACAGTGCGCAAAGACTGAAGCTGAATTCCCCAAGTGGCCGGTGGCTCCGTGCCCGCCAATTCGTATGAATGGCGGGTCCCAGGTACGGAGTCGCCATGAAGTATCTCAGCGTATTCACGGCCGCGGCGTTGCTGCTGGCCATCAACTTCGACCGCGCGCAGATTGCCGCACAGTCTGACGAACTGCCGGAAGTGGCTTCGCAGCTGCTTTTGCAGCCGGCGCTTTCGCCGGATGGTTCCCAGCTCGCGTTCGTGCACGACGGCGATATCTGGAGCGTCTCAAGCCAGGGCGGTACGGCCCGGCGCTTGACCATCACCGAGGACAACGACGGCGACCCGCAGTTTTCGCCCGATGGCAAATGGCTGGCGTTTCGCTCAAGGCGTTACGGCAACGACGACGTGTTCGTGATGCCGGCCGAAGGCGGCCCAGCGCGGCGGCTGACTTTCTCCGACGCCGCCGACCAGCCGGACTGCTGGCTGCCCGACAGCTCGGGCATCATCTTCAGCAGCTACCGCCGCGGCAGCCGCGACCTGTGGGTGGTGCGCCTTGAGGGTGGCGAGCCCTGGCCGATCACCGGCGGCGGCTACGGCAGCCATGAATACGACGCAGCGATCAGCCCCGACGGCAAGCGCATTGCCTACGTCAACTCCGGCGGCTCGCCCATGCGGCGCCGCGGCTACCACGGCACGGCCGACTCCGACATCTGGCTCTGCGACTTCGACGGCCTGCGCACCAGCAACCACCGCCGCGTCACGGACAATCGCAGCCACGACGCGTCCCCCGCGTTCCGCTCGAAGGACGTGCTGTTCTATGTGACTTGCGCGAACGCGGACGGCACAAGCTCACGGGTCAGTCGCTTCGCCATGTACGACCTGCGCACAGGCGAGACGCTGGACTTCGCCGATCAGCCGGCTCTCGACCCGCGCGATATCTCGATCGGCAGCCGGCTGGCGGCATTCAGCACCGGCAACTACGGCGGCTGGAAGCTGTATGTGTGGGACCTGCTGGCTGCCCACCCGTTCCGCATCTCGCCGCTTGCGGTCAAACTGGCCAGCGACGTGCGGCGCGGTGAAGTCAACAGCCTCACCCTCAGCACCGCCAGCGACTACGCCGTCAGCCCCGACAACAAGAAGCTGGCGTTCATCGCCGGCGGCGACGTGTTCGTGATGGCGTTAAAGGAAAGCGCCGTGCCACTGCAGCTCACGGACACCGTTGACGAAGAAAAGGGCCTCGCCTGGTCGCCGGACAGTGAACAACTGGTGATCAGCACCGCTCTCAAGGGCCGTCTGGCGATTCTCAACCTCAGCGGCCTGGCCGACGGCAAGGGAGTCAGCTGGCTGCGCAAGATGCCCGGCCGCAGCGTTGAGGGTTACCGCAAGGGCTGGTCGCATCCGGTGGTTTCAAAAAGCGGCGTGGTCTACGCCTACGGCGACGAACGCGAAATCGTTGAGATTCACCGCTTCGGTGACAGCGATGCCGCGAAGGCCAAGCCGATCAAGGGCACCTTCCACGGCGTGAACATCGGCTCGCCCTCACGCGCAGCCTTCGACGTGTCGGCCGACGGCCGCTGGATCCTGTACGAGCAGCCGAACGCGAACTACGACGACGTGGTGATGCTGGCAGACACCGTAAGCGGCGAGACGCACGTGATCTCGCACCTGTTCGGCTCGGCCTCGCAGCCGCGGTTCAGCGCTGACGGCAAGCGCGTGATCTTCGTGAACAACCAGGAAAAGACCTACGACGTCTGGTCCGTAGAGCTCGCGCCCGAAGGCCCCAGGTTCAAGGAAGACGAGCTGGCGGAAGCCTTCAAGAAGAAAGAGCCGGCGAAGAAGGAAGACAAGAAGGAAGAAAAGAAGGATGACGCCGCCGAGGCCGACAAGCCCGCCAACGGCAAGAAGTTCCCCGAGCTGAAGGTGGTGCTGCAGGACATCAAGGACCGCGCCAAACGCATCACCAGCCTCGACGGCAACGAGAGCGACCCGCTGGCGCTGTCCGATGGCAAAACATACGTGTTCATCGGCAGCTCGCAGGGCCAGTCCAACTTGTGGAAGCTCGAGCTGGACCCGGACAAGGGCCCCGACCTGAAGCAATTGACCCAGAGCCGCACCGGCAAGTCGGCGCTCAGGCTCAGCGCCGACGAGAAAACCCTGTGGTGGCTGGATGCCGGCAAAATCACCAGCATGCCCGTGGCCGGCGGCAAGACTACCACCTACGGCTTCAGCATCGAGCAACGCCGCAACCGCGCCGAGCTGCGCCAGGCGGCCTTCGATGAAGCCGCCTGGGTGATGGGCGAGTACTTCTACGACCGCAAGCACCACGGCATCGAATGGAGCAAGACCGCGGCCCGCTACAAGCTGGCGCTGGGCGCAGCCAGCACCGGCGACGAGTACGACCTGCTGATGGACGAGCTGCTCGGTGAGCTGAACTCCAGCCACCAGGGCTTCACCGGCGCCGACCGCCGCAGCGACGACTTCAGCGAAAGCACCGGCTGTATCGGCCTGCTGTTCGACCCGCTTGAGCTGGCGCAGGGCAGGTACCGCATCACAGAAGTGCTCAAGGATGGCCCCTGCGACCTGCCCGAGGGCAAGCCCGAGGTCGGTGAGTACCTGGTGGGCATCAACGGCAAGTGGTTCCCGGAAACCACAAACCTTTCCAGCCTGCTGGTCAGCACCATCGGCAAGAAAACAACACTGAACCTGAACTCGAAGCACGAGTGGGAAGGCAACCGTGCGCTGCCCGTCAAACCCGTCAGCAGCCGCAGCGAATACGGCCTGTACTACCAGCGCTGGGTGCGCCAGCAGCGCGACATGGTGGACGGCCTTTCCAGCGGCCGCCTCGGCTACGTGCACATCGCCGCCATGGACGGCCCGTCCCTGGCGGCCTTCAAGCACGAGCTCGGCGACGAGATGCTGGGCAAGGAAGGCGTGGTGATCGACGTGCGCTACAACGGCGGCGGCTACACGGCCGTGGACATTCTCGAGATCCTGATGAAGAAGCCCTGGCTGAAGCGCCAGTGGGGCGGGCTGGAGCAGGTCAGCGAGAACATCTATCGCTCGATCGCGCTGGAGAAGCCGAGCATCCTGATGATCAACCAGGCCAGCTTCAGCAACGCGGAAATCCTGGCTGAGGGCTACCGCAGGCTGGGCGTGGGCAAGATCGTGGGTGTGGATACAGCGGGCGGCGTGATCGGCACCGGCAGCTACACCCTGATCGACGGCAGCCGCATGCGCCTGCCCAGCACCGGAGCATACACCGTGGAAGGCGAGAACCTCGAGCTGGCAGGCCGCAAGCCCGACATCTTCGTCGAGAACACACCCGAAGAACTGGAGAACGGCACCGACCGCCAGACCGAAACGGCCGTGAAGGAACTGCTGAAGCAGATCGATAAGTAGAGCCCCGCCCGAGAGGGCGGGGACGCCCGGCGCTGGCGCCGGGCGAATCTCACCCGACACAAATCGCGGCGGCCAAGGCCGCCGCACCCCGGCGTTTCCGCCGGGGCTCTGGGGGCAACCATGAACATCTCCGAGTTCCAGAAGCTGATCGAAGACACTTACGGCGCCAAGGACCGCAAGCGCGGCATCGAAAGCACCTGGCTGTGGTTCAGCGAAGAAGTGGGGGAGCTGGCCCGCGCCGTCAACGGCCGCACCAGCCGCGAGAACCTGAGACACGAGTTCGCCGACGTGCTGGCCTGGCTGACCACGCTGGCCAGCATCGCCAATATCGACCTCGAGGAAGTGGCCAACGAACGCTACGGCCAAGGCTGCCCCCGCTGCAAAAACATCCCCTGCAAGTGCGAAGAAAACCGCACCCGCGCTTATCGCTGTTAGCCGTGGGGCGGGCTGCCAGCCCGCCTGGGCCGTCGGCAGGCTGGCAGCCTGCCCCACGCGGCGGCTGTTGCCTGTTGCAACGGGCTGTATCATGTGGCCGGCGTCATGGGCGGAAACTTGATCGACTCCGAACTTCGTGAATTCCTGGAACGCGGCCTGGTCTGCGTGATCGGCACGCGCAGTGCCGACCTGCGGCCGGACTGGGCCCACGGCGTCGGCGTGCGCTTCACCAAGAACCGCTGCGTGGTGTTCATCGAACAGTCCACGGCCGCGCGCAGCCTCACGAACTTGCGCGACAACGGCATGATCGCCCTGACCATCTGCGAGCCCGCCACCCACCGCACCATCCAGCTGAAGGGTCGCGATACCAAGCTGCGCGAGATGACACAGGCCGAACAGCGCCTCGCACAGCGTCTCGCCAACACCGCGCGCCACGCGGTGATAGAGGTCGGCATCGCGCCGCGCGTGGCCGCGGGCTGGAATTACAGCAACCTGATCGCCGCCGAGTTCGAGCTGAGCGGCGTGTTCGACGCCACACCCGGCCCCAACGCCGGCGCGGAGGTGGCATGACCAGCCTGCGCGAGCTGATGCCCTGCTTCCAGGGCGTGGTGCCGGCCGCCATCGTCACCTGCGACGCGCAGGGCACCCCCAACGTGGCGTACCTCAGCCACGTCTACTATCTCGACGACAGGCACGTCGCGCTGAGCTGCCAGTTCTTCAACAAGACCAAGCGCAACATCGGCGTGAACCCGTACGCCTGCGTGCAGCTGAAGCACCCCGCCACGCTTGAGGCCTGGCGCCTCGACGCCAAGTTCATCCGCGCCGAAACCAGCGGGCCCCTGTTCGATGAAATGGAACTGCGCATCCAGGCCATCGCCGCCCACACCGGCATGAAGGGCATCTTCCGGCTGCTGTCGGCCGACGTGTACGAGGTGCTTGAGCTGCAGCCTGAGCCCGGCTTCGTGCTTCAGGCCGACGCGGACAACCCGCGCCCGGCCATGGACGATTCGCGCGCCGAGCTGCGCAGCCTGCAGGTGATCTCCGACCGCATCGTGCGCGCGGCCGACATGGGTGAGCTGCTGAAAACCCTGCTGGCCTCGCTGTGCGAGCTGTTCCGCGTCAGCCACGCCATGTACCTGATGCACGATGAGGCCGACGGCCGCCTCTACGCCGTGGAAAGCACCGGCTACGACAGCAGCGGCGCCGGCGCGGAGGTCGCGCTGGGCGAGGGGCTGATCGGCACGGTGGCGAAAACCCGACGGCTGCTGCGCGTCTCCGGCATGGGCGAAATGCTGCGCTACGGCCGTGCCGTGCGCGGTGAAATGCAGCGCGACGGCGCGGAAGTCACGGCCGAGATCCCGCTGCCCGGCCTGTGCGAGGCGCAGTCGCAACTGGCGCTGCCGCTGGTGGTGGGGGATCGGCTGCTGGGCGTGCTGGCGCTCGAAAGCGCCGACCCGCTGGCATTCCAGGACTGGCACGAGGCCTACCTGAACCTGCTGGCCAACCAGGCCGCGCTGGCGATCGAGCGCCTGGGCGAGCGCGCGGACGAGGAGCCCGCGCCCGAACCCGAGCGCGCGCCCCTTGCCTCAAGGCGTCGTGTGTTCACCTGGTACCCCAAGGACGAAACCGTGTTCTGCGACGGCGAGTACCTGGTACGCAACGTGCCCGCGCGCATTTTGTGGAAGCTGCTGACCGAGCACGAACAGACCGGCCGCAGCGAGTTCGGTAACCGCGAGCTGCGCATGGACGACAGCCTGGGCCTGCCGCCCTACAAGGACAACCTGGAAAGCCGCCTGATCCTGCTGCGCAAGCGGCTGGACGAGCGCTGCCCCGACGTGCGCATCGTGCCGGTAAAGCGCGGCCGTTTCACACTGGAGCGCGACTGCGAACTGGTGCTGGAAACCCGTTAGCAAACATTTAGGAAAGCCGTAGCGAACAGTTAGGAACCGCGCGACTGCGCGGCGGGCTATGTTTCCCGCGGGCAATGGAGCCCACGGAGACACAGCCATGCAGAACGACCGATACAACCTTTACCTCTACATCCACAAGGGCATCCGCCGCGAACTCAGCGACCTGCTGCGCATCGCCGGCAGCCTGGACTTCACCGACCGCGAGGCCGCCCGCAATTTCACCCAGCGCCTGCGCCTGTCGCTGCGCCTGATGCACGAACACGCCGAGCACGAAGACCGAGTGATCGACCCGCTGCTGCAGCAGTTCGCGCCCAAGCTGGCGCGCCGCGTGCTCTCGACCCACAAGGTGCTGGATGAGCACGAACGCGAGATCCTGAGCCTGTGCGACGCGGCGATCAGCGAGCCCGCCGCCGGCTACCGGCTGTACCTCGCACTGTCGCGCTACGCGGCCACCCAGTACGCGCACATGAGCGACGAGGAGACCGAAGTGATCGGCCAGATGTGGCTGAACATGAGCGACGAGGAAATCATCGCGGCCGAGAACTCCATCGTGAAGGGCGTGCAGCCGCAGGACGTGGGGGTCTACTTCACCTGGATGCTGCATGGCATCAACGAGCCCGAGCGCGTGAAGTTCCTGGAGGCGCTGCGCAAAGGCGCCCCGCCCGAAGCCGTAGCCTTCGCCGAAGAGCAGGCGCGCGCCGCCCGCGAAGCGCAGCTGGCCGTGGCGTAACGACAAACAAGAGCCGCAAGCGCAAGCGCGCGGCCGTGGGGCGGGCAGGATGTCCGCCCCACGGCGCCGCTCGCGTCCCGATAAAAATTGGATGAATTCGGGCTGATTCGTTTGCGTCCCGGCGTTGATGCTGTACATTTTCGCCGTCGCGTTGCTGCGGTTCAGCCTTGCGGGGATTTGGCCTCGGGGGCTCACAACGAAGTAGCCGCGACGTCCACCGGGCCGGAGCGCCCAAAACTACCGGGTTCAGGGTACGCGCAACTTTCGCCGAGGGGGTCAGGCACCTTTTCGCCTGTACGCTCATGGAACAGCGAAAGTCCCCCGTGGCGAAAAGGTGCCAGACCCCTGCCGGAGGAGACAGAGACATGGCAAAGAAATCGGACTACCTCAACAAGAAGAGCCTCGTCAAGCACATCGACATCACCAAGGTGCGCGACCTGGACAAGCTCGTCGCCATGATGGGCGACACCAGCTTCCAGGCTCGCAACCTGTCGCGCGCGGCCGACATCTACGACATGGCCCTGCGCGACAAGAACTGCAGCGTGGTGCTGTGCCTGGCCGGCAGCCTGGTCAGCGCGGGCCTCAAGAAGGTGATCGTTGACCTGGTCAACAACAACATGGTGGACGCCATCGTCAGCACCGGCGCCATCGTGGTGGACCAGGACTTCTTCGAGGGCCTGGGCTTCAGCCACTACAAGGGCACACAGTTCGTCAACGACGCCGAGCTGCGCGAGCTGGCGATCGACCGCATCTACGACCATTACATCAACGAAGACGAGCTGCGCGTCTGCGACGACACCATGACCGCGATCTTCGACAGCCTCGAACCCAGGCCTTACGCGAGTCGTGAGGTCATTCAGGAAATGGGCCGCTACCTGGTAAAACACGGCAAGAAGCACGATGGCTTCGTCGAGGCCTGCTACAACAAGAACGTGCCGATCTTCGTGCCTGCCTTCAGCGACTGCTCCGCGGGCTTCGGCGTCGTGCTGCACCAGCACAAGCGCATCAAGGCCGGCCAGCCCATGGCCAGCATCGACAGCGGCCGTGACTTCCTGGACCTCACCTACCTGAAGATGCACGCCACCAAGGAAACCGCGATCGTGATGATCGGCGGCGGCGTGCCCAAGAACTTCACGCAGGACACCGTGGTGGCGGCCGAGGTGCTGGGCATGGAAGACATCCCCATGCACAAGTACGCCATCCAGCTGACCGTGGCCGACGAGCGTGACGGCGCGCTCAGCGGCAGCACGCTGAAGGAAGCAAGCAGCTGGGGCAAGGTTGACCTGACCTACGAGCAGATGGTGTTCGGCGAGGCGACCGTGACCTTCCCGTTGCTGGCCGGCGCGGTCTACGCCCGCGGCGCCCACAAGAAGCGCAAGGGCCTCGAGCTCAGCAAGTACTTCAAGGGCCCGGACTTCGTGATGAAGAAGGCCAAGAAGGCCGGCAAGAAGCAGGCCGTGGCGGTCTAGAGTTCAGAGATCAGAGACCGGAGGTCAGGGCGTCCCTGGCCTCCGGTTTTCTTTCCCTGACCTCTGACCTCTAGCCTCTGACCCCATCCCTTGTCATTCTCTGCGCCCATGACTTTACCCGGTAAAAATGCGATCTGGCGTGTGCTGGTGACCGGCGGCGCGGGCTTCATCGGCTCGCGACTGGTGCGGCGCATCGAGGACGAGTGGCCCAACGCCGATGTCACGGTGATCGACGATTTCCGCAGCGGCAACTTCAAGAACCTGGAAGGCTTCCGCGGTGAGCTGATCGCGCTGGACATGGCGAAGCTGGACTACAAGAAGCACCTGCGCGCCCAGGATTTCGACGCCATCTTTCACCTCGCCAGCATCACCGACACGCGCGTGATGGACCAGCGCCAGATGTGCTGGGACAACATCGAAAGCTTCCGCAGACTGCTTGAGTTCACGCGCGAGCGCCAGACGCCCATCACCTACGCCAGCAGCGCCGCCACCTACGGCATCGACGCGCGCGTGAACACCGAGACCGACCCGCGCAAACCCGCCAACGTGTACGGCTTCAGCAAGGTGCAGCTCGAAAACCTGGCCGAGAAGTTCCGCCGTGACCCCGAACTCGCGGGCTGGAAGCTGAACGCCGTGCGCTACTTCAACGTGTACGGCCCCCACGAGCAGCACAAGGGCGCCATGGCCAGCATGATCAACCAGCTTTACCTGCAGATGAAGCAGGGCAAGCGCCCCCGCGTGTTCAAGCACGGCGAACAGAAGCGCGACTTCGTGCACGTGGACGACGCCGTGCAGTGCACGCTGCTGGCCATGAACAGCGGCAAGGCCGGCGTGTTCAACACCGGCAGCGGCGAGGCGCGCAGCTTCAACGAGGTGATCGAGCAGCTCAACAAGGCGCTGGGTTTGAGCCTCGAGCCGGAATACATCGACAACCCCTTCCCGTTCTTCCAGCCGTTCACCCAGGCCGATCTCAGCCGCAGCAAGGCTGAACTGGGCTATGAGCCGAAGTACAATCTGGAAAACGGCGTCGCCCAGTACGTCAAGTGGCTGGAGGCACAGGCCTGACATGGTTGCATCAACCGACCCGCACGGCATCAACAAAGCCGGCTCGCCCGGCAGCATCGAGCGCTCAATCGATTCCTGGGGCTACATCCACGGCCGCCAGGACCGCACCCGCCTGATCATCGGCGGCGCGGTGTTCCTGGTTGGCGCGCTGACGATCATCCTGGCGTTTCTGCTGTACCGCTTCGGTACGGACAACGTGCACCAGGCCGGCGCTGACTTCACCCGCAGCCGCGAGTTGAGCGGGCCCGAGCTCAAACGCCTGATCCATGAAAACGGCATCAAGACGGTGATCCGCCTCGTCGGCACCGAGGACGGCAACCGCGAAAGCTACGAGGCCGAAGCCGCCGCCGTGGCGGAAACGGACGCGAAGCTGGTGGTGGCCGCGCTGCCGACTTCGCGCATGCCGTACCGTTCCGAGCTCGCGCGCGTGTTTGAAGCGCTGGACAACGCCGAGCGCCCCATCCATGTGCATTGCCAGCACGGCAGCGACCGCACCGGCCTGGTAAGCGCCATCTGGCTGCACGACTACCTGGGCCAGCCGCTCGAAAAAGCCCGCAAGCAGATGGCCTTCTTCCCGTACGGCCACGTCAGCTTCGGCGACGCCAGCGAACTCGGCCGCTTCCTCGACATGTACGAGCATTTCGAGAAATCCAATCCCGGCGTCAGCATCAAGCACTGGGTGCGCGACCACTACTTCGAGGAAAAACCCGGCCGCGAAATCGCCGCCTGGTACGACGGCGTGGTCTACAAGCCGCAGGGCTGATGGTGCATGAAGGTGGCATCAGATCCTTCGCCTGATTCAAAGCACTTGAACCACGAAGAGCCACGAAGGGCCACGAAGTAAGGCGTGACCCGCTGTTCTTCGTGGCCCTTGGTGGCCCTTCGTGGTTGTCGCAGTTGCTTTTCCTCAGGAACGTGTTTTGTCTTCTTGAGCTGATGCAAAGATCAGCAAAATGCAGAATCCCAAATTGCTCCACACTTGTTAGCCGCTGCCGGCGCCCATAGCATGCGCTTCCTTTGAAAGGAACCGCTATGGCCGCGAAGACTGCCGCACCGGAAAAGCGCGATGACAAGCGCGCCGAGGCCGTAAAGATGGCCCTGGCGCAGATCGAAAAAACCCACGGCAAGGGCTCGCTGATGAAACTCGGCGATGCCCCGACAGTCGAAATCCAGGGCATCAGCACAGGCGCCCTTAGCTTCGACCTGGCACTCGGCGGGCGCGGAGTGCCGCGCGGCCGCGTAATCGAAATCTACGGCCCCGAATCCAGCGGCAAGACCACCATCACCCTGCAGATCATCGCCGAGGCGCAGAAGCGCGGCGGCCTGGCGGCGTTCATCGACGCCGAGCACGCCCTGGACCCGGTGTACGCTAGCAAGATCGGCGTGGACACCGAGAACCTGTACGTCAGCCAGCCCGACAGCGGCGAGCAGGCCCTGGACATCTGCGAGACGCTGGTGCGCAGCAACGCCTTCGACATCATCGTGGTGGACAGCGTCGCCGCGCTGGTGCCGCGCAGCGAGCTTGAGGGCGACATGGGCGACGCCCAGATGGGCAGCCAGGCCCGGCTCATGAGCCAGGCCATGCGGAAGTTGACCGCGGCCGTGAGTCGCGCCAAGACCAGCCTGATCTTCATCAACCAGATCCGCATGAAGATCGGCATCGTGTTCGGCAACCCGGAAACAACCACGGGCGGCAACGCGTTAAAATTCGCGGCCAGCCAGCGCATCGAGGTGCGCAAGGGCAAACCGATCAAGGTGGGTGAAGACGTGGTCGGGCACGAGGTGAACGTGAAGGTGGTCAAGAACAAGCTGGCGCCGCCGTTCAAGAAGACGACGCTGGAGATCATCTTCAACGAGGGCGTCAGCAAGCTCGGCGACCTGCTTGAGCTGGGTGTGCAGACCGGCACGGTCAAGCGCTCCGGCGCGTGGTGGACGTTTGGCGACACCAAGCTTGGGCAGGGCAAGGAAAACGCCAAGGCGTTCCTCGCCGAGAACAAGGACATCTGGGCCCAGGTGGATCGAGCTACCCGGGAAGCGCTCGGCATGCCGACAGGCGAGAAGGCAGCGGACGCCGAGGAATAGCGGCGCGGGCGTCCCGGCCGCATGTGGAGCAGGCGTCTCGCCTGCATATTGCGCGGGCCTCTGGCCCGCGTTCTATTGGGGCCGGAGGCCCCGGCGCGCGGGACGCGCGCCGCACGTGCGGGCGGGACGCCCGCATCACGAAAGACGAGCCATGAAGGTAGACCCGAACGAATTGCGCAAACGCTTCCTCGACTTCTTCGACGCGCGCATGAAGGAGCACGCGGGGGGCAAGGTGAAGGGCAGTCTGGTGCTGCCCAGCAGCAGCCTGCAGCCGCCCGACCCCAGCACGTTGTTCACCAGCGCCGGCATGCACCAGTTCAAGGACGATTTCACCGGCAATTTAATCCACGGCACCCGGGCGGCTACCACTGTCCAAAAGTGCATGAGGACCCCCGATCTGGAGAACGTGGGCAAGACCGCGCGCCACCACACGTTCTTTGAGATGCTGGGCTTCTTCAGCTTCGGCGACGGCCTCGACGGGCCCAACGGCAGCAAGGGATTTTTCAAGCGCGAGGCGATCCGCTGGATCTGGGACTTCTACACACTGCCCTGGGACAAGGGCGGCTGCGGTCTTGACACGTCAAAGCTGTACGTGAGCGTGTACAAGGGCGACGAAAAGGGCGACGGCCGCGACGAAGAGGCCGCGAACTACTGGCGCGAAATCCTCGGCAAGCTGTGGAAGAAGGACGAGCTTGAGAAGCGCATCTTCTGGCTGGGTGAACACGACAACTTCTGGCCCGCGGGCGCGCCCAGCCAGGGCCCCAACGGTGTGTGCGGCCCGTGCAGCGAAATCTTCTACGACCTCGGCCCCGAGTACGGCGAAGGCAACGTAGAGACCAACGGCAACCGCTTCATGGAAATCGGCAATATCGTCTTCACCCAGTACGAGCGCTCAGGCCCCGCACCGGGCAAAGGCACGCTGACGCCCCCTGCCCAGCAAGAACATCGACTTCGGCGGCGGTTTCGAGCGACTCGTGATGGTACTCGACGGCGCCAAAACCACCCTCGATTGCGGCTTGTTTGCGCCGATCCGACAAGCGTTGCGCGCATCAGCCCCGGCCGGCAGGCCGGGGGAATCCACCCATGAGCGATCAGAAGCCGGTTCCCCCGCCCTTCCGGGCGGGGCTGAGAACCTCGTCCGCGAGAAGCGCATCGCCGACCACGTCCGCGCTGTCACCTTCTGCATGTCGGACGGCATTCTGCCCTCGAATGAAGGCGCCGGTTACGTGGTGCGGCGCATCATCCGGCGCGCCTTCCGAGACGGCTCGGCGCTTGGCTTTGACGGGCCGTTCCTGCACAAGCTGGTGCCCGTGGTTGTTGAGCATTACGGCGACGCCTACCCCGAGCTCAAGCGCAACACCAGCGCCGTAATCGGCACCATCCAGCAGGAGGAGCAGCAGTTCTCCACCACGCTGGAGCGCGGCTTGCAGCAACTGGCCGGCCTGATCCGCGAACACCAGGAGCGCGACGACAAAACGCTCGACGGCAAGGCGGCTTTCAACCTCTATCAGTCACAGGGCCTGCCGCGCGAAGTGGTACAGGACGAACTGGCCGCCGTGGGCATGTTGCTTGACCAGCTCGGCTACGACGCCGCCGAAGAAGAGCACCGCCGGCGTTCCAAGGGCGACAAACAGGTCGTCGTGTTCGAGAAAGGCTGGTTCCAGGAGCTGAAGGGCAAATACAAGCCCACCCAGTTCCTGGGCTACGAAAGCTGCGAGGCCGAGTGCAAGGTGCTCGCCATCGTGCGAGACGGCGAGCCCTTCGAGATCATCGAGGCCGGCGACTCTGCCACGGTGGTGCTCGACCGCACGCCCTTTTACGGCGAGTCAGGCGGCCAGGTGGGGGACCGGGGCTCCCTGCATGTCGGCGAAGGCGTGTTCGAGGTGGCCGACACACAGAAGCGCGACGACTACTTCCTGCATGAGGGCAAGTTGCTGCACGGCAAGCTGCGCGTGGGCGACACCGTCACCGCGCGTGTGGACCAGCAGCGCCGCGACCGCATTCGTTCGAATCACAGCGCCACCCACCTGATGCACGCGGCCTTGCGCAAGGTGCTGGGCGAGCACGTTGTGCAGCGCGGCAGTATCGTGCAGCCGGACCGCCTGCGCTTCGACTTCAGCCACCCCAAGGCGCTCACCTTCGAGGAAAAGCAGGAGATCGAAAGGCTGGTCAACCAGCGGATCCAGGCCAACACAGAAGTAGGCACACAGGTAATGGCCCCGAAGCAGCCCAGAAGGCCGGCGCCATGGCCCTGTTCGGCGAGAAATACGGCGACAAGGTCAGGGTGCTGACCATGGGCACCCGAGAGGGTGATGCGGCCGTCACGGCCGCACGTGATGCAGGCGTCACGCCTGCACGTGAAGCGGGCTTCCAGCCCGCCGAAGGCGCGCTGGAGAAGCGAAGGAGGGGACGCCTGCCCCACTGGGAAGCCGAAGGTGCCACGTACTTCGTAACTTTCCGACTGGCGGATTCGCTTGCAAAAGAGCAGCGAGACTTGCTGGAAGCGCACCGACAGCAGTTGCTGAAAGCAGCGGAGACGCAAGGCCGCAAACTGAACGCCCTGGAGAAGGAGCGACTTGAGGTCCTGTCTTCGGAACGAATGGATGAGTTCCTTTAACGCGGGTTACGGGGAGTGCTGGCTGAAGGATGAGCGCTGCGCCCGGATCGTCGCAAATGCGCTTCAACACTTTGACGGAGAGCGGTACGAGCTCCATGCATGGTGCGTGATGCCGAACCATGTTCATGTCGTGTTCAAACCTGCGGCCGGGCACGGACTGTCAGACATTCTTCATTCGTGGAAGTCTTTCACGGCCAAAGAGTGCAACAAAGTGCTGGGCCGTAAAGGCGCGTTCTGGATGGACGAGTACTATGACCGGCTGATTCGTGATGAGGCCGAGTGGAGGGGTAAAATCGCGTACACGATGAACAACCCATCGGCCGCCGGATTGACGGATTGGAAGTGGGTTGGTTCCTCGATGGCGGCCGAGACGGCCGCAACACGCACGGGCGGGACGCCCGTGTCACCGGCCTTCTCCATGGAGCTTTGCGGCGGCACCCACGTCGGCCGTACCGGCGACATCGGCTATTTCCGCATCCTCAGTGAGGGCAGTTCTTCGGCCGGCGTGCGGCGCATCGAGGCCGTTACTGGCCAGGACGCGTACCAGCTGGCGGCCGAGGAGGCACGGACATTGGCCGAGCTGCAAGGGCTTACCAAGGCGCAGCCGGGCAAGGTTGTGGAGAAAGTGCAGTCGCTGCTGAAAGAGGTGAAAGACCTCAAGGGCAAGGCCAAGAAGGGCGGCGGGGCCGATCAATCGAAGCTTGAAGCGATTCGCAAGAGCGCTGAAACTGTAGGCGACGTCACAGTTTACGTCGCTGAGCTCGACGGTGTCGAAGCCACCGATCTGTTGACAATCAAGGACGCTTTGGGGCAGGATAGCGGCCCGTCAGCGGTGGTGCTCGGCAGTCGCGGCGATGGTCGCGCGCTGCTGTTGGTTGCATTTACCAAAGATTTGGTTGGACGGGGGCTTCACGCCGGCAAGATCGTTGGCGAAATGGCCCGCCTTGTCGGCGGGGGCGGCGGCGGTAAGCCGGATGTCGCCCAGGCCGGGGGAAAAGATCCGCAAGGCTTGCCGGAAGCGTTGAAAACCGGCGTGACACGTATCCGCGAAGCACTCCAGAAGGCGTAGACGCGGGAAGCAGGAGAAAGCAATGCCCACACCGAAAAAGAAAAACTCCAAGGCTCGACGCAACCAGCGCCGCGCCCATGACGCGTTGTCGCTGCCGAAAATCAGCAAGTGCGCCAAGACCGGCCTGCCCAAGCTGGCTCACCGGGTCTGCGAAGAAAGCGGATACTACGGCAAGAGCAAGCGGGTGTTCGAAGTCGAAGAACGCCTGTAGCCGGAAAACCTCAGGCCGGGGCCTTTCAGGCGCCGGCCTGCACACCTTGTAAGGAAGCGTCATGCCCCGTATCGCCATAGATGCCATGGGCGGCGACAAAGCCCCCGGCGTAGTCGTGCGCGGAACCTGGCGCGTTGCAAACGAGCGTCCCGACTGGCAGCTGCTGCTGGTCGGCGATGAGGCCGTCGTCAGCGCCGAACTTGCCAAGTGCGAAAAGCCACTGCCGAACATCCATGTAATCCATGCCCCGCAGAGCATCGGCATGGAAGAACACCCGGTGGAAGCGCTGAAGGCCAAGAAGCAGGCCTCGCTGCCCATCGCGGTGCACCTGGTGCGTGAAGGCAAGGCCGACGCGGTGATCAGCGCCGGCAACACCGGCGCCCTGGTTGCCGCCAGCACGCTGATGCTGCGCACCCTGCCGGGCGTGCGGCGCGCGGGCATTCTGACCACGCTGCCCACCCTGCGCGGGCGCATCGTGATCATGGACGTCGGCGCCAACGTGGCCGCCAAACCCGCCCACCTGGCCCAGTACGCGACCATGGGCGACATCTTCTACCGCAACGTGATCGCCGCTGAGCATGACAAGGTGCATGTAAGCCTGCTCAGCGTCGGCAGCGAAGAGGGCAAGGGCAGCCCTGTCATCAAGGAAGCCCACGCCCTGCTGAACCAGTCCGAGCTCGACTTCCGAGGCAACATCGAGGGCCACGAGGTCTTCGAGGGCGCCAGCGAAGTGATCGTGTGCGACGGCATGGTCGGCAACGTGGTGCTGAAGACCGCCGAGGGCCTGTGCGAAATCCTGGTCAAGATGTTCGTCCAGCACGCCCACAAGGCCGGCCTGGGCGATGACGAGCGTTTCCGCACCACCATCGGCAGCATGGTCCGCGACCTCGACTGGCAGGAAGTCGGCGGCGCCGCGCTGCTGGGCGTGAACGGCACCGTGGTGATCGCCCACGGCCGCAGCGACGAGCGCGCGATCGCCTCGGGCATCCGCACGGCGGCTGACTGCTGCGACAAGCACGTGAATGAGAAGATCATCGAGGCGCTGCAGCGCGAAGCCAGCAAGGCCGGCGCGTCAAGTTAACCACACACAACCCGGAAAGCCGCAGTGAGCAAGCAGCAGGCAGGCATTCGAAGCATCGGCGCGTACGTTCCCGAGCGTGTGGTCACCAATGACGACATGTCGAAAATCGTCGACACCAGCGACGACTGGATCTTTCAGCGCACCGGCATCCGTGAGCGGCGCTTCGCCGGCGAAAACGAATTCACCTCAGACATGGCGCTGCGCGCGGCGAAAATCGCCCTGGACCGCGCGGAACTGAAGCCGACCGACATCGACTACATCCTGCTGGCTACCGCCAGCCCCGACAACACATTTCCCAACACCGCCTGCTGGGTGCAGCAGGGCCTGCAGATGGGCGACATTCCCGCCCTGGACATCAGCACCGCCTGCGCCGGCTTCGTCTACGCGCTTGAGCTGGGTGCCGCGCTGGTGAACACCGACAGCTATAAAAATGTGCTGGTGATCGGCGCGGAAAAGCTTTCATCGATCACCAACTTCACCGATCGCGGCAGCTGTATCCTGTTCGCCGACGGCGCGGGCGCGGCGGTCGTGACCCGCACGGAGGGGCGAGGCACCGTGGTCTGCTCACGCAACGGAGCGCGCTTCGACTACGATGCCCTCAACGTCGCCGCCGGTGGCAGCCGCATGCCCGCCTCGCATGAAACGGTTGAGAAGAACATGCACACCATCGCGCTCAAGGGCCGCACGGTCTACAAGTTCGCGGTGCAGAAGTTCACCGAGATGGCCGAGGAGGCCTGCAGCCGCGGTGGCATCAAGCCCGACGACGTCGCGCTGGTGATTCCGCACCAGGCCAACGTGAACATCATCGAGAGCGCCATGAAGCGCGTCGGTATCGGCATGGACCGCGTGCTGATAAACATCGACCGCTACGGGAACACCAGTTCCGCCAGCATCCCGATCGCCTTTGACGAGGCCCTGGCCGCCGGGCGCATCAAGCGCGGCGACTACATCCTGCTCGAAGCTTTCGGCGGCGGGCTCAGCTGGGGTTATAATCTGATCAGGTGGTAGTGCCGCCGCCCGTCGACAGGCGCGCGACGACAGTGTAATCCGACCGAAGCATCGGCCGCCAATTGCCGTTGAGGTGAACCGTGAACACGCCAGCCAAAGCCGCATTGCTCTTCCCCGGCCAGGGTGCCCAGCACGTCGGCATGGGCAAAGACCTGGTCGAGAAATACCCCGAGGCGCAGCAGGTCTTCGAGAAGGCCGACAAGCTGCTTGGATTCCGGCTTTCGCGCCTGTGCTTCGAGGGCCCGGAAGATGAGCTGAACCGCACCGATGTCTCGCAGCCCGCCATCCTGGCCCATTCGTGGGCCGTGGTGGCGTCGCTCAAGACGCACCGGCGCGGACGCGAGTTGCTGGAAAGTGCAAACTGCACGGCCGGCCTGTCCCTGGGCGAGTACTCGGCGCTGGCGGCCGCCGGCGCGATGTCGTGGGAAGACGCGCTGGTGCTGGTGCGCGCCCGCGGCAAATACATGCAGGAAGCCTGCGACCTGAAGCCTTCGACCATGGCCAGCATCGTCGGCCTGGACGACGACAAGCTTGAACAGGCGATCGCACCCGCGCGCGACAAGGGCGTCGTGGTGCTGGCCAATTTCAATGCCCCGGGCCAGGTGGCGATCAGCGGCGAAGTGGCCGCCGTCGAGGAGGCCATGAAACTGGCCAAGGCGGCAGGCGCAAAGCTGACGGTGCCGCTGGCAGTGGCGGGCGCCTTCCACAGCCCGCTGATGGAGCCTGCCCGTGAACGGCTGGCAGCGCAGATCGAGACCACCAGTTTCCACGCGCCGAGCATCGGCGTGATTGCCAACGTCGATGCCACCGAGCACGCGGACCCGCATATGCTGAAGGCCAACCTCGTGCGGCAACTGACCGCGCCGGTGCTGTGGGCGCGCAGCATGCAGAAGCTGGTGGATGCCGGCTACGACACCTTCATTGAACTCGGCCCCGGCAACGTGCTTGCCGGTCTGCTCAAGCGTGTGGCGCGTTCCGCCAATCGCGTCAGCATCGGCAAGGCCGAGGAACTCGCGGCCGCTATCGCATAGAAAGGGTTATCCAGATGGGCGCACTGCAAGGTCGCAAGGCACTGATCACCGGCGCGTCGCGCGGCATCGGCCGCGCAATCGCCGAGGCGTTTGCCGCGGAGGGCGCGGACCTGGCGCTGATCGCCACTTCGCCGGAGCGGTTGTCGGACACAGTCGCCGCCTGCAAAGACCGCGGCGCAGCGATTGTGGAGGCATTCGGCCTGGACGTCGCCAGCGGCGCGGCCTGCAACGACGTGGTGAAGCAGGCCCAGGAGAAGCTGGGCGGCATCGACATCGTGGTGAACAACGCCGGCATTACGCGCGACAACCTGCTGATGCGCCTCAGTGATGAAGACTACGAGCTGGTGCTGAACACCAACCTGAAGGGCGCCTTCAACATCACCCGTGCGGCCTCGCGCGCACTGATGAAAAGCAAGCACGGCCGCCTGCTCAACATCGCCAGTGTGGTGGGCGTAGCAGGCAACGCGGGCCAAGCCAACTACGCCGCCAGCAAGGGCGGCCTGATCGCCTTCACCAAGAGCGTCGCCAAGGAGCTTGCGGGGCGCGGGGTGACAGCCAACGTGATCGCGCCCGGCTTCATCGAGACCGACATGACGGCCACGCTCGACGCCAAGGTAAAAGAAGAAGCCCTGAAGGGCATTCGCCTCGGCCGTTTCGGCCAGCCCACGGACATAGCCAATGCGGCCGTGTTCCTGGCGGCAGACACCGGCGCCTACATCACAGCGCAAGTGCTAGTAGTAGACGGCGGGATGACGGCGTAGCTGAAGCGTGATAAGCTGTTCGCATGGTAAAGTTCGAGCGAATTTCAGTCGATCCAGCCATCATGCGTGGCAGGCCGTGCATTAGGGGCACGCGTATACCCGTATCGACCATCCTCGGCATGCTTGCCAAAGGCCATTCGCGTGAGCGCATCCTCGAAGGCTATCCTGATCTCAAGCCAGAGGACATCGACGAAGCGCTGGCCTATGCCAGTTGGCGGATGACCGAGTCCGAAGTCCACGCTTAGCAAACGTTCATCACCCGCAATCTCGCTTCAGGCGGGCTAAGCGCCACTACATAGGGTAGTGTCAGTGAGATTTTTCCCGACCACGTTAAGTCTTTGGAAAGTCATTAGTTGTTGAGTTCCTGACAGCTTTTCCCGCGTGTCGGTGGCAGGGCGGGCATTGCACCATTGGCAGTACGTGCGTATCTCATCGGGCAGAGGTTGATCATGCGGATTTTGATCGATTGCTGCCTGACGACGGATTGGGAGCCGTACCTCATAGAGGCCGGATTCGACGCTCTGCATTGGCGAAAGGTTGGACCGGCAGATGCAGCAGATGATCAGATCGTGGAATGGGCGGCAAACAACGACGCAGTCGTGCTTACCCAAGATCTCGACTTTGGGTCCATCCTTGCAACGCAGGGCCTGACAAAACCCAGCGTCGTACAGATCAGGTCTGACTCACCAGCCCCTGAAGATGTTGGCGCACTCGTAACTCAGACCATTGCCACACACGCGGACGAGCTGGAGGCTGGCGCCATTGTTACTGTTCACACAGGGTTTGCGAAGATTCGCGTGCTTCCCCTCAAGTAGCAAGTTACTCGTGTTCAATCGTGTTCATCCGTGGTTTCATACCGGCCCTATGGGGAAAACTAAAAAAACACTTCCCGCCTGCGCCCCGACCTGCCTGAAGGCGTGCTTTCGCAGCGTGAGGCCCTTGAGCGCCTGGACCGCATGACCGAACAGGCCCAGGAGGGCGGCGGCTCGGCGCGCGTCGAGAAGCAGCACAAGTCCGGCAAGCTGACGGCGCGCGAGCGCATCGCCCTGCTCTGCGACGAGGGCAGCTTCGAAGAAATCGACGCCTTCGTCACCCACAACGCCCACGAGTTCGGCCTGGCCGACAAGAAATTCCTCGGCGACGGCGTGGTCACCGGCGTCGGCCGCGTTTACGGCCGTCCGGTCTACGTGTTCGCGCAGGACTTCACCGTGTTCGGCGGCAGCCTGGGCGAGCGCTACGGCGCCAAGATCGTCAAGATCATGGAACAGGCGCTCAAGAACGGCTGCCCGATCATCGGCTTCAACGACAGCGGCGGCGCGCGCATCCAGGAGGGCGTGGCGAGCCTCGGCGCCTACGCCGACATCTTCCTGCGCAACACGCTGGCGAGCGGCGTAATCCCGCAGATCTCCGCGATCATGGGCCCCTGCGCCGGCGGCGCGGTCTACAGCCCGGCGATCACTGACTTCGTGTTCATGGTGGAAGGCACCAGCCACATGTTCGTGACCGGCCCCAACGTGATCAAATCCGTCACGCACGAAGAGATCGACATGGAGGGCCTGGGCGGCGCCTCCGTGCACGGTGAGACCAGCGGCGTCAGCCACTTCACCAGCGAAACAGAACCGGATTGCATCGTGGCGATCAAGAAGCTGCTCAGCTTCCTGCCCCAGAACAATCTGGAGCCGCCGCCCTTCGTTGAGCCCGACGACGATCCCGAGCGCGAGGACGACCGGCTCGACCGCATCGTGCCCGACCACCCGGAAAAGCCCTACAACATGCTCGACGTGATCGAGACCATCGTTGACGACGGCGACTTCTTCGAGGTGCACAAGAACTACGCCCAGAACCTGATCGTCGGTTTCGCGCGCCTGGGCGGCCACAGCGTCGGCATCGTGGCGCAGCAGCCCATGGTGCTTGCCGGCTGCCTCGACATCGCCAGCAGCCTCAAGGGTGCTCGCTTCGTGAGGTTCTGCGACGCCTTCAACATCCCGCTCGTCACGTTCGAGGACGTGCCCGGCTTCCTGCCCGGCGTGAACCAGGAACACAACGGCATCATCAAGCATGGCGCCAAGCTGCTCTACGCCTACTGCGAAGCGACGGTACCCAAGCTGTGCGTGATCACCCGCAAGGCCTACGGCGGCGCCTACTGCGTGATGTCCAGCAAACACATCCGCAGCGACGTGAACTATGCCTGGCCCACGGCCGAGATTGCCGTGATGGGCGCCCAGGGCGCCGTGAACATCCTGTACGCGCGCGAACTGGCGGCTGCCGACGGGCCGGAGATGCAGCAGAAGCTGATCTCCGACTACCGTGAGCGCTTCAGCAATCCCTACGATGCGGCGGCCAGGGGCTACATCGATGGCGTGATCCGGCCGCGGGAGACGCGCAAGCGACTGATTCGTTCGCTTGAGGTAGTCCGCCACAAGCGCGATGTGAACCCGCCGAAGAAGCACGGCAACATACCGTTGTGATTTTGAATTCAGGATTTTGGATTTCGGATTAGAGTGGCTGCGCGTAGATCGGTTGGGAAGCTAGCCGAAACCAGCCCCGACAAGGATTTGCCCGTGAGTCGCCCAGCCAGTTCACTCCAACATCCAAAATCCAGAAACCTGAATCTCGCCCTGCTGCTGATCCTCTCGCTGCTGCTAGCCGCCTGCCCGCAGCAGGCCGAGTTGAACCCGGACCAGGAGGCCGTGCACAAGGCCATGATGGAATGGGCGGATTCCGTGATGAAGAAAGACACGGACGCGATGTGGGAGCGGCTCAGCCCGGACGCGCAGGACTGGTTCCGGCGCGAACTGGAAGGCACCGATCCGCCGGGCGCTCGGGCGACCGTGAGGATGGCAAAGGCCACCCTTGAGCCGGGTGCACAAACGCACGAGGACGAGCGCCAACGGCAGATTGCGCTGCTGGCCACGCTGCCGCCGGACCCGGACAATATGACGCCCAAGGACTACTACGTGTGGCGAATGACGCCCCAGCTGACGCCGGAGGGCTCGGAGCGCACGCACCGCCTGTTCAGTAAGGCGAACATCAAGGACATCGTGATCGAGGGCGATCGCGCCACGGTGCTGGTGAAAAACGGCGACCCCGACAGATATTCCTGGGTTCGTCATAGTGGGGTCTGGAAATTTGATGTAAAGCCTAGCATCCTGCGCGCGCTCGAAGACGCGCGTAAGCGCGAAAAACAGTAGTCGCTCAATAGCGTTGGAAAACCGGAAGAGGAGAAGCGGGGATATGAAGAATTTCATGAAGCTGGCACCGGTGGTGCTTGTAGTGCTTGCAATGTCGGCTTGCGGCGGCGGCGGCGGCGGTACGCCCGACCCGGAAGAGCATCGCCGATGATTTCATGAAGAAGTTCCTGGCCAAGGATTTCGATTCCATCGAGGGCCTGACCTACCAGGAGTTTGAGGACGAAAGCGCGCTTGGCGAAGTGCGCAAGTGGCGCATCGAAGAAAAGTACGACCTGTGGAAGGACTACAAGGCGCGCCTCGAGGGCGACAACGGTATGGACCCCAAGAGCAAGTCCGGCATCGACGGGGAAGAGGCCTGGAAGAACATGAGCAAGGGCAAGGGCTACGCTCTGCGTCGCGGCTTGTACAAGCTGTACGCCAACGATGACCTCGACAAGCGCCTGGAAATGACCTGGGCTTGCGCGGAAGGCAGTTACGAGCTCAAGGAGGAAGGCCACGGCGAAGCCGAGTTCTTCTTCATGAACGGCTACGGAGACAGCGTGAAGATCAGCTGCGTGCGCATCAACAACCTTTGGTACCTGCGTTCCTTCAACGTGGGCATGGAAAAGGAACTGCCCAAGAAGCCGAAGGAAGAGTAGTTGCCCGAGTCACACGAAAGGCGCGCTGCGGCGCGCCTTTCTTTTTGCCTCTGGCCCAAAGTCCGCCTGCGCCCTAAATTCCGTCCCCATGCTCAAACGTGTCCTGATTGCCAACCGTGGCGAAATCGCCCTGCGCGTGATTCGCGCCTGCCGCAAACTCGGCGTGCACAGCATTGCCGTCTTTTCCGACGCCGACGCACACCTGCCCTTCGTGCGCGAGGCCGACGAAGCCCACTACCTCGGCCCATCCCCCTCAGCCGACAGCTACCTGAACATCAACCGCATCGTGCAGCTCGCCCTTGAGCATCAAGCCGACGGCATCCACCCGGGCTACGGTTTCCTGGCTGAAAATGCGCTCTTCGCCAAGGCCTGCGAGGACGCGGGCGTCAAGTTCATCGGCCCCTCCAGCGGGGCCATCGACCGCCTGGGCGACAAGCGCAACGCCAAGGCCGTGGCGGAGCAGGCCGGCGTGCCCGTCACGCCCTGGATCAAGTGCAGCGGCCAGGCCGACCCTGAGATCGTCAAGGCCCTGCAGCAGATCGGCTTCCCCGTCATGGTGAAGCCCGCGGCCGGCGGCGGCGGCAAGGGCATGCACCGCGCCGACAACCTCGAAGACCTCACGATGATGCTGCCCAAGGCGGCGCGTGAGGCCAAGGCCAGCTTCGGCGACGATGCGCTGCTGGTGGAGAAGTTCCTGCCCGCGCCGCGGCACATCGAAGTGCAGATCGTGGCCGACGAGCACGGTAAGGTACTGCACTTCTTCGAGCGCGAGTGCAGCCTGCAGCGCCGCCACCAGAAGCTGCTGGAGGAAACCCCCAGCCCCAGCCTGACGCCGCAGCAGCGCGCGAAGATCTGCGCCGACGCCGTGAAGATCGCGCAGACAGCCGGCTACACCAACGCGGGTACCTGCGAGTTCCTGTACGACGAGCAGGCGGGAAGCTGGTACTTCTGCGAGGTCAACACCCGCCTGCAGGTGGAGCACCCGGTAACGGAGCAAGTGACCGGCGTGGACCTTGTCGAGCTGCAGTTGCGCGTGGCCTCCGGCGAGAAGCTGGAGTTGGCGCAGGAGCAGATCAGGCAGAACGGCCACGCCATCGAGCTGCGCATCAACAGCGAGGACCCGTTCTTCGAGTTCATGCCCAGCCTCGGCTACATCGAGGCCTTCGAGCCACCGGAAGGCGACGGTATCCGCGTGGACGCCGGCTACCACACCGGTGACTCGGTCACGCAGTTCTATGACAGTTTAGTAGCCAAGCTGATTGTGCACGGGAAGGACCGCAAGGCGGCCATCGACCTTGCGCTGCAGGCACTGGCTCGCTTCACCGTGGTGGGTGTGTCAACCACCATCCCGTTCCACGCCAGCCTGCTGCGGCACCCCGATGTCGTGAAGGGCGCCTTCAACATCCACTGGGTCGAGAAGCACATGCTTGAGCTGACCCGCCGCGAACGCGGCCAGGAAGCGGCCGTACTGGCAGCGCTGATGGAGTACCGCCACCTGAAGAAGGTGCGCGCCGCGCAGGGCAAGGCCGGCGAAATCGCCTTCGACCCCTGGAGTTCCAGCAGCCTGCCGAGGTTGAGGTAGCCATGGCCATGGACTACGAGATCGAGATTGACGGCGTGAAGCACCAGGTGCGCGTGTTCGAGCGCGAAGGGCAGTTGTTCGTCTCACACGCCGGCGGCACCTTTCCCGTGCGCGTCAGCACGCCCCTGCGCAGCAAGGTGCAGGTCGCGCAGCTGAACGGCGATTCCACGCGCTTCGGCTACCATCGCGGCAAGGAAGGCACTGACATCGTGCTGGGTGGCGTGGTCTACCGTGCTGAGGTGCGCGAGCTTGAGCACGTGAGACTGGCCAACGTCGCGCGGCGCAAGGGCGCGGGCGGGGCGGTGGACGTGAAGGCGCCCATGCCGGGCATGGTGGTGGCGATCCAGGTGAAGGAAGGCGAGCTGGTGAAGAAGAACCAGAGCCTGCTGAGCCTGCACGCCATGAAGCTCGAGAACGACATCCGCGCGCCCCGCGAGGGCGTGGTGAAGCTGATCGCGGTGAAGCCCAACGACGTGCTCGAAAAGGGCGCCCTGATGATCAAGCTCGCGCCGCCGGAGGGCGCATGAACTTACCCACCCTGAACGCCGTGATTTACTGTACGAAGGCCGTGTACACAGAGCCCTGGTGGCATCTGGTGGGTGAGTTCGATGACTTCCTGGTAGAAGACCCTGAGCATGCAAAGCTTGATGTCTTCATTAAGTTTGGAGACATGTCGTTAGACTATGATGCTGAAATGGAATTACGGATCATGGACCCCATGACCGGCGACCTGATGGAGAGGTTTCCCGCTCTCATCAGGGGCGACAAGGAAGGCGTCGCGACGCGAGTAATCTCCGTGGAGATGGCTTTCAAACGTGAGGCGACGTATCATGTTGAAGTGGTGATAGATGGACAGCTTGTGGGTGTACGCAAGCTGCCGGTGTGGTTTCAGGGATGAGTAAATCAGAGCCAAGGCGCGGGGCTGTAGTACGACAGAAGGGACTGGTGACTACCAGCAATCCCGACGGCTCTCGTTCCATGCACTGGTTTGACGATCCTCCCCCGCGCAAGGGCGGCAAGGCGGCCACGCCCGAGGAAATCGCTGCGATGCACGCGCGCCGGAAGGCCTACCTGGACGAGTACCTGGCGCAAAAGGAAGCGAAACGCAAGGCCAACCAGTCCCGGCGTTCTGCCTGACATAACCGCTTCATTCTGTCCGCACGGGCGCTAGACTCGCCCGCCATGGGCAACCTTCAACAAGACTACATCCGCTGGCTTGAGCAGACCCGCGCGCCTTACACCGCCAAGGCGCCGGAACGCCGCGCTAAGTTCGAAACCTCAAGCGGCTGCGAATTCCCGCCGCTCTCCCTGCCGGCTCAGGGCCAGCTCACACCGGAGGGCGAAGCCGCCTGCCAGTCCAAACTGGGCTTCCCCGGCGAGTTCCCCTTCACCCGCGGCGTCTACCCCAGCATGTATCGCGGCCGTTTCTGGACCATGCGCCAGTACGCCGGCTTCGCCAGCGCCGAGGAATCCAACCGCCGCTATCGCTTTCTGCTGGAACAGGGCGTCACCGGCCTCAGCATCGCCTTCGACCTGCCCACCCAGATCGGCTACGACAGCGATTCGCCCATGGCCGAAGGTGAAGTCGGCAAGGTCGGCGTGCCGGTCTGCAGCAGCGCCGACATGGATGTTCTGCTGGACGGCATACCGCTGGACCAGGTCAGCACCAGCATGACCATCAACTCCAGCGCCGCCTGCCTGCTGGCCTTTTACCTGATTCAGGCCGACAAGCAGGGCGTCGCATGGAGTAAGCTGCGCGGCACCCTGCAGAACGACCTGCTGAAAGAGTTCGTCGCGCGCGGCACCTACATCTACCCGCCGCGCCCCAGCCTGCGCATCACCACGGACATCATCGAGTTCTGCGCCAACGAGGTGCCAAACTTCAACGCCATCAGCATCAGCGGCTATCACATCCGCGAGGCCGGCAGCACGGCGGCGCAGGAAATCGCCTTCACCCTCAGTAACGGCCTGGAGTATGTGAAGCAGGCCGTCGCGCGCGGTCTTGACGTCAACCACTTCGGCAAGAACCTCAGCTTCTTCTTCAACGGGCACAACAACCTGCTTGAGGAAGTCGCCAAGTTCCGCGCCGCGCGGCGCCTGTGGGCGCGCCTGATGAAGCAGCGCTTTAACGCGAGTGACGACAAGGCGTTGATGCTGCGCTTCCACACACAGACGGCCGGCAGCACGCTGACGGCCCAGCAGCCCGAGAACAACATCGTGCGCACCGCCATGCAGGCGCTGGCCGCGGTGCTCGGTGGCGCGCAGAGCCTGCACACCAACAGCTTCGATGAAGCGCTGGCGCTGCCCACGGAAAAGAGCGTCGAGATCGCCCTGCGCACCCAGCAGATTCTGGCCTACGAGAGCGGCGTGGCCGACACGCCCGATCCCCTGGCCGGCGCCTGGCTGGTCGAGCAGCTGACCGACGAACTGGAGCAGAAGGCAGAGGCGTTGATCGAGCAGATCGACAAGAAGGGCGGCGCCGTGGGCGCCATCGAGCAGAAGTTCATGCAGGGCGAAATCGCCCGCGCGGCCCTGCAGTACCAGCGCGCCGTGGAAAAGGGCGAGTCCGTGGTGGTGGGGGTGAACCGCTTCCAGAGCACAGCCGAGGCAGAGCCGCAGTTACTGAAGATCGACGCCGGGGCGGCGCAGGCTCAGCTGAAGCGCCTGGCGCAGTTCAAAGCCGGGCGCGATGCAGCGGCCGTGAACAAGGCGCTGTCGGTGCTTGAGGAGGCGGCGAAAGGTGACGCCAATCTCGTGCCGAAAATTCTCGATGCCCTGCGTGCCAAGGCGACACTCGGCGAGGTTTGCGATACCATGCGCGGCGTCTTCGGCGAATACCGGGAAACTTGAACACCACACCAGGAACGGGCATGGCATCCGGAAAGACGGGCAAACAGCGCAAGACCGGCAAAATCAAGGAAGCGGTTCCATCGCGACCCACGGTGTCGCTGGATTCAACGCTGAAAGAGCGCAAGCAGTTGATCGAGCTGTGCTCACAGATCGGCGCGCTGATCATCGGCCAGCGCCACGATCGCATGAACCAGGCCGTCGAGATACTGCAGAAGCAGGCCAGCGGCCTGCTGCTCAAGCAGCACCTGGAGGTCTGGCTGCCGCGCTTTGAGGAACATTACAAGGCCCTGGAAGACGTGGTGGGCAAGGACCTCAAGCTCGACGGCGGCAACCTGGTCAACGACCTGAAGAAGAAGATCAACGACGCCGGCTTCAGCTCGATCCGCGATTTCGTGATCAAGCGCGTGCTGCCTACCGTCAGCTATCACGGGCTGCTGCTGTTCCTTAACAACCAGGGCGGCGTAGCCCTGCCGCCGCAGGTGCGTGAAGAGGTTGTGCAGCGCATGAACGGCATCAACAAGGTGCTGGGGGGTGCCTGCGCGGCCATGGTATTGCAGGATTCAATGGGAATTTAGCGGCGTTAGGCAGACATGGAACTGGACCACATCGGCATCGCGGTCAAGAGTATCGAGGAAGCCCGCGGCTTCTACGAGAGCGGGCTGGGCCTGCAGGCCGAACCGCAGATCGAGGAAGTGGCCGGCGAAAAGGTCCGTGTGCTGAAGCTGATTGTGCCGCCCGGCACACACATCGAGCTGATCGAGTCCAGCAGCCCCGACTCGGCGATCGCGAAGTACATCGAGAAGCGCGGCCCCGGCCTGCACCACCTGTGCTATGCCGTGGATGACATCGGGGCTGCCACGCGACGCATGATTGAACAGGGTTTCCAGCCGATCTGGGAGGAGGCCCATGTTGGTGCGGGCGGCTGCCTGGTCAATTTCTTCCACCCAAAGCAGACTCATGGGGTCTTGACAGAGCTTTCCCAGCGGCCAAATTAGCCGACTGATTGCTTCAGGCGTGACGCTTGCGGCGCCCCCGGGTGCTCGCTAAACTCCCGCCCCGTTGCGCAAAACTGGGGGCGCAACGGTTGTCATGGAAGTGCCTGCCGGCCGGCCTGGTCGGCGTTTGGGAAAGGAAAACAGCGTGCCCACACGGGAAGAAATTGAAGAATCGGTAAAACAGATCGTCTGCGACCAGATGGGCGTGAGCCGCGACAAGGTGACGCTCGAAACCTCGTTCGTCAACGATCTCGGCGCCGACAGCCTGGACACCGTCGAGCTGGTGATGGAGTTCGAAGACGAGTTCGAGCTGAACATCCCCGACGAGGATGCCGAAAAGATCCAGACCGTGGGTGATGCGGTCAAGTACATCGAGGACAAGACCGCCAGCAAGGCGTAGGCAGCTCATTCGCGTCCGGGCAAGCGGCGACGCGCCTGTCATGCCGGGCGCTGGCTGCTTGCCCGGGCCGTTTCCAAAGGCTGCAGGGGCGCAGCCTGAACACAGGATATCGCAATGTCTCAGAACCATCGCCGACGTGTCGTGATCACCGGCCTGGGTGTTGTCAGCCCCATCGGCAACGACGTTCCAACTTTCTGGGATGCCGCCTTGCGCGGTGCCAACGGCATTGAGCTCCATCAGGAGTACGTGGACGCCGGCCTGACCACCACCATCGCCGGCCGGCTCAAGGGTTTCGACGCCGAGGTCCTGATCGGCGATCGCAAGTACGTGCGCCAGACTGACCCGTTCGTGCACTACGCCGTGGTCGCCTCGCAGCAGGCGCTGGATGACAGCAAGCTCGACCGCGAGAAGACCGACATGACCCGCGTGGGCGCCATCATCGGCTCCGGCATCGGCGGGCTCGAAGAAATCATGGACGGCAACCGCACGCTCATCGAGCGCGGCCCGCGCCGCATCAACCCGTTCTTCATTCCCAAGCTGATGCTGAACGCCGCCAGCGGCAACGTGGCGATCCGCTTCGGGCTGCGCGGTCCCAACTTCGCCACCGCCAGCGCCTGCGCTTCGGCCAACCACGCCCTGGGCATGGCACTGCGCACCATCCAGTACGGCGACGCGGACGTGATCCTGGCCGGCGGCACCGAGGCGGCCTGCACGGTGCTGGGCCTGGCGGGCTTCTGCGCCGCCCGCGCCATGAGCACCCGTAACGACGACCCCGAGCACGCGAGCCGCCCCTTCGACAAGGAACGCGACGGTTTCGTGATGGGTGAGGGCGCCGGAGTACTGGTATTCGAGGAACTCGAGCACGCCAGGGCACGGGGCGCGCAGATCTACTGCGAGGTCGCCGGTTTCGGCCAGACCGACGACGCCTTCCACATGACCTCGCCCTCCGAGGACGGCGAAGGCGCCATGCGTTCCATGCTGCTGGCCGTGAAGGACACCGGCGCGAAGCCCGAGGACGTCACCTACATCAACGCCCACGGCACCAGCACCGAGTACAATGACCGCACGGAAACCCTGGCCGTGAAGAAAGCGTTCGGCGACCATGCGAGAAAGCTGATGCTCAGCAGCACCAAGAGCATGGTCGGTCACCTGCTGGGCGCTTCCGGCGCCGTGGAGCTGGTCGCCACCGCGCTCGCCATCAAGCACGGCATGGTACCGCCCACACGAAACCTGAGCGTGCCCGACCCTGACTGCGACCTCGATTACGTGCCCCACGAAGGCCGCAGCGCGGACATCAACGTGGCGCTCTCCAACAGCTTCGGCTTCGGCGGCCACAACGCGACCGTTGCCCTGCGTAAGTTCAAGGACTAGCCGGAACATCCGGCACGACGGCAGCCCCCATTCCACGGGGGCTGTCCCTTTTTTTCGCAAGACCCGTACAATCCGCCCGGGAGGAATGCATGAAACTCTGTACGGCGTTACTGATCGGCCTGGTCTTGTCGGCGTGTGCCGGCGGAGACAAGTACTTCCGCCTCGAGGAGTACGGCGAGGGCTGGAAGCTGAACATCAAGGAAGAGGGAGAGTCATTCCGCGCCAGCTGGGTCGAGGGCGACAACCGCAGCGCCAAGCTGGTTGGATACCACGACGACCCGCGCAGCGACTACTACGTCGTAAACACCCTCTACCTGGAACTGGACAAGGACGGAAGCGTTGCCAACGGCCGTCTCAAGCGCGTGGTACTGCCCGAGTTCGAGCAACGCTCCTACTACGAACGCAACGCCCAGTGGTTCCGCGTGCTGGAGGGCAATTGCCTGCTCGACCAGCAGTTGACGGGCAAAGTCAGTGTGCGCTGCGAGGGCGGCTACGAGTTTGACGCCAATGTCCAGCCCATGGAAAACCTGGAAGTCACCAGGCCGGAGAAGAAATGAGCAAGGGCGGCATCCCGTTCGTGAAGATGGAAGGTATCGGCAACGACTACGTCTACGTCGATGCCCGCAAGTCAGCGCCCTCCGGGCTGGCGAAGCTGGCCCGTGAGATCAGCGATCGTCATTTCGGCGTGGGCAGCGACGGCCTGATCCTGATCCGCAGCAGTCGCAAGAAGGGCGTGCGCCACCGCATGCAGATGTTCAACAGCGACGGAAGCGAGTCCGAGATGTGCGGCAACGGCCTGCGCTGCGTGGCCAAATACCTCTACGACCGCAACCTCGAGCGTAAAGAGGAATTCCCCATCGAGACCGGCGCCGGCGTGCTGACCGTGAAGGTGACGCCCAAGCGTGGCACCCACACGGCGCTCAAGGTGCGCGTAAACATGGGCAAGCCGCGCCTGACACGCGGCGAAATCCCCATGACCGGCAACGCCGACGATCAGGTGATCAACCAGCCCCTGAAAGTTGGCGACCGCGAGTTCCGAATCACCTGCGTGGGCATGGGCAACCCGCACTGCGTGATTTTCCTGGACCAGCCGCCGGACGAAAAATTGGTGCACACCTACGGCCCCCTGATCGAGAACCACTCCCTGTTCCCGCGCCGCACCAACGTCGAGTTCGTGTACCGCGAGAGCTTCACCGTGCTGCAGCAGCGCACCTGGGAGCGCGGGGCGGGTGAAACCCTGGCCTGCGGCACCGGCGCCAGCGCGGTGTGCGCGGCCGCGTACCTGAACGAGCTGACCGGCCGCAAGGTAAAGATCAAGCTGCTGGGCGGCGACCTCGAGATGGAGTGGAACGAGCAGGACCACTGCGTCTACAAGACCGGCCCGGCCCGAGAAGTGTTCAGCGGAGTGTGGCCGCGATGATGTGGATAGCCGTCAGCCTCGGGAGCGTGGACCTAACCAGCGCTGTGCTGTGGTTGATCTGCTGGTTCCTGACCATCGGCCTGCACGAGGGCGGCCACGGCTGGATGGCCTGGTGGCGCGGCGACGACACGGCCTACCTGCTGGGTAAGCGCTCGATCAACCCGGTTCGACACGTCGACAAGGACAACAATTTCAACCTGTTCGCGACGGTCGGCCTGCCTGTGCTGACCGTGTTCACGATGGGTTGGCCGATCGGCTTCGCATGGGTGCCGGTGAACCCCGGCAAGATGCGTCACCCGGCCCGTGACAGCGCGCTGGTGGGCCTGGCCGGGCCGCTGGGCAACCTGGTGGGTGCTGTGCTCGGCGCGCTCGTGTTGTTCGGCATGATTATTCTTGCGAACGCAACGGATGGCGCCCTGGCGCTCCATCCCAGGGAGTTCCACAAGGGTGAAACCAGCATGGCAATCGCGCTGGTAGCTGCGCTGGCCTATCGCATGATGCTGATCAACATGCTGCTGGGTGCGATCAACCTGTTGCCGATCCCCGGTGTGGACGGCGGCAGCGTGCTGTACTATTTCCTGAACTTCCGCGGCCGTGAGATCTTCAACCAGTTGCGGCCGTACGGAATGATGATTTTCGTGCTGGTAGCGTGGTTCCTGCTCGCCAAACCGATTGATGCGTTGTTCTGGTTTTTCGCCCAAGACGTAGTTCTGTGGATGGGCGGATTGCTGAGGTAACCCATGGGTGAAGTGCGCGTACACACGCAGGTTTACACGGGGCCGCTGGACCTGCTGCTTTACCTGTGCCGCCGGGCCGAGGTGGACATCTACGACCTGCCCGTGGCCGAAATCGCCGAGCAGTACATCGGCGAGCTCGAGAAAATGGAGACCATCGACCTCGAGTACGCCGGCGAGTTCCTGTCCATGGCCGCCACACTGCTGAAGCTGAAGTCCGAGCTGGTGCTGGCGCGCTCAGAGGAAAAGAAAGAAGCCGAGGCCGAGCGCGCCCGCCTGGTGCGGCAGCTGCTCGAGTACAAGCGCATCCGAGACATGGCGGCGCTGCTCAGTGACCGCTACGACGAGCAGGCCAGACGCCACGGCCGCCCGGGCGGCACACTGCAGGGCGAAACACCGGAAAGCGACAACGACACTTACCTCGAAGACTTCAGCGTGGTGGACCTGTACCGCGTGTTCCACCGCCTGTACGGCGAAGTGGCGGCGCCGAAGCCGCACCTGATCGACCTGACCGACAAGCCGGTGCGCTATTACATCGACTTGATCCTGCAGCAGTTGAAGGAGTTGGGAAGGGTCGACTTCAACGCGCTGGTGGGGCCGAAACGCGAGAAGGCGGACCTGATCGGCAACTTCCTGGCGCTGCTGGAAATGGTCAAGCAGCACGAGATCAGCATCGAGCAAAGCGAGAGCGGCCAGATCATCATCGGCCCGCCGGTAGACTACGAAACCGGTGGACAGGAATCGTAGGGACACGCTGCTGCGTGTCCCACGGGCCACCCATTGCGGGGACACGCATCAGCGTGTCCCTACCATCACCGACGCCCTCGTAGGGACACGCTGCCGCGTGTCCCTACCGGCGCCGACGCCAGGCCAACAACGCAAACAGACCAATCAACACCGGCGCCACACCGGATGCGCCCACCGCGCAGCCGGAGTCGTCATCACCGTCGCTGCCGCCCGTCGATCCGCCACTCGGCGGGTTGGGATTGATCCCCGTGTAACTCGGCGCCAGTGAGCGCAGCACGCGCTGCATGATCTCGTCGCGCGCGCTTTGCTGGTTGATGGTCTCGAAGGGGAAGCCGAACACCACCACGTTGGCGGAAGCCACGGCCGCTGTGACACCCGCCGAGTACTCCAGCACAGGCACGGAAGCCGCGCCGCTGGCGGGCTCGATCACGTCCGGGTAGCCCACGCTGTAGCTGCTGCCGCTGCCGTCGTCGAAATCAAACGGTGCGATGCCGTCAAACAGGTTGCCGGCCACGGTACTCACGCCCCAGTCGTTGCTGCTGTCGGCCACGTAATTGGTTTCCTAGAGGGCCGTTGTAGAAGGCTCTGTCGCTGGTGCCGCCTTGGGCGTCCAGGTCCCAGCCGATTTCTGCGCCGGTGGCAAACAGGCGGCCGCCGCCAGCGATGTACGCAGCAACCTGCGATTGCTCCGTGGCCGAGAAGGTTTCGTCGGCGGTGCTTTCGTTGCCCAGCACCCAGTCAACCACCGCGTAGCCGCCAAGGTTCACACCGCCGCCTGACACCGCTTCGTTGCTCGCGGAGTCGAAGAAGTAACTGCCGCCGCCGGTTGTGGTCGCCTGTGCGGCCGACAGGGCGTGGCGAACCAGCGAGTCGCGCTGATTGCGCAGGTGCATATCGCCGGTCTTGTTCGTGGCGCCCTGCTGGTACCAGGTGAATTCATCCAACCGGTCGTAGCCCGCAACCAGCAGCAGAGGCGTGGCCAGGCCCTGCGCCGCTGTGTCCGGTGTGCGGGCGCATACCACTTCGCTCCAGAGGCTTTCGCCACCGGCGTTCAGGGCCGTGACGCGCGCGAACTTCAGCTCGCCGGGTGCAAGGCCGTTCAGCACATGGCTGGTGGCGCCGTTGGCATCGCGGCCGTCGTCGAAGGCGATGCCGTCGTCACTCAGGTAGACGCGATAGCTGGTGGGGGTAGCGCCGGTCTCCAGCGGGTCGCTCTGTGCCTGCCACGAAAGGGTGAGCTGGCCGTTGCCGGTGTTGCGCATGGACAGGTGGGTGGGGGGCAGCGGCATGATCACCGCGTTGGCGTCGAAGTAGCGCACGATGGCCTTGTAGATCGCGCGGGCCACGTCGTGGCGCCAGCCGGGCTGGCGGATGTACCAGGCGTCCTGCGCGTTGTCGTGGAAGGCCATTTCTAACAGGCAGCTGGGCGTCTTGGTGTTGGTGCGCAGCTCGCCGAAGTTGGCGGTGTTCAGGCCGCGGTTGTTCCAGGTGTCGCTGTTGGCGGCCGCCCAGTCGTTGCACACGCGCATCACTTCGTTCTGCACCAATGTCGCGTAGTCCACGCTGGCGTTCAGCAGCGCTTGGGGGTGCTGGGTCGTGCCGCTATTGTCATAGGTGTATGTGACCGTGCCGCGCGCCGTGCCCGCGCCGCCGCTGGCGTTGCTGTGCAGGGCAAACGCCAGGTCAAACTCCTTCCATTCCTTCAGCATGCGCGGCGGCGTGCTGACGTTGTCGCTGCCGTCGTCGGAGCCCGCCACGTCCCACACGCTGGAGGGGAAGCCGTGGAACTCGGCGTAGTAGCGCGAGCATTCCTCCCAGCGCGGACGGCCGGTGGTGCCGCCGCCGCGGTCGATGGTGCCCATGCCGCCGCCAAGCTTGCAGGCGTCGATCACGACCACGCTGCCGTTGGTGGAGGCGTTGCTGAGCTCGATGCGCGCGCCGCTGGCGGGCGTGAACTCCCACTCGCCCAGGAACACCCAGCGCCCGCCCTGGTGGGCGGTTTCGGGGATGGCGTCCCAGGGGCTGGTCCAGCTGTGCTGGTTCTGGTCGAGGCGGACTTCGCTGACGCCGGCGCCGTGGTGCACGCGATAGAGCGCATCCGTGGCGCGGTCGGTGCCCTGGGTCCAGCGCACGTACACCGGGTAGCGGCCGGACTCGGTGATGTTGAAGTCCCAACCCGCGGTGGCTGTCTCCGTGGCGCTGGTGGAGGCCCAGCGGTAGCCGCTGCCCCAGTAGCCGCTGACGTTAACGCTGCTGGTCCAGCTGCCGGTTTCGAAGTACGTGGCGTCGCCGTCGTCGCCAATGAATTCGAGGGGCTGGTAGCCGCGTTCGCGCGGCACCACCACGTCGGCGCCGGCATTGATCAGGTACGGCACCAGGAAGTCGACCGCCAGCATGGCGTTGCTGAAGTCTTCAACCACGCCGTTGGTGACGCCGCGCTGCGTGTACCAGAACAGGCTGGAGTTCTGCCAGGTCCAGCCGTGGCCGGGGCTGACCATGATGCGCTTGCCGCTCAGCGGGCCGGAACTCGGCCGGTGATGAGGGTCGGCGGAGGTCCTGTCTACATGAATGAAAGCCGTCGCGACCACCGCGAGCAGCAGCATTACCGGCAACTTTCGCATCTCGATTATCCGCACCAATCAGGGCTGCGAAGATAACGCGTGAAGGGCGTGAGAAAAGACAAATACGGGCTGAAAGTGACGGAATGGAGCACCTCCGCGGGTTGTTACAAACTGCGGAGACCTACCATGCTCGATGAAGCGACACGTAACGCCAGCCGTGGCCTGGGCTTGCTGATCCTGCGCGTCGGCGCCGGCGTGCTGATGATGTACCACGGCTGGGGCAAGGTGCAGAAGATATTTGCCGGCGACTTCACGTTCGCCGACCCGATCGGACTCGGGCCTGAGCTATCGCTGGTCCTGGCCGCGGGCGCGGAATTCGGGCTTGCCGCGCTGGTTGTGTTGGGGTTGGGAACACGGCTGGCAGCCGCACCCATCGTGCTGACCATGATGGTGGCCGCGTTCGTGCAGCACGCGGCCGACCCCTTCGCGAAAAAAGAGCTGGCGCTGGTGTTCGCCCTGATGTTCCTGGTGATCACCCTGACAGGTCCCGGCCGTTTCAGCCTGGATGCGCTGGCCTGGCCGGCGCTGAAGCGGCGGCGCGAGCGCAAGAAGAAACCGGCCTGATCACTTGCGCACCAGGCCGCCGCCCGGGCCTGCACCGACGCTGCTGCTGCGCACGTCGTCCACCACGATGAAGCAAGCCGGGTCGCACTCACGGGCAAGTGGTGCGAGAGAACGCGCTTTCTTGCGACTCAGCTGGATGAACAGAAGTTGCACAGGTCCATCTCGGCCCTTGCCTTCAAACTGCGTCACGCGGTAACCCAATTCGCGGAACATCGCCGCCATGCGATCGCCTTCATGGGAGAAAATGCGCACCACCTGCTCGCCGCGCGCCAGCAAACCCTCAAGCGTAACGCCGACGTAGGTGCCAGTCGCGAAGCCCAGGGCATAAAACACGGCCAGCACAGGGCTGTTGAGATTGCGCACCACGCTGGAGACCACCACTACCCAGATCAGCGCCTCGGCAAAGCCGATGCCCCAGGCCGACTTTCGATAGCCGTTGCGTACGCTGGACTGACGCAGCACGCCCAGCGAAACGTCGAGCACGCGGGCCAGCGCGACACCCAGGCCGCCCAGGATGACCTGCGGGGTGATTTCGGAGAACTCGATTGCTGAAAGCATCGCAACGTCCGCGAGGTTTACCGAACCTTCATCGGCTGTTGCGACCCCGGAGGTTTACTTTCGAACAAGTTGCTGCGTGGCTGCCTGGCGGGCGGCCAGGCTGCTGCGTACGTCGTCCACCACGATGAAGCAGGAGTCGTCCAGTTCGCGGGCGTGGGGGATCACTTTGTGCGCCTTCTTGCGCGGTACGTGGATGAACAGCAGCTGGATCGGCCCGTCGCGCCCTTTGCCTTCGAACTGGGTGACGCGCCATCCGTCTTCGCGGAACTTCGCGGCCATTTCGTCGCCGCGATGGGTGAAGATGCGCACCACCTGCTCGCCGCTGGCGAAGAAACCTTCCAGCGTGACGCCCACCAGCGTGCCCGTGGCGAAGCCGAGCGCAAAGGCAATCGCGTAAACCGGGTGCTGCAGGTTGGTTACGATGCTGGAGACCACGACCACCCAGGTCAGCGACTCCATGAACGCGAAGCCCCAGGCCGCCTTCTTGCGGCCCTGGGCCTGTGCCGCCATGCGCAGCACGCCCAGGCTGACGTCAAACACGCGCGCGCAGGCGATCAGCACGCCGCCGAGGATGACTTCGCCCGTGATGTTGGAGAATTCGAACGAGATGGCCATGGCGGCCGCAGACTACTCGGCCTTGACGGATTTTGCGAGCGCTTCTGCCTGCTCTTCCAGCTTGGTGTCGGGGGCCGCGACAACCAGCACAAGGAGTTCGGCGTAGGGTTCGCCGTAGCTGGGGTGGCCGTAGATCGCGGCGTCGCGCATGGATTCTTCCAGCGAGTTTTCGTCTTCGCCGCTGGTCATCATCTCGATGTCGGGTGAGTGCTTGAGCTGGTAGTCCACCACGGCCGTGTCGAAGATGTCGTGCAGGCGCGATGTGTGCTTGCCGCCATGGAGTGTGGCCCAGGCGCAGCCGGTCTCCAGCAGGCGTGCGGCGATTTTGCCGTAAAGCAGCTTGTCCGGCCGTTCTTTTCCGCCCGCGATCACCAGCGCGCCATAAGGCTTGGCGGGAACGGCCTCCCATTCGGCGTCGGCATCAGCCACGCCCAGGATGGTCACGCTACGGCCGTTGGTTGTGGTTCCAGTGCGCATGTCAGTCGGCAATCCTGAACGCAAGCCCGTCGCGGATGATGCGAATAACACGATTCAACAGGGAGGAATGTACTCTGCCGTTCGCATCGGCGGAAACCTGCTTAAACGTTCCCTGCTCCGGCCGAGTGTAGAGCATCAGGGCACCGGTCCGGGGGTCAACAATCCAGTACTCGGTAACGCCCGCGCGGTCGTAGACGGAAAGCTTCGGGCCGAGATCATTCGGCGCCGTGGAAGGAGAGAGCAACTCCACGACGAGGGTCGGCAGCTGTGTGATGGGAACAACGCCATCCGCCGGCAGGCTCTCCCCATTGAACACCGCGATGTCCGGGCGCAGGTACGACTCTTCGGAGGGGAACCTGATGTCGCAATCCTGCAGCACCAGATAGCCGGACGGTTCCAGTTCATCCATGAGGAAAGCGGCCAGAACCAGCGAAATGCGCTGGTGTTCGGGCGTTCCGCTCGGCGTCATGCAGGGCACCCCTCAATCAGTTCCCAATGATCTTCCGGCAGCCACTCCAGCCGTTCAAACTCGGCAAGCGCCATGCGTTCCGGCAAGCGAACTTCACCGCGCGAAGTGCGCATGGTTGAGGGGGTGTGGGGACTGTACGGCTGCGTCAACGGCATAGTGTCACCGGGCTGATTGTAGCAAGATTCAGCCCGGTTGAGTGCCTGTTCCATCTGCAGGAGGGACGGCCGCCTGGGGGGGGGCCGAGCTTATCTTTAGTCTATCACTCGTCATTAACGCGTGCAGTGTCGGTGTCGCGGCCAGGGGTCGCGAATGTGCCGCCCCTCCGGGGCTCCGAAATAGGGGGCTCGGGGAACCCAGGGCAGCGTCGCGCCTTCGGCGCTCCTCGCCCTGGGCTAAGATCTGACGGCCGCTACGCGGCCTGAAAGCCAGAGCCGGATGCAGTGCAGCCCGAGCAGCGGGCGGCTGGAACGGCCGCGTCCTTACTCGTCAAACCCCGCTTGTGGGTACCGCTTCGTCAGGTAGTCGATGTCGTAGTACTTCTTCTCCTGCTCGGGCGTCAAAATGCCGTGTTCGCGGATCAGCTGCTTGGGCGTCTTGCCTGTGGTCAGCGTTTCCTTGGCGATCTTGGCGCTGGCCTGGTAGCCGATGATCGGGTTCAGCACCGTCACCAGCGCCTGGCTGGTTTCAAAGTAGGCCTTGCAGCGCTCTTCATTCACCGTGCAGCCTGCGATGCTGTCCTCGGCGTACACGGGCAGGAAGTTCGCCAGCCAGTTCATGCTCCAGAGCGTGGTGCAGGCCATGGTCGGCATCATCACGTTCAGGTCCAGCTGGCCCGCCATGGCGCACAGGTACACGGTGTGGTCGTTGCCCAGCACCTGGTACAGCAGCTGGTTCATGGCCTCCGGGTTACTGGGGTTGATCTTGCCCGGCATGATGCTGCTGCCCGGCTGGATCGGCTTTAAACGGAACTCGTCCAGGCCCGTGGTCGGGCCGCACGAGAACAGCCGGATGTCGTTGGTGATGCGCGTCAGCTCCACGGCCATGGTGCGGATCGCCGCGCTGAAGTTGTTGAACTGCCAGCGCGAGTTCACGGCCTCAAACGGGTCCTCCGGCTCGCGCACCTCCAGCCCCGTGAACTTGCGCAGGTACTCGAAGGCCTTGGCGCGGTAGCCGTCGGCGGTGTTCAGGCCGCTGCCGATCGCGCTGCCGCCCAGCGCCAGCTCAAGCAGCTTGTCGGCCGCTTCCTTCAGGTTCTGGCGCACGTGGCGCACGCAGTTGCGCCAGCTCATGAACTCCTGTCCCAGTGTGATCGGCACGGCGTCCTGCAGGTGCGTACGGCCGGACTTGATGATGCCCTTCCACTCGCGGCCCTTCTTTTCGCAGGCGTCCTGCACGGCCTTGAGGCCGGCGTCCAGGCGCGGGAACGCCAGCAGCGCCGACAGGTGCAGGTTGGTGGGCACGGTGTCGTTGGTGCTCTGGCCGTAGTTGACGTGGTCGTTGGGGCTGATCTTGATGCCGGGGTCAATCTGCATGCCGCGGTTGGCGAGCACCTCGTTCATGTTCATGTGGATGCTGGTGCCGGCGCCGGCCTGGAACACGTCGATCACGAAGTGCTCGTGGTGCTTGCCGGCCAGGATTTCGTCGGCCGCCTTCGCGATGGCGTCGGCGATCTTGCGGTCGATGGCACCGCAGTCGGCGTTGGCGAGCGCGCTGGCCTTCTTCTGGTAGGCGTAGGCGTTGATCAGGTCGGGCAGGTTGCGGCCGGTGATGCCGCTGACCGGGAAGTTGATCACGGAGCGGGCCGTACTTGCGCCGTAGAGGGCGTCCTTGGGCACGGGCATCTCGCCCATGGAGTCTTTTTCAATGCGTGTCTCGGTCATGGCTGTTCTCCGGTCAGTGTTGTGCAGGCGGGTCGGACAATACTGCTGCGGACATATGGAAGGCAAGCTTCATGCGCCCCCTCGTTGACAGCGGCGGTTGAAGCCGCTATTTCTAGCCCTTCATCGAATCTGGAGACACGCAGTGCTCAAGGCAACCGACCTCCGCAAGGGCAAAGTCATCAAGATTGACGGCAAGCTCGTGCGCATTACCGACTTCCAGCACATCACGCCCGGCAACTGGCGCGGCATCGTGCAGATCAAGTACAAAGACATCATTACCGGCAACGGCAGCCAGAAGCGCATCAGCCCGGAAGACAAGTTCGAGGACGTCTACCTCGACAACCGCAAGATGCAGTACCTGTACAAGCAGGGTGACAACTACGTCTTCATGGACATGGAGACCTACGAGCAGCCGGAGATCAGCGCCGACGTGGTAGGCGACGCTGCCAACTACCTGCGCGAGAACGACGAGTGCAACATCATGTTCTATGAGGGCAAAGTCGTCTCCCTCGAATTGCCGCCTAACGTGACGCTCACGGTCGAATACACCGAGCCGGGCGTAAAGGGCGACACCGTGCAGAACGTCACCAAGCCGGCCAAGCTTGAGACGGGCCTTGAGATCAAGGTCCCGAACCACATCCACATCGGCGACCGCGTCAAGGTGGACACCCGCACCGGTGAGTTCGTTGAGCGCGACAACTCCTGAGCGCCAGGAAACCCGAAACAAGGGGCGGCGCTCAGGCGCCGCCCCTGTCTTTTGGGAAACGAAAGTGCCTGCCTGTTCGTTGTGAATGCGGCCCATGGCAGAGGGCCTTCCGCCATACCAGAATACGATCCCCATGCGCCGCGCCTCTGAATCCGCGATCACCACCTCGGCCGACACCGCCAGCCAGAAACCCACGGGCGTAACCGGGCCGACGCCGCCGCACCCCCTGAGCACGGACAGCGCCGTTCCCGTCAGCACCCGCAACCTGGTGCCGGGCGTGGCCGCGCCCGCCGGCGCGACCGTGCCGATCCCCGCCCCGCAAGTGATAGAGCACGAGGGCGTGCTGGGTCACGAAGGTCGCCGCCTGTCGGGCGTGATCGAGCGCCGCACGCTGGCCGGGGGCGTGCGCGGCGCGCTGTTTGAAGGCCTGTTCGGCGGCCTGACCAGCATGAACACCTACGTGGCGATCAACGCGCTCGGCAACTGGGCGCGCTGGGAAGCCGAGATCACCACGCTGATGTCGATGCTGCCGTCGATCCTGATGGCCTTTGCCATGCTGTATTCCAGCGGCGGGCGCGTGCGCAAACGCCGCAACTACTTCCTGTTCGTGGGCGTCTTCGGCCGTTTGATCATGGCCTCGGTCGCGCTGCTGGTTTTCTTCCCGAACCCGTTCCTGTTCGTGGCGCTGGTGGCCGTGCAGGCCGCGGTGTGCGCGGGACTGGCGCCTGCGCTGAACCACATCTGGGGCGCGAACTGCACGGCTCGCTCAAGGGGCAAGGTCTTCACCTGGTTCAGCATCGCCAGCGAAATCGCCACCATGAGCGCCGCGCTGCTGGCATCGACGCTGCTGGACCGCGATTCCGGCAAGGCGTTCGTCTACATCTACCCTGTGGCGGGTGTGATCGGCCTGCTGGGCATGCTGACCTTCTGGCGCATCCGCCTGCGTTACACCAGCGCCGAGAAAGAAGACCTGGTCACGCCGGCCTGGACCGCACGGGTGAAGCGTTCGCTTCAGCAGGCAACCGGCCTGCTGAAGCGCGACCCGGAGTTCCGGCTGTATGAGTTCGGCTTCTTCCTCTATGGCGTGGCGTTCATGATGCTGGTGCCGGTGATCCCGGTGCTTTTCAAGAACTTCCTGAACGCCAGCTACGCCGAGTTCGCAACTGCCAACGTGGTGGTGGTGCAGATCATGCACCTGCTGATGGCGCCGCTGATCGTGCGGTTGGCAGCGGGCAACCGTGTGACGGTGGTAACGCGCTGGTCCTTCGTGGTTCTGGTGCTGTACCCGCTGCTGCTGGCGGCGACAGCGTTGATCGCACCCTCAGACCAGCGCACCGCCACCTGGGTCGTGTTCGGCGCGTTCGTGGTGTTTGGCGCCGGCATGGCGCTGCTGCACTTCGTTTGGAACCTGGGGCCCGTGGCGTTCGCCCGCGGTCGCAGCCCGCTGCCTTACACCAGTACCCACGCGGCGCTGGTGGGGTTCCGGGCCAGCATCGGCTTCCCGCTGGCCTACGTGATGATGAAAGTCTGGCCTGACCAGCCGCTGCCGATATTCGTGATCGCGGCGGCATTCTTCATCGCGGCCGCCGTGGTGATGACGGTACTGGACCGCCGCCTGCGCGCCAAGGCAAGCCAGAGCCAGAGCTACACCATGACGGGTTAAACAAGCACGACGCCGGCGCAGGCCGGCGTCGTGTACCGTTCAAGGCGACTACTCGTCTTTCAGGTTTTCGTTCTGGTACTTCTGGATGCGCTCGAGATACAGGGCGCCCCAGGGGTCGTCGTCACCGACTTCGAAGTCGGTCCAGTCCTCATGGGCGGCACTCAGTTTTTTCTGGTCTTCGGGGCTGAGGATGCGGCCGATCTCTTCCTTGTTTCGGGCCTTCACGCCATTGATTACGTCCAGATAGGTACGCCCCTGGATGTCTCCCGGCACCTTCTTTGCCGCCAGTTCGCCGAACAGCTTGTGCACGTCGGTCATCTGCGCGTCGCCGTTCTGGGATCTTGATGAAGGTGTCGATCAGCTCTTCGGCCAGCACGCGTCCGTCCTCGGTGGGCACTTCCAGAGCCTCCAGGATCTGCTGCTTGGCGTCGATGATCGACTGGCGGATCTGGTCCTTCTCGGCCTGGCTGACATCGAGCCGGTCCAGCGCCTGCTGCAGATTCTTGGTGGGGGCGTTGGCGGCCTGTTCCTCGGCCAGCTTTTTGGCCATCAGTGCCGCGATCTTTTCTTCGTCCATCTCGCCGGAGGCGGCCTTGGCGGCTTCCATCCGAGCGGCTTCAACGGCTTCGTCCTTGAGATTCTCCACCTTCTTGCCGAGCGCTTCGACTCTTGCTGCCAGCTCCGGGTCAGGTTTTCCGCCTGCATCCACACGTGTCTCGAGTTCCTTGATGCGCTCTGCCATCGGAGCGGCTGACTCGGTGTCCAGGGTACCGAGCTGCGCCTTGAGCGCCGCGATGTCAGCACGCATGGCGTCGCGCTCTGAGGCCCAGGTATCGCTGGCCGCGTCGAAGCGCTTCCGCTCGGCGGCCAGGTCGGCCTGCAGCTTGCTGATCTCGTGCGAGTTGTCCTGACAGCCGCACAGCAGCGCGGCGCAAAGCAGGCCGCCCAATGGTATCCATGTTTTCATGGCGCACCCCTTTCGTTCGGGCCGCGACGCAGGACCGCGTCCCAGTCAAGGAATCGATTCCGGATTATGCCATGATTGTCACTTGGCGCGGTGCGATTTCACTCCGGCAGTATTTTCGGTTCGTAATCGTGCTCTCGCAGGTTCTCGGCGCGGATCGAGACGATCTTGTCGCCCACGCGCAGCATGTCGGCCACGTCCATGCCTTCAACGACCCTGCCCACCACCACGTAGTTGCCGGTCAAGCTGAGCACGTTGGGGCTGTTGGCCGTGCAGATGTAGAACTGGCAGCCGGCGCTGTCCTTTGACTGCGAGCGCGCCATCGCCACCGTGCCGCGGAAATGCCCGCGACGGTTTTCTTCAAACTTGAGCTGGTAGCCGGGGCCGCCCGTGCCGTCGCCGTTGGGGCAACCGCCCTGGGCCACGAAATTGGGCTCTACCCGGTGGAAGTTCAGGCCGTCATAGAACTTGTTCTTTGCCAGCTTCACCAGCGACGCCACCGTGTTGGGTGAGTCGTCCTCGAACAGTTCAATCACGATCTTGCCGCGCGATGTTTCGACCACCCAGCGCGGGTTGGTTTTCTTGGCGTCCTCGGCCTGGAACTTCAGCTCTTCTTCCCATTGCTCTGCGGCCTGGCGCTGGAACTGCAGGTTCTGCTGGATCAGGCCGAACTGGTTGGTGTTCAGGAACTTGCGTTCGTCCTTCATCAGCGCCGTGTAGATCTCCACGGCGGCTTTCGCGTCGCCGGTTCGGATCGCATATTCGGCGCGCTGGAAGTTGTAATCCACGCGGAAGTTGTCGTCCTTCAGCAACTCCGGCTTGCCCTTGATGTACTCCAGCTGCGCGGCAGCCTCTTTGGTCAGGCCCCAGGGGATGCACAGCTCGGTCCACTTCAGGCGCATGTAGCCGTCGGTTCCCGGCCGCCCGGTGCAGAGCGGCGAATCGAAGATGGTCTTGGCGTGCGCGAATGCCTCGTCGTTCTTGCCGCGTGGCAGCAGGTTGCGCAGGTAGTCCAGGTGCGCGCTGGACTGGCCGGGGCAGATTTCAACGTACGCGCGCTGGTACTTCAGGAACTCCGCGTCGATGCCCTCGATGCCCCGCATCGCGGCCGTGTAGGAAAGCATGTACGCGAGGTAGTGGCCCCACAGCAGGTCGGGGAAATCCTCGGATGCCTTGACCAGCGCCTTAAAGGCGCCCACGTTGTCGCGCACTGTGAAGCGCGCCTCGATGTTGCGCTGGGCTTCGTGCACCTTGCGTTCAAGCTCAAGCAGCTCGTCGCGGGGGCTTTCGTCTTCTTCCTCGAGTTCCGGCAGAGTGCTGTACTTGAAGCTGAACAGACGGTCGGAAGTCTTGCCGGGATTCTGTACGTCCATCCCTTCGGGGAACACCTGCGTGGCGGCTTCGTTGCCCAGTACCAGCCCGGCCAGCCAGTTGTCGGCGCGGGAGGTGGGAGTGTTGCCCGGGATCAGCACATAACGCAGGTCCACCCAGATGGTGGCTTTCCAGTGATCCCAGAACCGCACGTTGCTGCTGCCCACGAAGGACGGCTCGTCCTGCAGGCGCATCGGCTGGGCCTCGTTCTTGTCGAATGAGTACTCGATGCGGTACGCCGTGAAGTTGCCGCGTCCGTCCGGCATCCAGACCGGGTTGGGGTAGAAGAACAGGTGGCGCCCGTGCAGGCCGTCAACGGAGAGCACCAGGTCAACGCAGCTGCCGCGGCTGGCCTGCCCGTCGCCGCCGCTGTAGGGCAGGCGCACGTCCAGGTCAACGCGCAGCATGTCGTTCTGGCGCGCGAACACGGCGTAACCCTCGCCGCGTTCGAACGTGATGGACCAGCGCAGGCCCTCGTCGGTCACCTCGCCGGCCGGAACTTCGGACATCGGCTTGGGCTTTACCGGCTGGGCGGGCTTCACCGGTTCTTCTTTGGGGTTCTCCTGGGCGTTGTCCGCAACCGGTTCATTGCCGGTGTTCAGAGGGGTGAGTTGGCTCCGATCGCCTGATTCAGCGTTGTTGCTGCCGCATGCCAGCAGCCAGAAAACCATTGCCAGCAGCCCCATGGCCGCGATGCCGGGGAGAGTTCGTTTCACCTGGGTATCCTCCTGTCCTCGAGTTTCAGCTTACTTTCCACGGGCCGGGACGTAACCCTCGTGATGGTTGGTACTTGTTTCCGGGGGCATGAGTCGTTAGCTTCCCGGCGCAGAAAACTCGGTCGTGGTGGGCGGTGCGGAAGGAGTGTATCCCTCGCATCGAAAGCCGGGCGGAGAGGAAACCATGGACATCAACGAGATCCATCGGCTGATTGAGCTGATGAACGAGAACGAGCTGCTTGAGCTCGAGCTCGTGGAAGACAGCAAGAAGATCCGGCTCAAGAAGAAGTACGACGGCGGTCCCCGCGTAATCGCCGCACCCATGGCGGCCGCACCGGCTGTCCATGCGCCGGTTGCAGCCGCGGCGACGCCCCAGGCGGCGGCGCCCTCCGGCGTGCCGGCCGGCACCATCGAAATCAAGAGCCCGATGGTCGGTACTTTCTATCGTTCCAACAACCCGGAATCGCCACCTTACGTTGAGGAGGGCGACGCGGTCACCGCCAGCACCACGGTCTGCATCGTCGAGGCCATGAAGGTCTTCAACGAGATCAAGGCCGAAGTGGAAGGCACCGTGGTGGCCATCCTGGTGGAGAACGGCCAGACCGTCGAGTACGGCCAGCCGATGTTCCTGGTGAAACCGAGCTAAGAAAGGCGTTCTGCGTGCCGAGTCCCGGGTGCCGTGTCAGACGGCGTTGCCCCCGGCACCCGGGACGCGGGACACGGGAGACGATGTTTTCCAAGATCCTGATCGCCAACCGGGGTGAAATCGCCCTGCGCATCATCCGCGCCTGCCGCGAGATGGGCATCAAAACCGTCTGCGTCTACAGCGAGGCCGACCGCCACGGCCCTTGGCTAGAGGTTTCGGACGAGGCCTACTGCATCGGCCCGGCGCCCAGCGCCAAGAGCTACCTGGACATCTCGCGCATCATGGCCACGGCCGAGATCGCCGACGTGGACGCGATCCACCCCGGCTACGGCTTCCTGGCCGAGAACGCGCACTTCGCCGAGGTGTGCCAGAGCAGCGGCATCGCGTTCATCGGCCCGTCGCCCGAGGCGATTCGCCTGCTGGGCAACAAAGCCAGCGCGCGCGACCTGGCCATCAAGTCGAAGGTTCCGCTGCTGCCGGGCACCAAGGACCTGGTGGAAGACGACAAGGAAGCCATCGAGATCGCCAACGACATCGGCTACCCGGTGATCGTGAAGGCGGCGGCGGGCGGCGGCGGGCGCGGCATGCGCGTCGCGCACAACGAGATCGCCCTGGTCAACGGCTACATGCAGGCCCGCACCGAGGCGGCGACCGCGTTCAAGGACGACGGCGTGTACATCGAGAAGTACCTCGAGCGTCCGCGCCACGTGGAAATCCAGATCATCAGCGACAGCCACGGCAACTACGTCTACTGCGGTGAGCGCGACTGCAGCCTGCAGCGCCGCCACCAGAAGCTGGTGGAAGAAGCGCCCAGCCCCATCATGACGCCCGAGCTGCGCCAGAAGATGGGCGAGACCGCGATCCGCCTGTGCAAGGCCGCCAATTACGTCACGGCCGGTACTGCCGAGTTCCTGCTAGACAAGAACGGCAACTTCTACTTCATGGAAGTGAACACCCGCATCCAGGTAGAGCACCCGGTGAGCGAACTGGTCACCCGCACGGATTTGATCCGCGCGCAGATCATGGCCGCCGCCGGCGAGAAACTGCCGTTCACGCAGGACGACGTCGAGGTCCGTGGCCACGCCATCGAGGTGCGCATCAACGCCGAGGACCCGGACGCCGGCTTCCGGCCGAGCCCGGGCAAGATCACCGACTTGGTGATTCCCGGCGGCCCGGGCGTGCGCTGGGACAGCCACATCAAGGTCGGCTACAGCATTCCGCCCAACTACGACAGCATGGTGGCCAAGCTGCTGGTGTTCGCGGACGACCGTCCCAAGGCCATCGCGCGCATGCGCCGGGCGCTGGGTGAGACGAAGATCGAGGGCATCAAAACCACGATCCCGCTGCACCAGCGCATCATGAACGACGCCAACTTCATCAATGGCGATGTTGACACCGGCTACATTGAGAACGTGCTGCTGGCCAAGTAAGCCCCCGGCCTGAAATCTCCAACCTCGCCTCCGGAATAACCGGGTGTCTCGCCGCTGTTCATTTGAAGGCAGGCGAGAATGGTTGGAGGTCGGCCATGAGCTTCTTCGAATTCGCAATCTACCTTGCCGTTGGGGCCGCGTTGCTGGGCGCCGGCATTGGCATCTTCTCCACACTGTCGAGTCTTCGCGGCCGTGTCAGGTTCGCGTACGCCGATGAGGATTGTCGTGACACCGCGCTGATCCTGCACGGAGAAGGTCGTCGTAACTGCAAATAGGGATGTCGGCGGTCGCGCGATACGCCGATTCCGGGGCGGGCCGCGTGGGCCCGCCCTGTTCATTGGGGAAGGCGGGCCTCCGGCCAGTCCAGTGCGGTCCAGCGTTCCGCGTTCCGTTAGCCTGCGAAAGCTTTCGCCGCGGCCGCCAGCTCGTCCTTCTGGGCCAGCCGCTGCTTGAATTCCGGCGCGTACTTCACGTCTTTGCGGCGCTGCATGGCCGGGTCCATTTCGTCGGCGGGAGCGTCCAGCCCAGTGCGGCAGGTCAGCGGGTCGACACCGCAGGCGATGCAGCCCGGCGAGTGTCCCGAACAGTCGCGGGTGAACTGCTCCAGGCGCGAGCGGGCACGTTCGTCCCACAGATGCTTCTTGCTGGTGCCGACGCTGAGCATGTCCCAGGGCATGAACTCGTGCTCGCCGCGCTGGCGGTGGATGAAGAAGTCGGGCTCGATGCCGGCCTCGGCGCAGGCCTCGCGCCAGCGCTGCTGGTCGCAGCATTCGTCCCAGGCGTCGAAGCGGGCGCCGTTGCGCCAGGCGATTTCGGTGACGCGTCCCAGGCGACGGTCGCCGCGCGAGAACAGCGCTTCCAGCCAGCTGGTCTCGTAGTGATGCAGCTTGAGCCGGATGCTCTTGTGCCGGATCAGGCTGCGCAACAGCTTGCCGTGGCGCTCCAGCGTTTCCCGGCTCGCCATCGGCTCCCACTGGAACGGCGTGAAGGCCTTGGGCACGAACAGGCTGACCGTCACGTTCAGCGTGAAGCTGTTGCGCTTCATCTGCTTTGCCATGGCGGCGATTTCATTCAGCAGATCGGCTGACTCACGGATGTCGTCCTCGGTTTCCGTGGGCAGGCCGATCATCATGTAGAACTTGATGGTCTTGTATCCGGCCTCCAGGGCGGCGCGCGCGCCTTCGCGCAGGTCGTGCTGCGTGATATTCTTGTTGATCACGCGGCGCAGCCGCTCGCTGCCTGTTTCCGGCGCCAGCGTCAGGCCGGCCTTGCGCACGTTGCGCGTAAGGCCCGGCAGGTAGGTGAGCTGCTGGTCCACGCGCAGGCTGGGCAGGCTGACGCTGACGTGCCGGCCCGCGAACTCGGCCTGCAGGGCCTTGATCATCGGCACCAGTTGCGGGTGGTCGCCGCTGCTGAGTGACAGCAGCGAGACTTCTTCGTAGCCGGTCTGGCGCAGTGTTTCGCTCGCCAGTTCAACCACTTTCTCCGGCGTGCGGTAGCGTTGCGGCCGATCGATCATACCCGCCTGGCAGTAGCGGCAGCCCTCGGTGCAGCCGCGCATGATCTCGATGGTGACCCGGTCCTGCACCACCTCGACGAACGGGATGATCTGCCGGGTCGGATAAAACGTGGTGTTCAGGTTGGCCACCACGTTCTTCTTGATGCGCTTGGGCAGGCCGGGGACCTGCGGCTCAAAGCGGCTGATGGTCCCGTCGTCGCCGAACTTCACGTCATACAGCGATGGCGCGTAACAGCCCGGGATCGCGCCCGCGCAAGCAACCAGGAACTCGCGGCGCGTAAACTTGCGAACGTCGGCAAGGTCGGAAGGAAGCGCTGCCATGCGCAACGTGAAAGGTTTCTCCGCGTAGACATCCTTGATGTTCACGGCCTCGGCCACGCGGTACTGCTCCAGCACCTGCGGCTGCAGGCGGCCCTTCCAGACGCCGAGCAGGTGCAGGAAGGCGGGCAGGGCTTCCTCGCCCTCACCCAGCAGGAACAGGTCCACGAAATCGGCCAGGGGCTCCGGCGTAACCGAGCCCGTGCCGCCCGCGATCACGATGGGGGCTGCAGTGTCGGCAGCCTGCCCTTCAGGCGCCGTGGGCGAGACGCCCACGGCCTGTGCAGGCGGGGGCGCCTGCGCTACGACGCAGCCCGATCCCGCCGAGGTCCAGCATGTTGAGCAAGTTGGTGTAGCTGGTTTCGTTTTGCAGGCTGAAGCCGATGGCGTCGAACTCGTGCAGCGGCCGATAGTTCTCCATCGAGAACAGGGGCAGGGCGTTGTCGCGCAGCACCTTCTCCATGTCGAACCATGGCGCGAATGCGCGCTCGCACAGGAACTCGTCGTAGCACTCGTTCACCAGGTGATACAGGATGCGGAAGCCCTGGTTGGACATGCCGATCGCATAAGTATCGGGGAAGCACAGGGCGAAACGCACACGACCTCGCCAGTCTTTGCGGATGGCGTTCACCTCGCCGCCCATGTACTGGGCGGGCGTCTTCACGCTCAGCAGGTGCGGCCGTACTTGTTCGAGAATGTTCACGGCCTTATTGAACGGTGTTTTGCGGGCGGAACAAGGCCCGGCAGAGGCGAGGGGGCAGCACCCGACAAGCGGCGTCTCGGGGTGCGGAACCGGAGCGCCGACCTTGATGGGAAGCCCCGCGTGGGGTCAGGGCTTCCGCTGTGGGTACTGCCACCCTCGCCCGATAAGACGGGCAAGGGGATGGAAAAGATACGGACGATGCCGGGTGTATATGCAACTATACCGCGACAATCTTTACGCCGCACCAAACGCCGGTAGTTTCAAGCCATGGCCAAAGTGACGGTTCTCTATTTTGCACACCTGGCGGAGCGCGCCGGCACCCGCGAAGAGCGCATCGAGCTGCTGGGCGACGCCACGGCCGGCAGCGTCCGCAAGTTCGTGGCCGACCTGCACCCGGCGCTGCTTGAGCCCCTGAAGGCCTGCCGCGTCGCCGTTGACGAAGAGTTCGCTGACGACGACGCCGTGGTGCGCGACGGCCAGACCGTGGCGTTCATCCCGCCCGTGAGCGGAGGTTGACGTGAGCGAAGGCCCCACACTAGACGCTCTGCTGCCTGCCGACATGGCCGTAAAGGCCGAAGCAATCGGCGTGAAGAAAGCGGGCCTCGACGCGCCCGCCATGTTCATGCTGGCCGTGCTGGCCGGCGCATTCATCAGCATGGGGGCAGTGTTTTCGACCACGGTCACCGCGGGAGCGGGCATCCCGTTCGGCCTGTCGCGCCTGTTAGGCGGCGTGGTGTTCAGCCTTGGCCTGATCCTGGTAGTTGTCGGAGGGGCTGAGCTTTTCACGGGCAACAACCTGATCGTGATGGCCTGGGCGGGCAAGAAGGTCCGCACCAGCCAGCTGCTGCGCAACTGGCTGATCGTCTACCTGGGCAACTTCGCCGGCTCAATTGCCACGGCCGCGCTGGTGTTCCTGGCCGGGCACTACAACCTGGGCGGCGGCGCGGTGGGGGCCAAGGCGCTGGCGATCGCCGACGCCAAGTGCGGTCTGGACTTTGCGCCGGCGGTGTTCCTCGGCGTGCTGTGCAACGCGCTGGTGTGCCTGGCTGTGTGGCTGAGTTTCAGCGCCCGCAGCGCCGCCGACAAGGTGCTGGTGATCGTGCCGCCGATCGCGGCTTTCGTTGCGGCCGGTTTTGAACACAGCATCGCCAACATGTACTTCATTCCGGTGGGGTTGTTCATCAAGCAGTTCGCTCCCGCCGAGTTCTGGGTGCAGGCGGGTGTCAGTGCGGACGCATACAGTAACCTGAGCTGGCTGGGCTTCGGTCGGAATCTGCTGCCTGTCACAATCGGCAACATACTGGGCGGCGCGGTGCTGGTGGGTATCGTCTACTGGTTCATCTACCTGAGGCCGCGAAAGAAAGCCGAAGCATGACCGACCCGCGCAAGCCATCTAACGCCGAGCCCCTGGTGCACCTGATGCCCGGCGGCTGGTTCAAGGCCGCAACGGCCATCGTGGTGGACAACGTGAAGGTGGGCGAGGGCAGCAGCGTCTGGTTCGGCAGCGTGATCCGCGGCGACATCGCGGGCATCGAGATCGGTAAGTACACCAACATCCAGGACCTGGCCTGCGTGCACATCGACCCGGAGCGGCCGAACCGCATCGGCAATTACGTCAGCGTCGCGCACCACGCCCTGTGCCACGGCGACGAGGTCGGCGATTACTGCCTGATCGGCATGCACGCGGTGCTGATGGGCGGCAGCAGGATCGGCGAGGGCAGCATCATCGGCGCCGGCTCCATCGTGACCGAGGGCAAGGTGATCCCGCCGCGCAGCCTGGTGCTGGGCATTCCCGGCCGCGTGATCCGGCAGGTGACGGACGAAGAGTTCGAGAACAACAAGTGGCGCGCGATGACGTACTACGACAACGCGCTGCGCTGGTACAACCGCAACTCCGGCGTCCCCGACGAGCCACTGGGCATGGGCCCGGGCCGTTAGGCCCTCTTGCGCGACAGTCTTCGGCGGCGATCTCTGCGGCGTGCATAGACGAAGTAACCGACCAGCAGAGACACGCCTCCGATGAAGATGGCGATGGCCCAATTCGCGTCGGAAATCCAGATAGCCCGCCAGAAACCACCAGCTTCGTAAAGTACGCCGGATGGAACCTGCATACGGTTGGGATCGCCGTCGAAGCCCGACCAGAAGTCCGGGTGCGTGTCCGGGTGCTGTCCGGCCTTTAGACGCTCAAGCATGTAGCTGGTGCGTGACTCGTGCCAGGCGTCAGCCTGTTGCCTCAGCTGGTTGAACTCAGACTCTGTGCCCGACTTGTCCTTCACAGGACTCGGCATATCTCGAAAACGCTCCGGCTCTAGTTGCGGCTCGTCACCCTGAAGCCCCGCTACTACTGAGCTGGCGCCGGAGCGGATCAGCTCCTCCAGCCGCAACCGGGCAAAGTAGGAGTACGCGGACTTGCCGTCGGCCTGCAGCGCGAGCGTCAGGGCGTAAAAAGCGTCGACACTTTCCCACGCGGCCCCGAGCGTAATCAGGCCGGCGATGCCTTCGATCGAGTCTTCGATGCCCAGCTCTTTCAGGTTGTCGTTGTCGCCGGTTGCGATCCTGATGCGCCCATCCTTGCCAATACCAAGCACGTTGGGGACCCACCCTGTATCCTGACCCAGCGCTTTGGCTTCCTCGGCGTCATCCGTGTAGCGCGGGCCTGCCAGCAGCCACTCGATGAACATCAGCTGGTACTTCTCGCGGCCGAAGTGAGCGTCGGGGTTCTCCTCGATGGCCTTGGCCACCAGTTCGCGGGCCTTCTGCAGGTCTTCCAGCTTCTCGCGATTCGCGCCGCCCCGGAACCAGCGGTGCGCGTAAAACGTGCCCAGGTTGGCCAGGTACCTGTAGCGGTGGTTGGGCTGAGTGGTCTCGGCGTAGCCCGTGCGGTCCATTGCCGCCAGCTTCTTCGCCATCCACTCGATGGCTTCGTCGCCACGACCCAGCCGGTCGCAGGCCACGGCCGCGCCGTCGTAGGCATCGAGGTCGTCGGGGTTGTCGGCCAGCAGCTTCGTCAGCCGCTCCAGCCGCATCTCGTAGTAAAGGTCAGGGTTGCGCGCGAAGCCGCCCACGATCACAGCCTTGATGTCAGGCATGCCGGTGGACTCCTGCGCCAGCGTGTCGTAGTCCCATAAGCAGGCCGAAAGCGGCGCGGCCAACGCGGTCACAAGCAGCAACAGCAATCTCATCGAATCACCCCGCAAAACCTGCCATGAGTGTAACCGGCCGAATGATGTAACAGTCTGAAATAAGTAAGTGGAATTGCCGACCAGCGAACGGAACCAGCGAGTTGCGAAATTTTCAGATCTCGTTGACGTTGGGGTGCGGCGACTTGTTGCGCCCCAGGAACAGGATGAACACCAGCAGCAGGCACAGCACGAACACCAGCCCACCGATGCCTGCTACCAGCAGCGCCGTGCTGATGGCGGGGTCCTTCGGTTCCTGGGGCAAGGCGGGAAGCACGACTCCCGGCTCCTGCTGGCTCCAGCCCCCCCAGAAGGCCGGCTCTGTGTCAGGGTGACGGCCATTCTTCAGGTTGGCTTCCAGGTACATCAGCCGGCTCTGGCGCCAGGTATCGGCCTGGCTGGTCAGTTCGCTGTACAGCCGCTCGGCCGCGTCGCGCTCGTAGATAGCGCCCAGGTGTACGCCCATGGCGCGCTTCAGGCCGCGGGCCGCGGGCGCGTCGACCACCGCGCTGACCGCGCCGTTGTCGATCATCTCGCACAGCTTCAGCCAGGCCAGCACGGCCTCTTCATCACGGCCGCTGAGCGACAGTGCGAGCGAAAGCCCATACATCAGGTCGATGCTCTCCGTGCCCTCGTATGCGATGCGCCGGCACAGGTAGGGTATGCAGCCCGCGACCCTGTGGCGCGCCAACGCGTCCGCGTTGCGTTCGCCCCGGAAGGCCGCGATCGACAGACCCAGCAGGTTGGGAAACAGCGCAGCTTCGGCTGCGTAAGCGGGCCGGGAAAGCCGCCACTCGATCTCTGCCAAAGACCACTGGGCGTCGGCGTTGTAGGGGTCGTCCTTCACCACGGCCGCAAGCAGGTCGCGTGCGTCCTGCAGATCCGGCGTGCCGGGCGTCTGCGTCGCGCGGGCGGCCAGACAGGCGGCCTTGTTCGCCACGGCGCGGTACTCGGCCAGCTTGGCCGTCGCGGTGCGCTCCGGGCGGATTGCCTCGGCCAGGCGATTCTTGCGGTCGAGCAGGATGATGGCGCGTGCGAATTCTCCAAGCCGGAACTGCGCCACAGCCGCGTCGTCCATGGCAGGTAGCGCATCCGCAATCTGGCGTATCTGTTCGGGGGTGAGGGGGTTTTCGGCGCTGAATTCGGGCAGCGCGTCCAATGTTGGTTCAAGCCGGCGGGCACGCTGCTGGTAAAACGCGGCGGGCATGCGGTCGTAACGCCCGGAAACCACGTCGGCAGCCGAGGGCAGCGCATCGTCGGACGGGCGGTCACGGTCCCAGAGACCCGCTTCAACGGGTGCGGCCAGGAGCAGCATGGCCGCCAGCAGGGCGGGAACCCTCATGCCGACTCCTCTAACGGTTCGTCTTTCGGCTTGCCGCGCGAGATGCGGGATTTCACGAGCGCGCCAAGAACGAGCATCAGCGCCAGCACACCGAGCATGATCCAGGTTTGCATGCGTGACTTGGGAACGGGCTCTGATGAAGTCGCGGCCGTGGTCTGGGCCGAGGCGCCGGTCACTGCGGGCTGTTCGGCAGCCGGACCGGACGAGGTCGGCGACAGTCCGGGAACTCCCTCACCGAACCGAATCGCTGCACGGCGCGAGGCCTGCCTGGGCTCAACCATGAGCACCACAACGCCGAGGCTGACCCGCTGCAGCGGCGCTTGGCTGCTCGAGACCCGGCCGGCAAAGGAGCAGCAGGCAGCGAGCAGCGAGGCCGGCAGCAGAAACAGGAGTACGGTACGCATTGCAAACCCGACTGGTCTTTTAGGCGCAATATCCTAGCAGCGCGGAGTAAAAAGTGGGTAGCATCAGGTCCATCGGGCCGGGAAACACGGAGAGAATGATGCGAGCCATACTGGGCGTGCTGGTTCTGGCGTGCGCGGCGCCGTTGTTCGCGCTGGATGCCTCCAACGTGTTGATCGTGGCAAACGAGAAGGCCGAGGGAAGCGTTGAGATTGCCGAGTACTACCAGAAGCTGCGCGGCGTGCCGGAAGGGCAGATGATCAAGATCTCGGCCAGTGACAAAGAAGAGATCACGCGCGACGAATTCAACAAGGACGTGCTGCCGGCCATCAAGAAGTACGTGCTTGAGCACGACAACATCCTCGTGATCGTGCCCACCCGCGGCGTGCCGCTCAAGGTGAAGGAAACCGACAGCAGCAACGATTCCAACCTGCAGGGCGGCTTCATCCCCGGCCGCGACTTCGCCAGTGTAGACGGCGAACTGGCGCTGCTGCGGCAGGGCGACTACCAGATCGAGGGCGCCTTCGAAAACCCCTGGCTGAACAGCCACGAACGCCTGACGTTCGAGACGAAAATTCTGGTGGTGTGCCGCCTCGATGGCCCGACCGTCGAGATCGCCAAGGGCCTGGTTGAAAAGGCCCTGCTGGCGGAAGCGCTGGGCTGTTACGGCGAAAGTTTCCTGGACACGCGCGGCCCCAACCTGGAGGGCGGCTACAAGCAGCGCGACGACCAGATGGTGAAAGTCGCGGACGCCTGGAAGGCCGGCGAAATCAAGTTCGTGCACGACACCGACCCGGCCGTTCTTGACCTGTCAACGCGGTCCGAGACGCTGCATTATTACGGCTGGTACGCGGGCAGCCAGAAGCCCAAGGGTGCCGTCAGGTTCCGCACCGGGGGCATCTGCATTCACCTGCACAGCTTCAGCGCCGGCACGATTCGCGCGAACGACAGGAACTGGGTTGGGCCGCTGCTTAGCTGGAACGCCACCTGCAGCTACGGCACGGTCTACGAGCCGCTGACCGTGGGCTTCCCTTATGAGCACATTTTCTGGGACAGGCTGGTGAAGGGCTGGAGCTTCGGCGAGGCCGGACAGGTTGCCAACCACCTGCTGTCATGGCAGGCGGTGTTCTGCGGCGACCCGCTGTACACGCCCTACCCCGCCGGCCACGCCGAGCTGCACAAGCGCTATCGCGACGCCGCGCTGGCGCGCATGGTGCCGCAACCCGAGGGCGCGGTGCCGGTAAACGAGGACGGTCTGCCGCTGCTGCCGTCCGTGCAGCAGCTGCTGCAGGCGCGGGCCGACGACATCAAGTCGCTGCTGCGCAAGGAGCCCAAGCTCGCGCTTGAGTCCTTCAACGACCTGCGTTTCCTCGTATCCGACATGGAACTGGGCGCTTGGCTGAGCGAGTTGTCCGGTCCCTTCAACGCCGAGCTGGAGCGGCGCTTCGACGACATCAAGCGCGAAATCAAGGAGGACATCACCAACACCGCGGCCTTTGAGCGCGCGCTGGAAGACTGGAAAGGTCTGCCAATCTACGCGGAGCTCGAGAAGTACAAGCTGGAACTGGCCGAAGAGCAGGAGAAGGCGGCCGCCAAGCTGTTGAAAAAGGCGGAAAGCACCAACAAGCCCAAGAAGCGGCTGAAGGCCTGGATGCTGGCAGCCGAGGCTGCGGCGCACCGCTTCGCCGAGTCAGGAGTCGCCGCGCAGAAGCTGCTGGATGAAATCAAGGCAGATGCGGATGCCCTCACGGAGATGAAGGCCGACAGCGACAAGGAGCTTGCGCCGCTGGTCGAGAAAGCCCAGAAAGAACTCGACAAGAACAAGCCCGACCGCGCGGCCAAGGCGCTGGGCACCGAGTGGCGCTGGCATTTCCCGGAAGGTGAGCAGCGCAAGGCCGCCGAGGCGCTGCACGCAAAAATCACCGAGGCACTGGCCAAGGGTAACTGATGTTCACCGGCATCATCGAAGCCGCATTGCCGCTGACTTCCGCCGCGGACGCCGGCGGCGTGCGGCGCATGAGCCTTGACCTGTCAAGCCTGCGCGACCACGCGGGCATACGCCTGGGCGACAGCGTAGCATTGAACGGCTGCTGCCTTACGGTCGCGAAACTGGAGGGCAACCTCGCGACGTTCGAGGCCATTCCCGAAACGCTGCGCCTCACAAACCTCGGCGGCTTGCAGCCCGGAGCCCTGGTCAACGTGGAACGCGCGATGCAGGCCGGCGCGCGCTTTGACGGCCACTTCGTGCAGGGCCACGTGGACGGCGTAGGCGAAGTCGCCGGCATCGAGGACCGCGGCGGCGAGTGGCGCGTGCGCATCGCTTGCGGCCGCGAGATCGCCGACCAGTGCATTCCCAAGGGCAGCGTGTGCCTCGACGGCATCAGCCTGACGATCGCCGAGTTGCATGAGGACAGCTTCGTGGTGGCGATTATCCCGCACACCCGGCAGGTCACCAGCATACGCGCCTGGGGCAAAGGCACCCGCGTGAACCTGGAAGCGGACATGATCGGCAAGTACGTGCGCCGCCAATTGCAGCAACAGACCCGTAGCAGCATTGACGACGACCTGCTGCGCCGCGCCGGTTTCATATCCTGACGCTGCCATGGGGAACCTCGACCAATACAGCCGCAAACCTGGCCGTGACTCCGCGGGCGGCCGTGGCGTGCCGCTGACGACAGCGCTGGCGGTGCTGTTCGGTGGCTTCTTCGTGCAGTTTGGCGCCGGCTTCTTTGCGTTCGGCATGATCTTCTGGTGGGTGTTCGGGGCGCAGTCTGACGTGACCTCGTGGTACCGCTTCTCGGGCGAGCTGCAGCGCACATCCGGCGTCGCGCTGGCCAGCGAACACACGGGCATCAATGAGGGCGGCGACGATCACAGTCCCGGCACGCCGATCTACCGCATCGAGTACCAATACTATGAAGCCGGTGGATCAACGCCGATCACGGGCGCCTGCTTCGCAACCGGCATGAATCCGCAGCCCGGCCAGCCGGTCGAGATCGAGTACAAACCCGGCGATCCTCTGGTTTCGCGTATCGTGGGCACTCGCAAAGCCGCCATCGAGGCCTGGGGCATTTTCGTGGCAGTGTTCCCGGGCCTTGGGCTGATCTTCATGGTGATCGGCCTGCGCGGCAACCTGCGCGCGGTGCGGGTATTGAAGACCGGCAAGCTCGCGCGCGGGAAGCTGGTCGACAAGCAGCCCACCAACACGCGCATCAACAATCGTACGGTCTACCGCTTCACGTTCGAGTTCCAGGACGAGCAGGGCCGCAGCTACCAGGTCTCCGGCAAGACGCACATCACCGAGTTGCTGGAAGACGAAGAGCTTGAGCGCCTGCTGTACGACCCGGAGCACCCGGAAGGAGGCGTGCTGGTGGATGCCCTGCCGGGCAAGCCGGAAATCACCCCGGACGGCGGAATCAAAGGCGCCAACCCAGGCGCTACATTGCTGCGCATGCTGCTGCCGGTCGGCGGCGTGGCCGTGCATGTTGTCGTTGGCGTGTGGCTGTACACTTCCTAGATCACGCGCCAGGGCGCGCTGTATACGGTGATCTGGCTGCCGATCGCCGTGCTGACGATGCACAGGTAGTAGTCGTTGGCGATTTCGATCGCGGCGTTGGAAGGCGGTGCGGCGGTGATCGCCATGCACACGCCAGCGCGGGCCAGGCGCAGGGTCATCTGCTGCGTCAGCCCGAAGTTGGCGAGCATGATGCGGTTCTGGGGCGCGACACCCGCGATCACCAGTTCACCCAGCGCGCGGTACATGGCGTTGATGCGGTGAAAACCTTCGCCGTAGCTGTGGATTTCGCCGTTCTGGGCGAAGGCGGCGAGGTAACACATGCGGTCGCTGCTGCGCAGGCCCAGGAACAGCTTGCGGAAACGGCCGGAAAGTTCGCTGACCTGTTCGGGGTTGAGTTCCAGCTCGGTGGTTACGCGGCGCGGGAAGTCGGGCTCGGAGAGCTTGCCGACCGGCGCGGTGATGGCGCGGGCGGAAAGCCTGCTGCCGGCTTCGTCCGAGATGGTCACACGGATGACCAGGTTGTCGAGGTCGGTGTCGATCGCCATGAAGTCGTCTTCGCGGTCGATCACCCCTTCGCCGATCAGCCAGCCGACGACCAGGCTTTTCACGCGGTGGGGGGCGCAGTGCAGGCTGGTTTCAACATCGTTGTTGACGATGATCCGGAACTCGGCCTCCGCGGGCACGTATTCCACGGCCGCCTCGCCGATGCGGGTCTGGTCGATTTTGATGACTTCAACCTTCGACAATCCGGTTGTGGTTTCGCTGCTCACGGCGGCCTCCGCGGGCGTTTTCCCCGTCGGTTTATCGGACTCAGGTCGGCCAAACCTTCAGTCAATTCACGAAGCTTGCCACTGGGGCGCTGAGCCGTTAGAACGTGGGTCCATGGACTTCGAACCGTTCCAGTACATGCGCTTCGCCAAGCGGCTGGAGTATGCCGACGGCATTTTCATGGCCGGCAGCGGCATGAACCGGCCCAAGTCGGACCTGCTGAGCTTCAAAGAGTCCGACTTCAGCCTCGAAAGCCTGTGCAGCAACTACGGCGACCCGCGCAACGTGGCCTGGCTGGCCGAGCATTACGGCACCAGCGGCGAAAACGTGGTGCTGACCGCCGGCAGCAGCGAGGCGAACTTCCTGGTGTACGCGGCGCTGCTGTGCCCGGGCGACAAGGTGATCGTTGAGACCCCCGGCTACCCGCAGTTCTTCAGCCTCGCCAGCCTGGTCGGCGCCGAGGCAATCAAGCTGCCGCGCCGCTTTGAAAACGGCTTCCAGCCGGACATGGACGAGTTCAAGAAGCTGCTGGATGATCATGTGCGCCTGGTGGTCCTCACCAACCTGCACAACCCCAGCATGGCGCGGCTTTCGCCCGAGATCGTGAAGGAAATGGCCGAGGAAGCCGCCAAGGTCGGCGCCACGCTGCTGGTGGACGAAGTCTACATCGACCACCTGCGGCCCGGCGACGGCGACGAAAGCGCCTTCAAGCAGGGCGAAAACGTGGTGGTCACCAGCAGCCTCACCAAGGTCTACGGCCTTTCCGGCCTGCGCTTCGGCTGGGCAATCGGCCCCAGGAAGCTGGCGTCCAAGATGCTGGACCTGATCGACGTAGTTGACCCGGAGCTTTCGACCGTCGCCCAGAACATGGCGCACCGCGCGCTGGAAAACCTCGCGCGACTGCGTCCTGTCGCGCGCCGCCTGCATGAGCGCAACTGGCCCACCGTGAAGGAGTGGCTGGAGACGCGGGACGACATCGAGTACTACCACCCGCCCGGCGGCATCACGGTATGGCTGCGCGTGAAGGGCGTCGAGGAAACCGGCAACCTGGCCACCGTGGCGCGGCAGGATTACGGCGTGCTGGTGGTGCCCGGCGAATACTTCCAGTCGCCCGGCTGGCTGCGCGTCGGCTACAAGATCGAGCCGACTTCCGTGCGTGAGGGCCTGAACCGCCTGGGCAAGGCGATCGACGACTTCAAGTCGCACTAGGGGGCGGCGTGTTCCTGGGGCCTGGCGGCGAGACGCTGTTCTACAAACGCAGGGTGGAAGGCCTCGACGCGCTGTTCGCGTTCCAGCCCGACACCGGCAAAATCGAAGTACACGCCCAGATCGCCAGCAGCACGGAGCAGCTGCGCGCCTGGCCAACCCACAGCGGGCAGATCGTGGTCTGCAGCGGCTGGCCGCGCAGCCAGAACGGCCTGCGTTTCCGGTTCTATGACGGCGCCCGCATCTCCGCCCTGCTCGAGAAACAGGCGTCGCGACTCAATGAGATGCTGACCGATGTGCCCGCGCTCGGCGACTTCAAGCTCGAGCGCAGCGCGCTGCCGGTGCAGGTGTTCGAGGCCGTGAAGGGCGAGCGCGTGGTACTGCCCGGCTTCAGCCCGCATTCTGTTGAGCCAGGCGTGCAACTGCCGGCGCTGTACGAAATCGACGGCACCTCGGCGTCGTATCGCCTGGTGCCGCTGCCATTCCTGAAACCCACCACGCTGCCGGGCGCCCTGGTGGAAGAGCCCGGTGGCGAGCGCCGCTGGCTGACCGTGGGGGATTCGAACCACCTGTTCGTGCTGGACGGCCGCAGCCACGAGCTGGTGGGGGACGTGATCTGGCCCATCGAGCAGCAGGCACTGGCGCGGGTGGCATTCCACCCCGTGCGGCCGGAGGCGTGGATCAGCGCGCTTTCAAGCGTGTTCGTCTACGACCGGGAACGGCTCACGCTGATCGGCGAGATCCATGTTGAGGAAGAGCTGCGCTGGCACCGCGGCGAGCGCGTGCTCGGCTTCGTCGGCGCCGTGTCGTTCAGCCAGGACGGCAGCCGGGCGCTGGTGGCACGGCCGCTGTCGGGCGACCTGCTGGAGATCGACGTGGTGACCCGCAAGCGGGTCGGTCGCATTCCGGTGGTGATTGACCCCCTGGAGCTTTGCACCGCCCCCGGAGTCGGGCGCGTCTACATGCAGAGCCTGCGCAACGGGAATGTAAGCTGGTTCCCGTACCGATAAGCAGGGAACTTCCGCCCCGCTGGTTCGTTTAACCTGCAGACGTTGAGGACGCTGTTTGAAGCTGCGCCTGGCCGCGAAGTTGAAACGCCTGGGCCGCCGCCTGGCGGTGCTGCCCGTGCCGACCCGCCTTGGCTGGTATTTCCTGGGCGCGTCGGTTCTGCTGTTTGGCGCCGGCAGCTTCTACGGCGAGGCCAGTTTCATCCTGCTGAGCTGCATCCCGCTGGCGCTGGTGCTCGTCAACGCGCTGGCCGTGTGGCTGGACGTCCGCAAGATGGAATTCAAGCGCCAGCTTCCGCGTGAAACGCACGCCGGCGAAAGTGTGGACGTGACCATGATGCTGCACAACGCCGGGTGGATCCCGCGTTTTGCCCTCGAGGTCGATGACACCAACCTGCCTGACCTTTACCGCGACGAATCCACCAACCTGGTCATGTGCGTAAGCCCCGGCTACGTGCAGAAGCCGCGCTACACGGCGGTATTCGGCCGGCGCGGCCTGCACACCATGAACGACGTGCTGGTGACCAGCGCGTTCCCGTTCGGGCTGGTGCGCATGACGCGCAAACTTGAGTTCCGCAGCGAGATCCTGGTGTACCCGCGCCCGGCGCGGCTTTCGCACGAGTTCGAGCAGCAGCTGATGCGTTCAGCCCGCTTCTTCGGCGAGTCTTCGGTCGCGCGGCTCGGCCAGGAGGAAGTCTACGGCGTGCGCGAGTACCTGCCGGGCCAGAACGTGGCGCGCATCCACTGGCGCACGACCGCGCGCACCGGCAAGCCGATGATCCTGGAGCTGGAGGGGCGCCAGGATGCCAGCCTGCTGCTGCTGCTGGACACCTCGCCGGTCGGCGACCCCGGCACGCTGCGGCAGCGCCTGGAGTCGGCCATCGGCCTGGTCGCCGGCTTGACCTGGTTCCTGACCCGGCAGGGCGTGCTGTTCCGCTTCGCCTGGTTCGACAGCATGCTGCACGCCAGCGCTCCCGGACGCGGTGATGCGCACTACCACGCGGTGATGGAGCGGCTGGCGCTGGCCGGCTTTTCCGAGAAGCGGCTGGGTGACTGGGTCGACCAGGTCGGCGTGGGCGTGGGCAACGAGGTGCCGGTGCTGGTCACGCTGGGGCCCAAGGAACACGCCGAGGCCAGCCTGCGCCTGGGTACCGGCGCCATGGTGATCGGCGCGGGCGCGTCCGACTTCAAAGATTACCTGCGTTTCGACCAGCTGGGCCGACGCAGCATCGCCTCACCGGAACTGGAAGCCTCGGGCGTCAGCAAACGCAGCAAGGCGGCTCCGTGAAGAACTCCGCGCGCGACGCCACCTACGCCACGCTTGCCCGTATCGCGGGCCTGGCGCTGGTTGTGCTGTGCGTGCTGTTCCAGCGCCGCGGCCTGCTGGACTGGAGCGAGCTGGCATTCCTGGGAACCTGCATCGGGCTGCAGGAAACCTTCCTGCGCATGCATACACTGCGACGGCTTCGCACGCCCATGCTGGTGCTGTACTCGATGCTGCCGCTGCTGCTGGTCCTGTACCACGGCGTCGAGATCAAGTCACATGCCGGCGACTTCGTGAAAATCGTGCTGTACACACCGCTGCCACTGGTGCTGGTAAGCGTGCAGATCATGGTGCTGTACGTGCGCGAATCATCGCGGCTGATCAGCGTGGTGCTGGTGCTGGCGCTGTTCTCAACCGTGATCGGCGTGCGCCGCCCGCTGGATGACGCGGTGTGGCCCTGGCTGGCCGCGATCGGCGCCGCCGGCTCGCTGTTCCTGATGTTGCAGTATCCCGGCATGCTGTACCACGGCGTGTACGTGGCAAGGCGCCGCGGCACCCTGCCGCCTGCCGGTCGTCCGGGAGGCATCATGCGCGGTGCGTTCTTCGGCGTACTGCCGCTGTTGACCAGCTCGGTGCTGCTTCTTTCGCTGTTCCTGTACTTCGCGCTGCCGCGCTATGAGCCGGAAGAGCAGCCACCCGGTCCGATCGGCACAGGACCGGAGCAGCCCGGGGGCAGACAGAGCCCGGGCGGTCCGCTCGGCGGCCCGCGCGAGCCGACCGGCGGACCCAGGGACCCTGCCGCGCCGGCATCCGTTTCCGGTCTGTCGTCGGGCGTCGACCTTGGCGACTTCGGCGAGATCAAGCGCAGTCAGACCCCGGCCCTGGATCTGCGCCAGCTGGAGGCGGGCGGTGACGCGCTGCAGCGGGTTTACCTGAGGGCGTTCACCTATTCGAGCTTCGACGGCATGCGCTGGGCGCCACTCGGGGCCGGCGCCACCACCACGTTTGAAGTCCAGGACGGAGCAAACCGCACGCTGCCGGGCGCGCCGCGTCCGCGCGGACGTGACTGGAAGACGCGTCGCTTTGTGGTCACCCTCCGCGAGGCAGGCCTTGGCTCGGGTGGGCAGCTGCCGCTCGCGACCGAGCCCAGCATGATCGGCGCCTACAGCGGAGCGCTGTATTACGACACGGTCTCCAACACCGTGCGCGCGCCGTCGATCAGGGCGGCCGAGTCGTACGAGGTCACTGCCATCCAGCTGCAGTCGACGCCTGCGCGCTTGAAAGCGCTGTTCGCCGGTCGCGGACCGTCGCCGACGCCGCGGCCCGAGTACCTGCAGATACCGAATGGCCTGAAGGAGCAGATCCGGCGCCGCTTCGGCTTCTACCCGCGTTTCGCCGAGATGGCACGCGCGGCGCGGCCCGGGGAGAATGCGGGCAACCTCGGCGTGTACGCGGCGGCGACGGACATCGTCGCCATGTTCCGTGAAGCGCGCCTGGAAGGCACGCAGACCCCGGCCTGGACCTACTCGCTCGATTTCCGCCCGGAACCGGGACCGGACGCCCTGGCCCGCTTCCTGGATACCACCACGAACCAATCGGAGCGTTTCGGGCATTGCGAGTACTTCGCCAGCGCGATGTGCATCCTGCTGCGCTGTTACGGCGTGCCAGCCCGAGTCGCGGCCGGTTTCCTCGCGGACAAGCCCAACGAGGAAGGCGTTTTCGAGGTGACGGCCTCGGCGGCCCACGCCTGGGTGGAAGCGTACATCGAGGGCTTTGGTTGGATTGCCTTCGATCCCACGCCGTCCGAGGGCGGCAGTGACGATTCGGGTGCGCAGGTGGATGAGCCGCCCGTGCAACCCGACACACCGGATACCGTCCAGGATGATGGCCCGGAAGGCGAAAGCGCGGAAGCACCGCCGCCCACCGACTGGCTGCGGCGCTACGACGGCAAAGCGCAGAAGCAGGTGTATTCGCAGCTCGAACAGATCGTGTCGGACGCCTCAGGTCGCGTCGATGAGTTCCTGGACAGGCTGACGAGCTGGCTGCCCGACACGTTGTTCCCACAAAGCGGCATTCTGCGCACGCTGCTGCTGGTGCTGCCGCCCGCAATGCTGGCGGCCTGGCTGCTCTGGCGCAGGCGCCGGCGCAAGCTGATCGAGGCAAAGGTGCTGCGCCAGATGGGCGAAGGCGGCCGTAAGCGCGAGCGCGGCCTGTACCTCCAGTTGCTTCTGCTGCTGGCACGTTACGGGTTCCAGAAGCGCGCCAGTGAAACGCCGCGTGAATTCGCGCGCCGTGTGCTGCGCAGGGGAGGCAGCCGACATGAACCGGTGCTGGAGCTGACGGAACTCTACTACGCGCTGCGCTTCGGGCTGGATGCCGACCTTGAGACGGACTTCAGGCGCGCACTCGCACAGTATTCCGACGCCTTGCGGGCTGCGTCCGCGGAGAAGTCGCCGCCTCCTGCGAGCGCGTAGGAAACCTGCGCCGGAACCAGAACCATTCGAACAGCAGCAGGCCCGCCGCCAGCAGCGCCAGCCACGGGTGCAACTCCAGGTCGCGACTTTCGCCCTCCCCTTCAAAGCCCTGCATCCACTCCGACATGGATTCCGGCGCCCAGGCGGCCGGGTCCGCAGTCGAAAGGTCGGACTCAGCGGGGTCGAGCAGGCTCACACCGAGCAGCGGCAGTACCGTGTCATCCATGCCCTCGAACACGTACACGCCGCTGCGGTCGAACTGCAGCGCACGCCCGGGAATGCCGGGTTCGCGCCCGGGCGTGCCGGCCGGCCCATACTGGAAATCCCCGCGCCCGTCGAGCGGATTCACGCGCATGGTGTCACGCGTGCTGAGAGGCCCGCGCGGCAGCGGATCACGGCTGCGGCGCACGTAGTCAAACCAGTTGGCCCAGAAGATCGGGAAGGACAGGTTACCGGTGAAGCCGGTTGCGCTTTCATCCAGCGGGAACGCCACCAGCAGATCCTGCAGCCCGTTTTCGCGCGGCAGCAGGCAGATCGCCGGTCCCTGGCCCCCCTCAAGCACCGGGCGCGTGTACCGGGTCGTACGGATGACGTTGACACGGGGAATGCGGATGTCCGGCGTGCCAATACCGCGCCACAGGAAACTGGTGGTGGGACGCGTGGCGGACTGCGGCACGTCAATCGGAAGATCGTACGAGACGTCGCGTGGCGCCGCGGGTGCAAGAAACGCCGAGGGGAGCCGCGCTTCCACACCCGAGGAAGCCGCATCACAGAACACATAGCTGGCCCGTTGGCGGTCTTCACTGCCGGCCGGCACCAGGCGTACCAGTCCCATTCCCGCCTCGATGGCTTCGACCGCCTTTGCCAGCGCCGGCGGCGGCGTGCCGCTGAACACCACGTCCTGCACGGGCAGCGCGCTGTATCGAAGCCACGCCACGTTATCGAGGGCCAGGCCGTCATCGTGCTTGATGCGCAGGGAGTACAGGCCGGGCGCGACTCCGGCGAAGGTGAAGGAGCCGCGCCGCCCTGGCTCCAGTGTCGCGTCGCGGGCGTCCACCAGCTTGCTGCTGCCGTCGGGCTCGACACGCTCCAGGACTAACGGCACGCTCAGCGGGCGATCGGTGCCCGTCAGTTCGATGCCGAAGAAAAAGCGCTACCTGGCTGAAGGTGATTTCACTCAGGCTGGCCGAGACGATGGCCGCGTTGGCCTTTGGGCTGCCGCAGGGCACGAAGTGCGCGCCGGAGAGGTCACCGGGCAGGTGATCGCTGACCACGACCAGCCGGCGCGAGGCGCCTTGCCCCTCAAGGGCACGAACCAGCGCGGTGTCCGTGGCCCCCAGATCGGTCGGCTCAAGCCCGGCTAGCGCGGCGCGCGCCACGTCGGGCTCCGAGTCCGTGGGCGCGAGGGCGCGCAGGCTGCCGTCCCAGGCGAACAACGAGATTGCGCTGTTGCCGGCCGCATCAATCACGGCTTCCGCGCGTTGACGCGCGATGCTGATGCGGCTGCCGCCGGGCTCGTTGGCGCCCATGCTGGCGGTCACGTCGACGACCAGGGTGACCGGCACGCCGCGCCGCTCGCCGCCTGGAATCCGCAACCCGGCAAGCGCCAGCACCAGCGCAATCAGCGCCAGCAGCATCAGCAGCAGCGACAGCGACTTGCGCAGGCGCTGGAACGGCGAGGTGGCGATCTGCGACTGCGCCACGCCGGTCCACAGCACCACGCTGGCGACGCGCCTGCGCACGGGCTTGTGCTGCAGCATGTAAAGCAGCAGCAGCGGCCCGATCAGCAGGCCCAGCCAGAGCGAGGACGGTGATGAAAAGAAAGCGTCCATGGTCCTTGAGAATGCACTCGCGCTCGGGAACCGCAATGACCTGTGCTGAAGCGGCGCCGTTCATACGCGCGGCCAAAAGAAAACCGGCGCGGAAACCCGCGCCGGTTTTGAAGCTAAGGCTGCCTAGCGGCGGAAGCTCATCACCACCACGGTGCCGCCCTTGGGGTGCGGCCGCATGGCGAGGTCGGGCATGATCTGGGCGGCCATGGGGAAGTAGGCCCGCGGGTCTCCCTGCATGGTGGGCCCTGCCACGATGAACTTGATCTGCAGGTTGCGGCGCGCGGGCAGGAACGCCACGGCGTAGGATTCGTAGATCCGGCCCTGGTAGCAGTTCTGGAGCACGCCCTGCAGGATCTGCTCGAGGCCCTGCTTAAGCTGGTTGTAATCCGCCTCGCTGTACCCGGCGCGGCGGCACATCGAGCCCAGGTAAAGGTTGAAGCCTTCGCGGCACTCCGGAGTGAAGGCCAGGGTCAACTGGCTGGTGGCCGGCGCGAGTTCGACGCCGAACTGCGGGTCCACAACGAACGCGGTCGCGCAGGACGGGCACTTGTAACGGCCGGTCTGGCTTACCTTGAAGCTGGCGCCGCAGTTTGGACACGCCACCACCTGCGGGTTGTCGCGTGAGGGCGGCACCCACTGGCCGGTACCCGGGCGTCCGTACTGTCCGGTGGGCGGACGCTGCACGGTGCCGGTCTGGCGGCGCGCCTGCACGGGTGCTGTCTGAGGCCGCGGCGGAGCATACTGCGGCTGAGGCGCCATCGGCTGCTGCGAGGTCGGTGGACGCTGCTGGAACTGGCCGGTGGGGGGCGCTGCGGCTGGGGCGGAGGCGCCTGTCGAGCGGGCGCCGCCGGTGCGGCAGCAACAGCCTCTCCACCCTTGCTGGAGGCGAGGAAATTCACGGCCTCGTCTTCGTTGGTGAAGATACGGAAGAAGGAGTTGAGGCCGAGCATGTCGAACACGACCTTCACCTTCGGGTGCACCCGGATCAACGCCAGTCCGCCGCCAACCTTTTCCAGGTTGTCGGCAGTGGCCACCAGGCTGCCCAGGCCGGTCGAGTTCACGTACTTGATGCCCTGCATGTCGAGCACGAAGTTGGTGTAACCGTCCTCCTGCAGCTGTTTGAGCTGCGATTCAAAGGAGATGACGGTGGTGGCGTCAATGGCGCCCTCGACAACCACACGGGCGGTGTTGGCCAGTGCATCAATCGGCGTGATATCAAAGCGTAGATCGGTCAAGGGTGCTCCTTGAATGATGCCCAGTGTGCATTGCCCACAAAACGCAAGTTATGCACACCCCCAACGCGGGGTTCGTCACAAAAGTCGAAACATAGACCGAGGTTCTGGCCTGTCATTGATACATCACGCCAAACCTAGAGTCAACCGCAAACGATAGTTACGAGATTTGACAAGAGTCGATATCTTACAGTCGCCCACCTTGCCAGCGGCTGCAGCTTCAATACAATCCAATTAGTAATGGTGGACTGTTCCTGAACTTTTTGTGTTAAGCGTAGGAAACGCCTTGGCTTGTGGCACTGCCGCTCTGGAGTTGCCAGGTTCCACCGTGCAAGCAGTCGTTTCCTTTCTCTGACGGCGTAATAGTGCACGGACGTAACTCCGCTGCATGCGCCTGAAAAACCGGTGTCGCTGCATGGTTCACGTTCCAAAAGATGACGACACACCTACCGGACAGCACCGCAGGCCGCCTCAGCGCCCCGCAAGCCAGCCGCAACAGCGTCCGCAGACAGGCCAGAACCAGATACCGGCTTCGGGGCAACAGCCCCAGGCTTCCGATCGCAAAAAGACCGGGCCCGTTGGCAACACGCAGCAGAAGAAGCGCTCGACCCAGCTTCTGTCCCTGGAGCCGCCAAAGCGTTCGCGCGGACCCTCTCTTGGCACGCAGAATACACGCCTCGATTCCATGGGCGGTCCCGCTACCAAGTCACAGCGCAACCGCAACCTGTTCGGTACCATCGGGCGCGAGAAGTCCGGCCAGACCGATATCAACCCGGCCGTACAGTCCAGCGCAATGCCTCGTCCAACGCTGCGCAAGCCGGGACAGACCGGCGCCGTTGACCTGGGCGCCAGCGCGTCCGAAGTAGACGGCATGATCGTGCGGCGCAAGGGCACGCGGCGTATTCCCAAGGCGGGTGGCGGCGTCGAGGGAGAGGCTGCACCGCTGGACAGCATGGGTTCCGGGCGGCGCCCTTCGATCGACCCGGGTCCAGCGCCGCGAGCGGAGTTGCCGCCGGTTGTGAACATTCCGATTCCGCAGGCGCCGGTCGTCAGGCAGCCGGCCCCGCCGCCGGATCCGCGCGCGCGAGGCAACACGCTGGCCGGTGTCAGCGCCGAGGATCTGCTCGGTGCAGAAGGACGCGCCGTACTCGAGAAGATGCGCCAGCGCGAGCAGCAGGCTCGCATGGCGCCGCAGCAACCGCCAACCGCGCCGGAGCGCCCGCAGCCGCGGCCCACGGGGCAGCCGCTGCCGCCGCGTATGGAAGACTCCAGCCGCATGGCATTCCATTCCGCTGAGTACTCGGCGGGTGAAACCATTGAAGAGGTGACGCCGCAGGACGAGCTTGCTCCGCAGGGCAGCTTTCTGGCCGGCCCCACGCGACAGCACCAGCGTGACGTGGTGCAGACGCCGATGCCCGCTGCACCCGCCTACGGCGAAGAGCCGCCGCCCGACGACCTTGGCTATGAACGCCCCGTTGACCTGGGCGTTAGCGAGGCGCCCGCCTACTACGAAGGGGGTGGAACAGCCGAGGAGCCGACGGCCCGTGAGTCCGCCGCCCACGACGAAATGGAGCAGCGGGCGGGTTATCTGCTCTGGCTGCAGGGCGTGATCACGGCCGAGGAGGTCGAAGACGCGCTAAGCAACGATGAGCAGGTGCCGGAAGAGATCCGCGGTCTGCTGTACGACTGCGCGTTCACCGACCAGGTCACACTGCACCGCTTCCTGGCGCGGCACGAGTCGCTTTCGCCCGTGGACCTGGAGCATGTGCAGCCCACGGAACGCGCGCTGGCCATGCTGCGACCGGCGATTGCTCGAGCTTATCGCGTGATACCCATCGAGCGCGTCGGTGAGTTGCTGCTGGTGGCGGCGGCCTTCCCGTTTGATCCGAAGCGGCTGCTCGAGCTGCGCCGGCTGACGGCCAGCAAAGTGAAGCTGTTCGTCGTGACGGAAGAAGAGATCGAACTGGCGCTGCTGAAGTACTACCCGGGCGGACAGGCGACGTTGCGCTCGCCGAAGCCGCCGGGCATCGACCAGCCTTCAGAGGACGAGGAATCGGCGGTCACCGGCGAGGGGGAAGCGCTGGAAGAGAGTTACGACCCCACCCTCAGCGGCGGAGATTCCGGCCTGTACGCGCCGGTCGAGGGCGGTTACGAAGACGAGGATGCCGGAGCAGAACTCGGTCTCTCGGAGGTGGAGGAAGGCGGCGCCCACGACCAGCCGATCGGCAGCGCCGGTGATCTTGACGAGTCAACACTCGGCGGGGCCCCGGACGCGTCCACGGACCCGGACCTCGAAGTGCCCGGTGAGTTCCAGCAACGGCGCAAGAAGGGCGCGTCCGACGATGATCTGCAGACAGGACCCGAAGAACTGGACCCGTTTGCCGAGTAGTGCCAGGACTGTCCTGCAGGCCGGGTATCTATTAACCTGATGACCGACACGACCGTACCGCCGGGGAAGACGCTTCATGGTTCCTGACGACAGCAACGAATTCTTCGGCCACCTGAACCAGCCCTCAACACCGCGCCGTACGCGACGCCCCTCAAGCAACCGCATGCAGCGACCCGAGGAGGGCGATTTCGGCAGCGTACCTGACCCGTTCGGTGAGGATGCTGAGCCGCCGCTTCAACCGCCACCCGTTCAAGGCGGACCGTCGTCTGTCCTGTCCGAGCGCGGCCGGGCGCGTACCCGCGCGCCTCAGGGGCCGGGCTTGAGCCCCGGCATTCCCCAGGCTCGCGAAGAACGACCCACACGGGAAATTCCGCGCAGCGGCGTGGTGCTTACGCCCAGCGGCGTGAAGCGCGTAGACGATGATCCGCCGGCGCAACCCGTCCGCCGGGTGGTTTCTCAGCCGGTCGACATCCCGGCCGACGAGCCTGAAGACTTCCACAGCCAGAGCCGCAAGTCCAACCAGGAAGACGACGTAAGCTGGGAAGAGTATGCCGCGGACGGTTTCCCGGCCATGGCGGCCGAAGAGTTCGGCGTAAAGACCAAGACCACCGACAGCGGGCGCGTCGTGCCGGTGGCGGTGCGCTCGGACCTGACGGACGAGGCGATCAAGGGCCGCTCGATCAAGGGTGGGGGACGCAAGCCCAAGCCCGTGAAGGCTTCCGCCCCCGCTGCGCCGAAGTCGCTCTGGGGCCGGATCGGCGACAGCCTGCGGCTCACACGCCCGGTGCTGGACGAGCCGGAAGAAGAGACGGAAGGAGAGTCCCGGCCCACGAAGGGCTTCGCGCGCTCCGGCAGCCAGAAACCCAGCCGCAAGACGACCCAGAAGAAGACCCCGCTCGGCGTGGCCTGGAGCGTGGTGGCCGAGGTCGCAAAGATCCTGATGCTGGTGCTGCTGCTGCGCGCCTACGTGGTGCAGGTCAGCCAGGTCCAGGGTCCCAGCATGGAGGGGACGCTCTACGGCGGCGACCCGGCGGCAGGCATCGCTGCCGACCGGTTGATCGTGGAGCGCATCACCCCCATGGTGGCGAACAACGGGGACAAGTGGTGGATCGGCTGGCTGCCCGGCTTCCTGACACCCGAGCTGAAGCGCGGCGACATCGTCGTGGTGCGCAGCCCGGAAGATCCGGGTTCGGAACTGGTCAAGCGCCTGATTGCCCTGCCGGGCGACACCATCAAGTTCGAGGACGGTCGCCTGTACCTCAAGCCCGCCGGGGCAAGCGATTTCCAGGAAGTAAAGGAAGATTACCTGTCCGCCGAAGACCTGAAGCGCGAGGACGGCAGTTTCCGCGCCTACGGCCCCGGTGACCTGGGCGGTTACATCGACGAAGGTGACGAGTTGCTGGTGCCGGCCAACCGACTGTTCGTGATGGGAGACAACCGCACGCACAGCAACGACAGCCGCCGCTGGCTCGAGATCGACGTGCAGATCACGGAACCGAAGGGCATCGACCGCCTGTGGCTGCACAAGACCAGTGTCGAAGGCCGCGTGATCTTCCGCATCTGGCCCTTCGACCGAATCTGGCCGCCTGTGAAGTAGCCCCGGTTAAGTGAACAGGCCCCGGACTTTTCGCCCGGGGCCTCGTGTTTCAGCTGCCGATTGCCGCGCGGACCACCTTCAGCGTGCCTTCAAGCAGTTCGCGGGCTTCCTTCTCGTAGCTCTCCGCGCGGGCCTGGTACTTGCCGCGGAATTCTTCGTCCTTGATGCCCGGCAGGTTGATGTAGATGTTCAGCACGGCCGCATTGATGCAGGCGAACAGCGAGAGCGCGCCGCAGCCGCAGTCGCTGATGGCGTGCTTGTTGCCCACCTGCGCGATGGCGTTCACCTGGCGCAGCGCCTGGATGCCAAGCTCGGCCGTCGCGTCCGGCGAGAGGGTTGCGGCCTTCAGCGCTTTCTGCATCGCCTCGGCGCGAGCGGCTTTCTGCTCGTCGGTGTCCTTGGGCAGCTTGCCCGCTTCGCCGAAACCGTCGAAGGCGGCGGCGTCCTTCTCGAACATCGCCAGCATCTGCTCACGGCAGGGCGTCAACTTTTCCATGGCCGCTTTCACCTGGCCTTCGACCTCGGCGTACTTCTTCTTGCCGATCGTGAGGTTGCCCACCATTTCGCCCAGTGCGATGCCCGTGGTGCCCAGCACGGCCGCCGCCGCGCCGCCACCCGGTGTGGGGGCAGCAGAGGCAAGGTCAGCCGCGAATTCCGAGATGTCCTTCAGGTAGTGAAAGCGTTCCATGGCGTCCTCATGCGTTTGAAAGTTTGTTCTCGATTACCTGCTCAGTGGGGTCGAAGTCGGTCAGCCGGAGCTGCTCAGTCACGAAGCTGTTCCGCGTGTTAGCGTCTGCTCCGCCGCCCTGCAACTGTCTGGCGCACAGGTCCATCGCGTCCTGGGGAAGCAGGCCCACTACCTCGCTGTTGCGGATGTCCACGCCGGCCTCACGGGCCAACTCCTCGATGCGCCGGTACGCCTGCGCCGGTGACGTTTTGCGGTAGTCCACCAGGTTCATGCTGATCTGCACGCAGTTCTCAGCCTTCAGCTCGAAGCCCATGGCCTTTACGCCCGGCATGCCGCCGTCCTTCTCGCGAATCGCCTTGGCAATGCGCTTGGCAAGCTTCAGGTCGGTGGACTTCAGGTTGACGTTATAGGCAATCAGGAAGAAGCGCGCGCCCACGGCAGTGGCGCCCGCGGTGGGGTGAATGCGCTCGGGACCGAAATCAGGCTTGCGCGAGGGGTCGCGCCCGATTTCGTCGCGCAGGGCCTCGAACTCGCCCTTGCGCACGTCGGCCAGGTTGCGGCGTGCCTCGTTGCGGGCAGCATCTCCATAGAGGAAGACGGGAATATCCAGTTCGCGTCCGACGCGCGCGCCGAGCTGTTCGGCAAATCCAACGCAATCAGCGGTGGTCACACCGCTGATCGGGATGAAAGGGATCACGTCCGTGGCGCCCATGCGAGGGTGTTCGCCCTGGTGCTGGTTCAAGTCGATCAGCGCGGCCGCCGTGCGGCACATGCGGAAGGCAGCCTCCATCACCGGCTGCGGCTCACCGGCCAGGGTGAAGACGCTGCGGTTGTGGTCGGCATCGGCCTCGTAGCCGAGCAGCCTGGCGCCGGCAACCTGACGGGCGGCGGCGGCGATGTTCTCAATCACGTCGCTGCGGCGGCCTTCACTGAAGTTTGGTACGCATTCGACAATCTGCATGAGGCGCTCCGTGCATGCGGGTCCGGCTCGGCCGGGAGTATGAAGTTGGGCCCTGCGGCCCGCAAGCGTCGCTTGACTGGCGAAGATGAGCGCATTCGGTAAACTGTCCGTTTCCGAAGGGGGAGAGCGTGTTACCGGACGTCTGGAAGAGATACTTCAGTGAAGAGCTGGCCAGGCGCGACCAGGCCAAGCTTACCCGCAAGCTGCGCTCTCTGCGCCACATGGGCTCGACCAAAGTCCAGATCGGCTCACACGAGTTCCTGAACTTCAGCAGCAACGACTACCTGGGCTTGACCGGCGACCTGCGCATCGCCGAGGCAGCGGCCAGCGCCGCCGGCCGTTTCGGCTGGGGAACCGCTGCTTCGCGCCTGGTCACAGGAAGCTCGACGCTGCACACAAAGCTGGAGGGCGAAGTCGCGGCGTTCCGTGGCACGGAGGCCGCGCTGCTGTTCGGCTCCGGCTACCAGGCGAACCTGGGCGTGATCTCTGCCCTGGTCGGCAGCGGCGACACCGTCCTTTCCGACGAGATGAACCACGCCAGCATCGTAGCCGGCTGCAAACTCTCCGGCGCGACGGTGCGAGTCTTCAAGCACCGGAACTGCGACGACCTGGAGCGTCACCTCAACGGCGTCAAGAAGGGGCGCGTGCTGGTCGTAACCGACAGTCTTTTCAGCGTCGAGGGCGAAGCCGCCGATCTGCCCCGCATCGTCAAGCTGTGCGAACGCTTCAATGCCCTGCTGCTGGTTGACGACGCCCATGCCAACGCCTGCCTTGGCAAGCGCGGGCGCGGCATCCTTGAGATTCAGGGAGTCAACGGACAGGTGCCGATTGTGATCGGCAACTTCTCCAAGGCACTGGGCAGCTACGGCGGTTTTGTCGCCTGCGACGAAATGGTCCGCGACTATCTGGTGAACCATTCGCGCCCTTTCATTTACACCACATCGATACCCATCGCGCTGGCGGCCGCCAACCTGGAGGCCCTCAAGATCGTGCGCCGAGAAGGCGATGCCCTGCGGCAGAAACTGGCGACCAACACCGCGTTCGCGAGGACCAAACTGGAAAGCGCCGGATTCGAGCTGACGGGCAATTACCACATCATCGGCATCCACGCCTCCAGCCCGGATGAAGCACTGTTCCTGGGCAGCGAGGTCGAGCAGCACGGCGTGCTGGTGCACCCCATGCGCTGGCCCACGGTACCCGAGGGACAGAACTGCCTGCGCGTAAGCATCACGGCCGCGCATACCGAGGACGACATCAACCGTCTGGCGGAGGCCTTGAAGAAGGCGCGCAACTCGATTTCCAGGAAGAAGACTGACGGCCTGACGCGCCGCGTCTCGCGCCGCCCCACCGAGCAGCAACTCGAGATGATGACGGCCCCGCCGGTTGACGACTTCGACGACTTCGAGAACCTTCCCGGTGAAGCGATGATGTCAGCGGCGGACAGTTCCAGGTTGCCGCCGCCGGAACAGGTGGCCGAGTTCAGCGAGGACGCGGCACTGCCCGCGTCCGGCGACACCATGATTGCCGAACAGGGATTCCCCGGAAACGACAAGCCCACTGCCCCGGTCGAGAAGACTTCCGAGCAGGCGCCGGACGACGGACCGGTGCCGGAGTCGGCGATCGAAACTCCGACTGCACCTGTCGAAGAAGAAATCCAGGAGGAGCTGCCGATCGATGAGCCGGAACAGGCGTTGCCGCCCGTTGAGGCAGGCGGTTCCGGCGCAACACTGGCCCCGGAAGCCATGGAACTGGCGGATCCCGTGATCGCCGAGATCGAGGGCGGCACCCGGAAGCGGCAACGCAAGACCGCAAAGCATAAGAAGTCCGAAAACTGACCGGGATACCTGTTGCGAGTGCGGCTCTTCGCTGAGCCCTGTTGACGAAACGCCAAAAGGTGCGACCCTGTGTGCGGCGCAACCCTTGCTCTGAAACGAGCGCGCCGCGGGGCCAACCTGAAACAGGGAGACGTCATGCCGCGTCAAATTCTGCTGTCCACTTTGTTGCTTGCCGTCTGCTTTTTTACCAGCGGCGTCTGCCAGCAGGCTCCGACCGAGCCCGAGCCGCCGGTCAAGGGCTACGCAACCTACGACGAGCTGTTCGACGATTTCCAGAAGCAGCGGGAAGTGCTGTTCACCCGCATGGATCGCCTGCGTGAACAGGAAACCACCAAGCCTGAGGAAATGCAGGCCATCGAGAGCGAACTGCGCAGGCTGGATGGGCGCTACGCGGACGCGCTCGATACCTACATCCAGGGGCATCCGGATGCCAAGGACCTGATGCCCGCACGCTTCGAGCTGGCGGTAGCGCTCTCGCGCATCGACGACAAGCTGGAGCGCGCGATTCTGGCAGCCGACGACTTCCTGAAGAACCACGCCGACGCCGAACTGGCGCCTGACGTGCGTTTCCTGAAGGGCCAGACCCTGTTCCGGCTGCAGGGCCGCGAAAACGAGGCCCTGGCCGCCCTGGACGAGTTCATCGACAAGCACTCCGAACGACAGGAAGCCGACTCCGCGCGCATGATGCGTGTGCGGACGCTGTTGTTCCTGGACAAGACCGCCGACGCGCGCCGCTCGCTTGAGGCGCTGCTCAAGTCCGAGCGTGTGAAGGGCGATGAGGATGCCGCGGAATTCCTGCGCGTACAGCTCGAGAACCTGGACTGGATCGGCAAGAAGTTACCCGCGTTCAAGCTCGCGGACCTCGCCGGCCAGGTGCGCGAAAGCGCGGATTACGAGGGCAAGCCCACGCTGCTGTTCGTGTGGGACAGCAACAGCACGGCCTGCCTGGGGGAGCTGCCCTTCGTGCAGGAGGCTTTCAAACGCCACAAGGACAAGCTGAACTTCCTGGGCATCAGCGTGAACGAGAGCAAACCCGCGCTGGAGCAGTGGCTGGCGCGCAATCCGGAAGCCGTAGGCTTCCCGACCGTCTGGATCGACCGCGATGAAGAGAACTCGCTGGTCAAGAAGCTCAGCGTTTCGCTGATCCCGTTCCTGGTGCTGGTCGGCAGCGACGGCAAGATTTTCCGCTACGACGTGCGCAGCGACGACATGCTGCGCTATACGGCCATGCTGGCAAAGTAGGGGCATGACGGAGTTCGAGCCCAAGCAACTGGCCTGCCCCTGCTGCAAACACGAGTTCGAAACACGGCTCGTGACCGGCTTCCGCATCGGCGAGAAAGAGCCCGACTTCTGCCCGCGCTACCTGGACGGCAACCCGCTGCCCGATTTCCTTCACGTCTGCCCCGAGTGCGGTTTCATCGGCTTCGAGGCCGACTACCGCAGCCTCAACGACGAGCAGAAAATCAAGCGCGTAAACACCCTGCTGGCCGGCTTTCATTGGGTAAAGGGCCAGCAACTTGGCGGCGCCGAGCGCTACCGCCGCGCGGCGCTGATCGGCATCTACGCCGGCAAACGCAGCGCCGAGGTCGCGGACCTCTACCTGCAGGCCACCTGGTGCAGCCGCATGGAAGGGGAAGACGACGACGAGCAGAAGGGCGCCCGCCGCAAGGCCGTGAAGTACTTCGAGCTGGCACTGGCGGCCGAGGAATTCAGCCCCGACGATCTGCCGGTGGTGAACTACCTGCTGGGTGAATTGAACCGCAGGCTCGGCGAGAACAAGAAAGCGCTGAAGTACTTCGATGCCATGGACAAACTGGAGAAGGTAGATCCCTGGCTGATCGAGTGGCGAGACAAGCAGAAGGCGCTCATCACGTAGGGGACTGTCCCCGAAGTTGGGGACTGTCCCCGTCATCGGCCGGGGGTTGCAGGGTCGGACGGCGGTCCGACAGCAAATTACCAAGAACCAATTTCCAGTTACCAATGCCGGTGGTCACTTGATGGCTGGATACTGTTTGACGATTTCGAATTAGGGACAGTCCCCAGAATCGGGGACAGTCCCTAATTCGCCGGTGGTGCGTCGTCCAGCTTGAGGGGTTTTTCCGGGGCGAAGCCGCCCATGCGTTCGAGCTGGCTGATGGTGCGGGCCGCGCGCTCGATTACGTTGCGCGTCTGCATCTGCTGCAGCTTGAACTCCGGCTCGAATGGCAGATAGCCGCAGATCATGTCCGTCAGCGGTCCCAGCTCCACGTGCTCGGCCAGCATGCCCCGGAACTTCTCAGCCTGCTCGCGCAGCAGTGCCAGCGCCAGCGCCTTTAACTCCACGCCGAGGTTGCGTTCCCAGCTGCCACCCGGTTGCGGCCGGATGTCCGGCAGCCACTCCGCGCCGAACACGCGGTAGCCGCGGATCAGCGAATGCTCGTGGGAGAGTCGCACGCGCCCGATGCCGCGCAGCACCAGGGCGAAACGGCCGTCGGGCATACGCGAGTACTCGCTGATGCGCCCCACGCCGGCGTAGCGGTAGACCGGCGGATCGCCGAGGGTTTCACCGGAAGCGGCATCCATAAGCGTGCCCATGGCGAAGCAGTGCTGGTCTTCGGGCTTGCGCAGGGTGTCTTCCATCAGCGCGCGGTAGCGGTCTTCAAAGATGTGCAGCGGCAGCAGTGTGTGGGGGAACAGCGTTACGCCCGGCAGGGGAAACACCGGGATGCCGTGGCGCAACTCGGGCAAGTCGTCGTCCATCACCCTCGTGCTATGCCTTGCGCTTCACGTACAGCGCGCGGCCTTTCTTGTACACCTCGACCAGCCCCAGCTTCTCCAGGATCGGCGGAAAGTAGCTGGCCAGGTTGCCGTGGATGCTGAAGCTGCGCAGGAATTCCTCCAGCGTGTCGGGCTCAGGGATCGATTCCTCGCGGCAGGGCCCCAGGCGCACCTCGCCCAGGCGGTCGATCAGCGCCATGGACTCGCTGATCACGCGGTCTTTCTCCCAGATCACCACGTTGGCTTCGTTGTCGAAGTCGCGCGTCTTGTTGCGGAAGCCGACGAAACACTGGATGTCGCCGTCACGCGAGATCACGCAAAACGGCTTCTTGAGCCCGCAGGTAACGTAGTCGCCATCAATCGGCTGTTTCAAGGCTTCTTCAAGGGTAGGCACGTTCACTCTCCGGCCGCAAGTGTAGCAAGCGCAAGAAAACAGGCCACGCGAAGCCCGGCACCCACGTCGTCAAAAATGCTTGTGGGCCGCCGTGTTATGGCTATTCTCACGCCGATCCCCGGCCGGGGCAGTCCCGGCCCTGACAAGAGACGAAGGAGTGAGCGATGCGCTACGCATTGACTCTGTTGATTGCGCTGACGGCGCTGTTTTCTGCCAGCCTGACCGGCTGCAAAGACAAGGGCAACGATGCGGGAGGCGGCGATGCTGATGAGATCCGCGTGGGCGTGTTCCTGAGCCTCAGCGGCGCGAACGCCGACTTCGGGAAGACGACGAAAAACGGAATCGACCTCGCAGTTGAAGAAATCAACGAAGCGGGCGGCATCAACGGTAAGAAGCTGGTGATCATTGCCAAGGACACTCGCAGCAAGCCTGAAGAAGCCCAAACCGTGGCCAAGCAGCTGGCTTCACAGGACAAGGTTGCCGTAGCAATCGGTTCAGTCGAATCGGGGCAGAGCATCAAGGCCGCGCCTGTGTTCCAGGAAGCCGGTATCCCGATGGTCAGCCCCAGCAGCACCAACCCCGATGTCACCAAGCAAGGCGACCGGATTTTCCGAGTTTGTTATCTCGATGATTTCCAGGGGCAGGCCTGCGCGGCCTTTGCATACAAGGACCTCAACCTCCGCAAGGCGGCGCTGATCTACGCCCAAGACGATGACTACAGCAAGGGGCTGGCCCAGTACTTCCGGGAAGCATTCAAGGGCATGGGCGGATCTATTGTCGAAGAGGCGCCGTTCCAAGGCGACGTATCAGAGTTCAAGGATCAGGTAAGCAAGATCGCCGCAGCCGGTCCGGATGTGATCTTCGCCCCGGTCTACTACGCCAAGATCGGCCTGATAGCTCGCGACTTCCGCAAGCAGGGCGTTACTGTTCCGTTGCTCGGTGGCGACGGCTGGGAAAGCCCGCAGTTGATCCAGCTCGCGGGTGAGACACTGGAGGAAGCTACTTCGGATACCATTACGACCCTGACGACCAGGATGCGAAGGTGCAGGGGTATCTGAAGGCATATAGCGCGAAATTTGGATCTGAGCCGAACAGCCTTTCCGCCCTGGGCTACGATGCTGTCTATGCGGTAAAGCTCGCAATTGAACTTGGAGGCGGCAGCAGTGCTGATCAGATCACCGAGGGGCTGCGCAAGATCAAGGACTTCAAAGGCGTCACCGGCACGTTCAGCATCGACGAGAACCGCAACGCCAAGAAGTCGATTACAATGCTGAAGATCGGTGGCAGCAACCTCAGTAAAGTCAAAGTCATCAAGCCGGAAGACCTGAAGTAAACGTCCGAGACCGGGGCAAGGCGCTGGCCTTGCCCCGGTTTCTATTGCGAGATGGTTCCCGTGGCATCAGTCGACTTCACCTCGCAACTGCTGCAGTACTTCGCGAATGGTGTGGCCAAGGGCAGCACGTATGCGCTGATGGCCGTCGGTTACACCTTGGTGTACGGCGTTTTGCAGCTGATCAACTTCGCGCATGCGGAGGTCTACATGCTTGGTTCCCACTTCGCCTACTACCAGGCGAAATGGGGCGGCTATCTGCCCGACGAACCTGGGGCGAAACCGGAGTCGGTACCCATCCTGTTGGTGGGTACGTTCATCGCAGTTGCAATGCTCGCATGCGCCGCAGTCGGTATGCTGATCGAGCGTGTTGCCTATCGCCCGCTGCGAAACGCGGGCCGACTTGCTCCGCTGATCACGGCTATCGGTGTTTCGCTGTTTCTGCAGTACGGGGGTCAGGTGGTGTTCGGCACCGAGCCCAAGCTATTTCCAACCTTTGTCGAAACAGAAGTGTTCGAAATCGGCTCGGTGAAGATTCCGAACACCAATCTTCTGATTGTGGTGACCACGTTCGTGCTCATGCTCGGACTGACACTGTTTGTGTCGAAAACGAGGCCGGGCGCCGCCATGCGAGCCTGCAGCCACGACATGCGCACTGCAAAGCTCATGGGCATCAACGTGAATGCCACCATCAGCCTGACTTTCGCGATTGGCAGCGCGTTGGCTGCGGTCGCCGGCGTCCTGGTCGCGATGGACCAGCCGGCGATCACGCCCCTGATGGGCGTCAGGATCGGCCTGAAGGCCTTTGTGGCGGCGGTTGTCGGTGGCATCGGCAGCATACCGGGGGCTGCCCTGGGTGGTCTGGTGCTGGGAGTCAGCGAGTCGGTGGTCGGCGGGTTGTGGGATACAAACTACGCCGAGGCTGTGGCATTCGTGTTCCTGATCGTGGTTCTACTCTTAAAGCCTTCAGGCCTGCTCGGCAAGGCGACACGGGAGAAGGTATAGGCATGGCCAAAACCGTGGGACTTCTGCTTGCGGGTTGGGTTGCCTGCTACGGGCTGAACTGGTTCCTCGCCGAGTTCATTGAAATCGTTTACGTCGATTACCTGAACCTGATCGGTATTGCCATCGTCCTCGCCGTCGGGCTAAACGTGATCAACGGGCTCACCGGACAATTCAGCCTGGGTCACGCCGGTTTCATGGCGATCGGCGCGTTCGTGGCGGGGCTCGTTTCCATTCAACTGACTTATGGCGAGATGTCTTCGGGGCCCCTGGAATTTGCCGGGCTTGGGACGTTTTTGCTCAGCCTGCTGCTGGCCGGTCTCGCGGCCGCTGTCCTCGGGGTCGTGGTCGGCGCGCCCGCACTTCGGCTGAAAGGCGACTATCTTGCGATCGCGACTCTCGGCTTTGCTGAGATTACCCGCATCCTGCTGACCGCCCAGGACAGCCTGGGTGGGCCCACAGGCATCAAACGCATTCCGAAAATGCCGCTCCTGCCAGGAACGGGGGATTGGGACGGTGGCACCAGTGTGTTCTGGATCTTCTTGGCGGTGTTTACCATTGTCTTGTTCAGTGCGAGGCTGCAGCGAAGCACCTATGGCAGAGCTCTGATAGCCATCAGAGAGAACGAGTTGGCGGCCGAAACAATGGGCGTGCGCGCCGCCAGGATGAAAGTAATGGCGTTCGTCTACGGGGCGTTTTTTGCCGGAATCGCTGGCGGATTGTATGCCCACTACCAGCATTCGGTTCGACCGGATGATTTCACGTCGATTCGAAGCATTGAAGTCGTGGTCATGCTGGTGCTTGGAGGATTGGGCAGCATTACCGGCGCCATCCTGGGTGCTGTTGCTGTGACGTTGGTTCCGCAGTTGCTGAGACCTCTCGAAGAGCAACTTCAGGTCAACGGGCTCAGCATGGTGGTGTACGCTTTGCTCCTGATCCTGATGATGATCTTCCGGCCGCAGGGGATCTTTTGGGCAGCGGGAGCTTTCTTTGAAACTGCTGCGGCGGATTCTGCCGGGGGGGCGCAAGTGACGGCCCTGCTGGCTACCGAGAACCTTACCATCCGCTTCGGCGGTTTGACCGCGGTGGACGGTTTCAACCTGGCCATTGAACCTGGCGACCTGTTCGGCCTGATCGGCCCCAACGGCGCGGGCAAGACCACCGTGTTCAACATGATCACCGGCGTCTACCTGCCTACTGAAGGCAGCGTGCACTTTGACGGCATGCTGGTGAACGGCCTGCAGCCGGCCCAGGTGGCGGCTTTGGGCGTGTCGCGCACGTTCCAGAACATCCGCCTGTTCGATGAGCTGAGCGTGCTTGAGAACGCCATGACCGGCGCGCACCAGCACGCAAAGATAAACCTGTTCGATTCGCTGCTGCGCACCGGCCGCCACTACCGCGAAGAACAGCGCCAGCGCGACAGGGCTTACGGGTTGCTGACGTTCATGGGCCTCGAGGATCGCGCCGGCCTGCCCGCCAGGCAGCTGCCCTACGGTCACCGCCGCAAGCTCGAGATCGCCCGCGCGCTCGCCACGGAGCCCAAGCTGATCTGCCTGGACGAGCCCGCGGCCGGCATGAACACCGGCGAAAAGGCCGAGTTGTCGGCACTGATCCGCAACATCCGCGACGAACTGAAGATCACGGTGCTGCTGATCGAGCACGACATGAAGCTGATGATGGGCATCTGCGAGAAGATCCAGGTACTCGACTACGGCAAAACCATCGCGCTCGGCACGCCGCAAGAGATCCAGAACAATCCCAAAGTCATCGAGGCATACCTGGGAGGCGAATGAACTGCCGGTTGTCCACGAAGGGCACGAAGTTCACGAAGAAAGGCCAATGGTTTGAAGGAGGATCCCATGTCTGCAGATGCGGAATTGCTGTTCAAGGACGAAGTCTACGCGATCATCGGGGCGGCAATTGAGGTTCACAAGGAGTTGGGTCCTGGTTTCCTTGAAGCGGTTTACCAAGAGGCATACGGTATCGAGATGGGAATGCGCAGCCTGCCTCACGAGCAGAAGAAACGGCTACGCATCCGCTACAAGAACGAGTACCTGAAGAAAGAGTACGAAGCTGACTTCATCGCGTTCGGAGAGATCATCGTTGAAATCAAGGCACAAAAGAAACTGACCGGGGAAGACGAAGGCCAGCTGATCAACTATCTGCGGGCGACAGGGTTTCGTGTCGGCGTACTGATCAACTTCGGATCACATGGAAAACTGGAGTGGATCCGGCGAGTCAACTAGCGTCGCGACCGTGCGTTTCTTCGTGACCTTCGTGTTCTTAGTGGACAACGCTTTTCGCAGTTTGCAGTTACTCAATGAGCGACCCGATCCTCGAGCTGGCTGATGTCAACGTGTACTACGGCGCGATTCATGCGCTGAAGGGTGTCTCGTTGACGGTGCGCCAGGGCGAGGTTGTCACTTTGATCGGCGCAAACGGCGCGGGCAAGACCACCACACTGGCCACCGTCTGCGGCCTGATGCGGCCTCGCTCCGGCACGGTGCACTACGGCGGTGAAGACATCGGCAGGGTTGCCACGCACCAGCTTGTTGCACGCGGCCTGGTGATGGCGCCGGAAGGGCGCGGCATCTTCCCGGCGCTGACCGTTGAAGAAAACCTGCGCCTGGGCGCTTACGCGCGGCGCGACAAGGCGGGCATCGAGAAAGACCTGCAGCACGGCTTCGAAATCTTCCCGCGCCTGGCCGAGCGCCGTCGCCAGCGCGGCGGCACGCTTTCCGGCGGCGAACAGCAGATGCTGGCCATCGCACGCGCGCTGATGTCTCAGCCCAAGCTGCTGCTGCTGGATGAGCCATCGCTGGGCCTGGCACCGCTGATCGTGCAGACCATTTTCGAAACCATCGACAACGTCAACAAAGAGGGCGTCACCATCCTGCTGGTCGAGCAGAACGCCCGCATCGCGCTGAAGCACAGCCACCGCGCCTATGTGATCGAAAGCGGCGAAATCAGTATCGAGGGCGAATCGGCCGCGCTGCTGGATGACCCCCGCGTAAAGGCCGCCTACCTGGGCGAGGGCTAGATTGCGGGCAATTGCCGATCCGCGAATGCCGGGCCTTCCAATCGCCGTCAGGCGACGCAGACTATTTGCGGATTTGTAATCCGGCCGAAATGGGTTACCTTATAGCTGGCCCGCGTGGGGCCGGTCTCCCCCGTCTCCAAAGCCCCTTGGAGCAACCGTATGACCCGAATGTTCCGCCTGTTTGCACTGATTCTGCTGCTTGGCTTCGTGTCAGCGCCGCTGTTCGCGGGTGACGACAAGGACGAGGCCACCTACCGCAAGATCGAGTCACAGCTCGAAAGCACCACGATTGACAGCCTGGCCTACGAGGAAGCCGACGTCACCGAGGTGGTGAAGGACATCGCCAGGAAGGCCCGCATCACCATCGTGATCGACAAGAAGGCACTGGAGGACGTCAGCGAAGACGACCGCCTGATCACCCTGGAGCTGGCTGCCGTGAAGGCCGGCAACGCGCTCAACATCGTGCTGGACCAGATCCAGATGGTGAAAATGTACAAGAACGGCGTGCTGTACATCACCAACAAGGAGAAGGCCGAGGGCGTGGTCAGCACCAAGGTCTATGACGTTCGCGACATCACCGTGAAGATCAATGACTTCCCTGCACCCAGACTGCGCCTCAAGTCCGCCGACGATGACTCCAGCGGCCCGATCATCGACTACGGTGCAGAGCCGGACGACCCCACCACGGAAGACATCATTGAAATGATCGAGGAGAGCGTTGACGCCGACTGGGGCGGCACCGCCAGCGTCTCCATCGTGAAGGGCCAGCTGATTGTGCGCGCCCCGCGCGACGTCCACAAGGACGTGGCGGATCTGCTCGACCAGCTGCGCAGCGCCAAGTAGCACTGGGCACCAGTGAAAAGGCCGCCTGCGGGCGGTCTTTTCTCATGGCATACAACCGGCGCGGTCTTGCTAAACTTCGGCGATGGAAGAAGAGGCGCGCGAGACTGAACCCGAAGTCTCCTACGAGCAGAGCCACGCGGAAACGCGGCGTGCGCAGTGGGCGCTGAACACCCTGGTGGTGTTCAGTGCGATTGCCGGCTCGGTGTTCTTCTTTTACGTGCTGTACACCATTCGTCCGTTCGGCTCGAAGGAACCGCCGCCGGTCGAAGTGCCGACCAGTTCGGTGGGCGCCAAGTACGGCCTGCTGACCGGCAGCGATGAGGCCAGCGGGCTGGGCGTGGTCCTGCGCGACATAGACGAAGCCCCCAGCTACCGCGAGCAACTCTCCGAGGTCATGCGTCGAGACCTCGGCATTGCGGGTAACGGGCGCATGTACCTTCTGATCATACGCAACGACGGCGAAGCGCCCGCGGCCGTGGATGCCGCGCTGCTCAGGGTGCGCGACGGTGCCGGACAGAGCTGGGAAGTTCAGTGGCTCGACAAGGCCGCCAGCCCCGCGTCAGCTACCGGCAGATTGCGCCTCGCGCAGTCAGGCCACAAGTTCGAGCTTTCCAAGGGCGAAGAGCGCCAGTTGTACGTGTTCATTCCATCCGCCGGGGAAGCGCTGCCGCCGTCGGCGGAAGATTTCTCGGGCGGCAGCCTGAAGCTTGCGAGCGGACTGGAAGTGTCGCTCAGCCACACCGAAATCAAGGCCACCCAGAAATGATCCAGTTGAAACGCGAACAGGTTTTCGAAGGACCATTGTTCAAGGTCGCGCGCGTCACCCTGCAGACCAGCGAAGGTAAAGAAGTGGTGCGCGACGTGGTCGAGCACCCGGGTGCCGCCTGCATCATCCCCATGCCGGACAAAGACAGCGTCCTGATGATCGAGCAGTGGCGCATCGGCGCCAAGCGCCCGCTGTGGGAGATCCCGGCCGGTACGCTGGACCCGGGTGAAGATCCGCTGGCCTGCGCGGCCCGCGAACTCGAGGAAGAAACGGGCCTGAAGGCCGGCAAGCTCGAGCACCTGTTCACGATGTACCCCAGCCCCGGGATCATGGACGAAAAGATGCACATCTTCATCGCTACGGATCTGAGCCAGGGCGAAAAGAACCCGGACGACGACGAAGAGATCACGACGAAGGTCTTCAGCTTCCGGGACCTGCGCATACAGTTGAAGGCCAACAACATCAAGGATGGCAAAACCATCGCAGCGCTCGGCTATCTGATGGTGTTCAAGCCGTTCCTGGGCAAGGAATAACCCGGGCTTTTGCGAAACCCGGGTCAGGCCGCGGGGTTAACCTTACCACTGACCCTGTGGAGATTCGTGATGAAGACGATCCTGGCGATTCTGGCGGCCGGGTTGCTTGGCGGGGGCGCCGCCATCGGCGCCGTCATGCTTGGCTTCATTCCGCTGCCCGTCCAGAAAACCGAGGTAGCCCGAACTGTCGGACCCCTTGAGGGTGACCCCGAGGCGTCGTCGCCCGTTGCAGACACCCGGGACGAAGAGATCGCCGAGTTGAAGAAGCAGCTTGCCTCCCTTGAAGTACGCATCGACAAGCCGGCAGCCGCTTCATCCAGCGACGAAGTCGCCGCCCTGCGCAAGGAAATCGAAGCGCTCAAACAGGCCCGCGCAATCGCTCAAACCCCGGCGGCAACTGACGGCGAAGCGGCCGTGGAAGTCGCGCCCGCGCCGGCCGTGACGCCGGAGTTCGACAGCGCCGTGCGCGAGGTGATGACGCGGGTGGCCGAGGAACGCGCCGCTGAGCGCAAACTGGAAGCGCAGGCCGAGCGACTGGCCCAGCTGGAGCAACAGAAGACGCAGATCGCCGAGTTTGTGCCGCAGCTTGTGAAGAACCAGGCCGCCAACCTGAACATCCCGGAAGCCTCAATCCCTGATGTCAGCAATGTGCTGGTGGCCCACGCGCAGATGCGGGTGGAGCTGGCCAGCGAAATGCGCGGCCTGCGCATCGACGGCGAAGAGGTGGACGATGAGGCGTACAAGCTCAAGTTCGAAGAGCTGAACCAGAACACAGTCGCGGCGCTCAGCAGCTACGTGGATGCCGACACCGCCGACAAGCTCGTGAACAGCCTCGACCGCGCGGCACGCAACAACGGAAGCAACGGCCGCAACCAGGGGCGCGGAAACCAGCCGGGCCGCCGAGGCAACTGATTCAAAGCAAGTACGAGCCCCCGCTACCGCGGGGGCTCTTTTGTTTCAGCGCCCTGGGGAAGGGGCGAGGGAGTGCCGGCATAGGTCCACTCTTCAGGCTTCTCGACCAGCAGGCCTCGCACCGGGTTGGCCAGGATGTACGCCCGCGCGCGCGCCAGCGTCTCCAGCGTAACCGGGTAGCTTTTGCAGCCGTCCAGCCAGCGCAGCTTGTGCCACTCGTGGCGCTCGAAGGCCTTATTGATGCGGCGCTTCACGCGGCCGGCAAACGTATCCACGTCATCCAGCGGCTCGTCGCGGCCGAACAGCAGGTGGATGTGGTCGGGCATCACCATCCAGGCGTAGATATCGACCTGCTTCTCATCCAGGTGCTGCAGCACTTCGGCGACGGCCTGGCCGTGGCTGTTGCTGGTCAGTCGCCGCGTCTCGGACCCGCGGTTGAGCATGATCGTGATGTCGTAGAGAAAAGGAGGCCCCTGCATCAGCAGCACCTTGGCGTCCGTTGCAGGCGCTGCAGGATGCGCTCAGGCGTGAGCACGCCGGTTGCGCGGCCGGCGACCACGATCGGCAACTCAGGCAGCAGGCGGCGGACCTCGCCGGCGTACTGGCCCAGGTTGCGTTCCGCTACGACCACGTGCTTGATGCCGTTGGCCGCGCGCAGGATTTCGGCTTCCGGGAACGGCCACAGCTGGCGCACGCGCAGCAGGTTGACGCGCTGGCCCTCGTTGCGGGCTGCCGTGACGGCCTGCTCGGCCGGCGCTACGGTCGAGCCGAACGCCAGCACCAGCCACTCCGGCTTGCCCATCTCAGCGGGGCAGGCCTCCAGCACCGCCGATTTCAGCCCCCGCGGCGGCTGGGCGAGGCGCGCATACAGGCCGGCGATCTCGCTTTCTTCGCCATCCAGCATCACGGAGTCCAGGGGCCCGGCCTCGGGCATCATCAGCTCCGGCTCATCGCCCGGCAGAACGATGGCAACGGCGTCGGCAACCGGCCTTTCCAGCAGCAGGAACACCGGTCCCGGTATCAGCTTGGCCGCCGAGACGGCCACGGCCGCCAGCTCAGCGCACTCCTGCGGGTTTGACGGGCACAGCACCAGCGGCGTGACGCCGGCAGGGAACATCCAGCGGAGGGACATCACGTCCAGCGCGCCAACGGTGTCGGCGTTGATGATCACCACGTTGGGCTCGCCCTGGCGCAGTTGCTCAAAGAAGCGCGGCGCGCGCTGATGCAGCTCCGAGAGATCCGTGCGGGTGATGTGTACGCCCGCGTCGGACAGTACGCCCTCGACGGCGGCGCGGCCCGTAACCAGTTCCGGTTCAAATTCGTTCAATGTTTCACCCCGGCTGCTTCTTCGTGTTTGCGGGCCGCTTCATAGTTGCCTTCCCGGCGTTCGAGCTCGGCCAGTGCAAGGTGCGCGGATTTGAACTTAGGGTCCACCTCAAGCGCCTTCAGGAAAGCTGCGCGGGCCTCTTCCAGCTGGCCGGACTCGTAGGCGAACATGCCCTCCAGCATCCACGGCTGCGGCCAGTCCTTGCGCAGGCGCTTGGCGTTCGCGAGGTCGCCGCGGGCGGGTTCGCGCTCTCCGGCCTCCCACAGCAGGCCTGCGCGCGCAATCATGGCCAGCACGAAGTTGGGGTCAAGGCGCAGGGCCTCGTTCAGGTCCTTGAGTGCTTCGCGGTCTTTGCCCAGCGTGTGCTGCAGGACCGCGCGGTTGTACATCGACTCCGCGTTGTTGGGCGCCAGCGCAAGCGCGCGGTCATAGCGTTCGATGGCCAGGGCTGTGTTGCCGCGCACGTAGGTGACGCCGGCCAGGTTGTTGTAGAGCGTGCCGAAGATTTCGCGGTCGGTCAGGGGCGTGAGGTACACGCGGTTTTCGACCGACGTCGCCGAGAATCGGTGTTCCGACCAGTACCAGGTCTCGTCGCGGGTGTCGCCGAAATCGGTGGCTTCCAGGATCACCTTGTAGGGTTGGCCGTTGGGCTCAACGTCCTGGTACTGCACGACGAAATGGCCGGGGATGCGCATGCCCGCAACATCCAGGCCCGCCGCCTGCCCGAACACCAGGTACGCCAGTGATAGCGTGACGCAGTAGCCGTAGCGGCGCTGCAGCACGCGGTCAAAGAACAGGTTCTCCGGGTTTTCGCCGCGTGAGTCGTTCTGGTCGAAGCGCAGCCCCAGCTTGATGTGCACGAAGTCAATCAGCGTGCGCACCCGCTGGCGCGGTGAATTGTCGCGGTTCAGCTCGGTTCGCAACTGGCGGGTGTATTCGTCGAAGCGCGCCAGCTTGGCGCTTACGTCCACCTCGTGCCGCGTGCCGGAGAACTCCGGGTAGTACGTCTCGCTGAACAGCAGCAGGGCGCGCGGAAGGTCGAAGTCTTCCTGCTCCAGCATCTGCTCGAGCGATCGGGCATCTTCCGCGACGTCCGTGACGGCACGCTGGTACGGGACGTGGTCGCCGCCCGGTTCACGTTGCTGGGACGCGCAGCCCGCGAGCAGCGTAACGGCAATCAGCAGAAAGCTCGGCAGACGCATGGGCACCGGTGTGGAAACCGCACAACAAGCGGGTTCTATTCCGCTTCAAATTGTACGGATACCTCGGCAGTCTCACCAGCCACCACGGTGAAGCTCTCGCTGGCGTCCTTGAAACCCGGCAGCTTGAGCGTGATGGTGTAAGTCTCCGGCGGCAGGTCCTTGATCACGAACGAGTTATCCTCGGCGTTCTGGCTGGTGCTGCCGTCGGCGTTGAAGAAGTCCAGGAACGTGAAGCGCTTCTGGAACGGCACGCCCTTGCTGTTCACGATTTCGTACTCGAGGCCGAACGCCGACTGGATGCCGATGTCGTTGTTCAGCAGCTTCACCTTCACGTTGCCCGAGCTGACAAACACGAATTCCAGCGCCACGGTCTGCCCGGCCGTGAACTTCACGCCCGCGTGCGTCACGGGCGTGTAGCCGGTGATGGACAGTGTGATGGTGAAGGTGCCTTCGGCCAGGTTCTTGACCGTGAACTCCTTGCTGTCGGTCAGGTTCACGCCGTTGTCGAAGCCGCCCAGCGCCAGGGTGCTGCCCTTTTCGTCCTCAATGGTGAGCGCGGCAATCAGGCCGAAGGGTGTGTTCTTCTCGGCGTTGTCGAGGCCCTTCACTGTACCCTTCAGCGAAGCGCCTTCGCGCGGCAGCGTCATCACCACGCCCTTCACGCTGGCGCGCAGGTTCAGGTAGGGCTTGGTGACCATGCCGTTCTTTTCGCTGCGCACGGTCAGGCGATAGAAGCCGGGGGACAGGCCCGTGATTTCGAAGGCGCCGGTTTCCTTGTCGGCCTGCACTTCCCGGAACACCATCATCTCGAGGCTGTTGACGTTCTCGTCTTCATTGCCGGCGTCGTTGTCGTCGGGGCTGACCGGGCTGGCGAGCACGCGGATGTTGCCCTCCGGCACGCCGCCGCCTTCAAGTTCAACGCGGCCGCTGATGCTGACGGTGACGAAATCGACGTTGATCTCGATGTCGCCTTCCTTGTCAACGCGCACGCGCTTGCGCACCAGGCTGGGCATGCGCCCGCCGGACTGCGCGATCTGGTAGGTGCCCAGCGGCACGCTGCGGAACTCGTAGTTGCCGGACTTGTCGGTGCGGGTGCTGTTGGCGGCGAAACCCGTGAAGTTTCCGCCCAGCAGCACCAGCTCGCTTTCCGCGTAGGCCTGCCCGTCCAGTGTGACACGCCCGTAGATGCGCGCGGTGCCGGGCTTCTGCGAGTAGATGTCAAACTGCACGCGCTCGCCGGAAACCACCTTCACCTGGTTGGCGGGATTGGGCAACAGCAGCTTGGTGAAATCGCCATCATTGCGGATCACGGTGTAGGTGCCAGCGCTCAGACCGCTGATTTCGTAGTTGCCGCCGCGGTCCGTGTAGGCCGTACGCACGCGCACCGAGTCGGTGCCCAGGATGCTGGCGCAGGTGACGGCCACACCAGGTTCCGGCTTGTTGTCGGCGTCGTAGACGCGGCCGAAGATGATGCCGCCTACGGAAAGCTGGATGTTGTGCTCGGTGGTTTCGCCGGATTTCACCTTGAGCGGCGGGCTGATGTACTTCTCGAAGTCGCGCGAGTTGGCGATCAGCACGTGCTCGCCGGTCTTCAGACCATCAACGCGGTAGCGGCCCTCCGCGTCGGTGCGCACGCTGGCGGGGAACATCGTGCTTTCGCCACGGTCCGGCAGCGCCTCGCCGAAGAAGCTCTTCATTATGAAGCCGAGTTCGTTGGGGCCGCTCGCGTCGTACACGGCGATCGGCACGCCCTCGATCGGGTCGCCGCGCTCGTTGGTGACCAAGCCCGCGATCGCGCCCGCGGGCTCCAGCATGATGGTGGTCTCGACCGGCGTGCCGACAACCAGCGTTAACCTGGCGTCTTTGTTGGCAAAACCTTCGGCCGCCGCCGTGATTGTGACGTCGCCTGGAGGCAGGCTGCCCAGGCTGAACTTGCCCTGCGCGTCGGTGGTGGTGGAGACCGCGCGCTCCGGCAGGCTGATGCCTGCCACCATTTCGCCGCCGCGCAGGAACTGGGTGTCGTTGTAGTAGACGCGCGCGCCCGCCACGGGGCTTGACTTGTCGTCAAGCACGGTGCCGGTCACGCTGCAGCCGTCATCGAGCAGCAGGTCAAGGCCGCTGCGGGTCTGGCCGCTGCGCACCCGGAAGTCGCGCGTGGCAAGCGCAAAGCCGGAAGCCGTGGCGCGCACAGCCATGCCGCCCGCGCCTGCGCCGGGACCCTGGTCACCGCCCAGACCGGGGGCACGTTCTCGAAGCGGTATTTGCCTTCGGCGTCGGTGACCACCGAATCGAGGCTGCCACCCAGCACGGTGCTGAGCTCAACGCCGGCGCCGGCGATGGGCGACTTGTCCGACTTGCGCAGCACGCGTCCCTCCACGATGCCGGCCTGCACCAGGATGAACGGCAGCAGCTCGAAGTTGGCGTATTCGTCCAGCACCATTTCCTGGACCGCGCGTGTGACCGGGTTGAAGTCGTTGGCCATCCAGCCCTGCTTGGCGGCGCGCACCAGGTACTTGCCCGGCGCAACGCGCTCGATGGCGAAGCTGCCGTCGGCGGCGCTGCGGATCGGCTGTACGCGCCCGAGCAGCCGGCCCAGGCGGGTCATGCGTTCATCGCGGCCTTCCAGCGTGATGTTCACGTCTTCCAGGGGGCTCCCGCGTGTCGCCATTGATCACGATGCCGCTGGCGCGGGCGGGCGCGTAGATCTTGATGGTCAGGCCCTCGACCGGCTTGTCTTTCTGGACCGTGAAAACCTCCGTGGCAGTCAACGCCTTGTCTTCCTGCAGGCAGGCCACGAAGTAGCTCAGCCCCTCATACAGCGCGAGCTCGAAACTGAAGCGACCCTCCGAGTCTGTCACGGTCGTCGGGCCTGTGATGTCCTTGCCGTCCTCAGCCAGCAAGGTAAGCATGATGCCGCCCGCGGGCTCATCGAAGTAATCGGTTGCAATGCCGCTGATGCTGGCCGCCAGCTCAACCAGGATGACTGGCTTCTGGACTTCCGGTTCGGGCAGCGGCGTGGTCGTGTCAATGCCGCCAGCGTCTGCGGTGTTGCTTCCGGACGCGCCCGGCAGGGCGGACTCGTTGCGAGGTTTATCGAAGGGTGATTCGTCAACCGAAACGCGCGGTGCGTTACTCTCCACTTCGCGCGTGTTGAACAGGGAAAGGGCAACAGCGAGCCCCGCCAGAATCAATACCAGCAGGCCCGCGAGGTAGGGGGATGCGTTTGTCTTGCATGTCTCGTCGCTCGATCAGTGTCCGTGTCAGGTGTGGTCACGAACGGCGGCAAGTCCTCACGCAAAAAGCTAACGCACCAGCTTGGCGTTGGCCCAGTTTGCGCGATCCTGGATATCGGCGTTGTCTGCCGCGGTAACCTCGAGCACGATCCGGCTTACGTTCAACACCTCGAGGTCAATCGACTTCACGCCACTGGTTCGGCGCAGCACACCGGACTCGTACACCAGCTTGCCGTCTGCGTAAACCTTGAACTCGACGCTGCCAAGGTTTACGGCGCTGTCATCAAGTCCGATGTCGGCCAGGAAGCGTTTGTATCCGCGGTTCAGGTCGAAGCTCAGGCGGCTGATGGCATGAACGCCCAGTCCCTTGGCGTAAACCTTGCCCCGGATGCTGAGCGGCCCGCCGCCCTGGGCCTGGTCTTTGCGCACCTTGAACAGGTAGTCGTCGTACTTGAAGTCGGAAGGCAGGTAGTAGGGGCGCTCCTCGGGCTGGTCCGAGAACTCCATGTCACTCAGGTAGACGTAGCGCCCGTTCTTCATGGTGACGCTGATCAGCGCGTTCTCGTCCAGCACGATTTCCTTCTTCAGCACCGTGTGCTCGATGGTGAGCCTGGCTTCGCCCCAGCCTTTCACCACGCCGCTCAGCACGCTGCCGTCGCGCAGAGTGGCGATGGCCATCAGCTTGTCATAGGGCTTGTAGGTGCCGCGGTAGCACACCACCCCGCGCATCCGCGCCCAGGGGAACTTGTTTCCGGCCACGTTGTCTTCGTCGATCAACTCATTGTAGAGCCAGATGCCGTCCTTTACGACGCGCACCAGTTCGGAGGAAGGATCGGTCTGCGCCGGGCGGTTGCCGTCTGCCGCGAAGTAGGCAACGTCGTGATCGGCTTCGGCATCCAGTTCCGGCAGGACGTTGGGCTGGACGTTGCGCACCACCTCAATGCGCTTCACGGCCTGGATGTTGATCGTCAGCGTTCCGAAGCGCGTGCCCTTCAGAACAAACACCTCTTCATCGTCGGCGGGACCGTCTTCCGGTGCACCGTGCAGGATGTCGCCGTTGACGAGGTAGACACGCAGGGGCGCTTCGTCCGGCTTGCGTTCGTCGCCCTTGAATCCGAAGGAGACTTCCTCGACCTCGTCAAGCGGCACTCGCTCGGGGACTTCGCTGCCCTTGACCTCGACCTCAAGGCGTCCCTGCACGTCCAGTTTGGTGATCTTGCCGTTCACCGGTTCCTTGAAAATGCTGGTGATGGTGGCCTCGGCGGCCAGGCAGGGCGCAAGCATCAACAGGCAAAGCAGCAGTCTGGTCACGGCAATCTCCCTTCGTCACAAGCTCTTTCATGATACGGACAAACGACGGACTGCAACGACCAATTGCAGAAAGGCTGTGCAGCGTTTTCAGCAGCGTCTGCCCGATTGGCAGGAGTCCGATGTGCGTCTCAACCCGCCTGTCACATTGGCGGAACTGCGCCGTGTGCCTCTTTGCACCGCTGCATAGAACTGCGTATATCCTAGCTATACCTGTAGTTATGGTGTCACGTCGTCCCGCTCTCAGACGCCGGCAGTTGGCACCAAGTTTGCACAAACCGCCGGACGAGTTCGACCCATTCAAACGAGAGGCTGATACATGGCTGCCAAGCAAATCGTCTTCGACGTTGACGCCCGTGAAAAACTTGCCAAAGGCATCGACAAACTCGCACGCGCGGTCGTCAGCACCCTGGGCCCCAAGGGCCGCACCGCCGTGCTGGATAAGGGCTGGGGCGCGCCGAACATCACCAAGGACGGCGTCACCGTGGCCGAGGAAATCGAGCTGCAGGACCCGTACGAGAACTGCGCCGCCCAGATGGTGAAGCAGGTCGCCAGCAAGACCAGTGACGTGGCTGGCGACGGCACCACCACCGCCACCCTGCTGGCCCACGCGATCTACGGCGAAGGCCTGAAACACGTGATCAGCGGCCGCAACGCCACGGCGATCTATCGCGGCATCAAACACGGCGTGGAAGCCACCATCGAGCAGCTGAACAAGATGGCGCGCCCGGTTGAAGGCAAGAAGGAAGTCGCCTACGTGGCCACCATCGCCGCCAACAACGACCAGCGCGTGGGCAAGATCATCGCCGACGCCCAGGAGAAGGTGGGCAAAGACGGCGTCATCACGGTGGACGAAAGCAAAACCAGCGAGACCGTGGTGGACGTGGTGGAAGGCATGCAGTTCGACCGCGGTTACCTCAGCCAGCACTTCGTGAACAACCAGGAAGAAATGACCTGCGAGTTCGAGAAGCCGCTGGTGCTGGTGTACGAAGACAAGATCAGCAACGCGCCTGCGCTGGTGCCGCTGCTGGAGCAGGTCAGCAAGGCGAACCGCCCGCTGTTGATCATCGCCGAGAACATCGAAGGCGAGGCGCTTTCCACCCTGGTGGTCAACAAGCTGCGCGGCGTGATCAACGTGTGCGCCGTGAAGGCCCCCGGCTACGGCGACCGCCGCAAGGCGATGCTTGAGGACATTGCGATCCTCACGGGCGGCAAGCCCTTCATGAAGGACCTGGGCGAGAAGCTCGAGGACGTGAAGCTCAAGGACCTCGGCACCGCCAAGAAGATCATCATCAACAACGAAGACACCACCGTCATCGAGGGTGCCGGCAAGACCGCCGACATCAAGACGCGCTGCGAACAGATTCGCAGGGAAATCGGCCTGACCACCAGCGACTACGACCGCGAGAAGCTGTCCGAGCGCCTGGCCAAGCTTTCCGGCGGCATCGCCGTGGTGAAGGTCGGCGCAGCCACCGAGCCCGAAATGAAGGAGCTCAAGGCCCGGGTCGAGGACGCGCTGCACAGTGTGCGCGCGGCAACCGACAAGGTTGACGGCGGCATCCTGCCCGGCGGCGGTGTGGCCCTGCTGCGCGCCTCGCTGTCGCTCGAGAAGCTGAAGCTCCAGAACTCCGACGAGCAGGTGGGCGTTGAAATCGTGAAGGCGGCCCTGGGCCGCCCGATCCGCCAGATCGCCGAGAACGGCGGCAAGAACGGCAGCGTGATCGCCCGCAAAGTGCTGAACGAAAAGAGTTCCAGCTACGGCTACAACGCGCTGACCGACAAGTACGGCGACATGTACGAGATGGGCATCGTGGACCCCCTCAAGGTCACCAAGAGCGCCCTGCAGAACGCCGCCAGCGTCGCCGGCCTGATGCTCACCACCGACGCCATCATCACAAAGGCCGAAGAAGACACCCCGGCCGACATGGGCCACGACGACGAAGGAATGGACTACTAGAGCCCCGCCCGAGAGGGCGGGGACGACGCGGCCAGCCGCGTCGAACCGAAACTCAGGGAACTGGCAGGCGCGCACGCGCGCCCGGACACGGAGAGACACACATGGCAACCAAACTTCGCCCACTCGACGACAACATCATCGTGAAGCCCCACGAAGCTGAAGAGAAGACCGCCGGCGGCATCGTGCTGCCCGACAGCGCCAAGGAAAAGCCCCTGCGCGGCGAAGTCGTCGCGGTAGGCCCCGGCCGTACCCTGCGCAGCGGCAAGCGCCTGGAGCCCAGCGTGAAGAAGGGCGACGTCGTAATGTTCGGCAAGTACAGCGGCAGCGACGTCAAGCTTGACGGCGTAGAGCACAAGATCCTGCGCGAGGCGGAGATCCTCGCGATCATCGAATAACCAACGGAACAGCAAATGACCAATTACCAATTACCAATAACCAATGGCGCCGCAGCGCATGCCAATTGGTCATTGTTCATTGGTCATTGCAGTTGAATCGCGACCAAGGACCGAGCAATGAGCAAACAGATCCTCTTCGACGTGGAAGCTTCCCGCAAGCTGGCCGACGGCGTTCAGAAACTTGCCAAGGCCGTCAGCGCCACCATGGGCCCCGCCGGCCGCAACGTGATCCTGCAGAAGTCCTTCGGCGCCCCGCTGGTCGTGAATGACGGCGTGACGGTTGCCAAGGACGTCGAGCTGGAAGACCCCTTCGAGAACATGGGCGCCAAGCTGGTAATGGAAGTTGCCAGCAAGACCAACGACGAAGCCGGCGACGGCACTACCACCGCTACCGTGATCGCCAACGCCATCGTCCAGCAGGGCCTCAAGATGGTGGCCCAGGGCCACAACGCGCAGGACGTCAAGCGCGGCATCGACAAGGGCGCTGAGGTTGCCGTCAAGTGGCTCACCGAGAACAGCAAGAAGATCAAGAGCAAGGAAGAGCTGAAGGCCGTCGCCACCATCAGCGCCAACCAGGACGCCGAGATCGGCAAGCTGATGGCCGACGCCATCGACCACGTAGGCGAAGAGGGCGTGGTCACCATCGAGGAAGGCAAGGGCGTCGATAACGAGCTCACCTTCGTTGACGGCATGATGTTCGACAAGGGCTACATGAGCCCCTACTTCATCAACAAGGCCAACGAGCTCACGGTCGAGTACGACAACTGCAAAGTGCTGATCTACGAGAAGAAGATCAGCGGCGTGCGTGAGATCGTGCCGATCCTCGAGCGCGTGGCCCAGACCGGCGCGCCCCTGCTGATCATCGCCGAAGATATCGAGAACGAAGTGCTGGCCATGCTGGTGCTGAACCGCCTGCGCGGCATGCTGAACGTGGCGGCCGTGAAGGCCCCCGGCTTTGGCGACCGCCGCAAGGCCATGCTGGACGACATCGCGGTGCTGACCGGCGGCACCAGCATCACCGAGGACCTGGGCATCAGCCTCGAGAACGTGGATTTCGGCCACCTCGGCACGGTAAAGCGCCTGATCGTGGACAAGGACAGCACCACGCTGATCGAGGGCGCGGGTAAGAAGAAGGACGTCGAAGCCCGCATCGAAAGCCTGCGCAGCCAGATTGCCGCCAGCACCAGCAACTACGACAAGGAAAAGCTGCAGGAGCGCCTGGCGAAGCTGTCCGGCGGAGTGGCGGAAATCAGCGTCGGCGGCCACACCGAGGCCGAAATGAAGGAACGCAAGTTCCGCGTCGAGGACGCGCTGAACGCCACCAAGGCCGCCAAACAGGAAGGCGTTGTGCCGGGCGGCGGCATCTCGTACCTGCGTTGCAGCCAGGCCATTCGCGCCGCCAACTTCAAGGGTGACGAGCGCGTGGGCGCCGACGTGCTGGCCGACGCGCTGGAGGCCCCGTGCCGCCAGATCGCCGACAATGCGGGCCACGACGGCAGCTACATCGTTGAGACGCTCAAGGAATCGAAGAAGCCGACCGACGGTTACAACGCGCTGACCGGTGAGTACGACGACATGCTGAAGGCCGGCATCCTGGACCCGACCAAGGTTGCGCGCTGCGCGATCCAGAACGCGTCCAGCATTGCGGGCCTGATGCTGACCACCAACACGCTCGTTACCGACCTGAAAAAAGAAGGACAGCAAGATCAGCGGCGCCACGGCCTAGCGCCCAGACTGCGAAGGATCAGGGCCCCCGTTGTTGCTGACCAAACGGGGGCCGGCCTTCTCCCGGCAGATCTTGGGAACCCGTGAGCCGCTAAAGCTGTTTCAGGGAGGTCCCTGAACAGGAGCATGAAATGAAAACCAGGATCTTGGCGGGTGTGGGTGCGATCGTTCTGCTGGCGGCGGCCGTGTTTGCCGGTACGGTGTTCAACGGCGGCGAAGTCGGCGCCCAGGACGCCGGCGGCTACGAGTATGGTTACCTCGTGGGCGTGCCGCGCATCGAAAGCTACGAGATCGACGTGAGCCGCTGGGCCGGCAGCGCTGAAGACAAGAAGTACCTGGAAACGCACGTGTTCGTGTACGAGCAGGGCCAGACCAGCTTCGACCGCCAGATCAACAGCCTGCGCAAGATCAACGAGCTCTCCGGCCAGGGCTGGGAGCTTTATGACGCCGAAGCAGGTGTGGTGCGGCGCAAGAGATGATTTTGGATTTTGGATTTTGGATTGAGGTGCAGTCACGCGTGACGAAGTTCGGAACAATTCGGTCGTTGTCGCCGATGACTCTGGTGTGGCCGTGGCGGCAAAGGGCCGTCTTCGGGTGGACGGCAAACGCCTGAGCATTGCCGCCCCAAAGCTCGATTGGCCCGCATGCGCCACGAAGGCTGCGTAAGAGGCAGTCAGTGCCGGCATCTGGCAATGAATCAAAAATCCAAAATCGGAAATCCAAAATAACCCCGGCGACACTATGGCAAAACGTGATTACTACGAAGTCCTTGGTGTCGCCAAGAACGCTTCCAAGGCCGAGATCAAGAAGGCCTACCACAAGCTGGCGCTCAAGTACCACCCCGACCGCAACCCCGGCGACGCCGAGGCCGAGGCCAGTTTCAAGGAAGCGGCCGAGGCGTTCGGCGTCCTGAACGACGACGACAAGCGGGCCCAGTACGACCAGTTCGGCCATTCCGGCCCGGGCTTCGGCGGCGCGGGCTTCAACAACGTAGAGGACATTTTCTCCGCGTTCAGTGAAATCTTCGGCGGCAGCAGCGTGTTCGGCGACTTCTTCGGCGGCAGCACCCGCACCCGCACGCGCGGCCGCCGCGGCGCCAGCCTGCGCTGCGCCATAGAACTCGAGTTCAGCGACCCGGTTGAACCGGCCGAGAAAACCATCAGCCTGCGCCGTGCCGAAACCTGCGACGACTGCAGCGGCAGCGGCGCCAAGGCGGGCACCAAGCCCTCGCAGTGCCCTCAATGCCAGGGCGCCGGCGTGGTGATGACCAGCGCGGGCTTCTTCAGCATGCGCAGCACCTGCCCGCGTTGCCATGGCCGCGGCGAAGTGATCACGGACCCGTGCCCGTCATGCCAGGGAACGGGGCGCAAGCTGAAAGAGCGTGAGATAACGCTGAAAGTGCCGGCCGGCATCGAGGACGGCATGACGCTGCGCATCGCGGGCGAAGGCGAAAGCGGCGAGCAGGGCGGCCCGCCGGGCGACCTGCTGTGCGAGGTGCACATCCGCCCGCACCCGCTGTTCAAGCGCGCCGGCGCCGACGTCTACCTGGAGCTGCCGATCGGGTTTGCGCAGGCGGCCTTGGGCGCAAAGCTGGAAGTCCCCACCCTGCGCGGCCGCAAGGAACTCAAGGTGAGCGGCGGTACCCAGGGCGGCCAGGTGCTGCGCATGAAGGGGGAAGGCTTCCCGAAGCTGGACGGCTACGGCCGCGGCGACCAGCTGGTTGAAGTCGTGGTGGAAGTGCCCAGCAAGCTGACCAAAGAGCAGGAGAAGCTGTTGCGCGAGTACGCCGAAACGGAAGAGCAGAACATCACCCCGGAACGCAAGTCGTTCATGGACAAGTTCAAGAAGCTGTTCAGCAAGTAGGAACAGCGCGCGGCCGGACGCTCAAGACGCGTTCAGGAAACCAGAGATGGCCAAAGATAAGCACGAAGAAGTAGTCCCGCAAGGCGAGCCCCACGAGGGCCACGAGGCTGAGCAGGCCCTGCACGACAAGCAGGCCATGCACACGGCCGAGGAAGCCCTGCACGGCGAGCAGATCGCCGCCGACGAAGAACTGCCGCCCCACAAGCGCGCCAAGAAGCTGCGCAAGCTGAGCGATGAAGAGCTGCTCGCGCTGGCGGAGCAGGCGGCCAAGGCCGAGCATTGGCTGGAAGTAGCCAGGCGCTCACAGGCCGAGATGGACAACGCCATCAAGCGCCTGAAACGCGAAGCCCAGGACGACCTGAAGTACGCGGCCGGCTCGCTGACGCGGGAACTGCTGCCGGTGCTCGACAACCTGGCGCGCGCGCTGCAGTCGGCGCGGCAGGCCCAGGATTTCAAGGCGCTGGCGGAAGGCGTCGAGCTGACCAGCAAGATGTTCATCGACGCGCTGGCGCGCCACGGCATCACGCCCATCGAGGCGCTGGGCCAGCCGTTTGATCCGGCCGTGCACGAGGCGCTGATGACCACCAGCAACCCGGAGCTTGAGAACAACGCGGTTGCCATGGAGCTGGAACGGGGCTGGAAGCTGCACGACCGCGTGCTGCGCGCCAGCAAGGTGCAGGTCAACAAGAAGTAGGGTCTGACACCCTTTTCGCTTGCGAAAAGGGGTCTGACCCTTTTGCGGCGCCGGGATCCGAAACACCATGCCTACCTACGACTACAAGTGCGAAGCCTGCGGTCACGAGTTCGAAGAATTCCAGACCATGACCGCCAAGGCGCTGCGCAAGTGCCCCAAGTGCGGCAAGCTGAAGCTCAAGCGCCTGATCGGCAGCGGCATGCAGCCCATCTTCAAGGGCAGCGGCTTCTACGAGACCGACTACGTCAAGAAGTCCAAGCCGGCCGAGGGCGGCGAATCGAAACCGGCCGCAAAGACCGAGTCAAAGCCGGCCGAGGCCAAGCCCGCCAAGCCGGAAAGCAAGCCCGCGGCTAAGAAGTAGCGGGCCCACCCTTGCGGGAAGCGTCAGCGTCGCCATGCTTAAGCAATGGCCACCTGCCACCAGAAACGTTGCCCCGAGTGCAAGCGCAAGTTCAGCTTCGTGGACCTGCAGCAGCACCCCTGGTTCCCGTTCTGCAGCGAGCGCTGCAAGGTCGTTGACCTGGGTCGCTGGTTCAACGGCGAGTACGCGGTGGTGGAGGACCTGACCAAGGGGCACGACCTCAAGGACAAGGTCGACCTCGACGACCCGGACGTGCAAGACGCGCTGGATCAGTTGTAGAGGTCAGACCCCGAGCCCCAGCCGCCGCGTCACCATGGTGCCGAAGCTGCCGCGGCCGAGCTCGAACTTCACCACCACCTTCTTAGCACCCGGATTCAGCTCGTCGGGCTGCGGCTCGCCCAGCTCCAGCCCTTTGGGCCACAGCAGCGCCTTGCGCGCCGACGCCTTGAAACCGGTGCGTTCAAGTTCCGGCAATGACAGCTGCTCAAGCGTGATCCCCTCGGCATCCAGCACCGCCTGCAGGTGGGGCGCCGCATCGGGAAACTCTCTCAGCCTCGTTCCCGGGCCGGGCAGCGGCAACTCAACGGCTCGCCAGCGCGCCAGCAACTCTTCCGGCAACTCGCGATAAAACGCCAGCACGCCCGCCTTGTACTTCACTGGCTCAAAAGCCACGGCCGACTCGATCATGCGGCGCAGGGTTTCGTTGAACAGCCAGCTCTGGTAGGCGGCGACGAACAGGTTGCGCAGCGAAGGCGTGATGCGCTCAAAGCAGCCGGCCCAGTCGGCCGGGTGACCTTTCAGGTACTCGACCAGCGCGCGCTCGGGGCTGCGCTTCATGCGCTGGTGCAGCGAGTCCCAGTCGCCCCACAACTGGTCGGCTAGGCGGCGGTTGCTCTTGTCCGTCAGGCTCTGCTTGCGGTGCGGCGCGGCCAGGTGCAGGCACAGGGCCTGCTCGAAGTCGCCGGCAACCAGCGCGCGGCCGATGAATCCGCGCCCATGGGCGATGCCGCCGAAACGCTGGTTGTCGTAGTAGTTGGGCAGGCCGAAGCGCCGGATCTGCTCGGCGTTGCGGGGCAGCGCGGCAACTTCCTCTTCGCGCAGGTTGCGCAGCGTGATGGTGAAGCGATTGCCGACAATCGAGCCGGCGGTCAGCTTTTCGGCGCTTTTGCCCAGCAGCCGCAGTTTCAGCCGCTCGTCGCTGACAGCCGGCAGCGCGCGCGGCGAGCTGAACAGTTGACGCGTCAAGCCATGCTTGTCCTTCAGCCCCGCCGCAGACAGGTCGCGTTCGCGCATCCCCGCCGCGCGCGCGATGATGTGCAGCGCCTCCAGCGTGGCCAACGAGCGCTTCTCCAGTTCATAGACGAAGAAGCGGCCGCCCGGGTCAGGCGTGAAGTCGCTGACTTCTTCAACCACAAAGTCTTCAGGGACCGACTTGAGCTTCATGCAGCCGAGTATAGGTGCGCAACGCCCTGATCAAGACGCGCGCTTCCTGGCGTACTCGTAGAACTTCAGCAGGATAGTGTCGCGTTGCTTGCTGGTGTCGTTGTCGTGCCAGACCTGCAGGGCGTCGCGCGCGGCCTTGAACTCGTTGCGGGTGCACTGGATCACGCCGTAGAGCAGCCATGGCGTGCTGCTCAGGGGACGCTTGTCGCACTCGGCCTTCAGCGCATCCAGGTGACTGCGGAACACTTCCTGGCTGTCGTAGCCCGCGTCCAGCAGCAGCGCGAAATCTCGCGGCTGCTTGTCCTTCATACCCTGCTCGATGAAAAGCAGGTTCAACTGGCGCACGGCGTTGTCGTAGTCGCCCAGCGCGAAGTAACAGCGTAGTAATCCGGCAGTAAGGAACGGCAGTGTGGAGTCCGCCTCCATGGCCTGAAGATAGGCGGTCTTGGCGGCTTCGTAGTTGCCGGCACGGAACTCACGGTCCGCACGGCCGCGCAGCACGTTGGGCGTGGGGTCATCGGGCAGGCCCTCGGGCGTAACGTCGGCCTGATACTGGGCCTGCTGCAGCAGCCGGTCCATGGCCTGCACCGTGAGGTTTGCCGGCGATTCGATGCGCGCCACCACCAGTTCATCGCGTGCACTGGAGTATCGTCCGCGGGTGATCTCGACGTAGCAGTTCAGCAAACGCGGCAGGCCCACGTTGGGGTCGGTGTCGCGCACAACGGTGATCTGCCTGCGCCAGGCCTCGAACAGTTCGCGGCTTCCAAACAGTTCGCGCAGTGCGTTCAGCTTCGCGCGCTCGGCGTCGGTGACCTTCAGGAACCACGACTGCAGTGCCGCGCTGGCGTCAGCCAGCTCGCCGCGCCCGACCAGCACCACGAACAGCAGGTGGTAGACCTCCGGGTCAGCCTGCTCGGTTACGAAATGGTCAAGCATCTTCAGCGCACCGGTGTAGTCGGCGCGGCGGATCAGCCTGCGCGCACCTTCAATGGAGGGCGCTTCGGCTTCCACTTCGTCGGGCTTGCTCTCCGGTTGATCCGGCGGATTCTCGGGCTGTGCCGGTTGCACAGGGTCCTCGCTGAGCTGCTTCTGCTCAAGCCACGATTCCAGGTCATGGGTGAAGTCGTCCAGCTTGTTGAACAGCAGCGCCTGCACGCCGGCGTCGCGCGCGCTGCGGTACCAGCCGGCCGCGAAGTACAGCAGCGCCGAAAGCCGGTGGTGGGCCAGGCCCGCCTGCTCGGCTTTGCTGAGTCGCGCGGCGGCGTCCGCGACGGGCTGACCGGCCTTCAGCGCCTGCAGCCATGGCAGCAGCGTCTCGAAGCGATAGCGCGCGTACACGCCGTTTGCCAGCTTCAGCGCCATGGCATCGTCGCCGGCGGCCGCGAGTGCCACCACCAGCCCCGCGTGGTGCTCGGCGATGGTGGGGGAGTCCAGCGCGGCAAACACGAACGAGCGCTGGGCCTCGTCCCATGCGCCTTCGCGCAATGCAGCCACACCGCGCAGCTCGTTGCGGTCGCGCTCGCCCGCGTTGGCAAGGCGGGCAGCCTGGCCGTCGGTGCCGGCAAGTTCCTCGGCGCGCACCAGGAATGCCAGCGCGCGGGGCCGGTCGTCATCCAGCAGCAGCATGGCGCCCGTGAGGAAACAAAGCTCCGGCTCAGTCTCCGCCTTGGGCGCCAGTTGCACCAGACGCGCCCGCATGTCGGCGGCCGGCATCTGTTTGGACAGCTTCTCCTGGTTCAACAGCGCGTCCGGCTGGATGGCCAGTGCGCGACGCAGGTAGCGCGCGGCATCTTCGTAGTGGCCGGCCCAGAACATCACCAGCGCAATCTGGCGGTTCTCAGCGGCGCCGTCCGGCTTGTCCTTCAGCGCCCTGGCGGCGTGCTTCAACGCGTCGGCATCGCCCTTGGCAAGGGCGATGCGGGTTTGCTCGAGCCAGTCAACCACAGGCACTTCGGGGCCGTCGGCAAACAACGGCGCCGCGAATGCCAGCAGGGCGGCGAGAAGAACACGGGACGCCCGCAGGGAGAGGGGCGTCCCGTGAAGAATGCGCAGGTTTGATTTCACGTCTACTGCCCGCCGGCTTCGGATGCCTTCCTGCCGCTGTGCAGGCGGTTGTAGATGGCGTTCGAAAGCTCAGCCTCAAGGTGAACGTCGCGGCCGGCCTCGCTCCATTTGCCGGAGTACATGGCGGTGGGGCCGCCGCGCGCTCCGTAACCGTAGCCGCTGTAGAACTCCTTGCGCACGATCACCACCGGCTCATACATGCCGTCGGCATCCAGCTGCGGATAGGCCGTGATGCGCGTGCGGTACTTCTCGAGGCCCACGGCGCGCTGATCGGAGATCACCGTCCAGTTGTTGTACTTCCACTCGACATCAGGGCGGAACACGGCGTCCTTGCCGAAACGCTCGGCGAACTCGTCATGAATGGCGGCTTCGACCGAGTCAAAGCTGTCGCTCATGTAGTAGCCGGCCTGCGCCTTGTAGATGTCGTCCTGGAACATCGTGCAGCCGGACAGCGCAATCGCGGCGGTCGCGGCCAACAGCAGTACTGCCTTCTTCATATTCGACTCCACTTTCGGCCGAAGGGGCGTGCAGGCCGTGTGCAGCGGACTCGGGGTCACTGTGAGTATTCTATCCGTCTCGCGTTCCGGCGCAAGCAGACATTCGTTCGGCTTTGCGGTTTCGCAGAGACAGCGCAGCAAGGGCGCTACAGGGGCTTGCGCAGGATGATACGCGTGCCGGCCCGATCCGGAGAACTGATGGCGCCGATGGCGATGAACCCTTCCTGCAGGTTAAGGATCAACATGGCCGCGTTGTCCCCCCAGGTATGGGTTTCGACGTACTTGAAATCCTGTTGCAGAGCCCAGCGGTGCTGCAGGTGCGTCAAGGCGCGATACAGACCCTTGCGGCGATGAAAGGGGTGAACGCCGCCGATCCACGAATAGAAGCACTCGCGCCGGTTTCCCGTACGGTAGCCCAGCTTGTAGGCAGCCAGCCGGCCGTCCGGCGTGAAGGCGCCCAGCACCAGGCCGTCGCGGCCCTCCAGGCTGGCGCGGATTTCCTCGGCAAAACCGGCTTTCTTGTCCGCCGTGGCGTAGACGCGGGAGGGCAGCACCTCGTGATGCAATTCCGCCACGGGTGCAAGCTCAGGCAACGTCAGCCCGATTTCACGTATCCGGTAGTCACCGTGGGCGCACTCGATCATGCCGCCTCCTGCGCCGCCCTCCGCGCGGACTGCAGGCCCACGAGCACGGACGCGGGCACCTTGAAGCCGCCCCCTTCGCCGTGGCCCAGCGTGATGTTTGGCTTGGTCCTGCCGCCGTGGTAGTCGCTGCCTCCGGTGACGACCAGGCCGAGTCGCTGGGCGATCTCGATCAGTCCTGCGGTCCACACCTCGTCGTGGTCAGGGTAAATGGCTTCAAGGCCCAGCAGACCCCAGGCCTTCAGCTGCTTCAGGTACTCCTCGGTCTTGTCCAGCCCGCCGCGGTTCAGCCAGATCGGGTGAGCGATCACCGGCACGGCCTTGTGCTCACGCACGAAGCGCAGGGCCTGCTCGGGGCCGAAGGTGTCTTTCTCGAAGTAACAGGGCGCGTCGTCGGCGATCCACTTGTCGAACGCCTCCTGGCGGGTTTTCACGTAGCCCTTGCGTTCCAGCACGGCCGCGATGTGCGGGCGGCCGACCACGGCTTCGCCGGCTTCCTGCAGCACTTCTTCGTAGGTGATGGGCATGCCGTGCTCAGTAAGCGCCTGCACGATCTTGCGGTTGCGTGCCTCGCGCTTGGCTGCGATTTCGCGCAGCGTGGCCTCAAAGGCTGTGTCGTCGGGATCGTAGTAGTAGGCCAGCAGGTGAAAGGTTCCGCCGCTGAGCTTCACGCTGATCTCGACGCCGGGGATGACTTCCACGCCAAGCTCATGGCCGCGCTCGATGGCTTGCCTGATGCCGCGTGTGGTGTCGTGGTCGGTGAGGCTGATGGCCTTCAGCCCCAGGTCCGCGGCCCATTCCACCAGGTACTCCGGCGTGCTGGCACCGTCGCTCAGGCACGAGTGCATGTGCAGGTCCACGCAGCCGGCAAGGCTTGCCGCATGGGGGCCGTTGAAATCGGATGGTGGGGGGAATTCCGTCATATCCGCAGCATAGCATGGAAAACGGACCGAGGCCCAGGCGCCCGATGGACACGCGGCCGCTATTTCACATCAATGTGTACCGAGCAGTTGCCAACGTCTTCTTCCTGCTCGAGGCGGGTGCGTACGGCTTCCCCCGATGTCGTGTGCCTGCAGCACGGTCAGGTCGGGCTTCACCACGATGTGCACCTGCACCTGCAGCACGGTTCCTATGTAATGCGCCCGCAGGTCGTGGGCTGCCTGCACGCCTTCGACTTCAGACGCAAGCAGGCGCAGTTCATCCTGGCGTTCCTCCGGCGGCGCTTCGCCCATCAGGTAGCGGACGTTATCCCGGGCCAGTTCAAAGCCGGTCCAGGCGATCCAGCCCGCCACGGGCAGCGCCAGCCAGGCATCCAGCATGTGATACCCCGCCCGTACGCCGAAGAACCCGGTGATGGCAAGGATGCTCACGAGTACGTCGTTTCGAGCGTCTACCGCCAAAGCCTTCATGGCCGGGCTTTTGGTCAGGCGAAAGCTGGCCGTGGAGAACAGGAAGATCAAGGTCTTGAACACCGACTTGGCTCCGAACACGACCACCAGCAGCCAGTCAACGCGAGCGGTCTTCTGCTCCGCGATAGCTTCGATGGCGTTGCGGCCCACTTCAACTGCCAGCACGCCCGCGACCACCGCCACCACCAGGGCGCCGATGGGCTCAGCCCGGGAATGGCCGAAAGGGTGTTCCTTGTCGGGGTTCTGTGCCGCCACGGCCACGGTCCAGGCCAGCACGCCGGCGGTAAGCACGTCCATGGCGCTGTCGGCGCCCTGTGCCAGCGCGAGCTGGCTGCCGAACACCCAGTAGGCCCAGATCAGGCCGACAACGAGCCCGCCTGAACCAAGCAGGGTGATCAGTGTGAGCCAGCGTTGACGTGAGCTGTTCTGTGCCATAGCTCAGGAAACCTAGCGGGGAATCCCGGCCAGGGGCAGTAAAATTCTTCAAATTGGCTTGAGGTTTACACCCTGCGAATTCGTCTCAAACTCAGGGCCATCATGCAATTGCGTCAAAGCGGGCACGTCTGTGCTGCGCGGGGCTGTGCGCAAGGCTATAATCTTGCGCTGGAGGCCGTCCCCTGATAGCGACTACGTGCATCCCTGAGGCACTGGAGGTTGAGACATGAGACTACGTTCCCTTGCCATACCCGCGCTGGTCACCTTGCTGCTGGTGATCGCATTCACCACTGCGGAAGCCGGACCGGATGATGATTTCTGGAAGGTATGGCGCGACAAGAAATCCACGAACCTCGTCAAGCGAGACGCCATCGACGCGCTGGCGGGCGGCGCCGAACTGTCGGACGAGTACCTGGAGATTCTCGAGTCCGACGTCTGGCAGTACCGCGCAACGGTTACTGGCCGCCTACAGGGCGAGAGCAACCAGGAGTTGCTGGCCACGCTAGAAAAGTTCCTGTTCGACGAAAAGGAAGTCGGCAAGAAGCCGTCGGCCGGCGAGCACCTGGTATGGGCGCTGTACAACAACGCCACCTGGGCCACCGCGGAAAAGTGGGGCCGCGCCCCTGAGCTGGTGATGGGCAAGAAGGTACCGGAAAAGGTGAAGGCCCGCATGCTGCGCGAGCTCGGCGTGTTCCGTGGCGCGCCGGACAATCCGGAGGCGCAGAAGCAAGCCAAGGAGAATGTCAAGCTGCTGGTCGGGATGCTGGAACTGGCCTCGGCCGACAAGAAGTTCAGCCGCGAGCTGAAGTTCCTGATCAGCGATGCCCTGGAAAGCCTGAGCAGCCAGGACTTCGGCGATGACCTTGCCAAGTGGCGCTTCTTTGCTGACGGCCTGAAGGAAGCCGAGCCGCTGAAGCCGCGCCGCGCGGACGCCTTCAAGGACCAGTACACAGACGTCGAGCTGGAAGGCCACAGCTTCAGCAGCCCGCAGCCGCGCCCCGTGGACATGGAAGTCCTGATCCTGCCCGACCTTGGCGCCTCGGACCGCTACTGGTACCCGTACATCTTCCAGATCAACAAGACCTTCAAGTGCACCTTCGTCAAGCTGCCGGACTGCAGCCGCATGAAGGACATCGAGTGGATGAAGAATCGCGACGGCAGCGTGAACCGCACCGCTTACTACTACCCGCTCAAGCAGCTGGTCGAGACCTTCGAGGAACGGCGCAAGCAGTCCAAGCAGGAGAAGGTCGGCCTGATTGCTCACGGCGTCAGCGGCTGGATCGCACTTGAGTACCTGCGCCTTCACCCGGAAAGCGTCGCGTTCGCGATCATCGTCGGCACCTGGTCGGGAAAGGGCTCCCGCGAGCAGGCTCGCAACGCCTGTGAGGGCAGCAAAGACGAGGCCTTCAAGTACTATGGCATCAGCCTGCTGTACGATCCCAGCGGACGCACCGGCTCAGAGAGCTTGAACGACGAACAGCGTTTCTGGGCGCACACCGGCAGCTACAAGCGCCGCTGGGCGGACCCGAAAGCGCTGGAGCCGATCTTCTACGCGCAGCGCCCCTGGCAGGTTGAACCGGAGGGCAACGCCCGCATCCTGGTGCCGGAATACAACTTCACGGACGCGGTGAAGAACCAGAAGATCAAGGTTCCAACACTGTTCGTGCACGGCGCCAAGGATCCCATGTACGTCAAGGGTGATGAAACCGACTACAAGAAGGGCTTCACCAACATGACCTGGGCGGTGTTCGAGAATTCGGCCGCAACTCCCTGGGCCGAGGAGCCGGTGAAGTTCTTCGAGGCCTACGAAACGTTGCTCGAGAAGAACAAGATCATCGAAAAGTTGAAGGAAGAAGCCGAGAAGAACAAGAAGTAGCGGTTCCCATACCAAAAAAAGCCCCGGGCATCGGCCCGGGGCTTTTGACTTGACTGCAGTTCAGGCCGCTTCCTTGATCTGCTTGCGCAGGGTCTTGTTGGCGTCCAGCATTGCCTGCAGGAAGCCGATGCGGGCCTTCTCGGGTGCTGCGGCCTGCTGCGCCGCGGGCGCGCCAGTTACCACGTCGCGACGGCTGCTGAGCGCTTCGATCTCGCGGGCCAGGCGGTGGATGCGCGACTCCAGCTCGATGATGCGGCCGGACTGGTCGTTTTCCGGCGCGGCCATGTTGCGCATGCGCTGGCTTTCGCTGATCGCGAGCTGCAACAGCGAAGCCTTGAGTTCCTCGGCTTCCTGGGCGGCGCGGCGGTCGAGCGCGACCTGCTGGGCGCGCATCTGTTCCTGCGCCTGTTCCAGTGCCAGGATCTTGGACCGGGCGTCCTCGGCGACTCGTGTGGCGGACTCCAGCTTCTCGAGTCGTGCCGCCAACGCGCCCAGTTCCAGTTGGGGGCGTGCCGCGTCGAAACGCGCCAGCATGCCTCGCAGCGCCGTGGCCTCGGCGCGCTGCTCGATCAGGGCCTGCTCGAGCCGCTCGGCGCGCAGGGCGGCAGTGAGTATCTGCTCGCGGAAGAAGCGCTCGATGCGGTAGCGTTCTGATTCGGCGTCCATCAGCGCCTGGCGTCGGGCGGTCACACGGCTGGCCTGCTGAGCAGCCGCCTGCGAGGCCTGTTGTTCGCGCTCCTGCATCAGCTGGGCGACGTTGGCCAGCACCGTTGCAGCGAAGGTGATCATCACAGCGCCGATCAGCATTTCGACCAGAAGCGCCCAGCCGGTGGCGCCGCCGTGAGCGCGATTGACCAGGAAGCCGGCCAGCAACCCCAGCAGCGGAGCCAGGGAGATGCGGTAGGGGTCGGCCTTCTGCAGACGGGCAAGCAGGTTGTCCATGACGGCTCCAGTGTTCAGGCGGCTTCGCGCCCGGCCTGTTGGTCGCGTTCTCTGATCTCGAGCACGGTCAGCTCGGTGTCGCTGTCGTGCTTGGTCAGCACGACGCGGAAAATGTGGCTGTCGTCGATGCCCAGCGCCGTGCAGACGCAGTCCTCAATGAACTTCACCCGGTTGCTGAGGTCGAGTTTGCGGACGGCGCCGCTCTTGGTGAAGCAGGGCAGATGAATGTCGATCTGCAGCTCGTAGATCGCGTTCGGGCTGAGCTGGCGGTCGACGAGGGCGGTTATCAGGCGGCGGATCTTGCGAGCCTTCTGGGTCAGTACACGCTTGATCACGCCGCTCTGGGGGTCGCGCACCGTGGTGAACAGCTTGTTCACAGACGGCGGCAGAAAGGGCAGGCGCAGTCGGAACGGCTGCTGCGGACCCTTGTCAACCCTGGTTGTCCAGTCGCGGTGCTGGATGCGTGGTTTGCGCGGGGCCTGGCGACCTGCCATGGCGCTGAATTCTGCGGCAGAAATGCGCGTGGGGCGCGAGCGCGGTTGTTCGTTGGCGGCCATGTCGATCTCCGTGGGGAAATCGGCAAGAAGGCGCGCACTTCTTGAGCGGAAAGAAAAAGGAGGCAGGCAAAAGGCAGCGGTCGGGAAGTGGGGGAACAGGCCGGTTTACTGTCGGCTGCCACCCGCCGCTGGCCTACTTCCAGCCCGTTAGCTTCAGTGCGGTCTCGGCGTCGAACACGACCCGGAAGCCGCGCGACTCCACGCCGCGGGTGTAGGGGTCGCTGCTGCGACGGTTGTGCAGTTTGGCAGTCTGCTCGTCGTCGTCGTGGGTACTGGAGCCGCGTTCAGCCCTGCGATCCTTGGCGCCGCCGGCATTGAACGGGTTGCGTTCGGACCACACCGGAATCTCAATGTACACGTCGCGGCACCACTCCGACACATTGCCGACCAGGTCCTGCACGCCGTAAACGCTGGCGCCCGCCGGGAGGCTGCCCGCTTCCAGCACGCGCCAGCGATTCAGGTTGGCGAGATCGGTGGTGAAGCGCTTGCCGTCGGGGCCGGGCGTGAGTTCGAGCTTGTTGCCCCACGGGAACAGGCGCCCGTCGATGCTGCGGCCTGCCTTTTCCCACTGCGCCTCGGTGGGCAGCATGCCCCCGAAGAAGCGGCAACAGGCATCGGCTTCGAACCACGAAACGCCGACGACGGGCATCTTCGGCCCGCGCAGATAAGGCGCGGCGCTGCGCTTGAGTTCGCCGAAGGTGGGCGGTTCGCTATCGCCGTCGGCGAAGGCGATGACGTCGTACGACGTGCCGTCCGAGAGGTCGGACAGGTCGATGCGCCCCTGCCGGTCGGTGACGCGCAACAGGCCCAGGCGAGAGAGGTCGTGATCCGGATAGTTGGCGAGGTCGATGCCGTTGACGAAAGCCCAGGTGTCGCGGTACTTCAGGCTGACGGTGCGTGCCATGCGGTCGAAGGTCAGGTAACTGCTCCAGTTGCCGCCGGCGGGCAGCACCAGTACCTTGCAATCCGGCTTACCCAGAATCTTGTCGCTCTCCAGCACCTCAAGCGTTACCTGCTCCCGCGGCGAGGCCAATGCCCACAGCCGTGCCCCGTTCTCGAGCGGCTTCCAGCCCACGTACTGGCTGCCGCGTTCACCGACGCTGCGGGTGATGTATCCGTATCCCTCCTGGGTCCAATACGTGGCGTCCCGGTAGCCGTCCGCAAGGATGAATGCGTAGAACTGCTCGTTGGTGAACTCGACGGTGGACACGTAGTAGTCGTCCAGCCATACCCAGCGCTTGGGCATGTTGCTGCGCACGCCGTCATCCTCGCCCATGATGAACCAGCCCTGCGGCACCAGCCGAAGCTCGACGTCCACGTCATAGTTACCGACGTGGCGGGTGTAGGTCAGCTTTTCAGGCAAAGGGCGCTCGTGCTGCACACGGTAGCGGTCGGGATCAGGCATGGTGCTGTCCCAGCTCGACTCAACGGGGCCGCTGGTCCCCCCGCTGCCGCCGTTGTCCGCCGGACGGCGCGGGATGCCGGTGCGCTTGTCGTCCTCGGGACCGGCCAGCAGGTCCTTCATGTTGAACAGGTTGAAGCGGAACAACGCAAGCGCGCCGATCGCGACCAGCAGGATGATCGCGATGCCCGCGTAGGTAACTGCTCCGGTGTCGCCCGACTGTGCCATGCCGGCGGCTGTCCTCCGTCGACAGTATAGGAAAGGGCGGGGTGCTCTGCACCCCGCCCGATGGTGGATTGCTTCGAATTCGTTATGCCCCGCCGATTGCGTCGATCAGGCCGACCAGCGGCAGGAACAGCGCGATCACGATGAAGCCGATGGCTCCGCCCATGAACACGATCAGCACCGGCTCAAGGATGCTGACCAGCGACTCCACCGCGATGTCCACGTAGGTGTCGAAGGTGTCGGCCACCTTCATCAGCATCTTGTCGAGTTCACCGGTCTCTTCGCCCACGTCGATCATGTTCACGACCAGGTCGTCGAACAGGCCGGTTTCGGACAGCGGGCCGGCGATGGTCTCACCTTCCTTGATCGAGTTGGCGACCTTGTCGATGGCTTCACCCAGTACCACGTTGCCGATGGCGTTCTTGCAGATGTTCAGCGACTCCAGGATCGGCACGCCGGCCATCACCAGGGTGCCCAGCGTACGGGTGAAGCGCGCCGTAACGGCCTTCTTGATGATGTTGCCGAAGATCGGCAGCTTCAGCTTGACTGTATCCAGGACACGCTCGCCTTTCGGCGTGCGTCCCCAGGCCGCCAGGCCGAAACCGATCAGCGCGACAGCCACGGCGAACAATATGCCGTAGATACTGGCAATGCCTTCCGATACCCAGATCAGGGCGGCGGTCATGATGTGCAGCTCCATGCCCTGCTCTTCGAACATCTGTTTGAAGGCGGGGATCACGAAGATCATGATGCCGGTAAGAATCATCACGGCCACGGACATCACGATGATCGGGTAGATCATCGCGCCGATCACCTTCTTCTTCAGGCGCTGGGCCTTCTCCATGAAGTCGGCCAGGCGCTGCAGGATGGTATCGAGAATACCGCCCGCCTCGCCGGCCTTGATCATGTTGACGTACAGCCGGTCAAAGGTGCGCGGGTGATTGCCGAAGGCCTCGGACAGGCTTGAACCCTGCTCGACGCTTTCGCTTACGTCCTCGATGATGAACTTGAATGCGCCCGGCTTCTGCTGGCGTGCCAGCACCTTCAACGAGCGCACCACAGGCAGACCGGCGTCGATCAGCACCGCCATCTGCGCCGTGAAGTCGGTCAGCTGCTGCGCTGACGCCCTGCCCTTGATCTTGCCCCCCTTGGTGCGGGCAGGTCCGGCCTCTTCTTTCTTGGCGGACTTCTTGGCGGCCGCGGTCTCGGCGCGCTGCGCAACCTTGGTCGGTTTCAGGCCGGCGTTGCGGATGTCCAGGATCGCCTGGTTGCGGTTGGCCGCTTCCAGTTCGCCGGTTTCCTTCTGGCCCTGTGCGTTGATTGCTTCGTAGGCGAAAATAGGCATCTAGCCCTGCCTCCCGTAAGGGAAATCCAAAAGCACGTGCGAGCGTACGCACCCTGGGGGAACGGGGGAGTTCCTTGGCCCACATTTACTGAAACTTCCAACGATATTACGCCCGGCGTCGTCCTTTGCAAGCCGAGACCTCATGTTGCAAACGTCCTGCGCTCCGCTAAATTCGCCCTTGGGTTCCGACGCGGAACAATCCTGCCGCGGAGCCGGTACCCGCAGCCTGAACGGCCTGTCTCTTGGAGCAACATGGACATCTACGGAATGCTCTCCCCTGAGCGCATCATCATGAACCTGGAGAGCGGGTCCAAGCGTGATGCGTTGATCGAAATCGTAAACAACCTCGGCAAGTCCGAGGGCGTCACCGACGTCGAGGCACTGAAAAAAGCCATCCTGGAACGCGAAGAGATCATGTCCACCGGCGTAGGACTCACCATCGCCGTGCCGCACGCCAAGCTTTCCAGCGTAAAGAGCTTCACCCTCGGCCTGGCGCGCAGCGAAAAAGGCATCGATTACGACAGCCTGGACGGCCAGCCCGTGCGCATCATCGTCACCATCGCCGCGCCCGACAACGACCAGAACACCTACCTGCGTGTGCTCGCGGCCGTGATGCACGTCCTGCGCAATGAGGACAACCGCAAGGCGATCCTGGCTGCAAGGGCGCCCGCTGACATCATTCAGGTGTTCAAGTCCTGAGCCTCAACCCGCTCGAGCGACGCAGCGGCGACACTGCGCCGACTACGGCACCCAGATCGCCATAGGACGGCCGGGGTAGAGCCTCAGTTGCTCCTGCAGCTCCGCGCTCAATTGCTCGCCGACGGCCTTTTTCAACCCTGGGTTGTACGTCTTCAGCGCCCAGGCCCAGCAGCGCGCCGAGGCTCACGTCGCGGCCGTACTCCACCACGGTCAGACCCTTCAATTGGACCAGTTCTTCAGCCTTGGCCTTGGCGTCTTCGAAGTAGCCGATCTGGTCCACCAGGCCCACTTTCTTTGCCTGCTCGGCGCTGAGGATGCGCCCGTCGGCGTAGGTCTCCCAATCCGGCTGCAGGACGCCGCCACGGCCGTCCTTGACGATCTGCTTGAACTTGCCGTGCATTTCGTCGGCCAGGTCCTGCAGCAGCTGGCGACCCTGCCGGTACTCTTCTGACTCGGGGTCGGCGAACATGCTGCCCATGGTCTTGTTGCCGCCGGCCTTGATGGTGGCGTCCTGCCCCTTCACGACTTCGGTAAGCGTGCCATGGAAGTTGAAACCCTGGATCACCACGCCGATGCTGCCCGTGAGCGTGGTGGGGCTGGCCACGATCCAGTCGGCCGGGGCGCTGACGTAATAGCCGCCGCTGGCCGCGAGGTCTTTCATGTACACGACCACGGGCTTGCCACTCTCGCGGAACTTGAGGATCTCGTGGTGGATGTAGTCGCTGGCGGTGACGCCGCCACCCGGACTGTTGACCTCGAGGATCACCGCGCGCACATCGGGGTCCGTCTGAGCGCGATTCAGGCTGTCGATCGCCAGCGCCACCGGGTCGATGCCGCCCCCGAACAGGCCGCCGCCGCCGCCTTCCATGATCACGCCTTCGATGCTGATCACGGCGATTTTGCCGCCTTCACCGGCTTCGCGGCGATATTCCACCAGGCCGTGGGGATCGCGGTGGCCGCCGCCCAGCATGCCTGCTCCGCCGAACATGGCCAGCATGATCAGCAGGTTGAAGCCGATCACGCCCACGAAAATCAGCAGTCCCAGCACGCGCCAGATGTTCGTGCGCGGGCGTGACAGCCGATAGGTCGGCATTGGTGACCCGGGCTGCGGCCCCGGGGGCGGAGGCGGTTGATGGAACGCGCCGGGGGCGGTGGGGGCGGCGGGTAGGCGCCTGTCAGGCCGGTGGTCGGCTGTGGCGTGTTCATGGTCAAACCTCCTGTTTCGCGCGCCGTTTGGGAACTTCTTCGTTCAGGTACTTTGCGATCTCGCGTGTGTCTGTACCGGGGCCGAACAGCCGTCCGACGCCTAGTTTCAAAAGCTCTTGAACGTCTTTCTCGGGGATAACGCCTCCCCCAAACAGCAGCATTCCCTGCGCGTGCTGCTGTTTCAGCAGCTCCAGCACGCGCGGGAACAGCGTCATGTGCGCGCCGGACAGGCTGCTGAGGCCGATCGCGTCGGCGTCCTCCTGGATCGCGGCATGCACGATCATCTCCGGCGTCTGGCGCAGACCGGTGTAGATCACTTCCATGCCAGAGTCACGAAGGCTGGCGGCTACGATTTTCGCGCCCCGGTCATGGCCGTCCAAACCGGCCTTGGCCACCAGCACCCGTATCGGCCGTTCTTTGTTGTCTGTCGCCATGCTTGCCCTTCGGACGAGGATCCCAATCAACCCTGCCAATCGCATTGGTAATTGGAAATTGGTTATTGGAAATTTGCTGTTCAACCACCGCCGGCTCAACCAAGCAGGTACTGCTCTTTGGCATTGTAGCTGCTGCGCACGAATGGGCCGCTGGCCACCTTGGGGAAGCCTAGTGCCAGTGCTTCATCACGGATTTCATCGAATTCACGGGGTTCGTAGTAGCGTTTCACTTCGGCCAGGCCTGGCTCCGGTTTCAGGTACTGCCCGACGGTCAGCATGTCCACGCCGGCCGCGCGCAGGTCGCGCAGAACTGCGCTGACCTCTTCGCGCGTTTCGCCGAGGCCGACCATCAGGCCGCTCTTGGTGGTCATGGTCGGCGCGACCTGCTTGACGCGCGCCAGCACGGCCAGGCTGCGCTGGTACACGCTGCCGGGCTGGATGCTGCGGTACAGCGACGGCACGGTCTCGATGTTGTGGTTGAAGATGCGCGGACCGGCGTCCACGACGCGCTGGATCTGCTCGGGCTTTCCCTGGAAATCGGGCGTCAGCACCTCGATGGTCGCTTCCGGCAATGACGCCTTGAGTGCCGCAACCACGGCTGCCCAGTGGGCGCTGCCGCCGTCGGCCAGGTCGTCGCGGTCCACGCTGGTCACCACCACGTGGGAAAGCTTCATGGCGGACGCGGTCTCCGCCAGGCGCCGGGGCTCGTCAGGATCAGGCGGGTTGGGCGGACGGCCTGACTTCACGCTGCAGAACTGGCAGCGGCGGGTGCAGGTGTCACCCAGGATCATGAAAGTGGCCGTGCCATGGGTGAAGCACTGCGCCTTGTTGGGGCAGTTCGCCTCTTCGCACACGGTGTGCAGCCGCTGGTGGTCAAGCAGCTCGTCCAGTGATTTCTGGCCGCGGCTGCGGGGCAACGGCCGTTTCAGCCATGGCGGCAGGCGGCGTTGGCGTGGTGCGGGTTCAGCGTTGGCTGCGTTCATGATTCCGCGAATATAGCGGTTTTGGATGAGTTCATGCCAGTCCCCGTTTGCACTCGGGGCAGCTTTGACTATCCTCTCCGCCCGCCAACTGGCCGTCAGGAGAAATCGATGGACCTCAAGGGTCGTTTGCAGGCGCTGGCTACTCTGGAATCACAGTATCCGCACGTGTTGTCTGTTTACCTGCGCTGCCGCGAAGGCGGCCATGACAGGCGCAAGGAAAACCTGATCTTTATCAAGAACCGCGCCGCCGAGCTGGAGCGCGTGCTGGGCGGCGACAAGCGCGGCATCGACTTCCTGCGCCAGGGCATCGCGCAGGTAGAGCTGATCCGCAAGCAGGACCTGAGCCCGAACGTGATCGGCCTTGCGCTGTTCCTGCAGGGCGACAAGGTGATCGAGCGCTTCGAGACATCGATCCCGTTTGAAGACCAGGTGGCTTACCGCCGCTTCCCGTTCATCAGCCAGCTCGCGTTCATCGGCGAGGAGTTTGAGCCCTACGCGGTGGTCGCCATCGACAGCCGCAGCGCGCGCATCTTTGAAATCGCCCTGGGCGAGCTGGTGGACACCAGCGCGATCAAGAGCGAGGTGCACCGTCGCATCCACCGCGGTGGCTGGTCGCAGATGCGCTTCCAGCGCGGCATCGAGGGCGAAAAGCACGCCCACATCCAGGAGGTGGCCGACGCGCTGGCCGGGCTGGTTTCCAAGCACCGCTACAAGCGCATCGTGGTGATCGGACCTGACAAGTCGCGCAGCATCCTGCGTGATTGCCTCACGGCCGACGTCGCCCGCCGCGTAATCGACGGCGAGCGCGCCGACTCCCGCGCCGCTGACCACGAACTGCTGCAGACCGCCGTGGACTACTTCCGCAGCGCGGAATCCGACGAAGAGAGCAGCAAGGTCGAGCGCATCGTGCGCGAGATTCACTCCAGCACGCTGGGTGTTTCCGGCCTGGAAGACACCCTGACTTACCTGTCGCGCGGTCAGGCCTACGAAGTGCTGCTGCCTGCCGACCTCAACCGGCAGGGCAGCCAGTGCAACGCCTGCGGCATGATTTTCAAAGACCACACTGACACCTGCCACGCCTGCGAAAGCAAGGACGTCACCACCGTGGACCTGAAGGAAGTGGTCACCCGCACGGCCGTGAAGTTCGGCACCAAGCTGGAATTCGTGAAGAACAACGACTTCCACGGCAAGCTGGGCGGGGCCGCGCCCTGCTGCGCAGCCCGCGGATGAGTTAGCCCGAACCGGGGCACAGCAAGACTCAAACGGAAAAGCCCGGGGTTTGCTCCCCGGGCTTTGGTCTTCGCCGTTGCTACTCTTCGGGTTGGCCGATCAGCTCGGTGACCTGCTTGAATTTCTCGAGCAGCAGCTCGCGCGTGTTGGCTTCCAGGTTCAGGCGCACCAGGGGTTCGGTGTTGCTGGCGCGCAGGTTGAACCACCACTCGGGATAGCTTACGGTGATGCCGTCCAGGTGATCGATGCTGGCGTCTTTGTAGGCTTCCGCCACGCGGGCGAACACCTCGTCCTTTTCCTTCACCTTGAAGTTGACCTCGCCGGTCTGGGCGTAGCGCTTGATCGGCTTTACCAGCTCAGAGAGCGGCTCACCGCTCAGGCCCATGGCGTTCAGCACTTCGACCACCGCGATAATCGCGCTGTCGGCGTAGAAGTTGTCCTTGAAGTAGTAGTGCCCCGCCAGCTCGCCGCCGAAAATGCAGCCGATCTTGCGCATCGTGGCCTTCATGTAGCTGTGGCCCACGCGCTCGCGCAGGGGGCGCCCGCCCGCAGCCTCAACCACCTCGGCGACCGCGCGGCTGCTGCGCAGGTCATACAGCACGGCCGAGCCCTTGTGGCGCTTCAGCAATTCCTGGCCCAGCAGGGCGGTGATCATGTCCTGGCCGACGGGCGCGCCGGTTTCGTCCACGAACACGGCGCGGTCGGCGTCGCCGTCGAAGGCGATGCCAAGCTGGCAAGCCCGAGATTTCACGAGTTCACACAGCGGCTTCAGGTTTTCGAGCTTGCTGGGGTTGGCTTCGTGGTTGGGGAAGCTGCCGTCGAGCTGGCCGTTGATCACGTGCAGTTCAAGCCCCAGCGAACGCAGGAAGCCCAGGTAGATGCCGCCCATGCCGTTGGCCGGGTCCACGGCGACTTTCAGCGCATCCGGCGTGCGCTTCACGAAGCGGCGGATGTGCTGCACGTAGCCTTGGAAGACGCTGGGGCTGAGGCCGAACGGCGTGGCAACCGGGTGCTCGTCCTTTTCGCCCACGGGAAACAGCGAAATGCCGGGGCTGGCTGACCATTTGGCCGGCGGCTCAGGCGCTGTTTTCGCCAGTTCCTCGATTTCGGTCAGGCCGGTGTCGTAGGCGATGGGTACAGCGTCTTCGCGGCAGAACTTGATGCCGTTGTAGCGCGCGGGGTTGTGGCTGGCGGTGATCATGGCGCCGCCCTGGGCCGGCTGCTCGCGCCCGGCCACGGCCCAGTACAGCATGGGCGTGCTGCAGGGGCCCACGAATTCGGCCATCGCGCCGCCGGTGGCCAGGCCGTCCATGAACGCGGCGGCCAGCTCAGGCCCGGTGGGCCGGGCATCGATGCCGACGACGACGCGGGGGTGATCGCTGTCTTCACCCAGCAGCTTGGCGAAGCCGTAGCCGATCCGGAACGCGATGGGGGCGTTGAGTTGATCCGGCACCGTGCCGCGAACGTCGTAAGCCTTGAACAATCCCATGCGTTTCTCCGGTGTGCGCCGACAGCATAAGACGATGCGCGCGCGACGCCACAGCCTGCGCCTTTACAATCACTGCGCGCGGTGCATGCTGACAGCACATGAGGCGGCAGGCGTCTGGCGGCAGCACGCTCACGCCTCCCGCCTCACGCCTGCAAGCGCGACGCTGACTAAGGCTGCAGGAACATACCAAGCAGACGACAGGGGACGAACATGAGCGACATCCGCGGCCGCGACTTCCTGAAACTGGCCGATTTCGAGACAGCCGAGATTGACGACATCCTGAAGCTCGCCTTCGAAATGAAGCGCGAGCAGCGCCACTGGAGCCTGAAGGGCAAGACCATCATCATGCTGTTCTTCAACAGCAGCCTGCGCACGCGCACGAGCTTCGAGATCGGCGCGGCGCAGCTGGACGCGCAGCCCGTGGTGCTGAACGTGGGGCAGGACGCCTGGAACCTGGAGTGGCAGGAGGGCGTGATCATGAACGGCAACAGCCCCGAGCACATCAAGGACGCCGCCAAGGTGCTCTCGCGCTACGGCGACATCCTGGCCGTGCGCAGCTTCCCGCGCATGCAGAGTTATGAGCAGGACCGCCAGGACCCGATCCTCAGCTCGTTCAGCAAGTACGCGTCCGCGCCGCTGATCAACCTGGAAAGCGCTGTCGAACACCCCTGCCAGGGCCTTGCCGACCTGATGACCCTGCGCGAAATCTTCAACCAGAACACCCGCGGAAAAAAGGTGGTGCTGACCTGGGCGCCGCACGTGAAGCCGCTGCCGCTGGCCGTCCCGCACAGCTTCCTGCTGGCGGCGGCCATGGGCGGCTGCGACATCACCGTCGCGCACCCGCGCAAGTTCGAGCTTGAAGAGGCCGTGATGCAGCAGGCCCGCAAGATCGCGGCCAAGACGGGCGGCAACGTGAAAGTGTCGCACGACCAGGACGAGGCCTTCCGCGGCGCCGAGGTGGTGTACGCCAAGAGCTGGCTGAGCCTCGAGCACTACGGCCGCATGGAAGAAGAGTTCGCATACCGCGCCACGCTTCCAAACTGGACTGTCACTGAGGAAAAGATGGCGCTGACCAGCCGCGCCAAGTTCATGCACTGCCTGCCGATCCGCCGCAACGTGGTGGCCACGGACGGCGTGCTCGACCACGACGACTGCGTGGTCTACCAGCAGGCCGAAAACCGCCTGCACGCCCAGAAGGCCCTGCTGGTAAAGATGCTCGGCGAAAGCTGAACCCAGACCAAACGAAAACCGCCCGGGGCGTCCCGGGCGGTTTGTCTTTTGCGTTGCTACTTGCCGGGGCGGACCAGGTAGACGGCGCAGTTGGCGCGGCGCACTACCTTGTCGGCTACGCTGCCGATCAGCACTCGCTCCACGCCGGTGCGGCCGTGGGTGCCCATCACTACCAGGTCACAGTGGTGGGTTTCTGCGTAGGAAGCGATCTGCTTGCCCGGGTCGCCGCGTTTGACGGCGCCGATGGTCTCAAAGTTCTTCATCAGCTCGGCGGGCAGCTGTTTGCGCATTTCATCCAGCGCGTGGCGGCGCAGCTCTTTCAGGATGATGTGACGCTCTTCCTCGACGTGCGTGCTGATCAGGCTGTCGTCGATCACGTGAAGCACGAACAGCTCGGCGTCCATGTCCTCGGTCATGGCCACCGCGGCGTCCAGCGCGCGCTTGGAGGTATCTGAGAAGTCCGTGGGGAACAGGATGCGCTCGAACGGCTTGTTCCGCTTCTTGGCGTGCTTGATCTTGCCCATGGGCGCTTTGGTCACGATCACCGGGCAGTCCGACTCGTGCACCACGCGGTCCGCCACACTGCCCAGGAAGAAGCGGGCAACCGCTCCGTGGCCGTGGGTGCCGATCACGATCAGGTCGGCCTTGTGGCGCTTGGCGTGGTCGGCAATCTCCCGCGCCGGTGAGCCGCTGAGCAGGTAGCGGTTCAGCTTGGCGTTCTTGACCGGGACTTTCACCTTGTTCAGGGCCTCTTCGGCGCCGCTCATGAGTTCCTTGCTGAGGGACGCGAACGGATATCCCGCGTAGGCGTACACCGTGGCGTCAACCACGTTCACCAGGTCGAGAGTGGCCGCGTAGTAGTCGGCAAGGTCGGTGGCCAGCTTGATGGCCGTGTCGGCGGTATCGCTGAAATCGGTCGGTACGACGATGCGCTTGAACTTGTTGATCATGGCGCCCCCTGAACTTTGGCGAGACTCTACAAGCGGCACGCCCGCGTACAACCTTCCACAGCCGGCTTGTGCCCGCTAGCATCAACGCGGTGAAGAGGGCAGCGATTCCACTATTGCTTGCGGCGCTGATGCTGCTTACAGGCTGCGTCGAGCGGCGCATTTACGTGCGCTCTGATCCGCCGGGCGCCGACGTCTACATCGACGGCGAATACATCGGGCGCACGCGCCCCGACAACCACGTGGATGGCCCCCTGTACGCCAATTTCATCTTCTACGGCACCCGCGAATACACCGTCCGCAAGCCGGGCTATGAAACCCTCAGCGGCCGCATTGAGCTTGAGGCGCCCTGGTACGAGTACCCGCCGATCGACTTCTTCGCCGAGGTGCTGACGCCCTGGGTGATCGTGGATGAGCACGAGATCCGGGTGGAGATGGAAAAGGCCAGTCCCGCCGACGTGGATGGGCTGTACCAGCGCGCCCTGAATTACCGATATGCTTCCAAGGCCGAGGATCGCTACGAGTACGAGATCCTGTGGGGCCGCCGCAGGTGGGTGCCGCGGCAGGACTGATCAGCGCCGCAAGGATTCGCAGGTGACCGCAGCATTCGAACGCTTCAGGGGCAAACGCGGGCTGGTGATGGGCCTGGGCCTGTTTGGCGGCGGCACCGAGGCCGCGAAGTTCCTGGCGCGCTACTGTGACCGCGTGCTGGTCACCGACCTGCGCAATGAAGACGTGCTGGCTGACAGCATGCGAGAACTCGAGGGCCTGCCCATCGAGTTCCGCCTGGGCGAGCACCGCCGCCAGGATTTCGAACACGCTGAAGTGGTGATTCACTCCCCGGCCGTGCGCCCCGATAACCCGCTGTTGCAGGCCGCGCGCGCCCACGGCGCCGAAGTCACCATGGAGATGAGCCTGTTCATCGAGGCCTGCGAGGCCCGCACGGTGGGCATCACAGGCAGCAACGGCAAGACAACCACGGCGCTGCTCTGCTACGAGATGCTGTGCGAGGTGCTGGAGCGCGCCCAGCCTGAGCTGGCCGGACGCTGGACCGAAAAGGGGCCAGGAACCGAAAAGGGGTCAGATCCTCTTTTCGGTACGAAAAGAGGGTCTGACCCCCTCCCCCGTGTCTGGCTGGGCGGCAATTGCGGCGAACCGCTGATCAACCGGCTGGATGAAATCGGCAAACGCGACGTGGTGGTGCTGGAGCTGTCCAGCTTCCAGCTCCAGGACTGGCACCGCATCCGCAAGTCCTGCAACTTCGGCCTGGTCACCAACATCACGCCCAACCATCTGGACTGGCACAAGGACATGGCCGAGTACATCTGGGCCAAGTCGGCCATCGCCATGTACCCGACCGACGAGCAGCAGCAAGCAGACCCAGACCTGCTGCCCAGCTGGTGCTACATCAATGCCGATGACGCCGGTTGCCTGGCCATGGGCCTGCACGCAGACGCCTTTTCGACGCGGCTTGCATGCGACGCGTTTCAACCGGAAGCCCGGCACGAGGGTTTCGGCCGTGTGGAGGCTTCCGGCGCCGACGGAGAGCTGGTGGTGAACGTGCCGTTTACGTTGCGGCTCGATGAAGAAGAGCTGGCGCGGGAAGAACTGCCGCGTCACGCCAACGGCTGGAAGATCGCCGAGCGCGCCGACCTGCACCTGCCCGGCGAATTCAACTGGAGCAACGCGGTAGCAGCGGCCTGTATGGCCGGCCTGGCGGGCGGCTTCAGCGCGCTGGAGAACTGCGCCAGGGCCATGCGCCGCTTCCGCGGCGTGGAGCACAGGCTGGAGTTCTGCGGCGAGGTCAACGGCGCGCGCTGCTTCAACGACAGCATTGCGACGACGCCGGAAAGCACGATTGCGGGCCTGAGCGCCTTCGAGTCCGGCGTTCACCTGCTGCTGGGGGCAGCGACAAAGGTCTGAGTTTCGATGCGTTGGCGGCCGCGATTGCCGCGCACCCCGGCATCAAGGGCGTGTACGTGCAGGGTGCTAACTCGGATGCGATTGAAGCCGCGCTCGCGCGGACAGGAATGTCCGCGCCACTGAATCGCTGCGCTACTTATGATGAAGCCTGTGAGGCGGCGTTTGCCGCCTTGCAGCCCGGTGACGTGTTCCTGATGTCGCCCGCTTCAGCCAGCTTCTATGAATACGCGCCGAACAAGCGCTTCACAAACTTCGAACACCGTGGACGCCACTTTAAGTTGTTAGTACAAGCACACACTTCAAATAGCGCGTAAAGTTGTCGCATGACGACCAAGATCCTGGCCCCGCATTACCTGCGCATGGAGCGTGAAGTACGCGCCGACCTGCCCTCGGTCTGGCGCGCATTGACCGACCTGCACGAGTTGCGCGCCTGGTGGGCGGTGCCGGTCGTCAACCACAAGCTGGACGTCGGCGGCGGCTTCGAGCTGCGCTACGTCGGCCGTGACCGCAAAGACAAGTTCACCTACACCACCTGGGACCAGAACTGGCGCATCGGCGGCCGCTGGGAGTACAGTTGGCTGAGCGGCGCCGTGGAGGAAATGCTGATCGTGGTAAAGACTGACGAAGGCGTACGCGTCAGCATCGAACACAGCAACTTCGAGAGTTTCGGCCCTGACGCAGGGCGCATCTTCGGCTACCACAAGTCGGAAACCCGCGCGCGACTCGAGCGCCTGCAGGCCTGGGTCGAGGAGCGCATCCCCGCCAACCTGGCGCAGATGCCCGTGGTGTAGCCCACTGCGTCAGCGGTGGGCGTCTGGCGGGTACCCCTACAATTACGTTGCAGGCTTCTACAAGGCGCTTCGATGAAGGCCATCGCACAGTTTCCGGCCGGATGCCCGGCGCTTACGCACCGGGCTACTTCACTTCGTCTTTCTCGACGTCTTCGCCCAGTTCGCGGGCGATTTCGCGGTCCAGCTCTTCGCGGGTGAGCTTTTTGCGCTCTTCCGTGCTGACGCCGATCATCTGGTCGATCTCGTCGTCCGTCACCAGCTGCTCGCCGGCGACGCTGTCGGTCTCGAACAGGCTGTCCTTGCTCATGTCCAGGAACAGGTCCATACGCTGGCTCATGGTTTCGGCCTGCATCATGGCGTGCTCGAAATTCTTCTGCGTCGCCTCGAGGTCGGTGGTCTTGTAGACCTCGTTGATGCTCTTGCTGACCACGCCCATGGATTCGGCGAAAGTGGCAAAGCTTTCCGCCTGGTTCTTCATCTGGTAGGCGGCCTCGATAGTGAGCAACTGGCGCTCCAGCATGCGGCGCTGGAAGGTGGTAGCCTTCAGCGATTTGCGCACGAAGGCGAGCTGGTCGTTGGCCTTGATGCGCGCGGCCTGGCGGGCCTTTTCCAGCCACTCCTCTTCGCTCTTGCCCAGCTCCTTGATCTGGCGGCGAATGCGCTGGATGCCCTTCTTGATTTCCATGTCGCGCGCGATGCGACGTTCTTCTTTGCTCTTGAATATGCCCATGCGTCAGCCTCTCGTGTGCGCGGCCAGTGTAACTGTTTTTACCCGCGCGGTCCGCAGGGTTTCACTCCACCACGTGATAGTTTGCCTCGCCCTGGGCCATGCGTTTGCGGGTGTGGGCGGTCATGCGCTCGGCTTTGCGGACCGCGGCCTCGATGAAATCACGGTGCTGGCGCAGGCGACCTCCGAAGTATGCGCGCGCGAAGCGGGCCTTGTCCGTGGCCGTTACCAGCGACGGGCAGCTGTGCAGCAGTGCCGCCACGTCTTTGACGCGCCAGCGCCGGGTGACGCGTTTGCGGATGTCGGCTCGGTTCAGGTCGGTCACGTACAGCTCGTCATCCGGGCCCACGCGGATGTGCACCAGGTAGAAGTCACGGTGGTTCACGCCGCCCTCGTGCATGCGCTGCAGGATGCGACCCAGTTCATGGGCGATCTGCTGGCGCCGCGCCGGCTGCGGGTCTTCAGCCAGGTCTTCCTGCACCAGCTTCTGCAGACTGCGCGGGGCATCCAGGCCCACAGTCAACAGCGCCGCGCGGGTGACCCTACTGCCCTCGAACTCCTCAAGGCACGCGGCCGGGCGCATGGTGGGCACGCGCAACTCGTGCAAACGCTGCAGCACGTGCCACTCGCGGGAAGCGGGCGAGTCAAAGCGCCGGGCGAACAGGCCCATGAAGCGGGACTCCGGCTCGATCTCGCGGTAAAGCTTCAGGTACAGGGTGAGGCCCGTGGACGTCTGCAGCCGGTAGGTCTGGCGCGACTCGAGGCGGGCCTTGATGGTGTGCAGATCATCCCGCGCGGCAAGAGCATCCAGGTCAAGCATCCCTCGGCCGCGAGTTCGGCCTGCAGGGCGGGATCAACCAGGATGCGCGTTTCAGCCATGGTGCATGGCGACTAATCCGCCTCGACGCTCCAGTCGAGGTAGCGCTGCATTTCTGCGGGGCTGGTGACCGGCTTGATGTAGGTCTTGGCGCGCTCGAAGTCTGCCAGCGTCAGCGGCCGTACCTTCACCTGGTAGCCGCGCGTGGCGGCCAGGCCGCGGTCAATCAGCTCCGGCAGGTCCACGTTCAGTTCACCGATCATCTGCGAGGTCGCCTGCTTGCACAGCCGCTCGATTTCACGGCCGGAGTAACCTTCCGTGTCGTCGATCAGCTCGTGCAGCTCGAAGTCAATCTGGTAGCCCTTCTTGAACAGCTGGATTTCCAGGATCGCCTGGCGGGTCTCTTCATCAGGCAGCGGGATCAGGATCTGCTTCTCGAAGCGCGACATCACGGCCGCGTCGATCTCCCAGGGCCGGTTGGTGGCGGCGATGGTCAGCACGAAGATGTCGCTGCGGCCCTTTTCGGCCAGGCCGTCAAGCTCGGCCAGGATGGTGCTCAGGATGCGACGTTCGGCGCCGGTCTGCTCGCCGCCGTCGCGGTTGCTGGTAAGCGACTCGAACTCGTCCAGGAACACCACGCTGGGGCTGTTGTCGCGCGCCGCGCCGTAGATTTCGCTGATGATCTTGCTGCTTTCACCGAAGTACTTGCTCAGTACGCCGCTGACCTTGACGTTGAAAAACAGTGCCTGGCCCTCCGTGGTGACCTTCAGGCTGTTGCTGGTGGCGGCCGCGAGCAGCGTCTTGCCCGTGCCCGGCGGGCCGTAGAACAGCATGTTGCGGAAGGTGGTGATCTTCACGCCTTCGGGCGGCTTGGCCAGCGAGAGGCCCAGCGTGTACTTGATGTCGCGCTTGGTTTCTTCAAGGCCGCCGATGTCGTCCCAGGTGATGGTGCTGGTATGCACCAGGGCCGAGACAGCCTCGCTGATGCTCTTGTCGGTCTCGCCAGCAACGCTTTCGTGGCGGGCGTCTTCATCTACGTTGCTGCTGGGCGGCGTGGGCAGCTTAGCCTTGCCGGCGGGTGCCTCGATGCCGACTTCACGCAGACGGCGGGCGAAGTCGCGGTATTCGATGGCCTTGCGCTTGCGCGCGTACTCCATGCTGCGCGACTGGGCGTACTCGGCGTACTTGAACATGGTCTTGCTGGCGGCCTCAAAGTTCGCGGCCGCAGTTTCCGAATCGCCGGACTTCCAGGCCATCTTGGCCTTGTGCAGGGCATCGTCGCAGGCGCGCTTGAGTTTGGGACCCAGATCCATCAGGCGGTCCTCGAGGAAGAGGCAGCGGGCAATGGCGTCGTGGCAGAACAGCAAATTACCAATAACCAATTACCAATTTCCAATTCAGGGGCATTGGTCATTGGTAATTGGTTATTGGTAATTCGCTGTTGGAGTCTCATCGGACTTTCATCTGCGTGTGAGCGCGCGGCCGCTAGATCGCTCCCTCTTCTGATTCCAGCTTCGTGCGCAGCTCCTGCTCGGCCTTCAGCGCCTGTTCGAAGTCGCCGCCTTCCTCGGCCTGGTTGATGGTGTCGATCTCGTCGAGGAAGCGGGCCTTCTCGGGATCGCTGTCCTCCAGCTCTCCTTCGATCTCGAGGCCCAGGTCGTCCAGCGTGGCATTCAGCTCATCCATGTAGGACTGCTCGTCGATCTGCTGCAGGGCCAGCTTGGCGTCCAGGCCGCTGCTGCGGATGCGCTGCAGCAGCTTGTTGATGCCGTCCTTGTCCTTGCGCTTCTCGAGACGCTCGAGACCCCGCACGTATTTCTTGAGCGCGATGCCCTCGAGGTTGCTGACCTTGGCGGCGCGGCGATGGAAGGCGAAGTCGTGCTTGATGTCTTTCAACTCTTCCCAGACGTAATCCACCTCGATCTGGTTGCCTTCGCGGCGGGCGCGCTTGATCTGCTCAATCAGCGCGGCCTGGCGCGTGCTGAGCTTGCGCATCTCCATGAAGTACTTGCGGCGCTCGCGCTCGACTTCGCGCAGCTTCACCTTCAGCTTCCGCAGGTCGACCTTGGTGCCGAAAAAGGTTTGCGAAGAAATCGGTTACCATCGGCTACTCCAGCTCAGCTTCGGGCTTTTCCGGGGTTGTCTGTTTGGACTCTTTTTCACGCGCCTTCTCGCTGCGCATGATCTCTTCTTCAATCTCGCGCAGCTCGTCGTCCGTGGTGCGCTGCGCGCGCGGCGCCTCGCCCATGATTTCCTTCTCGAGCTTGCGCAGGTCTTCCCTTGTCCTTGCTGGTCAGCACCTCTTCGCGGGTCTGGGTCACGCCCTCGCCGGTGTGGACCGAATCGCGGAACTTCTCCATGCCTTCTTCGAAATCCAGCATCACGCGTTCCACCACGTTCTGCTCGATGCCGCGCAGGTCCATGGCTTCCATGGCCTGGATCTTGCCGACCAGGTTCATGTGCAGCTCGATGTTCTTGTTCAGGATGTCCGCCTTCAGCTTCAGGTTGGACATCTGCGTGCGCGTGCGCTTGATCTGCAGCAGCACGAATTCCTTCTCGCGGTCGCCCACGCGGCCTGACTTGATGTTCTCGATGCTCGCGCGTTCCGACAGTTCAAGGCGCGCCAGCTCCTGCCGCGTCTTGCGCAGCTCGACCTCGTTCTGGGTGATCAGCTCGTCGAGGTGCTCGAGCATTTCACGCGTGCTGTGGGCGTCCTTGATTACCTGCTCGGCTTCGCCGGCAGAGCCCGTGAGCATCATCTTGATCCGTTCCAGCAGGTTCATTGCTCAGGCCCTTACACTTTCGAAGCGGTCGCGCTGGATGATCAGGTCGCCGCCGACATGCTTCACACCTAGCCCCGGTGTGCGCTCGGCGTACAGCAGGGCGCGGTCCGTCACCAGGTCGCGCCCGACCGCCACCCGCGACGCCAGGTCTTCAATCAGCAGGAAACCACCCGGCTCTTTCAGTTCCAGGGCCGCGGCCAGTGCAGCATCGACGCGGGCGATCTTCTGGTCAACAGGCTCGGGGTCAAACAGGTTCTCGAACAGCGCCGGCAGGATCGCGCCGTCCATCGGCGTGGTCACCGACCAGCCCGGGCTTGCGTATTCAATTAGGCAGGCGCGCCAGTTTGGTCCGCCGCTGAGGGCGCGGATCAGCTCGTCGTCATGGCCCAGGCCGTGCTCGTCGCGTACGCCCGCGATACCCATTATGAAGTAGATGTCAGGCCGCAGCGGCGCCAGCGACCAGCGCAGAGTTTCCTGGATTGCCTCGGCGGTGAAGCGGCGTTTGCTGAACGCGAAGTCCAGCACGACGCACACCTTGACCGTGGCCAGGCCCAGCATCGGTTTATGCAGCAGGCCGACGCTTTCGCGGCGGCAGAAGCCGCCGCTGCCGGTGGGGGACAGGTCGCCGGAGCGATAGCTGCGGCGGCTGACTCGGTTGGGGTCGAAATCGTACAGCGAGCCTTCCGCCGGGTGGGGCAGCATGCGCTGGCGCACAATGCGGCTTTCAAGCCCGGAAAACAGGCTCTGCATGGCGGAAAGCGCGGCGGAACGATCGGTCATGCGGCTCCAGAGGCCGCCCATCGGCCTCACTTCGCATCGAGTATAACTAATTTCGCCGCTGGTACAGGGGCGACGCGTTGCATCCGGCGCGGCGGCGTCTAGTTTGGGGCCCGGTTTGGGCGGCTTGGAAGGCGGCAGTTGGCGGAAGCTTATCACGACGACGACGAGTTCCTTGGCAAGGCGTACGACGCCCGGCTGATCAAGCGCCTGGTGCCCTACGCGCGGCCTTACCTCGGCCTGGTTGTCTGGGGCACCCTGTTCATGCTGCTCGCGGCCGGTTGCGAGCTTGTGATCCCGCTTATTGTTAGGGATACGGTCAACGGTCCTTTCACGGTGATGGGCAGCGAGCTCGCCAGTGACGCCGACAAGCAGGCGGCCTGGACCACGCTGGCCTGGTTCTCGTTCGGTTTCCTGGCCCTGGTGGCCGTGCAGTTCTTCGCCCGTTACGGCAACACCTACCTGTTCCAGAAGCTGGGCCAGCGGGCGGTACTCGACCTGCGCCAGGACACCTACGCCCACATCCAGCGCCTGCCCCTGCGCTTCTTTGACCGCAACCCGGTCGGCCGCCTGGTCACACGCGTGACCAGCGACGTGGAGGCGATCGGCGAAGTGTTTGCCTCGGGCCTGGTGCAGCTGGCCGGCGACGCGCTGGTAGTGGTAGGCGCGCTCACCATGATGATGCTGCTGAGCTGGCAGCTTGGTCTGATCGTGGTCGGCTCAATCCCGGTGATGGCGCTGCTGACCTGGATTTTCCGCGGCCGCGCACGCAACGCCTTCCGCGACATGCGCGTGAAGCTGGCCGTGGTGAACAGCTTCCTGAACGAGACCATCCAGGGCTGGCGCATCACGCGCATCTTCGGCACCGAGAAGCAGATGGCCGAGAAGTTTGACGCCCGCAGCAGCGACTACCGCGACGCCACCTACCGCACGGTGTTCAACTTCAGCCTGTTCTTCCCGATCGTGGAGTTCGCGGGAACCCTGTGCGTGATGCTGGTGGTGTGGTGGGGGACTAAAAGCATCTTCGAGCAGCAACTCGACTTCGGGACGTTTTTCGCCTTCTTCCTGTACACGCCCATGATGTTCCGGCCGATCCGGGAAATGAGCGAAAAGTACAACGTGCTGCAGAGCGCCATGGCCAGCGCGGAGCGGCTGTTCCGCATTCTCGACACGAAGAATGACGTGGAAGACCCGGCGCAACCCAGGGCGCCGGCCATCACCGGCGAAATCGAGTTCCGCAACGTGTGGTTCGCTTACCAGGGCGAAGACTGGGTGCTGAAAGACGTCAGCTTTAAAGGTGCCGGCCGGCAGCTCGCTGGCATTGGTGGGGGGCGACCGGCAGCGGCAAGACCACGGTCATCAGCCTGCTGATGCGCTTCTACGACATCCAGAAGGGCAGCATCCTGATCGATGGCGTGGACATCCGGCACATGAGCAAGGCGCACCTGCGCGAGGCCTTCAGCCTGGTGCTGCAGGACGTGTTCCTGTTCGCGGGCACGGTGCTGGACAACATCCGGCTGGGCAATGACCAGATTACGCGCGTGCAGGTTGAACAGGCCGCGCGCGTGGTTCACGCCCACGATTTCATCGGCAGCCTGAAGGGCGGCTACGACGCCCCTGTGGCGGAGCGCGGGGCGACCTTCAGCGCCGGCCAGCGACAGTTGCTGGCGTTCGCGAGGGCGCTGGCGTTCAACCCGAAGATCCTGGTGCTGGACGAAGCCACCAGCAACATCGACAGCGAAACGGAAGCATTGATCCAGGACGCCCTGAGCCAGCTGATGCAAGGCCGCACGGCCGTAGTAGTCGCGCACCGCCTCAGCACCATCACCCACAGCGACAACATACTGGTGCTGCACAAGGGCGAAGTGGTCGAGCAAGGCAGCCATACCCAGTTGCTGCAACAGGGCGGCCGCTACGCCAAGCTGTACCAGCTGCAGTTCGCCAACGGCACCAAGGCTGAAACCAAGGCAGGTTAATCAAAGCCCAGCCCGCAAGGGCTGGGAGTGTGTACGATACGTTTCGCATGCAGTTGGATGCCGAACGGAACCCCGTTGTGGATCCCGGTACCCGCCGGCTGTGGGGACTAGTCCTCGCCTGTCCCGGGCTGTCGTTGGCCGCGTCGCTGCTGATCCTGGGTCTGGTGCAGGATCTTGGGCCATGGGAAAGCAGCGCCTATCCGCTGTTCCCGATTACCGTGTTCCTGCTGGCGATCTCACCCTTGGGCGTGCTGGTCTCGCGCGGCGTTGTGCGCTGGATTGCCGCCATTGCGGCTGCTGCGTCGTACGCGATCCTGGCCTGGGTCGTGGTCTCCATCCAATAGACTCAAACTCTGGTTGCATGAATCGGGATACCGCGGAGGCGGGCAGGAACGTATCATTCACACAGGAGCAGGTGATGAAGCTCAGGGACAGAATTGAAGCCAAACCCGGTGTTCTCGGCGGCAAGCCCGTGATTGAGGGTACGAGGATTTCCGTGGAATTGATCCTGGACTTCCTCGCCAGTGGCACGACAGTCGAGGAACTGTTGAAAGATTATCCGCACATTACACGGGAAGACATTCTTGCGTGTGTTGCGTATGCGGCTGACACTCTCCGCAGCGAACGTGTATACCCCGTATCATCCTCGTAGTGCGCATCCTCGCCGACGAGAACATTCCACTTCAGCTCGTCCAACATCTGCGAGCAGCGGGCCATGACGTTCGCAGCATCAGGGAAGAAGTTCGGGGCGAAGCGGACTTGAACATCGCGATGCTTTGCTCTTCAGACGACCGCCTGCTCATTACTTATGACAAGGACTTCGGAGAACTCGTTTTCGCCCCGCCGGAAACAGCTCCAGCGGACTGGGCAAAAGCCGGCGTTGTGCTGCTGAGACTGAAGGGCATGCCGTATGCGGACCGCAGCAGTCGAGTACTGCATGTGTTGAACTCCGGCGAGTTCACGTTCGAAGGCTTTTTCACGGTGATCGAGGCCGACCGAATCAGGCAGCGGTCCTTGCGCCCCAACCTAACCGATGAGTCTTGAATACATCGACCTTGCTCGCGCGACATCGCCCGTGCCGTGCACCAGTGCGCGGCCGTCTTTGTAGAGCGTGATGGTCAGGCCTTCGAACTCGGCCCTCAGCAGATAGTCGTTCTCTGTGCTGAGTTTGGCGGCCTTGCCGATGCGTTCGCGTGCCGAGGTGTAGTCAAAGTCGCCTTGCGGGCTGATCTGCACGCTGTCGCGGCCGCAGAGCGCGGCGTACCTGCTGGCGCGTTTGCCTTCCAGCCAGGGGAACTGTTTTCCGCCGCAGGTGGGGGCAGTCAGCCCTGGGCCTTGACGCGTCAATGCCGGTGCGCTCGCCACTCCACAGGTCCACGGTCAGCATCTTGCAGAAAAGGGCAGCCGCGTTGCCGCTCATGATCTTCAGCGCCACCACGCTGGACCAAGCCACCGCCTGCAGCACGGCCGGCATGATGACGCCCGTGGTGTCGCAGGTTTCCCCGCCCGCGGCGGGCTGGTCCTCCAGCAGGCAGGTCAGGCAGGCGGTTCGGCCCGGCAGCACCGGCATACAGGTGGCCTTGGCCGACACGCAGCCGGCATAAACCCAGGGCAGGCCGTGCTTGACGGCCAGGTCGTTGATCAGGAAGCGCGTTTCAAAGTTGTCGCTGGCGTCCAGGATGATGCTGGCGCCGTGCGCGAGCTTTTCGGCGTTGCGAAAGTTGAAGTCGCTGACTTCGGCGCGGATTTCCACGTCGCTGTTCACGCCGGCCAGTGCACGCCGCGCGGCCTCGGCCTTGGGCAGGGCTGCTCGCGCGTCGTCTTCGGTGAACAGCGACTGGCGCTGCAGGTTGCAGAACTCGACGATGTCGCGGTCCACGATGGTCAGGCCGCCGACACCGGCGCGCACACAGAACTCGGCCAGGTGCGTCCCGAGCGCGCCGCAGCCGACCAGCAACACGCGCGAAGCACGAATGCGCCGCTGACCCTCGGGGCCGATTGCTGCGAACAACTCTTGGCGTGAGTAGCGCGACATGGCGCTAGTGTTGCGCCTTCCGCGCGTCCCGCAAGGCCCCGAAGTAGGGGATGATACTGAGCATGCTGACCAAGCCCGTGATGCCGATCAGCACCATGTTCAGCGGCTTCACCCAGCTCGCGATGCTTGGCCAGTAATGGGTGAAAAAACTCCAGCCAGCACAGGGCGATCAGCACCAGCGTCTGCACCAGCGTCTTCAGCTTGCCCCACATATTGGCCGCCAGCACCACGCCAAGCGCCGAGGCCGTGGGCCGGATGTACACGTGCTGCACAAACTCGCGCACCATGAAGGGCAGCGCAAACCAGATCGGGTAAGCGCCGGCCAGCGCCAGCGCGGTCCACACCATCACGAAGAAGACCGCGTCAGCCAGCGGGTCGAAAGATCTTGCCCAGGTCGGAGACCTGTTTCTGGCGACGCGCGAAGTAGCCGTCGCAGACATCCGTGAACATCGCCAAACCGCCGGCCCAACCGCCCACCCACAGGCCCCAGTACGTCTCCTGCAGGAAGAAGAACGCGCACACCGGCGCCAGCGCAAAGCGCGCGAACGTAAACACGTTCGCCAGCGTCCAGAAACTTACCCGCGGAATCACGGCCTCGTTCATGGCCGGAGCTTCCTATCCCGGCGTGCGCGCATCAAGCACCCAGATCTTGCCGTCGCCCTGGCGCCCGGTGCGGCAGGCCTGCAACACGGCATCAACCGCGCGCTTCAGGTCGTCGGGAGCGACCGCGAATTCAACCCGCATGCGGGGCAGAAACGCCACGGCGAAGCGGTCATTGCGGTAATCCCTGAGGTGATCCTTCTGGCGGCCGTAACCGCGTGCCTCGGAGTGCGTGACGTTCTCAACGCCGGCCGATGCCAACGCGCGCAAGCAAGCCTCCAGCTTGAAGGGCTTGATCACCGCGACCACCTGGCGCATGGCTGCCATGCTGGCACCCTTGGTTCACACTGCCGAATCGACTGTCATAGCGACAGCGACTTGTACCACGGGCAGGCAAGTGCGTCAACGTAAGTGCCGCTATTATAGCGGCTTACGCCAGCAGTTGCACGCAACAACTGAATGGCATTGCCTTTGCACTTACCGGGCGTTGAAAGGTACCCAATGGCTTCGACCCATCATTCCGTGCTGCTGGTGGACGACAACGTCGGCCTGCGCGCCGGTCTGGCCATGGTACTCGAGGACGAAGGCCTGGAAACAGTGCAGGCCGAGCGCGGGGAAGAAGCCATCCGCCTGGTGCAGGAAGTCCGCTTCGATCTGCTGGTGCTGGACCTCAACCTGCCGGATATGACCGGCGTGCGGGTTTACTCCAGCCTGGCCGAAGAACTGGCCAAGCCGCGCTGCATCTTCATGACGGCCGAGGCCAGCGAAGAACTGATCGAACAGGCCCTGCGCCTGCACCCCTTGAGGCTGCTGCGCAAGCCGTTTGAAGTGAATGTATTCCGTGACCTGGTGCGCCGCGCCGTCGCGAACTGATGAACATGAGCACGAACCGACTGCCCAAGCCCCAGCCCGAAGACCAGCAGCCGCCGGTCACCAAGCTCGTCGTGGTGCAGACGCCGCTGGGGATGGTGAAACTGGCCGTGCCCGTCAGCCTGACGCCGGACGGCAAGGACCCGCTGACCGTCGCCATGGAAACCTTCCAGAGCGCCGTGGATGAAGGGGCCGAAGACCCGCTGGCGCACACGCTGATGCAGCTGAAGCAGATGTCCGACGCCGGCAGCGCCCAGCCGCTGGTGATGGGCCTCGCGATCCTGAAACAGATGGCCGACAGCGGCATGCTGCCTCCCATGGGCGCGCTGATTGCCGGCACGGGCATTTCACCCGAATTCGTATCGAGCGCGCTCGCGCAGGTCACGCCCGAGCGCCGCAGCATCTTTGACAAACTGGAAACGGTTTACCTGAACTAGATCCGCGGAGAGCAAGCACATGGCAACGAACGTTCGTCCCCTCAACGACAAGGTGCTCATCGAGCGCGCCAAGGCCGAGGAAAAGACCAAGGGCGGCATCATCCTGCCCGACAGCAGCAAGGAAAAGCCCAAGGAAGGCAAGATCGTGGCCGTGGGCCAGGGCCGCATCACGGAGCAGGGCGAGCGCCTGCCCTTCCAGGTCAAGAAGGGCGACCGCGTGCTGTTCAAGAGCTACGCCGGCACGGACGTCAAGATCGACGGCAAGGACTACATCCTCATGAGCGAGGAAGAAATCCTCGCCGTCGTCGAGTAGAACAGCAGGTTGTAGCTGATAGGTAGCAAGTTGTAGGGCATGCCCCGCAACCGCCGCCTCCACCCTACAACCTACAACCTAAAACCTACTACCTGAGGGAACCGACTCATGTCAGCCAAACAGATCGTATTCGACCAGGACGCTCGCGAGAAAATCCGTAACGGCGTGCGCAACCTCGCCCGCGCCGTCAAGACCACGCTCGGCCCCCGCGGCCGCAACGTGGTGATCGAGAAGTCCTACGGCGCGCCGACCGTCACCAAGGACGGCGTGACCGTCGCCAAGGAAATCGAGTTCAAGGACCCCTGGGAAAACATGGGCGCCCAGATCGTCAAGCAGGTCGCCAGCCAGACCAGCGACAAGGCCGGCGACGGCACCACCACTGCCACCGTGCTGGCCGAGGCGATCGTTGACGAAGGCCTCAAGAACGTGGCGGCCGGCGTCAATCCGATCGGCCTGCGCGACGGCATCAACAAGGCGATCGGTTACCTGACCGCCGAGCTGGCCAAGCGCGCCAAGGCGATCAGCACCAGCGCCGAGGTGGCCCAGGTCGGCACCATTGCCGCCAACGGCGACGCCGAGATCGGCAAGATGCTGGCCGAGGCCATGGACAAGGTCGGCAAAGACGGCGTGATCACCGTGGAAGAAGGCAAAGGCCTCGAGACCGAAGTGGAGTGGGTCGAAGGCATGCAGTTCGACAAGGGCTACGTCAGCCCGCACTTCATCAACGACCGCGCCAACCTGCGCGCCGAGTTCGAAGACGCCTACATCTTCCTGTACGACAAGAAACTCAGCAGCATCAAGGACCTGATGCCGCTGCTCGAGCAGCTTGCCCGCGGCCAGAAGCAGGTGGTGTTCATCGCCGAGGACATCGAAGGCGAAGCGCTGGCCACGCTGGTCGTCAACAACCTGCGCCAGGTGCTGAAGTGCGCCTGCGTGAAGGCGCCCGGCTTCGGCGACCGCCGCAAGGCCATGCTTGACGACATCGCGGTGCTGACCGGCGGCAAGGTCATCAGCGAGGAAATGGGCATGAGCCTCGAGACCACGGGCCTCGACATGCTCGGTCGTGCCAAGCGCATCCTGATCGAGAAGGACACCACCACGATCATCGAGGGCGCGGGCACCGCCAAGGACATCAAGGCGCGCATCGATCAGCTGAATGCCGAGATCGGCCGCACCACCAGCGACTACGACCGCGAGAAGCTGCAGGAGCGCGTGGCCAAGCTGGCTGGCGGCGTGGCCAAGCTGAAGGTCGGCGCGGCCACCGAAGTCGAGATGAAGGAAAAGAAGGCCCGCGTCGAGGACGCCCTGCACGCGACCCGCGCGGCCGTGGAAAGCGGCATCCTGCCGGGCGGCGGCGTGGCGCTGCTGCGCCTGGCGGAGACGCTGGACAAGGTAGACGGCACCGAGAACGAGAAGGTGGGCGTAGACATCGTGCGCCGCGCCCTGAGCGCCCCGGTGAAGCAGATCGCGGCCAACGCCGGCCTGGACGGCAGCGTGGTGGCGATGAAGATCCTGGAGAAGAAGGACTTCAACTACGGCTACAACGCCGCCACGGAGCAGTATGAGGACCTGGTGAAGTCGGGCGTGATCGACCCGGCCAAGGTCACCAGCACCGCCCTGCAGAATGCGGGCAGCGTGGCAACCCTGGTGCTCACCACCAACGTCGCCATCAGCGAAATCCCCCAGAAGAAGGAAGCCGCCGGCGCAGGCGCCGGAATGGGCGGCATGGGTGGAATGGGTGGAATGGGAGGCATGGGCGGTATGCCCGGCATGATGTAAGGAACGCGGCCGTCACGGCCGCAGAAAAAGCCCCCGCGCAAGCGGGGGCTTTGCGTTAAGGGGACTGTCCCCGAAGTTGGGGACAGTCCCCTTTACTCGCCTTCGCGCGGGTCCTTGTTTTCGATCTGCTTCTGGTGGACGCGGGCGGATTGCTTCGAGGCGTAGACGATCACGGCCGCGATGCCCACGAACAGGATCACGCCGCCGATGATCTGCAGCGCGTGCCCGAAAATCCAGTCCACCACCTGCTGCATCAGCCCAGGATCTCCTTCCAGGCCGCCAGGGCGCGGTCCACGTCTTCGCCGTCCACGTCGTTGTGGGTCACCATGCGCCAGCGCGTGCCCAGGTACAGCGCCAGCACCTGTTTTTCCCGCAACCGGTCGAGCCAGCCGTCGAACTCCGCCTCTCGCCCGGGCGCGCTGAAGTACACGATGTTGGTGTGCAACGTGCCGATGTCCAGCTTCAGCGGCTTCAGCTTCTTCAAACCGGCCGCGAGCTTGTGCGCGTTGGCATGGTCGTCTTTCAGCCGGCCGATCATCTTTGTGATGCTGACGATCCCGCAGGCCGCCAGCAGGCCGCTCTGGCGCATGCCGCCGCCCAACTGCTTGCGCAGATAACGCCCGCGTTCGATGTCCGCACGCGTGCCGACCAGCACGCTGCCCACAGGCGAGCACAGCCCCTTGCTCAGGCACACGCTCACGGTGTCGAAGGGCGCGCACATCTCTTTCAGTGACAGGCCGGTGGCGACGTGCGCGTTCCAGAGTCGCGCGCCGTCCAGGTGGTATTTCAAACCGTGTCGTTTGGCGACTTCCGCCAGCGCCAGCACGTTCTCGTGGGGGATGATCGTGCCGCCGGCCGCGTTGTGCGTGTTCTCGACCGTGATCAGCGCCGTGCGCGGGTTGTGGATGTTCGCCGGCCGTACCAGGTGCTCCACGGCCTCCGGGTCCATGGCGCCGAATTCGCCGTGCAGCGGGCGCACCTGCGCGCCGGCAATCAGCGCGAGCGCACCCGACTCGTTGTTGTAGGTGTGCGCGCTGTATTCGCAGATGATTTCCTGCCCGCGCTGGGCGTGCAGGGCCATGGCGATCTGGTTCGACATGGTGCCGCTGGGCACGAACAACGCGGCCTCTTTGCCCAGCAGGTCGGCCGTCATGGCCTCCAGCTTGTTGACCGTGGGCTCGGTTCCAAGCACGTCGTCGCCCAGCTCGGCACTGGCCATGGCTTCACGCATCTCGGGCGTGGGCAGGGTTACGGTGTCGGAACGAAAGTCGGATATCTCGTGCATAGCTGGCTCCAACTGCCTGACGCGAAGTTCGCAAAGAGACGCGAAGAAACGTAAAGCAACCACAGCTGAACACAGGTGCACATCATGCGCGTTGAACACTCCCGCAGGTTTGCACTTATGGTTTCGAAGCAGTTGCCTTTCTTCGCGTAGCTTCGCGCTCTTCGCGTCAAATGCCCTTTCACGTTGACTGGCGCAATCTACATTCATCGGCATGGGAACTAAGCCGAGAATCCGGCTGATCTTCACCGGCGGCACCATCAGCATGCGCGACGACGCCGGGCGCGGCGCCGTGCCCGTGCTGTCCGGCGCCGACCTGCTGAAAGACGTGCCCGGCCTGGACGAATTCTGCGAAGTGGATGTGCACGATTTCGGCCAGCTGCCCGGCCCGCACATGACGCCCGCCCGCATGTTCGAGCTTTCCCGGCTGGTCGAGCACACCTTCAGGGAAGGCTTCGACGCGGCCGTGGTCACCCACGGCACCGACACCCTTGAAGAAACCGCCTACCTGACCGACCTGCGCCACCGTGGCGACCAGCCTGTGGTGTTCGTGGGCGCCATGCGCACCAGCAGCCAGCTTTCCTGGGACGGCCCCGTCAACCTGTACGAGGCCTGCCGAGTCGGCGCCGACCCGCGCGCCAAAGGGCGCGGCGTGATGGTGGTGATGAACTCCACAGTTTTCGCGGCCGCCGAGGTGACAAAGACGTATACCGACGCGCTGGACACCTTCCAGGCGCCCGACGTCGGCCCCCTGGGCTTTTTCGACGGGCGCGAGCTGCTCTGGAACCGCGTGCCGCGCCGGCGTTCGCTGGCGGCGGACAACATCGAGCCGCGCGTGGGCATCGTGGTCGCCAGCGCAGGCGACGACGGCGACCTGATCGAGCACTGCCTGCGCCGCGGCGACAAGGGCCTGGTCATTGAAGCTTTAGGCCGCGGCAACCTGCCCCCGCCCATGGCTGCAGCCGCCAAACGCGCCGTTGAGGCCGGCGTGCTGGTGGTGCTGACTTCGCGCTGCTGGGGCGGGCGCGTCAGCGGGACTTACGGGTATGAAGGCGGCGGCGCACGGCTAAAAGAAGCAGGCATCGTTTTCGCCCCCGGCATCCCCGGGCACAAGGCGCGCATCCTGACCATGGCGGCACTCGGCGCGGGCATGGGCCCGCAGGAGATGAAGCAATGGCTGGCGGAATAGAAGGCGTCGAGGTGCTGATCACGGCCGGTCCCACCTTCGAGTTCATTGACGACGTGCGCTACATCGGCAATCCCAGCACCGGCCGCATGGGCCTGGAACTGGCCGAGGCCGCGCGCAACAAGGGCGCGATCGTCACGCTGGTGATGGGCCCCACGCAGCTGATGCCGCCGCCGGGCATTCACTGGGTCCCCGTGGTCAGCGCCCAGGAGATGCTGCAGGCCGTGAAGGAGCGCTTTACCGAGAGCCGCGTGTTCATCGCCAGCGCGGCGGTCAGCGACTACCGCCCGGCCAAGCGCATCAAGGGCAAAGAGAAGAAGGGGCCGAAAACCAAGACGCTTGAGCTGGTGAAGAACCCGGACATCCTGAAATCCGTCAGCAAGGGGCGCAGCAGCGACCAGGTAATCGTGGGCTTCAGCCTTGAATCAACCAACCTGCTCAAGAACGGGCGCAAGAAGATGACCGCCAAGCGCTGCGACCTGATGGTGGTCAACAGCCCCGGCCACTTCGGCGAAGCGCGCGAGCACGTCTGGATATTGAACAAGCACGGCGTGGTGAAGGAGATGCCGCCCGCCGGCAAGAAGCAAGTGGCGGCGCAGATCATCGAGCTGGTGGACGCCAGCCTGCGCCGCGAAATCCTGCCCGTGGCGCAACGCTTTGAGGACATCAAGCCATGATGCGATTCTTCGCCTTTGAACTGGACGGCGACACGCGCCTCGGCGTCGAGCGCGCGGGCGTACAGCACGACATCACCCGCGGCGCCGTGCGCGACTTCGGCAAGCGCTTGATTATCGAGTTCCTGCACGAAGACGAGCTCGACGCGCTGATCAGCGCCATCGAGGACCAGTCCCTGCTGCTGGAAGAAATGCCCGGCCACTTCAACTGGCTGCCGCCCATCCCGCGCCCCGGCAAGATCCTCGCCATGGTGCAGAACTACCGCAAGCACGCCGCCGAGTTCGGCAACGAGGCGCCGCCGGCGCCGGTCTGGTTCGGCAAGATCAGCAGTTCGCTCACGGGCCATGGCACCACCATCCGCGTGCCGTCTTGGGTGGACGGCCGCGTGGACCACGAGGTCGAGCTGGCGGCCGTGATGGGACAGCGCGCCAAGGAAGTGCTGGCCGACACGGCACTGGGTCTGGTGGCGGGCTACACGGTCGCGAACGACATGAGTGCGAGGCGCATCCAGAAGGACGACCGCGAGAACAAGCACCCCTGGCTGCGCTGCAAGAATTTCGACACCTTCACGCCCATGGGGCCGTACTTCGTGCCGGCGCGCTACGTGCCGGACCCGCAGGCGCTCAAGATCATGTGCCGCGTGAACGGCGAGACGCGCCAGGACGCCACCACCGCCGACATGATCCACCCGGTGAACAAGATCGTTGCTGAGATGTCGCGCTGGATGACGCTGGAGCCCGGGGACGTTATCTGTACGGGCACGCCGGAGGGCGTCTACAACCTGCGCGACGGCGACGTGTGCGAGTGCGAAATCGCAGGCCTGGGCATCCTGCGCAACCCGGTCTCACGGCCGGCGCCATAGGAACGGCAACATCCGGGCAAGTTCGGCAGGACCAAGTGATCGACACCGGCTTCAGGGACTACCAGCGCGCCGCCGAGCTGATCAAGGCCGGCCGGCGCTTCGTGATCGGCGGCCACCCGTCCATGGACGGCGACGCCATCGGCAGCCTGTACGCCCTGCACCACGCCCTGACGGCGGCCGGGCGCGAGTGCCTGGCCGTCACCCAGGACGCCGGTCTGGGCAAGTACGCATTCCTTGACGGGTCAACAGTGCTGAAAACTCTCGACGAGGTGCCCATCACGCTGGACGGCTACGACACGGCATTGATCGTCGATTGCGGCGCCCAGAGCCGCGCCCGCGCCATCCTGGAGCGCCTGGCCCCCGGCACCCGCGTGGTCAACCTCGACCATCACATCGACAACCCCGGCTTCGGCGACGCGGCCGTGGTGATCCCGGACGCCAGCAGCACCGGCGAGGTGGTCTACAACACGCTGAAGCTGGCGGGCATACCGCTGAACCGCCGGGCCGCCGAGGCGCTGTTCACGGCGATCGTGACCGACACCGGCCGCTTCAGCTTCAGCAACAGCACACCTGATTCGTACCGCATCGTGGCGGACCTGATTGAGCAGTTCGAGCTGAACGTCTCCGAGCTGACGGGCATGATCTACCGCGCCAAGACCCCGCAGCGCCTGAAGCTGGAGGCCATGGTCGCCGCCGGCGTGGAAACTCGCCTCGACGGCAAGCTGGTGATCGCTCGGGTTTCAAGCACCATGCTGGACGCCACCGGCTGCAGCGAGGCCGAGGCCAACGAGATGATCGTGATTCCCAAGTCGCTCAAGGGCGGCATGGTCACCATCCTGTTCCGGGAAATGGGACCCAGCGAGTTGAAAGTCAGCCTGCGTAGCGAAGGCCAGATGGCCGTCAACGACATCGCCGCGAAGTTCCGCGGTGGGGGGCACCTGCGCGCCGCAGGCTTCCAGGTCCACGGCCGTCCCGTGGCAGAAACCGAAGCCGAGATCATCGAAGCCGTCAGCAGCGCGCTGGAAAGCACGCTCAAGCAAACCGGCGGCCGTATCATCGTCTAGCCAATCAGGTGGGCCCGACAATCTTGTCGGGCCTGAGCTTTCGTCTACACTCGCGCCATGCCCATCAATCGTTCGCAACTTGCACGCCAACTTCGCGGCCACGTGGAACTGCTGGCGGCGGGTGGCATGCGTGAGGTCGGCATCAAACCCAAGCGCGTTGCAAAGAAGCAGGCGGACTCTCTGGTGAAAAAGCAGGCAGAAAAGGGTCAGACCCCTTTTTCGCAAGCGAAAAAGGGGTCTGACCCTGTAGCCGCCGGCTTCAAGCCTGTGATCGTGCCTTCCGTGGCTCTGGCGGAGCTGAAAGATCAGGACAGCCCCCAGGCACGCGCCCTTGAGCCGGTGGCAGAGGCCGTGCGCGTGTGCGCCAACTGCGGCCTGTGCGAAACCCGCACCCAGACCGTGTTCGGCACCGGCGACCCGCGCTCGCCCCTGATGATCATCGGCGAAGCGCCCGGTGGCGACGAAGACGTGAAAGGCCTGCCCTTCGTCGGGCGCGCGGGTAAGCTGCTGACCGACATCATCGAAAAGGGCATGAAGTACAAGCGCGAGCACGTCTACATCGCCAACGTGCTGAAATGCCGCCCGCCCGGCAACCGCAACCCGGAGCCCCACGAGATAGAAGCCTGCCGCGGTTACCTCGAGCGGCAGATCGAGCTCATCAACCCCAAGGTAATCCTTGCGGTCGGCCTGTTCCCGGCCCAGTGGCTGACCGGCAAGAAGATCGCCATCGGCAAGCTGCGCGGCGAGGTGCACGAGGTCAACGGCCGCAAGGTGATCTGCACCTACCACCCCGCCTACGTGCTGCGCAACTACACGGTGGAGACGCGCAAGAAGGTGCACGAAGACGTGCTGTTGGCCGTGAACATCCTCGGCCCCGGCCCGCTGGTGAAATAGCCAACGGTTCGCGCCGACAGGCGTTTCAGATGCTGTCAACGGAAGCGCCCGGGGCAGCGAGCCCCGGGGAATCACCAACCCAATCTCCATGAGGTGGAACATGTCGAACATGAGTCGGCTGGTAGCTGCGTGTTTGGTGCTGGTACTTCTCTTCGCCGCCGGAAGCAGCGCGCAGGATGAGAAGGCGCCTGGCGACGCCAAAACCCTGCGCATGAAGACGGAAGAAGTCAGCCTCGCTGAGCTGATCGTCTTCTATACGACTGAGTCAGGCCGCACGATCGTCTACGATCCTAAGAAGGTTGCCGGGACGTTGAGCTACCGCAGCCCCCTTGCGCGGCGCCGACACCACCGCCGAAAACATGCTGCGCGCCGCGCTGGCTGAATATCGACTCACGCTGATCCCCGCGGCGAGTTCGATGCGATCATCCCGGCATCCGAGGCGATCACCGAGTGCAATACGGTGGCGATCTCTGACCTGGAGAAACTGCCGCCCCTCGCCTATGCGCGCATCGTGTACCACCTCAAGAACAGTGATGCCAATGCCGTACGCGGCGCCCTGCAGAACCTGACCACGCGCCAGGGAGGCGTGGTGAACCCGGTAGTCTCGCAACCTGGCTCAGGCGGCACCAACGCGATTATCATCTGCGACTACGTCGAGAACCTGCGTGAGCTGATCAAGGTTCTGGACGACATCGACAACACGGTCGCCAAGGTCAGCAAGGTGCTCACGCTTTCGAATACCAAGACAAGTGACATCGAGGCCGCCGTGCTTTCCGCTGCCGGTAAAGACGTCTCGGTTGGCATCCACACCAATGCGCGCATGATTGTACTGACCGGCAAGCGTGACGAAGTGGATCGTGTGGCCGCCGTGATCGATCAGCTGGACGTCAAGCTCGGCGACTGATGGTTGCGAACGCGGCTGACGGCACTACAACCGTGCCATGCCGCTGTACCAGATCATTCTGCTGGCGCTTTCGATCCTGCTGGGGATCGGGATCTTCATCTTCATCATCACGTACATCAACCGCGTGGCGAAGGAAGAAGAAGCTACTCGTGAAAAATCTGGGCCGTGAACGTGAAGATGTGCGTCGCGGGGTCTTTCCAGGCCCCGCGGTGCAGGCCCGCCTTGCGGCAGGTTTCACCCAGGAACGTTTCCGCGTCCCAGCCGTAACGCTCCGCCACCTGCGGCAGCAGCACGCCTGAATACGGCCCGTTGTGCACCAGCAGGCCGTGCAGGCCGGGCTTCACGTCTTCCGGGCGCGTGCGCTTCATGGGCGACAGCACGCTGATCTCGTAGGTCAGGTCAGGCAGTTCGCTTTCCGTGACCGGGTCAAAGCGCGTGTCGTGGGTGCCGGCCGCGATGCCCAGCTCAATCAGCAATTCGCCCAGCGGACCTTCGCCGATCAGGTGGCCGATGCAACCGCGCAACTCGCCGTCGCGGGTATGGATGGTGACGAAGGCGCCGTAGGGCTGCGCCAGGCCGCCGCCAAAGGGTGCTTCAACCTTCAATTTCTCGCCGTGCCTGACCCAGTGCTCAAGGCTGCGACGCGCCAGTTTCAGGCCTTCGCGGCCTTCGGTTTCGGTCAGTGGTGCCTGTACTTCCGTCATTGACTATGTCCTTGCCGTTTCGGCGCAGGCGAATATGCTCCGGCCTTCGCATCATAGGACTTCGGCAACCGGCCGAAACCAGCCTGCAGACCGCGAGAGAAACATGGACATCATCGTTTGCATCCGCCGCGCGCCTACCACCGACGCGCGCATCAAGCCGGCCGCCGACGGCAAGAACTACGATCCCGCCGGGGTCAACTACGACATCAGCGAATACGACAAGTTCGCGATCGAGGCCGGCATCCTGCTGAAGGAAAAGCACGGCGGCACAGTCACCATCCTGACGCTCGGCCCCTCGGCCGCGACCAAGGAGATGCGCACCGCCATCGCCATGGGGTGCGACGCCGCGCACCTGCTGGTGAGCGACGCGAACCACGACGCCTGGGCCACCGCGCAGGCGCTGGCGGAGAAGATCAAGACCCTGCCGCACGACATGGTGCTGTTCGGCTGGAACTCCGTTGACAACCAGTCGTCCGCCACGGGCCAGATGGTCGCCGAGCTGCTGGGGCTGCCCAGCGTCAGCGTCGCCGTCGCGCTCGATGTCGCGGACGGCCAGGCAACCGTTGACCGCCTGGCTGCCGGCGGCAACCGCGAGCGCTACAGCGTCAAGCTGCCGGCCGTGGTCACCTGCACCAAGGGCCTCAACAAGCCGCGCAGCGCAAACATGAAGGGCATCATGGCCGCCAAGAAGACGGCCGTGCCCGAGACGCCCGCCAACGCGCCTGCTGACGGCGTGAGCGTGGTGAAGCTTGATCCGCCTCCCGCGCGCCCCGAAGGCAAGATCGTCGGCAAGGGCGCCGAGGCGGCCGTCGTGCTGGCCAAGCTGCTGCGTGAAGAAGCCAAGGTAATCTGAATCCGGGTCGAGGTAGAGCCATGTCGGACGTTCTGGTTTTCGTTGAGTTTTCGGACGGCGCAGCAACCAAGGCGGGCCTGCAGGCGCTTGGCGCCGGCAGCACGCTGGCCAAGGCGCTTGGCGGCAAGGCCATCGCGCTGGTGATCGGCAACAACGCCGGTGAGCTCGGCAAGCACGGCGCTGATCGCGTGCTGGTGGCCGGTGGCGACGCCGTCGGCAGCTACAGCCCGGACGGCTTCGCGCGCATCGTGGCCGAGCATGCGAAGTCAACCGGCGCCGCGGCGGTGCTGGCCAGCGCCACGCCCATGGGCAAGGACTTCTTCGCGCGGGCGGCAGCCATCGCCAAGTGCGGCCTCGCGGCTGACTGCGTTGAACTGAAAGTGGAAGGCGGCAAACCGCGCGCGGTGCGCCCCGTGTTTGCGGGCAAGGCGCTCGCCACCGTGGAAGCGCCCGGCACGCTGTGGGCCACGCTGCGCCCCAACGTGTTCGCGGAAGTCAGCGGCGGCAGCGACGCGGCGCCGGAAACGGTGCCCGTCACCTTCGGCCCCGGCGACCTGAAGGCAGTGGTGAAAGAGATCGTGGCCGGCGTGAAGGGCAAGCTGGACGTGGCAGAGGCCGAGATCGTGGTCAGCGGCGGACGCGGCCTGAAAGACCCGGCCGGCGAAGGCAAGCAGAACTGGGCGAACCTCGAGGCGCTGGCCGAGACGCTGGGCGCGGCGATCGGCGCCTCGCGTGCGGTGGTGGACGCAGGCTGGCGCGGACACGGCGAGCAGGTAGGGCAGACCGGCAAGACGGTCAGCCCGAAGCTGTACATCGCGTGCGGCATCTCGGGAGCGATCCAGCACCTGGCGGGCATGAGCGGCAGCAAGGTGATCGTCGCGATCAACAAGGACGACAACGCACCGATCTTCAAGGTGGCTGATTACGGCATCGTCGGCACGGTGGAAGACGTGGTGCCTGCACTGACCGCGGCCTTGAAAGAAACGCTCGGTTCGTAGTTTCCCAAAATTGCCTTGAGTCGCAGCGAGCCCGCATTTTGTGGGCGCGTGGACGATTGCCGACCAGTTATCCACAAAAGATGGGAAAACTGGTGATTGGTGTGTCAGGATTGAAAGGTACCGAGTTTGACGAACTTTACAACATATGCTTTATAAACTGGATCTGTACCGACACACCCTAAGCCTCGCCATTTTCGTATGTTAGCGTAGACCTCAGCAGTTACCCCCTCCGGAGGATAGTTGGCTCGCAGATGTTGATTTCTTCACATTCGCGGCCTACCCGATTCGCCGAAACTGGATCCTGACAGTTTATCCACATTCCCTGTGGGAAGTGCAACCTTACTTTCTGACACTCCCCTAAGGCGCTTGTGCAGAAACGCTGCTTCGATAACCTGACCGGCGCAGTTCCGGCCCGGACCCATCATGGCGCGCGCAGGCAAGAAACACACACGCGGGAAGTCGCAAGCCAAGCCGGCCGGGAAGAGGCCTGCTTCCGCTTCCAGGAAGTCGCGCGCAAACCAGGCCGCCGGCGCCGCAAAGAAGAAATCCGCCGGGAAGGCCACCAGCCGCCGCACAACAAAACCTGCCGGGAAGTCGGCACACAAACCTGCAAAGAAGTCGGCGAAGAAAGTCGCCGGTAAGGCCTCCAGGCAGTCGTCGACGCGCAAGACCACGGTTCGCAAACGCACCGATCCGAAGCCGACGGCCACGGCGACGCGGCCACCCACCTACGTACGCGGCGGACAGCGCCGACCCACCGACGTTGTGCGAGTACGCGCGCGCTTCACTGAGCCGCTGCGCCGCTTCAGCCCCTACGAAAACCTGCGCGACCTGATCCAGGGCCAGGCTGACAAGTACGAAGACCGCACCTTCCTCATCTACGAGGATGACGGCCGCGAGTACAGCTATCGCACCCTCGACCGTCAGACCACGGCTGTGGCCAACGTGCTGCATGAGCTGCGCTTCGCCAAGGGCGCGCGCGTGGCGCTGTTGCTCGAGAACTCGCCGGAGTTTGCGTTTGCATTCCTGGGCGCGATGAAGGGTGGCTACATCGCGGTGCCGATGAACCTGCAACTGGCCGACGACCATTTGCGCTTCATGCTTGAGGACTGCGGCACCGGCATGGTGATCACCAGTTCCGCGGTGTGGCAGCGTATCGCACCGCTGCTGGAGTCGCTGCCGGGGCTTGAGGCCGTGATGCTGGTGGACAGGCCCGGAGCGGGGGCGGGTGTCCAGGTCGAGGCCAACCATACCGGCACTCCCGGAGGCGGGCCCTATCGCATCATGGATTTCCACGGCTGCCTGTCCGCGGCGGAGCCCGAGTTGCAGACCGCGGCGCTGGGCTGGTGGGATGAGGCGCAGATCGTCTACACCGGCCATCATCTTGATCAGCCGCGCGGCGCGATCCTGCAGCATCGGCAGTTCATGACTTCCGCGCGCTGGCTTGCAATCTGGCTGAACCTGGACGCGCAGCAGCGCTTCATGAGCGTGCTGCCGCTGTTCCATGCCAACGCGCAGATCGTCACGCTGTTCACGCCGCTGCAGATCGGCGGCAGCGTGGTACTGTCAAAAGAATTCAGCGTGGCGCGCGTCTGGCGCGCCGTGGAACGCTACCGGGTCTCCACACTGTCAGCTGTTCCTGCCATGCTGGGAATCCTTGCCGATCGCGAACTGGCCGAAGCGCGCGGCGCCAGGCCGCCCGGCCCGGCAAGCTGGCCTTCACCGCAGGAAAGCCCGGGCACGCTGTGCCAGCGCAATGATGTCGAAGCCCGCGAGGCCGGCCTTGCACGCGCGCACGACATCAGCAGCCTGGAACGCGTGTTGTGCGGCGCGGCCCCGCTGCCCAGTGAAGTACAGAAGCGATTTGAGCAGACCTTCCTGGTGCCGGTGATCGAAGGCTACAGCATGGCCGAGACTACCTGCTTCGCCATGCTCAATCCGGGCAACGGCACCCGCAAGCTGGGCTCCGTCGGTCTGGCCGTCGGTAACAAGGCGGCGATCCAGAACAACCAAGCCAGTCCGCGGCCCCTGAACGACGACTGGCTGCCCATGAGCCTGCCGCGCATGAACCCGGCCGTGTTCCCCACGGCCGAGGTGTATGAACCCGGCGAGATCTGCGTGTGGGGCGAAAACGTCCTGAAAGAGTACTACCACCGCCCGCAGGACAACCCGGAGGCCTTCGCGGGCGGCTGGTTCCACACCGGCGACATCGGCTACCAGGACGCTGAGGGTTTTTTCTACGTTCTCGGCAACAAGGACGAGCAGGTTGAGCTGGATGGCGAGCGCTTCATGCCGCGCGAAGTGGATGAGCAGCTGTTCGCCCACGGCCAGGTCGAGCAGGCAGCCACCGTGGCGCTGGAGGCGTCGGGCGGCTCAACGGTCACGACCTGGGTGGTGATGCGCAAGGGGACCTTCCCCGGCGGCCCCGACGACGGTCGCATGCCTGTGGACGAGTCCCAGCTGGACGCAAAGCGCGAAGAGATAGCGGCCTTCCTGGCACAACGCCTCGATGGAAAGAAACGCCCTGTGGCAATCCAGTTCACGCGGAGGCTGCCGACCGACACCACAGGCAAAACCCGCATCCTCGAGCTCAAGCGACTGGCCGGGCGTCAGGCAGACCCCGCGCCTTAACCCCGTATCTGCAGGATTCACAGAGAAGGACACCGGGCTTCAAGGAGGCTGTGATGTTCCGACTCGTTTCCGCACTCGTGCTGTTGGCCTGTGGAATGCCGGCGTTCATGGCGCTGGCGCAAGAGAAGCAGACGCCACCGCAGCTTGATCGTGACAAGCCACCGGAGCGCCCATGGAAAGCGCCCCAGCGCGAGAGCATCGACCTTGTCCAGTACCGAAGGCCGACGACCGAGTCCATCCTGACGGGCCCGGCCGAAACCTGGCGCAAAGCGCTGAAGCCTGCAGCCATCGAGCCCGCGGACAAGACCCTGAAGAACGCCAAGATCAACGCCAAGTGGCGCGACGGCAAGTACACACTCAAGTTCGAGTACCAGCTGGACAAGAACAACAACGCTCTTGCCCACGGATACTCGGAGGCGACCTGGAACAGCACCGGCAAGCTCTACGCGAGGGGATGCTGGCGTGATGACCGCTGGCATGGAATCTGGCAGTTCTTCGACAAGGATGGCAAGCCCACGTCCATCGAGTGCTACTGCGAAGACAAGCTGGATGGTCCCTGGGCCGTCATCAAGGACGGCAACGTTTCGCGCTACTGCGTCTGCAACAACGGCAGCACCGCGGGCGAGTGGCAATACTGGACAGCCTCCGGCGCACTCGAGTTCCGCGTGATGTACGAAAAGGACGGCAAGGGCGGCACGCAGAAACTCTGGGAGCGCAAGTACGACGCCAAGGGGCAGTTGACCAATCTCTGGAACTACAAGCAGGGCAAAAAGCACGGCGATGTCGTTCGGTGGACGAACCGCTGTGAAGTCCTGCACTTCGACGACGAGAGCAAGCCTCACGGATGGCAGTCGCTGTACGACGGAAAGGCAGGCTTTCGCTTCGCGGACATCTGGTACGAACATGGCGTCCAGAGCGGCCCATATCGTCAGTACGACAAAGACGGCGTGTTGCTCGAGCAGGGCGAATACCTGGAGGGCAAGAAGCGCGGCAAGTTCATGAAGCGTCTCGCGGACGGCACGTTTGAGTACTGCGCGCTGAACGAACACGGAAATTACGACGGCGAGTGGAAGCAGTCCGATGCCTCGGGCAACCTCGTAGGCAGCGGCAAGTACGTGAACGGCAAAAAGGTCGGCGCCTGGACGCGACTGGATGGCCTGAACACCAACCGCTGCAACTACGACGAGCAGGGCAAACTTGATGGTAATGACGAGGTCACCGCACCGGACGGGGCCCTGCTGGTCAGGCGCAAGTGGCAGAATGGCACGCCGGTCGGCGAATGGCTCAACACCCTGCAGGACGGTTCCATTGAGACCTACTCTCTTAACGAGTCCGGCCTCAGACAGGGTCCCTACAAGAGGGTGGACAAGACGGGGCAGGTGCTGGGAGAGGGCAGCTACGACCAGGGATTTCCGGTCGGCAAGTGGACTTCCCGTGTAGGCAGCATCACGACAACCTGGCATCACAACAACAAAGGAGTGATGGAAGGCGAGTACATCTCGCTGCGTGATGACGGCTACATCGTGGCTAAGGGTCGGTATGAGTTCGGCGCTCGCCAGGGTGAATGGATTGACACGCAGAAGGCCTCAGCGTTGGCCCCGAAGGGAATGATCACCGAGGACGAGGACTGGCAGGGTAAAGGCTCCTACCTTCAGGACCAACGATTCGGTGAATGGCAGTACACCCGCGAAGCCGGCACGCTGGCGGCCAAGGGCAGCTTCAAGTCGAGCCGCAGGGAAGGCCCTTGGAAGTTCTTCCACGCCGACGGCAAATCGCTTCGGGCCGGCGGGTCGTTCAAGAACGGTAACGCGCAGGGGCCGTGGGAGCGATTCTATCCGGATGGAACCAGGGAAGCCGAGGGATCCTACGAGGATGGCTCGCAGATGGGGGAGTGGAAGAACTACCACCCCAACGGAGTCATGAGCCGGGAAGGTGCGTACAAGCGCTGGCTGACGTTCAACGTTCCGGCCGGGGAATGGAAGCACTATTCCGAAAACGGAGAGCTGACCCGGGTTGAGGCCTACGATGGCTCGTCTTTGCTTGCGCAAGCCTACGCTGAGCGGGAAGGGGCCCTGGGCACTGTGCCGGCAGGAGTAACAGTTGACCCGAAGTTGGCCAACGGAACCTTTGCGTTTTACCGGTTCGTGGAACAGAAGTACCTGCTGGAAGGCCGAGCCGTGTTGGTCAATGGTGAGCCGGCTGGGAAGCGGCAGACTTATCACCCCAACGGCCGCGTCGGCACGGAGGGGGATGTGTTCGGTGGCAAACGGCAGGGGCTATGGAAGTCCTGGAACCCCGAAGGTTTGCCGATCGAGGAAATCACCTTCAAGGACGACGTGCCGGAAGGCCCTGCTCGGCAATTCCGGAAAGACGGTACTCTGGAGACCGAGGGGAACTGTAAAGCGGGCATAAAAGCCGGCGTCTGGCGCACCTACTACGAGGACGGCACGACGCTTTTCAGTGAACTGACCTTCGACGTGAACGGGAAAGAGAACGGCAAGGCGACTATCTACTGGCGCGACGGCACCGTGCTCGGCACCGGCAACAAGAAGGATGGCGAGAACGACGGGACCTGGACCTACTTCAACGATGACGGCAGCAAAGAACAGATCACCTGGAAAAACGGCGTCGAAGATGGCCCTTACAAGTGGTGGTATGAGAACGGCCAGCTAGGCCAGGAAGGAACACAGAAGGGCGAGTTCTTTGTGGGGGCGTGGTCAACGTGGCACGCCAACGGCCAGTTGAAGGTGCAAGGCAACTACGACCAGAACGGCAACATGACAGGCGTCTGGAAAGAGTGGGACGAAACCGGAAAGCTGATCAAGGAAACGGACCACGGAGCAAAGAAATGAACAACGCCCGGCAGCTTGTGCCGGGCGTTGTCTTGTTTTCGGCTCGCCTAGTAAATCGAAGTGATATCGGCGCCCGGGTACATGGTCTGCAGGATGCGCTTGGAATCCCAGCCTGCCTTGGCCATGCCGCGCGCGCTCCACTGGCACATGCCGCAACCGTGGCCGTAACCCTTGCCCTTGAACTCCCACTGGTCGCCGTTCTTGGCGGCCGTGAAGTTGGTGCTGTACAGGCCCAGCGCCCGGCGCACTCGGATGGCGTCGACCAGCTTGTGATGGCCGGTGCGATCGAACAGCGCCAGGGTGATGGCGTGGCCGCTTTCGGCGGACACCTCGGCGTCGATGCGGATGATGTCATGGGGGGCAATGCTGTTCTCGAGCAACCGGGCCTTGAGTTCCGAATGCCCCATGGTGAGAGTCCACTCGGCCTTGGGGCTGTCCGCATCAAAGCTGCCCAGCTCGACACCCTTCAGGGGCTCGATGGTTTCATCCAATCCGAAAGCGACGATCGGATTGGTGGTGCGCCCGCCACTGGTGCTATGGAAGTAGGCGCGGAAGCCCTTTCCTTCATAGGTCAGCACCATCCCGGTGGTTTCTTCCCGCGCCGCCATCACATTGGCCGTCTCGCGCCACTGTTTTGGTTTGTCCGCCGGTCCCACGCCGCCGTAGACCTGGTACTGGGTGGTGTCGTCCACGTCCCAGGCACGTCCGCTGCCCCGTCCAGCCTCCATTTCGAACAGCGCGTAGGTGCGCGACGCGACGGCCTGGGCCTTGAGCGCTTCGACCGGCCAGCCGGCAATCATTTCCCATCCGATCACGCCGGCGACGTACTGCTCGAGGTCGACCACGTTGATCACCTCCCAGCCGCCGGCAGCCGCCACGACGCGTAACTTGCCGCGGTAGATGCGGCCATCCACGTCAAACCAGGTGGGCCGACCCAGTGGCTGAATTTCGACGCTGGCGGCGTCACCCAGCGGGCCCGCGCCGATGCGCCCGTTCTGCAGTGACAGAAGCAGGTCGCCATCCGTTTCAACGCGGCGGCCGTCGATGGTCACAGCAGCCTTGCCGGCCTTGACGGTGAGGCTTTCGGCCTGGCTGGGCTTTGACAGCTTGACGCGGATCAGGGGCGCCGCACCATAGACGGGAATAGGTGCCAGCAACACGCTTTCGCCGCGGCTCGAGGCGGGCTGAACGCAGGCCGAAAGCAGCAGCGTAGCGGGTAACAGGCTGAACATAAGCATGCGCAGGGCGTTTAGTCTTAACATGGCTCCCTCTGGTAAGGACAAGGCATACGGGGCCGATGCCGGACTGGCGGCATCCGCATCTTTATCGGTCGCAGCGCATGGCGGGCTTTAGTCATATGGAACTGCAGTTCCTGCATCCGTGGCTGGTGTTCGTTGCTGCAGCCCTCGCACTGGCGGCTTCCGCTCTTGGATTCCGGACGCGAAGGGCTGCGCCGCTGCTGTTTCTGCTCGGCGCTTCTGCGTTTTTCGCAGCCGGCGCGAGGCCGCAACTGGGTTCACGGCCTCCGCAAGTGCGCCACGCGCTGGTGCTGGACGTCAGCGCTTCCATGCGGTCCCGCGCCCTTAACCTGGAGCAGCTGCTGGACGGCATGGAGTTGCCGGCCGGCCACGAGTTCGTGCGTTTCGAGCTGTCGGATGCGCTGCGCGAGGTGGGCAGCCCCAGCGGCGAGGGCACGGACTATGCGCGCTTGAAAGATCTGGCCGCCGACCCCGGATCAACGGAGAGGTGGTACTGGTTACGGACGGGCGTGGGCGCATCGATCATCTGTACGAGTCCCTGCACCCGCACAGGCTGATCCTGGTGCGGGCTCCCGTCCCTGTGGCGCCGGATGCCTCGGTGCTCTCGCTGCAGGCGCCGGGGTACGTTCCGGAGGGTGCCGCGGTGCTGCTGCGCGGCGTCATCCGCTGTGACCAGGACGCCGACGTGCCCTGGCGCCTGCTGCGGGATACCACCGAGCTTGCCTCAGGATTGGCTCCGCTTCGCGCCCATGTACCCGCCGAGATCCGGGTGCCGCATATCGTAAGCGGCAGCGGCGTCACGCGGTTCCGCCTTGTGCTGGATCTGGAAAACGACCGCGAAGCCGCCAATGACGAGGCTGTCGCGGCCTTGCAGGCGGGAGGGCGCCTGCGCGTCGAGTACTGCACCGCACCCGGCACCACGCAGGGGCATGACGGCCTGCTGCAGCTCCTGCAGTCGGACGGGCGACTCGAGGTCAACACGCGATCCAGCCTGCCCGGCGACCGCGACCTCGAATCCGCGGGACTGGTGGTCATCAACAATCTCTCGCTGCAGCAGGCCGGCTTGGCGCGCGAGCAGACCCGCGGGTTGGCCGACTGGGTCAACGCCGGCGGCAGTCTGTTCATGCTCGGCACCGACGCCGCGTTCGGCCCCGGCGGTTACCGCGGTTCTCCGCTGGAGGCCGTGATGCCGGTGCGCTTCCGTCCTGACGACACCCCGCCGCGCCGCACGCTGCTTCTGCTGGACACCTCCGACAGCATGAACCAGCAGCTCTCCGGCGGGGTTACCAAGCTCGCGCGACTGCAGGAAGCCGCGGCGCGTGTGCTGGAGGCCATGGGACCGGAGGACCTCGCGGCCGTCGCGGGATTCCGTGAAGGCATGCGGGGCGACGTCCGCTTTCTGCCGCCGCGTGATGCCGGGCTGGCAGTGACGATCGCTTCGCTGAATGCGCAGGGTTCTACGCATATCGGAAGTTCGCTGGGTGAAGCCGTTGCGCTGCTGCCGGAAGTCGAGAGCGCTCGCATCCTGATGATCACTGACGGCGAGGATGTCGAGAACGCGGGCGAGGCGGCATTTTCAGCCGTCGCGGCCCAGCTGGTGCGACGCAATTCGCGGCTGGACCTGGTGCTGACCGGTGGGGAGGAACTGCCGTGGGCCAGGCAACTGCAGCGCGAGGCTCCGCTGCAGGTCCAGACCTGGAGTCTGCAGGGCGGAAACTTCGAGGAGTTGATCGAGCTGCTGGACCGCGCCCTGGCTGACGCGGACCGCGAGTGGGTGATACAGGGGCAGTTCGCGGTTGGGGATGTCTCAGAGCCGCTGCCTCTGCTGGTGCGCACCGCGCCGCGCGCCGAGGCCGGGGTGGAGCTGCGCCTGCAGGCCCGCCAGGCCCAGCAGAGCTGGCCACTGCTCGCGAGCCGCCGCCTGGTCGGGCGCACGGCCTGCCTGTGCACCGATTCGTGGGGCGACGCAGCACTGGTCGCCTTCTGGCAGGACAGGGACTTCCGCACGCGGCTGGCGGATACTCTCGAATTCCTGCTGGCCGGCGCGCAACGGCCCAGCCTGGTGCTCAACCCGCTCGAGGAGGGGGCGGAACTGGTGTGGACCGGCGCGGAGGAAGCGCCGGCACAGGAGTTGCGCACCAGCGCCGGACTCACGGCCAGCCTGGACGCACCGGGGCGATGGCTGCTGGCGGAGTGGCCCGACGGCGAACAGCTCAGCGTCTTCGCGGGCGAGCGCCTGCTGCAGCGCATCCCGCTGGGGGCGCCCCGTGGCGCAGGAGTTGCGTATAACGGGAGACGACGAGGTATTCTTTGCGGCGGCGCAGCAGGGTGGCATCCGGGTTTTCAGCAGCTTGGGCGCCTGGCAGCCCCGGCGCGTGCTGGGAGGCGCAGAGCAGCCGGCCGACCTGACATGGCTGCCTGCGCTGCTGGCCACGCTGTTGCTGCTGGTGGGATTTGCGCTTCGCAAGCGCTGATGAGCGGCGCCGTGCCTAGAGTTCATCCACGATGCACTCGATGATGTCGTTGCCCAACTGGCGGAAGGCCTTGCTGAGTTCGCCGTGCAGGTCGCCGGTGCCGTGGCGTATCTGCGCGCGGATCACCGCGCTCACCAGCTTCACGCCGCTGCTGTATTCATCCCAGCGCGCGTTGAACGTGGCCTTGGCGCGGGTTTTGATTCCCATCTTGTCGCGTACGCTCATGTTTCCCTCCGGCGTTAAAACGAACGGGTCGGCGTTTCCGCCGACCCGTTTGATGCGCTATCGGTTTTACTTGCCGCCGGCGGAACGCCTGGCGTCGCCGTAAATCTTGAACACGTAACCGTCCTTCGTGGCCAGGTAGATGGCGCGATCGCGCTCTTCCATGCTGCCCTGCACGAAGTCGAAGTCCATCAGGTTCAAGTTCCACTCCGGGCGTTGCAGCAGGCCGGTGTTTACGTCCTGCACCCGCAGCTCACGGCTGAGAGTGCGCAACTCGTCCTTCTTCTTCACGATGCGGCCGAGCCCGCGCAGGGTGGCCTTTTCGCGTTCGGTCAGGAACTCTTCAGTCTGCTCATGGAACATAAACACCCGGTCGTTGTGGACCATCAGGACCTGCTGGCCGACGTCCGGCTCGCTCCAGAGCGGGTCGATCTTCCAGCTGGTCTTGGGGTTGCCATCCACCAGGCGGTACACCGGGCGGTCGTTGGTGATGTCCACCACCTCGTAGCGGTAGCACGAAAGCAGACCGGGCCGCGTGGCGGTGCGCAGCAGCTTGGTCTTGCCGTCCTCCGCGAGCACTTCCTCGTCGTAAAGCTCGAGGGTGCGCACGAAGACGTAGCGGTCTTCAACGAACACCTTGCCGTACGGCACGCCCTCGGTGGTCAGCACCCAGGCGGCCTCGCCCGACTTCTGCCAGGCGAACAGCTGCCCGGCGTCGGAGCCGACAAACACCAGGTCGTCCTTGATCACGGGCGGCGTGCGCGAATGGGCGTCCAGGTTGGGGCTGGCGCGGAACTCTCCGCTCTGGGCGTCCACCATGTACAGCAAGTTGTTGTTGTTCACGAACGCCACGGTTTCGCGGTCAGCGGCCGGCTGCATCGAAATCTGCATGAACTTGCCGTTGCTGCCTTCACCGACGCGCGGGAAGGTCCAGGTCTCGGCGCCTTCGCCGTTGGCCTTGCTGATCATCGAAAGGCCGCGGATTGCGTTGTTGTTGGTGGCAGGCACGAACAGGTGGGTGTCGTTGCTGGCCGGCGCGGCGCTGGGGAAGATATCGCCCTCGAAGCGGCCCTTGCTGACCAGGCGAGACTCGCCCTCGCGCGGGCTGGAGAGGCGGTCGTAGCCCTGGTACTCACCGTCGCGGTTCATCAGGTGGATGAACTTGCCGCTGGGAAGCGGGTCGAAGTCGACACGCTTCTCGATCATGGTCTTCCAGTGCAGCGTGAAGTCGTAGGCGTCGATGCTCCACATGTGATGCTCGCCGTTGTCGGCGTCGATCACCAGGATCTCGTCGCGCACGTCGTCATGGATCACGTGCAGGTCGCGGATCACCACCGGCTGCCGGCGCTGGGTGCCGGTCAGGTCGTAGGACTTGATCCTTAACGGCAACTCGGCCAGCTGCGCTTCGTAGTAGCTGACGGGCTGACGGTTCACCGGGTCCGGCGGCAGCGGGTTACGCGTGGTCGCGCGGGCCTGGGGCGGAATGGCACAGGAAGATGTAAGTACAAACAGGGTAATGAGTGCGGGGGGGAGACACGTCATTGCACGTGTCAAAGGCTTCACGTGGCTTCTCCTTTGTCGTGGTCGCGAAGGTTGATCTTGTGTTTTCCCTCGTAGCTGCGAAGCGTTTCAATCCGCTCGAGGTCTTCCTCGATGCGGTTCACGAGCTTGAAGATGTAAGGCCGACCCTTCAGCCTGTTCTTCAAGTCCTCGACCATCTTGTCCCACGAGCCCATGTAAAGCTCATCCCGCAGGACCAACAGCATCTTCGCCTCTTCCGAGAGGTTGTCATAGTACGTTTGATGGGTGGCGTCGACCATGGCTCCTCTGTAATGGATTGTCCACGAAGACACTGTCCATGACGAACTGTAACTGACACTCTATACCTTGTACACACCCCCGGTCAATCACACCTATGGACGCTCTTTTCAACCCCGCTACCCTTTCCGTTCCGCTCAGGAGCTACCCATGGCAGGCACCCCACAGCAGCCCTACGGCCCACCCCAGCAGCCCATGCCCCAGTTCTCGCCCCATGTAGGGCGACAGCCCGGCGGCACGGCGCCCAAGGTGTGGGGTGTTTTACTTCTCGTCCTGGGGTTCCTCGGCCTGGTGTTCATGGCCATGAACGTAGCGAGCATGTTCGGCGGCGGACTCAAGGCATCGATGTTCGGGTTCAACTTGTCTCCCGAGGCCAAGGTTGAGATTGACAAACTGGTGGCTGATGTTGCTGCGGCATCCATGAATCAGTGGTCCACTTGGGCAAACCTGGCTGCGGAGTTGGTGATCGCAATACTCTCTCTCATCGCCGGCTTCTTGTTGGTGGTCAAGCCACGTCCGGTCGGTCGAAAGCTTGCTCTAGCGCGAGCTCTGCTGGTGTTGCTTGCGCTGCCCCTTTACGGGTTGGCCAGCGTGGACAAGGCGGACATGAGCAACGAGCTGACGGAGCGCACGCAGCGGATCATGGTGGACGACATGGCCCGCCAAGAGGAAGCGCGGAGTCCTTCAAAGAACGACGAAGAGCGGGAGAAGCGCCGCACAGACATGCTCCGTCAGGTTCAGATGATGCAGCCTGTAACGGAGGCTGCACAGTATGCTGGAGTGGCTGTTGTCGGTTTGGGAATCCTCATCATCAACGGCCTGCTGCTGTTCTTCATGACACGCCCGGCCGTGAAAGAGTACCTGGAGAGCGTGGCCTCAGGGGGCGACCACGCCATCCCCGGCTATGATCCATCCATGGGAATTGCTTCCGGGCCGCCGCCCGGTTCTGCCCAACCACCTCATGGCTCTTAGCCCTGTGATTGTTTATAAGCCCGCCTTCCCGTCCTGGTTGAGGGCGGACCTGAACACTGAAAGGAACAGATGACGACGACGAAGGAAAAGAAGGGCGACCTGAAGGATCCCGGCCTGAAAGCCATGGGCATCCAGCGCATCCAGTGGGCCGAGGCCGACATGCCGGTGCTGCGCGCCGTGCGCGAGCGCTTCGCCAAGGAACAGCCGCTGAAGGGCATCCGCATGGGATGCTGCCTGCACGTCACCACCGAGACCGCCAACCTGGTGCGCACGCTGAAGGCCGGCGGCGCGGAAGTGTTCCTGTGCGCCAGCAACCCGCTCTCGACGCAGGACGACGTGGCCGCGGCGCTGACGCTTGAGTACGGAATTGAAACCTTCGCCATCAAGGGCGAAGACAACGACACCTACTACAAGCACCTCAACTCGGTGCTCGATTCCAAGCCCAACGTCACCATGGACGACGGCGCCGACCTGGTGACCCTGATCCTCACCAAGCGCGCCGAGCTGTCCGAGCACGTGGTCGCCTCCATGGAGGAAACCACCACCGGCATCATCCGCCTGCGCGCCATGGAAAAGGAAGGCGTGCTGAAGTTCCCGGTGATCGCCGTCAACGACGCCGACTGCAAGCACATGTTCGACAACCGCTACGGCACCGGCCAGAGCACCGTGGACGGCATCATCCGCGCCACCAACCGCCTGTTCGCCGGCCGCGTGGTCGTCACTATCGGTTACGGCTGGTGCGGCCGCGGCTTCGCCATGCGCTCGCGCGGCATGGGCGCGCGCGTGATCGTGACTGAGATCGACCCGGTGAAGGCGCTCGAGGCCGTGATGGACGGCTTCGAGGTGATGCCGATGGCGGAAGCCGCCAAGATCGGCGACATCTTCTGCACGCTGACCGGCAACAAGCACGTGATCGACGTCGAGCACTTCAAGGTGATGAAGCCGGGCGCGATCTCCTGCAACAGCGGCCACTTCGACAACGAACTGAACCTCGAGGGCCTGGCCAAGGTCGCCAAGAAGGTCGGCACACCCAAGCCCTTCGTTGACGAGTGGAAGCTGCCCAGCGGCAACACCATCTTCACCCTGGCGGAAGGCCGACTGGTCAACCTGGCAGCGGCCGAGGGCCACCCCGCCAACGTGATGGACATGAGCTTTGCCGTGCAGGCGCTGGCCAGCGAGTACGCGGTGAAGAACCAGAAGAAGCTGGACAAGCGCGTGCACAACCTGCCGCGCGAAGTGGACGAGTGGGTTGCCAAGCTGAAGCTCGAGACCATGGGCATCGGCATCGACACCCTCACGCCCGAGCAGGTCAAGTACCTCGCCAGCTGGCAGGAAGGCACCTGATCGGCAGCACCCAGAAAACCATCAAGTGGGGCGGACATTCTTGTCCGCCCATTTTGTTTTGCCGGTGCGGGCTGGCAAGCGAATTGGTTGAAGCCTAAGCTTCCCGCACCATTCCCGGAGAGAGCCATGGCAAAGAAGATGAGCGGCAAGAAGCCCGCCAAGAAACCCGCACGCAAGGCGGCGAAGAAGCCATCGCGGAAACCTGTGAAGAAGGCCGCGAAGAAGCCCGCAAAGAAAGCATCGAAAAAGCCGGCCATAAAACCCGCCGGCGGCCCGCCTCCCATCCCGCCCCAGATGCACCTGATGCAGGGCCTGTTCGGCTTCATGGTCACCAAGGCCATCTCTGCCACGGCCGCGCTGAACGTGCCCGACGCACTGCACGGCGGGCCGCTGTATTACACCAATCTCGCCAGCGTGGTGGGCGCCGACCAGCGCGCCCTGCACCGCACCATGCGCATGCTGTCGTCGGCGGGGGTTTTCGCCGAGGTCGCGCCGGGCACCTACGCCAACACGCCGGTCTCGGACCTGCTGCGCACGGAACACCCGGCCTCCATGCGCGACATGGCGGTGATGATCACCTCGGACTCGCACTGGCTGCCCTGGGGCAAGCTGGAAGAAGTGCTGCGCACGGGCGAAAGCGGCCCGCGCCACGCCTTCGGCGTGGACGTCTTCACCTGGTTCCAGGCCGAGGAAAACCGCGGCCAGTGGGAAATCTTCAACGCGGCCATGACCAGCTTCTCGTCGTCAACGGCCTGCCCGCCAACATCGAGCGCGCGGGCGGCGATTTCTTCCAGTCCGTGCCCGCGGGCGGCGACTGCTACCTGCTCAAGCACATCATCCACGACTGGAGCGACGACCAGAGCGTGCAGATCCTGCGCAACATCGCCGGCGCCATGAACCCAGACGGCCGCGTGATCGTGGTGGACGCCGTGATGCCGGAAAGCGTAGAGCCGCACCCCGCCAAGTTCATGGACATCAACATGCTCGCGATGACGGAAGGCGGCTGCGAGCGCACGGAACGAGAGTTCAGCCAGCTGTTCCAGCGCGCCGGCCTGAAACTGGTAAAGGTGCACCACATCCCCAGCCCGGTCTGCCTGATCGAGGCGGCAAAGGCTTAGGCAACGATCGGGGCGCCCAGTCGTTCAACAGGCATGGACGACTGGGCGCTTACCGACGACGACAGGCCTGCGCCGCGCTGGCTGGTTTATGGGCTGGCGTTGTCGGCCGCGATTGCGCTGCTTTCGCTGCTGGTCATGGGTCTGTGGCTGGCGGCGTTGTTCCTGATCCCGCGCACCTGGCTGCCATGAACGCTTTGCCCGCGCTTGCGTCGGGCAAAATCGCGTGCTACCGTTCCCCGCCATGAGCAACCGCGAGAACATGAAGGGCAAGAAGCGCACCGTGTGACCCGCGGGAAGGCTGTAGATTTGGCCGCCGCGGGAGACCGCGGCGGTTTTTTTGTGTGGGGGCGACGCTTGCGTCACCCGCAAGGAGGCATGAATGTCCGTCAACGTTGCAATCGCGGGCGCTACCGGTGCCGTGGGTGAAGAATTCCTGCGCCTGCTGGCGCTGCGCGACTACCCGGTTAAATCCCTGCGCCTGCTCGCCAGCGCCCGCAGCGCCGGCAAGAAGCTGAAGTTCAAGGGTGAAGATATCCCCGTCGAAGAGCTCAAGGCCGACAGTTTCAAGGGCATCGACCACGCCTTCTTCTCGGCCGGCGGCAGCATCAGCAAAGAGTTCGCGCCCCACGCCGCCAAGGCCGGCGCGATCATCATCGACAACACCAGCGCCTTCCGTTACGAGAAGGAGATCCCGCTGGTCGTGCCGGAGATCAACCCGCAGGACGCCTTTGAATACGGCCAGCGGCGCATCATCGCGAACCCCAACTGCACCACCATCGTGGCGCTGCTGCCCACCTTCCCGCTGCACAAGCAGTTCGGCCTGAAACGCGCGGTGATGTCCAGCTACCAGGCCATCAGCGGCGCGGGCGCCCAGGCCATGGAAGAGCTGCAGCAGCAGATGCGCGACTGGGCGGCCGGCAAGCCCCTGACCATCAAGCACCAGCCCAAGCAGATCGCCTTCAACGTGATCCCGCGCATCGACGCCTTCCAGGACAACGGCTACACCAAGGAAGAGATGAAGTTCCTGTGGGAGGGCCAGAAGATCATGCACCACCCCGCCCTGCGCGCCACAGCCACCTGCGTGCGCGTGCCGGTGCTGCGCTCACACGCGGTCAGCCTGAACCTGGAGTTCGAAAAGCCCGTCACGCCCGAGGCCGCGCGCGAAATCCTGCGCAAGGCGCCCGGCGTGATCGTTCAGGACGACCCCAAGAGCGAGCTGTACCCGATCCCGCTAGAGCGCAGCATGCAGGACGAGATCGCCGTAGGCCGCATCCGCCAGGATATCAGCGTGGACGGCAATCGCGGCCTGTGTCTATGGGCGGTAGGGGACCAGATCATGAAAGGCGCGGCGCTCAACGCCATCCAGATCGGCGAGCTGTTGCTGAAGCGCTAGCACGGAACAGGAGCCCGGAGCGCAAGCGACGGGTAGACGTACCTATACCCCGAGGGGAATCAACCCGTCGCTGGCGCTCCGGGCTCCTGTTTACTCCTGCGATACTTCTCGTGCAGTTCAACCACCTTGCGGATGGTTTCTTCGTCCACCTTGTTTCCGGCCAGCAGCTTCAGGTGCAGGCTGCAGAACTCGTCGTCGCACTTGGCGTATTTAAAACGATTGCGCGCCACCCAGTTGTACACCCTTGAGCCGAAAAACCTGGCCCCCGGCAGCCACATCAGCGGCACCACCGGCCAGCACAACGGCAGCAGCGGCGCCATCGCGCGGAACGCTTCGTAGCCGCCGAAATGGCTGCCGTCCGGCCGTTTTACGTACATCTGCTTCAGCATGTCGGCGTAGCTGACGCCCGGCAGCTCGGCCTCGGCGTAGGCGCGGTTGTGGATGTCGGCAAATTGAAAGCGCCCCAGCCAGTCCAGGCGCTCGATGGTGCGCTTGCTGCGTTTGCAGATCGGGCACATACCGTCATAGAAGACGGTGTACATGCGCCCAGGCTGTTTGTCGGCCATCACTCAGCACCGTCCCACTCAACTGTAGCGCTCTTCCTTCCAGGGGTCGCCGTGGTTGTGGTAACCGCGCACCTCCCAGAAGCCTTTATGGTCCTCGGTCAGGAACTGCACGCCCTTCAGCCACTTGGCGCCCTTCCAGGCGTACAGGTGCGGCACCCACATGCGCACGGGCCCGCCGTGTTCACGGGTCAGGGGCGCGCCGCCGAAACTGTGCACGATGGCGACATCCGGCATCGCCAGCTCGGTCAGCGGCAGGTTGGTCGTGTAGCCGTCATAGGCGTGGAACATCACGTGGCTGGCGTTCGCATCGAGCTTGATGTGCTTCAGGAATTCGGCCCACAGCACGCCTTCCACCTGCGCGTCGAAGATGCTCCAGCTGGTTACACAGTGCAGGTCGGTAGTCAGCTTCACCTGCGGCAGCGCGGCGAATGCCGCCCAGTCGAAACTCTGCGCCTGTGCCGCGCCGCTGATCTCGAGCTTCCAGTCTTCGCGCCGGATATCCGGCCGCAGACCAAGGTCCAGCACCGGCCAGCCGTTTGTAGCAAGCGTCTGCCCGGGCGGCAGCCTGTCGCGCGAGGCGGCATCGCGGCCGGTGCCGCGCCCCTCAGCGCTGCGTTTCTCGGCCAGTTGCTGCTTGGCCTGGATCAGCTTCTCGTTCGGGTTTGTTGTCATTCTGCCTGCTCGATCGCCGAGATCAAAAACACGTCCAGCACCCTCGGCAGCATACCCTTCGTCCAGATCGTCAGTTCCCGGCCCGATTCAGACAGGAACACATAGTCCGGATGGAATGCCTCGTATTGGTCGCCGGAAGCGGTTTTCACCTGGAAGGGAATGAATGGGTGATGCTGAACCCACCGTCGTATTGTCCCACGGGTCATTCCGCCTTACGGCCCTCCTCAGCCGAGAGCAGCTCGATGTTGACCAGGTCCTGGGCCACATCAAAGAAGAACTCACGCCCGTCAGCGCTGCGGGTCAGCCCGCGTGAACCATCGGGCGAAATGCTGAACATGCCGTATTCAACAACATCTACGACGGTTCCGTCCCGAAACGTCGCCTTGAACCACTGCGGCGGGTTGCTGCGCAGCCATGCGCGAATTCGACTGACCATATCCATGCAAACCTCCCCGCGTATTCTAGCGAGCCGCGCTGAAACCTGCAGCCGTTTGTGCCCAGTGAAACGGAGAAGCCATGACAGCCTTCCTTGAAACAGAACGATTGTGGTTTCGCGCGCCACAGCCTTCCGACGCGCCCTTCTTCAACCAGGCCCTGCAGGACCCGCGCATCCGCCGCAACCTGCTGATCGGCCGCTACCCCTTCAGCGAAGAGGGCGAGCGAAAGTGGATGGAACGCCACGCCGAGCCGCCCACCGCCGACGGCCTCACCGACGTCGTCTTCACCTTCGGCCTGAAGGGCGAGTCCGCGCCGCTGGGAAACTCCGGCCTGCACCGCATTTCCATGATCCACCGCAACGCCGAATGGGGCATCTTCATCGGCCGCCCGGAGCACTGGGGCAAGGGCCTCGGGCGCGAAGTCGCGGGCGCGCTGCTGCGCTACGGCTTCGACACGCTGAACCTGCACCGCATTTACCTGCGCGTAAACGCGGACAACGAGCGCGGCGTCCGCGCCTACCGCGCCGCCGGCTTCAAGGATGAAGGCGTGCTGCGCCAGGCCATCTTCGTGGACGGCAAGTACGTCGACCTGCTGATGATGGGCGTCCTGCGCGACGAGTGGCGCAAGGCGTAATTGGGACTGTCCCTTTGCCAAACCGTGGCCATAATCCCGGCTGATTCTTAGCCGGGATTTGCCGTGAAGCGCATACTCGTACTGGTGGTGTTCGGAGTGATCCTGCTGCTCGGCGTGTTCGCCGTGGTCAGCGTGCTGTTCAAGCCCGTCGAGATCGACGTGCGCACCGTGCAGAGGGGCGAGGCGCTGGAAACCGTCTACGCCACCGGCCGCGTCGAGGCGCGCGAACGCCGCGTGCTGCGCGCCCAGCGCGCGGCCATAATCGCTGAAGTATTCAACTCGCCGCGCACGGGAAAGCTGTTCAAGGAAGGCGACGAAGTGCGCGCCGGCGATGCGATCCTGCGCCTGCGCGACTCTACACTGGGAGCGCGCAAGCAGGCCGCCGAGGCTGAGATCAAGCGGGTCACCGAGCAGCTTCAGCCGGACAGCCCCTTCCGCCGGACCTACGAGCTGCGCGTCGGCGAAGCTCGCAACAATGCCGAAAACGACCGCGCCCGCGAGCAGCGGCTCAAGGCGCAGCTTGATACCGGCGGCATCTCGCGCGACACCTACGACCAGGCCAAGACCCGCGCCGACGTGGCCGAACAGCAGCTGCACCAGGTTACGCAGGAGTACGCCCAGGTGCTGGAAGACCTGCAGGCCGCGCACATCCGCGCGCAATCGGAACTCGACACCCTGAACGCGCTTGAGCTTGACGACGTGATCCGCGCGACTATCGATGGGGTATTGCTGACCCTGCCCCTCGAGCCGGGCGAATTCGCGCCCGCCGGCACCGAGGTCGCCAAGGTGGGCGACCTGCGTACGCTGATCATCGAGGCCGAAGTGAACGAAGACGACATCGGCCGCGTGGCCGTGGATCGCGCCGTGAACATCCGTCTGGCGGGCTTTGAGGACACGCTGGTGAAGGGCCGTGTGTTCGAGATCCTGCCCGACGCCGACCGCGCCACCAAGGGCTTCACGGTCAAGGTAGAATTCAGCAACGCGCAGTGGGTGCCCGTGCGGGGCAGCGAACTGCTGGGCTGGCTGGAAGTCGAGCAGGCGGCGCGCCCCCTGTCGGGCATGACGGCCGAGCTGGGCATCGTGGTGAAGCAGCAGGCCAGTGCCATCACCTTTCCGCGCCCGGCGCTGACGGCCGACAACACCGTGTTCGTGGTCGGCGATGACAACCGCGTGCGCGAGGTGAAGGTCGCCCTGGGGCTGGTGAACTTCAGCACCTGCCAGGCCCTCAGCGGCTTGAAAGAAGGAGATAAGGTGGCCGTCAGCGAGCTGAACAGGCTGTCCGACGGCGCGTTGGTGAAACCCAGGGAGTAACCATCGACCTCTATCCGTTGATTCTGATCGCGCGCAGGCACCTGCTGCACAACACGTTCCGCACCGTGATTTCCGTGGCGGGCGTGGCGGTGGGGGTGATGTTCATGGTGATGCTCAGCGCCCTGATGACCGGCTTTGAGGAGCGGTTCGTCACCGAGACTATCGAGAGCAGCCCGCACCTCACCATCTACGACGAGCAGCGCCAGGTGCCCGACGAGTTTGCACAGTGGCTCGGCGAAAAGCACAACGGCGTCGCCGTGGTTGAGGGCGCGCGCCCGCGGGATCGCCTGCGGCGCATCAAGAAGCCCGGAGAAATCGTGCAGATGCTGCGCGCCATGCCCGAGGTCCAGGCGGCGGCGCTCAACGCCGTCGGCACGGCAATCGTAAGCTTCGGCTCGCGCGAGCGCGGCGTCAGCCTGATGGGCGTCGAGCCCGAAGAACAGGAAGCCGTCAACGAAATCGACACCTATATTGAAGACGGCCGTATCTACGACCTGTACTCGTCGGGCGGCGCCATGCTGCTGGGCGCCGGCATCGCCGAGCTGCTGGGCGTGAAGAAGGGCGACACGGTGAACGTCAAGCTGCGCGACGGCGACGCGCGGCCGCTGCGCATCGTGGGCATCTTCAAGACCGGCGTCACGACCATTGATTACGCGCGCGCCTACACGCTGATCAGCGTAGCGCAGCAGCTGCTGGGCATGGGGCGCGACGTGAACCAGATCGTGGTGCGCCTGCGCAACTACGAAACCGCCGACGACACGGCCGCGAAAGTCGAGGCCATGATCAACTACCGCACCGAAAGCTGGCAGGAGGCCAACGCGAACTTCCTGTCGATTTTCGTGATCCAGCAGGTGGTCACCTACCTGGTCACCGGCGGCATCATGATCGTGGCGGCCTTCGGCATCCTGAACGTGCTGGTGATGCTGGTGATGGAGAAGATGCCCGAGATCGCCATGCTCAAGTCGATGGGCTATTCCGGCCGTGACATCACCCTGGTGTTCCTGCTTGAGGGCATCGCGATCGGCACGGTGGGGGTGCTGACCGGCTGCGTGTTCGGGTATTACCTGACCGAGTTCGTGGGCACCTTGCCGATCCCGCAACGGGGCCTGGTCGAGAGCGAACACCTGACCATGAACAACGCCTTCTACCTCTACGCAAGGGCAGGCGCCGCCGCGCTGGTAGTAACCCTGATAGCCTCAGTACTGCCGGCCATGAGAGCCGGCCGCATGGACCCGGTAGTAACCCTCCGCGGCCACGCGTAATAGCGACATGCGCGTAGTGGCATGCGCTTCAAGCGCATGAGTAGTTCCACGCGCTTCCAGCGCGTGGCTGGCCATGGCCTTGAAGGCCATGGCACTACTCACGGCCTGGAAGGCCGTGCCACTTCTCCTGCCCTGTTGCCGCTTGTAGCTTGCGGCGATGGGGGTGTTTGGGGCGTTGCTTCTGCTGATCCGGCGGCAGGTTACTCATGACCTGTTCCGTACTTCCGTGTCCGTGGGCGCGGTGGCTTGCGGCGTGATCATCACCGTGGCCGTCAACGGCGTGATGGCGGGCTTCGAGACCAAGTTTGTGATGCGCACCATCGAGACCAGCCCCCAGATCATGGTCTACGACGACCCCGCCGGCGGCGGTCGCAATCTTGCTGACGACTGGTCCGATCAACTGGGAGTCGTTACCGTCACCAGCGCACCGGCGCCCGACCAGCCCCCGCGCATCGAAAAGCCCGCCGAACTGCTGGCCGCCCTGCACGCCATGCCCGAGGTGCGCGCGGCCGCACCGGCCATGGTGGGCTCGGCCATCTTCCAGTTCGGCGGCCGCGAAGCGCGCGCCGACCTGAGCGGAATAGTCCCCGAGCAACACCAGCGCGTGGTGGACCTCGAGAAAGACCTGGTCTCGGGCACGCTGACCGACCTGTACGCCTCGGGCGACGGCGTGATTCTGGGCCAGGGCCTGGCCGACAGCCTCGGTGCAACGCGCGGCGATTTCGTGACGGTGCGGCTCAGTGTCGGCGAACGCCACAGTTTGCGCGTCACAGGGGTGATCCACACCGGCGTAACCCTGACCGATCTGCGCTCGGCCTACACGCTGCTCAGCGTCGCCCAGCGCATCATGGGCAGAGGCCGCGAGGTCAACCGCGTGGCCGTGCGGCTGCATGATTTCGACGACGCGCTGGAGGTGGCCGAGCGCATCGAGGCCCTGACGGGCAAGCGCGCGATCTCGTGGCAGGAGTTCAACACCCACGTGATCTCGCTGCTGAACACTAACCGCATGCTGACCGACATCGTGGGCGTGGGCGTGCTGATCGTGGCGGGCTTCGGCATCCTGAACGTGCTGATGATGACCGTGCTGGACAAGCTGAATTCCATCGCCCTGCTGAAAGCCGTGGGCTACAGCGCCCTGGAGGTCAGCCTGGCCTGGCTGGGGCTCGGGCTGGTGGTGGGGCTGCTTGGAGTCGCGGTGGGCTGCAGCCTCGGCTATTATGTGGTGGAACTGCTGGGCACGATCCCGATCCCGCGGCTCGCGGTGGTGGACACCGAGACGCTGCTGGTCAACAACCTGCCGAAGCACTACGTGCTGGCGGGCGGCGTGGCGGCCGGCGTTTCGATGCTGGCGGCGCTGCTGCCTGCGCTGAAAGCCGGCCGGCTTGACCCGGTCGAGATCCTGCGGGGCCATAGCTGATGATCGAGCTGAATCAACGCGAGCGCGGCAAACCGGTGATCGAGCTGCGCGACCTGCGCCGCACGCTGGGCGAAGGCGAAACCGCCAACGAGGTGCTGAAGGGCCTCAACCTCACCATCCGGCAGGGCGAGTTCTGCAGCATCGTGGGCCCCTCCGGCAGCGGAAAATCCACGCTGATGTACCTGCTGGGGGCGCTGGACCGCCCTTCCGGCGGCCAGGTGCTGATCGACGGCCACGACACCCGAGGCATGCACGACCTGGAACTTGCCGAGCTGCGCAATCGCACGCTGGGGTTCATCTTCCAGTTCCACTACCTGATGCCCGAGTTCAGCGCGCTGGAAAACGTGATGATGCCCATGTTCAAGCGCGGCATCAGGCGAGCCGATGCCATTGAGCGCGCTACCGACCTGCTGTCCCGGCTGGGCATCGGCGACAAAACCCACCGGCCGCCAGGCAAGCTGTCCGGCGGCGAGCAGCAGCGCGTGGCCATTGCCCGGGCGCTCGCCAACCAGCCCCTGGTGGTGCTTGGTGACGAACCAACGGGAAATCTGGACACCAGCAACGCCGACAACGTTTTCGCAATCTTCGAGAAACTGGTAAAAGAAGAGCACCAGACCATCGTTGTGGTAACCCACGACCTCGACCTGGCCGCCCGGACCGAGCGCATCATCCGCCTGGTGGACGGGCTGGTGGTTGACGACGGCCCCACGGCCGATGTGATGGAGCGCATGCGGGCGGCGATCGGCACCCATGAGTGAGCCGGAAAAACAACCGGGCCAGGACGAAGGCGGCGAAAGCGTCGTCCACAACTACGTGGACGCTGAGCGCCCGGGTTCCGAATTCGATACCCGCGAGATGCCCGCGCTGCCCGACGATCCGGAAGAAACGAAGGCCGACGAAAGCATCCACGGCGTGGTGGTGGACGCGGCCCGCCCGGGCTCCAACCACGACACCTTTGTGGCCCACCGCAACGAGTTCGAAAGCGTCGAGCGCGTCGCGGCCCTCCCCGGCCGCGGCGGCTCCAACGACCAGACCCGCGCCTTCGAAAAAGCGGACGAAGATGACGATGAGGACGCCACGGCCATGGCCACCCGCAAGGCCGATGCCTTTGATGACCTGGAAACACGAGAAGTACCGGTGCTGAGCGACGACTGGAAACGTCGCGCCACGGAAGTTGCCGAGGCGATGGGTGAGACGGCTGAAGTGATCGGCCCCTTCGGCGACGAGGAGGCGCCTGACGCGTCGCTGGCCGCTTCCGTTGCAGCCGCCAGCGGCGAATTACCCACGCTGCCGGCCGGGCAGTCGAACCAGGTTGCCGGCTCGGTGCTTGAGAAGGCGCGCGCCGCGCAGGCCGAGTGGGCCGGTCTGCGCTTCGAGCAGCGACTGCCGTACTTTGACAGGCTGCGCAGCGAACTGGTCCTGCAGCGGGGCGATTACGTCCCCTCGATGGCCACGGCGATCAGCCGCCCGATGGTGGAGACACTGGCGGGCGAGTACCTGCCGGTGCTGGAGGCGCTGCGCACGCTGGACGAGGTCGTGCCGCCGCTGCTGGTTGAGCAGCATTCCGCTGGACCGCCCGCCACGCACCAGGGGCTCAGCGCCGCGGTGCGCATGACGCCGTGGGGCGTGATCCTGCTCGCCAATGGCGCGCGTTCGCCATTCGCGTTCCCGATGACGCTGGCGATCGACGCCCTGGCCACCGGCAACGCCGTGGTGCTGTGCGGCGCCGAGGTTCACCCCCGGGTGAACGAGACCATGCGCAAGCTGTTCCGGCGCGCAGAGTTTCCGGAGGGCCTGGTGCAGGTGGTGGGGGCGACAGCGAAACCATCCGGGTGCTGGCCGAAATGGGCGCCGACAAAGTGATCTTCGAAGGCGATCCCGAGCTGGCGGCCCGCCTGGCGCGGCGTTGCGTGGCTTCAGGCGCCGATCTGCAGGTGATACGCAAGGCCAAGGACATGCTGGTGGTGCTGGCCTCGGCCAACATTGAGCGCGCCATCACAGCCGCGCTTTCCGGCGCGTTTGCCTCGGGCGGCCTGCGACAGGGTGCGGTGGAGCGCATCGTGGTGGAGGCCGCGGTCTATGACGAGTTCCGGATGCGTTTCATCGACGCGGTCCGGACCATGAACAGCCACCACGCGCAGCTTGCTGCCATCCATGACGGCTTCAACCCGCGCCGCGCTCAGTTGCTGGTCGAGGACGCAATCGCCGGCGGTGCGCGCGTAACATACCCTGCCGGCGAGAACCCGGGCCGCTGGATCCACTGGAAGGCGGCCGTGGTGGAGGCGCTGCCGCCGTCTGCCAAGTTGTCGACCGAGAACTTCGAAGGCCCCGGCTGCGTTCTGTACCGCTCCGAGTCGGTAGCTGAAGAGGCGCACAAGTTGCTGCGGCTGTTGCCCGCCAACAACATCACCGTGCTGGGAAAGCCGGACCGCGGCCTGACGGCGCGGCTGGAGGCTCTGCCGGCCGCGCGTGTGGCGTTCAACGAGCCGCTGCTGGCGGGAGCGGCGCTGAGCGGCGGCGCCCCGGTGGGAGCGGAGACACCGCGCACGATGTGCGGGCCTCATTCCATGCTGCGCCCCAAGCTGGTGGTGCACAGCGAGGACGCCGGACGTCGCATCGGCTGGTTCCCGTACACGGACGACAAGGCCTACGCGATGATGGACGCGATTGAGGCCATGTACGGCACCCAGGCCGGCAAGCGAATGAAGGCCTCGTTCAAGCTGCTGCTGAATCCCACCATGCGCCGCCTGCTGCAGGGCGAAGAGTAAGCGGCCTGCTCGCTACTTCACGCGAAGAAGCGAAGGGGACGAAGCACGCAAAGGCATGATCGCCGGAGCTGTCTACGTACCAGCCCAGGTGCGGTCACTCAGCTGCAACTGCCATGAACCACGAAGGGCCACCAAGGACCACGAAGGATTCAATCTGCCCTCGGCAGTTCTTCGTGGTCCTTTGTGGTTGAACGCTTTTTTTTGTTGTTTCAGGTTGCATGGGCCGGAACTTCAGCCGCATGGAGAACAGCCTTCGCGTGCTTCGCCCCCATCGCTTCTTCGCGTGAGTAGCCTACAGACCGCCGTAGAAGGCGCGGCGGGCGAGCTCGGCGTGTTTGGGCTTGGTGAGGTCCGGGTCGGCGCGTCGCAGCACGATGTACGGGCCGGCGATCACGCCATCCAGCCCCTGCGCGCGCCAGCTTTCACGCGCGTCCTGCACCGTGCGCACCAGTTGACCGCGCCGGTTCAGCCACGGGGTGCAGAGCAGCGGCGTGCGACCGACAGCCTGCCGGAACCTGCGCACCAGGGCCGCGGTGGCCGGGTCCGCGCCCTCGCTCACGATCTGCACGGGGACCGGGCCGTACGGGTTCATGCGGCCGGTCCAGGCCTGGGGACGTCGCGGCTTCAGCCAGTACTCACCGCTGGTGCCTGGGGGCAACTTGTCTGTTCCCAGGAACTCGGATTCAAGCTCAGAGTTCAGCACCAGCGACGGCACTTCGTGCCAGAACACGTCGGGGCGAAGCAGCTGCTGGGAGGCCAGCCGCAACTCCGGCAGATCGCCGCGGCACAGCAGCGAGCGGTTGCCCAGCCCGAGTCTTGACAGGTCAACACGCCCCGCGATGCGGCCCAGCAGCGCGCCGCCGGCCAGCAACTCGGCTACCCGGGCCTCGAGATTTTCGGGCTGGTCCACCCAGACGCCGCCCCTGGCGTCCTCCTTGCGGACGAATTCGGCGCAGTCTCCCTCGCGGGCGTCTTCGCCAAGCCACGGCTGGCCCAGCGGCAGAACGTGCTCGACGCCTTTCTTCTCGGCCAGCGCGAGGATGGCCGCGCCGATTGCGTTGCCGGCGTCGGTGGGCGACGCGCAGATGCTCAACTGCGTGGCACGCGTGCAGCTGGAGAGCGCCGGATACAGCGAGCGCAAACCGAACACGCTGCCGGTCAGCACCACGGAATCACAAGCGGTCTTCTGCGCGCAGCGGTCGATCCATTGACCCAGGAACTGCTCCAGGAAGCGCCGCGCCGCGCCCGCGATGTGGTCGAAGCGACGGCGCCGCAAGTGCACGCGCAGGAACTCGACGCAATCGTAGGTTTCCGGCAGGTTGCCCGAACGTCTCCAGTTCAGCGGCAGCAGCGGATCGAACTCGAACAGGATGCTCAGCCGTTTGGTCACCTTGCTCAACTGCGGGCCGCGCGCCATGGCACCCAGTTCCATCAGCAGGCTCTCGTCTCGCTCCGGCACCATGCCCAGCAGGTAGGTGATCGTCTCCAGGAACGCGCCGATGCTGTTGTCGTCGCCGACGGTCGCCACGCGGTCCAGCCGACCGCCGCGACTGACGTGCACCGAGGCCGCGATCCCGTCACCGGAACCCTCGCAGCACAGCACCAGCAGCCGGCCGTCCGGGCTGTGGGTGCCGGCAGCGGCCACCGCCGCCTGCGCCAGGTGGTGGTCGATGAAGGTGCTGCGATCCGGCTTCAGACCCAGCTTGTCCAGGTGTCGCAGACGGTCGCGCCGGCTGGGTTTCCGGCCCGTGAACGGCACGGCCGTGCGCAGCAGCTTCTTGGCGGAGGCGCGGAAAGTGCCGGACTCGGCGAACTGTTTCAGCAATTCGCGGCGCGTGCGGGGCTCTGGCAGGTGCTGGCCGGCAAAGGCAATCACGTCGATCTCGCCGCCGCCGAGGCCCTCAACGGCCATCAGGTGCTCGGTGGCGCGGGAGGGAAAACCGGTGACCTCGAAGGGATCGGCCACGTAGTCAGCTTCAAAGCCGACACGCTCCACGACTCCGTCGCGAAGCAGCACCACACTGGGGTCCTTGCCGTCATGGATTCCGAGCACTAGCATTGTAAAAATTATAGACACACAAACCGGCAAAGCGAACGGAGAAGCAACATGACCCTGCTGGGAGTCAACGTCGATCACGTAGCCACACTGCGCAACGCGCGCGGCGGAACCGAACCGGAGCCTATCCTGGCCGCGCTGCAGGCAGAAATGGCGGGTGCGGACAGCATCGTGTGTCATGTTCGCGAGGACCGCCGTCACGTCAAAGACCGCGACCTGCGGCTGCTGCGGCAGGTGGTAAAAACGTCACTGCAGCTTGAAATGGCGCTTGTGGAAGATCTCATCGGCCTCGCGCTCGAGGTGCGGCCGAATGAAGTGATGATTGTGCCCGAGCGCCGCCAGGAACTTACCACCGAGGGCGGATTCGATGCCGTCGCGCGCCAGCAGGATCTCGGGGGCGTGATCAAGCGCTTTCGCGAAGCGGGTATAGGCGTCAGCGTATTCATTGACGCCGAGTTGCCCCAGGTGGAGGCCGCGCACGCGGCCGGCGCCGGTACAATCGAACTGCACACGGGGCCCTTCAGCCACGCCGGATCGAACGACAAGCTGGAGGCCGAAATGGACAGGCTGGAAACCGCAGCCCACCGTGGCTGGGAACTGGGACTGGAAGTGCACGCAGGGCACGGGCTGGATTACCGAAATGTCGAGCTGCTGGTTCGAAAGCTGCCGGTCGAGAAGGTCAACATCGGCCACGCGATTATCAGCCGCGCGGTGTTCAGCGGCATCGAAAACGCCGTGCGCGACATGAAAGCGCTGATCGCAGCGGCAAGCTGACGCCAGGCTCAGCGGCACTGGGCGCAGAGCTCAATGGCTTTGCGCGTCCACCAGCTGCGGGGCGCGATGCCGGTGAAGCGCTGGAAGGCGTCGATTGCATGCTGGAACTGGCCCAGCTGCATGTGCAGCGCAGCACATGACCAGATGGCGCCCTGGTGTGCGGGATCCAGCCTGGCAGCCGCCTGCAGGCGCGGCAGCGCGCGCTCCAGGATTGCCTGCGGGTCACGCGGCGCCAGCAGCCATTCGATCACGCCAACCCGGTATTCGCGCTCGGCGCTGACGGCGCCGGCTTCCAGTTCGCGCAGCATCCGCACAAGCTGGTGCTCGTTGCGGCCGCGGTACTCGGGCGGCACCCAGGGTTGTTCCTTGTTGGGGCCGATATGGCGCTCGAACCACTCGCGGGTTTCACGCGGCAGCACCTCTTCCCCAGCGCCTCGCGGCTCATCCAGGTGAAGTAATCGCGGATCAGGCCGTTGCGCAGTTTCAGGTTGGCGCGGATTCCGCGGTTGGCCGGGATGCTCTCGCGGTAGCTGGCCAGCAGCGCCTTGTTCAGTTCAACCGCGTCCACCTCGAGCCGGTACATCACAGCCGCGTGGGCGAGGCTCTCAATCGCGCCGCTGGCGCAGCGTTGCGGCACCACCCAGCGGTTGCGCCCGCCGTCGTACACCCCGTCACCGATGCCGGGCGCCAGCAGCAACTCCGGCGGGCCGAAACGCGCGGCCAGCGGGTTGTCGATCAGCCGCGGGTCGTATCGCAGGATGTGACCCATGGCGTCGGCCGCGACGCCCGCGTCAATGAACTCTACGCCATCGTCCACCGGCACCGCGCACTCGGCCACATGGGCGTAGCGCGCCGCCAGCCGAAGCAGCCCGGCAACGGAGTCCAGTTCCCGCAGCAGGGACTTGCGGATTTCGACGTCGGTCAGCCGCCTGGCGGCCATCTGCTGTTCCAGGATCTGCTGTTCCAGGGCGCGACGCTTGGCGTGCATCTCAAGCAGGTGGCCGGTGCTGGCTTCAACCGCCTCCATGGTTGCCAGCACTTCCGCCGCCAGTGCGGCGTATGCGGGGTCGGGCTCTGCGGCAGGTGGTACGAGCGCGGCCGCCACCTGTTCACGGCGCGATTCCACGAAATGCCGCAGGGTGCCCCAGGACTTGCGGTCCTGAACGCTGATTCCACCGTTCTTTGCGCGCGCCTGCAGCCGCTTGTAACTCTCGAGCTTCTCGTCGATCTCCGCCAGCAGGCGCATCACGTGCGCGCCGCGGGGGGTGCCGCCCAGCAGTTCCTGCACCCTGGCGTCGCGGTAGCGCGTGTGCGCCAGGTGGGTTTCCGGCCACAGCTCGATGTCGCGCGCAAGCGCCTCAAGGTCACGGTTCAAGTCGCCGATGACTTCCCGGCGTCGCAAGTCATCGAGCACCGCCTGCAGTGATTCGTGCATCAGCAGCACGCCATCAACCTGCTCGCCCGTGCACAACCGGCGGGCTGCCTCCTCCAGCGCCGGCGCGCTGAACAGCCCGTAATCCAGCAGCGCCCGCTGCTCGTCGGCAAGCGCCAGCGTGCCGTCCAGCTCTGCCTGCGACACCAGCGATCGCGCGGCTGCCCAGTAGGCGGTATTCAGCTGGGAACGGCGATCCTCAAGGCCGGGAGCTTCCGCCGGCAGTTCGCGCCCTTCCTCCAGGTCGCGGGTCTGCAGGAAGTCCTCGAGCGCCGCCCTGAGTTCCGCAAGCTGCGCGTCAGCCATGTTCACCCCTTTCCCTCGAGCCGCTTGCGCAGGGCGTTGGCGCGTTGGAACCACTTGTCCAGCGGCTCATTGAAGTTGATCGCTATCTCGAGTTCCGTCAGGTACGACTGCATGCGCTGCAGCTCGCCGATCAATTCCGGGCGCAGCTCGCGCACAAGCTCGTTCCACATGGCGGCCGGCGACGCCGCCAGTCTCGTCATCTCCATCAGCGCCGGCCCGGCCGCACCCTGGTCACGACCGGCGACTGCCAGCATCAGCGCGGTGGACACGAGCTGCGGCAGGTGACTGACCACGGCCATGGCCTGGTCGTGCTCGTCGGGACTGAGCAGGACCACGCGCGCGCCGATGCTCTCGATCAGGCTGCACAGCGACTGCAGGCGCTCGGGCGGGTCGTGGGGGTGGGTGTCAGCACCCAGGGGCGGCCCTCGAACAGGTCCGCGCGCGCATGTTGAAAACCGCCGAGCGCCCCGCCCGCCATGGGGTGACCGCCCACGAACCACGGCTCGCTGGGCCCGGCAAAGGCCTTGTCGGCGGCGGCAGTGATGACGCGCTTCACGCCGCACACGTCGGTGACGACCGCCGTGGTGGGGGTGTCCTCTGCGACCCGGGGCAGCAGCTCGAGCGTACGCGCCAGGTGCGTGCACAGGAACACCACGTCGGCCTTGTCCATGGCGGCAGCGCCTTCTTCAGGCGGGTGCAGGCTGTCGAACAGGCCGCCGCGGCCGGGCTCAGCAAGCCGTTCGGCCAGGTCAACGCCGCGCAGAACGTGGGCGGGCGAGGCGCGCTTGAGCGCCAGGGCCAGCGAGCCGCCGATCAGCCCCAGGCCGATGATGGTAATGCGCAGCGGCTTCACGCCTTCGCCGGCGGCGCGACGCGCTACCCAGCGGCGGCTCTGCTGCAGCACGCCGTGCAGGAACTCGGCTGCCTCGGCGGGGGCCAGCTCGCCGGCGGCCCTTTCGCGCCCCGCCTGCAGCATGGCTTCTTCTCGTGCGGCATCGTAGGCGGGCAGGCCCTGCTCGCGCTTGAGGGCGGCGATCTGTAACGCCAGCTTCAGGCGGCGCTCCAGCAGCAGCAGCAGTTCCGCGTCGACACGGTCGATGTGCTCGCGAAGCTGCGCGATGTCCATGACGTCTCCTGAAACGAACGGGGCGACCCTTGCAGGTCGCCCCATTCTAGTGTCATTGCGCGCGAGAGTTAGTCCTTCTTGTCTGTGTCCTGTTTGTCCTCTGGCTTGGGCTGCTGGGCTTCTTCCCCGGCCGCCTCCTCCGCTTCGAGTTGTTCGTCCTCGGCGGCTTCGGCCTTGGGAGTTTCCTCCTCCTCCTCGGTGATGTCGAGCAGCGCACCTTTGCCGCGGCGGTCGAAGAACAGCAGGATCGGGCCTGCGATGTAGATCGAGCTGAAGGTGCCCACCACGATGCCGGCGGTCATCGCAAACGCGAAGCCCTTAAGCAGCGGGCCGCCGAAGGCCAGCATCGCCACGGTGGTCAGCGCCGTGGTGCCCGAGGTCATCACGGTGCGCGACAGCATCTGGTTGATCGAGGTGTTGATGATCTCCTTCAGCGGGGTCTTGCCGCCCGTCGCCAGGCGATCGCGCTGCAGGTTTTCACGGATGCGGTCGAAGTTGATGATCGTGTCGTTCAATGAGTAACCGATCACCGTCAGGATCGCCGCCACCACGGTCAGGTCGATCTTGATGTCCGCGCCCATGTAGTCCGCGAGGCCGATCAGGCCCACCACCACGAAGCTGTCGTGCAGCAACGCGATCACGGCCGCGATACCCCACGCCACGCTGGCGAACCGGATGCGGATGTATATCACCACCACGACCAGCGCGGCCACGATGGCGAACAGCGCGCGCCACTGCGACTCCGCGGCCACGGTCGCGCCGATCGCGCTGCTGAGCAGGAAGCGGCGGCTGATCTCGTTGCCCTCAGGCGGGGTGTCCTTGAGCCACTTGGCAATGGCGGAGTTGAGCGCGCCCTCGATGCGGCCGAAGTTAGCCGGGTTCTCGGGGTCGGCGCTGAAGGTCAGCGGACCGGCGCTGCTGATCTGGAACTCCTTTGCCATCTCGGCGTCCGGGTTGACTGGCTTTACATCCAGCAGTTCGGCGGCGAGCGGCCCTTCCTTCACGTTGCGGACGGTCTCGGTGAAATCCTTGACCGGGACCGGCTCGAGCAGCACCACCTTGATGTCGAGCCTCGCCTGGGTGGGGAAGTGCTGGAACTTCGGCTCGCCATCGGCGATCACGGTCTGCGAGTCGTTCAGGAAGTTCTTGCGCACGGCGTCTTCGAATTCCTTGCGCTTCCTGGCCAGGTCGTTTTCGTCAATCACCGACACGTTGGTGATGTTGAGGGTATAAGTCTGGCGGTCGCCGGCGGCGTTGCCGGTGAAGTCGCCGATCACGTCGTTGTCGGTGGCGGCGAGCGTGCCGAACCAGCGCTCACGGTTGGTGCGCGGGGCGTTGACGTTGTTGTTCCAGGCCCGGTCCCTGGCCAGCCAGAGCTGGTCGTAGCTGTCCGGGTTGTCCTCGCGGAACTTTTCGGGCTCCTTGAGCATCATGCGGATGGTGGCGCGCAGCGTGACCTGCTTGACCTCGGTGGTGCGGGCCGTCCAGCCCTCCTGCACCATCTGCTCCGCGAACACGGTCTCCAGTTCCGCGCGCAGCATGCGGGTGACTTCTTCGGGATCTTCGCTTTCCCACTCCACGCGCATCGGGAACCGGAAGTCGAAGCGGTCGGCCTTGCCGGCTTCCAGTCCGCCGCCCAGGCGGAGCACGGGCTGGATCTCCACGTCTTTGGCCCACTCGTACTTCGCCTCGCCGGTGGCTTCATCCACCAGCATCGAGGCGATCTCGTCACGCTCGTACCCCTGCTTCATCTGCACGCGGAAGGTGTGCCCGCCGCGGAACTCGATACCCAGCACCTCGGCCCCGTGGGTGAACAGGAAGCTGCCGCCGCCCAGCACCAGCACGGCTGCCGCGATGGCGCCCGGCATCATCCACTTCAGCCAGTTGATGTTGCGGTTGCGGGCGAAGTTGAGGCCCGCCATGTTGAGTTGCGCGTCGCGCTTGACGTTCAGGATGCCGGTCACCATGGCCTTGTACGCCGCCAGCGCGGTATACAGGGTGGCGACGATGCCGATCGCCAGCGTCAGTGCGAAGCCCTGGATCGGGCCGGAACCGACCTTGAACAGAATCAGCGCGGTGAGCAGCGTCGTCACGTTGCCGTCGACGATCGCCGACAAGGCGTTCTTGAAGCCCTCCTCGACCGCGCCACGGACGTTCTGGTTCTTTTCGCGCTCTTCCCGGATGCGCTCGTTGATCAGAATGTTGGCGTCGATCGCCATGCCGATCGTCAGCACGATGCCCGCGATGCCCGGCATGGTCAGGGTGCCAAGGCCGGCCGCCATGGCGCCCATCACCAGCACCACCACCATGATCAGGTTGAAGATCGTCAGCAGGCCCAGGCCGCGGTAGACGAACAGCGCCACCGCGAACACCGCCAGCGCGCCCACCAGCAGCGACCACAGGCCGCGCTGCACGGCCTCGGCGCCTTCGCTGGGGCCGACGCTTTCTTCGCCCTCCAGCTCGAGCTTGACGTTCAGCGAGCCGGACTTCAGCACGTTGATGATGTCGTTGCGCTCCTGGGTGCTGAAGTTGCCGCTCAACTGCACCGAGCCGCTGATCGTGCTCTCGATGCTGTAAGCGCTGTACACTTTCTCGTCGATGATCACCGCCAGCAGGCGCGGGTCTTCACCGCCCGAGCCAGCCTTCTTGTGCTTCTCGGTCAGCGCCTCGAAGCGCGCCACCGCGGTGCCCTTCAGGTCGAAACTGACCGCCATGCGGCCCTGCTGGTCCGTGCTGGGCTGTATGTTGTCGAGGTTGCGGCCGCCGACGTTGTAGTCGTCGATCACCTGCACCGGCACGTACTTGCGGCCGTTGAGTTCCTTGACCAGTGAGCTGGAAACTTCATCACGGGCGAGCTCGAGCCACTTGTACTTGTAGCCTTCGTCCTTGGGGTACTCGTTGACGTTGAGCTTGCTGAACTCGCCGTCTTCGGCGGCCAGCACGCGCATCTCCAGCTTGCCGGTGGTTTCCAGCAACTGCTTGTAGCGGTCGGTCTCGGCCGGCGTACTGAACTCGGGCAGCTTGACCTCGAGCCGGTTTTCACCCAGCGGCGCGATGTTCAGCTCGGTGATGCCGGTGGTGCCGAGGCGGCGGTTCAGCGTCTCGATGGTGGGGCCCACCAGGTTCTTGTCTTCCTTGCGCTGCTTTGCCGAGTTCCAGGTTTCGTAGTAGCGGCGCAGCGCGTCGGCGCGCCCTTCATCGAACAGACCGGGCACGTTGGAGATCAACTCGAAGTCTTCGGTGGTCCAGATGTCGACGCCCAGCTCTTCGCCCTGAATCACGCTGCCGAACTTCTCACGCGCCTCGGGCGAGAGACGCTCCAGGTTGTCCTTCAGGGGCTCGAGCAACTCGCGGATCTGGTTTTCGGCCTCGTCCATGTCCTGCTGGATCAGCACGTAGCGCAGCGAGCTGCCGCCCTTGAGGTCCTGGCCCAGGTTCCACTTGTAATCGTGGAGCGGCCAGCGGAAGCGCGAACCGACGGTCAGCACGTTGTCACCGTTGCGGTCACGCAGCTTGAAGTCGACGCTGCTGCCTTCAAACTCGTCCTGGTCAACGACGCCGTTGTCGTTCTTGTCGTAGAGTTTCAGGAACTCTTCGTCGATTTCGGCCGGGTTGGGTGCCGGCTTTGGAATCGCGAGGTAGATGCCAAGCACCAGGAAGATGACCGGGTGCCAACGTTTGATGAAGTCCCACATGAGATAGCCTTCGAAGTAGTTACGTTCGGTTTCGTTTGAGAGGTACAGGCCTTCGTGCCGTTGCACAGAGGCCGGGTGTCCCGGCCGGAAACACAGTCGGATCGACCTGTGGCGCCGGCAGCTTCAGCGCGAACTAGCGGATTGGCGGGGCGCGGGCCGTGTGCGTGAGGGCCGGGGCAAACGGCAGCTGCAGCCGGGGCGGCTGCCAGAGAGCTTCGATGCGCGGCGGCGGCAGGTCGAGCAGCAGCAGCGCGCCGGGCAGCGCGGTCAGCGGCTGAAAGTCGCCGCTTTCACCGAAGTTGCCCGGTTCTTCACCGAACAGCGGCGCGGAAACGCTGAACGCGGCGGGAAGTACCGCCTGCAGCAGCGGCGTGTTGCCGATCAACTCAAGGGACTGCTGGCCGTCATCAAGGTCGCGCTGGAGTTCGCCCGCGTCGGCCAAGCCCAGCAGGCGCTGCGCCATGCGCACGTGCTGCAGCGGGTCCATCACCCGCACGGCGTTGAGCGTGTCGCCCAGGCCGCCAAGCAGTTGCAGGCGCGGCAGGTTCGCGTGGCTGGCCAGCGCCGCAAGCAGCAGCGTGGCGATCACGGATTTGCGGTACCAGCCTGCCACTTATACTTCCTTAGTCTTCTTTGACGCTCGACTTCTTTTCGTCGAACACCTTGGCGATGGCCAGCAGACTGTAGATCGCGAAGACCTTCTTGTCTTCATCGATCAGCAGCTTGGCCTCCTTGGCTTCGGCATCGATCTTCTCGACGCGCGCGATCAGGCCGCTGTTGAGCATCACGCGCGTGCCGCGGTCGAGGTTTTCGACCATCTTGCGGTGCTCGGCCTCCTGGCGTTTCTGGCTGCGGCGCGAGAAGTAGATGAACACGCCGAACACCAGGATCAGCAGGATGAACGGGGCCATCCCCCGAGTGGATCAGCCGCAGGAGCTCCCTCCTGGGCCAGGAATGTCATTAGTGTCTGCACTTCGTCCTCGATTCAATGCAAAGGTCGGAGATTGGAGGCCGCATCTCAGGGAAAAGCAACACCTCACCTGCCTCGCAGTTGTCTCTCCCCGGCCTCTGACCTCCAGTCTCCGTTCAACTGTCCAGCGACCGCTTGTGTTCCTCTATGCGGTAGGCCTCGATCTGGTCGCCTTCCTTGAAGTCCTCGTAGCCCCTGATCTGGATGCCGCACTCGAAGCCTTCGCGCACTTCGCTGGCGTCGTCCTTCTCGCGTTTCAGGCTGGTAATCACGGTCTCGTAGATCGGCACGCCGTCGCGCAGCAGGCGCACCTTGCTGTCGCGCTTGATCACGCCCTTGGTCACCATGCAGCCGGCGATGGTGCCCACCTTGCTGACGCGGAACACCTTGCGGATGTCGGCCGTGCCCTCGTACTGCTCGACCAGCTCGGGCGCCAGCAGGCCGGCGAGCGCGTCGCGGATCTCGTCGATCAGCTTGTAGATCACGTCGTAGGTGCGGATATCCACGTGGTGGTTGTCCGCCAGCTCGCGCGCCTTGTGGTCGACGCCGACATGGAAGCCGACCACGATTCCGCCCGAGGCCTCGGCCAGATGCACGTCCGTGGTGGTGATCTGGCCCACCGAGGCGTGAATCACCTTCACGCGCACCTCGGCGTGTGTGAGCTTTCCAAGCTCCTGCTTCAGGGTCTCCACCGTGCCCTGCACGTCGCCCTTCAGCACGATCACCAGCTCCTTGACCATCGTGCCGGCGCGCGCCTTGGACCATTCCTCGAGGCTGAAGCCGCGGCTGCGGGCCAGCTCGTTTTCCTGCTGCCGCACCATGTTGGCGATCTCGGCGGCCTTCTTCAGGTCCTTCATGCCGTGGAACAGGCTGCCCGCCTCGGGCATTTCGTCCAGGCCCGCAACCTCCACCGGCACCGAGGGACCGGCACCGTCGATGGGGTGCAGGCCATCGCCACGCGGTTCCTGCATCGCGCGCACACGGCCGTAGCCGTGGCCGGCCACGATCACGTCGCCCTTGCGCAGGCTGCCTTCCTTGACCAGCATGGTGGCCACGATGCCGCGGCCGGTGTCGCGGTGCGCCTCGAGCACGGTACCGACGGCCGGCTTCTCGGCCACGGCCCTGAGCTCGAGCAGGTCGGAGAAGTCGGACAGCACCTGCACCAGGCGGTCGACGCCTTCGCCGGTGATGCTGGAGAGCTCGACGATTTCGGTGTTGCCGCCCCAGTCGGGCGACATCAGGTTGCGGGCGGCAAGCTGCTGGCGCACCTTGGTGAGGTTGGCCTCGGGTTTGTCGATCTTGGTGATCGCGACCACGATTTCGACCTCGGCGGCGCGCGCGTGGGCGATGGCCTCTTCGGTCTGGGGCATCACGCCGTCGTCGGCAGCAACCACGATCACGGCGATGTCCGTAACGTTGGCGCCGCGGGCACGCATGGCGGTGAAGGCTTCGTGGCCGGGGGTGTCGATGAAGGTGACACGCAGACGTTTGGCAGAGGGGGTCGACGTCGGTTTCGTCGCGCACCGGGACGAACTTGCCGTCGGTCTGAAGCAGGTCCAGGCGGAACGCGCCGATGTGCTGGGTGATGCCGCCGGATTCGCCGCTGACGCGGTCCAGGCTGGCAATCGCGTCAAGCAGGCTGGTCTTGCCGTGGTCGACGTGGCCCATGATGGTGACGATGGGCGCGCGCGGCTCCTCGGTGCCGGCGTCTTCCTCGAACTGCTCGAGCTGCTCGGCGATCAGGTCTTCCGCGGCCTTTGGCTCGCGCACCGTGATTTCACGCTCGAAGATGATGCCGATCTGCTCAATCACGTCCTTGGACAGCGAGTCGTTGATGCGCAGTGGAGGCAGCCCCTCCTTGATCATGCGCACCTGGATTTCGCTGGTCTTGATGCCCATCGCCTCCGAGAGCTGACGCAGGTTGAGCGGCTGCTCAACGGCGACCGGACCGGTCGGCAGTTCGGGCTTCCTTTCCTCTTCCTCTTCGCGCCGGTTGCGGCGTGAACGCCCGCCGCGCGGACGGTCGTAACTGAGCTGGCTGACCTCGAAGCGTTCGCGGCGCCCCGGCCCTTGCCGGCCTGCTCACGGAAACGCTCCGGGATGACCTCGCGAGTCTGTTCCTGGGTGACGCGGCCGCGACGCTCCTTGCGCTGGGTTTCGGCTGCGGGCGCGGGTTTGGGCTCAACGGCCTTGTTGCCGGTGGGGGGTGCTGGCTTGTACTCGGGCTTCTGCTCGACGCGCACCTCGGCCAGGCGTTCTTCCTGGGTGGTGTGCTTCTGCTTCACCATGGCGCGCAGCATGAACTCTTCGTTGGGCGAAAGGCCCTTGAAGCCCTTGCGCCCGACCTCAAGGCCCAGGCTGCGTGCGATGCGCGCCACCTCGCGCGGGATGATGTTGAACTCGGCGGACAGCTTGAAGACCACGTCCAGCTTCTGGGCGCGGGTGATGATCTGTTCGTCGACGTCCTCGGGGCGTTCCAGCTCCACGCCCAGGACCTGCGCGATGAACTCGACGTGCTCGGGCCTGGCGTTCAGCTTTGCACCGATGGCTTCCAGGCGCTTGTGCTCGGCTTCTTCCTTCTGCTTGCGCTCGGCTTCCTCGCGGGCGGCCTTCTCGTCGACCTTGGGCGCCTCGGCCGCTTCCACGGGCGCGGGCGCTTCGGCTGCGGCGGCGTCCAGCCCCAGGTGCTTGCGCAGGCGTGCGTACTCTTCCTCGGTGAGCTTGGAAATCGCGCCCTTAATGGTGATACCGACCTCGGCGCACTTCGCCTTGAAATCCTTCAAGGACATGCCGAGGTCTTTGTAGATCTGGTGCGCCGGTATCGACGCCTCTTCCGTTTTTGCCGAGTTCACTGCCATATGGCGTGGAATCCTTCCTCACAACTTCAATGCATTCGTTAACGCGCGGGGCGCAAGACCCATGCCCCCGCGTCACGAGGTTTTGCCCGCACCGCCGGACTCCAGCGACTCACGCACCGGCGCCTGCGCAGCATACTCCGCCGCGCGGGAAAAGGGATCGATCGGTCCGGCCGGTTTCGCCGGCGCCTTCTGCTCGCCGTCGGCCGGCGCTTCCTCTTCCTCGACTTCCTGGCCGGGCTCGACGAAGGTGTTGTCGGCGCGGCGCTGGGCGCCGTCGGCGTGCACCACGTCGCTGATCTCTTCCGGCGGCTCCGGGTTTTCCGTGCAGTGCTGGATGATCTGCGCCGCGATGTCGATGGTGATGCCCGGCACCTTCATCAGCGCCTCGGGACCCGCGGCCAGGATGTCCTGGAAACTGTCGAAACCCGAGTTGAACAGCGACTCCGCCAGCAGGTCGTCGACCAGCGGGATGAGCTGGAACTTCTCGAGAGTGCGCTTGCGCCAGTCCTGCTCCTGCGTCACGGTCACGATGTCCAGGTCCCACTTGCACAGGCGCGCCGCCAGACGCACGTTCTGGCCGCGCTTGCCGATGCTGAGGGACAGCTGGTCGTCCGGCACCACCACGCGGGCGCGGCGGTTGTCGTAGTCCAGGGTGATGCTGTCAACGCGCGCGGGTTTCAGCGCGTTGGTGATCAGGATTTCCGCCGACTCGTTCCAGCGGATGATGTCGATCTTCTCGTTGTTCAGCTCGTCGATGATGCCCTTGATGCGCGAGCCGCGCACGCCCACGCAGGCGCCTACCGCGTCCACCTTCGGGTCGTAGCTGGCGACCGCGACCTTGCTGCGGAAGCCGGGCTCGCGCACGATGGCCTTGATCTCGATGATGCGCTCGGCCACCTCGGGCACCTCGAGGTCGAACAGCTTCTTGACGAACTCGGGGTGGGTGCGGCTCAGGATGATCTTCACCTTCTGGCCCTGCTTGCGCACGTCCAGGATCAGGCCGCGCACGCGCTCGCCGACCTGGTAGCTTTCCGTCGGCACCTGTTCCTTGCGGGGGAAGAAGCACTCCGCGTCGCCCAGGTTCACCAGGTAGTTGGGGCCTTCCATGCGCTGGATGGTGCCGCTGCGGATCTCGCGCTTCAGGCCGATGTACTTTTCGAAAATGTTGTCGCGCTCGGCCTCGCGGTTCTTCTGCACGAAGATCTGCTTGAAGGTCTGGGCTGCGATGCGGCCCATGTCATCGAGCTTGACATCGAAGGTGTTGCCGTCGAGGTCGGTTTCGCGCGCCGTGATTTTGCCGTTGTTGGGATCAACGCTGACGACCAGGGTGTCGGGGTTCTCGACACGCTTGCGAAGGGCCACGATCATAGCCTGCTCAATCGCCTGCAGGACTTCGGACTTTTCAATCCCTTTGTCCCGGGCGATCATCTCGACGAAACGCAGCAGTTCCGCGCCGTTTACTCCGTCCATCTCAATTCACCTGCTTCATGCGAATAAAAAAGGAGCCAGCCCAACGGCCGCTCCGGGTCGATACTGCCCTGAAACGTAGCGAGAAAGTGTAAGGAGGCGGCAACCCGTGTCAAGCCGGAGAAAGCGCAATAAGGCGTGTGAAATTCAGGATTTGCGGGCAGACAGAGACGCCTGCGCCGCGCCCGTAAAAGCAGGCTGAAAGGCCGCGTTCCGGCCTATGCGCCCCAGTCGCCGTTCCAGAAGTCTGTGTCGGAAACGCCGTCCTCGCTGGTCAGACCCCACGACTGGCGTAAGCGCCGAACGTAGCTGGCCTTAACCTGGTTGTGGTGAACCGGGATCGATTGGGCGATCCCTCTATAGTTCCAGTTGTGATGGGAACCATTGACGGCGCCTTCATTCGCGCCGCCCCTCAGAAGCGCACGACGCAGCTTCGCATACCGGATCGGACTGTTTCCACCCATAGCGCTGGATTCCGTTGCCCGAAAATCTAACAGCCGGGTTTAAACACCCGTAGCTGTTAATGCGGCCTGTCCGGAAGTCAGCAATCACGCCGCCAAGGACGTGTGCTGGGAGATTTCGAAGCCTGATGGTGAAGGCAGCTTCAGCTTCCTTCCCGCAGCGGTTGGAACAATCTCGATGCGCTGGACCACACCGTATCCGAGCACGGCCGGATCCACCGGCTTTCTTGCGGCGAGCCTGGCGTAAAGCCGCTCCTCTTCGTCGGACGCTGTATCGAGCCACTTCAACCCTTCTTCACTGGCGTACTTGTACAGCGCTTCCAGGTTGACGATCAGATCACGAAACGCTTCCTGTTGCGTGTCGCCGAGTCCTACAGCGCCCGCATCAATGCACCATGCCTCATACCCCTCTTCCGTGAGGCGCATGATGTAACGCAGGGTCTCGTGTACCTTTACCTTAAACGGCTTCGCCTGACGTGTCGCCATGTGCTCGCTCCGGTGGCTCTTATACTACCGTTCGCGACCGCCCTTCAACCACTGGGAAACGTAACGCCTGCGGCGGAGCGGGCGACCCAAGAATACAGCCTTCGTGGTCCGATAGCTTGTACGCAACGACAAGCGCAGCAAAAGCGGACCGGAGGTCCGCGCTCCGACTTCGCGCCGGCGCTTTTCCCCGCACTTCGCACCCTTTGGGTCCTTGCTATAACGGGTACGTAAGGAGAACGATGAGCGCGCCCCGTGAAGCCTGCGGCATCTTTGCCGTTTTCAACCACCCTGACGCCGTGGAACTCACCTACTACGGCCTGTTCGCCCTGCAGCACCGCGGCCAGGAATCCGCCGGCATCGCATGCCTGATGGACGGCCGTATCAAGAGCTACCTCGGCATGGGCCTCGTCGGCGAAGTTTTCAATGAAGAGTTCTTCGACAAGTTCAAGGCGCAGCGCGCCATCGGCCACACGCGCTACTCCACGGCCGGCAGCAGCAACGTGCGCAACGCCCAGCCCATCACGGTCGATTACTCCGGCGGGCAGATCAGCGTGGCCCACAACGGCAACCTCAGCAACGGCTGGAAACTGCGCCGCGAACTGGAAGAGGCCGGCAGCATCTTCCAGACCACCAGCGACAGCGAAGTCGTGCTGCACCTGCTGGCGCGCCCGGAAATCAAGAACAGCGAAGTGCCCATCGCAGCGGCCCTCAAGCACATGGAGGGCGCCTTCAGCTTCGTGTTCCTCACCCAGGACGCCATCTACGCCACGCGCGACCCCCAGGGCTTCCGGCCGCTGGCACTGGGAAAGCTCGGCAAGGCCTGGGTCCTGGCCAGTGAGACCTGCGCCTTCGACATGCTCGGCATCGAGTACGTGCGCGACGTCAAACCCGGCGAGCTGCTGCGCATCGACACAAAAGGCCTGCACAGCCGCATGTGGTGTCAGCCCCAGAACCACGCCCACTGCATTTTCGAGCACGTCTATTTCGCGCGGCCGGACAGCCGCGTGTTCGGCCTGAGTGTGCACGAGGCGCGCAAGGCCATGGGCAAGCAGCTCGCGATCGAGAGCCACGTGGACGCCGACATCGTGGTGCCCGTGCCCGACAGCGGCAACAGCGCGGCCCAGGGCTACGCCGAGCAGGTGGGCCTGCCCCTTGAGCAGGGTTTTATCCGCAACCACTACATCGGCCGCACGTTCATCGCGCCGAGCCAGGGGCAGCGGGATATCGGCGTGAAGATCAAGCTGAACGCCGTGCGCGACGTGGTGGCGGGCAAGCGCGTGATCGTGGTGGACGACAGCATCATCCGCGGCACCACCAGCAGGGGCCGCGTGAAGCGGCTATACGACGCGGGCGCGAAGGAAGTGCATTTGCGGATTTCATGCCCGCCCACGCGCCACCCGTGCTTCTACGGCATCGACTTCCCGGACCCCAAGGAACTGATCGCCAACCAGCTCGAGAGCGTGGACGCCATCCGCGACTACCTGGGGATCGACAGCCTCGCCTACCTCTCAGTGGAAGGCCTGATGAAGGCCGTAAAGGCCCAAGGCAACTACTGCGCCGCCTGCTTTACGGGCCAGTACCCAGTAGCCTACGACGCCGCGTTCGAAAAGACGGCGATGGAGTCGGGTAGGTAGCACACCGAGAACCATCCGGCTTGACGGAGCTCTACCAGTGCCGCTCCCATTCGATCTTGCTTGGATTAACGAAAGCGACACAGTTTAGCTCATCGATATCGTATGTTGCCGAACCCGGTCCCTTCGCAACATCAAACCAGAATGTCACCCACATAAGGCCACTGACAACCGTCGAACCGTACTTAACATCCATTTCATAATCGCCTTTGCGGTTTACTTCGTAGAAATGCTCACTGTGGACCACAACATCTGCCTCGAATGTGACTTCTATAGTACCAGTCACGACACCATCTGCCGGATCTTCGATCCTTAACACACCCGAATCCTCGCCAAGTACGACACTCAGCACTTCATCGATGTGGCTTCTCCATCCATGTACTGAATCATGAACTTCTGCGATTCTTACTGCGTCTTTCAATCCACGATCCGCGAGCTCTTTCTCACGATTCACCCATGCTTTGAGGCCCTGAAGTAAAGAGTCATTGGTACCGTCGGAGGGTAGTTCGCGACGCACAGTAAACTTCGGATGGTCTTCCAAGATTAATGACCAGTCATTGTCAGTAGATACTACGCATATGTCGACGTCTTTCATTTCTACCCATTGCGCAAGTATTATGGAATTGGCCACGTCGCAGTATTGATGAGGCTTTGGACGAGTACCTTCCCGAGAGGACAGCTGATACACGCGCTCCTGGACACGGGCGAATGGAAGCGTGTCCGAGTCAAGTTTGAAGGGATGCAGGCTCGATAAGTAGTCCAAAAACTGGCGTTCAATTCTGTGGATCAAGTCGGCAGGTATTTCAAACGATTTCAATTCAGGCAGGACTCCCTTTGCTGCGCTCCGCAGTGCGTCTTCCAAGGTTCGCGCTTTCGCTCGGGCACAATCCTCCAGCTGTCTGCTCAACTCCCGCTCCAACGCAGTTGTAACGACCAATGTGACGTCGGCAGCGGTCACCAGTCGCTTCAATGTGGCCAGTGGGCCAGCATGAGGATCAAAACCACACGCCCGATAGATGCAGGTGTCAACGAAGAGGTAGGACGTGCGGCTTCCATTCATGCTTCTCTCTCTTGATGCAGGTGTGATATCTCCTGCACCCGACCTTCCAACGTGTGCTGCATTGCGGAGTTGCGAGCAATGGCTGGCGGTGACGTGTCTCGGGCGCTGACGTGCAAACTGTGCGCTGGCACCTCGGTGCAGTACGCGTTAGTCAACCTTACTTCGGATGCGCTACGCCAAGGTATAGGGTTCCAGAAACGATGTCGTCGGAAAAATTCGCCGGTGGGGATGAACCGCCGCCGTCGCGGTTATCTATCAGCAACCACACCACCGTTCGGCCTTGCGCGGTGAACACCTGCTGCCACTGCTTGGTGCTTTCGTTCTTGAATATGCATGTGCAGTTGGAAAGTGGGTTGTTGTCCCTGTCCACGTGGTTGGCGAGTACGGCCCGCGCATTGGCGTCATCCATCAGGTAGCAGTCCATCCCCCAGCTCGCTTGCGTACAAACGTCCAAGCGGAGAGTATCGCCCGGCTCAAGGTGGATGGGACCTACCAAGTCGATTCCGTCCTCGCGAACCTGAAAACTGTCATTGGCGATGTCGTGTTCCCCAGGAACAACCCAGTACGGCTTCACCGGAGCCCGTTGCCGTGGGCCGATGCCCACCCATGTTTCTGTTTCCAAGTTCCGGTTCATCGCGACAGTAAATCCCTGCCTTAGTATGGCCAAAAACTGGATTGATCCCTGTTCTGTCGCTTCCTGGCGGTGCACGGGAGTGTTCCCCCATTCGGCCATTGCGGTGATCCGAAACACCTCAAACGACAATTGCGGTTCGGCCTGTGGCGTGAACGTAACGTATGCGTAGTTCTCATCAATCTGCACCTCCGGCTTGTACACGCAGGTGCTTGTCGCCTTGAACATGACATTCGATGCTTCCGGGTGACCGCGATAGCCCGGCCCGCTGAACGTGATCGAGACGGTACCGTCGGCGCGGTCAAGGACTGTCGCCTTTGTAAACCAGCGCCCGACAACGTCTCCGTAACCTTGTGGCTCACGGATGGCCATGACGGATTCCTTTTCGTTCGCGTACTCCGTGACCATGAAGGCGACCGCACGATCCAAGTACTGCTGAATTCCGGCATCACGAAGCGCGTGGGAAAATCGCCTCGCCTGCTGGGCGGTGCAGCCGGAGAGAATCAGAAGGCCTGCTATCGTCACCAACACCGTGTACCTACGAACACTACCCATGATCGTTCCCATCTAAGCGCCGGAAAGGTGATTCGTATTGTAGGGACGTTCTACCATCTTCTGCAATTCCTTGCTGAAAACAGACCGCTGCCATAGTTCATGGGGCGGTCTTGCTACAGTTCGAAGGCGCAGATGCGCCGGCACAACGGGGTCGGTCTTGTGTCGGCGCTCCGCGCCTTTGACTATCTTTAGCACGCGAACCCCCACCTTGCGGTGGGGGCTAACATTGTTGGCCTGCTCCCGCCTTCGCCAAGGCTTCGGCGGGCAGGCCGCAGGCCTGCACGGGCGAGGCGCCCGTGCCACCGGCAGGCGGGGCGCATGCGCTACGGTGCGGGCGGGGCGCCCACAACACACCGTGGGCTAGGAGTTGGCAATGGGCTCGAGCCCCGGCCGAAAGGCCGGGGACACGCGGCCTGCCGCGTGAATACATCCCCCGCCAACTTCGGCGGGTGTCCCCGGCCTTTCGGCCGGGGCTCTTGTTTCACCAACGCGAAGGCGTGCCTGCGCTCCGTAGCCGGTAAGGCGTAGGAGTGTCGCGTGCCTTGTTACCCTTTCTTTGGTCTCTTCTGAAAGGGTTCAACATGAGCAACAGACAGTGGCGAAGGCCGGCGCCGGGCGCCGGGGATGCGCAGCCCTCTACTGCCGAATCGAAACAGACGGCTCCGGCCGCTACCGGCACCGCGCCTGCCGCACCGGCCGCGGCTGCGACACCCACCGCGCCGCCGGCTACATCCACCAGCGCGGCACAACCACGGCTGCGACGGCTGCCTGACGATTACATGGAGAAAGGCCGCTTCGGCGACGAAACCCTGCCGCCGGGCGTCTACCGCACCAACCTTGGCGCGGGCCTGGGCGCGCAGGACATGCGCCTGACCACCGACGGCCTGGGCGAGGTGGGCCAACGGCGCGGCCCCCTGCGCGACGAAGAGCTTGCCATCGCGGCCGCCGATTCCGTGCGCTTCCTGTGGCAGGTCGTGGTGATGACCTCGCGTATCCTGCAGTCGGTGCAGCTGGGCGACATCCGCAAGGTAGTGGCGGCCGAGTTCGCCATGCCCGGCGACGTGATCCTTGAGGACGGCACGTTCTCGCGCCACGCGGACGCATTCAAGGTCGATGAAGACGGCAGCGAAGCCGCGGCGCGAAAGCGCAACAGGTCAGACGATGCCGACACGCCGACGGAGCAGCCCACGCAGCAGTCCAAAGCGGCCCGCAAGCCGCGCGGCAGCGCGCACCCGCTGCTGGTGCTGCTGCGCATCGCGGTGCAGGCGGCGCGGCTGATCAAGCAGATCGGCGGCGGCACCAACCCCAAGATCTTCAACAAGATCGAACGCGAAGCCCAGCAGACCCTTGACGCCATCCGCGAGGGACAAGCCTGGGCAGAGGGCGTGCTTAAGGGGATATGACGTAGCGGGTGACACGGCCGTCCCGGCCGTGCGTTGAGCGGCCGTCACGGCCGGTCTTACGAGCCCCGGACCGCTTTCAGCAAAGCGGCCGCGTTGCCCATTTCGGTTCGGCAGGCGGGACGCCCGCCGGACCCATCGGCGGGACGCCGATGTCACGGTTTGCGGAGCTGACCAGGGCTTGTGCGGTGTTTTTCATGCACGGCACGATATGAAGTAGGTCACCTTACGACTTTGGTCGGGCGGTGCGGGGCTGGTCCTCGTTGATAGAGTTGGACCGGACACGCTTACAAAGGAAATACATGAACACCCGCCTTTGCATTGTCTGCGCCGCGCTGACCGCGCTGATAGCACTGTTGCTCATGCTGGCCCCTTCGCCGGCCGTGGCTCAGGAAAAGGCCTCTACGTTGAAAATCGGCACGGGTGAATCGGCAAAGGTCATCGTTGCCAGCCTGACTATGCTGGGCTCAGACAAGCCGCAGGCCGACTTCAAGCTGCTGGTGCTTTACAAGGACGCCGAGGACAAGAACCACACCCTGACCGGTTTCACCGACGACAAAGGCCAGCTGCGCATCGAGATCTACACGATGCCCAAAGAGCTGCGCGTGTTCGCTTTCGGCGACTTCACCATCCCCGAGGCCTGGTCCAACATCCCCATCAGCACCATGAAGTTCGCAAAGGAAGAGCCCTGGGCGCTGCAGGTCAGGCCGCTGCGCAACGTGAAGGTCAGCGGCAAGATCACTGTCGCGGGCCTGAATCGCCCTGCCGACCGCGGCAACATCGCGTTTGCGCCGCTGGATGTCGCGCAGGACGGCAGCTTCCGGCTGTTCGATGAACCGCGCGGCGTGCTGGCCACCGACGACGGCAACTACGAGATCGAGTTGCCGGCCGGCTACTATCAGGTCTGGGCGTACTGGGCCGACCGCAGCAGCGACGACTGGACCGGCTACATCAACGTACAGGGCAAGACCGGCATCTTCGACGACCTGAAACTCGACCTGTCGCTGGAAAAGGGGGCCCATATCGAAGGCCAGGTCGTTGACGGCCGCACGGGCGAGGGGGTTGCAGCCTCGATCAACTTCTACAGCAACCAGTACCTGCGCCAGTTGCGCATGTTCACCTCCAACGGCGAGTTTCCCGACGAAGAGGGCCCTGACGGCGAGGAGGTATTCTGGCCGGTCGGGACCTTCAGGTTCCAGGCCTGGATGATCGACCCCGAGGACTTCACGGTGGTGATCAAGCCGGCAGGCAGCGAGCAGGTGATGAAGGTAATCCCGAACCTGAAGATCTCCGATCTGGTAGGCAGAAAGATCCGCTGGGAACTGTACAGCGAAGACATGCGCGTGGTGGACGTGACGGTCACCACGCACGTCAAGAACGTGCCGGTCAACAACCTGGACATCAACCTGCTGCCCCTGCAGATCGACGTGCCGCAGCACCTGCAACAGAGCTACACGGCCTCGGGCTACACCGACGACCACGGCGTGGTGCGCTTCATGGGCCTGGCCACCGGCAGCTACGAGGTTTACGGCGCGCGCGGCAGCACCTTCCTGGGCCAGATCAGGATCGGCCCCGAGCTTCAGCAGGCGCCGCAGGTGAAGTTCGAGATCCCCTTTGCCTACGGCCAGGTGAAACTCGCGAGCGGCGAGGTGTGCAAGCACCTCGAGGTGTTCGTCTGGATCACCAACAAGGCCGGCCAGGAGTTCGGCCCCTATCCCAGCAACGCCTTCAAGGACAACCCGGTCCTGCAGAAAGACGGCTACGTGTTCGTGCCGCTGCTGAGCCACGGCAGCACCTTCCGCATCCAGTTCGCGGCCATGGAAGGCGGCCGTGAGTTCGCAGACCGGGAGTGGGTGACGATCAAGGACTTCCCGCTGGTGACGGAAGCCATGGTTGTCACTGTAGAGGACGAGAAGTGCTGGGACGTGGACCTGAACCTGAAGGCCAACGCGGATTATGAGGCGAAAGACCAACCCAAAGACGATTGACGCGTAGTATCATGGGTGCGAGCCGCTTGAGGAGGCGGCAGGCACGGGGCGCAGCGCCCCCGAGGAGGAGCCATGAAACGCTATCCCGTCTTCGCCCTGGTGGCGCTGGTGTTCCTGTTGCTGGTGCTGCTGGGCTCGTGGGTCTACCTGAAGAACTACGCATGGCCCGGCGCTGACAGCCCCACCGCCCGCGAAACCGGCAAACCCGCCGGCCGCGAACCCACGGAAGACCTCTTCGCCAACGAAGCCGCGGCTCCGGCTGGCAGCGACACAAAGGACAACACGGAAGACAGGGGCGACTCGAGTACTCCCCCGCCGGAAGAGCCTGCCGAGACGCGCCCGACGCCGCCACCCGAGCCGGTTGAGACAGGGCCGAAGCCGCAACCGCAGGCATCGGTGGACAAGCCCAAGGACACGATCGTCGCTGAGTTGAAGCTCACGAAGGCGGGCGTGCGGGGCGACGGCGAGACCGACGAAGGACTGGATCCGTTCATTGTTTCCACGTTGGAATCGGCCAAGCAGCGCGAAAGCGTGACCACTGTGTTCGACGAAATCAGCTGGGGCAGGCTGGCTGACGACGGCGCGGTCATCCAGAGCGTGGGCAACGACGCGCCTGAGCCTAAGCGCTTTCTCCAGGGGCGCCTGCTCTGGCCGGCGCTGACTTCCGACCAGCAAACCGAACTCAAGAACGACCAGCGCAACCAGGCCGTGGTTTATCTCGACAGGCTGCCGGAGTTCCGCGCCGTGGTTTTCGGGAAAGATGGTCGCTTTGCGCTGCCTGTAACGGAGCGCATGGAAGCCGACTTCGGCAGCAAAGGCCTGCGCATCGTGGTGCACTCGCCGATCTACGAGATTGAGGGTGGCTTCGAGGCCTTGCTGGTGAAGAAAGACGACGGGCCGATCCGCATCCAGTTGCAGCTGGCGCCGGTGCTGGAAGTGACCGTTGACGTCTCGCCGCCCGAGGCAATCGCAGCCGGCGTGCGCGTGTGGCTGGAACGGCGGGGGTTGCCCGGCACTCCGGACTTCGACGACAGCCTGTACATGAGCGCCAAGGTGCCCGATTCCGGCCGCCTGGTGTTCAAGGTGCCTGAGCGTTACGGCGAGCTGCGCGTAGGTGCCACAGGCCCAGGCTGGCATAGTGGGGGCACGGAATTGATCAAGCTGCGCAACTGGAAGACAGCCGCGGCCAAGGTTTCCCTCACCCTCATCGCAGAACGCTGTGACCGTGTGTCGGGCCGCGCTGTTGATGAGAAGGGCAACAGCCTCGGCGGTGTGAGGCTCGAAAGCACGCACTATGGCACCACCGTGTACACGGGCGCGCAGGGCGAGTTTGCCATGTACGTACCATTCCAGCGCGGCCTGCACACGCGACAGTTCATTGCGTGGAGGCATCACGTTCGTCCGGAGGTGGTCCCGCTGGAAACCGGCCGGGACGGATCCCCCGGCGTGGAGGGCGTTGCTCCATACGGCCCGTTCACCATCAGGTTTGTATCGGAGGTTGAGGTTGAACTTCAACTTCCCGCTGAGATTCACGCGACAGCTTCTGTTCACTCGGGCCGCTTTAAACCGGCTGCCGATTTACAGAGAGCCGGCAGAGGTGTCATGCGAGGCGAGTTGCAGTGGGGCACGGGTATGGTTCGGTTCTCTGTTTCCGGCGGATCAGAGAGGCAAGTCGTCACCTGGATCAGCGCCGAAGAGTGGGAGCAACTGTTCCGGGCTTACGCCGCAGGCACGGATGCGCCGGCGCTTTCCGCCGAGATGTTTGAGGATGCGTTCAAGAAGCGCTAACGCAGCTCGTCGAGGCGCAGGGCATAGGCGGGCAGGGCCAGCATTTCGCGGGCCACGAAGTAGGGCTCTTTGACAAGTGTGTTGCCGCCGCTGGGTGCGGGGTGGGTCTGCACCCCCTGCTGCGCCAGGCACAGGCGCGTGCGCGCAACGTGGAACCACTGGCTGACCACCAGCGCTGAACGCAGGCCGCGCGCGTGCATCAGGGCCGCGACGTTGATCCCGCTGTCGCGGGTGGTGAGGCTCTCGTTCTCAACGATGATGGCTGTGCGCGGCACGCCGTGCTCGACCAGCCAGTCGCACATCACCTCGCCCTCGGCGTAGTTGCCTTCGCCGCCGCCGGTGACGATCACCCAGGGCGCGCGGCCTTCGGCGTAAAGCTCTGCGGCCTTCTGCAGCCGGTACAGCAAGGCGTCGGACGGCGTGCGGTTGCGCCACACCGCGGCGCCGGGCACCACGATGCAGTCTGCGGTCTCGGGCGACTCGATGCCGCCGCCGAACAGCACCCAGCCGAACAGGCCAAGCGCCAGTGCGGCCGCACCAACCAGGGCGCGTTTCAGCAGTCGTTTGATCCTGGACGGTCTCTCGGCCATCCATCAAGTATCGGCAATGGCGACCGTTGGCTGAAGAGAAGCAGGGATCAAGCCCCGTTTTCGGGGGCGAAGGCAGGCCGGTCGCCGGAACTAAGCCACCGAAGCAAGCCGGGCTTCTTCCATGGCGCTGAGGCGCGAAAGCAACCCGGTGATTGCGTCTTCCAGCTGCGCCGCCGACTTGTCCGGCACGGCCGTGAACAGGTCCTCGGCAAACGCTTCGTAGGTCTCATACAGCATGGAGAGCAGTTCCGCGCCCTTGACCGACAGGCTTACGATGCGGGAGCGCCGGTCCTGGCCGCGCTGCTGGCCCACAAGCTTCAGGGCGCCCAGCTTTCGCACGGCCAGCGTGATGCTGGGCAGCGTGACGCCCATCGATTCGGCCAGTTGCGAGTGGGTGAGGGCGTAATCCGGAGCCGCGTACAGCACCTTGAGGATTTCGTAGTGGGTGGGGGAGAGCTTCCAGCGCGCCAGCCGGTCGCTGAGCGCGCGCTCGTAGCGCTTGGCCAGGCGCAGCAGTTGTGTGCCCAGCCGGGCGCGCTTGTCGGCGGTAAGCTTGAAATTGCGAGGCAAAGCCATGGCAGTCTCCCGGCTCGTAATCGGCAGTACCGGCCGGATACTTTAGCGATTAACTGCAGGGGCCAGAGGCTGGAGGTCAGAGGTCAGGAAACTGCCAACGGCAGAGCTCCCCTGACCTCTGTCCTCTGACCTCCGGGTCACTGCCGCAGGCGGTTTTCGTCCCACCACTGGCGCCAGCGCTTGATGTCCCAGGCTTTGCCGGTCTGGAAAATCACGCTCATGGATATCAGCCTGGCGCGTTGCAGCGCCAGCACGCTGTCGTCGAAATCGTCGCCCAGCAGCAGATCGCCGGCCGTGCGCCTGTCGCGGCGGCCGATCAGGTGCGAGGCCATGAAGAGCTCCTGGGCCAGCCCCTTGTCCAGAGCGTCGCGCAGGGAGTTGAGGGGCCTGGCCAGCGCACCTTCAAAGTCGAAGCCGGAAGGGAAGACGAAGACGGTGCGGGTGGGGAAGCGAATCGGGCGCAGCACCAGCGGTTTGCTCTCCGCGTCAAGCGCGCCGTAGACGCGCAGGGCGGCCTGGATCTGCACGGCGCCGAGAGCGAACTTGCGTGGGGCATCGGAATCCAGAGAGGACAGGCTCTCGAGCGGCACGTTGATTTCGTAGCTCTCGTTGGGCTGCAGGGTAATCGACTCGCCGGCGTCGATCGGCAGACGTACTGTACCCCGCTGGCTCATGGCATTGCCCTGGAAATCCAGCTGTTCGTAGGTCAGGTCCAGCTGCAGCACGCTCTCGCGTCCCTTACCCTCGTATAGCCGCAGCGTGATGGCAGTCGTCGAGACATTCTTAAGGAAGCAGCGGATCTGCAGTGGACTGCGAAAGGGCGCAGCCTTCTGGTCGTTGAGATACTGCAGGTTCTCGGGCTCTAGGTTGAGGGTGCCGGCAATCAGCAGGTCGGACTGGCTCTCGCCTCTGGCCTGCACGATCAGCGCGTCGAACTCGGAGCGCAGCCTGGTGTCGGGCAGCAGTATGATGGCCGCCTCGGCCACGCGTGTGGCAGATTCGTAACGACCGCCATCCAGCATGCGCCTGGCCTGCTGCAGACGCGCGGCGAGGAAACGCTCGACTTCCTCCCGGTCGAACTCTTCGCGCTCCTGGCTGAAATCCGGCGGATTGGCGGGCTCGACCGCACCGTTGCCCTCCGTCTTGCCGGTGCCGAGGGGGTCAGCCTTCTCCACCCGGTGCTCGCGCTCGATGCGGTGGATCACGTACATCAGGTCCAGCGCAACCGCCTCGCGATCGATTGCGCGGAAGAACTCCAGGTAGCGGGGTCCAAGCTGGACCAGTTCGTCGATCAGCCGATTGCGCTCATCATCGGCCAGTTCTTCCTCGAGACGGCTGACCTTCAGGGCGGCCTCCTGCTGCTCTTTCGGAGTCAGGGGCGCCCGGTCGCCGTGCACCGGGGCCGCGTTGTCGGCGGTGTTGACGTCAGCGGCTGTATCGCTGGACACGAAGCCGCCGTCGTCTTCAGGCTTCACCGGGCCGCTTGAGCAGGCGGTGACGACAAGCAACAGCAGAAAACAGCAGAGACGCTTCACTGCGGACACCCACAGGGGAAAGCAGGGTGGAACAAGGCTAACGGCCGAATGGCGGCCGGGCAAGCGGCAGGCCTATTCCACAGTGACCGACTTGGCCAGGTTGCGCGGCTTGTCAACGTCGCGCCCGAGCTGGGTGGCGGTGTAGTAGGCCAGCAACTGCAGCGGCACGACCGCAAGCACCGGGCTGAGTTCCTCTTCGCAGGCGGGGATCTCGATCAGGTAATCCGCCAGCTCGCGGGCTTCTTCGTCGCCGTGGGTGCTGACCATCACCACCACGCCCTTGCGCGCCTTGATCTCCTGCACGTTGCTGATCAGCTTCTCGCGCGTGCGGCCTTGCGGGGCCACGGCGATGGTGGGGAAGCTGCCTTCCACCAGAGCCAGCGGGCCGTGCTTCATTTCGCCGCCGGCGTAGCCTTCGGCGTGGATGTAGCTGATCTCCTTGAGCTTCAGGGCGCCTTCCATGGCGGTCGGGTAATTGAAGTGCCGCCCGATGTACATGAAGTTGAAGACATCCTTGTAGCGCTTGGCGCAGCGCTTGACGGCCACGATGTCTTCATCGAGCAGCGCCTGCACCTGCGCGGGCAGCTGCTTCAGCCCGTCCACCAGCTTGTGCTCGGTGGGCTCGTCGGTGCGGCCCAGCATGCGACCCAGGCCGACAGCCAGCATCACGAACGCGACCAGCTGCGTGGTGTAGGCCTTGGTGCTGGCCACACCGATCTCGGGTCCGGCCCGGGTGTACAACGTGGCGTCGCAGGCGCGCGGGATACTGCTTCCCATCACGTTGCAGATCGCGATGGCCTTCGCTCCCTGCTGCTTCACGATGCGCAGGGCTTCCAGGGTATCGGCCGTCTCGCCGCTCTGGCTGACGGCGATCACCAGCATGTCGGGCTCGATCACCGGGTCGGCGTAGCGGAACTCGCTGGCGGACCAGGTTTCGGTAGGGATGCGTGTGAAACGCTCCAGCAGGTACTTGCCCACCATGCCCGAGTACAGGCTGGTGCCGCAGGCGAGAACGGCGATGCGCTTGACGCCCCTGAGCACGTCCGCGTCGAGGTTCAGCTCGGACAGGTCCACGTGCTCGCCGTCCACACGGCCGCGCAGGGTTTCGGCGATGGCGTGGGGCTGCTCGTGGATTTCCTTGAGCATGAAGTGCTCGTAGCCCTCTTTCTCGGCTGCATCGAGCGTGAGATTGGTGGTTACCGCGTTGAACGGCATGGGCTTGAGATCGGCGTCGAACAGCTCGACCTTCTCGCGGGTGACCTGCGCCAGGCCGCCTTCCTCAAGGAAGACGATCTGGCGGGTGTATTTCAGCAGAGCCGGCACGTCGCTGGCGATGAAGTTCTCGCCCTCACCGATGCCGATCACCAGCGGGCTGCCCATGCGGGTGGCGACGATGCGGTCCGGCTGCTCCTGGTGGCAGACCGCGAGCGCGTATGCGCCGTGCAGGCGCTTGAGAACCGCGTGCATGGCCTGCAGCAGGTCTCCGTGGTACGACTTGGCAAGCAGGTGGGCGACTACCTCGGTGTCGGTGTCGGACTTGAAGCTGACGCCTTGCTCGATCAGTTCGCGCTTAAGCTCGCGGTAGTTCTCGATGATGCCGTTGTGGATGATGCTGAGCTTGCCGTCGAAGCTGATGTGGGGGTGGCAATTCGCCACGTTGGGCACCCGTGGGTGGCCCAGCGCGTGTGGCCGATGCCCACGCCGCCGTGCACGCCGTTGGTCGCCAGTTCCTTCTCGAGCTGGCTGAGGCGCCCGACGGCCTTGCGCACCTGCACGCCGCGGCCGTTCAGCACGGCCACGCCGGCGGAGTCATAGCCGCGGTACTCGAGACGCCGCAGGCCCTCGACCAGGACTTCCGTGGCCTCACGCGGCCCCACGTATCCGACAATTCCACACACGGTGTTGCTCCTGCGCCCCGGCGTACTCTATCGACCATCCCGGGCGTGCGGGATTACCCGAAAAGCCGAATCAAGTCGAGGTCGAAGGCCGGTCCAGCAGGGCCTCGGCCACGTCGTCCATCAGCATGTACTCGATGTCGCGCACGCGCACGATCTGGGGGTGGCTCAATTCGCCGTTCTCGGCCTGTGCCACGATCTGCATCAGCTCGGCATCCAGCTCTTCATACTGTTCCCGGGTCACACGGGGGCGTCCTCTTCCGTACAGGTTGTACAGGATGAGGTAATTTTCATAATAGTAGTCGTAGACGTCGCTGCTCTTGGATGGCATGCGTTGTTCCCGGGCCCACAGGCGGGCCTCATCCTAAGCGCGGCGGCCCGCCCTTACAACGCACGGTGCGACGGGCGGTTTTTTCGGAACAGGAGTGATACTTGGACCCTGCAACAGCGGCGTTCTGGATAGGCGTCGCCGTCGTAATCATCACCTTCTGCTGGATCGCTTACGTTTCCGTCGTGAGCGATGCACTGAACCGCTATGCTCTCTCGCTGCTCTTTGAGCAGATTCCTGAAAACGACGAACGCACGCAGCGCAAGTTCGAGGAACTCTGCCGCCGCGACGACGAGTTCCTGCAGGTCGCCGAAACCGGGCGCATCATCGGCTTCGTGCTGCATTTCACGGGCTGGATCGCGATCATCATGCCGGAGGGCATCGAGTTCCAGCTGACCCACCTGCTGATCGGCGGCATGCTGAGCATCATCTCGCTGGTGGTGTGCGTCGTGATCGTGCCGCCGCTGATCCTGCGCCACCGCGAGGAAGCGGCCCTGCTGGTGCTGCTGCCGTCGTTCGCGTGGATCGCGCTGCTGTTCAAGCCCTTCACCGTCATCAGCAGCAGCGTCCGCCGCATGGGCGCCCGCATCGAGGGCGTCGACGTGTCCGAGACCGCCCAGGAGAGCTTCGAGGAAGACCTCGCGGACAGCCTCGAAGAAGCCGAGCGCGAGGGCGTCCTCGACGAAGAAGAACGCGAGATGATCCAGAAGGTCGTCGAGCTCGGGCAGACGCCGGCATCACGCGCCATGATTCCGCGTACCGACATGATCTGCGTCGATATCGAGTCCGGCGTCGAGGGCGCGCTCACGCTGGCCGTCGAGCACGGCCACAGCCGCGTGCCGGTCTATGAGGGCGATCGCGACCATATCGTCGGGGTGTTCTACACCCGCGACCTGATTCCATCCTGGCACCTGTCGCCCGACCAGAAGCAGCTCGAACTGCGCCAGCTGATCCGGCCCGCGCGCTTCTGGCCCGCCGGAAAAGCGCTGGACGACCTGCTGCGCGAGATGCGGGAGGACCGCATCAAGATCGCCATCCTCACCGACGAGCACGGCGGCACGGCCGGCATGATCACCCTCGAGGACATCCTGGAGGAGATCGTGGGCGACATCCGCGACGAGTACGACGAAGGCGAGGTTGAGCGCGCCCACCGCGCGATCCTGCCCTTCCATAAGGATCAGGCCGAGGCCGACGGCGACGTCGACCTGGACGAGTTGAACCGCGTGCTCGAGATCGATCTGCCCGAGGCGCCCGAGTACATGAGCGTGGGTGGCCTGGTGACGCACCACCTGGGGCGCCTCGCGGCCAGGGGCGACGAAGTGGAAATCGGCGGCCTGAAGCTCGCCGTGATCGACGCCGACGAAAAGCGCATCAAGCGCGTGCGCATCACCCGCAGCTCGGAAGTCACCGAGTCCGAAGTGAAACGTTAGCGGCAACATGGCCCTGATCACCTCCACCGTCCTGTGCCTGCGCAAGGTCGACTTCAGTGAGACCAGCCAGATTCTGACGCTGCTGTCGGACCAGCTGGGCACGGTGGGGGCGATCGCCAAAGGAGCCAAGCGGGCGAAGTCAGGCACCGGCGGCCCCCTGGACCTGATGTGCCTGTACCACGTCGTCCTCTACGACCGCTCGCGCCGCGGCACGCTCAGCATCCTGGCACAGGCCGAGTTGCTGGACTTCTTCCCCGCGGCCCGTGAGAACTACCAGTCCTTCATTGCGATCGAAAGTATCCGTGAGCTGCTGCTGGCCATTGAGGTCACGCCTCACGACGCCCCCTCGGTGCTTCTGACCAGCGTGAAGGCCCTGCGTGCGCTGTGCGATGGTGAGCCCCCGGGACGTGTGCTGGCTCAATTCGCATGGGGGCTGCTGAGCGTGCTGGGCGTCGAACCGGTGGTGACGGAGTGCGTGGCATCCGGCATCGAGCCGTCGGGAAAGGTCGAGGTTGCTTTCAGCCTGCGTGAGATGGGCCTGCTGTCGCCGCCCCATGCCCAGCACCGTTCCGACCTGCTGCGCATCAGCCCGCCCACGCTGGCTGCGCTCCAGGCGCTGGCGACCGGGCATGCCGGGCGCGGAATTCCGGTTGACGCCTATGCCGGCGCCTTTACGCTTCTCGCCTGGCTGGTGGCCATGCAGGGCGGTCGGAGATTGCGCAGCGTGCCGCCGCTTGAACCGGCAAGGGTACTTTGATCGGGGTTCGATGAAGCCGCTGTTGTTTTCCTTGATACTGCTGGCCCTCGCGTCCGGCTGCGCCAACGGGCCCGAGCCCCGCTACGTCGGTCCCGGCGGTTCCGGCCCCCTGGTCTATCGCCCCGGTGTGGGAATCACGCGGGAAGACGCGAAGCCCAGCAGCGATGAACAGGGCGACTTTGCGGCGGTGCAGAAGGCGTATGACGAGAGGCGCTGGCTCGATGCGGTGGTGCTCAGCCTGGGCTTCACGCAGCGCTACCCGGAAGGCTCCCGCGTAGTGGAGGCGCTGATTCTGCGCGTGCGCGCGCGCTTTGAACTGGGCCGGGATCAGAACCCGGACACCGGCCTGCCGCAGAGCATCGCTCTCGACCGCTGGATGTTTCTGTACCTGGCGCCGATCTACGACCAGCGCCTGCAGGACCTGATGAACGGCGACGCGGAGGCGCGCCGGTTCCTGACCGAGTTGCGTGACACGCCGATTGATGACTTCGTCAAACAGCTGCGACCCGACGCAGACGCCTTGTACGACTCCGGCCAGCTCGAGCTCGCGCTGTACGATTGCCGCACGCTGGTAACCTACTACCTGCCCGCCCTCGAGTTGCGGGAGTTCCGCCAGCAGGTCGCCGAGCTGACCCGCGACGTGGCCTGGCTCATGTACGCCGCCCGCGCCTACGACGCCGTGATCGGGATCGCGGACGACCTCGGCGTCATGAACCCCGCCCCGTCCATCAAGGCGGACGCCCTGTTCATCGCCGCCCAGGCCCGGCGCCAGAACGGCGCCCACGCGGTCGCCGCCAACACCTTCGGTTACCTGTTCAGCGGCGCAGGCCTGCGCGACACCGACACGCGCTGGCGCCCCTACGCCCTGATGTGGCAGATCAACGAGACCATGGCCGCCTCGAAGGGCAAGGCCTACGACCTGCAGCCCTACGAGCGCGCCCTCGAGTTGCTGGGCGAATATGAGCTGTACGCGATCGAGAATCCCAACATACCCGCGTCGGTGCACGACGACTTCATTGCGCTGATGGAGCAGGTGTACGGCGTGATGATCGACCGCGACCTGAACTCCGCCGACACCTACAGCCGCCTTGGCGAGTCCGGGGCGCACGACTACTACGTCCGGCGCGCCGGCGAATGGGAGCTCGAGCGCGACAAGCGCGTCGCCGGGCTTCGCAAGGCGCAATGATGCAACGCTGCCTGCCGCTGCTGCTGGTGTTGCTGCCGGTCATTTCCGGCTGCGTCTGGGGTCCAGGTATCGGCGTGGACGGCTTTGGCGGTGGCGCCAGGCGCAAGGTCTCGCTGCAGACGGTGGAGAACCGCCTGTTCCCGCATCGGCCGGGGCTCGAGTACGAGTTGACGCAGCGTCTAAAGGAAGAAATCGCCGGGGACCGACGTTTGGTCCTCAGTGAAGGCGGGGCCGACGTGCGGCTGAAGGTCGCGCTGGTCCGGTTCAGCGAGCCGAACCTGGTGGAAGACCTGCAGACCGGCGCACCGGCCGAGATCCTGCTGAGGGCCACGGCGCAGGTGGAAGCAGCAGGAGACGCGTTCCCGGGAGGTCTGGTGAAGCGCAAGGTGACGGTGTCCACCAGTTACGCGCCGGGCCTCGGAGACAGCCGCCGCGAAGGGTTGGACCGCCTGTGGCGCGACCTGGCCCGGGAGATTCTGGACGTCGCGGCGGACGAAGAGTGGTCGTCGCCGTGATTTGGGGTGCCCACAGCCGGCCCGGAAGTGCTACAGTGGCCCGCTGGTTTTCACAGAGAAACGGATGAAGCTGGAAGACGACAAGAACCCTGATCCCAAGCGCCCGGGAGGCCCGGCCCGCAAGACCAAGGGAATGCCGGTGCTGGTAATCGCGCTCGGCGCCATGCTGCTGCTGCTGGTGCTGGTTGCGCTGTCCGAAGTAGGCGGCGTGAGTGAAGAACTCGATGCCACCGCGCTGCGCGCCAAGCTCGAGAAGAATGAAATCGAGACCATGATGGTCCGCGTGCCGGAAAGCGGCAACGTGGTGCACATCCAGGGCGAATACGCCAACGTGCCCGAGGGCGAAACCAAGAAATTCTCGGCCAAGGTGGATGCCGCCCAGTGGAAGGTATGGCTCGAGCAGCACGAGAAGGACAGCTCCAACAGCCTGCTGAAGGGCGTGTCTTCGCTCAAGACCGACGAGTCCAGCGACAACCTGGGCTGGTTCCTGAAGAACATGATCCCCATCCTGATCATCGTGGCGGTGATCTGGTTCTTCTTCTTCCGCCGCGGTGGAGGCCCCCTCGGCGGCGGCGTGATGGCATTCGGCAAATCGCGCGCCAAGATGTTCACCAAGGAAGACGTAACCGTCACCTTCAATGACGTCGCCGGCGCCGACGAGGCCAAGGAAGAAGTCGCCGAAATCGTCGAGTTCCTGAAGACGCCCCAGCGCTTCACCCGACTGGGTGCCAAGATCCCCAAGGGCGTGCTGATGATCGGCCCGCCCGGCTGCGGCAAGACCCTGCTGGCAAAGGCCATCGCCGGCGAGGCCGAGCGCCCCTTCTTCAGCATCAGCGGCTCGGACTTCGTCGAGATGTTCGTGGGCGTCGGCGCTTCCCGCGTGCGCGACCTGTTCCGCACCGCCCGTGAAAACGCCCCCTGCATCGTGTTCGTGGACGAGATCGACGCCGTCGGTCGCCGCCGCGGCACCGGCGTGGGCGGCGGACACGACGAACGCGAACAGACCCTCAACGCCCTGCTGGTCGAGATGGACGGCATCGGCAGCAGCGAAGGCGTGATCATCCTGGCGGCCACCAACCGCCCCGACGTGCTGGACAACGCGCTGCTGCGCCCTGGCCGCTTCGACCGCCAGGTCTACATCGACCTGCCGGACCTGAAGGGCCGCGAGGAAATCCTGCGCGTGCACCTCAAGAAGGTGAAGGCCGGGCCTACCATCGAGCCCAACGAGATCGCCCGCCTGATCCCGGGCTTCAGCGGCGCGGACATCATGAACCTGGTGAACGAGGCCGCGCTGATCGCCGTGATCCGCAACCTGGACGAGATCGACCGCGACTGCATCCTGGAAGCTCGCGACCGCGTCGCCTTCGGCCGCCAGAAACGCTCGCGCGTCATGGAAGAAGAAGAGCGCCGCCTGACCGCCTACCACGAGGCCGGTCACGCCCTGGTGCAGGAGATGACGCCCAAGACCGACAAGGTCCACAAGGTCACCATCATCCCGCGCGGCAGAGCGCTCGGCGCCACCATGAGCCTGCCCGAGAAAGACCGTTACAGCATGCCCAAAGGCCGAGCCGAGGAGATGCTGCAGGTGATGCTGGGCGGACGTGCCGCTGAGCACGTGATGTTCGGCGAGATCGACGCCGGGGCCGCCAGCGACATCCAGCAGGCGACCAACATCGCACGCAAGATGGTCACCGAGTGGGGCATGAGCCCGCGGCTGGGCCTGCTGAACTACGCCGGTGACGAAGACCAGACCTACATGGGCCAGTCGGTGCACGCGCCCGGCAACTTCAGCGACGAAACGCTGAAGGCCATCGACGAGGAGATGCGCCGCATCATCGACCAGGCATGGGAAGGCGCCCTGAAGCTGATTGAGGGAAACCGCGACAAGCTGGTGCAGATCGCCGAGGCGCTGCTGAAGTACGAGACGCTCGACCACGAGGACCTCACCATCCTGCTGAAGGACGGCGATCTCGAGGCGCACCGCAAGCAGGTAAGCGAAGAGGCCAAGCGCGCGCTGGCCGCCGCCAAGCACCGCGCCATGGAAGAGGCCGCCAAGGAGCGTCCCGAAACCAAGGGCTACGCCAGCCCCACGGAGCAACCCGGCACGGCATGAGCGCCAGCTTCCCGAGTCTACCGGACATTCTGATCCCCGGCCCTGCCGGGGATCGTCCGTTTCGCCCGCCGCTGGTGATGGGCATCCTCAACGTCACACCCGACAGCTTCAGTGACGGCGGCCAGCTGGGCGGTGTCGGCGCGGCTGTCGCTGCAGCAGATGCCTTGCTGGCCGACGGCGCTGACATCCTCGACATCGGCGGCGAGTCAACGCGCCCCGGCGCCGCTGCCGTCAGTGCTGATGACGAAATCGCCCGCACCGCGCCCGTGATCCGCGAGCTGGTCGCGCGCGGATGCAGCGCCCCCATCAGCATCGACACCATGAAGGTCGCTGTCGCCCGCGCGGCACTGGATGCCGGGGCGAGCATCGTCAACGACGTCACGGCCGCGACGCACGACCCCGCCATGCTGTCCCTGTGCGCCGAACACGGCTGCGTGCTGGTCCTGATGCACATGCGCGGTACACCCCGCGACATGCAGGCGCAGACGGACTACGCCGACGTGGTGACCGAAGTGCGCGATTACCTGGCCGCGCGCATCGATGCGGCCGTGGCTGCCGGCGTCGCGCGCCACCGCCTCTGGATAGACCCGGGATTCGGCTTTGCTAAACTTCCGCAGCACAACTGCGAGCTGGTGAATGCGCTGGAAACGCTGGCCGGATTGGGCTGCCCGGTGCTGCTGGGGGCCTCACGTAAATCCACACTGGGGCAGCTTACCGGCCGACCGGTCCATGACCGCGAGCCGGAGTCGCTGGCGGCGGGACTGGTGGGGGCGCTGAAGGGTGCCTCGGTGCTGCGGGTGCATGAGCCCGGGCCGATGAAACGGGCGCTGATCGTGGCGCAGGCAATGACGCGGGGAAGCGGATGAGCGAGTACATCATCTACGGCGCGGAAATCCTGCTAATCTATCTGTTCCTGATCGTCGTCTACAAGTTCGTGAAGGGCAGCAGCGGCGACAGCGCCCTGCGGGGCGTGGCGATCATCTTCACCACGCTGCTGATCGGCATCTACCTGGTGGCCGACACGTTGGGCCTGTACCGAATCGAGAAGCTGCTCGAGAAGGTGGTGGACTACCTGTTCATCGCGGTGATCGTGGTGTTCCAGCCCGAGCTGCGCCGAGGCCTGTCACGCCTGGGCCAGAACCGCGTGTTCAACCGGCTGCTGGCCCCCAAGGACGACGTGATCCCCAAGATCGTCGCCAGCATCTTCCGCCTGGCGCGCGGCAAGACCGGCGCGCTGATCGCCGTCGAGCGCGGTGTCGGTTTGCGCAACTACGTTGAACGCGGCATCGAGATCGACGCCATGTTCACACCCGAGCTGATCGACAGCATCTTCTACCCCGGCAACCCCCTGCACGACGGCGCCATCATCATGCGCGGCTCGCGCGTGGTGGCCGCGGGCTGCCTTTTCCCGCTGACCGAAAACCCGGACATCAGCAAGCGCCTGGGCACCCGTCACCGCGCGGGCATCGGCCTGAGCGAAGAAACCGACGCGCTGGTGATCGTGGTCAGTGAGGAAACCGGCAAGGTTTCGATAGCCATGAAGGGCGAGCTGCAGCAGGACCTGTCGCGCGACCAGCTCGAGAAAGCGCTGCGCGAGAACCTCGGCACCGTACTGCCGAACATGGCCACGGAAGCGGCGGCGGTGGGCCAGGCATGAGCGGGAGCGGCCAGACCAGCGTGAGCGGCATGCGCGCACCGGGTGCATCCCGGCGCGGGGAAACACGGCGCCAGGAGCGCTGGGTCGGCTTCCGCTGGAGCGTCCACCTGGTCATCCTGGCGCTGGCCGTGCTGCTGTGGTGGATTGCGCGCGACATGGTGTCGGTCAACCAGCAGTTGAAGGATGCCGGACGCGTACGCTTTGAACTGACCGAGGAACTGCAGGGCGAGTGGCGCATCTTCTCCCAGGCCCAGCTTCCCGTCACGCTCGACGTTGCAGGCCCCACCAAGGAAATCAACGAGTTCGCCGCGGAGCTGGACCAGAATCCGGGCCGCTTCGCCTATCGCTACGAAATCGGCCCCGCCGACATCGCCCAGCTGCAGCCCGACAGGCGCCACCAGGTGCAGCTGACTGTCGACATCCGAAACTTCAAGGCCACCAGCGAGGCCGTCGTGCCCGCCGAGTTGCGGGTGCGTCCGCTGGGCGGTGAGCGAGTGTTCGTGGTGACGCTCGAGCGCTTCATCCAGCGCGACGCCGCCGTCGATCTCGGCTCCAGCGCCAAGGGCCAGATCCAGGTAAACATCAACCGGCGCGACGGTCGCATCGAAACGCGGGCCTATTCCTACGGGGCCGAAGTGAAGCTGGAACGACCTGTCGAGGTGTGGGGCCCGGCCAGCCTGGTGGAGGCCAACACTGACGCGGCGGGCCATGCGCGTCTGCGTGTATCGATCGACGCGCGCCAGGTGCTGGAGAACTTTGCGAAGTCGGAAAACCTGACGATCGAGCAGGTACTGGAGCAGGGGTCGGTGGTCTCGATCGTGCAGTTGCTGCCGATCGATGGGGTGGAAGTGCGCGACAAGGAGCAGCGCCGCCCGGTGGCGACCGTGCCGGTGAAGTTGACCTACAACCGCCTGCAGGACTACGTTCCGGTCAGCCGCGAGTTCAATGTCGACGTGATCCTGCCCAACTGGCTGGCGCAGAAGTCCGCGCGCGTCGAGAACCTGCCCTCCAACATCCGGGTCGACATGAAGGTGCTGAGCTCGCAGCGCCCGAACTTCACCGAGCAATACGTGCACGTGCGTCTTGACCTGTCAAGCCTGAACCGCAACGAGCTCGAGATCGAAAACGTCGAGGGCACCAGCCTCAAGCGCGCCAAGGTTTTGAACCTGTACTATTCGCTGGATATCAACACCGAGCGCCTCACCTACGAGTTCGAAAACGAAAACGTGACCGCCGAGCAATACCTGCCGATCGGGGAAATCACCATTGTCTGGACGGAGTAGCATCGCGCTGCTGCTGCTGATCGCCGCCTTCGGTTGCGGCCTGCCCGCGCAGTTCCTGCCCGACATCAACCAGTTCGAAGTCGAGAACGTCCGGCTGATCCTGCTGGATGCCGACGGCCGGCGTCAGGGCGTGCTGAAAGGCGAACTGGCACGCAAGCAGCGCGACGGGCGGGTTCACGTCCAGGGCGCCGAACTTACGCTCGGTCGTGAAGAGGGTGCCTTCGTGCTCAAGGCTGATGAGTTCAGTTACACGCCCGCCACACGCGCCTTCGACTGCCCCTCGGGCGCCGTCGCGACGCTGCCAGGCGGCGGCGAGCTGGTGCTGCCAAAGGGAGAGGGCGAACTCGAACTCGGCAGCAATGCGCGCTTCAGCATGACCACCAGCGGCGAGGCCCGGCTGCGCGACGGGGCCGTCGATGGCGCGCTGATCGACGTCACGATCACCGACCCGGTGGTCGAGGTGAAGCTGGCGGAAGCCGCGGACGGGAACCGGGACGGAAAGGGGGCAACCCCGCTGGCCCTCGACACGATCGACGTCCGTGGCGCCCGCGGTTGCGAGTTGAAGCTACGCATGGCCGGCCTTCCCGGCATGAAACAGCAGGCCGAGCCACAGCCCGCGGCAGTTTCCGTAAGCTGCTTCGGCGACGTTTCGCTGGCGATCAGCGACGCCGGCAGCCGCGCCGAGTTGAAGATGCTGCGCCGCGCCCGCATGTTGCTTGAACAGCCGGGGCGCCGCTTCGAGGTCACCTCGGGAATGCTCAACATCCGTGGCGATGTGCAGCGCGTCAAACAACAGGATGAACAAGGCAGGCAGCGGCTGGTCAGCGCGCTGTCCAACTTCGCCATTGACGCCGCCCAGAACGTGCGGATCACCGGCGAAGGCTTCGAGGGTACCGGCTCCGTGCTGCGGTATCGCGAGTACGGCATCAGCCGTGAGATCCGCCTCGAGGATGACCCCGCTCTGCAACTGGACCAGGGGCAGGACCCCCAGGGCCGGCCCGTGCTCGTCAACCTGCGTGCCCGCCGCTACGTCGATGTGCAGGTTCCCGAACTTCAACCCGGCAAGCCGGCGCCGCGCATCACCACCGAACTGTTCGAAAACGCCCACGTTACGCGCAGCGTCGGGGCCGGCGTGCAGTGGCAGATCAACGGTCGGCTGGTGCGGCTGTTCTCGACGCTTGACGAAGGCGCCGGGCCGGACGAGGTCTACAACCACAGCTTCGACACCTACGCTGAGGGCTACTCCCCGCTGCTTCGCATCGTGGGCCTGCCCGCCGCCGCAAAGCCCGAGCCGCAACCCGAGCCGGGCGACGACAAGGACGTCACGCCGCCATCGCCCGAGCTGCAGCGCGCCGCCGTTTACGGCGCACGGGCCGAGGGCTCTGTGATCTCCGGTCGCACGCGGGTGGTCGTGCACGGCCCCGAAGTGCTGGGCGTGGTGAACGCCAACTACCCTCTGGCCTGGATGATCCGCCACGCCGTAGGCCTGCGCGGCCTGGGCGACCCGCCGTCCGGCAGTCCCGGGCGCATGACAATCCGCGCACGCACGCTGCTCGATCTCGACCTGCTCACTGCCACCGGCGCCGCGGCTGACGTAACCCTGCTGGCGCAGGGCGAGGTCGAGCTTGACCACACTCCGCTGCCGCGCGATGACGCCAACCTGCTGACGCTGACCGGTAGCGAAGTGGCGCTGCAACTGCAGGGCGGTGGCTTGCGCGCCGCCCGCGTCGAAGGCGGCGCCGGGGGCGAAGCGCTGGCCACCCTGGGCTACGACCTGCTGATCTGCCGACGCATCGACATCAGCGAGCGCGGCGAAAGCCTGACCAGCACCCTGGCGGGCCCGGGTCGCGTGGTTATCCGCGATGAAAACAGCGTGACGTACTTCCGCAACGAGCTGGACCGTCTGCCCAAACGCCCGGACAACGGCGTATCTCCCCTGAAGCCGGATTCCGCCTGGCTAAACTTCGGCAGTGTCTTCCGCACCGAGACAGCCGCGCTGCAGCGCGTGCTCGAGGTCGATGCGCCCGTTTTCCGCCTCGTTTTCGGCGGATTCGAACGCCCGCGGGCCGGGCGCACGGCCGTGAATGACCTGGCCGAGTTGCTGGATCCTGAGGTGCAGCAGCTCTATGGGGTTTCCGGCCGTCGCGTGTTCGTGACCAGCGTGCGGATCGACCGCAAGTCAACGGCCGTGAACGTGTTGCGGCTGGAAGGCGACGCCTTCGTGGATTCGCGCCTGGACCGCATCACCGCGCGAGCGTCAGAAGCCATTGAACTCAGCGGCTCGGACAACCAGCAGGCCGACGACTCGCCGTTCTCGGTTGTGTTGCTGCGTGACGCGAGGCTGCAGGTGGAAGATGCCGGCGTGTTCTTCGGCGAGTACGTGCGCACCGGCGTGTTCTCATACGACGGAACCTGGACGCTGGAAGCCGCCGAGCGCCTGGAGCTCACGTTCCGCCCGCTGGAGTCGCCCGACGCCGATAACGAGTCCCTGCGCGAGGCGCGCCGCAACCTGAACCTTGCGCTGAGGGCGGGCCAGCCGTCTGCCGGCCGGGTGTATCACCTGGGACAGGCGGTCGAGCTGCTGGAAGGCGTGACGGCCGGGCGTCCCAAACCGGCTGCACCCGGCGAACAACAGCCCTGGCTGGCCCTCGAGGAAGCGCGCGACGCCGAGCAGCACATGCGCAAGGCGCTGCTGGTGGAGATGCTCGGCTTCCAGGGTCCGCAGCCGGACAAGGAAATCGGTCTGCGTTCCGCACGCCGGGCCGGCGCGCAGCTTTCGGCGCTGATCGACGTGGCGGGCTCGGGGGGGATCACGGGGGTGTTTGAGTCAAAGCGTCCGCGCGTGCCGCCGCTTTCGCTGGCGATGCAGTCGGCGCTGTTCACGTTTGACGGGCTGGGCCAGATCGTGCAGGTGCGGGCCCGGGGTCCGATTGTCGTCTCCCGCGGCTCCTACACCATTCGGGGCTCAAGTCTGAATCGCGCCCCCGACGGGACCTTGACCCTGGAGGACGCATCGATCACCCTGCCCGAGGACACCGGTGTGGAGGTGTTGGGCGTGAAAACCGTTGCGCTGAAGCAGCGGGAAGACAAAACCATCGGCGGCATCACGCAGGTACGGCGCACCATGGTCACGCGCGTCTCAGGCCGCGACCTCAAGGTGCGCGTCAGGCTGAACCAGGTACTGCAAGGCAGGTAAGGGGGCATCATGTCTGGCAACATCATCACAATCGACGGCCCTTCGGGCGCTGGCAAGAGCACGATCGCGCGGCTGTGCGCCATGCGGCTCGGCCTGCGCTACCTGGATACCGGCGCGATGTACCGCGCCGTGACCCTGCACTGCATGCGCAAGGGCATCCACCTGGATCAGCCGAAGGAGATCGCCGGGGCGCTGGAAAGCCTGGTGCTGCGCGTCGAGCTGACGCTGGACGGCCCCATGCGCGTGTTCCTGGGTGATGAGGAAGTCACCGACAAGATCCGCACCATTGAAGTCACCCGCAACATCCACTACGTCGCCGACGTGATGCAGGTGCGCAACTACCTGGTCGAGATGCAGCGCAAGATCGGCGAAACCGGCAATCTCGTAACGGAAGGCCGCGACCAGGGCACGCTGGTGTTCCCGAACGCCAGCCTGAAGGTCTACATGTTCGCCACGCCGGAAGTGCGCGCGCGCCGCCGCTTCGCCGAGCTGAAGCAGCGAGGCTCCGACACCACCTACGAAGAAGTGCTCGAGGACGTCTCCAAGCGCGACTACCTCGACATGGGCCGCGAACTGGGCGGCCTGAAGAAGGCGCTGGATGCCGTGGAGCTTGACACCAGCGAGCTCAGCCCGGACCAGGTGGCGGAAAGCATCGTCAAACTGGCCAAGAGCCGGCTCAAGATGCAGACCCGCAAGATCGACAAGGGTGCGCTCGATGCCGCCCGCGCGGAAGAAGAACGCCGGCGCGAAGGCGGCAAGTAACCGTTCCGTCATGGCGGGCCCAAGCGCATCGTTTACACGCCCGCCCCGGGCGCTATGCTGGGCCTACCCCCGAAGGCAATTGCGGATTCCTGACATGGCATTCGTGCGTCTGTTGCTTCCCGTTTGCGTGGCGGCAATCCTGGCCGGTTGCGCGGCCCAGGGCCGCGGCACCCAGGTCGGCGAGGTCGGCTTCAACCCGCGCTATGAACGCGAAATCGCGGCCGAGCGCGCCGCCCAGCACTACTACGACTACACCGCGCCCAAGGCCGGCGCCACCATCCGCAGCAACCCGGCCGGCGCGCTGGTGGAGTGGTACAACGACGAAGGCGTGTGGGTGGCCGTCGGCAACACGCCGACCAGCGACGTAACCATTGAGGCAACCGGAAAGCCCGAACTGTTCCGGGTGTCCGCTCCGGGCTTCCTGCCCCAGGTGCGTTGGGTGGCGGTGACCCCCAGCAGCGAGCGAGCGGTAGTCGATTTTGAACTCGACCGCGAACTGCCCTCGGATCGTTTCTTCCTGGGAAGGTAGTTCGCCTGCTGTTCCCGCGGCGCATAACCGTAGATAATCCAGTGGGCGCCCCGGGACGGGCGCCCATACCGGTAATGGAGACGTGCAAGTGCGTGCCAACCTCGTTCGCAAGTCACTGTTTACCCTGATGCTGGTCGGGTTGCTTTCCACCCTTGCCGTCAGCCAGGAAGCTCCCGCCCCGGCCAAACCGGGCCTCGATGTCTCCGAGCACGTGCTCGACAACGGTCTGCGCCTGCTGGTGGTGAACCGGCCGGGCGTGCCCCTGGTAAGCAGCTATGTCTGGTACCAGGTCGGCGCGATCGACGAGACGCCGGGCAACACCGGCATGGCGCACTTCCTTGAACACATGATGTTCAAGGGCAGCAAGAACTACAAAGTAGGCGAGGTAGACGCCGTCACCGTGCGCAACGGCGGCAGCAACAACGCCTTCACCAGCAATGACTACACGGCCTACTACTTTGAGCTTCCCAAGAGCCGCTTCAAGGAGGCGCTGAAGATCGAGGCCGACCGCATGCGGCACCTGACTTTGGAGGAAACCGAGTTCGACTCCGAGAAGAAGGTGGTGCAGTCCGAGTCGGACATCAGCGCCGACGACCCCAGCAGCCAGCTCTGGGAGCAGATGCAACTTCGCCTCTTCGGCGCCACCCACCCCAACTCGCACCCGGTGCTGGGATGGCCCCAGGACGTGCAGGACATCACCCGCCGCGACATGCGCCTGTTCTATGACCGCCACTATCACCCCAACCATGCCACGCTGGTGCTGGTGGGGGACATCACCATGGATGAAGCCCTGCCCACGGTGACCGAACTCTTTGGAGGCCTGGAGCGCGGCCCCGAGGTCAAGCGCCCCGCGTACCGCGAGATCAGCTTCAAGGGTCCCCAGCAGCTCGAAGTCAAGGGCGACGCCGAGGTCATCGAGCTCGGTCGCCAGTTTCTCACGGTCCGCGCCGGCCATGCCGACGCCGCCGCTCTGGACGTGCTTGGCATGATCCTCGGCAGCGGCGTCACCAGCCGCTTGTACCGCGCGCTGGTCGAGGAGCAGCGCATCGCCACCGCCATCAGCGCGGGGCACATGGACCAGATGCTGGCCGGCAGCCTGTACGTCTGGGCGCAGCTCGCCGACGGCCGCGAACGCGATGAGTTGACGGCCGCCATCGAGCATGAGATCCGCAAACTGATCGAGGATGGCGTCACCGAGACCGAACTGCAGCGCACCAAGAACCGCTTCATCAGCCGCCAGGTGTTCGCCCAGGAAAGCGCCAGCAGCCTTGCCAGCGCGCTTGGCGAATCGCAGACCGTGCACGGCGACTGGCGCGTGACCCTGCAGTACCCCGAGCGGATCCGCGCCGTCACCGCCGAAGATGTCCGGCGCGTGGCCAAAACCTACCTGCAGCCGGAGAACGCTGTCACCGGCTGGCTGGTGCCCGAGCTGTCACCCGGCAGCAGCGGATCATCGGGCCCCGATGCCGCGCCAGGCGCCCTGCCGGTCAAGCGCCATGTGCTGCCCAACGGCCTGACCATACTGCTGCTTGAGCGCCGCGGCCTGCCGGTGATTTCCGTCAGCGCCAGTGTGCGGGCCGGGCGCAGCGGCGAGTCGGCCGCCGAAAACGGCTTGTCGCAGTTCACGGGCTGGCTGCTCGACACCGGCACCCGCGACTACAGCAAGCAGCAGATCGCGGAGGCGATGGAGATGATCGGCGGCAACCTGACGGTGGAGAGCGACGGCGTTTCCGTGCGTGTCCTGACGGAACACCGGGATACGGGCCTGGAGATGCTGACCCAGTGCCTGGCCTACCCGACCTTCCCCAAGGAAGAAATCGAGCTGGCCCGCGAGCAGGTACTCGCGACGCTCGAGAGCAACAAGAACGAAACCAGCTGGTTCGCCCGCAACGCGGCCTCTGCGTCGCTGTACGGCCCCGACAACCCGCTGGGCCGCCCGGCCGACGGCAGCCCGGCCAATGTCAAGTCGTTCCAGCAAGCCGACGTCGTGAAGTGGCATCAGCGCTACTTCCGGCCTGACAACTGCATCCTGTCGGCGGTGGGGGACTTCGAGAGCGCGGAGATGCTGAAGCAGATCGAGCTCAAGCTCGGCGGCTGGAAGAAGCCGGATGCTCCGCTGACCTTCCCGACCTTCGAGTTCAAGCGCCCGGCGAAGCTGGAGGGCGAGCAGCTGTTCAGCTTCCAGAACTTCGACCCGGCCCGCGTTGACCCCACGCGCAAACGCATCCTGATCGACCACCCGAAGAAGGACCAGGTGGTCGTACGTCTGCAGACGCTGGGCATTACGCGCGATAACCCTGATTACTACGCGCTGCTGGTGATGGACAACATCCTGGGCACTTCGCCCGGCTTCACCGACCGCTTCAGCAAAAAGCTGCGCGACGAGATGGGCCTGGCCTACAGCACCTACGCGAACATCACCGGCGGCTCCGGCCTGTACCCCGGCGCATTCCTGGGCTACATCGGCACGCGCCCCGAAAACGTCGAACTGGCGCTCAAGACCATGTACCAACTGCTGGAAGAAGTCCGCAACCAGCCGGTCAGTGAAGAAGAGCTCAGCTCGGCCAAGGACTACCTGAAGGGCAGCTTCGTGTTCGACGTCGAGACCACCGGTCAGCTCGCGGGCATGCTGATCAACATGGAACGCTACAAGCTCGGCTTCGATCACCTGGTCAAGTACGTGAAGGCCGTGGAAGCCGTGACCGCGGATGACGTGCAGCGCGTGGCGCGCAAGTACCTGGTGCCCGGCCAGATGGTCGAGGTCCTTGCCGGCCCCGTCACGAAAATCACCCCCGCTCCGGAGACCCCGACACCCGAGGACGAATGATCCGCCTGCTGCTGATCCTGCTGCTGTTCGCAGCGCCGCTTTGCGCGGCCTACGAGTCGAACTTCGGCCGCGTGATCCTGGCCAACAGTGACCTGATCGTACAGGGCGTGGCCAGCGCGACCCGCACCAGGATGCGGGCTTCGACCCGCGTGGAGCTCAACATCGAAAGCGTGCTGCACGGAGAGCAGAAGCTCACGGACGTCGTGGTGTTCTACAACGATCCCGAACTGCTGAAGAAGGACCAGGCGGTGCGCGGCCTGTTCGCGCTCAAGAAACTCGCGGAAGGCGGCTACAGTGTCGTGGGCAGGCCCGTACTGACGCCGGCGGGCGACGTGGAAGAAGCCGACAAGCTGCGGGTGGCCCGCGACTTCATCGCGATGGAGCAGGATGCCGAGGGCGAAGGCCGCACCGGGCGATTCTGGGACCTGCTGATCGAGCACCTGAAACTGGGCGGCTACCCCGCCCAGAACGCCGCCGTGGAGCTGATGTTCGTGGCGCGTGATCGCAGCGCGATCATCACCGAGCAGCGCTTCGACGACGTGATCGCCGCCCGCGACAGCGCATTGAACCGGCTGACGACACAGGCCAAGGACGACCTGAAGCTGGCCTGCCAGGGCATGGTGGAGGCCCGGGTAAAGAGCGCCAAGTTCAAGCGCGTCAGGCGCAGCGACGAAAAGTCCGAGCGGCGCAAGGCTGCCGACGACCTGCTGGCGCTGCAGAAAGACTACCCCCGCGCGTTTTCCGAGGACGACGCGAAACTGGCTGACGCGCTCGCCAAGGACAGCGAGGATGCACGGCTGGATGAAAAGCTGGATGAGCTGTCCCGCGCGATCCGCGCTGAAATCCGCATCCAGGAAGCCGCGGAACGCGAGAACAAGAAGAAGGAACGCGAGCGTGTGAAACACGCAGGCGAGTGATTTTCCCGTTTTTTGCTGAATGCCCCCGTCGCCGGCTGCCGATCAAGCAGCACGGTGCTGCCTGTGCGCGCGCCAACACCTGACCGCTTCCTAACTCGCCTGGAGTAGCCATGAAAAAGATCGGAATGTCCTTTGTCGCCCTGTCCGTGACGGCGCTGCTTGGCAGCGGTTGCGTTTCGTTGGACGAGTTCAACCGGGTGCAGAAGCACCTGGAGACTGAGCAGAAGGCCAACGCCACCCTGAGCGCTGAGATCGAGCGGCAGGACGGCGAGATCAGCAAACTTCGCAGCCATACCGCTTCGCAGGAGGCGCGCATCAAAGAGCTGAAGGCGCTGGCCGAGGCCAAGCCGCAGTACGACGAGAACGAGATCGTCAAGCGCATCCAGGACATCTGGGGTGCCGGCCTGGGCGGCAATGACAACTGGGAATTCGTCCAGTCCGGCGGCGCCGTGGGCGTGCGCATGGACGACAGCGGCGTGCTGTTCAAGAGCGGCTCGTGGGACCTGACCGACAACACCAAGAAGAAGCTGACCGAACTGGCCGGCATCATCAGCAAGAAGGTGAAGTCCGACCCCAACCTGTTCGTGCGCGTCGACGGCCACACCGACACCGACCCGGTCAAGAAACTGGCCGCCAAGGGCATCAAGGACAACGTGCACCTGAGCACCATGCGCGCCATGGCGGTGAAGGACTTCCTGGTCAGCCAGGGCGTGCCGCAGGATCGCGTATTCGTCGCCGGCTTCGGTGAGTTCTGGCCTGTCAACAGCGGCAACACCAGCAAGGACAAGCAGCGCAACCGTCGCGTCGAAGTCTACCTCGGCGACGCCGACGCACTGAGCATCGGCGCCCTGCCCGGCGCGCAGGTCAGCAAATAGCAGACGCACACCCTGATCGAACGCCCGGCCTCGGCCGGGCGTTCTTCTTTCCGGGGATAGACAGCCACGCGGGACCGGTTAGCTTCAAGGCAAGGAGTTCGCCGTGACCGCAGATCGACTAACACCGGAGCTGCTGTGGCGCCTGCCTCGCGTGGGTAGCCCGCAGCCGGAACCACAGGGCAAGCGTTACGTCGTGCCCGTCACCAGCTACGACATCGCCAAAAATGAGGGCAGCACGCGCCTTTGGGTTGGCGAGGGCGAACGCCTGCGTGCACTGACCGGCGACATCTCCGCCAGCCAGCCCGCAATCAGCCCGGACGGCACACAACTGGCATTCGTGCGCAAGGCACCCGCCGACAAGGACGCCAACGGCGCCGAGAAGAATCAGCTTTGGCTGATGCCCCTCGACGGCGGAGAACCGGTCAGGCTGACTGATCTGCCGCTGGGTGTTTCAGACCCGCACTGGTTCCCCGACGGACGGCGCATCGCCTTCCTGTCGCCGCTCTACGAGGGCCACTGGACGCTCGAAGCCACCGCTGCGGAAGCCAGGCGCCGCAAGGAGTCCAAGGTCAAAGCCAAGGTCAGCGAAAACCGCTTCTACCGTTACTGGGACCGCTGGGTGTGCGAGGAGCCCTTCCAGCACGTCTTCGTGCTCGACCTGCAGACCCGAGAGTTGAAAGACCTCACGCCAAAGCTGCAACGACTGTTTCCGCTGATGGACGCAACCGGCAGCTGGGACATCGCGCCCGACGGCAGCGAGCTCGCCTTCACGGCCGTGCGCAGCGAGCCGCCTTACCATGAGCTGATCAGCGGCGTGTATCGGCTCAGGCTGGACGGCAGCGAGCCGAAGCTGATCAGCGATTGGACACTGAGCCACGCCACACGGCCGCGTTACTCTCCCGACGGCCGCTGGCTGCTGCACGGCATGCAGCACGAGCCGGAGTTTTACGCGGACAAGGTGCGGCTGGTGGCCCACGAGCTTGCCAGCGGCAAACACGTGGTGCTGACGGAGCCCTGGGACCACTCGGCCGAAAGCTGGGAGTTCGCGGGCAGTGACCGCGTGGCATTCCTGGCCGAGGACCGCGGCGCTAACGCCATCTACACACTGGATTTCAAGCGCGCCGTGGAATCACCCGGCGAAGTCGAGCCGCGGCAGCTGATCCGCGGCGGCTGGTACGCGGGCCTGCAAGTTCGCGGCGACACGATTTACACCACCAAGCAGGGGCACCTCAGCCCGCCGGAAGTTGTCAGCGTGACGCTCAACGGCCGCGAGAAGCAACTGAGCCAGTTCAACAGGCCGCTGCTGGGCGAGTTGCAGCTTGCTCAGCCCGAAGAGCACTACTTCGAGGGCGCAGGCGGCGAACGCGTGCAGATGTGGCTGCTCTTCCCGCCGGGGCTTGAACGCAAGCGCCTGCCGCTGGTGCACCTGATCCACGGCGGACCGCACGGCACCTTCGGCGACCAGTGGCACTGGCGCTGGTGCGCGCAGGCCTTCGCCGCACAGGGTTGGCTGGTGGCGATGGTGAATTTCCACGGCAGCACCGGCTGGGGCAACGAGTTCGCCCGCTGCATCATGGGCGAGTGGGGGAAACGGCCGTTCGAGGACATCGACAAGGCGACGGATTACCTGGTCGAGCGCGGCCTGGCGGACCCGGACCGCATGGCCTGCGCGGGCGGCAGCTACGGCGGTTACATGGCCAGCTGGATCTCCACCCAGACGACGCGCTACAAGTGCCTGGTGAACCACGCGGGCGTCAGCGACCTGCAGGCCCAGTACGCCCGCGACGTGACGCCCGGCCGTGAAAAAGCGCTCGGCGGCGAGCCCTGGGGCGACCAGGCAGGGCTGGACCGCTACAACCCCATGCGCCACAGCAAGGGGTTCAAGACGCCCATGTTGGTGATCCACGGCGAGCAGGACTACCGCGTGCCCTACACGCAGGGCTTGCAGACCTACAACGCCTACCACGCCCAGAAGCTGGAAGCGCGCCTGGTGGTCTACCCCGACGAGAACCACTGGATCCTGAAGCCGCAGAACAGCCTGCACTGGTACGGCGAAGTGTTCGCTTGGCTGAAACGCTGGCTGTAGCCCGGTGCGTCAGCGCCGGGCATTGCCTATGTGGACGCGCGACTCAGTGCAACCACCCGTCAACGCCAACGACTGACTTGTTGATGTACGAACCGCGATGTCGTTTGTCGCACCACCTGATGCCCGCCGCTGACGCAGCGGGCTACGACTTCGCGGGTTGGCTCAAAACTTTCTCGTAATACGCTTCCCACACGGGCAGCAGGGCCTCGCGGCGGAACTTGCTGGATGCTCGTTCGCGGGCGGCTTCGCCCATGCGCTTGGCCAGCTTGTCGTCGCTGAGCAGCTTGCGGATCGATGCCGCCATGGCTTCCACATTGCCGGGCGTGTGCAGGAAGCCGCTGATCCCGTCTTCCACCACCTCCGGCAGGCCGCCGGTGTTGCTGGCAACCACCGGCACGCCGCAGGCCATGGCCTCCAGCGCGCTCAGGCCGAAGCTTTCGTAGTCGCTGGGCAGGAAGAACACGTCGGCCTGGGGCAGCAGCTCCCAGATCGCGTCATAGGTGCCGGGGAAGGTGCAGCGCTCGAAGATGCCAAGCTCGCGGGCGAGCTCCTTGCAGGCACCCAGTTCCGGCCCGTCGCCGATCATTACCAGTCGCGCCTTCTGCTCACGCGCGGCGATGGCAAACGCGCTGACTACGTCCAGCGGCCGTTTCACCTCGCGGAAGTTGCTGACGTGCACCACGATCTTTTCGTCGGGTGCCGCCAGCTGTGCCCGCTTGTCGGGGCAGCAGCCGGGCTTGAAGCGCTCGGTGTCGATGAAGTTGGGAATCACCTCGATCGACTGCGCGCCGCAGTCGATGGTGTCCAGCACGCGATCCTTCAGCTCCTGGCTGACGCTGGTGACGCCGTCGCTCCGGCGTATGCCGAAGCGCGTGATGCGCTGGAAGATGCGCTGCTGGCCGATGATCGTGATGTCCGTGCCGTGCAGTGTGGTGATCAGCCGGGTGTTGGCGCTGTCGCCGTTCAGCATCTCGCGCGCCAGGTGACCGCTGATCGCATGCGGTATGGCGTAATGCGCGTGCAGGATGTCGAGCCCGTACTGCTGGGCGACTTCCATGATGGTGCCTGCCAGGGCCAGGTCGTAGGGCGGATAGCGGAACAGCGGGTAGGCGCTGACCTCGACCTCGTGGTAGGTCAGGTTCTTGCGGAAGCTCTCGAAACGGAACGGGATCGCGTAGCTGATGATGTGCACGCTGTGGCCGTTCTCAGCCAGCGCGGCACCCAACTCCGTGGCGACAACGCCGGAGCCACCGTGGGTGGGGTAACAGACGATCCCGATCTTCATCGATGGCCGTGGGGGTCAGACCCTGTTTTCGCCACAAGCAAACACGGTTATCGCGGAAAGTGTTCCGCGAAAACAGCGTCTGACCCCTTATCTGTCCGGTTAAATGAAGAGGGCCGAGACGCGCAGAAAGGGCCGGAAAGGAGAGCGTAAAGCTACCCTCTCTATCACGTCTCGGCCGCATGGCACCGTTGCGGGTGGGCGATCACCTGCAACGGATAAAGCTGTCTCTGGCGGAAGGGGTGTACGCCTGGTTTCGTGAGGGGTCACGTACCGGCGGAGCAACGCTCACATCAACCGCAGAAGTTAGTATAGCCTATCCAGCGCTGGTGTCAAAGCCGAAAAGCCGCTTTATGTAGGCTTCCGCGAGCGACGGCCGATAACTTCCTTTCCCCGGTTCCTTTAACGACCGAGTGCCAAGTAGCGCATCCAGAAATCCGCGCGAAATCGTCCTACCGGCGATACAGCCCCTGACGTCGGCCAGGTTTCCACATTTCTAGCCGTTCACAGGCAACGGAAAGGCGCGGCGCGCATTCAGTCGGGTAGCTGCACAGCGCCAGGGTAAGGCCTTCCTCGGCCGACTGCAGGCGATCTGCAGCGCAGCGGGTTGACAAAGTTAGCGTGCACTAGGTTTATTTTGCCGCGCGACCCGCTTCACAGAGCAGGTCGTAGCCAAGTGAGCGAACCACGCGGGCGTTCAGCAAGGTGCCCGGCTCGTGACTGCCTTTCAGCAACACCGTGCAGTCGATCTCCGGCGCGTCGGCCCGGCTGCGCCCCAAGGTGGGGTACTTGGGGTCCTGGCTGCGGCCTTCCACGATCACAGGAATGGTCGTGCCCACGAGCTTATCGTTGGCCGCGAACAGCACTTCGCGGTTCAGTTCCATGAAACGCCGGTGGCGCTCGGCGATCACGTCTTCCGGCAGCTTGCCCTCAAGCTGGTACGACTCGGCCCGGTCTTCATCCGAATACGGGAACGCCCCCGCGCGGTCGATGTGCCCCTCGCGGATGAAATCCAGCAGCTCTTCAAACTGCGCGTCGGTCTCGCCGGGGAAGCCCACGATGAACGTGCTGCGCAGGGACAGGTTGGGGATGCGCGAACGCATCTTTTCCAGCAGCCGCAGCGTGGTGTCGCGCGTGCTGCCGCGTTTCATGCGTCTCAGCACCTCGGTGTTGATGTGCTGCAGGGGCATGTCGATGTAGCCCAGCAGCTTGGGCTCACGGGCCAGCAGGTCGATCAGCTCGTCCGTTACCTGTGTGGGGTAGGCGTACATCAGGCGGATCCAGTCCACGCCCTCCACCTTCGCCAGCTCGGCCAGCACTTCGTGCAGCGACTTGCGCTTGTCCGTATCCAGCCCGTAGTAGGTGCTGTCCTGGGCCACGATGATCAGCTCGCGCGCGCCGTCGGCCGCCAGCTCGCGCGCTTCGGCCAATATCTGCTCTCGCGTCTTGCTGCGGAAACGGCCGCGGATGCCGGGGATGGTGCAGAAGCTGCAGGTGTGGTCGCAGCCCTCGGAGATGCGCAGGTAGGCGTAATGGCGCGGGGTGATGCGCAGGCGCGCGGTGTCGTCGTACACGCTGCCGCGGGCGTCGGGATCGCTGATGGCGATGCTGCGGGCAAGCTCGCCGCTGTTGCTGAGCTCACGCAGCACGTCGGTCAGGCGCGTGCGGTCGTTTACGCTTACCAGCGCGTCCACACCCGGGGCCTCGCGCTCAAGCAGGTCACGGTAGTTGCCCACCATGCAGCCCGCCACGACAACGCGTTTCACCTCGCCCTTGTCTTTCAGCGCCAGCACCTGGTTGATGTGGTCGAGCGACTCCTGGCGGGATGCGCCCAGGAAACCGCAGGTGTTGACGACTACGACATCGGCGCCCGGCGTAGTCGGGCGTGACCACAAACCCCTCGGCCGCGATGCCGCCAAGCATGGTTTCGCTGTCGATCAGGTTTTTGGGGCAGCCCAGCGAAATGAACGCAACGCTGCCAAGCGCAGTCTTCATGGGGCGCAATGGTAGCCACGGAACGCCGCCTGCGTAAGCACCGGTGAGCAGAACGACCCGCAGCGCCCGCTAACCGGACTGCACTGCCCTTGAGGCCGCGTAGCGGCCGTCAGAGCATAGCCCAGGGCAACGAGCGCCTGAGGCGCGAGGCAGCCCTGGGTTTACGACAACGTACATCCAGAGCCCGCGTGAGCGGGCGACAGAGCAATTCATGTCTGCAAGGCCCCCCCGGCTACCCCAGGCAGGCCCTTCGGGCCACGAAAGGCCATTTGCCCTGACGCTGACGCCACCTATGTTACCCCCATGAACGTCTGGGTCGGAATCGAAGTAACCCGCCAGGTTCGCATGGTGGGGGGCAAGCTGCAGCCTGCGGGCGAGCTGGCGGTGGGGGGCGTGAACCTGCTGGCCCACCAGATCGCGATCGCGAAAGAGCTGACGGCGCCCGAGCAGGTCTGCATCCTCACGCCCCAGGGGGACGAGAAGGTGCTGGAGCTGGTGGCGGAGCACGAGCTGCGCGAGCTGGCCCCGTTCGACTTCATCGCCATGCTGGCCGACCGCGCCCGCGCCGGTGAAGACGGGGCCGTGGTGCTGCTGCGCCAGGTAGCGCCGCTGAGGGACGCAGAGGACGTAAAGAAGGCGCTGAAGTTGTTGAAGAAGCACCCGGTAGTGGTCAGCGCCAGCAAGCCCCCCAAGGGTCACAAGCGCCATGAGCCGCTGCCCGATCAGGACGAGCCCGACTACCGCTGCCTCGCCTTCGAGGTTCGCCGGTTAAGCCAATTCAGCAAGCAAGCCGTGGGCGAGCCCGGCAGCGAAGAAGAACTGCTGTTCATCGACTGGGACAGTTTTACAGAGTACACACGGCCGCAAGATGAAGCTGAAGTGGCGGCAACGATTGCCAAGTGGGGTTGAACCGCTAAGCGCCGCAAAGGACCGCGAAGAACTGCGAAGGCAATCATCAATGCGCACGCGTGAATAATACTCTGCACGTGCTGCAAATGCGGTGCGAACAAGCGCCCTAATCCACGTGCGTGTCGGCCCGAAGGGCCGCTTCTGACAGCCCAGGGCGAAGCCTTGGGATTGCGTGGCCAATGCCGTCGCGGCCCTGAAAGGGCCGTTCATGGTGCCGCCGTATGAAACGGCCTTGCAGACCGGCGATCAATCCCTCATTTGTATCTACAATGCTGCATGAGCTGTAACAGCTGGTGGCTGGCAACGACGACGAGGAAGGGCGAGTTACGAGTGCGTACAGATAAGGCGACACCGCCTTCGACTTCGAAGAGGAAGTGAGTTCTGTATCTGAGGCGCTTCCTCCTAAGTAGGAGAATAAATAATGAATGGGCATCGCATGGGGACGCTTGTGCTTCTAGCGTTCGCCATCCTCCTGTCGGGTTGTCCGTCACACGACAATCCAAGGGGTATTCAAGGATTCTGGAGTCACGACACAGACGGTACAGTGTCGTTGAGCATTACACTTTCCACTCTGGAAAGTGGTTCGTGGGAGCATCGGCGCTACGACAAGTCAAGCGGCCATTACACTATGGTGGGGAAAGGTGTGATTCAGCGGATCGCACCAACTCAGTGGCGACTTACTGATGAATCCGGCTCGAACGTGTACTTGATCGACTTCCCGAATGACCGTACGCGTGAATTAGTCTTTCAAGGTGAAGTGTACAAGAGGGCTGTTAGATAAGCTGGTCGATTGCGGGCCTGATGCCGTCGCGGCCCGAAGGGGTCATTCGAGATGCGGCCGTATGAACCGGCCTTTCAGGCCGGGAATATCTGCCGGGAGCCGGCCGCAGACCTCAATCATGCCCGGTTCGATGCACATCACAGCACATGTTCATGAATGCGCACCGATGGTTGCTTGCGTACTTGCTGTTCTTCGCGGTCCTTCGCGGCTCTTCACGGTTACACACCGAACTTGGGCGACAGCTTCTGGTTCATGAACTCGGCGAGCGCCTGGGACAGCTTGTCGTCCCTGATTTCGTACCAGTCGAAAGTGCGTACTTCCGGCCGCTGCTCGGCCGTTGCGGCGTTGCGGATGGTTTCCGCCAGCTTGCCGTAGGGCGCCCAGCCGCACTTCAGCACCTCGTGTTTGCTGTTGCGCAGCAGGTAGACGCCGCCCACGGGCGGCACGCGGTCGATCATGTCGTCGGCGTACTCCCAGTCCCAGCTGCGGCCGGTGGCTGCGCTTGGCTCCGGGTCCACGTAGTTGTCCTGCACGGATTGGGGCAGGGCTTCGATGCTCACCTGCATCTGCTCGCCGCTCTCCATGCTGCGCAGGCTGGCGACGCCGGCCTTCTCTTCTTCGGGCCCGGCGATCACAACCAGCGGGATGCCCTTGCGCGAGGCGTACTTCAGCTGCTTGGCCAGCTTGGCCTGCGGGTCGAGGTACAGCTCGGCGTTGATGCCCGCGCGGCGCAGCTCGCGGGCGGCGCGCATCGAATAGCCCTTCGTCTCCGGGCTGAAGATCGTCACCAGCACGGCCGCGGAGGCCTTCGCCTTGGGCAGCAGCTGCAACTCCTCCAGCGCCGCGATCAGCCGGTCAATGCCCACGCTGATGCCCACGGCCGGCACTTCCTCGCCGCTGAACAGGCCGATCAAGCCGTCATAACGGCCGCCGCTCATGACGCTGCCGAACTGGGGCGCGTCTTTCAGGAACGTCTCGAACACCGTGCCGGTGTAGTACTCAAGGCCGCGCACGATGGTGGGGTCAACCAGCAGGGCGTCTTCGCTGACGCCCATGGCCAGCGCGGCTTCCAGTACTTCGCGCAGCTCGGCGCAGCCGCGCACGCCCATCTCGGCGTCGCCCAGGAAGTCGGCCACGCGCTGGATGCGCTCGGCGTTGCTGCCCGCGCCCTCGGTGACTTTCAGGAACTCGAGCACGGCGTTGAAGCCGGGCTCCGTGAAGCCGCCCTGGCCCAGCAAGCCCTGCAGTTCCTTGCGCACGCCCGCTTCGCCGACCTTGTCGAACTTGTCGATCACGCGCATCACGCCGTCCATCACGGCGCCGTCGGCCACGCCGATGCGCGCCTGCAGGCCGCGGAAGACCTTGCGGTTGTTGAAGCGGATCACGTAGTTGGGCACGCCCAGGGCGCGCATCACGGCGTGGTCGATGGCGATGCACTCGGCGTCGGCAAGCAGGCTGTCGGTGCCGACGATGTCCACGTCGCACTGCCAGAACTCGCGGAAGCGGCCCTTGGCCGGGCTTTCGGCGCGCCACACCGGGCCCATCTGGTAGCGCTTGAAGGGGCGCGGCAGGTCCGACTTGTACTGGCCGATCACGCGCGCCAGCGAAATGGTCAGCTCGTAGCGCAGGGCGACGTCGCGGCCGCCCTGGTCAAGAAAGCGATAAAACAGCTTCTCGGCCTCGGGGCCGGCTTTACCGAGCAGGATTTCGGCGTACTCGATGCTGGGTGTATCCAGGGGCTCGAAGCCGTGGCGCTCGAACACCTCGGCGATGCGGCGCAGCAGGCGGGTGCGCGGGACCATTACCTCGGGCAGGTAGTCGCGGAAGCCCTTCAGGATTTTCGGTTGGATACGCGCCATCTGAGTTCCAAAGCAACCGCCGACGCAGAACGTCGGCGGGTTTCTAAACGTTTACAGCCCGCGGCACAAGCGCGGTTACTTCTTCAGCAGCTTCAGCGCTTCCTGGGGGCTGCTGGCGAATTTGAAAACCTGGCTGAGGCCGAGCATGTCGAACACTTCCTGCACGGGCTCCGTGGGGTTCATCAGCACGATGTCGCCGCCGCGCTCGTGGCTGGCGGAAAGGGTGCCGATGAAGACGCCGGCGCCGGCGCTGCTGATGTACTCGACGTCGCTGAGCTCAACGGCCAGTCTCACCTTGCCCTCGTCGAAGAGGTTGTTGATGGTCTGTTCCATGTACTCGAACGTGTGCGCGTCGAGCCAACCCGCGATGTGAATGAGTGTCACATCGGGTGACAGCTGCTCCAGGTTGATCTCGAATTCCTTCATGTGGCTCTGCCTTTACAACCTTCTGTTGGGGAATCAATGGGTGTCAGGAACCTTAGCCGGGGACCTTGATGTACTTCACCAGGGTAAGCTCGTTGATTTCTCCCTCGCGTGAAGTGTAACGCACTTCGTCCATCACCTTGCGCATGATGAACAGGCCCAGGCCGCGCTTGTTGCCGCTGGCGATGTGCGACTGCAGGTCCAACTCGGCTTTGTCAGCCGAGTTAGCGGCTGTATCGTACGAGATGCCGTTGTCGCGAATGCGCACCTTGAAACTGCTGTCGTCGGCGTCGATCAGCACCTCGACCTTGCCCTTGTCACGCCCTTCGTAACCGTGCTGGATGGTGTTGGCCACGGCCTCATCGACCGCCAGCACAACCTTGTTGGCGTCAGCGGTCGGCAGCAGTGAACGCTTGATCGCGGCATGCAGGAACTCCCGCACCACCGCGAGGTTGCGGGTCTCCGCATCGACCTCGAGCCTGTCTGTAACGTTTGAATTCGACACCGGCAAATCCCCAGGTGCTATCCCACTTTCAAAGTGACAATCGTGATGTCGTCGTGCTGGTCGTCCGTCTGGGCGTGGCCCTGGATGGCGTTGACCAGCGTGGTCAGGTACTCGGCCGAGGACTTGCCGGCGGCCTGTATGGTGATGGCCTGCATGCGCTCTTCGCCGAATTCCTCGTTGGTCGGGCTCATGGCTTCGGTGACGCCGTCGGTGTAGATCACCGCACGGTCGCCGCGCTGAAGCTGTATGACCTCTTCCTTCATGTTGCGCTCGAAGAGGCGTCCGTCCTTGTCGAAGCCGAGCGCGATCCCGCCCGGGTTGACCTCGACGCACTGCTTGGTGGCCGCGCGATACAGCAGCAGCGGGTTGTGGCCCGCCGAGGCGACCGTAAGGCGCGCGGTCGGGATATCAAGCAGCATGTAGAAGGCAGTGACGAACATGCCTCGCTTGATGTCCTTGGCCAGGGTGCGGTTTACCTTGCAGAAGATGTCCCGCGGACTGAGGTTGTCCTGGGCCTCGTAACTGACCAGCGCTTTGGCCATCATCATGACCATGCTGCCCGGAATGCCCTTGCCGGACACGTCGGCGCAGATCATGCCGAGGTGAGTCTTGTCGACCAGGAAAAAGTCGTAGTAGTCGCCGCCGACTTCCTTGCTGGGCGAATAGTAGGCACTCACGTCGTAACCCGCGATGCGGGGCACATGCTTGGGCAGCAGGTTTTCCTGGATCTCCTTGGCGATGTCCAGGTCGTGCTTGCGGCCCTGGTTCTCGAGCCAGACTTCCTGGGCGCTCTTGAGGCCCGCCGCCATGTCGCCCAGCAGCCTCGCCACGATGCCGATCTCGTCGCGCGAGCGCGCCGCCGGGCGGTGGTCGAAGTTGCCTCCGCTGATGACCTGGATGTCGTTCATCAGGGTCTGCAGCGGTTTGGTGATGCTGCCGCCGATCAGGAAAGCCAGGAAAATGGCCAGCCCGATGCCCAGCGCGCTGATGCCGAGGATCGACCACAGCAGCCGGTTCTTGCGGCTCTGGATTTCCTGGCGGTCCAGGTAGATCGAGATGCTCTCGGAAGTGCCGATGTCCTTGCTGAAACCGTAAGCCGGGATGCCCTTCACCGTGGCGCCGCGGTCGATCTTGATGTCGCCGATCGCCAAAGTGTCGGTCGAGCCCTCGACCTCCAGTTTCGTGCCGGTGGGGCGGGGGCTGATGACATTGAGTTCACTGGCGTCGAAACCGGGCAACTCGTTGGGCGGCAGCTTGAAGATGATGAAGCGGACCTGGCTGGTCTCGCTGTTGGTCATCTCATCCAGGTCGCGCACGAAATCCGCGTGGAACTCGCGGAAGATTTTCTTGCGCAGACCGTTTGCGTGGTGGATCAGGTTGGTGTCCGATTCCTCGTTGATCCTGGCCTTCAACTGCGCAAACGTGTTACGGCTTGCATCCAGCTTGTAGAACTGGAACAGACCGGGGAAGAAGTGCTTGTTGCGCTCCATGGCCGCGTCGTTTACACGTCGCGGGGTGGCAGGCTCCCGTAACTTGCCGTCACCGGGCAGGTCGCGCAGTTCGGGCCAGCCGTCGCTGAAGATTTCCATGCCCTGCTGGTCGGGCAGAGGCATGCGCTCACGGTTGTTGATGGCTTCACCCGCGCACTTCACCCAGACGCGATCGTCCTTGAACTGCTCCCAGTTCGCGAACTCGCGGCAGGGCGGAATGCTCTTGTGGTACCAGCCTGCCATGTCCTTCCAGTACGCGCCGAACTTGGCGTCGCGATTGCTGGGCTGACTGAAGTAGGCGATCAGTCCCTTTTCGCTCAGGCCTGCACGGTACGGGCGATGGATCGCCTCGGCCTGCTGCAGCATGCCCTGGCCGGCCTGCTGGATGGTGTCCTCAAGGCTGCTGGTCGCGATGAACATCGCGATCAGAAAGATCAGCAGCGAAACGCCGACCGTCAGGCCGGACATGCCCAGTACGATCTTGGTCTTGATCGGCATGCCGGCGGTCTTGGGACGCGCCACCGGGCGCGGGGGGCCCCCTGCGCTCCCTGGGGCGCTCCGCCCGCGGGGCCGCGATCTCCACCGCCGCCGCCGCCGCCACCGGGCGGAGGAGGAGGCGTGCGCACCGGCGGAATCGCACCGGCGGAAGTTGCGTGGCCGCCGCGCGCCGCGGGCACCGAACCGGTCGACTGGCGCGCTTTGCTCGGGGGCGGTGGCGTCATCATACGGCGGTTCGTCCCTGCGCCTGCTGGGGTTTGCGCACCGCGGCTCGGATCCGGCTTTGTCGCCATGAACGCTCCACTAACCCATCGCTGAACCCAAGGCTGTTATCACATGCCAGGTCCAGGCTGCGAGTACCGCCGCCGCCAAGTCATCCGCCAGGATGCCGAGGCTGCCTGGAATCTGTTCGAAACTCCGAACAGGCCACGGTTTAGCAATGTCGTAAAAACGAAATGTTAGAAACCCGGCGAAAATCGCCAAGGGCGAATCAGCTCTCAACAGCCCAAGTGTCAAAAAAAACGCTGCCGCTTCATCCAGCACGAACCAGCCCGGATCTTTGATTTTTGGCATGGCGTTCAGCACGGCCCGCCCGGAGAGCAGACTCAATCCGCTGAACGCCGCCGCCAGCGGCAGCCAGGCATCACGGTACCAGTCCGCCCAGCGCCACAGGGCCAGCGCGGCAAGCAGACAGGCCGCCGTGCCGACCGTGCCTCGCGCGCGGGGGGCGAAGCCGCACAGGCCCAGGCTGCCCAGCACCACCGGCCAGGTGAACAGCCGGGCGCGGGGCGGGTCCGTTTCGCGAAGGAAGGCCAAGCAGTCTCCAAACCGTGGAATCAACCGGGGCGTCTGGTATGTTAGCCGGTCTTGTCCGATGCGGGCTACATGGAAAGATGGGGCAGCGCCGCGCATGCACAAACTCGAGCTCACCACACGGATCATACAAAAGAACTTGTGCGCAAAGCTCAATTGCGACGTGGACTCCGGCAACGCCGGCCAGCTGCGCGAGGCACTGCAGGGGCTGATTCGCAAGCGTGCCTCCACCCTGTTCCTGGACCTGTCCGAGGTCAACAAGATGGACAGCGCGGGCATCGCGGTGCTGGTGGAGGCGCATGAAACGCTGAAGAAAATGGGCAAGCGACTGGCGCTGCTGCAGACGCCCAACGCGGTCCGCGGCATGCTGGAACTGCTGGGCGTCTTCGAAATGTATTCGGACCTTGACGCAGGACTGAAGGCGACCGTGCAGAAGAACAAGCGCCTCCACGATTCGACTCGTCTGCTGGGCTAGGATTCCATGGCGGCACCAACCAAGCTGATCTCAGACCTCGGCGCACTCGTGAACCGCTACATCGAGGTGCTGGGCGCCGCCGTCAAGTTCGGCGGCGCTGCCATCTGGTACGGCGTCCGCGGCATCTTCAACCGGCGCATCTACCCCCGCCACGACCTGATCGTGCACATGGACTACACCGGCGCGCGCAGTACGCCGATCATGGTTCTGCTCGGTTTCCTGGTCGGCGCCTCGCTGGTGATCCAGACTACCCCCTCCATCGCTCGCTACGGCCCCGCGGAACTGGTGGCCGGCGTAGTCGGCGTTTCCGTGCTCCGCACGCTGGGGCCGCTGCTGGCGGCGATCATCTTTGCCGGCCGCGTAGGCGCGGGCTTCACGGCCGAGCTGGGCACCATGGCCGTCAGCGAGGAAATCCTGGCGCTGGACACGATGGGCATCCACCCGGTGGGTTACCTGGTTGCGCCGCGCTTCCTGGCGGCAGTGCTGATGCTGCCCGCCTGCACCGTGCTGTTCGACCTGAGCGCGCTGATCGGCGGCTACCTGGCCGGCACCATGCAGTTCAATATCTCACATGAGAGCTGGATGGACGTAACCAAGCAGTTCGTGAACCTGTCGAATTTCACGTTCGGTCTGGCCAAGAGCGTGGTGTTCGCAATCATCATCACGCTGGTCTGCTGCTACAAGGGCTTCACCGTGCGCGGCAGCGGCATGGAGGTCGGGCGCGCCACCATGCAGGCGATCGTGATCTCGCTGATCCTGATCATCTTCTCCGATTTCGTGATGTCGATGGTCTACAACTTCCTGTCGAAGCTGGGGATCGTGGAATGAGCGGCAACGTTCGCATCGAGCTGCCCCAGGCCCGCAAGGACTCGCACCTGCGTTCCGGCGGCCCGGCCATCACGGTGCGCAACCTCGACAAATCCTACGACGACAACCACGTGCTGGACGACCTTTCGTTCGATTTCGAACGCGGCAAGGTGTACGTGATCATGGGTCCTTCCGGCTGCGGCAAGAGCACGCTGCTGCGCCAGATGATCGGCGCCGAACATCCGGATGCCGGCGAGGTGCTGATCGACGGCATCGACATCCACTCGAACTCGCGCAGGCTGCGTGACGAAGCCCGCCGCAAGTTCGGCGTGCTGTTCCAGAGTTCGGCGCTGCTCAACGGCCTGACCGTGGCCGAAAACGTGGCGCTGCCGATCCAGCGGCACACCGACCTGCCCCAGAGCACCATCGACCTGATGGTAAAGCTGAAACTCGAGCTGGTGGGCATGGGCAATGCGCTGGACAAATACCCCTACGAGATTTCCGGCGGCATGAAAAAGCGCGCCGGCCTGGCCCGCGCCATCGCGCTGGACCCTGCCATCGTGTTCTACGACGAGCCCAGCGCCGGCCTTGACCCGGTGATGATCGGCGTGATTGACAAGCTGATCAAGGATCCGACCAGCAAACTGGGCATCACCAGCGTGGTGATCACCCATGAAATGCCCAGCATCTTCCGTATCGCCGACGAAGTGCTGATGCTCTGGAACGGCCGTTTCGTGTTCCGCGGCACGCCCGAAGCGCTGCGCAACTCGACCGACCCGCTGGTGCGCCAGTTCCTGAAGGGCGACCCCGAAGGCCCCATCGGCGCGCCGCGCCAGCTCTCCGAACTCTCTGAGCGGCTGATCGGCCCGTCCGCACGCGATGCCAGGAGCGCCACTCCATGAGCACGCCCGATCCCTGGTTCAAGCGCGCAAACCTGATCACCGGCCTGGTATCCCTGGCGCTGCTGCTCGGCGTCACGGCCTGGCTGGTGGTGCGGCGGATCATGGCCCAGCCCGTTGAGGCGCCGCGCGTGTACGTGGCGTACTTCGAAAACGGGGGCGGCATCCGTGAGGGCGACGCCGTGCGCATCCAGGGCCGCCGCGCCGGATACGTGCAGGGCGCCGACGTGGTCATGCGCGACGGCAAGGCGCTGACCCGCGTCGAGTTCGTGATCCAGCCGGGCGCCGGTTCGCCCTGGCTGTTGGGTATGCCCATACCCGCCGACAGCCGCATCAGCGTCAAGATGCCGGCCATGCTTGGAAGGCCGCAGTTAGTGATCACCGTCGGGAACGAAGAGGAAATCGTCCCTGTCGGCGGCGAGTGGGAGAACACGCTGAGCGCCAGCGACCAGGACCAGTTCGGACAGTGGTACGAAGACCTGTCGCGCGCCCGCACACAGATCAGTGATTTCATCGATTTCTTTGACGACCAGGAAGCGTTCGAGAATCTCAACCGGCAGCTGGCCGACATTGCCGGCTCGCTGGAAAAGGCCGACCAGGCCGTGCAGTCGACCGTGGCCGGGGCCCACCGCGTGGAAAGCGACCTCGCGAACGCAACCGCGGACATGGACGACGCGCGCGAACGGATTGGCAACGAGCGGGAGTCGACCCGCGAAAGCCTGGCATCGCTGGCGGAAGGCTCCGGTAAAGTCGCTCCGGAGCTGGACCGCATCCAGGCCGATCTGTCCCAGGCGCTGACTGAGGTAGAGCGCCTGAAGCATTCCACGGACGGGCTCGCGGAGCAGGAGCAGCTCGATCAGCTGGGGCTCGACCTTCGCCGCCTTTCCGCGAGCCTGCGCGCTTCCTGGAAGAGAGCCGAGTCAGACCCGTCAAAGGCGGGAGATATGCCGAACTGGCGCCGTTCGCGGCCGTACTTCCACGGCGGCGAACCGCGTTCCGGAACCTCGATAGACGAACCGGCCCCGGCAGCGCCGTCGGAACGTGCCGGAGTACCGAAGGGGAACGTGACGCCGAAGCGTGTGAAGTAGAGGAGGAGCCATGGCACGATCAAAAAGCAGGTCGGACCTGATCACCGGGGCGTTCGCGCTGCTGGTGATCGCCAGCGTGGTCGCGGTGGTGATGTTCCTGCAGGTGATGCCCACCGGCGTGGAGGGTGCGCGCTACTCGATCCTTTTCGAGGACGTGGGCGGACTGGGAAGCAACGCGCCGGTGATCGTGGCCGGTCAGCGGGTCGGGCGCGTCGACGGCATCAACACAGTGCCGATCGTCTCGGCTGACGGTGTCACACGTGTAGAGGTCGAGGTCATCATTGTGATCCTCGAGAAGTACATGGAAACCATCCGCGTGCCCGTGGACAGCACGGCGGTGGTGCAGATGGGCGGCCTGTTCGGCGGCAACCGATTGGTGCTGAAACTCGGCAGCTCGAAAGATCTGGTACGCCCCGGCCAGCGTTTCCCCGCCAAGGGCGTCAAGCCGGTCGAGATCAACGACATCGTGGTGACGGCCAATGACACGATCAAGGAGCTCGAAAAGGGCATCAACAAGGTGTCGGCCCTGCTGAACGACCCGCGCTTCACGGACAACCTCGACAAGAGCCTTGAGGCCATGCGCAGCGCGCTGGAACGGCTGGACAAGGGCCTGGCGGAAATGGAGCCGGCCTTCACCAAGGTAGGGCCCACCTTCGATTCCGCCCAATCGCTGATCGATGAGCTGCGCGCGCTGGTCAAGCAGAACAGCGAGGCCATCAACGCCACGCTAAGCAACCTGGAACGCGCATCCGGCAAGCTGGACACGCTGCTGGCCGACGATGGCGACGGCGTGCCGAAGCTGGTCGGCAACCTGAACAGCATCGCCGACAACCTCGATGCCCTGGTCAACAACATCAACGACCTGGTGCTGGACAACCAGCTCAACATCCAGATCAGCCTCGAGAACGTGCGGGAAACCACCAACAGCCTGCGCTACTTCGCGCGGCGCATCGAGGCCGACCCCAGCCTGTTGATCTGGGGCGGCAAGGAAGAAGCGACGCCGGGGCTTGACCAGGGCCGCGCCGTTCCGAATGTGGACGAGCTCGAGATCCGGAATTCCGGCCGTCGCCCGCGCAAGGAAAGCGACTAGCCGGCATGGCCGGAAGTGCGAGGTTCGAAGTCAGAAGTTCGAAGTGGTTTGAATGAACACAAGACGCGCCAACTCGAAGTCCGCAAGCAGGTTTCGGCGAATTGCCGGGATTGCGCTGCTGCTTCTGGTTATCAGCTCCTTCCTGCTGACTTCCGCCGGGTGCGGCGGCGTGCCGCGTCTTTCAACGTTCGAGCAGGGCGTCGAGTACATGGATTACTCGGACTACCCCCGCGCCATCGAGCAGTTCAAGAAGCACATCAGGAACAACGGCGAAAGCCTGGGCGTCTGCTACAACCTCGGAGTCTGCTACTTCGATATGGGCGACCTTGACCAGGCCGTGTACTGGTACGAACGCGCCCTCGAGTACGACCCGCGCGACGGCGACACTCTGGTAAACCTGGGCCTGACGTACCTCAAGCAAGGCCGCGATGTCGCCGCGTTGAGCCGCCTGAAGCAGGCTGCCGACGTCGAAAAGGACCGCGCCTACCCGCTGGTGGCCATGGCCATCTACCACCAGCAGACCGGCAAGCTGGACAAGGCTCGCGAATACTACGACGAAGCCGCCAGGCGCGAAGAGAAGTCCGGCTATCTGTGGTACCACTACGGCACCCTGCACGAGCAGGACCAGCGCTTCGGCGACGCCGCCCAGGCCTACGAGCGCAGCACCCAGTACGACAGCACCAACCCGGCTGCCTACGAGGGCGCGGCGCGCTGCTACTTCCGTCTGCGCAACTGGCGCAAGGCCGTGCAGAATTACGATTTCGCCATCCACCTGCTGCCCACCGAGCCGGCCCTCTATATCGGCGCCGCCGACGCGCTGGCCGAACTGGGCCGCTACGAGCGCGCGGTGAAGTACCTGTGGGCGGCCAGAGGCCTCAGCAGCCACGACGACCAGGCCGTGCACGAGAGGCTGCTGAAGCTCTACCCCCCTGCTGCAGGAGGCCGAGCAGGCCGGCATCAAACCCGCCACGGAAGGCACGGCCGGCGAGTAAACCAGGTGACAGGGTTCAGGTTGCAGGGAGCTGCTGCCGTACCCATGTTTCAACAGGACCGCGAGTCGCATCAGATGCGACGGCACAATCCCTGAAACCTGACCTACGGGTTGCGGGTGAACCAGTCTTCCCAGGCGCGCTTGTTGGTGCCGAAGTCTTTGCCGCCGGAAAGCTTGCCCAGCGCGCTGCGGGCGCCTTCGCGCACCACGTTGTCGCTGCTGCCCAGCAGCCGGACCAGCGCCGGGTGCACCGAGCGGTCGCCGATCGCGCCCAGGGTGTCCATCACGGTCAGCACGATGGCGTCGTCGTCCGGGTCGCTCAGCATTTCCTGCACCGGCGTGACAGCGTCTTTGGCCTTCAGGCGCCCGAGCTCACGCAGCGCTGTGCTGCGCACGCTGATGGATTCATCCTCCAGGTGCTTCAGCAGCACCGGCACCGAGCCCTGGCCCTTGTCGCGCGCCAGCAGGCGCAGGTACCTGCTGCGCTGGCCGGCCTGGTCCAGGTCAAGCGTCTCGCCGCCGATCACCACGGCATTGGCGGGCTTCTTCTCTTCTTTCTCAGGCTCGATGCGCGGGGTGCTGACCGGGTTGCGCGACTTGCGCTCCGGGCGCTCGACGATGTCGCCGGCCGGGCGGTGCATGGGGTTGTAGCGGTAGTAAACCTCGAGGCACAGCACGGCCAGTGAGGTGCTGTACAGGTCACCCATGATGGGGCCGATCCAGGAGTCGTCGGCGGGCCATGAACCTTCGCGGCTGCCCTTCTTCACCTGGTGCTCGAGCAGCGCGGACTTCAGCGCCGTGTTCCATTTTTCCCAGGCCGGCCCGCGCCCTTCATTCAGCAGGAACATGCCGAGCGTGCCGTAGTACCAGCCGTAGAAGGTGTTGAAGTTGGGGTCGCTGGCGCCGTAGCTGGGGTCAAAGAAGCGTTCATATTCGGGCGTGTTGTTCAGCAGCATGCGCTCGGCCGCGATGTTGCGCTTCTCGAACTTCGGCTGTTCCAGGATCACCCGCGCCGTCAGGCCCACGCCCACCATGCCGATGCCCTTGCGCGTGGCGTGCAGCTCGTCGAGGCTGCGGTCGGCATAGTAGGTTTCGCCGGTGTCGAGGCTGTGGCGGTCGTACAGGTCCGCGATGCTGTCCCAGGTGCGGCCGTTGACCTTGATGCCTACCGCCTTGGCGCTTTTCAGCGCCAACACGGCCCAGCCTGTGATGGACAGGTCATTGCGCTCATAGGAGTTGCCGTTGCCGCCGCTGGTGACGTAGCCGGTGTAATCCCAGCCGCCGCCGTTGCCCTGGGTGCGCTCGAGGAATCGCACGGCGCGTTCGGCGGCGTCGCCGATTTCTTCGTCGCCATCGAGGCCGTAGGCCTCGCACAGTACCAGTGTGGCGACGGTGTGCGTGTACATCTGCGTTACGTTCTTGTAGGCGACGCAGCCGTCGCTGGTCTGCTGCTTCAGCAACCACTTCACCGCGCGGTCCACATTCCTGCGGTAGCGGCCCTGCTCGGGTGAGTTGCCGGCCGCGAGGAACGGCAGGGTGCACAGCGCGGTCATGGCGCCGCGGTAGCCGTTGTCGGAGCTGGCCCAGCTTGGGCGGCTGCGGAAGCCTTCGTTGGGGTCCCAGCTTCCGTTGCTGTCCTGCTTCTTGGCAAGGTACTCGAGGCCGAGGTTCACGGCGTTCTCTGTGTCTTCGCCGCCGCCGTGCTCGCGGATCGCGGCGGCCTTGCTGTCACCGTTGCGGTTGCGGAACAGGCCGGAACCGGCGGGCGTATCCTTGCCCGGGTTGGGCTGGCCGCCGCCGAGGCCCTGGTTGGTTTCAGGCCGGCGGAATGGGTTGTGTGCGGGTGGCGCGGGGTTTGGCGGCGCGAGCTGAACCTCTGGCGCGAAGGGGATTTCCTCCGGCGGCGCCTCGAACTCGGGGTCGCCGGCGAGGATGTCCGGACTTTCCAGGATCTGGTCCGGCATCACCAGGTCGTCGTGCAGCGTCTCGATATCGGGCGCCTGCAGCGGGTCGGGCTCGGGCGCCGGCACGGGCGCAGCGGCCGTCTTCGTGTCGAGCTCGGCCTTCTGGATGTACTCGACGGCCTTGCGCAGGTCACCGGTCATGAACAGCGCGATCAGAACCGCCAGCAGGTGGACACAGGCCGCGATGCCCAGGCTGTTCCAGGTCCATTTACCGACCTGCTTCATCACGGCGATGGCGCGGCCGCTGCGGGGGGCGCGGATGTTCTTGCCGCGTATCAGGGCCGGCTGCGCGAAGCGGGGCAGGCGCACGTTGGCGGGGCGTTCAAGGCCGGTGATTTCGCTGAGCTTGCCTTCCTTGAGCTCGAAGCTGGCGGGCGAGATGCACACAGGACAGGGCCGGCCTTCATAGGCCAGCTTGCTGCCGCAGCGCGGACATCTGGGTATGACGGCTGTGGTCGCTGCGATCATCTGCTGCAAACCCTTGGGGCGGGCTTTCGGGGCCGCGTTCATTATCGCCCACGGGGAGCGTTAGTAAAGCGCAAGCTCAAGGCCGACCACCCCTTGTGTTGCCAACCAGCCAAGCACGCCGGCGATAAGCAGATTGGCGAAAACCACCAGCGCGGCCTTGAGCTGGAAGCTGCGCTTTTGCGTCTTGTGCCGAAAGACCCGCATGCCAAGCAGCATCCCGGGCGCCGCCAGCGGCACGCCCAGCAGAAGCAGCGTGCGTTCGGGGGTGCGCGACTTCGCGTGAGTACGCGCCAAACGCTTGTCCCACCACTGTGCGGCAAACGCAACCAGATTGGTCAGCAGCAGCAGGGCGACGGCGATTCCGGCTGGCAGGCTCATGGAGTCTCACACGAAGGCACGAAGAACTGCTTTACCTTGTGTCTTTGTGGCTTTGTGTGGGATCACTTGAGCGCCCGTATGCGATTGCAGGCTTCTTCCAGCACAGCGTGCTCTTTGGCGTAGCAGAAGCGCAACTGCCGGCTGCCGCGGCCTGAGCCGGGCTCGTAGAACGCGCCGCCCGGTATGGCCGCGACTTTGGCGCGCTTCAGCAGCTCCATGGCCGCCTGCTGGTCGTCTTTCCAGCCGTGCGCCGAGAAGTCGGCCATCACGTAGTAGCTGCCCTTGGGCCAGTATGGCTTGAAGCCGCCGGCCTCCAGCGCTTCGCAGATCATCTTTCGGCCGGCCTCGTAATCCTGGCGCATCTCTTCATAGAAGCTGGCGGGCGCGTCCAGACCCTTCAGCACGCCGCGCTGCAGGGGGTGGGGGGCGCAGATGTACAGCAGGTCGCTGGCGACGGCGGCCTTGTCCATGATGTCCGCGGGCGCCGCCAGGTAGCCGATGCGCCAGCCGGTGATGCTGAAGGTCTTGCTGTAGCCGCCCAGCGTCATGGTGCGCTCGCGCAGGCCGGGCACGGTGGCCGCGCTTACGTGCTTGAGGCCGTCGTAGGTGATGTACTCGTAAATCTCGTCGCTGTAGACCAGCAGGTCGTGCTTGACGGCGAGGCCGGCCAGCCACTCCAGGTCGGCGCGCGAGTACACCATGCCGCCCGGGTTGCTGGGCGTGCAGATCACGATGCCGCGGGTGCGGTCGCTGATCGCGCTCTCGAAGCTTGACCTGTCAAGGGTCATGGTCGCGAGGTCCATGCGCGCGTAGCGCGGCGTGATGCCCGCCATCAGCAGCGTGTTCAGGTGATAACCGTAGAACGGCTCGACCAGGATCACCTCGTCGCCGGGATTCAGCGTGGCCAGCACCGAGCACGCGAACGCCCCGCTGCTGCCGACGGTGATGCACAGCTCGGTGTCGGGGTCGTACCGCAGCCCGTTGAACTGCTGCAGCTTCTCGCTGACCTTGCGGCGCAGCTCGATCAGCCCGCGTGCGTGTGTGTAGATTGCCTTGCCGCCCTCGATCGCCTCGATGGCGCCCTGCTTGACCAGCGGGTGGGTGGGCAGGTCGCAGATTCCCTGGCCCAGGTTGATGCCGCCGACCTTGTCGCACTCGATGGTGAGGCGGCGGATGTCCGACTGCACCAGGTTCTGCATGCGGCTCGCGATGCGACTCTTCATGTAAGCTTCCGGATCAGGTTGCCGTAGAAGTCGTAGGGGACGTAAGCGAACACGAAGCCGACCTGGATGAACAGCATCAGGTAGTACATGTGTCGCCAGGCCGGGTGGTTTTCCGTGCTGGTCAGCGACTCCGGGTCGCTCAGGATGCGTGCGGCGATGTGCGCGCCCCACAGGGTGCAGATCACGCCCAGCATCACGAGGTCAATCAGGTGGCCGGTCAGCACGCCGGTCAGCGCGCCCAGCGGAATCAACAGGAACGGCAGCACCAGGAAAGGCGCGACCATCTTGGCCGCCTTGGCGGCACCGTGCGCCACGGGCAGCGTCTTCACGCCGTAAGCCGCGTCGCCGCGCACATCGGCGAAGTCCTTGGTGGTGGTGGCGCCCACCAGGAACAGGCCCATCACCAGGCCGATGAACCAGGCCTCCCATGACAGGATGCTCTGCGCCAGCGTCCAACCCGCCACCTTCAACAGCGTGCCGCGGGGCAGCGCGACCGTCAGGTTCGCCCACCAGCCCCGCGCCTTCATGCGCGCCGGCGGCACGCTGTAGGCGGCGCTGAACAGCGCCGCCGCCACGAACAGCGCCAGCGTACCCCAGTGGTGAGTCAGCGTGCTGACCACCGCCGCCAGCACAAGCGCCGCCACGGCCGTGATCGCCGTGAACACGGTCGCGCCGGTGATGGAAACCTCGCCGGTACAAAGCGGTCGGCCGGGCTTGTTGATGCGGTCGATGTCGAGGTCAAAGATCTGGTTGAGCGAGTTGCTGGCTGCGTTCAGCAGCGCCGCAGCCAGGGTGCCCAGCAGCAGCACGGTGAGGAATTCCGCGCCGTGAAGAGGTTTGGGGCCGTCGGCGAAGTACCCCACGATCCCGCCCGATGCCATGCCCAGCGCCGGCGCCAGCAGAGTGAACGGCCGCGCCAGTCGCAGGTAGCCGGCCAGCGCGCGCCGCCCGCGATAGCGCGAAACGATTTCATCGGAAGGGAAATAGGTGGCCGACATGGTGACAGGATACGTGCAACGCGGCGCGCGTCAGCAGGGCATTTGCGGGCGCAGTGCTGACTTGGAAGCCCACCGATGCTGTAATGAGCCCATGGCGCATGCACTTGATTCCAAGTGGTACCTGAACCTGAGCCGCGAACAGCGGCTGGAGTTGATCGCCCGCATCTGGGACAGTCTCGCCACCGGCAAAGACCTGCCGAAGGGTGAGGACCTGCTGGAAGAGTGCGAGCGCAGGCTGGCTGAGATGAAGGCTGATCCTGCAGGCACGATCTCTTGGGCTGAACTCTGCCGGCAGCGTGGCTGGAACGCATGAGCGCTTCGCTTCACTTCAGCCGTCAATTCCTGTCCGAGCTTGAAGCCAACATCGCGTGGTATGAGTTGCGCCGCCCCGGCCTGGGGACGGAATTCGAGCAGGCCGTATACCACGCCCTGACGCGCGTGCGGGATTTCCCCAAAGCGCCGCCGTCTGGCGGATGCAGTTTCGCGCCATCCGCCTGAAGGTGTTCAACCATGCAATTGTCTACGAGGTCGCCGCTGACCAGGTGTACGTGGTAGGGTTGTTCCATGGCTCGCAGGACCCTGAGAATTGGCTGGAAAGCAACAACCCCGCCTGATTCGGCGGGGTTGGCTTGGGTACACACTCGCTACTCTTCCAGCACCTTGGCCATCTTGATGCGGGTGAGTTTCTTGCGGGCTTCTTCGTACTCCGGGTCGCCCTTCTTGTAGAGGTCGCGGATCTGCTTGTAGTACTTCTCGGCTGTGTCCCACTCCTCGAACTTTTCGGCCTTGCGGGCCGCGATCCAGAGCCGCTCGGAGCGCTGCTTGTTGACCCACTCCTTGAACTTGGGGTCGCTCTCCAGCTCTTTGAGCGCCTCGTCGATGCGCCCCTTGGCGTAGTCGCCGTACTTCTTCTTGATTTCGTTGAAGCGCTTCTCCGCGCCCTTGAAGTCGCCGTTCTTGGCCTCGGCGATCGCCTCCGAAATCTCGGCGTCCACCAGCGCGCGGCACTCCTCGATGCGTGCCAGCGAAGCCTCGTACTCCTCGATGCGCACCTCCGTGGACGTGGCAGCAAGGAAGAAGTTCAAAGCCGTCAGGTACTGCTGTCTCGCGAACGCCGCCTCGCCTTTCGCGTAGTTGGCCTTGATCTCCGCCACCAGGTTGTTGTCCGGGCCGGTGTTGCCGGAAACCGGGTTGCCGCCGTACTGCGGCACGCCGTTGTCGGCCTCGAAGTCCATGAACCGGCAGGGGTAGTCGATCATCCCCTTCCAGATGCAGAAGTGCAGGTGCATCGACTCGTTGCTGCCCTGGCAGATCTTCTGCCCGGCCAGCACCTTGTCGCCCACGGCCACCAGCGCGGTGTTGCTGCCGTTGTGGGCGTAGACGCTGGTTTCACCGTCCGCGTGCTCGATGTAAATGACGTTGGCGTTCTCGTTGCCCGGCGGCTCGTTGTCCACAACGTTGGTGACCTTGCCGTCGCGTGCGGCACAGATGTACTGCCCGCGCTGGATATGGAAGTCCCAGGCGTAGAAGTTCTGCGCCTTCATGTGCGTGGCACGCGGCGGGCCGATCTTGTTGCCGTTCCAACTCTGGTACACCTGGTGGCCGACGCCCGCCGGCCAGGGCAGGTAGTACTTGGCGGGCCACTGCAGGCCGACACCCTGCTTCTGCTGCCAGGGCGCCAGGCCCGGGCGGTCGTCGGTGCTGCCCTTTGAGACCAGCTTCTCGGTCTCTTCGTAGGCCTTCTGCAGGTCTGCCTCACTGGGCTGGTCGCCGCCCTTCTTCTTCTGGGCGAACAGAGCAGGCCCGAAAGCGGACGCGGCCACGGACAGACCCACGGCCTGCATCCATACGCGGCGTTCACGGCGGAATTTCGGTGTTTCGTTGTGCGACTCGTTGTCTGACATCGATACCTGACCCTTCGCCCAGGGCTGCGTGGAAAAGCTCCCGAACCACGCTTTCAGGTTGTCGATTATAACGGGCAATCCTTACGGTTGTTCACTGCTTTCCGGTTTGCCACTGGCCGTGGCAACCATCAGCAGCGTAGCCGCGGCGGCCCCTGCCGTCGGCACGAACAGGTTCAGCCCCGGCACCAGCATCAGCATGCTGGCGGCCGTGCCCAACCCTGCGGCGGGCCAGAAGTGCTGCTTCAGCCAGGCCAGTTTGCGCGAAAGGTTGTAGTCCCGCAGCGACAGCGGGTTGTCCAGCAGGTCAGCGCCCATGATCACGGCGCTGACGGGCACGGCAACCGCGGCCATCACGCCGGTCAGCATGGCGCTGATCGCCAGCGGAAGCTGGATCAGCAGCACTACCAGCAGCCACTTGATCGACTGCACAAGCGCGAACAGCTGGCGCTTGAAGAACTGCTGGGCCGAGCGCTCGCCGATCAGGTCCGCGCCGGTGTAGCGCTGGTGTACCTTCTCGCAGATCGGGTCGATGAACAGCGGTGCGAACATCGACATCACCGGCACGAACAGAAAATAGGCAATCAGCAGCGTCAGCACAAACGCCAGCACGCCGCCCAGCCAGCCGGCCCAGCTTTCCTGCAGCCACTCCACCATCCAGTACTTCGCCGCAAAGAACGCGCCCACCGCGACGCCGGTCGCCACGAACATCGATAGCACGATCGGCGTCAGCGCATACCGGAACAGCCCGCCACCGGGCAGCACCAGCTTCAGGCCCACCAGGAACGCGCTGAAACCGGACACGAACCCGGCCGAGCCGGTCGGCAGGGGCGTGGTGATGGGCAGTGCTCGCGCGTCGTTCATGGCTTGGGGCCGACCTCGCCCAGGCGCAGAGTGTGGGCGTGCACCATGTCCCATTCCGGCGGCGGCGGGTGCTTGCGGTACAGCGCGCAGCGGCGCAGGTAGAGGCGCGAAGGGCCGTCGTCGCCGGTGATCTTGTCGGCGTCGGTGAAGCGCTTCTCGGCGCGGTCCCAGTCGCGCTCGCGGAAGCTTTTCAGCCCGCGCTCGAAAATCTCGACCATCATGCGGTTCTGGTCCGGCACGTCGGCGCGCGGGCCTACCAGCTCGAAGATCGGCGTCACGCGGTCTGAGCCGTGCACCTTCACGATGTCGAGCTCGCGGGTCAGGAACTGCTCTTTCACCGCCAGGTTGGTTTCGCGCGAGACGATGATCGGCGAGCGATACAGCCGCGACGCCTGCTGCAACTGCACGGTAAGGTTCACGGCCTCGCCGATCGCGGTGTACATGGCGCGCTCCTCGGTGCCGATGTTGCCGACGATGGCCGGGCCGGTGACCAGGCCGATGCTCTGGCTGATGCGCCCGAAACCCTTGATTTGCCACTCCGCGGCCATCTTGTAGGTCTCGCGCAGCGCGGAATAGGCTGCCTTGCAGGCGTGCAGCGGGTGCTCGGCGTCGTCCACGGGCGCGCCGAAAATCGCGAAGATGGCGTCACCGAAGAACTTGTCCACGAAGCCGAGATTACCGCGGATCAGGTTGGTCATGCGCGAGAAGTACTCGCACAGCAGGTTCACCACCGCGTCAGGCGAGGCGTAACTGGTGACCTCCGTGAAGCCCCAGATGTCGAGGTACGCCAGCGTCACGTTACGCCGCGATGCGCCCAGTTTCAGGATCTCGGGCTTCTTCTCGGCCGTGTCCACCAGCAGCTTGCCTGCGTAGCGCACCAGGTGATCGCGCGAAACTTTTCGGCCAAAGGGCATCAAAGGGGCATCCGGGTTCAGGTTGTTGAGGCCCGTTATAGACACAACTGGCGCGGATGGCAGCCCGCGCCGCTGAAAAGGCCCGTAAAACCCATATTTAGAGCGCTTCGCAGACAATCCGCTGTGATTTTTTGACAACTTCATTGGCATGGGATATGACATAATCGTGACAATTGCGTGAAGCGGGGGAAACCATGTCGCAGGCGCCATACTCGAGTTACTGGCCCGGCCGTCCTGTGCCGTTGCCTTGCCGTGGGGACCTGCGGCAGCCCACGGCCCCCCTGGCCGCCGAGCCACCCGCCTGCTGCGCGAAGGGCCTGCGGATCTTTCTGAAGGTCAGTTTCGTCTGCCTTTTCTTCATCATCCTGGGGATGGCGGCGATCCCGCTGATTACCTCCTGAACGCGCGATGCCCGCCGGGCGGAGGGCGAGCAGCTGATGAGTACGGCCTGGTCCTCGGCGCGCGTCGAATTCGCGCGCCAGGGCCGGGTGGCGCAGCGGCTCAGCGAGATGGGTGTCGAGCCGCGGAGCTTGAAGGGCAGTTACTACGAGATTGAGGACGCGCTGTATCGAGATGAGCAGGGCTGGTACGTGGTGGCGAAGCCTGTCTCAAAGAGTGACAGCGAAGGACGCCTGTACTTCAACTTCGAATCGGACGGGAAACGAATCGAGTGGAAGTGAGCCATGAACGATGAGCTTGATCTGCGCATTTTTGAACGCAACCACGCCGGCGTGCCCTACGGCTACGGCCGCGTGCCCAGGCCAGTCCGGCCTCCCGGGGAATCGCTGAACGCTGTTTCCCGTCCGCAGCCGATCCGCACACAGGATCGCGACCCCGGGGGGCACGGTTTACGCAAGCTGTGGGGGCGGCTCAATGAGTGGTTTGACGAGCTGCCCAACCTGGGCCGTTCGCTGCTAGGCATACTGGCAACGCCTGTGCGTGTGCTGCGCTGGTTCGGCCGCAATCCGGGCGGGATTCTGGCTGTGGTCGTGGTGGGGATGCTGCTGTTGCTGCTGATACCGATCTCCGGCCACGGCGGAAGTCGCGACGCCCGGCGTGCCGAGGGCGAGCAGCTGATGGGCAGCGCCCGGGACTTCTGCCGGGTGCAGCACAACAAGGGCAAGAGCTTCGAAGAAGTACACGCCGCGCTGGAGCAGGAAGTCGCCACCAGCGCTTTCGCGGGAAAGTACTACGGCGTCGAAGCGCGCATCGTGCGCCTGGATGCCGGCACCGCCCGCATCTACGTATACCCGACCAATCGAGGCGACGGCTTCGGCAGCATCGACTTCAAATGGGATACCGGCGAATCAACCATCCGCTGGGAGCAGACAGAGCAGCAGCGCTGAGTTCTACAGCAATGGATATGTTGGGTGGGCCCGACAATCCTGTCGGGCCTGTTGCGGGAGTGAGCACCTGGATCAACCGCACACATGCTGAAGCTGCCGACCAACGCGGGTGAGTGGGGGTTCGTGATAGTGCTGGCCCTGTGCTTCAGCGGGCTGGCTTTCGCGGTGATCTACTCACAGGTGCACCTGCGCAACATGAACCGCGAACAGGCCGTGCACGACACCGAATCAAACTTGTTCGTGATGGCCGAGCACGTGCGCCTGTACCGGGAACGTCACGGCCGCATCGAGCCCACGCTGATGGGCATGGAAGTGCCGCCAGGCGCGCTGCGCACCCGCAACGCGGACATCAGCAACCAGATGGAAAGCGATGGCCAGGGGGTTCAAGCTGAGCGCTACACTGATCAAGTACGGCCAACCAACCTGCCAGTGCAAAGCCACATTCAAGGAGACCACCCCGGAGTTCGAGTGGACACACTAGAGCTCAAGTTCAGCGAGCCCGAACCGCGACCCAGGACGCGCCTCAGGGCGTTCGCCACGGGAGCGCTGGTCGGCTTCGTGCTTCCGGCTCTCTTTCTCGCGGTACTTCCGATCAGAGCCTCAGGTGGGCGGGATGCACGCCAGGCAGAAGGCGAGCAACTGGCCAGATCGTTAAGAGATCATTTGCGTGTTCACTACGCCAAAACGGATGAATTCCGAAATGCCAGCCAGATTCATGCGCAGGAGTTCACTGGCCAGTACTACCACCCCGCGCTGGTGGTGGGTTTTCCCACACCTGGCTCGGCAGAAGTGTTCATGATACCGAAGGATGACTATCACCCGACCATACGCCTTACATTCGAGTGGGCGTCCGGACAGGGCGAATTCCAGGATCTCGGATCAACGTGGGGGCCATGACCGAATCCGTGCACAAACAATGCAGCGTGGTCTGGTACGCCTGGGGCGGGCTGTTCGGTGCGGGAATCTTAGCGCTGTTGCTGGGTCTATGGCTGCAGGAGCCCTCCTTCGCCTGGCGCTGGATTCACAATGCCTCCATCAATCAGACCTTGGCACGTTGGGATGCGGAGGAACTTTTCGAGCGCGCGAGGATGCGCATAGCCGAAGCGCAGGCCAGCGGCAGCGATGCACCGGCCCGCATCTCCGACCCGCGTTCAAGCGGCGGATTGAACCTGAAACGCGATGAGCTTGAGGGAGATGACTACGTCCTGGCGGATGTTGTTGTCGCGCTTCCCGATGGCCGCTATCGGGTTGTGGCGGTCCCACGCAATGGCCACTATCCGGTGCTGCACTGTACCTTCACCACCCCCGACGACTACGAAATCACCGAAGCCCAGCCGGCCGGATACCAGGGGGAATGACGCGGAGGTAGTTCCAGAGTTGACCTGAGGACAAAGGGCCCCGAACGGGGCCCCCTAAGGTTGCCGGGGGCGTCAGCCCCCGGACCATGGATGTGCTGAGTCGCGCGCCCGAAGGGCCGCCTTTTGCGTGCGCGGCGCGCTTTAGGCGGCCCTTCGGGCGCTCGAACAAACTGCCTTGAGGTCCGGGCGCTTACGCGCCCGGCTACCTTAGTCGGGCCCTTCGGGCCGCAGAAAATCGGTTCTTCGTGTGAAGCAGTCCTGATGGCGTTCAGAGCGGGCAGTGCCTTCGTGCTGATTCGTGCCCTTCGTGGGCAAAGTGCAGTTGGGCAACGCGTGAGTCCTGCCGTGCCATCGTGCAAATCTGCCAGCTGCGCTTCAGTGTTGCGTCCCTGCACAGGGAGTACGGCATTCCTCCAACATCGTTGCAGCCACGTCGTATAATTACGTTATGTACCGTACCGGGCTTCTGCTGATCGGGCTTCTTGGTTTCTCCCTGGCCGTCGTTTCCCGCCTGTGGCGCACGCCGGGCGCGTGGTGGAACTGGGCTGCGCTGCTGGTGCTGCTGACGGGTTTCGGCGCCCTGGCTGTCGGCTGGCTGCGACGCAAACGCAGCACCCCGCCCAGGTGGTTCAGCCTGCGGCCGGGCATCCTGTGTGCCAGCTCGTTGCTGCTGCTGTCGTCCTGGTTCGTGGCGCGCGTGCCCGCGCCGATGGGCGAGGGCCCTGCTGGTCCCGGAGGTCGAAGCCGGCGCGTTCACGCGCACCTGGAGCGAACGGCCGGTGGTGCTGCTCAGCCTGGGCGAGAGCGTCAGCACGGGCTACGGCGCGCCGAGCGGCCACGGCTATTTCGAGCTGCTCCGCGAGAACGCCGACGAAACCTACCCCGAGATGACGGACATCGAGCTTGCACGCGTGCTGCCAAACCTGCGGCCGGTGCGCAAAGCCTCCAACAGCACGAACAGCATCGAGCACCTGCGGGAAATCTCCGCGCTGCCGATCTATCAGCCTGACACCTTCGGCATCGTGTGCATCACCACCGGCGGCATCGACCTGATTCATTACTACGGCAAGGCCGAGCCGCAGGAGGGGGCCATCTACGGCGCAAGCTGGGAACAGGCGGAGCCCTGGGTCAGGAACTTCCGGGCACGGCTCGATGAAATGGCGCTGGCGCTGCAAGAGAAGTTCCCCGGCGGCTGCGCGGTGATGCTGGCAACCATCTACGAGCCTACCGACGGCGTCGGTGACATCGAGAACGCCGGCCCCCTGTTCTGGCTGCCCGCATGGCCCGACGGCAAGCGGGTGCATGGCGCGTTCAATGAAGCGCTGCGCGATTGCGCGGACGTGCATTCCCACGTGCACCTGGTGGACGTGCACGGCGTGATGCTCGGCCACGGCATCCACTGCCGGGACCGCACGAACGAGCACTACGATGCGGATGACCCGACCTACTGGTTCTTCGTGAACTTGGAGGACCCGAACCGCCGGGGCTACGACGCCATCCGGCGGGTGTTCCTGAACGGGATTGTTGACGCGCTGCGGGTTGAGCCGGGCTTTGACGTGCCGGCACTTCCCGGGCCATAATCGGGTGATGGACGGCGACCCCAACTTCCGCCTCAAAGCTTTTGCCGTGATCGCCTGCGTGCTGGGCGTTTTCCTGGTCGCCTTCGTGGCCCAGCGCGTGTGGTACTGGATGAAGACCCGCCGCCGCGAAGACGTGGATACCTCACGCGTAGAACCCATCATCGACTTCGGCCTGCTGGGTGTCGGCCTGCTGGTGATCTGGATGGCCATCGAGGCGCTGGTGCTGTCGGTGCTGACCTCAAGCCTGCAAGTGCAGCCGCGTGAGCGGCAGAAGATCGCGGAGATCGAAGTCGGCAAACTGGATGAAGAAACCAATCAGCTCAACCTGCTGTTCTATCCCGTGGACCGCGCGGGACGCAGGCTTTCCGGCCAGCGTCGCCCGGTGCTGACTTCGGGCCAGGAGTTCGAGTTGATCGTCGAAGTCACCCAGTGGCGGGGCGCCTGGACCTGGCTGGGGGAAGGTGGCTTCTACCAGTTCATCAGCCTGGGCGGATTCGGCAACGGCGCCACGCCCGAAAAAACCACCCTGGAGCCCAAGGTACTGCCGCGCACGGCCGGCGCCACGCTGTTCCTGCGCAAACCGATGCACTGGGAAGTCCGCGAGCCCTGCGAAGAGGGCGACGTCTACAACATCTACCTGAACCCCGCCACCGGCGCCCTGGAAGTCGAGCAACAGCCCGGCTAGCTCCTGTTCCCTTCAGGACCGGAGAGGTCATCCGGCGAGACCTGGGGCGAACCCTGGGGTGACTCCATGGGCCCTGCCGGCGGGGCCATCAGGGGCGGCTCAGGTGCTGTCACCGCGGCGATGGCCTGAGCCAGCTGTTCCTGTGTCGCCTGCACCGGCTGCGGCGCCTGGCCACCTTCGCTGAGCTTGCGGATGCGCTCCAGAATCTTGCGGCGACTGACCAGGTTGAGGGCCAGCAACCCCCGGCGACGGCGGAGGCGGCGGTGCAGTAGGTGATCCAGCGCCACTGATGGGCGTCGGCACGAGCCTGCAGGCGCGCTGCGGTGTCGCCTGCATGAATCTGCGCCCGCCCGTTCTGCTTGCCCCAGATCACCGCGTTGATGCCGGCCTGGATCGGCGAAAACTGTGCCACCTTCTGCTCTTCAACGTCGGTTTCGGAACCGCCCACTGCCTGCGCGATGTACGGCACGATCAACAGCACGGCCACCAGCAGGCCCGCCAGCACACCCGAAAGCGACTTTGATATACCGCTCAACGTCAGCCGCCACGTCACCTGGCTGATCAGCAGCAGCGTCACGCCCATCACCAGCAGGAACGCCAAGAAGCCCCGGGACTCCGCACCGTGAAACGCTGCCACGGCCGCCTTCAACTCGGTTTCCGGCATGCTCGCGGCCGCGACGCGCGAAGGCGAAAGGCTCATGCCGCTCAGCATGGTGGCGCCGCTCTCGTCGCCCATGGCCTGCTCATAGTCCTCGATCAGGGCCGCCTTGTCGCCTTCGGTGCGGGCTTCGAGATGGGAGTAGCAGAACCACGCCGCGCCGGCCATCAGCACCAGGCCGAGCACGGTAACGATCGCGGTATGCAGGGCGCCGCGGTCGCCGCCAGGGAAGAACAGCCGGCCTCCGCCCTTCATCAGTCCGGCGGGCAGCTTTTCCATTTCGCGGCGCACGCGACGGCTGGGCACAGGGGCCTCCGCGGGCGCGGTCAGCGCCGGTATGCAAAGGATCAGCACCAGGTAGACGGCGCCCACAACCAGGGTGCCGAACGCCGCGTTGTGCGAAGGCAGGCGCGCCACCATGAAGTAGCTGCCCACCTGTACCGGCACGACAAGCACCACTACGCTCCAGAACAGGCGCAGGGCGGTGCTCTTGTTGTGCGAGGTCGGCTTCAGGCGATTGGTGGTCGAGATAAACAGGAAGGTGCAGTAGATCGCGCAGGTCACCGTCAGAGACGCCAGGTAATAAACGCCTTCCTCGAGCGTCGGCGAACTGAAGAACGACACCAGCGGGAACGCCGCGCCCACGAACGCCGCCAGTACCTGCAGCGTGATGAACACCAGCAGCAGCAGGAAACCCAGCACGAACGCGAACAGGTAGGTCACCAGCACGGCCGGGATCGCCTTCTTGACCAGGCTGGAAGCGTAAACGCCCACGAAGCTGATCAGCAGCGAAAGCAGGATCAGCACCCACAGTGTGAAGAAGAACACGCCGGGATCGATGCCACCGAACAGGTTGGCGATCGCGAACAGCGGCACGGTGGCGACCAGGAAGATGCTGGCCTGCAGCGCCGCGGCGAAGAACTTGCCGATCGCGATTTCCCACGGGCTCAAGGGCGTCAGCAGCAGCAGGTCGAACGATTTTCGCTCGTGCTCACTGGCGATGGCGGTACTCGAGAAAGCCGGGAACACCAGCATCACCACCACCACCAGCACGGTCGACAGGGTAATGAACAGGCCGCTGCCTATGCTGGTGGGGTCCTTGTACATGCCCTTGCCGGTGGACTGGGCGTACACCCATATTGCAAGGATGGCACCCTGGATCAGCAGATATGCCGTAAGGATAATCACCAGCTTCCAGCTGCGGCATGCGACACGCAGCTCACGCACCGCGAGCGGGTTCAGGAACAGGCGCTTGAAGAAACCGGGTGACTCGGTTGCTTCCATGCTTTACTCGATCCGCTTGATCACGTGGTAACCGAACGTGGACTCCACCAGGCCAGCCTCGCCGACCTTCAGCTCTTTCGACAGGCGCAGGAACGGCTTCACGAAGCCGACCTCCGGGCTGACGTCATAAACCTTGGTCGCGTTGCCGGCGGCGTCGTCTTCATTGTACTGCTTCTGCAGCGCCTCGAAATCCTCTCCGGCATTGGCGCGGCGCAGGACTTCCTCGGCCAGGGCGCGGGCCTGCCCCTTGGTGCGGTCCGCATCCTTGAGCTGCAGGCCGGGCGCGCGGCCCTTCCATGAGATCAGCACGTGCCGAACCTTGCCGCTGAATGTGCCAAGGTCGCGGTAGTCGGCCGGCGCGACGAACAGGTCGTACAGGTCGTCATCGCGCACCAGCCAGAATTCTTCGGCGTCGCCGCGCTTGACCATCATGGCGAGCAGGCCGTGCTGCTCGTTGCCGATGAACACGCTGAACGCGCTCTGCGCGGTCGTTTGCAGGTCCAGCTGCCGCTTCGAAAGCCCTTCGCCGAGCTCGCGGGCCTGTTTGTCCAGCGGCGCATCCAGCCTGGCGCCCTGCAGTCGCGAAAGCGCGCGCACCAGCGTGTCGGCTTGCTGCTGGTCGGCGATCTCTTCCCAGGGCTGCACGATGCTCCACTGTTTCTGGCCGCCCGCCTGCTCCTTGTGCTGCAGTTGCAGCACGGCGTCGCCGTTTGCCACGCGGATGTCCGCCAGTTTTTCGCCGCCCTTGACCAGGCCGATCTCGCCAAGCTTGACGTACTCGCCGGCGGTCTGGAACAGCGCCGCCACCGTGTCAGCCTTCAGCCAGTACAGCTGCTCAACACCGTCGATTACTCGCAGCACGGGAACTTCTCCCTGCTGATTGTTTCCGAAAAACAGCACGGACGTTTTCAGCCTGGGACCCGTGTCGGCGGGCTTTTCCTCGGCCGGCTTTTCTTCGGCGGGTTTTTCTTCGCCCGGCTGGTCGGGCGTGTCGTCGCCGTCGCTGTCACCCTCGCCGGCCGGTTTCTCGGGGTACACGGCCGTGATGACACGGCGCGACAGGCCAGGACCGACGCCAAGCGCGACACGGTCAAGCTCGCCGCTTACCGGGTAACCCTGCATGGTGTTGAGGCTGGCCAGCAGGTTGGAAACCGCGAGGCGGTCGGCCTCCAGCTTCAGCGGCTGCTCCAGCTTCCAGCTCACGGCGGCGCCCACGGACTCGCGCACCAGCTTCACGGCCAGCTCGCCGTCCTGCACGGTCAGCGCGTCCGGGTTGACGCCGTCCGGGATCAGGTTGAGCCGCACCTTGCGCATGAACTCGGGCGTGGCGCGGAACACGCGGCTCAGGATGTAGTCTCCGCCCCAGTAAATGAACTCGCCCTTGTCGGCGGCCTTCAGCATCACCGCCACGCGGCTGTCTTCCTTCTTGCCGAAGTACAGGCGCGCGGTGCCCTGCAGTTCGCCGTCTGTGTAGACGATCGCGATTTCCTTCTCGGCCGGCACCAGGCCGAAGCGCCCGGCGTCGGTGTCGCGGCCGGCGATGTCGTCGGCGCGGTAGCCCGACAGCGCGTCCAGCACGCCCCGCACGGCGGCGCTGTCGGCGTCACCCTTGCGCGGGGAAGTCAGCTGCCATTCGTCAGCGCCCGGGTCACTGCCGGGCTTGCGGTTGAACACCAGCGTGGATTCACCGTCGCGGATGGTCAGCTGCTGCGCCACGGCCGTGTAGGGCAGGATCTCGAAGCCCTCGGTGCTGACCCAGCGGCCGGGCTGCGGTTTGCCGGCAGAGTCCAGCTTCAAGGCGCCGTAAAGCGAGTCAAAGCTGCCGCCCGGGCCGGTCAGCTCGAAGATGCCTTCCGGTGCGTCGGCGCCCTGTAGCCTCACGAAGTCGCGGGTGCCGCCCTCGGCCTTGCCGACCAGGATGTGCAGCAGCTCGCGGTCGGAGTCCCCGGCCAGGCGAAGGTGCACGGCATCCTCGTCGTTCAGGCTGTAGTTCAGGTACTGCGCCGGGGTGGTGGTCGCCGGGCGGTTCAGCCGCGACGAGCCGAACACGCGGGTCACCAGCGTATCCACGTCGGCGCGGTCGGCCGGCGCGTTGAAGCGCGCGGGAACGCGCCAGTCGCTGCCTGCACGCACCAGCTCGAACTTCTCGCCGCTGCCCTGCCAGACCTGGATGCGCTGGATGTCGTCTTTCTCGAAGACCGGGTTTTCGACCGTGCCGCCGACCAGGGTTTCTTCCTTGATAGGCGACTCGGTCTCCCGCGTGCTGCGGGTGATCGCGACAAGCGCGGCCAGCACGATGATGATCGCCGACATCACCATCAGCTGCTTGTTGCGCTGCTTGGCGATCACTTCGTCGGGTGTGAAACGCCCGGCGCTGGTTTCGGATTTCGGTTCGTCAGCCATTTGCGTTACGGGACCGCGCGCTTGCGCTTGCGGCTCCTGTTCACTTCTCCGAGTCCCTGAGGCCGAGTGCGATCTCGTATTCTTCACGTGCGCGGGTGCGTGCGAAGCTGCGAATGCCGGCCAACGCCAGCAGCAGCAGCGGCATACCCGCGATGCAGATCATGAACCACAACGTGCGGGTGCCCGGGTCAACGGATCCCACAATGCGCGGCGCCACGCCCGTGCGCGCGCGCAGGCTGACCAGGTCTTCGCCATAGATAAAGGCCTCGGCCAGGTTGCGATAGAACGTGATGCCTCGCGCGATCACCACCGGCTCGATTTCCTGCTGCGGATAACCGTACAGGTAATTGATGTTCAGTGTGGCGGCCGTGGTCACCACCATCAGGCGGCCTTCGCGCGGGTTGAGTACCGGCTGGGCGTCCTTTTCCTCAGGGTCGCCGTTCCAGCCCGGCACTTTGCGCTTTTCGTCAACCCAGAAACTGGGGAACCTGCCGCTCAGCAGCGTGGCTACGCGCGCGTCATGGTCCAGCTTCTGTGCCAGGATGCCCTTGCCGGGCGTGGCGGCCGGGTCCCGCTCGACCTCGGCGGCGGAGTTCAGGTTAAAGTTCAACGGCACCTCGGCCGCCATGGGGTTGGCGGGCATGAAGCGATAGACGTCGCCCTTGAGCGTGATGAGCTCGGTTTCGGAAAGGCCGAGGCTGCCCAGGCGCTCGGCGTCGATCTTCGACTCAATCACCAGCGGAAGCGGCATGGCGGACAAGCCGCGCGTGAACACGCTGGTTGAGTTCAGGTCGCCGGGCTCAATCACCGGCGCGAGGCGCACGGGACCCGGGATCAGCTCAAGCTGCTGGCCGCGGCGATCCTGCCTGATCATGTAGGGCTGCAGCTTGCCGTTGGGGCGCAGCAGCAGGTCCTGGCCGAACTCGATGCCCAGGTGCTTGGCCCATTCCTCAAAGGCGGGCTCCATGTCTACTTTACGCAAGCTGACGCTGTCGGGCGGCATAGGGAACATCGAGAAGTCCAGGTCCGCGCTCCAGCCCTGTACCAGCATCACCACGTTGCCGCCTTCGTTCAGGTAGCGTTCGACTTCATACAGTTCGCGCTCGCTGAGCTGGTTCGGCTCCGTCACCACGAGGCAGGCCAGGTCGCGCGGCACGCGCTTCTCCGTCTGCAGGTCCACCCACACGGTGTCGTACTCCAGCTGGCCCTGGATGTATCTCCAGAGCGGCGAATAACCGTTCGCAGGCGGCTGGCCGGGCGGCGGCGGGTTGCGCGGGTCCTGCATTCGCGGGTCCGCCGGCGGCAGGATGAAACCCAGCCGCGTGCGCGGACGCGTACCTTCCCAGAACTGGTCCTCGATCTGCTTGCGGTAGTCGGCGACACTCTGATCCGGCTCGAACTTCCAGATTGCGCCGAAGCTGTCCACCTCTGGGTCGAGCTGCATGATCACGGCCGCGAAGTACAGGGTGTCCTTGATGTCCACCAGGTTTCCCTGCTCGTCGAACACAGGCTCACGTTTTCCGTCGAAGAACTGCAGGTTCAGGCGCCCGCCGCTGAAGGGATAGTTCTGCACCTGCCCGGCCGACTGCGGCAATGCCACGCGCTGGTAGGTCAGCTTGGCGGGGGTGACGGCAGCGATTTCGTTCAGCGCCTTGTCGAGGTTCGCGGCCAGCTGCCGGTGTTTGTCCGGCATCGGGTCAGTCACGTAGAACACCATGCGCGCGGGTTTTTCGCGCGACTTCAGCAGCCGCTCAAAACTGGGGCGGCGCGTTTCGCCGCGCATGGTCAGCACGGTGTAAGCGATGTCGAACTCGAGGGTGTCCACCCTGTGCTCGCGCGCTTCGTCAGCCTTGTCTACCAGGTTCACGACGCCGTTGATCACCTTCGGCTCGTTGGTGCCGAAGCGGATTTCCAGGCTGCTGAAGTAACCCTGCACGCCGCGAACCTCGGCGCGCTCGTCCGTGCCCGCAGTCTGCACATCGACCGTGGTTTCAATGCCTTTGTCCTGCAGCTCTTTGCGCTTCTCCGCCACCTGGTCGTTGCTGATGCGCTCGACCCGGTACTGCAGCTTCCCGCCCGAGCTGACTGCCAGCTCCTCCAGCTTGTCGCGCACGTCGCGCTCGAGGTTGATGCGCTTGGCCGGCGGCTCCTCATCCACATAGTAGGTGACGGTAATGGGCTCGGTCAGTTTCTCGAACAGCCGCTGGGTGCCTTCACTGAGCGTGAAGCGCTGGTCGGCCGTCAGGTCAAGCCGCGCGCGGAACTCCATGGCCAGGTAGTTGAACGCGCCCAGCGCAACGGTAACCAGCACCGCCATCAGGTAGAAGTGAAGCGTATAGTTGCGCTTGCGGTTGACCATGGCAAGGCAGGTTTCAGGTGTCAGGTTACAGGTGTCAGGGAAGGACATTGCCCTTCCGGTCTACCTGCACCGTCATCCCGGCCTGCGTACTCCTTCCAACGCCCTGCAACCTAAAACCTGTAACCTGAAACCTGACTCAGCTGTACCTTCTCGACTCCAGGCTCCACACGTTCAGCAGCACGAACAGCACCACATAGCTGGCGAAGAACACCAGCCCGTTGGTGTTCACCACGCCGCGTTCGATCTCGCGGAAATGCTCCAGCACTGCGATCTGCGCCAGGGCGGCCGTCACCGCCTCGCCCGCGGGTGTCGACAGCCGCACGCCATCTTCAGCCGTTCCGCCGGAGCCCACCGCGTGCACGCCAACATTCGCGACAAACCCAAGCACCACCACGGCCAGGCCCAGCGCCTTGTCGCGCCCGACCACGGCCGCCAGCACGCCCAGACCCACCAGCGGCACGCTCAGCAGGTGCACCAGCGCGGCTTGCGGGTTGTCGCGCGACATCTCGCTGATCATGCCGCGCAGCTCGCCGACGCCGACGATGCCCAGGCACAGCAGCATCGCCATGAAGAACGCCAGCGCCTGGTTTTCCGTCAGGCCGCTGACGAACAGGCCCACGCCCACGAACGCCGCGCCCAGCAGGAAGCAGGCCAGGTAGCCGCCCGCCACCGGGCCCCAGTCAGGGTCGCCGAACACGTACAGCATCAGCGGAAACGCGGCCGTGGCCGCCAGCATGCAGAACAGGAAAGTCAGCCCCGCGAAGTACTTCCCCAGCGCGATCTTCCAGGTGGGGATCGGCATGGTCATCAGCATTTCGAAGGTGGCCTGGCGGCGGTCTTCCGACCACAGCCGCATGCTCACCGCCGGCACCACCACGGCCGCCACCCAGGGGAAGATGCCAAAGAACGTGCGCATCGAGAGCTCGCCGCGCGCGAACCAGTCGCCGCCGCCGCCCAGCGGGTCCAGCAGCACGCTCAGCAGCATGATCACCACCACGAACGCGCCCACGATGCCGAAGCCCATCGGCGAGTCGAAGTAGCCCTTCAGTTCACGCACGTACACCGGCCGCATCACTCGCCCTCCTTGTCAGGCAGGCGCGGCGAGTACTCGGTGTCGCTCGCGGTGCGGGTGTCGGTCTCGGGCTGCACGGTCTCGAAGGCGTCGCCGGCCAGGTTGCTCTCGGGCGACACCCAAGCGGTCTCGGAGGCCGCGTCGGCGGCCTGGTGGCCCATCGAGGTGTCCTCACCCGTGAGGCGCGTGGCCGCGGCCGTGGAATCCGGATCGGCGGGCAGCTTGCTCTCTTCCTCTTTAACCGCAGGTGGGGGCGCGGGCTCGTCATCTTTGGGCAGCTCATCGGCGGGCGCGGCCTTAGCCTCGCCGCGGCGCAGGATCTGCAGGAACACCTGCTCAAGCGTCAGGCGTTCCGGCGCCAGCTCGGCCAGCTTCAGGCCCTGCTTCTGGACCAGGTCGGCCACGCTTTCGCAGGCGTTGCGGATCGAACGCGCGCCGCCGCCCACGCGCAGCTGGAAGCGGCCGTAACCGGTGGGGGACTGCTGCATCTCCACGGCCTGCACGCCCGCGATGTTCCGCAGTGGCTCGGCCAGCTCGGCGTCCGCGCCCTTCACCAGCAGGCGCACGGACTGCACGTCCACGTACCTGGCGGAAAGTTCTTCCACCGTGCCGTCCGCGACCTTTTTGCCGCCGTTGATGATCACCAGCCGGTCAGCCACGGCCGTGGCTTCCTGCAGGATGTGGGTCGAGAAGATGATGCAGCGGTTTTCGCGCAGGCGTTCAATCAGCTTTCGGATCTCGACGATCTGCATGGGATCGAGGCCTGAAGTAGGCTCGTCCAGGATAAGCACTTCCGGGTCGTGGATCAGCGCCTGGGCCAGGCCGGTGCGCTGCTTGTAGCCCTTGGACAGCTCGACGATGCGCGACTTCAGCTTGTTGCGCAGGCCGCAGTCGGCCACCACGGCCTCGAGCCGGTCTTTCAGCTTGCCGCCCGAAAGGCCGCGCGCGCCGCCGGCGAACCTGAGGTAGTCCTCGACGGTCATGTCGCCGTAGAGCGGCGGGGTTTCAGGCAGGTAGCCGATGCGCTTGCGCACCTCGTGGGGGAAGACATGCACGTCGTAGCCACCCACGCTGGCGGTGCCTTCGCTGGCGCTGATGTAGGTGGTCAGCACCTTCATGGTGGTGGACTTGCCGGCGCCGTTGGGGCCGAGGAAGCCCAGCACTTCGCCCTTGTCGACGTGGAACGACACGTCTTCAAGGGCCTTGAAGTCGCCGTAGAACTTGGTGATTCCTTTGACCTCAATCATCGCGGGGTGAATCTAGCTCAGCACCTGCCAACTTCAACCGCACAAGCCTGCGCGCGCCAACCTGTTTTTAGAAGTACGGGCAACAAGCCTCGGCCGTAACCGGAAACCCGCAGGCGTTTGAGTGCAAGGCAGTGCAACGGATGCGGGCCCTTGACAGCAAGTGCGCAGCGGGTATTTCTATGCCCCTTCGCAACGGGCCCAAGGCCGGAAGCGAAGCAAAGCCTCCGTAGCTCAATGGTAGAGCAGCTGACTCTTAATCAGCGGGTTGTAGGTTCGAGTCCTACCGGGGGTACCAGAACTTGACGGCGGTCGCGCGGGCACTCTTGCTTGCGCGACCGCTTCGCTTACGGCCGGCGTCGCCCGCCTTCGGGCGGGCTTTGGCCGGCCTGCTTCGCGTCCGCGACAGTTCACTGGACTGTCGCGGGGTTCGAGTCCTACCGGGGGTACCAGAACTTGACGGCGGTCGCGCGGGCACTCTTGCTTGCGCGACCGCTTCGCTTTACGTCTAAAGGTCTTGTGCAGACATGCGCTCCGCACCAAGATGCCCCCTCTTCGGGGGATCGCACGATGTCCGTAAAACGGCCTTTCATGTTTCAGGTCAGCTGGCTCGATTCCGACGCCGGCAAGAACGCAGACGAACTCTACGTCACTTCCTTCTCCGGAACCGAAGAGATAGCGCGCCCTTACCAGATCGAACTCAACCTGATCTCACGATCCGCGCCCGGCGAGTTCCGCAACATCCTGAAGCGCCGCTGCCAGCTCTCGATCCGCCGCGAGGTGGCCACCGCCAATGACACTGTCGGCCACACCCAGCGGCTGATCCATGGCATGCTGCGCTCGTTTGAACTGCGGGGCTATGACGGCACCAGCTATCACTACCGCACGGTGATGGTGCCCCGCCTGTGGCGCGCCACCCAGGCTGTGGTCAGCAGGGTGTTCGTGGGGCAGCCATTATGGGACATCCTGAGCGCCAGCTGGAGCGACCAGGCCGACATCGACGTGATCACGGAGCACGACCGCATTTCCGGCCAGAACCCCACGCGCGCCTTCACCATGCAATACCGCGAGAGCTCGCTGAATTTCCTGGCGCGCTGGCTCGAGTTCTACGGCATCTCCTACTACTTCCGGCAAGACGAAGAGCACGAAGTCGCGGTCTTCACCAACGTCAAGGAAGGCTTCCTTCCCCTCGCCGCCGGGCGCAACAACCAGCTGCCCTACATCAACGGCCAGGGCGCGGCGGCGGCGGCCGCTCGTCAGGAGGCAATCCATTCCGTGTTCTGGCGCGACTCGCTGGTGCCGAACACGCTGACCATGGCCGACTACAACATTGACGACCCCACCAACCCGATCCGCGAAGTGATCGACATCGGGACGCCCGGCACCGGCGACCACGTTCAGATTGATTCCGACACAACCAGCTTCGACGTGGCCGACGTGCTTGAGGTGCGCAAGGACGAGTACCTCGGCGCCAACTACCGCATTTTCGGCGCCAGCAACGTGCGCGCGTTGTCTGCGGGATACACCATCAAGATCGACAGCAACCCGGTCGCGGACGCGGACACCGAATACCTGCTGGTGCGCGTTACACACAGCGGCGAGCAGACCGTCGACATCAACAGCGGCCGCGCAACAGGCGCCCGCTACGAGAACGAGTACGAGGCGATCCCCAACTCGATCACTTTCCGTCCCGCAACCGTTACTCCGCGCCCTCAGGTGGCCGGCTTTGTGCACGGCGTGGTCGAAAACGAGGACGGCGCCACGTACCCGGGCATCGACGACGACGGCTACTACCGCGTGCGGCTGTTCTTTGACAACGACAGCAGCGTGAACAACGCCTCGGCGCCGATCCGCAAGATGGAGCCTTACGGCGGCCCGGACCGCGGCATGCACATGCCGCTGATCAACGGCACCGAAGTGGTGGTCGGCTTCCTGGGCGGCGACCCGGACCAGCCCTTCATCGTGGGTGCGCTGCACGGGCCGTCGCAGAAGTCGCCGGTGGTCAGCAGCAACCGCGACCAGACCATCATCTCGACCAAGGCGACCAAGATCGTGATGCAGGACCTGCAGGGCGAAGAGTCCATCACGCTCAGCAACACCGGCACCTTCGCCGGGCAGAACCTCGCCGTGCTCACCGACGCCAGCCTGCAGGTCGGCAACAGCACCAAGTCACTGAGCAACATCGCCAGCATGGCAGCCATGCAGACCGACATCGCGCTGGTCAGCAAGGTGATCCAGGGCATCGCCGCGGTGTCAATCGCCTCGATGGGGCAGGTCGGCATCATGGCCGGTTACAAGAAGATCCTGGGCGTCGTTGCCACGCTGCTGGTCGGCCTGTCGATCGGCTACAAGTACGAGACCGACGCCAAGCGCTCCGGCAGCCAGCCTGTCGCGGTGGCGAACATCGTGATGCCTATCCTGAACCTGGTGCTGACGCTGGTGATCGTGCAGATCCAGATGAAGCTGATCAAGCGCAGCCTGGCCAAGGGCCTCAAGATGAAAATGACGCCGCGCGGCGGACAGTGGCCCGACCGCGGCAAGCGCCTGCTGCTCAGCAGCAACGCCGCATTGCTGGCGGCCCAGAAAGTCGGCACCTTCTTCGCCACGCTGTTCACCCTGCGCAGCTTCACGCAGGCGGCAGCCAAGGCCGGCGGCGTCGAGGGTGTGGACGAGGCGGACATCCACGGCCTTACCATTCTGCGCGCGGGCGATGGCAACGCGATCAACTGTGCGGGTTCGGGCAAGAGCATCCTGATCGCAACTGACGGCGGCTCGATCGACATGATGGCCGAGCGTGACCACACCATCCATGCGGCCAGCCTGCTGCACACCGCGGAAAAAGGCATCTCGCTGCAGGTGATCGGCGCCGAGCAGCAGCCGGTCGGCACGGGCCTCAGCCTGGGCAAGGACACCGCCGCGCTGCTGGGCACCGGCGAGTTGCCGGACGCCACGGTGCGCGTGGGCAAGGACTTCGTGTCCATGGGCATCAAGGTGCACGGGGCCTACAACCCCACCGGCCACGGCACCGGTATCATCATCAAGGACGGCGAAACCCTGGTGACCAGCAAGTCGCTGGCGATCTCGACCAACGACAACAAGGTGGGCATCGCGTTCGGTGAAGACTTCGGCCTGTTCCTGTCCGCGCGCAACGACGGCGGCATCGTGCTGGACACCGCCAACGGCAAGGTGACCATCGGCAGTTCCGGCATCACCGTCGAAGACTCGAAGGGCAAGGGCGTCAACATCGTGGCCAAGGGAAAGATCACCGTTGCCGCCACCCAGGCGCTTGAACTGACCGGCAACCAGATCAAGATCGCCGGCAGTTCCGTGTCGATTGACGGCCCCAACGTCAAGATCAACGGCCAGGGCATGTCCGCCATGGGCGGACAGCCCGCCCAGCCACCGGTGGTGCTGCCCTCGCCACCGGCCGTGGCCCCGCCGATGGTGCCGGCTGCTCCGGCGATCGACGACACGACCGTCTCCGTGGCGGACAATTCGGGTAAGACCCGCGTGTCGGCCCTGATCGGCTTCTTCTCGAACATGTTCAAGAGCGCCAAGTGATGACGGACCCGATCGGCGAAATCCTGCGCGACGTGGGCAAAGAGCTGGCCGGCAAGGGCATCAGCATGGAGACGCTGACGGCCCAGGCGCTGGGAAAGGCGCCGATGTCCGCGCCCGACGGCCTGGCGCTGCTGGCCACCACCTACGCGCCCGAATACGCCATGTGGTTCTTCGAGTTCCTGAAGGGCTACCTCGCGACGCCCGAGGCTGAGAAGCCCGGTGAAATGCCTGACCTGACGAAGATGACGCCCGCGCTCGAGGCCGCGTTCGCGGCGCTGCCGATTTCAGAGGCCGAACGCAAAGAGCTGATCGACTCGATCGTGAAGCCGTTCGAGCCCGCGTCGGCCGCACCGGCGCCGGCGCCCGAGGGCGAAACACCGGAGCAGATGGTCGCCGCGCTGGAGAAGAAGGTTGAGGAGATGCAGAAAGAGCTGGAAGCCAAGCTCGAGCAATTCAAGACGCCGGAAGCCGCCGAGATGGCAGGGGGCGAGGCGCCCCCAACCGGCGAGGCGGCGCAGGCTGAGCCAACGGTATCCGACCTGGAACAGGCGATCGCCGATCTGCAGAAGACACTCGAAACCGAGTTGGGCAAGCTGCCCCCAGCAGCTACTAATCGCGATCGCACGCGCTCCTGAAAAGCAAAGAGCCCCCATCGGGGACTCTTTGAACAGGGGTGCGTGAAGCTACTTGTTGGCGGTCTGTTGCAGCTTGGCCTCTAGCTCTTCGTCGCTTACCTTGGTGAGGTCCGCGGCGTTGGTCTTCATGTCCTGGTGCTCAACCGCGCGTGACAGCACCTCGGCGCGGGTGGCGCCGGACTTCTTGCCCCTGAACGGCTTGCTGAGCAACGTGTAGATGTCCTTGGCCGGCATGTAGCGCAGGAAGCGGCGCAGCAGCGTGAAGGTCTGCCACGGGTGCAGGAACAGCTTGCGGAAGAACAGGCTGCGCAGGCCCTTGGCGCGGGCGCTGTTGATGTCCGGGCCCTTCATGCAGGTCGGGTCGATCTCGCTGCACTTGAAGTACTTGTACCAGTCGTCGGTGTCGTTAACGAGGCCGCGCGCCACGTACTCATGCCACAGCGGCGTGCCGCGGTAGACGCACAGCCGGTTGAAACCGAAGGTGTCCAGCGGCAGGCGGGCGGCGAACTTGAAGGTCTTCTTCATGTCGTCTTCGTTCTCGTCGGGGCTGCCGACCACGAAGAAGCCGTGCACGATCTCAATGCCCGCCTTCTTGGCGTTCTTCACGGCGATCTCGATCTGCTCCAGCGTCTGCTGCTTGCGCAGGCGGTCGAGGATCTTCTGGCTGCCGCTTTCGATACCGAACATCACGATGCGGCAGTTGGCCTTGGCCATCAGCGGGAACAGGGACTGCACCACGCTGTCCACGCGGCCTTCCACGCCCCACTTGATGGTGATGCCCTCGCGGATGATGCCCTCGCAGATCGCCTCGATGCGCTTTGGCTGCAGCAGGAAGTGATCGTCCACGAAGTAGACGCTGCCGTATCCCTGCTTCTGCAGCACCTTGAATTCCTCGATCACGCTTTCCGCACTGCGGTAGCGCCACTTGCCCTCGTTGAAGATCGGGATGTCGCAGAAGATGCACGGCCACGGGCAGCCGCGGCTGGTCTGCATGGTGGTGAACTTCTCGCGCGACAGCACCACAGGCACGTCCAGCGGCATGGACTCCACGAAGTCCAGTTTCAGGCTTTCGCGGTCCGGTACCGGCCACTGGTCCAGTTCGCGCTCCAGCTTGCGGTCCGGGTTGTGGACGATCTTGCCGTCCTTGGCCCAGGTCAGGCCCTGCACGCCGCTGGGGTCCTGCAGGTTGTCCAGCAGGTCCAGAATCAACTGCTCGCCGTCGCCGCGGCACACGAAGTCTACGTAGGGGCACTGTTCCTTGACCTGCAGAGCGTTCAGCGAGGCGAACACGCCGCCGAAGGCCAGCTTGGCGTCCGGCACTTCGGCGCGGATCGCGCGGGCCAGGATCTTGGCGTACGGGTAGCTGGTGGTGCTCAAGAAGCTGAGGCCGATCAGGTCCGGCTTCTGCTCTTTGATTGCCTCGATGATCTTCTCGTTCGGCGTTTCCGGGTTGGCCTGGTCGAACATGATGCACTCGTGGCCGGCCCGTTTGAGCACGGCCGAGAGGCTCATGATGCCGATGGGCGGGAAGCCCATGACCTGGATGTTGCCGGTGGGGCCGCGATGGCCCTGCTGAAGCGCATAAAATTGGGGATCACGGACGTGAACCAGAATGACTCGCACGGGCGAATCCTTTCGTTGGGTAATGCTGGCTGCCCTGCACACTGCCCGGTGTGATGGAAGCGCCGTAATACTGACACTTCCCCGCCTGACAAGCCACGGAATAGTGACCCAACGGGCAATCGAATCCGCAGGGCCGCTGTTAAGTGATTGTTGATTCATTGCCGGAAATCCGGCATCACACGAGGTGCGCCGTGTTCGTTACACTGAAGACGGCACTCGCGCGGAGACGACCATGCGTTCCTCAATCACGATTTTCCTGATCGGCCTGGTGCTCGGCTCAACCTTGGGCATCGGCGGCCTGTGGACGCAGGTGGTGCAGCCCGCATACCAGCAGATTAAAAGAACTCAAAGACGAACAGGGCATCATGCGCGAGGCCCTCAGCGAAGCCGGCCAGACCCTGCGCGAGGTCGCCGGCAGCCTGCGCGGCGAAAGCGCGCCGGCACCCGAGCCCATTCCCGGCGGCACCATCGCACCTCGCAGCAGCCTGACGCCGCAAGGCACCGCACCGAACACGACCGAGTCGCTGCGCGCAGCTGAGTACCAGCCAGCGGATCGCCGTGCTATTGCCGACAAGCTGGACGCCCTTGCCGTGAAGCTGGACACTGTGAAGTCCGAAAAGTAGCCGCTACCGAAAGGCGCAACGCGGGTTTCATCTGCGTACCTCTTGGGAGCGCCCATGCGTAGCCTGCTTGCCCTGCTGATGGTTGCGGCCTTCACCGGCCTGATTGTCGCACAGGAAGCCGAAAAACCCATTGAGCTGAGCGAAGACGCCAAGGCGGCTCTCGAACAGTTCGACAAGGACGGCGACGGCAAGCTCAGCGAAGCCGAACTGCCCGAGCGCGGCCGCAAGCTCTACATACGCAACGACGCCGACAAAGACGGCTTCCTGTCCGGCGCTGAGCTGAACGAAGCCGCCAAGGCAGCCGCCGAGCTGAAAGGCGCCACCGAGAAGCGCGGCAAGGGCAAAGTCGCCGGCGCCATGAAAGAGAAGTACGAGGCCGACGAAGCCAGCGGCTGGTACCTGCAGGCCGCGCACGACTACCACAAGGCGACCAACGGCGAAGCGCTCTACATCATGAAGGACGGCAAGCTGCTGTTCGAGGCCTACGACAACGGGTACAGCAAAGAGCGCGAGCACCAGCTCGCCAGCGGGACGAAGAGCTACAGCGGTATCATCGCGGCCATGGCGGTGCAGGACGAACTGATCAGCTGGGATGAGCGGATCTGCGAGACCATCACCGAATGGAAAGATGACCCGAAGCGCAGCAAGATCACCGTGCGTATGCTGCTCAGCCTGTGCGCCGGGCTGCCGCCTGAGCAGGACGCCCTGCAGGGCCCCGCTACGGAAAACAAGTACGCCTACGCTATCAACCTGAAGTGCAAACACGAGCCGGGCGCCAGGTTCGAGTACGGCCCCGCCCAGTACTTCGCGTGGGGCGAGTTCATGCGCCGCAAGCTGGCCGCCAGCGAGAAGTTCAAAGACATGAACCTCACCGGCTACTTCATGCACCGCATCGGCGACGAAATCGGCATCAAGCAGACCTGGCGCACCGACGCGGCCGGCAACCCGGCCACACCCCACGGCGTGTACGTGGTGGCAAGCGAATGGGCCAAGTTCGGCGAGTTCGTGCGCCTGGGCGGCAAGGTGGGGGAGAAGCAGTTGCTGAAAACCGAGCTGATGGACGAATGCTTCAAGCCCAGCAAGTGCAACCCCGGCTACGGCCTGACCTGGTGGCTGGGGGGCGGCGACAGCGACGACGCCGACGAAGGTGGCGCGAAGGACGGCAAGGGCCGCAAGGCCGACAAGGCGCCGGACTGGCTGCCCGCCGACCTGGTGTTCGCCGCGGGCAAGGGCAAGCAGCGTCTTTACGTGTCAAGGAAGCTGGGGCTCACCTTCGTGCGCTTCGCGGATGATAAAGGCAGCTTCGACAACAACGACTTCCTCAGCTGGCTGCTGCGCGGCAAGGCGGCCTAGGCCTCCAGCGCCGTTGCCGTTTCCGGCGCGGACTTGTGCAGGCGCCGGGCGGCCGCGCGGCGCAGTTCCTTGGGCAGGTCTGACGCGCGGTGGCCGTTGATCAGCTCGCCCCGTTGCGCGGCCTGGATCAGCCCTTCGCAGGTATCGAGCGCGCGGGCCTGCCCTGACTGCGGGTCCAGGCCGGCCGCCGTTTCACGCGCCTGCTTCAACGCCAGCTCGGCCTGCTCCAGCTCGCCGCGATGGGCGTGCAGGCGCACACGCAAAGGCAGCAGGAACTGCAGCCGGAAGCCGCGAGCCTGCTCGCCCTTCAGCAGCGCTTCGGACTCCAGCAGGTCGCCTTCCGCACCGCCTTCCTCGCCCAGCAGCAGCTGCAGCTCGCCGCGCAGGGCCAAAAACGCGCCCGCCGGCAGGCGCGCCTGCTGCTCGATCAGCAGCTCAATGCCTTCGCTGAACGCGGTATAGGCCTCGTCAATGCGCCCCAGCTTCTGGCGCGCCAGCCCCAGGTTGCCCAGGCACATGCCCAGCAGCCGCGGCTGCCCTAGACCGCGCAGGATGTCGAGCGCCATCTCGTACATACCCACGGCCTGCACCGTGCGCCCGGTGTCGTCCAGCAAGTTGGCCAGGTTGCCAAGGTAGCGGGCCTCCATGGGCCGGTTGCCTTGCTCACGAAGTACGTTGATGGCGCGGCGGTAGTGCAGCTCGGCGTCCTGGCGCGGCCGCGGGCCTTCAGCAGAATCGCGTAGTTGCCGCTCACGATCGCCTCGTCCGTGCGGTTGCCCAGCAGCCGGTGGGTCGCCAGCGCGGCCTGGTAGAACTGCTCGGCCTCGGCGTAGCGGCCGGCCTCGGTCATCAGAATGCCCAGGTTGCCGCAATAGATCGCCTCTCCGCGCGGGTCGCCGGCGGCCTGGTGAATCTGGAACGCGCGGCGATACAGCTGCCCGGCTTCGTCGTTGCGGCCGCGCTCGCTGAGGAATGCCGCGAGGCTGCCGGCGATCTTGGCCTCGGACAGCTCGTCACCCGCCTGGCGGTGCAGCTCCATGGATTCGCGGAACAGCTGCTCGGCCTCGTCGCCACGGCCGCCGTCCCGCAGCACGTGGGCCAGGATGCCCGTGGCGTCGGCGCGCTGGCCGTCGGTTTCCGCAGAGCGGAGCGCCAGGCGCGCGCGGTCTTCGGCTTCTTTCAGCTCGCCCGTCAGGCGCAGCTGGCTGGCGTGGGCGAGCAGGCAGCGCATGTAGTCGGCGTCGCTGGGGGCAAGTGGCCGCGCCTCGTTCACGCGCGCGCGAGCCTCCTGCAGGCGGCCGGCGTGGCGCAGGGCCTCGGCGGCGCGCATCAGGGCGTCAAAGCGCTCGTGCTGCTCGATCAGCTCGTGGTCGGCCACGCGCTGCCAGAGTTCGGAAGATTCGCGCACGTCGTAGTTGGCGTCGGCCTTTTCGGCGGCCGCGCGCAGGGCACGCAACTCGGCCAGCGCCAGCACGTCCTTGCCGGGTGCGGCCGGGGGCAGGGTGCCGCCGCGGAAAGCCTCGGCCGCGTGCCGCGCGATGGCGCGCGCGATGGTGCCGCGCTCGGCGCGCGGAAACATCTCTTCCATGACCTCAAGCGCGAGGGCGTGCAACCCCGCACGCTCGGGCACGGACTGCAGCTCATAGGCAGCGTCGCGCAGGACGGAGTGACTGAACAGGTACTCAACTTCCGCAAAGGCCATGGCGGGATTATCGCTTGCCCGGGTCCCGCGTCGAGCCGGCTGGTAAGCGGCAACCTCGTTCCTACACTAATAGCTGACGCCACACGCTTGGGGACCATCCATGAATCGCACGTTCCGCGCCATTCTGCCGGTGCTGCTGCTGGCGTTCGCCCTGCAGGCGCCCACCCTCGCCGATCCACCCGCCGCCACCGCCCAGAGCGCGGCCGTCACCAAACTCAAGGAAGCCGTCAGCAAGGAACTGGTCACACTGGCCGATGCCGCGGCCGACAACGGGCTGAACGGCAAGGCCACAACCTTCCTGAACGAAGCGCTGCAACTCACGCCCGAAGACCGCAAGGCCGCCAAGGCGCTGGAGAAGCTGCCCGACCTGGTGGACACCACCGATGCGGCCGCAATCGCCAAGTACGAGAAGAAGGCAGACAAGACGCTCAAGAAAGCGGCCACGTCCTACTGCGCTCTGTTCGGAGAGCTCAAGAGCGACAAGGACGTGACGACGGCCAACGCGTACCTGGTGCGCGCCTACGAGTTGCACGCCGAGACCACCGACAAGTACGTGGAAACCGAGTACCGCACGGCCTACGGCAAAAAGGACTACGCCGCCGCCCACCGCCTGCTTGATCTCGCGCAGGGCCGCCAGCTCGACGACGAAAAGCAGAACACCGCGCGCGCCAAAGCGATGCTGGAGTGCGAGGCGGCAATCTCGGCCAAGTCGCCAATCATGAAGACCTGCCGCACGCACACCATGAAGTACTTCCTGTCGCTGCCCACGGGCTGGAGCGCCGAGAAGAAGTGGCCGGTGTACGTGGCCGTGGAGGGCGCGGGCAGCAACTTCCTGGGCGCCTGCAACGGAGCGCGCGGCAACGCCAATGACACCTTCATCGTGGTTACCCCGATCGGCTTCACCAACACCAACGCGCTGGATGAAGGCATGCGCAAGAAGTACCCGTACCCTAAAGAGGTGATCGACGAGGCCGACCAGAACCGCATGAACTTCGACGAGCCCGGCCTGCTGGCGATCATCCAGGACCTGCAGGAGCTCTACAACGCCGAGCAGAAGGTCTGCATCACCGGCTTCAGCGGCGGCGGCATCCTGACCTGGCACATGGTGTTCACCCACCCGGACAAGCTGCTGGCGGCCGTGCCGGCCTGCGCCAACTTCGGAGGCACGCGCGCGGAAATCAGCAGCGACGCCGAGGCCAAGAAGGCGCTGATCATCCACGCCTACCAGGGCGACAAGGACCAATACAAGGAAAGCATGCTGGACCGGCAGTGGGAGGCCGCCGAGAAACTGGCCAGGGAAAACGGCTACGAGAACGTGACCCGCGACATCGTCCCCGGCGGCCACATCTCGTGCCACCCGCAGGCCCGCGAGGTATTCCTGAAGGCGCTGGGCAAGGCCGACTGACCATTGACGCGTCAAGTTTTGCGGTTTTCCGCGTAAGGCATCTCCTTCACCGGCCACTAGGCTATTGACGGGTCAATGGGGTCGAACCCCGGCGACCCGAGACGATCCTTGCGATCGATTCCAGAGGCCTGCCCGGTCACCGGGCGCGGTCGGTAAAAAGGCCGGCCGAGGGCCTGATCCGCGGCGAGTCAGCCGCACTTCGCGCGCAGGTACCACGCGCCTTCGAAACGCAGGCCGGGACGGCAACCGCCCCGGCCGCGAGTCTTAAAACAACAGGCCCCGCGGGCGAAGCACCCGCGGGGCCATGGGACATGCGAAACTAGTCGCGCGCTGCCGTCAGCCTGCGTGCCGCGGCGCCCGCCGCCAGCAACAGAAGCAGCAGCAGCCAGGCGGCCCGCCCGTCGGGGCTGCCGGAACAACCGCCCGAGGACCCGCTGCTGCCGTCGCCGCCGCCGACCACGTCTTCCGGGGCGCTGCCGGCGAGCTGCAGACTGAACGGTGCCGCCACGCTGGCGTCATTGTGGCTGAAAGTGACCAGCGCCTGGTATCCGCCCGCTGAGAGCGGATTGAAGCTGATGTTGAAGGAAGTGGACGCGCCGGGAGCTACCACCGTCACCATCCCCGACGAGTCGAGAGCAAACTGCGCCCCGCCGCTGCCGCTCAACGTCGGAACGCCCAGGTTAAGCGCGCCGCTGCCCACGTTCTGGATGGTGATGACCCGGACACCCGAACTGCCGTTCACGGGAGCGGACCCGAATGCAATCTGCGCACCCGGAACGAGCGTGCTGCCGCCCTCGCTTACCATAATCGCAGCGAAGGCCGTGCCGGTGCCCGCTACCGCGAAGCGGAAGGGGCTGGGCTGAGCCGGATCGTCATGCACGATCTGGACCTGCGCCGACTTGACGCCCGGCGTCAGCGGATCGAACAGCACCGCGAAGCTCGAGGACGCCCCCGGCGCGATGTTGGTGTTGAGGCCGTTCAGGTCCAGCACGAAGTCCTGCGCGTCGGCGCCCGCCAGGCTGACGGAACTCAACACCAGGCCTACCCAGCCCTGGTTGGCAACGGTGACGGTCAAGGCCGTGCCCGCGCCAGCGGCCACGTCGCGTGACCCGAAGTCGCGCCCGCCGCCCGCCGCCGCGTTGTGGTTGATGGTCGAGCCGCCCTCGTATACCTCCAGCACGGGCACGGGGGCGTTGCCGACCTGTACATGGAACACGAAGCTGCCGACGGCAAAACCGCTGTCGGCGGTGATGGTGAAGGTGTGGGTGATGCTGCCCACGTTGAAGTCGCCGCTCGTCGGGTACAGGCTGCAGGGCGTGGCGGCGGCGCTGGCGCTCCACTCCGCTGAATTGAAACCCTGGCTGCTGGTGTTGCTGATGGAGGACGCCACGTCCACGCTGTAGGACTGCGTGTCTGCAACCAGCACCTGCGGCGCCAGGCTTACCAGGCTGGTGGCGTGGGCGACCTGAATGGTGTCGCCCCTGGAAATCCAGTTGCCGTTGAGCTTGACCTGAATCTGCGGCGACTTGGCGCCGTTGTGGTAAATCCATCGCGGCGAGATCACGTCCAGGTCGCCGTCGCCATCCATGTCCGCTACGTCGCACTTGAAGAAGAACGGTGAACCGCCCATGCCATACCAGTTGTTGAAATGGCCGGTGCCGTCGTTGATGCGCACGGTGCGGTAGGGGCCCTCGTTGCCCATGATCACGTCGAGATAGCCGTCGCCGTCGAAGTCCGCCATGCGCACGCACCAGGTCTTTTCATCCTGGTAGGTCATGTACTCGACGTTGAAGCTGCGGTTGCCCTGGTTGAATGCCACGTGGGTGAGGTCGCCTACCGATGGGGTGGAGGTGCCGGGATTTCCGTTGGTGCCCAGCACGATGTCGAGGTCGCCGTCGTTGTCGAGGTCGCCCACGGCCACGCACATGGCCTGCAGGGCGCCGCCGATGTCGGTGCTGTTGGGAACCATAGCCGAACCGTTCAGCAGGTACTGGCTGAAGTTGCCGTCGCCGTCGTTGTAGAAGATGCGGCTGGGGACGGTGGTGCCGACGGCGAACTCGGCAGTGACCAGGTCGAGGTCGCCGTCGTTGTCCACGTCCGCCAGTTCCAGGTCCAGCGTCAGGTCGTAGACGTAGCTGCCGTAGCCGGGCAGCACCTCGACCATCCTGGTGACCGGGAAGCTTCCGGTTCCGTCGCCCAGGTGGATGGTGTTGGGCACGCCGCTGGTGGTGCCGTTGCCGCACACGATGTCGAGGTGACCGTCGGCATTCAGGTCGCCCACCGCCAGGCAGTAGGTCTCGCTGGTCGCGGAACCGAAGGGCAGCATGCTGAAGTTGCCGCTGCCGTTGTTGATCCAGATCTCGTTCTGTTGCGCGAAGTTAGCCTTGGCGATGTCCATGTGGCCGTCCTCGTTGAAGTCGGCCGCGACCAGCTCATAGCACAGGTCCTGGCTGCCGCCGATGTTCAGGCTGCTGGCGAAGCCTCCGCTGCCGTCGTTGAAGTAGACGGTGCTGTAATCGCCGTAGCGTCCCACCGCGATGTCGAGGTGACCGTCGCGGTTGAAGTCGGCGCAGGTTACGCCCCACTCGTTGGTGGACTGCACGTTCTGGAACTGCACGCTGTTGGTGTCGAACTTGGGCGTGCTGCCGGGCGTCGCCGCGCGGAACTTCCAGACGTGGGGGACAAGGCTGCCACCCGCTGCGGTCTGCAGCTGCCCGGTGGCAATCGCTTCAATCTCTTCTCCCGGCAGGAAATCCGCGGCCGGATCAAACGTCAGGTCGTTGCCGCCGGCGGAGACCGAGCCGCTCAGCCAGCCGCGCAGTCGACTGTAGAGGCGGAACTGGGCGCTGGCGGGCTGGGCCATGGTGGTTGTGCAGGTTGCGACAGCGTCGGCGTCGAGGGCGGCGGCGTGACTGTTCCGCGCGGGCGAGACGCCGGTGACGGCATCCTGCGCGGCCAGGGTCGCGGGAAGGCAGGCGAGCAACAGCAGAATGAGGCGTTTGGTCAGCATTGGTTCCTCCGGCTGGGTCAGTGATGGAAGGAACTGTATCAGCAATGGTCAGGTTATCCGTGCATTGGATGACAGCTTGTGTATCTTTTTATGACAGGCGGACGCTCCCGCCCGCTGACGATACGGGGATCACATGGACGCAGAACAACGCCTCAAGGACCTGCACCAGCGACTCGAGCTGGTCGCCGGCCGCCACAGCCAGTCCGAGATCGCGCGGCGCACAGGCAGCTCGCGCAACAACGTGAGCCGCTACGTGCGCGGCGCGAAGATGCCGCTCGAGTTCGGCGCGGCATTGTGCACCGAGCTGGGGGTAAACCCGGCCTGGCTGCTGATGGGAGAGGGCGCGCCCTGGCTGGCGGACAGCGCGGCAGGCAACGAGAAGCTGGCGGGCGACCTGCTGGAGCTGGTGGAAGCCATGAACGCAGTAGCGCGCATGCGTCTGGGTTCGCTTACCGGCAAGCACCACCTGCGCGTGCTGCGCGACCTAAACGATGCGCTCAAGCGCTACGAGGAACTTCGCGAACAGCTCAACGTACGTACTTCACCGATCTTCAGCGACCTGCTTCAGCAGTACGGGCTGGCCGTCAACGCCAACGACCTCAACGCTGCTGACGATCTGGGCCGCGCGCTGACGCAGCTGGCGCGACTCAACGACGACACCGAACTGCAGGCGCGCTTCGACGCGCTGCGCGCGCACCACCAGTACATCCAGGGAAACCTGAAGCAGGGCATCGAAATCCAGCGCGACGTGCTGTTCCATGCGCTGTCGCGGGGACGCATCAGCGACGACTCGCTTGACGAAGCGCACAACCTCGCCATGAGCCTCTACCAGCTCTTCCGCCATGGCGAGGCCCGCCGCATCCTCACGGCCGCGCTGGCGCTGGCGGGCCCCGACGAGTTGCGGTTGCCCGCAGCCGGCCTTTGCCAGGGGTTGCTGGGGGTCATCGAGATCGACATGGGGGAAGTACCACAGGGACTGACACGACTGCAGGGCCAGGCGGCCGCTCACCCCGAGGTGTACTTCGGGCATTCGGCGGGTTTCCTGGCGCGGGCGCAACTACTGGCGGGGATGCTGAGCCCGGAAAGTGCGCTGGCCCTGGGCCCTCCCAGTCGCAGCCTGGCGACACGCGTTCTGCAGTGGGCGGTGTGGCTGGAAAAGCCGGGGCTGCTGAAGCGGGTGTTGAGGGAATGCGTGGGCAGCAAGCCCGAGCAGTTGCCGGAAGGCTTCGTGTTTGCGCGCTATGCCCGGGTGTTGCTGCAAGCCCTGGAGGGCGAGTTCGATCCGGCCCGAAACTTCATAAGGGAAGACGTCGGCGCGCGCAGCGTCACCAGCGCCGAGCCGATCGTGCGCTTTGGCGTTCCCATGAGTTATTGCCGGCTGGCCCGTGTCTGCGGCGACAGGCCGGCGGCACTGAAGCAGCTGGACCAGGCTGAGCGCTTCCTGCGTGAGGTGCCCGCCGCATTCACTCCGGACGTGATCGCGGTCGCCGCCCATCACCGAAACGTCCTGCTGCTGGTAGCGCCGGAAGACCGGCGCCGCGCGGAGTTGCGAAGTGCCGCAGGGCGTTTCTTCACTGAACAGGTGGGCAAGGGCTTCGGCTGTTTCATGCAACTGCACCGGATGACGGCAGCCTGAACGCAAACTCTTGTCGCTTGTGGATTTATCGACTAACCTCCGGTGCTCACGATTCCTGACTCGAGGGTTGCGCTTGTCTCACGTTCTCATCGCCGACGATGACTCCAAGATCCGGTCCGAACTGAAGCAGGTTCTGGAGAAGAACGGCTACAAGGTGATCGAGGCCGCCACCGCGCGTGAAACCATCCTGCAGGCCCAGGACCACGAGCCCGACCTGCTGCTTCTGGACATCAAGCTGCCCGACATGCCGGCGCTGCAGCTGCTGGAAGAGCTGCGCAGCGAGAGCGCGCTCGCCCGCGTGCCGATCATGATGATGGCGGAAAACGCCGACAACGAGCTGCTGGCCCGCACCTTCCGCTGGGACATCGTCGATTTCCTGCACAAGCCGCTGAACATGGACCTGCTGACGGCCAAGATCGGCGCCCACACGCGCCTCAACCAGGCCTACAAGTTCAGCCGCAAACTGAGCAAAGAGATGTACATGAGCCGCATCGAGCGGCTCGAGATCGAGATGAAGGCCACCGAGGAGGATCTCAGCGAGGCGGAGCGGCACTTCACCTGGATGCAGCCCAAGCCGCCTCAAATCGAGGGCTACGACGTTGACCTGCTGTATCGCCCGTACGGCCGCCTGGGGGGCGACTTCTACGACTTCGTTTGGCTGGATCGCGACCGGCTGGCGGTGGTGGTGGGGGACATCAGCGGTCACGGGATCCAGGGCGCGATCCTGCAGGCGATGGCGCGCAAGCTGATCAGCCTGGCGCTGCGCCAGGAGAACGGCGACCTCAACAAGGCAATTGCGTTCGCCAACCGCGAGCTGACCAACGACCTGCCGCCCGGCAGCTTCGTGGCGGCGGCGGTGGGCATCCTGAACACCGCCACCCACGCCTGGAAGCACGTGCGCTGCGGCATTCCCTACCCGTTGCTGATCAAGGACCGCGAGAGCGAGTCCGTGGTGACGCCGGGGGGGCCGCTGGGACTGTCGAAGAAGTCGGACTGGCACATGCAGGTGGGCGAGTACGCCACCATCCTGGAGCCGGACCAGACCGTGATGCTGATGTCGGACGGTATCATCGAATGCTACCAGGACGACGAGAAGAAGAAGGACTTCGACGTGGAAGGGGTAATGAAGGCGGTGAAAGATACCGCGCCCGGCGGGCGTTTTATCGCTACAATCCTTGAGCAGTCCGACCTCGAGGCGCGTGCCGACGATGACGCCACCATCATCTGCATCACCAGGCACTGAACCGCGCGACAAGAAGATGGCGCATATCCTGCTGATTGAGGGCAACGAAGAGCGGCGCAGGGAAATCGCCGAAGCGCTGCAGCGCGATGGCCACAGCGTGGAGGCGGTCGGCGACAGCGAGGCCGCCCGTACCTCAGTCACAATGAAGATTCCCGCCCTGCTGATCAGCGACCAGAAGCTGGGCGAAGAGTACGTCGAGTTCCTTGACGAGCTGGCTCGCAACCGCAGGCTCAGCCGCGTGCCGGTGATCCTGATGGTCAGCACCGACGACATGTCCAGCGCGCTGACCGCCTACGAGTGCGACATCTTCGCGATCCTGAAGAAGCCCGTCGACCTTGACCACCTGCGCATCCAGGTCGAGACGATCCTGCGACAGACCTTGCGCCAGAAGCAGTCACGCAAGCGCGAACGCCAGGAGCTGCGCAGCCAGATCATGCGCCTCGAGCGCGAAGTGCGCGCCACCACCGAAGACCTCACAGACGCCGCCCAGAACTTCGTGACCATGCTGGCGCGTCCACCCAAGCCCCAGGGCATCCGCATCGACGTGCATTACTCTCCCAGTGGCGGTTTCATCGGCGGAGACTTCTACGATTTCTTCTGGCTGAACCCGCGTGAACTCTGCGTGGTGGTGGGTGACGTTTCCGGCCACGGTATCCAGGCCGCGGTGATTCAGTCCATGGCTCGCAAGGTGATCAGCATCGGTATGCGCATCAAGCAGGGCGATTTGCGCGAAGGGCTGCGCTTTGCCAACGACGAACTGGCCGAGGACATCCCGCAGGGCAAGTTCGTGGCGGCGATGGTGGGGGTGCTGGACGTGGTCAGCGGTAACTGGCAGCACGCGCGCTGCGGGGTTCCGCACCCGGTGTTCCAGTATGCAGACGGCAAGCGCGAAGATGTGCTGACAGCGGGCGTGGCACTGGGGTTGAAGCGCACCGAGTCATGGGCGGACGCCATCCAGGTGCATCGCACCAACCTCGAGCCCGAGGGACGCATCGTGATGTTCACGGACGGCATCATCGAGTGCCAGCAGGACGACGGCGAGGAGTTCGATTACGCCGGGGTGCACAAGGTTCTCCAGCGCGCCAGACTGGATGAAAATGTGCCGGAACTGATCTACGAGGCCGCACACGCCGGCCACCGGGCCGTGGACGACGTGCTGATCATCAGCATCACCCGCGAGCAGGCCGAACTCGAGGACAGCGGCACACTGATGAGCCTGTTCGGCGAAGACACCGACAGCGAGAACCCCTTCCAGATTGGTTAGCGGTTTTTTGGATTGAACGGGCCGTGCTGATTCGCAGCGCCGAACGAGCAGTTCAAGAAGAGCGGACGCAGGCAGGCTGCAGGCCGCGCCGAGGAATCGGGACGCGGAATTGCGAAGTTCGCCGCAGGCAGCAGCAGGCACAGGCAATCCGACAATGCTCTGGTGTTCGCCGGCAGTCGCGCCGATGGGTATAGCTGGCAGGGATGCTGCGGCCACAAGGCCGGGCGGGCTGTCCCGTGTTTGGCAGCACCCCCGCCAGGTTGAGTTTAGTCCGCCTGCTGCACGGATCTTCGTGGCAAAAACGCCGCCGAGAGTTTCGTGTCGCAGCACAGCGCGGCTCTCCTGGATACGCAAGACATGCAGGGCGTCGCTTGCACCAGCCGACTCAACGCAGCCAGCGAGTCCGATCAGCCAAGCATTGCCGTTACTGTCTGCGCCGGGCCCCGGTTGCCATCCTCTTGTTGTACTGCCCGGCGCATCAACCTCAGAACGCTGTCTTGAGCTGAGTCAGGCCGGGCAGGTTCGGCCCGTGCGCAAGACGCTCGATCCCGCCGTTTGGAATCTTCTCGGTTGCAAAATCGACTCCACTGCTGCGCTGAGGCACCGACTTGGTCTTCATTCCGCCCGACCCCAGACGCACGGCACTGGAGCGGGGAGCCAGGTCACCCATTTTCAGCGCGAACGGCAGCCGCCCTTGCAGCCCGGCCGTGAACGCCGCGAACTCCAGGATCTTTCGGACTTGGCGCTCAATGCGTTCCGCCTCGTCAAGCCGGGCGCGGCAAAGCCAGCAGTCGTAACTCTCACCCACAGGAACCCAGCCAACCAGTTCCAGGGACTCGCCGATTTCACGGCGGACGTTTTCAGGAAAATCGTGTTCGACTGCCAGAATCACCCTGACTCTCATAGGACTGGTCACTTTGTCGGACATGGCACCCTCCCTTCAATCGCCTCGTGGATGTGCGTATTAGGCATAATGTGCATTCTACCGCACCATACGCACACAGTCAAAAAAATTCTGACCAGGAGTTACTGAAAGTTCACGGGGTAGCCAGCGACTGACAGTTTGGCCTTGGCCTGCTCCGGCGTGATCAGCTCGGCAAGGCTTCCGGCGGAGCGCGGTTGATTCAGCAGGGCCTCGATCGCCCACACGCTCGGCCAGGCCGGCACGTCGAGGCCCTCAGACAACGCGCGGATCTCGATGCTGTCGATTACTTCGCCGCTGCCATCCAGCTGGTCAATCGACAGGATGCCGATCTTCGTCCCCAACGGCCGCGCCAGGGGCGACACCGCGTTGCCGAGCGCGGCCGCGAGACCCAGCAAACCGCGCGGCGTCAGCGCCACCAGCGGCGCCAGCAGCCACAGTGCCAGTGTGTACGGCCGCCGGTCGAAACCAAACCCGAACTGCAACGGCACGTCGCGGTCGCCCAGCCGCAGCGCATTCAAGCCGCAAGGGTACGGTCCGTAACGCCGCGCCCGCTGGCCTTGATGGGGACGCAGCCAGGTGTGGTTGAAGCAGACTCCGTTGCCCGAGATGCGCCGGCCAATGGGGCTCAACATGCTGCGCAACAGCGTGGTCGAGCCCGGGTTGTTGGTGCCGATGCTGAGCTGCGCCCGGATGCTTGCCGGCGGGCTATCGGCCCAGCATTGCGCGAACACCTGGATCAGCCCCGGCACCGAACTCGCACCGCTGACTGTGGCGCATGCGGCACCCTCGGCCTGCAGCGCCGCCGCCGCGGCCATGAACTCGTGCGTCTCGGCGATGTCTACGTAATGCACGCCGTTGTCGAGGCAGGCGCGCATCACCGGGCGCGGGTCGTATTCGAATGGGCCAACGGTATTGAGAAACACGTCGATCCCGCGCAACGCGGTGTAGTGATCTTCAGGTGCGTGCACGTCGAACACACGGTCGTTGGCGAGGCCGCGGCCGGCGGTCAGCACCTCGACCTTCGGCAACGCCTGCTTCAGCAGACGGATGATACGGCGGCCCATGAAGCCGCGCCCGCCGGCGATCAGTACGCGGCTCACTTGGTTTTCCCTGCGTCCGGGTCGCGGATGCGTGCGTGGGAGGCAATCCAGGCCTGGTAGTGCTCATCGATACGGTCGCGTGTGGTGGCAACCGGGTTGGCCAGCGCAAGCTTCTCCAGCGTGCCGGCCATCGCGTCGCCCCAGGGCGTGTGCGGCACCAGCGGGTAGGTGACGGCCGCGTTCACGGCCAGTACCCACGGCGCGGGAGCGAGGTCGTGCTCGTCCATGATTCTGGCGTAGGGGTTGATCTGCGGCTCCGAGATGGGGACTTCGGCCATGTACGGATCAGGACCGTCGTTGAACAGCACGAAATCCCTGGCCGTGCTGAAGCTGACCATGCCGGCGACGGGCAAGGCCACGCAGGCCAGCGCCCACAGCGCCTTGCGCGGCGGTTTATGGAACAGCTTGCGGAAAAAACAGCAGCGGGCCCTGGTCCGGTCCTGTCGTCCGCGGCGACGCCACCGCGGCCGCGCCGATGAAGCCGACACCGGCATGCTGGGCGAACATGAAGAACAGAAAGGTGGGGTAGATGATGCTGACTCCGAGCGTGTTGAATGTGACCCACTCGCCCAGGCTGGCTTTCCAGCCCCCACCACCATGAACGGGAAGTAGCTCACGCGCCACGCCACCAGCGAGCCGAGCAGGCCGACCAGGTTGCGCAACGGATGGTTATCGTGGCGCATGGCGATGCGCCAGCCGAGCAGGCTTCCGCACAGGCCGAAGAACAGGAACGGCCAGAACAAGTCCGGCTGATACAGCATCGGCTTGGCGTCCAGCAGAAAACCCCAGGACAATGCGGCGATGGCAATGCCGGCGCCCACAGCCAGCAGGTAGGCAAGCGGACGCGCGGTGCCCGGCCTCAAGTCAGGTTGCATGGCGAATTACTCCAAACTTGAACGGAAAGATACCTTCCGCCCAACAAACGCAAGTGCCGGCCAGACAGTGGCACGCGTTTCCAGCGCGTGAGTAGTGCCATGCGCTTCCGGACTCCGCTGAAGCTTCGTCAGGCAGGCCAGCGCGTGGGCAGCCATTCAAAATGGCGGCCATCCTTGTAATCGCCACTCAAACGGGCTTGTCGCACGCTATGCGTCATGGATGAATCGCCGCTGTTCGAAAATGCGCGTATGTGGCTGGCAGACCACGTTCACAACACCCGCCGCGACCTGCTGGTGATTGCCTGCATGTTGATCCTGCTGGCAGCCGGCGCTGTAGTGGTTGCGTTGTGGCTGGCCGGCTTTGCCGTCACGGGTTCCGGGCTGCTGGTCATCGCCTTCATGTACTTGTTGCTGGGCCGTCTCCCTCGCGAAGAGGCAACCATACGCGCCGACACCACACGCAAGCGCACGCTGTTCGTGCCGCGCATGATGAATGTAGGCGTGTACGACCTGCACTGGCTCGGCCACGTGATCCGCGCGGTGATCACCCTGGTGACGGCGCCGATCTCACTTTCCGCTGAGGCCTGGCTGCTGCTGCGGAAACGCGCACGCCTGGGCGAGGTCTGCGAGGAGGAAGTCGCCTGCGTGCTGGCCGCCATCGTGGAGCGCGATGGCGCCATCGACGTGAATGAGCTGTTTGAGCGCTTCGGCGACGGGCCCGCCAGCGATGCGCTGCTGCAGATGCACGACCTGAGCCCGGTAATCTGGCTGCATGATCCCGAGCGCGTGTCCCTGACCACAGAGGCGCGCGAGGCCATCCGCGGGAGTTAATACACCAGCATGTCCTTGAGCTCGGGTGCGGCTTCATCGAGACGCTTGCCCAGCTTGGCCCAGTGGCAGGTGGGCACGGCCGGGAACAGGTGGTGCTCGATGTGGTGGAACATCTGGTAGCTGATGGCGTTCTTCAGCCAGCCGCGCTGGGTGCGCGCGACGTGGTGTGCCTCGTCGCAGCCGTGGTGCACGGTCCAGACGGCGAAGAAACCGGTGCCGCTCTGGCCGGCCCACATGGTCAGCAGGAACAGGCCCAGCCACCACTGGTTCAAGGCAAACGTTGCGTAGGCCACGAAGGCGTACCACACCAGGTTGCCCGCGAGCTCGGCGTACACCCACTTGAGCTGGTTGGGCTTGCCGGTCTTGAGCGCGAACCAGTGCAGCTTGAGCGGGAAGTACGGGCCCACCGCCATGGCCTGCCACCACTTCAGCTTGGCCGTGAAGCCCTCGACGTCGTCGGGGCCGAGGTTGGTGCGGTGGTGGTGCAGGTGGTTGATCTGCACGGCGTGCATGCTGCCGGTCATCACGATCGACAGGAAGTACATCAGCAGGTCGCAGCCGCGGCGCGAGACGCCGACGGCGTAGTGGTAGGCGTTGTGGGTCTGCCGCAGGCCGGTCAGGAACAGGTAGAAGCTGGCGAGCTGGGCGGGGATCATCCACCACCACGAGCCGGTGTACTGGATCAGCCAGAAGAACGCGAGGCTGGCGGCGATCCAGGGCAGGCTGAGCGTGACTTCCTTGAACGCCTGCCATTTGCTGACTTGCACCAGGTCGCGCCACTCCACCGCCTTCACGCGAGGGTCCTTGGTGATGTGGTAGTCCGTGTCGCCGGGCAGGGCGGAAAGCGGCATGGGTGTTTCCATGCCGGAGACTTCGTCCTCAGTCGGCGTCTCGCCGGAGGCGTGAACGGTAAGGTCTTCAGGCCGCGAAGCGGTTAAGGAGGTCAGACCCCTTTTCGCTTGCGAAAAGGGGTCTGACCCCCTCTGCGTTCGAAGATTCAACAGGCTTCGCAGCCGTGGCTTCCGCGGTTGGCGACACTACGCTCTCCTGAGGCAAGTGCATCACTGCACGCGCGCAGGATAGCCGCGCATGTTGAACGCGCCAAGCCCATGGCTGAAAGTCTGCAGTTGCAGAGCCGAGAAAGAGTTGGCGCAATAGCCGTCCGATTCGAACATACGGAGCCATCATGCACAGCATTCCAGCCGAGTCAGGGCCAGCACCTGTTGTCACGGTGCTCAAGCAGCTGGCCGATGAATTCACCAGGCTTGCTGAAAAGGCGCACGGACGATCTCTACTCTTCGGAGGCGGGGCGCTCACAATCGCGCTGGTTTCGCTTGTTGCGGCCGTGTTCTTGGTGGCAACAGGCAGCGCACATCGGTTTGAGCAGGTGGGGCACACATACCTCAGTTTCGGCGGAATTCTGGTCGGCCCCCTGTTGCTTGTCTTTGGCATCGCGTCGGCTCTGGTGCTGAGCTACGTCGCCATACGACAGTGGGGCGAGGCCCAGAGGATGACGCACCAGGCAGCCAGCTATCGAGCGCTCGTTGACCTCGTGACCCTGGATCCATCCTGCGAAGGCCGGGCCCGCGACGAATTGTTCACGCGACTCTTGTCCGGGGGAACCGCCAGTCTTCGCGCCTGAAGCACCAAAATGCAGAAACCCCGGGCAAGCGCCCGGGGCTTCTGTTTTCGGTCCGGTGAGTCGGCTTAGAACTCTTCTTCCTGCTCTTCGCCGTAGTCTTCGTCTTCCTTCTTGGGCGGGGGCAGGTCCTTCACCTTCTCGTACAGCACCTTGATGCCGGCTTCCTTGATGGTGTCGGCGCCGGCGGCGTACTCGAGCAGGTCTTTCACCGGGTGGGTGGGCTCAACCGGGTTGCCTTCCAGCTCAACTTTACCGAAGGTCAGGTCGCGCACGTTCTGGGCCGGGTAGATCAGGTAGCTGCCGTCGGGCAGCTGCGCGAACGTGCTGCCCAGCACGGCACCCGGCGTGCTTTCGCCCACCAGCGGGCCGATCTCCAGCCACTTCCAGTTGTGGGCGTAGACTTCCTTGGCGCTGCGCGAGCCGCTGTCCTGCAGCGCCACCACCGGCCGGTCCCACTTCGGCATGCCGTAGTCAACCTTGCGGCCCGGCATGCCGGGGAACATGCTCATGGCCGGGGGCTCACCGAACGGGGCGAAGCAGGCGTTCATCACGTTGGGGCTGCCGCCTCGGCCGCGCAGGTCGATGATCAGGCCGTCGCACATTTCCCATTCCTTCTTGAGCGCGCGCTTGAGGGCGACCGTCATGCCGTCGTGCAGGAAGTGCCAGAAGCGGATGTAGCCGAACTTGCGGCCTTCGTGCTCGATGATGGTCACGCTGTTGCGCGTGGCCTGGATCATGTTGATGTCGCCGGGAGCGATGGCGATCTCCAGCCTGCTGTCGGCGCTCGCCTGGCGCTGCACCTTCACGTTCAGCTCGCCGTCGCCGGGGTTGCGAATGAAGAAATGCGCGTGCTGGTTGGGCAGGCCCGGGTCGCCGCCGGCGTCCACCAGCAGCGGGTGGCCGGCGATCGGCTGGCCTTCCAGCTCGAGCACGCGGTCGCCGCGCTTGAGGCCGGCCTTGTCGGCCGCGCCGCCGGTCAGGATGTCGCTGACGAAGTATTCGCCGGGGTTCAGCTCGGTGATGTCGAAGCCGAGCTGGCGGCGCTTGGTGTTGTCCATCTCGGGCGCGAAGTGGTTGTCGTAGGCCTCCTGCTCAATCACGCTCAGGTGGCTGACCTTGAACTCGCCCAGCAGCTCGCGCAGCACCTTGTGCAGGGCCTCACCGGGCTGGGCCTCGGCGCAGCGGCGCAGGTAGCGGGCGCGCATGTCGTTGAGGTCATGGCCGCCGAACTTCTTGTCGTAGAAGCCACGGCGGATGACATTCAGCATGCCGTCCAGCACCTCGACATTCTTCTTCTGCGCCTCGGTCAGCTTGGTTTCGTCGAAGCTGGAACCGCCCTGGTCCTCGGCCACGGCTTCCTGGGCCAGCGTGGGCGTGTGAATCGTCCAGCCAAACAGCAGCAAAGTCAGCAGCAGCAGGGCCTTGGTTTTCATAGTGGCTCCGGGTATCGAACGTTCGCGGCGTTGACGCCGCTGGTTTCGCCTATCAAATACGCACCAACCTCGATGGAAGGATAGTCTCCCCATGAACTTTTCCCTCACGGAAGAAGCCCGGGTTTTCAAGGACTCCGCCTGGCTGCAGGAAGCCGCCGACGCCAACGGGCGCAAACCCTTCATGAAGAAGGGCACCGAGCCCAAGTGGTGCCGCGACCGCTTCGTTGACGTGCAGCACATCCGGTTGGAGATCGCGCCCGACTTCAAAACCAAATCCATCAGCGGCACATCAACGCTGACCGTCGCGCCGATCTACGAAGACACCGACTTCCTGGTGCTGGACGCCTGCGAAATGGAAATCGAAAGCGTCACAGCCGACGGCCGCAGCGTCAACTTCCACCACGACGGCGAAAAGCTCACACTGCAGTTCGGCCAGAAACTCGAGGCCGACCGCCCGCTGGAAATCGCCATCCGCTACCGCGCCACGCCCCGCCGCGGCGCGTACTTTGTAGGTCCGGACCACGGCTACCCCGACAAGCACCTGGAGTTCTGGACCCAGGGACAGGATGAGGACAGCCGCTACTGGTTCCCCTGCTTCGACTATCCGAACGAAAAGGCCACCAGCGAGGTGATCGCCCGCGTGCCCAAGGGCATGACCAGCCTCAGCAACGGCGCGCTGGTGAACACCGAGGACCACGGCGACTACCAGCTTCACCACTGGAAGCACGACGTGCCCCACGTGGCCTACCTGATCATGCTGGTGATCGGCGACTACGTGAAAGTCAGCAAGGAATGGGACGGCATCCCCGTCGATTACTACGTGCCCCCGGCCGTGAAGACGACGGCGAGCGCAGCTTCGGCCCCACGCCCGACATGGTGAAGTTCTTCAGCGAAAAGACCGGCGTGCGCTACCCGTACGCCAAGTACGCGCAGATCACGGCCGAAGACTTCATCTTCGGCGGCATGGAGAACACCTCGGCCACCTTGCAGACGGCGCTGACGCTGCACGACGCCACGGCGCACCTCGATTTCAGCAGCGACCCGCTGAACAGCCACGAGCTCGCGCACCAGTGGTTCGGCGATTACGTCACCTGCCGCGACTGGTCCCACGCCTGGCTGAACGAGAGTTTCGCCACGTACTTCGAAGCCATGTGGTGCGAGGAATCGCTCGGCGACGACGAGTTCAAGTACTACCTCGACGGCGACTGGCGCGTCTACCTGGCCGAGGACAAGGGCAGTTACCGGCGCGCGATCCAGACCAACATCTACAACGAGCCGCTGGACCTGTTCGACCGCCACCTCTACCAGAAGGGCGCGGTGATATTGCACCACCTGCGCAAGCTGCTGGGCGACCGGCTGTGGTGGAAGGTGATCAATCGCTACCTGACCAAGCACGGCGGCGGCAGCGTGATCACCCAGGACTTCGCGAGCGCCATCGAGGAAGTCACCGGCAAGAACTACGACTGGTTCTTCAGCCAGTGGATCTACGGCGGCGGTCACCCGGAGTTCAAGCTGAAGGCCCACTGGGACGACAAGCACGGCGGCCTCGACTTCAGCATCCTGCAGAAGCAGAAAGCCGACGAGCTCACGGCAGTGTTCCGCACGCCGGTCACGGTGCGCTTCGTTTACCAGGGCGGCGAGGAAGTGCGCACCTTCGAGATCAGTAAGCCCGCGCACCGCTACCACGTGAAGCTGCCCTCGCGGCCGAAGTGGATCGCCTTCGACCCGGGTAACAGCGTGCCCAAGACGCTGGAGACGGATTACAGCGAAGACATGCTGATCCAGCAGCTCCAGCACGACGACGACGTGATGGGCCGCGTGTACGCCGCCCGCGGCCTCGGCGCCAAGGCTACCAAGAAGGCCACCGAGGCGCTGGGCGAGGCACTGGGCAAGGACAAGTTCTGGGGCGTACAGGCTGAGTGCGCCCAGGCACTGGGCAAGGTGCACAGCAGCCAGGCGCTCGACGCGCTGCTGAAGCACTCAAGCATCAAGCACCCGAAGGCCCGCCGCGCCGTGGCGCGGGCATTGGGCGAGTACCATGAGGGCCGCGCGGCCGCGCGCCTGCAGGAGTACCTGGAAAGCGAAGAGAGCTACTACGTGACCGGCGAAGCCGCGCTCGCCCTGGGCAAGACCCGCCAGGCCAACGCCTTCGACGCCCTGCGCGAAGTGCTGGCCCGCGACAGCCACGTGGACGTGATCCGCAGCAGCGCCTTCAGCGGCTTCTGTGATCTGCGCGACCCGCGCGCCCTGGAAATCATGCGCGAATGGACCACCTACGGCCGTCCGCAGCAGGCGCGGTTGTCGGCGATCGCATCACTGGGCCGCCTCGCGCACGAGGTTGGCGAAGAGAAGGACAAGACCGTCGCGCGCGAAACCATCGAGCCGCTGCTGGAAGGCGACTTCCGCACGGCCATGTCGGCGATCAGCGGCCTGCAGGCCCTGGCCGACATGAAGGCCGCGCCGGCGCTGGCCAAGCTGGCGCGCACCACCCACGACAGCCGCATCAAGAAGCGCGCGCAGGGGGCGATTGAAGCCATCCGCGCGGCGCAAGGCGCCGTGAAGGAAGTGAAGGAGCTGCGCGAGGACTACGACAAGCTGAAGGAGAACTACGACAAGCTCGCGGAGCGCCTGCAGAAGCTCGAGGACCTCGACAAAGAAGGCAAAAAGAAGCGCCCGACTGAAAACCTGAAGAAGACAGCCAAGCTGACCACAAAGGTGAAGCCGGCCGCCGCGCGCAAGGCGACGCCAAAGAAGGTGAAGTCCAAGAAGAAAGCCAAACGGTAACCTGCAGACGTCTGCAGGTGTGCCCCGCAGGGCCAACTAAAATAGCCGGGGGCGTAAGCCCCGGAAAATGGAGCGGAGAAGCCGCGCGCCCCGAAGGGACGCCTGTCGAAACGCCAAACGGACCGGGGGCTCACGCCCCCGGCTACCTTAGACGGCCCCATTCGGGACCCTTCTGTGGCAGACTTCGCGGTTCCAAACCCGGCTCAGTGGGCTGGCGGGAAGGCGAGGAAATAGCCCAGCGCAGCCACGCCTGCGATCGCGCAATACACGCCGAACCAGCGCAGCTTTTCCTTCTGTACCACCAGTTTGATCCCCGCCAGGCCGATCAGGCTGAAAACCAGGCTGGCGATAAAACCCGCGGCTGCAGGCGCCGGGTCGATCTGGCTGATCTCGCGAGCTTCAATCAAGCCCGCGCCGCCGATGGCGATCAAACCCATCAGGAAGCTGAGCTTCACGGCGTCAGTCTTCACCCAGCGCAGCATCAGCGCCATGCAGATCGTCGAGCCCGAACGCGACACGCCCGGCAGCAGCGCGAACATCTGGGCAACACCAACCACAAGCACCAGCCAGAAGTGCACGCCTTTGGCAGCCTCGAAAGTGACGATCAGCTCGCGCTTGCGTTCTGCCAACCACAGCACCGCCGCTGTCACCAGCAGGCCGAAGCAGGCCACCCAGGGCGACTGCAGCACATAGTGCTCGATCCATCCGGCCTGGGCATCCGGCAGCAGCTTCTTGATGGTCAGGCCCACGATCGCCGCCGGCAGGCTGGCCAGGAACAGCAAGGCAAACGCGCGCAGGTCAAAGCGCGGCCAGACCAGCTTGATGATGTCTTTGCGGAACACGATCAGGATTGCGAGCCAGCTGCCCAGGTGCAGCAGCACGCTTTGCGCCGTACTGCCTTCGCCGCCCAGCTCGCGCCCCAGGATTTCGCCCAGGATCACCAGGTGGCCGGAGCTGCTGACAGGCAGGAACTCCGTGAGTCCCTGCACAGCCCCGAGGATGATGGCCTTGATCACGTCCATGGCAGAATGATCGGCAGAAAGCCGCGGAAAGTGAAGCGAGTCCGGCACTTGACGCGTTGGGAATGTGGCGGTATCTATTCGCGCCGCAAGTGGCCGGAATGGTCGCACAGCGGGGGTGTAGCTCAATCGGTTAGAGCGTCGGCCTGTCACGCCGAAGGTTGCGGGTTCGAGTCCCGTCACCCTCGCCAGTACTCAAGAGCGGTCGTGGGAGTATATCCCGCGACCGCTTGCTTTCTGTGGCATGAACGCCTTCACCAGATAATCTGGAATTCGGTGGGGGGACTGTCCCGGAAGGGGACTGTCCCCGGCTTGGAAGCTCCTTCGGCAGCCGACGACGGGGACAGTCCCCTGACCACGCTCCGTGGGCTTGTCACTCGGTTCGTTCTTCAATGACGCGTCGGTAGTAGCCCCACAATTGTTCGCTGGACTCATCCGAACCGGCCTTGCGCCTGTCGATGTATGCCATCACCGCTTCATCGTTGCGTGATCGCCGATGGAGTCGTTCAACGCATCCCCACGCCAACCCTTCCTGATTGTAGGTGTCGCCAGGAAACCACTCTTCAACATCGTTGAGTATCTGCGCGATCATGCGATCCAATTCGAGGTCGTCGTCGTGCACCAGATCTCCCAGCAGATCGCGCACTTCGTAGTTGGAGACGGCCGCGTACTCCCGTTCGCGGGTGGGATCTTCGCTCGGAAACAGCTCTTTCAGTACACGCAACGCAGCGGGGTCGCCCAGGAAGCTCGGCACCGAGTGCGCGTCCGAGCGGAGGTAGGCAACCAGAATCTCAAGCTCAGCTGCGGAAAGGCTCGGTTTGAGCGCGGCCCAGGTTTTGTCGAGACTTTTCGCTGACTTCAGCTTCTCCAGCAGTTCGTAGATTGATCCACCGTCGACCCGAGGTTTGCCAAGGAACGCGCGGACGAGCCTCACGGCATCCGCCGGTGAATAGTACGCCAGCCGCGCATACGCGCCCGCACGACGCCGCCGGCGCTCGTTGCAGGCGAGGTCCGGCGTGAGGAAGTCTTTAATCAGCGACTCACGTAAAGCCTGCGGTGTTATGTTACCCCAGTCCTCTCGGGTTAGCCGCGCGAGGTCGGGAGCATACAGGGGGGAGTTCAGCACAGCGCACATTGATGGCTGGCTACGCGCAGCGTAGAAATTGCGGTTCACGATGCAGCCGATCAATTGATAGCAGAGGTCCCCAACGCGGAAGTGGTGAGGGAACAGCTTATTCTCATATGCCTCGAAGAACCTGATGCTGGGCGAACCGAAGTAATGGAACTCGCGCCCCGGCGAGTCCTGCCAGCCGTCGTTCCAGTCGTACTCCTGTGCAAACCACGCACCACCCATTGGCATATGGCCGTCGAACACCAGGCCGGTCGGGCGCTGGTCCAAGAGGTGTTCACACAACACCGGGACGGCCTCAGCGCCGATTTCGACGATGCGCCGAATACAGTAAGGGCTGCGGGATTCGACCCACCAGTCGCCCCAGATTTCCGTGTAATAGTCGTCCGCTCCCTCGGCGGGCGGGAATCCGCTGCCCCAGGCGACGTCCTCACTCACACCTTGGGCGCCCAATTGGGTGAGTGAGTCGACAAGCGCCTCGACTTCCCGACGCACGAGGGGATCCACGAACACGGACGCTCGCCAGACTTCCGCGGGCTCAGGCAGCCGCCGTGGGGCGGAGAGGGTCTTGCTAGACGGGTCAGGTGCAGGCTGCGGCGGCGGGCTTGCGCAGGCCGCAAGGCACAACGCTATTGCAGGAAGTGCAGTTGCACGAAGCATCAAGGCAGTCCCGGGGAGGGCTGCGGGGTATAGCCATGCTACAGAGACTCGTTTAGCAGGAACAGAAGTTTCAGGCTGGAGACGCGCAATTGAAGCGGTCTCCTATCGAGCGGAAGGTCGCGTTGTTCGTCCCGTCGGACTCGCCTGTACTCAAGACCGGTCGCGTGAGCAAGCAGCTCGCACGACCGCTTTGTTTTTGTGGCATGGGCGCCCTCGCCGGACAATCTGGAAATCGGTGGGGGACTGTCCCGGAACGGGACTGTCCCCAGCTTGGAAGCTCATGCAGCAGCCGACGACGGGAACAGTCCCCAACCCGCCTTCGCCAAGGCTTCGGTGGGCAGGCTGCGGGGACAGTCCCCGAACTTGTTTTCAGGGCCTTGCTGCTTCGGGCTCCAGCACGAAGCGGGCTTCCAGGCAGCCGCCTTGCAGCAGCCGCTCGAAGAATCCCGTTGCCCGCTGTTTCAATTCCTCCAGGCCTCTGCCACTCGCCCGCAGCGCGTTGCGGTAGTGGGTGGCGTGGTACTCCAGGTCGGGCGTGATGCCGACCGGCAGCTCATGCAGCAGGCGGTCGGCTTCTTGCACCTGCTTGCGCGCGGCGGCGGCCTCCTTGCGCACCAGCGCGAGCTGCGCCTCGAACACCGCGTCGCGGAACTCGGCCACCGGCGTCTGCACCGGCTCGGGCGCTATCTTCGGCTCGCGCTCGCCCTTCAGCGCCGCCAGCAGCCGCGCGGCGTGGCGCGCGTCGGCGTCGCCGGTTTTCAGCTTCAGGGGCTCGTCGGCCACGAAGCGCTTCAGCACCAGCGCCAGCCATTCCGGCTGCTCGCGCCAGTTGGCGTAGCGCGCAAGAAAGCGCGTCTTGCGCGGCAGGTTGTTGCCCCACTCCAACATCTCCTCGAAACGCGCCGTGCCCGCCCACAGCGACGGCCGCACCCACACCCCCGCGGCTTCGCGGCGCAGGTCGTAGATCGCGCCGGGCAGCACCCTCGCCACGCGCGACAGGGCGTCGCCCACGCGCAGCAGGTCAACCTCAATCGAGCCGGCAAACGCCTCCACCCACGCGATCGCATCGGCCAGGTCTTCGCGCCCGCGCATCAGTGCCAGCATGGCCAGCGCGAAGCGGTGGGCTTCGTCCATGCGGCCGTAGTCGCGCAGGGCGACGACAAAGCTGCCGCCGTGCTCGGCGGCTGCGCGCGGGAACTCGGCGCCCTTGGCCAGGGCGCGCATCATGCTGCGCCGATGGAAGGCGATGGCAGTTTCGAAGTCGCGCTCGACGTGGGCCTGCAGACCCTGCAATGCCTCGAAGCGCTCGTGCAACTCCTCGTTGCCGGATAGAAGGCTGACCTGGTCCAGCGCGCGGCGCAGCTCGGTCGCGCGCTCGAGCTGGCGGCGGCGCAGCTGCTTGTCGAACTCGGCCAGCAGTTCGCGGAAAATCGGCTGAGACTGGGCATCAAGGCGTCCGCGCAACTCGCCGAAGCGCTGCATGGCGTCCGACAACTCGCGCAGCACTTTCAGGTGATGCTTGCCGGTTAACGCGCCCAGCCGCATGCGCGTAACGGCGTTCATGGCTTCCACCAGCTCCAGCAGGTCGCCGCCCAGGCGGGCGTTCACGGCGCTGACGTCGGCCAGCAGGGGCGCGCCCTCGCCATGCAGCAGCCAGGCCGGGTTGACTTCAAAGGCGCGCGCGAACGCGGCCAGGAACTCACCGGGAACCTTGGTGCCGTGGAAGTAGCGGTGCAGGCTGGCAAAGGGGGTGCCGGTGCGGCGCGCGACCTCGGACAGCGACACCTCGCCTACCACCTTCCGCATGCGTGTCAGCAGGCCTGCCGCGAAGTCATCTATCCGGGTCTGCATCGGCGCCCCTCCTGCTTATTCAGATCTGAATAGGAACGTTTGAGTCGGCTTATCGGCCCATATCCGCTTCCGTTATACTGTTCAACGGAGGCAAGCCCATGAAAGCGCCCGTCCTGCTGCTGCCGCTGCTGCTGCTGCTGCCCGTTGTGCTGATGCCGACCGAGACCGTGCAGGCCCGCCAGAAGGCCGGCGACCCCATCGAGCTTCCGCGCCCGGCCTGGGACAACGGCTTCCAGCTCTGGATCCAGCGCACCGACGGGCGCGAGCTGGCGGACTGGAGCGTCGAACACCAGGAGATCATCGACCGCCTCGGCAAGGGCGGCCTGTACCTGCGCCTGAACTACGACTGTTCAAAGTTGTCAGACGCCTACCGGGCCGAGCACGGCCTGTACCAGTCCTACGCCTGGAACAGCCCGCTGGATTCCTGCAACCCGGCCTACACCACTAAGGACCGCCGCGCCCGCCAATGGGACCAGGCCAACCTGCTCGTCAGCGAAGAAGACAAGAAGAAGGGCGGCAACCCGGCCGACAACGACCTGACGCTCAGCAGCTACTGCCAGGTGGTGCGCGAGGGCAGCGAGCGCTACATCAAGGACCTGGCCGACCGCTACCTGCGCGAGCAGGAGCAGAAGCGTTTCAAAATCTTCGCCGGGCCCAACGAGTTCGGCCGCATCTTCTACAAGGGCGACGAGCGCTGGTTCGACTTCGGGCCATACACGCAAACCGAGTTCCGCGATTGGCTGACCCACAAGGGTGAGTTCGCTGAGGGCGGGCGCTACGCGGGCATGGGCTGCGCGGGCGGCGAAAACTTCAGCGACGACCCCTCGCCCGACAAGGCCGCCGGCAAGGGTAAGAGTTTCAACGCCACCTACGGCACCAGGTTCACCACCTGGCAGCTGAAGTACTGGGACCTGGAGGCGTTCCCCGGCGAGCTGCCGCACAACATCAAGCCCATGCCGGGCGAGGGCGAGAATGGCTTCATTGAGGGCGGCTTCGACGCGCCGCGCGCCCCGGGCCAGCCCTTGTGGGAGGTCTGGAACAGCGCGCGCGAGCAGGCGCCCGGCTTCCTGCAGTGGCGCATCCACCAGAGCATGATCGAGTACGTGAAGATCGCCTTCGACGCCGGCGTACCCAAGGAAGAAATCTGGACGCGCCAGCACGGCAGCTTCTTCGACGCCGGGCGCGAAGGCAAAACCCGCAACATCCTGATGGCGCCCTGGATGAACGTGACGCCCTACTCGAACATGGGCTTCAACAAATACGGCGCCGGCAACAACCCGCTCGAATGGAAGCTGAACAACGAGATGGCGGTCGCCAACAACTGCGGCTGGGGCAGCTTCGAGATCCACCCCAGCTACACCAAGCCCAACGGCAAGACCGCGGCCGAGTACCTGCAGGTGATCCGCGGCTACTACGACAACGGCGCGCACCTGTTCCGGGCGGCGTGCTGGGGCGGACACGTCTCGGCCCAGCAGGCGCACGGCATCAACCAGGGCGAGATGCAGATCATCGACACACCTTTCGAGACCGCCCTGCGCGAGTTTTTGACCACCACGCCCGACTTCCCGCGCGGCGCCGACCCGGGCACGAAGTACTACACGCCCGCGCCGCGCAACCTGGCCTGGGACGGCGAGACCCTGAACTGGGACGCACGCATGTGGGACGGCGAACCCTGGACCTTCCACGACTGGCAGGGTTTTGACTATTTCGAGGTGCTGGCGGCCGACGAGCTGGACGACAAGGGCCGGCCCAAGAGCCCGCGCAAGCTGGGCAAGGTGAAGCGCGAAGACAGCTTCAGCCTGAAGATCAAGCCGGACAAGCTGAAGCAGCTGCTGCTCGTGCGCGGCGTGTGCCAGGGAGGCATCGAGGGCCCCTGGAGCGAGCCGCTGAGCGTACCCTAACCGCGGGAGCGCGCGGCTTTCAGCAGCACGCTCACCACTACCATCAGGACTGTTCTTGCAACGGCCATGGCCTGTCTCCGTGAATCACCGGGATCACAGGTACACCATGCGTGTAAAGAACCTGCGGGTTGGGACGCAAGGATTGCGTTAAAACGCGTCACCTAGGGCAAATCCACGGCCGAGCGCTGGATGCCGCACTGGGACAGCATGTCCTTGATCTCGTGGCTGAGGTAGGCCGCGGCGCGGTCGACTTCCTCTTCACTTGACACGTCAAGCCAGTTCACGCGGGGGAACTGCTTGAAGAAGGTCATGCTCTTGCGCGCGAAGGTCTTGATGTCGCGCACGGTTTCTTCCACGCACTGCTCGTAGGTCAGCTCGTTCATCAGGAACTGCTGCAGGCGCCGGTAACCGTGGGCTTTGCCCGCGGTTTCGGAAAACCCCTTGCCGTTCAGGATGCGCTTCACTTCATCCAGCCAGCCGTGCTCGAACATCTGCAAGGCGCGCTGCCGCACCCGCGCGTACAGCAGCTCGCGCGGCCAGCGGATGCCCGTGAAAATCCAGCGGTACTCCGGCCGCGGCTCGCCCCATTGCTCGACTTCGCTGGGCAGCTTTTCGCCGAACTCGATGATCTCCAGCGCGCGCACCAGGCGCTTGCGATCGTAGGGGCCGATGCGCGCGGCCGAGGCCGGGTCGCGCCGCTTGAGCAGCTCGTAGACTTCGGGCAGGGGGCGGGCGTACATCTCGTCGCGGTAGCCGGGGCGCGGCTCGGGGCCGCGGTCAAGGCCGTAAATCAGCGCCTTCAGGTAGTAGGGGGCGGTGGCGTCCAGCACCGGCACCTGCCTGCGGGATACGATCTCGGCCAGCTTGGGCTCGGCGTAATCCAGGAACTCGCTTACGCTGAAGCGTTCGTGGGGGTCAACCAGGTCGATGCCGTGGTGGGGGACGCGCGCGAGCTCAGCGGCGGTGGGCTTGGCGGTCCCGACGTCCATGCCTCGATAGACCTTCAGGGCGTCCACGCTCAGGATCTCGCCGCCCACGCGCTCGCATACCGACACGGCCAGGCGCGACTTGCCGCTGGCCGTGGGGCCCAGGATCACCAGCACGGGGAACTTCGCGTGCGGGTTGAAGCCGTGTAAGTGCTCAAGTTCCATGCATCGATTTGTAGGGACACGCGGCAGCGTGTCCATGGGGCGCGTGTCGAATGCAGGGACACGCAGCAGCGTTTCGAACACGGGGACACGCAGCAGCGTGTCGAACACGGGGACACGCAGCAGCGTGTCCCTACAGGTTTTTCTTGTCTTCTGCTTGCACGGCCGTGCCGCTTACGGTCATCAGCACCAGGCCGTCGCTGGCGAGGCTGGCGAAGTCGAAGCTGACGCCGATGATCGCGTTGGCGCCGAGTTCCTTGGCCTGGGCCTCCAGGCTCATGATTGCCGCGTGGCGCGTTTCCAGGATCAGCTGCTCGAACTCGGGGTGACGGCCGCCGCCCTCGCGCCTTATGAAATTCGCGAAGTCGCGCAGCTCAATGGGCGCGATCGCCGCCTGGCCGGCCACCAGCCCCAGGTACTGGATGATGACGTGGCCTTCCAGATTGTCAGTGGTCGTCATCAGCATGGCTTGACCTGCAAAAGGCTTGATTTCAAGCTAACACGCCCGTCAGCCCTGGTCAAAGGCCGCCATGCGCACAGCCCTCGCCATCACACTGTTGACTCTGCTGGCCTTAAGCGTCGCTGCCGAGGGTGACGCAGAGACGCCACGCCAGTCGTTCCAGGCCTTCGTGGACGCCATCCTGCGCGAAGACATGGACCAGGCAGAGCGCGACGCCGCTTTTGAACGCTATTTCGATTTTAACGCCTGGGTGAAAGACCGCGAAAGCTCTGAGGGCGCCAGCTACACTGAGACTGAGCGCGACGCCATGAAGCAGGACTGGCGTGAGTTGTTCCACAGCCGCGAATTCCGCGATTCCTGGCGCAAGCGCAACGTGCGCGTGCTGGAGGAACCCGAGCCCCAGGGCGACAAGGCTGAACTGGTGATCGCCATGAGCGGCACGGGCGGCGCCGACGAGAAATTCCGCGTGCTGATGAAGCGCGCGGAAGACGCAACCCACTGGCGCTGGTACTCGATCCCGCAGGTCGCTGAAGCGCTGCCGGAGCCGACGCTCGGCGAGCGCATCGCAGCCATCGAACAGGCGCTTCAGCGCATTGCCGAGCAGCGCGCGCAGCTGGAGGCCGAGGCGCAGGCACTGGGCCGCGAACTCGAGAGGCTGCGGGCCGAACAGGCGGAAGCAGATGCCGGCGATTCACCCTACTCGACGCCGCAGTCGGTGGTGAAAGCGGCCTGGACGGCGATCGAGAAGGGCGACCTGAACGCGCTGCTTGATTGCCACACCACGCGACGCGTAGCGGGCGCCGACACGGAGGCGCTGAAGGCGCGGCTGGCAAAAACGCGCGAGCGCCTGATGGCCTGGCTGGTCCTGGACTCCACCATCGACGAGAAAGATCCCGCGCGCGCCGTGGTGCGCGTGCAACTCAAGCTCCAGCGTACCGGCGACACGGACCAGCGCACCATCAGCGTGCGCGTGCTGAAGGCCGGCGAAAACTGGAAGATCGACGAGGCCCCATGAAAACCCGCACGGCCGCAGGGTTCATCCTTGCCCGCATCGTGGACGACGAACCTCTCTACCTGCTGCTGCGGGGAGCCACCAGCGGCGACTGGCTGCCGCCCAAGGGGCACGCGGACAACGAGACGGACACGGTGGAAGAAACCGCGCGGCGCGAAACGGCCGAGGAAGCGGGCATCAACGAGCTGGAAGTGGTGCCTGGTTTCGAGCGCAGCATCGAGTACGAGGTGAACACCGCCAGGCGCGGCAACTACCACAAGAAGGTTACCTATCTGCTTGCGACCACGGGCGCGGATCAAGTGACCTGCAGCGACGAGCACAGCGACGCGGGCTGGTTCGCCATCGATGAGGCGCTGGCACGCATCGGCTTTGAGCAGATGCGTGAAGTGCTGCGCGCCGCGGACGCGCACCTGCGGAAACACTCGGGTTAGCGACGCTACTCGGCCTTCACCGCATCCGCCAGCTCATTGAGCCATTTCACGACCCGGTCGGGCCTGGTCATGTGGCGGCTGTCCGGCTTGGCGGGCGGGTTCTTCATGCCCTTGAGGAAAGCCTCGTCGTACCAGATGTTCACGATCTTCTTCATCAGCGACGAAATCGCGCGGTTGGTCTTGGCCTCGTCGATCAGCCGGGCGCACAGGCGGATGGCGCGCTCCTGCGAGGGGCGGTGACCGATCAGCTTCAACGCCTCGCTGAGGTCGGCCTGGAGGTCGGCTTGTGCCTCCGAATTCAGCTCCGTTTCCTTCTCCAGGCGCGCCGCGATCGCGTCGGCCGCCTGCGCAATCGCGTCGCCCCCGACCTGCAGGGCGGTGTCGGCAGCCAGCCACGCGGCATAGGCGACCGTCAGGCGCTGGCGGTTCTCGAGTTGCGAGAGGAAGAAATTGAGCGAGCGCTGTTGCTTGAAGTGCTTGCCATCGACGCGCACGTTTTCCTTGGCAAGCGCCAGCGACACCGCCAGCTCATCCATTTCGTCGGCCGCCACGCGGCTCTCATAGTAGTCGATCAACCCGTCCTCGGTGGGGTTGAGCCGCACCATGATCAGGCGCAACTGGTTGTCGAGGATGGTGCGCTGGGCCTTGGCAAGGTCCGTGGTGTCGAGATAGTTCTTCAGCCAGTTGCGGGCGCGCTCGAGGTCGCCGACGCCCCGGGTAAGGAAGTCGACGTACTGGCGCGCCTCACCACCGCGCAGCACGAGCGGCATGTGCAGCCGCTCGATTTCGGTGCAGGTCTCGTGCTCTCCGGCCGCCGCGTTGATCAGCTCGTCGAACTTTTCCTTGTTGCCCGGCTGCTTCAGCGTCTTGTCGGAGGCCCGCAGATCCATGGCCTTGTTGGTCCAGCACATGGCCAGGCGTTTGTGCGCGCCCAGGGCGGCCGAGGGGTCCTTCGCCGGCTCAAGCAGCTTCAGCTGTTCATTGAGGACACCGATCGCGTCGTCGTACTGGTTGCGCCCGGTAAAGAGGGTGGCCTTGACCTTCAGGGCGCGGATCTGCTGGTTGCGTGTGAGTTTCCCGCCCTGCAGCAGATTGTTGATCAGGGTGTGCAGGTCATCAACGCCGTGCGCGGAGGCGTACAGCACCAGCAGGTCCTCAAAGTCATCGGGCGTGGCGGGAAGCCTGTCCTTCACCAGCGGCGCCAGCATCTCGCGCACGTCCTGGGCGCGCGGCGGCTGGGCCTGCATGTAAAGCCGCCCCTTCAGCAGGATCGCGCGCAGGAAATCCGGCTTGATCTCAAGTGCCTTGTCCAGCGCCTGCAGCACCGGGCGCGGGCTGGAATTCTCGGTCTGCATGAACCGCGCGTATTCGAAATTCGCCAGCAGGAACCAGGGGTACGCGTAGTCCGCCGCCTTTTCAGCCGCCTCGCGCAGCATCTTTTCGGCGTCCGTTACGTTGGGACGGCCGGGCGGGTAGTACATCAGCACCACCGCGTACAGCGTCTTGAAGGTGACGGTGTTGCCCTCTTTGCCGCGTGAATACTGGTCGAACAGCTTGGAGATGGTGGAGCCCATGTCCAGCGCCCCCATGTACTCAAGCAGCAGCTGGGTCATGTACACTGTGTAGGTGTGGCGCTCGTCCTTGTTCTTGGGATCCTGCAGGTTGAACAGGTCGTGCGCGCCGCCGGGCTCCAGGCCGGGGTAGAGTTTTTTCAGGTACTCGTTGAAGTCGGCGGGGATGCCTGGATCGTCCTGTTCGGCCTCGGGTACGGGATCAGGCTTTGCCTCCTGGGCGCGAGCGGGGCCGTGCACGCAAGCAGCAACAGGAATGAAACTACCGGCAAGGCAAACAGTCGATTCATGATTCTTCCCCGGGCCCGCTTCTCAATACGACTTGGTCAGGTGTCAGGCGGTAACTTCTTCCAGCAGTTTGTAACGAGAGTCGCGCCGGCAGGGTGCGCACCCCGCCTCGCGGATCAACCTGCGCACGTCATCTTCGCCCAGCTGCTGCGGTGTGCCGGAACCGGCATCGTGGAAGATGCGCTCGTGCTCATACACGATGCCGTCCAGGTCATCCACGCCGTAACCCAGCGCCACCTGGCTGAGTTTCAGGCCGGCGCTGATCCAGTAACACTTCAGGTGCGGCACGTTGTCCAGCATCAGGCGCGACACGGCGTAAACCTTCAGGTCGGTCATGCCGCTGGCGCGCCGGGCCTTCAGCGCGTTGTTTTCCGGGTGGTAAGCCAGCGGGATGAAAACCTGGAAGCCGCCCGTGCGGTCCTGGAAGTCGCGGATGCGCAGCAGGTGGTCAATGCGGTCCGCTTCGTTTTCGACATGGCCATACAACATGGTGACCTGGGTCTTCAGCCCCATCTCGTGGGCGATGCCGTGGATTTCGAAGTAGCGTTCCGCCCCGATCTTGTTTGGGCAGATCTGCTTGCGCACATGCTCGGCGAAAATTTCCGCGCCGCCGCCGGTCAGGGAATCCAGCCCGGCCTCGTGCATTTCGCGCATCACCGTGCGGGCGTCTTTGCGGCTGATGCGGCTGAACCAGTCAATCTCCACGCTGGTGAAGCCCTTCAGCGAGGTGCCGGGCAGCACGTCCTTCAGGCCGCGCAGCAGTTGCAGGTAATAGTCGTACTTGAGCGAAGGGTGCAGGCCGCCCACGATATGCAGCTCCTGAATCCCCTGGCCCTGGAACTGCTTGGCCCACTCGACGATCTGATCGACGGGCTTGGTGAAACTGCCGGGCTCGCCGGGTTTGCGGTAGAAGCTGCAGAACTTGCAGGTATCCCAGCACACGTTGCTGTAATGCAGATAGCGGTTGACTATGTAGGTGGTGGTGTCGCCGTGCAGACGCTCACGCACCAGGTTGGCGGCATAGCCCAGCGCGGCCAGATCCGACGTGCGGAACAGCCGCAGCCCGTCCTCAGCGGACAGGCGCTCGCCGGCCTCCACCTTGCTGATCAGGTCCGCAATCTCGCTGCGGGCAAACAGGGCCTGCATAAGCTCTCCCGGCCGGAGTGTAGCAGTGGAAAAGGCCGATCCAAAGCCCCCGCATGGTTGTTGAAGGAGTGTGGGCGGGTTAGAGTGTGGCGTCCCCGCAATTCCCCGTTAAGGACCAGGCAGTGAAACGTTTTCAGATTCCCGCACTGGCGCTGCTGCTGGCGATGCTGGCCGGCTGCGCGGAGTACAAAGAGTACACCTATAAAGAGTACTCGGTGAGCCGCGAACAGGCCTACCAGGCCATGCTTTCGATCCTGGACAGCGAAGGCTACGACGTCACGGAAGTGGACGAAAACTACGTCAACGACCTGCCCGAAATCTACATGGAGACCGACTGGAACATGCGCCAGACGGGCAGTGTCTATGCGGGCAACGACTACCGGCGCAGGGCCTACGTCAAGATCACCACCCTGTATTCGGAGCGCAAGCCCCATGAGTACCAGCCGCTCTCAGAGGAAGACGGCAAGAAGCTGCGCGAAATGGAAGAAACCCGTAAGAAGAAGGCCGACCTCGAACAGACCCGCATCGGTATCGCCGTGCGCCTCGAGCGCCGCAGCGACATCAAGCGCCCGCTGGAGGCCGACTGGTACTATGAGGGGCCGGACAATTTCGAGGTGGCCGCGCTGATGGGCCGCTTCGAAGCCGCCTACGGCGAGGAGAAACACGGCGGCTCGACGGAGCCCAGCAGCAAAGGCATCTCACGCAAGCGTGAAGAGCTCGAGAGAAGAAGCGGGAACTAGATGAGCCAAGAAAAGCAGGACAAACCGAAAATCGTCGTCGACTCCGACTGGAAAGAACAGGCCGCCCGCGAGAAAGAGCAGCTGGCTGAAAAGTTCAGCCAGACCGGGCAGCCTGCATCCCACGAGCGCCGCGAACTGCCGCCGGCGGACTTCATCACCCACTGCGCCTCGCTTGCGACTCAGGCCATGATCTTCGTGGGCGCGATCGCCAACCCGCTGACGGGTCAGGCCGAAGTCGACTTCGAGCAGGCCCGCTACGTGATCGACGTGCTGGCGATGCTGAAGGAAAAGACCAAGGGCAACCTGCAGCCCGAAGAGCAGAGCACGCTGGACAGCCTGATCGGCGAGTTGAAGCTGATCTGGGTGCAGGCCCAGGGCGGGGGCAAGAGCGCGTGAACCGCAAGCCCCTGCTGCTCGCTGCAACCCTGGCGTTGCTGCTGTCCGCCTGTGGCGGCGGGAACGATGCACCCTTGCCTGCAAACGAACCTCCGGTCCGCAAGTCGCGGCTGGTGGCCTTCGATCCGGCGGGCCTTGAGCAGGGCCTCGTGGCGCCCGATTTCACCGCGTACTGGACGCTCGCCGAACAGCGCAATGGCAACGTCTACCCCGTCAAAGCCTCGCTCGATGACCCGACTGTGCTGGCCGTGCGCCTGGACGGGGCAGGCCAGTTCGCAGTCCGCGGCGCGAGCGGATTCCAGGCCGCGACGCTGATCTCGGTCAGCGCATCCCTGGAAGCCCTGGCCCAGAAACACTGGAACGAAGAACTGCAGGCCAGCGCCGCCTCGGTGATGCTGTTCGCCGACGCCGCGGCGCCCTGGCAGGCGCTTCTGAAGCTGTGCCGTGAGCTGGTGGATCTGCGCGTGCGCAACCTGTGGCTGGTCACCCGCGACACACGCGACGACACGCTGCGCCTGCTGCCGCTGCTGGTGGACACCTCGCAGGTGTTCAAAGAGTGGTACAGTCTCGAGCCCGACGACGCCGCTCCCACCGCGCATTTCCGGCGTGGAGTGAAAGGTGTCGAATTCGGATGGTTCGATGGCAAGGGTGACCGGTTCAGCGCCGACCCCGGCGACGGCTGGCATGACAAGCTGGCCGCCGCGCTGCCGCAGTACGCCAGGCGGGCTACGCGCGTGCAATTCAACCTGCCGGCCGGCGGCACGCTTGCCGAGTTCGCGGCCGACGCCTGCCTGCTGGCGCCCCTGGGTTACACCGGCGTCGAGCCGTTCTGGCCCGCGCTGGACCGGCCCGACCAGGCCGGCCCGATCGAGGAAACCCGCAAGCTGCCGGCGTTCGAGGACGCACTGCAGATCGCTGAGGGAATCAACGTCCCCACCTTGTCCGACTACTGGCGCGCCGTGGCCGTCAACCGCGGCCTGCCCGCCCCCGGCGAGGTGGACGCAAAGGCGCCGCTGCTCGCGGTACGGGTCACGGCCGAGGGCAGTTTTGCCTCCAGGACGCGCGAGGCCCCGGAATGGACACAGCACGCCGATGACCTGGGGCTGCTGGAAGCGCTGCAGCGCAACTCGGGGGAAATCGACTTCGACACCGGGCTCAGTGAGCTGCAGGTGCTGCTGTGCATGGACCGCTACGCGAGCTGGGAGAGTTTTCTGGGAGTGGTCGAGATGATGCACTCGGTGCGTTGCCTGCGGCTGCTGGTGGTGGCTAACGACGTGGTCGGCCCCACGCTGCGGCTGCTGGCCCTGCCGCTTCCGGTCGGCGAGCTCGACCCGGCGGCCGTCGTGGCCGGCGTGCGGATCGAGCGGGACGGCGCCGTGGCAGACGGGAAGTACCGGGTGACGATGACGCTGGACAAGCAGGAACACCAGGCGACAGGCGTGAGTTTCCCCTCCAGCCTGGCGCGCTGGGTCACGGAGCGCAAAGCGGAGCCGGACGTGCTGTGGCTCAAGCTGCCGCGCGATGAACCGTTCGAGACGCTGTTCACCGTGCTGAACTCCCTGGCCTGGCTGGGGATGCACAGCATCCGCTTCGGTGGATGACTTCCGCCGCCCGGCTGCTACATTGCAGGCACTTGCGGAGGTTTCCACGTGAAGATCGCTTTTCATGGGCAGCGCGGTTCTTATTCCGAGGCTGCGGCCGCCTGGATGTACGCCGACCAGGACATCGCCACGGTGCCCTGCGACACGGTGCAGCAGGTGTTCGACGCCCTGGCCGATGAGCAGTGCCAGTACGGCGTCGTGCGTGTCGAGAACTCGGAGTGGGGGACCAGCTTCAACATCCTGGACCTGCTGCGCGCCACGCGCGTCTATTTCTCGCGCGACATCCGCTTCCACGAGCGTTACAACCTCGCCGGCCAGAAGAACGCCACCAAGGGCGGCATCAAGCGCATCTACGCCCACCCCGCGATCCTCAATCTGTGCAGCACATTCCTGGCGCGCCAGAAGAACATCGAGCTGATCGCCCGCTTCGACGGCGCTGAAAACCTGGCCGCCCTGGTGCAGCGCAGCGACAAGAATGAGGCCACCGTGTGCGGCGACTTCGCCGCCAGCATCTTCGGCCTGAAGGTGCTTGAGCCCAGCGTCGAAAACTCGGTCACCGGCGTGACGCGCTTCGTGGCCTTGACCAAGGCCAAGCAGCTGCCGCCGGATGACGCCGCGGACGTGCGCACCAGCGCAATGTTCGAGCTCAAGCACCAGCCCGGCGCCCTGATGAGCGCCCTGGCCGCCTTCCGCCAGAACGAGATCAACCTGACCCAGGTGTTCGCCCGCCCCAACCGCACCAACAAGTGGGATTACACCGTGTTCGTCGAGTTCCCCGGCCGCTTTGACCAGGAGAACATCCGCACCGCGCTGGCCGAACTGCGCCACCACACCACCTACCTGCAGTTGATCGGAAGCCACGACAGCGTTGAGCCACGAATCCAGACGACCTGAGAGTGCCGATGACCATGCTGAAACTCGCAACCCGCGTGGGGCGCATTCAGCCCTCCGCCACGCTGGCGCTCACGGCGCGGGCCAAGGCGCTCGCGGCCGAGGGCAAAGACGTAATTGCACTCACCGCCGGCGAGCCCGACTTTGAAACCCCTGCCGCGATCCGCGCATCCGCGGTCGAGGCACTCAACGCAAAGGGCGCCGTGGACCGCTACACCCCGGCCTCCGGCCTGCCGGCGCTGCGCAAGGCGATCGCCGCCAAGTTCAAGCGCGACAACGGCCTCGAGTACACGCCCGAGCAGGTGATGGCCAACTGCGGAGCCAAGCACTCGTGCTTCAACCTGATCGGCGCCCTGGTGAACGAGGGCGACGAGGTGATCATCCCCGCGCCCTACTGGGTCAGCTACCCGGAGATGGTCAACTTCTTTGGCGGCAAGCCGATCGTTATTGACACGTCAAGCACCGGCTTCGTGCTGATGGCCGAGGCCCTGAAGAAGGCGCTGACGCCGCGCACCCGGCTGCTGATCGTGAACACGCCCGGCAACCCGACCGGCGCGGTCTGGAGCCGCGAGGCCCAACAGGCGCTGGCCGACGTGCTGAAGGGCACCGAGGTGGCCGTGCTGTCCGACGAGATCTACGAGAAACTGGTCTACGAGGGCGAGCACGTAAGCTTCGCCGCCCTGTCGCAGGACGCCTACCAGCGCACCGTTACCATCAACGGCGTCGCCAAGGCCTATGCCATGACCGGCTGGCGCATCGGCTACGCGGCCGGGCCGAAACACGTGATCGACGCCATGGGCGCGCTGCAGAGCCACAGCACCAGCAACCCGACGACGCTGTCGCAGCTCGCGACGCTGAAGGCGCTGGCGCAGGACCCGGCTGAGCTTCCGGGCTGGCGCCAGAAGTTCATCGCGCGGCGCGACGTGCTGGTGAAAGGCTTGAATGAAGTGCCGGGCGTGAAGTGCGCCTGCCCGGGCGGGGCGTTCTACGTGTTTCCGGATTTCCGCGGCTGGATCGGTAAACACCATGGCGACCTGCTGCTCAAGGACGACAGCGTGATCTGCGAAGCCCTGCTGACCCGCGCGCTCGTGGCCGGTGTGCCCGGCAGCGAGTTCGGCGCGCCCGGCTTCCTGCGTTTCTCATACGCGGCCTCGGACGAGGAAATCCGCAAAGCCGTGGAGCGCATCGCCGCTTTCGGCGGCGAACTGGCCTGAACGTGGAAAGAAATTGGAAAGCGTGGATAACCTCCGAAGAGGCTGATCCAAGGGCATCAGGGCCGAATTGTGAGGACTGTGTCAGTATTCTTCTTTGACTCGATGAAGATGAAGCGGTAGTCCTAGTGGGTCCGACCGGGAGAGCGCCATGAACGCCGAGGCACTGGTAAAGTTCTGCGCCATTCGTGAACTTGACTACGTTGAGCAGGGCATGAGCCACGGCGTGAAAGGCGCCTGGTTCCAGACCCGCAAACGCGAGCGCCGCTTCTTCAGCGAAGACGAGTTGCGCGAGTTCAATGACAAGGTCAAGAGCGACTCCAACCGCCACGCCCGCGTCAACCCAAGCTTCACCAGCTAGCCGTCCCTCACAAAGCCCGCGTCCGTCGCGGGCTTTTTCTTTAACCCCGCTATGCTCCGCCACCATGCCGGACTCCGTCGAAATCGCCCCGCCGCCCCTGGAAACCGGCGAACACACCACGCTGGTGCCCAAGGCCACCAGCCTGCCCAAGACCCTGCCGGGCGCGGCCTCGGCCTGGGTGATGTACGACCTGGCCAACACGGTCTACGTGGCGACGCTGACGTTCATCTTCGTGCCGTACCTCGGCAAGTTGTTTGAGACGCGCGCCACGGTCGGCATCGTTTCCAGTGTTTCGATGATCTGCGCCGGCCTGCTGGTGCCTGCCTTTGCCGCCGCCGCCGACCGCACCGGGCGCTGCCGCACCTATCTGATAGTGGGCACCATGGCCTGCATCCTGCCGATGGGCCTGTTCGGCGCTACGCGCTCGCTGATTCCGCTGATGGCGGCGTTCTTCATCGCCAACCTGGCCTACAACGCGTCGCTGGTGTTCTACAACGCCCTGCTGCCCAGCGTCGCCGCCGACCGCAACCAGGGCCTGGTTAGCGGCCTCGGCGTGGGCCTGGGCTATATCGGCACGCTGTTGACGCTGATCGTGGTGCTCCCCATCAGCGGCAGGTTGGGCGAGCAGACCACGTTCTTCATCACGGCCGCGATGTTCCTGGCGTTTGCGCTGCCCAGTTTCCTGCTGGTGAAAGAACGCCGGGTGACCTCGCGAGAACCTTTCAGCATGGGCCTGGTGCGCGAAAGCTTCGGTTCAGTGCTGAAGACACTGAAGTCGCTGCCCGCCAACCGCGCCGTAATGTGGTTCCTGCTGGGCAACTTCTTCTGCGTGGATGTGCTGAACACTGCCATCCTGTTTTTCGGCGACATGACGGTGACCACCTTCCGTGATTCCATCGCGGCCGGTGAGGCTACCGTCTTCGGCTACCAGATCGAATCCGGAACACAGTTGTTGATGATTTCCGGGATCGCGCTCAACGGCTTGGCGCTGATTTTCGGCATTACGCTGGGCTTCCTGACCGACAAGCTGGGCTCATTGCGCATGCTGCGTTTCAGCGCCGCCTGCCTGGTGGTCGGGCTGGTGGGCGCGGCCCTGGCGGCCGGTCAGACCGTACTGGGCTACCTGATCGGCATCTGCGGCTTCGGCGGCCTGGGCCTGAGCGGCATCTGGACCGCCGGGCGCAAGCTGCTGATTGAGCTGAGCCCGCGAGAGAAAGTGGGGGAGTACTTCGGCCTGTACGGCATCACGACCAAGCTGAGCGTGATCGGCAGCGCGGTGGTGGGCGTGCTGAAGGACGTAATCACCACCCAGACGGGCAGCGAGCTGACAGGCTGGCGCTTAGCCATCGGCGCACAGGCCATTCCGCTGCTGCTGGGCATCCTGTTCCTGGCCCTGGTGAAGAAGCCGGTCGAAAAGACTTAGTGTTGAGTCTTCGGGTGGGCCCGACAATCCTGTCGGGCCGGTCGAGCGCAGCGAGGCCGATTCATCCCGCCGCATGTGCACTGCGCGGCCGGCACTTCCCAACGATTTGCTGACAGGTTGCGGCCGGCGCTTGCGCGCCTACACTGCGCGCTTCACAGGAGAATTCCATGCGCGCGACACGTGATGCCTTCGGTAACGCCCTGCTTGAGCTCGGCCGTGAGAACCCCAACGTGGTGGCCCTGACCGCCGACCTCGGCGGCTCGGTCAAGACCGGCGCGTTCCAGAAAGAGTTCCCGGACCGCTTCTTCCAGATGGGCGTGGCCGAGGCCAACATGGTCGACGTTGCCGCGGGCATGAGCACCGCCGGCAAGATCCCTTTCGCCACCACCTTCGCCATCTTCGGCACCGGCCGCGCCTGGGAAAGCGTGCGCAACACCATCGGCTACCCGGCCCTGAACGTGAAGATCGCCTGCACCCACAGCGGCATGGGCGTGGGCGAAGACGGCGCCAGCCACCAGTCACTGGAAGACATCGCGCTGATGCGCGTAATCCCCAACCTGACCGTATGCGTGGCCGCCGACTACGCCTCGGCCTACGGGCTCACCAAGCTGGTGGCCGCGCACAAAGGTCCGGTGTACCTGCGTCTCGGCCGCCCCAAGCTGCGCGACGTGTACCAGGACGGCGAGACGTTCGAGATCGGCAAGGCCAAGCTGCTGCGCGAGGGCAAAGACGTCGCGATCATCGCCTGCGGCCCGCAGGTGGGCTTCGCGCTGGAGGCCGCCGACGAGCTGGCCAAGCAGGGCATCAACGCGGCCGTGGCCGACTTCCACACCATCAAGCCCCTTGACGTGTCAATGCTGACCAAACTGGCGGAAAGCTGCGGCGCGATCGTCACAGCCGAGGACCACAACGTGCTCGGCGGCCTCGGCGGCGCGGTGGCGGAAGCGCTCGCCCGCACCCGCCCCACACCGGTGCGCTTCGTAGGCGCCCAGGACACGTTCGGCGAGTCAGGCGACCCAGACAGCTTGTGGCGCAAGTACAAGATGGACGCCCCGGCCATAGCCGAAGCCGCCAAGGAAGCTGTGAAGGCCAAGTAGCATGGCCTTCCAGGCCATGTAGTACCAATCGGCCTCGGGCCGATTACCGAATGGGCCTGCGGCCTATCCACACTCCATCGGCTGGAAGCCCAATACTGCGGGGTTAAGGCGAAACAGTCGTCGGTTTAGCTCTTTGGCGCGGAGCGCCTGCACAGTGGAAGCCCCCACCGAACGCCTCCGGCGTTCGGTGGGGGTAAGCGGCGGAAGACCGATCAAAGGCGCGGAGCGCCGACACACTCGCGGCGCTTGCCGCGAGGACCGATCGGCCGCAAGCGGCCGTTGTGCCGGCGCTCCGCGCCTCTCAAACCTCTTTTGCCCGTAACCCCCGCCTTGTTGGCGCCTCGCTGCGCTAGGCGCCAACCGGCGGGGGCTAACAATGTGTTACGGCGCTCCGCGCCTGACTGCCGATACAATCTGCACGTCGGAGTCTGCCGCGAAACTCCTTAACCCCGCAGTATTGGGCTGGAAGCCGATGCTACTCGGCCTTGATTGCACGGGTCATCAGGCGGGTGACGGCCTCTCTTGGGTCGGCGCCGTCGTAGATTACGTTGCAGACTTCCTCGCAGATGGGCATTTCAACGCCGTGCTGCTGGGCCAGCTCGCGCAGGGCCCTTGCCGTGTTGTAGCCCTCCACCACCATCTGCATGGATGCCAGTATCGCCTCGGGCTTCTCGCCCTCGCCGATGCGGCGGCCGAATCGAAGATTGCGCCCGTGGGGCGAGGTGCAGGTTGTGATCAGGTCGCCGATGCCGCTCAGGCCGCTGAAAGTGCGCTCCTCGGCGCCGATCGCGTGGCCGAGCCTGGCGATCTCGGCCAGGCCGCGAGCCAGCAGGGCCGCCTTGGCGTTGTCGCCCAGCTTCAGCCCGTCCAGGATGCCGGCCGCGATCGCCACCACGTTCTTGGCGGCACCGGACAGCTCCACGCCCATGAGGTCGGTGCTGTAGTAGACGCGGAAGGTCGGCGTGCTGACAAGCTCTGCCAATGCCTGCGCGCGGCTTTCGTCGCCGGCACTGACCACGACGGTGGGCAGGCCGTGGGCCACTTCCTCGGCGTGGCTGGGGCCGGAGAGGCACAGCAGGTGTTTCGCGCGGGTGGTCTCGGCCAGGATCTGAGTGGGGAACCTGATGGTCTCCTGCTCGATGCCCTTGCTCAGGCTCACCAGCGGCAGCTCGGCGGGGTAGTTCGCGCCCAGACGCGTGAACTCGGAGCGGATGAAGCGGGTGGGTACGGCGCACACGCACCAGTCGAAGCGCTCCAGGCCGTCGAAGTCATTGCTGGCTTCCAGCCCGGCCGGAAAGGGCATGCCCGGCAGGAAGATGCGGTTAACGCGGGTTTGCGCCATCTCGCGCGCGTACTCCGCCAGGCGCTCATACAGCGTGACGCGGTGGCCCGCGCCCGCCAGCAGCATGCCGAAGGCGGTGCCCCAACTGCCGGCGCCGATGATCAGGACTTCAGCCATTCGTCACCTCGGGCTTCTTGCGGCCGATACGCGGCTCCGTGCCGCTGATGATTCTACGGATATTCGCGCGATGTTTGACCACCACAAACAGGCTGACCAGCACCAGGAAAATGAAGCGGTTGTTGTACGGCTCAGTGAAGGTCGTCGCGCCCAGCCAGGCGTAGTAGAAGGCCGGGATGCTCAAGGCCGCCACGATGCTGGAGACGCTGACCATGCGCGTCGCCAGCAGCACCAGGCCAAACACACCCAGCGCGCACAATGCCGGCAGCGGCGCATGGATGTCCGGCACCACGGTCAGCACCAGCACCACGCCCAGGCCCGTGGCGACACCCTTGCCGCCCTTGAACCTGAGGTAGACGGAATACAGGTGCCCGGCCAATGCGCCGATAGCGGCGAACAGGGCGAGGTCAGTCCCGGCACGTTCGGACAGCCACAGGCCGGCAAGGCAGGGGCCGGCGCCCTTGAGCGCATCCAGCAGCAGCACCACCGGGAACCACTTCCAGCCAATCACCCGCGCGGCGTTGGTGGCGCCGATGTTGCGGCTGCCGTGCTGGCGGATGTCTACACCCTTTATCAGCTTGCCGGCCAGCAAACCAAACGGAATGCCGCCCACCAGGTAGGAAGCGAGAAGCGTGCCGCCAATCCATGCGTAGATCATGAGTTCGAAGAACAGCCAATAACCAATAACCAATTGCCATTTTCCAATGGAATGCTGATTTGCCCGAAATTGGTCATTGGTTATTGGTTATTGCGGTTCAACCGTTCTGCCGCACTCGAACCCCGCAACACGTGCGCGAATCGGGTCAGCTCGGCGATCATGTCGTAGCGGCTCATGGGCGTGATCAGGTAGTAGCCCTGCACCTCGGGCGCGATCTGCTCCATCAGTTCCTTGCTGATCGCCACGCCTTCCGCGCGGCCGGCTTCGCCGCGCTTGCCCTTCATGCGCTCGCGGATGTTCTCCGGCACGTCGATGCCCGGCACTTCGTGGTGTAAAAACTCGGCGTTGCGCTCGCTGACCAGCGGCATGATGCCGAGGATCAGCGGAACGCCCAGCGGACGCACGGCCGCGGTGACCTCGCGGGCCTTGGCGATATCAAACACCGGCTGGGTCATGATGTAGCGCGCGCCGGCCTGCACCTTGCGCTGGAAGCGTTTGACTTCGTTTTCAAGCTTGCGCGAGGCGCAGTTGAAGGCGCCGCCCACGAAGAAGTTGGTGCGCGCGTCGCCGTCCTTGCCGGTGGCGAACTCGCCCTGGTTGAAGCGCGAAATCATCTCGATCAGCTTGTGGCTGGCCATGTCGAACACGCCGCTGCTGCCCTTGTAGGCCTGTGTTGCGACCGGGTCGCCGGTTACTGCCAGGATGTTGCTGATGCCCATGGCGTAGGCGCCCAGCAGGTGCGATTGGGTGCCGATCAGGCTGCGGTCTCGGCAGGCCACGTGCAGCACGATGCGCGCGTCCATGCGCTGCATCAGCAGGCTGGCAAACGCCAGGTTGCTCATGCGCATGATGGAAAGCGGGTTGTCGGCAATGGTCAGGGCGTCGGCGCCGGCTTCCACGATCTGCTTCGCGCCATCCAGCTCACTTGACGCGTCAATGCCACGGGGCGGGTCCACCTCGGCCACCACCACGCGGCGCGATGCCAGGTCGCTTTCCAGCGTAGGCTGGACCTTCACGGGTTCGCGCGGCTTGGCCTTTGGCGCGGGCTCGGCGGGCACGCGCAGCTGCCGCATGCTGGGCTTGCGGGCGACCAGCTGCGCCTTCAGTTTGCGGATGTCCTCGGGCGTGGTGCCGCAGCAGCCGCCGATCAGGTTGGCGCCAAGGTCAGCAAGGCGTCGCGCGCTGCGGGCGAAGTAATCGCTGCTTTCAATGTAGATCGGGCGGCCGTGGTCGTCGAAGTCGGCGAGGCCGCGGTTGGGGAAGATGCTGATCGGCTTCTGCGTCAGCTCAACCAGCCGGCGGCAGACTTCAATGGCCGCGCTTTCGCCGCCGCCGCAGTTGGCGCCGATCACGTCCACTGGCTGCTTCTCCAGCTCACGCACCATGCGCTCCGGCGAGATGCCGGTCGTGGTGGTGCCGGCCAGGCTGAATGCCATCTGGGTGATCAGCGGGGTTTTCGGTGCCACGCTGCGCACGGCCGCGATGGCGAACAGCAGTTCCGGCAGGTCGGGGAAGGTTTCGAGCAGCAGGGCGTCGACGCCGCCGTCCACGAGTCCGCGGGCCTGCTCGGTGAATGCGGCGCGACGTTCATCGTCACTGAGCTTGGCGCTGGTGCGGAACAGCGGGCCCATGGCGCCCAGCACGTAGGCGCGATCACCAGCGGCTTGGCGGGCGAGCTGCGCGCCGGCCTTGCAGACCTCGTAGCTGCTGACGTTGGCCTCGGCGGAGGCCAGCGCCATGGGGTCGGCGCCGAAGGTGTTGGTCTCGATCACGTCGGCGCCGGCATCGAGATATTCCTGGTGCGCGGCCAGCACGAAGTTGGGCTTGGCCAGGTTCAGCACCGGGCCGACGCCGCCGCCCGCGACCAGGCCGCGGCTGGCCAGCAGAGTGCCGTAGGCCCCGTCACCGACGAGGACCTTCTTTTTCAGCGCTTCAAGGAACGGCTCCATGCGGACTCCGGCAGGCGTGGCGCGAGTATAGGTCTGTGCGTCAGGCTTCCAAGCGCACGTAACGCTTGCCGGGCAGGGCCTTGGCGAGGCGCTTCATCTCGAGGGTCAGCAGGCCGCTGGTGACCTGGGACGCGGCCATGCCGGTCCTTCCCATCAACTCGTCGACCGTCAGGCCGTCGCTGGGCTGCAGCACCTTCCACAGCGCGGATTCGGTGGGGGACATACCCTGGGGCGTGGCGTCCGCTCGCTTGTCCGGCGCCTTCTCCTCGGGCAGCAGCTTGAGCATCTCGAGCCCTTCGTAGACATGCGCGGGCTCAGCCACCAAATGCGCGCCTTCGCGGATCAGGTCGTGGGGGCCCTGGCTGAGGTCGCTGTCCACCTTGCCCGGCAGGGCGAACACCTCGCGGCCTTGCTCGACGGCCAGCCGCGCGGTTATCAGCGAGCCCGAGCGCCGCGTGGCCTCAACCACAAGCACGCCCAGGCTCAGCCCGGAAATGATGCGGTTGCGCTGCGGGAAGTTGCGCGCGCGGCCGGGGGTATGCAATGGGAACTCGCTGATCACCGCGCCGTGCCCGGCCAGTTCCAGTGCGAACTGCTGGTTTTCGGGCGGATACACATCCAGCAGCCCGCTGCCCACCACGGCAATGGTGCGCCCGCCGCCCTCGATGGCGGCTCGGTGCGCGGCCGTGTCGATGCCGCGGGCCAGGCCGCTGACCACGGTGACGCGGCGGATCGCAAAGTCGCGGGCGAAGCGCGCCGCCTGGGCGGTGCCGTAGTAGCTGGCGCTGCGGCCGCCGACGATGGCAAGCGAAAGGTCGTCGTCGCCGGTGATTTCGCCGCGCACGTACAGCAGCGGCGGCGGATCGTCGATGCGCCTAAGCAATTGCGGGTAGGCGGCATCCTCAAGCTGCAGCAGCCGGATGCCGTGTTTCTCGCACTCGTCAAGTTCGCGCAGGTGCTCGCCTTTGCGGATCACGTCGGCGAGGGCTTCGGCGCCCTGTTTGTTGGCCTTGGGTACTTTGCTGATCTCGACCTTGGGCGCTGACACCACGGCGCTGGCGCTACCGAAGCGTTTCAGCAGGTTGGTCATGCCGAGCGGCGTGAACTTCTGGGTCAGCGCCAGCGCGACCTTGGCCTCAAGCTCATGCATGGCCGCGCCCCAGCAGTGTGGCGGCCAGCGCGTCGTCCAGCCTGCAGGGCAGGGTGCCGGCCTCGCCGATTTCCGAGATCACCACGAAGTGCACGGCATGGCCCTCGCGCTTCTTGTCGCCCTGCATCACCTGCAGCATCGCATCTGCGGTCAGTTCGGCGGGCGGCTCGGCCGGCAGGCCGAGTGCGTTCAGCAGCGCGGCGACACGTTCAGCCAAAGCCGGTTTCAGCTTCGCGCGCTCAACCGACAGTCGCAGCGCGGCGTGAAGACCGATGGCGACGGCTTCACCGTGCAGATAGCGCTGCGGGAACAGGGTTTCCAGCACGTGGGCCAGCGTATGGCCGAAATTCAGGGTGGCGCGCAAACCAGCGGTTTCGCGCTCATCGTCCATCACCACCTCTGCCTTGAAGCGGATACATGCCTCCACCAGGCGCTGAAGTGTTTCCGGTTCACGAGCGAGCAAGGCCGCGACGCCGTGCTCAACGGCGGCAAGTAGCTCCTCGCCGCTGATAGCGGCGGTTTTCACCACCTCGGCCAGCGCGCTGACGTATTCGCGCTCCGGCAGGGTCTGCAGGAAGTGCAGGTCGCAGAACACGGCCGCGGGCTGGTGGAAGGCGCCGATCAGGTTCTTTCCGCTGGCGTGGTTGATGGCGGTCTTGCCGCCGACGCTGGAATCCACCATGGCCAGCAGGCTGGTGGGCACCTGCACGTAGCGCAAGCCGCGCAGCAGCGTGGCGGCCAGATAGCCTGCCAGGTCGCCGACCACACCGCCGCCAAGGGCGATGATCAGGGCGTGGCGATCCAGCTGGCGGGTGGCAAACACCTGGTCATACAGCGCTTCAAGCTGCGCCAGGCTCTTGCTGTTTTCGCCTGCGGGTATGGTCAGCACGTGGTTGGCGACCACGGCATTCTGCACGGCCTCGGCGTGGTGGGGGCCCACGTTGCTGTCGGTGACCAGGAAGATCGAAGTAGGCCTGGCGGCCTCGGCGAAGGCGCGCAGTTCCGTCAGCAGCCGCTCGCCGATCACGACGTCGTAGCTGCGCTCGCCCAGGCTTACCGGTACGCGGGTCACTTCCATGGCGTGAGACTAGCACGCCGAAAGAAAACGACTATTGCTTGTCTTCGGCGGGGGCGTCGCCTGCAGCAGGCTTCTCGGGGACCGCTTCCGGCTTGGCCTCCGGGCTCGCCACCCTTGGCGCCAGGCAGGGGCTTGAGCTTCAGGCCGCCCTGCTTCTTCAGGCGGCTGCGGGAAAGCTCCAGTGTGCTGGCCTCAAAACGCGCGCGCTCGCGACGTTCACTTAGGATGAACCAGGTCAGCACCGACATCAGCAGCACGATGCCGATCATGCCCAGCAGGCCGTAAATCCAGTCGCTACCCCCGGCTTCATCTCGCAGGCCGCGCACGCGCTTGACGATCAGCAGCGGGCGGATCGTCGAGCTGGTGCTGGTGGTCTCGAACACGTTGCGATAGTAGCGGGCCTCCATGGCGATCAACGCGCGCGGCTCCAGCCCCGAGGGGGCTCGATCATGTCAACCAGGTAGCGTTTGGGCGATTCCAGGTTGGCGGTATCGTGCAGCACCAGCGCGCGGAACACGCGGCGCAGGCCGCTGATATTGGGAGGCAAAATCACCGGCGCGTAGTCGTCGCCGATCATGCCGTCGACGTGAATGCCCTGCCCGCGGTAGCGCGGCCCGGTTTCGGCGCCCGCAAGGTCGAAATAGCCGATCTCGGGCACCACCTCGACCTGGTCGTCGGGGGCGTTGGCTTTCGCCAGCATGGCGTAATAGGCGGCCTCGCTCTCCAGAAAGACCGGGTCTTCGCGCATGGCATCACGAACCTGCTGCAGCAGTTCGTCAGACAGTTCGTACTTCGGCATCTCGCTGGCTGCCAGGTCGGCGGTCAGCAGCAGGGGCAGGTGGTCCTGGGTGAGCACCTGTTTGGCCCGGGTGCTGTAGGGCTTGACCTCTCGGCTGTAGACCCAGCGGCGCAGGAACGGACCGCTCAGTTTCACCATCACGTGCTCACTGACCAGCTTGTCCTCGTGTGAGACGGCGCCCGTGGTGTTGATATAGGGCTTCAGCGCCTCGGGCAGGGTCAGCGTCTGGAACAGCACGGTGCGCTGCTCGATCTTGTGCTCGTTGCGTCCCAGGCCAGGGCCCAGCAGGGCGATCACGCCTTCAAAGTACGCTTCCACCCTGGCACCGTCCTGCAGTACGATCGGCTTCTCCGGGCGCACCTCGTAGAGGTCGAACAGCCGGCCCTCGGCGGCAAAGCCGCGGCCACGGTACACCTCAAGCACCTGCTGCGACTTGCCGAAGCACCAGCCCTGGCGGTCGATCCTCGCGGCAAGGTCCGCGTAGCCGGCGCTGCCTGGTGCCGGCAGCTTGCGCAGGATCTGGAGCGCCAGCAACTCGTTGGTGGGGGCCTGGCGGCCGCGATAGGCGGCAAACTCGTTCATGGTCTTTTCGCGCGAGGCGTCCTCGAACGGCACGAAATCCAGCAGGTTCTGGGTTTCGTCGAGCAATTCGAAGACCGGCTGCAAGGCAAGGTTCTCGGCCAACCTGAGTTCGTGCTCGGCGTCGCGTTTGACCTCTTCGCGCTGGTCGGTGCCCGTGGAGTAGGGATCGGGCGGCGGTGACGCGCTGTCGTCGTTGCCGAAGGGTGAGGCGACGCGGTTGGTCGCGGGCTGGTTGGCCTTGCGGGGGTCGTCCTGCTCCGCGGTTTCGATGGGGATCTGGTTGATGGGATTGCGCGTGAACCACTCCTGGCGCTTCTTCTCGAACAGCTCCCGGATCTGCTCGGTGGTCAGCAGCGGGTCGAAGTTGGTGCGGATCTTCTCCGGCTCCCAGTCCCAGCTCTTGCGCTGGTCCTGCCACGAATAGTTGAGCAGCATGTAGATCACGCCGACCAGCGCCGCCGACATGACCAGCAGGCTCATCAGCTTGACGAACATCGCCGAGCTGCTGGGCATGCGCCCGGGTTCCGCCACCTTGAGTGAAAGCTTAGCCAATACTGCACCTCTACCCATAGGAACGGGAAATTCCGCTCCCGGTTCAACCGCAGCTATTGGAGCCTATTCCCGCCTGGTTGTGAACTGGAAGATCCGCGCGCCCTTGGGATGCTTTAGCGTGATGGCCACCACGATTTCGTCGCCATCGCGCAGGGGCACGGGTTCATGGACCGGCAGGCCGTTCAGGTAGGTGCCGTTGGTGGAGCGCATGTCCTCGATCATGAAGGCGTCGGCTTCCTTGCGGATCTGGAAGTGGCGCTTGCTGATCGTGGGAATCTGATAGACCAGGTCGGAAGGGGGCTCGCGCCCGATCATCACGGAGTTACGGATCTCGTGCCGGGTGCCGCTTTCCACGTCCACCAGGAATCCGATATCGGCCTTGGTCGCCTTGTCCACGGGGCGCGACGCGCGCTGCGGCTTGCCGGAGGGCGCTGACTGCGCGGCAGGCGCGGGCTCGGAGGGGGCCTGTTCGGTCAGGTCCGGGCGCGGCGGCTTGGCCGGGGCCTTGGCGACGGCGTACTTGCCGCCCTGGATATCGGCCTTGACCTTGGCGGCGTCGACTTTGCCGTTGGCCGGCAGCGGGTGCACGACGTCCACTTCAACCATGCGATACAGGTTTGCGTGGCGGAAGTAGCGATCGACAGAGGGTGGAATGCGGATCAACACCTTCTTGTCCTCGGCCTCGCCGCCGATCAGCTTGAGGGCGATGCTGCGGAAGGCGTCCTCAGATATCTCGGCGGTGCCGGTAATGTCCATCTCGACCTGCTCGTAGGGAAGCTGGAGCAGTTGCGGGAAATAGTCGAACACCGCCGAGATGAATTCTTCTTCACTCTCGGCAGCGATCATCAGGCGATTCCAGCGCAGGGATGCGGACATGGGCTAGTCGTCGTCTCCCGGGACATGCCTGAGCGCCTCGTCCTGCAGCGCCGAAAGCTGCGCGTCGGCGTTGCCCGTGGCCTCAATAATGCCGCGCATCTGCTGCTTGCGGTCGTCGCCGTTAATCAGCGTGTCAATCAGCAAGCGGTACAGGTGCGTGGTGCTGATGGGAATCGCGTGCACCAGGTCGTCGAACTCGTCCTCGGAAAACGTGAAGCTGCCGTGATCGGACTGCAGTGTGGCCGAGCCGTCAGCATTCTTGATGATCTTCATTGCTGTTCCTGGTTCCCGTATGAATTAGCGTTTCTGGGTGATGCGGCACGACAGGCCGGCGTCCTTGAAACGGTCGCGGATGCCGGATGCCTCATCCTCGGACACGCCCTTCACCACCGGCACGATCATTTTGCCCGCCAGCGCCAGCGCCGAATTCAGGTCAATACCCTGGATCTCGGCGATGATTTCCGCGGCGGCCTGCTTCTTGTCGGCGCCCTTGGGGGGCGACAGGAACACCGTGAAGTTGCCGCCTCCAGACGCGGCAGCAGGCGCCGCTGGCTTCTTGCCGGAGGCAGCAGCCGGACCGACTGCGCCTGTCACCGGCTTCTTGATCTGCTTGGTGACCGGCTTGGCAGCCGGCAGGGCTTTGGCAGCCGGCTTGGCCGCAGGCATTGCCTTGGGGGCGGGTGCGGCCTTGGCGGCCGGCGCGGCCTTGTTCAGCTTGGAAGTTTCCTTCTTCTTCTTCTCAAGTTCCGGGTCCTGGTAGGTCCTGGCCTTGCCGGTCCAGACCGGAAGGGTGTCCTCGGGGCCGGGCTTGAACTTCTTCTTGGGATTACCGTCGGCGTCCAATTCCATCTCCTCCCCCGTCCAGCGACAGACTTTCAAGCTCCGTCGCAGACGCGTCGTCCTCGAGTGAAAGTGAAATTGCTTCCTGACTGGCCTGACGGGTGGTCGGCACCATGGTCATGGCGTCGGCGCTGAAACCCGGTTCATCGTCTGCGGGAATATCGACGGCATCATCCGAAGGAATGTCCAGCGCCAGGTCGTCAGCGGGAATGTCCACGGAGAAGTCATCGGCGGGCACCTCCGCCCCGACCGTCACCTCTTCCTCCCCGCCCAGATCGTTCAGGTCGAGGTCCAGATCGTCACTTTCCGTAACTTCCTGTGCCGCTGCCTGCCCGTATTCCATGCCGCTGGTGTCGTCAGCCACGTCCTCGAAGGGGATGTCCACAGCCTGCGGCACGTCGCCGAACGGCTCCACGGCCGCGAGGCTTTCGATCTTCTGCGCGGGCGGTGGTTCGTTGACCACATCGTCCTCAGCCTCGAACTCGGCCGTGAGATCCAGCGCATCAGATTCCTCGTGCATCTCCTCAGCTACCGGGGCCGCACGCCGCCGAAAATCGTGGGCCCGCCCATCGGCACCGGCTGCGACACCGACATGCCTTCCGGCGTCAGGCTGAGGTCCAGCCGCAGGGGTTGCCCCGGAACCTCTAGTCGCACCGAAATGGAATCGCCCGGGCGCAGTACTACTTCTTGTTGTGTGGCCATAGGTCTGTTCACACCTGTTCAGGCGTTGCCCGTCTTACACGGCTGCAATCCGCTGGGGTGCGGGATTGTCGCGGCGGTCGGCAACTTGTGTCAAGCCCTTAAAGTAAACGGGCATCTTAGCTTTCGGGACCGATCAGACCTATATCCTGTGAGATTACCGCCGCCGCGCAACCGGGCGTCGCCGGCAGGTTGCCAAACTGCGCACGCAGTGGTTCCATACCGCCCGTATGAGCAATCCGGAGATAACCCCCGCCCTACTGATCGAGGGCGTTTTCAAGACCTACCCGGGCGGGATCGAGGCCGTAAAAGGCGTGAGCCTGACAGTGCACGACGGCGAAATGCTGGCCATCATGGGCAAATCGGGCAGCGGCAAGAGCACGCTGCTCAGCTTGATCGGCACGCTCGACAAGCTGGATGCCGGCCGCATCCTGATCCATGGCCAGGACATATCGAAGATTCGCGATCTAGCGCGATTCCGGCGCGAGGAAATCGGCTTCGTATTCCAGCTTCACTACCTGCTGCCGCACCTGACCCTGCTCGACAACGTGGCGCTGCCCCTGCAGGGCAAACGCGACGCCCTGGCCCTGGCACGCAAGGCGCTTGAGCAGGTGGGCCTGGGCCACCGGCTTGACCACGTGCCCGCCAAGGTCAGCGGTGGTGAACGCCAGCGCGCGGCCATTGCCCGCGCCATCGTGAATCGCCCGCGCGTTCTGCTGGCGGACGAGCCTACCGGCAACGTGGACAGTGAAAGCGAAGCAGCGTTGCTGGACCTGTTTGCAAGCCTGCAGCGCGAACTGGGCATGACGCTGGTCGTGGTCACCCACGAGCGCGGTGTGGCCGAGCGCGCCGACCGCATCGTGCACTACCGCGACGGCCAGATCGAAAACATCGAAGTAAAGGAAGCGGCCTGATGGCGCGCGCGGCAATACTTCTTTTCGCCTTGCTCTGCGCGGGCTGCATGGATTCGGCCAACGTGCCGGGCGTGACCGCCGACCCCGAGCAGTCGGCCGCCAATGCCTTTCCGGACATTCCTTCCTCTACAGAGGCCATGCAGCTGGCCGAAACCGGGCGCAAGGCCTTCCGCGGCCTGGGCTGCGAGAGCTGCCATTCCATTACCGCCGACCGCAGCGGCCTGATGGGCCCGCCCCTGGGCGGCATTTCCGACCGTGTGCTGGCGCGCCAGGATAACGACCCCTTGAAAGCGCGGCGCTGGCTGGTGATGCACATCAAGGACCCGGCAAAATACCCCGGCGCCCACGTCGGCGACGACGCCTACCGCGGCACCCATATGCCGCCCAACCCGCGCGTGCCGGACCATGACTTGCGCGCACTGGTTGAGTTTCTCTGGACCCTGCGATAAACCCGCTTCCCAAGCGCATTTCGGAAAACGCCATGCCCGGTGATGCCAGGCAGCTTTCTTTCCCGCCAGGGACCGAACTCGTGTTCGGCCCCCAGGCCGCGCGCCGCCAGTTCATCAGCGAGCGCATCGCGGCCGTGTTTCGCGGATGGGGCTTCACCGAGATCATCCTGCCCGCCTTCGACAGCGCGGAAACCTTCGCCGAGGCCGGCGAGGAAACGGAACTCTATCACCTGGTGGACCGTGAAGGCCGCCGCCTGACCCTTCGCGCCGACTTCACGCTGATCGCCGCCAAGGCCCTGGCGCTCGAGCTGCGCCGCGAACCCCGCCAGATCCGCGCCAGCTACGAGGGGCGCGTCTATCGCTTCGCCCCCAGCGGCCACGGCCACCGCGTCGAGCAAAGCCAGCGCGGCCTGGAATGGCTCAACGCGCGCGGCGCCGTGTACGACGCCGCCGCGCTGATGATGGTGCGCGAGAGCCTCGAGGCCGTGGGCGCCGGCGACGCCATCACCGTGGTTGGCCACGCGGGCTTCATCCACGCCGTGCTGGGCGAAGCCGGGCGTCGCGAACGCCGCCTGTACGAGGCGCTTGACCACAAGAACCCCAGCCGCATCCAGCAGCTCTGCCAGCGCGTCGGCCTCGATGCCGGCACAGCGGCGTTACTGGAAGCGCTGCCCCTGCTGACCGGCGGGCCGGAAGTGTTCACGGCCGCGCGCGCCTTCAAGCTGTCGCCGCCGGCGGACGCCGCGCTGGCGGAACTGGAAGGCCTGTACGCGCTGCTGCGTGACGCCGGCGCCGCTGACCGCGTGCTGATCGACCTCGGAGAAGTGCGCCGCTCGGACTACTACAGCGGCTTCATGTTCCAGATCTACCATGAATCCGTCGGCGAAGAGCTCGGCGGCGGCGGCCGTTACGACCGTCTGTTCGACCGCTTCGACATGGACGTGCCGGCCGTCGGCTTCGGCTTCAACCTGGCGCGCCTGGCCGAGGCTGCGTCACAGGGTGGCTTCGCGCCGGCAACGCCGGAGCGCCTTGATGAAAAGGAAGGCTCGGCCGCGCTCAAACGGATCCATGCCATGCGCTCCCAGGGCAAGCCGGTGCAGCTGGAAGGGGGCGCCTGATGCTGCGCATGGCCCTTCCAACCGGACGTACACTGAAGCAGGCCGCGCCGCTGCTGGAGAAGGCCGGCTACGCGCCCGTAGAGTCGCTGTCCGAGACGCGCAAGCTGCTGGTGCCCAGCAAGTGCGGACGCCTGGAGTACCTGCTGGTGAAGCCGGTGGACACGCCCCTGTACATCGAGCAGGGCGTGGCCGAAGTCGGCATCTGCGGCAAGGACGTGCTGATGGAGGTAGGCGCCGACCTGCTGGAACCGCTGGACCTCGGCATCAGCCGCTGCCGCATGGTGGTCGCCGGCCGGCCGGAGATCGAGCGGCGGCTGGACAACCTGCTGTCGCCGGTGCGCGTGGCCAGCAAGTTCCCGCGCGTGGCGCAGAATCACTTCCGCAAGAAGGGCACACCCTGCACGGTGTTCAAACTTTCGGGCAGCGTGGAAATCGGTGCGGTGCTGGGGCTTTCTCATTACATTGTCGACATCGTGGAAACCGGCACGACGCTGAAGGAAAACGGGCTGGTCGTGCACGAAGAAATCGCGGAATGCAGCGCGCGCCTGGCCGTGAACCGCGCGGCGTGGTACGCCAGGCTGGCCGAGCTGCGCGAGTTGCTGAGTAACCTGAAACAGGCCGTCGAAGGGGACTGAAATGACTGACTCGCTGAAGATCTATGAAATCGGCACCGAAGAGTTCACCGCCCTGCAGAAGCGGCTGACTGCGCGGGCGGAGACCGGTGACGTGTCGCTCGGCGGCAAACCCGGCGAACTGCTGCAGCGCGCGAAGGACAGCGGCGACAGCGAGTTCGCCGCATTCGCGGACAGTTTCTATGAAGGCCTACCCCACACAGCCTCGGCCACGGTTGAGCGCGTGATCGACAAGGTGATCGAGCTTCGCGACGACGGCGTGCGCCACTGCGCGCGCCTGTTCGACGGCCAGGAGCTGCCGACCAACCGCATCCAGGTCAACAAGCTCGACCTGATGAAGGGGGCCGACGGCGCCAACGAAGAGCTGATCAAGCTGTGCACCGAGCAGATCATTCCGCGCCTGCGCAAGTTCCATGAGAAGCAGAAGACCGAGTCCTGGCAGATCGACGACCACGGAGGCTCGGTGGGCATCCGCGTGCAGCCCCTGCGCCGCGTGGGCCTGTACATCCCGGGCGGCACCGCCAGCTACCCCAGCACCCTGATGATGACCGCAATCCCCGCCCAGGTGGCGGGCGTGCAGGAGATTGCGGTCTTCACGCCGCCGGAGACACTGGAAAAATCGCCGGAACTGTGCGCGCTGATCACCGAGCTCGGTATCACCGAGGTCTACCGTGTGGGCGGCGCCCAGGCCATCGCCGCGGCCGCCATCGGCACCGAGAAGATCGCCAAGGTGGACAAGATCGTCGGCCCCGGCAACATTTTCGTGGCCATCGCCAAGCAGATGCTCAGCGGCCGCGTGGGCATCGACAGTTTCGCCGGCCCGTCCGAAATCGTGATCATCTTCGACGCCTCGGCCGACCCGGCCATGGTGGCAGCAGATATGCTGGCCCAGGCCGAGCACGACGAGCACGCCTCGGCCGTTGCGATCACGGACAGCACCGAAGCCGCCGAGAAGGTGAAGGCGGAAGTCGCGAAGCAACTGGCCGACCTGCCGCGCAAGGACATCATCGAAAGCTCGTTCGCGTCCTACGGCGGCATCATCACCGTGCCGAGCAAGGGCTTCGCGATCCGGCTGGCGGATTCGATCGCACCGGAGCACTGCGAAGTGCTGACCGAAGACGCCGAAAACGACGCCAAGCAGATCCGCAACGCCGGCGCTGTATTCATCGGCCCCTGGGCCCCCGAGGCCTTCGGCGACTACAACGCCGGCCCCAACCACGTGCTGCCCACGGCCGGCAGCGCACGCTGGGCCAGCGCGCTCGGCGTGGACGACTTCGTGCGGCACGTCAGCATCATCCGCGGCAGCAAGGAGCTGCTGGCGGCCAACCGGGATACGGCCATCAAGCTGGCGCGGGCCGAGCAGCTGGAGGCCCACGCCCGCAGCATCGAGAAGCGGCTGTAGATTGCATGGACAACACCACGCTCAAGTACTTCAAGACGCAGCTGCCCGGCCTGGCCGGCGGCTACACGCTTGATGTGCCGGATTGCCCGGTCAAGCTGAACCAGAACGAAAACGCCTGGGACTGGCCGGCCGCGCTGAAGCAGGAAGTGTTCGAGCGCGTGCGTGACCTGCCCTGGAACCGCTACCCGCCCTTCGTGCCCGATGCGTTTCTGGCCAAGGTAGCCGCGCACATCGGAGCAGATGCTGAGCAGGTGCTGGCCGGCAACGGCAGTAACGAGCTGCTGTACGCGGTTTTCGTCAGCACCCTGGAGCGCGGGCGCAAGGTGGTAATCCCGCAGCCCACCTTCACGGTCTACAAGCTGCTGGCGGACCTGCTGGGTGCCGAGGTAGTCACCGCCGGCCTCAACGACGAGTTGCAGTACGACGCCGCGGCGCTGGAACAGGCCGCCGCGGACGCCTCGGTGGTAGTGCTGGCCACGCCCAACAACCCGACCGGCAGTGTGATCGACCCCACGGACCTCGAGCACCTGGTCAACACCAGCGCCGCGCTGTGGGTGGTGGACGAAGCCTACTTCGAGTTCCACGGCGAGTCGGCCCTTGAGCTCACGCGCCACTGCCGCAACCTGGTGGTGCTGCGCACCTTCAGCAAGGCGCTGGCCACTGCCGGCCTGCGCTTCGGCTGCATGGTGTGTCACCCGGAGGCACGTCCGATTTTCGCGGCGGCCAAGCTGCCCTACAACCTCAACATCTTCACCATGGCGGCCGTGGAGACGGCAATTGAGAACGCCGTGACGCTCAAGGCCCGCGTGGAAGAAACCAAGCGCGAGCGCGAGCGCGTGGCCCGCAAGCTGCGCGAGTACAAGGGCGTGAAGGTGTACCCCAGCCGCGCAAACTTTCTGCTGTTTGAAACCGAGCGCGCGCCGCGCGATATATGGAAGGCCATGGTCAGCCGTGGCGTGCTGATCCGCGACGTCAGCGGCTACCCGCGCCTGGGCAAGGCCCTGCGCGTCAGCATCGGCCGGCCCGAAGAAAACGACGCCTTCCTGAAGGCGCTCGAGTATGCGATGACAGTGGTGGGGTAACGATTCCTGGACCGGCCCATGCGAACAGCCAGCTACAGCCGCAAGACTTCCGAGACGCAGATCGCCGTCGAGGTCAACCTCGATGGCGAAGGCAAGTACGCCATCCAGACCGGCATCGGCTTCCTGAACCACATGCTGGAACTGTTCAGCAAACACGGCCTGTTCGACCTGACCGTCAACTGCACCGGCGACCTGCACGTGGACGCCCACCACAGCGTGGAAGACATCGCCATCGCGATCGGCGAGGCCTTCAAGCAGGCGGCCGGTGACAAGGCCGGCATCAACCGCTACGGCAGCAGCCTGATCCCCATGGACGAAGCACTGATCCGCTGCGCGCTTGACCTCAGCGGGCGCCCGTTCCTGGTGTGCGAAATGGGCCAGCTCAAGCGCGAAGAGGTCGGGGGCCTGCCCACGGAAATGGTCGAGCACTTCTGGCGCAGCTTCAGCACGCACTTCCCCATGAACCTGCACATCGACGTGCTGCGCGGCGACGACACGCACCACATTATCGAGGGCGTGTTCAAGGCCGTCACGCGCGCATTGCGCGTCGCGCTCGATTACGACGCCCGGCGCAAGGGCGTGCCCAGCACCAAGGGAGTGCTTTAGAGAACTGCTTCAGGGGACTGTCCCCGCAGTTGGGGACTGTCCCCGTAGTTGTGACCAGGCAAAGTTTCGAGGACGGGGACAGTCCCCTGAGCTGCCATGAACGTCACCATCATTGACTCCGGCATCTGCAACCTGGGCAGCATCTCGCGCGCCCTTGAACGCGCGGGCGCGACAGTGCAGGTGGCAACGCAAGCCGCGTCCGTCGCCGACGCCGAACGCCTGCTGTTGCCGGGCGTAGGCAGCTTCCCAGCCGGTATGAAAGCCCTGAACCAGCGGGGGTTCACGGCCGCAATCCGCGAATTCGCGGCATCGGACAAACCCTTGCTGGGCATCTGCCTCGGCATGCAGTTGCTGTTTGAAACCGGGGAGGAGTTCGAGGAAACCCCCGGCCTGGGGCTGATCCCGGGCCGCGTGCGCGAGATCAAGGCCGGCGCCAACCCGGTGCCGCACATGGGCTGGAACCGCATTGTGCCTCGAAAGGCCGACCCGCTGCTGGAGAATCTGCCCGCGGAAGCTTTCTTCTACTTCGTGCACAGCTTCGTGTGCGAGCCCGCGGAGAGTGCGGACGTGCTGGGCGAAACCGAATACGGCGAAACCTTCTGCAGCGTGGTGCGGCGCGGCAACGTGCGCGGCATCCAGGCCCACCCGGAAAAAAGCCAGCGCTGCGGCGCCACGCTGCTGGAGAACTTCCTGAAGCTATGAGCGACTTCACGATCTACCCCGCCATCGACCTGCGCCGGGGGCGCGTGGTGCGCCTGCAGCAAGGCCGCGCCGACGCCGAGACCACCTACGCCGAAGACGCCACGGAAGTCGCCCGCGATTTCCAGGCCCAAGGCGCGCAGTGGCTGCACGTGGTGAACCTGGACGGCGCTTTCGGCGAAGCGGGCGAAAACCTGGCCGTGCTGCGCGCGATCTGCAACAGCGTGGAAATCCCCGTCGAGTTCGGCGGCGGCCTGCGCACGCGCGACGATGTCGAGCAGGCCCTCAAGCGCGGAGTAAAGCGCGTCATCCTCGGCACCGTTGCCCTGCGCCAGCCCGAATTGGTCCGCGAGCTGGCGGCCGAGTTCGGGCCGCAAGTGGCCGTCGGCATCGACGCCCGCGATGGTATGGTTGCCGTGGAGGGCTGGGTGGAAACCAGCGAGGTCTCGGCGGAAGAGCTGGCTGAGCGCATGGTGCAGGCCGGCGTCTCCCGTTTCATCTACACCGACATCGCCCGCGACGGCATGCTGGTCGGGCCTGACCTGCAGGGCGCCTGCAAGCTGGCGCAAACGGGGGCCGCGGTGATAGCCTCCGGCGGTGTCGGCAGCCTCGAGCATGTGACCGCGGCCGCAACCACCGGCGGCGGGGTTGACGGCCTGATCATCGGCAAGGCGTTGTATGAAGGGCGATTTACGGTAAGACAGGCACTGCAGGCCGCGAAAGGACAGCGAACATGAGCGACTTCCAGGTGATCCCGGCAATCGAGCTGCGGGGCGGCATGGCCCTGCGTTATGAATCGGTGGGCATGGGCACCCGCGCCAACCGCGTTGAGCCCATCGGCTTCGTGCGCAAGTTCGTCGAGGCCGGCGCCCGCATGATCCACCTGTACAACCTGGATGGCCCCTTCATCGTCAGCCAGGCCGAGCATTCCGGCAGCGTGCTGGCCGGCGCCGAGCGCAACCTGTCCGTCATGGGCGAGCTGGCCAAGAGCTTCGACGTAACTTTACAGGTCAGCGGCGGCGTGCGCGACCTGGAGAGTTTCCAGATGGTCACCTCGCTTGGCATCAAGCGCGCCGCCATCGGCAGCGCCGCCATGCAGAACCCGGCGCTCGTGCAGGCGGCCGTCAAGCACGCGGCCGACGCCGTGGTGATCTTCATCGACGTCAAGAACGGCCGTATGGTCGCCCAGGACTGGATCAAGGACCCCAAGGCCACCCCGGCGCAGGTTGCCGCCAAGGTGCGCGAAGCGGGTGTGAAGCATTTCATCTTCCAGGACGTCTCGGCCGACGCGCGCGGCAGCGGCCCCAGCGTGGCGGAAGCGGCGCAGGTCGGCGGCGACGTGATCATCACCGGCGGCGTGCAGACGCTGGACCACATCAAGGCGGCCGCCGCCACCGAGGGCATTTCCGGCGTGCTGGTAGGCAAGCCGCTGATGCAGGGCGAGTTCAGCTACGAGCAGGCCCTCGAGTACGCCAAGGCAGGCCTGGCAGCCCGCAGCTGATAAGAAGCTTGAACAGGGAGGCCAGAGGTCAGAAAACGGCGCAAAGGCGCTCCGTGAGTTTCCCTGACCTCCGACCTCTAAACTCTGACCTCCACCTATGCTCGCAAAACGACTGATCGTGTGCCTTGACGTCAAAGACGGCCGCGTCGTGAAGGGCGTCAACTTCGTCGGCCTGCGCGACGCGGGCGACCCCGTCGAATGCGCCGTGCGCTACGACCGCGAACAGGCGGACGAGCTGGTGTTCCTGGACATCACCGCCAGCCACGAAAACCGCGACACCACCGTGGAACTCGCCCGGCGTTGCGCCCTTGAACTCAGCATCCCGTTCACCATCGGCGGCGGCGTGCGCAGCGTGGAAGATTTCGAGCGCCTGTTGCGCGCCGGCGCCGACAAGGTCGCGGTCAACAGCGCGGCCGTGAAGAACCCGCAATTGATCCGCGACTGCGCCGAGCGCTTCGGCAAACAGGCCGTGGTGCTGGCCGTGGACGCGCGCAAACAGCCGGCCGGCAGCTACCACGTCTACGTGAAGGGCGGCCGTGAAGACACGGGCCTGGACGCGCTGGATTGGATCAAGCGTGGCGTGGAGCTTGGCGCCGGCGAGATTCTGCTCACCAGCATGGACCGCGACGGCACGGGCGAAGGCTTCGACCTGGAGCTCACTGCCAAGGCCGCTGCGCTGGTTGCCGTCCCGGTGATAGCTTCCGGCGGGGTTGGTAGACTGGAGCATCTGGCCGAAGGGCTGAAAGCAGGCGCGGCGGCGGTACTGGCGGCCGGCATTTTTCACTTCGGGCAGCACACGGTCAGGGAAGCGAAGGAGTTCTTACGCAGCCAAAGCTTCAACATCAGACCTGTAGAGATGACAACGCAGGCGTAGTTCCCTGACCCCTGAAACCTGTAACCTGGCCCCTGACACACCATGAGCGACTTCACTGAACAAGCACCCGTCGAAGGCCTGAAGTTCGACAGCAGCGGCCTGATCCCCTGCATCATGCAGGACGCGCGCAACGGCGAAGTGCTGACGCTGGCCTGGATGAACCTGGCCGCCTTCCGCACGACGCTCGAAACAGGGCTGGTCACCTTCTGGTCGCGCAGCCGCAAGCAGCTCTGGGTGAAGGGGGAATCCAGCGGCAACACCATGCGCGTGGCGGAGCTGAAACTCGACTGCGACGGCGACGCCCTTGTGGCCCGCGTGCTGCCCGACGGCCCGGCCTGCCACACCGGCGAGGGCGACTGCTTCTTCCAGACTGTGTTCAAGAACAAGGCCGTACTAAGCGAAGTCGAGCAGGCCGAACAGCCCGCGCTTGGCTGGGGTGCGCGCTTCGGCGCGCTGATGGACGACGTGCGCACGCTGTTGCAGGAGCGCAAGACCAAGCTGCCCGAGGGCAGCTACAGCACCTACCTGTTCACCAAGGGGCTCGACAAGATTCTCAAGAAGCTGGGCGAAGAGGCCACCGAGACGATCATCGCCGCCAAGGGGGAAAAACGCAGCGAGCTGGTCGGCGAGATGTGCGACCTGGTGTTCCACCTGATGGTGCTGATGGTGCAGAAGGACATCAGCTTCGAGGACATCCGCCGCGTCATGGAGAAACGCCACCGCGGCGATGAAAAGCCCGCGGCCCCGCCGGAGACCGAACTCAAGGTCAGCCGCCCGCCCGAATGCGAGCCGCTGGAGAAGCGCCTGCTGAACCAGCTCGAGCCCGGCCTGCACCGCGACGTCACCCGCGCGCTTGAGCTGATGTACCGCGCCCACGCCGGCCAGACCCGCGACGGCGGCCTGCCCTACGCCACCCACCCGCTTGAGGTCGCGTTGATCGCCGTCGAGAACGTGAAGCTGCGCGAGCGCGACGAGGTGATCACCGCCCTGCTGCACGACGTGCTGGAAGACGACCTCAACACCACGCCCGCCCAGCTGTCGCAGGCCTTTGGCGACAACGTCTCAGGCGCGGTGGTGCTGTTGACCAAGATGTACAAGCGCGACGGCACACCTAAAGAACTGGGCCTGGAGCGCTACTACGAAGGCCTGCGCCGCGCGCCCGGCTGGATCAAAGCCGTGAAGATGTGCGATCGCGTGCACAACCTGCGCTGCCTGCCGACTTCCGGCCGCAGCACCGAAGAGATCGAGAAGTACCGCAAGGAAACCCGCGCCAACCTTCTGCCGCTCGCGGCCAGCAGCATGGACCAGCGGCTGCTGAAGGCCGGCGACCTGCTGCTGAAAGAGCTGTACAAGTAGAGGGACCTACACCCGCGAATCCTGCACTTCGCTGTCGGCCTCCGGGATCTCCTGCACCGCGCCTTCTGGGCCCCCTTTGCCGCGGCGGAAGAAGCGCAGCCAGTCGTCCATCAACACGTAGAACGAAGGCACCACCAGCAGGCTCAGCAGCGTGGCTACCGCCATGCCGCCCAGCACGCCGATTGCCATCGGGCGTCGGATTTCACCACCCGGGCCCAGCGCCATCGCGGCCGGCAACGCGGCCATCATGGTCGCGGCGCTGGTCATCAGGATGGGACGCAAACGGATCGGACCGGCCTTGGCCATGGCCTCGCGCGCGGTCAGGCCCTTCAGCCGCAGCTGGTTGGCGTAGTCGACCAGGATGATCGAGTTCTTCTTGGCGATGCCAAGCAACAGCAGCAGGCCGATCATGCTGAAGATGTTGAGCGTCTGGCCGAAGGCGAACAGTGCCAGCGCCGCGCCGGCAATGGAGAGCGGCACGATGGTCAGCACGGTGATGGGGTGGAAGAAGCTGTTGAACTGCCCTGCCAGCACCATGTATGCGACCAGGATGCCCATCAGCAGCGCGAAGATCAGGCTGTTGAACGAGTCCTGGTACTCGACCGAGGCGCCGCTCATGGCAATGCGGTAGCCCTCGGGCATCTTGTCCTGCAGCTCGCGGACTTTCTCAAGCGCCTCGTTCTGGGTGTGGCCGGGCGCCACGTTGGCGAACACCGTGATGCTGCGCTCGCGGTCCTGCCGCATGATGCTCTGCAGCACCGGGCGCTCTTCCTGTTTGACCAGGTTGCTGAGCGGGATACGCTCGCCGCTGCTGGTGCGCACGCGCAGGCGCTCGATGTCCTGGGGGCTGCTGCGCTGGCCGGCCAGCAGGCGCAGCCGCACGTCCAGGCGGCGACCCTGATCGCTGAACTTGCCGACGCGCACGCCGCCCACCAGGGCGTTCAGCGTGACCGCCACGTCCTGCATCGGCACGCCCAGGTCCGCGGCGCGGGCGCGGTCCGGCACCACTCGCAGCTCGGGCATGCCGACCTGGTAGTCCGTGTCCACGTCCACCACCAGGCCGCTGTCGCGCATCTCGTCGGCCATCTGCTGGGCAAGCTCGCCCAGCTTGTTGAAGTCCGGCCCCCGCACGCTGAACTCGACGGGGAAGCCGCGCCGCGCGCTGAAGCCCTGCTGGCTGAGGTCCTGCACCACGGCCTTCAGGCCGGGCGTTTTGTTGAGCACGCCGCGCAACTCGCCGGCGATCTCGTTCTGAGTCTTGTCGCGCTCCTTTGGCGGCACCAGGGTCACGAACATCATCGACGTGTTGACGTCACCGCCGCCAAACCCGCCGACGATGCAGAACACGCGGCTCACGTCGTCGCGGGCGTTGACCTGCGCCTCGGCCTGCTTGAACAGCGCGTCGCTCTCCTCAAGGCTGCTGCCGACGGCTGTCTGCAGGCGCACCATCAGGCGGCTCTGGTCCTGGCTTGGCACGAATTCACTGGGCAGCGAGGTCATCAGCCACAGCGCGCCCGCGAACACGCCGCCGCCGATCAGCAGTGCGATGTAGGGAAAGCGCAGCACCGGGGTGAGCCCGCGGCTGTAGCCGTTGCGCAGCCTGTCGAAGCCGCGGTCCACAACGCGGCCCAGTGCGCTGCGGTTTTCCTTGACGCTCTTTTTCAGCAGCTGGGCGCAGCGCGCGGGTGCCAGCGTGATCGCTTCCACGTAGCTGAGAAGCACGGCGAGGCTCAGCGTCACGCCGAACTGGAAAAAGAACTTGCCGGTCACGCCGCTCATGAAGATCACCGGCGCGAAGATCGCGCAGATCGCGATGGTCGAAGCCAGCGCGGCGCCCATGATTTCTTTGGTGCCGCCCAGCGCCGCCTTGAAGCGGTCCGCTCCTTCCTCGCTGTGGCGATAGATGTTCTCCATGATCATGATCGCGTCGTCGACCACGATGCCCACCGCCAGCGCCAGCGCCAGCAGCGTGAAGGTGTTCAGCGTGAAGCCCAGGAAGTAGATGATCGCGATGGTGCCCAGCAGCGACATCGGTATCGCCAGCACCACGTTCATGGTGCTGCTCAGCGAGCCCAGGAAGATCCAGCACACCAGCGCCGTCAGCAGCACCGCCAGCACCAGCTCGAACTCGATCTCGTGCACCGATTCCTCGATGTACACCGTCGAGTCAAAGTTGATGCCGAGGTCCATGTCGGCCTCGAGCGTCGGGCGGATTTCATCCAGCACCGCGCGCACGGACTGCGCAACCTCTACCGCGTTGGCGCCGCGCTGCTTGCGGATGCCCAAGCCCTGGGCCGGCACGCCGTTCACGCGGCTCAGGCGGCGCTCGTCTTCAAAGCCATCTTCCACTAGGGCCACTTCGTGCAGATAGATCGGGCGGCCGTCGACTTCGCGAACAACGATCTCGCGAAGCTCATCCAGGTGCAGCGCTTCGCCCAGCACACGCACGTTGACTTCTCGCCCGGCGGTCTCGATGCGCCCGGCCGGCAGCTCGACGTGCTCGCGGCGCAGGGCGCCGATCAGGTCGCTGACCGTCAGGCCCTTGGCGTCAAGCTTGTCGGCATCCACCCAGATGCGCACGTTGCGCTCAAGGTAGCCGCCGAGGGTTACCTCACCGACGCCCGGCAGCGTCTGCAGCTTTTCCTTGACGCGATAGCGCACCACGTCGGCCAGCACCTGCCGCGAGTACGGGCCGGATAAGCTGACGTACATGATCGGCCGGTCTTCCGGATTGCTCTTGCGCACGGTGGGGGGCTCAACGTCGCTGGGCAGGCTGCGCTGCGCCTCGGCGACGACGGCCTGCACGTCCTGCACCGCGGAGTCGATGTCGCGGGACAGGTCGAACTCGACCGTGACGCTGCCGCGCCCCTGGCGCGAAGTCGAGCTAATCGACTTCACACCTTCGACCTGCACCAGCGCCTCTTCGAGAATTTCGACCACGTCCTGCTCGACGGCGTCGGGAGAAGCGCCTTCCCAGCCGACGTTGACCGAAACCGTGGGGAAGTCCACGTCGGGGAACTGGCTGATGCCGATGCGATTGGCCGCCACCAAGCCGAACACGATGGTGGCGCCCATGATCATCCAGGCCAGCACCGGTTTGCGCACGCAGAGCTCAGTCAGCTTCATGGCTGCGCTCCCTGCGGCTTCTCCGCGGCGCCGGCGGTGACAATCTTGACTTCGGCGCCCTCCCGCAGCGCCTCGGCGCCCCGCGTCACCAGCACTTGCCCGACCTCAAGGCCCGAGCGCACCTCGATGCGCCCGTCCGGCGTGCGCAGGCCGATCTCGATCACGCGCTGGTACGCCTTGCCGCCTTCCACCACGTAGACCAGGAAACCGCGCTCGCTGGGGCGCACGGCCGTTTCCGGCACGGTGGGGGCATTGTCGCGTGAGCCGACGGGCACGGTGGCGCGGATGAAGGTGCCGGGCGTGAGCTGCGCGGCGTGCTCGGGGGCTACTTCGGCGACAACCTGCACCATCCGGGTGGTGGGATCCGCGGAGGCAGCCACGTGAGTCAGCGTTGCGGCGTACTCCTGGTTCGCGCCGGAGACGCTGAAGGTGGCCGCAAGGCCGGGCTTCAGCTGCGCCGCCTGCGCCTCGGTGACCGCAAAGCGCAGCAGCATGGGGTCGCGCCTCAGCAGCCGCGCGATCACGGTGCCCGGGGTAACCCACTGGCCCGTCTGCACCAGGCGCGACTGGATCACGCCGCTCATGGGCGCGCGCGGGGTGGCGTTGGCAAAGTCCAGCTTCGCCTGCGATAACTCCGCGGCGCGCTGGCGTTCCACGGCCATGGCGACAGCGACCTTGGTGCGCCAGGCTTCGACTTCTTCCTTTGAGAAGATGCCGCCCTTGGGGTCTTCGCGGCGTTTCAGGCCGTCCTGGGCTTCCTTCAATTCGGCTGCCGCGCGGTCGTGTGCTGCCTGCGCGGCGTCCTGGGCGTACTGGAAGCGCGCCGGTTCGATCTCAACCAACACGGTTTCCGGGGTGACTTCCTGGCCTTCCCGGAAGTTGATCTTCTCGAGCACTCCGCTCACGCGGGCGGTGATCTGGACTTCTTCAAACGCCTCAATTGAGCCCACAGCGGACACGACGTACTGAACCTCACGGCCGGCAATGGTCTCGACCTCGACCGGGAAGGCCTTGGAGCGCGGGGGGCCGGACTTGTCATCTCCGCCGCCACAGGCGGCCAGCAACAGCGGCAAAAGCAGGGCAAATACACGCAGCTTCGAGCGCATCAACTGTTCCCCGTGGAATGAGTTGCACGGTTATACGACCCAAACACATCCGGTGCGCCCGATATTGCCGAAAACCGGCCCGTTGTGCGAAGGCCAACGGCCGCTATCTTGCAGGCAAGGACGTGTAGCTCAATTGGTTAGAGCATCTGCTTTACACGCAGAGGGTCGGGGGTTCGAGTCCCTCCACGTCCACCAAAGAAATCACCCGCGAGAGCGGGTGATTTCTTTGGTGGACTCGGAGAAGGCGGACCTGTCCGGGACGGAATCTGCGACCGCTTGGTTTACGTCCCGCCTTACCCGCTTGCGCGGGGCGGAGGCCGGCCGCTACTCGGTCAACGTGTGGCGGATGATCGCCTTGATGCAGCGTGAATCAATCAGGCTGTTCATCAAGTCTTCCACCATGCCCTGCGGATGGCTGTGCGTGCGGTTGGCGTAACCCGGATAATGGATCGAGCGCACGTTCTCAAAGGCCAGGAACGTACGGCCATCGTGATGCGCGACGCTCTTTGCCCGGCCCTCGTAGAAACCGTCCAGGTCCTTGATGCCCAGCACGATAAGGAACTTATACTCCTCGCCCGGTGTCACTTGTTCAGGTGTAATCGCCACGGTTGCACTCCTTTATCCAGTTGCACTCAAAACGCAGTGAACGGGTATAGTCATGCACAAATCCGAAAGTAAAGGCCGGCCGAGGAGAGCCCATGTCCGATGATGATGCAATCGTCACACGCCGCCACTACCGATACATCGCCGAGCATACCCGCGGTGATGATCCGTTCCTCTCTGAGCTGAAGCAGGCGGCTGAGGCCGAGGGCATCCCCAAAATCTGGATCTCGCCGGCCCAGGCCAGCCTGATGCAGGTTGTTTTGAAACTGCACCGGGCGAAGCAGGTGATTGAGGTCGGCACCCTGGCCGGCTACAGCGCGATCTGCATGGCGCGCGCGCTGCCGCCGGGGGGCCTGGTTCGGACCATCGAACTGAACCCGAAACATGCCGACTTCGCCGAACAGTGGATCGCGAAATCCGACGTGGCGGACAAGGTCAAGGTGCTGCGCGGCGCGGGCGCCGATGTGCTGAAGTCCATCAAGACCGGCAGCGCGGACGCCTGCTTCCTCGATGCCGACAAAGAGAACTACCCGCGCTACCTGGACGAGTGCCTGCGCATCCTGCCGGTGGGAGGCCTGGTGATGGCCGACAACGCGTTTGCCTTCGGGCAGCTGTTTGATGAAGTCCCCAGCGAGTCCGGCGTGGCGGCCGTGCGGCGCTTCAACGACTACATGGCAGCCCGGAAGAACGTGCACGCGGTGATGGTCGGCATCGGCGACGGCTGCTGGGTGGGGGTGAAAGAGGCGTGACCGGCTCGACGAAACTCGCCGCAGGGCTGCTGCCCCAGGACTGGTACTTCCGCGATGTGGTGGAGGTCGCCCGCGACCTGGTGGGCCGCTACATCCGGCGCGGGCCGGTTGTGCTGCGCATCACCGAGGTCGAAGCCTACCGCGGCCCGGACGACAGCGCCGCCCACACCAGCATGGGCCGCACGCCCCGCAACGAGCCAATGTGGGGCGATGGCGGCCACAGCTACGTCTACCTGTGCTACGGCCTTCACAACATGCTGAACGTGGTGACCGGGCGCGGCGAAGGCACGGCCGTGCTGATCCGCAGCGCGGAACCGGTGGAAGGCGAGGCGCTGGTGCGCGCGCGGCGGGGCGGCAAGTCGGGGCCGGTGCTGCTGACCGGCCCGGGCAAGCTGGGCCAGGCTCTTGACCTGTCAACGGAATGGTCCGGCCACCGGCTTTTCATGCCGGGCGGGCTGGAGTTGCTTGAAGGCGAGCCGGCGCGCCGCCTGCTGGCGGGCCCGCGCGTAGGCATCGACTACGCGAAGCCCAAGGACGTGCGCGCGCGCCTGCGCTTTGCAGACGCGGACAGCGAGTGGGTCAGCATGCGCTCGCGGCTCAGGCCTTGAGCGCTTCTTCGATATCGCCGCGCAGTTGCGGATCGTCGGGCTTGGTGGGGGCGGGTAGCGTTTGATCACCTGCCCGTCTTTGCCCACCAGGTACTTGGTGAAGTTCCAGTCCGGCACTTCGTGCTCGGCCGTGAGGAACTGGTAGACGGGGTGCTGGTTCTTTCCTTTGACGTCCAGCTTCTCGAACAGCGGGAAGGTCACGCCGAACCTGCGGGTGCAGAATTCGCGGATTTCGGCCGGCGTCCCCGGCTCCTGCGCGCCGAACTGGTTGCAGGGAAAACCCAGCACGCTGAACCCGCGCGGCGCAAGCTCACGGTGAAGCGACTCCAGACCGGAGTAGTGGGGCGTAAGCCCTCAGGCGCTGGCGACGTTCACCACCAGGCAGACCTTGCCCTGGTACTGCGCGAGGTCTGCCGGTTCGCCGCCAAGGCTGCTGGTACTCAAGTCAAACAGCGATGCCATGGTTTCTCCTGTAGTCTATGGCCAGCATAGTCCGGGTCACGCACCCAACGCCGGCGTTTGCGGGTCTGTTCCCGCCCGGCCGGATTGCTAACTTGAAGCCCCGAACCCACGGGGGCAACCATGCCGCATCGTCTTGCCGTTTATCCCGGCACCTTTGACCCTGTCAGCAACGGGCACCTGGATGTAATCCAGCGTGGCAGCCAGCTGTTCGAACAACTGGTGGTTGCCTGCGCCGTCAACATCGCCAAGCAGCCGCTGTTCAGCCTGGATGAGCGCCTTCAGATGCTGCGCGAGGTGACGGCCGACCTGCCGAACGTGAAGGTGGAAAGCTTCACCGGCATGGTGGTCGACTACGTCCGCAGCCTGGGCGGCAAGGTCATTCTTCGCGGCCTGCGCACGTTCAGCGACTACGAGAACGAGGTGCAGATGGCCTACGCCAACCGCACCTTCGCCCCTGACATCGAAACCGTGTTTGTCTGCGCCAGCCTGGAGGAGAGCTTCATCTCGTCCCGGCTGATCCGCGAGGCGGCGGCGCTGGACGGCGACATCTCGCGCTTCGTACCCGAGAGCGTAGTCGTGCGCCTGCAACAGAAGACACACGCGCTGAAGGGGACGGTCAAAAAGCACGGCAAGGGGCGTCGATAAAGCGGTCCGGATTTGCGCCTTGCGCCCCGGGTAGCTCGTCCGCACAATGCCGCCGCTTTGGGTCCGGCTCGTTTTTTTGCGACCAGTGACTGTCGGGCAACGATGCTGTGTGCCCGGCGAAGACAGCGCCTGACCCTGTACAACCGGAACGAGAACCATGAAGATCCACGAATACCAGGCCAAGGAAGTGCTGCGCCGCTACAACGCGCCGCTGTTGAAGGGTCGCGTTGCCTACAGTGTGGAAGAGGCGGTCAACGTCGCGCGCGACATCGGCGGCGAAGTCTGGGTGGTAAAGGCCCAGATCCATGCCGGCGGCCGCGGCAAGGGCGGCGGCGTCAAGCTGGCCAAGAGCATCGACGAGGTCCGCAGCCATGCCGAGAAGATCCTCGGCATGCAGTTGGTGACGCACCAGACCGGCCCCGAAGGTAAGAAGGTCAACCAGCTGCTGGTCGAGGCCGGCTGCCTGATCGATCACGAGTACTACCTGGCCGCGGTGCTCGACCGCGAAACCGCCAGGGTCTGCTTGATGGGCAGCTACGAGGGCGGCATGGACATCGAGGAAGTCGCCGCGAAGACCCCGGGCAAGATCAAAAAAGAGTTCTTCGACCCGGCCGAGGGCATGCACGGCTTCCAGGCCCGGCGCCTCGCGCTCGCGATCGGCATCCCGCAGGAGCTCGTGAACAAGGCCGCCACGCTGATCCTGGGCGTCGCGAAGTGCTTCGTTGAAGAAGACGCCACGCTGGTGGAGATCAACCCGCTGGTCACCACCAAAGACGGGCAGGTGCTTGCGCTGGACGCAAAGATGACCTTCGACGACAACGCGCTTTACCGCCACCAGGCGATCGAGAGTTACCGCGACGTCACCGAGGAGGTGGCCGAAGAAACCGAGGCCAAGAAGTACGACCTCAGCTACATCAAGCTCGAAGGCAACATCGGCTGCATGGTCAACGGCGCCGGCCTGGCGATGTCCACCATGGACATCATCAAGCTGCACGGCGGCGAGCCCGCGAATTTCCTGGACGTTGGCGGCGGCGCCAGCGCCGAGCGCGTTACGGCAGCCTTCAAGTTGATCCTCAGCGATAAAAACGTAAAGGCCGTGCTGGTGAACATCTTCGGCGGCATCATGAAGTGCGACGTGATTGCCGAGGGAGTGATCGCGGCAGCCAAGGAAGTCGGGTTGAAACTGCCCGTGGTCGTGCGCCTCGAGGGCACCAACGTGGAAAAGGGCCGGCAACTGCTGGACGCCAGCGGGTTGAAGATCCAGTCTGCCACGGACCTCACGGACGCAGCGAAGAAAGTTGTCGCGGCGGCGAAGGGATAGTTCGGTCAGCTTGACTAATGACGGGCTCGGACTAGTCTGTTCCGGCCCTCCGCGGGCATGGTAGCCGTGTCATATGGGCATTTAACACGACAGGTCGGAAGAACTCAGTGGACGTCTTCGCCAAGTGCTTCGATTTCACGCGCGACCTTGAAGTTCAGGCGGCGGGACTTTACCCCTTCTTCAAGACGATTGAGGGTAACCACGGTTCCCGCGTCGTGATCGATGGGCGTGAAGTTGTCATGGCCGGGTCCAACAACTACCTGGGCCTGACCCGCCACCCCAAGGTGGTGGAAGCGGCCGTCAACGCCACCAAGGAATACGGCACCTCCTGCAGCGGCAGCCGCTACGCCAACGGCACCTACGTGATACACGTCGAGCTTGAGGAAAAGCTCGCGGATTTCATGGACAAGCCCAAAGCCCTGTGCTTCACCACGGGCTACACCACCAACATGGGCGCCATCAGCGTGCTGGCCGGGCGCCGCGACATCATCTACAGCGACCGCGAGAACCACAGCTGCATCATGGACGCCACGCAGCTCACCTTCGCGGAGACCAAGAAGTACAAGCACGACGACGTCGAAGACCTTGCCCGCGTGCTCGAGAATTCGCCTCCTGAAGCCGGAAAGCTGCTGGTCACGGACGGCGTGTTCAGCATGAAGGGCACCATCTGCCGCCTGCCAGAGTTCGTTGAGCTCAAGAAGAAGTACGGCCTCCGCATCTTCATCGACGACGCGCACGGCGTTGGTGTCGTCGGGCCCACCGGCCGCGGCACTGCCGAGCACTACGGCCTCGACAAGGAAGTCGACGTGGTGATGGGCACGTTCAGCAAGTCGTTCGCCGGCCTGGGCGGCTTCATCGCGGGCGAAGAACGCGTGATCAGCTACGTCAAGCATCACGCCCGCCAGCTGATCTTCGCGGCCAGCATGACGCCCGGCAGCGTCGCGGCCGTCAGCACGGCGCTAGACCTGATTCGGAACGAGCCTGAGCACCTGGGCAACCTGCGCAAGGTTATCAGCCAGGTGCGCGGCGAGTTCCGCCGCATCGGCTACCCGGTTGACGACGAGCCGACACCCATCGTGTACGTGAAGGTGGGTGAAGACATCGAGGCTTTCCAGTTCTGGAAAGACCTGCTTGAGCTCGGCGTCTACACCAACCCGGTGATCACCCCGGGCGTGCCACAGGGCCAGAGCGGCGTGCGCGCCAGCTTCATGGCGATCCACACCGAGAGTGACATCGCCCGCGTGATTGAAGCCTTCGAAAAGCTTGGCAAGAAGTACGGCCTGCTGAAGTAACGGTCCGGCCCTATTTGCCGATGCAGAACCTGGAAAATATCAGGCTCAGCACTTCGCCGGGTGTCTCGGCGAGCAAAGCTTCATCCAGCAGCTTCAGCGCGCGGCGTACGTCCCCGGCTCTCACCTCGGGCGGCGCTGCTTCCTCCCGCTCCAGCAGCTTGAGCGCTTCACCGGCGCGCACCCGCAGCAGGCTGGTGGCACCGCCGGAGGCCTGCTGGTCCAGCCGCTCAATCAGCCGCCCGCGCAGCTCAGCCAGCCCGCCGCCGCTGCCCCCCGACACCGCAACGGCCTCCAGCCCCGGGTTTGCGCCACTCGACGGGCCGAGGTCCGCCTTGGTGTGAACCCACAGGGCGCGCGATCGCACCGAAGCATCGCGGCGTTGCAGCTCGGCGAATTCGCCCGCCAGCTCATGCTGTCCCGGCGCGTCCAGCAGCAGCAGCAGGTCGGCTTCAAGGGCGCGCGCGCGGGCGGTTTCCGCGAAACGCCCCAGGTCGGCGTCGCTGGTGCCCACGCCGCTCAGGTCAACCAGCAGCGCGTGATGCGCGCCCATCTCCAGCTCGGCCTCGACCGGGTCGCGCGTGGTGCCCGCCACCTCGCTGACCAGCGCGCGCGGTTTGCCCAGCAGCGCGTTGAACAGCGTGCTCTTGCCCGCATTGGGCGGGCCGAACAAGGCGATCACCGGCCGTTGATGGCGCGGCGCCATGGGCTCGGCGCCCAGCAGCTCACGCAGCTCGTCCGTGAACTGCTGCAGGTCGGCCGCCAATTGCTGCTCGAAGGCCTCGGCGTGTTCTTCCTCGCTGAAGTCGAAAGACATCTCGTAGCGCGCACTCAGGGCGCGCAGGCGCTCGGTCAGTGCGGCCAGTTGCTCGGCCGTGCGGCCGGAAAGGTCGGCCAGCGCGTTGCGTCGGGCCGCGTCGTCCGTGGCAGTCACCAGTTGCAGCACAGCCTCTGCCCTTGACAGGTCAAGCTTGCCGGCATCGAGCGCCCGGCGCGTGAACTCGCCGGGCTCGGCGTCGCGGGCGCCCAGGTCACGCAGGCGCTGTTCCAGTTGCCGTACGATGGCCCGGTTGCCGGGCACGCGCAGCTCCAGCACGTCGTCGCCGGTCAGGGTGTGGGGCGCGGGCAGCAGCCAGGCCGCGGCCGGCACGGCGCCTCGCGGGCAGGACAATACGGCAGTCAATCGATGCGCGACGCAACTCCGCGCCGCACAGCACGCGGGTGATTTCCGCGACCAGGGGGCCGCTGACACGCACCAGCGCGACCGGCGAAGGGTGCGCGGGGGTGGCAAGCGCGAAGATGGTTTCCGGCCTGGGCATGGGTGGCTCCGGCCGCAATGTATCAGGAAGCGCCGTGGTAATCCGGCTTGGTGGCGTCGTCCACCTTGGGCTTCAGCTTGGGGTCGGGCATCACGCCCTGCTTGATCAGGCTGCGCTTGACCAGCTTGGACTCGGCAATCGAGTACAGGCTGGAGATGATGAAGTAGAACGAGAAGCCCGAGGCGAAGCCGTAGAACATCAGGCCCATCAGCGGGAAGATGAACGCCATGTTCTTCTGCATCGCCGCCTGCTGCGGGTCGTCGGACTTGGGCTGCAGCTTGAACTGCAGCACCGACAGCACGATCCACAGAATCGGCAGCAGGTTGATGGTCAGCCAGCCGTTGTGCGCCAGGAAGCTCAGCCAGCCCTCGCCGATGTAGGTCGAGAACGGAATGGTCGCGTCGGGCAGGCTGAGGTCATGGATCCACAGGAACTCCGCCTGCCGCAGGAAGAAGGCGTTGCCGAAGGCGCGGTACAGGCCGATGAAAATCGGCAGCTGGATCAGCATCGGCAGGCAGCCGCCGAGCGGCAGCATTCCCACGTTCTGCTCTTTCATGGCGGCGCGCGTCTCGGTCAGCATCTTGAGCTGCGACTGCTGGTCCTTGCGGCCTTCGTACTTCTCCTTGATCGCGTCCAGCTTGGGCTTCACGATCTTCATCTTGGCGGTGTAGGTCGCCATCGACTTCTGGCCACGGTATGACAGCGGGCTGAGTGCGAAGCGCACGATCAGCGTCAACAGGATGATGGCGAAACCCGGCCCCACCAGGCGCGTCAGCAAACCCAGCAGCCAGATCAGCGGCGTGGCGATCACGTCGAAGAAACCGGAAGTCGCCAGGTCGTTCCACTGCACCTTGATGTCTTCATCGGCTGGCGGATTTGCATTCCAGGCCGCTTCCAGCAGCTTCTTCTCGCGCGGTCCGGCGTAGAAGCGCATGTTGACCGAGGCGCTTTCCCTGGCCGGCACGGTCAGCTTCGGCGCGACCAGGGACAGCGCGGAGTGCTGGTCGGTGTTCTTGAGCGGCAGCACCTGGCCGGACCAGCGCTGGTCGCGGTTTTCCGGATCGGCGGCGATGAAAGCCAGGAAGTACTGGGTGCGGAAGCCGTGCACCACCAGGAAGCGGTCTTCCTGGTCAACGTCGTCAAGCCTGCGGGCGTCCACCCAGTCGTATGTCTCAAGCCCTTCATCCGCCAGTTCTTCGTTGATGTCTTTCACTTCGGAAGGGATGGAGCGCACCGGAGGCGCGTCCTCAAACTGCACGAAGCGCTTGCTTTCCGTGCTGGCGTAAAGCGCCACGCGGGTGTGCTCGGCGCTGTTGCGCGCGGAGTCGTTGGTCATGCCCACCGGGCCCCACAGGCCCAGCACCTTGTCCACGGCCGTGTCGCCCTGGTTTTCGACCCGCACGCTGATATCCAGGCGATAACTGCCCGGCAGCAGCGTTATGGTCTTGTAGATCACCGTGCCGTCGGATTCGCTGCCGTTGGCGCGCGGCGGGAAGCGGAACGTGAGCGAGTTGCCCTTTTCCGGCTTGGCCGCCGTCTCGTCCAGTTCCCAGCGCGAGGTGTTGCGCCACAGGTCGTTCTTGTCCAGCACCAGCGCCAGCGGCGACAGGTCGGGGGCTTCATCCAGCGGCCGCAGCAGCTCGAGCGGCTTCTCGGGCGGGTCTTCGGGATTGTCCGGCGTATGCAGGTAGACCGGCTTGCCGTCCGCGTCCACGTACACCAGGCGCTGCAGTACCGCCCCGCGCTCCGAGATCTCGGCCGTCAGGTACTCGTTGGCCAGCTTGTGCACGGCCGCTTTGTCACGGCTGATGGGCTTGAAGCCGCGGGCTTCGTCGGCCGCGGTCGGCTTGGATGTGACCTGGGTGGAGGGGGTGGTGTCGGTGACCTTGGGCGGCTCGGCCGTGTTGGCCGGCGGCGGATTGGATGGCGCCTCGTTGCCGGGCGCGTTGCTGACCGGGGGCGCCTTGGGTGCGGGGAACAGGAAGCGCTGGGCAAGGAAAAAGCCGACCACCAGGACCGCGATCACGGTGATCATCTGGATCATGTCCTTGCGGTTCATCGCCTCTCCAAGCCCGTAAAATCAACCTTCAAAGGGCAACCCGTATAGACCTTGCGGCAAACATCGTCAATGCGGGGGGCATCCTGTCGCGCCGGAATACCGTGGCGGCCGCAGGGCTGCAGTTCGCCCGAAAATTGGTAATTGGGTAACGGTCACCTGCTGTTTCACAACCATGGAAGACATTGAGCTCGAAATTCCCACTGTGCCGCCGCGGGGCGGGACGCTGACACTGCCGGGGCAGCCCCGCGCGGCGGTGCTGCTGGTGCAGGGCAGCGGCGTGCACGACCGCGACGGCAACATGCAGGCGGTCGGCTTCAAGAGCACGCTGTACCGCCGCGTGGCGCGCGAGCTCACGCGGCGTTTTGACCTCGCCGTGCTGCGCTTTGACAAGCGTGGCAGCGACAAGCCCGCCGGCGCGGCGCACGACTACAGCATTCCCCAGCGGCTGGATGACCTGCGCGCCGCCCTGGGCGTGCTGCGCCAGCGCACGGCCGGTCTGCCGCTGTTCCTGGTGGGCCACAGCGAGGGGGCGATGATGGTGGCCAAGCTGGCGGAAACCGAGGCCGTGCGCGGCGTGGTCAGCCTGGCGGCGCCGTTCGGCAACGTGTTTGAGCTGCAGCGCGAGCGCGCCCGGCGCCTGGTGCGTGAAGGCAAGGGCGCTCAAGAGGCCCGCGGCGAGCGCGCCCTGGAGTTCTATGAGCGGCTGGAACAGTTCTTCAAGGAGGGCGCCAAGCTGCTGCCGGAACAGTTCCTGGAGTTCGCCAACGAGTACAAGGACGCCGGCTTCCAGGGCTGGGAGAGCTACGAATGGCTGGCGGGCCACTGGGCCGACGCCCTGCAGGCCGACCCCACCAAGCAAGGCACACCCATGCTGGTGGTGCAGGGCGGCCGTGACGCAAGGTTGTGGCCTGACAACGACCAGCGCTGGGAGCAGTGGTGCAGCACGCGGGAACTGGCCAAGTACGTGCGCATCGACCACATGGGCCACGACCTCAACGACGCGCGGCAAAAGGTGTTTCGCGTGGACGAGGATGTGCTGAACGTGGTGGGGGAGTGGGTGACTCAGAGGTCAGAAGTCTGAGGCCAGAGGCCAGGGAAGAGGCGCGCTGCAGGCACAAAGGAAGTGCCGGGTTGCCACTACTCTCATCGCCCTTTGCGTAAGGCTACACGTCCTCCCGCAGGCCCGGCTCAACGTCGCGCCGGAACTTCAGGAGTCGTGCGCCGTGGATCACGCAGACTACGGTCTGTCGTTCGCGCCCCAGGAAATAGAGCACCCGGAAGTTGCCGTGGAGCACCTCGCGCAATTCCCGCGAGTTGAACTCGGGAACCTGCCGGCCGGATTCCGGAAATTCTTCAATCCGCCGCAGCTTGTCATCAAGCTCACGAATCCAGTTCGCGGCCGCCGCCGGATCGTCTGCCAGTATGGTTTCGAAAATTGCCTCGATGTTCGCCCGGGCGTGGCGGCTAACCTGGAACTTCATGCCCGCTTGGCCTGCTTGGACTCCTCAACGCGGGCAAGTAACTCGTCGCGCAGGTTGTCCCAGGTGCTTGTGCGTCCCGCGGCAATATCCGTGAGACCTTCCCCCGCGGCTTTCAGCAGCTCAATGGTGTGAAGCAGTCGCCGGTACGTATCCGATGAAAGCAGCGCCGCGCTTTCCTGTCCGTCGCGCTCGATGATCAACGCCTCGCCGGAGTCCTCAATGGTGCGGATCAGTTCCGCCAGTTCGGACCTGGCACGTTCGATGGAAACCCTTGCTTCGCGGGGATCGGCCATGCCGCCATTAAACATCAAAGAACACACCGCGGCGAGTGTGTGAAGCCGCGAAATGAAAACCCCCGGCATGTGCCGGGGGTTCATGGTGATTCGGATGAAAGCCGACCTAGTACGGCGTCAGCTAAGTTTTCCGGCAGTGTGCTGACCTGATCTGCCGATGCATGGGTATGTCCCTTTTTGGAGCCTGCCCATGCCTGGTCCTGCACCTGAAGTCACCATTGTACTTTCTGACGCCGAACGCGTCGAGCTTGAGAAGCTGCGCCGCTCCGGCACCGCCGAGGCCCGGCTTTCCCGCCGCGCCCGCATCGTGCTGCTGGCCGCCGATGGCGAGGCCAACTCGGCCATCTCGCAGAAAGTCGGCCTTGACCGCGAATGCGTGATCGACTGGCGCCGCCGCTACGCACAAGGCGGCATCATTGCCCTGCACGACAAACCTCGCAGCGGCCGCCCGCCGACCTTTTCCCCCTCTGCACAAGCACTTGCTGCTGGCCCTGGCCTGCACGCCGCCGTCTGATCACGGCCTGCCGCACACGCACTGGACCGTGCGCCTGCTGGCCTTCATGGCGTTCTCGCTGGCGTTGCTGCCCTCCATCAGCCACGAGACTGTGCGCGTCTGGCTGGAGGCTGCCGAGATCAAGCCGCACCACTCGCGCTATTGGCTGCACAGCCAGGACCCGGACTTTGACGCGAAGATGCAGGACGTGGTGGGCCTGTACCTGCATCCGCCGAAGAACTCCGTGGTGCTGTGTTTTGACGAGAAGACCTGCATCCAGGCACTGGAGCGCAGACACCCGGACTGGCCGATGCGGCCGGGATCGCCGCAGCGTCGCGAGTTCGAATACATCCGCCACGGCACCCAGGACCTGTTCGCGTCGCTGAACCCGCACACCGGCGAGGTGTGGGCCGAGTGCCGGGACAGGCACAAGGGCGAAGACGTAGCCGAGCATCTGGCGTGGCTGATCAAGCAGCAGCCCAGGCGCAAGAAGATTCACCTGGTGCGCGACAACCTCAGTGCGCACAACACCGATGCCGTGAAGAAAGTGATTGCCCGGCACCGGGGCCGCGTGCAGGTGCATGCCACGCCGACCCACGCGAGCTGGCTGAACATGGTGGAGTTATTCTTCGCTGAGGTAAGCCGCAACGTGATCCGGCGCGGGAACTTCGCGAGCGTGCCCGACCTGCAGCAGAAGCTGCTTGCCTGGGTCGAGTGGCACAACGAGAATGCCAAGCCGTACAAGTGGACCTACACCGGCCAGCCGCTCACCAAGTAGCTGCCGGAAGACTTAGCTGACGCCGTACTAGTTCGCCACGCGCTGCTTGAACTCGGGGAACAGGTGCAGCAGGTACTCGCTGAGCGTGCTGAAGGTGGGGCCGTAGCCGCCCTTGTAGATGTAGAACTCGAGGTCCGTGGCCGCTTCGCCGCCGTCCTGGTAGCGCTTGCTCTTGTCGCGCTCGAGCATGCGGTCGAGCACGCGCTGCAGGTCGTCGTCCACGTTCGGGTTGTAGTGGCTGATCGGCGGGATCGGCTTCTTCTGCACGTTCTCGATGCACACCAGGGTGTCGTCGTCGGCGAAGATGTTGCGGCCGGCCAGCAGCTCATACAGCACCACGCCCAGGCTGAAGATGTCGCTGCGCCCGTCGGTCTGCTCGAAGGCGGCCTGTTCCGGGCTCATGTACTGGACCTTGCCCATCAGCACGTCGCCTTCTTTGTCCTTCATCAGGTTGCGTGCCTTGGCGATGCCGAAGTCGGTGAGCTTCACGACGCCTTCGGTGTCGATCATGATGTTCTTGGGGCTGACGTCGCGGTGCACCACGCCCAGCAACTCACCCGCCAGGTTGCGCTTCTTGTGCGCGTACTCGAGGGCGCGGCACACGCGGCTGCAGATGTAGACGCACAGCTCGGTGGGGATGCGCTTCTTGTACTGGTGGTGGCGGTCGATGAACTGCTCGAGGTTCACGCCCTTGATGAACTCCATCGCCATGTAGTACTGGCGGCCGGCTTTGCCGAGCTGGTAGATCTGCACGATGTGCTGGTGGATCAAGTCCGCGACCAGCTTGGCCTCGCCGATGAACATCTCGACGAATTCATCGTTGGTAGAGAAGTCCTCGAGGATGGTCTTGATGGCCATGCGCTTCTCGAAGCCCTCAGCCCCGAGCTGGATGGCTTCATAGACCGCGCCCATGCCGCCTTCCGCGAGTTTCTTCACCAGCTTGAAGGTGTTGGTGTCCTGGATGGTGGACAGCGCCTCGATCTGGCGCTCGGATTTTCTGAAGAGGCCCAACGCCCGCTCCTTTTCGCGCCCCGGGGGCGCTGGTACAGAGGAAACAGCGACAGCTACAGACCACGCAATATTGCAGACCAAGCGGTCCACTTCAAGCCCCGCCTGAGCCATGAGCGACGCCGAACAGCAACCCCAGCAGGCCGAATTGCAGCGCAGACGCGCCCAGGTAAAGGGTTTTAAACGCTGGGTCAGGCGCCTGCGCATCGCGCTGGCGCTGGTGACCGTGGTGCTGGCCGTCTACATCTTCCTGAGCTACGGCATTTACACCGTGCCCGGCGAGTACCGGGCGACCTCCAACAAGATCCAGTCGCCCATCAGCGAGGTGCAGCCCGGCGACACACTGGTGCTGCTGAACCTGAACCTGTGGCGCGACCCCCGCCTGGGCGACATCGTGATTTACGACCACCCGGACCCCAAGGACGGCGCCCCCAGCCAGCTCATCGGCCGCGTCGCAGGCCTGCCCGGCGAGACGGTGCACGCCCAGTTGCCATCCTTCCGTGTCGGGGACCGGCTGCCGCTGAACGTCGGCTTCGTGGTGGGGCCGGACGCCGCCTTGAAAGACGGCGACGTGATTCCCGAGGGCAAGTACCTGATCGTCACGGACAACGACGCCATCGCCTACGCCGACAGCCGCGACTTCGGCTACATCGACCGCGCGGCCATGCACAAGAAGGTGATCTTTAATCTGGCTTTTGTCCTGGGCCAGCGACAGGCGCCGGGCGGCAATTCAAAATGAATAATGCAAAATTCAAAATCCGACCGGCCGGGGGTCGCGGTTCAGTTTGAATTTTGCATCTTGAGTTTTGAAACGCTGGTAACCTTCGCCTATGCCCTTCACCAAGTACGGATTACGTGAACTGTTCCTTTTCGGCCTGCTGATCCCCGGCGTGCTGTGGGTCGGCGTCTGGGCGCTGGCCTGGTACGTCCACCCGGCGCTGTGGGCTCTCGGCGCGATCCCGCTGTTCCTGACCGGCTTCAACCTCAACTTCTTCCGCGACCCGGATCGGCCCTTGCCCGGCGACGAGTTCACCGTGGTGAGCCCGGCCGACGGCACGGTCACGGACGTGGGCGAGAAAGAGCTGAGCGAGTACCTGCAGGGCAAGCACCAGGGCATCGGTATTTTCCTGAGCGTGTTCGACGTGCACGTGAACCGCGCGCCGCTGGACGGCACGCTGGAGTACTCGCGCCACCAGGACGGCGAGTACCTCGACGCGCGCGACCCCGAGTGCAGCATTTTGAACGAGGCCCAGAACCTCGGCTTCAAGAGCAAGTGGGGGCCGCGTTTCTACGTGCGGCAGATCACCGGCCTGATCGCGCGGCGCATCGTGCTGGGTCTGAAGGAAGGCGACGCGGTGAAGCGCGGCGAGCGCTTCGGCATGCTCAAGTTCGGCAGCCGCACGGAGCTGTACTTCGACGACGGCTTTGAGGTCGACTGGAAGGTCAAGGTCGGCGACAAGGTCAAAGGCGGCGGCACGGTGATCGCCACCGTGAAGGTAGCCAGCAAGTCCCCGAAGAACCCCGAATCCGAAGAGGCCGTCACGGCCTGAGGAGCGCCCGTGAAACGGTTCGCCATCAGCCTGGTAGCGCTGCTGTCCGTGCTGGCGCCGGTTGCCGCGGAGCCCAAGGTTGAGCGGACGGTGAACTGTGTTTACCCGGCGGCTGTGCTGGAGACGGCGCTCAACGACCTGGCCACCCAGCTTGGCTACGCCTTTGAGCCGGGCGAGTTTGCGGACAGCTACGAGCTTGAAGGGCTGGTCTGGGTGCATGCCAAGGGCGTGTCGCCGCAGCTAGCCGCGAAGCTGCTTTCGGCGTCAGCCGGCGTGCGTGTGGTGCTGGATGACGCCAACCGCACACTGACAGTCCGCGCTCTCGATGCCTCCGCCGAGCCGCCGAAGGTTCGTGCATTCAAGGTGGACGCGCTGTGTCGCCAGTATCTCGACTACCAGAAACGCTACGGCTTCCAGGGCGACGCCGGCTCGCCCGAGCTGTTCGACAACCCGACCGCCACGGAAGAGTTGCGTGACGCCGCGGCGGAGGTCCTGCAGCTCGGTGAGGAAGCGCCCGGCTCAGCCGTGGGCAAGCGTCTCGTCTACACGCGCAATGCCTCCGACCTTGACCGGCTGGATGAGCTGTTCCGGTTGCTGGAAAGCGGCGGCGAAAGTTCGGCGCTGCGCCAGGACCGCCTGAACCGTGACGCCCTGTCGAAGCTGCGCTCCGAGTTCGGCGGCGAACAGCCGCTGCTCAGCGCCACGCTCTGGCAGCTGTTCAAAGATTGCCCCACGCCGGTCTACCTCGATTACTCGCTGATGCAGGCCGTCGATTTCGAGTACGACAGCACGGAAGCGCGCCTGGGCGGCGAGTTGAACCATCACGAAGCCTTGCTGGCCGTGGCGCGCGAGCAGGGCTTCGAGGTGGACAGCCTGGACGGCGCGCTGCGCCTGCACCAGGCGTATTTCTCCAGCTCCGCGAGTTATCGCGTATTCGACGTCTCCGGCCTGCTGGCGGAGCTCGAGAAGCAGTACGCCGAGTTGAAGACCGACCCCCAGACGCAGGAAGGTTTCCAGGGCGACCTGCGCACGGAAGGCGGAGTGCAGGTGGTGGTGGACGCCCTCAGCATCCAGCTCGACAACGCCGGTTGCGCTTCGCTGGTGCGGGCCTATGGTTCAAGGCTGGTGGTTTCCGGCGGGGTGGACGTGATCGACCGCGCGGCCGAAGTGCTTGCCGCCATGGGCTGGCAGGCGGAAGGCGAAAGGAAAGAGAAATGAGAACACTGGCGGGCCTGGCGATGCTGGCGGCGCTGTCGCTGTGCGTGCAGGCGCAGGACAACTCGGCGCAGACCGTTGACCTCGGCGTCTATGGCGGCAGCGGACACGAAGCCGCCATCAGCCTGGCCGAAAGCCTGGGCGCGCGCCTGATGCTGCACGACATTGAGGCCGACAGCCTGCCGGCCGAGACATGGGCAGTGCGCAAGCAGGCCACGCCGCAGCAGGCGGTCGAGCTGCTGGGCCACGCGCTGGGCTGCCAGGCGCTGCTCGACGCGCGCGGCAAGACGCTGCACCTGTACCCGCCGGGCGCCTCCCTGCGCGGCTCAAAGATTAAAGGCTACGACGTCAGCGTGCTGGCCGGGCGCTTCGTTGAATACGTGAACAAGTACGGCGCTGCACGCGAGCCCGTGAAGCCCGGCGAACAGGCCGCCCCCGAACGCACCGCGGCCGGGCACCTGGCGGTGCTGCTTGACGACGTGCTTTACGATCCGCGCGGCGCACAGGCCGATGCTTCGGTAGTGGGCGATCGCCTGCTGTACACCACGGACGACGCCACCCACGCCCGTGTGCGCGAGGCGCTGGACCTGCTGATGGCCGAAAGCGGCGGAGAATCCGCCGCCCTGAAGGCCGAGCGCGAGGCGGTTGAGAAGCTCAAGAACACGAAGTTCAGCGCCGAGCTGACCGGCACACCGGTTTCCAGCATCCTCACCGAAATCTGCTCCGCGGCCGGGCTGGGCGTGGTACTGGGCCCCGGCCTGGCCGAATTCGCCTGCGCCGAACACATCGACTTCAAGCCCCGTGAAGGCAGCGCCTGGGAAGCCCTGCACGGCCTGCTGGTGCGCCTGCGCGAGCAGGAGGTAGCGGTGGACTTCAAGGCCGCGGGCGGGGCGCTGGTGTTCGAGCTTGAAGATGAACAGCAGGGCAACGGCTACCGCGTGTACGACATCGCGGAACTGTTGAAGAAGCTGGACGCATCCTACCAGCGCCAGCGCACGACGCCCGGCAAGGATGAAGGCTTCGACGGCGACCTGCGCGGCGCGGGCGGAAACAAGGTGATCCTGATTTCTCTCGAGCAGCAGCTTGATGAGGCCCATGCCCCCGGCAACTACAGCTGCCTGGCCTACGGCACGCGGCTGGTGGTGCGCGGCGGCAACGCGGCCGTGAATGCCGCCACGCAGATACTGAAGGAAATGGGCTGGGAGGAACCGGGTAAGTGATGCCCGACCAGAACGCACCCTCGGAGTCCGGGCGCCAGGCCGAAGTCACGGCCAGCGGGCGATTGATCCAGCTTGGGTCCGGTGAAGGCGCGCTCGATGGCTCAAACACCACGCGCCGCATGCGGAAGCATCAGCGCATGCGCGGGCTGGCGATGCTTCCCACGGCACTGACGCTGGGCAACGCGGTCGCCGGTATCGCCGCGCTGATCGAGCTGACCAAGGCCTACGCCTACCTGGTCGCAGGCGACAACGAGGGCGTTTTCGTGCGCCTCGGCTACGCCGCCCTGCTGATCGGCGCGGGTATGTTATGCGACGCGCTGGACGGCAAGGTGGCGCGCATGACCGCCACCACCGGCCGCTTTGGCGCCGAGTTGGACAGCCTCTGTGACGCGGTGACGTTCGGCGTGGTGCCGGCGCTGATGATCCGTGTGGCCGGCGATTTCTTCTTCGCCCACGGCAGCGGCATCGAGTTCGACACCAAGATCCTGTGGGCTGTCAGCGGCCTCTATGCCTGCTGCGCAATCCTGCGCCTGGCGCGCTACAACGTGGAAACCGACGAAGAAGACGATCACACCAGTTTCCGCGGTCTGCCGTCACCGGCCGCGGCGGCCAGCATCGCCGGCTTCGTGCTGGCGCTGAGCTGGCTGCACCACACGTTTGCGGGCTTCCGTGAGCAGCCCTGGCCCTGGATTCTGCGTTTTGCCTTCCCCGTGGTGTGCCTGTTCATCGGCGTCATGATGGTCACGCGCATCCGTTACGTGCACCTGTTCAACCGGCTGGTGACGCGCAAGCAGAGCCTGCGCACCATGGTGGTGTTCCTGGTGCTGATTACCGGCGTGGTGGTATTCAGCGATTACTGGCGTCTCACGCTTCCCGCGCTGATGCTGGTGTACGTGGTTTCCGGGCCGGCCTACTTTGCCTACCGCTTCCTGCGCGGGCGCGGGCTGCTGGGGCGGCGCCTCGCCGTGGCAGAGCGCAAGCGCAAGCGTGATGAGCGCGTCGCCAGGCAGAACCAGGTCTGACATGGCCGCACCCATCCTGACTGCTGACCAGGTCGATGAAGCCGCACGGCTGCTGCGCGAGGGCGGCTTGGTCGCGTTCCCCACCGACACCGTCTACGGCGTGGCGGCCGTGGCCGAAGCGGGCTTCCACAGCGCGCACCTGCAGGCCTTCAAGGGCGGGCGCTCGCAGCCGTTCGCGCTGCACCTGCCCGACGTCGCGACCGCCATCCGTACGGCCGGGCCGCTGTTTGAGCTCGAGCGCCACGCGGTGCAGACCCTGGGACCGCGCGGCGTGACGGTGATCGTCGCCCACGGTCCGGAACAGCGGGGCGTGGGCTTGCGCATCGTGCAGCATGAATTGGGATCGCATTTCCTGGCGCTGGCCGGGGCGCCGGTGGTCGCCACCAGCGCCAACGAGCACGGGAAACCGCCCCTGCGCAATCCGGAAGCAATCGCGAGCCTGCCCGGGATCGCCGCCGTGCTCAGCGCGGGAGAACTGCCCGAACGGCCGGCATCCAGCGTGGTGCGCAGCCTGCGCTGCGGTCTGCAGCTGCTGCGCGAGGGAACGCTCTCGACCGCGCAACTGGGCGCTCTGTTCACGCGCCGCGTCGAGTTCGTGTGCCTGGGAAACCTGAACCGCAGCGCTTTCGCGGCCGGACTTCTTCAGGCCATGCAGGCGTTTTACTCAGGCAGGCTGGATGGCTTCGTGCCGGCGTGGCGCGCGGCTTCCAGCGGGCTGATAGCCAACCCGCGTGCACGCTCGCCCCTTGAGATGCTGCGAGTTGCCGCGCGCTACGGGGTCGATCTATCGGGTCACGTGCCTGCGCGCTTCCAGGATGACCGCCTGCAGGGTGTCGACGTAGCTGTCGCGATGGGCGAGGACATCCACGATGCTCTGCCCGCGGCCGGGCACTGGACGGTGCTAGACCCCATGGGCGCGCCGGCCGACGCGTACCGCAGCATGGCAGAGCAGGTGCGGGCGCACCTGGTGTCGCTCCTGGCGCGCACGGCCCTGGTGGACGCAGGCGATGCCGCTATGGAAGCCGAGTTCGAGAAGCTATTCTCGCCGCCAGAGGGAGTGAGCCCATGAGAATCGCCGTCGCCGCCGACCACGCCGCAGTAGACATGAAGGAAGAAGTGGTGCGCTACCTGAAGAGTCAGGGGCACAAGGTTGACGACCTGGGGCCCTTCGACACCGAGCGCGTCGATTACCCCGACTACGCAGCCCGCGCCTGCGACCTGCTCGTGAAAGATGAAGTGGACCGTGTGGTGCTGATCTGTGGCTCGGGCATCGGCATGGCCATGAGCGCCAACAAGATCCCCGGCTGCCGTGCGGCCGTGATTCACGACCCCTGGGAAGGCGAGATGTGCCGGCGCCACAACAACGCCAACGTGGCCTGTTTCGGCAGCCGCTCGATGGGTATCGAGATGGTGACCAGCAGCCTCGGGGCCTTCCTGGATTCCGGGTTCGATGGCGGGCGCCACACCGGCCGCGTTGCCAAGATGTCAAAGCTGGACGGCAGCGCGACACCCGACCTGCCCGGCGAGTAAGGCGCAAACATGGCCGAGCTGGTCTATCGCCACTGGAACGACACGCTGAATCCCGACCAGTGCATCAGCGTTGACGGCAACGCGCCCGGTCGCCTGCATTTGTCGCACTGGCCCGGCAACCGCACGCCTGAGCGCTTCCGCCACGACCTTTCGACCGGCATGGCGCTGAACCTGGCCGCCGCGCCCGACCGTGCCGAGGTGCTGTCCGGTATCACCACAGTTACCAACACGCACTGGGACACCGACGGCCTGTGCAGTGTGTTCGCCGTGCTGCAGCCCGGCCTGGCGCTGGTCCATGGCCAGACCCTGCTGGCCGCGGCCCTGGCCGGCGACTTCGGCCTGTTCACCACTCCGGAAGGGGTCAAGATCGACCTGACCCTGACCGCCCTGACCCGCCGGCCCGACAGCCCGGTCGCCAGCGAGCGCTTCAGCGACGAGCTGACCCGCCGCCAGGCGCAGTACGACTTCGGCCTCGAGTTGCTGCCCCGCCTGCTGGCCAACCCGGACCTGCACGCCGATTGGTTCGCCCAGGAGTTCTGGACCATCCAGCAGGATTTGCGCGCCCTGCGCGAGGGCGACGCCGAAATCGAGCGTTTCGACGCGCTGGACTTCGCCGTGGTCACCAGCGACCTCCCGCTGCACGAAACGGCCGTCAACACTGCAACCGGCTGCGACCGGATACTGACAATCCTCACCGATGACGCCGGCCAGTTTCGCTACCAGTTGCGCCTCACGACGTTGTCATGGTTCGACCTGGTCTCCGGCCCCCCGCGGTCGCGCCCCGACTGGAGCGGCCTGGTGGAACGGCTGAACCAGCAGGCCGCGGAACCGGGCGGCAGATGGTCGGGGGACGACCTGTCCGGTCCCACCCCGACGCTCACATTCTTGGATGATAAGGAAGCACCGGCGCCCAACCGCAGTCGACCGGAACTGGTGAAGCGCCTGATGGCACAGTTCTTCACCAGCGGGCCCTACCTGCCGGCGGGCATCTGAGCGATCACGTCACCGGTTTGTCTGAAATACAATCGTCGCTTGACCTTGAGACGGATTCGGGCCATGCTGTCACGTACCCCCATAGTGGAAGCGACTTCGGTAGTTTGTAGGCGTGATTGGCGAAGCCAACCAGCTTTCGCCATTGTTTCGAGGAACTCATGGCAAAGACCGCATGGGGCATTGAGCTCGGTACATCGAGCGTCAAGGCCGTGAAGCTGAGCGGGGACCGCGGCGGCGTCTCACTTGAGGATGTCGCGATCATCGCCCTTGCCGATTTCGGGCTCGGCGCCGGCAGCAGCCACCAGGATGCCACGGCGGGCGCGCTGAATGAACTGCGCTCAAGCAAAGGCATCAAGAAGGGCGACGAGGTGTTCGTCTCGATCTCCGGGCAGAACACCCTGGGCCGCATCATCAGCCTGCCGCCGGTAGCCAAGGAACGCGTGCGCGAAACGATCGAAAACGAAGCGCGCTCGCAGATTCCAATCAAGCTCGAGGAGGCGGTCTGGGACTTCCAGATCATCGACGAGGAAGACCCCGACGAGCTGCGCGTCAACCTGTACGCCGCCAAGAAGGACGTGGTGGACCAGATCGTGGACACCTGCGATATGGCGGGTCTGCAGATCACCGGCATCCAGGTCGCGCCGCTGGGCATCTACAATTACATCAAGTACGAGATGGACGACGCCGTCAGCGACGCCTGCGTCGCCATCGACATCGGCGCCGACAACACCGACGTCGTGATCATTGACGGCCAGAAGACCTACGTACGCGTGGTGCCCGTGGCCGGCAACGACATCACCAAGGCCCTGCGCGCCCGCTTCAAGCTGTCGGTTGATGACGCCGAAAACCTCAAGCGCCGCGCCCACAAGAGCAAGGACGCCGCCGCGGTGTTCGAGGCCATGAAGCCGCCCCTGAAGGACATGGTGGGCGAGATCTACCGCGCCGTGGGCTTCTACAAGTCACAGAACGAAGACGCCAACATCAACCAGCTGGTGATGATGGGCAACGGCAGCAAGCTGCTGAACATCAAGAAGTTCTTCGAGCAGCAGCTGCAGTACCAGGTGCACAAGGTGGACACCCCGGTGCGCGTGTCGCTGGCGCGCAGCGTGGACCCCACCGAGGTCCAGAACAACATCCAGAGCCTGACCGTGGCCATCGGCCTCGCGCTGCAGGGCCTGGAGCTGGACGAGGTCAACACCATCAACCTGATTCCGCCCGAGTACATTGAGGGCCAGGCCCTGGCCAAGATCCGCACGCCGTTCTTCGCGGCCGGCGGCATCGCGGCGGCGGGAGGCATCATCGCGCTGCTGCTGGCGATTCTGTCCACGGGCGGCGTCAGCACGGTGATCGGCGACGCGGAAAGCCTGAAGGCGGCAGCCACCGCCCGCGATGCCGAGGTGAAGTCGAAGCAGCCGCCTGACGACGAGGCCTTGCGCGCTTACTCGTTGCGCAACCTGGCCGAGGGCGTGGCGGCAGTGCTGCCGGAGCAGAAACCGAAGGATGAAGAAGACACCGGCACACCGGCCCGCGACCTGACTGCGCGCGCCAACGAGGCGCCGGGCATCCTGGCACGTGCCACGCACGAGGCGCTGGCGGAATACGCCGCGGGCAACCCGCGCACCCGGGTCTACTACGCCAACTACAAGCCCCAGGGCCTGACCGGCGGTCTGCTGAACACCACGGCGTCGCTGCTGGAATCCACGATCGAGCCGAACTGGGTCGGCGCGGACGAAGGAACGGGCGGCCATTTCGTGGCCAAGCGGGTGATCACCTACCGTGTCTGGATCGCATCCGAACTGACCAGCTCGATCGGGCAGGACCAGGCCCACGACGCACTGAAGAAGAAGCTGGTGGACGACGGGCTGCTGACCGACCGCCTGAAGGATGCGCTGATTGCCGAGTTCACCGCAACCGGCCAGCTGGAAGGCGTCAGCCCCCAGGAGCTCAGGAGTCTCAAGTTCAACACGTCGGTGATCGTGAACCAGATATCCAACCTCGACTACGGCGCCCAGAAAAGCGAGTTGCGCATCGGCGACCTGATCGGCACCTCCGGCGTGACGATTCAGAAGCCGGGGCGTCCGGTGCGCCCCTCGCGCAAGAGCAACGACGTGAAGTTCGGCGTCAGCGAGGTCAGTGTCACGCTGACGCTGGGTCCGATCCAGGAGCCGAAAGCGGCTGATGCGGACGCGGAAGAAGCAGGCGAGTAAAACTACAGGCGGTCTGGGGACCGGCAGGGTCAATTATGGATAACCTGAAGAAGAACCTTCATTTCGTGGTGTTCGGCGTCGGGGTGCTGCTTGGCATCATCCTGCTGGGAGTCGGCATCATGTGGCGCGGCGGCACCGAAGAAGCGCTGGCCGGCGCGCAGGCTGACCTGGCCGCCAAAACCAAGGTCGCCTCTCGCGGCACTCTGGACGAGGCCACCGCACGCTCCGAGCGCTTTGGCAGTTCGCTGCAGGAGGCTGACGCCAGGTTGCGCAACACCGGCGGCGCGTTCGAAAGCAGCTACGACAGCCACCAGTCGGGCGGTGAATTCTACTCGGCCGAGGCGCGTCCCGCGCTGCAGCGCCTGAAGAACCGCTTTGCGGCAATGAACCGGAACAACCCGATGCCCGCGCTGCTGGATGGCTGGGAGGTAACGCGCACCGGCGCGGAGCGCGTGCAGGACCAGGCCTGGGAGCAACTTGAGCGCGAGATGCTGTCGCCCTCCAACGACAAGATCCGCGAAATGCAGATGCGACTGCGCGTGCTGGATGAACTGGCAACCACCTGCGAGAAGCTGATCGAGACCGGAATCGGCGGCGACTTCGGCGTCAAGCTGACGGAGTTCCGCTTCGAGGCCTACGGTGTGGCCGCGATCGGCGCCTATACCAACGAGACGGATTCACCCTGGTACGCCATGCCCGTCAGCCTCAAGCTCGAATGCTCGCCCTCGTTCGCCGTGGCGCTGGTGGACGAGCTGGTGAATCCCACCAGCCGCACGATGACGCCCACCGCCGACAAGAACCAGCGCAAGGGCTTCCCCATTCTGCTGGACATGATGCAGACCGAGATGGTCGAGCGCCCGCCCGTCGTGCGCTACGACATCAACAACGACGATAAAGAGGCTGCCGCCAGGAAGCTGAATGACAAGGGCGCCGGCATCACGCTTCCGAACGACCCCAAAAAACTCGACCCCGCGGAGGGTGAGGGCAAGAAGCTGGTCGAGGCTGCGGACAAGGACCTCAACCAGGAGGATCGCGTCGCGTTGCCGGTTCGTGTGGGCCTGAAGCTGCGGGCCGCCACGTTCAACAAGAACTGGCGTGCGGTGAAGAAGGACGAAGGCAACCAGTAAACCGGAGGAGGGCGAAACACCCCGATCTCCCCTTCCCCTAAAAGGGAACAGTTTATGGCACAGGCAAAAAGTTCAGGTGCGCTGGCCCAGTACGGCCCGGTAGCGGCCCCGTTGGCCGGCTTACTGCTCGCGATCCTGTTCATCGCGGGAGCGGTGATGACCAGCGGCATCTCGGAGGGCAAGGACAAGCTCTCCGCCACGGTGCAGTCGGTCCGCAAACAGATGGACAACCCAAAGCCCGAGATCGGCGACACCGACATCCCCTTGGTGGACACCGTGACGGCCTCGTTTACGCCGGGCCAGAACGACAGCTGGAAAACACCCACCGGCAGCCACAACCTGCTCGCGCTGCCGATCGCCTGGGACGTCCAGATGGAAGGGCCGCAGAAGGACGAGTTCGCCCAGTACGACGAAAACAACGACAGCTACTGGGACCAGATGGAGTTCCAGCGCACGCCGTACTTCGGACGGACCACCGCCGACGGCGCCTTCGTGAACTGGGATCGCAACCCGGTGGACGGCCTGATCAGCAGGGAAGAGTACAACGACCCGCCGCGCAGCGACCGCGAAGCATTCGATGAGCTGGACAAGAACACCGACGGCTTGCTGACCGCCGACGCAGGCGAGATCACAGCCAAGGAAGAGTACGACTGGGACCGCCACCCGTTCGATGGCAAGATCGACTTCCAGGAGTATGTGGATCGGTACAAGCCCAAGGATGAAGTGGACCTGGGGCCGGTTTCCGGCGTGCAGGCCCGACTTGACCCCGCCACCATGGAAATCGTGGTAACCTGGAACGACCCGGACCTCACCACCGCGCCCGGCGACCTCGCCTACATGCTGGAGCGTCGCGCCCCGGAGACCGTCGCCAAGCGCATGACCGAGTGGCGCAAGAAGGTGCAGGAGTACAACGCCAGATTCCGGGAATGGGAGGGTCGCTTCGAGAAGTGGTGGAACGCGGCGCCCGCGGAAGGCCAGAAGTCCAACAAGCAGTTGTTCCCCCGCAAGCCCGATGCGGAGAAGGAATACGCCAAGAGCGACCCCAGGCCGGTGCAGCCCCCAATGCCCTCAGAGTGGGAGCCGGTCACGGCGACACCCTTCGCCGGCAACGAGTACCGTGACAACTCGTTCGACCTGGACGTCACCTACACCTACGCGGTGAAGATGGCGACCAAAAGCAACCCCAAGCGCGGCCAGCGCGCCGTGCAGGATGAAGCGCTGCCCGGCTGGTACGTCTACCCGGACCACGTTGTCACCGACGGCCACCCGGTGATCGCGCGCAACCGCATCGAAATGAAGTGGTCCGGCGCCGCGCCGCCCAATGGCACCATCTCGATGACCACCTGGCACAAGGTCTCCGTCGGCGACGTGCACAGCTGGTACCGCGTTCAGGTCACCGAGATTTTCGGGCCCGACAACGACATCATCGGCGGCAAGTTCAACCTCTCCCAGCTCAAGGACCGCGGCGTCAAGATGTTCGACACCGCCGGCACCGAGGTCAACGCCGCGGAGATCCTGCCGTCCGACACGGAAATCGACTTCACCACCGGTTTCCGCTTCGTCACCACCACCAGCAAGGGTTTCCTGATCAGCTCGCGCGAAGTCGGCGACTTCGAGCTGCCCAAGGCTACACAGCAGGCCGCGACGCCGGACACCCCGGCCGGCTCAGATGACGCCCTGGAGGTGCGCTGCCTGGCCGTAAAGAGCGGCGCCAAGGAAGCCACGTTTGAGCTCACACGCTGGACGAAGGCGGGCGACGACTGGCTGCGAGTTATCTGGACCGGATCCGCGGCTTCCGGGAAAGACGTCGGCGCGGAGATCAAGCTCGACAAGGCGGGCGCCGGCGTGGTGGTGAAGGACGCCACCGGTAAAACCCTCAGCGCCAGTGACCTCAAGACGTACAAGGACCACACCGTGGACATGAGGGCCGGCAGCTTCGACGGCCTGAAAGACCGCACCGTCACGGTGGGGGGCAGTGACTTCGACCTGTTCGGCACGCTGTTCGCGGACTAGGCTGCATCGTTGTGGAGAGTCCCCGGTCTAGACGGCCGGGGACTTTTTTGCCCATAGTCACAGCCAGAGAGATACTGACATACCGGAAATCCACCGCGAACATGACGTAAGGGTGACAGCCGAAAGCATCTAGAGCGTTGACACCACCTGCCCTGCGGCTAAATTGAAGACCCCCTCCGATATTTCGTGTGGACCCCTGCGCATCTTCCCCGGGAAGACCCCGACGGATGAGGAGCGATTCAGCATGAAGTTAGGGATCACGAAGCGGCTTTCGATGGCCGCTGTGGCAGGCTTTACGGGTTTGCTGGCCGCCTGTTCATCGGGCCCGGCGCCCGCTGACGACGTGAACGTCACGCCCACGACCGACGACTACGTGTCGCGCTTCGAGGATAACGGCGGCAAGCCCGCCACCCGCGAAGAGCGCCGCGAAAAGGCGATCGAGAGCGATACCGAGGCCGCCGGCCAGCCCAAGGAAGTCGCCAGCCGCGGCGAGCGCGCCGCGCGCGGCGCCATGGAGGGCGTCAGCGACAAGGACATCAAGCAGCTGGCGCAGTTCTACGCCGACGAGGCGGCGAGGCTGTACCAGGACAAGCGCTACGACGAAGCGGGCAGCTACGCCCGCGACGCGCTGCTGATGGACCCGGGCAACGCGGTAGCGCTGCAGATCAAGTCGAACGTCGACCAGGCGCTCGGCGTATCGAGCAGCCCCTCGGAAATCATGGCCCGTGCCCGCAGCGAAGAGGAATCGGCGCTGCGCGCCGAGGCGGTGTACGAGATCAGCCACGGGCTGGACGTGGCCAGCCGCTACATTTCTCAGGGCCAGTACGCCGACGCGATCGTCGAGCTTGAAAAGGTCCTCGACATCATCCGCTGGACGGACTACATGATCGAGACCGAAGGTTTCGAGCGCGAAGCCCGCCTGATGATGCAGGAGGCGACCAACCTGCGCGAAAAGGCGCGCCTCGACGATTTCGTCAAGATCCGCGAGCAGGAGCGCCGGCTGCGCGAGCTCGAGATCCAGCAGGAGCTTGACCGCTACCGCGAGGAAATCCGCAACCTGTACAGCCAGGCCAAAGAGTATTTCGACCGCCGCGAATACAAGGACGCGGTGGTGGTGCTGAACAAGATCCTGCGCGAGGACCCGTACAACGAACAGGTTTCGCGCCTCAAGCAGATCGCAACCAACCTCGACCAGGGCAAGCGCGACCGCTCGGCGTGGGAAGACTTCAACCGCAACTGGCGCGAGTCGATGGAGCTGGTGAAGGCCATCACCCCGATGCCCACCGACGACATCACCCTGCCCTCCTACGAGGACTGGATCCAGACCAATGAACGGGCCCGCAAACTCGAGGATTCGCGCCAGACCCGCCTCAGCAAGGAAGATATCGCGGTGCGCAGCGCCCTCGAAAACGTGAACCTGGCGCTGTTCTTCGAAGGCTCGACGCTTGACGAAGTGATCGCCAAGTTCCGCACCGAGGGTAACATCAACATTCTGCGCGCCCGCGCCGTCGACGGCGAAACCACCGTGGACCTCGACATCGGCCGCGTGAAGCTGCGCCAGGCGCTTGACCTGGTGTGCGACCAGACCGACCTGTCGTGGCGCGTCGAAAACGGCGCCGTGATCATTGACGAAGCCGGCGCCGGCGAAGGTCGCAACGTGGTGCGCCGCGTGTTCAACGTGGCGGACCTGTTGATCAACCTGCGCACCTTCCGCGGCGACGAGCCCCGCCTCTCGGGCGACACCGAGCGCGAGTCGCGCCTGGGTACCGAAGACGCAGAGGAAGATGCCGACCCGCTGGAAATCGACGACCTGCTGGAAGTGATCGAGGAAGCCGTCGCCCCGGACAGCTGGGGGCAGGACGGTCACGGACTTACCACGCGCCAGCAGGACCTGATCGTGCTGAACACGCCGGACAACATCGACCGCGTTGCCAACCTGCTGGCCGATCTGCGCCGCAGCCAGGGTCTCACGGTCTCCGTGGAAGCCCGCTTCATCACGATCCGCGACGATTTCCTTGAAGACATCGGCCTGGACTTCCGCGGCATCGGCGGCAGCCCGCAGATTCCGCCGCCCGGCATCCCGCCCGTTCCCGCAGCGCTGGACGACATCCAGTTCGGCAACAACAGCAACCCCGCCGGCCCCGGCGGCACAGGCAACGACGCCGGCTTCTTCTTCCAGGATATGCCGCCTTCGGGCAACGTTCGCATTGACCAGCGCGCCCGCATCGAGAACCTGTTTGACCAGAGCCTCGGCGGTCAGCGCGGCAACGTGGGTCTCACCAACCGCGGCGGCATGACCTTCCAGATGGCGTTCATCGACAACCCGGAGGTCAACGCCATCCTGCGCGCCGTGCGGAAGCGCGAACGCGCCACCATGCTCACCGCCCCGCGCATCACTGTCCACAACACGCAGCGCGCCCACGTCAGCATCCTGAACGAGGTTGCTTACATCCGCGACTTCGACACCAACACCGCGACCGGTGTGGCCGTGGCCGACCCGGTGGTGGACGTGATTCGCGACGGCATCGTGCTGGACGTGCGACCGACCATCAGCGCCGACCGCCGCTACGTCACGCTGGAACTGCGCCCGACACTGGCCACGCTGCTGCGCCCGATTCCGACCTTCAACACCAGCCTGGGCGTCGGCACCCCGGTGGCGATCCAGACCCCGCAGCTGACCCTGCAGCGCATCCGCACCACCATTACCCTGCCCGACGGCGGCAGCTTCGTGATCGGCGGCCTGCGTCACATGAGCGAAACCCAGGTCGACTCGGGCATCCCGATCATCAGCGACCTGCCCCTGATCGGCGCGCTCTTCAGCCGCAAGGGCAAGAGCGTGGTCCGCCAGGACATCGTGATCGTGGTTAGCGCCCGCATCATCGACCTCGAGGAAGAAGAGCAGTACCAGTACGGCGCCGGCCCCACCCAGCCGCGCTAACCAATGCACAAAAATCAAGGCCCCGGCCTTGCACGGGTTCCCAGCCGGTCGAAAGACCGGCTGGGTGTGCATCCGGGGGCCTTGATTTAAAGCCCGTCTCCGGGCAAAAATGCACTGAACCCCCGGCGTTACTTATCCGTTTGCCTTTGGTATAGAAGTGCGTCCAAAGCGCACCTACACAACTATTTCCGTCTCCGGGGCTACAACGGAGCAGGTCGACATGCCCAATCAATCAAGGTTTATGACGATGCCCAGAATCCTCACAGGGCTTGCGGTGGCGCTTCTACTCAGCCTCGCCGCGGGCAACGCGCACGCGCGTGACATGATCGAGTACGGCCGGTACCTCGGCGTCCGCCTCCAGATGTGGGAGGAGTCCTACGAGGTCCTGGACAAGATCATCCAGAGTGGCAGCGCCGAAGAAAAGGCGCGCGCCCGGCGCAACAAGGCCGAGGTGATGAAGGTCGAGGCTGACGTCGTCTACAGCCAGGATCAGAACGACAATGAACGCACGGCGCGCTACGGCAAGGCGCTGGCGGTGTTCGGCGACCCGGATGACCCGGCGGGCGTGGCTGCCAAGGGCATCATGCAGCTCGACCTGGCTCTGGCCCTGCGCCGCACGGACCCCAACGCAGCCCGCAGCTACTGCGAAGAAGCGATCGCGATGCTGAAGAAGCAGCGCGAACACCTGGATAACAATGTGCGCTTCGGCGATCCGCAGTTGTGGACGAAGGTCTATCCCGACTACAGCCGCATCTACTACCACTTCTGCCGTGCGTACTACGTGAAGGGAATGAGCTACGAACTCGGTTCCGATGATCGCGAGGCGCAGTTCAAGCTGTGCGAGAACGCCATCGGCGAGTTCCAGTTTTCGCTGGAAGACCCCACCGAAGAGCTGGTGCTGACCTTCCCGCTGCTCGGCGACATCGAGATCGCCCGGGGCAACCCCGAAAACGCGGTGTCCAAGTTTGAGGGTTGCGTCAGCTTCCTGAAGGGCGAAGCCTCCACCGGCTACCTGGGCCGCCTGGCCATGGAGCACGGCTACCTGCGTGCGGCCGAGCTGCTGACCAGCGAGCTGGACTACGACCCGCGCAACCTGGAGAAGTGCGTCAACCTTTACGCCGAGGCCTTTGCCAAGTACGGGCAACTCTCCGAGTTGAGCTTTCAGTTCAAGCGCTTCCAGCTGTACCGCATCAGCGCGCTGATCAAGCTGGGCGACGAGGCCAAGGTGCGCGGCGCAATCGACCAGCTTTTCAAGCTGGCCGCGGACCGCGACATCACGTTCCGCCGCCAGGCACTGGTGGTGCTGGCTGACATCGCTACGCGCGACAGCCTGGACAACGAGTTGCGCTTCAAGTGCGCCGGCATGGTCTACGCCGAGCTGGACACCAACCCGGTGTCGGTGATCCTCAAGAACATCCAGGCCTACCAGTCGCTGCTGGCGGCCTGCAAGGACGCCAAGACCTTCGAGACCTACGCGCCGGCCTGTTTCACACGCATCGGCGAAATGTACGCGCGCATGTGGCGCTTCCTGGACGCCGCGCTGGTGTACCGCGAGGCCTGCTACCGCACCCTGTACTTCGCCGAGAAGTTCGGCCCGGACGACGCGGTGCCCGAGCACATGAAAGACCGCTGCGCGCTGATCAAGGACGGCAAGTCACTGAACAGCTTCCCGGCCGAGATGTCCAACCTGTTCGCGCGCCACGCCGGCTTCCTGGTGCACAAGGACCTCGGCGAGCCGAACAACAAGTTCTTCCAGAAGCTTTCCTCGGATGCCGACCAGCTCAAGGCCGAGCTGGCGGGCAAAGCCGCCAAGATGGAACTGGCCTACAAGTCAGCCAACGACCTGTACCGCGAGAAGAAGTTCCACCAGGCTGCGGTGCGCATGGTGAGCCTGCCCGCGGACTTCCGCAGCTATCACATCGCGCTGTACATCGGCGCCAAGGCCTACTTCAACGTGTCCGAGGATCCCAACGCCCCGCGCCACAACCGCCGCGGCGAGCAGGACAAGGACAATTTCAAGTGGGACATCGAGGATGCCGAGTGGTACCAGGGCCAGCGCGACCGACACGTCGCCGACCTCGGTGCGCTGCCCGCATCACTGTATGACGGCATCGAAAAGCCGCACTGGGACGCGATTGTCGACAGTAAAACCGCTGACCAGCTCGCGAACTGGCACAAGGCGGTCTACTTCTACAAGAAGTATTTCCTCTTCGAGGCCAAGAAGGCCTGGGACGAAATCAGCCCGCTGCTCGAAGGCAAAGAGAGCCTGGGCATCGCCGATGCCATGGGTGCGATCGCGGAAATCCGCAACGCCAAGTGGATGCGCGACAATCCGAGCGGCCAGGGCGCCGCAGACCTGGACATGAAGCGCATGGGTTTCGCGGCCTACGACCTGGCCTACCTGCTGCGCAATCCTCCCAAGAAGCTGGACGACGCCACGCGTGCGGCACTGCTTGACGCGGAGCGCCCGCTGGCGCTGGCCATCCTGGCCCCGTACTGGAAGTGGTACGGCATGCACCTTGCCGACAGCCCCAACTACAAGCAGGGCTCGCTGCGGCTGTCGTTCGGCGCGCTGTCGGAAGCACGCGATGAAGACGCCTGCGAGGAAGTGTACCGCGCCTACATCGAGGCTTTCCCGGACGACACCGCCCAGATTCGCTACATGGTCAGCAACCTGTACGCGATCCTGCGCGACAAGCTGACGCCCAAGACCAGCGCCATGGCGCTGGCGTCATCCAAGCTGGTGTCCTACTCGAACCTGCTGAAGAAGAACTCGTTCGAGCGCATCAACGGCGCCGCCAAGGACGCCGAAGGCAACCCGCTGGCCGGGTTCGCCGACGACGAAAAACGCCTGAACGAAGCCAAGGGCCTGCACCAGAAGCGCATGGTACTGGCCGAGCACTTCTGGCAGCGCTGGATGCTCGACCTTTTCCTCGACGCCGAGCGCAACCAGGACCTGCGCGAGTACCTGCCTGACCTCAAGGAGGCCGTCGAACAGAAGTGGAAGGCCATGGCCGCGGAGTACCCGGCGCGCTGGGCCAAGGCCGTGCGTGCCGAGTACGACGCGCAGATGAAGAAGGAAAGCTTCAAGCCGATCAAGGACGAGCTGGCCAAGGCACTGTCCGGCGCCGCCGACCACGAACTGGTGGACAAGATCAAGGCCCTGCAGGATGCGGAAGCCGCCAGGCAGGGCGGCGACGGTGCCAAGATCGCCCTGCTGGCCGACCTGCTGGCGTTCCTTTCCGTCTCGACCGACGCGCTGGCCTACTTCACGGGCACCATCTTCATCTACGACCTGGGCAACCACCTGGAAAAGCTGGCCCAGGACGTGGACGAGCGCGCCCGTCCCTCCACCACCCGCATCCTCAAGTACTACGAGGAGTACCGCATGCAGCGCGGGCAGGGCGGCATGGAAAGCCTCACCGAGAAGGACGTCAAGCTGCTGGGCAAGCAGTACTTCCGCATCCGCGACTGGTCCAACACCGTCAAGTACCTCGGCGACTACGTCGAGCGCTTCGGCGGTGAGCGCGCCTGGGGCAAGGAAACCGAGGTGCCCGTAGACCAGCGCAGCAAGCGGATCGGCAAAACCTCCAGCGGCAACGAACTGGAGATCAAGTACATGCTCGGCACCGCCTACCTCGAGCTGTTCAAGGAAGGCGGCGACGTCGAGAACCTGAAGAAGGCCGCTCTGCTGCTGCGCCGCTGCTGGTGCTTCAACCTGGTCCGCGACGCCAACGAGGTCGGCGGCAAACAGTACAGCTGGGTCAAGAGCACAAACCAGGATGACACCGACCTGCAGAAGGCGATTGAGGACTACTACCTCTACATCGGACGCACCATGGCCGAGATCTTCCTGCTGATGCACGAGCAGAAGGATCTCAAGAGTTCCTGGCCCGCCTACGCCGACCAGTACACCAAGACCCTCGAGCCCAAGAAGGATGGCGACAAGGTGGTGCGGCAGGCGGTGCCCGCCGACGCGGCGGGTTGCCTGTGGCACGCCTCGCAGATCCACCTGCGCATCTGGGCCAGCTTCAAGCTGCTGAGCGCCTACCAGTTCCGCAGCGAGTTCCGCGAGAATCTCGAGAGCTGGCTGAAGCTGAGCATCCGCTGGCTGCAGGCCTACGGCGACAAGGACATGGGCATCGAGGAGCTGAAGGGGGCCGGCGTGCAGACCCAGGCCCAGGGCGCCTACGACGTGGCATTCAGCGAGGGCAACCTCGACGGCACCCACCTGCCCGAGGAGATGAAGCAGTACCTGGCGCGCCTGAAGGAATACGCCAAACAGCTCCAGGCCGTGTGCAAGGAAAAGAAGATCGAACTGAAGACCGCCTAGTCGCGGACACCGTAAGGAAATGAACATGCGAAACTTCATCCTGGCAACCACCGCCACACTGCTGTTCGCGGGCGCGCTTTCCGCGGCCGCCGGCGGCGTGATCCAGACCAAGGACGGCAAGTCCAACACAGCTTACGACATCCAGGCCGAGACCGTGTCCGGCGTGATCTGGGACCAGGAGCGCAACCGGCCCGGAACCAAGGTGAAACTCTGGGACCTGGAGAGCGTACGCTACAGCGGCCAGGCGATGGACGAGTACAACGGCCTGGCCCGCAAGCTCTCGGGCGGGCAGGCAGCGCGCCTGATTGCCGACGCGGAGACGGTGATGAAGCTGGAGGCGCCGTCCGGTTTCGACAAGGACGCCTGGCGCCGGGTGCAGATTTCGTGCCGGTACTACCTGGCGATGGGGCGCTACCTGCAGGGCGACTGGAGCACCGCGCAGAAGGAGCTGGAGGACTACATCAAGGAGTGCGAGAATCCCGAGAACCTGTATACGCAGAACATCATTCCGCGCGTCACCCTCAACTCGAAGGTGACCGGCAGGCCGGTCAGCAACGCCGGTGGGCTGAACCGCTTCTACCTGGATGCCCTGGAGACGCTGGGTCTGGTGTACCTGAAGCAGGGCGACGCCAAGTCCGCCACCGAGAAGGCATTCAAGCCGCTGCAGGAGCTGGCGGAAGGCCTGTCCTCACAGGGTGACCGCGAGTACTTCGACTGGGGCATCCGGGGCCTGCGCGCCTCCGCCCGCTACGCCGAAGACCAGAAGGATTTCAAGGGCGCCCGCGAGGCCTATGACGAACTGACACGCGTTGCGGTCAAGAAACAGGGCGGCAAGCCCTCCCGCACCTCCTACGAAGCCCAGCTCAAGGGCGGTTTCATGCAGATCCGCGAGGGCGACACCCGCAGCGCTCAGGCCCGCTTCTATGAAGCGATCAAGAACTGGGAGGACGGCCACAAGACCACCCGCACCGCACCGCCCCGCACCGACTGGATCAATCCTGACCTGGCCTACCTGACGGCCGGCAGCTACGTCGGAATGGGCCAGGTGAAAGCGGCGGGCGCCAAGCGCGCGGAAGAGTGGGCGGAAGCGCTGCAGAACTTCAGCACCTCCCTGGCAATATTCAACGCCGACGACGAGCTGCGCAGCCTTGCGCTGCTGGGCGCGGCCAACGCCGCCGCCCAGCTGGCGGAGATGAACAAGAGCAGCCAGGCGACAGCCTCGAACTACGCCAAACTGGCAGACAAGTACCTGGCAGAGTTGACCCAGTTGCTGCCCAAGACCAAGGCGGCGAGCGATGAATCTCTGCCGGCGATCCAGAAGACGATCAACGCGTACAAAGGTGACTGAAAGGTGGCACAAGCAAGTGGGCCGTTTTAAGCATTTTTCTGAACCATTTGCCCAACCCCTCGTTTTGACGTTGTCCAACTAAACCTATCTGGCGGAGGTCCCGAGCGGCGGGGCTGTCCGACCGAGTACAGGGCAGGAGAAGAATCACATGAACTTGCAGATTTCCAAGAAGGCTGTGGCCGTGATCCTGATGTTCGCAATCGGCGCGGTGCTGGCACCGGCTGTGTTCGCGCAGGAAGGCGGCAGCTACTCGCTGGGCGAAAAGATCCTGGGCATCCCGGGTGGTGCGCTCGGCATCATTACGCAGCTGGCGATCATCCTGACGTCGGTGTTCATGTTCGGCTGGATCATCGAGTGCTTCGTGAACGTGCGTCGCGACAAGATCGTGCCGCCGGAAGTGATCGGTGCGCTGCAGAACTACATCGACGAGGGCGACCTGGAAGGCGCGCTGCAGTACTGTGAGAGCGCCCCGAACTTCCTGACCCGCACGGTCGGCGCCGCGCTGAACCGCATGCAGTACGGTCCGGACAGCGTCAAGGACGCCGCGATTTCCATGAGCGAAGCCGAGCAGGGCAAGCTCGAGTTCCACGTTTCGCCGATCGCCCTGTGCGCCTCGGTAGGCCCCCTGATGGGTCTGTTCGGCACGGTGACGGGCATGGTCATGGCGTTCGGTCAGATCGAGAACGCCCCGGGCGGCCAGGTGAACCCGAAGATGGTGGCCGGCGGTATCGCTCTGGCGCTGCTGTCGACGGTGCTCGGCCTGATCATCGCTATCCCGGGCCTGACCTTCTACTGGTACTTCAAGAACAAGGTGGCGAACATCGGCACCTCGATCAACCTGGTTGCTGACGACATGGTCGAGACCATCTCCGCTTACGCGGGTCAACAGCAGTAAACCCGCTGGAACCAGCCTGTACCGGGTAACGGAGAACGAGATATGGCAAAGAGTCGCAAGCCAAAAGAAGAGGCACAAGGCGCGGAAATCGACATGACGCCGATGATCGACGTGACCTTCCAGCTGATCATCTTCTTCATGGTGGTGACGCAGATTACCTCGCAGGAGAACGTTGACCTGCGCCTGCCGGACGCGCTCGCTGCCAACGACGAAGAGGAAGACGCCAAGAAGCTGTTCACGGTGCACATCGCGCCCGTGAACCAGGGTACCGTGGAAGCCATGCCGGAAAACTTCGGCTGGTTCTGCTACGGCGAGCCCAACCCGCGTAACCTCGACGAAATGCGCAGCATCCTTGAGAAAGAGGCATCCCTGCAGGATACCACCCGTGACCTGCCAGGCCGCGGTCCGGACGGAATCAGCGAAAACATGGTGCTGGTGCGCTGTGACGCGCGCTGCCCGGCCGGCGAGTTCGGGAAGCTGATCGAACTGATGGTCCAGGTGCAGATGTACAAGATCAAGATCGCAATCATGAAGGACCAGAAGGTCGAGTAGGCTTCGGTCCGGAGAAACCAATGGCACGTTCCAGGAAAAAGCGCAAGAACGATGAGAAGGCCTCGCCGGACCTCACGCCGATGATCGACGTGACCTTCCAGCTGCTGATCTTCTTCATCATCTGCACGCGCTTCAAAGTCGAAGAACGCAACCACCAGGTGCAGCTGCCCAAGGACGAAGGCCTGCAGAGCACGCCCTCGGTCCCCAAAGAGCAGATCAGCATCTACTGCATGTGGGACCCCGCGGCCAAGGCCAACAATTACGTTGTGGCCATTGACGCGAGAGGCCGCAAACCGGTCGAGAACAGCTACGCCACCTTGGAGCAGCTGGTGATCTTCCCTGGCGATACCGGCGCGCAGATCCGCGAGAAGAAGATCCTGTATGCCCAGATCTTCGAGAACGTGGTGGCTGCGACCGAGGCCTACATCGCCAAGAGCGGCGCCAAGATCGAGAAGCTGGAAATTTCATTCGCGGTGAACGCCATGGAAGGCGCGCAGTCCGGCACCGCGCCATGGATGTTCGTGTCGCTCGCGATCGACGCGTCCGCCCAGATCAACAAAAACCGTGAAGCCAACGGCCTGGAGCCCCTGACGGTGACATTCAAATTCGCCGACGCGCTGGGTGCGTTCAAAAAGTAGCACCGCTGGTTCAACCCGCATCATCAAGGGGGCCTGCACTGCAGGCCCCCTTTGCATTTGCCTGATCCTTCCCGCGAACGGCCCGTTTAATCGGGATCTCATCCCGGGGCGAATCTGACAGGAGATTCGCCATGAGACCCAGACGCCGCAAACGCGATGCCGACGAGACCGCGGCAGACCTCACGCCGATGATCGACGTGACGTTCCTGCTGATCATCTTTTTCATCGTCGTCACCCGGATCACCTCGCAGGACCACGTGGACCTGCGCCTGCCCGACGCCATCACGGCCATCGAGAACCCCGACCGCGCCGCAAATCTGTTCACGATTCACCTGGCCCCGCTCGACCAGCGGGAACTGCAGGCCATCCCGGAGCGCTTCGGCTGGTTCTGCTACGGTGACCCGCACCCCCGCAACAGCGATGAAATGGCTGCCATTCTGCGGAGCGAGGCGGCGCTGGTGGACTACAGCCGCGACCTGCCGGGCCGCAACGCGGAGGGAATCAGCGAGAACACCATCCTGCTGCGCTGCGATGCGCGTTGCCCGGCCGGCGAGTTCGGCAGGCTGATCGAACTCATGAGCGAAGCACGGCTCTACAAGGTCAAGATCGCAATCAGCAGGGACCAGTCGGTGGAATAGGCACTTACGGAGAATGCAAATGCACAGGCAAAGAAAAGGCCGTCGGAAAGAAGACAAGGCAGCACCCGATCTCACGCCGATGATCGACGTGACGTTCCAGCTGCTGATCTTCTTTATCATCTGCACACGCTTTAAAGTCGATGAGCGCAACCACCAGGTTGAGCTGCCGAAAGACGAAGGCCCGGGGCCGATCGGCTTTCCCAAAGAGGCACTGACCATCTACTGCGTCTGGAACGAAGCCACCCAGGCCAACGGTTACGTGGTCGCGCTTGGCGCGCGCGGCCGAAAGCCGGTGGAGGGCAGCTACGCACGCGTCGATGAGCTGTTGATCTATCCCAGCGACAGTCCCGCCGCCGAGCGGGCAAAGCGCGAGCGCTATCGGCAGGTCTTCGAGCGGCTGGTGGAAGCCATGCAGAGCTACATCGCGCGCAGCGGCGCCGGTATCGAGAAGGTGGAGATATCCTTCGCGCACGATGCGACCGTGGGAGCCGCAAGCGGCACGGTGCCCTGGGTTTTCGTGAGCACGGCCATCGACGCCACCACGCGACTGAATCAGCAGCGTGAAGAGACCGGCCAGCCGGCCCTCGGCATCACGTTCAAATTCGCAGACGCCCTGGGCGTGTACGGAGGATAGGCCCAACCCCTTGAATAATCGGGCTTTGCGCGCAGCATATTCGTTTAATGCCTGTCAGATACAGGCCTGAAACGGAACCACAGGTGTGATGATGAAGCTGCGCGCATTGGGTTTGTATGTTGTAGCCCTGCTGGTGCTGGGGGCATGCTCCAACGTGACCGCCAACTCACCGGCCAATCAGCCCGCATCCGCGCCTGTCAGCAATACCGAGGAAGCCGACCAGCCCGCCCAGCCGGCCAGGCCTGATACCCCGGCCACCGCCCAGAAGGAATCCGAATACGTGGCGTTCGAGGGCGGCCTGCGTGCCTACCCGGAAAGACGCGTAGTGGAAATGGACGCCTGGCTGTTGGGCTCACAGACCCGGCCGCTTGAGTACCTGCTGGTCTCACCGGGCGGCAACACCCACGAAAGCCTGTTCGCCACCTCGGCCAGTGGACTGCACCTGAAGCGCGCGCTGGAGATCATCCTGCTGCACGAGGGCAAGGTGAAGCGCTCCGGTCGCGGCTACCTCGACAAGCCGCTGGGCGACCGCGTGAAGCTGAGCGTGCGTTTCACCCATGCCAAAACCGGCGAAACGACCACCGTGCCGGTCGAGAAGTGGCTGTGGGACCACCAGAACAAGGGCCACCCGAAAGAGGTCGGTTTCATCTTCACGGGCGGATTCGAGCAGTATCGCCCGGACCTCAACCGATCACTGTTCGAGGCCGACATGAAGGGCAACCTGATCGGCATGTGGCGCGACTCGGCCTGCGTGCTGGATAACGACCGCGACGACGCCTACCTGCCCGATATCTACTCGCCATACCCCGAAGCAGACGGAATCCCGCAGGCCGTGCGTGGTGTTTCGCCGCCCGTTACGCTGATCTTTGAACCCTGGCCCACCTAGCAGCCATGAACGCTTTGAACACCCGAGTTGAACTGGAGTCACGCCTGCGCGGCGTTGCCGCGCGGCTGGTGGCGCGTCAGGCCGTCCGCGCGGCCTTCAGCGGTCTGGCCGGCGCTGCGGCGGCGCTGGGACTGGGGCTGGTGTTCCTGTATCTGCTGCCGCGCCTGCTGTTCGCGTCGCAAGCCGGACTGCCGTCGCTGCTGCTGATAACCCTGGCGGGTTTCCTGGCCGGCGCAGCTTGGGAGTTGCGCCGCTACCGGACGCCGAGCCTTCAGGAAGCGGCGTTGTCCCTCGAAGCGCGACTTGCCCACGACAGCGGAGCCCTGGCCGCCGCCCTGCGTATCCCGGAAGACAGCGCTTTCGCGGCGCCGGTTTTCGCCCGCGCAGCCGACGAGTTGCGCCAGGCGCAGCAGGCGCCCGCACCTTTGCTGATCCCGACCCGCAAGCTGGTGCTGGTGCCGCTTCTGGCCCTGGCGGCCGGCGTTGCGCTCGTCGCCGTCGTCGGTGCGCAGCCGCCCCGTGCCGCGGATTCAACACCCGCGGTGGGGGATACGCCGGGAGTCTCAAGCGACTGGCCGGGCGTTGATACCGGGGGCTCCCGCAGCGCGGCCGACCGTGAGGCACTTCGCAAGGCGCTGGGCATGAAAGAGACTGCCGCGCAACTCAACCGCACGGCCGCCACGCTGCGCAATGCCTCTTCCGATCCGGCGGCGCGCGAGACTGCACTGCGTGAAGCAAAGCATGCCCTGGGCTCAAGCGAGAGCGAATCCAGCGGCCTCAGCGCGGAAGAAATTCCGAACGTCGCGCCGGACACTGAGGCGAACCGACAGGCACTCGCCGACCGGCTTGAGGCGGCAGCCGCGAGCTTGCAGGCGACGGCCGCGAAACTTGAAGAGGATGGGCGCAGCGGCGTGGCGGATAGCGGCAAGGCGGGCGACTACAGGCCCGGCACACCGCGCACTGAACTGGTGCCCTTCCCGGCCGTGGCGGAGCGGGCAAGCGCGCCGACCGAATCCGTGGCCGCCCAGACACCAGCGCGGCGGGCCCTGGCGGAACGAGCGGTGAAGGCGCTGGAGCAGTTGCAGAAACCGTAGAGAGCAACCATGGAACGAATCGGCGTATACTTCATCGGCGCGCGCGGCAACGTGGCAACTACGGCCATGGTGGGCGCAAGCGCGATCGCACAGGGCCGCATGCCGGCCACCGGCCTGGTCACCGACGGGCCTGAGTTCAAGGGCCTGCCGTTGGTTGGGCTGCAGGACATAGTGTTCGGCGGCGCCGATGTTTCCGGCACACCGCTGCACGAGAAAGCCATCGAGCTTGGTGAAGCGCGCATCCTGCCCGAAAAACTGGCGCACGAGTTACAAGCCGAGCTCGCGGCGCTGGACAGGCAGATCCACACCGTGAAAGGTTTCGCCTTCGGCAGCGTGCCGGAAGGCGGCTACCTGGCCGAGCTCACGCGCATTGAAGAACGCCTGGCGCGCTTCCGCAGCGACCACAACCTCGCGCGCGTGGTGGTCGTCAACCTGTGCAGCACCGAGCCGCACTTCGCCGAGACCGCGGACTTCGACACCCCGGAAGCCCTGCTGCAGGCGCTGGCCAAGGCCGGCGGCGGCTTCTGCACCGGCACGCTGCTCGGCGCGCTGGCGGCCCTGCGCCAGGGCTGCGCCTACGTCAACTTCACGCCCAGCCAGGCCAGCGAGCTGCCGGCCCTGCGCAAAATCGCGCGCGAGTCGCGCCTGCCACATGCGGGAAAAGACGGCAAGACGGGCGAAACCCTGCTGAAGACCGTACTGGGGCCGATGTTCCTGGCGCGCAACCTGAAAGTCATGAGCTGGGTGGGCAACAACTTCCTCGGCAACAATGACGGTGCGGTATTGGACGCGCCCGCCAGCAAGGACAGCAAGCTGCGCCAGAAGGACGCGGCCCTGCGCGAGATGCTGGGCGGCGCGTTCGTGAAGACGGACATCCAGTACGTGCCCAGCCTCGGCGACTGGAAGACGGCCTGGGACCTGATCCACTTCCAGGGCTTCCTCGGCACGCCCATGACCATGACCTTCACCTGGCAGGGCTGCGATTCAGCACTGGCCGCACCGCTGGTGCTGGACCTGGTGCGGCTGACGGACCTGGCCTGGAGGCGCGGCGAGTCAGGCCTGCTCGCGCAACTCGCGCCGTTCTTCAAGAACCCGCTGGACGGCCACACCCACGACTTCCACCAACAGATGGCCGGCCTGTACACCTGGGTGGACTCCGTCCGCTCGGAGGTTAGCCGGGAACGCAAGTAACACCGCGCTGGCAATTCGTTCGGGATGCGACTAACCTTGTGCGCTCGAACGAGGACCGCGATGTCCACGGATGTCCGCAAAGTTGAAGATTCCGGCTGGCGCAGGCCCCTTGAGGCGCTGATCGCCCAGACCCCGCAGGTACGCGAGAACTTCGCGTCGCACTTGGATTTCACCTTCAGTAAGGCGCTGGTCGGTGACGCCGACAAGCAGGCCGCCGCCATCATCGACGCCGACCGCAAGGGCATGATCGCGCGACTCAACGGCTGGCGCAGCTTCGTGCCCACGCGCAACGTCACATGGGCCGAGGTGGTGGACCGCCTCACCAACGCCTTCGGCGTGCCCGCCCAGCTCGACAAGTCCATCGAGCAGCGCGAGCGCCACCTGCACAAGCTGTTCCACGAGCGCGGCCTGCCCAAGGGCTCGGTCCTCTACTCCGTGGCCGACGCCGTGCACGACGGCCAGGTGGTCAAGACCGCCACCCGACGCTTCCTGTTCGATCCCGTGCGCCTGGTGATGCAGACACTCAACGGCCTGGCATCGCTCTACACCACCGACGCCGCGCCGGCCGTGAACTGCGTCTACGCCATCCTGGAGATGCTGCACCCGGCCGAGGTGCAGCCGCCCTTCAGCGCGCTGCCCGAGCGACTGTAACACGGTCAGCTGCACAGGCTGTTCGCACTCACAACGATCTTGGGTTATGATCGTGGTGAAATGGCCGACACCCAGCGCAACCAGTTCAACACGATTCTGAACGCCATCCCCGATGTGATGGTGCTCGTGGATGCTGAGTTGAAGATCATCAGTGTCAACGCGGCGTGGGGCCAATGGGCGAGGCAGAACCAGTGCGCTGAAGAGTATGTCAAACCCGTCGGCGTCCCGTATCTATATGCGTGCGCGCAGGTTGGTCTTGGCGACGAAAAAACCGGCAATGACCTGGAGCCCGGGCTGCGTGAGGTCCTGAGCGGTACCCGCGATGCATTCGAGCTTGAATACCCCTGCCATAAACCCTCCGAGCCTCGGTACTACCTGGTTCGAGTCTCGGCCATTCCCGCCGAAAATGGGCGCGCGGCGCTGTGCACTCACCTGGATGTCACGCGCCGCAAGCTGGCGGAAATGGAGTTACACCGCGAGACCCGCAAACTGCGCGAACAGAGCCTGACCGACCCGCTGACCGGCCTTCGCAACCGCCGAGCGCTGGAATTGCTGGGGCGTCAGTACTGGGCAAACGCGCAGCGGCGCGGTGGTGTGCTGGCGGTTGTTTACATCGACCTGGATGACTTCAAGCCGATCAACGACAACTTCGGGCACATGGAGGGCGATCGCGTGCTCACATACATCGCCGACTACCTGCAGAAGACCTTCCGCGAGTCAGACGTGATCGCGCGCGTCGGCGGAGATGAGTTCGTGGTGCTGGCCTGGATGGCGCAGGCCGAAGACCTGGGGAAGATTCAGGCTCGCCTCGTGAATCGCCACCGGCTGACGACGAACGCGGGCGACGTTTACGAAGTGGGTATGAGCATCGGTTACGCTGTGCACGATCCAAAGCTGGAAGGCGATCTGCTGTACCTGATCCAGCGCGCGGACACGGCCATGTATGAACACAAGAGGTCCAGGGGCAGAAAGAATTCATGATTCGCCAGCGAGTCGTGCGCTGAGACGACTATAGACACGGATAACCCATGACACTCAGCGGTTTCAACACCATCCTTCACGCGATACCCGACTCCCTGGCCCTGGTGAACAAGGATGGCCAGATACTCTCCGTCAACCGCAGCTGGAGCCGGTTTGCCCAGAAAAACGGCGCCAATGAGGCGACCGAGAAGGGTGTCGGACTCAACTACCTGAGCGTGTGTCGCCACGCACTAAGCATGGGAGTGCAAGAGGCAGGGCAGCTGATCGAAACTATCCAGGAGGTGTGCGAACAGCGGCGTGAGATGGGCGAGGTAGAGTACGAATGCAACTCGCCCACGCAGCGCCTCTGGTTCATCGCCCGCGTCACGCTTGTTTCGCCTGACCCCGACGCGATCGTGCTGATCTCCCACGTTGACATCACGGCGCGCAAGGAAGCGGAGCTGCGCGTCCAGCGCGAATCTCAGGATCACCTGGCCGCCAGCCTGACCGATCCATTAACAGGCTTGCGCAATCGCCGCGGTCTTGAAAACGCCGGCGCCGTGTTGTGGGAAAGCGCAAAGCGGCAAGGTGACAAGCTGGCGGTCATCTACCTCGACCTCAATGATTTCAAACCGGTGAACGACAACTGGGGGCACCAGGAAGGTGACCGCGTTCTGAAGCACATCGCCGACCACCTGCAAGCGACGTTCCGGGCTTCGGACTTGATCGCCCGCGTGGGCGGCGACGAGTTCATTGTAATGGCCCGCATGGGGAACAACACGGACAAACTCTTCCTCACACGGAGGCTGCAGCGAAAGTTCGAGTTTCCTGTCGGCGACAGGGGCAGCTACAGCGTTTCCGTGGCCACGGGCGTAGCTGTGCAGGGCGAAGACCAGTTCCAGTCATTCCAGGAACTGATCAGCTGCGCTGACCAGCGGATGTTCGAGGACAAGAAAGCCGGAAAAGAAAAGTAGGGACACGCCGCCGCGTGTCCCTGCTTTTGATTGAAGATCAGGCTTACATCCCCAGGAGTTGCGCAGCCTGCCTGATCGCGCCGGCCACATGCTCGTTGCTGGTGGCGAGCAGCTTCTGCTCGGCGTCGTTGAGCTTCAGTTCGTAGATCTTCTCGATGCCGTTCTTGCCCAGCATGCAGGGCACGCCCTGCCAGGTGTCCTTCAGGCCGTACTCGCCCTCAAGCAGCGCACAGGTGGGCAGGATGCGGCGCTGGTCCTTCACGATGCTCTCGACCATCGCCACCACGCTGCTGCCCGGCGCGTAGTAGGCACTGCCGGTTTTCAGCAGCGCGACGATTTCCGCGCCGCCCTTGCGGGTGCGGTCGTTGATCGCCTCGATGCGGTCGGCCGGAAGCAGGTCGGTGATCGGGATGCCGCTGACCGTGGTGTAGCGCGGCAGGGGCACCATGGTGTCGCCGTGGCCGCCAAGCACCATGGGGCTGATGTCCTTGACGCTGCAGTTGAGCTCCATGGCGACGAAGCTGGCCATGCGGGCGCTGTCCAGCACGCCTGCCATGCCCATCACGCGGTTCTTGGGGAAGCCCAGGCGCTTGTGCGCAACCCAACTCATTACGTCCAAAGGGTTTGTGACCATGATGACGATTGCGTTCGGGGCGTGCTCGCGGATGCTGTCAGCGACGGACTGGACGATTTTGGCATTCGTGGTGAGCAGGTCGTCGCGGCTCATGCCCGGTTTACGAGCGATGCCGGATGTCACCACCACCACGTCGCTGCCGGCCACGTCGGCGGGCTTGTTGCTGCCGTTGACGCGGGCGTCGAACCGCTCCACGGGGCTGCTTTCAAACATGTCGAGGCCTTTGCCCTGGGGCATGTCCTCAACGATGTCGATCAGCAGCACATCGCCGAGTTCACGGTCAGCGCAGCGCTGCGCAACAGTGGCGCCGACGAAGCCGGCGCCGAATACGGAGATCTTGGGTCGGTGGAAGGCCATGGATAGTCCTCGCAAGCTAGCCGAAAGAGCGGCGGAAGGCTCCGCGCGCGGTGTCAGGGGTTCTATACTGGCGGCGCGGTGGGGGTCAATGGCAGTGGTTTCTGACACACCGGGGCGCGGAACATAGGTTGAGAGTGCCTAACGTCAAGACCTTTACACTTCAAATGGGCCAAAGACTCCGTATAATTATGCCCCGATGCCACTCTGTCGCTTCCGTTTTCCGGCCAATGACGAAGGGATCCGCGATGCAGCTTCCACCCCGACTTCGACCCACCGACGCAGCTACCATTCTTGAACCGACCACCAAGGCGGCGCAGAAGCGCAAGCGCACCAAGAAGGCGGAACCGCCCAAGAGCGCCGTTCGGGCCCTGACCCTGATTGACGTCCGCATGCCCCAGGAACTGGGCGGCGGTACCATCCCCGGCAGCGAGCACATCCCGCTCGACAACATCCTCGACACAGTGCCCAAGTCGATCCCTGACCCGCAGGCGCCCGTCGTGGTGTACTGCAAGAGCGGCATGCGCGGCGGCATGGCGCAGGGTGCCCTGCGCAAGCTCGGCTACACCAACGTTTCCAACATCGTCGGCGGCTTCGACGCATGGCAGAAGGCCGGCCTGCCGGTCACTGTCAGCTAACCGAAACACAAACAAACGGGGACGGCGATGCCGTCCCCGTTTTGCTTTTTTCAAGCCGGTCACGCGCCGGCCATCATCAGCTCCAGTTGCGCCTGGTCCGGCCCCACGAATGCGGGCTGCGCCGGCGCGTCCTTCAGGTTGGACACCAGCGCTTCCAGCATTCGGCCGGAAGCCGGCGGCAGGTGGCTGCTCAGCAGGCGTGCCGGTTTCAGGTCTGCCAGCGTGTCCACGGACGCACGGAACTTGTTTTCGTCGATCACCCGCAGCCAGGGCGCGTCCACGCTCGCCCACAGTTGCATGCCTTCGCGCAAAGCGGACGCGGCGATTTGATCGGCGTCTTCGGCAGTTTCCTGCAGCAACGCCCCGAAGCTGTCTGAGCTGAACAACGTGCCGCTGCGACGGTCGAGCAGGCCGGTGGTTTCGGGTGCGTCAAACACCGGTGGCTTCACCGCCAGCAGTTCGCGGTCGCCGACTTGCAGGCTCTGGCCCGGGTTCAGCAGGTAGCAGCGCTCCAGGGGCAGGCCCAGCAGGCCGGCCTTGCCCATGCCCAGGTAGGTGGTGACCAGCCGGGCTTCAGGCGCCGCGTCCAGCACAGCCTGCAGGTTGCCGATGTGGTCGGCGTCCATGTGCGTGACCCAGATCCAGCGCAGATCGGCCGGGTCGATCACGCCGCCCAGCGCCTGCAGGAAACTCTCGCGCTGTGCGGCGAGACCTGTATCCACCAGCACCGGTTCCGCGGCGTGAATCAGGAACGCGTTGACGGGCAGCAGGCCGAGCCCCGGCAAGGGCGCGTAAGCGGTCAGGCGGTGGACGTCTTCCGTGACGCGTGCGGCTACATAACGTTCGGTCATGTCGTTCTCCTTGCTATTTCAGTAAACATCCGTGTTCACCAATGAGCAGTACCATACCCGACGTCAGCAGCTTGTCAAAGAAATATTGAACATGTATGTTCACCTAAATGAAGACGCGCCGATACAGACAACAGCGCCGCAAGGAAAGCACCGAGGAAACCAGGCGCAGGATCGTGGACGCCACCGTTGAATTGCACGCCACGGTCGGCCCGGCGCGTACCACCATCCAGGCGATTGCGAAACGCGCGGGCGTGCAGCGACTCACCGTCTATCGCCACCTGCCCGATGAAACAGCGTTGTTCAACGCCTGTTCCAGCCGCTACCTCGAGCAGAACCCGTTTCCCGACCCGAGCGCCTGGCAGCACCTGGGCGAAGCCGGTGATCGCACCCGCACCGCGCTGACAGCGCTTTACGCGTTCTACCGGCGCACGCAGGGAATCTGGCGCAATGCCTACCGCGACGCCCACGACATGCCGGCACTCCAGGCCGTGCTGGCCGATGTGCAGCGGGGGCTGGATGCCCTGCGCGACGACCTGCTGAAGGCCTGGCGCCCGGCGCGGGCCGTACGCGCCGAGATGCTGGCCGTGCTGGGCCACGCCGTGCACTTCAGCTGCTGGGACGCGCTGCAGGCTGCCGGCCTCTCCGACGCTGAAATCGCCGGGACGGTTGAGAAGTGGCTGCGCGCACTCTAAACCTCTCTGCACACCGGAGAGGACATGCCAGCACCCATCCTGTATCTGCCCGGCCTGGACGGTGAAGCCCGCTGGGTCGACAGCACGCAGCAGCACCTGCCCGGTGTTGAACTGGTGCCGTTCAGCTACCCGACCGGCCGTGACCTGAAATGGCAGGAGCTCACTGACGTGGTGGTCGCGCGCATGCAGTCATTGCAGACCGGGCTGCTGATCGGCGAGTCGTTCGGAGGTGCGGTGGCGCAGAAAACCGCAATCCTGCACCCCGAGGCGGTGCACGGCCTGTGCCTGATTTCGACGTTCAGTCATGAGCCCGAGCCGTTTGCCTCTGCCATCGGCCGCAGCGCCAGCCGCCTGCTGCCCAGGGTGGTGCTGAACCCGGTGGCGCGCCTGCTGGCGGGCTGGAAGCTGGCCGGCACGCTGAAAGGTGAAGAGCGCGCAAAGTTCCTGGCCTACTTCGAGAAGCTCGACCATGCCGAGCTTGCCCGCCGCCTGGGCCTGCTGGCCGGATTCGATGTCTCGGACCGGCTGGTGGGGATCCGCTGCCCCGTCGAGGTCATCTACGGCAGCCGCGACAGCATTTCCGCCTCACCCGCCCAGCTCCGCATGTGGCAGCGCTTGCCTGACGCGCGCCTGCAACAACTCGATGGCTACGGCCACATGATCACCCAGGAAGTGCCGATCGGGGTTGCGTTGCGCATCCAGGCCTGGCTCAAGCGGGTGGAGGGCGTCCGTGCCTCGTAAAGTGCCGGCTGTAGCCGCCATCGACGTGGGCGGCACCTTCACCGACGCCTGCCTGCTGCGGGACGGACTGCTCTTGACGTGTAAAGTTCCGAGCACGCCGGCTGATCCCGGCCAGGCCGTGGCACATGCCCTGAAGCGTCTGGGTGACGCGGATTTGCTGGTTCACGGCACCACCGTCGCCACCAACGCGCTGCTGGAGGGCCGGCTGGGACGCGTGGTGTTCGTGACCACCCAGGGCTTCCGCGATGTGCTGGCGATCGGGCGCCAGAACCGCGACCCCGCGGACCTGTACTCGCTTGAGCCGGCGCAGCGCGAAGCGCTTGTCCCGCGCGAGCTGCGCGTCGAGTGCCGGGAGCGCCTCGAGCCGGACGGCAGCGTATCGCGCAAGCTGACACGGGACGAGATCCGGCGTGTCGTGCAGCACGTGCAGGCGTTGAAGCCCGAGACCATTGCAGTCTGCCTGCTGCACAGCTACGCCAACCCGGCCCACGAGCAGCAGCTTGGACGCGCCCTCGCGAAGCTGGGCGTGCCTGTCACGCTTTCCAGCGACCTGGCGCCCGAGTTCCGCGAGTACGAGCGCAGCCTGGTGACGGCCGCCAACGCCGGCCTGGTGCCGAAGCTGCGTGACTACATCGGCGGCCTGCAGAGGCGCGTGAGCCCGACCCGCGTGGTGCTGATGCACTCGGCCGGCGGCTGGCTGCCGGCCCAGCTTGCGGCCGACGAGCCCGTGAAACTGGCGCTTTCGGGCCCCGCGGGCGGCATCGCCGGCGTGCGGGAAGCGCTGGACGCTGAGGGGATCGCGACCGGGGTAGCCTTCGATGTCGGCGGCACCAGCACCGACGTCTCGCTGGTGGGGGAGCATGCCCTGCTCAGGTCGGAAACACCGATTGCCGGTCTGCCCCTGCGCACGCCCAGTCTCGACATCCACACCATCGGCGCCGGTGGGGGAAGCATCGCCTGGCTCGATGCCGGTGGCGCCCTGCATGTCGGCCCACAAAGCGCGGGCGCCGATCCCGGCCCGGCCTGTTACGGCCGCGGCGGTGAGCGCGCCACGCTGTCGGACGCGCTGCTGGTACTGGGGCGCATGCCGCACGACCTGCAGCTGGGCGGCGAACTTCCCTTGCACCCGCAGGCGGCAATGCATGCCCTCAAGCGCCTGGACCCGGCCGCCCAGGCCCGCAAACTGGCCGATGCGATCCTGCGAGTGGCTTTGGCCGGCATCGAGCGCGCGTTGCGCCGCGTAACCGTTGAACGGGGCCACAGCCTGGATGGCATGGCTCTGGTGCCGTTCGGCGGCGCGGGCGGCCTGCTCGCGTGCGACCTGGCTGAGCTGATGGGTCTCGGCCGCGTGCTGGTGCCGCGTGCGCCCGGCCTGCTGTGCGCGCTTGGCATGCTGCACACGCCTGCTTCGCGCGATCTGTCCCAGACCGTGCTGCTGGGCGGTGGTGCGGACGCCTTCTCCCGGGCCCAGCATGCGGCGAAGCTGCTGCTCAAGCGCGGAAAGGCCGACCTGCTGGATTGCGGCCTGAATGGGCCGTTCAAAACCAACTCCAGCGTCGACGTGCGATACCGCGGCCAGAGCTTCGAGTTGAATGTGTCCCTCACACCACAGTGGAGGCGCGATTTCGAACGTGAGCACCTGCGCCAGTACCAGTTCGAGCGCCGCGGCGCGCCGGTCGAAATCGTAAACGTGCGGGTGCGGATCGAAGCACCGGCGCACGCGCCCAAACTGCCGCCGGTTGCCGCCAGGGGCGTGCCGCGCCCCGCCGGCGCGCAGGGGAACGCGGCCGTGTATGAGCGTGATGCCTTGGCCGTCGGCACGGTGCTGATGGGCCCGGCGATTGTCACCGAGTTGAGTTCGTGCCTGTACCTGAAGCAGGGCTGGAAGCTGACGGTCACGAAGTCCGGGCAGCTGCTGCTGACACCGGACAGCAAGCGGAGCACGCGGCGATGAACATCAACACCGCAACCGTAATCGCCGTGCTGCACCACGCGCTGGTGGGCATCACCGAGGAAATGGGCGAGGTGCTGAAGCGCTCGGCCTACAGCCCGAACATCAAGGAGCGTCGCGACTACTCCTGCGCGCTGTTCGACGCCAAAGGCCGCCTGCTGGCCCAGGCGGCGCACTTGCCGGTGCACCTGGGCTCCATGCCCGCCAGCGTGCAAGGTGTGCTGGCGAAGCTGAAGCTGCGGCCTGGCGAGTACGCGCTGGTCAATGATCCGTACAGCGGCGGGACACACCTGCCTGATATCACCATGGTCGCTCCGATCCACGGCAACGGCCGCCTGCTGGGCTACGCGGCCAACCGCGCCCACCACGCCGACGTCGGCGGCGCGGCGCCCGGCAGCATGTCGCCGCAGACGGATCTGGTCGCGGAGGGGCTGGTGATTCCTCCCAGCCGGCTGGATGAAAGCCTTCTTGAGCTGGTAATGGCCAACACCCGCACGCCCGATGAGCGCCGGGGCGACCTCAGCGCACAGCGGGCTGCCTGTGACCGCGGGCGGCAGCGGCTGGCAGAGGTAGTGGCGCGCCAGGGCGCGGCGGCATTCAACCGACTGTGCAGCAGCCTGTTCAGGCACAGCCATGCGATCACGCGCCAGACGCTGAACGGCCTGATGCAGGGCGTCTTCAGGTCCGAAGATCTGCTCGATGATGACGGGGCGGGAAACACGGACGTGGCGATTCGCCTGAAGCTTACCGTCACACGCGACAGGCTGAGCTTCGACTTCAGCGCCAGCGACCCGCAGGTGCGCGGCGGCGTGAATGCCGTGCGAGCGGTGACCGAGAGCGCCGCTTTCTACAGCGTGCTGTGCCTGTGCGACCCGCGCCCGCCGATCAACCAGGGGTGCTTCGAGTGCATCGAGGTCATCACGAAGCCGGGCACGGTTGTAGACGCGAAACGTCCCGCGCCAGTGGCCGGCGGCAACGTGGAGACCAGCCAGCGCATCGTGGACGTCTGCCTGGCGGCGCTTGCGCAGGCAGCGCCCGGGCGCGTGCCGGCGCAGTCGCAGGGCACCATGAACAACCTGACCATCGGCGGAGCAGGTCCCGACGGCGGCCACTTCAGTTACTACGAGACGATCGCCGGCGGCTGCGGCGCGGGGTCGCGCAAGGCAGGCGCCGACGCGACGCACTCACACATGACCAACACGCTCAACACCCCGGTGGAGGCGCTCGAGCACGCCTTCCCTTTACGCGTCGAGGAGTACGCGTTGCGCGAGCATTCCGGCGGCGATGGCGCGCACAGGGGCGGCGACGGTGTGGTGCGCCGCGTGCGCACGCTTGTGGATGCGCAGTTCGGGCTGCTGACTGAGCGCCGCGTTCACGCGCCCCGGGGCACAGGCAGCGGCAAGCCCGGGCGGCAGGGCATCAACCAGGTCGTCAACGTTGAAGGCGAAACGGAGCCGCTGGAAGCCAAGTGCAGCGGAGAGCTGCGAGCCGGCGAAGCCATCGAAATCCGCACCCCGGGCGGAGGTGGCTGGACGCAACCCCGCACTTGACACGTTCTTTACATACAATAGGTAGCATGCCCGTCGGTGCACAATGAATGCAGCCAGCGACAGAAAGCCCGCCGTTGAGCCGGGCGACGCGAACCTTTACATCAACCGCGAGTTTTCGTTGATGGAGTTCAATCGTCGCGTGCTGGCCATGGCCGCGGACGAAAGCGTGCCGCTGCTCGAACGCCTGCGTTTCCTCACGATCTCGTGCAGCAACATGGACGAGTTCTTTGAGATCCGCGTGAGCGGCGTCAAGCAGCAGACCGCGGCCGGCGTCGGCGTGACCGGCCCCGACGAAGTCCGCCCGCAGGACATGCTGGCCCGCATCCACGAAACCACGCGCGGCATCGTGGCCGAGCAGTACCGCGTGTTCAACGACGTGCTGCTGCCGCGCCTGGCGGAAAGCGGCATCCGCATCCTGCGCCGCACGGAATGGAACGAGGCCCAGGCCGCCTGGGCGGCCGACTACTTCCGGCGCGAAGTGCAGCCGCTGTTGACGCCGATCGGGCTGGACCCGGCCCACCCGTTCCCCAACGTGCTGAACAAGATCCTGAATTTTGTCGTGCTGATGGAAGGGCCGGACGCCTTCGCGCGCGCCAGCGGCATCAGCATCGTGCAGGCGCCGCGGCTGCTGCCGCGCGTGATACGCATGCCGCGCGAGGTGTCCGCCGGTCCCTACGATTTCGTGCTGCTGTCCGCCGTGATCCACCACAACATCGGCGAACTGTTCCCGCGCATGGACGTGAAGGGCGCCTACCAGTTCCGGGTCACCCGCAACAGCGACCTGTTCGTCGACGAGGAAGAAGTCGAAGACCTCGCAGAGGCCCTGCGTTTTGAGTTGCCGCGAAGAAACTTCGGCGCCGCGGTGCGCCTGGAGGTGGCGGAAAACTGCCCGCCTGAAATCGCCAACATGCTGCTGGATCACTTCCAGCTTGGTCCCGATGACCTGTACCAGGTCAACGGTCCCGTCAACCTGAACCGCCTGATGAAGCTGCACGAGCTGGTGGATCGCCCTGACCTCAAGTACCCGCCGCACTCGCCGGGCGTGCCCAAAGAGCTGGCGACGGGCGCGGACCTGTTCGAGGTACTGCGCTCGCGCGATGTGCTGCTGCACCACCCATACCAGTCGTTCGGGCCGGTGCTGGACTTCATCCGCAAGGCGACCACCGACCCCAACGTGGTCGCGATCATGGGCACGCTGTACCGCACCGGCGCGGTCTCGGAGGTCACGGACGCGCTGTTTGAGGCGGCACGCGCCGGCAAGGAAGTCACGGCCTGCGTCGAGCTGCGCGCGCGCTTCGACGAGGCCGCGAACATCGACCTGGCCACCCGGCTGCAGAACGCGGGCGCGCAGGTGGTGTACGGCGTGGTGGGCTACAAGACGCACAGCAAGATGATGCTGCTGCTGCGCCGTGAGGAAGGGCGCCTGCGCCGCTACGTGCACCTGGGCACGGGCAACTACCACACCGGCACGGCGCGAGCGTACACGGACCTCAGCCTGCTGACCTCCAACGAGGAGATCTGCGCCGACGTTCACAAGCTGTTCCGCGAGCTGACCAGCCCGGGTGAAACCCCGGGCATGAAGCAGATCTATCATTCGCCGTTCACGCTCAACGCGATGATCATCGAGCGCATCAACGAGCAGGCGGAGCTCGCGCGCCAGGGAAGGGCTTCGCTGATCCGCGCCAAAATGAACTCGCTGTCGGACCCTGGTGTGATCAAGGCGCTGTATCTGGCTTCGATCGCGGGCGTGCCGATCGACCTGCTGGTGCGCGGTGTCTGCTGCCTGCGCCCGGGCATCCCGGCCGTTTCCGAAACGATCCGGGTGCGCTCGATCGTCGGGCGCTTCCTGGAGCACAGCCGGGTGTTCAGCTTCGGCCCCAACGGCGAGCACACCTACGCCTCAAGCGCGGACTGGATGCAGCGCAACCTGCACCGGCGCGTGGAGGTGTGCTTCCCGATCCTGGATCCGGCGCTGAAGGCTCGGGTGATTGAAGAGTGCCTTGACATACCGCTCTCCGACAACGTACAGGCGTGGTTGCTGCAGAGCGACGGCACATGGGTGCGCCGTAATCCCGGGGACGAGGGTCGCCGGGCGGCGCAGGAAATCCTGGCCTCGAGGCTTGGCGGTACTGGCGGGACGGCGTGAGGCTTGCGGCAGTCGACATCGGCTCGAACTCGGTGCACCTGATCATCGCCGACACCTTCGGGCCGCATTCCTTCCAGGTCATTGATCGCGAGCGCGAACGCGTGAAGCTGGGCGCCGGCGCGTTCAAGACCGGTCGCCTGATGCCGGGCCCCAGCCAGGCCGCGCTGGAAGCCCTCAAGCGATGCGCCACCCTCTGCAAGCGCCACAAAGTGAAGCGCGTTCTGGCCGTTGCAACCAGCGCCGTTCGCGAAGCCTCCAACGGGCGCGAGTTCCTGCAGTTGGTGAAGCGCCGAACCGGCATCGATGCCCGGCTGATCGACGGCCTTGAGGAAGCCAGGCTGATCTATCGCGGTATTCGACACGCCACGGACCTGGAGGGTCGCAAGGCGTTGATGCTCGACCTCGGAGGCGGCAGCCTCGAGGTCATGTACGGCAACGCGCGCCGGCTGATTGTGTCGAAAAGCCTGCCGCTTGGCGTGCAGCGCCTGCGCGACATGTTCAATCACGAAGATCCGCTGTCACGCCGCTCGCGCACACGGCTGCTCAAGCTGATCGAGACTACGCTGAGCCCGGTGCTGAAAGACATCCGGCGCCGCGGCATCGACCTCGTGGTGGGCACCTCCGGCACGCACATGTCGCTGGGGCTTGCCTGCCTGCGCCTTCGCGGCCGCGACCCCTGGGGCTCGCTGAACGGATACGAGATCCACACATCGGAACTGGCGGACCTGGCGGGAGAACTGCTCAGCGTCAATACGGCCGGCCGTACACGGCTGCCGGCCATCGATGAACGCCGCGGCGACGTGATCCATTTCGGCGCGGCGGTGCTCACCACGGCGTTGCGGATGGTGAAGGCCGATACCTTCCAGCTTTGCGGCTCGTCCCTGCGGGAGGGCATGCTGCTGGCCGAACTGGAGCGAATCCACAGGTTCAAGGGCGACCCGCCGAACGTGCGCCTGACCAGCGCGCTCGAACTGATTCGCCACACCGGGGCGGATCCAAAGCGCGCCCTGCACCACGCGGAGCTCGCACTGGCGATCTACGACGGTACTCGGCGCCTGCACGGGCTGGACCCCCGCTGCCGCGACCTGCTGGAAACCGCGGCGCTGCTGGATGGCATCGGGCGCGGCATGAATTATCTCGACCGCGAGCACATCACTTACCAGCTGATCCGCGGTGGGGGCCTTCGGGGCCTCACGAACAACGAGATGGAAATCGTGGGCCTGACCGCACGCTACAGCCGCCGCGGCTCGCCCAAAGAACGACACCGCCACTTCTCCGAGCTCGATCCCGACAGCCAGCACGTCGTGCGATTGCTTGCCGGCATGCTGCGGATTGCGCTGGGCCTCGACCGGGGCGGCCGCGGCCTGGTGAAAGGCGTGCGCTGCCGGGTGCAGGACGGCACGCTCAGGATGTACGCCAGCGGATCAGCGGCCACGGAACTGGAGGTTGCCGCCGCCAACGGCGCCACCAGGTTGTTTGCCCAGGCAATCGACCACGACATTGTAGTCAGTCGCAGCGCGCGCTGATGCAAATGGGAAAAGGGGCCGCCGCAGGCGACCCCCGGCCCCCGATCAAAACCTGTTATGCGCGATTGCGCCGCAGCGTCAGGCCCGTTGCAAGCACCGCCAGCAGGATCAGTAGCGGCAGCCAGGTCTCACCGCGCGTGCCGGCCGCACATCCCTGCGAGTCGCCCCAGTCCACGGCCTGGCCCTGGTTGACCGGCACGGCGCTGCCGCCGCCGGTTCCACCGCCGCCCGTTCCGCCGCCTCCACCGCTGGTGGGGGCGGCGCGGGCTCAGACGAGCCGTCCACGCTGTCGCTGTCAGCGAGAGCGCCGAAGGTGCCGAAGTTGATGTCCGCGTTCATGGAGTTGGAGCGGAAGTCCACCTGCATGTTCGCGTAGTTCGCCACCGTCACTTTCGCCCAGCGCGTGCCGGAGAACGCACCCCCGCTGACCTTCAGCACGAACACGCCGTTGTTGACCTGGAACACGTACCCGCCGCCGGCACCCGTCGTGTAGCTGCCCTGTACCGACTGGGTGTTCCAGTTCGTGAGCTCGACAGTCGCGCCGGACAGGCCCTCGCCCGCGTCGCACTTGCCGTTGTTGTTGAGGTCGTCGTAGATCACGCCCGTGATCCAGGCCGTGTTGGTCTGGTCGCGCATGCCGGTGTGGAACGCCCAGTAGGCGCCGCCGGCGTAACTGCTCCAGCCCTTGCCACTGGCGTAGCCGGCGCCTGCTTCGCGGAACGAGCGGTTGAAGTCGATGGTGCTCTGGCTCCCGCCCCAGGCCAGCAGGTGGTAGCGGTGGCCCGGCGGATTTACACCGGTGTCCTGGATCAGCGCCTTGACCGCCGCAACTGGGTCATAGCTGACGCCCGAAGAGCCGGCTTGTCCCGCCAGCGACTCCAGGTTGTTGGCGGCATCCGGCAGATACGCCGCGAGCGGGTAGCCGGCGTTGCGCACCATCTTGTTGGGCTGGTTGCCCGTCACCGCACTGGTGTGGGCGAAGTAGCCGTATTGCGCCATCTCGTCCGTATGGAAGCGTGACGAGGTCACCAGCCGCTTGTTCAGCGCCAGCGGCCTTGCCGGCGTAATTCCGCTGCACACGCCGCCGAGGCCTTTCTCGGCGTCGTAGCCCTGCGGGTTGGAACGCGCACGGTTGACCTCATAGAGGAACAGTTGCTCGTTCGCGGTTGGAGTGGTTTCGGTACTCGACTGAGCCGACAGGCTTGCGGCCATCAGCGCGGCCGCAACAAACAGAAGGGTTTTCACAACATCTCCAGGAAAAAGAGCGCCCAGCTTTTCTCCCGTGCCTGTCGTAAACGTCGCGTCGGTTGAGCGGTTCGGATTGTTGTCGGAATTTTGAGGGTGCGACGCTGCCGTGGCACAACCATGGCAATTGCGCCGGTTTCCTGTGTGCGAACTGGTGAATGCTAATCGGCTTCGGTGGGAATCTCGGTCATTTCCAGGCCGACATCGGTTTCATCCGGCTCCCAGTCACTGGGCTCGCTGGCTTCGCGGGGCGCGCCGTAGGTGAAGTCGTGGGCGACCTTGCCGTCCATGTTGTGCACGATCAGCTGGGCCCACGGCAGGTTCTTGGCGATCTCTCTCGCGCGTTCAACAGCTTCATCCTTGGTGTCGCACACCGCGCTGGGCCTTTCGCCACCCTCCCTGCGCACGCCCCAGCGGCCGTCGCGGCGCAGCGTGACGTGGTAAATCACCTTTTCACCGGGCAGCGCGGCGCGGTTGGGCACCAGCACCTCGGTCTTGGGAGATTCGGCCGGCTCCTGCTTTACGGTCGGCTTGGGCGGCATCACGCCGAACAGCTTGACGAACATTTCCGTGGTGAAGGTAGATGCCATGGTGCTACTCCGAGGCTGCGTCAATCCACACGAATGAGGTGATGCGCGGCTCGCCGCCGGCGCTGCGGCCGGCAACGCGCAGGCCAAGCGAGGCCAGGAACGGCGCTATGTCAAAGGGCGGCACGTTGCGCGAGCGGCTGCCGTAGCTGCCGATGATCAGCCGTCCGCCGGGCGCCACGAAATCGCGCAGCACCTGGCGCAGAGTCGCGCCCAGGAAGTAGACCGGCACGCAGTCCCAGGTCATGTAGACGTACTTGTAGCGCCGCGCGGGTACCCAGTCCCACACGTTGCCGACATGGAAGTTCTCAACGTAGCCCGGCAGGCGCTGGCGGGCCTCCTGCACCAGATGCCGGCCGGCATCCAGGCCATGGGGCGTGAGGTGAAGGCCGCGCTCGCGGGCCCAATCCATCAGGCTTTCGAGCAGGCAGCCGTTGGCGCAGCCGATGTCGAGGAATGCTCCGTCGGAGTCGATCGCTTCCAGGATCGGCTCGCGCTCGCGGCGCCAGCGTTCGGGCCCGCCGCCGAAGCCGGAGCGCATCAGCGGTTCGCCCTTCAGCAGGTACAACGCCTCAAGCTGCGCCAGGCGCTCCAGGAAGCGTGCCGGCAGACGACGACCTTCGGGGCTCTGCAGGTTCATGGGCACAGTTTAACCGATCCCCAGCGCGCCGCTAACTCCCGGCGCGGATCTTCTTCATCTCTTCGACGATGGCGTCGATCTCGTCCAGCGTGTTGTAGAAGTGCGGGCTGACGCGAATGCCGCCGCCCGGCCGATAGTCGATGATGAACCCGCGCTCGATCAGCTTGTTCTCGGCCTTGCTGGCGCCCTCGAAGTTGATGCAGACCGTGCCGCCGCGGCGCTCCGGGTTAGTGGGGGAGTTGACCTTGAAGCCGGCCTCACGCGCCTTCTCGAACAGGTGGGCGGTCATGCGCTTGCTCTTCGCCCGAATGTTCTCGACGCCGACCTGCTTGATGATCTCGTAGCCCGGCCGCGCGCTGTACAGGGCGACCACGGGCGGCGTGCCCGTGGCGGCGCGCCAGGCGCCTTCGTGGGGCTCGAATTCCATCTCGAAGCGGAACGGCCGCGCGTGGCTGATCCAGCCCGTCAGCGCCGGGTTGTAGTCCTTCATCAGGTCCGGCCGGATGTACAGGTAGCAGACGTTGGGCCCGCCGCACACCCACTTCACGCTGCCGCCGACGGCGAAGTCCACGTTCAGGTCCTGCACGTCGATGGGGACGGTGCCGATGGACTGGTAGATGTCGAGCAGCACCTTGGCGCCGACCTTGTGGGCCTTCTCGATGATCGGCTTGACGTCCTGCAGGTAGGCGCTGCGGAAGTAGACGTGGCTGATGGGCACGATGGCCGTGCGCTCGTCGATGGCGTCCACGATCTTCTGCACGTCGACGCCGATGCCGTCGTCGGACTTCACGATCTCGAGCTGCGCCCCGTAGCGGGTCCAGGCCTGGCACACGTAGTGGGGGCTGGTGAACTGCATGTCGTCGTAGACGATGCGGTTGCGCGGGCCGCTGAAGTCGATGCTGGAGAGCACCTGGGCGGTCAGCGAGGCGACGTTCAGGTGCAGCATCATGGTGCCGGGCTTGGCGTTGATCACGCTGCCGATCAGGTCGGCGGTCTTTTCGCAGTCATCCAGCCAGCCGGAGCCGTCGGGGTAGTGCCAGGCCACCACACCGTCGTTTTCCCACATGTCGGCGAAGTGGTTCAGGCCCGCGCGTGCCGCGCGCGGCATGGCGCCGAGGCTGTTGTTGATCAGGTAAGTCTTCTTCGCAAGGATCGGGAACTCCTCGCGCCATTTAAGAAGCGGGTCGTTGGTCGTCACGGCCGATCTCCTCCTGCGAAGGTTTTAGCCACGGATTCACACGGATAAACACGGAAACTTCGCAGGTGTCCTCGCACCGGCGGCGACAACTCCAGCAACGACCTGGAATCGTTCGCCGGCTTCTACGCAACAGGAGAGAACCAGCAGGGCCCTACTTCTTCTTCTTGCCCTTGCGGCTGAGGCTGTAGGCGCCCCATACGCCCAGCAGCACGCCTACTGCCAGCAGCGCAATGCGCTCCGTCGGCCACTCGCTCAGGCTGCCCAGGCTGCCGAAATCCAGGTTGATGCCCTGGCTCATGCCGAACAGGTCCACCAGTGCGGCGATGATGATCGCCACGCCCATCAGCATCACGATCAGTCCGGTCTTCTTCGGCATGGCGACCTCCTGTAGTTTCAAGTTACCTGGATGAAGTGCGCCACGCCTTCTTGCATCGTCTGCTTGCCGATGCCTCGGCGCACCAGCACGGCCGCAGCGTCGTCGAACAGCTTGCCGTTCGGCAGCCGGCCCAGGTCAATCATCGCGCGAGGATCCATCGCCGCCGCCGCCGCCACCAGCTTGTCCTTCGCGGCGTACTTGTGCAGGCCGTCGGTGCAAACCAGTACGGTGCCTGCAGTCCACACCGACTCGAACGCGCGGACCACCGCCTCGCCGCTTCCCAACAAAGGTTGGCGCTGCTGATTGGCGGTAAGATCCACCATGCGGCCATCAATCAAGAAAGCCTTGGAATCGCCGACACTGGCGCCGGTCACGCGGTCGGCCCCGATATCAGCGACCACGAGTGTGGACTCACCTGACGGCTCCAGCGACAGCGGCACGTCGATTTCACCAACGATTTTCAGCCATTGCTCGGCGGGTAGCGGACTTGTCTCCCGACCTACAAATTTCATGGCATGCTTGATCGCGAACTCGGCCGCGAAGCCTGCGTCGGCGCTCTTCCCCGCGCCGTCCGCCACGGCCACCACGATGCGGCTTCCCCGCCGCAACCATGCCGCCCGGTCAAGGCACTTGGAGTCGGAGCCGCGAATGTGGCCGTTCAGCTCGAACATGGCAGCCTATTGATAAGCCCCGCCTCCCTGCGGGCGGTACTTGGCATTATAGCTGTTGGTGGTGCGGTTGATTACTGCCCAAAGGTCCGGGAACGCCGGCTCGTTGGTGGTCTTGGCCAGCACCGCCGCGGGCACGCCCTTGAGGCTCAGCACGCCGTCGCCGATCACGCGCTTCACAAGCTGGAAGTGGCGGTATTTCCAGTGCATCAGTTCCTGGTCAAAGCGCAGCATGGCGGTGGTCAGCGCGAACAGTTGTTTCAGGCCGTGGGGATCCTGGTGGATTTCGTCCACGGTCTTGCCGTGCCGGGAGAGCACGGCCTCGTAGGCCTTCAGCACGTCCGGCACCACGGCGTGCAGCTGCTGGTAAGTCGGGCTTTGCTGGCCGCTGCCCTTGCCGAGCCCCATGCGGATCTTGTGGTAGTCCCAGGGCGCGATGCTTTCGGGGAACTTCAGGCCCTCGGCCAGCCACTTCAGGATCTCCGCGCTGCGGTTCAGATAGCGCGAGGCTTCGTCAAGCTCATCGCCGGCCATCCAGCTGCAGACCTGGTCCATGTGCTGGATCACCACCTTCAGCCAGATCTCCATGGCCTGGTGGACGCTCTGGAACAGCAGCTCTTCCTCGTTGGCCCACTGGTCGGGCGTCTTCTGGAGCTTGTAGATCTCCTGGGTGTGGATGTACTTCTCGTAGTCCGTGCTGCCGTCGCCGAAACTGTTCAACTCTGCCATGACCTCTCCCGTGCTGCTATTCGATGGTTGCGCATTCAAGCACCTGGGCGGTCGGCCGCCAACGGCTTCCCTTTCCCTTAATCATGGGGCATGATCGACCGCGTTATTGATTGCGGAGATCGCATGCGCGTCGGCATCGGATATGACATCCATCAACTGGTTGAGGGCCGCGACCTGATCCTGGGCGGCCTGGGAATCCCCTACGAGAAGGGGCTAGCCGGTCACTCCGACGCGGACGCGCTGCTGCACGCCATCACCGATGCGCTGCTGGGCGCCAGCGGGCCTGGGCGATATCGGCGAGTATTTCCCCGACACCGACCCGAAATGGAAGGGCGCCGACAGCGGAGTGATGCTGAAGGAAGCCTTCAAGAACGTGCGGCGTCGCGGCTGGGAGGTCGAAAACATCGACTGCAACATCATCGCCCAGGCCCCTAAGTTGAAGCCCTACAAGAGCCAGATGGAGGCTCGCATCGCCTCATTGCTGGAAATCGAGACACGCAGGGTCAACGTGAAGGCTCGCACCAACGAAGGCCTCGATGCCGTGGGGCGCGGCGAGGCGATCATCACCCAGGCCGTGGTGCTGCTGAAGCCGGCGCCGTAACCAGAAGCCGATACATGTCTGTCCTGAAGCTCAAAAACACCTACACCAAATCACTGGAGGTCTTCCAGCCGCTGGACTCACAGGGCAGGCGGGTCACCATGTACTCGTGCGGCCCCACGGTCTACAGCTACGCCCACATCGGCAACTTCCGCAGCTTCCTGATGGCCGACATCCTGCGCCGCGTGCTGGAGCGCAACGGCTACGAGGTGAAGCACGTCATGAACATCACCGACGTCGGCCACCTGACGGAAGACGACGTTGCCGATGCCACGGGCGAAGACAAGCTGCAGAAGGCCGCGCGCGAGATGGGCTGGGACCCGTACAAGCTGGCGCGCCACTACGAAAACGCCTTCGTCGAGGACGCCCGCAAACTGCGCATGAAGAACTACAGCGGCGGCGAAGCCAGCGAGCCTGAACTGCACCCGCGCGCCGCCAGCCACGTGCCGGAGATGCTGGCGGCGATCCAGAAGCTGCTGGAGAACGAGTTCGCCTACGTCGATGAGCAGGGCCAGGTCTACTTCGACATCCAGAAGTTTCCCGAGTACGGCAAGCTCAGTGGCAAGGTGATCGACGAGCTGGAAGCCGGCGCGCGCGTGGCGGTTGGCGAACACAAGCGCGACCCGCGCGATTTCTACCTGTGGAAGGTGGACCCCAAGCACCTGATGCAGTGGGACCCGCACAGCGAAAAAGGCTGGGATCCTGCTGACTATGAGCGCTACCGGCAGCTGCTGCCCGAGGGCGTGGACCAGCGCATCAAGCCCGGCTTTCCCGGCTGGCACATCGAGTGCTCGGCCATGTCACGCGCCCACCTGGGCAACCTGATCGACATCCACACCGGCGGTGAGGACAACATCTTCCCGCACCACGAGTGTGAGATCGCCCAGAGTTACGGCGCCTTCCACACCCACGTGCCCGGCCCCCACGGCGCATCCGACGAAGGTTCGCCGCGCAAGGCGTTTGCGCGTTACTGGGTTCACGGCCGCTATCTGCTGGTCAACAACAAGAAGATGAGCAAGCGGGATGGCACGTTCTATACCGTGCGTGACTTGCTGGACCCGCGCGGCGCCGAACGGGAAGAACTTGCGAGTCAGCTCGAACAGGCGGGTTTCAAGGGCGGCCGTGTGCCGGCCAACGTGGTCCGCTTCGCGCTGATCAGCAACCAGTACACGCAGCCGATGAACTTCAGCATCGAGGCGCTTAAGGCCGCCGGCAACGCGCTGGAACGCATGCAGACCCGCTACGACAAGCTGCGCGAGGCGGTCAGCAACGGCACCGACCCGGACCTGGCGGGGGTGGCCTCAGACAAGGTGCTGGAGCTGGTCAGCAAGGCGGAGGAAGCCTTCGACGACGCGCTGAACGACAACCTGAACGTGCCCAACGCGCTGGCGGTGGTGTTCAGTGCCATCAACGAGCTCAACACCATGGAACTTGGCCCGGCCGAGGCTGGTGAGGCCCTGCGCCTGATGGAAAGCTTTGACGAGGTGCTGGACGTGCTGGACCGCAGCGCACGCAGCGGCCTGATCACGCGCGAGCAAGTGGCAAGCTGGCTCGACAGCGAGACGTTGAAAGGCAAGGCCGCGCACCTGAATCATTGGGCCGAAGCGCCGGACCGCGAGCAGCTGTGGGAGATGATAGAGGCGGGCCAGTTGCCGATGTTCGAGGAACTGGCGCCGATCGAGCAGATGGACGCCGAGGCGATCGAGCTGTTCGTGGCGATCCGCCAGAACGCTCGCAAGGCCAAGGATTTTGCCACGGCTGACGCCATCCGCGACGAGCTCAAGCAACGCGGCGTGCAGATCGAAGACACGCCCCAGGGCTTCCGCTGGGTGCTGGGCTAGTCGCCGGGGCTGCGACTGGATCGAAACTGCTTGTGTCACCGCCCAACACACCTAGACTAGAAGCAGTCTCGAAAACCTTGAAGTACGTCTGTTCCGTCTGCCGATTTACTGGTCATGGAACTTACCGACGACCAGTGGGCTCTGCTTGAGCCGTTGATTCCTGTTAAACCCCGCCGCAAGGACGGCAAGGGGCGCCCGCCGGTGCCACTCCGCCAGGCCCTGAACGGCATCCTCTGGGTACTCCAGACCGGCGCCCGCTGGAAGGATCTGCCCTTCCGGTATCCGCCGTACCAGACTTGCCATCGCTGGTTCCAGACCTGGGTCGAGCAGGGCGTGTTCAAGAATATCCTTGAGGCCCTGGCCGAAGACCTGCTGCAACGGGGCGGCATCGACGTCCGGGAGGCCTTCATCGACGGCACCTTCGCCGGCGCAAAAAAGGGGGCCGTGACGTTGGGAAAACTAAGCGCGGGAAGGGGACGAAGATCATGGCAGTTACAGACCGCCACGGTCTTCCTGTCGCCATTAGCACAGCAAGCGCTTCGCCCCACGAAGTGAAGCTTGTTGAGAAGACTCTCGACGCCTCGCACATCCCATTCGCGCCCGACAAGCTGATTGGAGACAAAGCCTACGACAGCGACGGGCTGGATGCGAGGCTGGCCGAAAAGTACGGCATCGAGCTGATCGCGCCCAACAGGACGAAACGGAAGAAGACGCAGGACGCCCGAAAGCTGCCGCGCTATCGGCGAAGATGGAAGGTTGAGCGCTTGTTCGCGTGGCTTCAGAACTTCCGCCGGCTTGTGGTGAGGTACGAGTACCATGCGGCAAACTTTCTGGCTTTCGTACAGCTCGGATGCGCGGTTATCCTGCTACGACGTTTTTGAGACCGCTTCTACGGTTGCGTGCGCGCCACGTAGTGGCGACTGGATTCTGGCCCACGGCGCAGCCGTGGGATAATCTCGCATTTCAATAATACTTGTGCGCCCCGTAGGGGGCGCAGGGAATGCGTGCATGGCTCACACGTACACAAAGCTGCTCACGCACGTCATTTTCAGTACGAAGAACCGCGAGAAGCTGATTCCCGCGGACCTCATGCCAGGCCTTCACGCCTACATTGGAGGGATTGTCAAGAATGTCGGGGGCACGGCGCTCATCGTGGGTGGTGTTGAAGACCACGTGCACTTGCTCGTAATGTTTCCTCCGCGAATCGCCTTGTCTGACGCCGTGCGTGAGGCCAAGGCAGGCTCATCGCGCTGGATGAAAGAGGAGCTGAAGTCGCGAGGATCGTTCGCATGGCAGACCGGATTCACTGCTTTCAGCGTCAGTCAGTCGCGCGCTCCTGAAACCATCCAGTACATCGCAAAGCAGTCCGAACATCATCGCACGAAGACGTTCAAAGATGAGTTGCTGGAGTTTCTTGAAGGGTACGGTGTTGAATATGACGAGAAGTATCTATGGGATTGAACGCTTCCTGCGCCCCTACGGGGCGCTATATGTATTTCTCGCTACTTCTTGATCCCACGGCTTCGCCGTGGGCCAGAGTACTTGGACCACTACGTGGTCCAAACCACACGGTGAACGGGTAACTCGGCGGGTTGTTTTGGCTGCTACGACTCCAAGCCCAGATCGCGCACCAGCTCCAGGTCGTCTTCCTTGGTGCGGCCGGCGGTGGTCAGGTAGTCGCCCACCATCATGCCGTTGGCGCCGGCCATGAAGATGAACGGCTGCAGCTGGCGCAGGTGCTGGATGCGGCCGCCGGCGATGAACAGGTCCGACTTCGGGTTGGTGAGGCGGAACACGGCAATCGCCTTCAGGCAGTCCATGGGGCGCAGGGGCTCGACGTGCTCGAGCGGCGTGCCCTTTACCGGCACCAGGAAGTTGAGCGGGATGTGCTCGGGCTGCAGGCTCGCCACCTGCTGCATCAGCTCGACGCGCTGCTCGATGCTTTCACCCATGCCCAAGATGCCGCCGCAGCAGGTCTCCAGGCCGACTTCGCGGGCGCGCTGCACGGTCTCGAAGTTCTCGCTCCAGTCGCGAGTGGTGCAGATGTTCGGGTAGTAGCTGCGGGCGCTTTCCAGGTTGTGGTGGTAGACCTGCAGGCCGGCGTCCTTCAACTTCTCCAGCACGCGCTTGCTGACCACACCCAGGCTTGCATCCGGCGCGATACGACCCGATTCGCGGATCTTGCGCACGGCCGTGCAGATGGCGTCCAGCATCGGGCCTTCCTGCACGCCCTTGATGGCGGTGACGATGCCGAAGTTGGTGCTGCCGAAGCCGGTGGCCTGGTCGGCGGCGCGCAGGATGGCGTCGGCGTTCATGACCGCGTAGGTCTCGACGCCGGTGGCGTGCTGGTAGCTGGCGCTCTGGCCGCAGAACTTGCAGTCCTCGCCGCAGGCGCCGGACTTGGCGTTCACGATGCTGCAGCGGTGTACATGGTCGCCCTGGAAGCGGCGCTTGACCAGGTAGGCGGCGTACATCAGGTCATAGACGCGCTCGTCAGGCAGCATCAGCAGGCGCAGGGCGGTGGCGTCATCCAGCGCGCCGCCCTCGATGATGAAGTCGGCAATGTTGACCAGCGGCCCGTCGCCGATGTCCAAAGTGTTTGATGTTGCCGTGCCTGCCATGTGTTCTCCTGAGAGGTCAGAGGCCGGAGGTTAGAGGCCAGGGAAACTGCAAGTCTACCCTGACCTCTGGTCTCTGAACTCTAGACTCTGAGCCCGCGGAAGCCGATGTCTTTGCGATAGATCATCTTGTCGAAGTGGATTTTGTCCACTGCCGCGTAGGCCTTGGCCCGCGCGTCTTTCAGGTCGCTGCCCAGCGCGCAGACACTCAGCACGCGGCCGCCGTTGGTGTACCAGTCGCCGTCCACTTTCTTGGTGCCGGCGTGGAAGACCTGCACGTCGTGGCCGAAGTCGGCATCGAGGCCCTTGATCTTGTAACCCTTCTCGTAGTCGCGCGGGTAGCCGCCGCTGGCCAGCACCACGGTCACAACGCTGCGCGGGTCCCAGTCCACCTCTACGGTGTCCAGCTTGCCATCGATGGTGGCGTTCAGCACCTCGAACAGGTCGCCCTTCATGCGCATCATGATGCTCTGGGTTTCCGGGTCGCCGAAGCGCACGTTGTACTCGAGTACCTTGGGACCCTGCTTGGTCATCATGCAGCCCACGAACAGGGTGCCCTTGTAGGGCTCGCCCTCGCGGTTCATGGCGTGGATGGTCTGCACCACCACGTCGCGCTCAAGCACCGCGTTCTGCGCGTCGGTGATCTGCGGCAGCGGGCTGTAGGTGCCCATGCCGCCGGTGTTCTCGCCGGTGTCGCCGTCGCCCACAGGCTTGTGGTCCTGGGCGAGGCACAGGGGCAGGATGTTGTGCCCGTCGCTGATGGCGTGCACGCTGACTTCTTCACCCTGCAGGAAGTCCTCAATCAGCACCTTGCGCCCGGCATCGCCGAAGCGCTTCTCCACCATGGCCTCGGCGACGGCCGCCTCTGCCTCTTCCTGGGTGCGGCAGATGAACACGCCCTTGCCGGCCGCGAGGCCGTCGGCCTTGATCACTACGGGGTAGTCGCAGTTGGCCAGGTACTCGAGGGCGGGCGCCGCCTTGTCGTACACCTTGTGGCCGCCGGTCTGGATGCCGTGCCGCGACATCACGTCTTTGGCGAAGGCTTTGCTGCCTTCCAGGCGCGCGGCCTTGGCGGTGGGGCCGTAGATGCGCAGATGCTTGCGCTGGAACATATCGACGATGCCGGCCACCAGCGGATCCTCGGGGCCGACCACGGTAAGGTCGATTTTGTTTTCCCTGGCGAACGCCACCAGTTCGTTGTGGGCGTCCACCTTGATGTTTACCGGCTCGGCAATGCCCGCCATGCCCTGGCTGCCGGGGGCGGCGTAGATTTTCGTGACGTGGGGTGACTGGCTGAGTTTCCAGGCCAGTGCGTGCTCGCGCGCGCCGCTGCCGATGACGAGAACCTTCATGGCTGCTCACTCCCGGTGGGTACCATCGACTTCAGGCTGCCGGTCTTGGACGGGTCCACAGGCAGCAGGATCAGGAAGCGCGTGCCCTTGCCCTCTTCCGACTCGAACGTGATCTGCCCGCCGTGCTCCTCGACAATCCGGCGCACCATCGGCAGGCCCATCCCGGTGCCCTTCTTCTTCGTCGTGAAGTAGGGGCGAAACATACGATCATAGTTGGAGGGCGCAATGCCGCAGCCCGTGTCGATCACTTCAACACCCAGCAGGTCGCCCTTGATGCGTGCGCGAACAATCACTTCGCCGCCGTCCTTGCCGTCCAGTGCGTCAAACGCATTGCGCAGCAGGTTCATGATAGCCTGGCGCAGCAGCGTTGCGTCGAGTAGCAGGTTGTCCAGCTTGCCCTCATAGTCGAAGTGCAGCCTGATCTTGCGGGCCTGGGCGTCATCGGCCAGGAACTCGAACAGCTCCACGATCATCTCGCGCAGGTTGGTGCGCGTAAGCTTGAGGTCGTGGCCGCGGGCGAAAGTCAGGAATTCCTGCACGATGTCGTCCAGGTGCTGCACCTCGCGCAGCAGCACTTCGATCTTGCGCTTGGCGCGCGTGGCGGTGGGGGAGTCGTCTTTCTGGAAGTCTTCCTCAAGCAGTTGCAGGGTCAGCTTGATGGTGCTGAGCGGGTTCTTGATCTCGTGGGCCAGGCCGCCCGCGAGCTGGCCCAGGAACTCGAGCCTGGAGCTGGTGACGCTCATGGCTGTTCCTTTGCGGGCTGGGCCGTGACGTCATCGGAGTCATGCGAACTGGCTGACGTGGCAGGGTCGCGCGCGTGCGGCGCCTGCTCCGTTCCCGGGGCGGCGTCCACACCCAGCGCCTCCGCAATCAGCCGCAGCGAGTCACTGTTGCCCTGGGCTGCATGCTGCTTGATGCCCTGGATCTGCGGGTGCAGCAGCTTGTTCAGCAGGCGCGTGGAGAACCCCCTGATCTCTTCCTGCGCCTGAGGCGGCAGGTCGCGCAGCCTGGTCATCAAGCGCTCCAGCTCGGCCTGGCGGACCTGCTCGGCCTTGTCGCGCAGCTCCGTGATCAGCGGCCCGGCGGCGTAGGTCTGGAAGCCCTTGAGGAAGTGGTCGGTTTCGTCGGCGACGATGACGCGGCAGTTCTCCAGCTCGCGGCTGCGCTCCATGGCGTGCTCTGCGACCACCTGCTCGAGGTCGTCCACGTTGTACAGGAACACGCCTTCCAGCTCGCCCACGTCCTCGGCGATGTCGCGCGGCACCGCCAGGTCCAGCACGAACACGGAGCTGTAGCCGCGTTTCTTCTGCGAGTCTTTGAAGTGCTTGCGCTCCAGGATGCGCCCCTCGGCCGCAGTCTGAGATATCACCACGTGCGCGGCCGGCAGGTAGTCCTGCAGCAGGTCGAAGGGCACGGCGTCGCCCTGGAAACGCGCGGCGGCTTCCTTGGCGCGCTCCAGGTTGCGCGACACCACGATCACGCGACCGATGCCGGCCTCGCGCAGGTAGGTCAGGGTCAACTCGCCGACTTCGCCCACGCCGATCAGCAGGGCGGTCTTGTCGCCCAGGTCCTCGAACACGCGCTTCACGAAGCGCACGGCCGTGGCCGAGACGGAAAGCTGCCCTTCGCCGATGCCGGTTTCCGTGTGCAGGCGCTTGGCGGCCTGGAAGGCGCGGTGGAACAGGCCGTTGAGGGCCTTGCCGGTCGCGTTTTCGGACTGCGCCAGCAGGTAGGATTTCTTGACCTGGCTGAGGATCTGGGTCTCACCCAGCACCAGGCTGTCGAGCCCACCCGCCACGCGGATCAGGTGCTCCACGGCGTCGCGCCCACGGTGGAAGTAGCAGTACTGCTCGAGAAACTCGGGCTTCATGCTGTGGTCGGCGGCCAGCCCGCGCAGCAGGCGCTCGCGGGCGTCGTCGCCTTCCGTGAACGCGTACACTTCGACGCGGTTGCAGGTTGAAATCAGCACGGCCTCTTCGCAGTCGGCCCGCTCGCGGATCGTCTTCAGCGCCGCAGGGATGCGACGGTCCGGGTATGCCAGGCGCTCGCGCACTTCCAGCGGCGCGAACTTGTGGTTGATCCCGAGAACTACAAACCGCTGCATGGATTGTCGTCCCGTTCCAGATGGCTGCTGTCGGCCGTCTGCTGCCGGTTGCGCGCCTCGACCACACCCAGCCCGACGTAGGTGGTCAGCACCAGCGCGAAGCCGACCAGCACCATGTAGTAGTGGCGACGGCCGTGCAGCAGTCCAGCGCGGCGCCCGATGAACGCGGCCAGCAGCACCAGCCACAGCACCAGGCTGGTGATCACCTTGGGGTTGTGCAGGATGTTCTCCCAGTCCTCGGCGCTGAACGACACGAAGCCCAGGGCGAACCCGACGGTCAGCATCGGCAGCCCGATCAGGATGCAGCCGTTCACCAGCCGGCGCAGTGACTCCAGGGGCGGGAAGCTGCGCATGAAGGCCGGGTCCTTGTGTTTCTTCAGCATGCGTTCCTGCAGCAGGAACATCACTGCCGCCACGGTGGCCATGAAGAACACGCCATAGGCCAGGATGGTGAGCACGATGTGCACCACGAGCAGCGGGCTGCCCAGCGGGGTGTCGCTGCCCGCGGTGACGGTGCCGGCCAGCATGAAGTTGACGAGGAAGATGATGGCGATGGCGGGATAGGCGAACGCGCCGATCGCAGGCAGCTTGCGGACGCGCGTGGCCACGAAGTAGATCAGCGCCAGGAACAGCGCGCTGAGCGTGACCACGTCGAACATGTTCTGCAGCGGCTCGGTGCCCGCGGAAATGAAGCGCGCCACAAAATAGGCCAGCAGCGCGCCGGTGCCGACCGCGCCCGCCCAGTCCGCCCAGCGCATGCGTACCTTCGCCGGCTGCAGCAGCGCTGCCAGCGCCGTCACCGCCGCCACGATGAAGGCGGCGATGGAGGCGTGCAGCGCGATGGCCGCCGTGGGCGACATCGCCTGTCTGCTGAAATCATGGAAGGTCTGCAGCAGCATGGTCACATTGGAAAGCAGCCGCACCGGTCCCGCAAGCGACCGGCTGCGCCGGGATTACTGGAAAACCTGGAACAGCAGGCTGGCAAAGGTGGTGATCGGCGCCTGTTCCCGGATGTCCTCAAAGCCCGAGCGCAGGGTGTTGATGGCGTTCAGCGTGTCATTGAACAGCGTGTCGTCGTTGAACAGCTTGCCCACCGTGCCTTCGCCGGCGTTGACGCGCTCGACGGTGATGCCGATCTCGTCGGTCGCCTTCTTCACGCTGTCCAGCAGCGCGGGCGTTTTGCCCACGGCCGAGCGGATGTTCTCGCCGGTTTCTTCGTCGTTCAGCAGCACGCCGAAGAAGCCCTTGCCGCTGTCCACCTTGTCGACGATCGACTTGATGCTGCGGGTGGCGCCCACGGTGTTGTCCGTGGCATCCTCCACGTTGCGCACGATGTTCTTGATGCGCATGGCGGTGTCCGCGTCCTCCAGCAGCAGTGAAGCCGCGCCCTCGCCGGCGTTGATCTTCTCGGTGATGTCGCGCACGTTGGTCGTGATGCCCTTGGCGTCCTCGCTCATCATGCGCACGTTCTCGACGGTGGCGGCCACGTCACCCGCGACCTTTTCGTCGTACAGGATGGTGCCCACAGCGCCGCGCCCGGCGCGCACGTCCTTCACCACGGCGTTGACGTCCTTGATGGTGTCCACGGCCACGTCGATGCCCTCGTTGATGCGGCTGATGCCGCGGCTGGCGGCCGTGAACAGGTCTTCCACCAGCTCGCCGCGGATCTTTTCGCCCTCGGGCCACGGCTCGGGCGACTGGCCGATGTCCAGCGCGATGGCTTTGCCGCCGAAGGCGCTGCTGGGGATGATTTCCGCGTGGCAGTCGCTGTTGAGCTGGATGTCGCCATCGAGCAGGATCGCGACCTCGACGTTGCCGGTGCGGGTGTCGATGATCATGTTCTGCACTTTTCCCTTGGGCACGCCGCTGATCCAGACCGGCGCGTTCTGCTGCAGGCCCGCTACGTTGGGGAACACGATCACATACTTCACCTGCGCCACGCCGATCTTGATGCCGCCGGTGCCGCCGACGTACACGGCGAAATACAGCGCCACGGCAAACGAGGCAAAGATCAGCAGGCCGACGATCAGGTCACGAAGTTTCATGCGTCTGTCTCCTCGGGCTCAAGGCTTGGTGTAGCATTCCGCGTCCCGGCCGTGTCCACCGGCCCCTCGGTTTCTTCCTGCGGCTGCAAAGCGGCCGCGGCGGCTTCTTCATCGCTGAGCAGCACGTAGCCGTGCTCGGAGGTGGCGACCGGAGCCCCGGAATCAATGGCTTCAAGGCTGCGCTGGCTCAGCATGCCCGGCGCTACGCCCCGCACCACGGCGGTTGTGGCGCGCCGGCTGATCGCACCTTCGCGCCCGCCGGTGATGAAGTGCTGGACTTCCGGGATGGTACTGCTCTGGATTTCTTCGGGTGTGCCGATCTGGATCATGCTGCCCTTGTAGAACATGCCGATGCGGTCGCCGATCTCAAAGGCGCTGTCCATGTCGTGCGTGACCACGATCTGCGTCATGTGGTGTTCGCGCTTCAGGCGGTTGATCAGCTTGTCGATTTCGTTGGCGATTACCGGATCCAGGCCCGACGTGGGCTCGTCGTACAGCACGATGCCGGGGTCCAGCGCCAGCGCGCGGGCCAGGCCGGCGCGTTTCTTCATGCCGCCCGATATCTCGGCGGGGTACTTCTCGCGGTCCTGCCACAGGTTCACGATCTCGAGCTTCTGCTGCACGATCTCCGCGCGTTTCTTGCGGCTCATCCTGGTGTGTTCCACCAGCGGCAGCTCGACGTTTTCGAAAAGGTTCAGCCACGCGATCAGCGCGCCGGACTGGAACAGCACGCCGAACTTGCGCCGCATGATCTCCAGTTCGCCGCGCGTCATGGTGGTGATCTCTTCGCTGCCCACCCGTATCGAGCCCTCGTCCGGCGCCATCAGGCCCACCATGTGGCGCAGCGTCACCGACTTGCCGGTGCCGGAGTAGCCGATGATCACGAAGGTTTCGCCCTCGCGCACATCGAACGTGAGCTTGTCGAGAATCTGGCGCCCGGCCAGCAGCTTGCTGACGCCCTCGAACTGCACGGCGATTTTCGACGCAGCGCTCATAGCACACCGGAAACGAACATCTTCACTATTCTATAGAAGCTGGTGAGCAGGTAGTTGAAAAACACCACCAGCGTCAGCGACAGCACCACGGTGTTGCGGCTGGCGCGCCCCACGCCGACGGCGCCGCCGCTGGTCTGCATGCCGATGGCGCACGCCACGGCGGCCGAGACGACACTGAAGACGAACGACTTGAGCAGTCCCCAGTAAATGTCCAGCGCCTCGACGCCGTCCTCGGCGAAACGCAGGTAATCCGACCAGGTCACCCCCAGCTGCAGGTTCGACACGAAGCCGCCGCCCACGATCCCCACCAGCGTACCGACCACAGTCAGCACCGGCCCCATGATCGAGTAAGCCACGATGCGCGGCATCACGACGAAGCTGGCCGGGTTGATGCTCATCACCTCCAGGGCGTCGATTTCCTCGGCCACCCGCATGGTGCCGATCTCGGCGGCCATGCTGGAGCCGACCCGCGCGATCAGCACGAAGCCCACCATCCAGGGCCCCAGCTCGCGCACCATCGCGGCCGCCAGCACCAGGCCCACCAGGTTGGTCTGGCCGAAGCGTGCGAACTCGATGCCCACCTGCAGCGCGAACACCATGCCGATCAGCAGCATGAAGAAACTGGCAATCGGGATCGACTGGGTGCCGATCACGTGCATCTGCGTGAAGATCGCGCGGCGCCGGTGCCAGAGCTGGGTGCTGTGGCCGATCGCCTCCAGCAGCAGCACGAACGTGAAGCCCGCGCCCTTCAATGCCCGCACAATGACGTTGTTGCGCAAGTTCATTTGCGGGATCTTCAAGCCCCAGAACAGCCTGGTGTAACGGTCTTCCGGCCCGTGGTGATAACCGAGCAGCCCGTACAGCAGGTTGAAATCTTCAATATCGCCCGGCTGCGGGCCATAGGCGTCCGGCAGCCGGTCGCGCGCCTGCTTCACCACGTGCCAGTCGAACAGCGGCGCCAGGCTGAGATCGATGCGGTAGGGGTCTTCCTCGTAGCTGAACATGCGGAACAGGGCCTGCACCTTGGTCTCGTCGGGGCCGGCCTTCACGCTGAAGAACTTGAAGAACGGCCCGTAGGCGTTATCGAACTTCTCGTCGTTGAACGGGAAGATCGACAGCATGTCGAAGCTGACCGTGCCGTCGGTGTCCTTTGCGTACTTCATCAGCGGCCACACACGCACCAGGTGCTTGGTCCGGATGGTGCCGTCGGGCTCGGGCAGGTAGCGCTTGAAGTTCGCGAAAAACAGCGGGAACACCTGGTAGCGCGTCTCGGTGTACTCCGGCAGCTGGTCTTCGTAGTACCAGAACAGCGGCCACAGCACGTTGATCGCCGTGCTGGTGCCGGCCGGCGTTTTGCGTTCGGAGTAATCCCACAGCGGCCACACGCGGTACTGCTTGAAGTTATCGCCCTTGGCATAGCGGAAGATCGGCCAGAAGGCGTCGATGATGGTGGTGTCGCTGAGCTCGGCGCGCGTGTAGCTGAACATCGGGTAGTTCAGCACGAACAGCATGCTGAAGTTGGTGGTGACCGCGCTGGTCTTGAGCCCGAACAGCGGGTAGACCATCAGCGCTTCGCGCGGGTACTTCTTGTCCATGGCCTCGCGGTCGTAGCGGAACAGCGGCCATAGCACGGTCCAGCGGTCGGCCACGGGCAGCTTCTTGGTGCCGCCGGTGACTTCGTCCGGCACTTCCTTCCAGACCTCGGTGCGGCTGAACAGCGGCATCACGCCGTAGGTGCGATAGCCCGGCCCGTAGCCCCACTTCACGATCGGGAAAGGCAGGTAGTAGGTGACGCGCCCCTGGCGGCGCAGTTCCACGTACAGCGGGAACATCACGAAGCGCACTTCGTCGTTGCCGAACACGCCCTTCAGGTTGCCGCCAAAAGGCGCAACCGCGAAATGCGAGCCCTCGATGGTGCTCTCGCCGCCGAACACCAGCGGGAAGAAGAAGTAGTCAAGCTCGCGGTGGCCGGGCGCGAAACTGACGTCGTTCCACCACACGAAGGGCAGCGCGTGGAAACGCGTCTCGCGGCGCCCTTCCCAGCCTGGCCGCTCGCGCTCGCGGTAACGGCTGAGGGGGTAGAAGAACAGGTGGTCTTCTTCATAGGCCGAAGGATCGCGGATGTAGCGGTAGAAGGGGCGCACGGTGGCGCTGAAGTAGCCGTCGCGGCGCTCTTCCTGCTCAACGAACGGCCCCAGCGCGCGGGAAGTGGCGTTGCCCTGCGCGTCGATGCTCTCGTTGAAGAACGGCCAGGCATAGGTGCGCACGGGCGGCCTGTCGCCGCCAACGGCGCAGCCGCACATCCCCAACGCAAGCACAAACATGGCCAGGCAAACGCGCATTGAGCCTTTGTAAGCGCAGGTGGGGGAAAAGCAAAGGGGTACAGACTCAACTGTGTCAAAGCTAAAAGAGCGCAATGAGCCTCGTATTCATCTGGGATAGATCCAAGGCCGCGAAGAATCTCAAGAAGCACGGCGTCAGCTTTGACGAGGCACGCGAGGCGTTTTACGACCCGAACGAACTCACCATGCACGATGAACGGCACTCGGAAGAGGAAGACAGGTTTCTGCTGCTGGGTTGCACGCTGTCCGGCAAACTCGTCGTGGTGGCGTTCACGGATCGCGGAGATACAATTCGGATAATCTCGGCGCGCAGAGCAAACCGCTCGGAACGCAAGCGATATGACGAAACGTAGCGACAAGACTGACGACATTCCGGCCGACCTGGATTGGTCCAAGGCCAAGCGCGGCACGTTTGCGAAGCGCTTGAAGGGCGACGTGAAAGTGCTGGTGCTCGACGAGCCCTTGTCCAAGCGGTTCAAGTCCGTGCGCGAAATCGAGCGCGCCCTTCGCGACTATCTCAAGCGCAAGGCGACCGCAAACTAGCTGTTGGAATCGAGACTTGGTGCCGCTACTCCGAGACCGCAACGGCCGGTCGGCGGCCGATCAGCTCATCCTCCGGTACGCCGACGACGCTTTCGTAGTGGCTGGTGATCTCGTCGAGGATCTCGTGGAACTCCTCGCGGGTCTCCACCCGCGTGATCTGCGCACGGTATTGGGCGCTGCCGGGGATGTCACGGACGTACCAGGTCGCGTAGCGGCGCACCACCTGGCAGGCGTGCCGTGCGTCGAAGCCTTCCAGCAGCAGCTCGAAGTGCTCGCGCAGCACCGCCAGGCGCTCGATGGGGTCCGGCGTGGGCGTCACCACTCGGCCGTGGCGCTGCATCTCGTCGATCTCGCGGAACAGCCAGGGGCGGCCCCACACGCCGCGGCCGAGCATCACGCCGTCGCAGCCGGTTTCGCGCAGGATGCGGATGGCATCCTCGGGCTCTTTGATGTCGCCGCTGGCGATCACGGGGATGCTGAGCGCGGCCTTGAGTTCGCCCGTTCGCGTGTGATCAGCGAAACCCTTGAAACTCTGGGCGCGGGTGCGCGGGTGGATGGTGATCGCCACCATGCCCGCCTCCTGGGCCATCTTTCCGATCTGCACGAAGTTCAGGCAGTTGTCGTTCACGCCGGCGCGGATCTTGACCGTGACCGGGATCTTCACGGCGTTCACCATGGCCTCGAAGCACTTGGCTGCGCGCTCCGGGTAGGCCATCAGGGCTGAGCCCGCGCCGCACTTGCCGATCTTGGGCACCGGGCAGCCCATGTTCAGGTCAACGGTGTCGTAGCCCTCGGCCTCGGCGATCTTGCAGGCCTCGGCCAGCCATTGCGGGTTGTTGCCGGCGAACTGGATGCCGACGGGACGCTCGTCCTCGCGGTAATACTTGAGCGTCATCATCTTGCGGTTGTGGTGCAGGAAGCTCTCGACCTTCAACATCTCCACGTACGTCAGGCCGGCGCCGTAGCGCTTGCACAGCACGCGATAGGCACGGTTGCTGATGCCGGCCAAGGGGGCCGCCACCAGGTTGTTCTTCAGTTGGAGATCGCCGTATCGCACGCCTAACCACCGCCGCCCGCAAGGTTTAGCCGGTAAGTATGAATCAGGTGGGGGAGTGGTCAATCGGGCGTGCTTTACATTCTGTAGAATTTCGGAGCTGATTGCTTTTCCATGGCGTAGAATATGGAGTCGCTTGGACGGAAACGGTTACTGGAGACGTATATGGGACGCATCGGGCTGGTGATTGCAGGGACGCTGGGGCTTGCGCTGCCGCTGGGCGCGCAGGGCATCACGGTAAAGAGCAAAGACGGCCACGTAGAGGTTCACGGCGAAGCCAAAAAGGCCGAGCCGGGCGATGCCATTGGCCCGGGCATGGTGAAGGGCGACCCGGAGGCCATGACCGGCTTCGTGCGCGACGTACAGAAGCTGCAGCACGGCCTGCTGGCCGAGGGCGACCTTAGCCAGGACGAAATCAACGCGCTCGAGGAACAGGCCCGCAAGAAACTCGAAAGGGACATGGAGAAGCTCGGCGAGCGTGAGCGTAAGGCGGCCGCGCAACGTGACCCGGCCGACAAGGCAGAGCAGACCCTGGACGTCCGCAAAGGACGCTATCGTGCCAGCCTGCGCGCACTTGAGCGCGACCTGATCTACAACCTGCAGACGCTGAGGGACGCAAGCCGCGACAAGTACGAGTCCGAGTTCGACAGCCTGACCGACAAGATCAAGGACACCTTCGCCGACCTGCACGACAAGATCGACGACGACCTTCCGGACAGCTGGCCCGCGACGCTGAACGACGCGCGCAAGTTCCACAAGGAGTACAGCGCGCAGATCGAGAAATGGGCGGGCAAGATCGGCGTGAACCCGGAAGTGCCGAACGCCAAGGAACGCGTCGTCGAAATGAAGAAGTCGCTGATCACCCGGGTAAAGCGCCTGCGCAAGATCGGCAGCGACAAGTACCAGGACCAGCTCGATGACGTGGAAGAACGCATCTACGCCAGCTTCGAGGGCCTGGAGGAAAAGATCGAGGATTCCGCCCCGGCCGCCTGGACCGGCATCCTGAAGGACGCCGACAAGTTCATGCTCAACTACACGGCCGAGCTGGACGGCTGGGCCAAGAAGATCGGGGTGGACGAAAGCCTGCCCAGCCCGTTGGAACGCCTGGCCGAGCTCAAGCGCGACCTGGTGCAGAAGATCGCCGACCTGCGCCGCATCGGCGGCGACGATTACGAGGACGCGATCGACGAGATTTCCGATCGCGTCAACGATGTGTTCGCCGACCTGAAGGACAAGATGCTCGACGAATCCAAGGAAACCTGGGCCGGGACCCTGGAAACAGCGGCCAAGTACCACAAGCAGTTCAGCGAAACCATCGAGATGTGGGAGCGCAAGATTGTCGGCGCCAACGGAAAGGTCGACCGCAAGCTGCCCGAGACGCCTGCGCCCGAGGTGCGCCCGGACCCGGAGACGCCGGACAGGGATGTGCCGCTGGCCAGGGGCGAGCACATGGACATCGTCGAGGGCGTGCGCGTGGCGCGCCTGATGCCGCTGCCGCGCAAGCAGCTGGGCCTTGACCACGGCCTGTCGGTCAACGAGATCGTGGATGCCGACAAGGCGCTGGCCCGCGCCAGGCTGGAGGTTTACGACATCATCCTCGAGGTGAACGGCGCGAAGATGGACAGCCGCACGGAACTGCGCGACGCGCTGGCGGGTATCGAGAAGGGCAAGGAATACGAGGTCGTGATCCTGCGCAACGGCGAGAAGAAGACGCTGAAGGCGACCCGTTAGCCCGGCATGGAATAGGCCGAACGCCTGCGTTGTTCAGCCCGCAGCTCACGCCGCGGGCTTTTTTCTGGTATCAAATAGCCCGCAGGGCCCGTAACAAGGGTAGTTGCAGGAGGTTCGCACCATGTCCACAATCCGCAAACTCGATGCGCAGGAGCCCGCGGAGGCCGCCTACTACGAGGGCTACAGCCGCGCCATCTGGATACCGCAAAGATGCTGGGGCGGCGCTCCCTGATGTATCTGGCGATCGGCGCCTTCTTTGGCGGAGTGCTGATGCTGCTGGTGTTCAGCAGCGGCGCGCTGGATCGCCTGGCCGCTGAGCAGGTGGTCGAAGACCCGGCTCTTTCCCAGGAAAAACCCAGGCACTACGTCAATGCCATCAACTGGGCCAAACGCTTCACCGTAGGCATCGTGGCCGAAACGCCGGACCGCATGGTCGCCACCCGCGCGGGCTACGGCCGCATCCCGGGCCAGAGCCACGTGGGCAGCGGCATCGTGCTTAACGACCAGGGCTACATCCTGACCAACGCGCACGTGATCCCGACGGACGCCAAGAAGCTGAACGTGGTGCTGGGCGACAACATGTTCGAGGCGCGGTTCATCGGCAAACGCGACGAGTACGACCTGGCGGTGATCAAGATTGTCGCCGAAGAGCTGGTGCCCGCCAGCCTGGGCGACAGCGACAAGGTGGAGCAGGGGGATGTGGTCGTCGCGATCGGCAGTCCTTTCGGCCTGTTCCACACAGCCACCGAGGGCATCATCAGTTACGTCGGCCGTCGCAATGACGCCGCCAGCACGCTGGTGCGCAACTACCTGCAGACCTCGGCGGCGATCAACCCGGGCAATTCGGGCGGGCCGCTGATCGACCTGACCGGCCGCGTGATCGGCATCAACACCTGGAAGTTGGCCGAGCAGGGGGAGGGGACGGACAGCATCGGCTTTGCGATCCCTATCAATGTAGCGCGCCGCGTGTTTGACGCGATCATCGCCAGCGACGACACAGCTCGCGACAGCACCATCAGTTCTGTGCCGCGATCAATCTCTACTGCTTTCCTGGGAGTGGTGATCGACCCGGGTTTCCGGCCGGAAGCCGAGCAGGGGGCGCTTGTGCGCGAAGTGGTGTACGGCACGGCGGCGGATGAGGCGGGCATCAAGGCGGGCGACCTGATCACGCGGATCGAAGGCACGAACATCGACGGCCTGGACGACCTGCGCAAGGCGCTGATGCAATTCCAGCCGGGACAGCGCATCAAGCTGACCTACACGCGCAACAGCGTGGCGCACACGATTGAAGTGACGCTCCGGGATTGATAAGGCGCTGTACTAGCCTGTCCATTGGCATAATACTTAGTCAGCTAACTAAGCGTAATTTCCAGCGCGACCTGCAGGCGGAACGCGGACGTCCCGTCCGCACAGTCCCAGCAGCGAACCACCCATAGCCGACAGATACCCATTTCCAGGGCACACAGAGCCATTCCCCGCGGAAGCCGGCGCAGCCGGCATCAACAGCCTCAAACGCGGGTGGGGGACGAATCACGGCCGCAGGGGCTCACCGCGGTACTTACTGCGGTCCTTTAGCATTCTTCCAACCGGCCACTCGGGCTCGTGGTAGAAGAAACAGGTCGCGTTGCGCTCTACCACTTTGGGGTACAGCTTCTCGCGTGCGTGGTAGCTGCCGCCCGCGTTGATGTCGTAGGCGCTGATCCAGGCCGTGGGAACGTGGCTGATGGTCGGCACCAGGTCGCCGAAGAACACACCGTACTCACCGTTGCTTTCAAACCAGATTACCGCGTGGTTCTCCGTGTGGCCGTTGGTGAACTCGAAGTGCACACCGGGCAGGATCTCGCCGTCGCCCTGAACGGTGCGCAACTGCGATTGCACGGGCTTCAGTGTCTCGGGCGCGTAGCTGGCCTTGTGCAGGTTCGAAGGGTTGATCGCGATTTCCCATTCGCCCTTCTGGGCGACGTATACGGCGTTGGGAAAGTTCGGGACGTACCTGCCGTCCTCCAGTCTGCACAGCCCGCCGGAGTGGTCCCAATGCAGGTGGGTGCAGGCCACGGTATCCACCGCTGACGGGTCAACACCCTGGGCGGCGACCAGCTGGTCCAGCGTGGGGCCGAGCCGTTCAATACCGTAGCGCTCGTGCAGGTCGGGCGGGATGGCCTGGCCGATGCCGCTCTCGACCACCACGGTGTGGGTGGGCGTCTGCACCAGCAGCGGGCGCATGGCCATTTTCACGCGGTTCTGCCCGTCGGCCGGCAGCTGCTTTTCCCACATCACCTTCGGCACGATGCCGTACATGGCGCCGCCATCGAGACTCAGCCAGCCGTCCAGCAGGCTGGTGACGCGGATGTCGCCGATCTGCGTGGTCGGAGTTCCGCTGAAGTAGTCCACGACTCTCATTGGCTGATCCCCTGGAATCGCCCGGACAGGTCGGCCGGCGCGTTCTCAGCCTTGGCGGCCTGGTCGTAGTGCATCGTGCGCTTGATGTACGCGTTGTTCAGCTGGCGGCGGCTGATGATGCCCAGAAGCTCCTTTTCGTCGTCATCGCTGACCACCGGGAACTCGTCCAGGTCCGTGTCGGCAAACTTGTTTGCCACCTCCGCCAGGGTTTCTCGCGGGTGCACGGTCACCACGTTGTGGTGGGCGACGTCGGCCGCGACCAGCAGCTGCCACAGCTCGGTTTCGTCGAGCACCGCCCGCAGGTCGTTCAGGCTGAAGATGCCTGCGAAACGCCCGTTACGGTCCACCACCGGGTAGTAGTGCTGGCGCGTGCTCTTCATGGACAATATCTGCTGCAGGGATGTGCCTTCTTCGATCGTTTCGTAGTTCGCAAGTTCCGGCAGCACGTCCGCCACGCGGATTTCCTTCAACACGTTGACCGCGAAATCACCAAGGTGGGCGGGACTCTCCTTGCGGTTAGCCACCTGGGTGAGGAACAGCTTGTAGCGCCTTGCCAGGATGAACGTGATTGCGCACGTCCACATGGCGGGCAGCAGCAGGTGGTAGCTTCCCGTCAGTTCGCTCACGATGATCACGCTGCTGACAGGCACTTTCGCGACGCCCGTCCAGAAGCCCGCCATCCCGACCAGGGCGAACACGGCCGTGACTGCCACCAGTTCCTGGGGCCCTGCGGCACGACGCCCGCCGGCAGGATGTCCACCGGCAGCACCTGATAAAAGAGGATGCCGACGCCGGCCCCGACGCAGCCGCCGATCACCATGGAAGGCGCGAAGTAGCCTCCTGCACCACCGCTGCCGATCGTCAGGGCCGATGCGATGATTTTACCGAAGGCGATCAGGAAAAACACCCACCACACGCCGCCGCCGCCCAGCGCGATATTCAGCGCCGAGTAGCCGTCGCCCATCACCGCGAACAACGCCCGCTGCGGCGTGCCGTCGCTCGACCACATAGAGGAGAGGTAATAGAGGCTGATCGCGACCAGGCCCGCGGTCCCCGCTCCCAGCATCGGCCGGATGATGCGCGGGATCTTGACCAGCCGGCGCTCAAGCAGGTGCTGGCTCTTGACGAAGATGTAGCCGGAAAGCGCGAGCGCGAATGCCAGCGCCGTGAGCGGCACCAGCTCGAGCGGATTGGTGAACTGGTAGTTGGCGGCCACCTTGCCGAACAACGAACCCCACCCGAAGTTCAGGCAGAACACGCAATAACTGATGATGCTCGCAATGGTCGCCGGGATCAGCACATCCGGCTCAAACTCAGCGTCGCTGTACAGCACTTCCGCAGCCATCAGGCCGCCTGCCAGCGGTGCGCGGAACATGCCGCCGATGCCGGCGGCCAGCCCCGCCACCAGCAGGATGCGCCGCTGCCGCTGCGTCAGCTTGAACTTGTCGCCCAACCAGCTGCCAAGACTGGAGCCCATGAGCGCGATAGGGCCTTCGCGCCCCGCCGCCCCGCCGCTACCTAGGGTGATCGTGCTGGCGACAAACTTCTTCCAGACGTTGCCCTTCTGGAAGCGGCCGCGCTCATGGTGGAACGAACGGATGGCTACCTCGGTACCGGCCTGGGTCTTGTCCTTGGTGCGCCAGTACCACAGCCCCAGCAGCAGGCCGCCCAGCGCGGGCACGACGGCCAGCATCCAGACTTGCGGATTGGAGACATCGGGCGAAGGCAGCAGGCTGTTTACCCGCTCGTACCAGTTGTTGACCTCGAGAGACTCTTCCGTTTCCTCCGTCAGGCCGCCAAGGCTGCCAAACAACAGGTTTCGGGCCAGTTCAGAAATGGAGAAGAAGGCAACGCCGACCACGCCCACCAGGGCGCCCAGCAGCGCCGAAAGCAACGGCAGGCGGCCTAGGGACTGGATACCGTGCGCCGACACCCAGTCGCCGGCGTCAAACTTCCCTTCGCGGCTGCTGCCAGGTTTGGGACTTGAAGCTGTTGTGCGTCCTTCAGTCATCGGCTGCGACGGTTCCGGCTGGACAGCTCTTGTATAGCTGTCCATCGCGTAAACATGAACCCCATGGAACGACGCAATGAAACAGGGCCCTTTCGTCGGAAAGGGCCCTGCGTTCCGTCGATGTTGCGCCTAGCTTTCGTGGAAGACGAACCAGTTTTCAAGCAGCCCGTTCTGGAAAACGAATTCGGCCGTGACGATGGTTTCCTGCCCCTTGAGGTCGGTGAAGGTCATGTAGTAGCGATGGGTCTCGAAGGGGCGGTGGATGATGATGTGGTCCGGCTCGCGCCCCTGGAACCAGCTGAACAGTTCGTTGCGGCTGCGCGCGTACAACAGGCTCTCCGCCACCAGGTAGTCGCCCGAGCTGACGCGGCGAACACCCTGGTACTCGGAATCACCGATCTTGTCGCGGTGCGCGAGCTCGACGCGGTTCAGGTCGTCCCGGGCGGTATTGGCCTGGCGCTTGATCTCGTTGATACCCATGCCGCGCTCGAGCACCGTGTCGAACTTGTCCATCAGCCGCGACTCGAACTCAAGCAGGTGACGCTCACGTTCCTGTTGACCGATGGTGTGGGCGTTCCAGCTGACAAGCTGATCAGCCCGGAACAGCAGCCAGAAGTTGGTGCGACTCTCGGTGTTGTAACGGCTGTAGAACAGCATGGTGCTGTCGCCGCGCTTGGTGATTTCGTCCGGCGCCTCGATGATGCGGCGCTTGGCGGCGTCCACGCTGATGCCGCGCGACAGCTTGCGGTGCAGGTCGGCGCGCACGTCGATGCCGTTGCGACGCAGCCACTGTTCGCGCTCAAAGGAGCCTTCGATGTCCAGGAACTCCGTGCGTTCCTTGTCGGTCATCACCTGCAGGTACGGGCTCCAGCGGCTTTTGGTCGGCGTGGACAGGCCGCCCACGGCCTCGGGCCCGCTGCCGCGGACATCCGGGCCGCTTGAGCAGCCGACGCCAAGCAGCAGTGCAAAGGCGGCAAAGGCTGGCAATACGAGGTATCGCATGCGGGTACGTCGGATACGGGTCCGGGGGTGCTTTGACTATAGCCGGGGGTGTGTCCGCGCAAGCCTTTCCACGCCACGGCTTTGTCACGGGAACTGGTTGCGCACACAGTTCATGCTAGGCTTGGGCTGCCATTGCAGGAGCCAGGCCATGTCTGAAACTCCCGTCTATAAGAACGTCGGCAGTCCGTTGATCGAGCAGGATGCCGAGTACCTGGTCGCGCTGCTGGACCGTGAAAAGGTTCCGCACCGCGTTGTCCAGGACTTCGATCAGCCGCTGGCCGCAGTGGGTCGCACCTGGTTCGTGCAGGTGCAGGGTAAGCACCACGCCTGGGCAGCGCAGATCCGGGCTGACGAGTTTCCGGAACCGGCCGGTGACATTGAAACGGCCCCTGACCAGCCTGAGCTGACATCGCGGAAGCGCCCCATTCTGCGTTCGCTGTTTTTCGGGTTCGCCGGCGCGATGGTGGGCCTGCGCGTCGGCGTGAAGCTGCGCGGTGGCGGGGTTGGCGCGCTGCTGCTGGGGGGCGTGATGGGCGTGGTCGCGATGCTGGCCAGCATACTGTTCGGCGCGCATCAGAAGTCCGTCGGCGAAGACAGCAAGGTCGCCGAAACAGAAGCCGAAGAGCCGGAGAAGCGCGGCGAATAGCCGGTCGCGCTCAGGCCTCTTCCCGCGTGAATTCCTTGCCGTCGTACCCCAGCAGCAGTTCTTTGCTCTCTTCCTGCGTAGTCAGCCACACCGGGCGGCTCCAGATCTGGTGCACGTTCTTCAGGGTCTCGCGGGCGTAGTTGTCGTCCAGATCGAAACCGTCGTGGCGGTGCACCATCAGCAGTTCGCCGCGGTTGCTGTAGTTTCCGTCCTCGATGTAGATGTAAGGCTCGCCCATGTTGGTCAGCGCCGTCTTCAGCTTGTTCTTGATCTGCTTGAAGCTGCGGCTGCTGATCTCGTATTCACCGCTGGCCGGGTTGTAGTCGTAGGTGAACAGCTTGGCGCGCTGGCAGAAGTCGGGCGTCAGGAACTCGTCGATGAAGGTCAGGTCGTTGTAGATCCGCCTTACCTGGAAGATCTTTTCGCGCCCCTTGCCGCGCTCGTTGGTGTCCCAGTTCGCCTTGGCCGCCAGGTCGTCGCAGCGTTCCCACTCCAGGCCGTGCATGCCGTGGTCCCAGCGGTATTCGATGTCGCGGAACAGCTCCAGCCCCAGCTTGTACGGGTTGATCACCCCGGGCTGCATGCCCATGGTCATGCTGTGGTGGTCGGCGAAGTCCACGATCTCGGCCGCGGTGGCGGCTTTCTGGGTCATGATGGTGCTGTGCCAGTAGCTGGCCCAGCCCTCGTTCATGATCTTGGTCTGGCGCTGGGGTGCGAAGTAGTAGGCCTCTTCGCGGATGATGCCGATCACGTCGCGCTGCCAGTTGCGGAGGGGCGCGTAGTTCATCAGGAACCACAACACGTCCTTGACCGGCTCAAGCGGGAACTTGGGCGGCTCCTGCGCCTTACGCTCGAGCTCGGCGCGCTTCTGGGCCATGATCTCGGGCGGGTTGATGTAGCGGTCCATGTAATCCTTGGACTGCAGCTTGGTTACCTCGATCCGCACGGTTTCGTCGTCAAGCGCCACCGCCTCCTGCCGCGCGAGCGGCTTGGTGAACGGCAGCATGGGGTCGATCAGGTTCTCAAGGCTCAGGCAGGCGTCGATGAAACGTTCCACCTTGTCGCGCCCGTAATGATCCATGTAACGGCGCACGCGGGCGGCGTGGTTGGCCATCTGGTCAACCATCTTGCGGTTGGTCTTGCTGAAGAAGGCGTTGTTCTTGAAGAAGTCGGCGTGGCCGTAGACGTGGGCCATCACCAGCTTCTGGGACACGAAGTCATTGCTGTCCATCAGGTAGGCAATGACGGGGTCGTTGTTGATCACCAGCTCGTAGATCTTGCTGATGCCGTAGGTGTAGCTCTTGATCAGCTCTTCGTAGGACATCCCGAAGCGCCAGTGGGGGTAGCGGGTAGGGAAGCCCCCGTAGGCGGCCACTTCGTTGAGGGCCTCGTAGTCGAGCATCTCGAAGTGGACGTCGAAGAAATCGAGACCGAAGTCCTTTGCGTGCTTCAGGATTTCCTGCTGGGTGCTTGCCAGTTCGTTGTTCAGGATCACGTGCCGCCTCCAGCCCCGTAACTAAAGTACCGCCGCCCCGCTGCTGCGTACAGGTGTGGAAACACGACGAATCCCGCCCGCATTTCCGAACGACTCGTGCCGAAGGTCGCAGAAACCTGGTAAGCGGAAAGTGAGAAATAAAATGAACCGTTAAAATGGTCAGTCGTTGGTGTAATCAAGGCGAGATCTGGGCGACTCACCTGCGTTGTTCTTTGACACTTCGGACGATGAAAGGGAGGCACCAATGCGGCCCAAACCCGCATGGGCGTTCCTGGCGCTGTCGATTGCGGCCGTGGGGGCCTGGATTTCCCTGCCGGTTGCGGTCCACAGCCAGGATGCCGCTGAGACAGACGAACGTGGGGAAGCAACCCGTCTTGTCTCGAGCCTTGAACTGGGGGTCCCGTTTGACCTCGACGCCCAGGAGCAATTCGAGAATCAGCTTACCTTCGACGAGCGGGCCAGACTCATCAAACTACAGCCCAGATACGCGATCGCATCACCCGATTGCCCGCTGCCGACGTCCGAGCCATTACAACCGTTCTACGTCAGGTTCCATGAGCCGCTGGGTCGCGCGTTCGCCGACCGGCTTGCAGGCGCCGGTGCGTCGTTCATCGGCTACGCCTATCCGAACACCCACTTCATCCGGGCGAAAGACGCGGATTCGCTGCGCGCGATCGGTGACTCGCTGCAGACCGAGCCCAACGTGGCCGGCACACTGTTGCAGTTGCCCGTCGACAAGTGCTCGGTCGAAGCCTGGGCCGATATCAATGACCCAGTCAACAACGGCGGCGCCTACCGGCTGCTGTTCTGGCGCGATCGCGCAGCAGAGCAGGTCTCCGCCCTGCTGGCCGGCCTGGACGCAGTGATCCAGCAGGCCGAGTTCGATGAAACCGGCAAGCTCAGCCTGGAAACGCCCTACGTCGACGTGCTGACAGACCGCGCCGGCCTGCTGGCCCTGGGCCGCAGCGAAATGGTGGAGTGGATCGAGCGCACGCCCCAGCTGGTCAGCTACAATGCCGCAAGCACTCTGTTGCACACGGCGCGGGCGAACGACATCGGGCCTGGCACCAGCTACAACCTCGACGGCACCGGCATGGTGGCCGCCGTCTGGGACGAATACCGCGCCCGCGATACGCACCAGGCATTGCAGGGGGCGCCGTCTCCCAGCCCGATCAACAACGGCGGCAAGCGCGTGATCAAGGTTGACGGCACCTCGCTGGGCAACCACGGCACCCACGTCACGGGCACCATGATCGGTGACGGCACCGGCAACTCGAGCGCCCGCGGTTACGCACCCAAGGCCTGTGTGGCCTCGCACGACTGGAACTCGATGGACACCGAGCGCCGCGCGGCGCGCTACAACTATCGGCACGTGGCAGACAACCACAGCTACGGCACCGGCGGCTCCTACGGCGGGTACGACTCGGCCGCACAATCGTCGGACATCGACATCCGCGACATCTTCCTGAACATGTGCAAGTCGGCCGGCAACTCCGGCAGCAGCAGCAATACCGTCAGCGCTGATTCCTGCATGAAGAACTCGTTCACCATCGCGTCGGTGAGCGACTCCGGGGTCATCTCCAGTTTCTCGTCACGCGGTCCGACGGCTGACGGGCGCCTGATACCTCACTTCTCGGCAAACGGTGAAGAGCTCACCAGCACGTACGCGACCAGCGACACCGCCTATGCATCTGCCTCCGGAACCAGCATGGCGAGCCCCAGCGCGACCGGCGCGATGATCCTGCTGGCGCAGCTGTGGCAGCGCGAAATGAACAATCGTCAGTTCGCGCCCGACGTCGCGCGCGGCGTGCTGGCGGCCACGGTGACCGACGCCTACAACCAGGGGCCGGATTACCGCTACGGCTTCGGCGTGATCAAAACCAAGCGCGCGGCCGACCTGATCCTGGCCAACAAGGCGAGCAACGAGCAGAACATCGTGCGTGCGCAGATCCGGCAGGGCGAGACGCTGGAGTGGGACCTGCAGGTCAGCAGTTCGGCCACGCCGCTGAAGGTGGTGTGCTCATGGCTGGACATCTACGCCAGCACTTCATCCAGCATCAAGCTGATCAACGACCTGGATCTCACCCTGGTGTCGCCGACCGGTGCGACCTTCTATCCATGGAGCGGCCTGACTTCGGGCTCGTCCGGCAACCAGACCTACCAGTGGACACGAGCGGGACACAACCGCCGCGACAACATCGAACTGGCGGAAGTTGACTCTCCGGCGGTCGGTACCTGGAAGGTGCGCGTCAACGGCTACAACATCCCGGCCAACCCGCAGAGCAGTGTACCCAACTCCGTGATGGGCTTTGTGCTGGTTTCGGAGCGTCCCATGGTCGCGCCGAAGATCGTGGTCGAGGACAGCCTGAACACCGGCAGCCCCGTCAGCATCCCCGACAACAACACGACCGGCGTCACGCGCAGCTTCAGCGTCAGCGGCACCGGCACGGTTCAGCAGGTTCGACTGCACGTTGACGTCAAACACCAGCGCCGCGCTGATGTGCGGATCCGCCTGCGTCACCCGGACGGCACGGAAGCGGTCGTCAACAACACAGGCAGCAGTCCGCGCACCGACCTGATCGCCGTCTACCCCGACACGCGCCAGTACGCCGACGACGTGATCGCATTGTACGGCAAGCCCGTCGCGGGCACCTGGCAGGTGATCGTTTCGGACCATGCATCCGGCAACACCGGCTCGATCAGATACCTGGCGCTGGAAATCGACAGCAACGCCGGCGGCTCCGGGAACTACCCGCCCAACGCCGACGCCGGCCTTGACCAGACCGTCAACGAGGGCGCAACCGTCAACCTGAACGGCAGCGCCAGCAGCGACCCGGACGGCGACACCCTAAGTTACGCGTGGATTGAACTGGGCAGCAGCTGGGTGACGATCCAGAACGCCGGCTCCGCACATCCGACATTCACCGCGCCGATGGTGACCACTCCGCTTGCCATCACCTTCCAGCTTACCGTCGATGACGGCCGCGGCGGCTCGGACACCGACACCGTGGTCGTCACCGTGCTGGACAGCGCCGTGAACAACCCGCCCAACGCGGATGCGGGACCGGACGCCTACACGGCTTACGCGGCCGTGACGCAGCTCGACGGCAGCGGCAGCAGCGACCCGGAAAACGACACGCTCAGCTTCAGTTGGGCGCAGATCGGCGGCACCAGTACGGTGACGTTGACCGGTGCCAACACCGCGACCCCCAGCTTCACGGCTCCGGACGTTGACGATGTGCTGGTATTCCAGCTCACCGTCAACGACGGCAACGGCAACAGCGACACGGACACCGTCACGGTCGTAGTGAACGCCACCGGCACGGTGCCCACAGGTGGGGGAGGCACGGGCTCCAGCGGCGGGGGCGGAGACAAGGACGGAGGCTGCTCAACGGGCCGCGACACGAGCCGGCTGTTGCTCCTGCTGCTTGCCCTCGTCACGGGGACGCTTGTCAGCCGAAGACTTCGACGGCAGTGATGCGAAGCCATTGCCACCGGGAGCGCCACGGCGCTCCCGGTGTTCGTTTCAGGCAAATTGCCGTTTCTGGCTGAACGAAGATGTGAAATCCATGACGGTGACGGATTGGGCTCTCAGAGTCCTGAAGTTAGAATTTCCTCACACCCAATTACTCCATCAAACATCTGGGCTCCCACTGAGGGGCGTGTGCGATCAAGCAGGTAGTTGATTTGAGGAGAAACGCATGCCGCGCAATTACGCGCTGCTATGCCTGACGCTGATTGTGGGGATCGGCGCTATCGCCGTTGCCACCCAGCCGAAACTGCACAGTCAGGACGCCGACCAGCCCGCCGAACCGGCACCGCGCAGCAGCCTGGACCTGGGCGGACCGTACGATCACGCGGCGCAACAGCAGTTCGTACGGCAGTTGTCACAGGCCGACCGCGAGCACCTGATCTGTCTGCGTTCGCGCTACGCACTGCCCGATGCAGCCTGCCCCCTGCCTGCGGAAGCCCCTGCCACGCCGTTCTACCTGAGACTGCGCGGCGATATGACCCGGCAACTGGCGGACCGCCTTACGGCCGTCGGAACGTCATTCATCGGCTACGCCAACCCGCACACACACATGCTGCGCGCCCGCGACGCCGGCTCGCTGGACGCCATCGGCGCCATCCTGCGCGCTGAGCCCATGGTGCTTGGCACCCTGTTGCAGCGGCCGGAAGACAAGCTGCCGGCCAACCTGGTGGGCAGCGCCCGCCCCGCCAACCTTGCCGGCGAGTACCGTGTGCTGTTCTGGCGCGACGTCGGCGTTGAAGCGGCGGAGGACTTGCTCGCGGCAGCCGGGGCCGTGGTATTGGAGGGGCGCCTGCGGGGCGCGTCTCCGCTGCTGACCGTGGCCGTGCTTCACGACGGCGCGTTGAAGCTGATGGACAGCGTGTGGGTCGAGAACATCAGCCCCAACGGTTTCAAAGTCACGACCAACCAGACCAGCGCCGCGATTTCCAACGCGGACCCGGCCACCATCGGCGCGGCACCCTACGATCTCGACGGCAACGGCCAGGTGGCCGGCGTGTGGGACGCCGGCACGGCGCGTTCGACGCACGAGCAGTACACCGGCCTGGCGGGTGTGAGCGCGCCCGCAGGCTGGCCCGGCAGCAGCCGCGTGCACAACATGGATGCCACCTCCCTGCACAACCATGCGGGTCACGTGACAGGCACGATTGTCGGCAACGGCACCAACAACGCGACGGCGCAGGGGTACGCACCCCGCGCCGTTTGCCTGGTGCACGACTGGTGGGACATCGATGCGGAGCGTCGCGAGGCCGTGCACACCTGGCACCATGTGGCGGACAACCACAGCTACAGCGACTTCAACGGCGACACCCACGACTGGGGCGAATACAACAGTGGTACCCAGCTGGTGGACATCACCAACCGCGACCTGCTGCTGTGCCAGGTGCAGTCCGCGGGCAACTACCAGACCGGGCTGGGCAGCGCGTCGGGCTCCGCGGGCAACAAGCCTTTCGGCAACAGCAACCCGACCATGTCGGTGCCCACCTACAACGCCCACCGTAACGGGTTCATCATTGCGGCCGCCAAGGACGACGAAGACCTGACCAGCTTTTCCAGTTGCGGCCCCGCGCTTGACGGCCGCCTGGTACCGCAGTTCTGCGCCAACGGCGCGAGCCTGACCAGCTCGCTGTCATCGGGCGACGCCGCTTACGCCGCGTACGACGGCACCAGCATGTCGGGCCCCAGCGTGTGCGGCTCGGTTGTGCTGCTGAGCCAGCTTTGGCGGCGCGAGCACAACGACCAGATGTTCACGCCCGACGTCGCGCGCGCCGTGCTGGCCCAGACCTGCCGCGATAAATACAACACCGGGCCCGACTACCACTTCGGTTTCGGCATCGTGGACTGCAAGGCGGCCGCGGACCTGGTGCTGGCCGACAAGGCGGGCGGCGGCGACCGCATCTTCCGCGGCACCATCCGCAGCGGTGAGGTGAAGGAGTATTCGTTCAGCGTATCCACCACGGACCCGCTCCATATCGTGCTGTCGTGGCTCGACATCTGGGCCAGCACCAGCGCGGCGATCACGCTGGTCAACGACCTCGACCTCGAGCTGGAAGACCCGTCCGGCACCGTGTACTACCCGTACGCGGGCGTCACGGCCGCGGCTACCGGCTCACACAGCCACACGTTCACGACCGCCGGCCCCAACCGCCGCGACAACATCGAGCTGGTGCACGTGGACAACCCGGCGGCCGGTACCTGGACTTTACGCGTCAAGGGCCACAGCATCCCGGCCAACCCGCAGACCGGCGTGCCCAACGACGCCACCGGCTTCGTGGTCGCAAGCAGCCACAGCGTCAGCCTGCAGAAGCTGCTGGTACAGGACCCCGTCAACGGCGCCACACCGGTCAGCATCCCGGACGACAGCGCCGCCGGCATCACTCGCACCTTCACGGTCAACGACGCCCGCATCGCGCTGGGCGTGCGGCTGCACGCCCGCATCTTCCATGAGCGCCGCGGCGACCTGGCGGTTACGCTGACCAGCCCTGGCGGCACATCCATCAACCTGAAGACCACCAACAACGGCATGCTCGACGACGAGACCGACCTGATCGCCGTGTTCCCCGACACCAAGCAGGATGACGACGACGTCGCGGCTCTGCTGTACGAATACGTGCAGGGCAACTGGACCGTGAAGATCAGCGACACGGTCAGCAGCAACACCGGCGAGCTGGCCTGGTTGGCGCTGGAGTTCGACCTGCGCACCAATGCCGCGCCCGTGGCCGACGCCGGCAGCGACTTCGACGTGCGCGAAAATGCCGGCGGCCAGCTGGACGGCAGCGCCAGCAGTGACAGCGACGCTGATCCCATCAGCTACGCATGGGTGCAAACCGGCGGAGCGATCACCCTGAACCTCTCCAGCAGCAGCGTCGCCCAACCCACCTTCACCGCCCCCGGCGTGAACCAGGACGAGGTCGTCACTTTCCAGCTCACGGTCGAGGACCTGTCGGGCGCGAGCACCACCGACACGGTGCAGGTGACGGTTCGCAACAACCACGCGCCGGTCGCCGATGCCGGCGCCAGCTTCGGCGTACTCGCCGGCAACACCGGACAGTTCGACGCCGCGGGTTCGACAGACCCGGAGTCCGATCCGCTGGACTATGCCTGGGTGCAGCTCAGCGGCGCCGTCACGCTGACTCTCAACAACACCACGGCGGCGCAACCGACCTTCACCGCTCCGTCCGTCGCGCAGGACGAACTCCTCACCTTCGAGGTCACCGTCACGGATGACAGGGGCGACTTCAGCACCGACACCGTGCAGGTGGAGATTGAGCTCAACCGGCCGCCCGTGGCCGACGCGGGCGCGACCTTCGCCCTGATGTGGAGTGAATCCGGGCAGCTTGATGGCAGCGGCAGTTCCGACCCGAACAGCGGCGACACGATCAGCTACCAATGGGTCCAGATTGCCGGAACGAACACCGTCACGCTGTCCAGCGATACCGATCCGCAACCCACCTTTACAGCACCCGGTGTGGACGACGTGTTGCAGTTCGAGCTGACCGTGACCGACGCCAACGGCCTCAGCAGCACGGACATCGTGATCGTGTGGGTCAACGAAACCGGCGCCGTTCCCGTTGTCAGCGGTGGGGGAGGCAAAGACGACGGCGGCTGCAGCACCGGCGGCGGCGCAAGCTGGCTGTATGCGCTGCTGCTGGCCTTGGTAACGGCCGCATTGGCCCTAAGGCGCCGCACGGAATAGACAAGCCCCGGCCGGTTGGCCGGGGCTTTTTCTTTCGCTGTCTACAGCACGCCGATGTCTGCCAGCGCCTTGCGCACCACTTCGCGGTTCTTCTCCGCCAGAGGCGCAAGCGGCAGCCGTGCGTGGGGCTTGCACAGGCCCATCAGGTGCGCGCCCCACTTGGCGGGCACCGGGTTGCTTTCGATAAAACAGGCGTCCACCACCGGGGTGTTCCTGTGGTTCTGGGCGGCCGCCTCGGCCATGCGCCCGGCGCGGGCGTGGTCGCTCAACTCGCGCACCTGTTTCGGGATCACGTTGCCGGCCACGCTCACGATGCCCTTCGCGCCGATGCTGATCATCGGCAGCGTCAGGCCGTCGTCGCCGGACAGGATGGTCATGCTGGTCTTGCGGATCAGCTCTTCCGTCTGCTTCAGGTTGGCTGTCGCGTCCTTGTAGGCCACGAACACCTTGGGGAAATCGCTGCACAGGCGCTCGATGGTCGGCGTCTCCATCAGCACGGCCGTGCGGCCCGGAATGTTGTAAAGCATCACCGGCAGTTCCGGCACGGCCTTGGCGACCGCCGCGTAGTGCAGGTACAGACCCTGCTGCTGCGGCTTGTTGTAGGCGGGTGTATTGATCAGCGCGCCGTCGGCGCCCAGTTGCAGGGCGCGTTTGGTGGCCTCAACCACTTCGGCCGTCGCGCTGCCGCCGGTGCCGGCGATCACGGGAATGCGCTTGTGGACGGTCTTGACGGTGCGCTCGATGACCGCGCAGCGCTCGTCGAGAGTCATGGTGATGGCTTCGCCAGTGCTGCCGCAGGGCACGATGCCCTGGATGCCCTGCTCGATCTGCCGCTCGATGAGGCGGTCGAGCGCTTCGAAATCTACGCTCAGGTCGTCATTGAAGGGCGTAATCAGCGCGGTTATTGCGCCTTCGAACATGTTCAATCCCCTGTGTCCCCGACGGCCCTGACCGTAGCCACCAGCGGGGGTGAAGTCAAACGTAGGGACACGCTGCCGCGTGTCCCTACGGTGTCGCGCCGCCGTGTACACTGGAGTGGGGGAGTTGCATCCAGTGGGGGAGCCGTGAAAGACCCGGTCGAACGCCGCCGCAAGGCGCAGAAAAAGAAGTACCCGAAAAACTGGGCGCGCATCAGCCGCCGCATCCGCTTCGAGCGCGCTTCCGGCCGTTGCGAGTGGTGCGGCAAGCCCCACGGCGAAGCCGTTCTGGTGGGGGCCAACAACTGCTGGGCGGGCGCCGACGGCCGCTGGTTCAACCGCCACGGCAAGAAGATTCCCGGCCCCGAGCCCTGGCCCAAGGACGTGTGGTGGAAGCACGTGATCAGAAGCGGCGGCCGACCGCCTGAGATTCGCGAGAGCGTGGTGGTACTGCAGACGGCGCACCTCGACCACGACCCCACCAACTGCGCCGACGACAACCTCGCGGCCCTGTGCCAGTTCTGCCATGCCGAGTACGATGCGGCCCATCGTATGGAATCTGCGGGCATCTCGTTCGACCTGCGCCGCGGCCAGAAGGTGTTGTGGAAGTGAGGGGACTGTCCCCGCAGTTGGGGACTGTCCCCGTTCTCGAGACGGCAGCCTCATGCAGCTTCGCCTGTGCACCCTCACCCGCCTGTACGAGCCATTAGGACTCGATCCCGAGGTGCTGGCCGGGGCCGTGTCGGCCTGGCGGCACTGGATCAACAAGGAACTCCCCCACGCCCTCGACTGGAACGAATCCCCCACGGCGCCCTTCGAAGACGCGGAAGTGGGGGAGGCGGATTGGGAAGCCCTGTGCGCCGGCGCCGGGGACCAACTTACACGGCCGGAACTCTGGCTGCCCGGCGACCACGACTTCCTGTTCCTGGTGCGCGACCTGGCCGAGCGCGAGATCTGGGCAGGCAGCAGCGCCGAACTGCAGCGCGAGCTGGAATCCCGGCCAGAAGGCACGCCCGGACGGCAAATCCTGCTAAGGCTGGCCCGCCGCAGCCTCGAATTTGGCCTGCCACTGGCTCGGCTGCCTTGAAACCCGCATTTCAAGCAGGCTCCAGACGAAAACCCGCGAGAATGCCCCAGGATCGCTTTCCGGGGCTGGACTGGTATTGGGACATACCTGGCCGGGTTGGCCCGTTAACCGAATCATGGAGTTCAGACGGGTTGGAGCGCGAAGCGCAGGCCAACGGGATTCGAGTTTGCCGCTTTCGGCAACCGCCGCTCGCTTACGCTTCGCGCTCCAAGGCTGGACCCATATCCTACGTCCGATAATCGATGTTATGTCCGGTTGGGCCCGGGGGAGACTGTTTGGCCGTGAGCCTCTACATCAAGCCGCTTGCAGCCAATTCGCCGGCACGTCGCCGCAACTTTATCAGCGCGCCACCTGTTACGCCGCCAACTTGTGCAGCTATGATCAGTTCCACCCTGATTGACCCCTTCGAGGATTCCACATGCGGGCAGTCTTTGCCGCGTTTCTTGCGATTCTGGCTCTGCCGCTCTCGGCCGCCACTTTGGCCGTGAACCTGTCCGGCACCACCGGGCCCGATTTCGGCAACCAGCTCAATGACACCGATGTCGAGGTTGCCCGTTACGTGCTGCAGCCCACCGGCGGCAACGTTTCGATTGACTCGATCACCATCCACATCAGCAACTTCGCCCTGGCCGACAACGCCTTCACACGTCTGCGGCTGTTTTTCGACGCCGATGGCAACGGCACCTTCGACCCGACCGAAGAACTGGACGAAACCAGCACCATCGTGCCCAGCGGCGCCACCGACGACGTCACGTTCACGGAGACCATCAACGCGCCCAGCGGCCTGATCCGCACACTGCAACTGCGCGTAAACATCGGCGTGGATACGTCGGTGTACGGCGAAGCCTTCAACTTCAGCATCGACCCGCAGGCCGACATCGTGCTGACCAACGGCGGCGACTCGATCAGCAGCACCACGGTGGCGACCTCCAACAACATCACTATCCGCCACAGCGAGAACCAGCTGGTGGCCGGTACCGGCAACCCGACGGCGCCACGCTCGGCGCCCTTGAACACCGGCAACTTCCCGGCCTTGCACTTCATCGTTTCCAGCCTCACGCCGACCGGGCCCGGTCAGCTGCAGGGCATCGACCTGGCCGAGATCACCATTTCGGTCACCTGCGCCAACGCCGCGCAGACAGCCACGGTCACGCGGCTGGCCCTGTGGCAGGACGACGGCGACGCGGTGTTTGAGCCCAGTGCAGGCGAAGTACTGATCCTGCAGCGCACGCCCGCGGACGCCGGCAAATGGATCGTGGCGGGCAGCGTGATCAGCGTGACTTTCGACGGCACGCCGGTGCAGAACCTGTCGGACATTCCCAGCGGCGGCGCGCGCACATTCTGGGTCGGTATCGACTTTGGCGCCGGCCCCGACGCCACCTGCGAAGTCTCGGTGACGCGCACCCAGGTGCTGGGCGCACTGGGCGCGGCGGCGGATTTCTTCGTGACCACGCCCAACTTCATCAGCGGCGACATCATCAACGTCAGCACCCCGCCGGCACCGCCCAAATCGCCCGAGCCGGAGGGCGAAGGCGGTTGCAGTACCAACGGGCAGCCTGGCGCGCTGCTGCTGATCATTGCGCTCTTGCTGTCTGCCGTGGCGGCGCGTCATTTGCCGCGTAAGCGCAGCGGCCCGGGCAACACAGAAAAGTAAGGACTCTGGGCGGTCTGGGCCGTATCAGGGTCAGCTATCTGGACAAAATGGTTCCTTGCGGGAGAGATCCATGAATCGTGTTGCGTTGTTCGCGCTCACGGCTGTAACGGCGGCAGTACTGGCCGGCAGCTTGAGTGCCGCTGTGGAGGTCGGCGATACCTGCCCCAGCTTCAAGTTCGACAAAAGCTGGAACTTCGAAGCCGGCGTCACCGAACTCAGCCAGTTGCGTGGCAAGGTCGTAATGGTGGAACGCTGGGCCACTACGTGAGGCCCCTGTATGACGGGGGTTCCCCATCTACAGGAGTTGAGCGACAAGTTCCGAAACCGTGGCTTTGAAATCGTGGCCGTCAGCGCCGAGGCCGAGGCCACCATCCAGACCAAGCTGATCGACGCCAAGAAGGTTACCTACGGTGTTGTGAAGGCGAACATCAGCTCTGTGTACGAAAACCGAGGCATCCCCCACTGCTGGGTGCTGGACCCGGACGGCAAGTGCATTTTCAAGGGCCACCCCAATGGCGTGACCGCAGAAATCGTCGCGGAGTGGGTTAAGGACTTCGGTCCCATCAAGCTTGAACGTGAGGTAACCGAGGAGTTGAAGGACGTCGCCGAAACCTACAACAAGGGCGAGTACGGAAAGGCACTCGTTGAAGCGCAGAAGGCTGGCGCTGCAGCCGAGGCCGAACAGGTGAAGTCCGACGCGAAGTTCATCGAAGAGCAGGTCCAGCAGCACATCGACGGCTACTCGCGCAGGATGGAAGCGGCCCGCGCGAACGGCGACCTGGAGAACGTCGCGAAGCTCATGGACGAAGCCGCCGCCAAGTTGAAAGGCAGCGAGCAGGGCGACAAGTGGGCCGGCGAGGCCAAAGAGCTGGTCAAGAGCAAAGAGTACAAGGACACGCTCAAGGCTCAGGAGGCCCTGGACGAGATCAAGCCCAAGCTCGAAGACATGAAGGCTTCCAGCGCAAGGAAGGCACTCGAGAAGATCGCCAAGAAGTACCCGGACACCAAGGCCGGCAAAGAAGCCGCTGAGTTGGCCAAGCGCTACGAGTAACCAGCGACAGGGAGCCTCGGCCGTGAGGTCGGGGCCCGTTGCCAACCAGCGTTCGATGTACCGGCGACCTCACAGGTCGCCGGTTGTCGTTTCATTCGCCCTCGCCATTGTCGCGTCCCCCACTATCATGCGCGCGGAGGATGCCATGCCGACCCTGACCGCCATCGAACGCCGCGTGATCGGCACGCTGATCGAGAAGTCGCTGACCACGCCGCAGAACTATCCGCTGTCGCTGAACGCGCTCACCAACGGCTGCAACCAGAAGTCCGCCCGCGACCCGGAAACCAGCTTCACCGAGAACGACGTGCTCGAAACCCTGCAGACCCTCAAGCGCCGCAGCTTCGCCACCGAGTTCTTCGGCGCCGGCAGCCGCGTCAGCAAATGGGAAGAGGCCTTCGTAACCAACACCGGCCTCAGCAACGAGCAGGCGGCCGTGATCGCCGAGCTGCTGCTGCGCGGCCCGCAGACCGAGGGCGAGCTGCGCCAGCGCGCCGGCCGCATGGCGCCGATCGCCGACCTGCCGGCGCTGCACAAGGTACTGGAGGAGTTGTCAGGCCGCGACGAGCCGCTGGCGAAGCGGATCAGCGACCCCAACCGCGCCCGCGGCGTGATCTGGGCCCACTGCCTGTACCCCGAGGACGAAGCCCCCAGCGCAGAGGAGGCAAGCGCCTCAACCCGCGTAACCGTGCGCACCGCCAGCCCGGCACTGGAGGAGCGCATCGCGGCCCTGGAAGCCCGGGTGGCGGCGCTGGAGCAGCAGTTGGGTGTCTCCCCCACCGGCAATTGATTGGGCGCGAATCCGCTTGCGTGGCGCGGGTTGGGGGGTAACTTCGCACTCCCCTACCGTCATTCGTACCAATACGCGCCCCCGTGACGCGAGAGGTAACCATGAAGCCACTGGCAACCCTGGCCCTGTTCGGCGCCGTAGCCCTGAGCGCAATCCTCAACACCGCCTGCGGCGGCGGCAACGCTCCTTCGCTCACCAAGGTCGAAGCTTCGAAAACCGTGACCGTACTGCGCGCGGACAAGTCCGAAAACCTGGATCCCCAGGCAACGGAAAGCGGCGGTGACGTCACGGTATTGCTGCAGATGTACGAGACGCTGGTCAGGCCCAGTGTCGGCACTCCGAAGGTGGTCTGGGAGCCCGGCCTGGCAACCAGTTGGACCTCCAATGACGACAAGTCAGAGTACACGTTCGTAATTCGGGAGGGGTGACCTTCCACGATGGCAGCAAGCTGGACGCGGCTGCGGTGAAGAAGTCGCTTGCTCGGCTGGTGGACGAAGACGCCCCGTCAAAACCCGTGGAGCGCCCCTACCGCAAGGGCTTTTTCGGTGACGTCACGGGCATCAAGGTTGACGGGAATGCCGTGACCATCACGCTGAAGGGGCCCAATCCGCGGTTCCTGAGCAACATCGGTATCCATCCGGCGATGATCGTGAGTCCCAAGGCGATCGACCACATGGCAACGATCACCAACCCGGCCGAGCGCTCCTCCTGGCTGACGAGCCACCCGGCGGGCACCGGTCCCTACACCATCGCGTCAGGCGGTGACTACAAGGAATCCGGCGCGAACCTGACGCTCACCTCTTTTCCGGGATACTGGGATGGAGCACCGAAAATCGAACGTGTCGTCTTCCAGACCCAGGCCGAAGTGCGACAGCGCACGCAACGCCTGATCGCAGGCGATATCCAGTTCACCGACAACCTCGACCCCGGCGACTGGGCAGACCTCGAATCCAACAAAGACGTCACCCTCCACACCTGGCAGGGAATGAACCTGTGCTACCTGGCCATGAACGTCCCGGCCGAGAATGGACACGTCACCGCCAACCGCAACGTGCGCGAGGCTATCGCACTTGCGATCAACCGCGATCCGATGGTCGCGAAGTTTTCCGGCAAGGCGGTCTCGCAGCATGTGTTGCTTCCCCCACCGTCGTTAGGCTTCCCGAAGGGTTACAAGCCCCCGACCGACACCGTGCCCCGTGAGGAGGCCATCGCTCGGGCAAGAACTCTGATCAAGGAGGCCGAAGCGGAGGGCGCGAAGCTTGAACTGCTCATGCCGGACGTTGCGCGCCCGTACCTGCTGTATCCGGACGAGATCGCCAACCTGATTCAGCAGCAGCTGAAGGAAGTCGGTCTGGAGGTCACGCTGGCCAAGTCGCCCATGAGTGAGATCACTGGCCGAGTCAAAAGCGGCAAGTTTGCGCTGGTGCTGTTGGGCTGGATGGGCGACTCCGGCGAGCCTGACAACTTCTGGCGCCCGCTGCTGGGGGGCAGTGACGGCAAGCCCGCGCCCCTGAATGCGGCACGATTCTACAACGAAGAAGTGATGGCGCGCATGGATGCCGCCGGAGTGGAGACCGACGAGACCAGGCGCCAGAAGTCTTACGAAGACCTGGAAAAAATGGGTGTTTGAAACTTTCCGCCCCATGGTTCCACTGCTTTCGGCCCAGCGCAGCCTGGCCTGGCGCAGCAACCTGACCGGCGTGCTGGTCGATACAACGGGTCAGTACCATTTCCACAAGGCTTCGATTGAGGAATAGGGTGGGCGGGAAAGCCCTTTGTTCACTCACATCCTGAGAAGAGTCCTGGCCGCAGTGCCGATGCTGATTGCGATCAGCATCGCCAGTTTTCTTTTGCTGCACGCGCTGCCGGGCGACCCGACTGCAGCGCTGCTCGGGCAGCAGGCGACCGAAGAAAACATGGCGGCGATGCGCCATGAGCTGGGGCTGGATCGCCCATTACCCGTGCAGTACGCGGATTTCGTCAGCAACGCCGCGACCGGCGACTTCGGGCGCAGCTACTTCAGCAACCAGGAAGTCTCCAGGGAACTGCAGCAGAAGATTCCGGCCACCATTGAGCTTGCAGTTGCGGCCATGCTGCTTGCCTCGATCATGGGAATATCCCTCGGCATCCTGGCGTCCGTGAAACCGCGTTCGGTCTGGGATTTCATTTGTCTGTTCATCGCACTGACCGGCGTGAGCATGCCGATCTTCTGGCTCGGTTTCATGTTGCAGCAGCTGGTGGCCGGCGACCTGGGTCTGGTGCCATTCGGAGGCCGCTTCAACGAGGCGGGCTGGCAGGGCTTTCAGCCTGACACAGGGTTCTTCATCTACGAAGCCATTTTCACTTACCGCAGCCCCGAGCTTGCACTGGAGTTGCTGCATCACCTTGCCCTGCCGGCATTCGTGCTGGCTACGGTGCCAATGGCGCTGATTGCACGCATGACGCGCGCCAGCATGCTGGAAGTCCTTGACCAGGACTACATCCGCACCGCGCGCGCAAAGGGCGTGGCGCCCGCACCGGTGGTGATCCGCCATGCCATGCGCAACGCTCTGATCCCGGTCATTACCTCGATCGGTACCCAATTCGGATACCTGCTGGGCGGGGCCGTGCTGACGGAAACCATCTTCAACTGGCCCGGCATGGGCCGCTACGTCGTGGATGCCGTGATTCGCCTGGATGGCAAGCCACTGCAGGCTTCCGTGTTGATCATCGCCACCTTCTTTGTGCTCGTGAACCTGTTTACGGACATCAGCTACTCGGTCATCGATCCGCGACTGAGGCACAGGGGGCGGGAATGATCCGCGACTTCCTGCGATTCCTGCGGAAACACAGACCGGCCCAGGCGGGTGTGTTTCTGATACTGCTCGTTATTGCAGCCGCGGTGCTGGCGCCGGTGCTGACTGAGTACGGCCCCAAAGACCCGGTCTCATATGATTTCTTCGCTGATCCGTCCGCCGATCACTGGCTTGGGCTGGATGGACAGGGATACGACCTGTTCAGCCGGATTGTATACGGCGCGCGGACGACACTGCGGATCGCTCTGCTGGCGACGCTGCTGGCCCTGTTGCTTGGCGGGCTGCTCGGGGCGGTGGCAGGCTACGCCGGGCGCTGGGTTGACCTGGCGCTTATGCGCGTCGTGGATTTCATGATGAGCTTTCCCAGCTTCCTGCTCGCCGTGGTCATGGTGGCGATTCTCGGCAAGTCGCTGGAGAACCTTGTGCTTGCCGTCGGGATTGTCGGCGCACCGCTGTTTGCCCGCCAGGTGCGCGCTGAAGTGCTCCGCGTCAAGGCACTGGAATACGTGGAGTCCGCCAGGGCGCTAGGCTATTCCCACCTGCGCATCCTGCTGCGTCATGTGCTGCCCAACTGCCTGACTCCGCTGATCGTACTGGCCACCCTTGGCATGGGCAGCGCCATTCTCGACGTGGCGGGGTTGGCGTTCCTGGGGCTCGGTGGCGATCCCTTCGATCCCGAATGGGGGTTGATACTGAAGGCCGGCTGGAATTCACCCAGCAAGGGCGCCTTCCAGGTGGGTGTGGCCGGGGCGTGCATCCTGGGCACGGTACTCGGCTTCAACCTGCTTGGTGACGGCCTGCGGGACTGGCTTGATCCGCGGACGCGCCTCAAGTAACCGGCCGGCAAGGGTTTGCTGTTTCTCCCCCGGGTTTCCACTTGTAGTACGTTTGTCATTTACTGGTACACTTCCCGTAGACACGGGGCATGGAGATACCTAGGCATGGCCAAGCGCGCGCCTGACATCAACTCAATCCTGGATGCGATCGAGGACAGCCCGGAAGTCCGCGAATACCGCGAGCTTCAGTGGGAGGGCAGCTTCAACGACTACCTGAAAATGGTATTCGACGACCCGCGCATCGTCCGCAACGCGCACCAGCGCGTGTACGACATGATCCTCAGCCACGGCAGCTCCGAGTTCACCCAGTTCAAGGAGCGCCTGGTCCGCTACAAGTTCTTCGGCGACCCCTTCACCGGCGGCCACGAGGCCATTTTCGGCATCGAAAAGCAGCTGATGCAGCTGGTGAGCCACTTCAAGAGCGCGGCCTTCCAGTTCGGCACCGAAAAGCGCGTGCTGCTGCTGCACGGCCCTGTGGGCTCGGCCAAGTCCACCATCGCCCGGCTGCTCAAGCGCGGCCTCGAAAGCTACTCGCGCAAGGAAGAAGGCCGGCTCTACACCTTCGGCTGGCGCGTCAAAGATGAAGTAACGGGCGCGGATATCATCTGGTCGCCCATGAACGAGGAGCCGCTGAAGCTGGTGCCCAAGGAGGCCCGCCAGAAGCTGATCGACCAGATCAACGAGAAATCCGACCTGCCCTACAAGTTGCGCGTGGAGGGCGAACTCGACCCGCTGTCGCGCAAGATCATGAACGACCTGCTCGCCAAGTATGAAGGCAACTGGCGCGAAGTGGTCGAGAAACACGTGGTGGTGAAGCGCCTGCTGATCAGCGAAAAGGACCGCGTCGGTATCGGCACCTTCCAGCCCAAGGACGAAAAGAACCAGGACGCCACGGAACTCACGGGCGACGTCAACTACCGCAAGATTGCATTCTACGGCGTCGATTCCGACCCGCGCGCCTTCAACTTCGACGGCGAATTCAACGTCGCCAATCGCGGCATCGTCGAGTTCATCGAGGTGCTGAAGCTGGACGTCGCGTTCCTGTACGACCTGCTGGGCGCCTCGCAGGAGCACTCGATCAAGCCCAAGAAGTTCCCGCAGACGGACATCGACGAGGTGATCCTCGGCCACACCAACGAGCCCGAGTACAAGCGCCTGCAGAGCAACGAGCTGATGGAGGCCTTCCGCGACCGCACCGTGAAGATCGACATCCCGTACAACACGGTGCTCGACAACGAGATCAAGATCTACGAGAAGGACTTCACCAAGGCCCGCGTCAACAAGCACATCGCCCCGCACACCATCGAGATCGCGGCCATGTGGGCGATCCTCACGCGCCTGGAAGACCCCAAGCGCGGCGGCCTGACCCTGCTGCAGAAGCTCAAGCTGTACAACGGCAAGAGCGTGCCAGGCATGACCGAGGACAACATCCGCGAGCTGCGCGCCGAGGCCAAGAACGAGGGCCTGCAGGGCATCAGCCCCCGCTACATCCAGGACAAGATCAGCAACGCGATCGTGAACTACCCGGCCGCGGACACCGTGAACCCGTTCATGCTGATGAACGAGCTGGAGCAGGGCTTAAAACACCACTCGCTGATCACCAGCGAGGACGTGAAGAAGCGCTACCGCGAACTGCTGGGCGTGGTGCGCCAGGAATACGAAGAGATCGCCAAGAACGAGGTGCAGCGCGCGATCAGCGCCGATGAAGAGGCGATCGCGCGGCTGTGCAGCAACTACATCGACCACGTAAAGGCCTACACCCAGCGCGAGCGCGTGCGCAACAAGTACACCGGCGAAATGCAGGAGCCCGACGAGCGCTTCATGCGCAGCATCGAGGAAAAGATCGACGTCAGCGAGTCACGCAAGGACGACTTCCGGCGCGAGATCATGAACTACATCGGTGCCCTGGCGCTTGAAGGCAAGACCTTCGACTACAAGACTAACGAGCGCCTGCACCGCGCCCTTGAGCTGAAGCTGTTCGAGGACCAGAAGGACAGCATCAAGCTGACCAGCCTGGTCAGCAACGTGGTCGACAAGGAAACCCAGGCCAAGATCGATGTGGTCAAGCAGCGTCTGATCGACCGTTACGGCTACAACGACACCAGCGCGACGGACTTGCTGAACTTCGTGGCCAGCATCTTCGCCCGTGGCGACATCAAGGAGTAAGCCTGAAAACAATGACCAATGTCCAATCACCAATGGTCTCTCGTAGGCTCTTCCATTGGTCGTTGGTCATTGGTAATTGGAATTCGTAATCCTGGACCGACGACATGTTTGAAGCAGCCGAGGCTTTTGACGTCCGCTACCTTGAGTACTTCGCCCGCCTGGGGCGTCGCTACGTCATGAGCCTCAAGGACAGCAACCAGAAGCCGGACCCTGAAAGAGTCGAGCTCGCCAAGATCAAGGTCGAACAGGCCATGCGCGAGATCGTCGACGGCCAGACCGAATTCGCCGAGACCTTCATCAACGCGGCCTACACCGACGAACCCGGCACCGTGGTCTGGGGCCTCGCCATGACCGTGTGGTCCAGCGCCGGACCCATGATGGAAGACGAGCTGCGCAAGCGCGGCAAGTCGATCCTCGACGCGGCCGCCAAGAAGCGCCCCGCGCACCGCCTGCTGGTCAAGGCCCACGCCATCATGGCCAAGTCCGAGCGCAACTACGCCAAGGCTCACCGTTTCTACGATATGATGCTGCGCCTCGACGCAGGCGACGTGGAGGCCGTGGCGGACAAGATCGACCTGTTCATGACGCAGGAAGAGTTCCAGAAAGCTGCAGGCATGCTGGCCAAGGCCCTGCAGAAGTGGCCGGGCAATGAGCTGCTGCAGCAGGTGCAGAACACCTTCAAGCGGGACAGCAAGCAGTGTCCGCGCTGTGGTACGTACATGCGTTTTGCCGCGCCGTTCTGTCCGGAAATGCAAACACAGCTTCATGTGACGAATGCCTAAGGTTCCAAGGTTGTCGACGAGGATCGCGCTGGGCTGGGCCCGCCGCCAGGCCCGTCGATTCCCGCCCCAGCCGCTGGAACCGCTGGCGCCCGACACCACGGCGCGCATCCTGGTGGTGAACACCACAGGCATCGGCGACACCATCTTCTGCACGGCGCCCATCGCCGACCTGCGTGAAAGCTTCCCGAAGGCGCGCATCGACCTGTTCGTGGACCGCCGCCGCGTCGAACTGGTTGAGAACAACCCCCACCTCAGCGACATCGTGGTCTACCCCGGCAAGTTCAAGCGCGTGCGCGCGACCATCCGCGAGCTGCGCGAAAAGAAGTACGACGTCGCGATCATCCAGCACGCCAACGACCCCGACGTGGTGCCCATGATAGGCGTAGCGCGCCCGAAGTTCATGGTCGGCTACGAGAGCCACACCTTCAGCGAGCTCTACTCGGTCAAGCTGCCGCCCGCGGACCGCGCCGGGGGCGCCCACACCATCGACGCGCGCCTGGCCCTGTGCCGCGCCGTCGGGGCCGCGGGCACCCATTGGCACACCGAGCTGTTTCCTGACGACGGCGACCGCGCCCAGGCGGCTGAACTGCTGCATTCCATGAACCTCAAGGCCGGGCAGGCGATCGCCATGAACCTCGGTGGATCGCTGCCCAGCAAGCGCTGGCCCATCACTCACTGGGTCGCGCTGGCGCGCGTTCTGTGCGACAGGGGCCACGCCTGCCTGTTCGTCGGCGGCCCCGACGACACGCTGCTGGCCGAGATGGTCCGCGAACATTGCGACCACGAATCGCCCGTTCACTTCGCGGTCGGAAAGCTGCCGTTCATGGGCAGCGCTGCCTTGTTGCAGCTGTGCGCAGCGCACATCACCGGTGACACGGGCCTGATGCAGGCCGGTTTTGCACTGGACGTGCCGACCATCGCCCTGTTCGGCCCGGACGACCCGGCCTGGACCGGCCCTCACCCGAAGCAACAGAAAGCCGTAGTACTGCAGGGCGACTCCTCCAGGCGCCCGGCTGATTACGACCGCCGCGAAGACAACGAGGGCGTGTTGATGAAGCTGATCAGCGTGGATGACGTGCAAAGGGCGCTGGACGGGCTGTTGGGCGAATGACGGAGCGCGCGGTCATGGCCGAGCTTCAGCCGCGAGTCGTGCTCGTGGGCAACGCGGACGTGAACATCGACTACGGCGAATTTATCGACAACAGCCGCCATGTGGTGAGATTCAACCTGTGCAGGAACTGGGGCAAGAACACCGGAACCCGCACCACCGTGCTGGTCTGGATCAACCTGAGGGCCAACGGCCGAGACGCCTACAAAAAGCAGACCTGGCGCGGATGGCCGCCCGCCGAGCAGGCCGAGGAACTGTGGTTCCGTCATCCTCGGCAGGGGGCGCTGCAGCGCTTATGGCTTCTGCTGCGACACCCGCGCACCCGCAAACAGTACTTCGACTACGGCGCCAAGATCCTGCGTGCGAACGGGATGAGCGCCAAGCCCGCGATCTACACCACGCGCGCGGAGTACGAAAGCGTGCAGGAGAAACTGGCGAGATTCAGCAGCACACCGAGGGAGCAGATCCTGCCATCGACGGGCATCCTGGGCATCGAGCGCGTACTGGCCGACCCGCGCTTCAAGGGAATGCCGGTCAGCCTGGTCGGCTTCAACTGGTTCGCGGGCAGCGACATCCGGGGCATGGGGCACTCTTTCGACGAAGAGGAATCCCTGGTGCGCGGCTACGCCGGGCTGGGGCGCCTGGAAATCCTGCCGAGCTCGTGATCGGCGGGGATGTGTCCCGCGGGACAACCGGTGGTAGACTGGATCAACGATGAAGATGCACAAGATTGAAGGCGATCACGGCCGCTTCCGCCAGATAGTCCGCGGCCGCATCCGCAAAGAGCTGCGCCGCTTTCTCTCCAACGGGGAGCTGGTGGGGCGCAAGGGCAAGGATGCCGTGAGCATCCCGCTGCCGCAGATCGACATTCCCCGCTTCAAGTTCGGGCAGAAGCAGACCGGCGGCGTGGGCCAGGGCGACGGCGACGTGGGCGACGCGCTGGGCCAGGACGGCGAGCCCGGCACAGGCGCGGAGGCCGGCGACAAGCCCGGAGAGCACGTGCTGGAGGTGGACGTTACGCTGCAGGAGCTGGCGGAAATCCTGGGCGAAGAGCTTGAGCTGCCGCGCATCGAGCCGAAGGGCAAGCATGTGGTGCAGACCGAGAAGTCGCGCTACGTCGGCATCCGGCGCATCGGTCCCGAGTCGCTGCGGCACTTCAAGCGTACTTTCAAGGCCGCGCTGCTGCGCCAGGTGGCCAGCGGCGAGTACGACCCGCTGAACCCGGTGATCATCCCCGAGCGCGACGACCGGCGCTACCGCAGCTGGGAAGTGCGCCCGATCCCGGAAAACAGCGCGGTGCTGATCTACATGATGGACGTCAGCGGCAGCATGGGCGAAGAGCAGAAAGAGATCGTGCGCATCGAGACCTTCTGGCTCGATACCTGGCTGCGCAGCCAGTACAAGAACATCCAGAGCGTCTACATCGTGCATGACGCGGAAGCGAAAGAAGTGGACGAACACACCTTCTTTCACCTGCGTGAGTCCGGCGGCACCAAGATCAGCAGCGCTTACCAGCTGTGCTCCAAGATCATCCGTGAACGCTTCAACCCGCTGGAGTGGAACATCTACCCGTTCCATTTCTCGGACGGCGACAACTGGGGTGCCGACGACACCGGCCAGTGCTTCAAGCTGCTGGACGGCGAAATCCTGCCCGCCAGCAACATGTTCTGCTACGGCCAGGTGCGCAGCGCCTACGGCAGCGGCAAGTTCAAGGAAGACCTCGACCACCGCTACGGCGGCAACGAGAAGGTGATCACCAGCGACATCGCCAACGTGGAAGGGATCATGAACTCGATCCGTGAATTCCTGGGCAAGGGCAAGTAATCCGCCGGCTCCGCACCAATAAAAAACCCGCGGGCGAAAGCCCGCGGGTTTGCTTTGGTGCCGATCTACTCTTCGCCGTCGCCGCCGGTGAGCACCGGGATCGGACGGTCAACGCCTGAAGTGGCGCGCTTCAGGAACAGCAGCGCGTAGCAGGTGTTGTAGATATCAGACGGGTCGACCTCGTTGTTGATGTCCCACATGCCGTCGCTGGCACCGCCCTTTGTCTGCTGCTCCAGCAGCTGCTCGGCGCCTTCGACGTACCAGTCATGTCCGCCGATTTCATCGATTCCACCCAGCATGCCGAGACGCTCTACGGTGTAGAGGTAGTAGTAGTAGCGGTACGTGCCGGCGCGCGGGTTCTCCTTCATCGACCAGTTCTGGATCATCCAGGCCAGGCCGTCGCCGATCATCTGGTTGCAGTCCTTGTCCAGCTTGTCCCAGGTCTTCTTCTGGCCCGGGTCTTCCACCAGCTCGTCGCGGATCAGGATCAGCGCGTTGACCGCGGCGGCCGTCATGCTGCCGTAGGTGGTCTTGTCCAGGGGCTGGTGGTTGCTTTCGCGGCAGTAGCCCCAGCCGCGGGCCTTGAGCTCGGGCGGCGGTTCCTCGGAAGAAGTGCCGCGGCCCTTCTTCTTGTCGTCGTCGTCGCCGGCGCTCTTCTTCCACTTGGCCTTCACCACCGGGCCGTCCTTGTCCTGCTGGCCGCGGTAGAAGCGGAACACGTCAAACAGCAGCTTCTTGTCGTACTTGATGCCCAGGCGGGTGGCCGCCTTCAGGCCCAGGATGGCGTACTGGGTGGCGGAGACGTCCACACTGGGGTCGTTCTCGCCCATGCCCTCCTTGGCATAGCGCCAGCCGCCGCCGCCGTAGGCCTTGCGGAAGCGGGCCTCCAGGGCCTTGACCGCGATTTCGCAGATCTTCTCGTCCTTCTTGTCCAGCTTGAAGTTGCGCTCTTTCTTCTTCTTCTTGGCGCCCTTGTCCTCGGTACCCCAGCGCTTGATGGGCACCTTCTTGCCGTCGGCGTCCTTTTCAAAGCGGCTCTTGGGATTCTCCAGCTTGCGGTCCTTGGCTTCCCAGGCGCTGATGTAGTACGCCTCAACGGCGTTCAGCACCGTGGCATCCTCGTACGTCGAGCTGCCCACGAAGCCCTGCATCGACTGCACTGCACCCTGGTCGGTGTAGTTTTCGCGCAGCCACTTCATGGCCGTGTCGATTTCCTTCTCGTCGACGAAGCAGCCCGACTTGCACAGCGCCTGGATCGGGAAGGCCGTGCGCGCGATCAGGTAGCGGTGCGGCGTGCCCGCGCCGTAAGTCGGCGGGTTTTCCGGGAACTTGCCGAAAACCGGCTTGGGATCGACCGGGTCGATGCCCTGCTGCTTCTTCAGCCAGTCGCAGCCCTTGTCGACCGCGTCTTCCACCTTGTCGGCAAAGGACTTGCCGAACATGTCTTCGCGCTTTTTCTCTGCATCACCGGCGTCCTGCGCAACGGTCGGACGTGTGAGGCCAAAAACAATCAAGGCCGCCACGGCGGTGTAAATCAGCGTTTTCCGCATTACAGCTCCCGGAATTATGACCTGGCCCAGCACCACGGGTTACTTTACGCCAGTTCCCGAAAGATTTCTTCAAAAAAGGCGTCAGAAGTTATGTGGGCCAGGGACGGAAACCCTTACGCAAAAACGACCTAGCGCAGGCTCGTCATGTGTCGGCCGCCGTCCACCTTCATGCACTCGCCGGTGATCCAGCCCGCCTCGTCGCTGGCCAGGAAGGCGATCGCCGCCGCCACGTCTTCAGGCACACCGTGACGCCCGATGGGATGGGTCTCCTGGGCGCGCTTGAGAAAGGCGTCGTAGTCGGGCACGGCATTCGTGACCCGGTGCAGCTCGCTGCGCACCACCCCGGGCTCCACGGCGTTCACCCGCACACCCTTGGGCGCCAGCTCGAGCGCCATGGTCTGGGTCATCATGCTGACCGCCGCCTTGGAGGCGCAGTACGCCAGCAGGTTGCCGTAAGGCCGCGTGCCGGTCACGCTGCTGAGGTTCACGATCGCGCCCTTGCGCTTGATCAACTCCCCCACCGCCGCGTGCGTCAGGTGGTACACCCCGTACACGTTGGGGCCCATCACGCGCTGGAACTCCTCGGGCGTGGTGTCCTGCACGCCGCCGTTGCCGATCACGCCCGCGTTGTTCACCAGCACGTCGATACGGCCGTGACGCGCCACGGTCTCGGCCACCATGCGGGCGCAGTCTTGCGCGCTGGTCACGTCCCCCACCACGTAGCTGCAGGCCGTGCCGGCCTCGGTGCAGGCGGCCTTGAGCTTGTCTTCGCGGCGGCCGGTGATGACGACCTTCGCACCCTCGGATACGAAGCGCCTGGCGGCGCCCAGGCCGATGCCGGTGCCGCCGCCGCTGATCAGTACGACCTTGTTCGTGAAGCGCATGCTATTGCTCCCGGCGGATCAGGTGGTAGCCGAACTCGGTTTCCACGATGCGCGCGAAGTTGACGTTGGTGCTCTTGGCGCAGTCCGTAAAAGGCTTGGCCAGCGGCTGGCCCGTGGGGTCCGGCACCCCGTAACGCTCGTGTGGCTTGGAATCCTCATTGTACCTGGCCTGCAGCGCGGTCCAGTTCTCCTTGGTGGGCTCGGTCTTGTAGCGGTTCCACAGCTGCTCAACCAGCTCCCAGGCTTGCTCCTTGGTGCGTTCCGGCTCTTTGGGCGTGACGCGCGGGTTGGCGCCCTTCCAGCTGATCAGGATGTGCGTGACCGTCACGTGCGAGATCGGCGCCGCCAGCTTGCCCCACTCGTCATCGTACTCGTCGGTGAACTTCACGCTGTCCGGCCCGGGCAGCGGCTGGCCGGGGTCATGGAAGATGATCGCGCCGATCACCGCGCCCAGGATCGCCGCCAACACGATGGTGCCGATCAGCGTGCCGCGCATCTTGCGTTTCTTTGCCACCTGCTAGACCTCCGTGGTGCTGTCGAATACCTCGTACATCTCGAGCTGTGGCGGGCCCTGGAACATACCCGGGTGCCGCTTGCCGTGCCCCTGCTTGAACTGCTCCGAGCGCGTCCAGGCCTCGAAGGCTTCCCGCGATTGCCAGCGCGTCATGCTGATGAACACGCCTTCTTCACCGGCCGGCCGCAGCATGTCCTGCGCCATGAAGCCGGGCATCTGGTCCACCAGCCGCGCGCGGCCCTTGAAGGCCTCTTCAAAGTCGGCTTCGCGGCCGGGGATTACCCTGAAACGGTTCATCACCAGGAACATGGCTGCTCCAGTTCAGAAATTGAGCCCTGCAGAAACCAGCGGCCGCGCTAGATTAGAAGCATGAGCGAGTCTATCCAGATACTGACCCACGAGCGCGAGTGGCGCGAGTTCCCGGACAACCCGGGCGTCAGCTACAAGACGCTGCGCAAGCACGCTGAAGGCGGCCTGACCATCCTGCTCAAGTTCGAGCCCGGAGCGCGCTACCACGGCCACCGGCACCCGGGCGGTGAGGAATACTACGTGCTTGAGGGCGAGCTGGACGACCTGGGCAAGGGCTGGCCCGCCGGCAGCTACATCTGGCATCCACCCGGCAGCGCGCACCGGCCGTCAAGCCGCAAGGGCTGCGTGGTGCTGGTGATGCTGCCTCAGGGCGTGGAGCTGCTGTAGAGCCCCGGCCGAAAGGCCGGGGATACGCGGGCTTGCCCGCGTGAACGGTGCGAACCAATTCCGCCGCGCACGCGCGGCGGTCCCCGGCGTTTCCGCCGGGGCTCTTCAAGGACCGGGGCATGCGCCGCGGATTTCGTCCCAGGTGGCGATGCGCAGTTCGCACTCGTCCACGGTGACCACTTCGTTGCTGCCCGCGATGCGGATCACGCAGGCCCCCTGGGGCTGGCTGACGCCCAGGAGCTGGCCCGCGCGCCCGATGCGCGAACAGTAAACCTGCTGGCCGACCACCAGCCGTGTTTTGGATTTCTGATTCAAGGGTAAGGCTCCGACATCCATGGCTGCCCGCCTTGGTGCATAGTCAGACCGACGTGAACCAGAAACGAACCACCCCCCACCAAACTTCCTGAGGTGAAAAAAGTACCCCAAAAATTTTCAGGTGATCCCAATCACCCAACGCGGGCGATGATGGTTTCCGACGCCGGTGTGCGGTTGCCGGCGTGGTCGTAGGCTTGCACGTAGTAGCGGTACTCCAATCCGGCCACGGCTGTGGTGTCGTGGTAGGCCGTTACCGGCGCGGGCACGGCGTCGATGCGCTCGAACTCGCCCTGCCCCAGCGCGCGCCAGATGTCGTAGCCGTACACGCCCTCGTTATCCTCGGCCGCGTGCCAGCGCAGGTCGATGCGGCCTTTGCTGCCGTCAGCCGTGAGGTTGGCGCCCTGCCCCGACCAGTGCGGCGCCACGGTGTCGTCGCTTTCCGGCGCCTGGATGCTGCCCTTGGGCCACAGGAAGCAGCTCACGGTCTGGAAGCGCTCGTCCTTCGCCTTGCACACGTTGGCGTAGCAGCAGCGGATCACCTTGTCGAAGCGCCCGGCCTGCACTTTGCGCGGCCAGTCCGGGTCGCACAGAATCGGGCGCGCCATGCCGATCAGGTCGGCGCTGCCCTCGGCCAGAATGCGCTCGGCCAACTCGGGCGTGCTGATCTTGCCGGTGGCCACCACGGGCGTGTGCACCCCCTGCTCGCGCAGGAACTGCTTGATGCCGGCCGCGATGTACAGGTTGGCGGCGGGCGGGTAGGTCTTGCCGGGCATGCAGCGCTCGCCGCTGTAGCCGGTGTAGGGGTACAGGGGCTCGCCCTCTCGGGGCTGGGCGTCCTCGAACTTGCCGCCGGCGCTGACGCTGACGTAATCGACGCCGGCCTGCACCAGGCGCAGGGCGATCAGCCTTGACTCGTCAACGGTGTAGCCGCCCTTGATGCACTCCTCGCCGTCGAAGCGCACGCCGACCGGGAACGACTCCCCCACCGCCCTGCGCACGGCCTGCGTCACCTCGATCGGCAGGCGCAGGCGGCGGTCGAGGCTGCCGCCGTAGTCGTCGCGGCGCTTGTTCATGCGGCTCAGGAAGCTGGACAGCGTGTAGGCATGGGCCATGTGCAGCTCGACGCCGTCGTAGCCGGCCTCGGCGCAGCGGACGGCCGCGGCGGCGTAGTTTTCGACGATGTTCTGGATATCGTCATTACTTAGGTCCTCAACTTTCTGCCGCCAGCCGCTGCGGGAGATCTTGAGGAAGTGAATGATCTGGGGGCAACGCAACCGGGCCCGGCGTCTTTCATTTTCCGGCGCAGTTCGCGCAGGGCGGGCACGAATTCGTCGTCACAGATGCGCAGCAGGGGACCCGACTTGCTCCGGTGAACGGCCATGGCTTCAAGGACCACGAGCCCCGCGCCACCCTTGGCGAAACGCACGTAGCGGTCCGTGATGTCCTGGTTGACGAAGCCGTCCTCGCCCGACAAACGCGTGACCATGGCCGGCACAACGACGCGGTTGGGCAGGGTCATGGAGCGAATGGTTAGGGGACTGAATAAGGTCATGATTGTCAGGATAGTTTAGCGGTTAACGAACGCAGGCGAGGGTGGATGGTGCGCTTCTGTCGCCCCTCACGGGGCTCCGGATGCGGCGAGGGTCGTGAGATCCGGGGCTTACGCCCCGGGCTACGATCTGACGCCGTCGGAGGCGGCTCAAAACAGGGGCACGGCAGCTTTTCCCTCAGACAGAGATGAACACCGCAGAAGTCCTCGCCGACCAGGGCATTGGTGCCAACCAGCGGAGACGCTCCACCCAGCGCCGCGGCGCCAACCGGCTCAGCGGAACGCGTTTCAACCGATCGTGCTACATCTAATCGTTGCGGTTCAGCCCGCTTGCGGGCGCAAGAACGTAGCCCGGGGCTTACGCCCCGGGTGTCTGGGCAACCACCATTCCAGAGCCCCGTCAGGGGCGACAGAACCGTTCGCAGCCCGGAAACCGTTACCATCACGCGTTCCCGATGGGCTTGAGCTTGCTGGAGTCGCCCGGCAGCTGCGGGTGCTGGCGCAGGCGCTCTACGGGCACGCCGTTCACCAGGTGGCTTTCGACGATCTCGTCCACGTCGGCAACCGTCACCTGCTTGTACCACACGGCCTCGGGGTACACGACGACGCTGACGCCCAGCTCGCAGGTGTCGAGGCAGCCGCTTTTTTTGCGCCCGAATGCGCGGCTTCAGGCCCTTCTGCTGCACCAGTTCCTTGAAGCGCTCCAGCACCTCGGGCGCGCCCTTGGAGGTGCAGTCGCCGCGCGGGTGGCCGGCCTCGCGCTGGTTGAGGCAGATGAACACGTGCCGCTCGTAGGGCGGGTATCTGGTCATGGGGACTCCTTCAACATTTCGCCCGCGATCAGCAGCTGCTGTACCTCGCTGGCGCCCTCGTAGATGCGCAGGGGGCGGATCTCGCGGTACAGGCGCTCGAAGATGCTGCCCTGCACAGCGCCCAGCCCGCCCGCGAGCTGCAGTGCCTTGTCGATGATCCACTGGGCGTTTTCCGTGGACTGCCACTTGGCCACGCCCGCTTGCAGGGGAATCCTTGAAGCACCGGAGTCGTATTCCCACGCAGCGCGGTAGGTCAGCAGCCTTGACGCGTCAAGCCGTGCGCGCATTTCGGCCAGAATCCCCTGCGCCAGGGGCTGCTGCGCCAGGGTCGAGCCGAACATCGCGCGGCCCTTGGCATGCGCCAGGGCCTCATCCAGCGCGCGGCGCGCGAAGCCGTTGGCCGCGGCCGCCACCGTGGTGCGCATGCGCCCCAACGTGCCGAGCGCAATGCCCATTCCGTCGCCCTCGGCGCCGATCAGGGCGGAGGCCGGCAGCTTGACGTCTTTGCACACGATGCGCCCCAGCGGGTGCGGCGAGATCGGGCGCTGCTGCTCGAAGCTCAGGCCGGGCAGCGAGGTGTCCAGCAGGAAGGCCGAAACGCCGCGCTTGTCGTCGGAGGTGCGCGCGAACAATACGAAGAAGTGCGCCACGCCCACATTGCTGACCAGGTGCTTTTCGCCGTTGAGGACGTACCCGTCCCCCACCTTCTCCGCGCGCAGGCTCAGGCGCGAAAGGTCGGAGCCCGCATCGGGCTCAGTGATGGCGAAGCCCAGGCAGGCCTCGCCGCTGATGCCCTTGGCCAGCAGCTGCTTCTGTTCGGGGCTGCCGGCGATCAGCAGCGGCACGCCGCCCAGGGCCTGCATGGCCCAGGCCAGGTCCGCGATGCCGGAGTGATAAGCCAGCACCTCCCGCGCCAGCACGTTGGCGCGCATCGACCAGGGCTCGCTCAGCGCATGTTTTAGGACACCCGCCTTGCCCAGCGTGGCCAGTGCGGATTTTAAGGCGGCCGCGTCGTCCTGTTCAGGATCGGGCCAGGAATGCTGCCGCGCGTTGACATCCAGCTCGCGCGCGAAGCCGCGCTGCTCGTCGGTGAAGATCGGCAGTCTTAGAAGATCGTTCACACTGCCACCTCAGCTGAACTACTGAGCTCACACGAAGCCACGGAGACACAAAGAAGAAAACACGCCGCTCTTCGTGTCTTTGTGCCTTCGTGTGAGCTGAAGTTTCCGATCTTCATTTGAACTTGGGTTCGCGCTTTTCCGTCCAGGCGTCGTAGCTTTCGCGGAAATCCGGGTGCTGCATGCAGATGGCCTGGGCCTGCGCCTCGGCCTCCAGGGCGGTTTCCAGGTCGAAGCTCAGCGCCTTGTTCAACAATTCCTTGGTCATCATCAGGCCGAACTGGGGGCCTTTGCACAACTGCTGCGCCAGCGCATTCACGCGCGGCATCAGCTGGTTGCTGTCCACCACCTCGTTGTAAAGGCCGATGCGCGCGCACTCAGTGGCGTCGATGAAGTCTCCGAGCATCAGCAGTTCGGTCGCCTTGGTCAGGCCCACCACGCGCGGCAGCAGGAAGCAGGCGCCCATGTCCGCACCGCTGAGGCCCACCCTGGTGAACAGGAACGCGCACTTGGCGTAGGGGCTGGCGATGCGGAAGTCGCAGGCCAGGGCGATCGCCGCGCCCGCGCCACAGGTGGTGCCGTTGAGCGCGCCGATCACGGGCTTGCGGCAGGCGCGGATGGCGCGGATCAGGTCCACGGTCATGCGCGTGAAGTCAAGCAGGCCCTTCATGTCGCGGCTGAACAGCTCGCCGATGATGTCCTCGACATCGCCGCCGCTGCAGAAGGCCTTGCCCGCGCCAGTAATGATCACCACGCGCACGCTTTCGCGATCATTCAGGTGCTTGAAGAACGCGCCGAGTTCGCGATACACCTCGAAGGTCAGCGCGTTGTAGCGCTCCGGCCGGTTCAGCGTGATGGTGCCGACGCCGTCCTGCTCGGTGTACAGGAACGATTTGGGCTGCATGGCCGTCTCCGCTCACGATTCCGCGTGTTCCGTCTGTTTGCCGAGCAGTGTGGAGAGCTGCTCGAGGTCCGAGCGCAGGTTCTGCACCGTGTTGTCGCTCAGGCCGCCGAACAGCTTCGCGACGTCGTGGGTGTGCTGCGGGATGATCTTGTCGCAGTATTCGCGCCCCTTGTCGGTCAGCCTGATGAAGGTCTGGCGCCGGTCGGCCGGGTTGGTTTCGCGCCGCGCCAGCCCCTGCTTCTCGAGGCGGTCCACGATGCCGGTCAGGTTGCCGGCCGTGACGAGCAGCTTTTCGCTGAGCGCGCTGAAGGTCAGGCCTTCGGGTGAGCGCTCGAGCTGCGCCAGCACATCGAACTGCGGCATGGTGCATTCCTCGCGCAGGCCGGCGCGCAGCTCGCGCATCGCGAGGTTGTAGCAGCGGGCGAGACGCAGCCACAGGCCGACGCGCGCGCGCTCAGATGGGGTCAACGGGTTGTCTGCCATGATACGCTCCTGGTTGCTCAGTCCGGCACCACGCCGGTAGCCTCGATTTCAACCTTGGCGCCTTCCTCAAGCAGCGCACTCACCTCGACCAGCGCCATGGCCGGGTAGTGCTCGCCCATCACTTCGCGGTAAAGCGCTCCGAGCCTCGGCAGGCAGTCGATGTACTCCTGCTTGCTCGAGACGAAGATGGTCAGGCGGCCGATGCAGTCGATGCGGCTGCCGGCCTGCTCGACGCAGCACTTGATGTTCAGCAGCGCCCGGTGGAACTGGTGGGCGAAGTCGTCGCTCTGGAAGCGCTCGTTTTCGTCCCAGCCGACCATGCCCGCGATGAACAGCGGCCTGCCCTTCGGCAGCACCACGGCGTTGGAGTAGCCCCTGGGCCGCTTCCAGCCCGGCGGATTGACAATGTGTGCGCGCGTGCCCATCAGTGCTCGATTTCTCCCCCGTCGACGCTCAGCGCCTGGCCCGTGATGCCGTGCGATTCCTCGGCCAGCAGGAACGCCACGGTGTGCGCGACCTCGGCGGGCTCGAACACGCGGTACTGCGGGCTCAGTTTCTTCAGCTTGTCCTCGGCCTGCACTTCATCGAGGCCGGTCTTGTCCACGATGTTCTTGATCGTGTCGTCCCAGATTTCCGTACGCACGTAGCCCGGGCACACGGCATTGAACGTGACGCCCTTCTGCGCGAACTCGCGCGCCAGGCTGCGCGTGGCGCCCAGCAGCGCATGCTTGCTGGCCGCGTAGGCGCTGACGTACGGGTAGCCGCACAGGGCGGCGGTGCTGCAGATGTTCACCACGCGGCCGCCCTTGTTTTCCACCATGCGCGGCAGCACGGCGCGGGTGAGGCGCATGGGTGCGTAGAAGTTCAGCTCCATGTGGCGCTGCAGCAGTTCGTCGTCGGTCTTGGCCAGCGGCGCGCTCTCGGCCATGCCGGCGTTGTTGACCAGGCCCCAGGGCGGGCCGAAGGCGTCGAGGGTGGCGTCGCGCAGGGCGGGCGCGGACTCGGGCTTGGTGACGTCGATGATGCAGGTGGCGGCCCTGGCGCCGATCTTCTCGCACTCGGCGCGCACGGCCTGCAAGTGCGCACCGTTGCGGGCGGCCAGCATCAGGTTGAAGCCGCGATGAGCCAGGTCCAGGGCAATGACTCTGCCGATGCCACGTGAAGCGCCAGTGATGATTACCGAAGGTGCCATGTCATTACTTTAGGTTTATACAGTCATACAACGCAACCTACATAGATGCGTTATTTTTAGAAAGTTCGAAAGGATAAACTCTTACAGTTTTGCCACTATCGCTTCAACCAGTGAACCCGCAAGGAGTTCATAAGTGGCAACACCCTCGGCGGCGCTGGCCTGTTGCGGATAGCCGAAGTAGGCCTGTGGGCCGCCGGCCTCTTCAAAGGTTTTGGCGCCCTTGCTGAAGGCTTCGGTCAGGCTGGCGGGATTGTCCGCACTGCGTTGTCTTTCGCCTTCGTCCACCAGCTCCGGGCGCGAGGCCATCACCAGGCTGGTTTCGAACTGGCCGGCGTGGCAGGCGCCGGACTGGAACTCTTCTGTCAGGCACTGGGCCAGTTTGCGGCGGGTGAAGTCGGGGAAGGCGACGGGCAGCTGCAGTTCGGTCTCAATGCGCGCCACCACTTCGCGCAGCATTTTCACGTTGGCGGGGTCGAAGTGGCTGTTGGCGATGGCCAGGCAGGCTAAGCCCTGCGCCTTCAGCGACCTGGCGATGTCGAAGATGACCGCGGCTGCCGCCTGCTCGCTGATGCTGATAGTGCCGGCAAACGCGGCCGCGTATTCGGCAGGCGCATAGGCCAGCGAGGGCAGAACCAGCGCGACGACGCCTTTTTCTTCCAGGGCGGGCAGGGTGTAGGCGGCCATGCCCTCGGAGATGATGACGTCGGTGTTGAGGGGCAGGTGCTTACCGTGGGCCTCAACGGCGCCGCAGGGCAGGATGGCCACGCAACGCGCGCCGCTCTTTAAGGCGGCTTCAATGCCGGGCCAAGTGTTGTGGGCGAATTCAGGGTTCATGATTCGAGCCTTGGGATTACGAGTTCTAGCCTTCTTCAAAGTAATCACTATCGAGCTGAGGTACGCGGATCATCTTCGGCGTTACGCCGACGGAGTGTTGAATCATGAGTCTGGCTAGCTTCTTTCCGTCGACGAGAACGATGCGGTCCGGCAGCTTGGAACCGTACTCGGATGCCTCTCTCGTGAATTCAGATGCTGTAATGAACACGCCAACACGAGCCTGAAACCCTGCCAGCGAGCCAACGAATGCTTGCAATTCCTTACGCCCTACGTTTCCCGTCCACTTCTTGGCCTGCACGTATACCTTCTGAATCCCCAGAGGATCCATGTCGATCACGCCGTCAATTCCGCCGTCGCCCGACCTACCGGTGTGCTGAATTCCTTGGTCGTCCCATGCGTAGCCCATTGCGTTGAGTACATCCAAAACCAATAGCTCAAACCGTTGGTCTGAAACCTTCACGATCTCAGTGAGTAAATCGGCAACTACTCCCGCCTCGATCTGTTTGACGGCTCGTTCAATCAACTCGTCGGGCGCGGTCCCGTCGGTGTCATTCGCAGCACTACTCGTACCGTCGTCGCCCTCTTTTTCGTTTTGAGCGCGAGAGCGTGCGCGGGCAAGCTCATCAATGTGCTTGATTTTGTCGGCCGAGAGCCCGTTTGGATTCGCGTCGGCAAGTCGGGCGCCTTCTGAAGTCAATCGCCAAACGCCTCTAGTCAGGGTTTCAGCCAGACCTGCATACTTTAGGTAGGAAAGCGCCCACCCAACTCTGTTTCCGAAGATTAGGCCTCTCCCGCTGGGCATTGGGGCGTTTAGTTGCTCCTTGGTCAACCCGGTCTTTCCGGCGACGAGTTCCTTGATCTGTGGCCTCCGAATACCTTCCGGATGGGGACGCAGCACCAATAGAACTGGAGAGAAGAAGTCGGTGTACTTCGGCAACTTGGCCATGTGTTAAGGTTCTCCATTCTGCATCGCTGCTGATCCATCACACATGAAACGAAAGTGGCAAGCGTGCTTCATTGGTCATGTATCAAACAACGTCCGTACATGTGTTTGGTGAAAGTCTAACGCGGCGCTAACCCGGATGAGCGGGTGCATAGGCCGAGGAGGGCAGGACCAGCGCGACGATGCCCTTTTCTTCCAGGGCGGGCAGGGTGTAGGCGGCCATGCCGTCGGAGATGATGACATCGGTGTTGAGGGGCAGGTGCTTACCGTGGGCCTCAACGGCGTCGCAGGGCAGGATGGCCACGCAACGCGCGCCGCTTTTCAGCGCGGCTTCAATCTGCGGCCAGTTGTTGTTGGCGAAGGCTGGGTCCAAAGCTCACTCATTTCGCAACATGAAACGTGATCGGAACGACAGACTGAATCTTCTTGAAGCCATCATCCAGCGTGAAAACGGGCAACTGGTGCTTCATGGCAACGGCGCAGATCAGGATGTCAATCGCACTGGTAACGATGCCGGTCCCAAGACATCGGTTCGCATACTGCGCCGCGAGTTCATGCGTTTCGAAGTCCGCGGGCAGATCATCATAAAAACGCAACCAGGACCTCAACTCCTCGAACTCCACGTCGGAGCGAATTCCGGTCAGCAACTCTTGTCGAATCACACCCGTCAGTTGTGCCCTGTCCTCCCGGACGAGCTCTTTCAACTCCTGCACAGCGGCAGCCTGCCTGGTCGAAAGTCGAGCGGACTGCCTTCGGCGCAGAAGCAGCGACCAGACCGAAGTATCCACCAGCACGTTCACGCGCGTTTCCTTTTGCGTGCCGCTTTGTAGTCGTAGCGTGGATCGTAATCGATCTTGCCTTCGAGCTGGAGAATCCCTAGGCGACCTCTGCGCTTGATGTACTCAAGCAATGCGGCCGTGACGGCTTCTTTCTTCGTTTTGTGTTTGCCGACCTTGACCGCTTCATCGATCAGGGCGTCGTCCAAGTCCAGGTTGGTAGCCATTACACATACCTCCACACAATAGGCTACACATGCCGTTCGGAATGTCTATCGTCGCTGCCGCTTCCAGCCTTGCTCAGGCTTCGGCGGGCGGGACGCCCGCGTTCCGTCATCCGGCGTATACCTTGCGCAGGGCCTTGCGGTCGATTTTGTCGCGGTCGTTTCTGGGCAGGGGCTCGTTGCTGAAGGCTACTCCGTGCGGGGCCTTGTAGCGGACGAGCTTCTGTTTGCAGAACTCTATGAGTTCCTTGGTGAGGGTGTCTTCCGGGGTATCGGGCCGCTCGCTTACGCTTCGCGCTCTAACCACTATGGCGAACGGCTTCTCTAACCCAGCTTCGTCTTTCTTGCCTATTACGCAGCACTCTTTCACGGCCGGGTGTTGCATCAGGCAGTTTTCTACCTCGAGCGGGCTTACGTAGATGCCGCCGGACTTGATCAGGTCGTCGCCGCGGCCCTCGTAGTACCAGTAGCCGTCGGCGTCCTGGCGGAACTTGTCGCCGCTGACGATCCAGCCACCTCTCAGGTGTTCTTTCGATTTGGCATAGGCGTTGTGGTAGTACAGCGCCGCGCTGTCGCCCCCCACCCACAGTGTGCCGACGTCGCCCTGGGCGACGGGCTTGCCGTCGTCGTCGGTCAGCCTGGCCGTGTAGCCGGGCACCAGCTTGCCGAGGCTGCCGGGGCGCACGTCGCCGGGCCGGTTTGAAATGTAAATGTGAAAGCTCTCCGCGCTGCCGATGCCGTCGATGATCGGCACGCCGTAGGCTTCATCCCAGCGCTTGTGCAGGTCCGCGGGCAGGGCTTCACCGGCGCTCCACATGAAGCGCAGCGATGACAGGTCGGGTTTCACGTCGGCCGCGAGCATCTTGTTGATCAGCGTGGGTACGTTGGTCAGCACGGTGCACTTGTGCTTCGCGATCAGTTCAAACAGCCGTTCGGGCGTCGGGTGCTCCTTGAACAGCACGGTGCTCGCTCCCACCGCCCAGGGGAACATCACGTTGGTGCCGGTGGCGTAGCCGAAAAACAGGCGCGGGCCGCTGATGGTGATGTCGTCCTCGCGCATGCCGATGAAACGCCTGGCGTAAACCTCGGTGTTGTACGGGAAGTGAAAGTGAAAGTGCACCGCGCCCTTGCTGTGCCCCGTGGTGCCGCTGGTGAACAGCCACACGCTGGGGTCGTCCTTGCTGGTGTCTGCGGGAGTCAGCTTCTCACTTTGCCCGGCCAGCCAGTCGTCCCAGGCATGCATGGTGATGCCGCGCGGCAGCCGGCTCACGGCCGCATCCCCCACCACGATCACGTGTTTCAGGTAGCGCGCCTCGTTGAGCGCGGGGATGAATTTCTCCAGCGCCTCCGCGTCCACGGCCGCGATGGGCGCCTTGGTGTAGTTCAGGTAATAGGCGAAATCTTCCGTGGGCAGCAGCGGGTTGATCTGCGTGGCGACGCCGCCGACCTTGATGGCGCCGAACCAGAAGTACGCGAACTCCGGCCTATCGTGCAGCGCGGTCAGCACGCGCTGCTCGGGCTGCAGGCCCAGGGCCAGAAGTCCGTTGCCGGCGCGGTTGACGTTCTCGAAAGCCTGCTGGAAGGTGATCCGGCGGCCTTCGTAGTGGATCGCGGTCTTGCCACCGCGCCCGGCCTCGATGTTCGAGTCCACGAAGTAGCAGGCCATGTTGAAGCGTTCAGGGAATTCCGGGATATCGAACATGGGCGGCCTCACCTACGGGCAACTGCAAAAACATGTTAACCACGAAGAACCACCAAGAACCACGAAGCAAAACAAAACCCGCCGTTCTTCGTGGTCCTTGGTGGCGCTTCGTGGTTCACCGCTGTTGCCTTTCATCAGAAGTCTGACTCGAGTTTACGGCCAGAAGAGAACCGTAAACGCGGGCGATGCAAGCATCGCCCCTACTCCGGCTTCACCGCCTTGTACAGGCCGGTGCGGTGGCTGTCGGGGACGAGCCACTTCTTGAACAGGTCGTGGTACTTCTGGGGCAGCTCGATGCCCGTGAAACTGTCCATGTCCAGGCACACCGTCACCAGGCTGGCTTCCACGGCGCGGATCTTCTTGTTCTCGCGCGCCGTGTCGCCGGTGTAGGTCCAGGTCACGCTCTTGTTGCCGATCTTCTGCACGCCGAGGCTGATTTCGACCTGATCGCCGAAGCGCAGGGGCTTCAGGTAATCCACTTCCATGTGCACGGTGGGGAAGCCGATGCGCTCGACATCGAGCAGGTGGTTGTAACGAATGCCGATGCCGCGCTCGAAGAAGTCTTCGAAGCAGCAATGGAAGTAATGCAGGAAACGCGGGTAGTATAAAATGCCCGCGTGGTCCACGTCGCTGAAGCGGATCGGGTAGGTCGATGAAAACAGTGCCATGGTTGGTCCTTGTCCGTTGCGGGCGTGATCCTAGCGCATTGCGCGGCAAACCTCTACTTGCCGCCCACCTTTGCCACCCAGGCCGCCAGGTCGGCGCGCTGCTGCTCACTCAGGCGTGACGCAAAGCTCGGCATCGCAGAGCCCGGCACGCCGTTGGTGATCACCGTGTAGATGCTGTCAATCGGCCGTTCGCCGGCCGGCAGGTACACGAACTCACCTTTGGCAAGCGCCGGCGGCTTGCGCGGCGTGCTGATGAATTTCGAGGCCGGGCCTTCGCCGCCGGCATCAGCACCGTGGCAGCCGGCGCATTCGCGCTGGAACAGGAGGCGGCCGCGTTCGGCGTCGCCTGCGGGCGCGACTACGCGCGCCGTGGGCCAAGGCTTGTTGAGGTCTGAGCGCGACTTCAGTGTCCGCAGGAACTCGACCACCTTGCGGCCTTGCTCGTTCAGCTTCGGCTGGCCGGGCTCGAACAACTGGCGCTGGGCGGGCATCTGGGAGCCGGCGAACACGTCGTCGGGTTTCCAGAAGTGCGCGGCATGCCAGTCTGCGTTGAAGCGGGCGCCCACACCGGCGAGGTCGGGGCCCATGGGGCGCACGCCGGCGGCCTGCTCACCGAAGGCTTCGGTCAGTTCGGTTTGCAGGGTGCTGACTGCGTGGCACTGCCAGCAGCCGGCCTGCACGTACGCGGCGGCGAGTTCCTTATCGAAGTCCTGGGGCGGCGCGGGTTCAAGCTGCGTCTCGGCGGGCGGGTTGGCGATGAACCCGATCACCAGGAACAGCACGGCAAGCGCCGGTACACCAATGATCGCAATTTTCTCGCCGTCCATGCCGCGGTTTTACGGTGATGGTCGGGATTGGCAATCGGTACGCCTATTTCCAGTTCTTGATCGCCTCGTAGTTGTCCGCCAGGCGCGTCACTTCCGGGTCAAGATCCAGCGCCGCCGCGAGGCGGTAATACTTCTTGGCCTCGTCGAATTCCGCGCGCACGTGGTGCAGGATGCCCAGGTTCAGGATCACCTTTACATTGGCCGGCTCGCGCTCTCGCCACGCCTCGTATAGTTCAATGGCCGCCTTCGCGACGTGATAGTCCCCCACCCAGCGGTCCGGCCCGGCTACGCGCTCAGCGCCGGTCTGCACGTAGCGCGCATTGGAGACCTTCGAGAGCAGGAACAGCGAACGCGGGTCCAGCGCCAGGGCCGCCTGCCAGTCGTCAGCGACCTGTTTCCACTCGGCCGGTTTCTGCCCTGCAGCTTTCTCTGCGGCTGCGGCCAGGTCCGCATGCACCGCGGCCTTCTTCTTCGCTTCCTGCACCCTGGCCAACAGGCTTGAAACCAGCTCGGCGCAGTTTGCGGCCGCGACGGTGTCGGCGAATTCTGTGGGCCAACGGGAGAGCGCGAACTCCAGCTCGTCAAGTGTGAGCGTGCGATTGGCCGGCTCATCAAACTCGGCCTTTAGCTGCATGATACGCCCCCTGGCCGCCCGCTCGCGCTGGGCCTTGAACTCGTCGGCCTTGTCGGCGGGTATCAACACGGTACGAAACACCTTGAAGTCGTCGTCCCACAACTCAAAGGGCTTGAGTTCGCTGTCTTTCTTCAGGCGTTCCTGCTCTCGGATGAACTGGCAGATTGCCTCCTGCAGCTCGGCGTCTGTGCCTTCATTTCGCTGGTAAAGGATGGTGAGGACGCGATTTGCCTCCACGGGGGCCTTGCGCGCTTCATACAGCCAGGTGGCAAATCCGACCAGGTCGGCCGCGTCCTGGTTGGTGCTGGTCGGGTAGGTGGTGACAAGGAAGCGCGACTCCCACTGGTCCCAGGTGAACAGCGAGGTCTCCTTTGCCGCCACACGCACGGGTTTGCCATTGGTGTCTACGCTTCCGGTGTCGAGCAGCTTGCGCACCGTCAGACTGCGGGTGTCGGCACCTTCCAGCCGGTAGCGGCAGAGTCTGCCCCTGGCGGCAGGGTCCGGATCGGGGAACCAGCTCTCCGCGTTGCGGGCCTGCTCGTGCAGGTCGTTGACCCAGTCGTCGAGGCCCCTGAACCAGTCTTTGGCAACCCGGGATGGTTTTTTGCCGTCGTGGAACCGGTCCAGCAGTGACTGCGCGCCAAGCGGCACCGCAAGGCCGATCAACAGCAGCAAGGCGGTTGTCTTCAGCATGATCGGTCGCAACAGGGGAAGGTACGGGGTTGTTGCGTCTGCCTATGAGTTGCCGGAAACGCAGCACGCCTACAGTTGAAATGAAAAAATACAGACGGGGCCCGGATTTCCGGGCCCCGTGCTGTTCGTTGAAGCCTACTTGCCGTCTTTCTTGGAGCGGTTCTGGTCGCCCTGGTCCATGTTGCGGATCAGCGACTTCGCGGTGTTGCCGTTGCCCTGGTTGCCGTCGATCTCGATCACCTTCTCGTAGTAAGGCCGGGCCTGCTTGCTGTTCTCGAGCGCCTGGTAGCAGCGACCGATCGCCAGCAGGAAGCCGGAATTGTTCGGATAGGCCTGAACGATGATCTCATAGTGCGGGATGGCCTTCTTCATGCCTTCGGCGCGGTCGCAACCGTTGCCGTGAGGCGCCGGGTTGCCCCAGATGTACCAGGCATTGGCGACCTGGCTGCGCAGGTTGAGATCCTGGGGATCGATCAGCAGGATCTGCTCCAGGAACTCGGCCTTCTTCTTCAGGTCGTTGGGGTTGTTGTCAGTGGCCATCTTGCGGGACTGCTCCAGGTTCTCCTTGATCAGCGCCAGGTCGTCCGTGATGGAGTCCTGGATCTCCTGCAGCTTGTCGGTGATCTTGGTGTCCTTCAGGAATTCGGCCGAGCCGTACTTGATCTTGAACTGCTTGATTTCCCACTCGATCAGGATCAGCTGCTTGGACGGCGAGACGCGGCGCGGCGGGCGGCCCTTGGTGTCGCCGCGGGACTGCACAAGCTTTTTGAATTCGGCGGCGGCCTCGGTTTCACGCGCCTTGAGGCGCTTTTCGTACTCTTCAGGCGTCACCAGGATGATGCGCTCGAGCTGGAAATCGATGTCCCACGCATTCCAGTTCTTCAGCCCCTCCGAGGGCAGCGTCCACTTCTCCTTGTCGCAGATGAACGCCTCGATCAACGGCGCAAGCTCTTTGTCGCGCGCGTGCACGACCGTCAGCACGCGGTTCGCAAGTTCGTTTTCCTTCTCTCCGTAAAGCCAGGCTGCAAACCCCACCAGGTCGGTGTGGTCCTGGTTGCCCTCGACCGGATAGGTCTGGACGATCGACCGGGCCGGCCAGGACTTCCAGGGCAGCCAGCCGAACTCGTTGGTTTTCTCGTAGATGGTGCGGCCGTTTGCGTCCACGCCGTTGCGCACCATGTAGTAGGCGCTGAACTGCTTCTTGTTCGCGTCCCGGATCTGGAACTTGCTGAGCTCCTTGGCCGGCTTCAGCTTGCCCTTGTCCGCGCTGAAGGGCAGCCATGTATCAGGAAACTGGTTCTTGCCGGTCAGCGACGCCACCCATTCCGGCAGCTTCTCGTACCATTTCGAGGCGACGTCGGACTCCTTCATGCCCTTGTGGGTCTTGGCGAACAGGTCTTCCGACGGCCCGGCCGACAGGCTTCCCGCGAACAACGCCACCGCCAGCGCCGCCAGCAGTTTCGTCCCGAATGTCCTCATGCCTCTCTCCTCGTGCCCCTGGCTTCTCCAAAGGTACCAATCAGGGTGCCCCTGGCAACCAAACGCTACTTGATCAGCTTCAACTGGCCTTCCGCGAACTCCCGGTTCTTCCGATCGGTCTCCGACGGCTCCTGGATGCCGTCGGTGCGGCGGATCACCTCTTCATGGTGCGCCTTGGCCTTTCCCTTATCCCCCGCCGCCAGCCAGTTCAGACCGGCGTGGTTGTGGTAACCCAGCGCCCGCGGGAAAATCTTCAGCATCTCTTCGTACAGCACCGCCGCGCGCCGGGCCGCCGCCGGGTCTTCCGCCTTCTGCCCGCCGTCGGTGATCTTGGCCGCCTTGTTCCAGGCGTCCGCGGCCGCCGCCAGGATCTCCGGGTTCAGCGGGTCGGCGCGCACCAGGCCATCGTAGGCCTTGCCGGCGCCCGCCCAGTCGCCATCGAGACCGAACCGCTCGGCCTTGAACTTCTCGGCCTCGACCCAGGCCATGTCGGCCTTCACGGCCTCCAACAGCGCCTGCAGGTCTTCCTTGGCGCCCTTCTTGGCCATGAACGCGGTGCCGGTGTAGCGGCGCTCCCAGCGTTCGATGTATTTCTCGAGGATCGCCAGCCGCATGCCCGGTGAGGCTTTGCGCTGGCCGGGCTTGCTCTTCACGTCGCCACCCTGCAGCTTCTCCAGCTCTTTGAAGGCCTTCTTGGCCTCTTTGTCGAGGTTCTTGAAGTGCTCCGCCTTGAGCTCCTTGGTCAGCAGCAGCCAGCCGTCTTCGTTGTGTTCGAGGTCGTGGGTGGCGATGGTTTCCAGCCCGTCAGGCGCCGACCAGCCCAGCTTGGCGCACAGCCACTCGTCGATTTCTTTCTTCAGCGCCTCGCGTTCTTTCTCGCGGCCGTCGAGCGGCACCAGCGCTGCCAGCTCGGCGTTGGCGAGCATGGGCTTGCCCTTGCCGGCCAGCCAGCACGCCAGTGAGACGATCAGTGCCGGGGTGCGCCCCTTTGGTGAAAGCCAGAACGCCACGCCCTCTGGGGGCAGCTCGTTCAGCTTGAACTTGAAGTCTTTGCCGTACACGTCGTAGGCGTACTCAGCCTTTTCCGGATACCAGCCCGTCGGCACCAGCGTGGTCCAGGTGGTCTGTTCGCCCTCCACGGCCGTGAGCTGCACGTAAACCTCGGCCTTGTTGACCAGCGCGTACATGCGCGGCTTGGCGACTTCGCTCAGGCCGGCGGTGAGCAGCTTGGGCAGACCGGCCTCGAACTCGGCGGCGACGTCGGTTTCGGACTTGCCGGGGAAGTGGGTTTCCACCAGGCCGGCCCATAGGGGCGCGGCGAACAGGGCAAGCAACAGGGCGGAGAACTGGATCGAACGCATGGAGGCAACCCTCGTAAACTCGAGTACGGTCGCCAGAGGCGACACGGCAGGGAAATGCCCGGCATTCCCCAACCCATGGCCCCGTACTGTCAGTGGTAGAAATGCCAAAGGCCTTACGGATTGTGCGGAAAAACACCCCGCCAAGCAAACAAAACGCCGCGGCGTGGGAACAGGAACCGCAAGCGCAAGCGCGTGGCCCCCGGGTCAGACAGCAAACGCCGGGGTCTGACCCTCTTTTGGAACAAAAAGAGGGTCAGACCCCCTCTGGTTTGGACGTCAATCGCTCAGCAAGGGGTCAGACCCTCTTTTCAAACTGCGAAAAGAGGGTCAGACCCCGGCCTGCCTTGGCAAACAGGATGTCTGCCCCGCGAAAGTAGGGACACGCTGCCGCGTGGCCCTACGGTGCAGCCGGCATGTCTGCCCCACGTTTATTCGAAGGTGCGCACCATGCCTTCGAGGTCGTTCTTCCAGTGTGACAGGAACTTGTGCGCGGCGCTGCCGGGGGCGTACTCGGGCAGGATGGCCCGGATGTGGGCGGCGGTGCGGCGCGCGCTGTTGACCTGGTTGGTCTTCCAGATCTGGTAGGCGCGCTCGTCTGTGCTGGAGCGCGACTTCTCATCAACCAGCCCGCCATAGAAGAAGCCCACCGCGCCGGCCTGCTTGCCCAGGTCGGTGTCCACGCGGCGCCAGGCCTGCATGGCCTCGTGCACACCCAGGATGTCCTTGGCGCGTCGCATGTCGCCCAGCACCAGGCGGCTTTCGTGGCCGCTGACCAGGTTGGACAGAAATTCGTATTGCTCGGCGTCGCGGGGGCTCATGCCGGCTTTCTGGGCCAGGCTGCGCATGGTGCTGCGCAGGTTGGCGTAGGAGTTGGCTTCGGTGCCGGCCTGCAGCATGGCGGCCTTGGCGGCCTCGCGCGCGTCGTTGCCGAGGTGCGCCAGATAGTCGGTGCCGAGCTGCGCCACGAACTCGGCCGCGGCGCCCGCGGTCTCGGAGCGCGTGGCGGCCTTGACCAGCAGCCCGATAGCTTTCGGTCCCACTTTCTGGGTCAGGGCGGTGATGTTCGCCGCGTCGTTCTCGCCGCCCCACTCGTCGATCAGCTTGTAAGCGTCGGGCGCAGCGTCGAGCAAGGCCATGACAACGTCTCCTCGGTTGGCGCCCGAACCGCCAATGCCCTTGTCCATCTGGGCGATAAACTTGCGCAGCGTCGGCAACTGGGTCTTCAACAACTCTTTGCGCTGTTCCGCCGGCAGGGCCTTCCAGGCGTTGACCATGAAGTTTACGCCTTCGTTCAGCAGTGTGCCGTAATTGCGCGACTCACCGGGTTTCAGTTCGCGCGACGCTTCGCGCCCGAAACTGATCAGGTTCTTCACCGCCGCGGCCACATTGGCGGGGTTGTTCCCCAACTCGCGCTCGATCTGCGCCATCGTGTCCGGCGGGATCGCGCCGAAAGCGGACGCGCTGGCGCCCGCAAACTTCTCCAGCGCCGCTCCGTACTCGCCCTTGAACAGGTGATCCACGCCTTCCGCGACTGCCAGCGCCGCGGATACGGCAGACCCACCGCTCTTCACGGCTTGCGTCCACTTCTGCGCCAGCTTGGGGTGCTTGCCGAGGAAACCGGGCAGGCTGCTCTCGTTCTGCTCCATCAACTCCTTGAGCAGCTCTTCATCATCGCCGGCGGCTTTCTTCAGTTCTTCCTTGAGCTGTTCGAACGGAATGTCGGGCATGCGCAGCGCAAGCTCGATGGCCTTTGCGGCGACTCCCAGTTTCTGCTTGTCGATCGGCTTGTCCGCGGGCGGAGCGGCACCGTCCGTCGCGGGCTTTCGTTTGAGATCCGCGCCGGCGTCCTGCAGCGCGCTGTCGGTCGCTGAACGGGCGTCATCGCGGCGCTGCATCTCACCGTCAGCGGCGTTGCGGCGCAGCTCGTCAAGCTGCCCGCTTTCGCGCAGTTTGTCTTCCTGCGCGGCGTAGGCGGCCTTTTCCTCGGGCGAGAGCTTGTCCCAGTCGCGGCCGCCCTGGACGTCTTCGTAAAGGCTCTGGCCTTCTTCACGTTCGCCCCACTTGTCGTCGCGGCTGATGACGTTGCCTTCAGCGTCGCGCACGACGCGGCTGGTGGTGCCGTCGGGGCGCGTGGTGGTTTCGACCCAGTTGCCGTCTTCATCCTTGTGGCGGCGGGTTTCGGTGCCGTCGGGCTTCTTCACCGTCTCGACGCCCACCGGCGTGCGCTCGGCCTCTTCGATGATGTTGCCCTCGGCGTCGCGCAGGGTGCGGGTTTTGCGGCCGTCGGGGCTTTGCGTGTACTCGGTGGTGGTGCCGTCGGGGTTGGTCTGCTTGCGGACGATGTTGCCGTCTTTGTCGCGGGTGGATTCGCGCACGGTGCCGTCCGGGCGCACTTCGCGGAACTCGCGGCTGCCGTCGGGGTGGGTGGTGATGTCGCGCACGGTGCCGTCGTCGTCTTCCTCGTGCGTGTGGGTGGTGCCGTCTTCGTCCTTGGTGGTTTTTCCCTTGGTGATTTTGGGGTTGCCGTCACCGTCGTGGGTGATGGTGGTGGTCTCGCCGGTGTCGGGGTCGGTGTAGGTGATGGACGGCTTCTGCTTGTCGGGCGGCAGTGTGTGCTTGTGGTCTATGATGTTGCCGTCTTTGTCGAGCGTGTAAGTGTCGCTGGAGCCGTCCGGGTTGCTGGTGCGGATCACGCGGGTACCGTCTTCCAGCACGGCCTCGGAGACAGCCTTGGATTCGCCGTTGATGTAGTTGTGGATCTCTTTCACGCGCCCTTCGGCGTCGTAGTAGATCCAGGGGCCGACCTTTACGTCGCGAACGTACCTGCCTTCGGACTCTTTGTTTCCGTTGCCGTGGTACCAGACCCACGGCCCATGCTTCAGCGGATGGTTCGGACTGTCCCAGCGCGCCCCGTAACTGAATCCGTGGCCGCTCTGGTTGCCGTTGTCGTGCCAGGCGGTCCAGTTGCCGCGCATGACGCCCTCGATCCATTCCGTCAGCAGCGATTTCCGGCCGTTGCGGTGGTACCAGGAGGCGATGCCGTCCAGTCTGCCGTTGACGTAGGTTCCCTCGAATGAGCGCACGCCGTCTTCGAAGTGTTCGGCCCACAAACCCGTACGGATCGGGTGGTTGTGGCTGTCCCACTTCTGGCCCATGGCCTCGCCAATGGCGGCGATCTGCTGGTTCTCGTGATAGAGGGTCCAGGTGCTGACCAGGTTGCCGTTGTCGAATTCGCACTCGACGCGCTGGTTGCCGGATGCGTAGTACTCATGCAGCGCGCCGTGGCGAACGTTCCTGACGTAAGGTACTTCAAGCCGTTTCTCGCCGCTTTCGAAGTTCCAGACCCAGGTCCCTTCGCGGATCGGGGCGTAGAACTGGTTGTGCCAGCTTGAGCTCGCCTGGCCCTTGGCACTCACGTTGCCGTTCAGGTGGTACTCAATCCATTCACCCTTGGCGTAGCCGGCATCGAAGTCGCACTCGACCTGCTTTTCGCCTGTGATGTAGTAGCGCACCGAGTGGCCGTGCATCTGGTCTTCGACGAAGGGGCTTTCGAGACTCAGCACGCCGTTTTCGTGGTACCACTTCCAGGGCCCTGTTTTTTTGGCGCCATAGAGCTGGTTGTGCCAGCTGGTGTAGGCCTCTCCCCGGACGGAAACCTGGCCGCCGGGGTAGTATTCGATCCACTCGCCCCTGGCGTAGCCTTCGGTGAAGTCGCACTCGATGCGTTTGTTGCCGTTGGTGTGGTAGCTGATCGCGTGGCCGGTCAGGATGTCCTGCTCATAGCTGCCCTCCAGCGAAAGGACGCCGTTTTCGTGGTACCACTTCCAGGGGCCGGTTTTTTTGGCGCCATAGAGCTGGTTGTGCCAGCTGGTGTAGGCCTCTCCCCGGGCGGAAACCTGGCCGCCGGGGTAGTATTCGATCCACTCGCCCCTGGCGTAGCCTTCGGTGAAGTCGCACTCGATGCGTTTGTTGCCGTTGGTGTGGTAGCTGATCGCGTGGCCGGTCAGGATGTCCTGCTCGTAGCTGCCTTCCAGCGAAAGCACGCCGTTTTCGTGGTACCACTTCCAGGGGCCGGTTTTCTTCGGGGCGTATAGTTCGTTGTGCCAGCTGCTGTACGCGTCACCCTGGATCGAGACCTTGCCGTTCTCGTAGTACTCGGTCCAGGCGCCTTTGGCGTAGCCGTCGGCGAAGGTTCCCACGATCCGCTTTGCACCGCTGGGGTAATATGAGGCGGCGACGCCGTTCACGTCTCCCTTGGTGTAGCTGCGCTGGAACGACACGTTGCCGTTTTCGTGGTAACTCACCCACTCGCCGATCTGCAGGCCGTCTTCATACTCCCCGACCTGGGCCTGTTTGCCGTTGTTGTGCCAGCTTTCGTACTTGCCGTCGCGCTTGCCATCGACTGTCCTGTAGCGCTCGACCAGTTGCCCGGCCGGGTTCTTGCGCTCGATCAGTTCCACTTTGGGCGGGTCCTGGGCGAACACCGGCAGACTGAAGATGAGCAGCAGCAGCGTAAGCGGGATACGGGTCATGGGCGTCTCCAGATTGCGCAACATGTGAGTATCAACACCGGTTGTTACCCCTCCCTGTGCCGGCTGTCAAACTAATGCAACAGCGCCCGGGCCGAAGCCCGGGCGCTGTTCATTGGTGACTGCGGATTACGCTTCGGCGGCGGTGAGGCCGATCTTGCGTTCCTTGGGGTCGAGCTTGATGACCTTGACCTTGATGGTCTCACCCACCGTGACCGACTCCTCGGGCTTGTCGGCGCCTTCGGCCGCCAGCTCGCTGATGTGCAGCAGGCCTTCCAGCTCGTTGTCGAGCTCGACGAACACGCCGAAGTTGGTGATCTTGGTGATCTTGCCGTCCATCTCGGTGCCGACGGCGAAACGCTCGGGGATCTCGTCTTCCCAGGGATCGGTCTTGAGCTGCTTCATGCCCAGCGCGATGCGGTGCTTGTCGGTGTCGACCGCGAGCACCACGCACTCGACCTCGTCACCCTTCTTCACCATCTCGTTGGGGTGGCTGACCTTGCGGGTCCAGCTCATGTCGGAGACGTGCAGCAGGCCGTCGATGCCGGGCTCGATCTCGATAAACGCGCCGTAGGTGGTGAGGTTGCGCACCACGCCCTTGACCTTGGCGCCGGGCTGATAGCGGGCGCTGACGCGATCCCAGGGGTTCTCCTCAAGCTGCTTCATGCCGAGCGAGATTTCCTGCTTTTCCTCGTTCACGCCCAGGATGATGACCTCGGCGTCGTCGCCGAGCTGCACCACTTCGCGCGGGTCGTTGACGCGCTTGGTCCAGCTCATTTCGCTGACGTGCACCAGGCCCTCGATGCCCTCTTCCAGGCGGATGAAGGCGCCGTAGGACATGATGTTGACCACCTTGCCCTTGTGGCGCGAGCCCACGGGGTAACGCTCCGCGATGCCCTTCCAGGGGCTGTCGGCGAGCTGCTTCATGCCGAGCGCGATGCGTTCGCGGTCGCGGTCGACCTTCAGCACCTTCACCTTCACTGTCTCGTTGATCTTCACCACTTCGCTGGGGTGCTGGATGCGGCCCCAGGTCATGTCGGTGATGTGCAGCAGGCCGTCGATGCCGCCCAGGTCAACGAACGCGCCGAAGTCGGCGATGTTCTTGACCACGCCTTCGCGGATCTGGCCTTCCTCGATTTCGGAAAGCAGCGCGTCCTTGAGGCGCTCGCGGTTGCGCTCCTGCAGTTTGCGGGCGCTGACCACGATGTTCTCGCGCGCCTGGTCGATCTTGATGATCTCGCACTCGAGCTCGTCGCCGATGAACTCGTTGATGTCGCGGGTACGGCGGATGCTGACCTGGCTGGCGGGCAGGAAGGCCGGCACGCCGATGTCGATCAGCAGGCCGCCCTTGATCTTCTTGGCCACCTTGCCGCGCACGGTGTCGCCTTCCTTGTGCTTGGCGACCACGGTTTCCCAGTTGATCTTGCGGTCGGCCTTGCGCTTGGAGAGGCCGATCAGGCCGTCGTCGTTCTCGAGTTCCTCGATCAGGACGGTGATTTCGTCGCCGGCCTTGGGACGGTCTTCTTCACTGTCGAACTCGCGGGTGTTGATGATGCCGACGGTCTTGGCGCCGAGGTCGACTGTGACCTGGTCCTTGCCGACGCTGATCACGCGGCCCTTGACCAGCGAGTCTTCGCTGAAGGCGCGGGTGCTGGGCGTAAGGTCGTCCAGCGAGGGTTCTTTCCAGATCGTCGAAAGCTCTGCTTCAACGACTTCCGCCTTGGGGCCGTAACGGCGGACCAAGGGGTTGATGGCACGCAATGCTGTCATGTAAGGGATCCTGAATCCCGGCTTCGGGCCGCTGGCAAGCCAGGGCGCGGCCGGGGTCTTGGAGGTTCTTCAAGGCGCCCGGGCACACGCCCGGGAACACGCCGCTGAAGGGGGAGGAAGTATAGAAGCGGCAAATGCAGGCGCAATGGGGCGAAGCACCCGGTGACACGGACGGCTTGGTTTGTAGCGCAGGCGCCCCGCCTGCACCGGCTGTGGGCGCCCCGCCCACGGCACCCGATTTCGCCGCGCGGGACGCGCGGCGGACGCATCGACCGGACGTCGATGTCACCTAATGAAAGCGATCAGGCGGCGCGGCCTCCGGCTAGTGTCAGGCCGAGCCAGGCCAGAAACAGGCCGCCGGCTACGCTGGCGCCGATGTTCAGCAGGGCCTTGCCGGGTGCCAGCTCCAGCGTCTGGTTCGCGAAAGTGCTGAAGGTGGTGAGGCTGCCGCACACGCCCACCAGCAGCAGCAGTTGCAGCTCGGGCCCCCACTTCACCCCGTCACGACCTAGAAAGCCGACGCCCAGGCCGATCGCGAAGCAGCCCACAAAATTGGCGGCCAGTGTGGCCCAGGGGAAGGCCAGCGCGAACTTCGGCGCCAGGCGCTCGAGGCCGAGGGCGATGCCGTAGCGCATTGACGAACCCAGCGCGCCGCCCAGGCAGACCAGTGCGAGTTGTTTCACGTTGCCCCCTTTCGTAAACCGGTCAGGACTTTACCTTCTAGACTACGATGATCGACAGCCGTCTCGTTGACCTGCACAGTCACTCCACCCGCTCCGATGGCGCGTTCGCGCCCGCCCGCCTGGTTGAAGAAGCCGCGACCCGCGGCGTGACTACGCTGGCCCTTACCGACCACGACACCACGGCCGGGCTGGATGAGGCCGAGGCCGCGGCCCAGCAGCACGGCCTTGAGTTCGTGCCGGGAGTGGAGATCACCTGCGAGTGCGCGGGCACGGAAGTGCACCTGCTGGGCCTGGGCATTGACCGTTTGAATCCGAAGCTGCAGCGGGTCTGCGCCGACGTGCAGGAACGCCGGCGCGAGCGCTTCTTCGAGATGGTCGCGCGCCTGCGCGCCCACGGTGTGCCGCTCAGCACTGAAGGTGTCGAAGACGGCGTTTCGCTGGCGCGCCCCTACCTGGCGCGTCTGCTGGTGCAGCAGGGCAAGGTCGCCGGCTACCAGGAAGCCTTCGAGCGCTACCTGCGCCGGGGCCGCCCCGGCTTCGTGGACCACTCGCGCATCCGCATCGAAGGCGCGATCGAGGCCATCCAGGCCGCGGGCGGTGTGGCGGTGATTGCCCACCCCGGCCTGTACCGCAACGGCGACGAGGTGGTGTTCGAGGCCCGCAAGCTTGGGCTGGACGGCATCGAGTGCCACCACAGCGACCACAACCACGACGTCAGCCAGCACTACGTTTCGCTGGCGCGCAAGCTGGAGTTGCTGGTCAGCGGCGGCGCGGACTTCCACGGCCCGGAGCACGCGCGCAGCAAGTTCTTCGGCCGACGCGGCTGCCCGAACGATGACTTCAAGCGCATGAAGGAAGCCCTGGCCGCCCGGGCTTAGAGCCCCGGCCGAGAGGCCAGGACGACGCGCGGCGTCGAATCCCCCACCGTTGAGTTTGCGAGACTTCAGGGCTAACGTCGCTGCTTACGAGTCAGGAGCAGCCATGCAGGACAGCGCAGACATCGTGGTGGTAGGCGGCGGTTGTATCGGCGTATCGGTGGCGTATCAGCTGGCCAGGCGCGGCGCGGGCAGCGTGCTGCTGCTGGAGCGCGACGAGTTCCTGGGCCAGGAGAGCACCGGCAAGTGCGCGGGCGGCATTCGCGCGCAGTTCAGCACCGAGGTCAACACACGGCTGAGCCTGCTCTCGATCAAGGCCTTCGAGAACTGGCAGCAGGAGATCGGCGAGCCGCTGCAGTACTGGCAGTGGGGCTACTGCTTCCTGCTGACCAGCGACGAGCTGGTGGCGAACTTCAAGAAGTCGTTCGAGATGTGGAAGCGGCTGGGCATGGAGCCCGAGTGGTGGTCGCCCGAGGAAGTCGCCCGGCGCCTGCCCTATGTGAACATGGAAGGCGTGCGGGGCGCGACATTCCACCAGCGCGACGGCTTCGGCGACCCCAGCGACATCACCCAGGGCTTTGCCAAGGCCGCGCGGCGCCACGGCGCGGTGATCGAGAACAACGTGGAGGTCACGGGCATCAAGCTGGACTCGCTGGGCCGCCAGGTGGTGGGCGTGGAAACCAGCCGGGGCGAAGTGCGCTGCAGCAAGCTGGTGCTGTGCACGGGCGCCTGGACCCGCAAGGTGGCGGCCATGGCGGGCATCGACGTGCCGATCGAGCCGATCCGCCGGCAGATCATCGTGACGGACAAGTTCGACCAGATCGCCGACCCGTTCCCCATGACTGTTGACCTGTCAACAACTCTGTACTTCCACCGCGAATCGGGCGGCGTGCTGATCGGCATGAGCGACCACAGCGAGTCGGCGGGCTTCAACGACAGCTTCAACGAAGAGTTCGGCGAGAAGATGCTGATGACCGCAATGGAGCGCGCGCCGGTGCTCGAGAACGCCGTGCCGAAACACAAGTGGGCCGGGCTGTATGAAGTCACGCCCGACCACCACCCGGTGATCGACAGGCTTGGGCACCTCGACGGCGCGTATGTGTGCGCGGGCTTCAGCGGCCACGGGCTGATGCACGCCCCGGCCGCGGGAATCGTCACGGCGGAGCTGATGCTGGACGGCAAGGCGAGCAGCGTGGACATCACGGCGCTGGAGCTGGAGCGGTTCAACGATCCCAGCCGCCTCCACGACGAAGCCAACGTGATATGAGCGTGCTGCAGGTAACGTTGATCCCCTGCCGCTCGGTGCGCGTGCGCGCCGGGCTGATGTACGTTTCCGGCATCTCGAACATCATCTGGAGTGACGAGACATTGCCCTGCGTGGTTCCCAAGGCCGCCGTGTTCATCCGATTGACGGGCAAGCAGGTTGGTGGTGAGTACACGCTCATTCTGCTATCCCCCGGAGGCGAAGAGATGCGTTCCGAGACTCACCGGATTGCTCCGTTTGACATCGCGGGGATATCTGAGGACTGGTTTGACCTTACGTGGCTGGCACTGCCCCAGACTGGCCGTTACACTTTGAAGTTGGAGATAGGTGGCGCCGAAGCGGGCTCGTGCCCGCTGGTCGTGCTCTAGCAGGCAAGGGAAGTCAGTGAGCCGCAAGCGGTCCGAAACCGATCCCGAAGTACGCCGCAAGGTGTTTGCGGATCTGGACGGCGTGTTGACCCGCCAATCCGCAGAGGAGAAAGCAAAGGGACCGGGTTGGCGCCGGGTGAAAGGCAACCACGTGATCCGGGATGCCAAGGGTCGCGCTAGCGTGAAAAAGGTGCCCGCCTGGGCCTGGAGCTGGGGCTGGCAGATCGTCGATGAGATTCGCGCGGAGCGCCAATCGCAGCCACGAGGCAAACGTAAAAAGGCATCCTGAACCAGAAGTCGGCATTACCCAATCATCCCCGCCCTTGAGGCGGGGTTTCTTGTGGGCTTCTACTCTATGGACAAGCTCTACACGCCGTTGCTGCTGATCGGCAGCAACCTGTTCATGACCTATGCCTGGTATGGGCACCTCAAGGACCAGAAGACCTCGATGCTCTGGATCGCCGTCCTGATCAGCTGGGGCGTGGCCTTCTTCGAGTACTGCCTGCAGGTGCCCGCCAACCGCATCGGCATGAAGGTCGGCTACAGCCTGGGCCAGCTCAAGGTGATGCAGGAAGTGATCACCATGGCCGTGTTCGCCGCCTTCGCCATCTTCTACATGAAGGTGCCCCTGAAGCTGGATTACCTGTGGGCCGGCCTGTGCCTGGTGGCCGCGGCGTTCTTCATGTTCCGGGGCGGGATAAACCCGGTAAGTTCGTGAAAGCGGCGCCCGCGAAGTCATAATAACCGGCGTCGCTCACATCCTCCTTTCGGGGGGCAATCATGAAAACTGCCTGCGCCGCGCTGGCGCTGCTGGTGCTGTTCCTTACCGGTTGTGATACCGAGAAGCCCGAGAATGGCCCGGCCTCAGAGGGCGGCCACGCGATCGCCAGCGTCAAGTTCAACGACCTGGAAGACTCCGCCCGCGACCGCGACGTCCCAACGACCGTCTACTACCCCAGCGACGAGCCCGGACCCTTCCCGGTGATCGTGCTGTCGCACGGCCTGGGCGGCGACCGCTCGCACTATACTTACCTTGACAAGCACCTGGCCCGCCACGGCTACGTGGTGATCGTGCCCGAGCACGTGGGCAGCAGCTCGCGCCTGAACGCCTTCGAGCTGGCCGAGGCGCTGTACAGCGAGGCCGAGGCCCGAGACCGCGCGGCCGACATCAGCTTCGTGCTGGACATGGCGGAAAGCTGGAACCTGAGCAATCCCGAGCTGACGGGTCGCATTGACATGAACCGGGTCGGCGTCACGGGCCACAGCTACGGCGGCGCAACTGCCCACTTCATGGGCGGCGCCGAGGTGGACATGGACGACCACCACGAAGACCTCTCCGACCCGCGCGTGAAGGCCGTGGTGCCGATGGCGGCCGGCGACATCGGGTTGGGCAGCCCGTGGTTTGACGACACCAGTTTCGACCATTGCGACACGCCCTGCCTGCAGATCACCGGCACGGAAGACGGCTGGCTGGAGAAGAAAGCCAGCTACGACGACATGCCGGATGGCGACAAGTACTTTGTGGCCCTGCGCAACGTGGAGCACCTGGACTTCACCAACGCCGACAACGACTGGAGCCGCAAGGCCCGCGCCAACCTGCTGATCTGCGCGCTGACCACGGTGTTCTTCGACAAGTACCTGAAGGGCGACCAGCACGCCGCCGACAAGTACCTGAACGAGGAGTACATGGACAAGCAGTGCGACTGGCAGGTGCCGGACGTGATCTGGTACGAAAAGTAACGAAGGAATCGGGTGGGGACACGCGGCAGCGTGTCCCTACTCCGGCTCGCAGGCTTTCCACGCCTTCTGGTGGGCGTCTTCGGGCGCCCGCACCGGGCGCATGCCCTCGGCGCGGCTCAGGAACGCCAGCACCGTGTGGCCCGTGGTGAGCGGCTTGCCGTCGCGCATCACCGCGTACTCGAAGCGCAGCCGCGTCTTGCTGACTTCGCGCAGCCAGGTGCGCACCGTCAGCTCGTCGTCGTACTTGGCGCTGCCGGTATGGCGCATGGACGACTCGATCACCGCCAGCACGTAGCCGCGCTCTTCCAGCTCGGCATAGCTGATGCCGGCCGCGCGCATCATCTCGGTGCGGCCAATCTCGAAGTACACGAGATAATTGCTGTGGTAGACCACGCCCATCTGGTCGGTCTCGGCGTAGCGCACGCGCACTTTGACGTCGTAGGGCATGGCGCGGTTTTACCCATTCACGCCGCGCGCGCCAGTTGGTCGCTTGTCGGCCCGGCGAGCGGGTATTAGCGTGGCATCATGGCCCAGTCCAGGACACTGACGCGCGAACAGGTCCGCGAGCTTGACCGCCGCGCCATCGAGGAATACGGCATCCCGTCGATGCTGCTGATGGAAAACGCCGCCCGCGCCTGCGCCGACGAGGCCGAGCGCCTGCTGCGCATCGAGGGCGTCTCGCGCGCCATGGCCAGGCTGCGCCAGCCGGGCAGCAAGGACGACATCCCCCGCAACGTCGAAGAACTGGAGCGCTGGAAGGCCAGGCTGCACACCGCCGGCACCCCGGTCGTGATCCTTTGCGGCCCCGGCAACAACGGCGGCGACGGCCTGGCGATCGCCCGCACCCTGCACAACCGTGGCCATGCCGTGCGCGTCTACTACGTGGGCGACCCGGCCGAGCTGGACAAGGCCTCGGCGGACGTGCGGCTGAACGCGAAGCTGCTGCGCGGCCTGGGCATCGAGATCGCCGAGCTGCATGAGCGCGAGCAGCGCAAGGCCGCCTGGCCGGTGTTCAATGAAGCGCCGCTGATCATCGACGCGCTGTTCGGCACGGGCCTGACGCGCACGATTGAAGACCCCTTCCGGGCGGTGATCGAATCGGCCAACGACGCCGACACGCCCAGGCTGGCGGTGGACATCCCCAGCGGCCTTGACGCGAACACGGGCGACATCCTGGGCGTGTGCATCCGCGCCGACAGCACGGTCACCTTCGTGGCCGCCAAGCCGGGGTTCCTGCAGGCGGCCGGCCCCACCTTCTGCGGGCAGGTGACGGTGGCGGAAATCGGCATCCCCGCGCGTACATTGAAGCGGCGCTTGGTTGATCGCGCCAAATGGCAATCCGGCGGACGTCAGCCCGCCGGATGCACATCTGAAGCGGCCATGCCGCCTTACTCGTTGAGTTTCTGCGGGATGCTGACCATCAGCTTCTTGGCCTTGGGGTCATCCGAAAGCTTGGGCGTCTGCTTCACGTCGTACAGCGTCGCCTTGGCGTCTTTCACCACGTTGCTGAGGCGACTCCTTTCGTCGTCACTGAGGTTCTTCCTGCGCGCGGACTGCACCTTGTCACCCAGCTTGTCCAGGGCCTCCAGCAAGCCGATTGCCGCCTTGACGCGACGTGCGCCATCCGCGGATTCCCGCGACTCGCCGTATGCCAGGCGCGCGTCGGCGACGTCGCCGTTGGCCTTGTTGACGTCGGCCAGGTTGTCGGGGGCTGATTTGCCCTTGCCGGTCAGGTCGATGCCGACGTTGACCTTGCCGAGCTGTTTTTCGATTTCCTCGGCGACCTGCTTCACGTCTTTCTGGGCCTTCTTGGCCTCGCGGGCGACGTTGGCCTCGGCGGTGATGCGGGCCTTGAACTGGCTGTAGACCTGCTCGCGGCTCTTTTTCAGCTGCTCATACAGCGCGGTGCGCCGTTCCTCGGGAAGCTCGGCCATCTCGGCGGCCACTTCCTTCTCAAAGGTGATGCGTGCCGGCAGCTCGGCTACCACCTCGGTGCGGCGTTCATCGGGCACGGCCCGGAAGTCTTCCTTCACGGCCCAGAACTCGCCCATCAGCTGGCTGTTGGCTACGTACACATAGCCCACGCCGACGGTCATCAGAATGCCGATCACGGCGAACACATAGACGGCAACGTGCAGCAGTTTTCCCATGTCGGTTCCCTCGTCTCAGGCCCAGCCCCACTAGCCAAACAGAACGGCGCCCGCGGTGCAACGCAAATGCGAAGCGGGGGGCATGCGCCCCCCGCCGTTTCAGCTTCGCGGCATCAACCGCCTTCCTTCGCATCAAGGAAGGCCTCCCACCTCTTCTTCTCGCCGGCCTTGTAGTCAGGGCCATTGACGAACTCGAGGTCGTCCGGGTCGAACTGCTTGCCGGAGGCCACCGAAGCAGCCTTCCACTTGTTCTTGTACTCGCCGAACACCTTGGCTTCCCACTCGCTGTTCTGGGCCACGTTGGAGGCCGTGAGGTCGTACTTCAGCACGTCCGTCTGGAACTTGTTGACCTTGGCCGACTTGGTGTCAATCTTGGCGTGGGCCGCCTGGTAGGTGCGGATATCAGCGCTCTGGAGCTGCTCGGTGGTCAGGTCGGCGTACTGCCCGCGATCCGAGATGTTGATCGGGAAGAAATCGAGTGAAATCTCGTTGCGGTCGTAGCGGTGCTTGAACAGCTCGCTGGCGTAGCGGGTCTTGTAGTAGCAGCGGATGGTCTCGGCCCAGGCGGCTTCCAGCTCTTCGCCGGTACTGTCGGCCTTCTTCAACTCGATGGCCTTGTCGTAGGCGGCGTCGAACTCGAGGAACGACAGCCAGTAAAGATCCCAGGCCCTGGAATCCTCCATCTGCTTCATCATGGTGACCACGGCGCCCTGGAAGTCGTCCTCCGCCTGCTGGCGCGGGCTGCGGGCCTCGCGGGGCGGCAGACCGGTGCGGTTGGAACGCGGCGTGTCCGTGTTGACGGCCGTGGTGTTGGCGCCCTTGCGGCGGCCGAACAGGTCGAACGCCACGTCGGCGACGAATGCACCCACGCCCAGCACGGTGATGGCGATGCAGATGATCCAGATCAGCTTGGCCGACTTGTGGCTGATCTTGCCCTTGCCCCCGACTTCAACGGACTGCTCGTCATCCGGGGGAGCGCCGCCATGGCCGTCGTCGACGGGCGCGCGCCCGAGGCCGGACGCTTCACGGGCCCGCCCTGCGCCGAGCTGACGCGGCGCGCGGGTGAGTCCGTGGAGACTTCCTCGTAGTCTTCAACAATATCGTCGTCGTCGTAGTCGGGGACCACCTTAGCCTCTGTTGTTGTGCCTCAAGTTGATGCTAACGAACAAGGGAACGTTCGGTTTCCCGTTTGTGTAAAGTTTCGCAAAGCCTTGCCACCACGGATACCAGCAGATTAGCGGGGTCGGGCGATGACGACTTCATGGTTTCGTCGGCGTTCAGCAATACTTTGATCGCGTCCCGGATCGATGTCCTGTCCAGGTTGCGCGCCGTGGCCAGAAAACCGGCTTTCAGGTTCTCCCGAAGCCTGGCTTTTGAGTCCGAAAGCGCGGCCTGGGCGGAACCTCCCTGCCGCAACACCATTGCAGCGCGCCCCAGGGCCACAACCTGCAGCCGCAGCAGCGCAAGCAAAGAGAGTACCGAGCCCATCTCCGCTTTGCCAGCCATTTTAGCGGCGTGGGCCAGCGCCTGTCTCGTGTCTCCTGCGAGAATCGCGTCACACAGCGGGAAAGTCATGTCCGCGCCCTCGTAGCCGCAGGCGTGGGCGATGTCGTCCGCGGTCAGGCGCCCGCTATCGCACAGCAGTGCAAGTTTGTGCAATTCCGATTCCGCTCGCGCCAGGCTGCCGCCCGTGTACTCGCGCAGCGCCGTGAGCGCCCGGTCGTCGGCCTTCAGCCCCAGCTCCAGGGCCGCGCCCGCCGCCAACTGGTGCCAGCCGCGCACGTCCCAGGGCTTCAGTTCTTCGCAGATCACGCTGGGGAAGTTCTCGCACACGCGCTTGGGCACCGTCAGGTTGCGCTGGAAGGTCGCGCCGTCAAACACCAGCACGTTGCGCTTGCCCGGCTTTTCCAGGTAGGCCGCCAGTTCCTCCTTGAAACGCGTGGTCACCTCGTGCCGCGGCCCGACACGCTGGTTCAGCAGCACCGCCGCGAAGTCGCCGCCGAACAGGCTGGGCGAGCGCAGGTCATCAAGCAGGCTTGCGATGTTGTCCTCAACGTGCACGCGGCGGATCTCCAGCCCGCGGGCCTGCAGCGTGCCGAGCAGCGCCCGCAGGCACTTGCGGCGCAGGTACTCCTCAGGCCCGAACACGGCGTAGACCGGCGCCTTCTCCAGCTTGTCGGGCGCCTTCAGGAAGTCGGTTGCGGGAACGGGCTTGGGCACGGCGACAGGTTACAGGTTTCAGGTTTCAGGTGTCAGGGGCTGCTTCCGGTCCCTGAAACCTGAAACCTGTACCCTGAAACCAGGCTAGACCATGCGCACCAGCTTGCGGGTCAGCCATTCGCCGGCCAGCAGCAGGATCAGCAGCAGCAGCAGCAGGCTGCGCAGGCCGAAGCGGTCCTCGTTGCGGTCCCAGACCAGGGTGGTGATGCCCTTGACCTCGTTCTCGCGCTCCCGGATCTCAAGCGCCGCGTCGCCCGCGTCGGTCATCAGGTAGATGCGCTTGCCGTCCTGGTAGGCCAGCGGCGCGCGGCCGGGCGGCAGCTTGGTGGCGCGCTCCTTCAGGCCGTCCAGGTCGAGCGTCAGGTTGCGCAGCTCGGCGATCGGGGCGATCACCGTGTAGCGGTGCGGGGTCTTGCGGCTTTCTTCATAACCGCGCACCCACACGTCGAACTGGCCGGGCTCGTTGGCTTCGACCACGCCCTCGAACAGGTTGGGGCTCCAGCTCACTTCCCGCAGAACCACGCGGCGTGAGGACAGGCGGCCCTGGCTGCGGGCCTGCACGTCAACGATGATCCGGCGTACCTCCGCGTCGTCCTCACCGGCCGGCAGTTCTTTCAGTTCCTTGAGCTGGTTCTGCACCACCTCGCTGTAGATGTCGCCCAGCAGCTCGACGTAGATCTTCACGTCTTCGCTGACCTGGTACTTGGTCTTGTCGGTGTAGACGTCCACGCGCTGCTGCTTGCCGGCGAGGCGGCGGCTGGCCACGAAGCGGATCGAGTTCTGCCAGAAGCGGTAGAAGTAGTAGTCCCCCACCCACTGGCGCCAGTAGTGGGTGTCGTCGCTGCCGCAGTAGAAGGTCATGCCGTTGCCGTAGGGCATGGCGGCCGTCAGCACTTCGCCGTCGCCTGCCACCGGCCCGTCGCGCGCGACGCGCGACAACACCACGGCGGGCGCGGGCTTGATGCCGCCGGTGACCTGGTACCAGTACAAACCGTGCAGCTCGCCGTGCTCAAAGTTGCCGTCGGTGACCTTGCCCCACAGCTCATCGTTGCGGTCCTGGTTGCTGCTCAGGCGGTGCACCTCGTGGGCACGTCCGGCCGGGGTCAGACGCCAGTACTTCAGCATGGCGCGGTTGACCTGGCTGTCGTAGCCGCTGGGGAAGTCGAGCTCGACGGGGTAGAGCGCGCGGGCCTTCTCGTTGTTGGCGTAGGCGCTGGGGTTGTGGGACTGCCCGGCCAGCAGGATCAGTCCGCCGCGCTGGCGCGAGACCCACTCCTCGATCCAGTCCCAGTACTCGAAGCGCCAGAAGGGGCTGGCGGGGTCGATGTCGCCCAGGATGATCACGTCGTAGTTGAGCTTGAAGAACTCTTCCTTCTCGCGCACGACCTTGCCGTTGCCGAAGAAGGGCCAGCCCAGCGGCTTGACGTTCTTCTTCACCTCTTCGTCGTAGTTGCTGGTGGGCTGCGTCCAGCCGTCCTGGGCGTCGAAGAAGAAGCCCTGGTACTCCAGCTTCTTGTCACGCTTCAGCGCCTCGTTGAGGGCGCGGGCCTGCCAGCGGAAACGCTGCTCGAGGTACAGCACCTTGATCTTGCGGTCGATGATCTCGACGTAGTGCTCCTTCACGTTGTTGCGGTAGGTGTCCTCGTCGGGCAGGCGGTCGTCGTTCAGCTTCAGGAAATAGACGTGCTTGCCGGTCACGCTCGGCTTGAAGCGGATCTTCACCTCGGCCAGCTCTTCGCTGCCCAGCTCGATGGTCATGCCGTCGGGGCCGCGCACGGGACGGCCGTTGAGCTCGCTGTAGGCAACCGGATTGGTGACCGAGTCCTCGCACAGGATGACCTTCACCTCGATGCCCGGCTTGCCGGATGCGGGATCGGCACGGTAGGCCTTGTCGGCGCGGATCTTGAGCTTGAAGTCGAGGAAGTCGCCCTTCAGGATTTCGCGGTCTGCGGACACGCTGAGCAACTCCAGCACCTTGACGGGCTTGGGGTTGCCGATCGCGACCGTCACCACCTCGATGCCGGGCTTCAGCCTTGGCGGGGCGGTTTCGCGCTCGGCGGCGGGCGTGGTGTCGCGCCCGTCGGTCAGCAGCATCACGGTGGCGAGGTCGTCCTCGTCGGTGTAGTAGCGGCGTACTTCGGCCAGCGCCTTGTCGAGTTCGGTGAGGCGACCCTGCGGCGCGCGGAAATCAAGCTCAGCCGGATCGATCTCCAGGATCGCCTCGTCGGTCAGCTGGTCGCGCCCGAACTTGGTGGAGAACACGAAGTAGCGCACCATCGACATGCGGCGCGACTTTTCGGCTTCGTCCTGCCTGCCCTTGGCCTCGATCTCGACGGCCTTCTGCTTCAGCAGCTCGATCAGGTCCACCTGCGAGCCCGTCGGCACCGCGAGCTTCGCCCCCTCGGTGACCAGCTCGCAGGCGATGTCCCAGCGGCGCGGCCCCTCGGCGTGCACGGTCTCGAGCAGGTTGTCCACCAGCGCGCGTTTCTTCTGGATGGCCGGGTCTTTCGGGTCGCCGCCCAGCAGCTCGGCGAAGCGGGTTTCGCGGCGCTGGATTTCGCCCAGCTTCTCGTTCAGCGCGGTCTCGAGGCGGCGCTTCTCGCCCTCGTCGATCTGGTCTTCCGGCTTGGCCAGCTCGCCGGACAGGGCGGACTGCAGCAGGTCGGCCTCGGCGGACAGGCGCTCCACGTCGGCGCGGGCCTGCTGCCAGTCGCGGATCTGGAACTCCTTGCCGTGCAGCTCCTTCAGCCTCGCGATCAGGCGGGCGGCGCGCTGGCGCACCACCTTGCGCACTAAGCCGCGTACCGCCAGCTCGTCGTCGGACAGCGTGACGAAGCCCTGGGCGGGCGGCTTGTCGATGCGGATGCCGAGGCGCTCCAGGTCGTCGCGGGTGAGCTTGACGTCGGACGACTCGCGGTCGTCCAGCACGTTGAAGACCGGGAACTCGCGGGACTCGCCGCCCATCGACAGGCTGTCGTCGATCAGGATCGCGACCTTGCTGCCTTCCACGTACTTTTCGGTGTCCACCAGCGACGGGCCCGCCAGCAGGATGTACAGCAGCAGCAGGATCACCATGCGCATCGCCGCCATGAAGCCGCGCACCACGGCCGGCACGCGCTTCTTTTCATAGATGTAGATCAGCAGCGGCAGGCCGACCGAGATCGGCACCACGAACAGCGCGGTCCAGATCAGGGGCGAGATGCCGAACAGGCCCGGGTCCCGCGAGAGCGGCTTGAAGTTCTCCCAGTTGAAGATCGAGTCGGGTGCCAGCGCCTGCAGGATGCGTTCCGGGAAGATGGCGCCGTACACAACGGTCACCACCACGGCCACGAGCAGCAGGCCGAACATCGACATCACGGCTTTGAGTCCAGTCGACACTGCTTAGTCCTCGGGCTTGCTGATCACGCCGGACCACAGGGTTTCGAACACCAGGAACGCCACCCCCAGGATGGCCAGCCACATCCACGTTTTCCTGCCGTCGTCGCCGCCCAGGGGCCCGCCGTCCCCCAGCTCTTCGCCGCTGCGTACCAGCAGGAAGTCTTCAAAGCCCAGCGATTCCTTGAGTGCGGCGTCCACGGCCGAGCGCGGATCGCCGGCGTCCGCGCCTTCCGGCCGCTCCACGGGGCCTAGCTTTGCCACGTTGGACTCGCGCGCTTCCAGGTTGACTGCGAAACGCTCCTGCCATTTGCGTTTCGTCTCGCCGCCCTCGATGCGGTCCAGCGCCGTCACGGTGAACACGCCGGGCTGCGCCGTGCCGCCGAACTCCAGCAGCTTCAAGTCCTCCTCGGCGGTGCTGACCAGTTCCGTGGTGGTGCCGCTGGGGTCGCGCACCGTGTAGCTGGGCGCGATGTCCGTGACGCGCAGGACGCGGCGGTATGGCTCGCCCACCGAAAGGTTGCTGTAGCGCGCCTCGTTGGCCGTCAGGTAGCCCGCGACCTCCAGGTACAGGAACAGCGGCAGGCCGTCGCCCATGCTCCAGAGGCTGTTCCAGGTCTCGGAGGCGGAGGTGGCGACGTACACCACGCGCCCGCGCCCGTAAGCGCGCTCCACCATGAAGGGCTGCGGCTGCCCGGGCGTGTTCAGGTTCAGCAGCACACGGGCGGGTCGCAGCGGGTCGGCCTCGGCGCCCTGGGGCAGCTCGACGCTGCGCCAGTTGCGCACGCCCTTCGGCTCGGTGATGATCGAGAGGTTCTCGGGCGTGTCGCTGAACAGCTTGATCACCGGGTGGTCGCGGTCGCCGGGCGCCAGGTTGTAGTGCGGCGCGGTGGCCTCGTCGTCACTGCCGGCCGGGCGGCCCAGCCTGGCGGGCAGCAGGCCCTTGCCATCCTGGTACAGCATGGCGTTGTACTTCTGGTAGTCGAGCTGGCCGCCGTCGAAGACCATCAGGCCGAAGCCGGCATCCACGAACTCGTTGAGCTTCTTGGCGACGCCCTCGGGAACGTCGCGCACGTTTGCGAGCACCACCAGGCGGTAGTCGAGGAAGCTGTCCACCGCGCTGAGCTGCTCGGCGCGCATGGTGACCACGCGGTTCGGCGTGATGCGCACCATGGGCTCTTCGCCGGATTCGCCCTCGACGCGGCTGGTGCTGATGCCCAGCGCGGTCTCGAGGTAGAAGGTTTCGTCCTTGCGCGGGTCCGGGTGCGGCGAGCCGTTCACCACCAGGATCGGGATGTTCGGCACCACGTGGATCACCAGGTTGCGCGCGTTGTCGGCCTTCAGCGCGTCCGCCTGCTCGGTGAAGATTTCGATGTTGCGCGAGGCGCCGGCCTTCAGCTCGTCGTCCTTCAGTTCCAGTTCCAGCGGGGTGAGCGTCAGCGGGATGTTCGCGCGCCTCTCGCCGGGCGACAGCTCGATGGTGCCGGAGAAGGGCTTTTCCGTGCCGCCGTCGACGCGGTACTTCAGGCGCACGGCGCGCCTCTCCGCGCGGGCGCTGCTGGCGTGGTAGGTCAGGTCCACGAACACGCTGGCTTCCATGCCGTTGCCGATGATGCGCTCGGCCACGCGCACGTCGCTGATCGCCACGTTCTGCGTGTTGTCGAAGCCGGCGTCATAGAAGGTCAGCGACGTGCCGGACTTCTGCAGCCTCTCACGGATGCGGTTCGCCGTCTCCACGAACTCCGGGTTGGCGGCGCCGTCCTTGCGCAGCTCGCCCCAGCCGCTCATGTAGAAGTCGGACACCACCACCATGCCCACCGCGTCGCTTTCCGGCGTCGATTCCGCGATGCGCGCGGCCTCACGGAACGCGGCCAGCACGTTGGTGTCCACGGCCGCGACCGCCGTGGCTGTGATTTCGCGCCTCGCGGCCTCGAGGTTCAGCGAGGTCAGCTGGCCCACGCGGCGGCGGCGACTCTTGGCCGCCTCGTCGTCGGTCAGCACCACGCCGCCCAGGCCGGGCGGAACGTAGACGTCGCTGACCCGGATGATCGTCACGCGGTCACGGTTGGGCTCGAGGCTGTCCACCAGCGCCAGCGCGTACTGGCGGGCGCGGTCGAAGCTGGTCTGGCCCTCCTGCTCGTAGCCCATGCTGGCACTGTTGTCGAGCACCAGCACCAGGTGCAGCGGCGAGTCGGTGGCCAGGCTGCCGCGCGTAAGCCCCAGGCTTTCGTCGGCCCAGTCCCTGACGCGCTCACACCCCATGGGGAAGAGCGCCGCAGCGATCAGGATCACCGCCGCGATGCGCAGCAGCAGCATGATCAGACTTTCCAGCTGCATCTTGCGGCGCGTCTTCTGGTAGGCGCGCAGCAGGAACTCCATGGCCGCCCAGTCCACCTTGCGGAAGCGCGTCAGGTTGATCAGGTGGATGATGATCGGCACCGCCGCTGCGCCCAGCGGCACGCCCAATCCAAGTGTCCAGATCAGCCAGGTAGGCATCAGGAAGCCCTCCCGGCGGAACTGCAATGACCAATTACCAATGACCAATGACCAATGCGCGGTGTAGGCGCAGTCGAATTGGTCATTGGTAATTGGCTATTGGTCATTGTAGTTGCCTACGCCCGAGTTCCGGTCCTTCTTGCCAGGTAGGCCTGCAGGGCCACGCCCAGCGGCATGCTGGTGTCCATCAACTGGAAATCCGCCTTGGCGCGCAGGCATACGCGGCGCACCTCGGCGGTGAAGTGGTTCACTTCTTCCAGGTAGGCCTTGCGCAGGCTGCGCGGGTCCACCAGCAGGTCCGGGTAGCCTTCCATGCCCAGGAACTGCGTCAAGCGGTCGAAGGTGAACTCGCGCTCCATGGGGTCCATCACGTTGAACACGATCACGTCGTGCTTGCGCGCCGCCAGGTGCTCGAGGCCCTTCTTCAAATGCTTCAGGTCGTCGAACAGGTCGCTGATCACCATCACCATGCCGCGCCGGCCGGTGCGCTGGGCCACGTCGGTCAGCACTTCGCCGATGTTGGTTTTCTTCTGCGGCGCGCGCTCGTGCATGGTGGCGAGCATGCGCATCAGGGTGACCTGGCTGTTGGCGGGCGGCACCCAGTCGAACAATTTCTCGTCGAACAGGGCGAGGCCCGCGGCGTCGGACTGTTTCTGGATCAGGTAGGCCAGGCTGGCGGCCATGTACTTGCCGTACTCCATCTTGGAGGGGTTTTCGCCGCTCTGGTAGCGCATGGATTCGCTGGCATCGAGCACGATCACGGCGCGGAAGTTGGTCTCTTCCTCATATTCCTTGATGTAGTACTTGTCGGACTTGGCGTAGGCCTTCCAGTCCAAAAAGCGCAGGTCGTCGCCGGGCACGTATTCGCGGTGCTGCGCGAACTCGACGCTGAAGCCCCGGTACGGCGAACGGTGCATGCCCGAAATGAAGCCCTCCACCACGTTGCGGGCGGTGACTTCCAGGTGCCGGATGTTGTTCAGCACCTGCGGGTCGAGATATTTCTGGTACGGCTCAGCCATGGATTCAGGTTTCAGGTTTCAGGGGTCAGGTTTCAGGGAAACCACCTCCCCTACTCTTTAAGTGCCTTCTTTGCTTCCTGTGCCAGTGCTCCTTCGCCTTCACTCAATGACTGCAGCAGGCTTTTTGCTCGTTCACTTTCCTGCCTGCCCAGCCAGCGCACCGCGACGATCTTCTCCGGCAGCGCGCGCTCTGAGGTTGTGACCTGCGCGAACAACTCCAGCGACCCGCCTCGATCCGCCTCCGCCAGCAGCGCCAGCAACTCCAGCCTCTTGTCCTCAGGCGCTTGCTTGTACGCGTCCGCCAGCCTGGAAACCTGCTTGTACTCGATCGCCGCGAAACCGGCCCACGCCTCCGCCTCGTACTCGTTCTCCAGCTCGCCGGGCCAGGCCAGGCCGAAGCTGAACAGCAGCTCGCGCCTTGCGCTCCCGTCCTGCTCGTGCTCGATGGCGCCCTTCAGCGCCAGCTTGCACTCCTCCGTGCGCAGGCGACCCAAGAGCAGCGCCGCGATAGCACGCACGTCCGGCTGCGACGCTTTCACTTTCTCCAGCGCGGCAGACGTCACCAGCGTCTCGCCGAAATCCACCATCTCCTTCAGCAGCGAGAGCCGCGCTCCCGCCGACGACCCTGCCAGCTGCTCCACGGCCTGCTTCGCCGCCAGGGCCGGGTCGGGGAACTGGCTTTCTCCCCCACCATGGCCCAGCTTTTCGCGCCACAGCTCGGCGGCCGCCTGCTCGCCCCAGGCGCGCCACACCAGGTTGCGGGCCTTCTCTTGCGCCCGGTCCGCTACCGCGGGGCCCGTCTTCAGCGCGTCCAGCTCGTTCTGCAGCAGCCTGGCGCGCGTTTCCGCCACCAGCCTGGCGCCTTCTGCCTCGGCCAGCTTGTCCCTGGCTTCGTCGGCGGTCTTCTTGATGTCAATCGCCCGCTGCACCGCCTCCTGGTACTTCTCTTCGCTGACCTTGCCCCAGCCGCTGAACAGCATTGCCATGAAGGCGATGGCCATGCCCAGGTACAGCAGCCGGCTGAGCCAGCGGGTGAACTTGATCAGGCCCGGGCTGAACGCGCCGGCCTGGGCGTAACGCTCGAGCTCTTCTTCCAGCTCCTCTTTACGAGCCTGGAGAGCTTCGTCCTTCTCCTTCTGCTTGTCTGTTTCAGTCTCGCTCATTGGCACCCCAGCCCTTGCGGGCTGGGCTTTGATCTGTGTGTCGTCCGGTCTAGCGGGTCACGTCGGGCAGCCTGGCGTCGGTCAGGCTTTCGGCCTCGGCGCGCGGGATCATCTGGATCAGCTTGTCGATGATCACGTCGCTGGTGATGCCCTCGGCCTCCGCGCTGAAGTTGGGGATGATGCGGTGGCGCAGCACCGGGTGCACCACGGCGCGGATGTCGTCGCCGCTGACGTAGTAACGGCCGTTCAGCACGGCGCGCGCCTTGGCGCCGAGAATCAGGTACTGGGAAGCGCGCGGGCCGGCGCCCCATGCCAGCAGGCGCTTGATCTCGTCGGGCGTCTGCGGGTTGTTGAGGCGGGTGAGGCGCGCGAACTGCATGGCGTACTTGATCACGTGCTCGCTGATGGGCACTTTGCGGACCAGCTCCTGCAGGCGCATGATCTTGGCGCCGTCCAGCACGTGGTCGACCTTGCCCGCGTATGTCGCCGTGGTCATCTTCATGATCTGCATCTCTTCATCTTCCGTGGGGTAGTCCACGTTGATGTTGAACATGAAGCGGTCCTGCTGCGCCTCGGGCAGCGGGTAGGTGCCTTCCTGCTCGATCGGGTTCTGGGTCGCCAGCACGAAGAACGGCTGCTCCAGCTTGTGGCGGCGGCCGCCGGCGGTTACCTGGTGCTCCTGCATGGCCTCAAGCAGCGCGGCCTGTGTCTTGGGCGGCGTGCGGTTGATTTCGTCGGCCAGGATGATGTTGGCGAAGATCGGGCCGGGCAGGAACTTGAACTCGCGGGCGCCGGTGGCCTTGTCTTCCTGCAGCACCTCGGTGCCGGTGATGTCGCTGGGCATCAGGTCGGGCGTGAACTGGATGCGGCTGAATTTCAGCGACATGGTGTCGGCCAGCGTGCGGATCAGCAACGTCTTCGCCAACCCGGGCACGCCTACCAGCAGCGCGTGGCCGCGGGCGAAGATGGCAATCAGGGTCTGCTCGATGACCTCTTCCTGGCCCACCACCACGTTGTGGAGCTGTTTGACGATGCGGTCGTGCGCGTCGCGAAGTTCCTGCACTGCCTTCAGGTCTTCGCCTTCCAGTTGCTGTTGCTCTGCCATGTGGCCCTCTTTGGATACGTCTCTACTCAGCCTTGAACACGTAGACCCACTGGGCCGACGCGACGACCAGGAAAGTTTCCTTCTTTACGGTCGAGCTCTCGCCTGACGGGAAGGTGAAAGTCTCGCCGTTCTTCAGGTGCTCGACATTGTAGACGTTGCCCGTCTTCGGGTCCGTCAGCGTGCAGGGATGATAGCGGGTCAGGCCGTCGGCGTCCTTGTACGATTCGCCGCGGCAGATCACCGTCAGTGTCGTGGGCAGCGCGCTGGACTTCATGCCGTCCAGCTTCATGCGGGTCAGCAGCTTGCCCGAGTTCACGTCATACACCGCCACATAGGGCGCCGAGGCCTGCGTGAACGGCACCAGTACGCGGTCGCCGGCGATCAGCCCGCGGCCCTGGGGCTTGTCGCCCGTGGCATACTCGGCCTGGAAGTGCTGGCTGCCCCAGTCGGCCTCGCGGGTTCCGCCGGCGCGGAACTCGGTCAGACCTACCGAGAACAGCCGCGAGCGCCCCTGGATGATCATGCGGTTGTCGATCACGCCCAGCACGTGCTCCTGCTCGCCGACGGCGCCCCGGGCGCGCTTGGGGTACTCCATCAGGTGGCTGCCGGTGATGGCGTCGAGCACCAGGGCCAGCCGGTGGTCGTAGGGCGCGGTCACCACGAAGCCGCCCGCGGCCAGCGGCGCGTTGTTGAACCAGCCCTCCAGATAGACGCCGCGATCGCGCCCGTAGCGCGCGACCCAGCAAAGTTCGCCGGTGGCGCGGTCCACGGCGCCGATCGCGCCGGCGTGGCTGGTGCAGTACAGCAGGCCACCCTGCTCGGAGACGCTGCTGATTTCGGGCAGCGTGACGGGCTCACTGCCGCCCCAGCCGTAGAGCTGGCTGGTGAGCTTCCTGGCGCACAGCTGCGTACGCCACACCAGCTTGCCTTCGCCCTTGCTGGGGTCGCCCTTGGGCGTGACGTCAAAGCAGCACATCCACACCTCATAGCTGTCCTTGGCGGTGTAGGCGCCGGCGATGTACAGCTTGTTGTTGCGGATCAGCGGCGCGCCGCAGAACACCGTGTCCTTCAGGAACTCCCAGTCGCCGCCCTTCTCTTCGACCTTGCGGTTGGGCAGCGTCACGCGCAGGGCGGCGTCGCGCCCGAGGTCAAAGGCCTGGATCTGGTTGCCGGTCGGGTCCCCGGTCTTCTCGCGGCTGGGGCTGCCGGTGCCCATGACCGCGAACAGCACGTCGCTTTCGCGGTTGTCCAGTTCCCAGCGCAGGCGCCCGATGCTCGATGCCAGCACGCGATAACGCGAGCGCATCTGTCCGCCGCGTCCCCAACCCCAGCGGTCCCGCTGCTGCGGACGCACGGTGTAACGCAGGCTCTTGGGCACTTCCAGCGGCATCGGGTTGGATTCACGACCGTGACGGAACCACATCAGCCGCTCGGGCTCGTCTTCCTTGCCGGGCACGCGGTGCACGAAGAAGCCGCTGTCGTGCGCCGTGGGGAACACCACCGGCAGGGCCGGCTGCTCTTCGCCGCTGTATTCGTCCTGGCGGCGCTCGAGGCCGGGAACCTTTTCGACCAGCATGAAGCCGTTGACGCCGTCTTCCGGCCCCAGGTCCAGCATCTCCGTCACCCCGGCCAGGGGCGGCGCCACGGCGTTCCGCGAGCCGTCGCCATGCAGCGTGCGCCAGCCGGCCTGCGCCAGCTCAGGGCGCTGGTTCGGCGGCTGCTCCTGCGTCATTGCGCGGATGTAGTCGAGGCTCTTGAGCTTCCTGCCCCCCACATCCACCTCGGCGCTGAAGCCCGTGCGCTCCAGCCTGCGCAGCATCTTGCCCAGCCGGTAGTTCATGCCGGCGTCGCGGCAGGCCCGCACGAACTGCACCTGCATGGCCGCGTCGCGGTCGAACGCCTCGGCCCAGCTGAACTGGTATTCCTCGAGCCAGCGCACGGCCGACACCGCGTCGCCGCTCTCCAGCGCCTGCTCGGCCAGCAGCCGCAATGCGGTGCGACCGGCCTCGCTGAACTGGTAGAAGCGCGCGCAGCGCCGCAGCAGGAAGGCGTCGTCGTTCTGCACCGCCCTGGTCAGCATCTCGGCGCCCTTGGCGGACTGCTGCAGCTCGAGCCGGCTTTTCAGCGCGGCCGGCCAGTCCGTGATGCGGAAGCGCGAGTTGATGTAATCGCCCAGCGGGATCCAGGTCTCGGTGTAGACCGCCAGCTCGTTGCGCTTTTCCTTGGGCAGGTCGTCAAAGCCGACCTCGGCGCGCACCAGCAGCTCCGCGTTGGGCGGCAGGTCGTCCTTCAGGTACTCTTCGCGCAGGTGGTGGTAGCGTCCGAAGGCGTCGCGCCACTTCTCGAAGGCTTCCTTTTCCTTCCCGTCACGGGTGAGCTGCAGGGCCTCCAGCTCGCGCTGGCGCGCCTCGCGGATCTTGTACATCACGCCGTCTTCGACCCGCCCGGCGGGCAGGTAGAGGTCCGGGTTCTCGATCAGGCCGCCCTCGTCCTGGGCAATTACCGGCGCTGCCGGCCGGCTGAGGGCCGCGAAAATTCCGAAGCCTGCGAGAAGCAGGAACAGGGTTCGGGTTCGCAAGGTCTGCCTCCTGCTCATCGGGGCTGCACCATTTTTACGCACGGACCCTGCGCAAGGGTCGTTAAATCCGGCACTTACCTGTTCTCGAGGGTGGTGATGGCCGCCTCGATTTCGGCCCGCACGCTCTGGGCCGCGGCGTCGGTGCGGTCCTTCAGCGTGCGCAGGAACGGCAGGTCGTTCTTGGTGCCGAACGCCTTGATGTACTCGATGCAGGCGCGGCGCAGCTCGACGTTGGGCACCTCGGCCAGCGTCTGCACGTTGCCGAAGTAGGTGTCGTCGTGGATCGCGACCAGCGTGCGCACCAGCACCGGCACCTTGGCGTACTCCTTGCGTTCCGTGCCGGTCAGCGCCTCGATGCGGGCGCGCAGCTTGTCCGAGGTGTAGTTGAACAGCGCGCCCTGGCCCAGCTTGCCCAGCAGGTCCTTGGCGGCGTTCTCGCGCACGCGGTCATCGATCACGCCCAGCGCCAGGTCAACCAGGCGCTGCTGCTGCTCGGTGTTGTCGCCGAAGGCGGACAGGCCGGACAACGCCTGCACGGCGTTACCCTTCAGGTCGGGGGTCTCTTCCAGCAGCGCCGCGCCGATCACCTTGTCGACCTTGATCTCGCTCGCCACCAGCACCACCTGCCCGTAAGCCTGCAGGCGCACTTCCTTGCCGGCATCCGCCAGCGCCTTCTCGATGATCTCGACGCCCTCGGTGCGGTTGCCCATGCGCTGCGCCATGGTCGAGGCGATGCGCACGGCGCTGGCGCGCACGTTTTCGTCGGGGTCGGTGACGCGGCCCTTCACGGCGGTGAACACCTGCTCGTCGTCGACGCGGGCGTTGCGGCGGTAGACATCGATCGACTTCAGCGCGGTGTTGCGCACCTCGCCGCTGGCCTCTTTCTCCGGGTCCAGCGAGTCGATGAACAGCGGCAGCAGCTCCTTGTCGTCGCTGCGCTGCAGGCCCTGGATCGCGTTCTCGCGCGCCTTGGCGTAGTCGGCGCCCTTGTCGGCCAGCGCCTCCTTCAGCAGCGGCAGCGACTTGGCCAGCGGGATGTAGCTGCGACCGAGGTTCTGCACGGCCTGGGCGCGGAGCACGCCGTCGGCGCTCTTCGCCCAGCGGGCCAGGTCGTCGAACGATTCCTTGCCCTTGGCCTCGGCCCAGGCGTTGACGGCCTGCGCGCGCTTGGGAGCCTCGATGCTGTCGTCGTCGGCCGCGGTGCGGAACAGCGCCAGGCTGGCTTCTTTCAGCGAGTTGCGGTTGTTCAGCAGGTGGTCGATGATCTTCTGCCGCAGGGACTTCGACTCCGCGGGCAGGTTGCCGTATGCCTCCACGAACGCCTTCAGCGCGTCGTCGCTGCGCAGCGAGGTCAGGTGCGCGTCCACTTCCTTGGCGTAGTGGTCGGCGGCGTACTTGTCCTCGGGCTCGCCTTCCTTGGGTTTGGGGGCCTCGTCGTCGGCCACGGCCAGGAAAGCCGTCACGCCCCGGGCGCCGAATTCGCCCAGCGTCTGGGCCGCGCGACCGCGGGAGGTCGGCTTGTCGACATCCTTGAAGGTCGCCACCAGCACGCCCAGCGCCTCGGCCACCAGCGCGTCGGACTTCATCAGGCGCACGGCTTCGTCGCGCAGGGCGGCGTAGGCTGCGAATTCATTGAGCGTGCACACGTCCACCAGCCCGTCCACGGCGCGCTTGTCGCCCATGGTGCCCAGGCCGAACAGCGCCTGCAGGCCCAGCGGGCGGGTGTAGTCTTTTGAAACCGCGCCGCTGCGCTTGCCGTCTTCGCCCTTGGCGCCGAGGCGCTGGGTTTCCCACAGGTCAAGCAGGGCGTCAGCCGAGGGCTCGTGCTTGCAAGCCACCACCACTTCCATGGCGGCCGAGCGCAACAGCTGGTCCAGCGAGGCATCCGTCATCATGGGCGAAACGCCGGCGGCCTCGGCCTTCAGGTGGGCAAGGCCGTGCAGGGCGCCCCAGCGCAGGCGGTTGTCAAGCTTGGCGTCCAGCGCGTACAGCTTGAGGCTGCCGACGACGGCGTTGCGGTCGGCCCCGGCGGGCTTCTCGGCCCAAAGGCGGCCCAGCGCATTGGCGCAGGCGGCGCCGAGCCACGGGTAGGCCGGGTTTTCCACGGCCTGGGCTTCCAGCAGCCTGGCCAGGTCGGCGCTGGCGCGGGTGTCGTTCAGGCCGCCCAGCAGACGCGCGCACTCGAGGCGGCGGGCGCTGCGCTCGGCCTTTACGTCGGCGGCGAGGCCTTCTTCGTCGGGGTTTTCGTTCAGGCCGTCGAGCAGGTCCTGGAATGCGTCCGTGCCGGCCTTGGCCAGGGATTCAATCGCCGCGGAACGCTTGTTTTTATCGCCCAGGTCTTTGACTTCGTCGGCGTACTCGCCGGCAGCCAGGGAAATCGCGGCCGTGAGGGCCAGTGTCCAGATCAGCAGGCAGTGCTTCATGTCCGTGCAACCTCTGCGGTATCAAAACGATCAGCCGAGCCCGGTGGTTTACCGGGGCGGTCATTTCCTAAGGGGGAAGAGAGTATCATTCCGGTGTGTCAGTCCAAGGGGCGTCGGTTCAGGAATCAGCTACTAGCTGCTGGCTACTGGCTACTTATCAGCAGCCAGAAGCTAAAAGCCAGAAGCTGCTCGCCCTTCCCTTGGCTTCCCTCAATCCCCCACTATCTTGGCCCCATGACTGATCGACCTCGCGGCCGTGCGCGCCAACCCGGACCTGCCCCAAGCAAACGCCCCTACCACGGCCAGCCCAAGGGCCCGCGCCATGAGCGCCCCTTCAAGCAGCGCGGCGAGCGGCGCAAGCCCCACGCCCGCACCGTGCACGAGCTTGATCCGCGCCGCGCGGCCTTCGAGACCCTGCGCCGCATGAAACCCGGCGACCTGCTTGAGCCGGCCGTGCAGGCCACGCTGAAGTACCAGGGCCACAACCCGGAAGCCGCCCACCGCGTGCTGCCGATGCTGGAAGACGCCGTGCGCTTCGCCTTCCTGTTCGATCACCTGGTGGCGCACCTGTCGTCGCGCCCGACCAGCGAGCTCGACCCGGACGTGCGCGCGGCACTGCACCTGTTTTTAGCCTGGTACCTGCTTGATGATCCGCGCGCGGCCTACGCCCATGGCAACGCGGCCGTGGACCTGCTGACGCGCGACCACAAGGGGCGCGGCTTCGTGAACGCGCTGGTGAGGCGCCTGGGCGAGTTCGTGCGGGTCGAGCAGACCGAGCCCGAGGATTACCGCGCGCTGGTTGCCGCCCACCAGCCTCCCCCGCTGTGGGTTGACCGTGCACGGCTGGGCTCCGGGCGTTTGCTGATGGCGGAACGCGCGATCTTCCCTGACCCGGCCAAAGACCTGGCCGCGCATCTTTCGATTGTCGGCTCACTGCCGCGCTGGCTGGTGGAGCGGCTGATCGAGCAGCACGGCCCCGAGGCCGCCACGCAGGTCGCGATCTCGACTATCGAACGCCCGGCCACCTGGGTGCGCCCCAACCCGCTCAGCGCCGGCTGGCAGGAGCTGGCCCAGTGGTGGACGGCGCGCGGCACCGACGTCGAGGCCGTGCAGACGCCCTTTGACACCACCGCGCTGGCCCTGCCCGCCAAGGTGCGCAACCTGACCGAGCACCCGGGTTGGGCGTTGGGCGCCTTCTACGTGCAGGATTACTCGGCGCAGCTGGTCGCGCCGGCCCTGCAGGCCAAGCCGGGCGAAATGCTGCTGGACCTGTGCAGCGCACCGGGCGGCAAGGCTGGCCACCTGGCGGAGCTGACCGGCGACCGCGCAAAGATCCTGGCCTGCGACGTGACGGAGCCGAAGATCGAGCTGATCCGCCAGAACGTCGCGCGCATGGGCTATCGCAGCATCGCCATGGTGCAGGCCGACGCGGCCGAGGTGAAGTTCCCCGAGCAGTTCGACCGCGTGCTGGTGGACGCGCCGTGCAGCAACAGCGGCGTGCTGGCGCGGCGGGTGGAAGCGCGCCACCGCATTGACGAAAACGCCGTGCGCGAGCTGAACGCCCTGCAGTTGCGGATACTCGAGAACGCAGCGGCCAACCTGAAGCCCGGCGGCGTGCTGGTGTACAGCGTGTGCAGCATCCTGCTGGATGAGGGCCCGGACGTGATCCACCGCTTCCTGCGTGGCAAGGTAGGCGAGGTAAGACGTGAAGATCTCGGCTGGGAGGTCGAGTACGAGAACTACCTGCTGCCCGTGCCCGCCTGGCACGACGGCGGCTATGTGGCCCGCCTGCGCGCGCCGTAAGGAGCCAATCCCGGGCAAGCAAATCTGGACTCGCGAGTTGAAGCCGACCCACCCCGGGCCTTGGTTTGATGATTCTGGATGATTCTTGTTTCTGAGTCTCTATGATGATCGCCCTGTTTGTCCTTTCCTGCGGAGGCGACTGTGTCCGAACCGGGTATCTTCAGCCTGATGCTGGCCGAGGCGCGCCGCAACTTCCGCGCCGCGCCCCGCCAGTTCACTCCCGATGAAATGAACGACCTGCGCGTTCGCCCGCCGGCCTGGATGCAGGGCGACCGCAACGACAAGATCTGGGAACAGTACCGCAGCATGAAGGCCATCATGGAGAACGGCCAGGTGGTGTGGGGATTCCTGATCCAGGCCAACTACCTGCTGTTCGAGGAGGGTCCTGACGACGCACCGGCCGCCTGGCTGTACAGCACCGACCCCTGCTTTGAGGAAGACGTTGACGGCCTGGCCGCCATCGCCGGCGGGCTGGGGGACACCAAGGGCAAGCAGACCGGCGACCCGGAAGTACAGCGCTTCGCCGATATGCTGTACGACGAGCACGAGCGGCAACTGCGCCTGCCGATCCCGAAAAGCATGACCGGCGGCAAGCCTGCCACCTACACCTGCGGCATGGTGGTGCGCAGCCACCTGCCGGTGCCGTTCCTGGCGGATTCGCTGTTCCCGCTGGTGATCGCGCCCCGGCACAGCGAGGCCACCTGGATTCTGCCCTCACGCTTCTGGCCGGAGCCGATGCTGACCGAATGGTTCAAGGCGCTGGACGGCTAATGCGCCGCAGAGTGCCATGGGCGCCTCGCCCATGCCCACCGGGCTGCGCCCGGCGGTTGTGGCGCACGGTCGGGGCGCCCAATGCCTCGTTCTTTGGGAAACTGCGGACGCATTCCAACGTAAGTATTGGGTCGGCGGTAAGGCGCATCCGCCGTAACAACTGTTAGCCCCCAGCGTAAGCTGGGGGTCCCGGCGTTGTGAGCCAGCCAAGGCGCGGAGCGCCGACACAATCGCCGCGCGGTCTCAAGGTTGTTCGGCGGCACGCCGCCGTTGTGCCGGCGCTCCGCGCCTCGACAAATTCTTGTGGAGCAAACCCCCAGCTTACGCTGGGGGCTAACCTTGTTGGCCTGCTCCGCAGGTCTGAATGACAACTGCCCCTATCTTAAGTACGCGGCGCACGGGCGGGGCGCTTGTGCGACGGGTCAGGTGTTCAGCTCTTCGAGAAACACCTTGCGGCTTCGCTCGTCGCTGATCGCGTTGCCGGCCTGCTCGGCCTCGGCCCGGAATTTTGCGGCCTCGTCTGTGTTGCCGGCCTTGGCGTGGGCGCGTGCGAGCGCTTCCTGGGCGAAGGCCTTGTCGTAGTCGGGCAGCTGGTCGCGATGTGCGGTGGTCAGGTCCATGCAGCGCTCGGCGTGGCGCAGGGCTTCCGGCCCGTTGCCCAGCGCCGCGTAGACCCGGCTGATCAGCCACTCGGCGCGCTGGTGCTCAAGGAACGTGCCGGTCTCAAGGTAGTGGTAGCCCGAGGCGAAGGCGGCATAGAGCATCTTTTCGTCGTCGAGCAGGCTGCGGTCGGGCTGGCGCAACAGGGCCCAGGTCACGGCATTGAGCGCCGAGGCGAAGGTCTCCTGCACCTGCTCGGCAAGCTGGCGACGGATGGCGGATTCGGTGTCGGACATGGAGTCAGGTTTCAGGGCTCAGGTTTCAGGGGTCAGGGTCGCCTTCAAACATACACCCTGTCCCCTGAAACCTGAAACCTGTCCCCTGCCCTACGCGTCCACCTTCTTGCGCTGGGGGTCCTGGCTTTCGTTCTCGGTCACCTTCTTCTCGATGTACTCGATGATCTGCCCGGCCACGTCCACCTTGGTGGCGGTCTCGATGCCTTCCAGGCCCGGCGACGAGTTCACTTCCAGTACCAGCGGCCCGCGCTTGGCGCGGATCAGGTCCACGCCGGCCACGTTCAGGTTCATGGCCTTGGCGGCGCTGATCGCCACGCGCTCTTCCCGCTTGGTCAGCTTGATCGCCTGGGCCGTGCCGCCGCGGTGCAGGTTGCTGCGGAAGTCGCCGGGGGGCGCGCTGCGCTCCATGGCCGCCACCACCTTGCCCCCCACCACGAAGGCGCGGATGTCGCGGCCCTCAGCCTCGGCGATGAACTCCTGTACCAGGAAGTTGGCGTTCAGCTGCTGGAAGGCGCTGATCACCGCCTCGGCGGCCTTGCGCGTAGGCGCCAGCACCACGCCGGCGCCCTGGCTACCCTGCAGAAGCTTGATTACCAAGGGCGGCGGGCCGACCAGGTCGATCAGGTCGTCCTTGCTGAGAGTCGCGTGCGCGAAGCTGGTGCGCGGCAGGTCCACATTCTGCCGCGAAAGCAGCTGCAGGCTGCGCAGCTTGTCGCCGCTGCGCACGATGGCCTGGCTGGCGTTCAGGCTGTAGCTGCCGATCATCTCGAACTGCCGCACGATCGCCGCGCCGTAGGCGGCCTCTGCGCTGCTGGCCACGCGCGGGATGATGGCGTCGAACTTCTGCAGCGCCGCGCCGGTGTACATCACCTTGGGGCTGCGCGCCGTGATGTCCACGTAGCAGCGCAGGTAGTCAACCACCATCACCTTGTGGCCGCGCGCAAGGGCGGCGTCGCGCAGGCGGCGCGTGGAATACAGCGTCGGGTTCCGTGAAAGGATACAGATGCGCATGGGTTGTCCGGGCAGACCGCAACAGAATACATCCGGCCGTTAGCCCGGGCCAGTCAACGCACCGCCGGCCTGCGGGCGCTTTCGGTGGCGGCGGCGGGGCGCACGGGCTGGCTGGAGGGCGTCAGCAGCACCAGCTCATCGGCGTCTTCGTAATCTTCGCCTGCGGGCACGAAGCGGCCGCCGCGCTTGACCAGCAGCGGCACCTCGCCCGCGCGCCGCACGATGGTCTTGCCGTTGTCTTTGCCCGCTTCGCCGCGCTTGCGCTGCTGGGTCTCCATGCGGCCCTCCTCGACCAGCGCTGCCAGCAGCGCGATGTCCATCTTGCGCCCGCCCAGCACGCGGGCGCCTTCCTCCTCAATCATGTGGCTCGTGACGCCGCCCTTGGCGCCGCCCAGTACCAGCCAACCCGCCAGCGCGCGATGCAAGCGCTTCGCGGTCTGCACGAACAACAGGTTGGTTTCGTCGTTGCTGGTCATGGCGATCACGCCCCGGCGCGTCTCGACCCCCGCGCGCAGCAGCGTGTGAGCGTCGAGCCCGTTGCCCATGAGCACGCTCAGGCCGGCCGCCTCGGCCTCGGCGCAGGCGTCGCGGTTGCGGTCGATCAGCAGCACTTCCTCGCCGCTTTCCTTCAAAGCCAGCGCCAGCGCGATCGCCACCCGGTTGGCGCCGAAGATCAGCCAGCCCTGGTTGATCTTGGCCAGCACGCCAAGCAGCTTGCCCATCGGCCAGCCGGTGAAGCCGGCGAGCGTCACGGTCACCACGATGGTCAGGAATACCACGGCCCGGAACTCCGCGCCCTCAGGGGCGCCGCGCGCCGCGAGCTCGGTCGCGAACAGCGAGGCCACGGCGGCCGCCACGATCCCGCGCGGGCCGATCCAGGCGATAAACAGCCGCTGCCGGCCGCTCAATGACGTTCCGATGGTCGAGATCAGCACCGACAGCGGGCGCACCGCCAGCACCAGTGCCGCCGCCACCAGCGCGGCGCGGTCGGCCAGCGCGATGATCTCCGCGATGCGCACGTTCGCGGCCAGCAGCACGAACAGCAGGCCGATGAACAGGATGCTGAGCTCTTCCTTGAACTCGATCAGTTCATCCTGCTTCTGGGTGCCGAGCGTGCCCACGGTCATGCCCGCCACCACGGCCGCCACCACGCCGCTCTCGTGGGCCACCACGTTGCTGAGCTGGAAGGCCAGCACCACCAGCGCCAGGGTGGTGACGCGGCCCAGGCCCTCAAGCGACATGCGCTGCCAACGCCCCAACAGCGAGATTACCAGCCCTGCCAGGAAGCCGATCACGCCCCCAGCAGCACAATGCGCCCGAACTCGACGGCGGCCGCCGTGAATTCCTCAGCGCGCGGAGCGACCGCGATGCCGAACACCACGGTGGCGGTAACGGCGCCCACGGCATCGCCCAGCACGCCCTCGGCGGACAGCACCGTGGCAACGGTCTTCTCGGCCTTGATGCGGCGCAGCAGGGGCGCGATCACCGTGGGACCGGTTACGATCAGCAATGAGCCGAACAGCGCCGCGATTTCCCAGCGCCAGCCCATGGCGTAATGGGCCGCGACGGCCGCGCCGCCGGCGGCGATCAGCGCGCCGACCGTGACCAGCCGCCGCACCGGCGAAGCCGCGCGCTTGAGCCGCGCCGGGTTCAGCGAAAGCGCGCCCTCGAACAGGATCACGCTGACGCAGAAACCCACGATCACACGCAGCCAGTCGCCCAGCACGGCCGGGCGGATCACGTTGGCGAAGTCGGGGCCGAGGGCGACGCCGGCGGCCAGTGCGAACAGGATGCCGGGCAGACGCAAGGCCGAGCCGAGCACCAGCGCGGCCATGCCGACAGTAAGGGCAAGCGCCAACGCCAACGCAGGCGCGTCGAACCAGGCGTCCACGTGCTCAAGGTGCAGAAGCTCAAACCAGTCCGGCATGCCCCGAAAGAGTAGCGGAAGCAAGGCAAGCAGGGAACGGGCTTGGGCAAGGAGGGTCAGGGACAGGAGGCATCGTCTTCAAGGCCATGGGTGGCATGCCAGTTCTGCCAGAAGGGGGCAGCAAGGACCGGCAAACTGTTGACCAGCCGCCGCAGGATGAATCAGGCACCTTCTCCATCCCTTTCATTGTATTTCCACGCAACCACTTCCGCGAAGAACACACCCCTGCCCAAAGGGCGAGAACGGTCTTGGATGGGATCAGTATCGAAAGCACGCAGACTTGTGGGACAAACCTGAAGACTGTTGCCTTTGCAGGAAGATAGCGGGCGAGACCGCGAGAACATCTGGCCGGAAGAACGGCTGGGGGTATCCGTGGGAAGATTGGGAAGGTTGGTAGAAGTGACAATAGAACACTGCAATTTAGACTGCTGTAGTGGACCGTCTCCGCTTTCCACAACCCTGGGCGAACTCGGACTTGACTTCGCTGAAGGGTCGGGCGTATCGAAGGTGCTGTATGAATGAACACGAGCGAGCTGCCTCGCGTTTCGCACTCCGCTGGTCTATTCCGATATTCTTGTCTACATTCGTGAACGGAGTGATAGTTAAGTTTGCGATTGATCACTTTAGGGATGTCGTCGAGCCTCGGTCGTTGATGGACGTATCGCTCTTGGCCTTGGCCTCGTATCTGTTCCTCATAGTTGGAATGACGCTTACCGCCGTAGTGCCTCAGTTACTGATATTAACGAAATTGGTTTTACCGAAGTACAATCGGATGCGGTCGGGCACATCAACGGTGGATCGCAAACCGGGGGCATAGGTGTGTCCTTCGCGGATTGATTGCGCGTTTTCTCGACGTAATCGGTTGGGTTAATCGGCCCCCATTGGTTGGCGAGGCGCTGCATAGATCGGCGCGCCGTGATGCGCAGTGTGGTCACCGGGACCCATGGCAGGCCTGCCCAGGTAGCTTCAGCGAAGTCGGGATGTGTATACCACTACTCTTTGTGGCGCAGGATTTGCTCGGGCTCGGGGGCGGCGCCCTTTTTGTAGCTTGCTGAATCGGCGCGCTCGTAGGGCACCTTGGCTTCCAGCTTTGCCTGTTGGCCCTTGGCGCGCTGCTTCTCCTGCACGTGCTTTGGCGGCAGCCAGTTGCCCATCTCGTCGAAGCTGCCCTCGGCCGCCTGTTTCTCGGCCATGGTCACGCGGCGCTGGCGGCGCTCGTCGGCCATGGGCATTTCCTTCAGGTCCGCGGGCGCGCGCGAGCCGAGGTCCGTGAAGTTGTCCATGCGCACGGCGCACAGGTCGCCGCACATGGTGCAGACGTCGCTGTCGTAGTCCTCGCTGGTCTGGCGGAACTTGCGGGCCTCAACCGGGTCGATAGCGCAGGCGTACATGGTTTCCCAGTCCAGCTTTTTGCGCGCTTCGGACATGCGGTCATTGATCCGCTTGGCGTACGGCACGCCCTTGGCCAGGTCGCCGCTCTGGGCCGCGATGCGGGTGGCGATCACGCCCTGTCGCACGTCGTCGGCGTTGGGCAGGCGCAGGTGTTCGGCCGGCGTGACGTAGCACAGCATGTCGGCGCCCGCGGCGCTGCACACCGCGCCGCCGATCGCGCCCGTGATGTGGTCATAGCCCGCGCCGGTGTCGATGGTCAGCGGGCCTAACACGTAAAAGGGCGCGCCGTGGCACAGCCGCTTCTGCAAAAGGACATTGGCGGCGATCTGGTCCAGCGGCACGTGGCCCGGGCCCTCGATCATCACCTGCACGCCCTTGGCCCAGGCGCGTTTGGTCAGCTCGCCGAGTAGCAACAATTCCTGCACTTGCGCCGCGTCCGTGGCGTCGCCGGTGCCGCCCGGCCGTAGACTGTCGCCGAGGCTGAAGGTCATGTCGTACTTCGCGGCGATCTCGCACAGCTCGTCGAAGTACTCGTACAGCGGGTTCTCGTTGCCCGTGGCGCGCATCCAGGCCGCGTGCACGCTGCCGCCCTTGCTGACGATGCCGACGATGCGCTGACGGCCGTCGACGTACTTGAGGGTCTGGCGCGTGATGCCGCAGTGGACGGTGATGTAGTCAACGCCCTGCTGGCCCTGCTTGTCGATTTCGTCGAGCAGCCTGCGCGCCGTGAAATCTTTGAAACCGCGGCCCTGCATGATGTTGTCGGACATGGCGCCGTAGATCGGCACGGTGCCCACCATCACGCTGCTGTTGTTGATTACGGCCTGCCTGATGCCGTCGAGGTCCTGGTAGCCGCTGCTTAAATCCATCACCGAGTCGCTGCCGAACTCGATGGCGACCTTGAGCTTGGCCAGCTCTTCCTCGAGCTTGCCGTGGTCGCTGCTGATGCCGATGTTGGCGTTGACCTTGGTCTTGGTGCGGCGGCCGATGGCGCGCGGGGCGAAGTCGTGGTTGATGTTCTTGGGAATCACCAGGTGGCCCTGGGCGATCAACCCGCGCACCTCTTCGGGCGTGAGTTCTTCCTGCTCGGCCACGTAGGCCATTTCGTCGGTGATTTTGCCTTCACGCGCGAATTGCAGCTGGGTAGGCATAGCGTCCCCAAAAATAGCCCCTGCCCCGTAACCTGTGCCCGTTCGGGGGCAGGATAGTAGAAGGGACTTCCTTCACCAGTAGGAGGCATCGCTGCGCGTGATTTTGGATTTTCGATTTTGGATTTTGGATTGGCACGACCGCGGAGGGCGGTATGGAAGCGATTGAGACATTGCTTGTCGTGTTTGACGGCGCGCTGAATGACGAGTGGGAGAGCCTGGCCAGCGCCATCACCGACCTGACCGAGACGGAGGCCGCCTGGCAGCATCCCGCCTACGCCGCCGAGCCGCACGACAAAGGCGTCGGCGTGCCGGGCACGATCCTGTGGCACCTGAACCACCTGGAGCTCTGCCACCGGCACTACATAGCAACGATCAGGAACATGGACCCGTCCAAGTCGCCGGATACCCAGCCGCCGGGCGAGCTGCCGTTGGCGCAGGTGCTGCCCGCCCTCAAGAAGGCGTCCGCCGGCCTGCGCGAGGCGATCGCCAGCCTGAAGCCGGAAGACTTGACAGGTCAAGTCCGGCCGAAACGCAACGCCGCCAGCTTCATCGCCATGATCGCCGCCCACATCTGCTGGCACGCCGGCATGATCAAGCAGACCCGCCGGCTTTACGCGAAGAGGTAGCCTGCTCGCGCTGCCACGACACGCGGTGGGCGAATTGCAGGGCCGCCAACATGGCGTGCTCGTTGGCGCGGTTCTTGCCGGCCTGACGCCCGACGGCTTGACCCGTCAAGTGCGCCCGAAGCGAACCGCCGCAAGTTTCAACGCCATGATCTGCTGCCACGTCACCTGGTACGCCGGCACGCTCAAACAAACCCGCCGCCTGTGCTGAGTGTCGGATCTGCGGGTCACGCTGCCGCGTCCGGCAGCCAGTCGGTGATGAAGTCGGCTCGATCGGCTATTGGACAGGTACCTTTCCAGGGCGCGGTCTGGCTGTAGCCGTTGCCCTGCTGCTGGGCCGGCGCGTGGTGGCCGTTGCCAAAATCCTCAATCCCAAGGCGAGAGCTCAACGACTGTACTCATAGGGTCGGCGACAAATGGAAGCCAACGATCACCGATTCGGACTTCGTAATGTGCGCCCGACTGAAGGTAAACGGCAACCGAGGAAGAGGCGTCCAGCACAATTTCGAAGTTCTCTCCCGGCTTACCATTGTCCACCCTTCGAATCGGAACGATCAAGCTTGCAAGCGACTGTCCCGAGGGACCACGAACCGTAAGGTGGTACCGTGCAATCCCCTTGCCTGAGTAATCGCACGAAACACCACGCTTTGCCTTCAGTTTGCGCGGTTCCGAAAACTCAGTGCCTGACCCAGGCGTCAACTCAATGTCAACTTCGCTGAAGTTGGCGGGCAGTTCAAAGTGAATCACGCCTCTCTCGTCAACCGGCACGACCCATATCACGAAGCAGGCACCGTGAAACAGCCGCACCTCGACACCGCGCCTGTCTCTGTGCAACTCCGGCGCTCCGTCATCGCCTAGTTGTACGGAGAACTGTGGCAATTCAAGAGGTATCCATTTGACGTCAGCCACCTCTTCATAAGACAGGTCGTCGCGGTCGTACAAGCACTCGCGTTTCCCGTCCCTGTCCCAGATCATCAGTTGCTTCACTCTCTCGCCCAGATGGATGGTTACGACTATGAATTGCCTGTTCCAGCCAGGTGCGCGTTCTGTGTCAGTCTCGTTGATGCGTTCTACGTCACTTCCCCGCAATGCACCCTCCAGAAGTTCTCCGGCGCTTCGTGCCAGATCGGAACACCGGATTTGTCCAGTCCCATCACGTAAAAGGGCCCGCCAAGCCGGGGAATCTTAACCCGGACAAACTTGCCGCCGCCGTCGCTGCGAAAGTCGTGTAGTGCGACATGTATGGTGTCGCCGCACTTTGCGCCGCGGATTTCGCCGCGCCTCATCCAGCCCCGCGCCGCGAAGTCCATCACCTTCGGAATCTCTTTGCTGATCGGAGAGGCTAGACACATCACGTCCAGGGCGGCCTCGCCGACTGGAAGCGCCAGGGCCTGGTTCTCTGGAAGCGGTATCACATGACAGCGCGTGCTCCGTCCCGACCGCAACACCACCATGCAGCGCGGGTCTTGCTCGTCCGCGCCGGGGTTTGGCGCGAATCTCAGCGACATTGTATGACGCCCACCGCATACCATGCAGACTTCTGTTGACGCGCGGCGGCGTAGACGGTGAAACCACTCCGAGATTTCTCCAAAGTAGTTGTCCGAGTAGGCAATTACATGGAAGCTCACGTCACTGTCCCAATCGGTGGCAATGGTGAAGTTACCATCCTTGTCTGTCCGGGTCTTGAGCACTGTATGGTCGAAAAGCGGGTCCGACCCATACCAGCCTCTTGCCAGCTCAATGTTCAAGCCGCTCAGGGCCTTGCCGTTGGAGTCGATGGCCACTCCTGTAAACGAATGCTGCGCATAAAGACTGGAACAGAACGCAGCCAGAACCAACGGCCCGATAAGCAGTTTGAACATATACCGTCCCCTCTATACCGGGATGCACTTGACGACGACCCAGTAATGAACACTGACATAGATCGTCACTTTAAATTCGATGTATATCTTCTGTCGTTTCGCGACCTGCCTGCCAGCTGCGTCCGTCTCCCACTCATAGTCGGCCGGATCCGTGCCGCGCCGCCACTTCGGAGGCTGGCCTTTGCCCACTTCCTGGATCACGTTGAACTTCCGTCGGAGTACTTTGAATTCCATTCGGCACTGGCCGTTTCGCGCGCATTCTTTGTGCTTTCGAAAGGCTTCCCGCGCGTGCCGATCAAGGTCATTCGTCGACATTGCGCCACCGGCGTAGTGCCCTTTATCGTCAAACCATTCCTGCTTAAGGTACTTGTCAATCGCAGTCTGCACGTTCTTCTCGGCGGTTGCATCCGAAGCCGGAGGACGCTCCTCGACAATCTGCTCAGGCACAGCGGGCCAGCCGGTCGGTCCAGGTTGTCCAGGAATTGCCGGATACTTTACTATCGCTCCCCGGGCCTTTGCTTCGGCCCAGTAGGACAATTCGGCTGTCAGAACCAGCTTGTCGGAGAAGTCAAACTCAAAGTAATGTGCAGACGCGTCGCAGCGGATCGAGGCCACCGTGTGCGGATCGTCATCCTTGGCGATTCTCCCCATCAGCCAGTACTTTCCAGCACCTGCGGCGTATTCGTCCTTTCGCAGAATCTCGTCTTTGGGGGTGTCATTCGGAAAGACGTCGTCTAAGCCCGGAATCTTCTCACCAGCCGGTTGTTGCTGAGTGTGAATCAGATCGTGTGGCTCCCACCATGGTGCTGTGAGTTGCGATGGCATAAGCAAGTCTTCGCCGGAAACCGCATGACGGTTGACGCCAACCATCAGGGATTCAAGTGTCGGCTGGTGTTCCAGTGCCGGGCCGGGGTAGCGCGCCACAATGCTGCCGGCTGGCAGTTGCACGCCGGTTTGCATGGGCACAGCACCTTGGCCCTGAGACGTGATAGTCGTTTGCACAAGGATGCCTGCGCCGGGGTCGTGGCCGGGGTGGGATTCCATTGCCGTGTAGAAGTTGCGGCTGAACTCAAGTTCGGCTTGCGTTGGTGGGACGTAGGGGCGCACGAACACATTGGGATTGCTTGTCAGCGACCCGAACGCGGCGTCGGTGTCGCCGAGGCAGGAAGGGCAATTGTTTTCGTTGTCGGGCATTGCTGCTCCAGCAGTAAGCACGCGTGCGTCCCACCGTCATGCGGGCCGGAGGCCCGCGTTCCTACGCCGGCACCGGCCCAGCGCATTCGCCCACATGCTCGAAGTTGCTCAGCAGGCTCAATGCGCCCTGGGTGCCCAGCGCCAGGCCCGCCGGCATGCTTACCCAGATGTCCTTGGTCATGTTCACCGTCTGGTTCACGAAGTCCGGCACTCCGTTGGTCATCCTTACTACGAACGGGCTGTGCTCCATCCCGGCCGGGACAATCCGCGTCAAGCCACTGTCGGCCCCTTGCCGCCGTCGTCGCCAAGCACGATGAACCAGATGCGCCGGTCGGCGGGCAGCAGGCCGGGGTTCATCTCGTCGTTGATCAACCAGGGCGTACCGTTGAAGCTGGGGATGCGTTCTTCGTGCCAGGTACGTGCGGCCGGGCAGTACCACCGCCAGGACATGTACTCAAGGTTCTGGCCGTTCAGGCGGCAAAGATTCTCGTAGCTTTCGAGCGATCGTGCATTGCTCATGATGACGCACGGCTTGCCGTTGTTCGCTGTCACCAGATGATAGGCGCGGCTCAGGCACGGAAACGACAGCGGCGCGTCGCCCATGTTCACGGTGCGGCTGGGAGCCACCAGGTCGGGCAATCCGCCGAACGTGGGGCTGCCGGTTGCGATGTCCATGCGGCCGTAATATCCGTACCAGCCCTGGATTTCGCCCAGCGTCACGTTAGCGCTGACGATGTCGGTCGGATGCTGGAAGATGTCCTGGTTGGCCATGCACACAGGCACCCGCGCGACGTACTCGACCATGCCGAAGCGAACACCGGTCGCAGCGGTGCTGATGTCGTCTGCGGGTTGGCAAGGGTCCACCACTTGTGCAGGCTTGATGGCCGGAACGCGCGGATAAACCAAGAACCCGCCATTTACGCCTTGCACCGGCATGACGCCATGAATCTGTATGCGCCGAGGTTCGTTCTCGACAAGCCACTTCGCGGCCTGAATGTTTGCTGTGTCCGAAGCTCCAGAAAATGGCATCTCTTTCCCCGGCGATTGTAGACACGAAAGCCTATCGTATCTATGTCACAGTCAGTCGCTTTTTTTTCACACTTGCGTCACAACAGTAGGATTCCCAAGCCGTTAGGCGCGGGCGTAGGCGGCTTCGCGGCGGTTGCTGATTTCGTGGGCCAGCAGGATGGCGTTGTATGTGGCGTGCTCGTCGGCTTCGTTCTTGCCGGCAATGTCGAACGCTGTGCCGTGGTCGGGGCTGGTGCGCACCACCGGCAGCCCCAGCGTCACGTTCACGCCCTCGTGGAACGCCACGGCCTTCAGCGGCGCGAGGCCCTGGTCGTGGTACATGGCGATCACCGCGTCGTAGCGACCCTGGCGCGCGAACCAGAACACGCTGTCGGCCGGCAGCGGGCCTTCCACCTCGAAGCCCTTGCCCTTCAATGCCCGGAGCGCAGGCTCGATCACCTTGCGCTCTTCGGTGCCGAAGCGGCCGTTCTCGCCGGCGTGCGGGTTCAGGCCGCAGACGGCGATGCGCGGCTTCTCGATGCCGAAGTCTTCGCGCAATGATTCGCCTACCGTCTGGATGGTACGGCGCAGGTCCTTGCGGTTGAGCGCTCGCGGCACCTTGGCCAGCGGCAGGTGGATGGTCGCCAGCGCCACCCGCAGGCCGCCCCCCACCAGCATCATCACCGGGTGCTCCACGTCGCAGGCCGCGGCGAAGAACTCGGTCTGGCCCGGGAACGGGAATGCCTCGCCCGGCATCACGTCCTTGCAGATCGGCGCCGTGCAGACGGCGTCGGCCACGTCGTCGTCCAGCAGCTCGACGGCAACCTCGAGGTACGTGGCCGCGCGTTCGCCGCTGAGTTCACCGGGCTTGCCGGGCTGGATGGCGCTCTGGTCCTTGAAGCCGCAGTCCAGGAAGATCGGGCGCCAGGGTTTGCCCTCGCGGGGCATCAGGTGGTGCACCAGGTAGCCCATGTCCATCAGGAAGTCGTCCACCGGCACGATGTGATAGGCCTGCATCGCGCTCGGCTTCTCGAGGTGCTGCGCGTACAGGAAGGCATCGCCGATCACCACCACCGGCCGTTCCGGCAATATCTCGTGCTTGCGCTGCAGGCGCTTGATCGCCTTGTGCGCGACCTCGGCGCCGATGCCGGCCGGGTCGCCGGCGGTCACCAGCAGCGGGGCGGGAATCTCGAGCATTTCGTGCTCGTCGGTGTCCTCGTGCTTGCTCAACTGCGCCTCCGGATCAGCCGCTCGATCGGCATGATCAGCAGCACCAGGGTCAGAAGATACAGCAGCGGCAGCGTTGCTTCACGGGTCTGGCGTGTGACTTCGGGCGGGCGCGCCTGCAGCGTCGCCGGGCCCTCGTCTTCATCAAGCGCGAGTTGTCGCGCGACCACGGCCGGCGCGTTCGCGACATACACGTCGCCGATCACGCGCTCGATGGGGCCGGATTCGCTGGGCACGCGCTCGACTACTTCCGCGGGGCCCAGCGGCAGGGGGCCGTCGGACGTGAGTTCGCGGTCGTTCAGCTTCAGCGCCAGGTCGCCGGCCGGGGTGCGCAACAGGTAAGTTGCTTCCTCTATAGGGTCCAGTATGCGAATGCCGTACGGCGTAGCGTCACCCAGCAGACGCAGGTCGGGCTGCTCGCGCGGCAGCAGCCAGCGCAGGCTCGCGGCGAAGATGGCGGGGAAATCATCCCAGCCGGTCAGCTCGCCCAGAGCAATCTGGTCCGTGCCCGCGCCCCAGAAGCCCACGCGCCCCAGCCCGTAGCCCTTGAAAGCCAGCACCGGCGTGGCGGCCGGGTCGTCGGTTGCCGCGGCCAGCGCCACGGCGGCACCGTCGCGGGCGAAGTTGCGCGCGACCCACTGCACTTTGGGCGCGGTGTCGGGCAGGGCGTCTTTGCCGAACAGCTGCTCACCGACCACGCCCAGTACCAGCGGGAAGGTGCCGGGCATGACCTCGACTTTCTCGGGCTCAAGCTCGCGGTTCTTCTGCTCTTCCAGCTTGCGCTTGCGTTCTTCTTCTTCCTGCTTCTTCTTGTCGTCGTAGGCCTGGAAGGCGGTTTCCACGGTGTCGACGAAGATGGTGTAGGCCTTGGCTGCGTCCTGCGCGGCGGGGATCTTGGCAAACTCGGGCTTGGTGGCGAGGTCGCTGATCACCTGGCGCGCGGCCAGGGCCTCGGGGTCGCTGCCGCTGAAGGCGTCGCCGATGCCCACCGCGACGATATTGATCTCGTGCTCGATGGCGCGGGCGCGCAGGTCGGTGTGCTTCTTGCCTTCCAGGGCGTTCTTGGGGCGGTCGGCGCCGTCGGTCATCATCACGATCACCTTCACGGCACTGGGCTCGTCTTTCATCACGTTGATGGCTTCATCCACGGCCGCGTAGATGTCGGTGTTGTACCCGAGCTCGGCGTACTCGTTGTCGCCGGTTACTTCGCGCAGGCGGCGCGGCAGGTCGAACTCGCGGTCGAACTTCAGGAAGGTGCGGGGCTTGTCGATCCAGTTCTGCGACAGCGTGAACGACATGATGCCGACACGGGTGGCGATTGACTCCGACTCCGGTTTCTCGAGGTCGCGGCGGCCGCCCTGGTCAACCAGCTTCAGCGACTCGATTACCCCCTTGGTCGCGATCTGCCAGCGCGTGGCCGTACCGTCGCCCACGGGCGCGTCCATACTGCCGGAACGGTCGAGCACGAAGCAGATGCTGACCTTGGCGATCTCGGCCTTGATGGGCTCTTCCTCCAGCGGCGGGTCGTCCGGCGGCGGCTGCTTGCCCTCCTTCTGCAGAATCACCGGCAGCACGCCGCGCACGTCGCGGGGCAGGTACTCGGGCGCCACGTACTTCGCGCCGTCGCCGGTGACGAACAGGCCGCCGCCCCGCGCCACGAAGCCCGCCAGCGTGAAGGCCTGGTCGGCGCTCAGCTGGTTCAGTGCCTGCACGCTGGAGATCACCAGCTCAACGGGGACCTGCTCATCGCCCAGGGAGCTACCCCGGAACTCGGGCACGGTCACGGCGGTGAACTGCAGGTCGGGCGCCAGGGCGCCGGCGCGGGCAAGCTGCTTGCCCTCGAGCCCCAACGCCAAAGCGCGCGGCTTCTCCCCTACCCGGAACACGTGGCCCGCGCGCTGCACCTCGTGCCCTTCGGCGTCCAGCAGCACGGCCTCGAGCACGTGTCGGCCAGGGACGTCACTGCGGACCTCGAATGCGCCGTCTTCAGGCTGCAGCGGCTTGCCGTCCAGCGTAACGCGCAGCTCAGCCGCGGGGCCCGCAAGGCGGACCTGGGCGACGAAGGGCTCGCCGGGCCTGACGTTGATGGGCGCGTCGATGCCGGTGATCAGCGGCGTGGGCGATAGCGCCTGCTGCGCCGGGTAGAAGGCTCGGCAGGGAACGCCCAATGCCCGCACGGCGTCGCAGGCGGCCAGGGCGGCTTCGCGCTCGGCGGCGTGCACTTCGGTGGTTGCGGGCGGCGCCTCCCCCACCAGCGCGTCACGCACGCGGTTGACGAAGGCCGCCGGCGGCTCATTGAAATCGCGGGCCTGCGGGTTGGCCGGCGCATCGGCGCCAGGCAGCAGCAGGCGCCAGGTGCCGGCCGGCTGGAAGCGCGCCTCGGCCTGCGTGGTGGTGACGGGGTTGGCAATCGCCAGGCCGAGGACCAGCAGCGCCAGCAGCCGCACCAGCCATGCGCCAATCAGCACCGGCTTGCCGTGGCGTTTGGGCAGCAGGACCACGGCCGCGACCATGACGGCGGCCGCGATCAGCATGTACGGCAGGTAGTGCCGGTCTGCAAGCGAGAGTGTGTTCCAGTCAGGCCAGTCCATGCGTCCGCCGGTTGTAAGCGGATATCCTTCCGTGCATAGTGCCCGCGAACTTTCCACGGGAAGCGCGATGAACAGTGTAACCGTCAACACGCTGAAACAATACGTCGAGCAGGAAGTCGAGCTGAAGGGCTGGCTCTATAACCGGCGCGGCAGCGGCAAGCTGCTGTTCCTGCAGTTCCGCGACGGCACCGGCACCGTGCAGGTCGTGCTCAGCAAGAAAGACGTGCCCGAGGAAGTGTTCGAGGCCGCCAAGCGCATCGGCATCGAGAGCAGCATTGTCGTGCGCGGCAAGGTCAGCAAGGACGAGCGCTCGGCCCTCGGCGTCGAGTTGCACGGGACGGACCTTCGTGTCATCCAGGAAGTCCACGACTACCCGATTCAGATCACCGAGGACGTCCCCAACATCGACAAGCTGCTGGACCTGCGCCACCTGTGGGTTCGCAGCAAGCGCCCGCACGCCATCCTGCGCGTGCGCAGCGAAGTGGTGCAGGCGATCCGCGACTTCTACTACCAGCGCGGCTTCGTGCTGTACGACGCGCCGATCTTCACGCCGGCGAGCTGCGAGGGCGTCAGCACGCTGTTCGAACTGCCGTACTTTGAAGAAACCGCTTACCTGACCCAGAGCGGCCAGCTGTACGGAGAAACCGGCGCCATGGCGTTCGGCAAGGTGGTGGTGTTCGGCCCCACCTTCCGGGCCGAGAAGTCCAAGACGCGCCGCCACCTGACCGAGTTCTGGATGGTCGAGCCCGAGGTCGCGTTCCTGGAGCTGGACGGCATCATGGACCTGGCCGAAGAGCAGATCCGCTACGTGGTGCAGCGCGCGCTGGAGAACTGCAAGGAAGAGTTGAAAGAGCTCGAGCGCGACACCTCAGTGCTGGAGCAGATCAGCAAGCCCTTCCCGCGCATCCACTATGAAGAAGCGCAGAGCGTGCTGCAGAAGCTGAAGGATGACTTCTCGCGCTCAAGTGACCCCGAGCTGCAGAAGCTGTCCGGCGACATCCTGAAGAACGGCCTCGGCGACGACCTGGGCGCCGCGGACGAAACCGCCATCGGCCTGCACTACAAGCAGTGCGTGTGCATCCACCACTACCCGCGCGAGGTGAAGGCCTTCTATATGAAGGCGGATCCCACCGGGAAGTACGCCATGGGCGTGGACGTTATAGCGCCTGAAGGAGTTGGCGAAATCGTGGGCGGAGGCCAGCGCGAGGACAGCCTCGAGGTACTCGAGGCACAGATCAAGAAGCACAACATCCCGCCGGAAACAGTAAGCTGGTACGTCGACCTGCGTAAGTACGGCAGCGTGCCGCACGGCGGGTTCGGTATGGGCGTCGAGCGCTGCGTGCAGTGGATCACCGGCTGCACCCACGTGCGCGAAGCCATCCCGTTCCCCCGCACGATTTACCGGCTGAACCCATAGGCCAGGGATCAGGTGACAGGTTGCAGGTGTCAGGGATTCCCTGAAACCTGAAACCTGAACCCTGAAACCTGAACTGAGGATGCACCTTGCCCAACGCCATCATCATTGACATGCACGACGTCCTGACGGACGAATCCGAGAACGACCGCAACGCGATCGCTCTCGTGCGCCAGATCGTGGCCACGGCCGGCGTGCGCGTCAGCGAGCAGGCGCTGCAGCAGGCCGACACCTTCTCGATTGAATCGTTCGCGCCCAACCAGTTCGAGGCCATGATCTTCCGGCTGGTGAACCGCGACACCACGCTGGCGCTGCGCTGCATCAGCGCCTTCAAGAAGAACCATCAGCCGGTAACCCGCCTGCGCAAGGAGGCGCGTGACATTTTGCAGGTCTGCCGCCAGCGCGGCTGGAAAGTGGCAATCGGCAACCACCTGAGCGACGAAGAACTGGCCGCGCTCGAGAAAGGCGGGCTGTCGCCGCTGATCCAGGTGAAGGGCCTGCCCAGGCAGATGAAGATCGACCTGCCGGACCCGCGCGTGGTTGAGTTCCTGGTCGGGCTGCTGGGCACCACCACCGGCGAGTGCCTGATGCTGGGCACGCGCATTGACAACAACGTGCGCCCGGCCAACACCCTGCGCATGCAGGCCATCCAGCTGCAGATGGGCCGCCACGGCAAGCACCAGCTGCCCCGCGACCTGAAGGACGTGCCGGATTACGAAGCCCCCACCGTCGAAGCCCTGCTGAACGTGTTGCCGACGGTGGTTTGAAACAGCAGGTTGTAGGTTTTAGGTTGTAGGTTGTAGTGAACTGCGGCCGCCACCCTGCCCTACAACCTACAACCTACAACCTATAACCTGCCTTCTTATGGCTACAGCAACCAAAACCGAGTTCGAGCCTGTGATCGGCCTTGAGGTGCACGTGCAGCTCAAGACCGCGTCCAAGATGTTCTGCGGCTGCGCCGTGCAGTTCGGCGCGCCGGCGAACTCGCTGACCTGCCCCGTGTGCCTGGGCCTGCCGGGCGCCTTACCGATGGTTAACCGCCAGGCCGTGGAGTTCGGAATCCGGATTGGTTTGGCGCTTAACTGCCAGATCGCGCACCGCATCAAGTTCGATCGCAAGAACTACTTCTACCCGGACCTGCCCAAGGGCTACCAGATCAGCCAGTTCGATGAGCCCCTGTGTTTCGACGGCGAGTTGCAGCTGCCCATTCACGATGAAAGCGGCCAGCCCAAGGTGTGCCGCATCACCCGCGCGCACCTTGAGGAAGACGCCGGCAAGTCGATCCACATGGAGGGCAGCACGCTGGTGGACCTCAACCGCGCCGGCACGCCGCTGATCGAGATCGTCGGCGGCCCCGACCTGCGCAGCCCCGAGGAAGCCTACGTCTACCTGAACACACTCAAGCGCAACCTCAGCTACCTGGGCGTCAGCGACCTCAGCATGGAAAAGGGCAGCCTGCGCTGCGACGCCAACGTCAGCATTCGGCCGCGCGGCCAGCAGAAGTTCGGCGTGCGCAGCGAGATCAAGAACCTGAACAGCTTCCGCATGGTGCGCGCGGCCCTCGAGTTCGAGATCAAGCGCCACCAGCAGGTGATCGAAAGCGGCGGCAGTCTCAGCCAGGACACGCGGCTGTGGGACGACGAGAAGGGCGAAACGCGCTCCATGCGCAGCAAGGAAGAGGCCACGGACTACCGCTTCTTCCCGGAGCCCGACCTGGCGACCTTCGACGTGCCGCGCGAGTGGGTTGAAAGCGTGCGCCTCAGCCTGCCCGAGATGCCCGAGAAGCGCCTGCTGCGCTTCCTGCATGATTACAAACTCAGCGAGCAGGACGCCGAGTACCTGGTGGGCGACAAGGCCCTGGCCGACTTCTACGAGAGCGCGCTCAAGCTGCTGGACGAGCCGCGCAAGGTGGCGGCCTGGGTGGTCGGCGAAGTCACCCGCGAGCTCAACGACCGCAACGCGGGCATCGGCGAGCTGAAGCTGACGCCCGAGGCGCTGGTTGAGCTGATCCAGCTGCTGGACGCCGGCAAGCTGAACAACATCACGGCCAAGGAAGTCTTCCACGCCATGGTCGAGGCCGACGAAGGCGCCCTGCAGGCGGCGCGGCGGCTGAATAAGCTGATCGAGCAGGACGAAGGCGCCCTGACCGCGATGATCGACGAAGTGATCGAGGAGTTCAAAGACCGCGCCGTGGCCGACTTCAAGGCCGGCGAAGAAAAGGCGCTGGGTTTCCTGATCGGGCAGGTGATGCGCAAGCTGAAGGGCAAGGCCAATCCCAAAGAGCTCGGCCCCAGGATCGCCGCCCGGATCAACAACGGGTGACCGGTGGCTGGTTACTGGTGGCTGGTTACTGGTGGCTGGTGGCTGGTGGCTGGTGACTGGTGGCTGGTGACTGGTGACTGGTGGCTGGTGGCTGGTGACTGGTGACTGGTGGCTGGTGGCTGGTGACTGGTGACTGGTGAAGCGCATATTCAAGGAGACGCTAACCACTAACTACCAACCACTAACTACCAACCACCAACCACCAACCACCAACCACCAACCACCAACCACTAACCACCAGTCGCCATGTTCGACGACCAACGCCCGCTACGCCATGCCATCGTCGCCGTGATCGAAGACGGCGATGAGCTGCTGTTCATCGAGCGCGCGGCCATGGACACCTGGCCCGGCTACTGGTCCAGCGTGACCGGCTCGCTGGAGCCTGGCGAAGACCAGCAGTCCGCCTGCGTGCGCGAGGCCCTTGAGGAAGTGGGCCTGCGAATCAAGCCCGTGCGCAAGCTGTGGGAGAGCATGACCCGCCGGGCCCACTTCGTGCTGCACTGGTGGCAGTGTGAGCTGGCCGGCCCGCGCGAAGTAAAGCCCGACCCCAACGAAGTAGCGGCCTGGAAGTGGATCAAGCGCGGCGAGATCGAACGCATCCCTATCATGTTCAGCGACTCGCGCTGGTTCTTCCGCGAGGTGTACCCGGTGACGCGGCACGAGTAGTTGGTGGCACAGACATTCTTGTCTGTGGTCGCGGCGCGTTTGCCGCGACAGGCCGGGCTTCGCTTCGCTCAGCCCCACAGACAGGAATGTCTGTGCCACCCAGCCAGTGTTGCACCTGTTGCGCGATCCCTACTACACTCAGCCCATGCCCCACGCCCTGCTGGCCCTTAGCCTTTCGAACGCCCTGGACATCCTGCGCCGGGGCGGCACCTGGGTGCTGGCCGTGGCGGGTGTCGGCTTCATCCTTTCCCTGCGATGGTTCAGCGCCTTCGGATTGGGCTACGAAGTCGTGCAACTTAAGGAACTTGGCGTCTACACCATCGGCCTGCTGGGCGCCGTGGCCGTGCTGCTGTTCTGCCTGCCCGGCGAGGACGAATCCGAAGAGGCCGAGGCGCAGCTCCTGACGCGTCCGGTACCTGTGTGGGTGCTGTCGCTGGGCACGCTGCTGGGGCGGCTGGCGCCGCTGGCCGTGCTGTGCCTGCTATGGAGCGGCGCGATCTTCGCCGCGCTGCTGTGGTTCGAGCTGGAAGACCCCATGCTGTTCAGCTACCGCGGCGCCAGCAGCGCGCTCAGTGAAACCGGCTCGCTGTTCCTGCCCGTGCTGGGCCAGTTCTTCGCCAGCGCGATCCTGCTGGCCTTCGTGCAGGTGGCGGCCCGCCTGCGCAAGCCGGTGGTGGTCGGCCTGATCACCCTGGGGCTCTATGTAATCGGCTACGCGGTGGCGGGCATGGGCGGCGCTTACGCGCTGCTGCTGCCGGATCTCAGCCGCCATGACCTGACGCCCCTGCTGTGGGATTCGGCCGTGCAGGTTTCCGTGCTTGGCCTTGCGGTACATGCTTGTGCGTGGTGTGCAGCGGGAGTAGCGTTGGACAGCGCCTGTTTGACTGCAAAGTCAGTGGCGTAAGGCATAGACAGTGCTATGTTTGGGCCGTCTTGCCGGGTGAAGCAGTATTGGCTAGACTTTATTATTGGACCATTTAGGTCGGGTTTTCTACTCGTTGCCACAGGCGCGCCTGCCGGGGGTCAGTCTTGCGTTACGCCATCTTCGGAGACATCCACGGCAACCTGGAGGCGCTTGAGACGGTCCTGGGCCTTTGCAAAAAGGAAGGCGTCGACCGCTACCTTTGCCTGGGCGACATCGTCGGCTACGGCGCCAACCCCGATGAATGCTGCGACATCGTGCGCGAAATGGGCTGCCCCACCGTCGCCGGCAACCACGACTGGGCCGTGTGCGGCAAGCTGAGCATCGAGTTCTTCAACACCTACGCCAAGCAGGCCGTCTACTGGACGCGCGACAACCTCAAAGAAGAGAACATGCAGTTCCTGCGCGAGCTGCCGCTGGTGCACGAGGTGAACGAAGACATCACCCTGGTGCACGGCTCGCTGAACTTTCCTGACCTGTTCGATTACATCCAGACCAGCCAGGACGCGCGCCTGTCACTCGAGAAGCTGCGCACCCGCGTGTGCTTCCTCGGCCATTCCCACGTGCCGGTCACCTTCTTCAGCGGGCCGATGGTCAGCTACAGCATGTCCTACGAGATCAACCTCAAGGGCTTCGAGAAGGCGCTGGTCAACGTAGGCAGCGTAGGCCAGCCGCGCGACGAAAACCCCAAGAGCTGCTTTGCCATCTACGACAGCGACAAAGAGATGGTGAAGATCACCCGCATCGAGTACGACATCGAGACCACCAGCCGCAAGATCCTCGATGCCGGCCTGCCCGAGATCCTCGCCGAGCGCCTCAAGTTCGGCCGCTAACTTGTCAAAGATCGCCGTAGTGCCTAGCCGGCCTGTCTGGCGGCTGATTGGAGCGCGGACCTCCGGTCCGCATCGCAAGCCGGTTCCGTATCGAATGCTTTCTGGTCTTGGTCGGTCACCGGCGTTTCTGCGGACGGGACGTCCGCGTTCCGTCCTGCTTCCGCGTTCCGTTCTGCGTCCGCACGGTCCGCTTCGGCCTGCTGGCTTTCATCCACGCGCTTCTGCAGGTCTGCCAGCTTGCGTTCCCGCTGGCGCATGAAGCTTGCCAGTTGCTGGCGGGTGCGCACGGCCAGCTGATGGCTGATCGGCTCAACACCCGGGCGCGGGCCGCTTTCCAGCTGCTTCTGGTAGAGTTGCAGCATCAGCCTGGCCGAGCGAATGCCGAAATCGATGTCTTCGCCGCCGGTCTCAAGGTACATGCGCTGCGCGATGGCGATGCCTTCCACGATCTGGCCGCTGCTGCGCGCCTTGCGCTGTTCACGGCCGCGGTTGCCGACTTTCTCGAAACGGGACATGGGTGTGCTCCGAAGTTCGGGCGGAAAGTCCGCCCACACCCTATGCGGCGGTTGGCGAAGGATTTGAGGCGTCCGCGAAACAACCAATGCCGCAAAGGCCGACATTTACGGCCTTTGCGGGCGGAAAAGTATTTTTCAGATTTTTGCACAGCAACCAAAGCCCTGCCTGCAAAGGCGGGGCGAATCGGCATGGATTTGCCGCTGGAGGCTGATTCGCAGGGCGGGCTAAACCCTGGAAACGCTGCGCTTCTTGCTCTTGCCGAGCAGCAGGTCGGTGAGGAACTGGCCGATGCCGCGGCGCGGCTTCTTTTCCAGCGCCGGGACGTCCCAGCTGGGGCGCTGCACGTCCTTGATCAGCATGCGCACGATGTCGCGGCTGTTCACGCCGTCGGCCTCGGCATGGAAGTTGGTCAGCACGCGGTGGTGCATCGCCGGCAGCGCGATCGCGCGCACGTCATCGGGCAGGGCCTCATCGCGCCCTTCCAGCGCCGCGCGGGCCTTGGCGCCCAGGATCAGCGCCTGGGTGGCGCGCGGGCTGCCGCCGCACTCGACCAGGTCTTCGATGTCCGGGTTGAACTTGTTTTCAGGCCGCGTGGCGCGCACCAGGCTGATCGCGTACTTCAGGGTGTCGTCGCGCATGTTGATTTTGCGCACCACATCAAGCATGCGCATCACCTTGTCGGCGCTCATCAGCGTCTGCACCGGCGGCATTTCGCGGCTGGTGGTGCGGAACAGCATCTCCATTTCGTCGTGCTGGGTCGGGTAATCCACCAGCACCGTGAACATGAAGCGGTCCAGCGCCGCGGCCGGCAGCACGTAGGTGCCCTCTTGTTCAATGGGGTTCTGGGTCGCCATCACAAAGTACGGGCGCGGCAGCGGGTAGCGCTTGCCGGCCACCGTGACGGCGTACTCTTCCATGGCCTCCAGCAGCGCGGCCTGGGTCTTGGGCGGCGTGCGGTTGATTTCGTCGGCCAGCACGAAGTTGGCGAAGATCGGCCCGCCCATGAACTGGAAGCCGCGCTCGCCCTTTTCGCCGACCAGCACGTCGCTGCCGCAGATGTCGCTGGGCATCAGGTCGGGCGTGAACTGGATACGGTTGAACTCAAGCCCCAGGATCTCGGAAAGAGTGCTGATCAGCAGGGTCTTGGCCAGCCCGGGCACGCCCAGCAGCAGCACGTGGCCGCCGGCGAAGAAGGCGGTCAGAACCTGCTCAATCACGTCTTCCTGGCCGACGATGCGCTTGGCCAGCTCGGCGCGGATGGCCTTGTGGGCCTCGCCGATTTCGCCGAGTACGCGATAGTCGTCGCCGGAAAGTGCGGGCTGATCCTGTGCCATGGGTTCCCTAACGTGCTGCGCTATTATGGAAACGCAAAGCGTGACCACAAGCCGAGATAAATCCGGCCGGTGATTGCTAATCCGGTTCTCCAGACCGTGCAGCCCAGACTTCCGGGTCGCGGGCGGCGTGTACAACCCCCACCACGAGGATCGAGTCCGGATTCACGATGTACCCCACCAGGTATGGAAAGCGCTTCAGTCGCACGCGCCGCATCGCTCCGCGCACTTGTGAGTAAGCCAGCGGATTCGCCGTCATGCGGGCGATAGCATCCTTGAAAGCCGCCTCAAACGCCGCTTCCAGATGCGGAGAAAGTTCACGGTAGTAACGCCGGATGTCGTCAACATCCCCTGCGACTTCCGGCCGAACCAGCAACGGCAAGGTCATTCCGACCAGCCGAGTTGCCGGCAGAATTCCTGCCAGGACAGAGCGCGATCAGGGCCCGCCAGCCGTCGTTCAAGATCGTCCCATGTCGGCCCCCGCACGGATTCCGGCCCGGCCGCGGCGAGAACGCTTTCCATGATTTCGGCAACGAGCTGCAACCGCTGCTCGATGTTGAGCTTCAGGTAGAACTTGGGCTCGGTAGTCTCGGTCATGAATGCAATTCAAGCACATGAAACTTGCCCATGCCAGCCGCTGGGCGGCCGCAATTTACGTGAACGGCGGTGTGCACACGCGCGTTTTCCGGCAGATGACGCCACCCCGCAGCCGTTGGCCCACCCATGCGGCACGGCATTTGATGCATACCGTACATGGGCCAAGAATGGCCCCGGCGCGGCTGTTTCGCTACGTTGCAGACACCTGCCGGGGGTCCGTGTTACCGTTGGGTAGCATTGCGGCTGTGGCGGGTCGGGTTAAAGTAGGCGCAGGTCATCACAGACCCACCCCGCGGGCCGAAAAACAGGAGGCGAAATGCAGCGCCCGAATTCCTACCGCTGGTCCCTTCTTCTGTGCCTGCTTGCGGCCGCCCTGCTGTCCGTGAGCCTGGCCCCCACCGGTACAGTGCGCGCCGACGACGACTTCAAGACGCTCAAGAAAGACTACGAGCAGGCCAAGAAAGACGGCTCACGCACCACCATGGGGCGGCTGATCGAGAAGATGGCCAGAACCAACGACAAAGATGCCGCCAAGTACCTGCTGGGCGAACTGGCCAACGACCAGCGGGCCCGTAAAAGCAAGAAAGCCGGCCTGCCCGGCGAGGTGCGCGACCAGATCATCAACGCGCTGGCCTCGTTCACCGACGAAGAGAGCGTCGGGCTGATCGGCAAGGCGGCGCTCGACCTGAAAAGCGACAAGGACCCCACCCTGGCCCTTGACCAGTTCGACTTCTTCAAGTCGCTGGCCCGCATGGAAGGCGTGGAGGCCGCCGACAAGACCATCCGCGCCGCGCTGGCCGACGCCAAAAACCCCTACATCAAGTGCGCCGCCCTCGAGGCCGTGCGCCAGGCCAAGGCCTCGCGCTTCACCGACGACGTGGTGAACATCCTGCTGGAAGAAAACGAGGAGTGGGCCCGCAAGTGGCTGATCGTCCCGATCAACACCATGGCCTGCCTCGAGGACATCGTGGACACCGCCAACAAGGAAACCGTGATCAAGACGGTCGAGGCCGCGGTGGTGTGGGAAGAGCGCAAAGATCTGCCTCGATGAACGCGTGCGCTTCTTCGGCAGCAAGATGCTGAATGCGATCACCGGCGAGGTGGCCGACATGGCATCCACGTTCTACTGGAAGTGGTGGGTCGCGCAGATGAAGGCCGTTGGCGCCGTTGACAACAGCAAGAAGCCCGACGGCAAACGCAGCAAGACGGCCGCGGTGCCGCCCGTGTTCGACACGGCGCCGGTGGGCAAGCGCTTCGTGTTCGTGATCGACTGCTCGGACAGCATGAAGCTGCCGCTCAAGATCAGCCTTGAGGAAATCGAAAAGCGCAAAAGGAATCCGGCCCGGTTTCAGGCCGGCGCAAGGGCGAGAAGGCCCCCGAGGAAGAAGAGGAAGATCCGGACGCCGACAACCCGCTGCGCCGCCTGCCCTGGAAGGAAATCGAGACCAAGATGGACCTCGCCCGCTTCGAGCTCTCCCGCGCGATCAAGGATTTCGTGGGCGACCGCTACTTCGCGATCGTCGTCTACGGCACCGAGCACGAGTGCCCCACCGGCGGCTGGGTCTACGCCAACGAAGCCAACTGCAGCAAGTGGAGCAAGGCCGCCCTCGAGCTGGACTTCATGGGCATGACCAACATCCACGGCGCGCTGCTGCACGCCCTGCAGGTCTCCGACAAGGGCGACAAGTGCGATGAGCCGGCCGTGGACGCCAACTGCGTGCTGACCGGCGCGGATACCATCGTGTTCCTGACCGACGGCTGGGCCAGCTGGGACGACCAGAGCACCGCCCGGGTCAAGGACAAGCGCAACAACATCGACAACAGCGTGGGCGACGGCCCCTTCATCTACAGCGAGGACATCTGGCCCGACATTTTGCGCCAGAACCTGTTCCGCAAGGTGATCATCAGCTGCGTGGGCATCGGCAACCACGACAAGGAGCTGCTCAGCACCATGGCCAAGAAGACCGGTGGCGGCTACGTTGACTGGAGTTTCCCGAGTAACCTGCTCCCCTGCGGGCCTGCGGAAGGACAACCATGCGTCTCCTCAAATCTGCTCTGTTCGCGGCGGCCGTGCTGCTGGCGCTGGCGCCCGCCGTCGTCGCTGACCGCGTGCGCCCGGTGCCCGTCAAGGACGACAGCAAAGAGGCTTTCAGCGAATTCGAGCGTCTGTTGCCCCTGGTGACCTCGGGCGATGAAAAGGACGCCGCCGAAGTACGCAAGGCGCTCGGTGACAAGTCGCACTGGATCGTGATTGCCGCCGTGGAGGCCGTGCGCCAGGGCGAGGTGGACAAGCCGGGCGCGGGCAAGGTGTTCCTGCCCGACGTGATCGCCCTGATGGGCAAGGACTCCGAGAAGCTGCACAAGGAAGAAATCGTCACGGTCAACGTGATCGCCTGCCTGGGTGCGCTGGCCGGGCGCGACGACCCGGAAGCCCTGACAGTCGCGCAGGCGCTGGTCGACTGGCAGCGCTGGTCAAAGAACCAGGTGGTGCGCCTGCGCCACATGGCGGAGCGCGTGCTGTTCAAGCTCAGCGGCGAAGACTGCACGCTCACCGACGACACCATCACGTTCTGGGAATGGTGGGTGCGCAACAAGGGCGTCGCGCAGGCCGAGAAGGCACCCGAGAAAAAAGAGCAAGACCGCGCCGATCGTGTTCAAAGAGCCGATCGTCGGCACGCGCCTGGTGTTCGTGATCGACATTTCCGACAGCATGAAGCACGAGATCAACGCCGACGACCTGGAGAGGATCAAGAAGCTCACCAGTCACCTCGACTGGAAGAAAATGCCGGATCGCCCCAATCCGCTCGACCTCGCCAAGGCCGAGCTGAAGTACTCGATCGATAAACTGCGTCCCGACCCGGCCGCCAACTCCAAGGACAAAGACAAGAAGAAGGGCACCCGCGGCTTGAGGAACGACCCCGAGGCGCGCACCTTCGCGATCATCACCTACTCGAAGGACGTCGCCATGTTCACCGACGGCTGGATCGAGGCCACCGACAAGAACTGCGACCTCTGGATCAAGAACGTGGAAGGCCTCGAGCTGGAGAGCACCACCAACATCCACGGCGCGCTGCTGAAGGCCTTCAAGTTCAACGGCAGCAAGAAAGAATCCGACAGCCCCGAGCTCGACCGCGAGTGCATCCTGAACGGCGCCCACACCATCGTGTTCCTCACCGACGGCTACCCGACCTGGAGCGACGACTCGGACAGCGTCTCCGCCAAGGACGAGTTCAATAATCCCGTTGGCGACGGCGAATACGTCAAGCGCGACAAGCTGCTGGAGCTCGCGGCGCATCTCAACCGTTTCCGCAAGGTGATGATCAACACCGTCGGCATCGGCATCCACGACAAGGAACTGATGAAGGGCTTCGCCAAACAGTCCGGCGGCGCCTACACCGACTGGTACTGCAAGATCGACTGGAAGTGAAGTCAGGTTTCAGGGGACAGGTTTCAGGTTTCAGGGTTTGTGTGGTCCAGAATCAAGATTCACCAGACGGCCGGCGCTGCGCCGGCCGTTGTCTTGGGCGCTGAGCGAATCCCTGACCCCTGAAACCTGATACCTGAAACCTGACCTCTACCCCCGCCTTGCGCTGACCGGCCCGTCCGGCTATTTCTCGGCCATGGACGCGAAGCCCGCAATCGTGCTTGTTTCCGGCGGCCTGGATAGCGCCACGGTGCTCGCCATGGCCAAGGCCGAGGGCTACGCCGTTCAGGCCCTGACCTTCGACTACGGCCAGCGCCACGACGTCGAGTTGCAGGCCGCCGCCGCCGTGTGCGAATCCATGCATGTCGCGCCGCCTCGCGTGATCCGCCTGGACCTGCGTGCCGTCGGCGGCAGCGCCCTTACGGCCGACATCGACGTACCCAAGGCAGGCGTAGGCGAAGGTATCCCGGTGACCTACGTGCCCGCGCGCAACACGCTGTTTCTGAGCTACGCCCTGGCCGTTGCCGAGGTTTCCGGCGCGCATGACATTTTCATCGGGGTCAACGCCGTCGATTACTCGGGCTACCCCGACTGCCGTCCGGCATTCATTGCGGCCTTCGAGAAGCTCGCGAACCTGGCAACCCGGGAAGGCGTTGAAGGCCGGGCCATACGGATTCACGCCCCGCTGATCAGCCTGACCAAGGCCGAAATCATCCGCCAGGGAACGGCCTTGGGCGTGGATTACAGCCTGACTCACAGCTGTTATGACCCGATCAACGGCCTGGCCTGCGGTCGCTGCGATGCGTGCCGGCTGCGCCGCCAGGGCTTTGAACAGGCGGGAATCAAAGACCCAACACGCTACCACGATTCGGCTTGATTCCGCGTGTGCCGTTACTACCTTGCGCACCGTCTGAAGCCGTGAAGGGAAAAGGCCATGCCGAACACGCCGATCACCATCAACCTCGACCGCATGGTGGACGCCATGCTGGACACCCGCACCCCCCACTACTGGGATCCCAAGCGCTCCAAGATCGTGCGCGGCAGCAGCGAGCTGGACGACGACCGCACGCGCCGCGTGCTGATCGACACCATCGGCAAGCGCAAGCTCAAGCAGCTCACGGACGGCTTCGCCAAGACCATCGACCCCAAGGACGCCAAGCAGGTGCAGGAGGCGGTCAAGGGCAGCTTCGACAAGTTCAACCGCCTGCTGCAGAAGCGCGCCGACCTGAAAAAGGCCTGGATCGCCTTTGCCGGCACCGAGCTGATGGATGCGGCCGTGGACTGGCTGGCCATGCAGGGCGTGGAAGAGTTCATAGCCACCGGTGAGATCGCCAAGTTCGCGATCGAGGCGGCCGAGGAAGAGGTCGAAGAGGAAGAACTCGACGAAGACGAGGACGAAGAAGAGGAAGAAGAGGAAGAACTGGAAGAAGAGGTCGAGGAAGAAGAGGAGGAGGAAGAGGAAGAAGAAGAGGAGGAGGAAGAAGGCGAAGAAGAGGAAGAAGAAGAGGAAGACGAGGAAGAAGACGAAGAGTTCGAGGGCGAAGAAGACGACGAGGAATAGCCCGCAACCCGCGCTCGTTCCCTGATCACAGCCAACCGGGGGTCAGGCCCTGTTTTCGATCATGAAAACAGGGCCGGACCCCTTCCACGCTCAAGACCGTACAATCCGCCGATGCCCGACGCGCGCGAACAACTGCTTGAAGCGGCGGCCCGCCTTGCCGCGGGCAGGGCGCTGGTCGGCGGCCTCAGCGGCTGCGCTTTCAGCATCATGGTCGCCGCCCGCGCGCGCGACGGCCTGCTGCTGTGTCTCACCCCGGCCCCGAGACGGCCGAGGACATCGCGCTGGACATCGAGGCGCTGGCGCCCGGCCTGCAAACTCTGATCGCGCCGGTGATGGACGAAAACAACCCGGACAAGCAGGCGCTCTGGATCAGCTTGCTGGCGCGCATGGCGCACCTGGACGGGCCGGCCGTGCTGCTGACGCCCGCGGCGGCGCTGATCGAGGCGCTGCCTTCGCCGGCCGAGATCAAGTCCGGCAACCTCGTGCTGAAGCCCGGCGCGAAGGTGAAGTTGGAAGAGCTGTTCAAGCAGTTGATCGACGCCGGCATGCAGCGCGTCGAGCAGGTGGACGGCGGCGGCCAGTTCGCGCGGCGCGGCGGCATCGTGGACATCTTCCCGCCCAGCATGGGCAACCCGGTTCGGCTCGAGCTGTTCGGCGACGTGATCGAGAGCGTGCGGGCCTTTGATGTCGAAACCCAGCGCAGCTTCGAATCTCTGTCCGAGGGCGCGGCTTTCCCGCTGGTGCCCGTGGAGGGCGGCCGCGACGCGATGCTGCTGGACCACCTGCCGAAGCACGCCGTTATCGCGCTGGAGCCCGCAGAGGTGGCGGAGCGCCTGCGCACCCTGGCCAGCTTCAGTGAAGACCCCGCGCGGCACAAGCGCATCGAGCGCGCCCATCAGCTTGTCGCCGGCGCCGACGCCCTGACGCACGAAGACACCGAGACGAAGCTCGAGTGCGCCAGGCCGGTCAGCCTCGGCGAAGGCTACGAGGGCGTGGCCGCCCTGCTGAAGCCGCTGCAGGACGCCGGCCTGACCTGCCTGCTGTTCTGCGGCGCCGAGGCCGAGATGCGCCCCGCCCGCGATGGACTTGAAGGCCACGGCGTGAAGTCGTCGAAGAAGCTGCACCTGCTGCCCGGCGACGTCGAGGGCGGCCGCGCGCTGCCGGGGCTCGGCTATGCGGTGCTGAGCCTGCACGAGCTGCTGGGCCGCGCACGCCGGCGCCTGCACTTTGAGCAGGGTGAGCGCCGCGAGATGGGCGAACTGCTCGACGAGTTCATCGACCTCGAGCCCGGTGATTACGTCGTGCACCTGCAGCACGGCATCGCGCGCTTCAAGGGCATGGAGACGCTGCAGCGCGAGGGCAAACCCGGCGAGTTCCTGGGCCTGGAGTTCGCCGACAACGTGGTGCTGCACGTGCCCGCCACCAACGCCGACGTGGTGCAGAAGTACATCGGCATGCGCGGCATGGTGCCGCAGCTCAGCAAGCTCAACACCCAGGCCTGGTCCGAGCGCAAGCTGCGCGCCCAGCACAGCGTGCTCAAGCTCGCCGCGGAGATGCTGGAAGTGCAGGCCATCCGCGCCCACGAGGCCGGCCACGCCTGCGCGCCCGACAGTTCCGAGATGGCCGAGTACGAGGCCGCCTGCCCTTTCCGCGACACGCCCGACCAGGCCACCAGCAGCATATCCATCAAGCGCGACATGGAATCGCGCAAACCCATGGACCGGCTGATCTGCGGCGACGTGGGCTACGGCAAGACCGAGCTCGCCATGCGCGCCGCCTTCAAGATGGTGCTGGAAGGCCGCCAGGTGGCGATCCTGGTGCCCACCACGGTACTGGCGCAACAGCACTTCCTGAGCTTCAGCGAGCGCATGCACAGCTTTCCCGTGGTGGTGGACCTGCTGTCGCGCTTCCGCACCGCGGCCGAGCAGCGCAAGACCATCGAGGCGCTGGCCGAGGGCAAGGTGGACATCGTGATCGGCACCCACCGCCTGCTCAGCCAGGACGTGCAGTTCAAGAACCTGGGCCTGGTGGTGATCGACGAGGAACAGCGCTTCGGCGTCGAGCACAAGGAGCGCCTCAAGCAGATGCGCCGCACCGTGGACCTGCTGACGCTGTCCGCCACCCCCATCCCACGCACGCTGCACCAGGCGCTGCTGGGCCTGCGCGACATCAGCAACCTGACCACGCCGCCGGCCGCGCGCCTGGCGGTGATCACGCGCCTGATGCACTGGAACGAGCGTGAGCTGTCCGACGCCATCCAGCACGAGCTCGCGCGCGACGGCCAGGTGTTCTTCGTGCACAACCGGGTCTATGACATCGAGCTGGTGGCCGAGCGCGTGCAGCGCCTGGCCCCCGGCGCCCGCGTCGAGATCGGCCACGGGCAGATGCCCGAGGGGCAGCTGGAAGACGTGATGCTGCGTTTCATGAACCGCGAGGTGGACGTGCTGGTGTGCACCACGATCATCGAAAGCGGCATCGACGTGCGCAACGCCAACACCATCATCATCGACCAGGCCCAGAACTACGGGCTTTCCGACCTGCACCAGCTGCGCGGGCGCGTGGGCCGCTACCACAACCAGGCCTACTGCTATCTGCTGGTGCCCGACGACGTGAGCCTGAGTGAAATCGCCGCCAAGCGCCTCAAGGCGATCCTGCAGTACTCGGCGCTGGGCAGCGGCTTCAAGATCGCCATGCGCGACCTTGAGCTGCGCGGCGCCGGCAACCTGCTGGGGCCCGAGCAGTCCGGCCACATCGCCACCATCGGCTATGACCTGTACTGCCGCATGCTGGACCGCGCGGTGCGCAAGATGAAGCACCAGCCCGTGCCGCCCGAGGTGGACACCCAGCTCGACCTCGGCCTCGATTTCCGTATTCCGCGCGGCTACATCGCCTCGGCCAAGCAGCGCCTCGAGATTTATCGGCGCCTGGCGCGCGTCGGCGACGACAAGCAGGCCGAGCAGATCGCCGCCGAGATCAGGGACCGCTTCGGCAAGCCGCCCCGCGAGTTCGAGCTGCTGGTGCAGGGTGCGCTGGTACGCGCGCGGCTGTCGCGGCTCGGCATCGTGAGCCTGACCCGCGCTGAAGACCACCTGAAGCTGCGGGCTCTGTCGGCGCCGCTCAGCGCGCGCAAGCTGTCGCTGGCCAGCAAGTCGTTCCGCGTGCTGGACGAGTCCACCCTGGCGCTGCCGTTGCGCAAGGGCCTCGAGCAGCCGCTCGACCAGCTGCGCTTCCTGTCGAACCTGCTTTCGGCGCTCGCCCGCCAGGGAGTGTTCGAACAGGAAACGGAGCCGGCGGCGGCCGCGACAAACTAGAGCAATCGCAACGCAAACCACACTTGCCCCGGGCCGAATCCCAACGCAAGCTGCCCCACCATGAAACGCCTGCTGACCGCCGCCATCTGCCTGTGCCTTCTCTGCGCCGTCGTGACAGCGCAGGGCGACCGCGCCGACGGCGCCAACGAGATCCTGGCCGTGGTGAACGGCAAGGCCATCACCTACCAGGAGATCGTCGGCGACACCGACCTGCAGCTCGAGATCAACGCCACGCGCATCACGCAGCGCGTGCCGCCCGAGGTCCCGGACCGCGAGCTCGAGAAGCAGCTGGTGTTCCAGATGCTGCAGAGTTACGTGCTCAAGAAGCTGCTGGACGACGAGGCCGACCGGATCCAGCTCAAGATCAGCGACGCGCAGATGCGCGGCGTGATCACGCGCCAGAAGAAGCTGATCGGCATCGGCGACTACGACATCAAGGCCTGGGCAGGCTACCTGAAGGAAAAGTACAACCTGACTCCCAGCGAGTACCTGAACCGCACCCGCGGCGAAATCCGCCGCAACGAAATCCTCAACTACATGGCCGGCGCCTACGGGCCGCTGCCCGCGCAGTACCCGCTGGAAATCTACTTCTCGCTGTCGGTCACGCCGGGTGAAGTGCGCAAGGATTTCGAGCGCGACGCCGACCGCTGGCGCATCGCCCGCAACATCGACTACCGCCAGCTGCGGCTGCTGTACCCGGCCGAAAGTTCCATCGATACCAAACGCAAGCTGGTGAACGCCGTGGTCGAGGGCGATACCAGCGTGCACGCGCGTGTAGAGAAGAAGGAGTCGCTGGAAAACGCCGCCGAAGGCTTGATCAAGCTGATCCAGGACCTGTCCCTGCCCGGCGTGAAACTCGAGATCAGCGAGCGCACCGTGGCCAAAGATGACAGCGAACTTGACCCCACCGCCTACCAGATGGTGCTGTCGGTGTCGCCAAAGGGCGGAGTGTCCGAAGTCGGCTCCGTGCGCGAGACTGACGACGAAGGGCAGCAGTACGAGGGCGTGATGTTTGTGCAGCTGTTCTCACGCGAAGACGGCGACCGCCGCAACTTTGAAAGCCCCAAGGTGCAGCAGAGCATACGCACGCAGCTGGAAAACCAGCGCCTGATACAGAACCGGGCCAAGGTCGAGCAGGCCCTGATGAAGCGCGCCGCCATCGTGCCTGAAAAGCTGTTCGCCCGCTGAACAACGCTGATTTCGCCATGGCGAAACCGCGCCCGATGAGTTAAGTAGCACCCAGTCAGCCGGGAACGGAGCCAGCAATGCCAGCGCCACCCAAACGCTACAAGGTCGGCGAGATCATGCGCCACACCGGGCTGTCGCGGCAGACCATCCACAACTACACCATGCTGGGCCTGATCCACCCCGTCGAGCGCACGGAGTCAGGCCATCGTCTCTACGACGAGTCGGTGTTCGACCGCATCCGCCGCATCGAGCTGCTGAAGATCCACCGCACGCTCAACGAAATCCGCGAGATGCTGGAAGAAGAAGACCGCAAGGCCGCCAGCGAAGGCCAATCAGCCGCCGGCTAGCGTGGCACAGGCAATCCGCCAGTACTCCAGCGTGGACAGGCAATCCTGCCCAATACTGCGGGGTTATGCTAGGCGGTCATTGCTGAAGCTGTTTGGCGCGGAGCGCCTGCACAGTGGAAGCCCCCACCGAACGCCTCTGGCGTTCGGTGGGGGTACTCGGCAGAAGAATGGTCGAAGGCGCGGAGCGCCGACACACTCGCGGCTATCGCCGCGAGAGCGATCCGGCCGCAAGCGGCCGTTGTGACGGCGCTCCGCGCCTGGCAGCTGATGTGTTCAGCATGCAGTCGTTTGTCGCGAAATGCTTACCCCCGCAGCATTGGGCAAGCTTCCTGTGCCTTTCAACTCTACTCATCCAACTCGCGCCGGCACGCAGCCAGCACGCGCTCCACGCTGATCGCCTGCATGCAGCGATGGTCGATCGGGCACTCCTTCAACTGGCAGGGCCAGCTGTACGGGCTGCAATCCACGGGCTCGCGGATCACTTCCCCGCGCTCGACTTCCGGCAGTGCCGTGTAGCGCGGGTCGTTGGGGCCCATCACGCACACCACCGGCCGGCCCAGCGCCACGGCAATGTGCCGCGGCCCGGTGTCGTTGGTCAGCACCAGCGCGGCGCGCTCGTACACGCCTTTCAGCGCCCCCAGCCCCAAACCCGCCACCGTGGGGTAGTCGCGCCCGGCGGCCTTGAGTACGCCTGCTCCTTCCGCCTGCTCGTTGGGCGCGATGCTCAGCAGCACCTTCGCGCCTTCATCGGCCAGGGCGTTCAGCACGGTCGCGTAGCGCTCGAAGGGCCACAGTTTGCTGGGGCCGAAGGCGCCGCCCGGTGCGCAGATCACCAGGGGGCCGCCTGCCAGGCCCTTCTCGTCGATGAAGCGGGCGGCGGCATCCCGGTCGGCGTCGCTGACCGGCAGGCTGGGGACCAGCTCGCCGGGCAGCAGGCCGATCGCATCCAGCAGCTCCATGAAGTATCGGCCGGTGTACTTGGGCACGAACTTGCCTGCGGCGTCGTGGTCGCGTTCGCGCCCGGCGTGCAGCAGGAAGCGACGGCCGTCCTTGAAGTAGCCCACGCGGCGCTTCACGCGGCCCTGCATGAACTGCCAGGCGCTGCTGAAGCTGTTGGGGAAGATGATGCCGAGGTCGAACCTGCGGCGGCGCAGCTCCGTGGCGAACTTGCTGCCGCCCAGCAGGCCGCGGTGGGCGCCCTTGCGGTCATAAGACAGGATTTCATGAAACCACGCGTTGCCTTCCAGCAGCGGCACGCCGATCGGCAGGCACACGAGCGTGAGGCGCTGAGGCCCGAAGTGCGCGGCCAGCCGCGCGAAGGCCGGCGTGGCCATCACCAGGTCGCCCAGCGCGTTGGGGGCGCGCACGACCACGTTGCGGGAGTCCAGAAGCTCGCGTACCATCGGGGTGATCATAGCCGAAGGGCGTCCGTGCGCATCATCCGGGACGATTTCGACAACCTGGTAGACAGCTTTGGCGCGTCTCGCCGCGTGGCGACGCGGCTGGGCGCGTTGGCGCGTAAGGGCCTGCATGTCAGCGAGACGCTGCTTGAATTCGCGCTGGATGACGACGGCAAGCCGCTCAGCAAGCTGCTGCTCGCCAAGGCCCTGCTGGACGGCGCCGACAAGCTGAGCGACGCCGCCCTGCAGAAACTGGCATCCAAGCAGGACGCCGATTTCTTCGAGGAAAACCCCGTCGCCCTGCGCAGCGTGAACGGTGCTCGCGTGTTGTGCCTGGCTGAAGAAGCCGAAGGCGCTGAGCCATCCCCCACGGCGCCAGCGCAGCCTCTGGCCGTGATGCCCGAGGGCCGCATCAGCTCCGTGATCGACCGCGACGAGGCCCGCAAGCTGCTCAGCCACGACGAGATCTCGCGCCTCAAGCTGGAGCTGGTCACCAGCGCCGATGTCGGCCGCCGCCTCGAGGCCGTGCGCAAGCTGTACCTCACCGAGCTGCCGCCCGACGAAAAGCTGCGCCTGTTTTTGACCGCCCTGCGCGACCGCGAAGCCGACGTGCGCGCCGAAGCCGCCCGCGCGCTCGGCGGCCTGGGGCTTGAGGCCGCGCTGACCGAGAACCTGGCCAAGGCCGCGCGCGGCGCCGTGGACGAGCGCGTGGTAGCGATCAGCAACCTGGCCCGCGTGCTCGGCAAGCTGGATTCCGCGCAGCGCCAGCTGGGCGTCGGGCTGCTGGTGGAGTTCGTGACCGCCTCTGAAACAAAAGAGATTGTCCAGGGCGCGCTGGGCGTGCTGGCGACGCAGCTCGCGGGCGGAGAGGCCTTTGCCAGCCTCGCACCGCGCCTGCACAAGCAGTTGATCGAGCTGCTGCAGGTGCGCTTCAGCGTGTACGAGGACGCCGCCCGCAAGGTCTACGCCACGCTGTTCAAGGCCGACCGCGACGGCACCTCGCAGCTGCTGGTCGGCAGCATCGACGAGGTCAGCCAGCCGGAGCTGCGCTTCTTCATTTTGAGCCTGCTCACCGAATACGACCTGGCCGCGGCATCCGCCCCGGCCGTGATCGCCCAGTTGATCGAGGGCCTGCGCCACGGCTCCGAGCTTGACCGCAATTTCCAGGCCTGCCTGGCCGCCCTGAACCGCCTGGGTGAAAAGGCCGTGCCGGGGCTGTTGCAGGCGCTGGAGTCCGCCGACGACGCCGGGCGCGAACGCGTGATCGACCTGCTGGGCCACATGCTGCGCGGCGGCGAGAGCACCGAGTACCCCGTGAAGAAGCCCAGCGCCGCGCGCATCGCCAACGCGCTGCTGGGCCTGTACGGCGACGCCAGCCCCGAGGTCTGCACGGCGCTGCTGGAAAGCGGCTTCTTCGACCACCCCGCCCTCAACGACAAGGCCCGCGTCAAGGCCGCCGAGCTGATCATCGAGGGCATGCACGAGTTCCGCTTCGAGCGCCAGCTCGAGCTGGTGCACGCCGCCCTGGAGCGCTGCGGCCGTTTCGCCCTGGAACCGCTGCGCCTGGCCATGCTGGAGTCCGCCTACGACGTCACGCGCCTGGCGGCCGCGCGCCTGATGCCCGAGATCGCCGCGCGCGTGCCCGAAGTCAGCAGCGAAGAGCTGTTGCAGATCATGGACTCGATCCGCGGCCTCACCGACGCCGAGGAAACCGACTTCCCCGACCGCGGCGCCCTGTACGTCGCGCTGGGGCGCATCGGCGGCCACCCCAACATGCCCGCCGAGCGCGCCAACGAACTGGCGGCGCTCATGCGCGAGCGCATTGGCCGCACCAGCAGCGTCTACGACATCATGGAGGGCCTGGGCTACCTGGCCGCCGGCGAGAACCTGTCGCGCGAAGAACGCCTCGAGATCGGCTACCAGCTGCTGGGCGTGCTCAAGCGCGGGCTGCCCAGCATGTCCGGCCGCATGCGCAAGAACGAAGAAGGCGAAGACGTGCTGCACTTCGGGCGCGAGACCACGGCCTACACGGACATGATCCCGCGCATCCTGGAAGGGCTCGGCCGCATGATCGAGGCCAGGGCCACGCCGGACGTGCTGTTCGAGCGCATCGCCGAAGAGCTGATCAAGCTGTGGACCGAGATCACCGACTACAAGCGGGTGTGGGCGCCCGCGGCCACCATGACGCTGGCCCGCCTGCTGGGGGCATCGCGCTCGGACCGCGCTGCAAGCCGCGCATGGCCGAGGACATCACGGACCTGCTGACCCGCAAGCTGGTGCTGCTGCCGGTGATGCAGGTGATCAGCCGCCTGGTGCTGGCCGGCCCGGCCAGCGAACGCATGGACCTGATCGCCCTGCGCGTGTTCAACGAGCTGACCAAGCGCCTGAACGAAGAGCCCGGCCCGGAGCCCACGGAACGCCGCCAGATCCTGGAGACCATGAGCGCCATCGCCCAGCGCGCGCGCATCGGCGAAAGCGAGAAGGAAATCGAGCACGCGCGCCGCGTGGTGATCGAGGGCCTGTTCGACGCCCTGCGCGACCGCCTGTTCCAGGCCCGCAACATGCTGGAACAGCTCGCGGCCTCAAAGGCCCTCACCGAAACCCAGCGCGCAGACATCAAGCGGCGTTTGAAGCCCAAGTAGGGGCGGCCCCACGTGGCCGCCCGCTGGTGATTGGTGGCTGGTGGATCGTGGATCGTGGTTCGTGGTTGGTGAATCGTGGTCCGTAACTGCCTGCCTCCTGCCGACTGCTTCCTGCCGCCTGCCCGCCTCCACCTTTCCACACAACTGACACGCGCGATTGTCAGCAAACTTTTGATCGCTGCGCTGGTTCGTGTCGCGCTGCTGGCTACCCTTTGCGGCCGGAGAACAACCATGCGCGCCCTTCACTACAAGATGATGATCTGCGGCCAACCCAGCTTCCGCGCCATTGGCGCAACCCTGCCGCAGTTGACCTACGAGCCCGGCATGCAGCGCGGCTTCCTGCTGTCGAAAGAGAGCAACCAGAACCGCGTGAAAGGCCGCTACATCTACACCAAGCTGGGCAAGCTGGTGCGCATCGACCCGGAGTCGCTGGAGCCCACGGAAGAAGCCACGGAGTCCCTGGCGGAATGCCGCTTCGAGCTGGACCAGCAAAAGGGGCTGGTGATGGTCGAGCAGCGCCGCGGCGAGTTGAACGCGCTGTATGAAGCGCTGGATGCCATCCCCGACGCGAACGTGGAGTTCGAGGATCTGAACCTCAACCTGCTTGACCTGATGTTCGAGGTGCAGGGCGCCTACAAGAAGAACGAAGTGAAAACCCTGCGCATCAAGGACTACCTGGCGCGCGAGAACATGCTGGCCAACGCCAGTTTCAAGATTCTCGACCGGCAGGAGGGCGACAAGATCGCCGAGAAGTTCAGCGACCAGCTGGAAGCCTTCACGCTGACGCTGAAGCTGCCCGACGGCGCCTGCGCCCTCACCGTAACCCGCAAGGGCACCGTAAGGGCCAGCGACGACGCGCCCGACGAGCTGCTGCTGCTGGTAAAGGACCTGCTGCCCCGCTTCCACGAAGCCGAAGTAGCCACGGCCGAAGTAGTAGACCCAGTAGCCGCCAAACGCAAACGCAAGTAAGCGGGGCGTTCGGCCCGAAGGGCCCGCCTAAGGTAGCCGGGGGCGTAAGCCCCCGGATTGAAGACACGTCGAGAGTGGCGCCCGAAGGGCCGCCTGAAGCGGACATCGAACCCTTCAGGCGGCCCTTCGGGCGCGGCCACGCTACCCATGATCCGGGCGCTCACGCGCCCGGCTACCACAGGGGGCCCCATTCGGGGCCCTCAGCCTTGGGGGAATCAAGCGCCGCACAAAACACGGCCCTGAAGGGGCCGTTCACCAGGCCGTCGGCCAACCCGAACCGGCCATGCGCCCCAAAAACCCGGCCTGCAAAGGCCGGGGATCAGCAGAGTGCAGCTCACTTACCCGGCCGCACACATCAAAGAACCAAGACTGACAAGAAGGAAATGGACTCCGGCCGACGAAGGCGCGGGTCAACACAACGCCGCATCCTGTAACTCCCTGCCCATCCTGATCATCCAGACCTTCGCGAGAAGAAGTCCACGCGGAGGCGCAAGGGCGCAAAGGGACTATTTGTGCGGGGAACGTCAGCGGCGCTAGAATCCAAGCATGATCTCGCTGGACGAGTTTGGGCGGCTGGACCCTTTTGACTACTTCGACGAGAAGCAAGTCAAGTTCGACCACAAGTTCCGTTATTGGGGCCGCGACTGGATTTGCGAAGCGCATGGCTGCTCGTGGTTCCTCTCCACGCCGGAGCAACCGCGTACTACGTGCTTGATCTACCTGGAATGGTTGAGCATCGACGGCAACACCCTCATGCGCCTCATGCGCGACCTTGGGCTGGTGCGCCGCTTCGGCGTGTTCCGCCCGCGCGAGGAAGTACTCGCCATGGGCATGAGCCTAAAGCAGGTACGTCGCATTCTCGGCCGGCAAACGGGTACAGGCATGATGCCCTGCCCTATCCCGTCAGAGGGTGAAGTAAAAACGCGCGTGTTCCGGCGCGGCGACTTCACCATCCAGGCCGTCATCGACCCCGCACCAAACATCTACCACCCAAACCCAGGTCTGAGCTGCCTAGTGATCTACCCGACGGCTCTCAATACAGGATGAACACACCACTCCGCAGGCTGGCAGCCCAATACTGTGGGGTTAATGAGATCGCGACTGCAGAGTTTTACCTGCGGAGCAGGCCCACAATTGTTAGCCCCCAGCGTAAGCTGGGGGGACAGTACGGAAAGAAACACGAGGCGCGGAGCGCCGACACACGTTCGGCCACGTCCGCTCGTCCCAATCGGCGGCAAGCCGCCGCTGTGTCGCCGCTCCGCGGCTCTGCCTCTTGGGGTTCCGATCACCCCCAGCTTACGCTGGGGGCTAACAGTTGTTACAGCGGTTGCGTTCGCAACGTCCGCTTGGCACCACACTGTGGTGCCGCGGATGCGCTTGATTGCCGAATGATCCATTACATTGCGGTCTGCCCCGAATTTCCCTAACCGCGCAGTATTGGGTTGGCAGCCTGCGCCACTACGCGTCGAGGATTCTGGTGCAGTGGGGACAGCGCAGGATTTCTTTGCGGGCGCGGACCTGCATGGCCAGCTGTGTGTTGATCTCGCCTGAACAGGCTGAGCAAAAGCCTTCCGCTATCTTCGCCAGCGCTTTGCCGGCGTGGCGCGCGTTCACTTCATCGTAGACCTGCAGCAGCTCGGGCGTGACCTGCGCGGCCGCTGTGGCGCGCACGGCCCCGGTGGCCTCGATCAACTGCCTGGCCGCGGCCGCTACGTCGGCGTTGACTTTCAGTCTGGCCGCCTGAATTTCCTGTTTCTGCTTCAGCTCGGTCTCGGCGACCTGCACTTCCTGCTCGGCGATGGTGACGGCCGTGAGCAGGTCGAGCCCGCCGGTTTCCAGCTCGTCGATCTTGTTGCGCTGCTTGGCGGCGGCCTCCATGCCGGCCTCGGTGCCTTGGGCCTCGAGCTGCTTCACGCGGGCGTCCAGGCGCTGCAACTCCTGCTCCAGCTCTTTGTGCTCGCTCTGCAGCTTGCGCAGCTTGCCTTTGCGTTCTTCCAGGTTGGATTTGGCGGCCTCGACCTTGGCTTGCTCGGCCTGGTTCTCGCGCTCGAGCTTGGCCAGTTGCTCGCGCTGGCGCACGATCACGGCGTCGTGTTTCTGCACGGCCCACAGGGCGTCGAGGCTTTCGGAGAACTCGGCCATGGACCCTTTGTAGCGAATCGGGCCGATTTCGGAAACGCAGAAGTGGGTTGTGTCGGCGCTCCGCGCCTCAGGCTGTGAATTCGTGAAGGTCCCCCACCGAATGCTGCGCATTCGGTGGGGGCTAACGTTGTGCAGGCGCTCCGCGCCTGACTGCCCCGGACGTGACGGATGGGGACTGTCCCGGAACGGGAGACGTCGAATTCACGCGGGCAAGCCCGCGTGTCCCCGGCCTTTCGGCCGGGGCTCGATTGCCTTGGATGAGTCGAGGACGGGGACAGTCCCCAAATCGGGGACAGTCCCCTTGCCTCTACAGGTCTTCGCCGCCGCCTTCTTCGTCGTCTTCCGCGCCGGCTGCGCCCAGCAGGGCTGTGATGGAGACGTTGTCGAGGAAGCCCTCCAGCTTGCGGCTGCGCACGGGGTGCTGCAGCTTGCGGATGGCCTTGGCCTCGATCTGGCGCACGCGCTCGCGGGTCACCTTGAAGATCTTGCCGACCTCCTCAAGGGTGTAGGTGTGGCCGTCGCCGATGCCGTAGCGCAGGCGGATGATCTCGCGTTCACGGTAGGTCAGGGTGTTGAGCACGCGGTCGATCTTGTCCTTCAGCATCTCCTGGGAGGCCACGCCGACCGGGTTGTCCGCGTTCTCGTCCTTGATGAAGTCGCCGAAGAAGCTGTCGTCGGAATCGCCGATCGGACGGTCCAGGCTGATCGGGTGCTTGCTGATCTTCAGCACGCGCTTGGCTTCTTCGTAGCTGATTTCGGCGGCCGTGGCGAGCTCGCGGACGCTGGGTTCGCGGCCTGTCTCCTGCATCAGGCGCTTGGCCACGTTGCGCAGCTTGGACATCGTCTCGATCATGTGCACCGGGATGCGGATGGTGCGGGCCTGGTCGGCGATGCTGCGCGTGATGGCCTGGCGGATCCACCAGGTGGCGTAGGTGCTGAACTTGTAGCCGCGGCGGTACTCGTACTTTTCGACGGCCTTCATCAGGCCGGTGTTGCCCTCCTGGATCACGTCCAGGAAGCTGAGCCCGCGGTTGCGGTACTTCTTGGCGATGCTGACCACCAGGCGCAGGTTGCCGCTGAACAGGCGGCGCTTGGCCTCTTCGTAGGCCTGGTAGCGGCGCTTCATTTCCTCGCAGCGCTCGTGCAGTTCCTCGCGGGTTTCCATGGCGCGGCGCAGCAGGGTGTCGAGTTCTTCGCGCAGCTGGTCCACGCGCTTCTTGGCCTCGGGCACTTCCTTGAGGCGGTCGATCTCGCGGTCGAGCCAGTTGGCCTTGCGGCTCACGCGCTCGATCTCGTCCATCATGGGCTTGATCTTCTTGGTCTGGATGTTGAGTTCTTCCAGCAGGATCACGCCCTTCTTCTGGCGCGAGCGCACGCGCTGGTAGGCCTTTTCGCGGTCTTTCTTGGCGCTCTTGCCCTCCCACACCAGCCAGTCGTCCTGGTTCAGCTTCACCAGGTGCTTCAGCGTGGTCAGGTTGTCGTTGAGGCGCGCGGACATTTCCGACTTCGCCATTTCGAACTCGGAGTTGAACTTCATGGTGCGGTCAAACGCCAGCTCGCCGCGCTCGACTTCGCCAAGGATGCGGATCGCCTCAACCTGCGCGATGTGGCTCTCCAGCACGCGCTTCTGGAAGCGCTTGCGGGTCACCTCGATCTTCTTGGCCAGCGCGATTTCCTCGTCGCGGGTCAGCAGCGGGATCTCGCCCATCTGCTGCAGGTAGGTGCGCACCGGGTCGTCAATGCGGCCGTCTTCGTCAACGGGCGGCTTGGGCTCGCTGTGCCTGCGGTCTTTCTTGTCGCGGACGCGGTATTCGGGGCTGTCTTCGACGACCTCGATCTTGAGCTCGTCGAGGCGCATCAGGATCTGGTCCAGGCGCTCGGGGCTTACGACGTCGCCGGGCAGGGCCTCGTTCATTTCGTCGTAGGTGATGTAGCCGCGGTCGCGGCCCAGCTTGATCAGGCCCTTGATCTGCTCATTCACTTCCTCGGGCGAGAGCACGTGGGTGGTGGGCAGCAGGTTGGCCGTCTCGGTGGCCACGATCGTGGTGGTGCCGGCGGCGGTCTTCTGGAAGCCGGCGACGGGCTTGATCAGCTTCTTTTTCCGGCTCTTTTTCGCTGGGCATGTTCGGCAACACGCGCTGCAGCGTGGCGGTCTTCTTGATCGCGCCGGTCTTGGGCTTGGATTTCCTGGCGGCCGCCTGGGACGGAAGGCGGATGGTGGTTTCACCGTTGCCCGAGGCCTTGGCGTCGGCGCCGACGGCGCTGTTGCGTGCGGACTTCGCTGCGGGATGCTTGCCTGACTTGGAACTGGTTGCGCTTGCCATCGGGTGTTCTCTTCCTGTGCAGGTTGGCCCTGCATTCCTGGTACACCTGCTTAACGAAGCAGGGTTGCCTGCCCCATCCTGTAAACCGCGCCAAATCAGGCTTTACGCCCGGGTTGCGCGGCGCCCTTTCCTGAGACGCAATTCCTCGAGCCCCTGTGCCCGCCGATTCCCGGCGTTTTCCGCCGCCAGCTTCTGTATTTCCTGGACCAGCCGGTTTTCTTCCTCGGCGTGGTCGGCCCCCTGGTCGGCGGGGATTCTGATGTGCTCCAGCACTCTTTCAAGCTCCTGACGCGCATCATTTTGCAGATGTGACAGCAATGCGCCGGGCACCAGCTCTCCGTGTTCATCCCAGGCGTTCAGCATCTCGCGGTACAGCTGCCGCAGGGCCTCGGCGCTGAAGGCTTCCGGCGCCAGCTCGGATGATGCCGTGCCCAGCGCGCGCGGATGCTCGAACAACCGGCGCAGCACCTCGCGCTCGTACGCCGCTCGCGCGCCGCCCGGGGCCGGCGCTTGCGCGGGCCGGGGCTGCTGCTCGCGGCTTTGGGTCTCAGTGTGCTTGATGTGCTCGGACTGCACGGCGCTCATCACCGCGGCCTCGCGCAGGTTCAAAGCCGTGGCAGCGCGCCGCGCGTACAGCTCGCGCAGGCTGGGGCTCTCGGCGCGGCCGATCATGCCCGCCAGCTCGCGCAGGGCCTGCTCTGCCTCGACGGGGCGCTGCAGGTAGTGGCGCTGGCGCACCAGCTCGAGCTTGTAGTCGAAGGCGTCTTTGGCGCCGTCCAGCACGCCCTGGAAGGCCTGCGGGCCCTGCTGGCGCAGCAGGTCAAAGGGGTCCTTGGCGCCGGTGATGGTGGCCACCCTGGCGTCCACGCCAAGCTCAAGCACCACGTTCACCGCGCGCTCGGCGGCCGCGCGGCCGGCGTCGTCGCCGTCCAGCACCAGCGTGATGCCCTCGCCGTAGCGGTGCGCGAGCGCCACCTGCTCGCGGGTCAGGGCGGTGCCGAGCGGCGCCACGGCGTTGTCGAACCCGGCCTCGTGGGCGGCAATGACGTCGGTGTAGCCTTCCATCAGCAGCACGCGACCGCTTTCCTTCAGCTTCTGCGAGTGCGCCAGGCGGTCTACGCCGTAGAGCAGCTTGGATTTCTGGAACAGCAGGCCTTCCGCCGAGTTCAGGTACTTCTGGGCCTTGGCCTCAGGGTCCAGCAGGCGCGCGCCGAAGCCGACGATGCGCCCGCGCGGGTCGCGGATCGGGAAGGTGACACGGCCGCGGAAGAAGTCGTACCAGCCGCGCTCGTTGCGCTTGCAGAGGCCGGTGGCCTCGATGGTTTCGGCGTCGAATTTCTTGAGCGCGGCGTCGGCCTGGCGGTGGTATTCGTCGGGCGCGTAGCCGATGCCCCAGCGCTCGGCGACTTCGCCGCCCAGGCCGCGGGATTCGAGGTACTGGCGCGCGGGCTCATGTTTCGCGAGGTTGGCGACGAAGCCGCGCTGGGCCCACTCCATCATTTCGAGGGCGCGGGCGCGGATGCTGGTTTCCTGGCGGCTGGGGGCGTTGCCGCCGTCGTAGCTGAGGGTGACGCCGCCGCGCTCGGCCAGTTTTTCGATGGCCTCACGGAAATCCAGACGCTCCTGGGCCATGACGAAATCGATCACGTTGCCGAAGGCGCCGCAGCCGAAACACTTGTAGAACTGGCGCTGGGGCGACACGGAAAATGAGGGGTCTTTTCGTCGTGGAAGGGGCAGTTGGCCCAGAACTGGCTGCCGCGCTTCTGCAGGGGCACGTAGCCGCGGATCACGTCCACGATGTCGTTGGCCCGGCGAACTTCCTCAATGCTCTCGCGCGTAACCCTTGCCAACGAGCGGATCTCCCGGCGAGGGGCACTCCCGGTCTTCGCGGGCGAAAACCGGGAACGGCCCTCGGATTTCCTGCCAGAGTGGCAGTAAACTGAAGCACCCGGAACCGTATCACATGGATTGGGCATCGTCAAATGGGGGCTTGACAAGAACAATCATTTGGAAGCAACCGTAACTTGTTTGAAATAAGGAGTTAGATTCAATTCCAAACACGGTGTTCGACCCGTGCTTGACTTTGGTTCAGGGCTGATTACCTTTTTTGGCTCGATTCACGGATTCGTCAGGTCCGTGGATTGCTTACCGAGACTGACAGAGCAGGCCCCTATCGTCTAGCCGGCCTAGGACGGAGCCCTCTCAAGGCTCAGACACGGGTTCGAATCCCGTTAGGGGTACCATTCGATTCGCGCGGGCGTCCCCCAGGGGCGCCCGCGCGTGTTTGCAGGTGATGGACGGTCTCGCGACGTATGGAACTGCGGGTTTTCCACTAAGGACACGAAGTCCACGAAGAGAGGCCAACGATTGGACTAAGCGAAAGCGCTAATGCGCGAGATTTGACTCCCGCCGATCCTTGCGCCTTTGCGCCCCCGCGTGGCTTCCGTAGTTGCGGTTCTTCGTGAACTTCGTGTTCTTAGTGGACAAAAACGCCTTTTCCCTGCACGCCAACCAGGAAGCAGACCATGAACATCAGCCGGGAAGCCATTGTTGAGGCGTGCAAGACGGCCCTGGCGGCGCTGCCTTCTGTGCGGGCGGCTTTCCTGGGCGGCAGCGAGGCTTTCGGCCGCCATGACCGCTACTCGGACATCGACCTTGGCGCCATCGCCCCCATGGCCGACGCGCCGGTGATCTTCGCGGCCGTGGAAGCCGCCCTGGAGGCCCTGTCGCCGATCGAGCTGAAGCTGGAGATGCCGCCCAGCGGCCTGTGGCCGGAGCTGAGCCAGCGTTTCTACAGGCTGCGGGACACAGACGAGTTCCTGATGATCGACTTCTGCCAGCTCACGCCCGGGCAGATGCAGACGTTCCTGGAACCCACGCGCCACGGCCGCGCGGTGGTGCTGTTCGACCACGACGGGCTGATCAAGCCGGTCGCGCTTGACCAGGACGCGCACCAGGCTGCCATCGAGCGGCGGCTGGCGTGGCTGAAGGCATCTTTCCCGATGTTCCAGAACCTCACCCGCAAGGCCGTGCTGCGCGGCGACGATGTTGAGGCGACGGCGACCTGGATGAACTGGACGCTGCGACCGCTGGTTGACCTGCTGCGCATCCGCCACTGCCCGGCGCGATTCGACTACGGCTTGCGTTACACGCGCCTGGACCTGCCGCCCGAGGCGCACGCGGAGCTGCAAAGCCTGCTGTGGCCCGGCAGCGGCCCGGACCTGCTGGCCAAGCTGGATCGCGCCGGCGAGCTGTTTCAGCGCACACTGCGCGAGCTGGAGGGGTAAGGCTCAGGGCAGCCGTTCGTGGGCCGTGGGCGGCCGGGGTGGATCATCCGGTGTGCGCAGGAAGATCAGCAGCAGGCCGAAGCCGACGGCGAGGGTCGTGCTGAGCGCCACCGCGAAGTAAAAGACCGTATGCCTCATGCAGCTACAAACGGCCGAGGAGCGCGCGAGTTCGCGGCTCATTCACCCGCAAGGTCGCTGAGTTGCCGGGCGTAGTCCTGCGGCTCAATGAAACCCTCGATGCGGGCAAGCTCGTTGCCTTCGGCGTCGGCAACAATCGCGACCGGTATGCCCGGCACCCCCAGGGTTTCCGCGGCCTGCGCGTCGAGTTCAAGGTCCAGTACTTTGCGCAGGTAAAAGCGCTCCAGCACCTGTTGCACTTCGGGGTTCGGATACGTCACGCGTTCCATCTTCGCGCAGGGAAGTCAGCCGGGGCCGTGCACGTCGATCAGCACCAGGCGATGTTCCGCCTTTGCCCGTGCGAACAGCTCCTGCAGCTCGGCGGGCAGGTCGCTGATCCGCCAGCGGACAGGCGCGCCGAACTCGGCCGCAGGCACCTCGCGGCCCTGGTAGCCGACCTCCGAGATGGCGGCCATCATCGCATCAACGCCGGTGCGCCGCGGATCATATGCAACGCGGAACGTGTCGGAGGCCAGGTCCGTCTCGAGTTCCAGGATTCCGTTCAGCCCTTCCAGGGCTGTCTTGACCGCATTCGGTCAGTCGAGTCACGTGATGCCCTGAACCCGGGTCATGCCATCCACGCGGATGAACACTTCGGCCGTCGCGTCGGGCTGACGGGTTGTGACACACGCGGCCAGCAGAAGCGGCAGGATTGCGGCAAGCTTCCTCAATGAGAATCCCCCGATCACAAGTTACAGTCTATGATCACGGAATGTCGCGGGGATACGAAAACCGGGGGTGATCGTGAGCGTCACGCTGGAAGACATCAAGGCGGCGGCCGGCAGGCTGAAAGGCCTGTCGCGCCTGACGCCGGTGCACACTTCGCGCATGGTGGACGAACGCTGCGGCGCCAAGGTGTTCTTCAAGTGCGAGAACTTCCAGCGCGCGGGGGCCTTCAAGTTCCGGGGCGCCTACAACGCGCTGTGCCAGCTGACGCCCGAGCAGCGCAAGGCGGGCGTGCTGACCTACAGCTCGGGTAACCACGCGCAGGCGATCGCGCTGGCGGGCCAGTTGCTGGAAATCCCGCGCGTGGTCGTGATGCCCCAGGATGCGCCCGCCGTGAAGCTGGCCGCCACCCGCGGCTACGGGGCGGAGGTAATGCTGTACGACAAGCACGCGACCACACGCGAAGAGCTGGGGGCGCAGATCGCCGCTGAGCGCGGGCTGACGATCATCCCGCCCTACGACCACGAGGACATCATCGCCGGTCAGGGCACCGTGGCGCTGGAGCTGCACGAGCAGGCGGGCGGGCTGGAAGTGCTGCTGGCGCCTTGCGGTGGCGGCGGGCTGCTCTCGGGCTGCGCGGTTGCCACCAGCGGGCTGGTGCCGGGATGCAAGGTGATCGGCGTGGAGCCCGCGGCCGCGGACGACGCCACGCGCTCGTTCAAGAGCGGCGAGCTGCAGACGGTGACGAACCCCGAGACGGTGGCCGACGGGGCGCGCACGCCATCTCTGGGGCAACTGACCTTTCCACTGGTCCGCGAGCACGTGGATGACATGGTGACGGTGGACGACGCGGCGATCATCGATGCGATGCGCTTCATCTGGGAGCGCATGAAGCTGGTGGTGGAGCCGACGGGCGCGCTGGCCTACGCGGCGCTGCACTCGGGCGTGCTGAGCTTCCCGGGCAAGCGCGTGGGCGTGATTCTGAGCGGCGGCAACGCGGACCTGGATTCGCTGCCTGGACTGTTCGGAAAGAAGCGCGGCTAGTACAGCGTCGGGCAAGTTCTCCGCCAGTTGCACCTGCCCTGAAATGTAACCGCGAAGCACCGCGAAGTTGCAGGATTCGGCGGTTCTTCGCGGTTGCAGCTTGTTTCCAACTGCAGTCAGGCCACGAAAACACCAAAGCACAAAACAGCTGCACACAGAAACTCCGGGCAACTTTTTTGTGGCGTTACCTTTTGTGTTTTCGTGCTTTTGTGGCCTGTCACCTCGCAGCTCGCAAAGAACTGCGGGCCGGCGCGAAGATACTCCGTGTGCTCTGCCCTCTCTCGCTATCGCCAGGTCTTCAGCGCGCAAGCTGCGCGCCGCGGCAGTTGCAGTGCTTTGCGGTCCTTGGCGGCTCTTCGCGGTGACCGCGTCGTTCGACACCTTCAACTGTCGCAGGACTTCATTGACTGCGTACTAGCGCCGGTTCCACTCGTTCTTGCGGTCCTTCAACTCGTCGACCAGCAGTCCGGTGGCCTCGAGCCGGTCGATCCACAGCTTCATGATTTCCCATCGCCTCTCGTTGCGGGCCCACTTGGCGAGTTCATTGGCGGCCGTGGCCTTTAGCGACAGGGCATCCTTGTTGGCGGGTTCCAGCGCCAGCACCGCGGCGGCCTTGTCATGGGCCAACTCGAGGTGGCGGAAGCCCCAGACGGAATCAGCCAGGCCCGCGTCAATCGACTTCCTGCCCTCGGCGATCAGCTGTTCGCGCTGTTCGCGCAGGGCCTGCGCCTGGGCGGCCTTGGCGCGCAGCCTGCGCAGTTCGCGGGCGGCCTCGTCCACTTCCGAAAGTCCTGTGGCGGCGGTTTCGTCGGTGTCGTTGACGGCCAGCACCTTCTGGAACAGGATCTTGGCCTCGTCGATCTTGATCTCGGCTTCGTCGAACTTCTCCTCGGCCGCGAGTTCGTGCCATTCCGCCATGAGCGCGCGGGCGTCGTCATTGAGTCCCAGGATCTTGTCCTGGTCGAGCTTGCGGATGTACCACAGCGTGCCGAAGATGCCGCCCGCGACCAGCAGCAGCATGAGCAGCACACCGCCGACTTCCTTCTTGTAGCGCCCCACCCACTTGATCGCGAGGCGCAGCAGCGAGTACTCCACCGAGCCCATGGCCCGGCCTTCGATGAAGTTGCGGACGTTCTCGGCCAGCTCGGCCACGGTGTCGATGCGCCGCTCGGGATCCTTCTCGAGGCACTTTGAGCGCGAGGCGCTCGAGCTCAGCGGGGATCTCGATCTCCGGGTTGCGCTCGCGGGGCTTGACCGGCGTCATCTCCCGCACCTGCTCAAGCACTTCGTCGGAAGACTTGCCGGTCCAGGGCGAGCGCAGGCACAGCATCTCGTACAGGATCACGCCCAGGCTGAAGATGTCGCTGTGATGGTTGATCGCCTCGATGTCGCCCTTGGCCTGTTCCGGCGACATGTAGCTGGGCGTGCCGATGATCGCGCCCATCATGGTGTGGGAGGCGCCCATGTCCAGGCGGTCGGTCAGCACGATGCCGCTGTCCGATTCGCTGCGGAACTGCCGCCCGACCACCTTGGCCACGCCCCAGTCCATCACCTGCACTTCGCCGAAACGACCGACCATGATGTTGGCGGGCTTGAGGTCGCGGTGGATCACGCCGCGGTTGTGCGCGAAGCTCATGCCCTCGCAAATCTTGATGAACACGTCCAGCAGGCGCATCAGGTCGAATTCACGCAGGGCGTCGCGGTTGCCCTCACGCAGCCGAAGCAGAACCTCAGCCAGGCTCAGCCCCTCCACCATCTTCATGGTGAAGTACAGGTTGCCGGCGCCGTCCACCCCCATCTCGTGCACGGGCACGATGTTGGGGTGTTCGAGCTGGCCGGTGATCTGCGCCTCCTCAAGGAAGCGCTCCACCACGTCGCGTCGGCCCAGGAACTCCTTGCGCAGAACCTTCAAAGCCACGCTGCGGCGCAGTTCGGTGTCCTCCACCTCCAAGACCTTGCCCATGCCGCCGCGCGCGATCTCGCGGATCACCACATAGCGCTTCTTGTCGGCCGTGGCGTCGGGCTGAAACTGCGCGAGCGACGAGTGCATCTTGTCACTCATCAGCTTCACGCCGTCGTCGATGCCAACCTTCTGCCGCACCTGCGCGATCGTCATTTCGCTGGCCGCGATGATGGTGCCGGCCGGCACCATCTTGTCGGTGGCGCTGAGCGCGTCGGTGTCGCGGTGCAGGTTCCAGCCGCTGTTGCCGCCGCCGGTGGTGCGTGAGGTGGTGCTGCGCCCGGTGGTGGCGCGGCTGTCTTCGACGGAACTGGTGCTGCGGTCCGTGCCCCGGCCCGGCTGATCCGCGTCGCCGGCGGGACGCTTGTCAGTGGGCGCCGAGCTCTGGTCCACGCCGCCGGTCGGGCGGCGTGTGGTAGGTCGTGCTGCGGAGTCGATGGGCGCCGTCGGTCGCCGGCTGGTCTGGCGATCCGAACGGGGCTGGGGCGCGCGCCCGGTGTCATCTTCGTCGGGCAGCAGCGTCGGCTGCGACAGCACGTCCATCATCTGGCTGTAAAGCTGGTCGGCGTACTCCTGGGTGACATGCCCCTTGTGGACCAGCAGCCCCTGCATGGTGAGTTTTTTCTGGGTGGCCTGGCGGCGCCGCAGCTCTGAGCGCAAAGTCTCAGCCTCCAGGGCGGAGATGAGGCCCCGCTCAAGGACAAAGTTGAGGAACGCCTCGTCGATTTCTGCCTGGGTGTTCGGCATGCGCCCGCTTGGCCTCTAACGTCATAACCACTTGCAGGCGCGAATCATACCGTGAGCCACCGCAAGTGGGGACGGCAATTTTCCCAACTTCAAGCTGTTTTTCGTGCGCAAAGTCGCGCTAAGGTAGGAGCTCTTTCAGTATTGTCGCAACTTCATTCGCTGAAAGGGCGAACGTGCGGGTGCGGTCGGCGCGCGCGATGTTCAGGCCCACCAGGTTGCCGCGCAGATCGTACACAGGGCTGCCCTGCTGAGACGGCAGCACCACGCCGTCGTGCTGGATCACTTTCCCCATGTGCGTGTAGCGCGCGTTGATCGGCCCCTTCACGTTCGGGCGGCCCTGCCCCGGCGGCGGCGGCGGCGCGTCTTCTTCGGCCAGTTCCACGTCGATGCGGGTTTCCTTGCCGTCGCGCAGCAGCACCAGCGCCACGCTGTCGCCGATCTTTCGCGACTTCAGCGCCTCGTCGATGTCCTTCTGCTGCGCCACCGGCCTGTCCTCGACTTTCAGCAGCACCTCGCCGCTGGAGATGCCCGCCAACTCGGCCGGTGAGCCCGGTTTCACGAAGCCGATCTGCACGCCCTTCTTGTCGTCCGTCGGGCGCGACTGGTAGATGCCCAGTTCAGGCCTGCCGGTGCCCTTGGATGGCGCTTTCTGGCCCAGCGCCTCGGCGCGCGGCACCAGCTGCACCTCGAGATCGAGCGTCTGCGCGCCGCGTTTCACCGTAAGCGTCACCTGGTCGGTGCCCTTGCGCCCGCGGATCATGGCGATCAGGTCGGTCCAGGTCGCCACGGGCTGGCCGGACATCTTCAACACCACGTCGCCCACTTTCACGCCGGCCTTGTCGGCCGGCATGGACGGCGTGACGTCGGTGATTTCTGCGCCTCCGCCCTGGGCGTCCTTGGCGTTGATGCCCAGGAACGGGCTGTTCGGGTCGGGCTCGCCGGCCAGCTTGTCGCTGTCGTAAGGCGGCAATGCAACGAACCCATGAGCCATGGCGTTGCCGCGGGCGTCCACGGTGGCCAGCATGGTGCCGATCTTCGGGAAATCCTCGCTGGCGGTGCCGGCCGTGAAATCGACCCACTTCTTGAACCTGCGGTCGCATTTGAGCAGCGCCAGGTCGTGCCGGTCGTTGCGCGCGTGGACCTTGGCCTCGAAGGGTGTGGTGCCGTCCAGCAGCTCGATCTTCTGGCTCTCGTCGATTTCGCTGGCCTTGGTGAGCAGGTAGCCGTCGGCGCGCACCGCGGTGGCAAACGCAACCTGCTTCCCCTTCTGCTTGACGGGGAACACCGTGCCGCCGGCCTTCTCGACCAGCAGCTTCGACCACAGCACCAGCAGGTTGTCGCCCTGCTTCCAGTCTTTGCGGGGCAGGGTTCCGTCACCCGCATCGCCGCCCACGGCGCCTGTGGAGTAGCTGAACTTGATGCGCTCGCGTGAGTAGCCGCGCTTGACCTCCAGCTCGGTTTCGCTGTTGCCGTCGATCTGCAGCATGGCGTTGGCGAAATCCAGCGCGCCCTCGACGTTCACGTCCCCCACCTTCACGATCACGTCGTTTTCGCGCAGGCCGGCGTTGAAGGCCAGTCCTCCCTCGAACAGCTCGATGATTCGCGCGCCACCCTGGCCGAACACCCGGGCGCCAAAGGCCGGTACCGCCAGGTTCAGCGTGTGGCGTTTGCCGCCTCGGCTGATCTTGATCTCCTGCCCGGCATCCAGGCCTCGCTCGATCACCCACACCACCCAGTCGGTGGCCTTGCCGACCTTGTCCTTGCCCACGCGCTCGATCACGTCGTTGACTTCAAAGCCCGCCTTGTGGGCCGGCGAGTTGGGCAGCACGTCGTCCACCCGCACGCCCTGGAACGAGCGCACCGACAGCCCCACCACCGGGCGCTTGCTTGCGCGCCGGCCGTTCTGCAGCCACTCCTTGAAATCCTGGCGCTCGCGGATCGCGTCGAGGTCGGTATCCGAGGCGGCGTGGTTCATGTCGCGCCAGCCCGCCGCCGTGGCACGGGTCAGGGCGGAGACGGCCTTCTTTGCCATCACGTCCGCCTCGTCGCCCTTGAGCTCGGCCGAGCGCAGGGAATACGCGCAGGCCGCGTTATAGAGCACGTCGGCGGTGCGTTTCTCGGGCTTCAGCAACTCGTCGAACAGCTCGGTGCAGCGCTTCAGGTTACGTTCCTGAAGCGCCTTCATGGCCTGCTGGTACTGCTGGATTTCCTTGCCGACCAGGCCGCCCTCGGTCGGCTCTTTTCATGCCCTTGCCCCAGCTTGGGGCCGCCGCGTTGCCGTAGCCCTTGCCGCCCTTGAGCTCGGCCAGCAGCTCTTTCATCAGCTTGACCGGCGTGACGTTGTTGATGCTGACGTTGTTGGTCTGGATCGACTGGTTGATGGCGATAATCTTGCCGTCCAGGTCAAACACCGGCCCGCCCGAATCGCCGCTGATCACCGGCGCGTCGGTCACGATCATGCTGCGGTCGTTCTCGGGCACCAGGCAGCGCCCGGCGCGCACCACGGCGTCGCGCCCGGCCTCGGGGCCCAGCGGGTGGCCCATCGGGATCAGCCACTGGCCGGCGACAACCTTCTCGCTCTCGCCCAGCTCGCAGAACGGCACTTTCTTGCCCTTGGTGTCGGCCTTGATCAGCGCGTAGTCCATGGCCTCGTGCCAGCCCTGGGTCACCGCCTCGAATGTCTCACCACCGTGGGTCACGATGCGGCACCTGGTGCCGGCCTTCGGGCCCGTCACGTGGCCCGCTGTTGCCACCCAGCCGTCTTCGCTGATGAAGCAACCCGAGCCCGACGAGCTGCTCATGCGCACGCCCACCACGGCCGGTCGCACGCGCTCGGCTGTGGCCTGGATGCGGCGCTCAAGCGCCAGGTAGTCTTCAAACTTGTCGGTCGGCTGGGCGGGCGCGGATTGCGCGTTCGGCGACTGCAGGGAAAGCAGGCCCAGCAGCGCAAGCAGCGTCAGCGCAAGCAGGGGACGGGTCCACTTCATGGTCACAAAAAGCCTCCGGTCGACGGTGGGCCACATACTACAAGTAGAAGCAGAGCGCGCGATCTTACGTCCACAGGCGACAGGCGCGAATCACCGTTACATAATCGTTTCGGTGCCGATCATCTACCTGATCCGACATGCCGAGCCGGTGTCGCCCTGGGACTGGGACGGCGACGACGCCACGCGCCCGCTGTCGGCCCGGGGCCTGCGGCAGGCCCAATGGATGGGCAAGCAGCTGCGCGGCCTGCCGGTGGATGACTTCCGCACGGCCCCCCACCAGAGGTGCCGCCAGACCGCCGAGGAAATCGGCAAGGCCCTGGGCATCGAGCCGCGGGTCGACAACGCCCTGCACATCGCACGCACCTTTCGCGTCAGGGGGCTTACGGGCACGGCCGTGTGGGTTGCCCACAGCAACAACATACCCGGCGCGCTGATGCAGCTGGGCGTGCCGTGCAACGCCTGCGGGCATGCCTCGGCCTGGCTGCTGCGTCTGGACGAGCAGGGGAAGGTCACGGGTCACGAGTACATTGAGCCGGAGGTTTAGGATGGCGGCAGTCGAGGTTTCCGTCAGTGGTCGCGTGGCGCAGCTGATGCTCAATGCGCCGCCGCTGAACATCATGACCGCCGCACTGCAGGATGAGCTGGGGGAGGCGCTGGCCGGGCTGCGCGCGCGCACCGACCACAACGCCGTGCTGATCTCCAGCGCCGTGCCGGGCGTGTTCTCGGCGGGCGCCGACGTGCGCGAACACCTCGGGCGCGAACAGTGCGCGCGCATGCTGAAGGCCGCCCACGGCCTGATTGCCGAGTTGCTGCGCTGCCCGGTGCCGACGCTGGCCTTCGTGCAGGGCCCCTGCCTGGGCGGCGCGTTCGAGATGGCGCTGGCTTGCGACCAGGTTGTGGCCGTCGGCGACGCGACCTTCGGCACCCCGGAAATCCAGCTCGGCTGCTATCCGCCGGCGGCCCTGGCGCTGATGCCGCGCAAGCTGCCCGCGCTGCTGGCCAGCGAGCTGATCCAGGGCGGCCAGAGCGTCTCGGCCCATGAGTTCTCCCGGCGCGGCGGCGCACGATTGGCGGAGGGCAATCAGGCGGATGCCATCACCCAGGCCGCGCGCCACTACGCCAGCCTGCCGCGGGGGCCGCTGCTTGAGGCCACCCGGCTGCTGCGGGACGGCGCGGCCGAGCGTTTCATGGCGCAGGTGGGCGGGATCGAGAACGATTACCTTGAGCGCCTGCTCACGCTGCATGACGCGAATGAAGGCCCGCAGGCATTTTTGGCGAAACGAAAACCGGCCTGGGACCACACACAGGCAGGGTAATGGTTGCTATCGTCAATGACGCAAAACGTAAAACCATTGCGGCAAAGCTTTGCTATCCTTTCCCCTGAGGATGAGGGCAGGAGGACGAAGATGAAGTGCTTTTCCATCGTGGCCGCGATGACGGCCTGCGCGCTGTTGCTGGCAAGCGTGCCGCAACCCGTCGACGCCAAGGTTGACAAGGGCGAACAGCGCAAGAACTGGAGCGAAGCCGAGAACTTCCTGAAGCGCGACAAGGAAGCGGTGGATGAGCCGCTGGCGGCGCTGGAGAAACTCAAGGGCAACGTCGACTACGACCTGGCCCTGGAGATGCTTAAATACTTCGACGAGTGCGACCGCGCCTGGGACTCGGCGGCGGGCGACAAGAACGCGCCCAAGGAATCCAAGGGCCGTCCGAAGTTCGCGTACAAGATCGCCAACCAGATCCTCGACAACATCCGCGCCATGGACGACCCCGAGGAGTGCGCCAAGTTCGCCAAGGTTCTGGGCGACGCCGAGACGTACTCGCTGCGCCCGCGCATGGCCATGGTTGACGCCGTCGCAGCCAACGCCAAGGACCCCGCCTGCTTGAAAGTACTGATGGACCTGGCCGGCAACGCAGGCGGCAAGCAGGACACCGACATGCGCGTGCTGGCGGTGCAGTACCTGGGCGTACACGCCGCGGAGCAGTCGGTATTCACCACCCTGATGCAGGCCCTGCGTGACTCCAGCTGGCGCGTGCGTGACGCGGCCGTCACGGCGCTGCTGGACGCCCCGGACAACTATGAGGACCAGATTGTGCTGGCGCTGATCAGCGCGCTGGCCCAGGAAACCGGCAAGATGCGCAAGATCCTGGCCGACGCGCTCAAGAAGCTGACCGGCGAAAACCTGGGCACCGACCCGGACGCCTGGATCGACTGGTTCAAGAACAAGAAGCGCGAAGAGCAGGGCCTGCCCGCCAAGAGCGGCAAGGGCGACCGCGGCACACGCGTGAAGGTGTTCGAGACCGAGACGTTCTCGGACCGCTACGTGTTCCTGATCGACACCTCGGTTTCGATGACCGAGAAGATCACGCCTGAAGAGAAAGAGCGCCTGCAGAAGTCGATCACCAGCGGCCCCGGCGATGAGAAGGACCCGCGCCGTCCCCTGGACTGGAGCAAGATCAACTGCAAGCTCGACCTCGCCCGCGAAGAAATGATCCGCAGCCTCGAGGTCATGGACCCGGAGCGCACCACCTTCACCGTGATCTCGTTCGCCGAGAACGCCACTGTCTGGAAGGACGAGCTGGTACCCACCAGCAAGGAGAACGTCGAGGCCGTGGCCGACTGGCTGCGCGGCATCAAGGGCGCCAAGCGCACCAACGTGTTCGGCGCGCTGGACGCAGCATATGACCTCAGCGAGCGCATCGCCGGCACCGACGTGGAGAAGCGCAAGCCCAAAAAGCCCAAGAAAGGCGAGAAGGAAGGCCCCATCACCGGCAAGTCGCCCGACGAAGCGCTGCCGGACACCATCTTCCTGTACACCGACGGCTACGCCACCTGGGGAAAGTATTCGGGCGAAGACGCGCTGTGGGCCGGCAAATCCAACGAGGAAAAGGCAAAGCTATACGCGCCGATCATGACCCTGATGGTGCAGGAAATCAAAGACCGCAACCGCATCGCGCGCATCACCCTGAACTGCGTGGGCGTCGGCCAGCGCCAGGACAACACCACGCTCAGCGCCCTGGCACGCGCATGCGGCGGCAAGTACGTCGCGATCGGCAAGTAGCAAGGGTCTGACACCCGTTTTCGCTTGCGAAAACGGGGGCTGACCCTCTCGTGCTACCAATCTGCAAAGAGGACGGCCCCGGCCGTCCTCTGCGCGTCCGCGGCGGGGTAGAATCAGGACATGGACGACAAACAGAAACGGCTGGTTCGGAACATCGTGGCGGGCGTAGTGCTGGTCTGCCTGCTGCTGTTCGTGGCGGCGTACTTCGGGCTGTTCGAGGGCGCGCAGTCAGACGAGGCCCAGATCCGCGCGCTGATCGAGCGCGGCAGCGACGAGGTCAGCGACCACGACTGGGAAGACCTGTTCGCGCTCTGCGACCTCACACCGGCCGAGAAACAGGCGTGGCTCGACGCCGTGCCCGCGCAGGCCGAATACGTCAGCATCACATCGGCCACTCCTACCGGCCTGATCAACGTGCCCGAGGGTGCAACCGAGTATGAGCTGGACGTTTCCATCGTGGCCCAGTACGGCGCGCTGGGGCTGGGCCCGCAGCTGGACACGACGAAGGTGCACCTGGTGTTCGTGAAGAAGAACGGCCGCTGGTACTTCGACATCAACAACCCGAAAACGGATTTCGGGCCCTACGTGAACAAGCCGAAGATGCCGAACTAGCGCTCTACCAGCGCTTCTGCGGGTGCGCGTGCGGGCTGCTCGGCTACCGGCTGTTCTATCGGCGGTTGCGGCTGGCGGATGGTGACCGGCAGCAGCGCCAGCGCAATCGCGGCACAGGCCATGCCGGCCTTCCAGAAGTTGCGCGTGACATGCGACTCGTGACGGCCGCCGAACTGGAAGTGGTGATGCAGCGGCGCGCAGCGGAAGATGCGCTTGCCCCTGGTAGCTTTGAAATACCCGACCTGCAGCATCACTGACCCGGCCTCGGCAACAAACACGCCGCCGGCCACAGCCAGCACCAGCTCGAGCCGCCCCAGCACCGCGATGAAGCCCAGCAGCGCGCCCAGGCTCAGGCTGCCGGTGTCGCCCATGAACACCTTGGCGGGATGGCGGTTCCAGAACAGGAAACCCAGCAGCGCACCCGAGGCGCTGACGCCCAGCACGGCGCAGGTCCAGGCCAGGCTTGGGTCGGTGCCGCCGAAGATCGCCAGCAGGGCGGCGGCACCGCCCAGCGCGTAGAAGGCGATCGCGCCGGTGCCGCCCGCCAGGCCGTCGAGGCCGTCGGTCAGGTTGTAGGCGTTGCTGGCCCCCACCATCACGAACACGCCCAGCGGCACCAGCAGCACACCCAGCGGCAGCTCGGCAAACGGCAGCAGCAACTTCGCGTTGGCATCCCCCACCAGCAGGTACGCGGCCGTGCAGGTCAGCGCGGCGATGGTGGTCTGCGCGGCGAGTTTCTTCTTACCCGAGATGCCGTCCTTGCCGCGCTTGGTGAGCTTGCAGTAGTCGTCCCAAAGGCCCAGGCCCGCGTGCGTCAGAACCGCAAAGGCGGCGGCGCCCAGGGCGGGCCAGACGCGCAGCGGGTCGGCGCCCGCAAGCGTCAGCGCCGCGCCGCCCAGCACGGCCGAAACCAGCATGGCCGGCACCAGGAAAGCGCCGCCCATGGTGGGAGTGTTCTTCTTGTCGGCGTGCAGCATGTTGAGGTAGTCGCTGGCCTTGCGCTGCTCGCCGTCGTTGAGCTTGCGGCGCACCAGCCAGGGAATCAGCAGCCGCCCGGCGCCGGCGCTCAACAGCGCGGCAGCGACGAACAGCGAGGCCGCGCCCGCAATCACGACAGCGGCGAAAGTCCAGCTCAGCTCAGGGTGTGCTAGGTTCATGGTGTTCAGGCCGCTGCGGGTTTGCGTTGACTTTCCAGGCGTTCCGGGAGCGGGTCGCCGACCGGGCGCTCGCGCAGGGTGGGCTTGAGCGGCATGGGGTTTTCGCCCTCGTAGCGTTTGCGGAAGGCTTCCACGATGCGGTTCATCTTCATGCCGTTGCTGCCCTTCACCAGCAGCAGGTCCCCGCGCCGGCATTCCTCAAGCAGATGCGAAGCTGCCTGTTCGGAGGTGTCGAAGCGCCACACGCTGCCGCGGCCGATCTCGTAGAAATGCTCGTCGAAGATGTCGGCCAGTGCGCGCATCTCGGGCCCGACGGCCACCACCAGGTCGAGCGGCTGCGTGGTGCCCAGCCAGGCGACCTCGCGGTGCAGGCGATTGGATTCTTCGCCCAGTTCCAGCATGTCGCCCAGCACCGCGATACGCTGGCCCTCACAGGGGAAGCCCCCCAGCGTGCGCAGGGCCGCACAGGTGCTGGCGGGATTGGCGTTGTAGGAGTCATCAAGCAGGCCGATGCCCGCGAACTCGCGGTACTCAAGGCGGCGACCTACGGGCTCAAGCGTCCGCAGGGCCAGCTGCATATCGCGGATTTCCACCCCGCTGACCCAGCCCACCGCGATCGCGGCGAGCGCGTTGAGTACGTTGTGCTGGCCGTGCAGCGGCAGGCGGAACTCGTGGCGGCCGTTGAGCATGAAATGTGTGCCGAACTTGTTGCTGCGCACGTCGTCGGCGCGCACTTCACAGCGCTCGTCAGTGCCGTAGCCGACCACGCGGCAGTTGGCGCGCTCGGCGGCCTTCACGCAGCGCGGGTCATCGAAGTTCACAATCGCCACGCCGTCACGCGGCAGGGCTGCCAGCAGCTCTGCTTTCTCGGCCAGTACGCCCTCGAGGGTTCCCAGGCCGCTCAGGTGGCTTTCGCTGATGCTGGTAAGCACGCCGCAGTTGGGACGGCCGATGCGCGCGAGCTCGGCGATTTCGCCGGGCTCGGAGGTTCCCATCTCGATCACCGCGAACTCGTGGCGATCCGACAGGCGCAGCAGCGTTTGCGGCACGCCGACTCGGTTGTTCTCGTTGGCGCTGTTCTGCAACACCGTGAACTTGCGTTTCAGGATCGCGCTGGCCATCTCGCGCGTGGTGGTCTTGCCGTTGCTTCCGGTGATGCCGACGACGCAGGCGTGGCGCAGGTCGCGATATGCGCGCGCCAGGCGGCCCAGCGCCTTCAGGCTGTCCGGCACCAGGATGGTCGGCACCGCGGGCGTGAAGCCCTCCGGCACGCGACGCGTGACCAGGCAGCGCGCGCCGCGAGCCTGGGCCTCGGCCAGGTAATCGGCGCCGTCGAAGCGCTCGCCGCGCAGGGCCACGAACACGTCGCCGGGCAGGATGTTGCGGGTATCGGTGCACACAGCGCCGAAGGTGACGGGCAGGGCGCGCGCGCTGTCTTCGGCCTCGCGCCCCTCGGCGTCGTCAGGCCGGCGAATCCATTCCCCGCCCACGGCCAAACGAACATCCTGGACGGTCATGTTGTGCATCACGCAGCTCCCGACATGGCAGGCATCGCGCAGAGAGCGCGGAGAACGCAGAGACTACTCTTCAAGGCCTTCCACATGGCGGAAGATGCCCTCTTTCATAAGTTCAAGACCGAAACTCAGGAGGAGACCGATGTTCTTCTTCGCCAGGCGCACGTAGCTGCGAAGTTGCCGGCGATGCAGTCTCAAGTTCTCCTCGACAGCCTTGCCCTCCACGAGGACTAGATCTTTCGACCAGCATGTCCGCCCGGAATCCGACGCCCAGATCCTCACCTTCCCAATCAACTCGAATGGGAACTTCACGCTCCACTTTGTAGCCACGCTTCCGCAATTCAGCGGCCAGAGCGGCCATGTAGACACTCTCCAAGAGACCGGGGCCCAGCACAGTGTGCACCTTGATCGCTGCGTCGATGATCTCGCCCGTGATTTCGTTGATCCTGGCTGTCATTTTTTTCTCTGCGCTCTCTGCGATCTCTGCGCGATGTCCACTCATTTCACCGCGAGTGCGCGTCGGCCGCTGCCGGCGACGCCCCAGTAATGCTGGAGGGCATTCCGGGCTTCTTCCTTATCGTCAAAGTGCACCGTGCGATCTGAGAAAATCTGGTAGTCCTCGTGGCCCTTGCCCACGATCACCACCACGTCTTCCGGCGCAGCCTGGGCGATCGCGTTTCTGATCGCCTCGCGCCTGTCCACGTACACTTCCGCGGGCAGCTTCTGGGGCGGGAAGCCGGCGAGGATTTCGTTGATGATCGCCTCGGGCTTTTCGCTGCGCGGGTTGTCGCTGGTGACGATCGCACGGTCCGCAAGTTCGGCCCCGATCGCGCCCATCTTCGGGCGCTTGGTGCGGTCGCGGTCGCCGCCGCAGCCGAACACGCACACCAGCTTGCGCCCTTCGCACACCTGGCGCAGTGTGCTCAGCACGTTCTGCATGGCGTCCGGAGTGTGGGCGTAATCCACGAACACCGTGGGCGCGGGCTGCTCGAAGTTGACGCGCTCCAGCCGGCCGGGGGCGCCTTTGAAATCCATCACGGCCGCGCGGATGCTCTGCAGCGGCAGGTCCAGCGCCAGTCCCATGGTGATCGCGCCCGCCAGGTTCTGCACGTTGTAACGGCCGGTCATGGGGCTGGTGAACAGCGAGCCGCGGCTGAGCCAGCGCATGCCGAAGGACATGCCCTGCACACCCAGCTTGATCTGCTCGACGTCGACGTCGGCCTCGGGGTGCTCGCCGACGGTGAAGCACACGCCGCGTGAGCGCTCGGCCATGCGTGCGCCGTAGGCGTCGTCCAGGTTGACCACACCCACGCCGTGCACCGGGTGCAGCATCTCGAACAGCCGGGCCTTGGCGTTGAAATACTGCTCGAAGTCGCCGTGGTAGTCCAGGTGGTCGCGGGTCAGGTTGGTGAAGATGGCGCCCTTGAAGTTGACGCCCGCCACGCGGTGCTGGTCGAGGGCGTGGCTGCTGACCTCCATTACGCAGGCTTCCTGTCCGCGCGCGCGCATCTCGGCCAGCAGCTTGTGGACCTCGAGGCTGCTGGGCGTGGTCAGCTTGGCGGTGCGGCGCTCGCTGCCCACGATGTTCCAGACCGTGCCCATCAGGCCGCAGCGGATGCCGCAGCGTTCGAATATCTCGCGCAGCAGGAAGGCGCTGGTGGTCTTGCCGTTGGTGCCGGTGATGCCGACTACCTTCATGTGCTTCGATGGCTGGCCGTACAGCAGGCTGGCCAGGTGGCCCAGCGTGCGGCGCGGGTTGTCGCTGACGATCTGCGGCACCAGCTTGTATTCCTTGAGCGGCCGTCCAACCAGCAGCGCGGCGGCGCCGCGGTTGAGGGCATCGCGCACGTACTGGGTGCCGTCGGCCTTGGTGCCGGGCAGCGCCGCGAACAGGTTGCCGGGCATGACACTGCGGCTGTCGTCAGCGGCGCCGGTGATGCGCAGGCGCTGGTCGTTGAGCACCCAGATGGCGGGATCAAGCTGCTTGAGAGCACGGGAGAGAGACTGGAAGCGCATGGGTGTGTCCTGCAAATGGATTGGCCACAAAAACACGAAAGCACAAAAAGGTACTGCCCACAAAAAGACCTAGTTGACGATCACACGCCGGATCGCTTCCTTGCTGTTCATGGCAGGCACATTGAAGTTCAACAGCAACCCGGCCCTGGATTCACGGATGCGAAGGTAAGAAATCACCTGCGCCAGATGGATGTTGCTGATGCCTTCGACGGCCTTCAGCTCAACTACCAGTTCGTCGGCAACTACAAGATCAATCCTGCCTTCACCGATCTCATGACCCTTGTAGTTCAGCACCACTGTCTGCTGCCGCTTGAACGGTATGCTCCTGAGTTCAAGCTCAATGCAGAGAGCATTCTCGTAGTGCTGCTCAAGGTGGCCGGGGCCGAGCACTTTATGGACCTCGATTGCGGCACCTATCACGTCGTGAATCAGCGTTTCGATGTGATCCGGCAATGGCGCGAAAGTCATTTCGTGGCTTTCCTTTTGTGTTTTTGTGTTTTCGTGGCCTGTTTACTCTTCAGTCTCAACCAGCCCCTCAGGTGCGTCTTCGGGGACGCCGAGCTGCTTGAGTGAGCGCAGCACGATGCGCGACATGGTGGGCGCCGCGACCGTGCCGCCGTAATGGCGGATGCGCCAGCCGTACTTGTTCATCACCTTGGCGCGCGCTTCGTTCACTACCACGATCACGCTGATCACCGGGTTGTCGGCCGGCGCGTAACCCACGAAACTGCAGATCTTGTCGTCGCTGTACTGGCCCATCTTCACCTTGTGGGCGGTGCCGGTCTTGCCGGCGATGCGGTACTGGTCGATGTGCGCCGACGTTGCGGTGCCGTCTTCCACCACGCCCTTCAGCGTCTCGTTCATCAGCTTCCGGGTGACTTCTTCCGACAAGCCGCTCTCCACCAGCACTTCCGGCTTGCCCTCGTACAGCATCTTGCCGTCCGGTCCGGTCACGCGGCCGATCACCCAGGGCTTGTAGACATGGCCGCCGTTGGCGATGGCGTTGAAGCAATTCAGCATCTGCAGCGGCGTGACCTGCACTTCGTAGCCGATCGAGATGCTTGGGATCGAATTGGGCACCGTCCACTTGTCCAGCGGGCGCACAACGCCGGCGCTTTCACCGAAGCGCGGGCCGCCCAGGTCAAAGCCGGTACGCCGCCCGAAGCCGAATCCCTTGATCGAGTCGTGCAGGCTCTCGCACCCAAGCATCAGGCCGATGCGCGTCATCACGGTGTTGCTGCTGCTGACCAGCGCGCGATTTACGGTGACGTAGTTGCGCCCGTTCTGCTGGATGAAGTACTGGTCCGGGATTTCGTGGCCGTGGTCGCTCACCAGCTTTTTACGGCCGGGCACCTGCAGTTCCGGCGTGTACTCGACCAGGCTGTCGGGCCCGAGCAGCCCCTTCTGGTAGGCGCTGCAGACGATCAGCGGCTTGAACATCGAGCCGGGCTCGAAGGGGTCGGTGATCGCGATGTTCTTGCGGGCTGCGGCGTCGCTGCCCGGGTTGCGCGGGTCGAAATTCGGGAAGTTGGTCATGCCCAGGATGGCGCCGGTGTTGGTCTCCATCACGATGATCGAAACCGTGACCGGGTCCCACTGGTCCACCAGCGTGCGCAACTCGTCCTCGACGATGGCCTGGATGCCCGAGTTCAACGTGAGATGCACGCTGGCGCCGTCACGCGGCGCGGAGATGCGGTCGTCCACGTTCTCAATCGGCCGGCCCAGGGCGTCCACGGTGATCACGCGCTTGCCGGGTTGCGCGGCGAGGTGGGCTTCCAGCGCGCGCTCCACGCCCTCCTGGCCGTACATGTCGCTGCCGACGAAGCCGACGATGTGGGAGGCATAGTTTCCGAGCGGGTATTCGCGGGTCTCGATCGAGCGCAACTCCACGCCGGGCAGCTCGCCAAGGCGGCTGAGGCGCATGGCTTCCTCGGCGACACCGGGGCTGACTTCGCGCTCGACGCAGTAGTAGTACTTGTCGCGCCGGTCATACAGCTCGCGCTCGAGCTCGCGCGCGTATTCGGCGTCGCGGCCCATGATGCGCGCCAGGCTGTTGGCCAGCTCGATGCGGCGGTCGCCGGGCACCGCGCGCGGGTTAACAATGAGAGAAGCGCCGGAAAAGGTGGTCTGCGCCAGGCAGACGCCGTCTTCGGTGAAAATGCTGCCGCGTGTGCCGGGCAGCGTCACGGTGCGTGTGGAGTTGGCGTGGCGTTGCGCGATGTAGTCGTCGTGGTGCCACACCTGCAGGCTGAACAGCCGCCCGGCAAGCCCGAAGAACAGCACCACCATGCCGCCCAGCACCCAGCGGCCTGCAAGTCGCGGCGAAGTTGCCCGGCCGTTTTCACGGAACATCCAGAACAGCAGCTTCATGCGCCCTCCTTCGGCTCGTCGGTCTTGCGTTTGCCGGGGAGCGGCTTGATTTCGCCTTCCGGGGGCAGCAGGGGCAGCCCGGCTTCGCGGGCTTCGCGGATCATGCGTGCTGGGTCGCGCTTGCGTGCCAGGTCGGCGTTCAGCACGCGTTTGCGCTCGTCCAGGTCGCGCAGCTCGCGGTCGTACTGGGCAGCCTCGAAGCCGACGCTGCGGATCTTCAGGCGCTGGCCCACAACCACGGCCGCGAGCGCCACGCAGAAGATAAGGAAGATGATGCCGGTTTTAACGTTCATGTCGCTCCGCTCATGGCGTGAGGCGTGAGGCGGCGGGCGTGAGCTGCTGCTGCCGCCTGCCGTCTGCCGCCTACTTCCGCCTGTGTTTCTTGCTGCGGTATTTGTCCGCGCCTTCATCCTGCGCCTGCTTTCCCCATGCGAAGGTCCGCAGCTTGGCGCTGCGGGCGCGTGGGTTGGCGGCGCACTCCGATTGATCGGCGGTTATCAGCTCGGGCTTGAGGATTCTCCCCTGCTCGCCGCGCTGCCAGTCGCGGAAGGTGTGCTTGACGATGCGGTCTTCCAGGGAATGAAAGCTGATGACGGCGACCACGCCCTCGGGGGCCATGCCGTCCGGCACTGACGCCAGGGCGCGCTCGAGCTCGCCGAGCTCGTCGTTCACGTGGATGCGCAGAGCCTGGAAGGTGCGGGTGGCGGGGTCGATGCGCTGCGGGCCGGAGGGGTAGGCGCGCCGGCAGATTTCCGCGAGGTCAACGGTTGTGCTCAACCGGCCCTCGTCGACCGCGCGTTTGATCTGGCGGGCGATGCGGCGCGAGTGTCGCTCTTCGCCGTACCGCCAGATCACACGCGCGATTTCATCTTCCGGCGCGCCCTGCAGGAATTCGAGGGCGGATGGACCCCCGCCAGGGTCCATCCGCATGTCCACAGGTCCCGCTTCGCGAAAACTGAAACCGCGCTCAGGTCTGTCCAGCTGCACGCTGGACACGCCAAGGTCTAGTAACAGACCGTCTGCGTGCTCCAGACCCACGGCGCGGAGCTGTTCAAGCCACTCTCCGAACCGACCGTGCCTGACAACCGCACGTCCTCCGTATCCTGCAAGACGCTCAGTTGCATGTGCCACCGCCGTCGGGTCACGGTCGAGGCCGATGATTCGCAGCCCCGCATGCCCATCGAGGATCGCGGCACTGTGTCCACCGAAGCCGCAGGTACCGTCCACGACAACCGCGCCGGCTCTGAGACCCGCAAAGGCCTCGACAACCGCTGTGACAAGGACGGGAACGTGTTCGGCCACGGGGTGCTCACGCTACCTCCGCCAGGCGCGCGCTCTCGTGCTTGTCGGCCACGTTGATCATGCGCATCACGTAGGGGCTGAACTCGATGCCGGGGCTCAGCTCCTGCACGCGGGTCAGCAGCTTCTTCACGCGCTGGATTTCCGGCAGGCGGTTACTGACCTTCTGCTCGAAGTCGTCGTCCTTGCCGTGGTCCAGCAACTCCGCCACCGCCTTCAGGCCGTGCGGGTCGTCTTCCTGGCGCGTATTCGGAACGATGTGCATGGCTCCCCCCTTCCGGAGATTCTTCAGGCACAGGGCGACCAGTGACGTGTTCACCACGCCGCCCATGCCGGAGATCGGTTTCGCCGCAGATGCGGCATCAACTGTTGAAGTGACGTCCCAGCGCCGGACGTCTGGCGACTGGCTGTTTCGCGGCCAGTGAGCGCCAGGCGGGTTTCCCTCATCCTGGGGCGCTTGCGCGCCGGGCCCGGCTTTTGCCGGCAGCACGCTATCCCTGCTCAGGTAGCGTGCTGTTGTAGATTGCTGACACATCGCGCGGGTCAAGTTTCTCAACGCTGACCGGCGCGCTTACCGCCTCGGCTTCGGTGGGATCGTAAACCTGCATGTGATCCCCCGCGCCGCTGATCACCACTTCAGATTTCAAGCTGGCGTAACCCACATGACTCTTGGGAAGCAGGACGCGGCCCTGTTTGTCGAGCTCGACCTGCTCCACCATGGCCAGGAACTGCTGGCGCTTGCGCTGCACCTCGCCCGGCAGCCCGGTCTCGCCGGTCAGGGCCTCGATGCGGCGTTCGCCGCTTTCCTGGTCGAAGATGTCAAGGTGCCGGAAGTCCGCGCCGATCATCACGTACAGCAGAACCTTGCCATCACTGCTCACCGGCAACTTCGAACGGAACTTGGCCGGGATTGTGATGCGGTTCTTCGCGTCCATCGAAGTAGTGGCGAGACCGAAATATCTGGGCAGACCCGCCATTTCCCCTCCGACCCAAGGGAAGATAACCCACTTTCACCCACTTGTCCAACTCGATCAGGGATTTTTTCCTAAATCTTTTGATATATGGGCTTACAGTGTCGCGTCGCAACACGTGCGGTGTTTCAGCAATCATATGCACTATATATTGTGTAGTTTTGTCCGGATAACGCTTCTCATCGCGTGATCAATCATACTTTTTTGGCGACTTTTTGGACCATCTACAACTCAGAATCTCCACCTTCACCCACCTGTGCCTTTCCAAAACCACCCCTTTCCCCCACTCCGCTTTCCCCGCACAATCGCCCCACCACCGAAAGGAACTCTCGTGCCCCACTTCGCCGATCGCCTGGAAGCCGCCATACAGGCCAAGGGAGCGCCCATTTGCGCAGGGCTTGACCCGCGACCCGACTGGGTGCCGCAATCCTTCTTCGACGCCGCCATCAACGCCCACGGACCTACGCCGCAGGCCGTGCGGGCCGCCGTTCGGGCCTTCTGCCTGGAGGTGCTGGAAGTGGTGGCGCCCCATGTGCCCGCGGTGAAGCCCCAGGCCGCGTTCTTCGAGGCTCTGGGCGCCGGCGGCTGGGACGACTTCTTCGCGGTCTGCGCCAGGGCCCGCCAGCTGGGCCTGCTGGTGATCGCCGACGTCAAGCGCGGCGACATCGGCAGCACCGCCGAGGCCTACGCGCAGGCGCTGTTCGGGCGCCACGAGATCAAGGGCATCACGGTCGAGTCCGCCCACGTGGACTGCGCGACCATCAACCCGTACCTCGGCAGCGACAGCGTGGTGCCCTTCATCGAGCGCGCCAGGCTGAACGGCGCGGGTCTGTACGTGCTGGCGCGCACCAGCAACCCGGGCAGCGCCGAGTTCCAGCAGTTGCACCTGAAGCCCGAAGGCACGCTGGTTGACGAGGTCGCCCGGCGCATCGACGCCTGGGGCAGCGAAAGCGTCGGCGAGTGCGGCTACAGCGACATCGGCGCGGTGGTCGGCGCCACCCACATCGACGCCGCCCGCCACCTGCGCAAGCTGATGCCGCGCACGCCGTTTCTCGTGCCGGGCTGGGGCGCCCAGGGCGGCCACGCGGCCGCGGTGCGGGCCTGTTTTGACACGCGGGGCAAGGGCGCCATCGTGAACTCAAGCCGCGGCGTGATGCACGCCTACGCCAGCGGGCCCCTGAAAGACTTCGGCGAAACCCACTGGCGCGAGGCCGTGGAGCAGGCCGTGAAGACCTTCCATGAAGAGATCGCGCAGCTTGCGTCTGAACCTGAGGCGTAGCCGCCCGTTACAATGAAGGGGCCCGGGGTTGTCTCGAGGTGATAATTTGGGCAGACTTGGCCCTCACCCCAACCGAAACAGGGATACACGCATGCGGACATACCGGCATTTCGTAGCGCTGGCGCTGATGGGCGTGCTGCTGGGCGGCGCGCTGCACGCGGACCGGATCACCTACCTGGCCACTTCGGGCGGCAAGACCGAGTTGAAGGTGGAGGACCGGGTCGCCATCACGAGCTGGAGCGCTTCCAAGGTCGACTACGAAACCGCCGACAAGAAGAAGCTGTCGGTAGCGTACAAGGACGTCGTTTCCGTCGACCGCACCGGCGGCACCATGAGCCAGCAGCTTTCCGACGCGCTGAACCTGGTGGGCCAGGACCCGCGTGGCGCCATCGCTGAACTGGCAGCCGTGGCGTCCGGCGGCAACGCGCTGGACAAGGAGGAGGCGACCTTTCTGCGCGCCCAGCTGCTGGAAAGCGAGAGCAACGCAGACCGCTCGCTGCTGAGCGAGGCGGTCAAGGCCTACGACGGCTACACCAAGACCTGGAAGGCCGGCTATTTCGCGCGCGACGCCTACCGCAGCCTGGCGAACCTGCAGCCTACCGCGGCGGCCCGCACCACGCTGGGCAACATGGCTCGGGCGGACGCCAGCCTGGCGCGCCTGGGCAACCAGCTGCTGGGCGAGCTCGAAGCCCGTGAGGGCAAGTGGGCTGAAGCGATTTCCGCCTTCAAGTCCGCGCAGACTGCGGCCAAGGGTGAAAAGGACCTGAGCGCCGAGTACCTGGCCATGGCCTGGGAAGGCTGGGCCACCCTGCGCAACGGCAACACGGCAGGCGCCAAGACGCTGCTGGAAACGGTCACCGAAGACCCGAAGCTCGACGATCCCAGCGGCACCACTGACGAAATCGCGCTGGGCATTGCGTTCCGCGCCCTGGGCGACGCCCACTTCGAGGGCGACGGTTTCCAGAAAGCTTACGACGCCTACATCAAGGGCGCCTACTACGCCTGGTGGACCGGCGGCACGACGGAGGGCTACTGCCTGGGTCGCGCCTACCAGTGCACCAAGAAGCTGGAAGGCACCGACGCCAAGTGGAAGAAGCGTCGCGAGAAGCTGCGCACCGCACTGGCGCTGGGTTTCCCGCGCGTACTGGCGGAGGCCGACAAGGGCTGATACCCGCCCGAAACGAGAAGAGGGACGCCCGCGGGCGTCCCTCTTGCGTTTTCGGCGCGCTACTTCATTTCCAGCTTCACCGCTTCCAGCACCGTTTCACTGGATCCGGTTTTGATCAGCTTCTTCACCATCGCGCCCTCGGAAATCCACTCCGTGACCTCTTTGCCCTTGTCGGAAGTCTTGTACACGTCGCAGGTGAACTCGCCGGCCTCGGTCTTCAGCTTTACGCCGGTTTCGGCGGGCTTGCCGTAGTCCTTGTCCCAGCTTTCCTTCGTGAGCTCGGATTCGCTGGCCACGGCCTTCGCGTCGGGCGTGCCGGTCTCGTCGCAGGCCACGATGCTCACCTTGGCCGAGGTTTCACCCGCGCTGGTCACCGTGCGGCGCTGGTACTTGGTGTCGCGCCCGGTGCCGCTGATCTTCAGCACCATGTGGTTGTCCGCGGCCGCGTAGAAGCGCGGCATCTGGGACTTCACCTCGGGCTGCGGGTCGGACTTCACTTCGCCGGCGCCGGCTTTCTGGAATGCCGACAGCCAGACCACGTCCTTGCCGTTGGTGGTGGTCTTGACCACGCCGCCGCAGGGCACGTCCTTGCAGAAGTAAATCGAGCTGGCGGCTTCGCCGATGGCCCAGTCGGCCACGTCGCACTTGAGGGTGACGCCGGACAGCACCAGGTCCTGCTGGCTCCACTTGGTGTTGGTGGCGTCCTTGCCGTAGGGCAGCTTGCTCTGCAGCTTGATCGAGTTCCAGGCCTTGGTCAGCTCCTGCTCGCTGGTGAGCTGGTCCTTGGCGAAGGTGGAACGCTTGTAGGTAACGTTCTTGCCGTCCACCTTCACGACATCCCAGCGGACCTTGTTGCCGCCCTCCATCGAGTACTCGGCCCAGTCGCCTTTCTGGGCGGTGGCCCAGGTGTTCCAGCCCTTGGCCCATTCGCCTTCCTTGGCCTCGGCGCTCACGGGCGCCTGGTGCCATGCCAGCAGCGCCAGCACGAAACAGAGCGCTGCCGCGCGTGTCAGGTGATGCATGCCTCCTCCTCCTCAAAAGGGGTGCTTTGGCCCGCCACAGTGTAACGGCCGAGCGCCTTTCCGCCTACTGAAGATTCAGCGCGGTCAGCTCGGATACCGTCTCGCCTTCGGGGCCGCGCAGCACTTCACGCACGGTGATGCCGTTCCACTTCCAGGTGGTGCGTCCGGCCGAATCATCCGTGGAACGGATCGCGGGAAAGCTGCCGGCCGGCGTGACCACCAGCTCTTCGACCTGCCCCGCGTAGGCCATCAGGGTATCCGGCGCATCCGGCACTTCGTGCACGCTGTCGGCGGCGGAAATCTCGTTGCCGTCCGCGTCGAGACTGGCGGTCCGGCAGGTCGCCTTGCCGTCGGCGAGCTGCGTGATCTCGCAGCGGACCACCGTGGTGCTGTCGCCGGCGGTCGTGGTCAACTCGTAGGAGTTTCCCTGCGTGCGGAAGAAAGCCTGCTCGTCGTGGCCGAGGTCGAACTCGGTCAGTTCCATCGAGTAGTCCTTGGCGGCCATTGCCACCAGCACGCCCGGCCAATTGACGCTGGACCAGGTCTCGTAGCCACCCTGTTTCGTGTACCAGCACAGGAACTCGCCGGCCGGGCAGCTTTTGAGCTGCATGCCGGTATCCGCGAACGGCGCGGAGTCGCGCTCGATGGCGCTGCCGGTGAACTGCATTTCCTGGTCCTGGCTGAAGCTGGGCTTGCCCTTGTCGTCGAGCACCGACATGGTCCAGCTGGCGCTGTTTTCCCGCGCTTCCTTGACGCGGTACTGCATCTTGCTGGTAGTGCCGAGGCCGACGCCGCCCTTGCCGCCGATGCGGATGGAGGTTTCCTGCGTCCACTTGCGGCCCTGTTTGCGGTACAGCAGCCAGGGATCGACGGGCGCCTCCAGGAATGACTGCAGGTTCATGATGGTGGTGCCGTTTTCGCGCATCTCGACGTGCTTCACGACCAGCGGGTGAAACTCAGTGCTGATCCAGCTCGTGCGCTGGGCGCCTTCGATGTCCAGTTTCACTTTCTTGCAACGGAACTTGCGCCAGCCCAAATCAAGCTCGACGCTGGGGGCGTCTTTGCCGGCATCGGCCCGCGACTTGTGGTTCGGGTCATCAAGCTGGTAGTTCGCATCCGAGCTGCTGACGCTGCCGCGACCAGCGCTGCCGATCTGGCTGCGCACCTGGGCGCGTCCGTCCTTGACCTCGCGGACCCAGCCGCTGGAGATCTGCACGCTGGGCCCGGAGCCTCGCTGCCAGGTGATCACCCGATGGCTCCAGCTGCGGCCCTTGACGCGGTAGAGGTTCATGAGCTGCACGGCCGGATCGACCTCTGCCGCAGGCTTCGGGTCCTGGGCGAAGTTAACGGAGCCGGCAAGCAAGAACAGCGCAAGTGACAGGCAGAAACGTTTCATGGCGTCTCCGAAACGAGCAGCCCGCAGTCTACTAAGGCAGCGCGGAAACGCCGCAAGTGATTCCCAAACGAAAGCGGGCGCCCGCAGGCGCCCGCTTTGTGGATTCGGAAGTCAGCTATTCGTTGAACTCGATCAGTTCCAGGCTTGCCGCCTTGACCACGATTCCGGGGTACTTCTTCATCATCCAGGTCTTGCCGTCGTCGTAGCTGATGCAGTCGTACTTGCCGGCCTTGCACTCAACGTTCTTCTCGATGGGCTTGGGAGTGTCGACGCGCGCATCGGGCACGTCTTCCGGCTTGGTGAACTTCAGGGGCACTATGGTCGGCTCCGTCAACGCATTGCCGTTCATGAACGCCTGGTTCTCCAGGTCGCAGCCATCCTCGGTGACGTTCTTGACGGTGGTCTTCATGGTGAAGCCGCCGGCCGTTTCGTAGGTCCAGTTGCGGCCTTCTTTGCGGTATGTGGCCCAGGGGTCCGTGTCGCCGGCTTCGTCTTTCTTGTCGTCCTTCTTGTCGGCCTCGGTGGACTTGTCCTCGATCTTCAGGTCCTTGTGGGCTTCCTTCAGGGCTTCCAGTGTGTCGTACCAGGTGATCTTGGATTCACCCGAGGCCCACTTGAACTCCAGAACCGCGAAGCCGTCGCCACCGCTAAAGTCCTCGGCGATCAGGGCGGCATTTTTCTCATCCACAACGTAAACCTTGTCGTGCAGCTTGCAGTAGTCGCCCTTGATGGATTCGGCGTCGGCGCCGCAGCCACTTTTCTCGACGCTGCCCGTCAGCGTCTCAGGCGCGGATCCCGTCTTGGCGTAGCTGACGCGCGCCTGGTCTCTCAGGCTGCGAAGCAGATTCTCGCCTTCTTTCCGGCGCACTTCCTGGCTCACGGCCGGCTTGGCGTCTTCCTTTTCGACCTTGGGCGTTTCCTTTTCCTGGGCCCGCGGCGACGGGGCCGCGAACACGACCAGCAGGGCCGCGGCCGCCATGGCCGCGCACAGTTGCTTCAGTTTCATGGGATTCTCCTTGGAAGAATGACGGTACTCCATCGCGTCTCGGAGACGGATTAGACAGTGCCGGCGACCCTGTGTCCACAGTCTCACGGCGTGAACGACCGGGCCAAACGAAAGCGGGCGCCCGCAGGCGCCCGCTTTGTGGAATCGGGAATCAGCTTAGTCGTTGAACTCAACCAGTTCCATGTGCTCGCTCTTCACGATCAGGCCGGGCATGTCTTCGGCCATCCAGGTCTTGCCGTCGTCGTAGCTCACGCACTTCCAGTCCTTGCCGGCGGCGCTGACGGTTTCCTTCTTCGGCTCCTTGGCCTCGCCGGTGGCGGTGCCGGTACCTTCAGCGGTCTTGAACTCGACCTTGGTCGGTTCCGGCTCGGGCATGCCGGCCATCGGCTTCTTGTCGGCGTCCAGCATCCACGTCTTGGTCATGGCGTGGTCTTCTGCCAGCTCGACAACTTCCACCTTCATGTGGCCGCCCGCGGTCTTGTGCGTCCAGTTACGGCCCTTCTTCTTGTAAAGGGCGTAGGGGTCGGCCGCGGCCGCCTTGTCGTCGCCACCGCCGCCGCCGCTGCAGGCCTTGTTGCCGGTGCTGGGTGCCGCGTTGTTGCCGGCGCCGCCGCCGCAAGCCACCGCCACAACGGCGATCAGGCACAGAAGGCTGAAAAGAATGCTCTTACGCATGTATCTCTCCCTGGTTTGTAATGTGTTCAGGTCAGTACTGCCTAAAACCGTGGCTTGCCAGTAAGCACAAGATATGCCATATCTAATCGGGGTGTCATGAGGCCTTGAATCTAGGGCTTTCGGCCCGGCAACCAGGACTGGGCGAGAATGATACTGTCAAGTATCTTGGCCCCGTGTAAGAAAAGTTGACACGCCATGCCCATCTATGAGTACAGACACACAGGCAAAGTCGGCGACACCTGCGAAGAGTCGTTCGAAATCTTCCAGAAGATGTCCGACGAACCCCTTACCAAATGCCCCGTCTGCGGCCACCCCGTAGAGAAGATCCTCTCGCGCTTCTCGGGCGGAGCGGATAAGCTGGCGCCCAGCCGGCTCAAAGAGCTCGGCTTCAGCAAGTGGGTGCGCCGCGACAAGGGCACCTACGAGCGCGAATAACCCCGGAATTCCCCCCTCTGAGCACACGATGAAGTTCACACGCTGGACGATCCTTGCCCTGCTGGCCCTCTGCCTTGCCGCTTGCGGACCCGAAGACGACGAAGAAGAGGAAATCAAGCCGATCAACATCACGCCAGGCGTAGCGCTGGAGCAGCCCTCACTGCCCACGCACCCGGCGCTTGACCCGGCCGTGGCCTACGACGGCACGCGCACACACCTGGTTTACAGCCAGTGGGACGGCGTCAGCCAGTACGACCTGATGTACACCAACCGCCTGGGCGCTGGCAGCTACGTGGCGCCGGCGCCGATCTTCCCGGCCTCCACGGGCGACAGCCTGAACGCCCACGTGTTCCTGGACGGGGCGGGCACCCTGCACATGGTGTGGCAGGAGGGCACCTCGCCGAACCGCGAGATCTACTACGCCACGCGCACCTCCGGCGGCGTGATCTCCACCCCCACCAACCTGACCAACACCAGCGAAGACGAGGCCGACCCGCGCGTCCACGTGGACAGCAGCGGGCGCATCCACGTGGTGTGGACGGGCGGTACACCCCCACCCAATCCCACCACCGCGATCTTCTACCGGCGCACCCAGGGCGCCCTGTTCCTGGCGGCGGTGATCCTTCCCAAGGCTGCGGGCAACCAGCCGGCGGAAATGGCCGACCTTTGCACCGACGCGGGCGACCGCATTTACGTGGTGTGGTCCGAAAGCGACGGCACCAGCCGCAACATCCGCATGGTGCGCAGCGACGACAACGGCGCGAACTTCGGCGGCGTCGGCAGCGGCTTTGCGGCCACGGGCAGCGTGGACATGACCACCCCCCGCGTGCAGGGCGGCCTGGACGGTGAAGTGTTCCTGGCCTTCGTGGGCCAGGCGCTCAACGGCGACCGGGCGCTGTTCGCGAGCTACACCCGCACAGGTGGCACGTTCGCCTCTCCGGGCCAGCTGATCACCAGCCAGACCGGCGGCATCCGTGACCCGGAAATCGCGGCATTCAAGCGGCCTGACGGCAACTACACGGTGATGGTCGTGTGCCAGGACGGGCCGGTGGGCGGAGGCGCGGTGCTGCTGAAATCGAGCCACGACAACGCAGAGAACTGGCCTGGCGCTCCGGTTGACTTGAGCCAGGGCAACAGCCAGCCCTCGACCAACGTCACGCCGGTGCTGGCGCTGGATGACAACCAGGTGGTGGTGTGCTGGGCGGCGCAGCCGCAGGGCGGCGGGATCGTGCGTACCTGGACCAGCACCAGCGACTACACGCTGCCTTAATCCGTGACAGGCATGCGCTTATGGAATTTTGCACGACGGGCCAAGCGAACCATTGACATTTTGAACGCAAACCCTATGGTTTTCTGCCCTTGAGAGTTCGCAGCCTCGTCACAATCCGTGGCGGGGCGTCGTTTATTGGAGTCATGAATGTCCACAGCGGTTGCCGCCGACCTCCTCAGCGAAGTTACCGAAAACAAGAGCCCCGACGTGAAGCACCTGCTCGAGCTGCGTGAGCAGCTGCTGGCAGAGCCCGGCCTGCGCAGGCAGGTCGACGTCGCCCTCGACAACTGGAGCGCGACCCGTGAGCGTCAGGGCGTGCTGCTCTACCTGCTGGGCCGCCTGGAGCGCGCGCTGAACGTGCTGGAGACCGAGGCTTCAGCAGCCTGGGCGAAGCACTTCCTGGCGCGCGCGCTGGTCGATTGCGGGCACTACGCCCGCGGCGAAGAAATGCTGGCCGTCGAGTTCAAGTCGAACAAGGATCTCGACGTGCTGGTGCCGCTGTACCGCGCCCAGCTGATGCAGGGCAAGTACGCGGACGCCGAGAAGACGCTGAAGGCCTTCAAGGGCGAGCACCCGACGATCAAGGCCTTCATCACCGAGCTGAAGTACCGCAACGGCGACCTCGAAGGCGCCATGGACGACATCGTCGCCCTCTACAACGAGGCGCCGACCGACCGACAGGTTGCCTTCGTGTACGCGCAGATCGCCCAGGCCGCCGGCGACGACGAGGCCGCCCGCAGGGCCTATGAGCAGATCGCGCAGCATCCGCCCGTGTCGGTGGACGTGCTGATCAACCTCGGCACGCTTTACGAAGACGAGGGCCACTGGGACCTGGCCATCAAGTGCTACGAGACGGTGCTTGCCGCCTACCCGACTCACGCCCGCGCCCGCCTGTACAAGCGCGACGCCGAGTCCAGTAAAAACATGTTCTACGACGAGGATCGCGAGCGCAAGGAAGACAAGCGCCTGCAGATCCTGCGCACGCCGGTCACCGACTTCGAGTTGTCGGTGCGCTCGCGCAACTGCCTGCAGAAGATGAAGATCGACACCCTGGGCGACCTGATCCTGAAGACGGAATCGGAGCTGCTCAGCTACAAGAACTTCGGCGAAACCAGCCTGCAGGAAATCAAGGCGATCCTCGGCAGCAAGGGCCTGCGCCTCGGCATGCGCACCGAGGAAGCCCTGGCCTACGCGCCGCCCGAAGAGGGTGCCGCGCCCGTGGTCAGCGCCGGCGACCAGCTCGCCCAGCCGATCGAGACGCTGGAACTGTCCGTGCGCTCGCGCCGCTGCATGGAGCGACTTGGCATCAAGACCATCGCCGAACTGGTCGATTACAGCGAGGCGGAACTCATGGCCGCGCCCAACTTCGGCCAGACCTCGCTCAATGAAGTGCGCCAGAAGCTTGCGGAACTGGGGCTGGCACTCAAGGAATAACCCTGGCCGGGACGACGTCCCGCGCGAACACAGGGGAAGGAACGCGGAGCTGCAATGTCGGATGCCACGGGCACTGTTACCGACCCGCTCGAGTACCGGGAAGGTCGCGGCGCCCTGGACTTCGGCATGCTCGCCGTGCGCAACGGCCTGCTTACCGCCGAGCAGCTGGACCAGTGCCGCGCCAAGCAGGCCGCCAGCGCCAATCTGGGCGAAAACCGTACGCTCAAGGACATCATCCTCACCGATCGGCTGATGACCGAGGAGGAGTGCCTCCGCGTAGAGCGCGCCCAGCAGCAGCTGACCCAGGACCGCGAGCGCAAGCAGGACCTCAAGTTCAAGGGCTACGAGATCATCAGCACCCTGGGCGAAGGCGGCCTGGGCAGCGTGTTCAAGGCCCGCCAGGTCAGCATGAACCGGCTGGTCGCCTTCAAGGTGCTGCACAACCAGTGGATCAGCGACGACGAGTTCCGCAAACGCTTCGTGCTCGAGGCCCGCATCGTCGGCAAGCTCAGCCACCAGAACCTGATCCAGGTTTACGACGTCGGCCGCGAAGGCGACTACTACTACTTCAGCATGGAGTTCGTCGACGGCCGCACCGTCGAGGATTTGATCCGCGAGGCCCCGCGCAAGCAGATGGAGGTTGGTCGCGCGGTGGACATCTGCATCCAGACGCTGCGGGCGATCAACTACTACAAGGACTTCGACATCGTCCACCGCGACATCAAGCCGAGCAATATCATGATCACGCGCTCGGGCCTGGTGAAGCTGGGCGACTTCGGCTTCGTGAAGAGCAAGCTGGACAAAGAGCTCGGCTACGAGGGCATGGTGCTGGGCACGCCGGACTACATCGCGCCCGAGCAGGCCATGGGCAAGGACGACGTAGACTACCGCGCCGACATCTACAGCCTGGGCGCCACGCTGTACCACATGCTGACCGGCCGTCCGATGTACGACGGCACGCCCAGCAAAGTGATGCTGGCGCACACGCGCACGCCGATGCCGGACCCGCGCACCTACCGGCCCAGCCTTTCGGACGACGTGGTGAATGTGCTGATGCGCATGCTGGAGAAAGACCCCAACAAGCGCTACGCCAACATCACCAGCCTGTTCGCGGACCTGGAGGCGCTGCGCGACGCGCATACGGCCAAGGCGGCCACCAAGTACGAGATCGGCAAGAGCAGCATCATGCGCGCGCTGAACATCGAGAAGAGCCGCCACAACGAGATGGCAGAAAAGATCAAGGCCGCCGAGGCCAAGGCCGAAGCAGCCTCAGCCGCCGCCAAGGTAGCCTGGGGCGTGGCCGCAGGGGCCTGTATCGCAGCGGTCACCTTCCTGATCCTGTGGCTGGCAACGTAGCGCAGGCGCCCCGCCCGCGGTACTATCATATGAGCCGTTCCCAGTATTCCCAGAACGTCGGGAAGCTCTTGGACACGCACTCCGGGTGTTCGATTTCCAGCGGCACGCGCAGGCCGGCGATGGCGAAACTCATGGCCATGCGGTGGTCGTCGTAGGTACGCACGCTAACCCGTCTGCTCCTCGGGGAAGCAGTGCTTCCCCCTGCGGTTCGTCTGCTTCGCAGACTGCTCCGGGCTCCTGTTTCCAATCCCGTCGATCTCCAGCCAGTCCTCACCCGCTCGTGTTTCTACACCCAGCTTCTTCAACTCCGCCTGCAGGGCGGCAATGCGGTCGGTTTCCTTGACGCGTAAAGTCGCCAGGCCGGTCAGGCGCGACGTTCCTTCTGCGAACGCGCAGACCACCGCCAGTGTCTGGGCGCAATCGGGCAGGGCGGCCAGGTCGGCGCTAATCCCCTTTAACGGGCGGCCACTTGGGGCCGCCCCTACGCCCAACCCGTTTGGAAACTCGAGAATCTCGCAGCCCATCTGGCCCAGCAGCTCGACGAACTTCACGTCGCCCTGCACGCTCCGTCGTGTCAGCCCGTCGATCACGCACTTGCCGCCCGCCACAGCCGCCGCACCCCAGAAGTAACTCGCGGCCGTGCCATCCGGCGGGCAGGTGTAAGTGACGTGGGCGCCTCGCCCGCGGCCCTTCGCCTCCAGCGCATGAAAGCGCCGGTAACCATCCCGCTCGACTTCGAAGCCGAACGCGCGCATCACCTCGATGGTGATGTCCGCGTAGGGCTTGCTGGCCAGTTCGCCTTCGATTTCTATTTCTATGCCGCCCGCGCGCGTGGGCCCTACCATCAGCAGCGCCGACAGGAACTGGCTGCTGACGTCGCCACGCAGTCGGCACTTGCCGCCGCGCAGGGACGCCCCCTCAATCTCCAGCGGCACGCAACCGGGCTTGCCTTTCTCAACGATCTGCGCGTCGAGCTGCCGCAGCGCGCCGATCAGCTCCCCCATCGGCCGTTCGCGCATGCGCTCGTTGCCGTCCAGCAGGAACTGGCCCGGCAACACGGTCAGCAGCGCGGCCGTGAATCGCGTGACGGTGCCGGCCGGGCCGGTGTAGATTTGCACGCGGTAGGGCGAAGGCGGCAGGCCGGGCTGTGGCGCGACGGTGACTTCCTTCGACAGCGGATTGGGGCGCCTCACGGACAGGCCGAGATTGGCCAGCACGTTCAGCATCAGACCGGTGTCATCGGCAGGCGAGAGGTTTTGGATGGTGCAGGCCGAGCCCGAAAGCGCCGCACAAACCAGCGCCCGGTTGGAAAACGACTTGGAGCCTGGCAACTCCAGCCGCACGTCGAATGGTTTGGACAGAGGTGTTATCAGGCGGAGGTTCATGGCGTCACGCCAGTTTGACGCTGCGAACCTTCCCGCTGTTTTCGTCTTCAAGGACGAGCTCGCCGTGGTCCTTGCTGAAAAGCTGACGCTTGGCGTCCAGAAGTTCGATTCCGTACACCGTGCCGTCGGGAGCGATGTCGATGTTCAGGTCTTCGGAAACGCTGATCGTCTCCACGTCGCGCGACTTGCGATCATGGAGCCGGATGTAGGCAACGTTCAACTCGGCGTCGTAACTCAGCTTCATGGCAACCTCAAAAATAGTTTACCAACACCGTCACCACGCGCCAGCCACCATCGATACGCACTGCCAGCACTTCGATCCGCTTGTTGCGTACCTTGCGGCCTCGAAACGTCGCCTTGTTGGGGAACACGCGTCTGAAGCGGGTTCTGCCTTGCCCAACTCTGCGCTTGGAACCGCCTTCGATGCACAGTTCCACCTCACGGCGCGAAACCTTACGCTCCTGCATCCGCTCTTTGGCATGGCGTGAGAACTCGAGCTTCATCCCAGCCCCCGCAGGTGCTTGTAATTGGCCACGCAGAGGTCGGCGAGGCGGTTGGCTTGCTCGGCCGTGATGTCGGGACCGAAGCTGATGCGAATGCAGCCGATCGCGTCTTCCCAGCTTAAACCCATGGCCGCCAGCACGTGGCTGGGGTCGGTTTCGCCGGGCGCGCAGGCGCTGCCGAGGCCTACGCAGTAGCCCTGCTCGCCAAGCTCGATCGCCAGGGCCTGGCCCTCGATCTCGAGGAAGCTGATGTTGCTGATGTTCGGCAGCCTCGGCGCGCCCCGGCCGTTGATGCGGACGTGCTTGCCCAGGCCCTCGAGGATGCGGGCTTCCATGGCGTCGCGGACGGCGGCCACGCGCGGCCAGGTTTTCTCGCGCTCTGCCTCGGCCAATTCCATCGCCTTCACCATGCCCGCCATGCCGGGCAGGTCCTCTGTGCCGGCGCGGAAGCCCCATTCCTGGGGGCCGCCCACGATAAGCGGCGTGATGCGGTTGGTCATGTCGTTGTAGAGCAGGCCCATGCCCTTGGGGCCGCCGAACTTGGCGCTTGCCAGGGTCATCAGATCGGCGCCGAACTCTTTGGGCCGCAGCTGCACTTTGCCGTAGGCCTGCACCGCGTCGCAGTGGAACTTCGCGCCGGCCGCGTGGGTAATCTTTGCGACCTCGGCCACGGGCTGAATCACGCCGGTTTCGTTGTTGGCATACATCACGCTGACCAGCGCGGTCCTGTCCCCCACCAGCTTGCGCAGCTCTGCCAGGTCCAGCACGCCGTCAGTGTTCACGGGCGCGTAGTGTACGCGCACGCCTTCGCGCTCAAGGCGCTCGGCCTCCAGCAGCACGGCGTGGTGCTCGATCTTGCTGATCACCAGCTCGCGCCGCTCCGGCCCCGCGTTGGCCAGCATGCCGCGCAGGGCCAGCGCGTCGCCCTCGGTGCCGCCGCTGGTGAAGATGACTTCGCGCGGGTCGGCGCCGATGCAGGCGCCCGCGCGCTTGTGCAGCTCCTCCAGGTGGCGCTTGGCGATGTAGGCCAGCGGGTGATGCGCGCCCGGGTTGCTGTACTGCTCGAGCGCGTACTTCTCGATCTCGGCCAGGGCCTCACGCCGGCAGGGCGCACCGGCGGCGTAGTCGCAATAGACGTACTGCTTGGTTGTCGGTTGTCGGTTGTCAGTTGTCGGCATCATGCCTTCTTCGATCTATCGCGGAGTGAGCGCTTCAGTCCGTTCAGGAGGCGACCTGTCTCGTCCAATATTAAGAGTACTGATGCAACTTGTTCTGTGTTGGAATACTTACGGCGCTCTCCAATGAGCAGCTGAGTCCGCACCTCCATTAGTGAACCGTACGCAATCGCAAGGAATCGGCCGAAATCACCTTCATTCTTTCTTCCTTGGCCTTCGGCGATGTTGCTGGGCACTGAGACCGCCGCGCGCCTCACCTGGTTTGTCAGCCATATTGTTCCGCTTTTGGCCACGATTCAGTCAGCGTGTAAACCTGATCAACCAGATCCATAGCACGTTGCCACGCGTGAAGGTCTTCAAATCCGTATGTCTGCGTCTTTGTCATCCTCTTTACTGACAACCGACAACTGACAACTAGCCTCTCCGGGGGCGCGGCAGCACCACGATGCTGGGCGGCTTCGTGGGGCAGGCCTGCACGCACAGGCCGCAGCCGGTGCAGATGCGGGAATCGACTTTGGGCATGGTCGCGTCAAAGTCAATGGCGTTGGGATCGAGCGGGCAGGCCTCATGGCAGGCGCGGCAGGTCTTGCCGAGATAGCCGAGGCAGGTGTCGGGCTCCACCACCGCGATGCCGATGCGGATCTCTCCCACCGGCGTTTTCTGCAGCGCGCCGGTCGGGCACACCTCCATGCAGTCGCCGCACAGGGTGCAGGGGCCGTGGTTCGGGCGCAGGATCGGCGTGCCTTCGGTGCCGCCGTCCTTGCCGTTGCTGCGGATGATCACGTGCTCGGGGCAGGCCTCGACGCACTTGTTGCATTTGCTGCAGACTTCGTTGAAGCGGTCCTCGTGGATCGCGCCCGGGGGCCGGAAGAACTTGCGGCCGTGCATGTCGGTGAAGTCGCGCGGCAGTGCGGCGTGCTTGGAGACGCCGCCTTCGTAGAGTTTCTTGAACAGGTCCGGGTCCCAGTTCTGCACGAGGCGCGAGCCGGGCACCAGGCGGGTGGCGGTCTTGACGGCGTCGCCCGCTAGGCGGCGCAGCGCCTCGCGTTTTTCAGGGTTCTCGGGTTTGTCCTGCTCGGCCATGGCACCAGATTACAGGCCTGCGCAAGAATCCAAAGGGCCGGAAACAGAACCGCGCCCCAAGGGCGCGGTGTCAGGCAGACTTGCGGCGCTTCTTGCCGGCACCACCCTTGCCCTTCGTGATACGGAAGAGCTCAGCGGGCTTTAACTCGACGCGCTTGCCATCGACGATGGTCCAATGGCGGGCGATTCCGACTTTCTTCTTTTCCGCCATTACATCTCCCCGAAAAACAGGATCCGCCGGTGCAACTCAGTTCCGTCTTCCGTAACTACCACCAGATTGTAACCGCCGGGGAGAAGCCCCGCCAGCTTGAGCGGCAGCTCCACAACGCTTTCACTGCGCCCTGATGCGTGCGCCAATACTTCGAAATCCTCGGTTTCGAACTCCAGGTCCTGAGCCTGGGCTTGCAGGCGAAGCCGAAACCGGAACGGTTCTTCGAGACGCCACTCGATGTACACCGCCACTGTCTCCGGAAGAAACGCAATGGACCTGAAGACATCGTGAAGGGAGTAGCGAGTAAATTGGCCCACTTCGAGGCAGGTGATCAGACCGTCAATCTCTGGCAGCCTTCCAGACATGGGTCAGATCCACTCCGGCTCGGCGTTGCTGGTGATGAAGCCGCGCTCGCGCCCGAGCTTCAGGAACAGCCTTACCGCCTGCATGCCCTTGTCGCCGATGTCGATGGTGTAGTCGTTGACGTACATGCCCACGAACTTGTCGGCCCTTGACCGGTCAAGTCCACGGCCGTAGGTCAGCGCGTAATCCAGTGCTTCCTGCCGGTGATCGAGGGCGTACCTGATGCTGGCGCTGAAGCACCTGCTGAACTGGGCGATCACTTCGTTGCCCAGGTCGCGGCGCGCGACGTTACAGCCCAGCGGCAGCGGCAGCTCGTACTTGGTGTGCCACCACTCGCCCAGGTCAACCACCTTGAACAGCTTGAGGTCGTTGTAGGTCACCTGCCCCTCGTGGATGATCACGCCCGCATCGACGCGGCCGTCGAGCACCGCGTGCTGTACCTGGTTGAAGGGCAGGTTCACCAGCTCAACGTCGTCGTTGTAGAGCCGCATGGCCAGCGTGGCGCTGGTGAGCGGCCCGGGCACGGCGACTTTCCGGCCCTTGAGCTCGGCGGGGTTCAGCGGCTCCTTGCTGACCAGGATCGGCCCGTAGCGGTCTCCCATGCTGGCGCCCGCGCGGGTGATCACGTACTTGTCCGCGATGTACGGATAGGCGTGAAAGCTGACGGCCGTGACCTCGAGCTCGTTGCGCTTGGCGCGCTGGTTGAGCGTCTCGATGTCGCACAGCTCGTGGTTGATGGTGAGCCAGCCGGTGTCGATCTTGTGGTTGGCCAGGGCATGAAACATGAAGGCGTCATCGGCATCCGGCGAGTGCGCGACGGTGATGGTCTTGGGCTCGGGCATGGGTTTCCTGCGTCAGCTGAAAGGGCCGGAGTCTAGCCCCTCGCGCAGGCATGGCAACGGCGGGTCAGCGAGCGGCTTTCTGGGCCTCGTTGGCGTCGGCCATACGCAGGACCTTGAGCTTCAGCTTCTCCCAGATCTTCGTCTCGACGAACAGCTTGACCACTTCCGGGTCGAGGTCGCCCTCGTCCGCCATGGCCTGCAGGATCTTGATCGCGCGCTCCAGCGGGATGGCCGGCTTGTACGGCCGGTCGCTGGCGGTGAGGCTGTCGAACACGTCGGCCACGGCCATGATGCGCGAGCCCAGCGGGGTCTGCGCCGCAGGCACGCCGTTGGGGTAGCCGCCGCCGCGCATTTTCTCGTGGTGCTGGCCGGCGATTTCGGGCACGTGGGCGAGGTCGTCGGTCCAGGGAATCTGCTTGAGGAACTTCCAGGAGTCGGCAACGTGGCCTTCAATCTCCTTGCGTTCCTCGTTGTTCAGCGTGCCGCGCCTGGTCTGCAGGCTCTCGTATTCGTCCTTGCTGAGCAGGGGCAGGATCAGGTCGCCGATCTTGCGCGGATTCTCGAAGATGTCCTTCAGCCGCTTCTCGCCGTCCTCTGACAGGAACACCGGCTTGGTGTGGGTGTGGATGAACGACAGGTCGTCATCCAGCGTTTTGATCTGCTGCTCCAGCTCATCGCGGATGGCCTGCAGGTATTCGTCGGTAGCGGTGCTGTCAGCGTAGAGCTGCGCCTGGCGGCGCATCGCGTCCAGCTGCAGCTCGCGGCGGATGATCTCGCCCCTGAAGTCGATGGCCTGCGCCTGCGCCGGGTACAGCTTCTCGGCCTTGGTCAGCACGTGCTCGCGCACGCCGATCTTGCCGAAATCGTGCAGCAGGCCGGCGTAATGCAGCTCGACCATCTCGGCGTCGCTGAACATTTCGTTGGCGAAGGGGCCTTCCTTGGCCTTGTTGACCTCATCGGCGATGGCCATGGTCAGGCGGTCTACCCGGCCGGAATGGCCGGCCGTAGCGGGGTCGCGCTGTTCCACGGCCTGCACGCAGGCGATCACGAAGCGCTCGAAAAGGTTGGTGATGGCGTCCATCAGCCGCACGTTTTCGATTGCAACGCCTGCCTGGCTGCCGAGGCTGGTGGCCAGTTCCACGTCTTCGTCGGTGAACGGGATGATGTTACTGGTGGGGTCGCCCTTCAGATCCAGGCGATTGAGCGGATTGCGCTTCTTGTTGATCAGCTGCACGACGCCCACGACTTCATCGCTGGTATTCTTGAGCGGCACGGTCAGCATGCTGCAGGTGCGGTAGCCGTACTTCTCGTCGATGTACTTGTTGAACTTGTAGGGCGCTTCCTTCGGCAGCTTGTAGACATCCGGCAGGGAAACGATCTGCCCTGTAATGGCCGCGTAGCCCGCGATGCTCTCCAGGTTGGCGGGGAACACGATCTCCTCGAAAGGAATTTCGCAGCTGTCGTTCTGGGCTGCCGCAAAGCGCAGGCTGAAGATCTGGCTGGTCAGCGCCGCGCGCTTGACCGCCACGGCACGGGTGCGGCGTTCGGCACGGCCCAGAACCTTGCGGCCGCTGAAGCCGGCGCCGCGGCCGCTTTCGATGATGTAAATGCTGCCGGCGTCGGCATCCATGATGTTGCGGGCCTCTGTCAGCACGACTTCGAGCAGATCATGCAGCACGCGGATGTCGGAAAGCGCCGTGCCAATGCGGTTCAGGCGCGCCAGCTTGTCGCGTGAAGCAGTGCTGGAACCTTCACTGAACGCGCGCGAACGCAGCCATGCCAGTTCGCGGGCGCGCGGGATGAAGCGGTCGAAGGCGGCCGGCTTCGGGGGCAGGGCGAAGTGGTCGTCGTATGCCGGGTCGTCGATGCGCTGTTCGCCGAAGCCGGCCAGCACTGTGGACGGGGCGCGATCTTCGATCAGTTGCTGATTGAGCGGTTCAGCGGCGGTATCAATGAGCAGTACCGCGCCATTGCGCAAGGTAAACAGGCCTGTCTGATCGGGTGCTGCGACCTCGATAATCTGGTCACGCACTTCGCTGAAGGCCGGAGAAGACGACAAAGCCGCCATCACGGCGCGGCGGCGGGCTTCGTCCTGGCTGTAAACGATGAAGGTCAGCGTCTGCTTGCTGTCGGTGATCGGGATGCGTCTGTACAGCCGTGACGTCGCGGAGCGCATGGGCAGATCCTCGCGCCGGAGTATACCAACTAAGGTCGCGAAACGGTGGTTCGCTTGCTCCAGTCGAACTTGAGTCGAAGCGTGTCGAAGTAGGAGCGCGTCGGGTGCGCGATCAGGGTCAGCGGCGCGGCCGATTTGCGCAACTGCACCACGTCGCCGCCGTTCAGGTTTGTGGTGCCTTCACCGTCCATGGTGATGGTAAGCGTGTCTTCGCCCTCGATGCGCAGCTCCAGCATACCGCCTGCAGGCAACACCAGCGGCCTGAGGCTGAGTGTGTGCGGGCACATCGGTGTCAGGATCAACGCGCTGAGTTCCGGGTGCAGCAGAGCCCCGCCGGCGGCCAGATTATAGGCCGTGGAGCCGAGCGGCGTGCTGACGATCAGGCCGTCGCCGAAGTAATCGGCCAGCAGCGCGCCGTCGTAGTGGGCGAACACGTGAGACATGCGCTTGTCAGGCGCGCGTTGCAGAACTACGTCGTTCACAACAACTCGCTCGATGCGTTCAGTGCCGTGGGTGATGGTCACGTTCAGGAGCAAGGATTGGCGGGTCGGCAGGTCGCCGTTCACTACTTTGTCGAGATTCACCAGCAACTCAGGCAACTCGTATTCGGCCAGAAAGCCGAACTTGCCGAAGTTGACGCCCAACAAGGGTACCTGGCGTTCTCCCAGGCGACCGGCGGCGCGCAGAATCGACCCGTCGCCGCCGAAGTTGATCACCAGCCGTGGTGGGTGTTTTTTCGAGGTCGTGGCGCTGATCGAGGTCTACGACAACGTCTTCCAGCTCACGCAACAGCGGCTCAACCTGGGCAATCGCGTGCACCACGTCTGACCGGTGACTGTCGCCGACGAGTAAGATCATCCGCTGACGCTGCTCCCGGTGGCCACGTTACGCGTGCTGCCGCTTTCGCTGCCCGGTTTGCGCAGGCCCATGCGGCGTTCGATGCTGGCGGCGATGCCGGCCGGGTCGAGGCCCACTTCCTGCAACACCTCGACGCGGGCGCCGTGATCGACGAAGCGGTCGTCGATGGCCAGCACCTCGATCTTGCCGCTCTCAAGGCGGGCGCGGTTGGCAAACTCAAGCACGATGCTGCCGAAACCGCCGCGACGGACGTGTTCCTCGACGGTGAAGACGTGGTCGTGTTTTTCGATCAGCCTGGCGAACAGCGCTTCGTCAAAGGGCTTTGCGAAGCGGGCATTGACCAGGGTCAGCCGCTTACCATGCCGCTCCTGGATCAGCTCGATCGCTTCCAGGGCGTGATAGACCATCGAGCCGTAAGCGATCACCACACCGTCGTCGCCCTCGACCAGCACTTCCGCCTTGCCCAGCTCAAGCGCGGGCCCTGCAGGAAACTCCTGCTTGGGTGACTGGGCGCGCGGGAAACGCACCGCGGCAGGCAGGCTGAGCTCAAGGCCGAAGTCCATCATGTTCTTGAGCTCGGTGGCGTCGCGCGGCGCCATCAGCACGGTGTTTGGCAGCATGCTGATGTAGGCGATGTCGAACACGCCGTTGTGTGTCGCGCCGTCGGGGCCCACCAGCCCGGCGCGGTCCAGCGCCATCAGTACCGGGCACTTGATCAATGCCAGTTCCTGGAACAGCTGGTCCACACTGCGCTGCATGAAGGTTGAATACACCGCGCAGATCGGCTTCAGGCCGCCGAGTTTCAGGCCCTGGGCGAAACCCACGGCGTGCTGCTCGGCCATGCCGACGTCGATCACTCGCTCAGGGTACTTCTGCTGGACCTTCTCGAGACCGGTGCCCTGCAGCATCGCCGCGGTTATTGCGACAACCTTGGGATCCTTCTCCATCATCTCGAAGGTCTTGTCGATGAACACATCGGTATAAGCAGGGCCGCCCGCGCGCCTGTACTCCTTGGGCAGGTGCGCGGTCAGCTTGCTGTGAGTCTTCGCGGCGTGGTAGGCGTAGTGGTCGGGCTCGTCGTTGTTGAAACCCTTGCCCTTCTTCGTCATCACGTGCAGCACCACCGGCTTGGGCACGCGGGCTGCGTTCTCGAAGGCTTCCAGCAGCGTGGGGATGTCGTGCCCGTCGATCGGCCCGTAATAGAAGTACCCCAGTTCTTCGAACAGCACGCCCGGGTGGGTGGCCGGCATCAGGCCGTGCAGGCCGGCCTTGACGTGGTCCAGCACATCGTGGACGGCACGGCCGAAGCTGCCCGCCTGCTCGTCGAGCAGCTTGAGCATCTTCTTGATGTCTTTCTTGGCGCTGGTGTAGGCCTGGCTGGTGCGGAACTTGCTGAAGTAATTGGCCAGCGCGCCGGTGGCGGGGCCGATGCCATGCTCGTTGTCGTTGAGCACGATCAGGTACTTCAGGTCGCGCATGTCGCCGCCATGGTTCAGCGCCTCCAGCGCCTGGCCCTCCTGCAGCGCGCCGTCACCGATCACCGCAATGGCGGTGCGGTCCGTGAAGCCCTGCTGTTTGTTGGCGACGGCAATGCCCAGCGCCGTGCTGAGGCTTGTGCCGCCGTGGCCGGTCTTTACACGGTCGTAGGGGCTTTCCTTGGGATCAGGGAAGCCGGAGATGCCGTGGTACTGGCGCAACGTGCCGAACTGCGCGCGCCGCCCCGTCAGCAGCTTGTGCGGGTAGCACTGGTGGCCGACGTCGTAGACTACGCTGTCGCGCTCAAGCAGGTCGTAGTAGTAGTGCAGGGCGATGGTCAGCTCAACGGTGCCAAGGCCCGAACCCAGATGGCCGCCGGTGCGGCCGGCGACGGTCTCGATGATGAACTGGCGCATCTGCTCCGCCAGCCTGGGGAGATCGCTGACGGCGATCTGCTTCAGTCCGTCGGGTGTGTCGGCTTGTTCAAGCAGCTGGTACATCCGTGTCTCGGTCTCGGCGCCAATGCGGCAAATTGTTGAGTTTAGCCGTCCCCGGCGGGCGGTTCTAGTACGTACGGGCTACAAAGTACTCGGCGATGGTCTGCAGCGCGTCCGCCTTCTTGAGGCCCTGCAGGTGCCCGCAGGCCTCTGAAATCAGCTGTTCGGCGTAGTTGCGGGCGCCCTCAAGGCCGTAGAGGCGCGGGTAGGTCATTTTGTCGCTGGCGCTGTCTTTACCCGGCGACTTGCCAAGCTGCTCGGCGGTGGCGGTCTCGTCCAGGATGTCGTCAATCACCTGGAATGCGAGGCCGATCGCCTGCCCGTACTCTCGCAGGTGCTGCAGCGTGCTGTCAGCCGCACCGCCCATGATTCCGCCGCACACCACGGCGGCGGTGATCAGCGCGCCGGTCTTGTGCTCATGGATATAGCGCAGTTCATCCGCGCTGGGGGTGCGTCCTTCGCCCTCCAGGTCGGCCATCTGGCCCCCCACCATGCCCTCAAGCCCGGCCGCGATGGCGAGCTCGCGCCCGGCGGCGACGGCCTTTGCGGGCTCACTGACGTGGGTCAAGATGGCCTGGAAAGCGTAGGTGGCCATGGCGTCGCCGGCCAGGATGGCGGTGGCTTCGTCGAAGGCCTTGTGGCAGGTCGGACGGCCTCTGCGCAGGTCGTCGTCGTCCATGGCGGGCAGGTCATCATGGATCAGGCTGTAGGTGTGGATCATCTCGAAAGCCGCGGCCACGGGCAGCGCGGGCTCAAGCTCGCCCCCTACGGCCTCGCAGGCAGCCAGCACCAGCATGGGGCGCAGACGCTTGCCGCCGGCCTGCAGCGAGTAGGTCATGGCATCGGTCAGGCGCCTGGGGGCGTCGGACTTGGGCCATGCATAGCGCTTGAGCGCCTGCTCAACCAGCGGATTCATCCGGCTGAGCAGGCGCTCGAAGTTGTCTTTGCTGCGGTCCGTGTTACTCACCAGCTTGTCTTCTATGCGCCGGGCTTCACTTCCGCGCCGGTCTTGGGGCGCGCCTTGTCGTTGTACCAGGCCGGCTTGGGCGCGATTTCCAGCTTGCGGTAGCGCCCGTCGCGGATGTTGGCCTTCTTCTGGTCACCCTCTTCGTAGATCAGCGGGCGCAGGTCGCGTTCCACCGACTCGCCGTTTTCACTGATCTGGGCCGGCTTCAACACGTTGACGATCTGCGGGCGCAGGAAGAACAGCAGGTCGGTCTTGCTGGTGGTGCGGTTGGCGCTCTTGAACAGGTAGCCCAGGAACGGGATGTCCTTCAGGAAGGGCAGGCCGTTTTCTTCGCTGCGTTCGCGCTCGCGGATCAGGCCGCCCATCACCAGGGTTTCGCCGTCACGGATGAAGACGTCGGTCTTGCTCTCGCGCTTGCTGAGCACCGGGGTGTTGTTGCCTTCGATGGCCACGTTGCCGATCACTTCGCGCACGGTGACGGTTACTTCGAGGCGGATCAGCCCGTTCTCGAGCACCGTGGGCGTCACTTCCATGACGATCGAAACTTCCTTGAACGAAACCGACGCCGTGGTGGTGCCGCCGGTGGCGCCCGAAGATTGCAGGTACGGAATTTCTTGACCAACCTCGATCCGCGCCTGCTGGCGGTTGCTTACCATCTGGGTCGGTTGGCTGAGCGTTTCCACACGTCCTTCGTTGGCCAGCAGCTCCAAGCGCACGTCAATGCGCGGATTGGTGAAGGTGGCAAAGAAGGGGTCAAAGCCGGTCGGCTGGCCGAACAGGCCGCCCACGGTGTTCTGCGTGTCCTGCGAACTTCCTGTGAAACGACCGTCGTTCAGGTTGTCGGCCGAGTGGCTGGTGAACAGCTCGAGGCCGTAACCCATGTAGTCGTCCAGGCTGACCTCGACCAGCTTGGCGGTGATCAGCACCTGCTCAGGCGTTGTGTCCATGGCCAGCATGATGGTGTCGATGTCCTTGATGCGCGACTCGACTTCATACACGATCAGACTGTTGCGGTCCGGGTTCGCGATTACGCGGCCGTTCTCGGACAGCACGTTCTGGATCTGGCCAAGCATCGCGGCATCGGAGGCATTGCGTGTGAGCGGGTACTCGCGCACGACCAGGTTGTCGACCTCGGACAGCTTGCGCTTGGCCTCTTCGTCGAACATGGTGACCAGGGGGTCCAGGAAGGCCGCGATGACAGTCAGGTTGTCAGTGAAATCGCGCACCAGTACAAAGTCAGTGGTGTCGTCAACCACAATCTTGCCGACCGGGCTCAGCAGGTTCTGCACTTCGTTCTTCAACTGGTTCATGTTGGCGCCGGTGACGACCCAGTCGCGGGTCTCGATCGGCTTGTCCGGGTCATCCCCGATGATCGGGCCGGCCGGGCGGGTGGCGCGGTACTTGAACTCGTAGCCGACATCCGCGCCGGGCACCGCGTTCTCGATGGCCTTTTCTTCAAAAAGCAGGTCACCCAGATCCGCCAGGCGCTTGAGGATCGTGCCGGGCAGCGCTTCTCGCATGTAGATGCTGATCTTGCGCTCCTGGATCTGGATCACGCGCCTGGTCTGTTCCTCTTCGTCTTCGCCGCGGCGCGGGGCCTGGTCCTGGTCCTGGGGCGGCACGGCCGGCACGAACACCTGGGCCCTGGTCACGGAAGCGACTTCCATGATGGCGGCCACCAGCTCATGCGACTCGAAGTTGACGTTGAAGCGGCCGTCCACCTCGCCCTTCACCACGTTGGCCAGCGCGGCCTCCTGGGGGCGGCGCTTGATGATGATCACGCTGCCGTCCTCGATGAAGTCGAGCTTGTTGGCCTTGCAGATGGACTGGATGGCGTCACGTGGGATCACGTCGCGGAACATGACCGTCAACTTCACGGCGACTTCGCCCTCGACGATGATCTGCAGGCCCGACCGCAGCGCGATGTAGTGCATCACGGTGTGCAGGTCTTTCTGCACGAAGTCCACCGTGATCGGGTCCGTCGGGTTCGGCTTGAACGGCTGCTCGTCCTGTGCGGAGAGGCCGGCCGGGAACATCCCGGTCATGATCAACAGAAGAAGCGGCAGAATCAGACCGCCACGGGTCAGCTTGGCCATTGAATCCCCCCATTTATCCTGCGCAGTGCAGGAGCTTTTCACTCAGTCGCTTTACTACTTGCCGGCCTCATGCCTGTCATCGTCGGCCAGGAAGATGGTCAGCTTGGCGCCGGTGTCACCCAGCAGGTCAACGCCGGAACGAACCTTGTAATCGGAGCCGCTCTCCGGACATGTACACGCGGTCCAGGAAGATCTTTTCGATCGTGAAGCGCGTGTTGGTCAAGCGGTCCTTTTCGCGGTACGGCCGGCGTTTGTCCTTGAACCACGCCTCAAGCACGCGCTTGACCTCGGTTTTCGGCTTGCCGTTTGCGTCCATCTCGGGCTTGCCGTCTTCACCGAGGATGGGCACTTCCTGTGTGGTTTCCAGGAACCCGACCAGCACCCATTCAGATTTCAGAGTCTCGATGTACTCGCGGCGCTTGGGGTCCACCACGTCGATGTTCTGGACCAGCAGCGGGTCGAACGCGGCCACTTCATTGGGGCCGGGCGTCCAGGCCTTGCCGTCCGGCCAGGGCCACTTGTAGCGCGGCGTGGTGGGCTTGACGGGCTCCGGAATTTCCAGGTCCTGTTCAACCACGACCGGGGCTGCCCCGGCTTGGCGCCGGGTGTGGCTGCCGCACCGGCCGGCGCGGTCGCCGGTGCCGTCGGTGTGGCAGCAGTCGCGGGCGCGGCCGGTGTGGCTGGCTTGGCCGGAGGCACGTCGTCTTCTCCGCCCAGGAACATGAAAGCGGCAATGCCGCCCGCGACAACAATCAGGGCGATGAGCACGATGAGCTGTTTGGTCTGCTTATCCATGATCTAGATTCCTTCCAGCCCTAGCGACCGATGGCATCCACGTCACGGCGCTCAATCACGTACACCACCATGATGAAGGTGTGGTCGTTGCCCCCGTTGGCGTCGCCGGTGCAGACCAGCGACTCCGGGATGATCACGTAATTCTCGAGCGTCTCCATCTCGGTGATGAAACGTCCGAAGTCGTGGAAGCGCGCCCTGGCCTCGATCTGCAGCTTGGTGGCCTGCAGCCCTTTCTCGAACGCAATGCGTTCACCGCCGGCGAACACCACCTCCGCGCCGAGCCGCGCCTGTCGCTCAGGGCGCAACTCCAGCTTGTGGTTCTCGGCCAGGCGCAGCAACGTGGCGCGCACTTCCGGCACGTCCAGCTTTTCCGGGTCTCCCACGGCGAACGGGGACTCAAGTTCCTTGATGTCGTCCGCCATTTTCACGCCGTCTTCTTCCAGTCCGCGAACCCGGTCGGCACGCGCCAGCATCATCTGATAGTCCACCTTAACCTGTTCAAGCTTCTGCTGGGCGTCGATACGTTCCTGTTCCTTCGGCTTAAACAGTCCGAAGTAGAGTCCGATCGGCAGAGCACTGCCCAGCAGTAACGCGGCCACGATGGCCACGATGCCGGCCGTCCAGTCACCACCCGAAGATCCTGCTCCTTTTGCCATATCCGGTCGCTCCTACGGCGCTTCGCGCGAGAACTGGGTCTGGGCGGCCCTCATGGTGAAGGGCACGTAACGGGAGGCTTCCGAGTCGCCGCCCGGCTGAACCTCGGATGCAATGTCCAGGGTGAACTTCGGCTCGCCTACCAGCTTGCGCATGCCGTCCATCTGCCGGGCAACCGTGCGCAGCTCGCTTTCCGTCAGGATGTCCGAGCCCTCAATCTGGATGTAGCCGCTGGCCTCAAGGCCGCGGGTGCCCATCAGGGTCTTGGACATCGCCACGGCGCCCTCGGCGCCTGTGCCGCGGGGGCCCGCGGACTCGGTGTTGGTGGTGATCGAGACCGAGTTGTACCAGAAGCGCGCCGTCGCCGGGTGGTAGTTGACGATGTCGCGGATGATCGGGCTGAAGTAGGGGCGGTCCTGGCGCACGGCCACGTCTTCGTGCCAGGCGCTGATCAGCGCGTTACGGCGCTTGCGGGCGGCGGGCTCGCGTATGTCCAGGTCGGCTTTCATGGCCTTGAGCCGGCCGTCCACGTCAGCGATTTCCTTGTTGGCTGTGTCGAGCAGCGTGGTTTCACGCCAGAACAGGCTGCCCACGAAGATGGACAGCAGGCCGGCAAGAAACAGGATGCTCACCACGGCCAGGAAGATCACACGCCGTCTCTGGCGGGCCTTCGCCTTGTCCTTGATCAGGTTCAGTTCAAACATTCCGGCCCCTTACGCAGACTAGAGCTGACGCATCGCCAAACCGGTGGCGACGGCCATCATCGGACCCAGTTCATCCAGGAAGTTGGGCGGATACTTGCCCGCCACGCCCCCGACGTCGATGCGCGCGAACGGATTCCAGAGTTCCGTCGGTACGCCGAGCTGCCCGGCGAAAAATTCCTGGATGTCAGGGAACTTCGCCGTGCCGCCGCACAGGCGCACCTTGTCAACGCGCGGGATGATGCGGCGGTTGATGTAGTACTTGAAGGTATCCTGGATTTCGCTGATCAGGTCGCCCAGGGCGTCCGCCAGCACCGCCCGGTTGGCCGAGATGCGCTGGGCGGCGTCCATGCCGCTCTGGGTCTGGCCCGAGGCCTCGAAGCTGTCGGCGTCGGTCATGGTGTCGCCGGCCTCAAAGCCCGTCTGGTCGCTGTCAAGCAGCACGTACTCTTCGTTGCCTTCGTCGATCGGCTCAAAGCCCTCGGTGTCGCCGAAGCCCTCCGTGGCGCCGCCGCCGCCGCCGAAGTCGTCGCCCATGCCGCCGCCCTCGAGGTCGTCAAGGGGCGTGTACTGGGCCTCACGCTTGCGCTTTTCGGCCTGGGGCAGGTCAAGCCCGTAGATTTCACTGATGGCGCGACTGAGCATGTCGCCGCCGGTTGCGATGTCGCGCACGAAGGTGCGGCGCGGGCCGTGCAGGATGCTGAGGTTGGTGAAACGGGCGCCGATGTTGATCAGGGCCACGGTTTCACGCTCGTTCATGCCCTCGGTTTCCGCGTAGGCATTGGCCAGCGCCAGTGTATCGATGTCGAGCACCACCGGGTCAAAGCCGGCGCTCTTGAGCAGCACGTAGCGTTTGTCCACCTCTTCCTTGTGGACCGCAACCACCAGCCCTTCCATCACAGGCTTGCCCTCTTCCATGGCTTCGTCGAACAGCACGAAGTCAAGGGCCGCCTGGGCGAGGTCGAAGGGGATGATCTGCTCGGCCTCGAAGCGGATGGCCTGTTCGACCTCACCCTTGGGGATCGAGGGGAACTTGAACAGGCGGGGCGCCACGCGGGGGCCCGAAACAGCGAAGGCGCAGGGCTTCTTGGCGAAGGAGGAATCCTGCGAAACGCGTTCGAGGGCCCTAAGTGGGGCTTCTGCAATCGCTTGTGGTGATTCCTCGGGATGGAACTCTGAGCGGCGGATGTCGGCCTGGCCTACGCTTTTCAGCGCATAGCCCGAACCGGTGCGCTTGAGCGCCACCGCCTTTACCGAGGAAGTCCCGACATCGATGCCGACGGCGAGGGTTGCCATGGGCGCTTCCGTAAAAGTTGGTTATTTGAAATGAGTCAACGGCAAAGAAGATAGAGAGGCGGTCAGAAATCGTCAACACCCTTGGCAGCAAGCAGATACAAAAGCATGGCCCTCCTGTCACAGAAGGGCCATTGCAAGCGGGTTGGTAAACTTCAAGCCTGCACTAGTTGATCACGTTGCGCAGCGTCACTGCCAGTTGCACTTCAACCGTCTCGTCACCGCTGGAGTTCTCCATGCTGGCCGAGAACGAGTTGGCCGCATTGCGCACGATGTCAAAACTCAGCAGGCCCGACTGGCCGAAGGTGAACACGTCATCGGCCGGGTTGGCCGGGTCTTCGGGCGTATCGTCGATGAAGCGGTTGACGGTGAAAGGATCGGTGGGGTTTGCGATGGGGCGGCGCGACTCCCAGGTGATCGTGACAGTCGTGGTGGTATCGGTGCCCGGGTCGTAACGCAGGCTGTTGAACGTGATCTGGTCACCGGTGAAGCCGCCGGCCGAGTAGTCGCCGGGAGTTCCGTCGGTGGCGGGGAAGAGGATGCGGTTTCCGGTGCGTGCGTCGAAGCTGAGCTGACGGATCAGGTCAACGGCGCCTGTAGCCTCGGCAAAGTGGCTGGACTCGCGCATGCCCTTGAACAGGACGACCATGACCGTCCCCATGCCTGCCAGCAGGATACTGGAGACCACCAGGGCGACCAGCATCTCAACCAGTGTGAAGCCACGGCGACGGCTGCGGATGAGTTTGACGTTGTTCATGGTTCTTCTCCGGTCCTAGCGGGCCATGCGGGTTTCGGCGTTGGTGCTCCAGATGGAGGTCGTGCCTGACAGGCCGCCCCACTGGACGATGATGTTCAGTCGGCGATAATAGTAGGTGATCGGCCCGCCCGGAGAGGCCCAGATCTCCTGCCTGTAATAATCGTTGCCGGTGTTGGCGTTGTACAGGTTCTGGGCGCGGATGCGGTAGGTGACGCCGTCCAGCACCACGTCCTTGGAGCGGTTAGCGACGTTCCAGTCCGGGTCGGGCGTGCCGAAGCGGTAGCCGTAGGGCAGGTAGTTGGCGGGACCGCAGTCGGCGGCGCCGAAGCCTGCGAGTGAGGTGTAGCCGTTGGCCTGCCAGGCCTCTACTTCCCGTTCCACCATGAACAGCGCGTTCTGTTCGTGCCATTCGCGGATTTCGGCCACGCGGGCGGTGCTGTAGTAGGCGAAACCGGCCATGGCGACGACAGTGATGATGAAGGTGGCGACACCGACTTCAACCAGAGTGAAGCCCCGTCGGCTGGAACGAATGTTGCGCATGATTCACACCCCGTGCAAGATTTCTTACAGGAACAATACAACGTGTAGGCTACATTTCAAAGAAAATCTTTCAGAACCTGATGAGGTGATGCGATCAACCGACACTTGCGTGCTTCCGGCCCAGCCGGCAAAACACGACGGATGAATCCTGTCTCACTTCAAGACCCGGTAATCGTACAGACCTGAAAAAAGAAAAGGGACCCCGCAGGGTCCCTTTTGCCTGTGGATGGCAGCTGTTAGTTCCAAACGATGTCGCTCTCGCCGCTGCCCCAGTTGAACGTCAGCGTGCCGTTCTTGTCACTGGTGTTGACGGCAGTTGACGCGATTTTCGGAGCGGCGTCAGTCGGAGGGTGTTGTCAACGGAATAGTAGTTACCCTTCCACTGATTCGTGGCGTGCTCTACGCCGAAAGCGGCTACTGCTTCGGCGTCAAACGTGCCCTTCTTGGCGTAGGTCGTGCGGCACCAGTCGCGGGCGGACTGCATGAGCTGGGTGCCTTCTGCGCGGCGGGCGTCACGGGTGTTGCTGGTGATGAGCGGAATGGCCGCCAGCGCCAGGATGCCCACGATAACCACGACGATCAGAAGCTCGATCAGCGTGAAACCCTTACGTTTCTGTGGCATAACAATTCTCCTGAAGTTGCCCCTGCGGGCAGGACCAAACGGTAGAAGGCTTTTAATGAAGCGATGTTACACAGCGATGTAAAGGGCAAAAGCACATCTCTACACCACAATTTGCGCCACCATTTCATCAACTGGCCTGTAGTATGTCATGACATTATCACAGAGTATTGCGTCTGTCAAACAGAAGTTCGAAAATGCTGCCATTCGTTGAGTGCAAAAAATGCAGAACCTGTACGACCGGGACAGGACGTCATGCCGGTTTGGTGCTGGCCTTGCAACGGGCGTCTGCTTACCATCCCGTTTTCGACCGCAGAAAGCGACCCAATGATCCTTTTTGCCTTTGTAATCTTCATCAGCGCCTTTCTGCTGTTCCAGGTGCAACCCCTGATCGCACGTTACATTCTGCCTTGGTTCGGGGGACGCCGGGTGTCTGGTCAGTGACCCTGGTGTTCTTTCAGATTGTGCTGCTCGGCGGTTACGCATACGCCCACCTGCTGCACAGCCGGCTTAAAACCGGCCCGCCAGCTGGTCGTCCATCTGCTGGTGCTGGGCGTGGCGGCGGTCGTGCTTCCGATTGTCCCGCCTGAAAGCTTGAAACCCGACGGTACTGAAGATCCGACGCTCAGGATTCTCGCCCTCTTGAGCGTTACCGTTGGCCTGCCGTATTTCGCTTTGTCCTCCACGGGGCCTTTGTTGCAGGCGTGGTTTGCGCGGCGCTACACGGGCCGCTCTCCGTACGCCCTTTATGCGCTGAGCAACGTGGGGTCTCTGCTGGCGCTTTTAAGCTACCCGTTTCTCTTCGAATCTCTGTGGGGGCGTAGAGAACAGGCCGTCAACTGGTCGTGGGGCTTTGCCGTGTTCGCTGTGGGCTGCGCGCTGACAGCCGTCCTGGGCTATCTGGCTGCGCGCGGGCCCTCGGCTGCGCCCTTGCCGGTCGCGGCGACCGAGGACTCGAACGGGGAAGGCGCGGCGACGGAGAGTCCGCCTGCAGAAGAACTTTCTCGTCGGCAGCTAGCGCTCTGGATTCTGCTGCCGGCCTGCGCAACGGCACTGCTGCTGGCCTTCACGAACCATCTGACCATCGACGTGGCCAGTGTGCCCTTGCTGTGGGTGCTGCCCCTGAGCCTGTACCTGCTTACGTTCATCATCACTTTCGCGGGTGAACGCTGGTACCCGCGCCGGGTGTTCCTGGGATTGGCGATCCTCGCGGCAGTCGGCGCCGTCGTGTTTGACCATCTGCACCTGGGGATGAGCGTACCGGTGGCGGTCGGCCTGCTGTGCACGGCCCTGTTTATACTGTGCATGGCCTGCCACGGAGAAGTGTTCCGCATCAGGCCGCGGGCTGAGAAACTGACGACATTTTACCTGTGCGTGTCGCTGGGGGGTGCTTTGGGCGGCATCACGGTAGCACTGGTGATTCCGCAGCTGCTGCCGATGTTCGTGGAGTACCCGATGGGCGTCCTTGCAACACTGGCCTGTGTGTTGCTGGTGCACGCAAAGGATCCCAGGAGCCCCCTGTTTGCGGGGCGTCCGCGCTGGGCCTGGATACTGCTTGTACTGATGTCTGCGGGCGTGGCCGGCGGCTTCGGATACGTGACGATGAACCGGCTTGAGAACACCGTCCACATGAAGCGCAACTTCTACGGTGTGTTCATGGTCAAGGAGTCGCCGGAGGACGCGAAAATCATCTGGAACCGCAAGCTGGTGTCAGGGACGACGATCCATGGCATGCAGATCATGGAGCCCGACATGCAGGTGATGCCGACGTCGTACTTCGGGCCGGATTCGGGCATCGGCATGGTGATGGAGTCCTTCCCCAGGAGACCGCGGCGCATGGCAGTGCTGGGCCTGGGCGTGGGCACGCTAGCCGCCTACGGTGAACCGGGGGATTACATCAAGTTCTACGAGATCAACCCGGTGTGCGTCGACATCGCCAACAAGTACTTCTTTTACCTGCAGAACAGCCTGGCGGAGTGCGAGATTGCGCTGGGTGACGCGAGACTGGTGATGGAACGAGAGGAGCCCCAGAACTACGACATCATCGTCATGGACGCGTTCTCGAGCGACTCGGTGCCCATCCACCTGCTGACGGCGGAAGCATTCCAGATCTACCTGCGCCACCTGAAGCCCGACGGCGTAATCGCCGTGAACATTTCCAACCGCTACCTGGACCTCAGGCCTGTCATCAAGCATTCAGCGGTGTCCATCGACTTCCGCTCGACGGGCTGGGTGTCACCCCAGAGCAAGAATGGCCTCGCCAGCGGGGCTGTCTGGATTTTCGCGACGCGCGACAGCGCATTCATGCAGTCGTTCGGTAAACATGTCGAAAAGCGGCGACTCGAGTTCAAGCGCGAACCGGAAGGCGACGACGGACACTGGCCGAAGTACTTCGGCCAGCCTCTGGAACTTGGACAGCTGCGCGAGATCAAGCCGTGGACAGACGACTACTCAAACATCTTCCAGATCATCAAGTAGTTCGAGATCACAAGGTGCGCGGGGCTGCTAGCGGCCGGTGCCGTCTATGAAGTTGTCGAGGTCCTGGATCAGGGCTGAGGCCTGGTGGTAGCGCTCGGCGGGGTTGCGGTGCATGGCTTTGGCCGCTATGCGGCTCAGTTCCTCGGGCACGCTTGGGTTCACGAGCGCCGCCGGGCGCGGCTGGTCGAACAGCACGCGTTTCATGACGTCGTACTGGTTCTCGCCCTCGAAGGGGCGCTGGCCGGTGACGGCCTCATAGAGCGAGACGCCGAGGGAGTAGATGTCTGAGCGTTCGTTCACGTCGGCGCGGTCGCCCTCGATCTGTTCCGGGCTCATGTAGGCCGGGGTGCCGAGGCTGATGCCCGTGGCCGTAAGCACCTGGCTGGTCTTGTGGAAGGCGAGGCCGAAGTCGACGATCTTTACCTGGCCGTCCTTGCAGATCATGACGTTGGAGGGCTTGAGGTCGCGGTGGATGACGCCGTGCTGGTGCGCGAACGCGACACCGCGGGCGGCGTCGCGGATGATCTCGGCGGCGTGATAGGGCGACAGGTGGCCGCGGTCGTAGATGAGTTCGCGCAAGCTGCGTCCGTCGAGGAACTCCATGGCGTAGTAGTAGAAGTCTTCTTCCTGGCCGAAATCGAATACGCGGACGATGTTGGGGTGCACCAGGCTGGTGATGGTTTCGATTTCGCGCTTGAAGCGCTCGACGTCCTGGGGGTCGGTGACGGCCTGGAGCGGCAGCACCTTGAGGGCGACGACGCGACCGTCGGAGCGGCGCTCTCCGCGGAAGATGATGCCCATGGCGCCGCGCGCGATCTGTTTGAGCTTGTGGTACTGGCCGAGCGCGCTGGGGTAGAGCTGGGTGTCGGTTTTCTGTCCCTGGCCGGACTTGCCTGAGCCGACGATGGTGTCGGGCTCGATGTGCTCGGCGATGCGGCGGGCGGCGAGCTCGGAGGCGAGTATGCCGATTGCGGCGGCGACGTCGGCGGGCAGGAATCCGCGGCGGGAGGCGGCGGTGGCCATGTCGCGGACTTCGCCGGTCTCGACGATGGAGAACAGCTCCTCGACCTGCTTTGCGGTCAGCAGGCCGGTAATGGAGCCGACGTGGGCGAAGAGTCGATCGTAACGGTTTACCGGCATGGCGTTCCTGTCAGGCGTGGCTGCGGGCGGAGCGCTTGCCGCGGGCCTCGAAGGGCTTGGGCAGGGGCTCATCGGCCAGCAGTGCTGCATACACTGCCTCGATCGACTGCGCCATATCGGCGGGGCGATATTCCTCTTCGACCTTTTCGAACGCGGCCTTGGCCATGCGCAGGCGTTCGGTGGGATTCTGCACGAGCATGAGGATGCGCTCGGAGAGGGCGTCGGCGTCGTCGCGGGGCACGATCATGCCGTCCACGCCGTCCTGGATCAGGTCAAAGACCGCCCCGCCCTCGGTGGCGATCACCGGGCGCCCGTTGGCCATGGCATTCAGCACCATCAGCGCCGAGGCCGGCTGGCGCGAATCGATGATGGCGATATCGAAGGGGTCCCAGATGCGGCCGTAGTCATAGAGGTCCTGCACGACGACGATGCGCGGGAGCATGCCGCGGGCCTCGACTTCATCGCGCACGGCGGGGGCAGCGGGGCCTGAGCCGAGGATCGAGAACATGGCGTCGGCGCCGCGGGCCTGGACCTTGATGGCGGCGTCGACGAACGAGCGGTAGCCGCAGCCTTCATGAAGCGGCCCGACCCAGCCGACCACCTGGCGGCGCCTGGCGGCCAGGATGTCGCGGTCGTCGGGGCGGGTTTCGGGGAACGCGCAGTCGCGGATGAGTGTGGTGCGGTCGCGCTCGAGGCGGCAGTCGTTCAGCAGACGCTGACGGACGGACTGGTCGGAGGCGATGTAGGCGTCATAGTTTTTGTCGTCGGGCTGGGGCAACTCGCCGTGCTTGACGCCGTGCACGCTGACTGCCAGCGGCAACTGGGCGTGGTTGGCGACGCGGACGGCCGGCAGGGCGGGGTCAGGGCATACGGCGTGCAGCAGGTCGGGCTCGAATTCGGCCAGCGCCTCCTTCATGCGGCGCCAGCCGAAGAAGCCCAGCCGCCCGTTGCCCGGCAGGTCAAAGCTGCCGTCGTGGGCGCCATTCAGGGTCTCGGAGAGGGGGCCGACGGGCGACACCAGCATGACGTGGTTGCCGCACTCGCGCAGGGCGCGCATCAGCGTGCGGGTGTAGACGGTCAGGCCGTTCAGCTCGAGGTGCGGGGCGAACAGCGCCACGCGGAAGCGCAGGTTCTCATCCAGCTTGACGCGGCCGGTGTCGGGCTTGCCATCGCGCCCGCGCAGTCGCGCGGTGTCTCGCCGCACGCCCTGGGCGCGCCCGGTGTCGCTGCTGGGCTGGCCTCCTGCCATATGCGGTCCTATGCGGCCTCGTGCTCGAGCTCTTCGCCCTGCTGCAGGCGGTAGGCGTTTGCATACGCGCCGCCCAGTTTCATGAGTTCGTCGTGACGTCCGCGCTCGATGATGCGTCCCTCGTTCAGGACCAGGATCAGGTCGGCGCGGCGGATGGTGCTGAGGCGGTGCGCCACCGCAAACACGGTGCAGCCCTCAATCAGGTCATCGAGTGCCTTCTGCACCTCGCGCTCGGACCCTGTGTCGAGGGCGCTGGTGGCCTCGTCCAGCAGCAGGATCGGGGCCTTGCGCAGGAAGGCGCGCGCGATCGCCACGCGCTGGCGCTGGCCGCCGGAAATGCTGACGCCGCGGTCGCCCAGCGGAGTGTCGAGCCCCTGCGGCATTTTCTGGATGTCGTGCCAGATGTGCGCGGCCTCGGCGGCCTGGATGATTTCCTCCTCCGTGGCGTCGGGCTTGCCGCACATGATGTTCTGACGGATGGTGGTGTTGAACAGGAAGGTGTCCTGGCCCACGATGGCGATGTTGCGCAGCCAGCTTTCCATCTTGAGCTCGCGCAGGTCGGTGCCGTCGACGCGGATGGCGCCGCCGGTCGGGTCGTAGAAACGCGGGATCAGGTCCATCAGCGTGGACTTGCCCATGCCGGACTGGCCCACGAAGGCCACCATCATGCCGGCCTTGACCTCGAAGTTGACATCGCGCAGCACGGGGCGACCCTCGGTGTAATGGAACTCCAGGTTCTCGAACGCCAGGTTCTTGAAGTCGCGTGGCGCGTCGATGGCGCCGGCGCTGTCCTTGAGCTCGGGCTTGCGGTCGATCAGCTCAAAGGCGCGCTCCAGCGCCGCAGTGGACTCCTGCACGTCGTTGATCGAGTGGCCCAGCTTGCGGGCGGGATCGTACAGGAACACCAGGCCGGCAAAGAACTGCACGAACATGCCGAGCCCGCCCGCTTCAACGAACCATGCGGTGGTCATGATGTAGCCGACCAGGAACAGGGCGCCGGCCATCACGGTGTTGTAGGTGATCTCGACGCCGAAGCGCGAGGTGCCCTTGTAGCGCGCCACCTTGCGCTCGCGGCGGAAGACCTCGGATGAAGCCCGCTCGAATTCCTCGCGCTGGGCGGGCTCAAGGCGGTAAGACTTCACGACGCGGATGCCGTCCAGCATCTGGTGGAAGAAGTTGCCCGTGACCTCGACCTTGTCGTAACGCTTCTTGGTGGCCTTGCGGATCTTGCCGGCGAACAGCATCACCGGCACCAGCACGATCGGGAACACCACGAAGGTCGCCAGCGACAGGATCGGGCTGGTGTACAGAAGCACCGCCATCACCGACACGATCGTCACCGGGTGCGAGATCACGCTCTCGATGACGATGCGTACCAGGGTGCTGGCGGCGTTGGTGTTGGCGGTCATGCGCGACAGCAGTGCGCCTTTGCGCTCGCTGTTGAAGAAGGCCATCGGCTGCTTCAGCACGGTGCCGACCATCGCCCGCTGCAGCGCAATCACCGTGAAGGCGCGCATGTACCCCATGTAGTACTGGCGCAGATAGGTTCCCAGCGCCATGCCAAGCGCCCCCACCAGCAGCAGGCCCGACAGCGGCGCCACCTCGCGCAGGACTTCCGCGGCGCCCGAATCCGTGACCTGCTCGGCGTTGCGGGCAAGGTCCATGAAGGGCGCGATCACCAGCAGGCGCATTGCATAGCCGCCCGAATACAGGCAGGTGCCCAGGATGATCAGCAGCATCTGCGGCCACTGGGGCTTCAGGAACGGCCACAGGCGCTTGAAGTACGCCACCGCCCTGCGGAAGTTCAGCCAGTCAAACTTTTGTTTGCGCTTAGCCATGGAGTGCGCTGTGTTCCTGCCCTTTGTTATCGACTGTTTGGCGCAGTAACGCCAGCGCCTTTTCGGTTACCCTGCGAGGCGCAAGCTCGCGCATGCAGCGCAGCCCCATGCCCGGACAGCGGCGTTTCAGGCAGGGCATCAGCTCGCATTCCCCCTTCACCACGTTGGCGAGCTGGCCGTAGGGCCCGGTGCGACGCGGGTCCGTGGGGCCGAACACCGCCAGCGTGGGCGTGCCCTGCGCCGCGGCAATGTGCATCGGGCCGCTGTCACAGGTAAGCATCAGCGCCGCGCGGCTCAGTACTGCCGTCAACTCACGCAGGCCGGTCTTTCCCGCCAGGCTGACCGGCCTGGCGCGTTTGCAGGCCTGGGCAATCTCGCGGCCGGCCTGCTCCAGGTCCGGCCCCCCCACCAGCACCGGCTGCTCCACACCTGCCTGTGCAGCCAGCTCATCCAGCACGGCGGCAAAGTGCGCGGCCGGGTAGACCTTGGTCTCCCAGCGTGCACCGGGACAGACCGTCACCAGCGGGCCCTGGCTGAAGCCGGCCTCGCGCAGAAGGCTGTCGGCAGTCGCGAGTTCCGTTTCGCGCACTTCCAGGTCTTCCCGAGCAGGCTTCTCGGCGCCGAACGACGCCGCCAGCGCGGCATAGCGTTCGCGCGCGTGTACCGGCTGCGCGGGCGTGATGACGCGGCGGTTGTAGAACAGCCATGCGCCTTCGCGCGCGTCGCGGTCGCCGACCCGCAGCGGCGCGCGCGTGAGCCACGAAAACAGCCCGCTGCGGAACAGACCCTGCAGGTCCAGTACGGCATCGAACTTTGCATCGCGCAGGGTGCGCGAGAAACTGCGAAGCTCGCCGCGCCCGGACAGCGCCGCACCCAGCCCGCGGAAACGGTTGCGGTCGAACGGGATCACGTCATCGATACAGGAGATCGGCTTGATCAGCGCGTCCAGCCCGCGGTTCACCAGCCACGTCAGGTGCAGAGTGGGCCAGCGCTGCTTGAGCGCCCAGGCCGTCGGCACGGCATGGACCACGTCGCCCAGGGACGATGGCTTGATCAGCAGCAGACGTTTGCCGGCCAGGTCGATATCAGCTTCCATTCATCAGAGGTTCCGGTCCCCGGAATCCCTACCTCCTGCCTTGCTCGAGCCGGCTGCGCTCGATGCCGCGCGTGACGACCAGGGTGTTGCCGGTCGGCACCCGGCGGGCTTCGTCCAGCAGCGCGTTGGTGTCGTACAGGTTCAGGCGCATCACCCTCGCATAGCTCCAGACCAGCTCTTTCATCTGCCGTTCGCCGGCGAACTCCAGTACCGTGCGGCCTACCCGTCCCAGGCTGGCCACAGCCTGCGGGCCCAGCAGCGTGGGCGAACCACGGAAGATATGATCCGGGGCCGTCAGCACCAGTTCCCGTCCGCCGCGGCGCCGGCTTGCGACCGTGAACCCCTCGCGAAGCACCTCCGCATCAAGGGGCAGGAAAAACAGGCCGAAGCGGTGCAGCCGCACCAGTTGGCGGCCCAGCTTCTCGAACAGGTCGAGCGAGTCGTGATCCTTGCGTTCAACCAGCGGCGAGAGCTGTCCTGCCACCCGGGCGAAGATGCTCATCACGGGCGGTTTGAGCAGGCAGGCCAGCGGCGAGGGCGCGTCGGCATGGATGGCGTTCAGCTCGAGCAACCGGCCCCACAGCGCTTCCAGTTTGCGGCGCACGGCGGGCCCGTCCGTGCCGTCCACGGGACTTTTCAACTTCCAGACGTTGCCTTCGCCGAAGCGCAGCTCGAAGTGGCTGTGCAGCAACTCGGCCCAGCGCTCGGGATCGGCGGCGGCCAGCGGCTTCTCGAGCTGCTCGAGATCCGCGCCGCTGGCCTTGCGGTAGATCAGCAGCAGCGTTTCCGGGCGCTGCACGCGGGCCATGGCCGAGCTGGCCTCGCTGCAGGTGGCGATGCGCACGGTGTTCAGGTCAAACTGCTTCTGCGCGGCGAGGTTCTCGATGTCGTGGGCGACGTCTCGCTCCACCCCATGGTCGCCCATGAACCCGCGGTATTCGCGCAGGAAGCGGCGTCGCACCACGGACGGCGCGTCCAGAAAACAGAGCGACAGGTAAGCCAGATTCTGGCGACGCGGAGCCTCGGGCGGAGTGCCCGGCTGCAGGTCCTCGTCTGCCAGGTCGATCACAAAAAACTCAGCGGATTTGCCGGCCCGGGGCGGGCGAACCAGGATGTTGCGCAGGTGCAGGTCATGATGCAGCAGCCCGCCTTTGTGCAGTCCGGCAATGAACTCGGCGAAGCCGCGCACCAGCCCCGCAGCAGCCCGACGTCGTTCCGCAGACGCTCGCGCTCACGCTCGAGGTACGCCTCGAACTCGGCCGCGCCCGCAATGCGCTCCAGCACCAGGTAGTTACCGCCTGGCTTGCTGCGCGCGCTGTAAAGCCCCACCGGGCGCGCCGTCGGGATGCCGCGAGACTGCGCCTGGCGAATCGACTTCCATTCGCGGCCGGAAGGGCAGAAGCGCAGGGGCGACATGCGCGTCATGAAGCGCGTCTCGAACGCCTTCACGATGAACTCGCCCTCGCGCGTCTTGAACTCGTAGATCGCACGGCCGGGGCGCACGCGCTGGGTGCGGAAGCCGTCGGGCTGCTGCAGGGCCTCGCGGATCGCGGCCATGGCGGCCTCGGCGCCGCTGTCACCGTCCACGATGACGCACTCGCCGGCCAGCGGCTTGAGCAGTGCCGGAATGGTGTCCGCTACGTCCATGCCCCGTTGCCTCAGTGGCACGAGGTTAGTTTCCCGAGCGCCGCGCGTGAACCGTTCACACGCGCAGGGCGCGCGCCTGCTTCAGGGCGTCGAGCATGCGTTCGGCATTCACCTCGTGGCTCAGCAGGTGGGAGGCGTCCACCACGGCCTCCGGAACCGGCGGGTTTTCCAGCAGCTGCGACACCCGTTCCGCGAGCTCTGAGGCGTCGGCGCGGTCCCGCAGCACCCAGCCGTTCACGCCGTCGCGGATGTGCTGCTTCGCGCCGTTCTCGCTGCTGGTGACCACGGGCGTGCCGCAGGCCAGCGACTCGGTTACCGCGTTGGCGCTGGGGTCGTGCATGGTCGGCAGCACGAACACATCCGCCGCGGCGTACCAAGCGGCGACATCGTCACTGCGCCCGACAAACCGCGCGCGGCCCAGCAACCCCGCCGCCCGCAACGCCGCTTCCGCCGACTCCGTGTACCCCGGGCCGACGCAGGCGAACCAGGCTGCGCCGTTCCGTCGTGCAAGCTCAATGAAGCCGCGCACAGCCTCCGGCAGGCCCTTGCGCCGGAAGTCCATGCCCGAGAACAGCACCAGTTTCGCGTCGATTGGTACGCCGTGAGCCTGGCGCAACGCGTCACGTCCTTCGCGCAGGCCGGTGTGGAAGCGCGACCAGTCCACGCCGTTGGGGATCACGGTAATGCGGTCCGCCCCCACGCCGAAGCGCCGCAGCACTTCCTCGCGCATCATTTCGCTGTTGGCGACGTACAGGCCGAAGCGCCCCGGCTCGAACAACCCGGCCTCCAGCTTCAGCAGTTCGCGGTGGCGCGGGTTCAGCAGCGCCCGTCGCCGCGCGCCGTCCGTGCCGTAGCGGACTTCCAGCCACAACTGATGCAGCCCGTCGCCCAGGCGCAGCACGTCGCCGGGCCAGGCACGCGCCAGGCAGAGCACCGCTTCGGCCCCGGTCTCGAGGGCCGCCGCGCCCGCGCGTTTGGCGAACCAGTTGTGCTTGTAGGGCCCCAGAACTTTCGGGCGCGAGACCTTCACGACCTGCATGCCTTCGGCATCCGCGCTATCGTGGCGCGCGCACACTACGCTGATGCGGTGCCCCTGCGACTGCCAGTGGCGCGCCAGGTTGACGGCATAGCGTTCGGCGCCGCCGCGGTTACGGATGAACTCTGTGCGCACGATCGCGATGTGCATGGGGCGGGCTCACGCTTCGCCAAGCCGCTCGGCCAGCTCAAACACCACGCGTTCCTGCTCGGCGGTTTCGATACTGCCGGGGCGGGCGCTGCGCACCATGCGGATGGCCTCGTCCGCGGGAAAACCTTGATCCACCAGATAACAGGCGATCATGGTGCCGGTGCGCCCGATGCCCGCGCCGCAGTGAACCACGATGGCCTTGCCCTGGTGGCGCTGGAAACGGGCCTGCTGCAGGAACGCTTCCACTGCCTCCCTGCCCGGCGGCGCGAAATCCGGCACCGGCAGGTGCAGCAGCTCGATGCCGTGTTGCGCCAGCAGGTCCGGGTCCGGCGCGCCGGCGGTCAGGCTGACCAGCAGCCCGATGTTGCGCTCAGACAGCCAGGGCCAGAGTGCTTCGGCGCGGAAATCGGGCCGGGCCATGCCGGCGATCTCGTTCTCGATTACCCAGGAGAATCCGTTCACGCGGGCCAGTCTAAGAGCCCGGACCGTCAAGGCCAGCCCCCTATCTCGACCACACGCGCCAGGCCTTCTCATTGCCGGCATCCAGCAGCAGCGCCTTGCCGGCCATCTGCCTCGCCTCGTTGGTGTCGCCCTCGGCCGCCAGCCTCTCGGCTAACGCGGCAAAGGCCGCCGGGTTCAGGGGCTCCAGCACGATCCAGTTGCGCAGGTCCCCCACCGTGGGCTCAGCCAGGCCCAGCGCTCGCTCGAAGGTGGCGAGGTGCACCAGTTCCGGGTCCGCTACCTCGCGCACCGCCGCCAGGTAGGCCGCGGCGGCAGCCTTGTCACCGAGCGCGACGCCCAGTTGCGCGCCCGCCAGCCGGCGCAGCACCGAGCCCGGTACGAAGGCCGCATCAAGGTCGCCTTGCCTGCGCAGGCCGGCACGCACGGCCAGGTAGTTTAGCCGGCGCAAAGCCTCGGGCGCCGGCTGTTTTGCATCCGAGAGGCCGCGCCCGCGCTCGAGCACATCCGGAGGCACGTTGGCGGCGCGCTCCAGGCGCGTGAATTCGGCGGCGACCTCGTCGTGGCGGCCCAGCACCACCAGCCATGCCAGCAGGCTGACCTGCTCGTCGAAGCTGTCGCCTTCATGCACCAGGCGCCGCACCGTCGCAACGGTCAGCATGTCGTAGGCCAGCGTCACGCGCTTGCCGCCGTCATCCACCACGAAACTGGCGGACGACACGGAAACCACACGACCGGTGTGTTTGTCGATGCGCGAACTGCGGTTACCCAGGGCGTCAATCTCGGCGTGTACCAGGAACTCCCGTTCCGCGTTGTTGCAGCGCAGGTTGCGCAGGTTGTTCTCGAGCGCCGCCGTCACGCGATCGGCCAGCAGCAGGTCGTCACGGTAGCGCCGCAGCAGGTTCTGCACGAACGCGTTGTCAGTGATGTACTTGCGCAGCGACTCGTGGGCGGCCTGTTCCGCCGCCTGCGTCCGGCGCGCAGCCAGCCCGGTCTCCAGCTTGTCCAGCACGCGGAACGCCTGCTTGAAGTCGCGGCGCTCGAGCACGGCGTCCAGCCCGGCGACGGCATCCAGCACCGCAACCGCCGACTCGCCCAGGCTTGCGTCATGGAAACCGCGCCATGCTTCCACCTGCGCCGCGGCATTCTGGTGCGCGGCTTCCAGCAGCTTGCGCAGTGCCGCCAGCCGTCTGGTCACCCTGTCCACCGTGTCGGTCGTGCGCCCGGGCAGGAAGCCCTCAAGCAGGTCGCGCTCGCGCTGCAGGTTGCCGGCGTTGCGCAGGCGCCGGATTTCACTGAGTGATGCCGCGTTGTCCTGGTCACTCTGCCAGTCGGCGCGCAATTCGTCGGCTTTCTGCAGTACGCGGGCCAGGTCGTCGCTCTCCACCGCCAGCACCACCTGGCGCTGGGTGTCGAGCATGCGGGCCACGTCCACATCGTCGCGTTCACCCAGCGGCGCCAGCAGCTCGGCGGGGAAGCGATCCAGCGCCGCCAGTGCCTCGCCTGTGCGCCTTTCCTTGAGCGCCTCGTCGGAGCTCTGCCGGGCCTTGTCGTATTCCAGGCTGCGCAGCTGGGCCACGCGCTTTAATACGTCGGCCTGTTTCTCGCGGGCCTGCGCCGCATACTCCGACGTCGGGTAGGCGCGCAGGAAACCGGCCCAGGCGGTCCAGGCGCCGCTGTAGTCGGCGTTGCTCATCGCCGTCCGGCTGTCCAGCTCGGCGGAGTGGAAAGCCTCGTCTTCAGGACGGAAGGCTGGACCGCCGCCCGAGACGTCGGGGTCGCCTGCGCTGCCCACCCGGTTGACGGGCGGTGTGTTTACGGGCCGGTTAACCGGCGGCGCATGGTTTGCGACCGCGACCTGGTTGCCGCCGTCGTCAAGGAACGAACCCAGCAACAGCACCACCACGATCCCCACCGCCACCGCCGCAAGCGCAACCGCGCCGATCAGCAGCCCGCGACGGCCGCCTTCAAGTTCCGGCGTCTCGTGGGTGCCGCTGTCCAGCTGGGCGACGTCTGTGGGCTCAGTGGGGCCGGTGGCTGTGGGCGACACGCCGCGCGTGACCATGCGCTTGGGCAGGCGATCCAGCAGTTCCAGGAAGCTTCCCGGCCGATCCTTGGGGTGATACTTGATGCAGTCCATGATCAGCTGCGTGAACTTCGGCGGCAGGTCGGGCCTGCGCGCGTCCAGCAGCTCGGCGCCCTGCTTCTGGCGCAGCATGATGGCCTGGGCGCCGGTCTGGCCGAAGGGCGCGTCGCCGGTAGCAAGGTAGTACAGCGTCGCGCCGTAACTGAAGATGTCGCTGCGCTTGTCGGGCACCATGCGGCGCAGCACCTCGGGTGCGGAGTAGGCCGGCGTGCCGAAGTTCAGCGGCCCTTCGTGGCCTTCCGCGATCAGCCGCAGGTCGCCGGCCAGACCGAAATCGGCCAGCTTGCAGCGCCCGCGGCTGTTGAGGATCAGGTTCTCGGGCTTGATGTCGCGGTGCAGGATGCCCTCGCGGTGCGCGGCGTACAGCGCCTCGGCGGTCTGGCGCGCGACGGACAGCAGCTCTTCGCCCGGCAACGGGCCCTTTTCCTTGATCAGGTTGCGGAGGTTGGTGCCCTCCGCGAAGTCCATCACGATGAAGTGGACACCCTTGTCTTCCAGGATATCGATCACCTTCACAACGTTGTCGTGCTCGACGCGTGCCAGCGACTGCGCCTCGGTGCGGAAGCGCTCGATCAGGTCGTTGCGCCCGGCCAACGCCGGGTCGAGCACCTTCAGGGCCACGATCTTGTCGATGTAGACGTGCCGGGCGCGGTACACCACGCCCATGCCGCCACGCGCCACCCGCGCCAGTACCTCGTAGCTGGCCAGGCGTCGCCCCACCAGCGGGTCCTGCCGCGCGCTGGTATCGGAACCCCCTGTGTTTCCTTCCGTCATCGCTGTTATCCTAGCTCGGGTAGCCCCGTTCCGCTCCCCATCTAACGGTGCAGCCTTGGCGCAGGACGAACCGAAACAGCTTCCCAGCGATGAAGAGTTGGCGGCCATGCTCTCGCGCGCCGAGGGCAAGGGCGGGCGTAAACCCAGGCGCGACCCGAAGCTGCCCTCGCCCCGCTTTCCCGAGGCGCTGTACTACTACCTGTTCATCCTGATCGAAGCGGCGATCCTGATGGGCGTGTGGGGCTTCATGCGCATGGGCATCGAGGAGACCCTTAAGGGTCCGGACCTTGAAGCCCCGGTCATGGAACAGTTGACCTTTCACATCAAGTCGATCGGCGTGGGCCTGCTGAACCTGCTGACTTCACAGCCTTGGATCCCGCTGGGCGTGCTGGTGATGGCACTGCCCGTGTTCATGCCGACCACGCCGGCCGCGCGCAAGCGCATGGCAACGCTGGTGAGCACGGTGATGGTGGTGATCTTCGTGATGCTGATCGCGCTGCAGTTCAGTGACGACATCGCGAGCGCCGGCGGCACAGGCCCGTTTTGAATTCGGATACCGGGGCGGTACAATTTGTGTCGTCCTTGAGGCCTTCAACGTGCTCGAACACAGCCTGAGCTGCGAGTTGCTGCCCCGCCTGCCGGCGCTGTTGGTCGGCCTGCTGCGCGGCATGGCGCAGGTCGGAAACCCCTACGAATCCGGCTACGACGAGTTCGGTGATCCCTACATGGCTGGACCACCCGAGCCCGAAATTTCCGTAGGCATGATTGTAATGGGCATGGTGATCGGCCTGGGCATCAACGTGTTGTTTGGCTTCTGGGGCAAGTCACGCGCTGAAGACCACAACGTGAACCCGTGGATCGGCTTCGCCCTCGGCTTCTGCTTGTCGTGGATCGGCGTCGCGCTGGTGCCGGTGTTCAAGACCCATCGTGTCATCAACCAGCGCACGGCGCCGCAGTACCAGCCGCAATTTTCCGCACCGAACCCGATGTACACGGCCGGCGCAGCCTGGCAGCCGCCACCGGGGCCGCCACAGCCGTATCCGCCGCAGCAGGCCTACCCGCAGCCGCAGCCGCACCCGCAGCAGCAGCCATATCCGCCGCAGGCGTACCCGGCGCCATATCCGCCGCAAGGTGTGGCGCCGCCTCCCCCACCGCAGCCGCAGATGCTGACGGCAGACGCGCAGGGTTACGTGCACTGCCCCGCATGCGGCGCGCGCACCAAGGCCGGGCGAAAAACCTGCATGAGCTGCGGTAGCCAGCTGCCGCCGGTTTACGACCCGAACATCCGCTAGTTACTCGGCTTTTCGCGCGGCGGCCGCGGGCCGAACCACGGCGGCGGTTCCGGCAGTTCACCGTCCAGGTCGTCAACCTGGATGCGCTGCCCCTGCCCGACATCGCGCGTAAGTGAACGGCCGATGACTTTGTCCGTCTCATGCGGCCCCAGACCTCCGCCAGGCGGCAGGAAAGCAAGGTCTTCGGCAGCCAGCTGCGAGCCTGCCTGCAGATCTCGCGCCGCGACGATGGATCGCCGGCTGCGTGTCGCGGCTTCGACTTCTTGCGGCGTTGGTTGTTTGCGGGGCTCGCCCAGCAGCTTCTCGGCCTCGCGCACGGCCGCGACCAGCGCTGCTCCGTCGCCGTGCGCCAGCAGCACGCAGGCGCCGACCGCGACTGCCAGCGCGCCCGTTGCGGGCTCGCCCTCGAGCTCGTAGCCGACCGGCGTGAGTGTCTGCTCGGCCATGCGGGCCATGGCGCGCAGGGGGCCGTCGGGGCCATGCAGCAGCACCAGGCTGCCGCCGCCATCCAGGCCGACGCGCCGTCGGGACGGTGCAGCCGGCAAGGCTTTGCGGAACGCAAGCTGGAACCAGCCAACGGCGCGGGTCACCTCTCGCAGGGTGCTGCCGGCCGTGCCGAGCAGCAGCGGCACACCGCTGACGGCGCAGGCCTCGATCAACGGACGGTTGGTGATCTCGCCGCCGCGCAGCAGCAGCAGGTCGGCGCTGGCGGGAATGGCATCGGGGGACTCGACGTCAGCGACGGCAAGCAGGCCGAGTAGCACGCAGGCCGCGGCGTTAAAACCCGCCGCGGGAAGCACCGCGCCGTCGAAACCCGCATCGGCGGCGGCTTGCGGGTCAGCGCCGTCGGCGAGCAGCAGGCAGGGTTGGTGCGACCCGATCAGCCTCATGGCCTCAATCTATTCCGGCCGCGAGTACACACAACCGCGAGGGGTGGATGGCAGCGGCGAGCATGATTGGTACCCTGCGCGCGAACACGGGAGACGAGCCATGACCGAGCACGTGCAGAACCTGATCAACGGCCAGTGGGTGGAAGCCGGCGGCGACAAGCTTGATTCGCGCGACCCCGCCAATGGCGAGTTGCTTGCGACCTTCCGCCAGGCTACCAATTCAGACGTGGACGCCGCGATCGCCGCCGCCAAGGCCGCGTTTCCCGCCTGGAAAGCCACGCCGCAGCCCAAGCGCGCGGAGATCATCGTGCGCAGCGCGGAGATCCTGCTGAAGCGTAAAGAAGAAATCGCCCAGCTCATGAGCCGCGAGAACGGCAAGCCCATCGCCGAGGCCCGCGGCGACGTGCAGGAAGCCATCGACATGGCCTTCTACATCGCGGCCGAGGGGCGCCGCGGCTGGGGCCACACCATCCCGGCGGAGATGCCCAACAAGCGCATGTACACCATCCGCCAGCCGCTGGGCGTGTGCAGCCTGATCACGCCCTGGAACTTCCCCATCGCGATCCCCAGCTGGAAGAGCTACCCGGCGCTGGTGATGGGCAACACCATCGTGTTCAAGCCCGCGGAAGATACCACGCTGCTCGGCAAGCGCTGGGCGGAGGTGCTGATCGAGGCGGGCGTGCCGGCCGGCGTGTTCAACATGGTGATCGGCCACGGCGCGCCGATCGGCGACAAGCTGGTCACGCACCCGGACGTGCGCATGATCAGCTTCACCGGCAGCACCAGGACGGGCCTGGGCATCGCGACCAAGGCCGCGCCGCTGAACAAGCGCGTGAGCCTGGAGATGGGCGGCAAGAACCCGGTGATCGTGTGGGAAGACGGCGATCTGGAGCTGGCGGTGAACGCCGTGATGTGGGCGGGCTACGGCACCAGCGGCCAGCGCTGCACGGCGTGCTCGCGGGTGATCGTGCACGAGAAGGTGCACGACCAGTTCCTGAAAATGCTGGTGGAGCGCGCGCCGAAGCTGAAGGTCGGCCACGGCGCGGAGCCTGACTCGTTCTTCGGCGCGATCATCAATGAAGGCCAACTCAAGAAGATCGACGAGTACGTGCAGATCGGCGTGAAGGAAGGCGCCAAGCTGGAGTGCGGCGGCAAGATCCTGAAAGACGGCGCCTACGCCAAGGGCAACTTCTACGCCGCCACGGTGTTCAGCAACGTGAAGCCGGGCATGCGCATCGAGCAGGAAGAAATCTTCGGCCCGGTGATCAGCGTAATCAAGGTGAAGAGCTACGACGAGGCGATCAGCGTAGCCAACGGAGTGCAGTACGGCCTGAGCGCCGGGTTCATCAGTAAGGACGTCAATCTTTGCCACAAGGCAAGTATCGACCTGGATTGCGGCCTGTGCTACATCAACGCCGGCTCAACAGGCGCGGAGGTGAGCACCCCGTTCGGAGGCTGGAAGAACACCGGCAACGGCCACAGGGAAGGCGGGCCCACGGTGATCGACGCCTTCAGCGAGCTGAAGACCGTAGTGATAGACTACAGCGGCAAAGTCCAGAAAGCCCAGATCGACAACAACTAGCAGGTTTCAAGCTTGCAGTTGGGGTGGGCCCGACAATCTTGTCGGGCCGGCGGAACAAAGCCGAATTGGTCGTGCCAGAATCCGCGATGCCACTTTTTGCCCGTGGCTGATTCGCGGTGTATTCTCTGGATCGCTCACGGCCCGCAGTTTGCGAACAACCATGAAGCCCGTATCCATCGCACTTGGCCTGTGCGCGTTGCTGTTCGCGTTCATGCCCACATCGGCGCAATCCACCGGCCGGACCATGTATGTGAAAGTCGCCAGCACGAACTCGGACGCTGTGGTGCAGAGCAGCACCGACTTCTTCGAGGCCGTACCGCTGGGGACACTACAAGCGAACCAGCCCGTCGAGATGCTGGATGAAACATACGGCGAATACGTCAAAATCCGCTGCACCATCGACGGCAAGCAGATCGAAGGCTGGGTAAAGAAAGAGATCCTGCAAGCAGAGCCGCTCGAAGTCATGCCGCGTACGTCTGAAGACAAAGAAGTTGGCAGCGCCAGCTTCGCAGCGAGCGGCAGGCAACCCATCGAAAAACGCATGCGCCGCGAGAGCCCCGAAATGAAGGCGGCGCTGGAGCGCATCGACCGCTTCGAAGAGTTTCTCAATCAACAGCTTGGCGGCGATAAACGCAATCCTGCCCCGGCCAGGATGGAGCAGGCTATGCGCGACTTTCAGACCGAGGGCGGACTGCAGCCGGGGAACATGAAATGAGCCGGCCCAGTGTCCTGACATGCCTGGCGTTTCTACTGCTGATGGGTTGCAGCGTTCGTTCCAGCACTCTGAACGAAGCAGTAAAAGCACTTGAAGAAGCCGCAATCAGCGATCGTCTTGAATCGAGTGAGCACTACTACTTTGGTCGAGCGGCTTCAGCCGTGGTGGTGGACGCGCACCCGTTGGCAGACCTGAAAACGCACGAAGTCGGCGAGCGGCTGGTTTACCTGAACCTGTTGGGCAGGTGCATTGAGGCTGGCTCCCGCGATGTAACTCGTTCCGCTACTCACCTGGGCAGGTTCGTCAAACGATCGGCCGATCAGCAGGCAGAGGTGGATAATCTGGTGCTGTTCAAGGGCGTGCAGGTGGGGCTGCTTGAGGGGGCACAAGTCGCCATGTACGCCACGGCCGGCGGATTCATCTGGCTGAGCCAGGGCGCGCTCGGCCTGTGCGCCAGCGAGGACGAGCTGGCGGCCCTGCTTGCCATGCAGCTCGGCCACGTGCTGCTGAACCACCCAATGGATTGCTACCGCACGCAGCACGGCGGGCGGATCATCGACCCCACCGGCGAGCGCGCAGACTGGTTCAACGGCGATAGCGTCAGCGCCAACTTCGGGCGGCTGGGCATCACCTATGCTGACGACCTGATGGGGCGCTACTACGCCAGCCCGTTCAACCTTGAGGCCGACCGCTTCGCGGCGCTAACCCTGCTGCAGGCCGGCTACGAGCCGCGGGCGCTGGTTGTACTGCTGGATCGCATGACGGCCACGCGCCTTGATTCAAAGGCCGGTGACTGGCTGAAGCGCCAGTCCGATCTGGATGCCCGTGTCGCCAGCCTCGCAACGTTCATCGACGAACATGAAATGCGCGTCGCACCAACCTGGGCCGATAAAGCCGATTTCCGCCAGGCACGGTTCGCGAAAGCAATGGGCCGCTAACCGACAGCGTGGCATGCCGAAATTGTCGCGCCAGAGTCGGCGCGACCGCCGACAAGATTGTCGGCGCCACCCAAAACATGTTTTCAACGGTAATGTGCCACCGGCGACAGCGACAGCGCCGCCACCGCCCGCGCGGGCATCGACGGGGCGTCGATGCCACGTCGGGCTTAGTAGTTTGCCAGCACCCACTCGCGCCAGGTGGTTTCCAGCTCATCTATCGACTTGCCGAAGTCTTCCTCGAGGGCCTTGATGCGTTCGCGGGCGGTTTTGGCTCCGCCTCGTTTCAGCCACTTGCGGGCCTGTTCGGCGTGCTGGTCGCAGATGAACTCCATGAAGCTGAAGGCCTTGGCCGCGTGGGCTTGCTGCATGTCGTTGGTCTCCGTGCCCATCAGCTGCTCGAGCGGGATGTCGCGGTTAAAATTCACGTTGTAGAGCGCCACTTCGCGCAGCAGCTCCGGCGTGCCTGACTTCTTGGTGAATTCCGGGATGATCTCGTCGTCGGCCGTGGTAGCGCCGATCTCCTTCAGCGTGTAGCGCTGCACCATGGTGGTGCCCAGCACCTGCGAGGTCACCAGGTAGCCGAAGCCGGTATCCACCCAGGGCGCGCGGTCGCTGCTGCCGCTCTGGGCGTGGGCCAGCACGCGCAGGGCCACGGTGTTGCACAGCATGTCATCGGCGCTGGCGTCGGTGTTGGACCAGCAGAAGTAGCCGTAGGGCTTGCTCTGGCCGTGGCCGCTGAGGCGCTTGGCGAAGGCCAGCTTGTCGCCCTCCAGCTTCAGCGACTTGCTCAGCATGGCCTCGTACTCGTCGCGGTTCTGCAGCGCCAGAATCGTGTACTGGTGGCCGCCGAAGGGCGCGCCCTCCTTGCCCAGCAGTTCCACGGCGCGCTTGATGGTGGCGTCGCCGTTACGGTGTAGAAACTTCACGCGCGGGTTGTCGTGCGTGGTGCGCGCCATCAGCCACTCGCTCTGGCGGCGGTTGAACTTGGCGCCGATGGCCGTGGCCTGCTCGTCCTCGCCTTCCACCTCGTCGCCGAAGCTTGCGGCCTCGACAATCTTGTGTCCCTCGTCGCGCCACTTCCTGGCGAAGCCCGGCACCCAGTTGTCGCCGTCACGCTCGTGGCCGCGCAGCTTGTGGGCGGCCGCGTCTTCGGGCGCGTAGTACAGCAGGTCGATGGCGAAGATGCGCGCGCTGCGCAGGTCGCCGGCGCCCTGGGCTTTTTCCACCAGTTTGCGGCAGCGCTCGGCGCACTTGTCGTAGGCTTCGTTCTTCTTTTCGTCGGGCTTCTTGCGCGCTTCAAGGAAAGCGCTGCCGTGGACTTCGTCCTTGTCCGGCATCAGCTCATCGGGCACCCACTTCCCGCTCTTCTGCTTGTAGCCGAGGCCCTTCCAGGCCTTCTTGTTCTCGGGCTCGAGCTCGCGGGCGCGGTCGTACTGCTTGCGCGCCATGGTGAAGATCAGCGCCTTCTTGTACTCGTCGCCCACGTCCACGTGCTTGTCGGCCAGGAACTCGTGCAGCTTCGCGCGTTCGCCCTCATAGTTGAACTCATCGCCCGCATGGCCCGGAACGGCCATCGCGACCAGCAGGGCGAAGGCGAACAGCGTGGTGAATACAGATTTCATGGCATCTCCGGTGAAGGCCCCAGAAGGCAAGTGGATGATGCAGATGCAACCTTACGCACCGGCGGGCGTCGCGTCGGCGGCCTGCCACTGTACCACGCGGTCGCGCCCGGCTTTCTTGCCCTGGTACAGCGCGTCGTCCGCGTGGCTGATCGACTCATCGATGCCTGCTCCGCTGTCGAGCGGCGCGATGCCGTAGGTCATGGTGACCTTCAGCTTGCGGCCGTCGCATTCGATCTCGCGGCCGCGGATCGCCTCGCGCAGCTTCTCGGCGGCGATCTGCGCGCCGCTTACATCGGTCTCGGGCAGCAGGAACAGGAATTCCTCACCGCCCCAGCGCGCGATGAAGTCCTGTGAACGCAGGCTGGCCCGCAGCTGTTCCGCCACCTCGATCAGCACGGCGTCGCCGGCCTGGTGGCCGTACTTGTCGTTGACCTGCTTGAAGTGGTCCACGTCGCCCATGATCAGCGTGGCGCTGCGGCCGCTGCGGCGGATGCGTTTCAGCTCTTCGTTGATGTACTCGAGCATGCGGCGGCGGTTGGTGAGGCCGGTCAACTCGTCAGTGGAGGCCTGCACCTTCAGGCGCTGCTCCGCGGCCGTGGTCGCAAGCCTGTAGTACACCGCCGCCATGCCCATCGCCGTGAACACCACGCCGACGTTCATGAAAGGAATGGAGCGCGACATCTGCGGCGATGGGCCGCTGAACTGGATGTCGCGTGTGAACCAGAACAGCACCGAGTACAGCACAAACAGGGCGGCAACCTCGATGAACACCACGCGCGGCGAGATGCGTTCATTGAGCCCGGCGAAGGGGATCAGCGGCCAGAGATAGAAGTGGAATCCGCTCTCCCAACCGAGCTTGGTGACTGCCAGCGTGGCGTGGGCCGCCACCACCAGCTTGACCATCACCACGGCAAGGTCCAGCTTGCCGCGCCGGTTCACCAGCCGCGCCATCAGCCAGACAACGACGGCCGCCACGTTGACACCCGCCATCAACGGCACACCCAGCAGCCAGAACAGCGGAATGAAGCAGGCATGAACCGTGAGGCCGGCCAGGCACACGTAGTCGATGGCAACGAACAGGCGCCGTGACCCGGCCGACAGCCGGATGGTGGTCTTGCTCGGCTTGCCTGTGGTTGCCATCTAAGCTCTCTGGGTGACGGGCGCCATTGTGCTTGAAAGGCGGTCTGCCGCCAACTGCCGCTACTTCGGTTTACCCACTTGCGCGAGGATGGCTTCCGCGGCGACGCGCCCTGTCTCGGCGCCGCCGTTCATGTAGCCCTGGAAGTCGCCGCTGCAGTGCTCGCCGGCGAACAGCAGGTTGCCCACGGGCTCGATCTCGTGGCCGGCGATGGTGGTCCACTGCCCCGGGCGATAGCAGGCGTAGCTGGCTTTGGTGAACGCGTGGCTGGGCCAGTGCATGCGGAGCAGCTTGCCGGTGTAGGCCCACTCGGCGCCGGGGTAGGCCTTTTCGAGGCCGGGCAGCAGACGCTCAACCTGAGATTTAGGCGTGCCCTGCCCGACTTCGAGCGCCGCCTTGCCGCCTGAGTACAGCGTGATGCCGCCTGCCGCGCCGGGTTGCAGGCGGGCGTTGTCCCACGCCAGTTGGAAGGGCTGATCCGTGAAGATGTTCCCGCCGTAGCCCTGCTCGCGCCACACGCGCTTGGACATCCCGATCATCAGCTTGGCGTTCATGCCGTAGCCCAGCTCATTGATGGCGCGGGTCTTCTCCGCCGGCAGTTTCACGTCCAGCTTCACTTCGCGCAGCAGGGTGAAGGGCAGGGTCAGCACCACGTAGTCGGCCGTCACTTCGCGTCCGCCGCTGAAGGCCAGCTTGTAGCCGCCCGCGACCTCGCTGATGCCTTCAAGTTTACGGCCGGTTTCGATCTGTTCTTCGACGCGCTTGGCCAGTTCATCCACCACGCGCTGGTTGCCGCCCTTGACTTTGTAGCGTTCGTCGCTGTCGCCGAAGGCTTCCCAGGTCTCGGCGCCGGTGTCGAGGCCGATCAGCGACAGCATGTTGAAGGCGGATTGCTCGTTGGCATCCAGGCCGTACTCGGTGACGAAGGCGACCTCCAGCAGCTTGCGCAGCCAGCCGCTGACGCCCAGCGAATCGAGGTATTCGCCGATGCCCGTGGTGTCCAGCTTCGCGACGCGGGGATCTTTCACGAACTTGTCCCACTCCATCTCCATAAGCGCGGCGTCGGCGCCGATGCGCTCGACGTAGGGCTTGAGCGCGTCCAGCACTTCGCGCTCGCTGTAGTGCCGGCCGTCGAAGAAGTAGGCGCAGGGCTTCATGCCCTTGTCGCTGGTCATGTCCAGCAGCGGCAGGCCGAACTCCTTGCACAGTTTCAGCATGTCTGCGTGGGTGCTGTCGATGAACGAGCCGCCGATTTCCAGCGTCTGGCCCGGGTTCAGGATGTCGTCCCTGGTGAAGATACGGCCGCCGGTGCGGTCCGCGGCCTCGTAAACCTCGGCGCGGATGCCGCCCTGCTTCAGCAGGTACGCGCAGTGCAGGCCCGCGATGCCTGCGCCAACGATCGCCACGCGCGGGCCGTTGCCGCCGCCGCTGCCCTTCTGCGTGCTGGCGCAGGATGCGCCGCCCGCCAGCGCGCTGACCGCCAGGCCGCCCACGGCCGCCTGCAGGAATCGGCGCCGCGGCAGTTCAATCAGTTCGTCTGTCGGGATACCGCTGCGCCGTGAAAGCTGCGCCACACGAGCCAGCAGGCGCAGCCGCGCCATCAACGGTGTACGAGCCATGGTCCGCCCCCCTGGTTCGAAGCCGGCGGCAGTTTAGCGAGGGCCGCGCCGGACCGATGCGGAATTCGGCCCGCAATTCCACCGTGCCTGCGTACAGCAGGATCATCACGCAGCGAATGGGGAGGAATGCGGCCCTCTGCGCGAGGCTCGCAGTTGGGTATGCTGGTGTCATGCGAGACCCGCAGGAACTCATCAAACGGTTCAAGTCGCGCGTGCACGTGCTGGACGGCGGGCTGGCCACGGAGCTGGAAAAGCGCGGCCATGACATCAGCGGCAAGCTGTGGTCGGCCCAAGTGCTGCTGGACGACCCGGGCGCGATCGAGCAGCTGCATTACGATTACCTGAAAGCCGGCGCCGACATCATCATCACCAGCAGCTACCAGTTGACGTTCCAGGGCACGAAGGAGGCTGGCTACACACACGAGCAGGCCGAGGACGCGCTATGGAAAAGCGTCGAGGTGGCCGTGAAAGCCCGCGACCGCTTCCTCAGCGAGCTGGACGAACACCTGCCCGAAGACCGCAAGCCTCTGATCGCAGCCAGTATCGGCCCCTACGGCGCGTACCTGGCCGACGGCAGCGAATACAAGGGTAGATACGGGCTGTCGACTGAGGAACTCTTCAATTTTCATCGTGAGCGTTTTGAATTGCTCATTCAGAGCGCTGCCGACCTGGTTGCGTTCGAGACCATTCCTTGCGCCGAGGAGTTCTGGGCGTTCGAGGACCTGCTAGACATCCACCGCGTCCCCGCATGGGTGAGTTTCGTGGTCAAGTACCGTGATGAGGCCGAGCTGGCGGACGGCATGCCGCTGTTCAGCCTGTGCGACCAGATGAAGTGGATGTGGGGTGGGAGACTGGTGGGGACAAACTGCATTCCACCACGAGATGCCGCACGCATCGTGAATCAACTCAAGAACTGGGGCTTTTTGCCCGTCGTCTACCCCAACAGCGGCGAGGCTTGGGATGCGGAGCATCGCTGCTGGGTCGGTGAGAACGACGCCGAGCACTTTGCCGAGTACGCACGCGAGTGGATCAAGGCCGGGGCCAACATCATCGGCGGCTGCTGCCGCACCGGGCCGGAACACATTGCCCAGCTGCGCAAGCTGGTGGATTCGCTGTAGGGGCGACGCTTGCGTCGCCCCTACGTGTGCTTGCCCTATCTCCGCCTCTAACTAAAGTCGCCGGTCCTTTGAAACCCGGACTCCGGAGACCGTCATGCCGACTCCTTTCGCCAACGAACCGATCACCGTCAACTGGACTGAAGACCGCATCGCGGCCGTGAAGAAGGGCTTCGTGAAGGTGCGCGAGCGCGCCAACGAAATCCGCCCCCTGCGCCTGTGCGGCGAGCTCGACAAAGACGGCGAGACCATCGAGTCCCACAACCCCAGCAACCACTCCGAGTTGCTCGGCCGTGTGATCAAGGCCAACGGCGACCTCGCCAAGCGCGCCGTCGAGTACGCCCACGACAAGTTCACCAACTACTGGCGCAAGACCGACGTCGGCATGCGCGCGCGCATCCTGATGCGCGCCGCCGGCCTGATGCGCCGCAAGTATCGCGACGAACTGAACGCCTACCTGATTCTAGAATCCGGCAAGAACTGGACCGAGGCCGACGCCGACACGGCCGAGGCTATCGACTTCTGCGAGTTCTACGCCCGCGAAGCCATGAAGCTGCAGGGCGAGCCCCAGCCGCTGACCGACCTGCCGGGCGAAGACAACAACCAGTACTTCATTCCGCTGGGCGTGGTCAGCGTGATTCCGCCCTGGAACTTCCCGCTCGCGATCATGGCCGGCATGACCGTAGCTGCGCTGGTGACCGGCAACACCGTGGTGTTGAAGCCGGCCAGCGTGACGCCGCTGATCGCCGCGCGCTTCGTCGAAATCCTTGAAGAAGCGGGCCTGCCCGCGGGCGTGCTGCAGTTCATCCCGGGCGGCGGCGGCGACGTCGGCAACGCGATTGTTGAGCACCCGCTGACCCGCATGGTGGCCTTCACCGGCAGCAAGGAAGTGGGCCTCGGCATCGCCGAGAAATGCGGCAAGCTGGCCCAGGGTCAGGTCTGGATCAAGCGCACGATCCTCGAGATGGGCGGCAAGGACGCCATGCTGATCGACGAGGGCAGCGACTACGAGGACGCCGCCAATGCCATCGTGGCCGCGGCCTTCGGCTTCCAGGGCCAGAAGTGCAGCGCCTGCTCGCGCGCGATCTTCGTGGGTGAAGCCTACGACAAGGTGGTGCCGCTGGTGGTCGAGAAGACCAAGGCTCTCAAGGTCGGCCCGACCGAGGACAAGGCCAACTTCATGGGCCCGGTGATCGACAAGAAGGCGCAGGAGTCGATCATGAAGTACATCGCCGTCGGCACCAAGGAAGGCAAGCTGCTGGCGGGCGCCAAAGAAGGCGACAAGAGCGGCTATTTCATCGAGCCCACGATCTTCGGCGAAGTGAAGGCCGACGCGCGCATCCATTGCGAAGAAATCTTCGGCCCCGTGCTGGCGTGCCTGCGCGCCAAGACCTTCCAGGAGGGCCTCGACATCGTGAACAGCACCGAGTACGGCCTGACCGGCGCGGTGTACTCACGCAAGGCTGAGCACCTGGAGCTGGCAAGGCGCGACTTCCACGTCGGCAACCTGTACTTCAACCGCAAGTGCACCGGCGCGCTGGTGGGCAGCCAGCCCTTCGGCGGCTTCCAACATGAGCGGCACGGATTCAAAGGCCGGCGGCAAGGAGTACCTGCTGCTCTTCACCCAGGCCAAGCTGGTGAGTGAGAAGACCAGTTGGTAGTTGATGGTTTGTAGATGGTAGTTCTCGGGCGGCGCGAAAGCGCCGCCCGTTCACATGAAAACCGCCTGCCCGACGTTCGCGAGGATGTTAGACTTGCCGTCATGACCAGCGCCGTTGCCAAGATCAAAGAGCAGTTTGCCAATCTCAGCGACAGTGAGCGCCTGCAGTTGCTGTTGGAGCTCTGGTCGACACTCTCCGGCGAAAACGATGTCGAGCTCACTGCCGAGGAAAAGGCGTTGCTGGACCAGCGACTGGCTGAACACGAAGCCAATCCGCACGACACGATCCCGGCCGAAGAAGCCATCGCACGTCTGCGCGGCAAGGACCGCACCTGATGCTTCCCGTCGAGATTCGATCTTCCGCATTCCATGATGCGGAGGAAGCTCACGATTACCTCCAACATCAACAAGACGGCCTGGGTTGGCGCTTCACCGAGATGCTGAACCTCACGATCCGCCGAATCGGGGCATTTCCGGAGTCCAGCGCCGAGATGTACCGGGGCATCCGCTGCGCGCTGGTGCCGAAGTTCCGCTACCGCGTGTTCTACCGGGTTGAATCCACACGTGTCGTGGTGCTTGCCGTACGGCATCCTTCGCGCGAACAGCCGGACTGGAGCAGTCTGGGCTGACGGACCACACGTCACACTGGGTCATCTAACCGAGGTCGTTCCATCCTCGCCGTGTCCTTTGCTATGGTGCGGGGCAGCCGACAGGGAGACGCCATGGAGCCGCCGAAACCTGAGATTTCTAAGCATGCGCGCGTCAAGTCGCTGGAGGAGTACCAGCGCCTTTACCACGAGTCGCTGGAGCAGCCGGAGGCCTTCTGGGGCCGCCAGGCCAGGCGGCTGAACTGGTTCCATGAGCCCGACCACGTTTTCGACTACGACTTCGAAACCGTGGACGTCGCCTGGTTCGCCGGCGGCAAGCTGAACGCCTGCTTCAACTGCGTGGACCGCCACCTGGCCGACCGTGGCGACAAGACCGCCATCATCTGGGCCAAAGACGAAGCCGGCGAATACGAACGCATCAGCTATCGCGACCTCAAGCACGAAGTCGCCCGCGTCGCCAACGTGCTCAAGGCCCACGGCGTGGGCAAAGGCGACCGCGTCTGTATCTACCTGCCCATGATCCCCGAGCTTGCCTACACCATGCTGGCCTGCGCGCGCATCGGCGCCGTGCACTCCATCGTGTTTGCCGGCTTCTCGGCCGACAGCCTCCGCGACCGCATCCTCGACGCCGGCTGCAAAGTCCTGGTCACCGCCAACGAGGGCCTGCGCGGCGGGCGCACCATCCCGCTCAAGAAGACCTCTGACAAAGCCTGCGACGGCCTCGACATGGTCAAGACCATGCTGGTGGTCAAGCGCACCGAGGCCGAAACCCAAATGCGCCAGGGCCGCGACTTCTGGCTGCACGAAGAAACCGCCAAACAGCGCAGCACCTGCCCGGCCGAGTGGATGGACGCCGAGGACCCGCTGTTCATCCTGTACACGAGCGGCAGCACCGGCAAACCCAAGGGCGTGCTGCACACCACGGGCGGCTATCTCACTTACGCCGCCATGACCCATGAGTACGTCTTCGACCTGAAGGAAGACGACGTCTACTGCTGCGCCGCGGACATCGGCTGGGTTACGGGCCACAGCTATATCATCTACGGCCCGCTCGCCAACGGCGCGACCACCGTGATGTTCGAGAGCACGCCGCTCTACCCGGACGCCGGCCGTTACTGGCGCATGGTGGATGAGCTGGGGATCAACGTGTTCTACACGGCGCCGACGGCCATCCGCGCGCTGATCGCCCAGGGCAACGAGCACGTCAGCAAGTACAAGCGCGGCAGCCTGCGGATCCTCGGCAGCGTGGGCGAGCCGATCAACCCGGAAGTCTGGCAGTGGTACCACGACGTGGTCGGCGATAAGCGCTGCGCCGTGGTGGACACCTGGTGGCAGACCGAAACCGGCGGCATCCTGATCACGCCGCTGCCGGGCGCGACGCCCTGCAAGCCGGGCTCGGCGACGTTGCCATTTTTCGGTGTCGAGCCCGCGCTGGTGGATGACAACGGCGTCGAGCTCAAGGGCAACGGCGTGCGCGGCAACCTGGTACTGAAGCGCTCCTGGCCCGGGCAGGCGCGAACCATCTTCGGCGACCACGCCCGCTTCAAGCAGACCTACTTCAGCACCTACCCCGGCATGTACTTCACCGGCGACGGCTGCAGCCGCGACAAGGACGGCTACTACTGGATCACCGGCCGCGTGGACGACGTGCTGAACGTCAGCGGCCACCGGCTCGGCACGGCCGAGGTCGAAAGCGCGCTGGTGGAGCACAGCGCGGTGGCGGAGGCCGCGGTGGTGGGCTGCCCGCACCCGATCAAGGGCACGGGCATTTACGCGTACTGCCACCTGACGCCCGATGCGAAGCCCGGCCCGGAGTTGATCGGCGAGCTGAAAGAGAAAGTTCGCGAGGTGATCGGCCCGATCGCCACGCCGGACCACATCCAGTTCGTGCCGGGACTGCCCAAGACCCGCAGCGGCAAAATCATGCGCCGCATCCTGCGCAAGATAGCCGAAAGCGAATACGAAGCGCTGGGCGACATCACCACACTGGCCGACCCCGGCGTGGTGGATGCAATCGTGCAAGGTCACAAGGCGCTGACCAAGGCGTAAAGCGGCGCAGTCTACGGCGCCTTTGCGTCGTGCATGCAATCGTAGGTGACAAACCGGCGTTGAGTCTGCATGAGATGGCTGCTGCCTGCTTTGCTGCTGGTTGGCTGCACTTCGCAGAACGGGCCGGCGGCCAACGGCGGCTCGGAGGCTCATGAGATGGCGCGGCCGCGCACTGTAGGCGAGCACACGCTTGAGCAACTGCTTCAGCGCCGGCGCTCCGTGCGCGAGTTCACCGACGCGCGCCTGACCGACGCCGAGATCGCCCAGTTGTGCTGGGCCGCCCAGGGCGTCACCGGCGACGAGGGCCAGCGCACCGCGCCTTCCGCCGGCGCGCTTTACCCGCTTGAACTGTACGTGCTCTCGGCTGACGGCGTGTTCCACTATCTGCCGCAAGGCCACAAGCTGCGGCGCATCTCCGACGACGACGCCCGCCCGGCGCTGTATGCCGCCGCCCTCGAGCAAGAGGCCGTGCGCGACGCCCCGGCGGTGTTCGTGATCGCCGCCGACTACCAGCGCACCTCGCGCAAGTACGGCGACCGCGCCGAGCGCTACGTGTACATGGAGGCCGGCCACGCGGCCCAGAACCTGCTGCTGCAGGCCGTGGCGCTGGGCCTGGGCGGTGTGCCGATCGGCGCCTTCGACGACAATGCCGCGCACCGCGCCCTGGCGCTTTCCCGCGAACTGGCGGTGCTGTACCTGCTGCCCGTGGGCCACCCGGCGCGTGAGCCATGACGCAACCCGAACAGGCCGAAGCAGCGCCCGCGCAGGAGCCGATCTTCTCCCTGCCCAACCTGCTGACTCTGGTGCGGCTGCCGATGGCTTTGGCCGCCTGGGCGCTGGTGCAGTGGCCATGGGCGCTGGCAGCTTTGATGGCTGCCGCCGCAGGTTCCGACATGCTGGACGGCTGGTTCGCGCGCCGTGTGCGCAAGCGCCGCCGCGCCAAGGGCCTGCCCACCCGCGGCCTGGGCGAGAAGGGCGGGCGCGGGGCGTGGCTTGACCCCTGTGCGACAAGACCTTCGTGGTCTCCGTGCTGGGCGCCGTGTGGTGGCTGTACCAGCCGCCCTGGTACCTGCTGGCGCTGATCGCCACGCGCGAAATCCTGCTGGGCCCCATGGTGCTTGCCTGGCGCGCCATGCCCGGCCGCCGCAAGCTCGACCTGCGCGCTGGCCTGCTGGGCAAGCTGGCGACGGTCAGCCAGTTCGCCGCCCTGTGGGCGATCCTTGCGGGCAGCGAGATGCAGCTGCACTTCGCGGTTGCGGCGGCCGTGATCGGCGCGCTGGCCGTGGCTGATTACCTGCGGCGGGCGCTGCGCGCGCCGGCCGAGCCCGCACAACTATGAATCGTCGCGCGCGACGACAGGCGCGGGCTGGGCCTTGAAGGGCTCGCGTTTCTCGCCGTAGTACCAGTGGCTGGGGCGGCGCTTGCGGTACTTCAGGCCGAACTTGTCGATCGCGGCCGCCGTCACGAACTCCACGGCCTCTTTCGGCGAATCGGTCAGGAACAGGCGGTTGACGTCGGCCTGGTCGATGGTGCCCGCGCGCACCATGGTGTTCTCGAGGTACTCCAGCATCGGCTTCCAGTACTCGACGCCCAGCAGCACCAGCGGGAACTCGCGGATCTTGCCGGTCTGGATCAGCGTGGCGGCCTCGAACACCTCGTCCATGGTGCCGAAGCCGCCGGGCGGCACGATGAAGCCGTAGCTGTACTTCACCAGCATCATCTTGCGCACGAAGAAGTAGCGGAAGTCCACCCACTTATCGAGGTACGGGTTCGGCTGTTGCTCACGCGGCAGCTTGATGTTGCAGCCCACGGAGGGAGCACCCACGTCGCGGGCGCCGCGGTTGGCGGCCTCCATCACGCCGGGCCCGCCGCCGGTCATGACGGTGAAGCCGGCGCGCCCCAGCTCACGGCCGACCTCGCGCGCGAGCGTGTAGTACGGGTGAGACTCGGCAAAGCGCGCCGAGCCGAACACCGTGACGCAGGGCCCCACGAAGTGCAGGGCGCGGAAGCCCCTGATCAGTTCAAGGAAGATGCGCACGGCGCGGGCAAACTCTGAGCGCCGCGATGTCGGCCCCTCAAGGAAGCGCGCTTCGTCTTCGCTGCCGCTGCGTTTGCCCCAGGCCTCGGATTCAAGCGGTTGCGTGTCGTTCATGGCGTAAAGTGTGGCGCAAAGCCCCCGGAAACAAGCCCGCGACGGGGCAAACGGCATAGGTCAAGCCTCCAGAAAGAAGCCGAGAAGATTTAAGTGTAATGCAGCATTGATCACCGCTTGAAGAAGCGTACCGTACGGCAGGTTTTCCGATTATTTATCTCAGGGGGGGGTATGCTTCGAACACTTCTCGTATTGTCGTTGATGATTCTGCCGATCTCGCTGCACGCCGAGCCTGCCAGCACCTACTTCGGCCCTCGTGAGAAAGCGCCGACGTACCCCAGCGCTCCAACCCCAACAGGGTGGAAGTGGAGTGGCACGGACATCGAACTGACGGTCACCAACTACACGGCCAATCCACCCGTGGAGTGGACTGTGGAGTTGACTGGAGTTGGTGCACTCCCGGGTTTTTTTACCAGGAAAAAAGTACACAGTCAGGAACGAAGACGGAGGCGTGGAAGCCAAAGGCAGCTACACAGAGCTGGTGACGACTTCCGTCATAGTTGGTCCATTCCACCTCATCATCGGAACAATGTTCGCTGACGGATTTTCCTTCGCCCCGGTTCAGGTTGCAACGGGCAAGCAGGGCATCGTGTTTGGCATGGCCGGCGATGATGTCATCGCAGGCGCAGACAAGCGCGACTATCTGTTCGGAATGGACGGAGACGACACCATCAACGGCAACGAGGACAACGACTTCATCCTCGGCGGCAAAGGCGATGACGAGCTTCATGGTAATGCGGGTGGCGACTCCATCTGGGGTGAGGACGGCAAGGACACTTTGTGGGGTGATGAAGGCAGCGACGTTTTGGTTTGCGGCGAAGGTCCCGATGGGCAGCTGGCGGTAGGCGGTGACGACGTCGGGAACGACACTATTTGGGGTGGACCTGGCACTGATGATATTTACGGTGATGCAAAGACGTCGGCTGTTCAGATCACAGGTGGCGCTGATGAGATCTACTCGGTTGGAGGCGGCGACACAATCCACGCGGGGCCGGGCGGCGACACCATCTACGTGGCGGCTGATAAAGACAACACAATCGAAGTCAGCGGCGGCGACGGCATCGATACAATCTACCTGTGGTCAAACACGGGCCAGGTGTGGGGTGACTGGGCAACTGACGACAGCCCGGGGCACACAGACCACATATATGTTTACGGAAGCAGCGGCTCGTACACGATCAAGTGCGGGGCGGGAGATGACTTTGTGTACTGGGGTGGTACGGGACAGGATGAAATCTTCGGAGAAGCCGGGGACGATCAGCTTGATGGTGGGGAGGATTTTGACGTCATCTACGGTGGTGCGGGAGACGACAAGATCTACGGCAACGACGGCGATGACGGCTTTCATCCCAAGCCGCTTGCTGGAGAGGACGGCGTAGATCGAATCTGGGGTGGATTGGGTTCAGACCAGATCCGCTGCGGTGCTGGCGACGACCACGCCTGGGGGACGAAGGGGAGCGTTCGTCCGGCGAGTGGGATGTTATCTGGGGACAAGAAGGCCCAGATCATCTCTATGGCGAAGAGGGTGACGATACGATCAGAGGGGGCGAGGCTAACGTTACTGGTGACGACGGGGACCGGATCAATGGCGGCATCGGCGACGATACGATTTACGGTGACGAAGGGAACGACTACATCGCCGGAGACGATGGCAGTGATACTCTCATTGGCGACGACGGCGACGACTGGCTCTGGGGAGACGCCGGTGAGGACACGATCTGGGGTTTCGACGGCATCGATAGAATCAACGGCGGCGACGGCAACGATACAATCGATGGCGGAGCGGGAGGCGATTACATCGCCGGCGGCGAAGGGGATGACGTGATTACCGGCGATTCGGGTGATGATTACATCTGGGGCGATGCCGGCAGTGACACCCTGTCAGGCGGCGATGACAACGACAAGTTCGACGGTGGGGATGGTCAGGACAGAATCTATGGCCAGAACGGAGATGACACGTTGATCGATCGCAGCGGCGACTACCAGGACACGCTCAGCGGCGGGGACGGAAACGATATCCTGGACTGCTTCGATAATCCGCTCGCAGTACCTGACCCGGCTGCAAGACCCGACAATGTCACGGGAGACGGCGGCATTGACACGTTCTGGATTGACGACGTGGACGTGAACGACGTTCAGGCGCCGCTCGAAACCGCAACCGTGGCCAACTCCCTACTGAGTCTGCCCCCTGACGACTATCCGCCCGCGTCAACCCAGAATAAACCCCCGGTACGCTGATGCAGCGAAGCAACGCAAAAACTCTCGTTCTTCTCGTTTCCGCCGCCGCAGTGTTGGCGTTGGCCGTGTTCGTCCTGCTGGATTTCAGCGGCGATACAGGTCCCATAGTGGCAGTCGCGAACTCCGAGCTTGCCTTTGACGCTCGCAGCGTAAGTAAGCCGCTTGAACTCGACAACGCCTGCGGTGGCAGGAGCGACGACAGCCCCGACCCCGGCGAAGAGATGCCACCGCCCGAAAACTCGGAGCCGAAGGGGGAACACGCCACCTGTGGTGACTGAAACTGATCCGCCAGGTCAGCCTGCATGGACGCCCATCGAACAACTCCCGGACTTGAACCACGAACTCTACATCGCTCCGCGCTGGTCTGATGATTTGCCTCCGCAAACCGCCCCTGAGGGATATGACGAGAACTATTTCATCTTTGCCGAGTCAGCACAGTGGAGGATTTCCGGGCCCAACTACCACCCGCGCACAGCCTTTGACGACGCCGTGTACATTGGGATTTTCTTCCTGCAGGACGCGCCCGGTGAGAGCACAAGCGAAAAAGCAATTGAGTGGGTCGAGGTACGCTCTTCCCTGACCGGTCAGGGTTGGCGGTTGGCTCCGCAGCCCAAGAAGGGAAGAAAGTACAGTCGGCTTGAAATCGCGGTTCCTCTTCCCCGGAACGATGTGCTTGTAGTGCGCGCGAAGCAAGTTGGCGGCGGCCTTGGCGAGGCGCTCGTGACCCGCATGGGTTTGGGTTCGGGCAACCTGTTCCAACGGCAGCAGTTAAACAGCGGTGGCCATGTCTCCTTGCACTTGGAGCCTCTGGACAAGCTCGAATCATACACATCCTGTGCTGCCAAAGTAGCGGATGCGTCCGGCAGCCCCATCGCCGACGCGATGATTCTTTACGGCAGCAACGTGCTGGGCCGCACCGACGGTGCAGGCCGTTGCGAGTTCAAATTGCCCGAGCCTCGCACGGGGATGGGCCGGGTACATCCCAACGTGATCGCGATCTGGAAATCCGGCTACGTGCCCCTCTTCCTTGATCGAAGCGAAATCGAAGCCGCTGACTGGAACCTCAGTGTGTCACTGAAGGCCAAAGAGCTCTTGGTATCCATTCCGTCTTTGGAAGTACCCGGTGAGTGTTTGTTGCGTGACAACCCCTCAAGAATCATGACTGCCGGCAACGACCTGATTCCGGTTCCCGACGACCTAGAACTTGATTGGGATTCCTTTTTAGCGGCCCTAAAAGGCCGCTCCGGACTAGAACTTCCCAAAGACGTTGCGTTTGGTGACAGTCCTTGGGACAGCAAGCTCGGATTTCCGCAAGGACTTGAGCGGGCCCTTGGAACCAAGCGCCGCGACCACTGGCCTAGAACTTACGGCTGCTGGTACCACAACCGTTGGCAATACAAAGGCGGCGCTTATGAAGTCTGCCTGCCCTACGCCGGTAAGTTCGTGCTGCTGTTGGGTGAAAAGGAAGGCGGCCACGAGCTTACTCACGTCCTGTTCATCGACGCCCTCGACCCAACCCATGTAACCGGCAAACTGCTGGTCCGACCCGGTTATTGAATCGGAAGTTTCGTCGTCCAGTGTGCGCTGAGAACGCTTCACGGCACGGCTGTGGCGCTACTCGGGCATGTTGTAGGGCATGCTGCCCCAGTAGCTGTAGAACTGGTCATCGAGCCGCTTCCAGCCCGCCGCCACCTTGGGCATGTTCTGCTCCAGCCAGCGTTTGAAGTGCGGACGCGCGCCGTCGGCGTCGATCACCTTGTAGTCTTCGGCCAGGTCCCACGAGGCGTACACGCGGCCGTTGCGCTCATTCACTCTGGGATCGGCGGCCAGCGCGGCAACGCAGCGGCCCACGAATAGCGGCGTCTCGGACTCGATGAACTCGGGCACCTTGGCAACAGCGTCGCGCCAGTTGCTTTCGCTGACGCCGAAGTGGGCCAGCATCCACTCACTGCGCAGGAAGCCGGGTGTCACGGCCAGCGCAGTGATGCCGCGCTCCTTCAGCTCTTGCGACAGCGCGAACGCCATGCGGATCACGCTGGTTTTCACCAGGTCATAGAAGAAGTTGCCCCGATAATAGAAGCCGTCGCCGTCCGTGATCTCCACCACCAGGCCGCCCTTGCGGAGCTGCGGAAGGCCGTAATGGCTGGTGATGATGTGGGTCTTGATCGCGCGGTCGATGATGGTCAGGCCGTTCTCGAGCTTGGCCTCCCAGAGTTTCTTGCCCCAGTCCATCAGGTCTTCGCAGCCCCAGATGTCGTTGACCAGGATGTCGAACTCCCCCACCTGCTCGAACAGCGCCGCCACCTGCGCCGGGTCACTGTGATCCGCGCGCACCGCGATGCCGCGGCCGCCGCGGGCAGTCACGATTTCAGCCGTTTCGTGGATGGTTTCAGGCCGATTCGCCATGCCCGGCACACCAGCGACACTGCGGCCGGTGCAGTATACGGTAGCGCCCGCTTCGCCGAGGGCGGTGGCGATTCCGCGCCCGGCGCCGCGAGTGGCGCCGGCGACGACGGCGATTTTGCCCGCGAGTGGTTTGTCCATGATTGCCCCCGGAGCCTGAGTTGAAAACGGGGACGGGCGCAAGCCCGTCCCCGTTTTGCCGGTTCGCGCAATTAGCCCAGGTTCTTGGCTACAAAATCCCAGTTGACGAGCTTGTCCATGAAGGTCTCGATGTACTTGGGGCGGGCGTTGCGGAAGTCGATGTAGTAGGCGTGCTCCCACACGTCGATGGTAAGCAGGGCGTGTCGCCATGCTTGATCGGGCAGTCGGCGTTGCCGGTCTTGGTCACCTTCAGCTTGCCGTCTTTGCCCTTCACCAGCCATGCCCAGCCGCTGCCGAACTGGGTGGTGGCGGCCTCCACGAACTGCTTTTTGAACTCGTCGAAGCTGCCGAAGTCCTTTTTGATGGCGTCAGCCAGCTTGCCGCTGGGCGCGCCGCCGCCGTTCGGCTTCATGCAATGCCAGTAGAAGGTGTGGTTCCAGACCTGGGCGGCGTTGTTGAACAGGCCGCCTTCGGTGGTCTTGATCAGTTCCTCCAGTGACTTGCTCGCCTCGGGCTTGCCCTCGGTAAGCTTGTTGAGGTTCGTAACGTAGGCGTTGTGGTGCTTGCCGTAGTGGTAGTCGAGGGTCTCGGCAGAGATGTGGGGCTCGAGGGCGTTCTTTTCCCAGGGCAGTGCAGGCAGTTCGAAGGGCATGAAAATCTCCAGTCAGTAAACCCGGGCGGAAGGCCCGAAAGACGAAAGTGCAGGTATTTATAAAGAGATCGCTTTCGTAATCAACCAGATAATTGTCACGATTTGCAGAAGATTTAACTTCAAGAAAAACTGTAAGGCGTAAAGAATCTCGCCTACACAATAGACGATACGCTCAACCGGGTGTATCGTTCTGAAGTGCGACCGGTGCGAATTTAGTCCTTACTCCAATCGGGAGAGTGCAAATGAAGAAGTTCCTTTCTTTTGCGGCCCTCAGCATCGCGGTGAGCTGTCTCGCCGGCGTTGTTGCGCAGCCGCTGTCGGCTGGCTGATGCGGTCCTGCGAAGGTCGGCCGTGTTGCCGGTCCAAGTGGTGGTGGTGGCGGTGCAGCTAAGCCCGTTGCCGATCCTGCCAAGGTTCCCTCCTGGCAGAAGGCTTCCTCAAGCTCGATCGAGTCGGCGGCTGCAGAAAAGCGCCCGATCGTGCTGTATTTCCCGAACGAAGCAGACAGCGACTTCACCATGTACGGTGAAGACCTGGCTGAACTCAGCAAGACTGACGCGATGTTCGTGAAGGTTCCCTACACGGCCGACCGTGAAAAGTCGCCGTGGGCGGAGACCTCAGTCGTTCCGACTTCCAAGCTGCTCAGCGACAACCCCTCGCGCGAATACAACATCGCGGTGGGCAAGGCCGCGGTGCTGGTTTGCGACTGGTTCGGCAACGAGTACTTCCGCACCGACGAGAAGGTCAAGGCCGACAAGCTGAAGGCCATGATCACCAAGGTTGCGGACCTGGTCGAGGACGCGAACAAGAAGCTGCAGAAGAACCTCGAGAAGGCTCAGCAGGCGGTGGAGAAGGACGACAGCAAGAACGCCCTGAAGACCCTGCTGAAGAACTTCGGAGAGGGCGTGGTCGGCCTGGACGCCCAGGAGGCTTCGGTGCGCCTGTACCACGAAATCATGGACAAGTACCGTGAGCAGAAGGACGCCCTGGTCGAGAAGGGTGACGTCGAAGGCCTGAAGGAACTGGCCAAGGTCGTCAAGAAGACCGACCTGGAGAAGGAAGTGGACGAAGCGATCAGCTCCGTCAAGTAACATCGGTGACGCACAAAGGAAGGACGGCACTCCGGTGCCGTCCTTCTTCATTTTTCTCGTAATCCCGCAGCCTCGTAAGCCACTCAGTTCCAGACCCGGAACAGGCAGTTCACCATGTGGAACCTCTGCCGCATTCCTTTCCGCTGACGGCGCCTCTCTCGGAGTGGCGGCGCCGCTTCACCGGGTTTCTAGCTCAGTTCATCCCCGGCTGTGACGGTCGCCTCTGCCCCGATGCGGTGCGGTGCGCGCCAGCGCAATTTCACAGTTCTCGAACGGTGCGGTTCGACTCAAGGGGATCACTCATGAAGATCAAATTTGGTTCATTGCTGCTGGTGGCCTTGTTTGCCATCTGCGGCGTTTCCATGCCGCTTGCGGCCCAATGCTCGGGTGGTGGCTGTTCCGGCGGCGGTTGTGGCAGCGGCGGAACGGCCGGCTGCGGATCCGGCGGTTGCCCCAGCGGCGGCTGCCCCAGCGGCAAGAAGGTCGGGCGTGTCGGCCAGCCCGCCAACGGCGGCGCTGCCCGCGGTCCCGTCGCGGCGGACCCCAAGGGCATCCCGGCCTGGCAGAAGCCTTCTTCGGACACGATTGAAAGCGCGGCCACGGACCAGCGCCCGATCATCGTCTACTTCCCGAGCGAGAACGCCGCTGACAGCGAGTTCTACGGTGAAGACCTCGCCAAGCTCAGCCAGGCGGACGCGCTGTTCATCAAGATTCCGTACACCGCCGACCGCGAAGCTTCGCCCTGGGCGGATAAGAGCGTGGTGCCGACCAGCAGGCTGCTGAGCGACAACCCGTCTCGCGACTACAACATCCCGGTCGGCAAGGCGGCCGTGCTGGTATGCGACTGGTTTGGCAACGAGTACTTCCGCACGGAGCCTAAGATCAAGGCCGAGAAGCTGTCGTCCATGATCGGCAAGGTGAAGGAGCAGGTCGAAGACAACAACGAAAAGCTGCAGAAGAACCTGGACAAGGCCAAGCAGTACGTTGAAGCCAACGACCGCAAGAACGCGGTGAAGGCTCTGCTCAAGAACTTCAAGGATGGTCTGGTCGGTCTGGACGCCCAGGAAGGCTCTATCCGCCTGTACCACGAGATCATGGATGCCGCACGCACTGAACTGACGAAGTTGTCAGAGAAGGGTGATGCGGATGGCATAAAGGCGCTGGCCAAGGACCTGAAGAACACTGACGTAGAAAAAGAAATCGACGAGGCAATCGCCAAGCTGGGCTAGACATAGCTGCAGGCAACACACCGGGCCGGGGCTAACACCGGCCCGGTTTCATTCGTAAACAGCTTACTGGATACAACTTACGCAACCGCTTTCGTACTGAACCGATTCCAGGGTGGCCCGTTTGTAAGCTGTCGAATCCAATTCAAACTTAGTCATTGAACTTGTGTTTTTGTTGTAAGCGCATACCGACCGACTACACTTATCACTGGTGCTGGGCAAGCAACCAATGGGGAGGAATCCGATGAAACGATTTTACATGCTGGCCCTGATGGCAGTCGGCGCGTTCGCGCTGACCGGCATCATGGCTCAGCCGCTTTCCGCTGGCTGATGTCCGGCCCCAAGTGGCGGCGGTGCCGCTGCAGGTGGTGGTGGTGGTGGGGCAGCAGCAACAGGCGGCGGTGGTGGCGGTGCCACGACCGGCGGTGCAGCTCCGAGGAAACTTGGTCGCGTGAGCGGCCCGACGAGCGGCGGAGGCGGCGGTGGTGCCCGTCCGGCGCCCAGTATCGATCCGGAATCACTTCCGTCCTGGTCGCGTGCGTCTTCCGAGACGCTCGAGTCCGCAGCCCGTGAAGCACGCCCGCTGGTGATCTACTTCCCCAGCGAAAATGCCGCGGACTCCGAGTTCTCGGACAAGGGCCTGGCTGACCTCAGCAAGACTGACGCCGTGTTCGTCAAGATTCCCTACACGGCCGACCGTGAAAAGTCGCCCTGGGCCGAAGAAAGCGTCGTCCCGACCAGCAAGCTGTTGAGCGACAACCCGTCGCGCGACTACAACGTACCGGTTGGCAAACTTACGGTGATCGTGGCCGACTCCTACGGCAACGAGTACTACCGCATGACCAAGGCCCCCGGCACGGACCAGCTGAAGGGCTACCTGAAGAAGGTGAAGGACCAGGCCGACAAGACCAGCGAGAAGCTGCAGAAGAACCTGGACAAGGCCAATGAGTACCTGACCAACAACGACCGCAAGAACGCCCTGAAGCTTCTGCTCAAGAACTTCAAGGAGGGTGTGGTTGGTCTGCAGGCCCAGGAGGATTCGATCCGCGCGTACCACAACATCCTCGACGCAGCCCGCACCGAAATGGCGGAACTGGTCGAGAAGCGTGATGCGGAAGGTCTGAAGGCCCTGGCCAAGGACATGGACAAGACCGACATGGAGAAAGAGATCGACGAAGCCCTCGCCGAGCTCAAGTAACCTGAAGCAAAGCAATCAAGAAGCGGCGCCCCCGGGCGCCGCTTCTGCTTTTGGGCGACGGAACACCAGGTGCCAGGCCGGGTAGCTGAAGCCCGCGAACACGGCGAAGCTGGTCGCCAGCACCAGCAGGTCGCTTTGCCCGTACTCGCCCGGCAGCAGGCTGCGCCCGGCCGACAGGGCGCCCATGTTCGCCAGCAGCGTTGCCAGCTCCACCAGCGCGAAGCCGGCGAGCTGCTTGTGCAGCCTGCCCTGTCGCGCCCGAAACACGAAGTAGCGCGCTCCCACGAACTGCACCGCGGCCCCAATCAGCAACCCAAGGTTGTCTGCCACAGACTGCGGCCAACCAGCCCAGCGATACAGCGGCAGGTACACGGTGAAGTACACGCCGGTCGCCACGCCGCCTGTCAGGCAGTTGCGCAGGAAGCGCCAGGCGTGCGCGGCCTTGGTTTTAGCTGGCTCTTCCATGGCTTCAGCATACCCCGCCGACGGCCTGGCCGGGTCAAGGTTCCGCCAAGGCGCTGATTGGACCGCTCCCCCACTGCTGCTAGACTGTGCCCGTGAACAACGCATCCAAAACCGCAAGCCTGCGCGACCTGCCCAAGCTGGACGGGTTACTCGCCAGCGCGCCCTTCGCCGCGCTGATCGCTAGCGCCGGCCGGCATCTCGTCGCCGAGGAAACCCGTGCCGCGCTGGAGCTGCTGCGCACGGACCTGCGCGAAGGCGGCCACGTGTTCCAGTCCGAGTTGACGGAGCAATCGCTGGCAGCGCTGGTCGAGAAGCGCATCGCCGCGCTGCTTGAGCCGATCCAGTGCCGCGTGATCAACGCTACCGGCGTGATCCTGCACACCTCGCTGGGGCGCGCGCCGCTGCCGCAAAGCGCCGTTCAGGCCGCCATGCGCGAGAGCACCGAGTACTCGTGCCTCGAGCTCGACCGCGCCAGCGGCAAGCGCAGCGACCGCGACAAGCTGGTCAACGCCCTGCTCACGCGCATCACCGGCGCCGAGGCCGCCACGGTGGTGAACAACAACGCCGCAGCCACCATGATCATCCTGAACACGCTGGCCGAGGGCAAAGAAGTGCCCTGCAGCCGCGCCCACATGGTCGAGATCGGCGGCAGCTACCGCATGCCGGACGTGATGCGCAAGTCCGGCTGCCAGCTGGTCGAGATCGGCACCACCAACAAGACCAAGGCAAGCGACTACGAAAACGCCATCAGCGAAAACACCGGCATGCTGCTGAAGGTGCACACCAGCAACTACGCCATCGTAGGCTTCGTGCACGAGGCTGCGCTGGAGGAACTGGTCGAGATCGGCCGTCGCCGCAACGTGCCGGTGGTGTACGACCTCGGCGCAGGCAGCATCATCGACCTCAAGCAATACGGCATCACGCGTGAGCCCAGCGTGCCCGAGTTGGTAAAGACCGGCGCCGACCTGGTCTGTTTCAGCGGCGACAAGCTGTTCGGCGGCCCGCAGGCCGGGCTGATCGTGGGGCGTAAGGACCTGGTCGAGCGCGTGAAGAAGAACGCCATGTTCCGCATGATGCGCTGCGACAAGGTGACGCTCAGCCTGCTCGAGCACACACTGAAGCTGTACCTCGAGCCCGAGAAGGTGCTCGAAAGCGTGCCCACACTGCGCGCCATCGCCCGCGAAGCCGAAGAGCTGCGCCGCACCGCGCGCGGCCTTGCAACCAAGCTGAAGAAGCACGGCATCGAAGCCGAGGTCCAGGACAGCACCAGCCAGATCGGCGGCGGCAGCACCCCCGGCGAAGAGCTGCCCACCACGGTGCTGGTGATCCGCAAGCTCGGCGGCTCGCCCGACGCCGCAGCCAAGCGCCTGCGCCTTGGCACCCCCAGCGTCTTCTGCCGCATCGAGAACGACGCCCTCGTGTTCGACCCCCGCACCCTGCTGCCCGGCCAGAACGCCGATCTGGTGGCGGCCATATCCTCGGCCGCCAACGCCAAGACGTGAACGACCTCACCATCGTGCTGCCCACGCTGAACGAGGCCGGCAACATCGGCCCGCTGATCCAGTCGTTGCAGGCCGCGCTGGGCGAAATTCCGGTGATCGTGGTGGACGCCAGCAGCGACGAAACGCCGCAGCAGGCGCAGCAGGCCGGCGCGCGCGTGATCGACAACCGCCAGGGCTACGCCGCCAGCCTGCTGCAGGGCCTGCGCGAGGCGAGCACAACCTGGGTGCTGGTGATGGATGCCGACGGCAGCCACACGGCCGAGGACGCGCTGAAGCTGTGGCAGGCGCGCGAGGACACCGACCTGGTGGTAGGCAGCCGCCTGGTGAAGGGCGGCGGCAGCGCGGGCGGTCCGTTCCGGCGTTTCCTGTCGCGCACGCTGGCGGGCCTGTTCGCGACATTCGCGCGTATGCCCGCGCGCGACGTCAGCAGCGGCTTCCGCCTGTACCGGCGCGAGCTGTTTGTGGATGCGCCTGAAACCGCGCGCTTCTTCGAGGTGCAGCCCACGCTGCTCGCCCACGCCAAGCGCAAGGGTGCCAAGGTGAAAGAAATCGGCATCTACTACCACCCAAGAGGCAAGGGCCGCAGCAAGAACCGCATCATCCGCTACGGCCTAGCGTTTCTGGGCGCGCTGTGGAGGCTGCGCAGGCAGTGAAGCGCCATGCCGCGCCTCTACAACGTTGCGAGGAAACAGGTATAAGGTTTGCAGGGGAGCAGATAGGCGCCTGGTGGGCCTCTCGGTCTTCAAAACCGTTGTGACCTGAATGGGTCAGGTGGGTTCGATTCCCATGTGCTCCCGCCAAACTTCCCGCCCGCCGCCGCGGGCGGGAAGTTTGTCCGCCGTAGCTTCAGCGAAGGCGGACTCTTTCGACACTCGGACGATCCCATGCACCCCTGGCACGACATCCCTGTTGACGTGGCAAGACTCGAGGAAGGCTTCCCGGCCGTCATCGAAGTTCCGCGCGGCAGCAAGAACAAATACGAGCTCGACAAGGACACCGGCCTGCTGAAGCTCGACCGCGTGCTCTACTCGGCCGTGCATTACCCCGCCGACTACGGCTTCATCCCGCGCAGCTTCTGCGACGACGGCGACCCGCTGGACGTGCTGGTGCTGGGGCAGGAACCGGTTTACCCGCTCACCATGGTGCAGGCCCGCGCGATCGGCGTGATGCGCATGCGCGATGACAAGGGCGGCGACGACAAGCTGATCGCGGTCAGCGTCAACGACCCGGCTTACAACACCTACACGCACTACGAGCAGCTGCCGCCCCACGTGATGCGCCAGCTCAAGCGCTTCTTCCTTGATTACAAGGTGCTCGAGGGCAAGCAGGTGGTGATCGACGACCCGCTCGGCCCGGAAGACGCCCTGCAAATCCTGATCGATGCACTCGACCTGTACTCAAGGAAGTACACTGGCCTGCATGAGGCCTGAGTTTCCCGGAAAGGACCAGCCCCTGCGCGACGACGTCGGCCGCCTCGGCGCCTGCGTCGGCGACATGCTGCGCGAGCAGGAGGGCGAGCCGTTCTTTGAGCTGGTTGAGGCCGTGCGCAAGGCCGCCATCCAGGCCCGCGAGGGCGGCGGCGCGCTCGACACCGCCATCGCCGGCGTCTCCGCCGATCAGCGCGAGAAGCTGGTGCGCGCCTTCAGCGCCTACTTCGACGCCGTCAACATGGGCGAGCAGATCCACCGCCTGCGCCGCCGCCGCGACTACGAACGCGACGGCCCGCAGCCCAACAGCCCCGAAGCCGTGCTCAGCCTGCTGAAGCAGCGCGGCGTGAATGCCGAGCAGGCCAAGGCCATGCTGGCCGAGCTGGTGATCGAGCCGGTCTTCACCGCCCACCCCACCGAGGCTGTGCGGCGCACCCTGCTCACCAAGCAGCAGCGCATCGCGCGAGCATTAGTGGACCGCATCCAGCCCGAGGCGCTGACTCCGCCCGAGGAAGCCCGCGCCTGGGCGCGCATCCGCGAGGAGGTCACGGCCGCCTGGCAGACCGAGGAACACTTCCGCGAGCGCCCTACGCTGGCGGACGAAGTCGAGCACGTGCTGTTCTACCTGCGCATGGTGATCTACCGCATCATCCCCCCACTGCTGGAAGCCTGGGAGACCGCCTTCCGCAAGGTTTTCGGGCGCGAGATCAGCCTGGGACCGATCGTGCGCTTCGGCACCTGGGTGGGCGGCGACATGGACGGCAACCCCAACGTCAACGCCGGCACCATCCGCGCCACGCTGGAGCGCCAGCGCGACGCGATTCTTGAGCTCTACCGCGGCGAGCTGGCGGCCATGACGGATCATCTCAGCCAGTCCGAGAGCCGCGCCGGCTTCAGCCCTGAGTTGCGCACCCTGCTGACCGCGCGCGTCGCCGAGTTCCCCAAGGTGGTCGAACGCATGGCCGACCGCCACCGCGACATGCCCTACCGCGTGCTGCTGGCCTGCATGGCGGAAAAGTTGCAGGCCACCTTTCGCAATGACCGCGCGCGCTATCGCGGCCCGGAAGAGCTGCTTGCGGACCTGCGCGTCATGGACGCCAGCCTGCACGCGCACCACGGCGACCACGCCGGCCGTCATCGCGTGCAGCGCCTGACCCGGCGCATCGAGTGTTTCGGCTTCCACTTTGCCACTCTCGACACGCGCCAGGACAGCGAAGTGCACCGCCGCGTCTGCGGGATACTGCTCGGCGATGATACCTTTCCGGAGTTGCCGGCCTCGGCCCGCGCGGATGCCCTGCGCGAAGCCTGGAAGCAGCACGCGGCGAAGCCCGAAGACGACGAAGCCCGCGCCACGCTGCAAGTCTTCGCCGCCCTGAAAGACATGCGCCGCGAGTACGGCGAACGCGCGGTCGGGCCCTACATCATCAGCATGGCGCAGGGTCCCGATGACGTGCTGGCCGTGCTGTTCCTGGCGCGCCAGGCCGGACTGCACGAGGGCGGCCAGGTGCCGCTCGACGTCGCGCCGCTGTTCGAAACCGTGGACGACCTGAAAGCCGCGCGTGCCACGCTCCAGGCCATGCTGGCCGATCCGCTCTATCGTGAGCATCTCAAGGCACGTGGCAACGCGCAGCACGTGATGCTCGGCTATTCAGACAGCGGCAAGGATTCCGGCATCGCCTCGGCGCGCTGGGCGCTTTATCGCGCGCAGGAAGAACTGGTGGCGACGGCCGACGCGGCGGGCGTCCGGCTGGTGCTGTTCCACGGCCGCGGCGGAACTGTCAGCCGCGGCGGCACCAAGGTGACCGAGGCCATACCCGCCCAGCCACCGGGCAGCGTGCGCGGCCGCCTGCGCGTCACCGAGCAGGGCGAGATCATCCACGCGCGTTACGGCCTGCGCGGCATCGCTCAGCGCACGCTGGAGGTCACCAGCGGCGCGGTGCTGAAGTACAGCCTGCTTGAGGACGCGCAGCCCGCGCCCAAAACCGAGTGGCGCGAGCTGATGGATACGATCGCGACGGCAAGCCGCGCGGCCTACCGCACGCTGGTGCACGACGACCCGCGGCTGTTCGAGTACTTCCAGATTGCGACGCCCGTGGACGTGATCACCCGCATGCGCATCGGCTCAAGGCCTGCCTCGCGCCGCCAGCAGCGCGGCATCCAGGACCTGCGCGCCATCCCCTGGGTGTTTGCCTGGACGCAGTCTCGACTGATCCTGCCCGGCTGGTACGGCGTGGCGCAGGGCCTGCAGGCGGCGATCGACAAGCATGGCCACGCGGCCGTGCAAACGGCCGCGCGCGAATGGTCTGTGCTGCGCGTGCTGCTGAGCGACGTGGAAATGGTGATGGCCAAAGCCGACCTGGGCATCGCCGCGCGCTACGCGGAGCTTGCGGGCGAAACCGGCCGTTCGTTGTTTCCGGAATTGCGCCAGGCCTTCGAGCTGACTGCCCGGCTGGTGTGCGAAGCGCGCGGCAGCAGCGAGCTGCTGGAAAACGAGCCCTGGCTCGCGCGCGCCATCCGCCTGCGCAACCCATACATCGACCCCATGAGCCTGGTGCAGATCGAGCTGCTGAAAGAGTGGCGCACCGGCAAACGCGAGAGCGAAGAGCTCGAGCGCGCCCTGTTCACCACAGTGAAGGGCATCGCCCGCGGCCTGATGAACACCGGCTAACCCACTCGTGAAAGCTTCAACCTGCGCGAGATACGGTCGATCACCACGGTCAGCAGGATGATCACCAGCAGGTGCGTGCCGGCCTTCTCGAAGCGGAACCACTCGAAGTTGAAGGTGAAGAAGAAGCCCAGGCCGCCCACGCCCACAATGCCCAGCACCACGCCCATGCGCACGTTGCTCTCGAACTGGAAGAAGCTGTAGGTCATCCAGTCTTTCCACGACATAGGTCCGGCCGTATAGGCGAAGCAGCTCATGCGCGAGCCGCGGTAGGTCTGTTCGAATCTGCGGTACGGGATGTTGTCCACGCTCTCGCTGAACACGCGCACCAGCACGCCCAGGGTGTGCAGCGCGATCGCGATGGAGCCCGCCAGCAGCCCCGGCCCGAAGAACGCGATGAACAGGAACGCCCACATCACCTCGGGCACGCCGCGCGAAACCAGGCCGATGCCGCGCGCCAGCGCCATCTGTACCACGCGCAGCGCGCGCACCGCCGGGTGGGGCGATTCGCCGGTGAACTGCTGGCTTTCCAGCTGGAACGCAAGCGAGTGCGGATAGCTCAGCGCCATGGCCGCCAGCACTCCCAGCAGCGTGCCGATGATGGCCATCGCCAGCGGTACCGCGGCCGACTTCACCACCCGCCACACGAACCAGTTCTGCAGCGACTTCTCCCACGACACCCAGGCCGAGGGCCGCCAGAAGTCGTACCACTCGTACTCGTCGCTGAACTTCACGGTGGTGCCCATCTGCTCCTGGATCTCGCGCTTGGCCGGGTCGCCGTAGCCGATTGACTCGAGATCGAAGTCGGGCTTCAGCAGGTCCTCAAAGAACGCGATCTTCTTGCGCTCCTTCGCGTCGCCCAGCTTGGCCAGCGGCTCCAGGTAGTTGCGTGCCTGCCCGTCCGGGCCCCCGCTGTTGCCCCAGCCCATGAACCAGACCGACCACAGCACCACGCACATCGCGAACGCGACGCCGATGTATGCGCGGGACAAGTTGGCGAACGTGCTGCGCGGCTTCACGGCGCGCGGGTGGTTGGGGTCGCTGCGCAGTTGGCGGCGGATGAAGTTGCTGGCCAGGTCGGCGCCCAGGGTCAGGCCCAGCGTGTACAGCATCAGCGTGGTGACCTTCCCCCACTTGCCCATGCCGATCTGGTACATGATTTCGGCGCCCAGGCCGCCGCCGCCCACGGCACCGATCACGGCCGCGTTGCGGATCGCGCACTCGGCGCGCATCAGCGTGAACGACTGCACGCTGCGTGAAGCCAGCGGCCGAATGCCGTACAGGAAGGTCTTGAGCCGCCCGCCGCCCAGGGCGCGAATCTGCTCGTAGCCCTTGGGGTCCACGCTGTCCCAGAACTCGCTGTAGACCTTGCCCAGGATGCCGGTGATGTTCAGCGCCAGCGCCACGGCGCCGGTCACCGGCCCGAGACCCAGCACCGCCACCAGGATCACCGCCCAGGCGAAGTCGGGCACCGAGCGCAGGATGTCCAGCGTCCAGCGACAGGCCGAGCAGAACAGGTGCAGCGGCAGCCGCAGCAGTCGGCCGCGCCAGCCGGAAACGGGCTCGACCCCGACCGCCACGGACTTCGCCGCGCCCATGGCAAGCAGGTAGGCGAAGATGACCGCCAGGAAGGTGGCCATCACGGCGGCGCTGAGTGTTTCCTTGGTGAGTTCCCAGCAGCGCTCAAGCCATTCACCGGAGAAGTCCGGGTCGCTGAACGCTTCCACCAGGCCCGACGCGCGCTCCAGGGCGCGCTCGGCCTTGGCCGGATCGGTGAAGGTGCTGAAGTCCCACTCCACGGCCCAGAACGAGCCGATCACCAGCACGGCAATCACCAGCAGCGCCGCGAAGTGGCCCCAGGGGCGTTTTGCGGCGTAGCAACTCTCGACTCTCGTCCGCTGCATCATGCGCGGAAAGGGGACAGTCCCCTACTCCAGCTCCACGTCGTCGAGGTGCAACGCGCGATACTCGGCGCCGTAAAGGTCCTTCAACAGCTCGCGCGTGATCTCGCGCGGGGCGCCCTGCCAGAACAGCCGCCCCTCGCGCAGGGCGATCACGCGCGAGAAGTGGCCGTGCAGCAGCTCAAGGGTGTGCAGGTTCACCAGCAACGTGGTGCCCATGCGCTGGGCGATGCCCGACAGCAGCTCGATGATTTCGCGCCCGAGGCGTATGTCGAGCTGGCTTACCGGCTCGTCGGCCAGCATCACGCGCGGCTTCTGGACCATCAGGCGCGCGATGGCCACGCGTTGCTGCTGCCCGCCCGACAGCTCGCCGGGCATGGACCACAACTTGTCGGCAAGCTCGACCTCGGCCAGCGCCGCCCTTGCCGCCGCCAGGTCCTGCGGCCAGAACAGGCTCAGCAGCGCACGCGGCAGCAGCCAGCTTCCCAGCCGCCCCATCAGCACGTTGTGCACCACGCGCAGGTGCGGGATCAGGTTGTCGTTCTGGTACAGGATGCCGACCTCGCTGCGCAGGCGTCGCAGTGCGCGGCCGCGCAGGTTGCGGGTGTCCTGGCCCAGCGACAGCACTCGGCCCTGCGAAGGCTTGATTACGGCGGCGAGCAGGCGGAACAAGGTGGTTTTGCCCGCGCCCGAGGGGCCGATCACGGCGATGCGCTCGCCCTCATGCACGTCCAGGGTGATGTGCTTGAGCGCCTCCACGCGGCCGAAGTCGATGCCGGCGTCCGACAACTCGAACACCTTCACGCCCGCCGGCGCCGCCTGTGTCTGTGGTGCTGTTTCCGTCACTGTTTCCATGCTGACTGAACCGCCCGGGGGCGGCAAGACGCCGCCCCCGGGCAGGTTTTCTAGCCGCCGATGTCCACGTCGGATTCCATCACGTTGCGGATGCCGGCCCACTCCTTCATGTCGGCCTCAACCAGCTTGCCGGCCTTCATGAAACCGAGGATCTTCTTGCCGTCTTCACTGGCGGGATCCAGCTCAAGCAGCGCCTTGCGGATCTTGCCGATCAGCTCATCGCCCAGGTCCTTGCGCGCCACGAAAGAGTAGTCCACGTAGGTCGGGGTGGTGTAGATGATCGGGGCCTTGGCCTTCAGCTCATCGCTGGCCTTGTCGTAGGTGGCGTAGTTGAGCGCACCCACGGTGTACTGACCTTCAGCAACCTGTTTCAGAGTGAGGTCGTGGCTGCCGCTGTAGCCCACCTTGCCGAACACGTCCTCGGGCTTCTTGCCTTCGTTCTGCGTGGTGAAGAAGTAGCGCGGCATCAGGTGGCCGCTGGTGCTGCCCTTGCTGCCGAAAGTGAAATCCTTGCCGCCCGCCTTGCCTGCAAGATCCTTCAGGTCGTTGACCTTGCCAATGCCGCTGTCGGCGTTGGCGATGAAGTAGGTCTTGAACTTCTTGTCGATGTCACGGCAGCACACCACCACGGCGCCGCCCTCGGTCTGCTGGTCGGCCTGCACGGTGGTCACGCCGCCCATCCAGGACAGGTGCGCCTGACCGTTGGCCAACGCGGTTACCGATGCCGCATAGTTCTCGACGTGCATGTATTCGCAGGGGATGCCGATCTTGCCTTCAAGGTACTTGGCGATGTTGCCGAAGTGCTCTTTCAGCTTGTCGGCGTTGTCGTCGGGAATGGCGGTGATGATGATCTTCTCCGGCGCCTTGCCGTTGCCGCCTCCGCTGCCGGTGGTGTTGCCGCCGGACGTGTTGTTGCCGCCGCCGCCGCATGCGGCGATGCTGAAGATGCCCGCCAGGGCGATCATAAGCCAAAGGACTCGTTTCATTGCTCTCTCCGGTATCGAACTATGGGCGGTTACCCGTCCGCCTGGTCTTGCCTGGGGGTTCAACAGGATTGGATCTGCTGGGAAATTCGGACGGCGTCGCGGACCCGTACCGGGTCAAACGCGGACGCTACCGACCGGCAGCGATGGCAGGCACTCACGTGAAGCCACAGCGGACCTCGCCCACGGGCGAAGCCAGAGCCGCTCACGTAAATCCTGAAATACGCGACACTTGCCCGAAGGGCATGATGGAAGAACTCGTCGCGTTCGTTCGATGTTGCACTAGCTGCCTATGCTATCCGTCCCTTAGGTGGTAGCAAGCCCAATCGCCTTACGAAAAAGCCCTAGTCCGGGAACTGGCCGGGCTGGATATCCGCGAGCATGTAGTTCTCGTACCCGATGGGCGAGCCGGCCTGGCGCCTGAGTTGCGCCAGTTGCCCCACGTGGGTCATGGCGTCCGCCAGCGGGCCCTGCAGCAGCAGTTGCAGTGTCAGCTTGCGGCCCTTGATGTCGCCGGTCAGCTCGGTTTTCTGCAGGTGTTCGTCCACGATGCGCAGCAGCTTGGCAAAGGTCGCCAGTTCGGCCTGGGGTTCGCGCTGCGCAATCGGGACCATCGAGCCTTTGTCGAATGCCCGCACCACGAATCGCAGCAGGTCGTTGATGTGGTGCAGGATCTCCACCGCGCCGCGCCCGTCACCGGAGGGCATGAAGGTGTAGAACGAGTCCGGGGCACCGCGAACGGCGCCCCGAAGCCGGTAGTTCAGTGTCGCGAGAAAATGCCGGATGGTCTCGCGCTCGTTCATGTCTTAAGCGGTGGCGCCGGCCTTCTTGAACTGGTCCGCTACCACCTTGCCCGCGTCGCGGAACACGGTGATGACCTCGTCCGTGAGGTCCTTCTTGGTGCGGATCGCCTCCATGGTGGAAGCCTTGTTGGTGGTCAGGTACTCGAGGTAGGCCTTCTCGTACTTGCGCACGTCCTCGATTTCGATTTCGTCCAGCAGGCCGTTGGTGGCCGCCCACAGGATCGCGACCTGGTTCTCGACCGGGTAGGGCGTGTACAGGCCCTGCTTCAGTACTTCCACCATGCGCTGGCCGCGCGCGAGCTGGGCCTGGGTGGACTTATCGAGGTCGCTGCCGAACTGCGCGAACGCCTCAAGCTCACGGAACTGGGCGAGGTCAAGGCGTAGGCGGCCGGCAACCTTCTTCATCGCCTTGATCTGCGCGTTGCCGCCCACTCGCGACACCGAGATGCCGACGTCGATGGCCGGGCGCACGTTGGCGTAGAAGTACTCGGGCGTCAGGTAGATCTGGCCGTCGGTAATGCTGATCACGTTGGTCGGGATGTACGCCGACACGTCGCCGGCCTGGGTTTCGATCACCGGCAGGGCGGTCATGCTGCCGCCTGTCTGCGGGTGCATGCGAAGCTCAAAGCCTTCGCCCGCGGCCTCTAGCGCCTTTTTGGCTTCCTTTTCCTCGTGCGGTGTGCGGTTGCCGTAGCGCTTGCCGTCCACGCCCTCGGTGGTGTCCCAGGGCGCGTCCTTCTTCACCACGATGAACTCTTCCTTCAGCTTGGCCGCGCGCTCAAGCAGGCGGCTGTGGCAGTAGAAAATGTCGCCGGGGAACGCCTCACGGCCGGGCGGGCGGCGCAGCAGCAGCGACATCTGGCGGTACGCGACGGCCTGCTTGGAAAGGTCGTCGTAGATGCACAGGGTGTCGCGGATCTTCTGCGGCTTGTCGGTCGCGTACATGAAGTACTCGGCCAGCGCGGCGCCGGCGTAGGGCGCGAGGTACTGCAGCGGCGCCGGGTCCTGGGCGTTGGCGCTGACGACGATGGTGTAGTCCATCGCGTTGTGCTCTTCGAGGGTGGCCACGACCTGGCGCACGGTGGACGCCTTCTGGCCGATGGCGATGTAAACGCAGACGACGCCTTTGCCCTTCTGGTTGATGATGGTGTCGATGGTGACGGCCGTCTTGCCCACCTCGCGGTCGCCGATCACCAGCTCGCGCTGGCCGCGGCCGACGGGGATCATGGCGTCGATGGCCTTGATGCCGGTCTGCAGGGGCACCTTCACGGGCTGGCGCGCCTCGATGCCGGGGGCCTTGAACTCGATCAGTCGGCTGCCGGCGGCCTCGATGGGTCCCTTGCCGTCGATGGGCTGGCCCAGCGGGTTCACCACGCGGCCAAGGAAGCCTTCGCCGCAGGGGATGCTGAGGATTCGGCCGGTGCGCTTGACCTGCTGGCCTTCCTTGATGGTGACGAAGTCGCCCATGATCACGATGCCGACGGAGTCTTCCTCGAGGTTGAACGCGAGCCCGAAGGCGCCGTTCTCGAACTCGACCATCTCGTTGGCCTGTACGTTTTCGAGGCCGTAAACGCGGCAGATACCGTCACCGACTTCAAGGACGGTGCCAACTTCCTCCATGCCGATTTCTTCGCCGAAGGACTCGATCTGCTTGCGGATTACGGATGTGATTTCGTCGGAGCGCAGTTCCATGGTTTCTCTACCTTAAGTTCCTGAAACGGGCCTCTCACGGGCACCGAGTTATTCCTGGACTTCGTCGTAAGCCTTCTTAGCGGCCTTGTACTCCGGGTTGTCTTCCCAGCCGTTGGGGCCGAACGTTTTGGTGAAATCGGTCTTCATCTCGCGTAAATCCTTGAAGCGGTAGAAGCCGCTGGTGGAGCGACCGTGGCGGTCCTGCTTGATCGAGGCGGTGAGCGCCGTATAGATGTTGGCCCCCCACTTCGCGAAGTTGTCGGCCGTCTTGTCACTCTTGAAGGCGTCGCGGGCCGCGAACGCCGCTTTGGCCGCCCTTTCGTACTCGGCGCTCATGTCGGGCCCGGTTGGCCGTGCGCCGGCCGTCCCCGGGGCGTTGGTGACGACCCGCTCGTTCCCCTTCGGAGGCGCCTGGTAACCGCCGCCGCAACCGGCCAACAACACGGCCAGTATGAGCGAAATTGCGGTTGCGTACTTCATGTCCCCTCCTTCCGGTGCCTGATATGGGCGAGCGACTGCAGCCCGCCCTACTTCTCCAGCGCCATGGCCAGGTGAGCCAGCCTGCTGCTCAGCGTGTTATCGATCAGCTTGTCACCTAGGCGCACGCGCGCGCCGCCCAGCAACTCGGGCTTGTAGTCGTAGTGCAGCACGATCTCCTTGCCGCCGGAGGCCTGGGAAAGCTGCTTCTTGATGGCCTCCAGCTCGCCGGCGTCGAACTCGCTGCCTGAGTCAACCCAGGCGTGCACGCGGTTTTCGGCCTGGTCGCGATACATGCCGAAGGCCTGCACGATGTTGTCGAACTGGGGCTCACGCCCCTTCAGAATCACCACCTTGACGAAGTTCAGCACTTCGTCCACGACGCGGCCTTTCAACGCCGCGTCCATGCCCTTGATCTTCACTGCGCGTGGCACGCGCGGGCTGGTGAAGAAGTCGCGGAACGACTTGTCTGCGTAGGCCGCGTACACGGCCTGCAGGCCCTGGTGCACGTCACCGATCACGCCGCGACCGCGGGCGGTTTCATACAGCGCAACGGCATACATGCGCGCTACGGGATCTGACGGGTTGGTAGCCATGGCTCAATTCAAAATTCCAAATGCAAAATTCAAAATGCACTCAGGGCTCCCCAGCCCCTTTTTGAATTTTTCATTTTGAATTTTGCATTCTCCTAGTTGTTCATCGTTCCCGACGCCGCGATGGCTTCCTGTGCCAGGCGGCGATGGTCTTCACCGGTCAGCGACTTCTGCAGCACGCGGCTGCTGGCCAGCAGGGCCAGCTCCACGGCCTGGTCGCGCAACTCGGCCTGCGCCTTGCGGGTCAACTGTTCGATTTCGCGCTGTGCGCGTTCGCGCGTCTCACGCGCCGCGGCATCGGCCTCGGCCTGGATGCGGCCTGCGGCATCGCGCGCGGCGGCCACGGCCTCATCGGTGATCTTCTTGGCGTCGGCGTGGGCGTTGCGCATCATTTCTTCGTGCTTGCGCAGCAGCACCTCGGCCTCGCTGCGCACCTGGTCAGCCTTGTCGAGCGCTTCCCTGATGCGGTCCTGGCGCGCGCCGAGCTGCTTGAGCAGGATCGGGAACACGCCCACACCCAGCACCACCAGCACGACGCCGAAGGTCAGGTACTCCCAGAACATCAGCGAGCCGCTGAAGTGCAGCATATCGTGCTGGTCAGTCGGCGCGTGGTGGTCGCCCACCTGGCCGGGCGCGGGGCCCGCGCCGCCGCCGGCCGCCATCAGACTGGGGGCAAACGTGAGCGCGGCCATCGCGAGCGCAATCAGCAGCGGAGTCTTTGCAATTCGGGCAAACAGCTTCATTGCCTGCGTCCTTGTTTACGAGTTGGGCACGGCGGGCCCGGATACCCGGGCCCGCCGCACTCCGATTGCTACTTGGCCGCGCCAGCCAGCGTGGTCGCGATGCTTTCCAGGCTGCCACCGCCCAGCAGGATGGCCAGCAAGCAGACCACCACCGCGAACAGGGCCACACCTTCGATGAAGGCTGCCGTCAGAATCGTGATGCCGCGGATCGGACCCGCAGCCTCGGGCTGACGCGCAATGCCTTCCGCCGCCTGACCTGCCAGGCGACCGATGCCCATGCCGGCGCCGATCGCCGCCAGACCCGCGCCGATCGCCGCCAGACCGAATGCCCAACCAAATCCACCGATGTCCATGTTCTTTCCCCTGTGTCTCTTTTGGCTTTCCCTCGTTCTCTGCCAGTGGGCCGCGTCTCGGCGCGCATCCCCCCGTGCGTGACGACGCACGGGCACGCAGATCAATGTTCCGGTACGAGGTACTGCCCGATGAAAATCGCCGAGAGATACGTGAAAATGTACGCCTGCAGGATCGCCACGAAGATCTCAAGCCCGTAGATGGCAACCGTCATCAGCACCGTCGGGATGCCCGTGCCGATGCGCCAGACCTCAGAGCCCGAAGGGATCAGCAGGTTCAGGAACAACAGGCTCAGAACCAGGCAGTGACCGGCCGTCATGTTCGCGAACAGACGAATGGCCAGTGCCACCGGCTTCATGAACAGGCCCACGACCTCGATCAGCAGCAGCAGCAGCCACACGATCAGGTCCATCGGCTTGGTGCTGAAATGCACCGGCACCAGGTTGAACAACCAGGCCTTCAGGCCCGCGCCGACGCCGCCCTCCACCTTCACGCTGATGATCACGCTGCCGATCAGGTAGGTCAGCAGCACCAGCAGCGCCATAGAGGCCGTGAAGGTGATCTGCGAACTGGCAGTGGTGCTGCCGGGGATCAGTCCCAGCAGGTTGACGGTGGCAATGAAGAAAAACAGGCAGCACAGGAAGGGCACCAGCTTGTCGGCCAGCCAGTACTGAGGAAGGTGATCGTGGTGTTCGCCTTCCTTGTGCTCGTGGTGCTCGTGGCCGTGCTCGCCGTGGCCGTGAGTCTTGAAGTGCGGATTGCTGATGCTGGGTCGCACGACTTCATCGCGCACGAAGGTAACGATCGGCTCAAGGAAGTTGCGCAGCCCTTTGGGCACGCGGCTGTTGCGCGCAAACGTGACGTAGCTGAAGCCGAGGATGCAGATCGCGGCGGCGACCCACATCATGATCACGTGCTGGCTGAGGGCCATGAAGCCCGGCATGTTGGTGTTCCAGGACTCGATGAACTCTTTGCCGTGGACGTTCCAGAGACTGACCCAGGTGCTGGCACGGTCATAGAGGTGCTCAACCGGGTTGAAGTTGTCGCCTGCAGCTAGAAACACGTGATTCTCCGCCTCATGCCGCCGTCAATTCGGACTTCTGCATCTGCCTTGCTGCTACCACAATCTGGAGCGCAAGGTAAGTCATTACCGCCATCAAAAACGCAATCGCGAAACCGGCGGCGTTGCCCCAGCCGGTCAGCGCCAGCAGGAAGAACCCCGCCGTCAGCACCACCAGCCGCAGCATGAAGCCGCCCAGCACGTGGCCGATGGCGTTCTTCCTGTCCCCGGCCTTGATGCCCTTCAGCGTGGTGAACCAGCTGAACGCCATCAGGCTCAAGCCCGCCGTCAGCCCCGCCCCCGCGCCGCGCAGCATTGACGCGTCAACACCCATCAGGGCGATGGCGCCGCAGCCGACCGCCAGGATCACCACCAGGCCCGCGAAAACCATGTAGGGCAGAAAGCTCAAGACTTCTTGTCCTTCTCTTTATCCTTCTTTTCCGTCTCGTCCATCCGCAGTACCTCGCGGATGATGCTTGCCATCGAGGCCGCCGCGCCCAGCGCGAAGCCCACCAGCGTAAACCACGGCAGCGTGCCGAAGTACGTGTCCGCCCAGTAACCCAGACCAAGCGGCAGCAGCAGCACCAGCACGAACTGCAAACCGACCGTCGTGTACTTCAGCCAGGCATTTGCCGCGGCGTTCATGCCGCGGCGCTGTTCGCGTTCACGGGACCGCGGGTCGTGCTCGCGCAGCTTGCGGGCTTCCTCGGCCAGTTTTCTGTACTCATCCTCTGAGGGTGCTTCGGGACGCTTGCCGGGCTGATTGTCAGGCATGGGCAAACCCGTCCACCCGCTTCGGGGCCGGGAACATAGCAGCGGGGGCCGAGCCGGTCAAAGGCTAAAAATCCGCCGTAAACTGCTTTAGACTCAATGGTTACAGCAGGGGCAATGGTGAGCGAAGTTGCATTTGAGGCAGCCTCACTTTTGCGGGTTCAGCGGCGCTGCTTCCTGTGTTTCCTTGCTGTTCGAATACAGCGACCAGAAGCGCCCGTAACCGAACATGCTGACATAGATCATCACCAGCGCGAGCGTGCCCACCACGTACCACACCGGCTTGGCCAGCGGCTGGTTGGTGTGCTGTTCCAGCATGCGCGCGGGGAACCAGATGCCAAGCACCACCGCCAGCACGGTACACAGGATGGTGAAAATCACCCGCACCCAGTTGAGCTGGGAGAGAAAAGTCCAGACGTCATGAATGAACGCCATCAGGCCGGCTCGCGGGGAGTGAATCCGGGAATGTTAAGCATCGCCGCGCGGGTTTCGGGGGTCAAGCGCCGGTCCAGATTCTTGTAGCGGTCGGGCCAGCCCTCCTTACGGGCCTTGAAGCGGCGGTGCACCCACATGTATTGCTCGGGATATTGCCGCACCACGCGCTCGACCCAGTCGCGGTAGTCGCGGATGATCTGCATCGGGTCGGAGTCTTCGCCGTAATCATGGAACTCGGGCTCGTGGTAGGTGAACTGAAACCGGTCGCCCTCGCGCACGCAGAAGTGATAGCACAGACGCACACCGCCGCGCTGCACGAGCCGCGTCCAGTCGGCCTGCCAGGTGCAGGGCACGCCGAAGAAGGTCTCCAGCGGCGCCCAGTCGCCGCCGTTCTGGTCCACCACCGTGCCGCACTTGCGCTTCTGCTTGATGGCCCGCAGGTACACGCGCGCGCCTTCATCGGAGTGCACTACTTCGCTGCCCATGGCCTGGCGCGCGCGTGTCAGCCAGTGGTCCAGCAGCGGCGGCTTGGCGGCCTTGGTGATCAGCATCAGCGGCTGGTGGTCCGCGTCCTGCCCGATGTTGAAGCTGCAGATGTCGAAGTTGCCGATGTGCGCAGTCATGTTGAAACCGGGCTGCTCGGCCTTGTACCAGGCGAAAAACGGGTGGTCGGCCGGCATGCCCGTGAAGTACGGGCTGGGCTGCCCGGCCTTGAAGTACTTCGGCACCAGCAGGTAGTCGATGAACGAGTAGACGTTGTGCTTGAAGCTTTCGCGCGCGAGCCGGGTGCGCTCCGCCTCGGGCAGTTCGGGAAAACACAGGTCCACGTTGCGCAGGGCGTAGCGGCGCAGCTTACCCATCAGCAGCCAGCCCAGCCGCGCGATCCAGCGCCCCCAGAAGTAAGCCCAACGCCAGCCGAACACCGTCAACCAGAACGCCGTCCAGCGCATCGCGAGCTCGATCGGTACGCGCGTTGGCGCCCATGTCAGCACACGGCCGGAACGTTTCTTCTTCTTAGCCATCGTTCCCGGTTGCTGTGTTGGCGAGGGCGTCCTTCAGTGCCTGCAGCAGGCCTTCTTCGTTTTTGATGATGCGAAACTCGACCTGCAACTCGTAGATCGGCATGCCGGCGTCCATCTCAATATCGGTGCCGCGGAACTTGACGGCGTCCTTCTGCGTGCAGACCGCGACCGTGGCGTTGCCTTCGCGCGAGTTGCGCAGGAAGGGAATCACCTGGCGTTTCAGCACGCGCTCGCCGAAATCCTGGTGGTCGTCGAGGTGCAGCGCGCCCAACTGGGTCAGTCTGGCGCCCAGCTTTTCCAGCGTGCGTTCAAAGCCGCGCGGGTTGCCGATGCCGCAGAAGGGCGCGACCGTTACTCCCTGCAGCATCTCGAGCGGCGCCACTTCACCGTTCTTGATCCGTACCAGCCGAACCGGCGCATGGGCCGCGTGCGCGATGCCGCCGATGAATCCCTTGCAGCGGATGGTGTCCTCAAGGTCGCGCAGGCGGTCTTCACTGGCGACGCCGGCGCGGCTGAAGATGGCGAACTTCGCGCGCCGCACGCTGGAGAGCGGCTCACGCAACAAACCGCGCGGCAGCATGCGCCCGAAGCCGAACGGGTTCAGCGCGTCGAACAGCAGGATGTCGAGGTCGCGTTTCAGGCGCAGATGGGAAAAGCCGTCATCCAGCACGATCAGTTGCGCGCCGTCATGCACGGCCTTCTCGGCGCCCGCCACGCGGTCCGGGTTCTGGATGTGCGGCACGCCGGGGCAGAGTTCTTCCAGAACCTTCATTTCATCGTTGCCGCTGCTGTCTGACTTGTAGCCGCGGCTGAGGATGAACGGCTTCTGCCCCATTTGCTGCAAGGCCTTCACCACCCATGCCACGGCCGGCGTCTTGCCCGTGCCGCCGGTGGTGAGGTTGCCCACGCAGATCACCGGCACGTTCACGCCCAGGCTGCGCAGCAGGCCGACACGGTACAGCAGCAGGCGCAGGCGCACGGCCAGCCAGAACCATAACGAGGCCCAGCGAAACAGCAGGCGCAGCAGCGCGGCACCGACACCTCGGCGCTCACGGGAAATCACGGCCATGAACTCGCGCTGTTCCACGCCTACGTGATAATAAATGAAGGGCCGCGCCGCGAGGGTTACTCGTACAGCTTGCGGTAAAGGTCCTGAAGCAGCTTGCGCTCGCGGGTGGTCAGCTTGGTGCGGGGCACGGCCTTCTCCCCGGCCTGTTTCGTATCGGGCGGCGTGGGTGTTGACTCGTCAAGCTTCGTGCCGTGCGGGTTGTACACCCAGCGCGAGCGGTTCTCGGTGCGTGTTTCGCCCTCGCCGGCGTCAGGCAGCACGTGTTGGAGGTTCGGGTCGATCTCGGGGTCTTCGGGTTTCGGCGGCTCGCTGGGCGGGCTCTGCTGATCGCCCGCGCCGCCCTGGTTTGCCGGCGGGTCGTTCTGCAACGGCTGCGGCTTCACGTCTTCCGGGGCCTCTCCGGCACCGCCTTCTGACTTGCCGCCATCGGGCTTCTGCTGTACCTCGCCCTCGTCTCCCTGGCCGCCGCCTGTTTCGTTGCTGCCGGGGGCCGGCTCGTCCGGAGTGGCATCTCCCCCACCAGCCGCCGCGGGGCCGGCTTCAGTCTCCGGCTCGTTTGCGGTCGCGGCTTGCGGCACATCCGAGACGCTCTCGGGGATGACCGGGTCCGGCTCCGGGCGCCAGAACGCCAGCGGCAGCAGCGCCAGCAGCACCACCACAGCCAGGGCGCCCCAGTGCCTGGCGGGCGCGGCCCGCTTCTCACGTTGCGGGTCGAGGCCCGCCGCGATGCGCGGTTCAAGGGCGGCGCGGAATGCGCCCCGGCTCTCCAGCCACGTCGGCAGCGCGTCGTTCAGTCCCAGGGCGCGGTCCAGCAGCAGCGTCCAGTCCGGCGCGCCACTTGCGGCAGGCCTTGCGTACGCCCGGCGCGTGAGCCAAAGCGCAAGCAGCGAACCGCTGACACCCAGCAGGCACAGCGGCAGCAGCCACGCCAGCGAGTGCACACCGGCCAGTGCCAGCCCTATCGCGAGCAAGGCCGCCACGCCGGCGGGCAGCACGGCCCAGCGCCCGCCCGCATTCACCATGGCGGAGGTCAGCCAGCGTGACCGCGCGCGCCGCAGCGCGGCGTCAATGCTGGACCGGTTGTAATGTTCGCTTGGCATGTCGTTGATACGCAAACTCCCGTATCTCGATCATACAATTTTCCAGCGTCGCTGCCGCGCCAGACAGGAGGTTCAGCCCGCGCATGACTGCTGCTATCATCTGCCGGCTCACATCGAAACTGAGGAACCGCGATGCGCTACTTGTCTCTGATGGCTTGCTTGTTGATTCTTCCCGCCTGTGCGTCAGTTCGCTCAACCGTTTCGACTTCCGGTTCCGCCGCGTCAGCCGCCGCCGGCGTGCGCGATCCCTACAGCGGCAGCAGCGCGAGTGTTCGCGCCTCGGACAAAGGCGTAAGCACCAGCACCAGCGGGGCGAGCTACCGGCGCTACAACCCGCCAGTGATCCGCCGTGAAATCGGCGGCGCAAGCGTCACCATCGACCCCAGAAGCGGAAATGTAACCGCCAACGACAAGCTTGGCCCGTTTTTCGTGACCGGGGACAACGGAGGAGTGCGCCTGGGCGGCAACGTGGACCGCTGGGAATTCTGCGACGCCTGCTATGACTCGGGCGTCAGCGTCTACGTTGACTCAGACGACGGCGTTCACATCAGCGAGCCCAACCCGAAGATCCACAACGACTACGTCCGTGCCGGCCTGCAGCGCGACCACTTCGACGTGGTCTGGCGCGGGGTCAGCTTCGAGAAGGCGCTCGGTTCTCTCAACGGCATCATCAAGATCCGCCTGGATGCCTCCGCAAGTGAAGGAGGTATCGAACTCAAGGCTGTACCGAGCGTGAACATGACACTGCTGGATGTAAGTGCCGACTACGCGGCCCACCGGCTCGCCGCTCACGCCGACCTGAACGTATATGTCAACGAGAGCAACGAGTACGTGCTCAAGCAGTAGCACCTGCCTGCTCGCACCCCGGCGCGCCATCCGCCGTTTGGCGCGCCGTGCTTTTCCGCCGAAGGAAATCTGGTCGGGCAGAACCCTGAAGCTGCCGCGCCGTTTGTAGTCTCTGCATCCCGGGGAACACCGGCCTGGAGCTGACCATGCGCAGCCCGTTCTCGCAGTTCGTGTTCGGTTTCTTCCTGTCATTCTGGCCCGCACCGCTGGTCGGCTTTGCCACCTACCTGCTGCTGGTGGACCGCGACCCCGTGACCGTCGAAGTGATCGCGCCGCCAACCTACGGCGCGCCCCTGCAGTGGGTCCCGACCGGGCAACCGCCCGAACAGCCGGCAGCGGAAGCAGAGCCCCGACCGGATCCCCAACGGGCCGAACCCGATTATCGCGACTTTGAAACGCCGCGTCGCACAGGCGCAAGCCCCCACCGTCGCCAGCCGGTCGAACCGCGCAAGAAGCGCGACACCGGCCTGCCTGAGATGTAAACCCAGGTTTCGCGCCCGCCCGGGAAGAGCACACGGCCCGGGGCGAACCCCGGGCCGTGTGCTGGATTTGCGGTTACAGCGTGAGCAGGAAAGCCACCAGGTCCTTCTTCTCCTGGTCGGTCAGCTTCAGCTCGAGGACCAGGTTGAAGAACTCGACCGTGTCCTCCAGTGTCAGCAGGCGGCCGTCGTGCAGGTACGGCGGCGAGTCCTTGATGCCGCGCAGCGGGAAGGTCTTGATCGGCCCGTCCGCGCTGGCCCAGCGCCCGTTGACGTCCTGTTCCTTGAAGAAGCGCTCGACCTGCAGGTTGTGCATCAGGTTGTCGGTGTAGTAGGGCGCGGTGTGGCATGTCGCGCATTGGCCCCTGTTGAAGAACACGTCCTGGCCGCGCAACTCGCTTTCCGTGGCCCTGGCCGGGTCCAGCTTGCCGTCCCAGCGCAACTTGGGTGCGGGCGGAAAGTCCAGCAGGGCCTGGAACTCGGCCATGAAGTGCGCCTGGCTGCCGCGTTCCACGGGGTTGACGCCCTTCTTGGTCGCGATGACCGGGTCGCCGTCGAAGTAGGCGGCGCGCTGCTCGAACTCGGTGAAGTCCTCAATGGTCTTCATCGCCCGCTGGGAACCGAACAGGCGCTGGATGTTCACGCCGCGCAGGGTCGGCACGTCGATGCGATGACGGTACTGCTGCGGGCGGATGTCCCCCACCAGGTGGGTGGCCGCGTTGGTGTGGCCGTTGGTGTGGCAGTCGAAGCAGGTCACGCCCAGGCTGGCCTTCAGGCTGCGGCGGTCGTGGGTGGCGTTGAACTGCTGCTGCGGGAAGGGCGTCACCAGCAGGCGCAGGCCCTCCAGCTGCTTGGGGTTGAGCACGCCGTTGAACAGCTCGTAGTAGTTGTCGATCGTCACCAGCTTGCCCTGGCTGACGTCGCCCAGGTCGGGACGCGTGGTGAGGTAGATGGCGGCCGGGAATTCAGCGATCAGGTGCTGCGGCAGGTCGAAGTCCAGGTCGAAGCGGGTGAGGTCGCGGCCTTCCTGCTTCTTGATCTCGTCGATGTGCACCTGCGGGAACACCATGCCGCCTTCCATATGATTGGGGTGCGGCAGCGGCAGGAAGCCCTTGGGGAACAGCCCCTTCTGCTGGATCTCCTCGGGAGACATGTTCGCCAGCTGCTCCCAGGTCACGCCGTTGGGCAGCTTCACCCGCACGCCCGCCTGCACCGGCTTGCCGCGCGACATTTTGGCCTGGCCGGGCTTGTCGGACAGGTCGTAGCGCTGGTTCAGCAGGTCCATCTGCTTCTTCATCACGGCCGGCTTGGCCTCGGACATGCGCTTCACGACCGCGTTGAAATCCTCTTCCTGCACGGGCGCGTAACTGGTCTTGCCGCGCGCGCCGTCCTGCCCTTCCACGGACGAAAAGGCGATGATGCCTGCCGCTACGGCCGCTAAGCCGAGCACGCCGCAGGCGATCAAGCGTTTGTTCAGGGGAATCATGTGCCCTCCTTGGTGAAAGAATGAGCCGATGGCTCGGGACATCCAACTCACAACCGATGGGTTTCCGGTTTTCGTGTCCGCAGGTGGGTAGTCGCGCTGTTGCAAGTGACAACGCGCTTGCCCCAACCCGGCATCCGTAGCCGGGGCAGGCTTTCAGGCGTTGCAACATTCGGAGGCGGACTGGCTTTCCTCGCGACGGAGACTACTCGCCGTCGGGCAGGCTGGCCGTGAAGCGGAACAGGTCCGGTCTCCGGTCGCGCCGCTGCCTGACCGAGCCGGAGTTGATCGCCTCCTGCAGCGCCTCGAAGTCGAGGTCGGTGGTGATCACAGTTTCGATGTTCGGCATGGCTTCAGCCAAGATGCCGTCGCGCGCGAACTCGAAATCGCTGGGCGAAAGCACGCAGCTCTGGGCGTACTGGATGTCCATGTTTTCGACGTCCGGCAGGTTCCCCACCGTGCCGCTCATGACCACGTACACCTGGTTCTCTACGGCGCGCGCCTGGCAGCAATAGCGCACGCGCAGGTAGGCCTGGCGGTCGTCCGTGCAGAAGGGCACGAAGATCACCTCGGCGCCGTTGTCAGTCAGGTAGCGCGAAGCCTCAGGGAACTCGCTGTCGTAGCAGACCAGGATGCCCACCCGCGCCTTGGGTGTGTCGAACACCTTCAGCGTGCTGCCCCCCTCAATGCCCCAGGCGCGGCGCTCGTTGGGCGTGATGTGAATCTTGGGCTGGCGATGCTTGGTTCCGTCTGGCAGGTACAACGTGGCCACGTTCTCGATGAACTTGCCGGACTTGATCGGGTGGGTGCCGCCAATGATGCAGATCTGGAACTCGCGGGCGAGCCTGTCGAACAGCTCATCGACCTTGGGTGTCAGGGTGGTGAGCTTGCGGATCGCCTCGAGCGGCGTCTTGGTCTTCAGATAGCTCATCAGCTGCGCGGTCAGCAGTTCGGGGAACAGCACGAAGTCGCTGTCGTACTCCTTGGCCACGTCCACGAAGTACCTGATGTGCTGCGCGAAACCCTCAAAGCTGGTCACCTTGCGCATCTGGTACTGCACCGTGGAAACCCGTATCGCCCGCGGCTTACGCAGGCGCGCCACGTAGTCCGGGTTCAGCCACTCAAGGAAGGTCGCGAAGTTGCGCGAAAGCGGATCCGCCAGGTACTGCGGCATCACCTTCTTCAGCGTGAAGCCCTGCTTCAGCTGGAAGCTCAGCACAGGGTCTTTGTACTCGCCGGCCTCGACCTTGCGGGCGTACTCCTCGGCGCTCATGCGCTCGGCGTACTCGTGATAGCTGAACAGACGGCCGCCCAGCACGATGCGCCGCAGGTTCAGGTGCTTGCACAGCTCGCGCCGGAAATCATAGAGCTTCTGGGCCAGGCCGCGCCCGCGGTAGTCCGGGTGCACGTTGACGTCCGCGCCGTACAGCGTGTCGCCGTAGGGGTCGTGGTTGTAGAACATGCCGCCGTCGGTGATGCCGCTCCAGGTATGGTCGCGGTACGGGTTGCGCCCCAGGCTGACCACCAGGCTGCTGCAGGAGGCCACAATGCGGCCGTTGACCTCTACCAGGCCCTGTCCTTCGGGGAAGGTGCGCAGGTGGGATTCGAGATTGCGGCGGTTCCAGACCACGCCGTCTTCGGCCAGTGTCGGGTAAGCAGCCCTGTTGAGGGCGACCAGGGCGTCCATGTCGTTGAAAGTGGCGCGGCGCACGACGATTTTGTCGCGCTTGCTTTTCCTGGGGTGTTCGTCGTGCCTGGCCTTGGCCACGTGTTCTCCTTGGTCAGGGATGGATTCATATGTACGAACGGGTTTCAAGGCCGCAACGCGGAAACGAGTGCGATCTATTCCGTGGTGTCAATCCAAACCGGCCGGCAGCGACCGGGTCTTCAGTTCCAGCCAGATGTCTTCCACTCTTTGGAACACGGCGTTCCAGGTGAACGGCTTCAGCTCCAGGTCGTCGGGCAGGGGGCCCTTGTGCAGGGCGCGGTGCAGCGCGGCCTCCAGCTCGTCGGTGAACCTTGGCAGGTCGGCCTGCACCGGCGTGTCGGGGCCTTCCAGCCTGGGCAGCTTCACCAGCTCGATCGCCTCGCCCAGCTGCGGCGCGAGGTCATGCACTACGCCCGGCGTATCCGTGGCCACCAGCCGGCAGCCACAGGCCACAGCCTCCACCAGCACCAGCGGTAGGCCCTCGTAGAAGCTGGGCAGCACAAACACGCTGGTGTTGCGCATCAGTTCAGCCAGTTGTTTCTGGTCAAGCTGGCCGTGCAGTTTCACGCACGCCATGCCCTCCATGCGGGCGCGCAGCAGCTCGGCCTCCTGGCCGCTGCCGGTGCCTGCCACGTGCAGTCTCACCTCAGGCAGCAGCACACTGAGGCGCTCCACGGCATCCAGCAGCCAGGGCAGGCCCTTGGCGTGGCTGTACTTGCCCGCGTACAGGATGGTCGGGCCGCTGTGATGGTTGCGTCCCCCACTGTGGAAGATCTCTTCGCGATAGCCGGCGCCGATCACGTGCAGGCGCTGCTGCTCCAGCTCGAGCCGCGTGCCGTAGGCCTCCGCGTGTTCGCTGTGCAGCACGGCGAAACGCTCATTGCGGCGCACGCCCAATCGCACCTCCTCGGCCAGGTGCCTGCAGAGCTCAAGCTGGCGCAGATCTGTGCCGTGGCCGTGGACCAGCACCGGCACGGAAGGCGCCAGGTCCTTCAGCATCGAAGCCAGCAGCCATGCGTGGTGGGCGTGGATCACATCTGGCTGAAACTTGCCAAGCACGTCATCCAGGTGTTCGCGCCAGGCGCCCAGGTAGCTCTCGATCTGCCGCGGCGACAGCTTGCTGAACACGCTGCTTTCGTAGGGCATCACGTCGCTCATGCCCGGCACGGCAAACGTCAGTTTCTCGTTGCCGAAGTGCAGCGGGTGGATGTGCTCCGCCGGCAGCTCCCCCACCGTCGGCCGTTCCCCGTGGGGTACGCCCACCACCACGCGCTGTTCCCAGCCCGCGCTCGCAGCATGGCGCACGATGGCGTCCAGCGTAACCCCGCTGCCGGTAAGCAGCGGCCGCTGGGAAAGGATGTGCAGCACGCGACCTTTGGCCATGAGAAGAGATTAGTGCCCTGCGGACGATCGCGTAAGAAGAGAGCGACGCTTTCCGAATCATGGGTGCAAAGCGTGCGGCATGAGGCGGGAGTAGCTGCAAGGCCCGTATCAGGCTCATGCCTGCCCACTGCCTACTGCCGCCCGGACACCGCCAAACCCCAATATTCCCATCCATTCGCGCCCGAACTAACGTAAAAGGCTTGGGTCAAAGGGCCGGTGCGGCCCCGTACAGGAGAACTTGCATGTTGAAGAAGATGCTGCTTGGCGCGCTGCTGGCTGCTTGCGTTGCGCCGGCGTTCGCGCAGGGTTTGACGGTCGGTGACGAAGTACGTGATTTTACGCCGCGCAACTGGATCAATCCGCCCGCCTTCGAAAGCTTCAAAGAGCTGCAGGGCGACGTGGTGGTGATCAAGGCCTGGGGTAAGAACTGAGGGCCCTGCATGCGGCAGTTGCCGCACATGAACGAGCTGGCCGCCAAGCCCGGCGTGCACGTCGTGACGCTCTATGCGCAGGTGCACCAGCTCGAGGAAATCGAAGAGATCGTAACCAAGAACAGCATCAAGTACCCGCTGGCCATGGACAGCTTCTGGGAGGCCGGTTACGAGGCGCCCGTGCTGCCGCACGTCTGGGTCGTCGGCGTTGACGGCAAGATCGTGTTCTCAGGCCGCGGCGAGTACGACAAGGCAATCGAGACCGAACTCGCCAAGGTGAAGTACCCGGGCCTGGGCAAGGCGGCCGTGCACAAGGAAGTGGAAGCCGCCGCCAGGGCGTTCGGCGAGGGCAAATACGCTGAAGCCTACAAGCTGGCCGAAACCGTCTACGACAACACGGAAGACGAGACCGCCGAAGAGGACGCCAATTACATCATGGAGCGCATCGACGATCGCCTCGGCACCCTGACCGTGCGCGCCGAGACCGCCGAGGTGATGAAGAATTACCGCGTGGCAATGCGCTGCTGGGATGAGCTGGCCACGAAGTACAAAGGCCTCGACGACGCCGAGGAAGCCCCGGAACGCCTGAAGAAGCTGGCCGACAGCAAGGAGGTCCAGGCCGAGATCGCCGCCCGGCGCGAACTGCTGAAACTCATGCTGTCGCTTGACGTGGTGTTTCAGGATGTTGACGACACCGACGCCGAGAAGGTCACCGAATTCCGCAGGAAGTGCCTCACCGAGTACCGCGCGTTCGCCGCGAAATTCAAGGGCACCGGCGCCGGCGACAACGCCAACGAGCTGATCAAGATTTTCGAGGGCCTGCTGCCCGAGGAAACCAAACCGGCGGAAGAGAGCAAACCGGAAGAAAAACCCGCAGAGGGCAAGTAAGCCTCAAAAAAACCCCGGCCCCGCCGGGGGTTTTTGCTGTGCGAGCAGGGCGCATTTAAATTCGCCGAGTGCGGAACCGATTCACTGGTGAGCGGGTCTCTAGTGCAAACCCGGGGCGCCCGTGCGGACGCTCCTTTAACTGACACAGGAGACGCGAATGTTCTGGACGCGTGTAGCGGCGGTGGCCTTTGCCACGCTGATCATTGGCTCAATGTCGCTGGCGCAGGATGCCAAGCCGGAGCCCGCCCCCAAGACTGCCGAAGGCGAGGCCAAGCCGGCTGCTGACCCCAACAAGGCGCCTGAGGGCAAGTTCAAGATCGTCACGGTCAGCGCACTCAAGCTCAAGGATGCGGCTCGCAACAAAGAGCTAAGCCTCGCGGCGATCTTCCCCGAAGAAGCCGGCAAGTACCCGGTGATCCTGTTCAGCCACAGCGCCGGCAGCAGCAATGACCGCTCGCTCACCATGCCGCAGTACTGGGCCGCCCACGGTTTCGTGGTGCTGGTGCCCAACCACGCGGACGCCCGCCAGCGCCGCGGCGGCATGAACGCCGACCAGATGTTCGAGCAGTACGACAAGGACAAAGACGGCAAGCTCAGCAAGGAAGAACTGCCGGAGCAGATGCAGGCCTTCTTTGAGATGCTGGATTCCGACAGCGACGGCTTCCTGACCAAGGAAGAAATGGCGGCCTTCGGTGGTCGCGGGGGCCGCGGCGGTCGCGGCCAGCAGCCGGAGCAGCCCGAGAAGCCCAAGGAAGAGCCGAACAAGCCCGGTGAGGACGACTTCGACATGCTGGGTGATTCACTCGACAGCTTCATCGAAGATCCCGCCGAGCCGGCGCAGCCCCAGCCCGGCCGTGGGCAGGGTCGCGGCCAGGGCCGTGGACGCGGGTTCGCGCCCGCGCCGCTGGACGCCAAGGTCGGCATCGACCGCGTGGCGGACCTCAAGCTGATCCTCGACAGCGCCAAGGCACTGATTGAGGCCGAGCCGCGCCTGAAGGATAAGCTGGACCTCGAAAAGATCGGCGTCGCCGGCCACAACGCGGGCGCCTACACGGCCGAGCTGATCGGCGGCGCGAGCGTGAACGTCGAGGAAACCGTGAAGGCCGAAGACGGCACCGAGAGCAAAGAGCTGAAGTCGCAGAACCTGCTGGACAAGCGGGTGAAGTCGATCCTGGCGCTCAGCCCGGCCGGCGCGGACCAGGGCGGCCTGACCAAGGAGAGCTTCAAGACCCTGGCGCTGCCGATGATGACCATGACCGGCAGCGACGACACCACCGGCGAAGGCCAGGACGCCAAGTGGAAGAAGCAGCCCTTCGAGCTTGCCCCGGAAGGGAGCAAGTACCACGTGTACATCGAGGGCGCCAGCAACTGGACATTCGGCGGCGCCCAGCCGCGCATGGGCCGCGGCGGCCAGCAGCAGCCCGCCAGCCCCAGTGCGGAGTGGGTGAAGACCAGCAGCCTGATGTTCTGGAACGCCACACTGAAGGCTGACGAAGAAGCCAAGAAGTGGCTGCAGGGCGACAGCCTGAAGACGACCAGCGAAGGCAAGGCCACCATTGAACGCAAGTAACGGGGAAAGGGGACTGTCCCGAAAGGTCGGGACTGTCCTCGTTTTCGGACCGTGGAAGTACGAATGAAACTCGCCGCACTCCCTGTACTGCTCATCGGAGCAGGCTGCTGTGCGACGCCGCCCGCCGCTGACCAGTCCAACACGGCACCGCCGCCGCTGGAGCGCGTGGAATTTTGCGTCCTGCCGGAGCGAACGATTGAGGTAAAGGACAGCTCGCGTGACCAGATCGGCGTTCATGGCAAGTAGCTGTGCGACTCAACCACGGGGTACTTCGTCATTGACGTTGAGGCTGGAAACATTCCCCAAATCCTTGAGACTACCGGCTCTGAAGCAAGGGCTGAGCCGTACCCCAACCCGGGCAACGCCTCGAATTTGGAGGTACGCAAGTTCGACTTCAGCATTGAGCGCGAAAGGAATATCCGCGAATTGCTGAGCCCGGATGGATAGCATTCGTGGATTCGTACACCGGGAAGATCGTCTACGATAGCGCGGATGTCGTCGAATCGATTCGCAGCGCGCTCAGAGAAGAGTAGACGCGAACCAACCGGTGCGCTTGATCTCCATATTCGAAGATTTGAGTCAGGATTGCCGCTCTAATCGTGCTTACTGACGTACTCCCCATGGGTGTACTCCTCGATGCTCGGAGCAGCGCCGGGGGAAGTATAGAACCTCCACGATCCGTGTCGCTTGCCTTGGGCGTCGTACTGCCCCTCAAGCATCATTTCACCCGACTCATGCCATTCCCTTATTGTTCGTGGGACGCCATTCAGGATTTCGGTTTGCCGTTGGATGTTTCCACTGGGATACCACTTCTTCATGACTACTCTGGGGAATGTTGGCGTCGCTGGTGGTGCGGTTGGATCGATGGTGGTCGAATCAAGGAATGGAACTTCGGAACCTCGTGCATCGTATGCGGTTGCCTCACTCTCCAGCGAGCCATCTTCGTACCAAGTTCGGGCATACAAAGTGGGAACAAGTGAATTGCCAAGATATTCCCAAGCTGAGCCAAGCGTTTGTTTTTTGGGTTGGGGGTCTGCGATTCGCCATTTTCCTATCGAGAATCCACCTTCATAATATTCATCATAAGAATCCTGCTGCTTGTGCCCCAGGACACGGCCAACAACGTCTCCACCAGTCGCTCGATCAGCAACGTAGAGTATCACTAGGAACAGCAGGGCCATCCCCGTGTAAAGGGCCACCCTAACGACATTGCGCCTCTGATTCGCCGGTTCCTGGTCCAATCTTACTTTCCGCCGTTGAGGCGTCGAAGCATCGTTGATGCAGTGTCGGGGTCAAAGCACTCTTCGCTTCTGGTTTCCAAACTCTGCGGGTCACCGTTCTCGTCAACCCAAGTTGACTTGATAACGATAACTACTTTGGACGGATCGCCGGGACAGCGCCCGGCATACGCCGTACTCTTCACCGCGACGATACCAAACTGGATTCCTTGCACATTGCCGCCGGGCAGGACATCCGAAGCGCTGGTGTCAGCAAGAGTAAATTGACCCAAACTTCTACCATTAGTTCGTTGCATACGAAGTGCTCCTTCAAAAAATGATACTGCTTGTGCGACCTGACGGTCCATGCTCCCGAGCTTGGCCGAGACGAAGTCTTGGGGCACTTCCACCTGAGTCACGCCGTTGACCTTGCCGACTCTAAGGCCGTGTGGTCCGCAGGTTTCGCACGTTCGATTGTTGTCCATGGCTTGCTCCGTGGGATTGTGGCAGGTGTGGGAACGCCGGTGCGTCTCTGGCGCTATCCTCCGCACGCGGCCACTGTGGCGAACTCCTGTAGGATACTCAATGCGCCTTGGCTTCCGAGCGCGAAACCGGCGGGCATGCTGACCCAGGTTTCCTCCCCGGCCTGCATCTGCGGCACTCCCGGGCCTCCGCCGTCAGGTACGAAGATTCCGTTCACCGTGCGCTTGTTGAAGAAGTTGCGGTCCTTCGCGGTTGGGACGATACCGGTAATGCCGCGCGTCGGTCCTGCGCCACCGTCATCGCCGATCATCATGAAGAAAATCTGCGGATTGCCATCATCGAGCATGTCGTTGGCCAACCAGACTGTGCCGTTGAAAGCGTCCACCTTGCCTTCTTCCATGCGCCGGGTTGCCGGGTTGTACCACATCCAGTCCACCCGTTCCGGAACAAGTCCGGCGGCACGGCAGATGCTACGATAGGTACGTAGCATCAATGAATGGCTCATGATCAGGTTGGGTCTACCTGTTCCGGCGCTTACAAGTTCGTAAGCCTGATCAAGGCAGTCCAGAGTCAAAGGGCCGCCACCCGCCGCGACGATTCGCGCAGGATCAGCCAGCGACGGCAGCCCTTGTAGCGCGTCCCCCAGTATCGACGCGTAAGCATACAGGATGCGAATCTTGGCGAGAGCGAAAAGAACCGCATCGAGGTTGTTCGGGTGCTGGAAGCGATCAAGATCGACCGCGCAGACACTGTAGTGGGTGATGAACTCCTTGAAGGTGAACTCAACCTGGCTGACCGTCGGCAGCTGCTCAGTCGGTGCGCCGCAGGCGGCAATTACTGCGGCTTGAGCGAGTTGCGTCGTGCGTGGGTATATCAGCGATTTGCCAGCAACGTTCTGCCAAAACCACGCCTGATAAAACGGAACCTTGATCGGAGAGTTCTCAACGATCCAGCGCGCGACAATATCGTCGGCCAGCAGATCGGCATTGGTAAGTGGCATTTGGGCTCTCCTCGCGACATTGGTGGGAAAACGTGTATCGCGAGTATACCTCCTGCCGGGTGCAATGTCGCTCTTTTGTTGTCTATTTTTATTTTCTGCGACAGTTGTCGTCACATTCGGAGCAATGTGTCATTCACTCAAGGTTCTCGTACATGGCGCCGAGCATGTCGCAGTACAGCACGCCGCGGTCGAGGTCTTCCTTGGCCAGCAGGCTGCTCTGGTGCAGACCCTCCAGCACGAACTCCATGCCCACCGCCAGCTCGCCGCCCTTCAGGCCCTTCAGGTACTCGAGGGTCAGCTTCTCGAGCTCAGGCACGCTCTTCACCTGCTTGGCGAAGTCGGCGTCACCGGAATCATCCGTCAGCTCCAGCCGCTTGCCCTTGGCGAAGTAATCGATCACCGGCTTGTACGGGCCCTCTTCTCGCTGGGGCACCGCCTCGCGCTTGTTGCGCCCGGCACGCGCCCGGGTGGCGTACACGCCGGGGAAGTACTTCTCGAAGGTGGTGCGCACGGCCGCGCCAATAATCGTGGTGGCAACCTTGTGAGCGCCTTCCTGCTCGCCCTCGTAGACCAGCTCCAGCTTGCCGGACATGGCGGGGATACCGGCCGCGAGGTCGATCACGCGCAGCCAGGTTTCCTTCTGTTTGGTGAGCAGGCAGCGACGCTCGGCGTTGCTGAGCACGCTTTCGAGAATCGCGATGGTCATGCGCGCGCTGACGCCGCTGGCCTGGTCCACGAACTCGGACTTGCGGGCCTCAAAGGCGATCTGCTCGATGGCGTCGCGGATGAAGGCGGGCACGTGGATTTCCGCCAGCTTGGGTCGTGAGGTCCAGGCTTCCTGGTCGGTGATCGCCTTGCTGTCGTCAAGCGTGAGCGGGTAATGCGTGAGGATCTGCGACTCGATGCGGTCCTTCAGCGGCGTGATGATGCTGCCGCGGTTGGTGTAGTCTTCGGGGTTCGCGCTGAAGCACAGCATCAGGTCCAGCGGGATGCGCACCGGGAAGCCGCGGATCTGGATGTCCTTTTCCTCGAGTATGTTCAACAGACCCACCTGGATGCGGGGCTGCAGGTCGGGCAGCTCGTTGATCGCGAAGATGCCGCGGTTGGTGCGCGGGATGATGCCGAAGTGGATCACCTCTTCGTCGGCGAACGTCAGTTTGTGCGTGGCGGCCTTGATGGGGTCCACGTCGCCGATCAGGTCTGCGATGCTGACGTCGGGCGTGGCCAGCTTCTCTGCGTAGCGGGCATCGCGGTGCAGCCACTCGATTTCCGTGTCGTCGCCGTGCAGCGCGACCAGTTCACGGGCGCGCTTGCTGATCGGGTTGTACGGGTCGTCGTTGATCTCGCTGTCGCGCACCACGGGCATGTATTCATCGAGCAGTTCGATCAGGCTGCGCAGGATGCGGGTCTTGGCCTGGCCGCGCAGGCCCAGCAGGATCAGGTTGTGGCGCGAAAGCACGGCGTTGATGACCTGGGGCAGCACCGTGCGGTCGTAGCCCACGATGCCCTCGAACAGCCGCGCCCCGGACTGGATGCGCCGCACCAGGTTGTCGCGCATTTCGTCTTTCACGCCGCGCGACTTCCAGCCGGACTCTTTCAATGCGCCAATGGTGGTCGGTTTCGCCATGGGCAGGATGCTAGCAAGAAAGAGGCCGGAGGTCAGAGGCCAGAGACCGGGGAAACCACTTGCGGCTCGCGGCTGGCGTCCAGCCACAATCAGCGTTCAGCCACCAACAAGGAGCATGTCGGTGAGCCAACCAAGGAAAGGCAGGAAACAAAGTCCCCTGCCCTCTGGCCTCTGACCTCTGACCTCTGACCTCCAGCCTCTGGCCTCTACCTCAACAGCTTCGGGTCCAGCCAGGCGGTGTCCGCTTCGTCCTGGCTTTCCCACTCGCCGCTCAGCAGCCGCCAGTCGTACGACTGCCGCACCAGCAGCTTGTGCACGGCCACGTCGCGGCTTTCTGCCCCCGCGTGCAACACCATTCGCAGCAGCCAGCCGACCGCCAGTCCCAGCGCCGACGCGGCCGCCACGGCCGTCCAGAACGATACGCCGAAACGCTCGATTCGCGCCATGCCCGCGAAGAACGGCGCTACCGCTATCGCCACGCCCACGAATGTCGCAATAAAGGCGGGGATCTTGCGGGTCACCGTGGCGTGCATCTGCACGGTGGCCAGCGCCACGTCGGCCACAGGCTGCTCCAGCGCCAGGCCCGTGATACGGAAGCGTCGCGTCACGTCCTTGTTGCCGCGTACCAGCGCGCGCCAGTATTTCGCCACGCTGCGCGGCGAATCCAGCTCCGGCACGGCCGACGCGGTCAGCCAGTGATACACCGGCTGCACGCGCGGACCGGGCACCTCAAAGCCGGCCAGCAACGTTGCAAGGCGGCGGGTGGAGGGTTTGCCGGACAGGGTCTGGCGATAGAACTCGCGCAGCGCGGCCTCGGGCGATTCGGGCACGCTTTCGGCCCACGATTTCAGCACGCGGTTGGCGCCCACGATGAATGCGCCCACGATGGTCAGGCCCGCGACGCCGAAGAACAGCACGTCAAGCCACGCCACCGGCTGGGCGCCGGGCTCCGGCCACTGAGGTGGGTGCATTGCCAGCAGCGCCGCGCCGGCAAACGGCAGCGCGATCAGCGGCAGCAGCCTTAGCAAAATGCCGTTGTCGCGTTTGACGCGCTTGAAGTTCAGGTCCGGTTTCAGTGCGGCGCGCAGACGCTGGATCGGACCCTGCACCAGGGGCTGCTTCGCTGTGGGGGCTTTGGCTCGCATGGATAAAGCGTACCCCGCCAAACCGCTTCGTGTGGCGGGTTTCAGGGCGACCGCGCAGGATTATTCTGTAAGGTTTTCGCCCCGAAAGCACAACGCCCGGGGAAGCCCCGGGCGTTGTGATGGTGATCGCTCTGCTGCTAGTTCTTGACGGTCTTCTCGCCACCGCAACCGCCGGCGCAATCCTTCTTGTCGCCGCAGCCGCTGCCGCAGTCCTTGCCTTCGCAACCGCCGCTGCAGTCCTTCTTCTTGTTGCAGCAACCGCCGCAGCAGTCGCCCTTGCCGTCCGCAGCCTTGGTGCAGCAACCGCCGCAGCAGTCGCCGTCGGCCGCAACCGCCTGGCCGTTGGCGGCGCGCTTGGCGGCGCCGGCGCAGTCGCGGTCAGCCTTCACGGCCTGGCCCGCGGAGGCGCGCTTAGCGGTCGCGCAGCCCTTGGCGTTACAGTCGGCCTTCACTTCGGCCGTGGCAGTGGCCTTCTCAGTCTTGACTTCAGCCTTCTCGGCCTTCTTCTCCTCGGCCTTCACGACCTGCGTGCCCTCACAGTTGGGGCAGGCGTCGATGAAGTTAGCGCCCATACAAAGGGCGAGAGTGGCGAATGCGATCAGCAGCAGGTTTTTCATCGGGTGAATCCTCCGGTTCATGTTGTTCACGGAAAGCACGGGTGAGTCTAGCAAAGAGTGGTTGTACCGGCAGCAAACTTACACAGATTTTCGTCATCCGCACACGCCTTGCGAGGCGTGCTGCTGCGGCTAAACTTCGGGCGCATAGGCGTTTATCTTTAGGACCGGGCGCACAGGAAGGACGTCGTGGCGAAGCAACTGCTTAAACTGAAGGTCAACGGGCGCGACGTGGAAGTCGCCGTTGAACCCTACCACACATTGGCCCAAGTCCTGCGCAACGAGCTGAACCTGACCGGCACCAAGGTCGGCTGCGACATGGGCACCTGCGGCTGCTGCACCGTGCACATCGACGGCAAGGCCAAGCTCAGCTGCCTGACCCTGGCGCTCGAATGCCAGGCCACCAGCGTGCACACCATCGAGAGCCTGAACGAGTACCAGATGCATCCGCTGCAGAAGGCCTTCGCCGAGTGCGGCGGCAGCCAGTGCGGCTACTGCACGCCAGGCTTCATCATGAAGAGCGCCGAGCTGCTGGCCAAGAACCCGGACCCCACCCGCGAAGAAATCAAGGCCGCACTGGCCGGCAACCTCTGCCGCTGCACCGGCTTCATGAAGATCTACGACGCGGTAGAGCAAGCGGCGTCAGAGCTGCGAAAGAAGCCGACTGAGCACCCGGTGCCGGTGAAGTCCTGATTCTGCCAAAAAACAATGACCAATAACCAATTACCAATTCCCAATGAGCGTGGCCGCGTAGGCCAATTGGTCATTGGACATTGGTAATTGCAGTCCGGATGTGACCATGCCGATAGTCAGCGGATCAGGCCAGACGAAAAACAACCACCAGCTCAACAAGGGCGTCTGGACCGAGTCGGGCGCGCCTGCTGAGGCCCCGTTCAACGTGATCGGCAAGCGCGTGCCCCTCAAGGACGCCTATCGCAAGGTCACCGGCGAAGGCGTGTATGCCGACGACATGAAATTCCCCGGCATGCTGCACTGCCGCATCCTGCGCGCCACCACGCCTCACGCAAAGATCGTCTCGATCGACACCAGCAAGGCCGAGGCCCTGCCGGGTCGTGCGCGCCGTCGTCACCGGCCGCGACGCCGGGAACCGCTTCGGCGTGCTGCCCGTCAGCCAGGACGAAGTCGCCATGGCGCGCGACAAGGTGATCTACAACGGCGAGCCGGTCGCAGCCGTCGCCGCGGACACCGAGGAAATCGCGGCCGAAGCCATCTGGCTGATCGACGTGAAGTATGAGCCCCTGCAGGAGTTCCTGAAGCCGCGCGACAGCCTGAAAGAGGTCGCGCCCGAGCTGCAGCTGCACGAGAAGGTCGAGAAGAAGCACCCCAACACCAACATCCACAAGGCCGTGGACCAGGAGTTCGGCGACGTCGAGGCCGCGTTCAAGGAGGCCGGCGCCATCGTCAGCGCCGAGTTCAAGTTCGACGGCATCAGCCACGGCTTCACGGAGCCGCACGCGGTGATCGCCCACTGGGACGCCGACGACCGCCTGCAGCTCTACACGCCGCAGCAGGTCCCGCACTACACCCACCGCGCGCTCGCCAAGGTGCTGGAATTGCCCATGCACCAGATCCAGGTAATCCGCACCATGGTGGGCGGCGGCTTCGGCGGCAAGTCGGACCCCTTCCAGCACGAGATGATCGCCGCGCTCTTGAGCATGAAAACGCGCCGCCCGGTCAAGGTCACCATGGACCGCGAGGAAACCTTCCTCACAGGCAGAGGCCGTCACCCCACGGAAAGCAAGCTGGGCATGGCCTTCAGCAAGGACGGCAAGCTGCTGGCGCTGGATTCCGACGTGATCATCGACGGCGGGGCTTACGGTTCTTTCGGCGTGGTCAGCGCCTACTACAACGGCGTGCTGAGCAACGGCCCCTACCGCATCCCGGCCTTCCGCTACCACGGCAAGCGCATCTACAGCAACCGCATCCCCAGCGGCGCCATGCGCGGCCACGGCAGCGTCAACCCGCGCTACTGTACCGAGACCCTGGTGGACATGGCGGCCGTGGAACTCGGCATCGACCCCTGCGAGCTGCGCATGCGCAACTTCCTTGAGTCGAACACCCTGACACCGTTCCACAAGTTCCGCATCACCAGCAACGGCATCCGCGAAGGCCTCGCTGAGGCCATGAAGCGCAGCGACTGGAAGAACAAGTGGGGCAAGCTGCCCTACGGACACGGCATCGGCGTGGGCTGCGCCTGGTACATCAGCGGCAGTGCGCTGCCGATCCACTGGAACAAGCTGCCCCAGAGCACCGTGCACCTGAAGATCGACCTGGACGGCGGCATTGCCGTGCACTCGCTGGCGGCCGATATCGGCCAGGGCAGCGACACGGTGCTGGCCCAGTGCGTGGCGGAGGTGCTGGGCGTGGACATGGACCGCATCCACGTAAAGTCCACCACCACGGACACAGCGCCCATCGACCTGGGCTCGTACAGTTCGCGCGTGACCTTCATGGCCGGCAACGCGGCCCGCGCCGCGGCCGAGGAAATCCGGCACAAGCTGGCCGATGCGGCCTCGCGCCTGACGGGCCAGCGGGGCGAATACTTCGACTTCGTGAACGAAGAGCTGGTGTGCCGCAGCAAGCCGGACGTGCGCGTGGGCTTCATGGAGGCGCTGCACGAGGCGCAGGCCGACGTGGGCGCGCTGATCGCGTCGGGTTCATATCAAAGCCCGCCGCTGGGCAGCACTTTTAAAGGCAGCAACGCGGGGCTGAGCCCCAGCTACAGCTTCAGCGCGTTCATCGCCGAAGTGAAGGTGGACCCGGAGACGGGCTTCGTGCAGCCGCTGAAGGTGTGGGCGGCCCACGACTGCGGCAAGGCGCTGAACCCGCTGAGCGTGGAAGGGCAGATCGAGGGCAGCGTGCACATGGGCCTCGGCCAGGCGCTTAGCGAGCAGCTGCGCTACCGCAACGGGCAGCTGCTGAACGCCAACTTCCTCGACTACAAGATCCCTACGCCCTTCGACACGCCGGAGATCGAGGTAATCATAGTGGAGAGCCACGACCCGGAAGGCCCCTTCGGCGCCAAGGAATGCGGCGAAGGCGCATTGGCGCCGGTGATCCCGGCCCTAGGCAACGCGATCTACGACGCCGTGGGCGTAAGAATGTTCGAAGTACCCATGACGCCCGACCGCATTCTGAAAGCGATCGAAAAGAAGCAACGGGAAGGCAAGTAAAAGACCCACGCGAAGAGGCGAAGGAAGCGAAGCACGCGAAGAGTGTTCACAAACCGAAAGATCCTTCGCGATCTTCGCCCCCTTCGCTCCTTCGCGTAATGCAGTTGAAAGAGACAAGCCATGACGATGTTGCTGCCGAAGTTTGAGCTTCACCAACCGACCACACTGGCCGACGCTGTCGCCCTTGCGAAGAAGCTCGGCGACGACGCCGACTTCATCTCCGGCGGCACCGACCTGCTGCCCAACTACAAGTGCGGCCTCAACACACGCGGCCACGTGATCAGCCTGCAGCACATCGCGGAGTTGAAGAAGGTCGGCGCGACCGAGATCGGCGCGGGCGTCACGCTCACCGAGCTTGAGCACAACACGGAAGTGCCCGCCGGCGTGCGTCAGGCCGCGGCGCACATTGCCTCGCCCCTGCTGCGCGAAAGCGGTACCCTGGGCGGCAACCTGATGCTCGACAACCGCTGCCACTTCTTCAACCAGAGCTACTTCTGGCGCAACTCCCTGGGCTACTGCCTGAAGGCCGACGGCGACCGCTGCCACGTGGTGCCGCGCATCAACGTGAACGGTAAATCCGAGCTCAACAACAAGGTCTGCGTCGCGACGCACTCGTCAGACCTCGCGCCCATGCTGATCGCGCTGGGCGCCGAGGCCACGTTTGTGGGCCCGGCCGGCGAGCGCACCGTGAAGCTGAATGACTTCTACTGGGGCGACGGCATCCAGCGTTTCGACCGCAAGCCGGGCGAAATCCTGGTGAAGGTGAGCCTGCCGAAGTGGGCGCTGGGCGTGCGCAGCGGCTGGAAGAAACTGGCCCCGCGCCAGAGCATCGACTTCAGCGTGGTCGGCGTCGGCATCGCGCTCGAGCTGGAGGGCAAGAACGTCAAACGCCTGCGCGTGGGCCTCGGCGCCATCGACACCACGCCGGTGCTGTTCGACTTCGCCAGGGAAGACGTGCGCAAGGAAGCAGACAGCTACCTGATGGTGCACCCTTACGAGGGCATGCCGGAGGTGATCAGCAAACCGCTGACGGACGAGCTGATCGACACAGTGGCTACGCACGTGCAGACCCAGGCCCAGCCCAAGCTGAACGTGCCCATGGCCCCCGACTACCGCAAAAAGATGTGCGGCGTGCTGACCAAACGCCTGCTCAAGGAACTGCGCGATAATCAGAGTTAGCCACGGAGAACACGGATGGACACGGATCGGGCCAAGGCCGCACAGTCCGAAGCCCGCTCCATCCTGAGGCTGTCGGTGGCTTACCTGGCCTTCATGTATCTGATGCTGTTCTGCATCGATGTGCTGGACTGGTGGCCGGGTGCCGGCCTTCCCTTCCAGGAGAACGTGGAAGCCCTGATGGGCTGGTCTTTGGGCCTGATGATCGCCTCCATTGCCGCAATGCTGCTGCTGTGTCCGCTGCTGTTCATTTCCGCGCTCAGGCTGCGGAGGCCGGCACTTGGGGTATTGGTCGCGTTGCAGGTGTTCGCGCTGTGTCCATTCACCTGCTATCTCCGCTGGTACGACGCATTCGGCATCGGCGTCTGACTCCGTGTTTATCCGTGTGAACCCGTGGCTTTAACTGCTCCATGCCGGCGCCGCCTGAACTTGCCGAGTTCAACCTTCGGAAGCCGGCATTGGGATTCAGCTGAAGCAGAAGTCTGGCCGATCATCCTGTTCAACGGTGACCCGCTCCGGGCACTGCGCCCGAGTGGTCAGCCACGGTAAACACGGATGGACACTAATCAGGACCAGGCAGCACAATCCGAAGCCCACTCACTCCTGCGGCTATCAGTGGCTTACCTGGCGATCATGTATTTGACGTGGTGGTGCATCGGCGTGTTGGGCTGGTGCCCGAGTTTTGACCTCCCCTTCCTGAAGAGTTTAGAAACTCCGAAGGCCCTGGCGGTGGGCCTGATGATCGCTTCCGCCGCTGCGATGTTTCTGCTGTGCCCGCTGCTGGTGCTTTCCGCAAACAGGCTGCGGAGGCCGGCTGTTGGGGTATTGGTCGCGTTACAGGTGTTCGCGCTGTTTCCACTCTCTTGCTATCTCCTCTGGGATGGCGCATTTCACAAGCTCCGCTGGTACGAAGCATTCGGCATCGGCGTCTGACTCCGTGTTCCTCCGCGTGAATCTGCGGCTATAACCGCTCCATGCCCGAGCCGCTTAAACTTGCTGAGCTGAAACTTCGTATGCAGGCCTATGGGATTCGGCCTAAAAAGAAGTTCGGCCAGAACATCCTGTGCGACTTCAACCTGCTCAAGGCCATCGTGGCCGATGCCGAGATCGATGAGGGCGACTGCGTGCTTGAAATCGGCACCGGCGCCGGCTCGCTTACCGGCTACCTGTGCGACGCCGCCGGCCTGGTGGTCAGCGTCGAAGTGGACCCCGGCATGTTCGAGCTTTCCCGCGACGTGCTGGCGGGCGTGGGCAACCTGGTGCAGGTCCACGTGGACGCGCTCAACCAGCAGGGCCGCGGCTTGAATGATGAACTGGTGGCCTCACTGGCCGAGTACATGCGGACGGGCGAGCTGCCGCTGCTCGATGTAGGGACACGCGGCAGCGTGTCCTCGGATTCAACTTCCAGCCCCGGGGACACGCGGCAGCGTGTCCCTACCGTTCACTCCCACCTGTCCGGCAATCCGCCGCGCTGCGGGCGTCTGAAACTGGTGGCGAACCTGCCTTACTCGGTGGCCACGGCCGTGCTGATTGCGGCGCTGGAGTCCGGCCTGCCCTTTGAGCGCATGCTGGTGATGGTGCAGTACGACGTGGCGGAGAAACTGGCCGCCGAGCCGGGCACGCAGCACTGGGGCCTGCCGTCGCTGCTGCGCTGGTGCTTCGCCGATGCGATGATCAAGCGGCGCGTGCCGGCCAAGGTGTTCTGGCCCAAGCCGAAGGTGGAATCGGCGCTGCTGGAACTGACGCCCCACCCAAACCGGTTCGAAAACGGGGACAGTCCCCGGTGGGGACAGTCCCCTGCCTACCACAAGCTTCGCCGCCTGGCCCACGTGCTGTTCCAGCACCGGCGCAAGGCAGCCTCCAACTCGCTGGCGCTGGCGCTGCATGAGCCCAATGCGCGCACCAGCGCCTGGATCCAGGCCTGCGGCGGCGATCCGGGTCTGCGGCCGGAACAGTTGACGCCGGAAGTGCTGTTACAGCTGGCCCAGCACGCCGAAGTGGAGCCTCTGGTGCGCAAGGCAATGCAGCTGCACGAAGACCAGCTGGCCGAGAAGGCCGCCAAGCTGGCGCGCCGCGCGGAATGGAAGCAGCGCGTGTACGGCGAAGAGGAGTAGCCGTGTGCCATTGCACACAGCGGGGCGTTTCCATTGCCCCCCGGGGTGCTGCTTGCTAGAAGCAGGACGCTTTTGATCCACCAAGAGATATGAGTTTTTTCGCGCATCGCGCGAAGGCATGGAGCATCCATGGTTTCGGTATTCATCCCCAAGGAAGCCCCGGAAGGCGAACGACGCGTCGCCGCGACACCCGACACCGTCAAGAAGATGGCCGCCAAGGGCCTGAAGATTGTGGTGCAGTCCGGCGCGGGAAGCGGCTCGCACGTCAGTGATGAGCAGTTCAAGGAAGCCGGCGCCGAGATCGAATCCGACCGCGCCAAGGGCCTCGCCAACGCCGACATCGTGCTGCAGATCAACATCCCCACGGAAGAGCAGATCGGGCAGATGAAAGAAGGCAGCTCGCTGATCAGCTTCCTGTGGGCGTTCGAGCATCTTGACCTGGTCAAGCTGCTGAACGAGCGCAAGATCAGCATGTTCGCGATGGACGCGATCCCGCGCACCACGCGCGCCCAGAAAGACGACGCGCTCTCAAGCCAGGCCAGCCTGGCCGGTTACAAGGCGGTTCTGGTCGCGGCGAATCACCTGCACAAGATCCTGCCCATGATGATGACGCCCGCCGGCACCATCAAGCCGGCGCGCTTCGTGATCATCGGCGTGGGCGTGGCGGGCCTGCAGGCCATCGCCACGGCCAAGCGCCTCGGCGCGATCGTGGAAGCCACGGACCCGCGCCCCGAAACCAAGGAGCAGGCCGAGTCCCTGGGCGGCAAGTTCCTCGAGGTACAGGGCGTCGAGGTCAAGAAGGGCGAAGGCGGCTACGCCGCGGAGCAGACCGAAGAGTACAAGCAGGCCCAGGCCGAGATGCTGAAAAAGGCCTTCGCCAACGCGGACGCGATCATCACCACGGCGCTGATCCCCTACAAGAAGGCCCCCACCACCATCACGGCCGAGCACGTCAAGTCGATGCGCCCGGGCAGCGTGATCATCGACCTCGCGGCGGAGCGCGGCGGCAACTGCGCACTGACCGAGCCGGGCAAGACGGTAGTGAAGGAAGGCGTCACCATCGTGGGCGACCTGAACTGGCCGAGCACGGTGGCGGTGAACAGCTCGGACATGTACGCCAAGAACGTGCAGAACATCGTGTTCGACGCGATGGACAAGCAGGGCAACTTCAAGTGGGACTACAAGGACGAAATCGTGGACGGCGCGATGGTGTGCCACGCCGGCGAAGTCCACCACCCCAAGGTCCGCGAACTGATGGGCCTGCCGCCGCTCAAGAAGGAAGAAGAGAAGCCGGCCGAAGCGCCCAAGCCTGCCGAGGCAGCACCCGCGGCAACAGAGGAGAAGAAATAGCCATGGACACAGGCGCGATCCTGATGCTGATTTACGTGTTCGTGCTGGCCTGCTTCGCGGGCTACCAGCTGATCAGCAAAGTGCCGCCCACGCTGCACACGCCGCTGATGTCAGGCGCGAACGCGATTTCGGGCATCACCATCCTGGGCGCAATGCTGGCGACGCGGGAGGCCGCGGGCCAGTGGGGCCCCCACGCCAGCACGATTGTGGGCTTCTTCGCGGTGGTGCTGGCCTCGATCAACGTGGTAGGCGGCTTCATGGTTACCGACCGCATGATGGGCATGTTCAAGAGCAAGGGTTGATCCGTGGACTTCATCGCTTCCTCTGCAGGTGTTTGGGGCTGGAACAAGATCCTCGCCAATTTCGGCTACATGGCGTCGGTCGTGATGTTCATCCTCGCGATCATGCGCCTCAGCAAGGTGCGCACCGCGCGCGGCGCCAACATGCTGGCTGCCGGCGCGATGCTGCTGGCCATCGTCAGCACGTTCGTGGAAATGGGCGCCATCAACCCCGCGTACATCATCGCGGGCCTGATCGTGGGCGGCGCCATCGGCGCCGTGATGGCCAAGAAGGTGCAGATGACGCAGATGCCCGAAATGGTGGCGCTGCTCAACGGCTTCGGCGGCCTGGCCAGCACCTTCGTCGCCATGGCGACGTTCTTCTCTGTCAGTGAGCACGGCGGCAGCGGCAACCTGGCGCGCATGATGATGCGCGAAGGCGGCGGCTTCGGCGGCTTCAACCTGGTGCTGACGCTGATCGTCGGCAGCGTCACCTTCACCGGCAGCATCATCGCCTTCCTCAAGCTTTCCGAGAAAATGGCGGGCAGGCCGATCCTGCTGCCCGGCCGCCATGTGATCAACGCCGGCCTGCTGCTGCTGGCGCTTGGTATCGGCGGCTTTGCGGTGTGGGGGCCCAGCTCGACGGTGCTGACCGGCACCATTCTGCTCTTCATCGTGGTCGTCACGCTGGCGCTCGGCATCACGCTGGTGATCCCCATCGGCGGCGGCGACATGCCGGTGGTGATCTCGCTGCTGAACAGCTACTCGGGCATCGCCGGCGCGCTGGCGGGCTTCACCATCAATGAGCCCGTGCTGGTCGTCAGCGGCAGCCTGGTCGGCGCTTCCGGCCTGATCCTGACCCAGATCATGTGCAAAGCGATGAACCGCAGCCTGGCCAACGTGATGTTCGGCGGCTTCGGCGCCGAGCCCGCGGCCGGCGGCACGGGTGGCGGCAAGGAAGAGTACACCAAGGTCAAGAGTGCCGAGGGCGAGGAAGTCGCGATGATCCTGTCGGACGTCCAGAGCCTGATTTTCGTGCCCGGCTACGGCATGGCGGTCAGCCAGGCCCAGCACCTGGTGCGCGAGCTCGGCGACATGCTGACCGAGCGCGGCTGCCAGGTGCGCTACGCCATTCACCCCGTCGCAGGCCGCATGCCCGGCCACATGAACGTGCTGCTGGCCGAGGCAAACGTGCCCTACGAGCAGCTGTTCGAGCTGGACCAGATCAACGGCGAGTTCAAAAACACCGACGCGGTGATCGTGATCGGCGCCAACGACGTGGTGAACCCGGACGCCGTGGACAAGAAAGACAGCCCGCTCTACGGCATGCCGGTGCTGAACGTGTGGGAAGCGCGCACCTGTTTCGTCATCAAGCGCTCGCTCAGCCCGGGCTTTGCCATGGTCAAGAACCCGCTGTTCGAGGCCGACAACAACTACATGGTGTTCGGCGACGGCCGCAAGGCGCTGGAAGACATCATCAAGAGCCTGAAGGAGGCTTGAACATTTACGAGTTTCCCCGGAACAGCCCGCCCTGTGCGGGCTGTTTTTGTTCGACGTGAAACCTTGCGCCGGATGATCTGCAATCCATCATGCCGTAAAGCATTCACTGGAGGTTTCGATGAGACGGATCCTGCTGCTTACCGCATTGCTGATGGCCGGCTGTGCCGCCAATCCCGGCAAGCCTGTCGCGCCCGAGCTGCGCCCCGCCGAGCTTGAGCTGGCGGAAGGCTACCGCGCCGCAATCGTCGCGGAGAACCTGAACAACCCTTCGTTCGTCAGTTTCCGCCCGGGCGACGGCGCGCTGACCATCGTGGACAGCGCCAACGGACGCGTGCTGGTGGTCGAAAACGGCGAGCAGAAGCCGATCGTTGAAGGCATGGCCACAGAGTTCTGGAAGAAGCTGGAAGACGGCACGCCCGCTTACAAGGTCGGCCCGCTGGCAGCCATCTGGCTCAGCCCGATGCGCCTGGCAGTGACCGACGCCGGCAACCCCGACGGCCAGGAGACCGTGGCCGTCTGGCAGATATCGGAGCAAGGGCCTGCGGGCAACAAGCTGAAGCTGCGCACCAACACCATCGGCCCCACCGGCGGCGGTGAAACCGACAAGGGCGAGGGCAACTTCTGCGGGATCACACTGATGCCCGACGGCCGCACGCTGTACGTGTGCAGTCACGGCAACGACAAGAAGACCTGGGTGCTGCGCGGGGACCTCAAGACCGGCGAACTCGAGACGGCGCTGTCCGCCGACGACAACGGCATCGAGATCAACTCGCCGATGCAGGCGCTGCCCTGGCGCGGCAACCTGCTGGTGCTTTACAGCGGCGGCGGCGGCAAGGATGACGGCCTGATCGTCGAGTGGGACGTGAAGACCGGCAAGCCCGCGAAGCAATGGAAGGTGCCAGGCGTGCTGGACCCCATGGGTATTGCGCAACTGCCGGGCACGGACAACCAGTTCGCCATCACCGACAACAACTGGGCGCTGACCGGCGTGAACCAGGGCCGCGTGCTGATCGCCACCCTGGGCGACGCCGAGAACGCCGAGTACACAACAATCGCATCCGGCCTGTTGGGACCCGTGAACTGCGCGTTCGGCCCCGACAAGCGCCTGTACGTCACCTGCCTTGGCAAGCACTACGACAGCAACGAGGGCGTGGTGGTGGCGATCGAGGGGTTTGTCAGGTAGGCGTCAACTCGGCGAGATAGGCCCAGCGCCGAGCCACGGAACGCAGTTGCAGCACGGCCTTCCCTGATTTCTCGAGCCCGCGCAGATGCTCCAGCACCGCGGGCTCGAAGTGTACATGGTGGTTGTGCAGACGACGGTGCAGACGCCGGGCGAGCCAGCCGGGGTAGCCGGCGAAGTCCCAGAAATCCACGATTGCCAGCTTGCCGCCGGGCGCCAGGCATTCCAGCGCGGCCTGCAGCGGCCCGCGCCAGTCGGGCATCATCGACAGCGAGTACGAGAAGAACACCCGGTCGAAGCCGCGCTCAAGGCCGAACGTTCGGCCGGGGCGGACCTCCTCTGCCAGGGCGCGTTTCAGCGTGACCTGCCGCTCCAGTCCGTCCGCGCGCAACCCGTCCGCTGCCGTCAGCAGCATCTCGCTTGACGCGTCAATCCCGTAACAGACGGCGGCCGGCTGCATGGCAGCCAGCTTGCGCAGGTTGCGGGCGGTACCGCAACCCATCTCCAGCACGCGGTGGCCGGGCTGCACATCAAGCGCGTGCAACAGGCGGTTGCGACCGAACAGGAAGAATCGCCGCGAGAAATCGTAGAAACGCCGCTGCCGGCCGTAGTAGCGGTCCAGGAACGCAACATGAGCGCCGATATCGTTCATGCTCGCATTGTAATCGGACGCCCGCCGGTTTCGCGCCAGGCGGCCGGAAAGCCGGGTTTTTTCCGCCCTGGTTACTTGACACGTCAAGTTTGCGTGTTAGGGTTACATGCGAGGAAAACGCGATGATCGGCATCAATCATAATAATTCGCTCTGGAGGTGTCGCACGGCGGCTTGAGTGGGTTATTGAAGATGACCACCAGCGCCCTGCGACCGCAGGGCGTTTTTGATTTGGGAATGCGCCGGTGGCTCGAAGACGGGGACAGTCCCGAACCGCCGGCACAGTCCCCAACAGGGGTGTGGTGTCAATTGGTAGCACGTCCGGTTGTTACCCGGAAAGTGGGGGTTCGAATCCCTCCGCCCCTGCCAACCTCTCGTAAGTCGTCGAACCCCCGGCGCTGTGCGCCGGCCGCTACGCAGAGCTTCGCTTTCAAACGCCTGCGGCGTTTGAGGTTCGAATCCCTCCGCCCCTGCCAACCTCTCGTAAGTCGTCGAACCCCCGGCGCTGTGCGCCGGCCGCTACGCAGAGCTTCGCTTTCAAACGCCTGCGGCGTTTGAGGTTCGAATCCCTCCGCCCCTGCCAACCTCTCGTAAGTCGTCGAACCCCCGGCGCTGTGCGCCGGCCGCTACGCAGAGCTTCGCTTTCAAACGCCTGCGGCGTTTGAGGTTCGAATCCCTCCGCCCCTGCCAACCTCTCACAAGCAGTCGAACCCGCGGCTTTAAAACAGAAGCGGCGCCCCGCACCGTGGCGCCGCTTCGCTACTGCCAGCTTTTCGACTAGCGACCGCCGCCGCCGAAGCCTCCCCCACCGAAGCCGGGGATCATGCGGCCGAGATCTTCAGGGTTGGGCATCATGCCACCCATGCCCGCGCCGGATTCCTCGTACTGCTTCATCTGCTCGGGCGACAGCACGCCGCCAAGCTGCGTCTTCTGGTCCTCCTGAAGCTGCTTGACCTGCTGCTGGATCTCCTCCTGCGTGGCGCCGTTTTCACGGGCGTTGGTCATGGTCTCGCGGATCTTGCTGCGCGTCTCTTCCTCGATGCGCAGCACTTCCTTCTTCTGGAACTCGTCCAGGTTCAGAGGCGCGAGGCGGCGCTCGGTCATTTCCGTGCGCATGGCCTCCATGGCCTTGGCGCGCTGGGCCGGGTCGCTCATGATCTTCATGATGCTGCCGCGCGGGTCGTTTTCATCGAATTCGAAACCGTATTTGTCGGCCATCTTCTTGGCCTCGGCCATCTGCTGGGCCTGGCGCTCTTCGCGCTGCTTCTGGCGCTCCGCGTCGCGCTCGGCGCGGTCGCGGTCCGCCATGGCCTTGAACTTCGCGTACTCCGCGTCGTCCACCGCGACTTCGCCCTCCGCTTCGCCTTCCGCCTTGGGCGCGGCAACCACGGCCGGCTTCTTCTCCAGGTCGGCGAGGCGCTTGTTGGCGGCAGCCAGCTCGGCCTCCTGGCGCTCGAGGCGCACCAGCAGCGTGCCGAGATCTTTCGACTCACCGCCCTGGCCGGTCGGCAGACCGTCGATCTGCGAGCGCAGGCGTTCATTTTCGTTCTGAAGCGAGGCAACCTGCTGTTTCAGGTTCGCAATGTCGCCCTGAACCGCAGCATCCTGCTGGCAACCGAACAGCGCGAATGCAGGGGCCGCGAGCAGCAGAGCCATGAGCAGCTTCTTCATCGTATCCTCCGGGCCTTGGTGTTGGCTTCGTAGCTGGTCGGCAAGGGCGCACATATCTCACGCGGAAAATTCCGATCGCCCCGGCAATGCCCAGGCCATCGTCGCAAGCCTTTTGATTTTCATTGGTTATGCCTTGCCGCGCAGTTCGTTCATGTGCCGGCGAAGCAATGTTTCGTCCTGGCCCACCAGGGCCCGGAAGTAGTCGCCTTCGCGCCACAGCAGCACCAGCGTACCGTCCAACTCAACCTCGACAGCCTTCATTTCCTGCGGCGCCGCCTTTTCCAGGCAGTTGCAGCGGAACACAATCAGCCCGAAACGCCCGCCGTCCGGGGCGTCGTAGGTCGCGCACATCACGCGCCGCCCCTCGATCTCTGTGCAGTGCCACTCGGCCATCTTGAGCTTGTGACCGCTCAACATCCGGGGCAACTCCGGGCCGTCGGCGAAATGCCGGCGATACCCCTCCTGCGCATCCCGGTAGCAGCAGCGCTCGGCGCGGGGGACGTCCATGCTGACACTGGAAACCAGCGGCGCCAGGTCGGTGGGCAGGCTGGGCGGCACAGGCGCACCGCGGCCGAACAGGATCAGCGCCGCTACCAGCATTAGGCTGGCGGCCGCGAGCAGGCCCGCGCCCAGCCAGGGGAAGCGCAAGGCGATGCGCGGAGGCTGGACCTCGAGCACTTCGCACTCGCAGCGATCCAGCGCTTCGCGCACGCGCTGCTGCAGGCCTTCAGGGCAGGGGGTAGGCGGCTCGTCCACACAGCGGCGCAACAACTCGATGAACTGCCGCTCGGTTTCAACGTACTCGCGGGTGTAGGGGCACTCTTTGAGGAAGTCATCGATACGCCTGCAGTCGGCCGGATCGAGTTCACCTGCCAGGTATGCCTCCAGGTGGCGCCACACGAAGCGGCGCTCTTCGGGGATTTCCGGGTTGAGTGGCTGGTCGGAAGCGTCTGGCATGCCGCGTTACCTCTCTGCTTCAGAAACCCCGGGGACCACCTCCTGCCCCAGTGCTGTCAGTCGTTCGCGCAGGATCGCCTTGGCACGGGAAAGTCGGGACATGACGGTGCCGACCGGAATCGCCATCGCTTCCGCGATTTCCTTGTACGCCATTCCGCCGATCACGTTCATCACCAGCACTTCCCGGTAGTCGTTCCCCAGCGCCTGCAGGCCCTGCTTCAGCCTGTCGTCCAGCGAGTCCAGGAATCCCTCATGCTTCATCAAGGATGCCATCGCTTCGCTGCTCTGGAAATCACGTAACAGGACACCGTCGTCCTCAATTCCATGATTTGCCAGGATTTCCTCTCCGCCCATCACGGGGCGGGCCCTGCGCCTGCGGTACAGGTTGATGAAGCGGTTGGTCATCACGCGGAACATCCAGGCCTTGAGGTTGGTGCCCGGCTGGAACAGGTGGAAGCGCTCAAACGCCCGCACGTAGGTGTCCTGGACCAGGTCCTCTGCGTCGCGGGGATTACGCGTGAGCTTCAATGCGCCGCCGTACAGCACATCCATCAGCGGAAGCGCCTCCCGTTCAAACAGCACCCTGCGATCAGACTGCGCTTGCGCCACACGCTCTCCCGAACAGGGCAAAACGCCCTGCTATTCCATGAATCAGCGCAGTATAGGAAAAGCGATCCGTGTGGTCAGGAAGATCCCGCGGCGTCAGTCTGACTTCTCGGCCTTCACGCTGGCGGTTTCCTTGCCATCCAGGAGCGCGTTCCAGAACGCCTCGGTGAATACCTCCAGCCGATCCCGGCACAGCTTGGCCCGCCCGACCAGGTCACGCAGGCTGAAGATACGGGCAGGGTTCACGGCCAGCTTGCCGATGATCCGCGAACTCGACAGCTTGGCCTTCTCGCGCACGTAGCGCTCCAGCTCCGGCACGCGCTCGTCCGACATGTCGAAGATACTGCGCACCACCACGAACGGGATCCTCTCGTCGTCCGCGATGTTGGCGATCGCGATCGCGCTCTGGTCAACCACGTCGGCCTGCGTCTTCATGTGCAGCTTCATCTTCTCGGCCGGCTCGCGCACCGGGTCGAACACCGTGACGATGCTGCCCAGGATGCCGCCGATTCCCGGCACGGAACGGATCACGCGTCGCATCATCTCCTGTACCGACGCCTGCAGCGTGACCGGGCGGTACTGGCTTCCCAGGCCGATCTGGTTCAGGAACTTCACCCCCACCACCACGTCGCCCACGTTCAGCGCGCTCGAAAGCGCGCTGCCGAAGCCGATACTCACGATCGCAATCGGCTTGTCCACCTGGATCGCCTCACGCAGCGCCGCCGCCGTGGCGTCAGGATTGTGGCCGGTGATCAGGCACTTGGCCGAGGTGTAGTGCCAGATGCCGCCGTGCACCAGGCCCACCTTCTGCTTGTAGGTGCGCGAGTTATCGAGCCGGTTGATGAACTGCAGAGCATCCGACTCGGTCGCGGCTACGAACAGGATTTTCGGCAACTCACGCATGCACCCGCCCGCATCAGGTTAACGCCCATTCTGCCTGCATTGCTCCAACAGGCTATCCCCGTCCGGCGTTTTGTGCAAAGGTCACGAACGCAGCGGGGCGACCCTTTTTTGGTCGCCCCGCGCAGCCTTGTGAAAACCTTCTACAGCGGATCCGAGAAGATGCCGATGGCGCCCACCTTCTCGCCCGCCTCGCGCCGCGCCTTCTGCTCGTTGTACTTCTTCACCCATGCTTCCCAGCCCTGGCCGTCGGCGAAGTTGCGCCCGGTCAGCTCGACCTTGTCGATCGACTCGATGGCGATCAACCGCGCCTCCGGCTCTCGCGACGGGAAGAACTCGATGGTGTCACCTTCGATGTTGAACACGAAGCCTTCCAGCTCGCTGCCTTCGCGCAGCGTGATGGTCACGTCGCCGCGATGGTCCAGCGCCTCATGCAGCTTCTTCATCAGTTCGTCGTCAAAGTGCACGTCGCCGCCGGTCTCGATGCGGCGGCCCACTGCCGGTGGAGTGATGTCCTTGCCATGCCGGCTGTTCACACCGTTCAGCGTCGCCATCATCGTGCGCCAGAATCCCTTGAAACTGTTGAAGGTCTCGTGCACGGCGGTGGGCTCGTAGCCGCAGTGGACCATGCAGTTCTGGCACTTGCTGTTGCCGCTGGCGCGCCCGTAGTTCTCCCACCTGGTGTCGTTGAGCAGTTCCTGCCAGCTCTCGGCGTAGCCTTCCTGCAGCAGGTAGCAGGGCTTCTGCCAGCCGAACAGGGTGTAGCACGGGTTGCCCCAGGGCGTGCACTCGAGGTGCAGCTTGCCCATCAGGAATTCCATGAACAGGGGCGACTGATTGAACTTCCACTCCGGCTCCGGGTCTTTCAGCAGCTCGCGGAACAGCGTGAAGGTCTTTTCGCGGTTCAGGAAGTTCTGCTGGTCGGGCGCCTTCTGGTAGCTGTAGCCGGGGCTCATGGTCAGGCCCTCGACGCCCAGTTCCATCATGTGGCTGAAGAACTTGCGGGTGCGCTCCGGGTGGGCGTGACCGAAAAGCGTGGTGTTGGTGCAGACCCGGAATCCCTTGCTGACGGCCAGTTTGATGGCTTCTTCGGCCTTCTCAAAGGTGCCTTCGCGGCACACCGCGAAATCGTGCGCGTCGCGGTCGCCGTCCATGTGGATGTTGAAGGTGAGGAATTTGGAGGGCTCGAAGATCCCCTCTTCCAGGCGCTGCTTCAGCAGCAGGGCGTTGGTGCACAGGTAGATGTACTTCTTGCGCTTCACCAGTTCGCGCACCAGCTCGGCGATGTGGCTGTACATCAGTGGCTCGCCGCCCGGGATGCTGATGATCGGCGCACCGCACTCTTCCACAGCCTTGAGTGCATCGCTGACCGCCATTTCCTTCTTCAGGATGTGCGCCGGGTATTGGATCTTGCCGCAGCCGGCGCAGGCCAGGTTGCAGCGAAGCAGCGGCTCAAGCATCAGCACGGTCGCGTAGCGTTTGCGGCGCAGGATGCGCTGCTTCAACACGTAGCTGGCCACCGCCCACATCTGCGAAACAGGTACCGCCATAAGTCCACCGCTCTCAGCCCCGTAAAGCCCGCCCTGATAGCCCCGAATCCCGCAAAGTCTAGTGGCGGTGCATCACGAGTCAATCTAAGTCCAGACGCTGGGCCAATTCCTCTACCAGAGCCGCTACTGCCTGCAGCGCCAGCAGAGCCTGCGCATCGCTTACCCCACCGCGCTGGCGCTTCTGCACGGCCGGGTGGACGAAATTTCTCAGCTCCTTGATGCCGCGCGCGACGTGGCTTACCGCCGAGGTCAGCACGCCCATGTGCCGCAGCACGGACAACGCTTCTTCAAATCGATAGCTGTCTGCTTCCGCCGGCGCCTTGCGTTGCGGGTACACGGCGCGGAAAGCGCCGTCGGTCGGCGCGCCCAGGCGCGCCACGGCGGCCTGCAGCACGCCCTCCAGGGTTGCGCCGGCCATCACCACGGCAGCCTTGCGGCTGCCGGCATGGAAGGCGCGCCAGGCCTCGTCGGCGTCTTGCAACAGCAGCGAGTCGGGGTCGCGCGTGATGCGCGCGATGGCTTCGCGCACCTCCTGCGGCGCGTGGCGCGGCCGGGCGTTGAGCGCCTCGATGTATCCCTGCAGCAGGCCGGCAATCTCCTCGCGTTTGCGGGCGAAGTGACGGCCGTTGAGGTCCAGCAGCTGCGCGATCTGGTGCGCCGCGGGCAGCGGCGGCCTGGGCGTCGGGCGGCGCGCCCTGCGCAGGGCTGCAACTTCGCGCTCAAGCAGCGCAACACTCGCCGCATGCGCCTCGCGGTCGCGCCCGTAACCGTGTGGTTGCAGGGCAACCACCAGGTCGAGGGCCCGGGCGGCCGCCTCGTGCAGCGGCACGTCACGCGGGTCGGTTGCGCTCACGGCTTCCCCTTGCCCAGCAGGTGTTCCAGGGGCGGCAGGCTGCCCCCCTTGAACACGGCGATCAAGGGGCCTGCTTCGCCATGGCTGTGCAGCACCAGCGCCGACTGGCCGGCAAACGGCCCCAGGTTTGCCAGCTCGTCACGGTCCACGGCGACCACACGCGGGAAGGCGCGCAGCTCGCGCAGTCGCGCCTCCAGCCGCGCTGCCAGGCCCGGCACGGCCTGCGCGCCTGGCGGGTGCAGCTCCAGCACCTCCCCCACCAGCGCAGCCAGCAGGGTGGCGCCGTGGTCGCGCAGGCGCTCAAACAGCGCGCCCAGCTCGTCCGTGGTCTCCGCGGCCGGCGCTGCCGCGGCAAACAGTGCCGCCAGCGCCCGGCGCGCCTCCTCAGGCGGAGCGGCGGCCAGCGCGGCCGCATCCAGATCTTCCGCCGCCAGTGACAACTCACGCGGGTCAGCCGCGGCGCGTGCCACGCGTCGCCTGGCAGCGCGCGTGGCGCACAGGACAGCCGCCTGCGCCAGCCGTCTGGCAGCGCCGCGCGGGTCGCCCAGGCCACGCAGACAGGCCGCTTCGGCCAGCGCGTACTCGAGCCTGGTTTCGGGCGGCTGCCGCTCCAGTTCCGCGCGCCGGGTGCGGCGCAGCAGGTTGCGGGCCGCGGCGTACGCGCCGCTTTGCGCCAGCAATCGCGCCCGCCAGGCCCTCGCGCCGGCCTGGGCCCCCGCGCGCTTCGCCTTGCGCAGCAGCGCGTCGGCTTCGTCCCGAGGCAGTCGGCCCTGCTCGGAAAGCAGTGCCGCCAGCACCCCGAGCTGCAGGGCCTCGGCGCCAGCCGGCTCGGCGTCGCGCAGCCCGTCGAACAGCACGCGCGCGGCATCCGGCGAGCCGCCGCTCGCCAGCGCCAGACCATGGGCCACACGGTCGTTCGCGGCATCCGAGCCGGCCAGCGCGAAGCAGTGCGCGGCAACCTCCGGGTCGCCGCGCTGCAGCGCCTGATGACCCAGATGCAGGGCCAGCGCCGGGTTGCGCTCCGCCGCCAGCCGCGCATGGGGGAGCCGCACCTCCGGCGTCTCCAGCCACGCCAGCGTCTGCGCCTCGAGTTCGAGCCGCGCTGCGGCCGGACCCAGCGCCACGCGAGACCCGAGCTCTGCCAGTTCCGCGGCCGCGAGTTCCCGCAGCGCGCCGCGCAGCGCGGGGCCGGGCAGACCGCCGGCCTGCAGCAGGGCGCTTTCCTGTACCGGGTGCGGCGCGCCTTTCAGCAGCCCCAGCAGCAGCAGTGCCTCGGGTGACAGGCGCGGCAGCGGGGCGGCACAGCCGGCTACCGCCTGCAGCTCGGCCTGATCGCTCCGCAGTTGGGGCGGCAGCTCCTCCACCACGCCCAGTAACAGGCCGCTGGACCGCAAGCCGAGTTCGGCTGCCAGTCGCGCGGTCTCGGCGAAGGCACCGAGTATCGAGGCGCTGGCGTGGTCCAGCGCGTCGGCGCAGACCAGCCCGATGCGTACTCCGCGCGGCAGCAGCCGACACAGCGACTCGGTCAACGCCTCTCGCGTCAGTACCGGGTCAGTGGCGGTGTCGCCCGCGGGGTCGTGGAACAGGCCGGCCAGGCGCAGCAGGTGAACCAGCGCGGCGTACGGGTAATGATAGGGACCGGCCGGCAACACGATGCCGTCGCCCGCCGCCAGCCTTACGGCGCGTGCGACGGCACAGGCATCGCGCCCGCGGATCACGCGGATGCGCGCGCCGGCCGGCGGTTGAAGTCGGCTGGAGGAGTGCTGCCCCATGACGCCCAAATGAATCGTAAAGGGGCAGTGTAGCTTGAAAGCGGCCGGGGGTTACTCCGTGGCCGCCGCAGGGCGGGAATGCAGCATTTCCTTGATCAGGCGCATGGGGTCCTCGATCAGGGAAATGTGTCCCAGTGCATCCTCCAGCAGGTTGTCGACGTAGCCCGCTTCCTGCAGCTCGGTCATGCCCAGCTGGTTGCACAGGTTCATCAGCATGCCCTGGGACATGATGAACCAGGCCGTCTGGTCGGGGTCCACGGCCTTGTGGACTTCGCCCTGTTCCTGGGCCAGCTTGATCAGGCCGGAGAAGTAGCGGTTGTAGCTGAGGTAGTTTTCCTTCAGCACCTGCTTGACGCGCGGCAGGTCGGAATTGGCCAGCGCGCGCAGGTGCAGGCGGAAGTAGGGCTCGTTCTCGCGCATGATCAGCCCGTGGGCACGGATCACGGCGATCAGCTTCAACAGCGGAGTCGGCAGCGACTCGGCAATCTTGTCGTAATGCTCGATCGTGACTTCACGCGCGCGCCGCAGCACGGCCACGTAGAGGTCCAGCTTGGTCTTGAAGTGCTGGTAGATCACGGGCTCAGTAACGCCGGCCGACTTGGCCAGCTCGGCCGTGGTGACCTGGCCATAGCTGGACTTGCCGAACAGCTTGGCGGCCGCATCAAGCAGCTGCACGCGCCGGTCATCTTTGCTGAGCCGCTTTCTGGCCATAGGGTTTGTCTACTACCTGCCAACCGCTTCGGCAACATGAAGCCGGATGTCGCAGGAGCATGTAGACTAACCCGGCAGCGAACGCAGGAACAGGAGCCCGGAGCGCAAGCGACGGGGAGAGCGGCAAACAAGGGCAAGCGCCCGAATGAAAGAAACAGGAGCCGGGAGCGCAAGCGACCGGGAGGCAAACAGGCAACCAGCGGCAGACGAACACAGGAAACAAGAGCCCGGAGCGCCAGCGACGGGGAGAGCGGCAAACTGACGGAGCAATCGCATGGACAAACCCGACATCCCCAAGGCCGACAAACTAGTGTCGTTGGATGGCGACGCTGGCACGGGCATGTACCTGAAGTTGTGGGTTCAGGATCCGGAAGTACTCGCCGAACTCAGGCAACGTGACGGTAGCGAACGCGAGAACTACGCGCTGACGGCTTTGCGGGTAGGTGTCATTGCATTGCGGCAAGCGGGCGGACTGGTCGACGCGGAGAAGCTCAAGAAAGAGGGCGAGCTCATCCTCAAGGAACTCGAGAAGAAGCTGCAGAAGCACACTTCCAACCTCGACCAGGAACTTTCGGCCGAACTGCAGAAGTACTTTGACCCAAAGAGCGGACATTTCAACGACCGGGTGGAAAGGCTTGTCAGAGAAGATGGCGAACTGGCGAGCCTGCTCAAATCTCATCTTGTAGGCGACAACAGTCTGCTTGCACGCGAACTCGCTGCGGCCGTCGGAGCAAGCAGCCCACTGATGAAGCACCTGGACCCGAAGAACTCGGAGGGGCTGATCGAGACGATCACTCGTATTGCCCAAGAACGGCTCGAAGAGCAGAGCAAGAAGGTACTGGGCGAGTTTGACCTGAATAACGATGAAGGAGCGCTCAAACGACTTATCAATCAGATCGAAACGAACTTCAACCCCGATGACCCGAAGACCGCGCTCGGCGTTTTGACGAATGCCCTGCGGGATACGCAAGAGCGGATTCGCAAGGATCTGACCTTGGATGTTGCTGACGATGGTACAAAAAGTCCGCTCAGCAAGATGCAGGACAGCCTGCTGGGGAAGATCGCCGAGATTGCCGAGCAACAGGTCGAATTCCAAAAAGCCGTCAGTGAACAACTTGGTATCAAGCAGGTTCAGGCCCGAACGACTGAAGGCGGATTCAGTTTCGAGCACCTCGCTGCTGAAGCCTTGAAACAGCGTGTGATCTCTCTGGGGGACGAGTTTCAGAGTGTCGGCGAGCTTCCTGGCGTCCTCAAGCGCCTGACGGGAGACCACGTTCAGACTTTGGGCGCTGAATCAGCGGTGCCGGGCGCGAACATCGTATACGAATGCAAGCGCGACAAGAGCTACAGGGTCAAGAAGGCACGCGAGGAGCTAGCAGAAGCTCGTAAGAACCGCGACTCAGGCATTGGCGTCTTCATCATGTCCGCACAGACACTGCGAGACAATGAGGGCCTGCGCAGCGAGTATCCCGCAGCGTTAGTGCGCTACGAGAACGACATCATCGCGGTGTGGGACTGCGACAACCCCACGTCGGATGTAGTCCTTGACGCCGCAATCAGTCTTGCGCGCGCACTGGTGGTGCGGAGCGCTCATGTCGAACATGCGGACGAGGCCGAAGAATTGCAGGAGTTGAATGAAGCCATCGCTGACATCGAGAAGCAGTTCGAGCGGTTCGACAAAATGAGCAAGTGGTGCGACAGCATCATGGATACCGCAAAGGAGGTAAGCGGCAAGGCATACGACATTCAGGAAGAGTTGCGAAGGGTGTTGAAGCGCCTTAGGAGCGACGTGAAGTCCCTGAATGAGGGCCTCCTCTCATTGAGGGACGAACCGGCAGCGTGACAGGCACGCCTCCCGGTCGCTTGCGCTCCCGGCTCTTGTTTCGTGGGATCGGACGGTGGCGCAGGTACGCATCCATCCCCGTCGCTGGCGCTCCAGGCTCCTGTTTCTTGGAATCGCTGGCATGTTCAACGCTCCGAAGGCTTTCCTGTTCACATTCGTTCCCTATGGCACTCGGTTGCATGGGGATGAACGCGGCACGGTAGACAAGTTCCATAACCGGTTTGGCGAGGAATTCGTGCCGCCTAGCCTCACGTATGAATCCATGCGCCGGGCGGATCTGGCTGAAGAGCCTTTGCTGATCACCCCGAAAATGCGCGGGATCATTGAGGACACAATCCTGCAGCATTGCGAACACCGCGGGTGGCACCATCACGCGAACAACGTGCGCACCAACCACATTCATGCGGTCTTATCGGCTGACGGAGATCCAGATCGGATGCTGGCTGACTTGAAGGCCTACCTTACACGTGCTTTGCGCCGTGCCGGTGCGATTGGCGATCGTAAGCGGGCTTGGGCGGAGCGTGGCAGCAAGCGGTACTTGTTCACGGATGAGGCCTTGGCCCGGGCATGTGAGTATGTTTGGCTTGCTCAAGGGCCCGACCTGCCTCGGGAATGATGCATCTTCCCAAGATCGAGCGGCTACCCGTCGCTGGCGCTCCGGGCTCCTGTTCACAGGTTTCGACTGCCTCCCCTGCTGGCCTAAATAGTGGCGGGGGGCGCCCGTGCCCCCCGTCTTTGTGGTCTTGTAAGCCGGGTTTTGTTTCCCCTTGCGGGGCGGCGGTCATTCGTCTAGGCGGCGGGTTGCCCCGTCGCTCCAGCAGCCTACCCGGACCTCTCGCGACACATTCGCAGCGGGACGAGCAGTCCCTTGGTCCCTATTTGGCCTTGCTCCGGAGGGGGTTTGGCCTGCCACGACCGTCTCCGGCCGCGCGGTGGGCTCTTACCCCACCTTTTCACCCTTACCCGAACCCTTTCGGGCTTCGTCCGGCCGTGCGAGTTTTCGGGCCCTCGTCACGGCCAGGCAAACAAGCCGGGCGGTCTGTTCTCTGTGCCACTTTCCCTGGATGCGCCTTTGAGGCGCACCCGGTTGCCGTTAGCAACCCTCCTGCTCTGTGGAGCCCGGACTTTCCTCCCGCCCTTTCGGGCAGGCGACTGCCTGGACCACGCGGTTAATCGTACGCGGGTTTCGTCATTGTTGTAGGGGCGGTTCGTGAGAGTGGTGGTTGCGGTAAAAAAAGAAACCCCCGCGTTTCCGCGGGGGCTTCTGGCGTGTGGCGGAGGCGTTAGCGCGGGTCGACGTAGAGCCGGATGTCGTCTTCCTTCAGCGTCTCGAAACGCAGGTCGTTGCGTGCGCGGCGGTACCACTCGTCGCCCAGCAGGTTGCTGCCCAGGATCACCATGTCGGTGCCCGGCTGCACCTTGTCAACTACCTGCACGCCGAGGTTCTTGAGCAGCTCGGTGAGGCGCTCCTTGCTGTAGGCCTCGTTGGGCGGCTCGTAGCTGCCGTGCAGGGCGACCTTAAGGAACTTGCCGTTGTGCCAGATCTGGCTGACGATCTTGTCGGCCTTGCGCACCGGGTCGTCGTCTTTGGTCAGCAACAGCACAGTGCACAGGCTGTAGTGGGCAGAGAGCATGCGCACGATCTCGACGACGCCGACAAACTCGTCCTTCTCGAAACCGTGCGGGCGCCAGACTTCGAAGCGCTGGCCAACGCGCACGCCGTCAGCATGGCCGAGGTTGACGTGAACCACGCCGCGCTTGTAGTCGCTGTAGCTGATTTCACCGTCCGGGTCGCTCTGCTCGAGCTTCTGCGGAATCTTGAGTCGCGGCAGGTTGCGTACCAGGTCACGGAACTTCTGGGCATCGCCCTCGTGGGTCAGCTTCTCGCTGGAGAACTTGGTCGCCAGTTCCTCAATACGCCCGTCGTTGGCCACCACCATGAACTGCAGGCGGTTCTCCTTGGCGGTAGTTTCGGTTGCGGCATTCTCCGCCATGTCTTCGGCGTCATCGAGTTTTTCGACGCTCTCGGTCTTGCGCAGTCCGACCTTGCGGCTGAGTCCGCCGAGGTCCGCAATGATCTTGGCCAGGCTGTCGCGCTCGCCCTTGAAGCCGACGGAAACGCGGGTGCGGTTCCCCTGTGCGTCCACGTAATCGACATCGCCGGCGACGTCGGCGTAGAGCAGGTTGTACTGGTGCAGGTTGGCGCTCACCAGGTCGCGGATCAGCTGCACCTGCTTGCGGAAGACGAGCTCGAGCGTGATCTTGACCGGCTCCTGCATCACCTTGTCGACCGGCGGCTCGTTGCCGGCGTGGCGGTTCAATGCGTTGTCCAGAGCCGATTCCGGCGGCTGCGGCAGGTTGTCGACCACCTCGATCTGGCGGCTGAGATCGCCCGCCGCAACGGCGACGCCCTCGCCGCCGATGTCGATGGTCTTGACCGTGTAGTGCTGATAGCCCTTCAGGTACACATACCGCTGCAGTTTGCGCTCAAAGGCCGTCAGCCACTCCCGCGCCGCGGCGTACTCGTGCACGTAGCCGGCCCCGTCGGCGGCGCCATAAAAGCGGTTCTCGGCGTCGATGTAGGCGTTCAGCAGCGGGCTGCGTTTTTCCTGGGGCTGGTTGCGCTCTTCACCCTGGAAGGCCGTGGGGTTGGGGATGCTGCCCCGCACCTGGTCAACACCGCCCAGCGGGTCGCCCATCTTGAAGCCGGTCACTTCCGAGACCGACTTCATGTGGTTGACCACCGGGACGAACATGGCGTGGTCAGCCTCGAGCTTGGCGACCAGGCGTGTCCCCTCGGCGCGGGCGGTCTGCACCTGCTGCGCGTAGTAGGCCCACAACAGCGTGGCAATCAGCACGAAGGGGGTGAGGATCGCCGAAATGATCCAGTACCAGCCCGCTACTTTGTTGGTTTTTGACATGGTAGTTCCTCGCTCCGGTTCCGCTGTCTACTCCTGCTGGTCCGGGCCGATCATGCCCAGGAACCAGAGCACTTCCCGCTCGGGATACTTTTCAAAGCTCAGGCGCCGCTCTTCCGCCTTGATGAACTCGGGGTCTTTGTCCCAGTTACCGCCAATGATCACCGCGTCGGTGGTGGCGTCGATCTGCGTCGTGACGCGGTAACCCACGCTGCGCAGCAGGTCAGTGAGCTGCTGGCGGGTCAGGCTGGTGAAGCTGCCGCCGAACTCGCCGACCAGCGCCCAGCTGTAGTACTGGCGGTCGCTGAAGTTCGGGTTCTTGATGACGTCGCCGGCTTCCGGGTAGGTGTTCGGGTCGTCCAGCGCGTCCACCCGGCAACGCGCGATGTTGCCGCGCATCACTTCCTGGACGCGGATCTCGCCGATCGGCACCTCGCTGTTGCGGCTGGCGTCGGCGCGCAGCACCTGGAAAGTCTGGTTCTTGCGCACGTCGCTCTTCTGGCCGATGTTGATCCACACGTAGCCCGACTTGCGGTCCACAAGGAAGACCGCGCCGTCCGGGTCGCGGGTGTCGTCGCGGCGACGCTTGTCCGTCTGCAGGCGATAAGCCTCCATCGCCTCGCGCGCCTCGCGGCGGGCCACGGCCGCCTCGCGCGCCGCGGCAAACGCGGCTTCACGCGCCTCGCGCACGGCGTCGGAGTCGAGTTTCAGGTAGGTCTCGTTCTCCTTCTTCATCGCCTCCGCCAGGCGCTGCTCGGAGCTCGCGACCGCTTCCTGCTTGGTCTTCATGTCGGCATTGGCGGTTTCGATCTCGGTCGAAACTTCGCCGTACTTGTTGGAAGACTCCGTGGCCTTGCGCCCGGCTTCCCGGTCTTTCTCATCCTTCTGGGACTTTCGCTGCGCCTGCACGTTGGGGATGTAGCGGGTCACCAGGCTGTTGATCACTTCATCCTGGCGGCCCAGCGCGTGCTGGATGGTCAGCACGTCCTGCGCTTCGTAGATCTTGGCGCTGTTGCGACGCGTTCCCTCAACCTGCGAAATCGGCAACTCTTCTTCAGTCCATTGGCCGTCCTTGAACAGCCGCACCTTGATGCTTGTTGTGCGAGTGCCCTGCAGCGGCGCGGCCTGGCCTTCCACCGGGTCCACCACGTAGTAGTCGGCAACCACCTGGCTGCCCTCGTTCAGCAGCTGCTGGATTGCCTGCGGCGAGCTGTAGGCCGCCTCGCCCCGGAAGCCGATGTACATGCAAACCTCGGCATAGCGGGCTTTTACGGAATCCAGCTCAGACTGTTGCCGGGCCGGGATTTCACGCAAGGCCGCAAGGTACTGCTTCTCCTTCTGGGCCTTGTCGTAAGTAAGGAAGGCGAGTGTCCCCATTCCAAGCAGGAACACGATCATGACGATCATGACGATCAGATCGACCATGCCGCGGCGAGAGTATCTCGACATCAGCGACCACTCCGATTACTGACGCACAAAACTCCAGCGGTATGCGACCGCGGAACGCAGGGTGCGACAGCATCAATCAGGGGTAGAAGCGCCCTGAGCATAAGGAAGCAGCCCGGGCGGGGCAATAATCCACCAACAAAAACCTTGACACCCTTGTGTCACCGAAAGCAAGCTCAGATCTCCATACCCGCCAGCCCCTTGGGATGCCCACCGGCCCACCCCGGGGCACGGTGCTTTCCGTCGCACTTCCTGAAATCCTGCGTGACTGAGTCCCTCTACATCATCGACGGCCACAGCCAGATTTTCCGGGCCTACTACAGCCCGGCCGCCAGGCGCCGTACTGTCCGCGGCAAAGCCGTGGGCGCTATCTACATCTTTACCCGCATGCTGCAGAAGCTGATCAAGCAGCATAAGCCGGATTACCTGATCTGCGTGCTGGACCCCAAGGGGCCCACCTTCCGCAACGAGATCTACCCCGAGTACAAGGCCAATCGCGGCGAAATGCCCGAAGACCTGCGCGAGCAGATCCCGGTGATCGTCAAAATGGTGGAAGCCTTCGAGATCCCCATTGTGCAGGTGCCCGGCTTCGAAGCCGACGACGTAATCGGCACGCTGGCCAAGCAGAGCGCCCACCACAATGTGGAAGTGCGCCTGGTCAGCCGCGACAAGGACCTCAAGCAGCTGCTCGAGCCCCACATCCGGATGCTCAACGCCGACGACGACAGCGAATACGGCCTGGGCGACCTGAAAGAAGAATTGGGCGTGACGCCCGAGCAGTTCATCGACATCCAGGCCCTGGCCGGCGACAGCGTGGACAACATCCCCGGCGCCAAGGGCGTCGGCATCAAGACCGCCGCAGAGCTGATCCAGCAATACGGCAGCATGGATGAAGTGCTCAAAAAGGCCGAGGAAATCAAACAGCCCAAGCGCCGCGAGAACCTGATCGCCTTCCGTGACGAAGCGGAGCTCAGCCGGCAGCTGGTCACCATCAAGACCGACGTGCCGGGCGTGAAGCTCGACAAGAAGACGGCAAAGTACCACGAACCGAAAAAAGAGCTGCTGCTGCCCCTGCTCAGCGAGCTGAATTTCAAATCAGTCGCCACGGACTTCGGCTGGGGCGATGAAATGGTGCCGGCTGCCGCCGAATCCGGTGAACAGGCGCCCGGAGCGCCAGCGACGGGGAAGCAATCGGCAGCCGCCCCCAAACGCACCAAAGGCGCCCAGACCAGCCTGTTCGGCGATGTGCCCGCCCAGCAGGCACCGGAAATCGACAAGACGCTGGTCGCGGCCGGCGCTGACTACACGCTGGTCAACGACGAAAAAGCCTTCGAAGCTTTCAGCAAGGCGACCGCCAAGGCCACACGCCTGGCCATCCACTGCGCGGCCGAGGAGTACGCCAACCTGGCCGGGATCGCGGTCGCGACTAAGCCGGGCAAGGCCTGGTACCTGCCCCTGAACAGCGAATCGCTGGATCGCGGCGAAGTGCTGAAAGCGCTGGGTGGCGTGCTGGCCGACCCCAAGGTGGGTAAAATCGGGCACGATGTAAAACACGACCTGCGCCTGCTGCTGAAGGAAGGCTGCGAAATCCTGGGCATCGAGAGCGACACCAAGCTGGTCGCCTTCCTGCTTGACGGGTCAAGAGAAGACGCCCGCCTGGACAGCCTGTGCCGCGAATTCCTGGGGCTGGATACGGTCAACCTCGACAAGCTGTTCGGCGAAAAGAAGGCCCGCGTCAGCCTGTTCGAGGCCGAGCCCGAGCGCGTCATGCAGTACGCCGCCCAGTACGCCGACTACGCCCTGCGCGTCAGTGACGCCCTCACGCCGCAGCTGAAAAAGCTCGAGCTGGAAGACCTGGCCAACAACCTCGAGTTCCCGCTGATCGAGGTGCTCGGCCGCATGGAGCACCGCGGCATCCGCATCGACAAGCCCTACCTCGGCAAGCTCGCCAAGGAGATGGAAAAAGACATCGAGCGCCTCGAGAAAGAATGCCACAAGCTGGCCGGACACGAGTTCGCCATCGGCTCGCCCAAGCAGCTTGGCGAGGTGTTGTTCGATGAACTCAAGCTGCCCGTGCAAGGCCGCACAGCCAAGGGCACCGGCCGCAGCACCGACCAGTCCACGCTGGAAATCCTGGCGCCGATGCACGAGCTGCCGGCCAAAGTGCTGGAGTGGCGGCACTTGTCCAAGCTCAAGTCCACCTACGTGGACGCGCTGCCCGGCCTGGCCGATGCAGACGACCGCGTGCACACTACCTATCGCCAGACCGTCGCCACGGGCCGTCTCAGCAGCAAGGACCCGAACCTCCAGAACATCCCGGTGCGCACCGAAGACGGGAAAAAGATCCGCCGCGCGTTCATCGCGGCCGAGGGCTGCAAACTGATCAGCGCCGACTACAGCCAGATCGAGCTGCGGCTGCTGGCCCACATCGCCGACGAGAAGCACATGATCGCCGCCTTCAAGGAAGGCGTGGACATTCACAAGGCCACCGCGGCCGGCATTTTCGGCGTGAAGGCCGAAGACGTCACTACCCACCAGCGCAACGTGGCCAAGACCGTGAACTACGCGGTGCTGTACGGCCAGAGCGCCTTCGGCCTGTCGCAGGGGCTGGGCATCTCGCGCGGCGAGGCCAAGGAGTTCATCGACAACTATTTTACAGCGCACCCGAAGGTTGCAAAGCTCAACGATGAGGTGCTGGATCAGTGCCGCAAAGATGGCTACGTGAAGACGCTCGCCGGCCGTAAACGCTACCTGCCCGAGATCGGCAGCCGCAACGTGATGGTGCGCAAGCAGGCGGAGCGCCAGGCCTTCAACACGGTGCTGCAGGGCACGGCGGCGGACCTGATCAAGCAGGCCATGCTGGACGCGCACCGCCAGATCGAGAAGCAGAAGCTGCCCTGGCGCATGCTGCTGCAAGTGCACGACGAACTGGTGTTCGAAGCGCCCGAGAAAGATGCCAAAAAGTGCGCCGAGTTCGCCCGGGAAGTGATGAGCAAGGCCATGAAGCTGAAGGTGCCGCTCGATGTCGACGCCGGCATAGGCGACAACTGGCTGGAGGCGAAGTGATGCGGACGAACGGAACAAGAGCCCGAAGCGCAAGCGAGGGCAGACGTTCCCCTGCCATTCATGCTTCTTTTTTCCTGGATCGCGCGCCTACCGGTCGCTTGCGCTCCCGGCTCCTGTTTGCTGCTGCTGTTCCTCACTGCCTGCAGCCAACCGCAGCCCGCGAACGAAAAACCGGACAACCAGGACGTCGAAGAACACCGCGACCAGTGGCGGCCGCGGGAGGCGCAGTCGGATTTTCTCGACATCGGCAAGCAGGCAGGAATCGAGTGGCTGTCCTTCGTGCCCCAGGACCAGCTCGAATATCCCGAGTATTTTGAAGGGCTGGACCGCGACCAGAAGCGCCGCGTAAGGCTCGCCCCCAAGGGCTCTGACGAGCAGGTGCTGATCCAGTTCAACCTTGCGCCGAACTGGAGGCTCTGGCCGGTGGACTGGTATGGCACCGAGCTGATGGCGTTTGATCGCTCCAAGGACGATGCATGGCAACACTCAGCGGCCATCGCCGTCGATACCGGGGACTCGCTGGACAGCTATGCACGAAAACTCGCGGAGGCCAGAGGCGGTCGGGTGTTTGAGTCGCCACCCTCTGATCTGGGCTTTCCCCATTCATTCTGTTTGGCGCAAACCGACCAGTTCGCCTACATCTACGCGGTCCGGCAGGTGAAAGGCCGTGTGGCGCGGATGCTGTTGTTTGTCGAAGTTCGTATGGATACAGGCGCGAATCGGGACTTCGGGGGCGCAGAACGCATCCTTGAGGCAGTTTCCATCAAGCGGGAGCTTGCGCTTGAGGGTTCGCCAAAGCATAAATGTTCCAGCTCGCTCGAGGAGCAGCTCCGGGGGACCTTGCGGTTTCCCGACGGCACCCTTCAGCTTCCAATCGAAAATGGCCAGCTCGTCCGCAAGATCGGCGGCGACTCCACCATCCAGATTGACGGCGAAGGCGCCAAGCCCTGGATCCTGATCCGCAGGCTGAAGGAAGCTGACACCGAGGGGGACCTGCGCGCGCGCCTCAGGCGCGACACCACGTTCAACCGCCGGTTGAAAGTGCCCAGCGCAAAGTTCTCAACGGGCTATGTACCGCAGGACGCAAAGCTGCCCATCGTGGTCTTCGATTACGACGACAGCAGCTCAGAAAACAACCTGCTGGGGGTGCTCAAGGCCGGCAACGAGCTGCTGACCTTCGAGGTCATCACCCAGGGCGTGACCGACGGCGACAAGCGCCGCGCCGCCAGGGCCGCGGCCCTGAAGCTGCTGGCCGGCGCGACAGGCAAGTCGGAAACGCAGGCGCCGGAGTTCAAGCCGCTGGTTGGCTGGAACGCGGGCGACATGGGAAGCGGCGGATGAAGGATTCAGGATGCAGGATTCAGGATGCTGGGCCCCCAACCGGAGGCCTGAATCCTGAATCGCCAATCCTGAATTCCGCGCGGCCAAGGGCTGCGCGATGAAGCCTGTCATCGCGCTCATCGGCGGGGTGGCAAGCGGCAAGTCGGCCGTGGCAAAAGCCTTCGAAAAGCGCGGCGCATTGGCCGTGGACGCGGATAAAGAAGGCCATGCGGTCCTGCTGGACGCGGCCGTGAAGAAGGAAATCAGAGACGCCTTCGGTGCGGGCGTCTTCAACGGGCAAGGAGAAGTTGACCGGGCGAAATTGGGTGCCGAGGTCTTTGGCAACGCCGCAAAACTGGCTACACTGAACGCCATCACCCACCCCCGCATCCGGCAACGCACACAGGCGAAAATCGAGGCTGGACTCAACGATCCCAAGGTGAAAGCGGTGGTGCTGGATGTCAGCCTGCTGCTGGAATCGGGCGCTTACGAGGGGAAGTATTCTCTGCTGGTTTACGTTGAAGCAGATGAAGCATCCCGCGAACAACGCGCCATCCAGGAGCGCGGCTGGGCTAAGGGCCAGGTGGCGACCCGCCAGGCCGGACAGTTGAGCCTCTCTGAAAAAAAGCAGCGCGCCGACGTGATCATCAACAACACGGGCACGCTCGAAGACTTGGACCGCCAGGTAGAGGAAATCTGGCAAACTCACATCGAACCGGCCGCCGGGGGCCACTAACAATCCGTACCCGGACAGGATGTTCCCGCCAGGCCGGCCCACGGCCCCTCGGCACGGAACCATGACCTCGGGGAGCCCATCCCCGGGCAAGCTCGCAAGAGCGCTGGAGCACGAATGACACCCGAAGGAAAGTCAGCACCTCGTAAACGCGGCCGCGGCCGTAACAACAATCGCGGCGGCGGTGGCGGTCGGCGTAAACCCGGCGGCGGCAAGAAGGGCCAGACCGACGTGATGCACGAAGAGTTCGCCCGCCAGGCCGAAATGGCCCGCATGGAGGCGCGCCGCGAGAAGGAAGAGGCCGAGGGTCGCGCCCACGAAGTCGCCGGCGGCAACGAGGCCCCCGGCTACGCCACGGTCGATGACGAGACCGCGGCCGCCATGGCGGCCGCCAAGGCCGAAGCGCCCCTGCCACCCGTGGTCACCGAAGACAACGGCGAGGCAGAAGTCACCGAGCAGCCCCCACCACCGAGGCCGAAGCCGCCCCGGCCCAGCCCCAGCCGCCACGCGAGCCCTTCTTCGTCAACCTGAACGACCTTCAGAAGATGAAGATGGAAAACCTGCAGCGCGAAGTGCGCAAGCTGGGCATGCAGGACGTGACCGGCCTGAAGAAGCAGGACCTGATCTTCCAGCTGCTGAAAGACCGCGTGAAGCGCGGCGCGGTGATCAGCGGCGAAGGCGTGATGGAAGTGCTGAATGAAGGCTTCGGCTTCCTGCGCAGCCCCGACTACAACTACCTGCCCAGCCCCGACGACATTTACGTCAGCCCCAGCCAGATCCGCCGTTTCGGCCTCAAGAGCGGCCACGTGGTCGCCGGCCAGATCCGCCCGCCCAAGGACAACGAACGCTACTTCGCGCTGCTGAAGGTCGAGAAGGTAAACGGCGAAGACCCCAACAAGCTGGCCGAGGTCGTGCCCTTTGACGAACTCACGCCGCTGTACCCGGACAAGCGCATCTTCCTGGAGGTCAAGAACGACCTCAACCTGCGCATCATCGACCTGGTCACACCCATCGGCCGCGGCCAGCGCTGCCTGATCGTGGCGCCGCCACGCACGGGCAAAACGGTGATTTTGCAGAAAATCGCCAACGCGATCCGCGCCAACCACCCGGATGTCTACGTGATCGTACTGCTGATCGACGAGCGCCCGGAAGAAGTGACCGACATGGAGCGCACCGTGGACGCCGAGGTGATCGCTTCTACGTTTGATGAGCCCACCAGCCGCCACGTGCAGGTCACCGAGATGGTGCTGGGCAAGGCCAAGCGCCTGGTCGAGCACAAGGTGGACGTGGTGATCCTGCTGGACAGCATCACCCGCCTCGGCCGTGCCTACAACGCCGAGCAGCCGCATTCGGGCAAGATCCTGACCGGCGGTGTGGACGCCAGCGCCCTGCAGCGCCCCAAGCGCTTCTTCGGCGCCGCGCGCAACATCGAAGAGGGCGGCTCGCTGACCATCATCAGCACGGCGCTGATCGACACGGGCTCGAGGATGGACGAAGTGATCTTCGAAGAGTTCAAGGGCACCGGCAACGCCGAGCTGCACCTGGACCGCCGCCTGGCCGACCGCCGCGTCTACCCGGCCATCGACGTCACGCGCTCCGGCACACGAAAAGAAGAGCTGCTGCTGGACCCCGAAGAGCAGAAGCGCATGTGGGTCCTGCGCCGCATCCTGAACGACATGAACCCGATCGAGGCCATGGAGTTGCTGAAAGAGAAGCTCAAGAAGACCGGCAGCAACGCCGAGTTCCTGATGACCATGAACATTGGGTAAGGAACAAGAGCCGCAAGCGCAAGCGCGCGGTTGACCTTCAACCTGGGGGCCGACGCCGAAAAGGGCTGTCGGCCCCTTTTGTTGCTTGTGCGTCACCCGCGATTCGGGCCGCGCGCTTGCGCTTGCGGCTCCTGTTTCGCCCCTGCCAGAATTCCTGCACCTGGAAAAAGGAACCCGCCGGCCGACAAAGACGTTACAGTACGGGAGCCAGGAGGGATCGAGAATGCGTACATTGCTGACCATGCTGCTTGCGCTGGCGTTCTGCGCGCCTCTGTTCGCGCAGGAAGCAGAGAAGCCGCCCGAGCCGCCCAAGGAAGAAAAGGGCGAAGACGTAAAGGAACCCCAGAAGCGCGAAATGAGCGAAGAGGGCAAAACCCTGTTCGCCGACGTCGAGCGCGTGTTCAAGAAGTACTACGAGATCGTGCTCGCCAAGGTAAAGGCCAACGAGCCCTACAAGGCCGACGACGTCTGGAACGAGGCGGTGAAAGAAGCCAAGAACGCCAAGTACAAGGACAGCACCGAGTTCCACGAAGCGATCACGAACATGAAGCGCAAGGACCGCGTGTTCAAGAAAGACGTGCTGGACCTGACCACGCGCCTCGCCAAGGAAAACGCCGAGGCCATCGAGAAGTGGTCGAAAGAGCAGAAGTAGCTGGACTGCGGTTGGTAGTTGGTGGTTTGTAGTTGGTAGAGAGACAACGGCCCCGGGCGAAAGCCCGGGGCTATTCGATTTGCTGGCGAGTTCGCCAGACGAGTTGAGCATCGCCCCATCGCTGGCCTGCCATACGAAGCAACCCCGCGGCTTGTCCGCGGGGTTGCGAAGTATGGTGGGCGTTACTGGACTCGAACCTCAAAACAGTCCTGTGGACTGTTTTGAACGCGAAGTAGCCCGGCCAAAGCCCGCCCACAGGCGGGCGACGCCGGGCGTAAACGAAGCGGTCGCGCGAACCGCGAGATTCGCACGACCGCTCTTTAGTATGGTGGGCGTTACTGGACTCGAACCAGTGACCCCTGCCGTGTGAAGACAGTGCTCTAGCCAACTGAGCTAAACGCCCTTCAGGCTCGAAGGGGTCAGACCCCTTTTTCGCCGTGCTGCTAACGTCCCGCGAACCGGCTTTGTTGCGAAAAAGGGGTCTGACCCCCTTCCGCAGGCTCATTGCCCGCCTCGCGAGGGGGCGTATACTATTGCCTGCCCTGTAACCGTCAAGCTAGGGAGCACGAATGGAAACGATCCTCGTGGTGGAGGACGATCCGTCCATCCAGCGCGGCCTGGAACTCAACCTCCAGGTCGAGGGCTACTCCGTCATCACGGCCAGCGATGGCGAAGAAGGACTGAAGCAGGCGCTTGAGCGCCGGCCCGACATCCTGCTGCTCGACGTGATGCTGCCCAAGCTCTCCGGCTTCGACATCTGCCGCCAGATCCGCAAGCAGGGCCTGACCATGCCCATCATCATGCTGACGGCCAAGACCCAGGAGATCGACAAGATCATGGGCCTCGAGCTCGGCGCCGATGACTACGTCACCAAGCCCTTCAGCGTCGCCGAGGTGGTCGCCCGCGTCAACGCGGCCGTGCGCCGCAGCAAGCGCTTCGAGACCAGCGAGGCCGACTACAGCTTTGAGGACTACACGCTGGACACCAAGGGCCAGGTGCTGCGCAAGAGCGGCCAGCAGATCGAGCTGAGCCAGAAGGAATTCCTGATGCTGAAGCTGTTCCTCGAGAACGAGGGCAAGGTGCTCAGCCGCCAGGAGATTCTGGCCAAGGTGTGGGGCTTCGACTACTACGGCACCGACCGCACGGTGGACAACTTCATCAACAAGCTGCGCCAGAAGGTCGAGAACGACATCAACAACCCAAGTCACATCCTCACCATGCGCGGCAGCGGCTACAAGTTCACGAGGTAGCCGCAGCCCCGCCCGGAAGGGCGGGGAAATCAGTGGAATGGTACACTCCGCGCAACTTCCCCGGCCTTCCGGCCGGGGCTGACATCCAACCTCCGGCCTCAATCCTCTATGAAAATCGCAATTCTCTCGCAGGGCCCTCGGCTGTACAGCACGCGGCGCATCCGTGAAGCCGCCGAAGCGCGCGGCCACAAGGTCCGCGTGCTTGATCCGCTGAAGTTCTCGCTCGATGTCGAGAAGAAGAACCCCCACGTCTGGTATCGCGAGAAGCGCGTCGAGAACTTCGACGCCGTCATCCCGCGAGTCGGCGCCAGCATCACGTTTTTCGGCACCGCCGTCGTTCGTCAGTACGAGCAGATGGGCGTCTTCTGCCTGAACACCAGCAGCGCCATCGCCACCAGCCGCGACAAGCTGCGGGCCTTCCAGATTCTCAGCCGTCACAACATCGGCATTCCCAAGACCGCGTTCGTGCGCCAGCGCTCCAGCGTGATGCCGGCCATCGAGCGCGTCGGCGGCGCGCCGGTGATCATCAAGCTACTGGAGGGCACCCAGGGCATAGGCGTGATCCTGGCCGACACCAACAAAATTGCCGAGGCGATCGTCGAGACACTGCAATCCACACGGCAGAACGTGCTGATCCAGAACTTCGTAGAGGAAAGCCGCGGCCGTGACGTGCGCGCCTTCGTGGTCGGCGGGCGCGTGGTCGCCGCCATGCGCCGCCAGGCACTGGGCGCCGAGTTCCGCAGCAACGTGCACCGCGGCGGCGTCGCCGTGCCCGTGCAGCTTGAGCCCGAATACGAGCGCACGGCCGTGATGGCCGCACAGATACTGGGCCTGCGGGTGGCGGGCGTGGACATGCTGGAGAGCAAGCAGGGTCCGCAGGTGATGGAGGTGAACAGCTCGCCCGGCCTGGAAGGAATCGAGCACGCGACGGGTGTGGACATCGCCGGCGAGATGATCAAGCACGTTGAGGAACAGGTACTGTTCCCCGACCTGGACATCCGGCAGCGGCTGACGCTCGACCGCGGCTACGGCGTGGCGGAAATCCCCATCGGCCCGGAATCTCCGCTGGTGGGCAAGCCCATCAAGGAAAGCGGCTTGCGCGACCAGGACATCCTGGTGCTCAGCATCATGCGCGAAGGTCAGACCATCCCGAACCCGCGCAACACGCGCGAAATCCTGGCCGGCGACCGGCTGCTGTGCTACGGCAAGCTGCTGGCCATGAAAACCCTGTTTCCCGCCCAGAACTGGCCGGAACCCAAGCCGAAACGGGCGAAAGAGAAAGCCAGGCAACCCGGCACGTAATCAGCGAATGATGGACACGTCCGGCCGTGCTTCGCGGAAAGCCTTTAGCGCATCTTCGTCCAGGGCCTTGTCGGACAAGTGAAGCTCCAGCTTTTTCAGAGATGAAAGCTTCTGCAGCATTTGCAGGCGCTCGGCATTCACCACGTAAAAGCTCGTCAGCACCAGGTGTTCCAACGCCGGCAGTTCGCTGATGGCCTTGAAGCCGGCGTCGCCCATCTCCACCCCCACCGCCAGGTAGCGCAGCTGGGGCAGGCGTTTCAGCCGTGCCAGTTCGGCGTCACCGACGCGGGCCTCGCGTCCGTGGTCGTACCACAGCACCAGGTTGAAGCTGACCGCCCGGGTGTCCTCCGGCAGTTTCTCGATGTGATCGCTTTCGAAGACCTGGGCAATTTTGCCGTCTCCCCAGTCGGCCCATTCCAGTTCCACGTACTTCGGCGGCGAAGGGTCCGGGTAGTGTCCGCCGGGGCGTTCCACCGGCCCCGGCCTGGCGGGGTCGTTCGGGTCCGGCCCGACTCTGTCAGGCGTGTTGCGCGGAGGTGCATTGTCGACTCCGCGACCGTTGTCCCGGCTCGCGTTCTCCCGGTTCGCGTTGTCCCCGCAACCGGCAATCGCCAGCAGCAGAATCAGTAATGGAAGCAGGCAGCGCATGGTGTTCCTTTCCGCGCCTGAGACGTCGCCGCCTGCGCCGTGGTTCCGAAGATTTTCACACGCTCGACAGGGGCAGCCTCCCTGTCGGCTGTCCCTTCTGGAACGCCGGTCAGCGCGCGGCCAGCTCGCTCAGCTTGGCTTCCACGTTGTCGGCCAGTTGCCTGATGAAGGCCGGGTGGGTGTTGACCGCTTCAGCGGCGGCGAAGGGTAAATCCAGCTCGTCGGCCTTGTTTTTGCCCTCCACGCCGAGGTCGTAGAGCACCTCCACGTTGTCGCACAGGAAGCCGATCGGAGCGGCGACAATCTTCTGCGCGCCGCCCTCCTTCAGTTCCTCGATCGCGCGTTCCAGGTAGGGCGTGGTCCATTCGATCTTGCTGTCGCTGGGGGCGCTCTGGTACGCCACCATCCAGTTCGCGGCCCCCACCCTGGCCGCCACCAGCTCGGCCGTCTCCTTGATCTGCTCGACGTACTTGCTGGTTTTCACCAGCGACATCGGAATCGCGTGGGCGCTCAGCACAAGCCCAGTGGAGCTGTTGGTCAGGTCGGCCTTGATGGCCTTGGCTGCTTCGCGCACGCGGTCCGCCAGGGCTTCAATGAAGCCGGGCTTGTTCCAGAAGGGGTCCACCACGCCGGCCCACTTCGGGCGACTTGACTCGTCAAGTTTTTCCAGGCCCTCGCTCACGCGGCGCAGGTAGGCGTCCCAGGAGACCGCGCTCTGGTGCGGGGTCATCACCATCACCAGGAACTCGCCGTCCACCTTGGCCACCTGGTCGGCGATCCACGGCATCCAGTGGTCGTAGCCGACCGTCAGCTTCAGTTCATGGCCGCGCTTCTTCAATTCTGTCTGCACGGCATTGGCCTGCGCCTCGGTGATTTCGTTGAAGCGGCTGAAGCCGCCGAAGAACTTGTAGTGCTCGACCACTTCGTCCACCCGCGCGCGGCGCGCGGGGTTGTCGCCAAAGATGCCGTTCACGAAGCAGAAGGCCTGCCCCGGGCACTCCGCGTGTTTGCCGCAGCACTCTTTGGTCGGCCCGCCGAAGGCCACCACCATCAGGTTGTCGATTGCCATGTTGCCGCCCGGTTCTCTGGTTGTGGTTCACTCCACCAGCCGCGCTTCCACGTGCCAGCGCTGCCGGAGCTCACGCAGTGTGAGTTGCCCCTCCGTGTGCGTGGCCGACGTGCCCGGCGGCAGGTGTTTTTTCGTGCTCTCGCTGGCGATCTTGTCGGTCACCCCCACCAGAAGCGCTCGCGCGCATCCAGACTGAGCAGTGCCCCGCGCCGGATCAGCTCGCGGTTGGATTGATCGATGCAGTACTTCACCAGCGCTTCCTCAAGCCAGGCGCCGTGGTCCTGGTCCTGCTCGAGGTGCATGGTCCAGTACTCGATCTCTTTCTCGGCAAAGCCCGCCTTGCGCAGGCCCGCCACGGCCAGCTCGAACATGGCCGGGATGCTCCATTCGTGGCCGGGGCCCAAGGCACCCAGCCCCACCAGGAAAGGCTCTTCGGTCGCGATGCGGTAGTGCTCGCGGATGAAGTGGACCACCTCCGGGTGCAGCGGGATGATGTCTTCTTCTCCGGGCTTGTGGCCCGCGGCGTGCATGAACTTCTTGTAGTGCTCGGCGTGGTCTTCGCCTTCGCTGCGCTCGCCGTATTCGTCCACCAGCACCTTGGCCAGCCAGCACTTGGCCTCGCTGTCCGGTGCGTTCAGCAGCAGCAGCTCCATGTAGCGCGTGAAATTTCCCACCAGCGGGAAGTGCTGCCCCGCCAGCACCATGAAGTCAAAGCGCGAACGCGGGTCCGTCTTCATGCGGCCGAGGATGCTGTGCCCCACGCCGGCATGGTTCTTGATTTCGCTGCGCAGGTCGGAAAGGAACTGCCTGGCTTCCTTTTCCTGCTCAATGGTCAGTGTCATGGCTCTCTCTATCGCCGCCGCCCGGCGTACAACGCACGCTATAACAACCCGATTCCAGCTTCCACCCTTCCCTGCCCGACATCCCGGACCAGACTGGCCCATCTTGAATCCGGCCCCGCCCGTGGGAAGAATCACGCCCATGCCCGAACAACCGCAGCCAAAGTCATTCTGGAAGGCCCTGGGCCCCGGCCTGCTTTGGGCGGGCGCCGCGGTGGGCGTTTCGCACCTGGTGCAGAGCACTCGGGCCGGCGCGAGCTTCGGATTCGCCCTGCTGGTAGTCCTGTTCGCCGCCAACCTCTTCAAGTACCCGGCTTTCAGCTTCGGACCGCGCTACGCGGCCGCCACCGGCACCAGCCTGCTGGAAGGTTACCGCCGCCAGGGCAAGTGGGCCCTGGTGCTGTACGCGCTGTTGACGCTGGGGACCATGTTCACCGTGCAGGCGGTCGTCACGCTGGTGACGGCCGCGATGTTCACGGCGCTGCTGGGCTGGAAGGACCCGCTGGCGGGCCTGGCGCCCACGGTGTGGCTGTCGGCGCTGCTGACGCTGATCTGCGCGGGCTTGCTGGCTGTCGGCCACTACAAGTGGCTCGACAAGATCGTGAAGGTTGTGGTCGCGCTGCTGACCGTGACCACGCTGCTGGCCACGGCCCTGGCGCTGCCGAAGATCGACTGGGGTGCCATGGAGTGGCTGCCCTCGGCGGACTTCCTGACCGACACGCCCAAGGTGCTGTTCCTGGTCGCGTTCATCGGCTGGATGCCCAGCGCGTTCGACATCTCGATCTGGCATTCGCTCTGGACGCTGGCTCGGCGGCGTGAAACCGGCCACGCCCCCAGCGTGAAAGACGCGCTGACCGACTTCAACGTCGGCTACCTGGGCACCGTGCTGCTGGCGTTGTGCTTCGTGATCCTCGGCGCCGGCGTGATGTTCCACAGCGGCGAGAAATTCTCCGACAGCCCGGCCGGTTTTGCCGGGCAGGTGATCGGCCTGTACACGGCCAGCCTGGGCGACTGGGCCAAGCCGATCATCGCGACCTCGGCCTTCACGGTGATGTTCTCGACCACGCTGACGGTGGTGGACGGCTTCCCGCGCGCGATCGCGGCGCTGGTGGCGCGCTTCCAGGAACCGGAGACGCCGGGCCAGCCCTCGCAGATCAGCCGCAAGGTTTACTGGATTGCGCTGGTGGTGCTGGGCTTGGGCGCCGTCGGGATCATCTGGTACGCGATCGGCGGCGGCAAGGCCTTCAAGTCACTGGTGGACCTGGCTACTTCGCTGAGCTTCCTGTCGGCGCCGCTGCTGGCCTGGCTGAACCACCGCGCCATGATGGGCAGCGAAGTGCCCGCGGAGGCGAGACTCAGCCCGCGCATGATCGCCTACAGCTGGGCCGGCATCGTGCTGTCCGGCCTGTTCGCGGCGTACTACCTGTACGTGCTGATCACGGCCTGAGCTATGCCAGGCCGTGCTTTTCCAGCAGCTCGCGGTCATCGAGCAATTCGGCCACACCGTTGTCCGCGACCACGCGCCCGGCGTCCATGATCACCGCGCGGGTGCAGACGTTGCGGGCAAGTTCGAGGTCGTGGGTGACGATCAACTGGGTCTGGGGCAGCGACTTCAGCAGCTCGCCGATTTCGCGGCGCGCGCGCGGGTCGAGCATGCTGGTGGGCTCGTCCAGCGCCAGGCATTCGGCGTCCATCGACAGCACCGTGGCGATCGAGGCGCGCTTCTTTTCGCCGGGGCTGAGGTGGAACGCCATGCGGTCTTCAAAGCCGGGCAGGCCCACGTCGCGCAGGGCCTTGGCCACGCGGCTGTCCACTTCTTTCTCCGGCACGCCCAGGTTACGGGGGCCGAAGGCGACGTCGTCATAGAGCGTGGTGCAGAACAGCTGGTCGTCCGGAATCTGGAACACCAGCCCGAGCTTGCGCCGTACCTCGCGCACGTTGCGGCGCGAGAGCTCGAGCCCGCAGACGTGAATGCTGCCCGCCTTCGGCTTCAGGATCCCGACCAGCTGCAGCAGCAACGTCGACTTGCCCGCGCCGTTGGCGCCCAGCAGCGCCACGCGCTCGCCGGCGTGCACGGCAAGGTCCACACCGCGCAGCGCGTTGCGGCCGTCAGGATAGTTGAACTCCAGCCCGCGGATTTCGATTACAGCGTCTGCCACACCCAGGTCCTTGTCGCCGCCAGCACCGCGGCAAACAGCACGATCAGCCCCCAGTCGGGCCGTGTCATGCTTCTATCAAAGTGCGTGTGCGACTGTCCGTAGTAACCGCGCGCTTTCATGGCCTGGTAGACGCGCTCGGCGCGCTCATAGGCGCGCAGGAACAATGAGCCTACCATCAGCCCGATCACCCAGGCCTGCCACAGCCAGCGGCCTTTCCAGGCACGGGCGTCGCGGGCGCGCAGCATGCGCTGGGCCTCGTCACGCAGTACGAACAGGTAGCGCCAGGCGAACGCCGCGATCTCGACGAACACGGTCGGCACGTACAGGCGCTCGAAGCCGCGCAGCATGTCGTTGAAGGGGGTGGTGGCGCTCAGCAGGATCAGCGCGTAGACGCTGGTCAGCGACTTCAAGGCGACGTTGGCCAACACCGCAAGGCCGCCGCTGGACACCTGCATGCCCAGCACCTCCACCCAGTACTCACCCTTGCTGAAGTCCGGCTCGCGCAGAGGCTGCACCAGCAGCACCAGCAGCACGAAGGGAATCACCAGGATCAGCCGCCGCAGGATCTGGCGCGGCGGGATGGCGCCGACCAGCGCGTACAGCGTCAGCAGCGCCCAGTAGGCCGCGAAGGCCTGCCAGGCCTCAGCCGGGGTGCTGATGGCCACGAACACCACGGCGAACAGCGAAACGATCTTGGCCCGAGGGTCCAGCCACAGCAGTGCGCCGTGCGCATGAAGTTCACCGGAAGCGTGAGAGCCGCTCATGCCGCGGAAGCTTCCTGCCTGCGGCGCCGCAGCAGGCGCCCCAGCAGCAGTGCCAGCCCGAAGCAGACCAGCGTGCCGATTACGCCCGCCAGCGATACCTTCAGGAAGTCGTTCTCGACGCCGGGCACCTCGTAATCAGGGATCGGCGCCAGTGACTTCTGGGTTTCGTTCTCGCTGGCCGCGTCCAGGAATCCCTCTTCCTCGGCCACCCACTCCAGGCCGTCCGGGTGCGACGACGCCCAGAACGAAATCACCCCGCCCATCAGCAGGCTGACACCCAACCCCGCGAACAGCAGTGTCCTGGTCTGCTTGCTCATGCCGCAGCTCCCTCCGGCTCAGGCCGCTTCAGCGACGTCAGCAGGTCCGGCCGCGCCGCCGCCACGGTTGCCACCACGGCAGTGGTGATCAGCGCCTCGCCGATGCCGATCAGCGCGTGTACGCCCAGCATGGCGGGCATCGCGACGTTCAAAGGCACGGTACCCGAGACCGCCAGTTGAAGGGCGCAGGCGCCGGATGCGATGAAAATGGAAAGCCACGCCGCCACAGCCGTGGCGCCCAACAGGCCAGGCTTACCCTTGGGCAGCAATCTGAGCAGCAACTGGTGCGTCCCCCACCCGACGAAAGCGCCCACCACGCCCAGGTTGAACACGTTGGCGCCCAGTGCGCTGAGTCCACCGTCAAAGAAAACCAGGGCCTGGATCACCAGCACCACCGCCATCACCAGGATCGCGTTCAGGGGCCCCAGCAGAATCGCGGCTAAAGCCGCGCCGCCGAAGTGGCCGCTGGTGCCGCCGGCCACGGGGAAGTTCAGCATCTGGGCTGCAAAGATGAACGCCGCCGTCACCCCCAGCAGGGGCACCTGCTGTTCGCCCAGCGACTTGCGGGCGCGGAACACGCCAACGCCGACGCAGGCGGCGGAAACGACGCCCGTGGCGACCAGCACCGGCGGGCTGAGGAAACCGTCAGGAATGTGCATGGCTATGCTTTCCCAGTTTACGAAGTGCGTGGCCGGTGCTGCTGAACGCCAGGGCCGCGTGCAGCACGCCTTTCAGCTTGCGCATGCCGTCCGTGAGCTCGCGCAGGATTTCCGGCTTGCCGCGCAGCATGATCATCTCGGCGCACAGGTGGTGGTCCAGGTGCACGTGGGTGCTGGCCAGCACGTTGGCGTGGTGGTCGTGCTGCAGGGCGTTCAGCTTGTCGCTGAGACCGCCCTGGTGGTGGTCGTAGATCAGCGTGATGGTGCCCAGCACCTCACGCCCCTGCTCCCACTCTTCGCTGACCAGCTGCTCGCGGATCAGGTCGCGTACGTATTCAGAGCGGTTCTCGTAGCGCGAAGTCTCGACCAGGCGGTCCAGCTCGGCCGCGAGGGATGCTTCCAGGGATATGCTGACGCGCACCAGGTCGGACATCGGAATCTCGTATTACGTTTCAGCTACAGTGTAATACGGAGTTCTCCACCGACAATGCACCGTCTTTACGCGGGGAAACGGGCTGGGCATTGTCGGCCGTCATGAGCGACCAGAAACCCGAGGCAGTTCGCAGCACTGTCAGTCTGCCCGTAATTTGCACGATTTTCTTTTTCTCCGGCTTTCCGGCGCTGATCTACCAGCTGGTGTGGCAGCGCTCGCTGTTCGCGATCTATGGCATCAACGTGGAGTCCGTCACCGTCGTGGTGACCGCGTTCATGCTGGGGCTCGGCCTGGGCAGCCTGGCCGGCGGCGCGATCTCGCGCCTGCGGCGCATCCCGCTGCTGACCGTGTTCGGCGTGGTTGAACTGGGCATCGGCGCGTACGGCTACTTCTCGCTGGAAATCTTCGACGCCGTCGGCAAGGCCACCCTCGGCGCCGGCGTCTGGGTCACCGGCCTGCTCACCTTCGGGCTGGTGCTGGTGCCCACCCTGCTGATGGGCGCCACGCTGCCGATCCTGGTTTCGCACCTGGTGCGTCACACCGGCAACGTGGGTCGCGCGGTGGGCCTGCTGTACTTCGTGAACACGCTGGGCTCGGCGGCCGCTTGCTTTGCGGTAGCGCTGTTCATCATGCGGGCGTTCGGCATGCAGGGCGCGGTGGGGCTGGCCGCGCTGCTGAACATGCTGGTGGCGGGCGGCGCGTTCCTTGCCGGGGCGCGCCACAAGACACCGCCGCATGAGGAGTCCGCGGAGGTCTCGACCGGGGCATTCTCGCGCAGGCGCTTCCTGCTGGCGGCCGTGCTGGTGGGCCTGACGGGCTTCATCTCGCTGTCGTACGAAATCGTGTGGTTCCGGGTGCACTCATTCACCACGGGCGGGCACGCGGTGGCGTTCGCCGCGGTTCTGGGTTCGTTCCTGCTGGGGATTGCGCTGGGGTCGTTGTTTGCGCGGCGCTTCTGCACCTCGGACGTCACGGGCCGCGGCCTGCGGGCGCTGGCCGGTTTCGCGCTGGCCGCCATGCTGGCCAGCTTCCTGGTCGCTCCCGTGTCGAGCTGGCTGGCCACCTTCCTGCCCTACCCGTTCATGCTGCCGCTGGTGACGCTGGCGGCCGGTCTGCTGGGCGCCACCTTCCCGCTGATCTGCCATTACGGCGTCGCGCCGGACGCGCGAGCGGGCGCGGGCATGAGTTACCTGTACCTGGCCAACATCATCGGCTCAGCCTCAGGCAGCCTGGTCACCGGCTTCGTGCTGATGGACCTGCTGGACCTGCGCTGGACCAGCGTGCTGCTGTCTCTGCTGGGCCTGCTGCTGGCCGGCGGCCTGGTGTTCCTGGCCGACACGCCGGGCAGCGCGCGCATCCGGCACCTTGCGGCGGCCGCGGTTTCCGGCGTGCTGGTGATCGCGCTGTCTGGGACGCTGTTCGGCAACCTGTGGCACCGACTGCAGTTCCACGAGAAATCAGGCGAGGAGCAGCCGTTCGCTTACGTGCTGGAGAACCGGCACGGAGTGATCACGGTTACCGAGGACCGCCGCATTTTCGGGGGCGGCATCTACGACGGGGTGTTCAGCCACGACCTGGTGCGCGACCGCAACATGATCGTGCGCCCGTTCGCGGTGGCGGCGTTCACCGAGACGCCGCGCGAAGTGCTGATGATCGGGCTGTCGTCTGGCTCGTGGGCGCAGGTTGTGGTGAACCTGCCGGGCGTCGAGCGGCTGACGGTGATCGAGATCAACCCCGGCTACATCGAGCTGATCGGGTGCGAGCCCAGCGTGAAAAGCCTGCTGGCAAACCCCAAGGTCGTGGTCGAAATCGACGACGGGCGCCGCTGGCTGAACCGCAACCCGGACCGCAAGTTCGACCTGGTGGTGATGAACACCACGTTCCACTGGCGCGGCCACGCCACCAATCTGCTTTCCGTCGAGTTTCTGCAGCTGCTGCGCGGGCACCTGACGCCGGGCGGCATGGCGATCTACAACACCACCGACTCCGACCGCGTGCAGCGCACCGCCTGCGAGGTGTACCCGCACGTGGTACGCATCATCAACAACGTGCTGGTCAGCGACGCCCCGCTGGTGCCGCGGCACGAGCGCCTGCGGCGGGCGCTGCTGTCGATGCGGATCGACGGCGAGCCGGTGCTTGACCTCGCGCGCGAGCAGGACCGCAAGGCGCTGGAAAAGACGCTGGGGATGCTCGATTCGCTGGTGGAACCGTCGCCGCCCTGGTGGAGCATGGAGACGCGGTCATCGATCCTGGCCCGCACCGAGGGCCTGGAGCTGATCACCGACGACAACATGGGAACGGAATGGCGCCTGCAGCACCCATGAACTTCCACCCCGTTGGGTGTGGGATGATTTGGCGCTAAGCTGGAGACCGCTCAACCGACACGAACAGGTTTTGCCGCTGAATGCCAAAGGCATCGACACAGTTGATTGGCAATTCCCCCGCGTTCCGGAAGGCGCTGTCCGACGCCTCGGTCGCGGCACGGCAGGACGCCCCCGTGCTGGTCTACGGCGAAACCGGCTCAGGCAAGGGCGTAATCGCCGAGTACGTGCACCGCAAATCAAGCCGCGGCGGCCGTCTGGTTTCGCTGAACTGCGCCACCTTCCAGGCCAACCTGTTCGAGAGCGAGCTGTTCGGCTACATGCGCGGTGCTTTCACCGGCGCGGTGAAAGACACCCCGGGCCTGTTCGAGGCAGCCGAGGGGGGCACGCTGTTCCTGGATGAAATCGGCGACACGCCCGTCGAGATCCAGCCCAAGCTGCTGCGCGCCCTGGAAGAGGGCGTGGTCCGCCGTGTCGGCGGCACGAAGGAAATCCCGGTCGACGTGCGGCTGGTTTGCGCCACCAACCACGACCTGAAGGAACTGATCAAGGCCGGCAAGTTCCGCGAGGACCTGTACTACCGCATCAACTCGTTCGTGGTGACACTGCCGCCGCTGCGCGAGCGTCGCGAAGACATCCTTGAGCTGGCAAAGTTCTTCCTGGAGGAGCACGGCACCCGGGAAGCCGGTGCCGCCCGCACGCTGTCGAGTGACGCCGGCCGCGCCCTGCAGGACTACGCGTGGCCGGGCAACATCCGCGAGCTGCGCTCGGCGATCGCGTACGCGGTGGCCCAGGCCGGCGCCGGGGAGACGATCCGGCGTGAGGACCTGCCCCAGGAGCTGCAAGGCGCGCCCGCCGCGCAGCCGACGGACGGCGTGGACTACCTCGAGCGCTTCCGCGAGCTGTACCGCGCCGGCGCCGAGGACGGGCGGCTGTGGGCCGACTTTCTGCTCGCGTTCCATGACCACCTGGGCAGCACCAAGTTCGCGCGCGGCGACATGCTGGCCTGCCTGCGCGCCGTGCGCGGCAACGAGCCGACCAACAACGCGCTGGTCAACGAGTGGCAGCGTCACATCAAGCCGGTTCCCATGCGCCTGGGCCTGATCATCGAGGATGGCAAGAAGCTGCGCATCGACCTCAAGGCGTGCCGTGCCGCCGGCCAGGGCTGGGAGGCCGTGGTCGACGACGCCCCGGAAATCGAGATCGATACCGAAACCGAGGTCAAGCCGCCGCCCCTGGCCGAGCGCAGCCGCCGCACCAACCTCGACGCCCCGCGCACCAGCTTCGTGGGTCGCCAGCGCGAGCTGCAGCAGCTGGTCGAGATGCTGCTTTCCGGCAACTCCCCGCTGATCACCATCACCGGCCCCGGCGGCACCGGCAAGACGCGGCTGTCGCGCGAAGCCGGACGCGTGCTGATGGGCGCGCTGCCCGGCGGCAGCTGGTTCGCGGACCTGACCGAGTCGCGCAACATCGAGGGCGTGGCCTACGCGGTGGCCCAGGCCCTGGGCGTGCCGCTGACCGGTAACCAGTCGCCCGAGCTGACGGTCGGCGCCATGCTGCGCACGCGCCCGCCCAGCCTGCTGATCCTGGACAACTTCGAACAGGTAGTGGAGACGGCGTCGGGCATCGTCGGCGACTGGATGCGCCACGCCCCGCAGGTGCGCTTCCTGGTGACCAGCCGCGCGCTTCTCGGCGTGGAGGGCGAGCAGGAGTTCGAGCTGCAGCCCCTGCCGCTGCCGGCGGAAAGCGCTGCGCCGGAAGTGATCGCGAAATCCGAGGCCGTGCGGCTGTTCATCGACCGCGCCCGCGTGCACCACCTGGGCTTCGAGTTGACCGGGCGCTCGGCGCCCGCGGTCGCGCGCATCTGCCAGCGCCTGGAAGGCATGCCGCTGCCCATCGAGCTGGCCGCGGCGCGCACGGTGATCATGCAGCCGGAACAGATCGCCGAGCGCCTGGACAAGCTGTTCGATGTGCTGAAGTCTTCGCGCCGCGACCTGCAGCCGCGGCAACGCAGCCTGCAGGCGACCCTGGACTGGAGCTACGACCTGCTGACTCCCGTCGAACGCTGGGCCTTCGCGCAGCTTTCGGTGTTCCGGGGCGGGTTTTTCCTGGATGCCGCCGAGCGCATCCTTGACCTGTCAAGGTTCCCCGACGCGCCCGCGCCAGTCGACCTGGTGCAGGGGCTGCGCGAGAAGAGCCTGCTGCGCGCCTTTGACACACCCTACGAGACGCGCTTCGACATGTACCAGCTGGTGCGCGAGTACGCCGCCTCGCGCTGGCTGGAACTGGCCAACGACGCAGAGCGCGAGGCGGTGCTCGAGCGTTTCGCCGAGTACTATCGCGCCTACCTCGAGCACTGGGACGAACGGCTGTTCAGCCCCGATGCCATCGAAGCCCTCGACCGCCTGGATTACACCCGCAGCAATGTGCAGGCCGTGCAGGACTGGGCCGAGGCTCATCCCGCGCGCCACGCCCTGTTCGTCGAGCTCAGCCTCCACAACTACCAGTTGCTGCGCATCCGCGGGCCCGCCAGGGCGCGCGTGCCCGCCATGCGCCGCGCCCTTGCACTGCAAGGCGAGGCCGACAGCCCACTGCGCGCGCGCCTGCTGTTCCTGCTTAGCCAGGCCGAACGCGAAGCCGGCGACCCGGTTGCCGGACGCGAACTGGCCGAGCAGGCCGTCGAGCTGGCGGAACGCCTGGGCGACGACGGGTTGATCGCGACCGCCAAGTTCAACCTGGCGGGCATCGAGTACGCCGGCAGCAACACCGAGAGCGCCCAGGCCTTGCATCGCGAAGTGCAGCCGGTCTTCCAGCGCCTGGGAAACCGCGCCAACGAGGCCCGCGTGCTCAGCCGCATGGCCCTGCTGGGTGCCGAGTTGGGTGAGTTCGAGGAGGCGCTGCAGAACAGCCGACGCAGCGAGGACATCCTGCGCGAGAAGGGCGACCTGCCCGGGCTGGCCTTCGTTCTCAGCACCCGCGGCAACATCCACCACCGAATGGGCGAGCACACGCAGGGCCTGGAGCTGTTCGCCCAGGCCGAGAAGATCTTCCGCGAGCTGAACGACAAGCGCATGATCACCATGTGCCTCGGCAACCGCGCCCTGATGAACCGCCAGCTGCGGCGCTTCGATGCGGCCGAGCCGCTGGTACTCGAGACCACGCAACTCGCCCGCGAACTCGGTGACCGCATGACGCTGGCCAAGAACCTGATGAACACCGGCATCATGTACGTCGAGCTCGCGCGCTACGAAGAAGCCGAGGCAGCCATGCGCGAGGCCGAAAAGCTGTTCGCCGAGTCCGAACAGCCCTGCCTGCGGGGCGTGTGCGTCGAAAACCTCGCCTACATCGCCGGCAAACGCGGCAACCTGGACGATGCGCTGCGCGGCTTCGAGACGGCCCTCGGCCTGTGCAGCGGAGAAGATGCCGCAGACGTCAACGCCGGCATCCGCACCGCCCAGGCGGAAATCCTGATCGATCACGGCCGGCTGCCCGAGGCGGCCGGTCTGGCCCGCGCGGCCGTGGAGCACTGGCGCGGCCAGGGCAGGCCGGTACAACGTGACTATTTCCGCGCGCTGGCGGCACTTGCGATTTCTGATCAGGACAGGCCGGCGGCGCAGGAGGCATTGGCGCTGGCGGACAAGCTGCACTTCCGGGTGGACGACCCCTCGCCGCTGACCCGAGCCACGCTGGAAAATCTGCGGAGTATTTGAAGCATCCGCATCCAGACTTCGATCCCGGCATGATCGATCCTGATCGATCATGATTCATCCTGGGTGACAGATTCGATCCGCAAATCGCCGCGATCGATTGACGCGTCAACACACACAACGCTGTAAACCCCATATATCCAAAGACTTCGCGAACATACCCGACCAGACAGTCAGGCTTGGCACGCTTGTTGCATTCCTGTTCAGCGGAAGCCCGTGCTGTGCAAACGCCGCTCTGGACCGGGAATGCAAACCGGGAACGTGGATGTGAGTTAGGACCAATGCCACCAACCCCGTTCCGGCACGGGAGATGGCAGAAACCTTGGGGAACCAGATGATAGTAAACCGAACAGCCCATTCCCTCCTGATCGCCCTGCTGCTGTCGCTGATGGCTGCAACCTCATCTGCGCAGTACTTCAGCGAGGACTTCGAGGCCGGCACCGTCGGCACCAACTGGCAAGCGGCAACCCTGAGCTCAGGGACATGGACGTACGACGGGCTGTTCACGGCCGCGCGGCCCGCGGCAGCAGCCACGACCAGGACATGGACGATCGAGAGCAACCTGGCGGGTGCGCCTGTATCGTGGGGCTCCCAACACGCGCAGTTTAACTGGACTCCGTCCGTCACCAATTACTCCATCGCGCTGATCAGTCCGACCTTTGACCTCAGCACGGCCCAGCTGAACAGCACGCTGAGTTTCGAACTGGGCAACGACGGCTATGGCACCGCCAACGACCACTTCTTCGAAGTGTGGGTGAGCGCCAACGGCGGCAGCAACTGGTCCCTGGCATTCAGGGAGGGAGACAACGGCGGCGCACTTGCCTACTCCACACCCAGCGTGGTGCTGGGGCCGCGTTGCCCGCCATGATCGGCAACGCCAACTGCAAGATCGCATTCGTACTGCAGTCAGCAAACGGCACGGCCGGAATCGACTTCTGGCGGCTCGACAACGTTCTGGTCGCGGATGGCTCGAATGATCCCTACCTGCTGCGCAGCTCCGGGTCGAACTTCGACACGAGCTTCACCTGTGCCGGCACCCAGGGCGTCGGGCTTGCGAATCTGGACCTCACGGCCTACGACAACAACGACGCCACCATCGACATCACTGTTTCTTCGTCCAACCCGGCACCCGGCGTAACTGCCCCGGCCAGCGCAACTGGCGTGACAGTTCCGGCCAGCCTTTCCTGGACCGGCACACCGAGCGCTCCCGGCAACTACACCTACTCCGTCAGCTTGTCCGACGGCATCAACGTCACCAATGAAACCGTGACGCTCTCGATCTCCGGCCCCGTCAGCAGTTACCCGTTCGTCCAGGGTTTCGAATCCGCCCCCCCCACCTACTTCCACACCGTGTTCACGACCGGCGCACACACCATTCCGACAGTCGCTTCGGCACCCCCAGCACCCCGGGCAGTGTGGCCGCGACCGGCGCCAGCGGTTACCAGGTGACGGCCGGCCCGATCCTCGGCAGCAACCCGAACTCGGGCAGCGGCATGCTGGACATGTTCGGCGGCACCGGCGGCGGTGCCACCGCCATGGACATCTGGTTCGATATGTCCGGCTTCTCGACCAGCGACGTGGTGACCTTCGAGTTCTACTGGAACGACGAAGGCATCGTGGCCTCGGCCACCTATGACCCCCGCCAGGGCGTATTCCTCAGCACCGACGGCGGCACCACCTGGCACGCGGCCCTGTACCAGTTCCCGCCGGCCCTCAACACGGGGATCTGGAACCACGTCAGCATGGACCTTTCCGCTGTGATGACCACGCTGGCCCTGAGTTACACCAACCAGATGCTGATCCGCTTCCAGATGTCCGACACGTCAACCAGCCGCCACCTGCTGATCGACGACATCCGCATCGAGGACCCGGCCCCGCACCTCGGTTTGAAATCCGTTACCGGCCTGGCATCCGCGGCATTCGGCGGCCGGGCAGACCAGCTGCTTGCCAGTATTGACACCAGTTCGATCAACTCAACCCAGGACCTCACGGACATCACGTTCACCCAGGTAGGCAGCGCCAACAACGGCGACATCACCAACCTCAAACTCTGGGAGGACACCAACAACGACGGTCTGTTCAACGCCGGCGACACGCAACTCGGCTCGACCGTCGCCAACATGTCGGGCTCGACGGTGACATTCACCGGCGCGCCCCTGCGCACGTACACCAACAACCAGGCCATACGCCTGTTCGTGACCGCTGATATTTCTGCGGCCGCCACCGTGCCTGCAGCCATCCAGTTGCGCGTGACGGCGGCCAGCGATGTGTCCGCCACCCCGGGCTACGTCGGCGGCGACTTCCCGCTTGATCTGGATACGCTTGTCGTGGTTGTCCCGGTGAGCAGCCTGCCCCACACCGAGAACTTTGACGGCACCTTCGGCAACATCCTCTTCCAGAGTGGTTCCGGCCAGTACCCCGCGGCCACTGCCGCGGGCGCCACAGTCACCATGAGCACATTCGCCAACGCCGGCCGTGTCCAGGTGACCAGTTCGATTGCGCCTGTGACTCCGCAGAGTGCGCCGAATGTCGTGCTGTTCGACTACCCGAACGGCAATGCGGCTGCAGCCATGGACATGGCTTTCAATCTCAGCGCGTACAACACCGCGACGGACACAATTGACCTGTCATTCATGTGGTCGGACTACGCCGACGAGAACGACAACGAAGACCTGGTGCTGATCAGCAACGACGGCGGTGCGACCTGGATTGCGATCTACAAGTTCAACCTGACCGGAAACCCGGACGGCACCTGGCAGAACGTGCGGATTGACATCACCGCAGCGCTGCTTGCCGCAGGCCAGAACTTCACCTCCAGCATGATCATCCGCTTCCAGGGCCAGGACGATACGCAGTACTTAGGCACAACGGGTGGCGACGGCCTCATGATCGACGACGTCACCGTCGAGCTCGCACCTGCCTCCGTGCGCGTCGCGGGCGGCCCGCAGTCGGCCGACTGGGTTGCCGTGCCGGGCGACACCGACGTGGTGATCGGAAGCTTCCTGTTCGCCGGCATCAACTCGACCCAGGACGTCACGGCACTGACCGTCACCAAGACCGGTTCGATCACGGACACCGACGTGGCGGCCGTGAAGCTGTGGGTTGACACCAACAGTGACGGCGTGTTCAGCACCGGCGACACCCAGCTGGGCACCGGTTCGTTCTCCGGCGGCATCGTCAACTTCACGGGCACACCGCTGCTGAACCTGAACAGCAGCTCCATCGCGGTGTTCGTCACCGCCGACATCTCCGCCACTTCCGCCGTGCCGGAAACCCTGGGCTGCGAGGTTGCGCTGGACACGGACGTCACGGCGAATCCGGGCGCCGTTGCCGGCACCTTCCCGGTCAATGGCGGAGGCATCGTGGCCGTCATCCAGCCCGCCACCGTGCCGTACAGCCTGGGCTTTGAGACAGCCGCGCCGTACGCCAACTCGGTGATCGGCACCGGCGCGCAGACCATCCCGACTGTGATCACGGTCGGCGCTGCGCCGGGCAGCTCGTCGGTCAGCGGCGCCAGCGGCTGGACCGTTACCGGTTCGGTCAACACCAGCGTGCCGGTGACCGGCTCGGGCATGTTCGACATGTTCGGCGGCTCCAGCACGGGCGCCACCACCCTGGACCTGTTCTCCGACATGGCCGGCCTCTCCACCGCCGACGCGGTCATCCTCGATTTCTACTGGAACGACGAAGGCCTGGACGTCTCAATAACCACCGACCCCTGCCAGGGCGTGTTCGTCAGCACTGACGGCGGAGCCACCTGGGAACTGGCGGTGTTCCAGTTCGACACCAGCTCCACGGCCGGCTGGAACTACCAGTCGATCAACCTCTCCGCGATGATGAGCGCGCTGGCTCTCAGCTACACCGCCGAAATGGTGATCCGCTTCCAGATGGCCGAGAATTCCAACCTCGACCACCTGCTGCTGGACGACATCGGCCTGCAGATCCTGCCGGATCTCGACATCTCCCGGGGCGGCACGTCGGTCGCGAACAACGGCATCGACCTGGTCGGCACCCAGCCGATCTCCACGCCGATCACCCTGACCTACGACGTCGCCAACATCGCACCCACCGGCGCCAACGTGCTGAACTTCACCAGCGCGGTGCAGATCGGCACCACCTACAACTGCAACGTGAGCATTACCGCGCAGCCCACGCTGGGCCAGCTGAACCCGGGCCAGGCGGACTTCTTCGACATCGACGTCACGCCGACCGCCGGCGGCACCTTTCTGGTGGAAGTGCTGCTCAGCAGCGATGACCCCGATGAGAATCCGTACCAGATCACCATCATCGGCACCGGCGCCGAGCCCGAGATCGACGTGCAGCGCCCGGCCGGCACCTCCATCGCCGACGGCGGCACGGACAACCTGGGCGGCGTGGCGGAAAACGTGACGCAGACCCTGACCTACTACATCGTCAACGGCGGCAACACCTCGCTGCTGCTGACAGGTGCCACGATCGTGGATCTCCAGAACATCACCAACCTGACGGTTTCCGTGATCCAGCAGCCGACCATCACCACGCTGGCCCCGGCCGCGCTGGCGCCCTTCCAGGTCGAATTGACGCCGGGCAGCGGCGCGTTCAGCTTCGAGATGGTGATCGCCAACAGCGACCCGAACGAGGGCAACTACACCATTACCGTGTCCGGCAGCGGTCTCTCGACGCCGGAGATCGATATCCTGGACCCGAACAGCGCGGCCCTGCCCCAGGGCGGCGTGTTCAGCGTGGGCACGGTCACCCCGGGCTCCTCCAGCAGTTACACTTTCACCATCCAGAACAACGGCAACATGGACCTGTCGCTGATCGGCACGCCGCCGGTGCAGGTGCTGTCGGCGGTCAACGCGACCGTCACCGTAACGGCCGTTCCAAACACAACCATCGCGGTCGGCACCAGCACGACGTTCACCATCCAGGTAACGCCGACCGCGTCTGGCTCATTCAGCTTCAACCTGCAGATCCTGAACGATGACGCCAACGAAGGCGCCTACACCTTCACCGTGGCCGGCTTTGCCGGCGTGGTCGGTGGTGGCGGCGGCGACAGCGGCGACAGCGGCGGGGGCTGCTCGACCGGAAGCGACAACTTCGACAGCACATGGGCCCTGCTACTGGGTGCTTTGGCCCTGCTGTTCGCCGCGTCCCGCCTTCGCGCGTGGCGCAAACTCCCCTCCTGATTGATCCCACCTCAAGCGCAAAACCCAGCAGGGGAGGCCTCCGGGCCTCCCCTCCTTCCTTTTTCCACCCTGCCGGCGCGTGTTTTTTTGCCCTTGACTTTTTCATACATACGTTTGATTATCCTGGCATGAATACGCCGCATACCCGTGACAGCCTGCTGGACGCCGCCGAACGACTGTTTGCTTTGCACGGCGTTGACGGCGCCTCCGTGCGCGAAATCACCCACCAGGCCGGCGCCAACCTGGCTTCCGTCAACTACCACTTCGGCGGCAAGGAAGCCCTGCTGCGTGAAGTGCTGCTCCGCCGTGTGCGCAACCTGATCGACGAGCGCAACCGCATGCTCGCGCTGGCCGTCGAGGCCGCAGGCAGAAAGCCCCCCACCGTGCGCTCCGTGATCAACGCCTTCATCTTCCCCACCGTGCGCATGTCCGCCGAGTTCCCCCACTTCGCCAAACTGCTCGCGCGCGTGCAGTTCGAGGGCATGTTCCAGGTCGTCGGCGAAATGGTCGAACGCACGTTTCACGATTCCCTGCACTCATTCGTCGAACAGCTGAAGCGCGCGCTGCCCAGGCTGACGCCCGAGGAAATCCGGCTGCGGCTGGTGTTCTCGGTGGGCTCGTTCGCCCTGGTTGCCATGAACATGAAGATGATCTGCGCCACCGTCAAATTGCCGCCCGTGGAGCAGGACCCCGCCGGACTCGCCAACCGACTCGTAGATTTCTGCGCGGCCGGCATGGAGGCGACACCGGCCCCCGCGCCGCGCCGCCCCCGCAAAGGAGCCAAACGATGAACCGCCTTGCATGGCTGATCGCCCCCGGCCTGCTGCTGGCCGCCTGCGCCGCGCCCCCGCCGCCGCAACAGCCTGTGGTGCCCGTTGAGGTGCCCGCCAACTGGACCGAGCAGCCGCTGGCCGACGCCGAAGTCGCCGACGACTGGTGGACCGCGTTCGCCGACCCGCGCCTCGACGCGCTTGTTGACGAAGCCCTGCGCAACAACCCCAGCCTGTGGGAGGCCGCCAGCCGCATCGAAGCCGCCGGGGCGAACATCCGTACCGTGCAGGCCGGCGCCATGCCCAACGTGACCGGCAGCGTGGACGGTAGCCGCACCCGCACCGTGCAGTCCTTCGGCGGGCCGGACCTCACCGAGATCGAATCCCAGCGCGTCGGCGTTTCGTTGAACATGCAATGGGAGATCGACCTGTGGGGCCGAGTGCGCGCCGCCCAGTCGGCGGCCATCGCCGACCGCCAGGCCCTGGAAGCCGCTTACTACGGGGCGAGACTGTCGCTGATCGTGCAGGTGGTGAAGGCCTGGTTCTCGGCCTCCGAGGCCTGGCAGCAGATCCAGCTTGCCGAGGCCAACCTCGCCAGCGCCCGCGAATTGTCCGAGCGCGTGGAAGACCGCTACAGGGCGGGCCTGCGCAGCGCCTTCGATTACCGGCTGGCGCTGGCCGACGTTGCCTCCAGCGAGGCGCGCCTGGAAACCCTGCGCCGCGTCTACAAGCTGGCGCGCCGCCAGCTCGAGTTGCTGCTGGGGCGCTACCCGGCCGCGCTGGTGGAGACTTCGGCCACGCTGCCCGGCGAACTGCCGGCGCCGCCCGGAGGACTGCCATCGCAATTGTTGACGCGCCGGCCCGATATCGCCGAGGCGGAGCGCAAGGTCGCGGCCGCGGATTCGCGCGTGCGGGCGGCGTACCTCGACCTGCTGCCGCGCATCTCGCTGACCGGCTCCACGGGCCTGGCCTCTGACCAGGTGGCGGACGTGCTGGACGGCAAGTTCTTCGTGTTCAACCTGCTGGGCAACCTGCTGGCGCCCCTGTTCGATGGCGGCCGGCGCTGGGCGGAGATCGACCGCACCCAGGCGCTGGAACGCGGCGCGCTGGCCTACTACGTGGTGGTGGCGCTGAAAGCCTTCGCGGAGGTCGAGAACTCACTGGCCAACGAAGCCCACCTGCGCCGCGAGCTGGAGGCGCTCAGCACGACCGTGACCGAGACCCGCGCCGCACTGGAGATCGCCACCGAGCGCTATTACCAGGGCGCGCTGGACATCACCCAGGTGCTGCAGACACGCCGCCAGCTGTTCAACGCGCAGGGCGCGCAGCTGGCCACGCGCCTGGCGCTGCTGAATGCAAGGGTAGACCTGTACTCCGCACTGGGAGGCGGATTTGACGCGTCAAGTGTAATCGAGAAACGAGCGAACGATGAAACTCCTTAAATACATCCTTCCCGCAGTCGCTTTGCTGATCGGAATTGGTGGCGCCGTGGCCCTCAAGGCCTCGCAGGTCAAGGTTCAGACCGTGACGCCGGAGAAGAGCCTGCCGCGCGTAACAACCGTGACCGTCAAGCCGCAGGCGTGGCGCTACGAAGTGCGAACCACCGGCACGGTTACACCGCGCACGGAAACCACGCTCACCTCCGAGGTTCCCGGCCGCATCGCCTCCGTGCACCCGGCCTTCGTGAACGGCGGTTTCTTCAAGGCCGGCGAAGAGCTGGTGGTGATCGACGACCTCGCCGCCAAAGCGGCGCTGGCGCAGGCCGAAGCGGCGCTGGCCACGGCCAGGGCCGCCCTGCAGCGCGAAGAAGCGGAAGCGTGCCTGGCAAAACGCGAGTGGGAGAAGTACGGGCAGGGCCCCGCAGACCCGCTGCTGCTGCGCGAGCCGCAACTGGCCGAGCGCAACGCCGCGCTGCAGGGTGCATTGGCCGCGTACGCCAAGGCGAACGTGGACTTCCTGAGCACGCGCATCCTCGCCCCATACGAGGGACGCGTGCGCCAGAAGCTGGTCGAGCAGGGGCAGTTCATCGGCCTGGGCGTACCTGTGGCGCGCGTGTACGCCACGGACTACGCCGAGGTGAGACTGCCCCTGAGCGCCGACGACATCGGCTTCCTTGAGCTGCCGCTGGGCGGTCAGCTCGAGTACGACGACGAGCGCGCGCCGCAGGTGCAGCTCAGCGCGCGCTTCGGGCCTGAAGTGATCTCCTGGCCGGCTCGCATCGTGCGCACCGAGGCCGAGGTTGACCCGCAAACCCGCATGTACTACGCGATCGCGCGGGTCAGGGACCCCAACGGCAGCGCCCAGTCCACGCCGCTGCTGCCGAACACCTTTGTGAACGCGGTGGTCACCGGCCGCGAGGCCGAGCGCGTGTTCGTGCTGCCGCGACAGGCGCTGCGCCCCGACGGGCGCGTGCTGGTGGTGGACGCCGCTTCGCGGCTGAAGCAGCGCGAAGTCACGGTGGTGCGCGCCACGCCGGAGTCGGTGCTGATCAGCGCCGGCCTGGAAGAAGGCGAGCAGGTGGTGACCAGCCAGCTCGAAATGGTGGTTGAAGACATGCCCGTGCAACTGAGCAAGGAGCAGCCATGAACGCCCTGGTAGCCTGGTTCACCCGCAACGGCGTCGCGGCCAACCTGCTGATGGGCATGTTCCTGATCGGCGGTTTGATGACACTGCCGATCATCCGCCGCACGGCGTTCCCCGACATCGAACCCGAGATCATCAGCGTCTCGGTGCTGTACCCCGGCGCCACGCCCGAGGAAGTCGAAGAGTCGGTCAACATCAAGATCGAAGAGGCGATCCAGGGCATCGATGGCGTCAAGCGCATCAGCAGCCGCGCCACCGAAAGCCTCGGCCTGGTCACCGTCGAAATCAAAGACGGCGAGGACATCAAGGACGTCACCGACGAAGTGAAGGCCGAGATCGACGCCATCACCACCTTCCCCGCCGAGGCCGAAGAGCCGGTGATCCGCGAGGGGAAGATCGAAGAGCGCGTGGTATGGCTGCTGCTCGCGGGCGACATGTCCGAGCGCGAGCTGACCCGCCTTGCCGACCAGGTCCGCGATGAAATCGTCGCCCTGCCACAAGTCAGCAAGGCCGAGATCAGCGACGACCGCAACCACGAGATCGCCATCAGCGTGCGCGAGGACGACCTGCGCCGCTACGGCCTCAGTTTTGCCGAGATTGCCGCCGCCGTGAACCGCTACTCGCTGAACCTGCCGGCCGGCTCAGTCGAGACCGCGGGCGGCGAAATCCTGTTCCGCAGCAGCAGCCAGGCCTACACGCGCGAAGAGTTCGAGCGCATCCCGGTAATCACCCGCGCGGACGGCACGGAAATCAAGGTCGGCGATCTCGCCGACGTGCGCGACACTTTCGAGGAAGTCACGCTGGAATCGCGAGTCAACGGGCGCCGCAGCCTGATGATCGAGGTCTACCGCGTCGGCGACCAGGACACGCTGGCCATCGCCGAGGCCGTGGCCGCCTACACCGACAAGAAGAAAGCCGAGCTGCCCCCCGGCGTCACCATCCAGAAGTTCCGCGACATCTCGGAGAACCTGATCGAGCGCATGGACCTGCTGAAGTGGAACGGCATGCAGGGCCTGCTGCTGGTGTTCCTGGTGCTGGCTTTCTTCCTGCGCGCGCGCCTGGCCATGTGGGTCGCGGTCGGCCTTGCCACGGCCGTACTGGGCACCGTGTGGCTGATGCCCTTTGCCGGCATGACGATCAACTTCCTGTCCAGCTTTGGCTTCGTGCTGGCGCTGGGCATCCTGGTGGATGACGCCATCGTGGTCGGCGAGAACATCGACGCCCACAAGCGCATGGGCAAGCCACCGCTGCAGGCGGCCATTGACGGCGTGCGCGAGGTGATGCTGCCCGTCGGCCTCGCGATTGCCACCACCACCATTGCCTTCAGCCCCATGCTGATGCTGCCCGGCCGCACCGGCGTGTTCGCGGCCGCCATTGCCTCGGTAGTGATCCTGGCGCTGGCGGCTTCACTACTGGAAAGCCTGTTCGTTCTGCCGGCGCACCTGGCCCACGGCGAAGGCAAGGGCCGCTTCAGCAACTGGTTCCTGCCCCGCGCGTGGTCGAAAGTGCAGGGCGGCTTCGAGAAGATGGTGGACTGGTTCATCGACAAGACCTACCGGCCCACGCTCGAGTTCACGATCCGCTGGCGCTGGACCATCATCGGCGGCGGCCTGGGCTTCCTGATCCTGACCGGCGGCCTGTTCGCCAGCGGGCGCATTAAAGTCGCGTTCTTCCCGGCCATTGAGGGCAACGACGTGATCGCCTCTGTCACGCTGCCCGAAGGCGCGTCTGCAGAAGAAACGCGCCTCGCGTTGGAGGTGCTGGAGTCCACGGCCGAGGAAATCCGCGCCGAGGTAGAGGGCGACAAGCGCGGCAGCGTGGTCGAGAACGTCCGCGCCGTGCTGGGCGCGCACCCCTTCCGCATGGCCAACGGCCCACCGGGCGAAGGCGGCTCGAGCCAGAGCCGCGACAACATCGCCGAGGTGCACCTGGCTCTCGTCTCGTCTGAAAAGCGCGAGTTGAAAGCCTCCGAGATCCGCGACATGTGGCGCAACAAAGTGGGCCAGCGCATCCCCAACGCCATCGAGCTCACCTTCAGCTCCGACCAGGTCAACGTCGGCGCGGCCGTGAACGTCGAGCTGGCAGGCCGCGACCTGAGGCAGATCGAGCAGGCGGCCGAAGACCTGAAGGGCCACCTGGCCGAGTACCCGGGCACCTTCGACATCGCCGACGACTACCGCGAGGGCAAGCTGGAGATCGTGCCGGAAGTCAGCGAATCCGGCCGCAGCCTCGGGCTGACGCAGGCGGCGCTGATCCAGCAGGTGCGCGGCGCGTTCTACGGGAACGAGGCCCAGCGCGTGCAGGTTGGCAAGGATGAAGTGAAGGTGTTCGTGCGCTACCCGAAAGACGAGCGCGAGTCGATCAGCAACCTCGAGAACATGCGCATCCGCCTGCCCAACGGGCGCGAGGCCGCATTCTCGGAGGTCGCGGGCTACACCATCTCGCGCGGCGTCAGCAGCATCAACCGGCTGGACCGCCAGCGCACCATCGTGGTCACCAGCGACCTTAACCGCACCGTCACCAACGCGAACGAGCTGAACGCCGACCTGGCCGAGAACTACCTGCCGTCCCTGACCGAGAAGTACCCGGGCCTGACCTGGAAGTTCGGCGGCGAGCAGCAGCGCCAGGCGGAAAGTTTCTCCGGCCTGCGCGTGGGGCTGATCCTGTCGATGTTCCTGATGTTCGGCCTGCTTGCGGTGGCGTTCCGTTCCTACTTCCAGCCGGTGATCGTGATGTGGGTGGTGCCGTTCGGCATCGCCGGCGCGATCTGGGCGCACCTGGCGATCGGCATGGACGTGACGTTCCTGAGCATCGTGGGCCTGCTGGCCCTGTCGGGCGTGGTGGTGAACGACAGCCTGGTGCTGATCGACTTCATCAACCGCTACCGGCGCGAAGAGGGCAAGACGGTGCTTGAGGCCGTGCGCGAGGCCGGGCCCCGGCGCTTCCGGGCGATTCTGCTGACATCGCTGACCACGTTTGCGGGCCTGACGCCGATCATGCTGGAGCGCTCGGTGCAGGCGGCATTCCTGATCCCGATGGCGATCAGCCTGGCGTTCGGGATCGCGTTCTCGACGGTGGTGGTGCTGGTGATGCTGCCCTCAACCTACCTCGCGCTGGAAGACACGCTGCAAAGGGTGAAGCGCTGGTTCAACAAGGACATCGACCCCCACCGCGGAGAGCAGCAAGGCCCACAAGTGGTGATCGAAGAAGAGACCGAAGAACCGATCACACTCGAACCCCAGACGATCGGCTGAACACAGAAACAGGGCTTCCAAAAGGAAGCCCTGTTTCATGGTCGGGGCGACAGGATTTGAACCTGCGGCCTCTTCGTCCCGGAACGAACGCACCCATGTTCTTGGTCGTAGCCATTCGGCTGCTACACCGCTTGCCGCCGTTTGTATTGTGCTTGTTATCTCAGACTTTGAGGGACCAAACGGCACCGAAATACCCTATAGTTTGGTGCCAAGTTTGGTGCCACGGGGGTAGGGCATGGCCAGGAAGAAGAAGGTCGACGCCGGCGAGGGAAAGCACTCAGGGGGTACTCCGCGGAGTCTCACCGGAAGCACCCAGGCGTAAGCATCGTCAAGCGCCGTGGCGCGTTCTGGCTGAAGTGGCGTGTTAGTCGGGCGGAAGGCGACTATCGCTACGAGTGGCAACGCCTGGCGGATGACGTGACCACGCGCGAGCAGGCCGTCAGGCTCGCCAGGCGGAAGTCCGAAGACCTGGTGAGCGCGACGCGGCGGGACAGGCACAGGCGCAAGCACAACCGGCCGCGATCCACCGTCGCCGATGCCCTGTCAGTCTACGTTGAGCATGTTCTGCTTGAACGCCGTGATCGCGGTGAAGAGTACCAGGCGCGCGCCAAGGCCCGTCTTGAGCAGCACCTGCGGCCGTTCGTGGCATTCGTTGGCGCGAAGAGGTGTGAACGCCTGACCGTGGACGATCTCGACGACTACCGGGCCGAGCTCGGCGAAGTAGGCCGGCTGGAAAACAGCTCGATCAACCGGTTTCTGGACGCCGCCAGGGCTGCCGTAAACTTCATGATTGACCGGCGCTACATCGATTTCGACTCCCGCGAGGCCGGCAAGGCGTTGAAGCACTACAAGACTGAGCGGAAGAAGCCGCTCATCCTCGACCGCGAAGAACTGCTGCGCATGATCGACGCCCTCCGACGTCGGGAAGCCGGCGTGAAGGCCAAGGTCAGGCGCCACGTCACCCGTGGCCCGCAGGCCGGCAAAGTCCAGGAGTTTGAGCAGTCCGTCGCTCGACAGCGCAAGCCGCTGGCGCCGTACTTCGCCCTGGCGCTGCTGACAGGCTGCAGGCCCGGGGAGATCGAAGCGCTGACGGCGGACGATGTGCGTCTTGGTCACGGCAACGTGTTGGTTCACGCGAGCAAGACGAACGCCGAGCGCGAGATCCCGCTGCATGACTCGCCGCTGCTTCGCGAACTGGTCACGTCGTTGAAGTTGCGCGCCGCTGGCGGTGCGCTGGTCGGCAGAGTGAAGCGCGACCGCGTCATGCGGCTGGCAGTGTCCGCGCGCGTGAAGCTGTATGAGGATGAGCTCGGCATAACGCGGAGCAAGGTCAACCGGCAGATGTTGCGGCGCACCACGGTTGCACACGTTGCCGCCGGCTCACCTGAGGGCGAGGGGCTGCTGCAATTCAGGTTCGGGCACACCCAGAACGTCAGCATCACCCATTACCGGCGCGCTCTGCATGGCATCCGCGAGCGCGGACAAACGGTCGAGGAATGGCTTGGCGTGGCGGATGAGCTGCGCGAGCTGCTGCAGGACCTCGGCTACATCCAGCGGCAGGCATCGGCGCTGGAGGCAGCTAACTAAACAAGGCGGGCAGGCTGGAAGTATGGCGCTTCCCGCCTGCCCTGACCACAACGATGAAAGGAGCATCATCATGGCTGCACAGAATACTAACCCCCGCGAATCATCCGTGAACCCCGGCACCGGCCGCGTTTTTGTGGACGTGGACCTGCACGCGGTCTACATCGGCGACATCAGCTATTACGACGGCGCGGACGAACCGGAGTTGCCGGCGAAGTTGACTATCCGCACCGCGCGCGAGGCTCGCCACCGCGCCGACTTTGTTGAAGTGAAGATTGGAGCACATGCCTTCCTGGTTTGCCGCGACAGCCTGCAGGCCGCCATCGACGCGGCCGGGAAGTAGAGGACGTGATGACAACCGAAGTGAAGCGCATCAGCGAATGGGCAGCCGAGCTGGGGCTGCCGCAGAAGACGCTCAGGACGGCGGTTGGGCGCGGACACCTCAAGGCCATGCGCCTGGGCATGGGGCCGCGCAGCCCGTACTTCTGCACCCGCGCGGATATCGACGCCTGGTTTGAATCCAGACGCGTGAAGCGGAGGGCCTGGTGATGAAAACGCACCGGATCAAAGACGCTGAAATCGTTGAGAAGATCGCCAACCTGCTGGGCGTGCCCGTTTCTGACCTCGAGCGCCTGATTTGGCGCGTCCACAAGTGCCAGGTGCCGGGCTACGTTGACGAGCCGCACATCACCTTGAGCGAGGCCGCGCGGCGAACAGGACTCGGCGTGAAGCTGCTGCGCAAGGCCATCCTTTGCGGCGAGCTGCCGGCTACGCAACCGGGGCCGGCTGAATCGGCGTGGTTCTACGTCCTGCCCAGCGACGTGGAGGCGTGGATTATTCGGTGCCGAGTCAAGCCGCGGCACTGGAAGCCGGGGGCAAGGCTTCCGTGACGGAAGGGATCATGCGTCGACAAGAGACCCCGAAACGGACTCGGCGGAAATCTCGGAGGAAAAGTTGTCGCGCGATCCCTGAAAATCCCGCAGCCTGTCACACAAGGCACGCCGCGCCCAATAGCCCGCGAAGGCCCGATTCACCGGCCTTCGCGGGCATCTTTGTACCACCAAGCGGGATTATAAACAACCTTGACAGGCACTTGTGCGGCACTCCTGCGCCTGCTGGGGCTGTTCACCTTCAAAAGGTGTCGTGAGCGTTGTTACTAATCCGCGCAGACCACAGGAGGTTATTATGAGTCTGCACGAAACTGCCACCAAAGCCCGCCAAAAGGACATTGAGGCGGAGCTCGCCGCCGCCGGCGTACCGGCGGTGGCCACCCCGGCGGAGGCCACGAAGGCGCTCGGCCTGGACAACCCGAAGACAATCAACCGCATGGCCGCGCGCGGTGACCTGGTGGCGTTCAGGATCGGGAACCGGCTGCGCATCCGCCGGGCTGAACTCGCGCGCTACATCGTTGTGAACGAGAAGTAGGAGCGCTTGGGTGGCTGAGCATCCTACATCCTCATCCATATCTCCCGTCGGCGGGCACTACGCCATCGTGCCCGAGCGGCTTCTTGACTCCGGGTTGAGCGACCGAGCAATCCGGGTCTGGGCGCTGCTGGACAGGTACGCGAACAAACGGCGCGAGTGCTGGCCCTCGCGCAACACCCTGGCCAAGCGGGCCGGCTGCAGCGTCCGAAGCGTGGACCGGGCGATAGACGAGCTGGAAGCCGCCAAGTGGCTGAAGCGCGAAAGGCGTACAAAGGCGGGCACCAACGAGCCGGACAGCAACTTCTACAAGCTACTTTGGGGTAGCGACACCGGCGCACTAGGTAGCGACACCGGCGCACTAGGTAACAGCGGTAGCGACACCGGCGCACTAGGTAGCGACACCGGCGCACTAGGTAGCGACACCGGCGCACTAGGTAGCGACACCGGTGGCGAGAGGGTAGTGCACCCGTGGCAGGTAGGTAGTGCCACCGGTGGCGACCAAACCATAGCCATTGAACCAGAGCCACCAACCACCCCCAGGGCGGCGGCGGTGGAACTTGAAAAGTTCATTCACGTGCACTGCGGCCGGACGCCGTCGGCGAACGAACTTCAAAAGCTGATCGACGCACACGGCTTGGAAGCCGTCACAGCGGAGGCTGAGGCCCGTGCGGCTGCCGGTGAGGCTGCTTTCGCCGGGATTGGAAGCCCAGGGCGAGCAATGGCCAGGCGCGCGGAAGCCGGGCCGCCTGCGCAGACTGGCGCGTTTGAGCGGTGGTGTAGGAGGGCAGCGCGCTCGCAAGCTCCACGAGAAACACCCGCACAGGAGATCGCGCGTTATCAGCGGGAATTGCGCGAGGAAGCGGAGAGCGCATGAACAACCTCTTCACAACCGACCATGTCGACCTGACCGACACCCGGCCGCTTGAAGATCTGACCGACGTGGAGCTGGCCCAGGCCATCCGCGAGGGCAGGCCGGGCGCCATGACCGAGGAATGCCTCCGGATCTACGCCCGCAAGCTGGGCATCACCGACCGCCGCCGGGTGACGCCTGACTGGATGCTCAGGCAGCCAGCAAGCGGGGCTGTTCGTGAGCCACGAACGTCGAGAGGTTCACGAACCCACAATTGAAGCGGACCGGCTTTGCCGGTCACCAAGAATGTCACCAAAAAAAGGAAAACCCATGGGAAACCCAGTTGAACTCAAAGCCCAGCAGCGCGCCACGGAAGCGGCACGCGAAGCCGAGGCAGCCGAGCGTGAGGTCCAGCAGGTGCGCGACGCCTGGAAGGCGCACAAAGAAGCCATGCGCCGCCACCACGGGCCCGAGCACGTCACAGTCTACATCGCGCAGAAGAATTGCGAGCAGGCAGTGCAGCTCACGCGCATCCGGCGTGAGGTCGAGTTCGCGCTCAGGCGCGCCCGCGAAGACAGCGACGCAGCCGAAGTCGAGCGCCTGCGCGCGGAACTGGACGCCCTGCCGCCGCGCCCCATGCCGCCCGCGCAGCCGAGCAGCCGGAAATACTACACTTGACCCGTCAAGGGACTCGCACATTTCAATTTCAAACCCGAACCGGAGCCACGCATGAACACGAATCAGCCAACCCCACCCGCCACCGCCGCAGAACGCGAGGCCGCCGCACAGCAGGCACGCGCAGCCGGCGACTATGACCAGCGCATCGAGGCCGCCACACAGGCCGGCGACCTCAACCTGGTGGACCACCTGGTCCACGCCCGCGCGTCGCGTGATCTCGACGCCGCAACCGACCGCCGCGCCAACCTGCTCGGGGAAGTCGCCAAGGCCGAGGCCCGCCTTGCCCGCGCGTCATTGATCGAGCGCGAGGCAGCCGGCGCCGAGCTGGTGGCTTTGCGCAAGCAGCTTGAGGCCACCGACGCCGAGATCCAGAACCTGGACGTCACAGTCCGCCGCGGACCGCTGGTGACGGCCCGCGCGCCTCATGAAGACTGGTCCGACAGCCTGAGTCACACTGTCCTGGTGCGAGGCTTTGACGGCGTGCGCCAGGCGTGGTTCCCGGTCGAGTCTGGCCTGCGCGGCCTGCGCGCAGCCGCCGAGATCGTGGCGGAACTGGACCCGTCGCTCGACGTGATCGTCCAGGATTCGCGCGGTTTCCAGTACACCGTGTCTGCCGACGCCATGGGGCGCCCGCAGTTCCGCGTGATCGGCGGCGACGGCCAAGGTTACGAGGTGCTCCAGGGCGCGACGGCTGAGCGCGTGCCGTTGACCCGTCAAGGCTACGCCAAGCTGCCCAGCCTCGACGAAAACGGCCGCGCCGTCTACGGCCGCCCCCTGCGCATTCGTGACCTGCGCGAAGTCGGCGACGCCGAGACGGACAAGGCGATGCAAGAGACGGGCATCCGCCCGCAGCGCCGCGATTTCAGCGACAAGCTGCGGGAGTTGTTCCCGCCGCGCCTGGCGCGCCGAAATTAGACCACGGCCGGGGGCGCGGGGGTCCGGTTCCCGCGCGGGGCGCGAGCCCAACCCCGGCCACCAGTAGCACGCCCGAGGCGTGCGCGGTTGAGTCGGTGGCAGGACGCCACCACCTGCCACCGCTCAACTATGTCGCGCGGGGCTGTACGTTTAGACGCGGAGCAAAACGCGAATGGCAGCGAAGAAAAAACCGAGAGGCCGCCCGTTCCAGAAGGGCAACCCCGGCGGTCCCGGGCGCCCGAAGCGTGAAGTCGAACGCGCCTACCTGGACGCGACGCTCGCCACGGTCAGCCCCGCCGACTGGCAGAAAGTCGTAGCCAAGGCCCTGCAGGACGCCAAGGCCGGCGACGCCGCCGCGCGCGCGTGGCTGAGCAAGTACCTGCTGCCGCAGGACGTCGGGGACGTGTTCGCCCGGCTATTGGAGGGCCTGGAGTGAAGTTGACGCGTCAACAGCAAGTCGAGCTGTTCACCCGCCTTGCGAACGCACTGCACCGGGCCGGCGCGCTGGCTGACGCCGTGGCAGGCCTGCCACCGGAAGCCCGCGCGAGCTTCATGCAGTGCGCGCGCACGTCGCAAGCCAACGTTGCCGAACTCCGGCGAAAGTTCGACTTGATGACCGACGAGGAATTGGACGCCGCGTACCTGACCAAAGTGCGGGAGCACGGCCTGACCCCGTGATGAACGGATACGGAGCCCACCCCGGAGGGCGCAAAATAGCGGGCTCCAGGGCGACAGGCAGAAGGACGCACCGGAAGAGGCACCTATGGCAGGACTGAGCAAAGCAGCAAGAGACCTCGGGGATCTCCGCCGCGCCGCCATGGGCGCCGCGCGTGAAGTCCGCGAGTTCGACGCCGCCCTGCGCGCCCTGCGGCGCCGCCTGCTTCGCGCCATGCAGCTCGAGGCCCGCACCATCGCCAAGATGTTCGCCGCGCGATACGAGCGGCTGGGCCTGTACGCCAACACGAGCGGGGCGCTGCAGAAGGTGAAGCCATACGGCGACAAGTGGGGCAAGCGCAAAAAGCGCCTCGGGCTCGACTCGCGCCGGGGCATCGCTCGCAAGGGCGTGCTCAAGACGCTGAAGAGCCCGCGCATCATCACCAAGACCGCGCGCGGTTTCGTGTTCGACCCGAAGATACCTGACATCACGATCACCGGCCGCGCAACGGTCGGCAAGAGCCTGCGGGCACTGGCGGGCAAGCGCATCATCGGCAAGATCGACGGCAAGCGCGCCGTGGTCGGGATCGGGATCAAACACCAGGTCACCAACCGGCGTTCGTTCCGCGTCAACAACTACATCGACCACTTCGCGGACCTGAAGGCCCGCGGGCTTGGCAGCCTGGCGCGAGTCGATTTCGACCGTATGCGCAAGGCCCGCCACGCCGAGTATGACAAGTGGGTGTCCGAGCTGAGCGCATCCGCCCGCCGCCGCCTGGCAGGCCGTGACCTGCTGCGCATCATGTTCCGTCTAAAAAAGCTGAGGGGGTAGTCATGGGCGTCGAACGCACCGTCGTTGAAATGGAAATGCAGGAGCGCGAGGCCGTAGCCTCCGCCCGCCGAGTCAGCCGCGAGCTTGATAGCGTGGCCGCCAAGGCTCAGCGCGCGCAAAACACGGCCGGGCGCGTTGACCGCCTCTTCCAGAAAGCCAACGCCAAGGGCTTGCTAGGAGGGAGCAACGTCTCCAGCCTGCTCACCACCGTCGCGGGACGCGGCTTCAACGGCATCCCTGCCGGCGGTAAGCTGGCCAGGTTCGGTGGCGCCGGCCTTGTCGCTGGCCTGATCGCCTACGCGGCGGGCACCATCGGAGAAGCCGGCTCCGCCCTGATCGAGGCGCACGAAGCCGGGGGCATTCCGTCCTTCCTCGCAGACTACATCGACCAGAAAGTACGCCACGCCGTCGCGGGAGTAGTTGCGGGCAACCCGCTCAACCCGGCCGGCCGATTCGGCTACCAGGCCGTGAGCAAAGCGCTCGGCTACAACGCCACCAGCGCCGGGCTGGCATGGGACACAGCCGTCGATCTGGCATCCAGCGGAATCACCGGGGAAACATCCACGGTTGACGCCGCCATTGCCCAGCAGGCAGCCAACCGCCGCGCCTTCCTGAAGGCGTTCGACCAGCAGCAGGCGCGGGAAGCCCGCGAGCGTCAGCGCCGACTGGAAGAACGCGAGCGCGCGTTCCAGAAGATCGACGAAACCGTGAGCGCTCGCCTTGCCGGTCTGCAGCCGGTGTCATTCCCGACCAAGCTCACGCCCGCCCTGCAGCGCCGCATCGAGCAGGAGCAGGAACTGCGCGAGCGCCTGCGCGGCACGATCCAGAAAGTGCGCCTTGGCGCGGGGGTTGGCGCATGAGCTCCGCCAAGCTTCAGGCCGTCATTGATGCGCTCGACCGCGCGGTTGGCCCCTGGCGTCTGTGCGTCATGGTGACCGACGGCCGCGAGGTGACCGAACCCATGGGCCTGGTGGTCGGCGGCCTGCCGGTGATCGGCGCGACGCTGGGCGCGCTGCTCAATGGATTGAGCAGCTACCTGGAGCCCGCCTGCAAGATCGCGGAGGACGCGCGGCTGTTCGCAATGCAGGCCGGCGAGCTCGATATGCTGGCGTGGCGCTGGTTCCTGGTGGCCGTGCCGGAGGCGTCACCGCTGGACCTGATCGACCTTGTAGGACTTGTGCCGGGCCTGCCGGCGGGAGAGCGTCATGGGAACTGAACGCACCGTAGTCGAGTTGGACCTCAACGAGCGCGACGCCGTAAGCAGCGCGCGCCGAGTCGCGCGCGAGCTGGACAGCGTCTCAGCCAAGGCCGACGTCGCAAGCCGGAAGACGCAACAGGCCGGGCGTATCAGCTCGCTGATCGACCAGGCGCGCAGTCGCGGCCTGCTCGATGAAGGGCTCTTGCGGGGCGACATCAAGGGCGCCGTCATGTCGCGCGCGCGGGGAACCGGCGCCGGCGGAGCGGCCGTGATCGGCTACGCCGCCGCGTACGGAATCGGCAAGGCTTCAGCAATAGGCTCCGCCCTGCTCGAGGCGCACGAAGACGGCAAGACGATCAAGCAAGCGATCCGCCAGGAGGTCAACGAAAGCCTGGCGGACCTCTACCGCCGCAACCCTCTCAACCCGGCCGGGCGGCTGCTGTACCAGCTCCTGAATCGCCGCCTCGGCGCGAAGACGGCCGGGGAAGTGTTTGACACCGCGCTCGATGAGCGCGTGAGCGGCCTGCTGGGTGAGCAGTCGCAAGCGGACGCCGCGATTGAGGCTCAGGCAGCCAACCGCCGGGTATTCCTCAAGGCGTTCTACGCCGAACGCGAGGCGCGCGAGCTGAAGAAGTTGAGCGAAGATAAGCGCGATGCGGCACTTCAGAAGGTGATCGACAAGGTCAACGAAAACACCGCCGAGCGCCTACGCGGGCTGCGCATGCCGGAGCTTCCCCTGCGCGTGCCTGACCGCCTGTACCAGGATATGCAGTGGGTGCGCCGCCACATGGAAGAGCTGCGCGGCGAGATTCTCAAGAAGCGCCTCGAGGCCAACGCGGGATCGTAAAACCCGAGTTTGGTGAAAACCTTGGTGCCAAGAAAACGGGCTTCCTTGCGGAAGCCCTATTTTCATGGTCGGGGCGACAGGATTTGAACCTGCGGCCTCTTCGTCCCGAACGAAGCGCTCTACCAGGCTGAGCTACGCCCCGACTGTCTCGTTCGGCGAGGGCGGAAGTGTATCACCACAGCCCGACCCGGCAAGCGCCGGGCCATTTCTGAACGTGTGCGGGTTGCGGCCGTGAGTGGCACGCGCTTCCAGCGCGTGACGCCTTGGCTTCCAGCCAAGGCGTCACGCGCTGGAAGCGCGCGGAACTACTCATGCGCAGGATGCGCATGCCACTGCACGCATGCCGCTTACTTCTGCTTCTCGCCCCAGCGCTTGGTCAGTTGGTGGTCGATGCCCAGATGATCCAGCACACGGGCCACCACGAAGTCGATCATCTCCTGCACCGTCTGCGGCCGCGTGTAGAAACCGGGGTTGGCGTCGATGATGGTTCCACCGGCCTCCGTCACCTGCACCATGTTGCGCAGGGCGATCAGCGACAGCGGCGTTTCGCGCGTCACCAGCAGCAGCTTGCGGCGCTCCTTCAGCGCGACCTCGGCGGCGCGGCCGATCAGCCCCTCACCGGTACCGTTCGCAACACGGCCGAGGGTGCTCATGGTGCAAGGGCAGATCACCATGCCGCGGTGGCGGAAGCTGCCGCTGGCGGGCGGCGCGCCGACCTGGCTGTTGCGGTACAGGCGGAAGTCGCCATCCGTGCCGGTGAACGCCTTCAGGTCTGGCTTGCCGGGGTCGCAGGGTATGTCCATCTCGGCCTTCCAGACGTCAAAGGCAGCCTCGCTGAACACGACGTGGGTCTCAAGCCCCTGTTGCCCAAGGACTTGCAGCAGGCGCTGGGCGTACTGGATGCCGGAGGCGCCTGTGACTGCAACCACAACTCGGTCTGTTCCTGCCATACCACTCGGTTTGAAAAAAGACTGGAATAGTCCTCAATTTTTCGTTGCCAGACAGACTGGTCTGGTATACACTTCCTTCATGGCCGGAACTGCTGAAAAGCTCAACGTGCGTGACCGCCTGCTCGAAACGGCGGCGCGGCTCTTTTACGAAAAGGGCTACGGCGCCACCGGCATCAACGAGGTCATCAAGCAGGCCGGCATCTGCAAGGCCAGTTTCTACCACCATTTCAAGACCAAGGAAGACCTGCTGGTGGTTTCACTGGAGCAGCGCCACGAGCGCATGATGGCTGAGTTGCGTGCGGTGATCGCCCAGGGCAAGACGCCCGCTGAAAAAATCGGCCGGGTGTTCGAATGGCTCGGCAGCTCGTGCAGCTGCGGCTCGGCGGCCAACGGCTGCGCCTACCTCAATATGGTGAGCGAATTCCGCGACGCGGGCAGCCGCGTACGTGAGTTGGTGCGCTGGCACAAGGGCGTGTTCCGCCAGTTCCTGAGCGAGCTGGTAAGCGCGCACTTCCGCGGCGGCGACAAGACTGAAGAGGAAATCCAGGACCTTTCCGACGAGATCTACCTGCTGGCCGAGGCCGTGTTCGCGGCCTCGCCAGTGCACCGCTGCACCTGGCCGGCGGAGACGGCGTGGCGGATCGTGGCCGTGCGGTTGGGCCTTGAGGATTAAAAATTTTGGAATGATAAAACAGACCGGTCTGTCTTAGTGGAATGAATCAGGGACCAGTACTGTTGCTTGACAAGTAAACTGATTTTCATACAATGAACCAGCAAGCCGAAGCAACCGGGCTACTAATAAGGAAGGGGCGGGGGCAAGCACCGCACCTTCGGGAGGGGAAGACCATGAAAACCAAGACCACACTCAGACAGCGTTTCGAAGAAGAAGCTCTTCCGCTGATGCAGGACATGTACGCGCAGGCCTACCACCTCACACGCAACCGCGCAGACGCCGAGGACCTGGTGCAGGAGACCTACATCAGGGGCATGCGCAAGTTCGCCCAGTTTGAGCCCGGCACCAACCTTAAAGCCTGGCTTGGGCGCATCCTGTTCAACCAGTTCATCAACGAGTACCGCCGCAAGAAGCGCCGGGTGAAGTCGGTGTTCGTGGAGGGCGTCGAGAACATGGCCGAAACCCATGACGCGCCGGAAAACGACGAACGCTTCGCCGTGATGGACCCGGGCAAGCTGGCCCAGGACGACAACTTCCTGCAGAGCCTGGACCAGGACCTGAAGGAAGGACTCAGCGAGCTCGACAGCCGCTACCGCGACGTGCTGCTGCTGAACACCGTCGGCGAGCTCAGCTACAAGGACATCGCCAGCAAGCTGAAGCTGCCGATCGGCACCGTGATGTCGCGCCTGCACCGCGCCAAGGCCTTCCTGCGCGACCGCTTCGCCGGCAAGGCAATGCCTGCGGCATAGAGATCAGAGGTCGGAGTTCAGAGGCCAGGGAAAAGCTCCCTGGCCTCTGGCGTTTTCTCGCCCCCACCGACTGCCTGCTGCCGCCTTCTCTGACCTCTGACCTCCGGCCTCCTGACCTCTGCGGCCCAAGGGTTGTTCCTTTCGAGCCTGCGGCTAGACTTCGTGCCTCTACCCGTCGTTGGTGTCTGGATGGCTGATCGGCCGTTGAAAGTCGTGGTCCTTGCCGCGGGCAAAAGCACGCGCATGAAGTCCGCCACGCCCAAGGTGCTGCACAAGATGGCGGGCGTGCCGGTACTTCAGTGGGTGCTGGAGCAGGCCGAGGCCATGGGTGCGGCGGAAACCATCGTGGTCGTGGGCCACGAAAGTGAGCGCGTGCGCGAGAAGTTCTCCGGCCGCGCCAACACCCGCTTCGTGACCCAGGAACCCCAGCACGGCACCGGCCACGCGGTAATGCAGGCGCGCGAGGCGCTGGCTGGCTTCAACGGCGATGTGGCAGTGCTGTGCGGCGACGTGCCGCTGATCCGCCCGCGCACCCTTGAGCTGCTGCGCCACATGCACGTCAGCGAGGAGGCTGCCTGCACCATCCTGACCGCGCTGCTGCCGGAGCCGCGCGGCTACGGGCGCATCGTGCGCGACGGCCTGGGGCGTGTGCGCCGCATCGTGGAGCAGCGCGACCTGGCGCCGCAGCAGGAGGCGATTCAGGAAATCAACACCGGAACCTGGCTGTACGACTGCACGAAACTGATGTCGGTACTCGACAAGCTGGACACCGACAACGCCCAGGGCGAGTACTACCTGACCGACACAGTGCGCCTGCTGGCCGACGCCGGCAACCGGGTCGCGGCCTGCGCCTGCGACGACCACACTGAGGTGATGGGCATCAATAACCGCAAGCAGCTGGCCGAGGCCGACCGGCTCGCGCGCGAACGCATTCTCGACGAGCTGATGATCGAACAGGGCGTCAGCGTCTACCAGCCCGAGAGCTGCTACATCGAGGCCGGCTGCAGCATCGGGCGCGACACGGTGATCTGGCCCCACAGCGTGATCCGCGCCGGGGTGGTGATCGGCGAGCGCTGCGAGATCGGTCCCTTTGCGCACCTGCGCGGCGGCACGAGGCTGGGCAACGACTGCAAGGTGGGCGCGTTCGTCGAAACCAAGAACGCCGTGTACGGCGACGGCACCAAGTCAGGCCACCTGGCCTACCTGGGCGACGTGACGCTGGGCAGCGGCGTGAACATCGGGGCGGGCAGCATCGTGGCCAACTACGACGGCAAGGCCAAACATCACACCGAGGTCGGAGACAACGCCTTCATCGGCTGCGGCACGGTGCTGGTGGCGCCGGTGAAGGTAGGTAAGAATGCACAGACCGGCGCGAACACGGTAGTCCCCCACGGCAAGGACGTCCCGGACGACACTATAGTGGTGGGCGCGCCGGCACGGGAACTGCGCAAGAAGAGTTAGCGAAAGGGCACAACGATGCGGACCAAGGGACTCAAGATTTTCGCCGGCAACAGCAACCGCAAGCTGGCGGAGGCCATCTGCGCCATCCTGGAGATCCCGCTGGGGCACGCGCGCATCGAGAAGTTCCCCGACGGCGAAATCGACGTGAAGATCGAAGAAGACATCCGCGGCGTGGACACCTTCTTCGTGCAGTCCACCTGCCCGCCCGTCAACGACAACCTGATGGAGGCCCTGCTGTTCGCCGACGCCGCGCGCCGCGCCAGCGCCGAGCGCATCACGGCCGTGGTCCCCTACTACGGCTACGCGCGCAAAGACCGCAAAGATGAAGGGCGCGTTCCGATCAGCGCCAAGATGGTCGCCAACTGCATGGTGAGCGCCGGCTGCGACCGAGTGCTGACCATGGACCTGCACGCCGCGCAGATCCAGGGTTTCTTCGACATCCCGGTGGACCACCTGTACGCGGCGCCGGTGATCAACGAGTACTTCGAAAAGCTGAAAACCGACAAGGGCATCAAGAACATGACCATCGTGGCGCCGGACGTCGGGCGCTCGAAGGTCGCCCGCGGCTATGCCAAGCGCCTGAACGCCGGCCTCGCCATCGTGGACAAGCGGCGCGTCAGCGGCGAAGAGACCGAGGTGATGGACATGATCGGCAAGGTGGACGGCCAGGTCTGCGTGCTGATCGACGACATGATAGCCACCGGCGGCAGCATCGTGGACGCTGCCAAGGCCTGCATGAAGTTCGGCGCCAAGGAAGTTTACGTTGCCTGCACCCACGCCCTGTTCTGCGGCCCGGCCGTGGAGCGCCTGAAGAACGCGCCGATCAAGGAGTGCATCGTGACGGACACCGTGCCCGTTGAGGGCAAGGAGTTCGACACCCTGAAGGTGCTGAGCGTAAGCAAGCTGCTGGCCACGGCGATCCGCAACATCCACTTCAACGAGTCCGTAAGCCTGCTGTTCAAGGGTTGATGCGATTTTAGATTTTAGATTTTAGATTTTGGATTGTGGATTTTGGATTGGCCCAACGAGCTGTACCGCCATCGTGGCCATCAATCCAAAATCGTCCACTTCGGTGGACGTGAGGATTTCTGTCTCATTCGTACTATCCCCATAGCTTGTGGGCCCAGGAGTTGGACGATGAAGAAGTTTCCGCTGATCGCCGCGGCTTTGGCCGTCGCGTTGATGTTCGTTTCCGCGCCGCACCCGGCCGCGCAGGACGAAAAGCCGGCCGAGAAAACTGACGGTGAAACTACGGCCGATGCGCCGGCCGTTGATTACCTGATCGTCAGCGCGGACGGCCTGGCCGAAGTCGCCAAGGAGTGGGCCGAATACCGTGCATCCCACGGCCGGGTCACCAAGGTTCTCACCATCGGCGCGATCGGCAAGCTGCACGAGATGGACGAGCCCGGCCTGACCGAGATCAAAAGCGCGATCCTCGAGCACGCCGGCGGTGATGAAGTCCGCGAGGGCTTCCAGGTGCTGCTGCTGGGCGACTGCCCCAACGACAGCGCCACGGACTACGACCCGAAAAGCGAAATCCCCTGGATGCTGACCCGCCAGATGGACAGCAACCCCGACACCAACCGGCGCGAGCGCGTGCCCACCGACAACTTCTACGCCGACCTGGTGCAGGATGACGACGGCCTGCCCGACATCGCCGTCGGCCGCATCCCGGCCCGCACGCCCGAGCAGGCCCGCCTGGCGCTGGCCAAGGTGAAGGCCTACGAGGCCGCCAGGCAGGGCGAGTGGCTGCGCAACCTGACATTCTTCGCAGGCGAGGGCCACTTCGGTGCGATGATCGACACCATGCTGGAAAAGCTGTTCATGCAGTTCGCCGAGTCGATGTCGCAGGCCCACAACGTGCGGATGACCTACGCCAACATCAACAGCTCATACGCCTACGTGCCCAGCAAGTTCAGCGACAAGGTGATTGAAGAGGCCAACGCCGGCGCCCTGCTGCTCTGCTACCTGGGCCACGGCGCCTATGACCGCCTCGACGACATGTACGTTGACGTGGACGGCAAACGCACGCGCTACCCGATCCTTTCCGCCGACGACGTCGGCAAGTTCAACATCCCCGACGGCAAGCTGCCGGTCATGATGATTATCGCCTGCGAAACCGGCCGCCTCGACCACCCCAAGGGCAGCCTGGCCGAAAAGATCTGCTTCACGGAGAAGGCGCCCGTGGCGGTGATCGCCAGCAGCCGCGACAGCCACCCCTACAGCAACACGCTGCTGGAGCTGGCGATGGTGGACGAGCTGTCTGTGAGCAACACGCCGACGCTGGGCCAGGCATTCCTGAAGTCCAAGCGCGAGCTGATCCTGGGCGAGCACCCGGAACGCAAGAAGCTCGACACCATGGCGATGTTCATCATCCCCGAGAAAGAGCGCGCCGGGCTGAACCAGAGCCACCTCAGCCTCTACAACCTGACCGGCGACCCTGGCCTGCGCATGCAGTACCCCAAGCTGGACATCGGCCTGCGACTGTCAAAGGGCGAGGTCATTTCGGAAGGCGAGATTACTGTCGCGGTAAGCGGCCTGGAGATCTTTGCCGACGCCAAACTCGAGTTCCGGATCGAGTGCAAGCGTACGGCTCTCGCCCATCAGGTTCTGCCCTTCAACAAGGCGGACCTGACTGGCAACGATGAAAAGAAGCGGCAAGCAGCAGAAGAAACTGTGGCGCAGAACCACGCGAACTCCAACAACAAGCTGGTTGCGAAGCTGCCGGTTGAGTTTGTCGGGGTGGCCGAATCTAAAATGGTGCTGCCGGATGGAAGCGAAAAAACGGTGACGGAGGGATTCTTCGCCGGAAATCCCGACTCCCCCTTGCGCCCGGTGACTACATTCTCAAAGTGTTCGCCCGCGATCCGAAAGGGGAGCGCTGCGGCTTTGCAGCCGTGGATTTGAAAGTAAAGAAGTAACGCTTTTTCGGGAACGAACCCGGCGCAGGCCACGCCGCACGGTGCGGTACGCAGGCACGGGGTCCACTACTGAGGTCAACATGCAGATTCCGGTTTTAAAGGCCGAGCGCCGCACCAACAGCGGCACCAAGGCCATGCGCAAGCTGCGCGCCAACGGCGGACTGCCCGGCGTGCTCTACGGCCGCGGCGGCGAGAACATCAACCTTCAATTCAGCCTGCGTGACATCGAGAAGCTGGTGCACGACGCCGACCACGTGGTCGAGCTCGACATCGGCGACGGCAAGCAGACCGCTCTGGTGCGCGGCCTGCAGCGCGACTTCATGGGCGACCACCTGCAGCACATCGACTTCATCCGCATCGACCTGCATGACAAGGTGCGCCTGAAGCTGCCGCTGAAGTTCGTGGGCACGCCGCGCGGCGCCTCGCACGGCGGCCTGCTTGAGGTGATGCGCGGCGAGGTCGAGGTGCACTGCCCGGCTTCCCGCATTCCCAAGTTCATCGAGGTGGAAGTGACGCAGCTCGAGGTGGACCAGGCGGTCCGCTTCAAGGATTTGAACCTGCCCGAAGGCGCCGATCTGATCCCGAACCCCGAAGGTCTGGTGGTCAAGTGCGCCCAGGCGCGCCGCGCCACCGAAACTGCGGCGGCGCCGGGCGCCCCCGCGCCGGGCGCTCCGGCCCCGGCGGCTGCGGCCGCGGCCAAGCCTGCCGCGAAGCCTGCCGGGAAAAAGTAGGCAGTCGGAGTTCGACACACATTTCATCGCCCTTCCCGGCGCCGGCACCCGGCGGCGCCGGGCGAGCAGACCGAAGGGGCATTTTACTACCGGGCAGGAGAAGTCATGGCAGACGATGGACAGAGGACCTACGAGGGCTTGTTCCTCGTGGACTCGGGGTTCGCGAACAAGGACCCGGAAGGGGCGGTGGCCCTGTGCAGGGAAGTACTGGAGAAGCACGGCGCAACCATCATCCGCGCCGAGCTGTGGGCAGAGCAGCGGCTGGCCTACGAGGTGCGCAAGAACAAGCGCGGCGCCTACATCCTGGTTGCGTTCCGCTCCAACACGCTGAAGGTCGCGGAAATGGAGCTGGAGTGCCGCCTGACGGAGCGCATCCTGCGCTACCTGTTCACCAACCGCGAGGGCGTGCCGATCGAGAAGTGGTTCAAGCGCTACGAGAGCAAGCCCGCACGCCCGCGCGAAACGGAAGTGGAGTCGCGCAAGGAAGAGGAAGAAGTCGGCGTTGCCGACTGATCGGACGCGCTGACGATTCCCGAGACGAACGGACGCTGAAATGATTACGCTGAACAAGGTTTTCCTGGTGGGCAACCTGGCCCGCGACCCGGACCTGCGGCACACGCCGTCGGGCACCCCGGTCACGGAATTCCGCCTGGCGGTCAGCGACAGCTACACCACCAGCAGCGGCGAGAAGCACGATCGCACCTGCTTCATCGACGTGGTGAGCTGGCGCAAGCTGGCGGAAAGCTGTGCCGAGTACCTGAAAAAGGGCTCGCCGGTTTTCGTCGAGGGCCGCCTCGAGCAGGACACCTGGACCACCGGCGACGGCCAGCGCCGCTCGCGCATCCGCGTGGTCGCCTACAGCGTGCAGTTCATCCGCCGCGAAGTCGAACGCAGCGCGTCAGGCCGGCACATCCGCATCGTGGAGAAGGGCGGCAACACCATCCACGACGAAAGCGCCGGCGACCTGGAAGACGACCTGTCCGAGCCGCCGCGCCGCGACGACGACTCTGGCTATGACGAGGACGTCGGCGACGACGTCACACTTGACTGAACCCAAGCCGCGGGGCAACCCGCGTAAAGGAAAATGACCATGGGCAACATCCGCATCAACAAGAGCAAGCTGAAGAAGAAAAAGAAGAAGCGCACACGCACGCTGCTGCCGGTGCAGAACAAGCTGTCGAAAGACCAGCGCGACTTCATCGACTACAAGGACGTGGACACCCTGTCCCGCTTCATCAGCGGCGTGGGCAAGATCCTGCCGCGCAAGCGCACGGGCACCAGCCACAAGGAACAGGCAATGGTGCGCGACGCCGTGAAGCTCGCGCGTTTCATGGCCCTGCTGCCCTTCGTGAACAAGTAATCCAGGCGGCAGGAGGCAGGCAGCGCGCGGCAGGGAAAGCAGTTCCTGCCTCCGCACCCGGTCTCCGGCCTCCTCAATGCAAGGAGAACACATGAAACTTCTACTACGCGAATCCATCCGCGGGGTGGGCAAGCGCGGCGACGTGGTTGACGTCACCGACGGCTACGCCCGCAACTACCTGCTGCCCAAGAATCTGGCCATGCCCGCCAGTGACGAAAACCTGCGCCGCCTGGCCGGCGAGAAGCGCGCCTACGAGGCCCGCCAGGTCAAACAGCGCGAGACCGCCCAGGAGATCGCTGAGGCCATCGGCAAGGTGCAACTGACCGTGCCGATGCGCGCCAGCGCCGAGGGCCACCTGTTCGGCAGCGTGACGCCCAAGGTGATCTGCGATGCCTTCAAGGAAGAGGGCGTTTCCCTGAAGCCCAGCCAGATCGAGCTGGAATCCGACCACATCCGCGAGCTGGGCACATACAGCTTCAACATCCGCCTGCACGACGAAGTCGAGGTGCAGAGCCGCGTGTGGATCGTGGCGCAGGCCGAGTAGCGCAACCGATGACAGCAGGCAGGGCCGGGGAGCTGCGCTTCCCCGGCCCGTTGCTTTGACCCCGCCTGCGGACAAACTGTGGATTAAAAGTGCGAGCCTCACTGTTGGCGGACAGTGAGGCTCTCGAGTGTGTGCTGGCTGTTTGTTTCGCGTCCTGACTTCAGGGCGCTGGGTTGGTCTACGTGCTTCGTTTACTGCCTGAACTGCGGGTGCTGCGTGGTTACTTCTTCTTGGCGGTCTTCTTCTTCGCAGCCGGCTTCTTGGCTGCGGGCTTCTTCTTGGCGGCCGGCTTCTTGGCGGCCTTCTTGGCGGCCGGCTTCTTCTTCGCAGCCGGCTTCTTCTTCGCGGTACCTGCCATGCTCCCCTCCTTGTGTTTCGTTAACGCACACACTCGATGGATGAAAAGTATCCTGTGCACAAGTTTCCGTCAAAGAAAAATCATGCCCCGATCGCGCACACTTGACACGTCAATACGTCCGGATAACCCCCCGACCGGCCGTGCCATTGACGCGTCAATACCACCGGGAGAAGCGTCGTGAAACAGCCGATCGCCTGCCTTGCCTTGATCTGCGCAGGGTTGCTGGCAGCAGCCTGCTCCGTTACCGCCCGCCCGCGACTCATCCAGCCGCGCACTTCCATCGAAGTCATGCGCGACGCATACCGCGAAGATGATCCCTCACTTTTTTCTTCACACTTTGGGCAGACCGGTGCTTCGCGAGTACAGCGAGCACATGTTGCGCGTCGGATGGTCCGAAATCCGGCCCAGGGTCGGCGCCTTCATCGACCGCGCCGAGGTCGTCGAGGTCAACGACTACCGCGCTCCGCGTCCTGACCCGCTGGCGCCCCCCGGCTTCGTCTGGCCCGACGACGGCACGCCGCTGATGCGGCTGCGGCTGCGGCTCGACGGCGAGGAGGAAGACTTCCTGTTCCAGCAGGAGATCGACGCGCCGCCCACCAACGCCAGGCAGTCCCGCGGCTTCTGGATCGGCGACCGCTACTTCATCCGCACCGAGCACCCCTCACCCGACACCTACCTTGATGTCGACTCGCCGGAAGCCGAGCGCACCCACTGGCGCCTGGTCTTCCCCTACCACCCCTTCCAGCGCCAGGGCCCGCTCACCGCACGCCTGCAGCAGGAACTCAACACCGAAAAGCAGGAGTAGCCCCCCTTTCTCGCGAATCGAACCCACCGCCCATGCGTTCTATGGTTGGCCGCTTTCGCTTGTCCGGGCGGAGGGCCCTGCTATAAAGTTCCGCGGGGCAAGCGAACCCACGGGCCGTTGAGATGCAACCATGAGCGCGAAGGTCATCATCGTCATCGTACTGTTCGCCGCTGCGATCGGCGGCTCCGTCGCCCTGGCGCTGCTCGAGGGCGGCACCGAGTACCGCACCATCCCCGAGCTCAGCTCCAGTTCCTACGACGGCGAGCGCGTCAAGGTGAAGGCTCAGGTGCTTTCCGTTCAAAGCCAGTTCCGGCCCACGCAGTTCACGGCCGTGGACATCCCCCCCGAGGGGCAGCAGCTGCCGGCGAACCCCGCGGTACTGCAGGTGATTTATGAGGGCGACGACGTGCCCGCCAACCTGAAGAAGGCGGCCCACGTCACCATGGAAGGGCGCTACGACCCGCGGCGCGGGGCATTCGTTGCCACGCTGCTGCAGACCCAGTGCCCGTCCCGTTATGAGGGCAAGGAACTGACCACGGCCGAGGAAGCAAACCCAGCCCCGTAAAGCGGATGCTCGCCAAGATCGAAACCATCCAGCAGTTTGAAACCGCAGTCCAGTGGGCGAAGTCCGGCCAGACGGCCCTGCAGGTCGGGCTGTTGCTGACCCTGCTGCTGCTGGGCCTGTCCGCCGCGTCGATCTACCTGAAGGACGAGCGCCTGGCCCACGCCGCGCGCCGCGGCCAGTACGCGCTGCTGGCGCTGACGGCCTTCTGCTGCGCGCTGCTGTACGCGGGCATCTTCAACGGCTGGTACTTCGTCAACTACATCCAGCACGTCACCGAGAACAACGAAGTCTTTTCCTTTAAGCTTTCCGCGCTGTGGGCCAGCCAGCAGGGCAGCCTGCTGTTCTGGTGCCTGATCCTCACCGGCTTCGGGGGCGCGTTCGCATTCAGCCAGCGCCACAACCGCACCGACCGCCGCCTGCCCTGGATCATGGCCGTGCTGGCCGTGATCCAGTTCTTCTTCTTCTTCATCATGGTCAGCCCCACCGATGCCGAGGCCGCGCAACGCTCCAGTCCTTTCGCGATGGCCTACTTCTGGATGATCAACCCCGAGTACGCCAAGGTCAGCCTGCAGGCCGCCGCCTCCGGCGAAGCCGGCGTGATGGCCACCAAGGACGGCTGGGCCGTGGTGAACGCCATGGTCGGGTCCGGTCTCGGCAAGTGGACGCTGGCACAGGCCCACCTGGCGATCACCACCAATGCCTCGGAACTGCCGACGGCCGTGCAGGTCGCGCTGCTTGAGACGGTCAGCGACGGCGGAGGCATGAACCCGCAGCTGCACAACTACTGGATCGCGATCCACCCGCCCATGCTATACCTGGGCTTCGTCGGCTTCACGATACCGTTCGCCTACGCCGTGGGCTCGCTGCTGAGCGGCGAGGTCAGCGAGGGCTGGCTGAAGCCGATCCGCCTCTGGACCATGGCCTCGTGGGGTTTCCTGACCGTGGGCATCGCGCTCGGCGGCCTGTGGGCCTACGAGATCCTGGGCTGGGGCGGCTACTGGGCCTGGGACCCGGTCGAGAACGCCAGCTTCATCCCCTGGCTGACCGGCACCGCGTTCATCCACAGCGTGATCGTGACCGAGCGGCGCGGCATGCTGCGGGGCTGGTCGTTTGCGCTGATCATCATCACTTACTGCATGACCGTGATCGGCACCTTCCTGGTGCGCAGCGGCGTCATCAACAGCGTGCACGCCTTCGGCGCCACCGGCGACGTGGACGTGTGGTTCTACGGCTTCATGATCGTGGTGTTCCTGGGCAGCCTGCTGGCCGTGATCTGGCGTGCGCCGCTGCTGAAGTCGGACCGCAAGCTGGAGAACCTGCTCAGCCGCGAAGGCAGCTTTCTGTTCAACAACCTGATCCTGCTGGCCATCGCGCTGATCACACTGGTGATCACCTTCTGGCCCCTGATCACCCGGCACCTGTACGGCGAAAGCGGCAGCGAAGAGCTGGGGCAGGACGTCTTCGTGATCTTCAACGCGCCGCTGTTCCTGCTGGTGCTGTGGCTGATGGGCGCCGGCCCGGCACTGGCCTGGCGGCGCAACAACCTGCGCCAGGTGCTGCGTGCCTTCCTGCCCCCCACCGCGGCTGCGCTGGTGGTGGGCGTGGTCAACTTCATCTGGCTCAGCACAAACGACCTGATCATCCAGCGCGTGGCCGACGACAGCATCGCCTCCGTGGCGGGCCTGGTGCGCCAGGGCGTGCAGTTCACGCTGTGGCCGATCTGCGCCTTCACCCTGGTCTGCATCTTCATGGAGTTCGTGGCCGGCGCCCGCGCCCGCAGACGCAGCACCGGCGAGAACATGGCCGTGGCGATGGCGCGCGTCACGCTGGGCAACCGCCGGCGCTACGGTGGCTACATCGTGCACCTGGGCATCCTGCTGGTGGCGCTGGGCATCTACTACAGCAGCATCTATGAGGCCGAGGGCTCGATGACCGCGCACCCGGGCGGCTACTCGATCCTGCAGGACAAGCTGACCGGCGACCGCTACCTGGTGTACTACGAGTCCGAGCTGCGCACCGACGACTGGGATTTCCTGCGCGACAAGTTCGGCATGGATGAAGAGCGCGCCCAGACCTACACCCGCATGCTTGAGTACGTGAAGCGCAACCCGGACAAGAGCGCCGACGAAATCGTCGCCATGGTGCGCAAAGACGCCGAACGCGACTTCGGCGGCCGGCTGCCCGAAGCCTTCGTGCAGAATGCTCTGCCCGGCATGATCGCGGCCGTGGCCTGGGGCGTGCAGCAGCGCGACAACACGGACGTGTACGAAAGTTTCGACACCACCCTGCGCATCTTCAGGTATCGGCCCGCGCAGCCGCAGGTCGAAGACTACCTGGACACCCACGCCCGCCTGCAGGACCTGCTGTACGGCGACACCCGCACCGGCGGCAAGTACGACGAGCGCGCCATGGGCCTCACCGTCGCGCGCATGGTGGTGCGCGCCGCGATGTCGGCCGGCGGCAACCTGTGCGAGCAGCTGTCCGGCATGCGCGAGATGGTGGTGCTGGCGACGCCCGAGCAGTTGCTGAGCATGACCGCGCTGGACCAGTTCGGCATCAGCGCCGACGAAAACGACATGGAACCCCTGCGCCGCAACACCCTGGCGCAGCTCGATGAGATCACCGCCGCGCTGGACGCCCTGGTGCTGGAGGGGGTCAAGCTGGGTCCCGAGCATCTGCAGGTCAACCATGACATCCGCGAGGGGCTGGCCAACCTGCCGCGCGAGAAGTTCGCCCAGGTGTTCAACCTGAACCCGGACGATGAAGAAGCCTGGGCCACGGGGCGCTTCAGCGCGCTCAACGAGCTGGAAAAATTCAACGAGCTGGTGGTGGCCGCCACCACCGCGCGCCGCAACGAGCTGGTCACCGAGCTGGCCGCGCGCATCAGCGAAGACGGCGCGCGCGCGCAGCTCGAGGCACTGCGCCCCCTGTCACTGACCGGCCTGCGCCGCGCCCGGCTGACGGCGCAAGGCGAGACCGCCTCCGCCATCGACGCCGAAATCGCCGCGATCCTGGCTGACGCATCCACGGTCAATCCGGGCATGCGCATCTTCTATGACAAGCGCTCCGGCGCGCCGCGCATGAACGAGCCGGTTAAGGACCCCTACTACCACCGCACTCTCAGCAAGGACATGTACTTCATTCTGCAGGACGCCCAGCCCGACGGCCGCGCGACCTTCCGGTACTTCGTGAAGCCGCAGATGACACTGGGCCTCAGCGGCCTGGTGATCACCATCCTGGGCACCGTGCTGGCCATCCTGCCCAGCTTCCGCCGCCGGCGGCCGGAGGTGGCGTGATGGGGATTCTGGATTTCAGATTTTGGATTCTGGATTGGCGCCCGGCGTGCGGTGCCGCCCCCGTGGCATTCAATCCAAAATCCAAAATTCAAAATCCAAAATGGACGGCGGTGTTGCTGCTGGCTCTCGTCTCGTTTGCCCCTGCCCTGTCAGCCCAGGAGCGCACGCCGGACCAGGCTGAGCTGCTGTACCAGCAGGTCGGCGACCAGCTGTTCTGCATCTGCGGCTGCCGCGAGCCGCTGCTTTCCTGCAGCCACAACGTGTGCAGCTCAAAAGAAGAAGAGCGCAAGTTTCTGCGCGAACTGGTCGGCAACCCGAAGCTTGACGCGGCCGCCATCAGGCAGCAGATGATGGAGCGCTTCGGCAAGGGCGTGCTGCAGGTGCCCGAGGAAAGCAACCTTTACCCCATCCTGATCGGCTCCGGCCTGCTGCTGCTGGCGGCGTTCGGCGTGGCATTCCGTGTACTCACGCGCCGCGGACCCGCGCCCGAAGCCGCGCCGCAGCCGGCCGTGGATTCCGATTTCGAGGATCGCATTGCGCGCGAACTGAAGGAGCTGGAGTGAAGCAGGCCTGGCTCAAAATCCTGATCGCCGCCGGCGCCGCGGGCGCGTTGACCGCCGTCGCCGACTGGCGCCTGGCGCCGCTGGTGTTCGGCGTCGTGGCGCTGACATTCTCGCCGCTGGCGCGCCGCAAGCGCCTGTGGTTCGTGGGCGACGTCGAATCCGAGTACAGCATCATCGCACGCCGCCGCGAAGAGGCACTGCGGGCCCTCAAGGACCTCGAGGACGACAAGCTCGCCGGCAAGCTTCCCGCCGACGACTTCGAGCGCCTGCGACCCGCTTACCTGCAGACCGCGCGCGAGTTGACCGCCCAGCTCGATGTCATCCAGGAAAAACGCACGGCCGCGCGCCGCCGCATCGAAGAGGACCTCGCCCGCAGCAAAGCGCAGCAATGAGCCGATCCGCCCTGTACATTCACACCCTGCTGCTGGCCTGCCTGCTGGCGAACACGCTGACGGCGCAGGGCGCGCTGACCGGGCGGCTGTACGATGCGGCGGGCGGCGAGCCCTACCTGGACGATCCGGCCATGATCGGCGCGGTTGCGCTGCCCGCCGACGCGCCGGCGTTCAATGAACTGACCGCAACTCAGTGGCAGGACGCGTTCAACGCGCTCGCGGACGGGCAGCAGCCCGAGACTCCGCTGGGCGGCCTGATCGCGCCGGTGATCGCGACAGGAAGCTGGTTTGCTCCGGTTGAGGGCGATGGTGCTTTCCGACTCGAGGGCCTGCCGCTGAACACCCGGCTGGGCGTCGCCGCCAAGGTCGGCGAGCTGTGGTGGCCGCTGACCAACGAGGCCTGGCTGACGCCCGAGGTGACCACGCTGGACGTGCGCCTTCCATATTTCCGGCTGGGAGCCGACCGCGCCGACGTGCGGATAGAAAAGTACAGGCTTCAGACGCGCACCCTCCTGCGCCCCGACCTGCGTTACGGCCCGGTGCAGCTGATCGAGAACCTGCGCATCAGCAACCCGGACCCGGCCCGCGCCGCGCTGGTGACTGTCGAGCTCAACGTGATGGTGCCACCCGGCCTGTCCGCGCAGAATCTGCCGGCCATGTACGGCAGCCAGCTGCTCTACATGCAGGGCTGGAACGTCGGCACGCCGCTGGAGAAGCCGTTCACCGAGGAAAACGCCGCGGCCTGGAGCTTCGGCACCGGCGGCGGCATGCACGGCGGCCCGGCCCGGCCCGGCAACGGCCCGCAGGTCAGCGCCGACAACTGGCACCTGCTGAACAAAGACCCGATGCTGGTGATGGTCGGCGCCGGCGACACGGTGTACCGCGTGAACCCGTCCCCCAGCGGGCGCTCGGCCACCCTGGTGTTCACGCGCCCGGTGCCCCCCGCCCGGCTTGGCGCGGCGGGTGTGCTGGAAATCCGGGTGATGCACCAGGGCGGAGTGCTTACGTCAGCCCCCGCCGAGCGCATATCCGTGACCCGCAGCTTCGACTACCCGGTGCTGGAGGCGGAAGCCGACCTGCCACCGGAGCTGACGCTGGCCGCGCTGGTCGAGGGCGCGCATCGCCGCCTGTACGGTCCGCCCCAGGACGGCCGTCACCCACCCAACCCGGACCACAGCCCCGACCTCGCATCCCAGGAAGTCGTGCAGCTGGTGTTCGCCTTCACCGAAGAGGCGCAGCAGATGCTGTCGCGCTGGGAGGCCGGCGAATCCGGCCCCCCCACCGCGCAGCAGCAGCCCGCGCCTCCAGGCCCCAGCTTCAACCTGTCGGTGCTGTTCAAGGCTCTGGCGCTGGTGTTCGGGCTGGCGTTCGTCGGCGCGCTGGTGGCGACGATCCGCAAGCCGCGCGACGAGCAGTTGAAGAAGCTGGCTCGACTGCCGGCCTCCAGGCGCGAGGTGCTGGACGCCGTGGTGGCACTGGAGGCGGAGTATAAGGAAGGCGCCATGCCGGCACGCGTCTACCAGGAACAGAGGCAGCGGCTGCTGAACCGGCTGGTGGAGTTCGACGCAGGCGCGGCGGAGAAAAAAGCCTAGCTCGAACTCCGCGAAGTCGCGCTGAATGATGGCGGTTCTTCGCGGTCTTCGCTACCTTCGCCTCTTCGCGTGACATCGGGTCGTTCATGAAGCTGGTTGCCGAGGGAATCACCAAGTCGTGGGGCGCGACGCACGTTCTGCGCGGGCTTGATTTCAGCGCCGAGCCGGGCAGCCTCACGGCGCTGATCGGCGCCAACGGCACGGGCAAGAGCACACTGATCCGTATCCTGGCCACCATCCTGCGCCCCGACGACGGAAAGGTAAACCTCGGCGAAACCGACTGCCGCGCCCAGCCGCTCAAGGCCCGCGCCCTGCTGGGCTACCTGGGCCACGAAAGCATGCTCGACGCAGCCCTCAGCATGCGCGAAAACCTGCGCCTGTTTGCCTCATTGTACGGCGTAGCCGACCACAAGGCCCGCGCCGAGGCGCTGATCGAGCGCTTCCAGGCCGCGCGCTATGCCGACCTGCCGGTCAGCGAGCTGTCACGCGGCCAGGAACAGACGGCCGCGTTGTGCCGCGCCCTGGTGCACAACCCGCGACTGCTGCTGCTGGATGAGCCATCCACGGGCCTGGATAGAGAAGCGCGGACCCGCCTGTGGCAGGCGGCGCGGGAGCAGGCGCAGTCTGGCACGGTGGTGATTTTCAGCACCCACGATCACGACTCGGCCCAGTCGGTAGCGGACCGGGTAGTGGAGCTGCGCGACGGCAAGCTGGGGTGAAGCAGGAGGCAGGAGGCCCGAGGCAGGAGGCAGGTTTTAAGTTTTAGGTTGCAGGTTGTAGGGAATCGTTTTGGACACTGACCTCCGACCTCTGGCCTCCGACCTCCGACCTCTGGCCTCCGACCTCCGACCTCTGACCTCCGGCCTCCTGACCTCCGGCCTCCTGACCTCCGGCCTCCGACCTCCGACCTCCGGCCTCTGACCGTACCCGCCTTACCTGCGGCAGACTTTGCGTTACCCGCGGGACACCAAACTTGCGTATCTGGCCGCTTCGGGTAGCATACAGGACCTTGGGTAATCTGTTGAAATCCAGATGCGGTGGGCACTTGCGTCAAGTGCCTGCGCGGCATCCAAGTTCTGGCGTAAGGTTTGCATAGCATGCATTTACGGACGGTCACTGGAGGTCCGATGAGACGCTCATCGCGGTCAGGGTTCACCCTGATCGAACTTATGATTGTGGTCGGCATTATCGGCATCCTGGTGGTGGTGCTGGTGGCCGTGCTGTTTAACGCGATGTCGAAGGGCGAGATCAAGACCGCCGAAAACTTCGTCAGCAACGTGATCCCGGCCGCCATCAGCAAGTGGCAGGACGAAACGGGCAAGGACAACAACACCTATCCGGCCAGCCCGAACCTGACCGACGGCGAGTCTTACTGGCAGGGCAACGCGGAGCTGTTCGCGGAGCTGGTGGACAAGCCCAAGAAGGCCGGCAAAGACCCGTACGTGAAGAGCGACGAGTACGTCGAGGGTGAGGAAGGCGGCAAGAAGGTCTTCCTGGACCCGTGGCACAAGTACTACATCTACCGCAACTACAGCCAGAAGAAGAGCGCCAGCGGCAAGACCCCCCGTTACGCGGGGCGGCGCTACAACGAGAACACCTACGACATCATATCCCGCGGGCCCGACGGCCAGTTGTATGAGCTGCAGGGCGAAAACGACGACATCTACAACGGCTTGCAGTAAGCGGGGGATGGGCGATGAACAGCATGCGCTTGAACAAACGCGGTTTTACGCTGATCGAGTTGCTGATCGTGGTGGGCATCATCTCGATCCTGATCGTGGTGCTGGCCGTGGCGGTTCTGCCGGCGCTGAAGAAGTCGGAAGAAAGCGCCACCCGCACGCTGCTGCAGCAGATCGGCCCGGTGATCACCGGCGAGAAGAACCCGCCCACGATCAAGAAGTTCAAGAAGGACGCGGGCCAGCTTTCCGGGCGGATCGCATCCGACGAGCGGCTGGCCTCATCGCAGATGATGCTGTTCTATGCGGCGCCGACGCGCTCGGTGTGGGAAGGCTCGAATCTGTACAAAGACCAGAACTACGCGCCGCTGCTGCAGCCCGAGGAGCTGGCCAAGTTCACGCGGGAAGAGGGCGGTCGGCTGCCGCACCTGGTGGACGCCTGGGAAAACACGATCTGGTACAAGTTCGACAACAACGTGAAGCTCGGTTTCGTGTACTCGGCGGGCCCCGACGGCCTGCCGAACACTCCCGACGACCTGATCTTTGACTCGCGCAACAACTCGGTGAAGACGCGCGAGGAAATGAAGTAGCAATCGCCCGCGGGCGGCAGGAGATGAACGTGAAAAGGCAGAGACGCGGCTTCACGCTGATGGAACTGCTGGTGGTGATCGCCATCGTGGCCATGCTGGTCACGGTGATGGTGCCGGTGATGCTGCGCTTCATGAAGGGCCGCGGGCTCAGCATGTCGGGCAACAACATCGGCGGCTTCATCGCGTTCGCCCGCAGCGAGGCCATGAACACGCGCCAGACCCACGTGATCGTGTGCTACACCGAAGAGGAAGCGCTGGGCGGGCAAGCCCAGGAGAGCGACGCCCTCACGTTCTACCTGGGCCCGGGCATGGCGGTGTTCCGCATCAACCCCAACCCGCAGCCCGGCACCGATCAGCAGGAAATCAACTACGTCAAGCAGCTCGACTTCCAGGACCAGATCGGCGGCGCGGTCAAGTTCGCGCCCCGCTGGGTGGATGAGTCGCCCAAGGGCCCGATCGACAACTACCTGTCCGAGGGCGCCAACTCGCGCTTCGCCGGCAAGTACAAGATCGCCGTGCTGGCGGACGGGCGCCTGATCATCCCCCAGGACAAGCCGGGCTACGTGCTGGATTCCGGCGAGACCCGGAACCTGAACGCAGACCTGATCCTCACTGACGACGACCGCTTCGTCTACATCGACATCAACCCGGCGACCGGGGCCGTGAAGCGCTCGACCGTGCTGGACCGCGAGGAAGTGACCGAACCCTAGGCCTGACCGTCACGACCCTTTCACCGACGGCAAGGAAAAACCGCATGCGCAGAAAACCGAACAACCGCAGGGGCTTCACGCTGACCGAAATCCTGGTGGCGCTGGCGATCTTCGCGCTGGGCGGCACCGCGATCATGGCCCTGTTCATCACCAACGTGCGCCTCTCGCGCCAGGCCATGGACTACACCCGCGCCGCGGAAATCACGCGCAACGTGCGCTCGCTGGTGACCCAGTCGCTCGCGCGCCCCATCAACGTGGCCGAGAACGACAACGTCTACGCCTTCTACTACCCCGACAGTTCGCTGAGCTACACACCCGACGAATACCGCGACTACTACGAAGGCGGCAAGAGCAAGACCGGCTCGCTCGAGCGCGACGCCGCCAAGGACATCGTCGGCGGCGCGCCTGCCACCAACGCCGTGTTCTTCCGCCTGCCCAAGGTGATGTTCGACGCCGCCGTTACCGGCGACGGTCGCAAGAACATGGTGACCCAGGTTCCCACCGACGGCGTCGGACCGGGCGGCGGCAAGCCCGGCTTCGAGGGTGACCCCCGCGTGTTCCGGCTGCTGCCTGACCCGCTGCGGCGCGCCGGCGCCATCGAGGGCCTGGACCCGGACGACCGCATGTTCTACCAGTTCGATTTCTCCGTGCGCCGCAGTGTGCAGCGCGCCAGCGTGCCGACCCCCGACGGCTCAGGCAAAAAGCAGCCGCTGGACGACCTGTATGTGGTTCACGTCAGGGTTTACAAGGGTTTCCAGTTCGAGGGGGACGTGATGAACGACCCCTTCTTCGAGTGGGATTTCTACGTGAATGCAGCAAAGTAGAGGTCAGACGTCAGAAACGGCAGGCGGGCGCGTCTGAGCCTTGAAAGCGCCGGCCCGAAAGAACGAAAAACTTCCGGAGTAAAGCCGCCGGCCAGGCGAGGTCCCTGACCTCTGACCTCCGGCCACTGACCTCCGGCACGGAGCGCCAACATGAGAAACCTTCGCCGTGGCTTCACGCTGCTCGAGCTGATGATCGCGATCTCGCTGATGCTGATCATCATGCTGATGCTGCGCTCGATGTTCGTCAACGCGCAGACCATGTACCTGCGCGCCGCCAAGCGTGTTGACGTCTACAGCCAGTCCCGCGCCGCCCTCGACATGATCGAGCAGGACCTGATGCGCATCGAGACCGGCTTTGAAGACTACCACACCGTAAACTGCCGCAGCCTGACGCCCGAGAACCTGCGAGACATCGAGTCCATCCCCGCTTCCAAGGCCTACTCCAAGCTCGAGGACTGGGTTGAGCCCCAGGACGCCCAGACCCTGCAGATCCGCGAGTTCCTGTCCTTCACCGGGCGCAACACCTGGTACGACAAGAACAAGAAGAAGTACGTCACCGGCACCGCCTTCGTGGCCTACTACCTGCGGCGCCGCATGCCCGACAAGAACGGCGACCAGTACGGCGGCGCCTACCTGGTGCGCCGCGTCATCCCCCAGCGCTCCATGGCCGAAATCGCGGCCATCGGCAAGGGCAAGTCGCCCGACCCGATCGCCCCCCATGAGGACGAGCTTGCCAGCTTCGTCTACGGCGTGCGTGTGTTCGTGGACGACCAGGCCGCCTTCCAGCTCGGCGCCCGCAACAGCCAGTTCAGCTACAACATCATGCCCGAGTGCAGCCCCACCGACGCCAACGCGCGCTGGCTGTGGGCCAAGGGTACCCCGGGCGTCGTGAAACCCGTGCCGGCGGGCGGCACTGCCATCCTGCTGCAGCGGCCCCTGCGCGACAACCGCGTCGAGTTTGGCGGGGACTGGATCACACAGACCAACCCGGACCGCGACTTCGTGGGCGCCACGCGCTGGAGCTACCCCAACACCGTGATGATCGACCTGATGATGATCGACCGCACCTTCGAGCGCCTGGGCACCTTCAACGGCAGCGGCACGTATCGTTCTTTCAGCCGCGCCGTGCAGTTGCCCGTCTCTGGGCCCATGCTCCGCCTCGATGACCGCGACCTCGCCCTGCTCACCCGTTAAGCAAAATATCACTTGCCCATCCAGCCCCGTGCGTTGTGCGTACGGGGCTGAATGTTGCCCCTTGCGATCCGGCGTAAATTCCACGAATATGGCCACTTCGGTTGATTGAGGTGCTCGTTGGCCTGCACGATTGCGGGCTTTGAAAGGCCGGTCAGTGCGCATCGCTTTAGTCTCCGACATCCACGCCAACATCGAAGCACTCAACGCCGTCATGGAAGATATCGACAGCCTGGGTTGCCAGAAGATTTTCTGTCTGGGTGACCTCGTCGATTACGGACCCAACCCGTGCGAAGTGCTCGACATCGCCATGGAGCGCTTCGACCTCACCATCCTCGGCAACCACGAAGAAGCCGTGATGCTGGTGGCCGAGGACTTCAACGAGCGCGCCATGCGCAGCGTGGAGTGGACCCGCGAGCAGCTGAACAGCCCCGACCTGCCCAAGGAGAAGCGCCACAAGTACTGGAACTTTCTCGACGCCATGACCAAGAAGCGCGAGCACAAGCAGGGCGACCTGCTGTTCGTGCACGGCAGCCCGCGCAAGCCCACCCACGAGTACGTCTTTCCGAAAGACAGCCTCGACGCCGCCAAGATCCGCAGCATGTTCGCCAAGTTCGACCGCTTCTGCTTCTGCGGCCACAGCCACATCCCCGGCATCTACAGCGAAACCGGCAAGTACGGCCACCCCAAGAACCTCAACAACGGCGAGCTTGACCTGCGGCGCTTCCGCAAGCTGCTGGTGAATATCGGCAGCGTGGGCCAGCCGCGCGACCACGACACCCGCGCGTGCTACGTGGTGATTGACGGCAGCACCCTGCAGTTCCGCCGCGTCGAATACGACTACAAGGCCACGGCCGACAAGATCCGCGCCATCCCCACCCTGCCCAGCATGCTGGCCGACCGCCTGCTGCTGGGCAAGTAAACCAAAGCCCGGCCTGCAAAGGCCGGGCGGATTCCGTTGGATTCGCGAGCTCAAGCTGAACTGCCCGGGATTGGCATCCCGGGCTTTGGCTATTCGCGCACTCGACGCCAGGTTACGGCGCCGGCCGTCAACGCCAGCAGCGCGAGCCACCACCAGCTTGCACTGTCGCCGGTGCTGCAGCCGCCTTCGCCGGGCGGGTTGAAGCTGACGGGGCCGTCGGCGTCGGGGTTGCCGAGGTCGTTGACGGTGATGATCACGAAGTCTTCGTCCACGCCGCCGTTGCCGTCCTCGACGATCAGCTGGAAGGTGAAGTTCTGGCTGAAGGTCACTTGCGGCGCGATGAAGCTGGGCGTGGCCGTGGTCGGGTTGGTGATCGCCACTACGGTGCTGCCGCCGGTCTGGCGCCAGGTGTAGCGCAGCACGTCCGACACGTCGGGGTCGCTGCTGGCGGTGCCGTTCAAGTTCACCGTGACGCCCTCGTTCACGCTCTGGGCCGTGCCGGCGTTGGCGGTCGGGTCGGCACTGGTGTTGCCGGTGTACCTGATGCGATACAGAACCGTGTCGGTCAGCACGTACATGTTGCCGTCGGGGCCGAACTTCATGTCGCGCACCGGCGCGCTGAAGCCGTTGGCGAACGCCCACGCCGCAATGCCCGTACGCTCATTACCGCCCGTAAGCACCACGCGCAGGATGCTGCCCGCCGCGGCCTCGCTGCCCACGTACACCACGCCGCCGCGGTAGCCCACCGTGGGCCAGGTGCCCAAGGCACCCGGATGAAAGGCCACGCCCGCGGGCTCAAACGTCGCGCCGTGCTCCCAGGCCGGATCGATGAAGCCTGTGGTGGCTCGCGCACCGCTGAGGCCTGAGGTGTCCCAGCCGTAGTTTCCGTCGGACTGGATCACGTTCAGCTCGTCCAGCCCGCTGGTGGCGGGGTTGCCGGTGTCGGCGGTGAACAGGTCGCCGGTGGACGGGTTGAAGGCCAGCGCCCTCGGGTTGCGCAGGCCGCGCGCCCACATGGCGTTGCTGGTGTACGGGTTGGACAGCGGGATGCTGCCGTCGGCCTGGTAGCGCAGCACCTTGCCGCGCCGGTCGTTGATGTCCTGGGCGAAGCCGCCCGCCAGGCTGATCGCCGCGCCGCCGTCGCCCACCGTGACGAACATGTTGGATGCCGCGTCAAAGGCGATGCGCCCGCCGAAGTTGTTGCCGCTGCTGCCCATGTCCACGCCGGAAATCAGCGTGGTCTCACTGCCCGCGGCAGCCGTGCCCAACGCGCCCGTGTCTTCCAGGAAGCGCTTCACCACCAGTTGCGGCGCGCCGCTGGTGCCGGTGGTGTGCACCACGTAGACGTAGCGGTTGGTGCTGTCGCCGGCCGCCGCCGGGAAGTTCGGGTGCAGGGTGATGCCGTGCAGGCCCAGGTCGTTGCCCGCTGGCGCGACAAAGCCGCTGACCGTAGCGAACTCGCTGGGCGCGCTGGGCGTGGTGGTGGGATCGTTCACCACCATGATCCGGCCGCTGCCATTCTCGGTGTAGAACAGGCGGCCGTCCGGCGCGAAGGCGAACGCGCGCCCGCTCGCGACCGGGTTGACCACCACCTCGGACGTGAATCCGCCCGCGACACTCTGGCTGAACAGGAAAGGAGCAAACGACAGCAAGGCCGCCAGGACTGCAAATCGCATCATCATCAGCATCCGGGGAACACTCAGGGAAAACCCATGTTGACCCTGTTCAACGCCCAAAGCAAGCCCGGGGTTGGCGTGTGTTGCGCGTCAGGGCTAATCAATCAGCTTCATGCCGCGCGGGGACAGGAACACGGCAAAGGGTCGGCCTACGAACAGCTTGCGCTCCACGTACGGCATGCGCTCGACCTGGATGTGCTTGATGTCGGCCAGCCTGATGCGCGTGTAACCGCCGCCCTCCGTATAGAAATCAATCGCCGCGCGCCCCTGAGTTTTGCTGGCTTCCTTCAGCTGTTCCAGCGCGGCGATCACCACGGTGCCATCGCTGCCCTTGGCCTCGCCGCGCTCTTCGGGCGTGAAATGCGCTACGCCGCGCAGCTTGAAGTAGGCGTTGAAGGGGTCGCCCTGCTCGCCGGCCTTCACCAGCAGGCCCACCAGCTCGGGCTGGCTGGGCTCATCCATGCTGCCGACCACCTCGGTGTCGTCTTCCAGGAACAGCGTGATGCGGGTCCAGTAGCGGCAGTCGGCGCTGCCCGGCGAGTTGTCGCCCAGCACCAGGTACTGCTCGTCGCCCAGCTCGACCTGGAACGGCAGCTCCGGCTGGTTCTGCAGCCATTCCTGGATGCGCCCCACGTAGTACACGTCGCGGTCGATGCTGCGAATCCTCAACGTCGCACCCTTTTCGGCGCCGCCGGCAATTTCGATGCGCGCCTGCCGCCCGCCCGCGGGCTCGGCCTTCGCGATCTCCAACGCCACGTTGCCCGCCAGGTTGATGCGCCCCTCCGCGTCGCGGCTGCGCAGCTGGTCGAGCAGCGGCGTGCCGACATCGAGGCTGAACTGCTCGCGGCCGTCGATTTCCAGGCGCAACTCGCCGTCCGCCAGCGAGTAGTTCACCGTGCGCTCGTCCGTGCCGAAGTCGATGGCGCTGGTCTGCTCAATGGCCAGCTCGCGGCTTGCGCCCTCGGCCAGGTGGAACAGTTTGCAGGCGCCCAGCGCCGGGCGCAGCTCAAGAACGTAGCTGTCTTCGTCGCGCACCAGCGTGACCAGGCACTCGCCGCCCTCCTCGAGCGTCACCTCGGCCTGCAGGCGCAGGTCCCCCACCACGTGGCGGCCGTAACGATCTTTGGGGGTTTCTGTGGCGCCGAAGCTGGCGTCGTGGTCCGTCACGTTGCCGGGTTTGTCGTCCGTGTCGCCGCGCGGGAAGGTGACGGCCGCGCGCTTGCGCAGCTCGATCAGTCCATCGGTGAAATCCAGGTCGCCGTCCCGCTTGAAGTTCTTGACCCATGCGGTGTTGCTGGAAAGGTTCTCGATGATCGGCAGCCACAGCACATCGCGGGCGCGGGGCGTCTTGCGCAGGAGCTCGATCCTGTCGTTGCCGGGCAGGCGCACGTAGACGTCACCGCGCGCGATCAGCACCTGCTCGCCGGGCAGGGCTATGCAGCGCTTGACGTAGGGGTCCGTACGGCGCAACGGGTACCTGAACACCACGGGTTCCCAGCGCTCCGGATCCCTGTAGGCGTACGTGAACTTGTCCACCAGCACGCGGTCGCCGCTGATCGGGTCGCCCAGCAGTGTCGGCGCCATGCTGCCCGACGGGATGCGAAACGCCTCAAGCCCGAAGTGCCACACCAGCAGCACCAGCACCAGCGCCGCCGCCAGGCTCTCCACCTGCTCGAACAGCGTGGTCAGCGGGCTGCGCTTGGCAGGCCGTATGTCGCGCCCGCGGATCACCGCGCGGTCCACCGATCCGCGCAGCGCCAATGCCGCCAGCAGCGACGCGAGACCCGCCAGGCTGGTCCAGCCGCTGGCATGGTGCAGCGCCATGGCAAGCACCGAGCAGCCCATCAGGCCCACCACCAGCCCGCCGCACAGGATGGGCGAAGCCCGCTGCGCCAGCCTGCGGTGGGCGTACCAGGCCGCCGGAAGCAGCAGCAGCAGCGCCAGCAGCAGTGGAATGCGCAGCCACACGCCCTCAAGCCTGCTGCCCATGAACAGCGCCAGCAGCGCCAGCAACCCGGCCGCGCCCGTTGCCACGTCGGCCACCAGCCCGCGCAGGGCGGGGCTAAGGCGCGCGTAGCCCTTTGCGGGTGCGGCTTTGATGACGTCTGCTTCCTCGGCCATGGGTGCTCGCTTGCGTTACAGGGTTGCAAGCTATAGTGCGGCGTCTCGACTCACAAGGAGCCACCGATGCTGAAGGAAGGCGACAAGGCGCCTGCGTTCAACCTGCCGGACCAGGACGGCAAGAAGCACAGGCTGGCCGACTACAAGGGCAAGTGGGTGGTGCTGTTCGCCTATCCCAAGGCCAACACCAGCGGCTGAACCAAGGAAGCAATCGCCTTCACCGGTCTGGTGAAGCACTTCGAGAAGCTGGGCGCCGTGGTGCTCGGCATCAGCCCCGACAGCGTGGCCGCACAGAAAAAGTTCGAGGAAAAACACAAGCTGGGCGTGCCCCTGCTCAGTGACGAAGACAAGTCCGTCACCACCGCCTACGGCTGCTACGGCGAAAAGAAAATGTACGGCCGCACGGTGCAGGGCATCATCCGCAGCACCTACCTGATCGACCCGCAAGGCAAGCTGGCAAAGATCTGGAGCAAGGTGAGGGTCGAGGGCCACGCCGAGAAGGTGCTGGAAGCGCTGCGGGCGGCTAAAAGCTGAACATTGCGGACGGGTGCTGGGCGGCAGATAATAGAGCACCGGTGCGACATGCCCATTGAGTTCAATTGCCCTCACTGCCTGCGCGGGTACACCGTTGCCGATTCGAATGTCGGCAAGCGTGTAAAGTGCAAGGGTTGCGGCCAGCCGACGACGGTGCCGGACCTTTCCGGTCTGTCGTTCGTTGACGACACCCGCGAGATGAAGCGGCCTTCCGGGCGGCATTCCTCAACCAGGATCCTGCCGGAGAACCGGCCACGCCGCGATGAGCCCGCGAAACGCAACGTGCCCTCGGACACCCGCAAGCTCAGCAGCGGCGCGAAGATCAGCCGCCCGCCCCAGATGGCGGAGCCCGAAGAGCCGAAGCCCACGGCGCCCGCCGGCAAGCTGCCCCCGGCAAGCTGCCCACGGGCCTGAAGGCGCCGCCCAAGCTGAAAACCGGCCTGACGCGCCAGCGCCCGATGCCCGCAGTCCCGCGCACGCGGATGATCAACTTCGTGCTGCTGCTGGGCGTGGCGGCCGTGATGGTGGGCTTCTTCCTGCCCTGGTTCACGCTGCAGGTGCCGGGCTTTGACCAGCCAGTGGCCGGCTTCCAGGCTCCGCTGCTGGCGCACGACTTCGTGACCGCGCTGGACGCGGCCGGCTACGGCGAGAACCCGGTGGTTGCCGCCATGCGCGACAACGAGACGGCGCTGTACGCGGTGTTCGCCCTGTACGCACTGCCGCTGCTGCTGCTGTTCGGGCTGATCAATGACTGGCGCTGCGCCGCAAAAGGCAAGAGCCACTGGTGGATCCGCATCCTGGTGGCCCTGGCGCCGGCGCTGCCGGGGCTCGCGGTGTACTTGAGCTTCCGGGAGGCTTTCTCCGCGTGGTTCAGCGCCGGCGGGCCCGGCTCGCTGCCGATCGAGCCGATGGAGGCGCTGGCCGGCGTGGGCTACGGGGCGTGGACCTTCCTGGGCGGCTGGCTGCTGCTGCTGCTGGCGATCTTCATCGCGCCCGGTGTGAAGAAACCGGAAACGCCGTCACTGCCGCCGAAGGCGGACGACAGCGCCGCAGCCGCCCCGAAGCTGCCCTCGCCGCGCAAGCCCTGACCAGGCGTCGAAAAAAGCAAAGAGCCCGCCGGGCGGCGGGCTCCTGCGATGGAATCCGTTTACCAGGCCCAGTCCTGCACGAAGCTCTTGAAGGTCTCGGCCGCGTCCTTCTTGAACTGCGAGGTGTAGCTGATCTCGATCTGCACCTGGGTGAAGCGCTTCTCGGTCTGCCAGTCGTACGACTCCATGAAGCGCAGAACCAGGAAGCTGTCGCTCTTGTCGGTGTGGAACCAGTAGGCCAGGGCGTTGTCGCCGCGGCTCAGGATCGTGGTCGGCTTGACTTCCTTGCTGCCGATAGCCTTGAGGCTCTTGAGCAGCAGGGCGTAGCCGTCGGTGCCGTCGCCGCTGATCAGGTCAAGCACCTGGGTCTGGTACTGGTCAAGGTGCTCTTTCAGCTTCTCGACGTCGCCCTTCTCGATCGCGTCGCGCACCTTCTTCACGTCAGGCGCGTTGTAATCAATGCGGTACTCGTTCCCGTAGTAGCTGGCCAGGTACCAGTTCTTGTCCTTGGACTCGGTCTCGCTCCACTTGTTCACGCGCACGCACTTGACCATGTTCACGGCCTCGCCGTTCTGCACCACGATCACGGCGTAGTCGCCGACCGAACCCTGGGCGCGCTCGGCGCCGGCTTCGGAGTAGCCCTTCAGGATGTTGGCGATGTTGGCGAGGTGCGTGAGCTTTTCTTCGCCGTCGGAGTCCCAGGCTTCCTGTTCGATGTACTCGACGGTGTTCGGGTCGAAGCAGCCCTTCAGCGTCTCCATTTCGCCGGCCTTGGCGGCCTTGACCGCCTTGGTGTAGACCTCGAGGGCCGACTTGTGCCCTTCCTTCACGCCGGCGTTGACCTTCAGCGCGTCGGGCGCGGGAACGCCTTCCGCCACCGGAGTAAGCCTGCTGCCCTCTGCCTTGTCCGCCACCACGGGCGACACGTACAGCGCACTCAGCGCCAGTGCAGCCACGCCTGCCAACAGAATCCGCTTCATCTGCTTCCCCTATCTCGACAAAATCGGCCCGGCGACTGCCGGACCCAAGTGGCTCAAAGCATAAGTCACGGCAAGGTCACGTCAAATCAAAGGTGGCCAATTAACGGGTTGACGGATGCCCTCTCAACCCCCACAACTGGCCGCTTGCGGTGCTGACGCGCATCCGTAAACCCTGACCTGCAGAACGCTTTCACAGGAAACACGCCATGGACTTTGCCCTCACCGAAGAACAGCAGATGTTCCACCAGGCCGCCGCCGACTTCTGCAAAAACGAGGTCGACCCGGTCGCCATCAAGCTCGAGGCCGGCCACGAGTTTCCCATGGAACTCACCCAGCGCATGTCCGAGCTCGGATTCATGGGCATGGTGATCCCCGAGCAGTACGGCGGCGTCGGCGCCGACTACCTGGCTTACCTGCTGGTCGAGGGAGAGATCGCCAAGTCCAGCATCTCGCTTTCCATGACGCTCGGCGCCCAGAACAGCCTGGTCGGCCTGCCGATCATGAACTTCGCCACCGAAGAGCAGAAACAGCAATGGCTGCCGCCGCTCGCATCCGGCGAAAAGCTGGGCGCCTTTGCCCTCACCGAGCCCGGCGCCGGCTCCGATCCAGCCGGCATGCGCACCACGGCCGTGAAGAAGGGCGACAAGTGGGTGATCAACGGTACCAAGCTGTACATCACCAACGGCGCGGTGGCCAAGACGCTGATCGTGTGGGCCAAGACAGGCGAGAAGGCCGACGGCAAGCCGCTGATCAGCGCCTTTCTCGTGGATAAGGACGCCAGCCCGTTCAAGGTCGGCACCGTCGAGGACAAGATGGGCGTGCACGCCTCGCCCACCACGGAGCTGATCTTCGAGGACTGCGAAGTCCCGGCCGGGAACCTGCTGGGCAAGGAGGGCGACGGCTTCAAGGTCGCGCTGGTGACGCTCAACACCGGGCGGCTCAGCGTCGCGACGCAGAGCCTGGGCCTGGCGCAGGCGGCCTTTGAGCGCGCCAAGCGCTTCGCCGTCGAGCGCGAGCAGTTCGGCCAGAAGATCAGCGAGTTCCAGGGCGTGGCGTTCAGGCTGGCGGACATGATCACCGAGATCAACGCAGCCAAGGGGCTGGTGTGGCATGCGGTGTGGCTGAAGGAGCAGTTCGGGCTCAGCGACCCGCGCTTCATCAGCATGGCCGCGCAGGCCAAGCTGTTCGCCAGCGAGATGTCGGAGCGCGTCACCAGCGGTGCGATCCAGGTGCACGGCGGCTACGGCTACATGCGCGAGTACCGGGTGGAGGAGTTCTTCCGCGCCGCCCGGCTGATGACCATCATCGAGGGCACCTCCGAAATCCAGCGCCTGACCATCAGCCGCTGGGAGTTGAAGTCCTGAACAGGCGCTCCGGCCCATCAGCCGGGGTTCCTGTTTTCCCAGACGATCATCTCGCCGAGGCTGGCGTCCCGCTGTGGGCCCAGCCTTTCAAAACCCAGGCGTTGCAGCATGTGCGCGCTGATCTCGTTGTGCGGCAGCGTGCGCGCCAGCACGGCCTTCACCGGCGGCTGCCGGAAACACCAGGCCAGCAAGGCGTGCGCGGCCTCCGTGGCGTAGCCCTTGCGGCGCTGCGACTCCACCACCTCATAGCCGATCTCGACGCGGCCTGCGGCATCGGGCTCGCCTTTCAGGTTGATCACCCCGGCGAGTTCAGGACCACAGGCAGGATTGCCTGCGCCGCGCGTGATGATCAGACGGCCGAGCCACTTGAGGGCTACGCCCTTGCGCAGGGCGCCGATCTGCGAGGGAAGCTGGTAGTCGCGCACGCCGTCGCTGGGCCAGCCGCGCGGGACAGCGGCGCCCAGTGCTTCCCCCACCGCAGCCAGCTCACCGTCGCGCGCCGCCAGCATCAGCGGCAGCGCGAACGGAACCAGCCGCAGGCGAGGGGTTTCGATGATCTCGGCGGACTCACTCAACAAACTCGATGTCCTTCAACTCGGCGCGATAGAACTCGCCTTCATCCCAGCGCTCGGTGCCGAAGTGCCAGCCGACGCGGAAACGGCTGGGAATCGTGTAGCCCTGCACGGTCTGCTCGGCCTCCATGATACCCCCGAATGGCAGCGCCTGCGGGTTGCCCTTGTTCGCCGGGTCGCCCCAGCGCTCGCCGCACAGGCTGATGATTCGGCCGTCGGGCGCGACCTTGTACTCCACGACGATCTGCGTGCCGTCGATGTTCAGGCGTGCGCGGGCGGTGTCGTCGTCGCCCTCGAGCCACTGTACAGACTCGTGACGCGCCAGCGCCGGCGGGAACCAGATTGCCTCAAGCAGCGTGCGGTGGGCGGCGCTGCGGTCGATGTCGGGCCCGTCGGCCTTCGCCACCCGCAGGATCCCCCACAGCCAGAATCGCACGCCGCCGTGATGCCCGAGGTAGTGATCGCCGCCCGTCAGCCGCATCAGGCCCCCGCGCACGGCGCAGCGCCAGGTGAAGCCGCCCGGCACGCGCAGGGTCTGGCGCGCTTCGCACGGCAGCCAGGGGCCGTCTTTGGCGGGGCGGATCTGCCCCACCGCGCGGAAACGCACCGCCCGCACGGGCTTCGCATTGTCGCCGATCGCATGGCGCAACATGCGCTGCGCCGCGCCTGGCAGTTGATCGAGCAGCATGTCAGGGCCCACAGCCGGCATCGCGGCCAGTGCCTCGGCCCCACGCCGCTGCAGAAGCGCGTGCCGCCGGCAGCCCATGTGGCCCAGCCCCACCAGCAGCAACAGGCACAGCCCGACTCCCAGCGCGACCCACTCCATCCGTGTCCCCGTCCGTACTCCACGTTAACCCGGAATTCGCACGGAACCATCCGGTCTGAGCCTGAGCACCGTGTGGCCGCGGAAAAATCCCTGAATTTTTTCGGGCACTCCAAACCCTTTGTTCACGGCCGTTTCGGGAACTTCGGCTGATTGTCCGTGGGGCGTTTTCAGGCCTTTCTGGACTCCATCCGCCGCAATGGGTGTGGGCGGAGTTTTTTCCGCCTTTCGGAGAGTCTGACATGTCCCGTTACGCAAACGTCCGCGGCCGTGAAGACCGCAACCCGCGCGGCAAAGACCGCATGTGGGATGAGATCGCCATGGCCTGGCGCCTGTACCATGAGACCGGCGGCAACGACATCGACTTCGGCATCCAGTCGGCCCGCGAGATGCTGGATGACTATCGCGCCCAGCGCCAGGGCGCTCCCACCCACGGCCAACCGGTCATCACCACGGCCGAGGCCAACCGCGCCCGCGCGCAGCTCATGAACCTCACGCGCCAGCGCGAACAGAAGCTGGCGAAATGCCGCGCCGACATCGACGAAATGCTGGACACGGACGCAAAGGCCAAGGCCGAGCAGCCGGCGGTTGATTCACCCGAGCCTCAGCCCGCCGCCGATGCAGAGCCCAAACCCGCCCCCGCCCGCAAGTCCGTGGCGACACGCACTGCCGACGCACCGGCGCCGGTCGCCGCGACCTCGGATTAGGTGGAATGGCCCTCGCCCTCAGGCCGTTCCCGTGCTGGAATTTCCACGTTGAACGATCGAGGAGAGAGCATGAAAACCACGCTGACCGCGGCCCTGGCCGCACTGATGATTGTCGCGACCGTGGTGGTCACGGACCTGACCAACCGCAACACCGAGGCCCAGGAAACCAGCAAGCAGGCCGGGCCGAACATCAGCACCCAGGTCGTCACCTACAAGGATGGCGACACGGAGTGCGAAGGCTTCGCGGCCTGGGACGCCAACCTGAAGGGCAAGCGCCCGGTGGTGCTGGTGATCCACGACTGGATGGGCCGCGGCGAGTTCGACGAAGCCCGCGCGAAGCAACTGGCGGCGCTCGGCTACCTGGCCTTCAGCGTTGACGTGTACGGCAAGGGCGTGCGCCCCGCCAACGCCGGCGAGGCCGGCAAAACCGCCGGCGCCTGGAAGAACGACAGCGCGGCGCTGCGCACCCGCCTGCAGGCGGGCCTGAACGCGGCGATCGCGCTGGAGCAGGCCGATAAGGAGAAAGTCAGCGCCATGGGCTACTGCTTCGGCGGCTTCAGCGCCCTTGAGCTCGCGCGCAGCGGCGCCGACGTGAAGGGCGTGATCAGCTTCCACGGCAGCCTGCGCAACGCAACGCCCGAGGACGCGAAGAACATCAAGGGCAAGGTGCTGGTGCTGCACGGCGCCGACGACGACTTCGAGTCGGTGGCCGTGATCAACCAGGAAATGAAAGACGCCGGCGTGGACTACGAGCTCGACCTCTACGGCCACACGGTGCACGCCTTCACCAACCCCAACGCCGGCAACGACCCCAGCCGCGGCGTGGCCTACAGCGCCCAGGCCGACGCCCGCTCCTGGCAGCGCATGGAGGAATTCTTCGCCGAGATCTTCAAGTAGTTCAGGAGCGCAGACGCCGGGCCGACGTAGCGAGGGCGAGGTTGGCCCGGCGTCCGCAAATCCAAGTTCCGCCTGTAAGGGCTGAGGTGTGCAGTTCAGCCGGCGCAGCCGGCGTCTCGCTCGGTAAGCCCCCGGCGCAGCGGAGCGGAGCCGGGGGACACGGACGGAACGAAATCCCGAGCCGCGCAGCGGCGGCTCTTGTGTGGGCGAGCAACTATCGGCCCGGTATCCTGCCGCCATGAGCCATTCGTACACGCGCCAGCTGCTCCACATCGTGTTCAGCACAAAGGAACGTCGGCCGTTCCTGCACGCTGAGGTTCGGCCTCGCATGCTGGGCTACCTGCGCACCGTGGCTAATGACTTGAACGCCACCGTGCTGGCACTGAACGGTGTGGAAGATCACGTGCACATTTTGGTGGATATGCCAGCCGCGCTGAGCACGGCGGAGTTCCTGACCAAGCTGAAGGCCAACTCCTCGCGTTGGTTTCGCAAGTTGTTCCCGAAGGTCGATTTCCGCTGGCAGCGTGGTTACGGCGCGTTCAGTGTCAGCCCATCGAAACTCGAGGAGGTGCGGGGCTACTTCGACCGGCAGGAGGCGCACCACCAGAAACACTCTTTCGAAGAAGAGATTCGAAAGCTGGTCAAGAATCACGGCTTGGAGTTCGACGAACGCTTCTTCCTGGGATGAGAGCCGCCGCTTCGCGGCTCATTCACTGTGCCGCAACCCAACCCCCGGCTCCGCTCCGCTGCGCCGGGGGCTTACCATGAGAAACGCCGGCTTCGCCGGCTGACTGCTAAACGAACTCATGATCGTCTGCCCCACAAACGCCACGGCCCCGGCCGTGGCGTTTTTTTGAAACCCGGAAATAGCCCTGCCCGGGCCGGCGTTTAGTGTTCAACTGTAGTGAAACTTTATTTTACTGATACTAAACTCTGGAGGTCAGCCATGAAGTCCCTTTTCGCCGCCATACCCGCTGTGCTGCTGGCGCTGTTCGCTGTCGCCTGCTCGTCGCCTTCCAAAACCGAAGGCTCCGGCGGTGAGGCCGCCAAGGCTGACATCGTTGACACAGCCGCGAACGCCGGCCAGTTCAAAACCCTGGTCGCCGCCGTGAAAGCCGCCGAGTTGGTCGAAACCCTGAAGGGCGAAGGCCCCTTCACGGTGTTCGCGCCCAACGACGCCGCTTTCGAGAAGCTGCCCAAGGGCACCCTCGAGCTGCTGCTCAAGCCAGAGAACAAGCAGAAGCTGGCCGACATCCTCACCTATCACGTAGTGGCCGGCAAAGTGATGGCCAAGGACGCCGCCAAGCTGACCGAGGCCCAGACCGTGTTCGGCCAGAAGCTCAGCATCGACGCCACTGACGGCGTGAAGATCGACGGCGCCAAGGTGATCAGCGCCGACATCGAGTGCACCAACGGCGTGATCCACGTGATCGACAGCGTCATCCTGCCCAAGGACATCGTCGGCGTCGCAGCAGCGAACGACGATTTCTCGACCCTGGTCGCCGCGGTCAAGGCCGCCGAGCTGGTCGAAACCCTGCAGGGTGACGGCCCCTTCACGGTGTTCGCGCCCAACAACGCAGCCTTCGCCAAGCTGCCGGAAGGCACGGTCGAAGACCTGCTAAAGCCCGAGAACCGCGAGAAGCTGACTGCGATCCTCACCTACCACGTGGTGGCCGGCAAGGTGATGGCCGCGGACGTGGTGAAGCTGACGGAGGCCGCCACGGTGCAGGGCCAGAAGGTGAAGATCGAGGTCAAGGACGGCACCGTGCACGTTGACGGCGCGAAGGTGATCGCCACGGACATCAAGTGCAGCAACGGCGTGATCCACGTGATCGACAGCGTAATCCTGCCCAGGTAGCGCACCCTCACACGCCCCCGAGGTTGCGCCAGGAGCGCGGCAGCGTGCCGCGCCCCTGCCCTATTTGCTCAGGGCCTCGACCAGCTCGCAGGTGCGGCGCATCCATGCTTCGGCGTCGAAGCGTTGGGCGACCTGTTCGGCGCGCCGTATCGTTTCCGGATTTCCCAGCAGTTCATCAAGCACCTTGGCAATGCGCCTGGCTTTGAATTGCTTTGGCGCCAAACCATCGCCCACGCCCAGGTCGCGCACGCGGCTCAGGTTGTCCAGCTGGTCGTGCGCCATGTGCTGCACCAGGTGCGGGATGCCCGCCCGCAGCGCCTGCGCGCAGGTGCCCACGCCGCCGTGGTACACCAGCGCCGCCGAGCGCGGCAGCACCTCGCTGAACGGCACGTACTCGAAGTGCCGCACGCTTTCCGGCATCCGCTTCGGCACCGTCTCGGGAAAGCGCGACAGCAGCAGCCCGCGCCGGCCGGACAGCTCCAGCGCTTTCACGCCTTCCTCAAAGAACTCGTGGCCGTGGGCCATGGCGCTGCCGGGCGTGAACACCACCGGCGGCTCGCCCGCCTGCAGGAACTCTTCCAGCCCGGGCGGCACCTCGCGCAGGCCCTTCTCGTCGAACAGCGGAAAGCCGGTCAGCACCGTTTGCTTCGGCCAGTCGGGCTGGGGTGGGCCGAACCACTCGGGGAACAGGCCGATCACGCGGTCCGGCGAGTGCCACCAGTCGCGGATGATGTCGCGCACAGGGGCAAGGCCGTGCTCGTGCCGGAAGCGGTTCAGGCCGGGCAGGATGTGATGGTCGGCCACCTTGCCGCCCACCCACCACTGGAAGCGCTTCAGGAAGCGCGGGGCCCACTGGCCGAAAGGCGCGCCGTGCAGCATGGGCTGGCGGTAGGTACTGATGAACAGAGCCGGTGCCAAGTGCACGGTGGCCAGCGGGATATCCAGCAGCTCGCGAGCGTTGCGCGTGCCGAACGCCAGCGAGCCCGCCAGCATCACGGTTTCGCCGGGCTTGTGCAGCTCGCGGGCGTGCTGGAGAATCGGCTCGTAGGAGTAGTTGAGCGCCTTGTGCACCAGCGTCTCGAAGGCCTTGCGCGGGTGCCACAGGTTCGGGTCGTCCTGCACGCGGATGAAGTCCTCGGCCGTGCCGACGGCGCGGAACTCGATGCCCGCGCGCTGCGCCAGCGGCTCGAAGAAGGCGCTGGTGATCATGAACACTTCGTGGCCGCGGGCCTGCAGGGCCTTGCCCACGCCGATGAAGGGGTGGACGTCGCCGGCGCTGCCCATGGGGAAGATCAGGATGCGCAGGGCCCGGCTCCTTTTTCGTCCGCGGTTCGAGCTACAACCATGACGCCGGTACGCTATAATCCGGTCATGGCTGAAGAAACCCCTTCTGAACCGTTCGAGCCGGATGAAACCGGTTCCGAGACCGGGCGCGACGACAGCACCATGATCGCCGCCAAGGTGAAGGTGTGGTTCCACGACGACGACAAGACGCCCGTTGACTTCGTGCTGTACGCGCTGGAGCAGTACTTCGGTTTCGATGAGCCCAAGGCCCGCGCCGCCGTCGAACGCATCCGCAAGCAGGGCAAGGCCGTGGTGATCGAGATGGCGGCCATCCCGGCCGAGCTCGCGCGCCGCCGCATAGCCGAAGCCGCCGCCGACGCCGGCTATCCGTTAAGGGTAGAAATCGAAGGCGGCCCGCAGATCGTATGAGTGTCATGGCCGTCACGGCCATGTGTCGTGCGGGCGTCCCGCCTGCACAACGTGGCTGCATTGGCGGCCAAACACAGGCAGTCGCGACCTGCCTCGCGTCCCACTCGCCGGGCCGGAGGCCCGACGGACGCACGGCCGGGACGGCCGTGTCACTTCGCGAGGGCCTTCTTGCTAAACTCTCGCCATGTCTGAGATCGACATCGTGGACGTAACCGAGCAACCCGAGCGCATGGACGACGTGCGCGAGCTGTTCACCGAGTACGCCCGCGAGATCGGCATCGACCTGGGCTTCCAGGGCTTCGAGCAGGAACTGGCCGAGCTGCCGGGCTGCTACGAGGCGCCGCACGGCGTGATCCTGCTGGCCGAGGCCGACGGGCAACTCGCCGGCTGCGTAGCCTTGCGCCCGCTGGAAGAGCGCATCGCCGAACTCAAGCGCATGTACGTCCGCCCCGAGTTCCGCGGCCGGGGCATTGCAGGCCGCCTCGTCGATGAAGTCATTTCGCGCGCCCTGCAGGCCGGATACCGCGGCATTCGGCTCGACACACTTGCGACCATGACCGCCGCACGCGGGCTGTATGAGCGCCTCGGATTCGCGCGCATCGAGCCCTACTACCACAATCCGCTGCCCGACGTGGCCTACTATGAGCTGAAGTTCAGGCGCAGCGATGAGCCGACGGGGAACTGACGCGACGGGCGCCTCGGGATCATGCTGACCCTTCCAATGTCGCGGGGCGTGCTAAAATCCGGGCATGCCTGACACCCAGACATTGCCCAAGCCAAAGGTCGAGGCCGACGAGAAAACCAAACGCGCCCCGATGTGGAAGGTCATCTTCCACAACGACCCCAAGACCACCATGGAGTTCGTCACCTGGGTGCTGATGCGCTTCTTCGGCCATGACATCGACAAGGCCAGGAAGATCATGCTCGAGGTCCACAACACCGGCCAGGGTGTCGCCGGCGTGTACCCGCAGGAAGTGGCAGAACTCAAGAAAGACCAGGTTGTTTCCGCGGCCCGCGCCCAGAAGTACCCGCTGGCCGTAACCATCGAACCGGACGAATAAATGCCCACCGAAGCCGACTTTCCCGCCAACGGCAGCGACCTCGAGAAGTTGCGCTTCCTGGTGAACTACGCCGTGCTGGCGCCGTCCTCTCACAACTCGCAGCCGTGGCTGTTCATTACCCACGACAACCGCATCTCCCTGCACGCCGACCGCACCCGCGGCCTGCCCGTGGCCGACCCCCACGACCGCGAACTGGTGATCTCGTGCGGCAGCGCGCTGTTCAACCTGCGCGTGGCGGCGGCGCATTTCGGCGTGCCTCTCAGCATTGAACGCAACCCGGACGACCACGAAGACCGCCTGGTCAACATCGCGATCGACCCCAAGGCCGGCAGCCACGACACCCTGGCCGCGTTGTTCGAAGCGATCCCGCGGCGCGTGACCAACCGCTTTCCCTACCAGCCCGGCAGCGTCAGTGCCGCCGACCTGCACGCGTTTGCGGAACTCTGCGCCTCCCACGCCGTCAGCCTGCGCGGCTACAGCGACGACGCCTCGCGCCACGCCATCGCCGAGCGCGTCGCCGAGGCCGACAAACAGCAGCTCGCCAGCGACGCCTTCCGGCGTGAGCTCGCGGGCTGGCTTCACCACAACCGCACCGGCAGCCTCGACGGCATGCCCGGCTACGCGTTGGGGTTCGGCGACCTGATGTCGCTGGTGGCGCCGCTGGTGGTGCGCACCTTTGACATCGGCGAAGGCGTCGCCGCGCGCGACCGCGACCTGGCCGAGCACTCGCCCGCCCTGTGCGTGCTCTCCACCAGCGCGGATCACCACGACGACTGGATCCGCACCGGCGAGGCCCTGCAGCACCTGCTGCTGGAGGCCACGCGGCGCGGGTTCGCGGCCAGCTTCCTGAACCAGCCCGTCGAGGTCGACCGCCTGCGCCTTGACCTCGCGCAGCACGTGGGCGCGCGCTTCCCGCAGGTGCTGCTGCGCCTGGGCAAGCCGACCCGCGAGGCCAAGGCCACCGCGCGCCGCCCGGCTGATGCCGTCACCATCGACGCCGGCCTGCACGAGAACTACCGCGCCTTCCAGGGTTTCTAGCGGGGTGGCATGGGTGTCCCCACCCATGCCGCACGGATGAGGACATCCGTGCCACTTCAACGTGCCACTTCAACGTTGACGCCGCGTGGTTGGTGCTACAACATTGCAGCCCCTCTCAGCCCGGAGCCCGCCATGAACTACCTGCTGATCGCCTGCGCGCTGTTGCTGCTGGTCTCAAGCGTCGCCGTTGCCCAGGACGAGCCTGCCAAGCCCGGGTTCACGCGCCTGAAACTGGGCGAGTTCTGGTACGGCATGTACCGCCCCGACGGCAGCAGCGAAGGCTACTCGCACCTGAAGTTCAGCGAGACCAGGCAGCACGGCCTGCACTGCGAGTGGGAGCTGCACATCAGCGGCGAGGGTTGGACCTACGAGGAAAGCCGCCAGATCAGCTTCGACGCGGACTGGAAACTCAGCTACTCAGAAATCGACAGCAACGGACGGCGCGTGCTGGCCGCGCGCGAGGGCAAGGTGATGGTCGGCAAGTCCGGCGTTGACGACCTGCGCGCCGAGGTTTCCGACGACGCCATCACCGGCATGGGCTTCATCCTCGCCGCCTGCGCCGAGCTGCGCAAAGGCGCGAAGTTCAGCCGCACCGAGTACAACGAGGCGCAGGATCTGAAGGACCTCGGCGCCACCAGCTTCGCCTGCGTGGGCCAGGAAGAGATCGAGCTGCCGGAAGGCAAGCTCAAGGCCTGGAAGTTCACCATGCAGCGCCACGCCAAGACCCCAGCCCTGCCCATCTGGGTCAACGACGCGCGCGAGATCGTGCAGGTCGACTGGGGCGACGGCAACCTGATGAAGCTGCACCGCGAGAAGACCGACGCCCTGTTCAAGCCCGCGCCCCCCTTCCTGCAGCAGCTTGAGCCCGATGACAAGACCAGGCTGGTGCTCACGGCCGACTTTCACGGCTTCAAGCTCGACGAGATGTGGAAGCTGTGGGCCACGGCCGAGGGGCTGACCAAGTGGTGGCCGCAGGAGGCCGAGGTGGGCGACAAGGTAGGCGGCAAGTACCAGCCCGCCTGGCGCAACGCGGAGGGCGAGATCGTCTGGCAGCTGCTGGGCGAAATCGAAATCTGGGAGCCCAACCGGAAGCTGGGCTTCAGCTGGAAGTGGAACACCGACCCGGCCGAAGCCCCCACCCTGCACGTGGTGGTGGAATTCAAGGAAGTAACGGAGGGAGTGAAGGTGACGATCACGCACTCCAGCTTCGACCCAAACAACGACGACCAGCAGAACCGCAGCAGCCTCCACCAGGGCTGGGAACAGTTCTGCGTAAAGCTCGCCGCCCTGAAGAAGTAGGGTTACAGCACCACGCGGATGAACAGGCCGGCCTGGGTGCCTTGCAGGCTGAACTCGTTGCCGTCCTCGAGGTTGTTCTGCTCGATGCGGAACACGCGGTGGCGCAGCGCAACGCCGAACTCGACCTCGGCCACGCGATATCCCAGCTCAAGCTGCGCGTCCAAGCTGGTCTGGCTGTGCCGCATGCGGCCGCCAGCGGTGTGCCAGCTGGACAGGTTGTCGACGTGCGTCCCGCGCGCCTCGACACCCAGCCGCAAACCCGCCACGGGCCTGACTTCCAGGCGCATGCCCAGCGCGGGCAGCGGCAGCCAGGCGGTTGCGAAGTTCTCGTGGTCGTCTTTCGGCGCATCGGCCGGGCGCGGGTTGGGCACCACCCAGACATCCAGCAGGTCGAGCACCACGCCGCCGAGCAGGTTGAGCTCGGCGTGCTCGTTGCGCCAGGGCGTGAACTGGTACCAGGCCTCCGCGTGCCACCAGCTGCTGCGATCGAGTTTGAGCTGGGTGCCGGCGGGGTAGGTCGCGCCTTCGTGGGTCACCTCGCGGTCCAGCGTGTTCAGGCCGCGGAAGCGCGTGCCGGTGAAGCCCGCGCGCAAAGCGTGGCGGCCGTCAAAGCGCCAGCCGAAGTCAAAGCCGCCGGAGGTCCACTGGCTCAGCCCCAGGTCCTCGCGCAGCGTAAGCCGCGAGCCCTCAAGCGAAAACTGCCGCAGCCGCACGAAGCCGTCAAAGTCCAGACCCGCATCCGCCCGCACGGCAAATGACAAGCGATCCCCCAACGGCCCGGCGCTCAAAACTTGACCCGTCAACAGCAGGCTCAGGAGCAGGCACAGGAAGCGCATACTCTCCTTCCGGGGGTCATCCTGCCGCCGGGGGCCGCGCCGGGCAACGGCTACTTGCCCTTGGGCAGATGCTTGTCGAGCAGCCACTCGGCGATGTGGTACTCGTGGCTGCAGCGCTGGTCCGCATCCACGCAGGCCTGGAACTCAGCACGCGCCGTCTTCTCGTCGTCGGCCAGGAACGCGATCACCCCGCGCACGAAACGGTCGCGCGCCAGCGCTTCGCCCTCGCGCAGGAAGCCGGAACCCTTGAACTGCTGCGGCCTTTCACCGAAGCGCAAGCCGTGCCAGGTCAGTCCGTCGCTGATGGCCGGCAGGTCCCCCGGCTTGCGGCGCCCGACCAGGATCTCGAACGTAAGGTAGTCCAGCGTGTTGCTGCGGCGGAACCACCACAGGTCGACTTCTGCGACCGCGTGCAGCAGGCCCTTGTCGTCGGGTCCGAAGAACTGCGCGCGGTCGACCTGGAGCTTGCCGGCCAGGGACCTCAGCAGAATGGCATCCAGGATCACGCCGATTGAGTTCTCGCAGCCGCAGGTCCAGAGCAGGTTGGCACGCCTGGTGATCTCCTCCAGCTGGCCGCGTTCAAACAGCCGCCGCGCCTCGTAGAACACTTCCGTGTAGTTGCCTGCGTCGTAGGCATCGCCGGATCTCGGTTCCCAGTGCGGGGCCTTCACGGCCGCGACCTTGGAGTGGCGGCCGTCCGCCATCAGCGCGCGGCGCAGGGCAAAGGTCAGGTACACGCTTTCCTGGTTCTGCTCGTAGGCCAGGACCTCATCGAGGGCGGCGCCGATGTGCTTCCACTGGTTGCCCTCCAGCAGGCCGTGGAGCAGCATGTAGTCGAGATAGGCGGGGACACCGGTGTCGCCTTCGCGCAATTCGCGCCAGCGCTTGATGGCGGCGGCGTAGTCGCCCAGCTGGGCCTTGGCGCGGATGTAGGACTGGGAGCCGACGAAGTGCCCGTAGGAACTGACGCCGATCTTTTCGGATACTTCCACCAGCTTCAGCGCGCGGCTGGGCGACACGCCCTGCAGCTCGAGCGCGTAGTCGAGCAGGATGCTCACGTTCTCGCGGTCGCGGGCGTTGTACTCGTAATCGAAGCACGCATCCGTGAACCCGGGCCGCGGCGAGAGGCGCGGGCCCCAGCACATCGAGTCCCACCAGTCCAGCCCCCACGACATGCGTTCCAGCGAGGCGGTGTAGGACTTCTTCCAGTCGTCTGAGATGAAGCGATCGTTGACGGCCGCGTTGGCGCGGAGCAGGTTGGAAACGGCGCCGCGGTTGAAAAGCATCAGCCGCAAGCCCGCGACGCTCTGGCCGTTGACGTAGGGCTGGATCGGGCGTTCATGGGCCAGCGTGAGCAGCGGCGACATGCAGCGCGGGTCGCAGCCGGCACGGGCCAGCACGGCGCCCAGCCGGCTCAGCGTGATCCAGTTGAAGGGCTGCAGCAGGGCCAGGCACTGGACCGTGTGCTCCGCGAGCGTCCAGTCGCGCCAGGCGAAACGCCCGAACCAGTCGTTCTGCGGAAGCATGAACAGGTGCAGGTGGCAGTCCGAGGGCGTGACCAGCTCCGCCCTCTCGCGCAACTCATCGCGTTCGCTCGGCTTCAGATCAACGCCTTCCAGCTGGGAAATCACGGCCACACCGAAGCCGCCCGCCAGCGAAACGTCTTCCACCAGGGCTTCGCGCTGTTCGGCGCCGGCCTCTGCGCCGCCTCCGAACTGGCGTTCCACGGCATAGATCGAGGCCTCAATCTCTTCGCCCGCGGCTTCCCTGGCCTGGTCCTGGTTGCGCAGGATCTCGACGGCCAGCGGGAAGCGCTCCTTCCAGGGCGCCAGCCACTCGCTCACGCCCTGGCGGCCCAGGAACTGGCGCAGCGTGCGGTGCGTCAGGTAGGCGTTGGCCTGGCCCAGCCGCCGCTTGCTGCCCTTGGCGGCAGCCTCGATGCTGAGCGCAGCGGCCTCCATCGCCGCGATCACGCGGTGCTGGGCGAACAGGAACTGGCTGAGGTTCATGAAGTAGGCAGCCTGCTCGCCGCCGTAGGCCGTGATCTCCTCGGGGTACAGGAAGGGCTTCAGCAGCGCGCTCTTCTGCTCTGTCGTCAGCTTGAGGACCGGGTTGCCGTTGTCAGCGGGCAGCTTGCCGGTGCCGTCAAGGAAGGCGGCCACGCCCTGCAACTGTTTGTGCTTGCTGTCCTTGAGCGCCCTGGCAAAGGCTTTGCGCTCATCCGCCAGCGTTTTTGCGCCGCGCAGCGCCCGTGCCACCGAGTTGACTGCCCGCAGCCGGTCGTCGTTCACGCACAGCACGGCGCGCGACGCCAGGCGCAGGAAGGTCTCGTCGCCCGAACGGACGGCCTCGTCCAGCAGCAGGTCCTGGGCCGGCGCCCAGTCCGGTGCGCCCCAGAACGCCGAGATGGCGCTGATGCGGCGGGGCAGCGGCTGATCCTTGTAGTTGTTCTCGGCGTACGCCATGCAGGGCGTGCAGCGCGCGACGTGGGTGAGCGCGAAGTTCACTTCGTACTTGCTCTGTTTCTCCCCGTACAACGCGCCGTACATGAACGAGGTGCGGCGCGAACCGGAGGCGGCCCCCTCCGTCAGCTTTTCCACACGCGCGATCACCTCGTCGCGCTGCTTGCGCGGCAGGTCGTGCGTCAGGATGCCCAGTTTCTCGAAGTACGCCCCGAACATCCATTCAACGGGGACCGTCAACAGCGCGCTTGCGCCACCGGAGCCGTAGAACAGGGGCACCTCCGCCCTGGCGTACTGGTTGGTGCCGAAAGGGATTCGCTGCACCTCGTCGTCGAGTCGGCCGACCGAGATGCTGTACGACAGGTCGGTGACCAGCCAGATCTCCTGCTCCAGGCCCAGCAGCGCCTCGACGCGCGCGGCCGGCTCGCTGATCGCACCCACCCAGGCCTGTGCCGCCTGGACCCAGCCGCTTTTCGGCGCCACGCCCGCCAGCCTGCCCGCGCACTCGTAGTCGCCGAGCTGCCAGGCCTTGATGTAGGCGCGCGCAAGCTGGCCCTCGGCATGGTGGAAGCGGTCTGCCAGTTCGCGGTAAGTGTCCTCGATCAGCTTGGGGCTGAGACTGCCGAGCGCCACCTCCCAGCGCTGCATGTCACGCACCCAGCCGATGTCTTCGCGCAGCAGCTGGTAGGCCAGGTTGACGCCGCGCCGGTCGCGGATCAGCAGCGGCACGTACGCCAGCCGGCCATCCTTCAGCTTCTGCAGCGCCTCGTCATCGCCCCGGGCCGCCTTGTCGATGGCGGCGCGCGCTTCATCGAAGCTCATCTGGTCGTTGATGGGGCGCCGGTCGGTGGCCTTGCTCTTCGGCTCGTCCTCGGCGCGCACGGGCGCAGGCGCGTCCGGGAAGCTGCTGACCATGAGACACAACACCGCCAGCAGGGCCGGCCAGGCAAGCTTCGACATATTTCCCCCGGTTGGTATCAGGATTGCTTCGCGTTGCGGAGACCTATCAAACCAAGGGATGGTTGCAAAGGCAATCACTTCGCCGCGGGCAGGTGCGCGGCGCCTATTACACCGGCTTGTTCGCCGAGGCGGCTGGTCAGCAGGGGCAGTTGCGCCAGCGGCGGGGCGAAGGCACGGGCCTGCATGGCCTTGCGGATCAAGGCTTCGAAGCGGCTCAGCGAGTTGGCTACGCCGCCGGTGAACACGATGGCGTCCAGGTCCAGCACGTTGTTGATCACGCCCAGGCCTGTGCCCAGCGCCCAGCCCAGCTGCTGCCAGACGGCCTGTGTGCCGGCGTCGTCGGCGTCCGCGATCTCCTTGATGGTGCGGGGAAAGGGGTCAAACCCTCTTTTCGTCCCTTCTTCTTCAGTCGCACTTGCAGCGCTGAGGGGGTCAGACCCTCTTTTCGTTCCGAAAAGAGAGTCTGACCCCTTAACGGCCGCATACTTTCTGAGCAGGCCGGCGATGCCCGCGTAAGCCTCCATGCAGCCGCGCTTGCCGCAGCCGCAGGTCCAGGCCTGCTCGCCGCTTTCCACCAGCACGTGGCCGATCTCGCCCGCGAAGCCGCCCGTGCCGCGGCGCACGTGGCCGTCCAGCACCAGCCCGCCGCCGATGCCGGTGCCCAGCGTGACCAGCAGGAAGCTGCCGTACTGGTTGCCCCAGCCGTACAGCCGCTCGGCCAGCGCCGCTGCGGTGGCGTCGTTCTCGACGCCGATGGGCAGGTTCAATCGCGCGTGCAGCTCGGCGCCGATGTTGACGTCCTCAAAACCCGGCACGTTGGGCAGCCGCCAGCAGCGCCCGTCCGGCCGTACTTCGCCCGGGATCGCGACGCCGACGCTCTCGGTGCGGGGGTCCAGCACGCGCACCAGGCCGGCGATGGCGTCGAGGATCGCGGCCGGCTCGCCACTGGTTTCGATGCGCGCAAAGCCGCGCACGGCCGCGCCGTCCACGATCGCGGCCTTGATGGAGGTGCCACCCCAGTCGATGCCGATGGGCATGGGGACAGGTTACAGGGGCGAGGTTTCAGGTGTCAGGGTTTAGGGGCTGGGTACGCGTTTGGCCTACCCGTGCCGCCTTTTGCACACTTCATCCACATTGCCTCGAAGCGTATTCATCAAAGGCTCACGTAAGAATCTCGGGCTGAAGCGTACTAATGAGCTGGAGTGTCAGTTGCTGGAACTTTTCGGGCGGGCCGAACGTTTCAGTGCAGAGGACGACATGGAACTCACGGCCACGGCAACCATCACGCGCATCGGCGACGAGTACTTCCTGCCGATCGACGAGGCGTTGCTCAAGGCGCTCGAATGCAAGGCCGGCGACGAAGTCCAGTTCACGGTCGAAGGCAACCGCCTGATCATCACCCGTCACTGCGAGGAATAGCCCCATTTACAAGGGCTCGCGTCGTCATTACGATGTAATGACGAGGTGAAGCATGATCAAGAAGATCACCAAATCCGGAAACAGCGCGGCCATCACTCTCGACCTCGCGCTGCTTGAGATGATTCACGCGAAGATCGGCGATCAGGTGAACGTCACCGTTCACAACGGCAGCCTTGTGATTTCACCTGTCAACGTCGGGCTGACTGAGAAACAGCGCACCGACGCAGTGGCTCGGTTCCGCAAGCGCTACAGTTCTGTGCTCAAGCGGCTGGCTGAGTGATGCAGAACATCATCTTCCTTTCCGTGGACGACGTGCTCGCCCTCCATGCCGACACCATCCGGCACGAAGGCGGCGCGCCGGGCCTGCGCGATGCGGCGCTGCTGGATTCAGCCGTGGCGATGCCGCAAGCCATGTTTGGCGGCGTATATCTGCACCCCACATTGGCGGAAATGGCAGCGGCGTATCTGTTTCACCTGTGCCAGGCGTACGCGTTCGTCGATGGCAACAAGCGCGTAGCGATCTTGAGTTGCGCGGTGTTTCTTGACGTGAACGGGTTTGAGTTCAGTGTCATTGCGGACGAGTTGTTCGAGCTGGTGATGAAGGTAGCGGACTCAGCAACCACCAAAGACGATCTGATGAAGGCCATGCCGGGCATGATCCGGCCCCGCAGCTAAACCACCCGCTTGTAGTCGATCTCCACGCCGATGGACTCTTCGCCGTCGGGCGTGATGTTGTAGTGGGTGATCACCAGGTTGTCGCGGCCGCGCAGCTCAAGCGTCGTGCGCCAGCCCCAGTCGGGGCCTTCGCCGGCCGGGTAGCTGCCTATAACAGAGAGAGGGTCAGACCCCTTTTTCGCAAGCGAAAAAGGGGTCTGACCCTTGCTGTGCATGATGCGCGTGCCGTTGTGGACGCTGTCGATCCAGGACACCTGCCACTGCTGCTCGGCCAGTGAGTAGCCAATGATCGCGATACCCTTCATGGGCGCGTCTTGCAGCGCACCCTCGTACTCGTGCAGCAGGAACAGGCCGTCCAGCACCAGCCGCGTGGAGCCCGCAATCGGCGACTCGTCCGCCAGCTTGCCCGGCTCAAACCAGGTACGCGCCACGCCCCGCCACTCCCCCACCATCGAGGCCAGCAACGCATGCGCGCCGTCTTTCTTCGACTGTTCCAGCTTGCCGGACATGGTCTCTCCAGTTCAATCTCGCAGGTCCCAGATCTTCACGCTTTCGCCGAAGCCGGCCGCCATCACGCGGGTCCCGTCGGGCGACCAGGAAATGTTGACTGAGACGTCGGGCGCACCGCCGAGTTTTTCGATCAAGCTGCCATCGGAGTTGCACCGGTACAGGATGGCATTGAAGTCCATGCAGATGAACTCGTCACCGCGCGGATTGAACCTCACCATGGCCACGGCGCCCTTGATGCTATGGCTGAGCTCACCGCGCCCGACATCCCACAGCAGCAGGTCGCTGGTGTTGCAGATGGCGAGCTGGGTGCCATCCTGAGAAAACTCGACGTCGAAGAAGTCATTCCGCCGCTCCACAATCACCTCACCTTCACCCTGCATGGGCAGCGGGTAGATGCGAACGTCCTTTCCGCAAATCACGATTCGCAGGCCATCCGGGCTGACACGGAACGCGGACGCCTGCCAGTCGTCCCGGATGGTGGCAAGCTTTGCTCCGTCTGATGCATCGAAGGACTCAATCTTGCCGTCCACCGCCAGGTACAGGCGCGAACCGTCTGCCGCGAACTGCGCCAGGCTCGAGTCCGCCTTGTCTCCCAGTGCCACGCGCTCGCGGGTGGCAAGATCCCAAAGCCAGGGTCGGCGCGCGGAGTCGACCACCAGCAGCTTGTCGCCGCGAGGCGAGAGCAGCATGCCCTCAGCGGCCTTTTCGCCGGTGCGGAAAGACTCGAGCTCCGACAGGGTGTCCGCATCGCGGATCGAGACCTTGCCGTCCAGGTCTCCGACAAGCAGCCGCCGCCCATCGGGCATCCATTCCGCATACAGCGGTTTCAGCCAGTCCGGATCGAGTGCACGTATGCGCCCGCCCTCCAGGCTCCAGAACCTGATGACCTTGGCGAAGCTGCAGGTCACGGCACGACGCCCGTCCGCGCTCGCCGCGGCGCTCAACACAAAGTCGAGCTGGATGCTGTGGATCGCTTCGAATGCCTCTATGTCCCAAAGCTGCAGTGACACCCCTATCTGGTCGCGGATGCGCAGCAACGCGTAACCCGTGCCGGCCGGCGCGGGCCGGTACACGGTGCGCTCGCCGCCGGCTTCATACTGCTTCAGCACCGTGCCATCCGAGAGCTGACGCAGCTTGAACAGGCCCCCTTCCTCCGCGTGGACAAGCTTGCGGCCGTCCTGGCTCAGCGCAATGCCGTCCGAGAAACTGCCTCCCTCGAAGATCAGTTTTACCTCGCCGCCCCGGTCAATCGTGTGGACACCGATTCCGGTGCAGGCGACCAGCAGCTCCTGGGCAGGCTCGAACGCGAGGCTGGACACTTCCGTCTCCAGCTTCGCAACCTCGCGCACCTGCGAACCATCGGCCGCGTTCAGTTCGATGACGCTTCCGTTGAAACAGCCCACGAACAGGTGTTCGCCGCCCGGGCGGAAACAGATCGCGGTGGGATGGGAGTCCTGTTCGCGGCTCCAGGCCAGTGAGCCATCGACGCAGTTGCGCAAGGCCGCGTGCCCCTTGTCAGTCGTACACGCGAGCTGCTTGCCATCGGGACTGAAGGCTCCGGGCGCGGTGTAGTCATGGTGGCAGGGCTGGCGCCACAGGGGCTTGGTGCTGTCGGGCGACCACAGCACAACTTCATCGGGGCCAAACGTGGCGGCCAGACTGCCATCGGCGTTCATCTCCAGGCGGGTGGCCCAGTGCTCGATGACGCGCCCTTCGCCGCCGATCTGCGCCTTCGGCTGCCTGCCGACCGAGGCGGGGTTGGTCTCTTCCCTGCTGGGGCGGGCTCTCAACCCGGCTGGTGTCTTCCGGGGCGGGCTTGTCCGGACGAACTGTTTCCGGCGCGGCCTGATTTGCAGAAGTGCTGTCGGCCCTTGTGCCGTCGGAGGCGCTGCCGTTTCCGGCGCCGGTTCCCGTTCCCGACAACGGGTCACTGACGGCCGCGTTGCCTGAGGCTTCGGCGGATGGATCAAGCCCGGCAAGTGCGGTCGGAACCTGCTGGCCGGCGCCCTTGGATGTGCCCGGCGCCGAGCCGCCGAAATCAAGGATCAGTAACCCGACCCCGCCCAGCAGCAGGACCACAAGCAGTAACAGCAGCAGCCAGACCGGACGCTTCATGTTCAACCCCGCTGCATGTTACGACCGCCCCGCGGAATCAGTCAGAAGTTTCCAAAGCGCTGCTGACGATGACCACCTGCGTCATCCCGATGTGCGGCGTTGGAAGTGTTTCTGGGCGAACTTGGCGGCCTTGGGCGCGGGCACCGACTTCTTCTCTTCGGGTGTGCTTTCCGTGCCGTCCTTGTCGGCCTTCGCTTTGACCTTCTTGGGCTTCTTGCCGAAGCGTTTGCTGGACATGTGTCCTCCTGTGCAGGCAGCCTAACATGCAGCGGAGACACCAACACCCGCAGTCGAGTGGCATTCGCTTCCCGACTCCGCCAACGCTACGTCGGGCAGGCCAGCGGATGGAGCCCGCGATCGGCGACTCGTCGGCCAGCTTGCCCGGCTCAAACCAGGTCCGCGCCGCGCCACTCCCCCACCATCGACGCCAGCAACGCATGCGCGCCATCAATCTTCGACTGTTCCAGCTTGCCGGACATGGCTCCTTCTTGAACAGCATTCACGCGAAGGCGCCAAGGTTCGCGAAGGGCGCGAAGCACTGCAACTGCTTTCCTCGCGCAGAGAGCGCGGAGGACACAGAGAAGGCCGCTCTCTGCGGTCTCAGCGCTCTCTGTGCGATGATTTTGTGTTCTGAAGCAGTGGGTGGACCAACTTCTTGGTAACTGCAGTTCAACGCTTAGGAGACGTTTGAATAGCAGTAGTGGAAGCTGATGCCTTCGTTGGTCACCCAGAACGACTCAGACCAACCGTCAGCGGAGCTTGGCTTGTCACCCCGCTTCTCGCGCGCGAGGCACTTGAACCATAGCCCCCACTCGGTGCGCTCGGTTGAAAACGTCAGGTAAGGCTCGTCGAGTTCCCGTGTGGAACTTTCTTCCACCATGACAACTCGTTCCAACTCAATCCGAAGATCCGCCGCCGACTGCATGAATGAGTCCCGCAGGTGAGCAGGTAAAACAACTCGAACCCTTCCATTGCTATCGAGATGGTCAAGCCGAGGAAGCTCGCCCTCGGATTTCGAGAGCAAGTCTTTGCAAACAACTGCGACGAAGCGAGCCACGACTTCAGGCGCTTCCGGTTGAGTCCGATCTGATGCTGACTGTGTGGACACACAACCGGCCAGCAACAGCAAACACGCTAACCCTGAGTACCTCAGCACGTGAACCCTCCGAAAACAGCAACACGCGAAGGCGCTAAGGTTCGCGAAGGCCGCAAAGAACTGCAACTGCAATCTTCACGCAGAGAACACAGGGCGTGCAGAGCAACGCGGTTCTCTGCGGTCTCAGCGTTCTCTGCGCGATGCTAAAGCCACTCGGATTACGCCAGCGCTTTGGGGCCAACGCTGACGTGCAGGATGCTGACGCCTTGGCCTCGTACGGGCTTGCCCAGCAAGAGGTACGCGATCAACCCGGCAGTTTCGAAGACAAAGGACTTCAAAAACCGTCGTTGTGCCTTGGCACTCAAGGCTCGCAATTCGGACTTCTGCATGACCGCCTCGATCTGCACGCCAAGCAGGTCAAGGTTGCCCTCAAACGGAACAACACCGCTGACCGGTGAGCTTGACGGTTCAAAGATGCAGTCCAGTTGGGACAGGTCTCCACTTCCAATGCGCTCAAGCAGCACGACGCCGGCGTCTTCAAAGACGACCGCCTGGTTGTCGGTTGGTTTCGAAAGGTGAGCCGGACCGAATCGCCTTCTGGTGCCATGCTCTCCCAGGGCTGCCTCAACATCTGCCGCCTTGGCTTCGAGGCTCACAGGGACACCATTGATCGTGAGTCCGGTGTCGTCGATGGATATTTCTGGACGCTTCACAGGGCTAACCCCTGAACGACCGCTAAGCTTCGATCGCTACCCGTTGCTTGCCGTGCTGGTTTACGGCCGCTTCGAGGGTTTCGTCCAGCCCGGCGGGCTCTTGCAGAACTTCGTAGTAGAAGTTGCGGCGGTTGGGCTGGTAGCCGGCGTCTCTTATCAGCCTTCTGATTTCGTACTCGGTCATTCTGAACGCCGCGCCCGCGAGCCTGACCACGTTCTCCTCGATCATCAGGCTGCCCATGTCGTTGCAGCCGTAACGCAGGCTGACCTGCCCCACCTGCCCGCCTTGCGTCACCCAGCTGGCCTGGCAGTTCTCGAAGTTGTCGAGGTAAATCCGCGCCACGGCCTGCGTGCGCAGGTAGTCGTGGGCGCCGGTCATCTCGATGTGGCTCATATCGTTGTCGGCGTTCTGGAACGTCCAGCAGATGAAGGCCGTGAAGCCGCCCGTTTCGTCCTGCAGGGCGCGCAGGCGCTCCAGGTGCTCAATGCGCTCTTCCAGCGTCTCGACGTGGCCGAACATCATGGTGGCGCTTGAACGGATGCCGAGCTTGTGGGCCTCGCGCATGGGCTCGAGCCACGCGTCGGCGCCGCCCTTCTTGGGGCAGATGATCTCGCGCACGCGGTCAACCAATATCTCCGCGCCGCCGCCGGGGATGGATTTGAGCCCGGCATGTTTCAGCTCAACCAGCACGTCCGGCAGGCTCATGCGCCAGAACTTTGCGAAATGCTGGATCTCTGAAGGGCTGAAGGCGTGGTTGTGCAGGCCCATCTGCTCGAACAGGCCGAGCATGTCCTGATAGTACTTCAGCGGCAGCTTGGGGTTGTGGCCGCCCTGCAGCAGGATTTCCGTGCCGCCCAGGTCCAGCGTTTCCTGGGCCTTCTGGCGCAGCTCCTCCAGGTTCAGCGAGTAGGCGCCTTCCTCAAGCGGGTGGCGGTAGAAGCTGCAGAAGTCGCAGTCCGTGATGCAGACGTTGGTGTAGTTGATGTTGCGGCTGATCACGTAGGTGACCAGCTCGGAGCGCCCGGCCGCGGCCATCTTGCGCTCGCGCACAGTATGGGCCAGCGCGGCCAACTCATGCACCGGCGCGTGCTTTAAAAGCCACACGCCTTCGTCGAACGTGACGCGTCCGCCATCCAGCACCCTGGCGGCAATGCGCTCGAACTCCGATGGGACGGCCTTGGCAATCATGGCCGCGAATATAACGGCCGCATCCAACCCGCCAAGGGGCAGGGAAAGCGGCCGGTTCAAACGAAAACCGCCGCGCAAGGCGGCGGTTGATAAGGCGCGATTCAGGCCGACTTACGTTTCTTGGGCGCGGGTGCCTTCTTCGTTACGTCTCGCGGCGGAATGCGTACCGGCTTGCCGTCTTTGGGGAAAGCGACGCCGCCAATGATGATCTTCTTGAATGGCTGTTTCTTGCCTGCGCTCATGACTCCTCCCGTGCGCCGAAGTCAACAATGATCCGTTCGGCCGCAACTCCGTTCAGCGACACCTGAACAGTATACGTTTTCCGCTCAAAGTCTGCCGTATGGAGTTCGACATCAGTTTCAAGCCGGCGAGTGTTCCCCAACAACAGCTCGTCGCCTGACTCCTGCACCAGCTCACCGCGCCGAAACACCTGCACCGATACCGCGACTTCGCGCTCGGCGGGGTTGCTGATCGAGACCCACAGGAAGCAGCGTTCGGGCGGATTGTTCCAGGCGAACCGGATCCGATGCAAGGTGTAGTAGACATCCCACTCCAATGCCTCGCAGACGGCTATTGCGTTCACGCTGAGAAACATCAGGCCTCCTTGTTGCCCCTCATCACATCCAGCACCTTGTCTACGGCGCTTTTGGGGACGCGGCCGAGCTCGGAGGCGCGGCGGGCGAACTCGAGCAGGCCTTTCAGACTCTCCTCGTTCAGTTCGTGGATGATGGTTTCCTCGAGGTACTCGGCCAGCTCGGCCTCGCTCCAGCCCGTGTCCATGCCCGCGTAGCGGATCAGCTCGCCGGAGATCGCGCGGCTCTCTGCATACGCGCGGCGCAGGCGCGCGTGCAGCGCCGGCGTCAGTCGCTCCTTCGGCCCCGCCCACAGCGCGAACACGAACGGCAGGCCGGTCAGCAGTTTCCACTCTGCCGCGAGGTCAACGAACACGCGGTCGGTTTCGAGCTTGCGGGCGCGCAGGCACTGGTCGCCGATCAGCAGCACGGCGTCGTCGCTGCGCTGCAGCAGGTCGTCGGCGCCCACGTCGGCGTCGATGTACTGCGGGTTCGCGCCGGCCTCGTGCAGCAGGATGCGCGTCAGCGTCACGCTGGTGCGGCTGGCGCTGGTGAGCGCGACGGTCTTGATCTGCGAAAGCTCGACGCGCGTGAACAGGCCGACGCTGTCCACCACGCCGTCGGCCGTCACGCCCAGGTCGGTGAAGAACGACCAGCTCTCGTGGCGCAGGGCCTCCACCACCGGCAGCAGGCCGACGTCGAGGCGCCCGGCGTCCATCATGCGGCACAGGTGCGCGGGTGAGTCGGGCGTGAGCTCAACGGCCTCGTCGTGCTGCAGGCTGTACCAGAGCGGCACCGCATTGAGGTACGACACGACGCCGATGCGCAGTTTGTTCACGGTTTCCCTTCAAGGCCCCGCGCGAAACATAGCGCAGGCCGGTGTGGGTTCAAGTTGCCGCGCGGCGCTGCTAGACTGCCCCCACAAGGAGACAACCATGCGCACACGCCTTTGCCTTGCACTGCTGGCGCTGCTGGCTTTCAGCGGCTGCTCGGCCCGTAACGTGGTCGAGATGAACACCCAGAACTCCGCGGCGCTGCAGGTAACGGGCAGCTACTACGTGCTGCCGCTGGAGGTCGAGTTCAAGCCGCCCCAGGCATGGGAAATCGAGCAGGCCGAGTGGCAGGCCTGGGTGGACACCTGGAAGATCGACTTCCGGGAAGAACTGCGCACGGAGTGCTACAAGACGCTGACCTTCGTGGACAAGGCCGAACCGGGCGAGGCGGCCGTGGTGCGCTGCGTGATCTACGAGATGGACAAGGGTGGTTTTTCGGGCTTCGGGGGCAACGGCTTCGCGCGCGCGCACATAGTGGTGGTGGACCAGGACGGCAAAACCATCTACGACGCCAAGCTCGAGGGCACCGGCGCCAACTCAGGCTTCGAAAGCACAGTAGTAAGAGAGGCCGCATGAAGTTCGCCGTGCTCAACCTGGCCAGGCAGATAGCCGACGTACTCGAAAACGGCGAGTAGCAAACCAACAGCCACGTCCGCCACACCCAGAAGCCCGGAATCACGTCCTCGAAGGAGCCTGCCCCCTGCCCGTCATTCCCTCCCTGAGCTCAAGCTGGTCATTGAAGCATCGCCTGATCAACAGGGCACGGCGCAAGTATGGCAGAATTGTCCAGCGGCTTTCCAACGCAAACCCAGCCGGTTGGCCACTCGCCGCAAGTAGTGACGTGGCGCCAGTGTTCATCGTCGGCTCGGGTCGTTGCGGCACGACACTGCTCCGGCGGCTTTTGATCGCCGGCGGCGAGTTGCAGATCGGCCCGGAACTGCAGGGTACCGGCAGGTTTCTCCAGGAGTTCAACAGATCAGCCCGTTGCAGATGGAGTTTCGTTTGCTGGATGGCCTGGTTTCATCTTTCGCAGTACTACGAGTGGCCGGCGTTCGGGCTGGCGAAGTCCGAAGTGATCCGGCGACTGAAGTCGATTGAACCGGAAAATCGAAGCGCGGCCGCGATTCTGGACACGATCCACACCATGTACGCCAGCAAACGTGGCGGGGCAGGACGCTGGGGAGACAAATCCCCGAACAACTCCGAGATTCTGGAGCTGATTGAGCCGGTCTTCCCGCGAGCTCAGTACATCCACGCCCTGCGGGATGGCGTCGATGTCGTGCACTCGATGATCGAGAATGACTTCGTCGAGTCCCCGCAAGACGCGGTCCAGGTCTGGATCAGACGGGTTGAAGCCGTCGACAGGTTCAGCGAGGCCCACCCCGGCCGCGTGATGAAGGTGCATTACGAAGAGCTGGTTTCCAACCCGTGGTCCTGCATGTCCGCCGTTTGCGAATTCCTGAAGCTGCGTTGGGATCCGGCTTGGATTGACCTGCTTGACCACGTGAGTGACATGGGGGATGTCCCCCGCTGGTCTCACCATGCGGCAGTCGCGCAACCTGTGAACAAAGCCGCCATCGGCAAGGGGCGAGCCGTGCTGGATGACGCAATGCGCCGACTGATGCAACCAATGAACAGCCTGCTGATACGACACGGGTACGAAGCGGTGAGTTGAACGTCCCGGTCTCCTGTGGGTCACGCGCCCCAGCTGCGGGCCCAAAAGGGTTCAGGCTTCTTCGTTTGTTGAACGAGGCGCGGCCTTCCGCTCGGTACCATTCAACAATACCCAATTTCACCAGGGCACCCGTGCTTCCGACCTTGGGCCATGCAATCAGAGGCCGCGCGAGCTATGATTTGAGTCCGGTCTAACGTCTCCTCGATGCCGTCACGGCCTTGTCCGCAGTCAACGGCACGACGAGACGGTGAAAGGGATACGCATGTCGAGCGCAGCTCCGGGCCAGCCCGCAGCAGATGCACCTGAGCCGGGAGTGCTGCGCCGCAAAGTCAGTTTTTGGGCGATTGCGCAGGTGCTGATCGGAGCCGTGCTGGCGGCAGCCGGGGGATTCGGCTTCGTCCTCGAGGAAGTCGCTGAGTTGGCATGGGCTGTCTGGGTGCTGGCGGCGCTGCTGGCGCTGGGCGTCTCGACTACGGCCGGCGGGCTTTGCGGCATCCTGCAGCTGCGTTTCCGGTGGCTGTTTCAACTGCTGCTGTTCGCGATCCTGTTTGCCGCGGTTTCCCAATTGGGCGGTGCTTTCATCCACAACCACTGGGTGGCCGAAGAGGAACGGCTGTGGCAGGAGGCGATGGCGCGCATTGAACGCCGCGAACCACACGCGATGAACGGCTACAAGTATGAGGTTCCCGTCCAGTACCTGCGCCCCGAGACTGACGACTACGACGAGTTCAGCAGGATGTATGACCCACGAACACCGATCGAGCAAGTTCGTTGGGCCCTCAACCGGCTGCGGCAGGAGATTGCGCCCAACGAGCCCCAGACCATGTCGCTCAAGGAGTGCGAAGAGCGTGTGGGTTTCGCCATCGAGCTGGAGGCCCGGAAACTCGAGGCGCCCCCGGTGGCGTATCCGGTTGCGGACGAGACTTTCACGCTGGACAACAGGCTGGGAGTGCTGCTGGCGGAGCTGGTCCGGGCCGAGGCCTACACGCAGGCGGTCCGCATCCCGATGTGCATCCAGCTGAGCGGAGATGACGTTCCAATGGAAGCAGACCCGACCAAGCTGGAGATCGCCCGCGCCTACCTGAAGTCGCAGCGCGTGTTCGGCTGGGAGGAAGCGCAGCCTGTGGACTACGGCTACGAGCAAGGCTCGCCCGAGGCCTACAACCTTCTCGCCCGCATGTGGCGCGGCTGGGACGGTGCCGTTCGCAGTGCCGACAAGGAAATCCTTGACCTGACGTCCGTACACGTCGATCCGCCAAAGGATGCCGCGCGATTCTTCTACTTCGAAGGCACGATCCGCGGCGACGGCGCGGTGTTGCCGTTCGATGCGCCGGCAGAGGGCGAGGTCGAATCCCGGTTCGTGCTGCTCCACAGCGTGCTGATGGACTGGCGCATCCGGCTGCTGGATGCGGACGGCAAGTGCCTTTACGAAGCGGAACTCACCACCAGCCCCGACACGAACGCGAGGTACACCATCCGACCCGCTGATCCGCCTCAGTACATGTACATACTTCAACTCGAGTCGGCCGCTGAACAGCTTTTCCGTGAAATCACCCACGCCATGGGGATGTCGGCCCCGTCACGCTCGACTGAATTCAGCATCTTCCACGACACCCGCCACCTGGATTGATCGAACCGGATGCTTGCGCTGGACGGGCCTGCCACACAAAGTCTTCCGTCACGGGGCATCGGCCTGACTCGAACGGGAGAAATCATGCGCACTGCTGTTATTGCCGCACTGGCGCTGGGAGTTTGTGTTGCCGCGGGCCTGGCCCAGGACGACGCGCCCGCGCCGGCGTTCGTGAACATCTCGGACTCCGTGCTGCCGGCTGACGCCACGGCCGCGCGGGTCTACCTGCACGACCTCGATGGCGACGGCTACCCTGACCTGATCCTGCAGCAGAACGACGCAACGGGCCCCGGCAACAACGGCGGCCTGGCGGTCGTGATGTTCAACCGCGCAGCCGAAGGCGGCCGCAAGTTCGTGGCCGAGCCGGGCCTGGTGCCCGAGTTCAACGCCGGGGAGATCGCCAAGGACGCGCGCCACACGGCGGTGTTCACGGTGGTCGGCGATTTCAACAATGACGGCGTGGCGGACGTGTTGCGGCCGTGCTACCAGGAAGGGGCCGACCACGAGAAGTTCCCCGACACCGGCGAGCGCCACGGCATCTGGCTGGGCAAGAAATCGGGCGGCAAGCTGAAGTACACGCTGGGCGACGCCTTCGCCAAGACCGAGCGCGAAACCACCTGCGCGGCGGCGCTGCTGGATTACGACCGCGACGGCAACCTCGACATCTTCCTGGGCAACTGGTACGCGGCGTACGGCAAGCTGATGGATGCCCAGGTCAATCGCCTGTACCGCGGCGACGGCAAGGGCGGCTTCAGCGACGTCACCGAGCAGGCCGGGCTGATGACGCGCACCGAGCCCGCCCAGGCCGACAGCAGCCGCCCCACCTACGGCGCGGCGGCCTGCGACTTCAACACCGACGGCTGGCCGGACCTCGCGGTGGCGAACTACGGCCGCCAGTGGAACCGGCTGTGGAAGAACAACGGCGACGGCACGTTTACTGACGTCGCGCCGGAGCTGGGCGTTGACGGCGACACGATCCGCCACGGCAAGTACCCCTCGTGGGCCAACCGCGCCGACGAAGACCCCTGGCGCGCCAACGGCAACACCTTCAGCCTTGCGCCCGCGGACTTCGACAACGACGGCGACTTTGACCTGTTCGACGTGAACATCACCCACGGCTGGGCCGGCGAAAGCAGCGACCTGACGGGGCTGCTGGTCAACGGCGGCAAGGAAAAGGGCTTCAAGTTCACGCGCCTCACTGAGCCCTTCGTGCGCAAGCGCGCGGACCCCGACAACTGGAACCAGGGCGACCTGATGGCCCTGTGGGGCGACTTCGACCACGACGGCCTGCAGGACCTGCTGCTTGCCAGCGCGGCCTACCCTGACAACCAGCGCCTGCGGCTGTACCGCCAGACGGCCGAGCACTCGTTCGAGGACGTGACGGAGAAGTTCAAGCTGGACACGATCGAGTGCGGGCACGTGGCGGTCGGCGACATCGACCGCGACGGCGACCTGGACATCGTAGGCATCGGCAGCAAGTCGCGCTTCAACAAGCGCGAGAAGCACGAAGTTCACGTGTGGCGCAACGACATCGCGCGGGGCAACTGGCTGCAACTGACGCTCGAGGGCGGCAAAGACTGCAACACGTTCGCCTATGGCGCGAAGGTGTGGGTCACGGCCGGCGACGTCACGATGCTGCGCGAAGTGGCGTCCAGCGCCGGCCACCAGGGTGTGGCGCCGCCGCGCACGCTGCACTTCGGCGTGGGCGACGCGACGAAGGTGAGCATCAGGGTCGAGTGGCCCGACAAGAAGCTGACGACCCAGGAATTCAAGGACATCGCCGTCAACCGGCACCTCAGCCTGAAGCAGGGCGGCAAGCCGAAGTAACGGCCGGCTGAAAGCCGGGGTCGGCCTGCAATGACCCCGGATTGCGGGTCATCAGGCCGGTTGCTTCCGTGGCCCGCCCGGCATGGGTTTGACGATCACCTTCCAGCGGGCGAGGAAGAACAGCAGGCCCAGGCCGATCAGCGCGCCCCCCACCGCGAAGGGCTGCTCGGGGCCGAAGCGGTCGTAGAGGTAGCCGCCCAGGATCGGCCCGATGATTCTGCCCAGCGTTGCCGCGCTGGCCGTGAAGCCCATGGTGCCGCCTTGCTCGTCGGCCTTGGCGTGGCTGCTGATGATGGCCAGCACGCTGGGATTGCACAGGCCGTTGAATGCGCCGATCAGAAACGAAAAGAACAGCAGCGGCACGAACTGGTTCACGCCGACATAGGCGTTGATCTGCACCTGGTAGCCGAACAGGAACATCGCCACGGTCAGGCCCGCCAGCCCGATCAGCAGCACCTTGGCGGGGCCCAGCAGCTTGCTGAGCCGCCCGATCAGCCCGCCCTGCACGAACGCCAGCGTCAGCCCGATCACCACGAACACCCAGGCGTTGTGGCTGGCGTCCAGCGCCAGGTACTCGGCGTTGAACTGTGTGAACATGGCCTCCAGCTGCGCGAAGCCCAGCGTGACAATCAGGTACACCACCAGCATCGGCCCGATCCCCGGCCGTGTCAGCGCGGCCGCGAACTGGGCCATGCGGCCTGGGGACTGTCCCCGCCTTTGGGGACTGTCCCCGTTTCCGGTGCTGCGCTCACTCCCGACGACGGGGACAGTCCCCTGCGGGGACAGTCCCCAGCGCGACTCGCGCATGATGGTCAGCGTCATGATGAACGCCGTCAGGCTGAGGCCCGCCGCGAACAGGCTCGGCACCATCAGCTGCGCGCGATGAAAGGCCTGCGCGTCGATTTGCGGCCCGTAACCGAACCAGCCCAGCAGCGTCTCACTGACCAGCGCGCCGCCGATCGCCGGGCCGAACACGAAGCCGAGCCCGAACGCCATGCCGATCAGACCCATGCCCTTGCTGCGGCGCTCGGCGGGAAAAACGTCTGCCATGTAGGCCTGCGCGGTGCTGATGTTGGCGGCGCACACGCCGGCCAGCGCGCGCGAAATCAGCAGCCAGGTAAAGCCGGGCGCGAATGCGAACACCACCCAGGTGGCGGCAAAGCCGCTGGTGCTGAGGGCCAGTATCGGCCGTCGCCCGACCTTGTCGCTGAGCCTGCCCCAGATGGGCGCGAAGATGAACTGGCACAGCGAGTAGGCGGTCAGGATGGTGCCCACCAGCACGCCGCCGCGGGAGCGCTCAAGCCCGACTGCCCGCGCCGCGGCGTTGGCCCACTCGGGCACTTCAAAAATGCGCACGAAGTACGGCAGGCTGGGCAGCACGATGCCGAAGCCCAGCAGGTCAATGAAGATGATCAGCCACACGACGAAAACGCCGCGCCTCTGTTCGGGTGAGAGCCTGCCAGGAGACGCGTCCGCCATGGTGGGATGCTAGCGGCGCAGGCCGGAATTGCGAGCGCCCGCAAAGCAAACGGGGCCCGCAGTTGCGGGCCCCGTCGCAGGCGGCTGTGCTAGCGTCCGACCTTGAAGGTTTTGGTTTTGTCCTTGTTGCGTTCACTCCACTTGCGATCGTTGTCATTCAGGTGCCGATACAGTTCCGACAGCTTGGCCTTGCTGATGCCGCCGGAGTCAAATCGGAAGCTGCGAATGGCAGCGTGCTTCAGCCATGCGTCGATGGCGGCTTCACCGGGCTTACCGGACTGGAACAGGTCGATGGCCGCCAGCTGCTTCAACTGCTCCGCGTACATGATCAGCACGTCGCTGCTCACGCTCTGGCATGCCAGATCCAGACTAAGCAAAGTGTCGAACTTGGCGATGCGGGTCAGACCTGCTTCCGTCAGCTTCGCGCGACCGGAGATTTCAAGCGCCCTCAGTTTCGTGAACTTGAAACCCTCCACGAGGGAGTCATCCGCCGCATCGCAGTTGTTCAGCAGCAGTACTTCAAGCCTGGTGAGCTGCAGCAGCGGCTGCAGAGGTTCCTGTTGTTTGCAGGCGCAGATCCGCACGCGGCGCAGTGCCTGGCAGCCCGCCAGCGCATCGAGGTTGCCAAGGCTGCCGCTTGTCAGGTCCAGCTCTTCCAGCTTGGACAGCTGCAGGCCGGAAAGGAAGCTGCCGGTCACCCCCGAGTTGACGTGCAGCGCTTTCAGGCCGGTGGCGCCGGCCAGTGGGCTGAGCCATGCGTCTTTGAACTGTCCGCCGAACAGGTAGACGTGGCGCAGCCTGGTCTGCCCGGACAGGACGCCCTGCCACTCCATGGCCTTGGCTTCGGTCCAGGTTCCATCGGCCATGCCCACCACCTGCAGGGTTTCCAGCTTCTTGAGTTCTGCCAGGTACGGCAGCATCACGGGCGAAAGACTCTCGATGTAGAGGTAGCGCAGGGTCTTACGGTGCTTTTTTCAGCGCGTCGCAGAAGGCTTCTACCACGCCGGCGTCGGTCACACCTTCGCCGCTCAGCCCCATGCCGGCGAGGTCGCGCGCCTTGGCGATTTCCCGGATGCCGTCGGCCAGCAGCGGATAGCGCCGCGTGCCGCCCAGGAAGACGTAGCGCACGTCGCGGTTGGACACGATCTGCTTGACGTAGTCCGCGCCGTGGGGACCGTGCCAGCCCACGAGGTAAAGCAGTTCGGTGGAAAGCACGGCCTTTGCGTCGGCAACGCTCATGGGCTTCGCGCCCGAGATGGTCAAGTCGTGATTGAAGAAGGCGAGCAGTTCACCACCCGCGATGGAAGCCTCGTCGCCCGGGCTGTTCCATGTGCGGCGCGTGGGGAAGTTGCGCATGTTGGCGGTGATTCCCTGCTTCGACAGGCCCTCGAATTCTTCGTCGTACTTCATGCGGCAGTCGTACAGGTCAGTGCCTGAGCGCGGCCAGTCGATGCCGGACTCAGGCATGCTGTAGAACCAGCCCTCGATCTTGTCCTTGGGCAGCGTGACCTTTCCGCCGGGCGCGGCGGCGAGCGTCACGGACAGCAGGGCGGTGAGGATGAACAGCGTGAGGAAACGGTTCGGCATCGATGATTCTCCTGTGCTCTGGGCCTCGAAAACTCGCGCGTCATTGTCGGGCAACATCTGACCAGACAACAAGAAAAACACCGTTTACAAAAACAGTGCCCCTTACTAATTGATAAGATGGCTCCATCCCGTTACCGGATGAAAAGATGGAGCGCGCCGCCGAGTTTTCCGAAAGCCTCGCCCGCCGCCTCGGGGAACTGGTTGAGAAGTTCAGCCAGGCTGAGGTCGCCCGCGCCGGCGACATGCCCGAGTCCAGCGTCTACCACTACCTGCGCGGGCGCCGCATGCCCGTCGAGTTCTGCGTCAGGCTGTGCCGGGGCCTGGGCGTCAACCTGAACTGGTTCCTGACCGGCGCCGGAAAACCCGACGCCACCGAAGGCGCCCTGCAGGCCGGACGCATGGCCGAGGACCTGGACGGGCTGGTGCGGGTGATGATCGCGCTGGAGCGCGAAGTGGGGCAGCGCGCGGGCCGCGACCTGGCCGTCGGGCGCTTCCGGGAACTGAGCAGCATCCTCGACCAGCTGCAGGCCACCCGCGCCCGCGTGCGCGATTCGATCCGGCCGGTCACCGAGCGCCTGCTCGAGGAACTGAAGGACGCGCTGCGCAAGATGAACCTGACCCGCGCCGCGGACATCGAGACGGCGCTGAAGTACCTGGTGCAGTTCGACCTGCCCGAAGAGCTGCGCGCCGAGGTGGAGATGGGCATGGCCGTGGTGGCGCAGCTCGAGTTCCGGCTGGAAGACTCCCTGCGCCTGCGCGAGGGGCGGTTCTGGCGCTACCTGGCCTCCGGTGGAAGAAACCCGCTGCGCTTGCAGGAGATGGCGTCACAGTTGATCGCCGCCCTCAGCAGCACCGGTCAGAATGCCGAGGCCGTGGCGCTCGCCGACGGCATGCTGGCTGCCACGCGCGACGCGACCGGCGACCGGGCGCCGCACCACCGGCTGCGCGTCATGCGGGCGATCGCACTGACCGAGGTGGGCCGCGTCAAGGAAGCCCTGGCGGAGATGGTAGATGCGCTGCCCCGGCTGGAGCGCCAGTACCAGGTCGAGCAACTCGGCAAGCTGCAACGGGCGCTGATGCTCGGCGGCCTGCTCGATGTCCGTGACGCACTGAGCATGGCGCCCGGGGACTGGAGCCCCCTGCGCGCCTTCGACCTGCTGCGCTTTGCCGTCTGGAGTGAGGACGCCGAGGTGCTGTCGCGCTCATTGGCGCGACTGCAGAGCTATCCGCAGTACTTCTCGGACAAAGAGCCCCGCCTTCCCCTGTTCGCGCGCTGCCTGCTGGACGCCCTTGAGGGAAAGCCGCGCAAGGCGCTCAAGGACTGGCGCGGCGCCATGGAAGCAACCGAGCCCAGGCGCCTCGGCGTCTCGCAGTACCTGCGCGAGGCCGAACTGTGCAACTTGAGCGGCGACCGCAGAACCGCACAGCGCCTGCTGCGCCGGCTGATCGAGACAGTCAACGAAGGCGGGTTAAAGCTGCACCCCTCGGTGATGGAACAGGGCGAGCTGATGCGCGAGATCGAGCGCCTGAACATCAGCCTGCCAAAGCGCGGCGTCGCAGGCCTGCATCCCGAAAGCTGGCAACGCCGGCGCGTCGAAGAAGGCTACGCCTTTTTCCGCGATTGGGGCGTCGACAGCGCCTCGTGACCGGCCGGGCTCATACCGCAGTATCCTGTGCCGATCCTGCAACGATGACCTGACGGTGTTTCGAGTTCGGCACGCGGGTTTCTGCGCCGCGTTGAGTGCCGTTTTTCGTTCTGGTCTCCTCTACGTGCTCACTGACACGCGGCCAATGACGGCCGTAATGAACCGATCTAAGGAGAATGAGAATGTCACGGACACGAATGATGTTGGCGGCGCTGGTCGTCGCCCTGGCCGGCACGCCCCTGGCGGCGCAGGCCACACTGAACTTTGCGGGATCGATCAGCGACATGCAGACGCGCATGCACAAGATCCAGCTTGACCACGGCGCGACGGCCCAGAGCCTGACCCTGAACCTGGGGGTAACCACGGCCTCGGCTGACGGGGTGGACGTCGAGCTGATCGACCTGGCGTCACAGCTGGCCCTGGCGCCGAACAGTGCCTCGGTATACCTGGGCTCGACGGGCAGCGGCAACGACAGCCTGGTGACGCCCAGCCGCAGCGGCGTGCATGAGTTCTTCCTGACCGTCGACACCTGGGGATTCAGCAGCAGCACCTACAACATCACGGTCTCGGTCAGCGGCGTCGCACAGGCCGCGCTGGTGGACGCAGGTCCGCAGACCGTGGCCCATGCTTCCGGGGCGCTCAGCACCGTGCACGGTCGCGCCTTCGTGTACTACGGCGACTACTGGGGCGGCGGAACCGACAAGACCCGCTTCAAGGTGAACTTCGGGACCACCCCGCAGGTGGTGAACGCGGCGTTCGAGTTCGACACCGGCTTCGACATCACCGGCCTGCGTGTCTACGAGGAGGGCCCGGGCGGCGACACCCTGCTGTACAGCGCGTCGGGCCTGATTTTCGGGGGGCTGGTACAGCTCACCACCACGCCGCGCAGCGGCGAAGTGATCTTCCGCGTCGAGGCGGACATCGGCCCCAACGGCAGCGTGATCGACTGGAACGTGCTGTTCCCGACCACCGTGTCGGCCGTGGGCGCCGTGGGCGCGCCCAGCCCGATCGCAACGGACGGCGGCAGCGGCGGAGGGGGCGGCGGCGGCGGCTGCACCGCGGAGACGGGCGGCGGCGCACTGCTGGCGGCGCTGTCGTGCCTGCTGGGCATCGCGGGTCTGGCACGCCTGCGCCGGGCCTAGACGGCTGAAGAATTCCAGACCGGGACGCCCAAGCGGCGTCCCGGTTTCACTGGATGAAGACTCCGTCCGATGCCCAGCGATCCAGGCCGCGGAAGCCACGCCGGCGCAGATCGGTCAGGCGCTCGCGCGCCGCCCGGCATTCCTTCGAATCCGGGTTGCCGGTTGCCAGCACCAGGTTGCGCAGTTGCATGGCCTCGTCGATCACGTCGGGCTGGAACTCGCCTGCACCTTTCGCGACGTCCGCAAAATACTTCCGCACTGTCTTGAGGCACTCCTGCCGCTTCCCGGCCAGGCGCTGGAACGAAGCGAGCAGAGCCTGCATGTGGAACCGGGATACCTGCGACTCTAAATCAGACAGCAGCGCGCTGTTTTCCAGCACTGACTTGCGGAACGCGGCCGCGGAACCACCCTCCAGTCTGTCGAGCAGGGCTCTCGCCAGGCGTGGGAAGGCGGAATCCGACTTCATCCGATTGTCGCCTTCGCCCACGGTCAGTTCCAATGCGTCGGCCAGTCCCGCCCTGTCTTCCATGGCGCTCACGATGATCAGCGCCCGGAAGGCCGCGCCGGCTGTCTCAGGAACCATGTCCCATACCTGCTTCAGGCTGCCCATGCCCATCAGGTACAGCACCGACAGGTATTGGCCAACGAATCGCAGGAACAGTGTCGAGTCACGCAGTTCGTTCATCGCGGACAGGAACGACCCAAGCCACGCCTCGATGTTGCCGCTACGAACCTGCAGGAAGGCCTCGTAACCGCGGAAAGCGATGCGGGTTTCGTTTCCCTCGGGCAGCGCCTCGGCCAGCGCGCCGAACGCGCGGCATACGCGCAAAGCCTCAGGTCTGCGCTCCAGGCGCACCAGCAGCATCACGTGGTTGATCGCATGACGGAACGTCGTCTTGTCCTGGGGCCCGAGTTCGCCCAGCGTCCAGTACAGCAGCTGCGAGTGCGGCCGGAGCGCCTGCTCGGGTCTTCCCTGGCGCAGCTCGTAGTATGACTGGCAGCTGCGCAACAAACCTTTCAGGTCTTCATCGGGGCACAACTCGGCGAACACCTCGGCGGCGCGCAGCAATCGGTCCGCTCCACTCATGTCCGGGCGCGCCAGGGTGAGGTGCACAGACTCGAGCAGTGCGTGGTATTGATCTTCGAACTCGGCGCGCAGCTTGTGGCGCAACGTATTCAGCTCGTGCAGCGCCTTGTTCAGCTCGTCCAGCTTGCGCAGGTCGGAGCTGCCGAACACCGCGCCGATCCGCATGCGCGAGGTCGCCTGCATGGCGCGCACGATCTCGAGCAGGTTGGACGCCATTTCCGCGCTCTTCTCCGTCACGGCCGAGGCGAACGGCGGCTCTTCGCCGTGCAGCAGCCAGGACGGCCTCAACTCGAGCGCTTCGACGGCCCGCGCCACGAACTCGGCGGGGATGCGGGTGTCGCGCAGGTAGCGGCTCAGTGTGCTGGGCGCGGTTCTGGTGCGGCGGGCGACCTCGGCCTGGCCGAAGTGCGCGACTAGGAACTTGAGCCGCTTGCGTAGCTCAGTGTTGTAGTCCGCCATCAACGCTCCGCCTGCTCCCGGGTTCCTTCTTAGGTTTGCCGAGTTCACGGGTGTCGCCGCCGCCTATGGTGCGGCCTTTGCGGGTGGGGCTGCGCTTGTGGAAGTCGGCGATGTGCTTGACGGCGTCGTCCACGTCGTCGGTGCGGTGGAACAGCTGCAGGTCTTCGGGGCTGATGTGGCGGTACTCCGCGCACATGGTTTTCTCAAGCCAGTCGAACAGTCCCTGCCAGTACTTCATGCCGAACAGCACGCAGGGAATGCGGCGGATCTTCAGTGTCTGCACTAGGGTCAGCACCTCGAACATCTCGTCCATGGTGCCGAAACCGCCGGGCATGAACACGAAGGCGTCGGCGTACTTGACGAACATCACCTTGCGGATGAAGAAATACCGGAAGTCCACCAGCGTGGAACAATACGGGTTGGCCTCCTGCTCCATGGGCAGGTCGATCGCCAGGCCCACCGACTCGCCACCGCCTTCGCCGGCGCCTTTGTTGCCGCCTTCCATCACGCCGGGGCCGCCGCCGGTGATCACGCCGTAGCCGGCCTCGGCCAGTTTTTTTGCCCAGCAGCACGGTGGTCTTGTACAGCTCGTCGTCCGGGTGGGTGCGCGCGCTGCCGAAGATCGAGACGCAGCGGCCGACCTTGGAAAGGGTGTCGAACCCTTCCACGAATTCGGCCATGACCCGGAACACCTGCCAGGTGTCCTTCAGGCCCTCGATTACCTCAGCTTTGCGCATGAAATCACCTTATCTCTGGAAGCCGGCTGGAACCTTTACGCGTTCTAGTAAGTAGCGCGGGCCGCGAAGTTTACGCCCCAAGGACGGGTTGGAAAGGCCCGGCAGATTACAGAGGAATGAACGTGGACGATATGTATAAAGCCGCTGCCGTAGTTACGGCCGAAGGGTACCTCGCCGAGCCGCGAGCAGAGGAGTCAATGACGAAGCACGCACCGAAGTCGTCCAGCGAGTTCGAGTACATCAATTGGATTCGCTCCGAGCTTCCGCCTTCTTCCCCCAACCTTGAGGTCGGGCCCGGCGATGACTGCGCCATCATGCGCACCCTGGTGGACCGCCAGGCGCTCAAGATCGACACCACCATCGAGGGCAAGCATTTCGTGCTTGCCGAAAAGGGCAAAAAGCTGCCGGCCGTGATGGGCCCTGCGGCGACCCCGGAAGAAGTAGGACGCAAGGCGATCACCCGTTGCCTGAGCGACATGGCGGCCATGGGCGCCACGCCCAGCGCGGCGCTGGTTTCCTGTACGCTGCACACCGGCGCGCCGGTGAACCTGCGCGAGGAAGTGTTCCTGGGCATAGCCAAGACCTGCGCGACCTACGGCGTCACGCTGGCCGGCGGCGATACCCAGGGCTGGGAAGGTCCGCTTTCGATTTCCGTGGCGATGACCGGCACCATGGAAGGCGTGCGCCCGGCGCTGCGCGCAGGAGCCGCGCCCGGCGACGTGATCGCCATTACCGGTTCGCTGGGCGGGTCGATCCTCGGCAAGCACCTGCGCTTTGAGCCGCGCATCGCGGAAGGCCGCTTCCTGGCCGAGCGCGGCGTGAGCGCCATGATCGACATTTCCGACGGACTGAGCGGCGACCTGACCCGCATCTGCGAAGAGTCCGGCCTGCGTTTCGCCGTGGGCGCCGACATCGCCGCCGAGGCGGTGCCGGTCAGCAAGTCGGCCCGCAGGCTGGCGAAGCTGGAAGGCAAGGGCGCCGACCGCGCCCTGCACCACGCGCTGCACGACGGCGAAGACTTCGAACTGCTGTTCATCGTGAAGCCCAACCGCTGGAAGAAAATCGTGACGGAGTGGCCCTTCGACGTGCCGATCCGCGCGCTGGGCATGATGCGTCCGCTGAAGAAGGGCGAACCGCTGGTGCGCATCCTGCGCAAGGGCGAGCCCGAGGCCCTGGAAGTGATGTCCTGGGTGCACCAGCTGTAGTTGGTGGTGCAACGGCTGAACACACCCGCCGACTCAGAATCGGACTCGCTGATTCCGCGCGCGTCAATCACTGCGTTGGCGAATCATACTCCGCTGCCCCGGCTCCGTTGTGCTGTGAGCTTTGGTCGCTCTTGTTCGCCTTGGATGCGTGCGGAAAGTTATCGGGCTGTTTCGCGCCGGGCCCCTTGACCCGTGTGCTATAATCACCTTCCGGCGCCGCTGGCAACACCTGCCGAAGCGTCGCTCAAGCTGGAGCGGGTCATGGTTACACTTCAACTCATCAGCCCGGACACGGACACCACCATCCGTATCGGCCGCATCCTCGGCAGTTGCCTGCCGCGCGGCACGTTTGTCGCCCTGGAAGGCACGCTGGGCGCCGGCAAGACGCAGTTTGTGAAGGGGATCGCCTGCGGGCTGGATGAGGGCGGCTGGGCCGGCCTGCGCAGCCCGACATTCACGCTGATGCTGAGCTACCACGGCGGTCGCTGCGTGCTGCACCACGTGGACTTCTACCGGCTGAACGAATCGCCCGAGCTGCCCGGCGAAATCCTGGAGGCAATCCACTCGGACCGTGCGATCACGGTCGTGGAATGGGCCGACATCTGGCGCGAGGTGTGGCCCAAGAAGGTCGTGCACGTGCGCTTCGAGATCGACGAAGACACCAGCAGGCGCCGCATCACCATCGAATACCCCGAGCAGCTGTGCCCCACGCTGGCCGGCGAACTCGACGACTACATCGCCCAGCCCGCGGAGGCCTAGCAACCGCTCCGCACCTGTGCAAACCCGCATCCATGCGGTAAACAGACGGCCATGACGCGCGTTGCCGCCATGCTCTGCTGCCTGTGGTTCAGCCTTCCGCTGCTGGCGCAGAACGCCTCCAACAAGCCGGTAGACGACAAGATTGATTCGCCGCTCGAGTACTACTTCGGCGCAATGGCGGTGCTGGCAATCGTGATGACCTGGCTGTGGCTTTGGCTCAAGACACGTCAGGCGCTCAAGGCGCCGCAGCCAGAGCCCCCCGACCCGGAGAAACAGTGATGAAGCACCTGGCCTTGCTGATCGCGTTACTCGCTGCCGGGCCGCTGGCCGCGTGCTGCATGGTCCCGCGCGGATACCCGGGCGACGTGGACCAGGCCGCGCAGCAGGTGGTGATTCTGCACCGCGCGAAGACCGACGCCGCACCCGGCTACCAGGAAATGCTGATCCGCGTGCAGCCCTTCTTCCAGGACGCGCAGGGCAACCCCGAGTACATCGCCTGGGTGATCACCCTGCCCGGCAAGCCGCTGCGCTATGATGTCGCGGACAAGGCCGCGCTGCAGGCCGGCGCCGACCTGCACGAAAAACTGTTCCAGCTCGCGCGCCGGCAGTGGGCCGACCGCAGCCAGTTCGAGTGGCCCAGCTGGCTGCCCAGCGGAATGACCGAACGCGGCATGGAAGACGCCAAAAGCCTGGTGATCGAAGAAGCGGCCGTGCAGGTCGGCCCCTACACCATCACTCCGGTGCGGGCCCAGGGGACGGCGGCGCTGGACGAGCTGAATGCGTACCTGCAGGAACGCGGCTTCCCCCAGGAAGACCGCGACCACCTGGCCTACTTCGTCGAGAACGACTTCACTTTCCTGTGCGTGCGTATCACGCCGCCGCAGGGGCAGGCCACGCTGGGCGGGCGGCTGGACCTGCCGCCGCTGGTGCTCGGCTTCGAGACCGACGCGCCCTACTATCCGGCGCGCTTCAGCAGCCGCCAGGGCAACTTCGCTCTGGACCTCACGCTGATCAGCGACAAGCCGCTGGACACCGCCTCGTTCGGCGCGGCGCGCGAGCGCCTGAAGGCCGTCAGCCGCGGCTACGTGCAACTGGTGAACCTGTACAGCATGCAGCCGCTGCCTGATGAGTTGGCAGGCGCGCTCAGCGAGCGGGCCACGACCATCGAGAAGGCGCGCTGGTACGTCAACCGCATCCAGAGCGAGGGCTTCAACCCCGGCGACGAGGCGGGCGTGCCCGCCATCGCCGGCTGGAAGGATGACGTGTTCATCAAGGTCGGCGACCGCCAGGATGAATTGCCCGGCTTCTGGTACTACGGCGACCAGGACATCCCGTTCCTGGAGCGCATGTTCCGTGAGCACGCCATGGCCGTGTTCTTCCTCGGCGGGTTCGCGTTCTTTTTCAGCCTGTTCATCAAGACCCGGCTGAACCGCCGCAAGCTGCAGGCGAAGGCGAACGCAAACCAGTGAAGCGTCGGAGCTTCGGCAGGTCAGTGGCTGGTGATCAGCACGATGAACGGCCTTTTCGGGGCCGTGTTGGAAACCGCTGCTTGATCTTTTGTGGCCCATGAACGCGTAAATGCAACCGCGAAGCACCGCCAAGCGCCGCGAAGCTAAAGGTCTTAGCGGTCCTTTGCGGCTCTTCGCGGTTACCGCGTCTTTCGACACCGTCAACTGTTGCATGACCCGGTTGACGGCGCGCAACCGCCGACAAGATTGTCGGCGCCACCCAAGCCTGTTTTCAACTGTCTTGAACCGCTAGTTCTTGAACTGCTCGTTCAGCTTGCGGAAGGCGTCGGTGATGTCGAACCAGTAGACGCTGCCGTCGTCGCACTCCATGCGGTCCAGCGTGCGGTCGCCGGCCTGGTGCAGCGACTGCTTCACCAGCTTCAGCCCCATGTGCTGCAGCAGGTCGTACTCGTCGCTGGTGCGCATTACCAGCCAGGGCGACTGCTCGCTGCCTTCGCCGGTGCTCTGGATGCCCTCGATGCAACTGACGTACATCACCGTCTCTATTTCCGTGCCCTCGGGCTCAACCAGCTGTGTGAACGCGAAGCTGCGCATCAGGTGGAAGCGCGGCGTCAGCAGGTGGTTGGGAATGAACTGCGAGCCGGCCTCCAGGAACTTCAGCCACTCGCCGGCCTCGAGCATTTTCTCGGCTTCTTCCAGGTCGTTCGAATACGGCTGGTAGTCCGGGTGCGCGACCACCAGGCTGCGGATGCGCAGGAAGTTTTCGCGCGTGGGTTCGCGCAGGAAGGTCATGAACTCGGTTTCGTCCGCCATTCCGTAATGGTGACGCTGCGGGGCAAAAGCGCACGCCAAATCGGGCCCTGTAACCGGCGATTCGGTGTGTTATTGTTACACACATGGCCGTGGACGCGCTTTCACAGGTGGTTGGCAACTCGCCGCGCATGCGCGAGTTGAAACAGCAGATTCTGCAGGTATCGCAGGCCGAGTTCCCCGTGATGATCCTGGGCGAAAGCGGCGCCGGCAAGGAAGTGGTGGCCCGCGCCATCCATGCCCTCTCGTCCCGGCGCGACGAGCCATTCGTGGGCCAGAGCTGCCTGGCGATCCCCGAGGCGCTGATCGAGTCCGAGCTGTTCGGCCATGAGCCCGGCGCATTCACCGACGCGCGCGAGAGCCGCCCCGGCCTATTTGAGCAGGCGCAGGGGGGCACGATCTTCCTGGACGAGATCGGCGACATTCCGCTCAGCTTCCAGAAGCGGCTGCTGCGCGTGCTGCAGGAGCGCGAGGTGCGACGCCTGGGCAGCACGCAGTCGATCGCGGTCAACGTGCGGGTGATCACGGCCACCAACGCGCCGATCGAGCAGCTGGTGAAGTCCGGCGATTTTCGCTCCGACCTGCTGTATCGCCTCAACACTTTCGAGATCCGCGTGCCCCCGCTGCGTCAGCGCATTGAAGACATCCCGCTGCTGGTGGACGCCTTCCTGCGCAAGCACGGCGCGCGTTACGGCATTGAGCCCGAGACACCAGGCCCCGAGGTACTGGAGCAACTCAAGGACTACCCCTGGCCGGGCAACGTGCGCGAACTGGAGAACTTCGTGGTGCGCTGGATCAGCCTGGGGCGCGAGGCGCTGAACGCGCTGGACAAGCGGGTGGCGCTCAGCTTCGAGCAGCAGGACAGCAACCGCCGCTGGCTCAGCATGACGATGGCCGAGATCGAGGCCGAGGTGATCAAGATGGTGCTGCACGACTGCGCCGGCAACAAGACGCTGGCCGCCAAGCGCTTAGGGCTGGCCCGCAAGTCGCTATACAACAAGATTGAGCGCTACAAAATCGAGTTGTGACCGCCGGGCGGAAGTCAGAAGTTCGAAGTCTGAAGTCAGAAATTCAGTCCCGTTTGCGGCGCCTGTTCGCTTTCTCCTGCTCGTAGTTCTTACGTGCGGTTTTTACGGTTGCTGTGAGGATGCTGACGAGTTGTTCTGCTTCATCCAGCAGATCCTTCATGCGATCCGGCGGGATTTTCCCCGTGTCCCGGGCTAGCCGGAGCCAGTAGCGGCTTTCACGTGCTTCCTTGCGCGATATGGCGTACTTGTGGATGAAGTCCAGTTTGCTCTCGCCGCCGACAGCTTCTTCGGCCAACGCCCCAACGGCCGTGCCCGCCCGAAAGAGTTGGTCAGCCATCCGTAGCGATGTGCCGGGCCGCTCGAACAACCAGTCGCAAAGAGCTGTAATGCGCTTGGCGAATTCGTAGCAACGATCCGGGATTGGAATCAGCTTGTCCGACATGTTCAGTCCCCCTGGGTTGACTTCAGACTTTGAACTTCAGACTTCGCACTTCCATCAACGAAATGACCGCGCGTCAGCGCGGTCATTTCGTTGATGGTTGGTGCTGGGGGGGGGACTTGAACCCCCACGCCCTTGCGGGCACCGGCACCTGAAGCCGGCGCGTCTGCCAATTCCGCCACCCCAGCAGGGTTTGGTTGTGTAACGCCCGTCTGTTTCATTCGGGCAGGGCGGGAAAATACACCATCCGTTCGGTAAATCAACGGGGTGCCCGCACGCGAAGAAACACGATCAGAATTGCCGGCTGGCCGGAAGATCAGGAGACCTTTTCGGTTTCCTTCACTTCGGACTTCTCGACGCGCTGGGCCTCGACTTCGCGGGCCTTGTTCTCGAGCTTCCTGGGCTCGTCGGCGTCCATGTCTTCCTTCAGGTCCTTCACGCCCTTCTTGAACTCCGTCACGCTCTTGCCGAGGCTGCGCGCGATGGAGGGCAGGCGGCTGCCGAACAGCAGGATCCCGATGGCGACGATGCCAACGATCTCCCAGGTCGACAGGTTGATGAATGCTAATTCCATGGTTTCATCTCCGGCCGTAGCTTCAATTTAACGCGCCGGTGGTCAAAAGGTTACGCACTTCCACGGATTCAGCGTACAATAGTGGCGTTGGTTGACAAGCAAGCGCGCCCGGAAAGGCCTATGCAGCCCGGACAGACAGCACAATACTCGTGCAAAGCCTGCGGCCACACTTTCGCCGCAGCCCCGGATCTCATTGCCAAGCAGCCCACCTGCCCGAAGTGCCGTACCTTCGGACAACTGGCCGACGCGCGGGGCAAGCCCGTCAGCGCGCGCCAGAACGTGGTGCGCGTGCAGCACCCGGGTGCGGGCGGCGCTGCACCTTACGCCCCCAAGGGCGGCCCGGTGGCCTACCAGCAGGCGGACAACGACTACGTGGAGGTGGCGGCCGACGTCAGCTACGGCAAGCGCGGTAACACCAAGGCGCTGATCAACCTGGTGATCCTGCTGGTGCTGGGCCTGGGCATCGTGGGCACGCTGTACTTCATCGTGAGCGTGCTGAAAGAAGACCGCAGCGCCCGCCTGCAACAGGAAAAGGAAGAGGTGCTGGACCCGAAAGAGTTCGAGCGCGCGGTGGACGAATCGCTGGGCAAGGTGCGCGACATGCTGAAAAACCTGCCCGACGCCCAGGTGCAGGAGACCACCAACTTCGCCGAAGCGATCGAGGCCATCCGGGCCACCGGCGGCGTGCCCCCGGGCTGGAGCACGGCCCCGGCGCCCGGCACGCCGTTCCGCTCCCACGGCTTCGTGGTCAAGATGCCGGTTGAAGACCGCAACAACCCCGGCAAGACGTACACCTCGGTCGGCTTCGTGATGCTGCTGTACTACAAGTCGGCGGGCGAGGTGGATGCGTCCAAGTCCGAGATCGACCGCTACCTGGCAGGCGACACGCGCAACTACGGCAGTTTCTCCAGTCCGGCCATGTGGTTCGTGGGCTACATGGGGGTGAACTACAAGGGCGAACTGAAGGACGCCCTGTCGCGCGCCCTGAAGCTCGGGCCGCCCGCGACCTACAGGCAGTTCACGGACCGCGTGGGTTCAACCCTGCGCGAAGACCTCAAGTAGCCCGGTTCTGGCATAAAATGCGCTGCCACGGCCGTGCCTGTGCGTATTCCCCGAGGTGGGCCCCGGAGTCCTGAATTGAAGCAGCTTCCGTCGGTACTCATTTTCGCCGCCCTGTTCGGTTGCCTGTGCGTGACGCCGGGCGTTACCGCGCAGGAGCAGCCCGCGCCCCAACCCACGGTAACGGAGTACGTCGCGCGCTCCGAGCGCCTGCGTGAGTTCGGCTTCCCGCTGCTGGCACGCGCGCAGCTGGACAAGGGCGCCAGGCTTGAACCCACCAGCCGCCCGCTGCTGATCGAATACCTGCGACTGTTCACCCGCAGCCAGGCCGAGGTCGGCGAAACCCTGCCCTACGTCAAGTCGCTGCTGGCGCTCTACCCTGAGGACTACGAAGCCTGCCTCGAGATCGCCTGGTGGCTGTTCCTCACCGCCGAACCGCCCCTGCCGCCCGGCACCGCGGACACCGATGAACTCAAACGCGGCCTCGAGCGCCTGGACGCCGAGATGGTGGTCTATCGCGAGCTCTCCAGCTACATCCTGAAGGCTGACGACAAGCTGCCGGAATCCGCCAAGGGCCGGCCGGCGCTGCCGCTGGCCTTCCTGGCCCGTTGTGCCAAGGCCAAGCCGCTGACCGCCGAGGTCGCCTACCTGGCCGCCCGCGACCTGGACACCCGCGCCCGCGACTTCCACCGCTGGTCGCGCACCGACGACCTGCTGGCCGAGCCGTTCGGCAAGGCGGCGCAGGAAGCCTATGCGCTGGCGCTGCCCCTCTACCAGGTGGCGGCCAAGGACGACGTCTACCACGTCACCTCGAGCGTCAGCATCGCCGGCCTGCTGTACCGCATGCGGAAATATGAAGAGGCTGCGAAGGCCGTGGTGGCCGCCGAGCAGGTGGCGCCCGGCAACCTGGACGTGGCCGAGGCGCGGCTGGGCATCGCCGAGGCGCAGCGCAGCTTCGAACAGCTGCTGTACGCTCTGCAGAACTTCAACGAAATCTACGGCGACGTGAGCAGCCGCATCGACCTGTCCGCCGCCGAGCGCATCAAGGCCAACGGCTGGAGCTTCGAGCTGTGGACGGCCTGGCGCGAGCTGCAGGTAATGGACCCCGGCGAGCGCACCGGCGCGATCCGCGCGCTGCTGCAGCAGCAACCCGAGTTTCTCGAGGTCTACTACCTCGACGCCCGCAACGCCCTCGACTACGCCGAGCGCGAGCGCGAACCCGAGGCCCGCGCACGCCTGTACGTGGTGGTGCTGCAGGCATTGGACAAGTGCAAGGCGCTGGGCGATCGCTTCGCCGACTGGCACGGCCTGCGCGCCGCCGCCCTGTGGGAGCTGACCGAGTTCGAGCAGGCGGCGAAGAGCTACGACGAGGTCGCCAGGCTTGAGCCCGGCGACGAAGAGGCGCCGCGCCACGCGCGCGCCGCGCGCGACATCGCGGCCGGGCTGTACACCGCGCCGGATTACGACCTGTACCGCCGCCAGCTGGGCTACGGCAACATGAAGGACAAACGCACGGTGCTGCGCGAAGTGGTGAAGCGTTCGCCGAAGTTCTTCGCGGCCCAGTTGCTGCTGGGGAAGGTCGCCTTCATGCTGGGCGACTGGGAATCCGCCTGGGGCGCCTACGCCGCCGGCAACCAACTCGAGCCCGAGAACCTGGAGTGCCTTGACGGCGCGGCCCGCGCGGCCATGCGCTCGGGGCGTTACGCCGAGTCGCTGAAGCTGTTCACCGCGCTCAACCAGCTGCAGGAAGACTACCAGGGCGCCCTGCGCTGGCAGGGCATCATCGAGTGGGTGGCCGGCGGCAGCAAGGAACGCCAGCGGGCCTTCCAGCTCTGGCTCGAGGCGTCCGCGGAATCCACCGACGCAACCGCCCGCCAGAAGCTGCTGGAAGAAGCGGTGCTGCTTGAGCCGGACTTCCCCGAGGTGCTGGTGGAACTGGCGGCCCTCGTGCGCTCCGCCAGGCCCCAGCTTTCCGAGGGCTACCTCGAGCGCGCCCTGCAGTGCGGCCGTGACGACTTCATGCGGTCGGTGGTGCTGCGCGAGCGAGGCCGCCTGCGGCTGGTGAAGAACCGCTTCCAGGAGGCGATCAGCGATTTCGAAAGCGCCTACGCGCTGGCCAAGGGCGACGGCACTGACCTGCTGCTGGTCGCGCTGGCACGCCACAAGAGCGGCGACGAGGCGGCTGCCTCGGCCGCGCTGCGCAAGCTGTTCGCGGAGCTGCCGGAGTCGCCGCTGCTGCGCCCCACGCTGCGCGACCTGCGCAAGCTTGACCTGCCGCCGGTAAAGCCCGGCGGTGTGCGCGAGTTGCACCCGGCCTACGACGTGGACGACACGCTCAGCTTCCGCGTGCGCATCGAGGTCGAGGGCACGGGCGGCGGCCAGGCAGGCAAGCTGCTCTCGCTCGAGTACGACCTGAGCCTGAAGGTGCTGGAGAAGCCGATGCAGAAGGGCATCTGGCGCTTCAAGCTGGGCTTCCAGAACGTGCCCGCTGAGTTCGCGGCACTGGAGAAGGTCGAAACCGAGCTGAAGGTCAGCCCCTGGTTCGGGCTGCTGGAAGAGCCGGCGCTGGGCGAGCTGGGCCAGGTCGCGCACCCGGCCCTGCAGGCCATCGCCGAGGCCTTCACCGCCGGGCTGGGCGACGCGCTGATTGCGCCGCCCTACGTCTGGCGCAACGAGTTGACCCAGGGCCCGCCGCACTTCGGGGGCGACGCCGTAGAGGCCAGCTGCCTGGCGGAGGTGCTGGGCGACAGTTTCGTGATCGCGCGGCGCGGCATCGCCGGGCGACAGGTCGGCGAAAGCGAAGGCCACCAGAACTTCAGCCGCGCCCTGGAAGCCCGTGTGAAGTGCGGCGGCAGCAAGCGCGCGATCCGCGAGGTAGAGTTCCGCATCCTGAAGAAGGAACTCACCCGCGAGCAGGACGACGTGGTCTTTTCGCGCCTCTACTGCAGGCTGACCGCCAGGTAGTTGCGATTGCCCCGCTGACCGCACAAGCTAGATTCCGGCCATGCCCTTCGAAGACCTGGAATCTTTCATCACCGCCCTGCGCGACGCCGGAGAACTGCTCGAATTCCGGGAACCCGTCAGCGTAGACCAGGAGATCGCCTGCGCCGCCGACCGCGTCTCCAAGCTGCCCGGCGGCGGACCCGCATTGCTGTTCCATCGCCCGACGGGACCCGACGGCCGCGAGTACCGCGCCCCGGTGCTGATCAACGCGCTGGGCAGCGAGAAACGGCTCAGCATGGTGTGCGGAGTGCAGGACTTCCACGGCTTGACCAGGCGCCTTTCCCGCCTGCTGGAGGACCTGCAGACGCCGCGCCGCACGCTGATCGAGAAGCTGGAGGTGCTGCCCACGCTGAAAGAACTGGCGGGCTTCTTCCCGAAGTACGTGAAGAAAGCGCCCTGCCAGGAGGTCGTGCACACGGGCGATGCCATCGACCTCGACAGCATCCCGATCCTCAAGACCTGGCCTGAAGACGGCGGGCGCTTCGTGACCTTCCCGCTGGTGTTCACCCACTCGCCGAAAGACGGCAAGCGCAACTGCGGCATGTACCGCATCCAGCAGTTCGACAAGCGCACCACGGGCTTTCATGTACACACGCATCACACCGCCGCCGAACACATGCGCCAGGCGAAGGCCAGGCGTGAAAATCGGCTGCCGGCCGCGATCGCGATCGGCGGCGCGCCGGCCATCACCTTCAGCGCCGTGGTGCCGCTGCCGCCCGGCATGGACGAGATGATCCTGGCCGGCTTCCTGCAGGGGCGGCCGGTGAAGATGGTGGAGTGCAAGACCGTGCCGCTGCAGGTGCCCGCCAGCGCGGACTACGTGATCGAGGGCTGGATCCACATCGACGAACGCCGGCGCGAGGGTCCCTTCGGCGACCACACCGGCTTCTACAGCCTGGCCGACGACTACCCGGTGTTCCACGTCAGCGCCATCACGCAGCGCCGCAAGCCGGTTTACTTCGCCACGGTGGTCGGCCCGCCGCCCCAGGAAGATGCCTGGATGGCGCAGGCCATCGAGCGGCTGTTTTTGCCGCTGATGCAGCAGACCATCCCGGAAGTCGTCGATTATCGCCTGCCGTTCAGCGGCGTGGCGCACAACCTGATGCTGGTGAAGATCCACAAGAGCTACCCGGGCCAGGCCCGCAAGGTTGCCCACGCAATCTGGGGCCTGGGCCAGGCCATGTTCACCAAGACCATCGTGGTGATCGACCAGCACGGCCCCGACGTGCACGACGAAGCGGCCGTGGCGCGCTGGGTGCTGCAGCGCCTTGACGCGACCAGCAGCTTCGAGATGGTGCTGGGACCCACGGAAACGCTGGACCACGCCACCCGCGCCCTGCACTTCGGCAGCAAGCTTTGCATTGACGCGTCAATACCACTGCCCGGCGACGTCGGCACGCACGGCCAGGGCTCGGGCATTCTCGGGCTCAGTGGCGCGGACATTCCTGTCCGCGCCGATTCGCCGGCACAGGCTGGAGTGCCTGTCCCCCTGGCAGGCCTGGAAGGCGTGACGGGTTCCTGGCAGGTGGGCGAATTCGTCACCGTGCTGGAGCTGAATAAAACCCGAGGGCACCAGCCGCGCGAGCTGGCGAACGCGATCTTCCAGCAGGCGGGTGAAGCGCCCCTGCCGCTGGTCGTGATGCTGCCGGCGGGCTTGATCAAGCCCGGCGACCGGGAAGCCCTGGTGTGGGCCGCGCTCGCCAACATCGACCCCGAGCGCGACCTGCTGTTCGACGAAACGCCGGTGCAGGTCGACGGCCGCTGGCTGCTCAAGCGCCACCCGAAACACATTGTCGTGGACGCCACAAAGAAGGACGCCCGCGACGGCTTTGAGCGCGACTGGCCGGAGATGCAGGTGCACCCGCCGCAAGTGCTGGAGCGGGTGAAGGAACTGCTGAAGGGCAGAGGCATCGAGATGCCCACGGCGTTCCTGCCGTAAGGGCCAGCATCTCGCTGCCATGCAGAACGGGGACAGGCGTTTACGCCTGTCCCCGTCCGGTTGTCGGGCTGCCTACTTGGCCTTGGTGGTCTTGGCCTTTACTTCCAGGGTTTCGCCGCCGCGGATGTAGGTGATGGTCACCTCGGTGCCGGGCTCAATCGCGATCAGGATGTCGTGCATGTCCGCGAAATAGCGGATCTCACGCCCGTTCACCCTGGTCAGGATGTCGCCTTCCGCCAGTCCGGCCTCGAGCAGCGGGCTGCCGTTCTTCAGGCCGGTGATCTTGTAACCGCCCACGGCGCGGTCGCTGTTGTACTCGCCCTTGAAGCCCAGGCTGCTCTTCATGGCCGGCAGCTTGAAGGGGTCGCCGAACATCGCCTGCATACCGCCGCCGCCCTTGCGCGCCTCGTCGTCGGGGCGCGGCACGGTGCCGAACTGGCCGCTCTCGGTCGGGACGGCGTTGCGGCCGGTGAGGGTGACCTGCTTGTCGCCGCGCGTGACGGTGAAGCTGAAGCTGGAGCCGCGGGGCTTGGTGCCGATGATGCCGTAGTAGCGGTAGGAGTTGAAGACGGGCTTGCCGTCCATGGCGGTGATGATGTCGCCGGGCTGGAAGCCGGCGTCCTGGGCGTCGCTGTTGTCCTCGACGGCGCGCACCACGGCGCCGTTCTGGCTTGACATGTCAAGCGTGAGCCCGCCGACCATGCCGTGCCGCACCACCAGGGCGCCGCCGCTCTGGGCCTTCAGGGTGTCCAGGAAGTTGCGGATCTGGTTGGCGGGGATGGCGTAACCCGCGCCGGTGTTGAAGCGCTTGCCGTGGCTGGCGATGTTGCGCCCGTTGATCCCGATCATCTCGCCGTCAATGTTGAAGCTGGGTCCGCCGGAGTTGCCGGGGTTGATGGCGGTGTCGATCTGGATGCAGTCGTTGTAGCCGCCCTGGAAGCGGTTGTTGGCCGTCACCGTGCCGAAGGTGACCGTCGGCTCGCTGCCCCGCCCGCTCAGCAGGAAGGGATTGCCGATCGACAGGCACAAGTCGCCGATCTGCACCTTGTCGCTGTCGCCCAGCTTCACGAAGGGGACCTTCTCGCCCTCTTCCAGGCGCAGCTTGCCGAGCACGATGTCGCCGCGCGGGTCGGCGCCCACGGCGTCGGCCGTGAACTGCCGGTTGTTGCCGGCCATCTTGACCACCATGTTGGCGGGCGCCGCCGCCTGGTTCCAGACGTGGTGGTTGGTGAGGAAGTAGCCGTCCTCGCTGATCGCGACGCCGGATCCGCCGCCGATCAGCACGAAGGCCGGGTACAGCTGGTCAACCAGCTTGATCAGCTCCGCCTCGCGCTTCTCGACGGTGGGGTTGGCCTTGGGCGGGGTGTTGTCCGCGTGGCTGACGACGCCGCCGAGCATCAGGCTCAGTGCGATTGCCGCAATGATCTTCTTCATGTTCGTTTCCTGTTTTCAGCGGGCACGGGGCCCGCGACAGTTCGTAAACCTACGGACGCGCCCCCAGGGTCACTTCCACGGTGCGCTCTTCCTCGCCGCGGATGTACTTCACCTTGAGCGTGTCGCCCACCTTGCGCCCGGCGATCACCTGCAGCAGGTCTTCCAGGTCGTTCATGTCCTTGCCGTCCACCTGCGTGATGATGTCGTTCACGCGCAGCCCGGCCTTTTCCGCGCCGCTGCCGGGCACCACGTTGCCGATCTCGAGGCCCGGCTTGTCCGGCCACTTCTTGTTGGCGCCGATGCCCATGAACGGGGCGGGCGGACGCGGGATGAACTTGCCTTCCTTCATGGCTCCGTAGGCGTCGCGCACCTCGTGGATGTACGCCGCGTAGCTGACGCCGCTGGCCTGGCCGAAAGTCGGGTGGTTGTGGAAGGTCACCATGCCCACCAGCACGCCGCTGGTGTTCACCACCGGCGCGCCCAGCGTGCTGTTGCCGATGCGTGAATCAAGCTGGAAGGCGCGGCCGTCTTCGCGCTCGAGGGCGCTGACGATGCCGTCGTTGACCAGGGTGCCCAGCGGGTTCTGGCCGCGGCCGACGACGATCACGCCCTCGCCGCGCTTGAGCTGTACTTTGTCCTTGGGGAACTGCAGCACATTCAGCTCAGGGCAGGTTTCGTTGATGACGCAGTCGAGCTCGAGCAGCGCCAGGTCGATCTGCTGGTGGCGGCCCACCACGCGGGCCGGCCAGCGCTCGCCGTTGGGGAGCGTGACGGTGATGGCTTCCACCGCATCGCTGGGCCCATCGGCGCTGAATTCGCCCAGGCAGCGGTCGCTGATCAGGATGTGGTTGGCGCCGACCACCAGGCCCGAGAAGGGGCCGATGTCATAGCGGAAGAACGGGTCGTTCATGTCCGGCCCACCCAGGCCCTGCAGGCCGGGGATTCGCGGCGTCGCGGCCACGGGCTCACGGTCATAGTCGATCTCGACCGAAACGGTGTGCTGCGAGACGTACTTCGCCATCTCGATGCGGTGGCGCTCGAGGTCCTGGTGCAGCTTCATGGACGGCACGCTGACGTGCCGGAACGGCGGGGTGGTGGGCTTGGCATCCTGGGCCACGTTGACGGCAACGCCGACAGCGAGGATCAGGGCAAGTGCCAGTGCAAGTTTTTTCATGTTCGGTTCCTTTGCGGCGTCCGGCGAGGTTCTCGCCTGCGCTGTCGTTTAGAAGTCCTCGGCCTTTTCACCCACGACCAGGTCCACGGTCTTTTCCGTGCCGTCGTCGGGGTTGCGCAGGGTCAGCTGGATGTGGGTGCCCACGGGCACGCCGTAGCTGACCGGCACTTCCACTTCGCGGCTCTGGAACATGTTGCCCACCTTGCGCTTGCGGGTGATGTAGCCGACGCCCAGCATTTCGCGCAGGCGCTCCCAGTTCGGGATGCGGTAGTTGTCCACGCGCACCAGCTGCATGCCCACCTTGATGCCGGCCTTCGAGGCCGGGCTGTCGGGCTCGACGTCCGAGATGAAGATGTCACGGCTCGCGGTCGGCTTCTTGGCCTTGAAGCCCAGCCAGCCCTGCGCCAGCTCGTCCTGCGCCACGCCCTTCTTCAACTGCGCCAGCACCGCGCGGATCTGGTTGCTCGGCACCGCGCAGCCCAGGTGGCGCCCGGCCATGAAGTGGGCGCAGGTCATGCCGACCACTTCGCCCTTCAGGTTCACGATCGGGCCGCCGTGGTCGCCGTCATGGACCGCCACGTCAACCTCGAGCACGTTGCCCTTGTAGGGGTCGCCGCCGGTGTCGTCGCTGTCCGGTTCCATCACGTCGATGGGCTCGAAGCGGTAGAAGCCGGAGACGGTGCCGTAGGTCATCGAGATCTGGCGGTCGATCAGCAGGCTGTCCAGCGTGTTGCCGAAGCCGCACACCGCGCTGCCCATGGCCATCTGGTCCGAATCACCCAGGCGCAGCGAGGGCAGGCTGGGGTGACCATCCTCCATCTTGATCAGCAGCAGCAGGTTGCGGCGGTCACGCCCCACCACCTTGCCTTTGAACTCGGTGCCGTCGTGGGCCATCATCCAGACGCCCGCGCCTGGCGCCAGGTAAGGGTCATCGCCCCGGCCCATCAGCGGGCCGGACTCGATGCAGGTGACGACATAATCGCCGTCCACAACAAAGCCGCTGCTGGCCGTGGCGCTGCCGCCCGCCAGGCCGGTCTGGCCAGGATTGCTCAGGTCCGGCTTCTCGGTGGCAATTGCCACCACGGCCGGGCTGATCGCCTTGGCGAAGTTGCGGCGCTCGGTCTGCAGACTCTTCAGCGTCTCGAATTTTCCTTCCGCGCCCGCAAAGGGGGTCGCGACCGCGGCGGCCACGGCCAGCCCGGTCACAGCCGCCGCGAGCAGCAGCGGCTTGAAGCGGCGCGTCAACAAAGAAGCCACACCCATCCGAAATCCTTTCGTGTTCGGGGTTTTGACAGGGACCCAGCGGGCCCGGCGTCACCCACTTTTACGGAGCAGAGGTGGTGAATCGAACCGCAAAATCCTCACGAAAAAAGGGAGCGGGCGGCAGATTGAAAAAAGACCGCCGCCGCCCGTGGGCGGCGGCGGCAGGGTTCGAACTGTTTACTGTGCGTTGGTGCGGGCTTCGACGTAGCGGCGCACGATCTGGTCGGGCCAATCGCGCTTGACGGGAATGTTGTTCAGGCCTCCGCACAGTTCCTTGATGTGGGATTCGCGCAGGCTGTACTTGCGGGCCTTGCCCTCGGAGACGTCCTGGCCCAGCAGCACGTAGGCGAGGCTGCTGGTGTCGCCGACGTCGAACACCACGAACTCGAGACGCACGTTGCCGTCCGCCTGACTGGCGAGCGTGAAGACGTCGCCCAGATTCACGTTGTTCGAGCTGCCAACATTCAGCACCGCCACGTCCAGCTCGCCTTCGGCAAGGCGTCCGATGTAGTTGTGGGTCTGGAAGCCGGTGATGCGCACCGGGTCGCCCAGCCGCTGGACCGACTCCGGCCCGCTGTTCCAGCTCACGATCGACTTCTTGGGGAAACCGGCCAGGCCGATGCCGAAGTCGCGGTTCGTGTACGCCACCGCCAGCACCAGGCAGAGCAGCGCGATCACTGCGCTGGGCACCGCCAGGGCGAAGGTCGCGAACTTGTCGAACTTGCCCACCGCCTCGGACTTCGCGGCCGGGGGCGCGCCGGCGGGACCGCCCTTGGGGGCGCCGCCTGCCGGGCGTTTGGGAGGAAGAGGCTTCTTTGCCATTGCTGTTTCCTTGACAGTACTGCCGTTTCGACCAGTTTGTTTAGCGGCGCATGGCGCCGTTGCGGTAAGGCTCGGCCGTCTTGACGTTGTCGCCGTTCAGCACGACGCGCTTGCCGCGGAACTCGGGGGCGAGGCGTCCAACCGCAACGTTGGCGCGCACGTTCTCGACCACCATGCGTCCCACGAAGGAGTCATCGCGGAAGATCGAGAAGGTCTGGCCTTCGAACACGCCCTCGTTGCTGCCGATGCTGATGCTGACGACACCGGTGTTCGGGTCGTCGCCGACCCCGACCACCTTGCCGCGCAGCCAGCCGCGACCGGCGGTATCGGCCATCATGCGCAGGTTCTTGTCGCCCACCTCGTACATGGCCAGCACCTTGATGGTGCCCTCGTAGCGCTTGCTGATCTCGTAGTAGTCGTCCTCGAGGGTGAGCTGCTGGCTGTCGATGCGGCGGATGTCGTTCTCGACCTGGGCCAGCTCGGCCTTCAGGGCGTCGCGCTCGATCATGGCGCGCTGGATCTCGTAGTCGAGGTTGAACACTTTCTGCTGGAAGCTGGCGATGATGTAGCGATAGCTCTGCATCTCGGCGGCGAACATGCGGGCCGCTTCGCGCACCTGGGCCAGGCGCGCGTCATGCACGCGGCGCTCGCGCTGCGCCGCCGCAATCGCTTCGCGCAGGGCCGTGATGTCCGCAATCGCCTGCTGCTTGGCCGCCGTGAAGTTGTCGTTCTGCTTGGCGCCCTTGTCCTGCTCGATGCGGTACAGGCTGGCCGAAGGGCTGACCTTCGCGCCGGGCAGAGGATCGGTGCCTCCGGGAGCGGCCGCGCCCTCATCAGGCAGCCCGAAAGGCGCAGCCCCCAGGCTTTCCGGCGTCAGGCCGGTGTCGTCGGTGCTGGGGCCCTTGTCATGGCCGCGCTCAGCCACGATGCCGCCCTTGATGTCAACATAGCGGTACGCGATGGCGCGCCGGATGTTGGCCTCGGCAACGAACTTGTCGCGCCAGCTCGGTTCCTTGCTGGTGTACATGAAGATGAAGGTGACCAGCAGGCCGACAAGCCAGGCCAGCGTCAGCATCAGCATCGTTCTGGAGAAAACGCCCATGTGTATTCCTCGCGTTATGGCGACAGGCGCCCGCGTCTGTTGATTTCTTTACCTGCCCCGGGACATGCGCGACATGAACATGCGCGTGATCGACTGGTCACCCACCTGCGGCTTCACGTTGGCGCGCACCAGGTCGACGATCATGCACTCGGCCGTTTCATTCTGCACTTCCACCACGTCCACCACCGCGATGGTGGTGCCGTTGCGCATGATGGTGAACTTCTGGTGCAGCTCGACGCCGTCGCGACGGCCCTTGTTGATCTGCAGGCTGTTGCCGACCACCCACTGCACCTGGCCGAAGATCACCGGGCCGTTGTCACCCAGTTCGCGCTGCAGGTCGGGGCGCAACCAGCGGTAGCGGGAGAGGCGGTCCAGCCGGTCCTCGAGCTCCTCGGTGACCAGGAAGTGGTATTCCTCGAGGCGGCGGTAGTCCTCGTGGCGGATCGCGTAATCGTTGTGGCGCTGCGCCACTTTGAGCAGCTTGTCGCCGCGGTCCGCGAACACGTCCGACTTGCGCTGCGTCAGCTCGCCTACCGTGCGCTGCAGCTTGTCGACCACCTGCTCATTGTAATCCTGCGAGATCTTGTTGAACGGCTCAACCGCGGTGTACAGATTGTCGGCCGCGATCTTGGCGTCGCTGGCGGTCTGTTCCGCCTCGAGTTTCCAGGCTTCCAGCGCCTGCTTGGTGGCGTTCAGGGCCGCTACTTCCGCCGAATTCTGGGCGTAGCTTTCCTGGTTGGTGGCGCGCACCGCCAGCAGTTCGTTGTAGGCCAGCTCAAGCTGATCTTTGTCGCGATGGCGCGCGTCACGCTCATTCTCGTACTTTTCGCGCCACTGCACGTTGCCCGCCATGGACACCCACACGTACTGGCTGAGGATCAGGCAGAAGACCAGGTTTAGGATGACGAAGACTTTCGTAACGGTATGCACGCGCTACTCCCACCCGATAACGAGTGAAATCGGCTCTTCCCGAAGAAAGGTCAGTTACGGTTAGGGGGGTGTCCAGACCAATGACGATAATGCGAGCCAAAGGCAGGTCAAGAGGATAAATCCGCCGGCAAGCCCGTTCTAATCCTGCGGATACAGCAGGGTCACGCGGGCGTCACCGTGTGACGTGATTTTGGATTTTGGATTCAAGGAGCCTCGGTGGATACCTGTCCACGACAGCCGGCAGAGGGATCCGAACAGGGATAGCACCCGTTGGCGCAATCCAAAATCGGCAATCTAAAATCCCCCGGCCCGCCCCCTCGTTGACAGCCCGTACCCTCCACCCTACACTTCCCGCCCCTTTGGCAGTCTTGGCCCGTGCGTGTGCGCGGGGGCTGCCGGGGAAACCGTAGATGTCACGCCAGGCGGGACTGTGCCTCCTGAGAGGTTGAACGGTCCAACAGCGACGCGCGCGACTGTGAGCAGACATGAGCGACGATACCGGTATTGCAGTAGAAAAGGCACCTGCCTCCTGGTCGGAAAAGATTCCGTCCGCCACGCCCGAAGCCCTGATTGACGCCGGCTTCCATTTCGGTCACCGCGCCAGCCGCTGGGACCCGAAGATGAAGCCGTACATCCGCGACAAGCGCAACGGCATCCACATCATCGACCTGAAGGAAAGCCTGCGCGGGCTGATCACCGCCAAGCACTTCCTGCGCAACCTGACCAGCACCGGCGCCCACGTGCTGTTCGTCGGCACCAAGCGCCAGGCCAAGGACATCGTGCGCCTTGAGGCCCTGCGCGCCGGCCAGGCCTTCATGTGCGAGCGCTGGCTGGGCGGCACGCTGACCAACTTCGCCACCATCCGCCGCCGTCTGTCGCGCCTCGAGATACTCGAGAAGCTGAACACCAGCGGCAAGCTGGCCGCCATGCCCAAGAAGATGCAGTCGGTGCTGAACCGCGAAAAGGGCAAGATCGAGAGCAACCTGGACGGGCTGCGCTCGCTGGACCGTCTGCCCGCCTGCATGGTAGTGGTGGACGCCAGCCAGGAGCACATCGCCATCCTGGAAGCGCATAAGCTCGAGATCCCCATCGTCGCCATCGTCGACACCAACAGCAACCCGGACCTGATCGACATCGTCATCCCCGGCAACGACGACAGCGTGCGCGGCCTGCAGATCGTGCTGCACTCGCTGGCTGACGCCTGCATCGAGGGCCGCCGGCTCCACGAATCCGGCCAGGGCCAGCAGGCCAAGCTCGATATCCGCGCCTTCGACGAGGCCCCGGCCCAGAAGAAGCCCGAGCGCGGCGCCCGCCGCCCGCAGCGTGACCGCGGTGGACGTACCCGCCACGCCCGCAGCGCCGAACAGAAGGCCGCCGTCGAGGCCACGGCCGAGGAGGCAGTCAAGCAGGCCGAGGAGCAGCAGAAGGAAGCCCCGGCCCCGACCGTGCGCCGCAAGCCGCCGGCGAAGAAGCCCGAGCAGAAGCCCGAGCAGAAGCCAGAAGCACCCAAGACCGAAGCCTAGACCGCAACCACTGAGCGTTAAGACAACAAGGGGCGCTCGCTTTGAGCGCCCCTGCACTTAAGAGACCGAGGATAGCCATGGCAGAGATTACCGTTGCCCAGATCAAGGAACTCCGCGACCGCACCGGTTGCGGCATGATGGACGCCAAGCGCGCGCTCACCGAGGCCGGCGGCGACGTCGAGAAGGCCATCGACGACCTGCGCAAGAAGGGCGAAGTCAAGGCCGCCAAGAAGGCCGGCCGCGAAACCGCCGAGGGCAAGATCGGCATCAAGGTCGAGGGCAACGTCGCCGCGGTCGTCGCGGTGAAGTGCGAGACCGACTTCACGGCCAACAACGACGAGTTCAAGGGCCTGGTGGACAACATCGCCAAGGCCATCCACGCCGCGGAAGGCGAAGCCAGCGAGCTCAAGTACCCCGCCGGCGGCACCGTGGGCGACGCGGTCAAGGCGCTGGTGGCCAAGACCGGCGAGAACATGCAGATCGGCGCCTATCGCCGCCTGACCGTGGACAACGGCTACTTCGGCTATTACCTGCACAGCGACGGCAAGCTCGGCGTGGTGGTGAAGATCGAGGGCGGCGACGGCTCCAGCGACGCCGAGAAGACCCTCGCCAAGGACATCGCCATGCACGCGGCCGCCACCAACCCGCTGGGCCTGACCCAGGCGGACGTGCCGGCCGACGTGGTCGCGCGCGAGCGTGAAATCGCGCTCGAGCAGGCCAAGCAGAGCGGCAAGCCGGCGAACATCCAGGAAAAGATCGCCGAGGGCAAGGTAGCCGCCTTCTTCAAGGAACAGACCCTGCTGGCACAGCCCTTCGTGAAGGACACGGCCGTCACCATCGAGCAGCACGTGGCCAACGTGGGCAAGCAGGTCAACAAGCCGCTGAAGCTGACCCAGTACGCTCGCATCAAGGTAGGCGAGTAGCCGCGCGGGCAACCCGCCCGCTTGCGCGTCAAAGACTCAGGGGCAGTCCCGTTGCGGGACTGCCCCTTTTCTCGTCCATCCGCGGTGCCGGGCGACCGTCCTGCGCCGCCGCTATGGCACGAACTCGCCGGACTCGTCGGTCTGCCTGTAGCTGGCGATCACGTTGAAGCCGCCGGCCTCGAACTTCTGGCCCTTTGCGATCTTCAGGTCGCCCGCCACGGACAGGTAGACGCTGGGAGCCGAATCCTTGTGGATGCCCGTCGTGGTGTTGATCACCAGGTCGGGCAGCGTGGCGTTGCTGGCCAGCAGGATGCCGTCGCCCTTGCGAGCCGGTGAGCCGTTGATCGAAAGCTCGCCGCTGCTGCAGTACACGCTGGCGCCTTCCGCAACGCGCAGGCTGCGGCCGCCGCTCTGGTACACCTGCAGTTTGCCGCCGCGCACGTTGACCGCGCCGTTGAGACTGAACATGCCGCCCCGGGTGCTGTTGCGCATGTAGCCGCCGTAGATGTTGAGGGCGTCGCCGCTGTGCCAGATGTCGTCGTTGATCTCGAGGGCGCCGTCGTGAATGTTGATCGTTGCGCCGCTGAAGTCCGCGTCGCCGTTGCCCACGAATTTGCCCGAGTAGATGGTCAGGGTGCTGCCTTCAAGCCACGACTTCTCGCCGCGGTCTGTACCGTTTCCGTTGCTGAAGCGGCAGGCGAACTCGCCGCCGTCGATCACCAGGTTGCCCGCGACCTGGAAGCCGTACGGGTTGGGCGTGTTCCACTTGCCGCCCTGCTCGATGATCAGCGTGGTGCCGGCCTCTACATACAGGCCGGCCTTGCCCGGCTCGGCGTTTTCGTTTCCGTTGGTGCCCCAGCTGCCCGCGCGGATGCGCTTGGTGCCTCCGCGCAGGATGATCTTTTTGCGCTCGCCACGCCCTCCAGCGTCTGGTCGGCGCCATCGAACACCAGCGTCGCCCGTGAGGCATCCAGCTTGCCGGCCTTGTCGATGTTGACATTGCCGCTGATCGACACCTCGCCGGCGCCCAGCGTCAGCGTGCCGCCGATCTCCAGGTCGCGGAAGCTGTTCTGGTCAGTGACGGCCGCGCTGCCCTGTTCGGTGCGCAGGTCGGTGCGTGCGAACCCGGCTGTTTCCTCGGCGGCTTCGGGCTTTTCCGTCAGCTCGATGGACTCGGCATGTTTCTCGACCGTGGGCTCCACAGGCGGCATCGCCGGCGGATCATCCGGCAACTCGGGCAACGGCTGCTGCAGCGGCGCGGTTTCCGCGGGGAACGCGTCTTCAAGAATGGCAAGTTCCGGTTTCGCGGCCATCGGCGGCGCCTCGGCGGGCGTCAACACCAGCCAGGCACCCACGGCTCCCAGTGCCAGCCACAAGGCCAGAATCCCGATCCAGAGCGGCGCACGTTTCATGGCATCCCCCTTCTCGCCCTATGAACGGGAAATGTGCCGGGCAGGTTCCTGCGAATTCAGCGAATCGCGTTCAGGTGCGCGTGGCGAGCGCGGATCGCGTCCGCAATGCGGCCCCGCTCGGGCGCTGAAAATGAGTCGCCGTGCAGCGCCAGGAAGGTCGCCGCCGGATCGCCGGGAGATTTCGCTTCCGCCAGCATGCGGGCAGCTTCAAGGCCCATGGAGTCGGCGCTGGCACCCAGCCTCATACGCTCTTCAAACGGCTTGGAGCGCCAGATGCGGACCTGAACGAGAAACAGCTCGAGCGGCGTGTCATGAATGCTCAGCTTCTGTGTCAGTTCTCGCAGAATCTGCCAGGGCTCATCCATGGATCGAAGTATACCACCCGGGGCGACAACCCCCTTCGCCCCTTCCTCAACGGCCTTGCCCCGCTATAACATGGGCCTCAGCCGGGCGAAGGAAACGCGTCCATGAACTCTACCACTATGCCCTCCATCCAGGTCGTGGCCCCCAAGGCCGGCGCCATGGAGGTTCGTGAAGCACCCGTACCCACCATCAAGCCCCACGAAGTGCTGATCAAGGTCCGCGCCGCGGCCGTCTGCGGCTCCGACCTGCACCTGTTCCAGTGGGATGAATCGATCCGCCCCAAGCTCAACCGCGCCAGCGACAACTTCAAGCACGGCGTGATCGCGGGCCACGAATTCTGCGGCCACGTGGTCGAGATCGGCAGCGAGGTCGGCACCATCATGGACGACCCCACCGTGAAGCTGAAGGTCGGCGACTTCGTCAGCGCCGAGAGCCACGTGGTGTGCGGCAAGTGCTACCAGTGCCTGCACGGCGAAAAGCACGTCTGCGTCAACGACAAGATCATCGGCTTCGACCGCGACGGCGCCTTCGCCCAGTACATCGCGTTGCCGGCCTCGTGCATCTGGAAAAACGACCCCGATCTGCCCTACGAAATCGCGGCGATCCAGGAGCCCCTGGGCAACGCCATGCACGCCGCGGCGCACTTCAGCCTCAAGGACCAGCGCGTCGTGATTTTCGGCCTCGGTCCGATCGGCATGTTCAGCGCCGTGATCGCCCTGATGCACGGCGCCAAACACATCACGGCCGTCGAAGTGAGCGAGACGCGCATCAAGCTGGCCAAGGAAATCGGCGTGCACGACGTGATCCAGGGCAAGATTGCCCGCACACCCGAAGACCGCGCCGCCGAGCGCGCCCGCGTGCAGAACCTCGTGCGCGAGGCGGCCGGGCACGACGGCCCGGACGTCGCGCTGGAAATGTCGGGCCACCCGGACGCCATCACCAACGCGGTGAAGAGCGTGCGACGTGGCGGCAAGGTGATCGCGTTCGGCCTGACCAAAGACTCGGCCTATACCTTCGACGACTACAGCAAGGACGTGATTTTCAACGGCCTGACCATCCAGGGCATCATCGGGCGACGGATTTACGACACCTGGTACAAGGTGCGCGACCTGGTGCGCCTGCCGGAAGCCCAGGAAAAGCTGCGCAAGGTGATCACGGAAGTGCTGCCCTACACCGAGTTCAAGGGCGGCATGGAGCGCATGCTGCGCGGCGAAACCGGCAAGATCGTCCTGCAGTTCGAGTAGGGGCGGCCCCATGTGGCCGCCCGCGCCGCAACCGTCAGTTTTCCACTTCGCGTCCACAGCCCGAAGGATGTCGCGGCCGTTGGTAGGCTCAGGTCATGGCGGACAACTTACTGTACTACGGCGACAACCTCGAAATCCTGAAACGCTACGTCAAGGACGAAAGCGTTGACCTGGTCTATCTCGATCCGCCATTCAACAGCAACGTAGATTACAACGTCCTCTTCCAGGAGCGGGACGGCACGGAAGCGGCGAGCCAGATCAAAGCGTTCAAAGACACTTGGCACTGGACGATTGAAACCGAACGCGAGTACCAGCAGGCGTTAGAGCAAACAGCGTCACACCGGTTGGTTGAGGCACTCGTCGGTCTACGAAAAATTCTTGGACAGTCCGACATCATGGCCTATCTCGTAATGATGTCGGCACGGTTGAACGAATTGCGGAGGGTGCTTAAGCGTAATGCATCGCTGTATTTGCATTGCGACCCAACTGCGAGCCACTACCTCAAGGTGTTATTGGACGCGGCCCTGGGCCCAGACCGGTTCCGTTCCGAAGTCGTTTGGAAGCGACACAACGCTCGGAGCACTGAGGGAAAGTGGCCTCGTGTTCATGACGTCATTCTGTACTACCGAAAAAGCGACGATGCGGTTTTTTCATCCTATCGTGATCCCTGGGGACGTTGCTCGTACACCTCACACGCTTATAACCGGACCGGATGGGAAGAAGTATCAGACGTTCGAGTTGACCGCGCCTGGCGTTACACGGTCCGGCGAAAGCGGACGACCTTGGAGGGGATTCGATCCGTCGAAACTGGGTAGGCATTGGGCAAATGCACACAGTGTCATGGATGAGTGGGATCGGGCCGGACAGATTCACTGGGCGAAGCCTGGCAAGGCCGGCGGCTTTCCACGCAGATTGGCCGCTCAACCATTCGAGCCAGAGGCTAGAGAGATCGTCGTGGGAGATGTGTGGACAGACATCGACCGTATCAATCAGTCTGCCAAAGAGAGGCTGGGATACCCAACGCAGAAGCCACAGGCTCTTCTCGAGCGAATAATCGAAGCGTCCAGCAATCCAGGCGATCTCGTGCTGGACCCTTTTTGCGGGTGCGGAACGACAGTAGCCGCGGCTCACAAACTAGGCCGTAAGTGGATTGGGATTGATATAACGCATCTTGCGATCACCCTGATCAAGAAACGTATGCGCGATACCTTCGGTGACTCAGTTCGCGATGCGTATGATGTGGTTGGTCAGCCCAAAGACATGACCGGCGCAACAGCACTCGCCAAACAGGATCGGTTTCAGTTCCAGTGGTGGGCACTGGACTTGGTCAATGCCCGCCCCTACGAACAAAAGAAGGGCGCAGACCAAGGTATTGACGGTAGACTGTACTTTCACGATGAGCCGGAGGGCGGAGAGACAAAGCAAATCGTCATCTCCGTGAAGAGCGGCAAGCTGAAGGCGACGGATGTGCGGGACTTGCGAGGAGTAGTCGACCGCGAACAAGCCGCCATTGGCGTGTTGATTTCTCTGGAAGACTTCTCAAAGCCCATGCACGCGGAGGCCGCAAGTGCCGGCTTCTATGACTCGCCCTGGGGTGGGAAGCACCCACGCTTGCAACTCCTGACCATTCAGGACCTTTTTGACGGCAAAAAAGTCGACATGCCGCCGGTTGCTAACGTCACCTTCAAAAAGGCGCCAAAAGCGAAACCAAAGACGCGAAAAGGCAAGAAGCTCGCCTTCGATGGTGAACTTGAGTACTGATCCCCCAAGCCTCTGGCCAGTGCGGCAACGTGCCCCTATAACACCCCGCTACGATTGATGGGGACGTGACTTGCGCCTTGTTCTGCTGTTCATCCTGTGCCTCGGGACGCCCCTGCTGTTTGCGCAGGTGGTGCCCGTGGGTGCAGAGGGCAAACGGGTCAGCTCCATCGAGCTGTTCGTCAAGTCCGAGGACAAAGTCTACGAGCGCGCCCCCGACAGCGCCCCCCGCCAGAAAATCTTCGAGGCCATGCGCACGGCCCAGGGCCGCACCTTCAGCAGCGACGAGCTGGACAAGGATATCCGGTACCTCACCCGGACCAGCCACCTGTTCCCGGCCGTGGAAGTGCTGAAGATCGACTACGACACCAAGGCCGACACGGTGGCGATCCAGCTGGTCTTCACGCAGCCGACCATCTGGCGGATCCGCGTGGTGGCGCCCCTGCGCGGCAAATGGACCGAGCAGGGCGTGACCGACTTCTGGCGCGCCCGCAACCAGATGGACAGCGCCGAAGGGGCCGAGTTCAGCATCCGCCGCATGGATGCCGACCTCAAGCGCATGTACGACACCGGCGGCTTCCTCGATATCCGCGCCGAGTACAAGTACACCGAAAAGGGCGTGGACCTGCTGTTCCGCGTGATCCAGAACCAGTCGCTGGCGATCCTGCAGTTCTCGGGCGTTTATCAGTCGGGCTGGAAGTCCACCCTGGAGCGCGTGGTCGCTGGCATCGAGCCGATCCGCGACCTGCCCACCGAGCCGGAACCGGGCCAGCTGGTCGGCCCCCGCTACTTCCCGCGCGCGGCCTTTGAGGGCGACATCGTCACCGACGCGAACGCCGCCAACATCCTCGGCGCCGCGGAGCAGATCAAGTCCTACTACAAGGTGAACGGCTTTCCGTTCGCCACCGTCAAGCCCCGCCTGATCAGCCTGCCCGAACAGTATGACCGGGCCGCGCTTCTGGAGGGCTACGGCCAGCTTACCGAGAGCACGCTGAGCCGCTGCGCCGAGCTGATTGAAGACGGCTACGGCGGCAAGCTGGTGCTGATTTTCGAGGTCTACGAAGGCCCGGAGTGGCTGGTGGGCGACATCAAGTTCACCGGGCTGGACGAGGTGAAGTCGCCCGGCAACGACGCCTTGAGCGGCGGGCGTATCGGCGGGTTCTTCGGACCGGTTCTGTCGTTCTGGTACACCTTCCTGTCGTCCGACGCTGCGGAACGCGCGGCGGTGCTGGGCCAGGACATGCGCACCAAGGAGGGCGGCCCATACGTTGAGGCCGACGTGGTACGCGACGCGGAGACGCTGCAGAGCTACTTCCGCTCGCGAGGCTGGCTGGACGCGCGGGTGTCGTTCGCGAACTTCCAGCTCAATGAAACCCGCAACCGCATCAACGTGATCTTCCACGTCGAGCCCGGTTCGCCGTACGCGATCACCAACGTTCGCGTGGAGTACGCCACGCGCTCGCCGAGGGTGCCCAAGGGCGCCGAGCCCGCGGAGTTCGATCAGCCGGTGATAACCTGGGAAGAGCTGCTGGAATGGCTGCAGTTGGAGGGCGCAGAACTCACGCCCGAGCAGGCCCTCGAGCGTTTCGGCGCCGACTACCTGGCCGGACTGCAGGACGAGGCCAAGGGGCGCTGGTTCCGCTCGTTTGAACTGTCCGAGCCGGTGCCCTACGACGAATACGCGCTGACCGGCGACATCGCCAAGCAGACCGAGGGCTATGCAGGCGCCATCCGCGCGTTGCTGGCCAGCAAAGGCTATTCGAACATCGAGCTCGAGTTCGTGCGCGTGGAAACGCGCAGCGACTACGTGGAGACGGATTGGCAAACCCCCTGGCCCGTGCGCCGCACCGAGCTGATCATCCGCCTGCAGCAGGGACACAAGAGCTACGTCGGCACCGTCAACATCCGCGGCAACGACGCCACCCGCGACGACGTGGTACGCCGCTACATCAACCTCTACCCCGGCGACGTCTACGACCGCAACCGCCAGCGCCTGTCCGACCTGCGCCTGCGCCGCACCCAGTGGTTCGAGCAGGCCGCGCCCGGCCAGGGCGTGATCAGCCGCTCCAACCCGCGCACCGTGATCACCGAGGACGGTGTGATCGAGTACACCGACATCGACTACGACCTCGTGGAAGGCCGCACCAACCGATTCAACTTCGCGGCGGGCTTCAACTCATCGACCGGGTTCACGGCCACGGTGGACCTGACGCTGATGAATTTCGACATCAGCTCGCTGGTTTCATGGATCTGGGGCGAGCCAAACTTCAGCTTCACGGGCGCCGGGCAGTCGCTGACCTTCACGGCCCAGCCCCCGATCGACCGCCAGCAGGTGTACCGCATCAGTTTTGACGAGCCCTGGCTTTTCGGCTATCCGCTTTCCGGCGGAGTCAGCGCGGGTTACGAGTCGCTGGACCGCGGTGACTACACGCGGGGACGCATCGGCGTGGACCCGTACGTCGGATGGCGCGTGTTTCCCGACGTGTCGTGGCGCTTCGGCTACAGTTACGAGATCATCGAGTTGAAGGACATCGCCTCCAACGCGCCCGAGGAAATCAAGCGCGACAAGGGCAGCTCGACGCTCAGCACGGTCTGGAGCGAAATCCGCTGGAGCACGACAGACAACCCGCAGTTCCCCACCACCGGTTTCGACCTCAGCTACCGCTTCGAGTACACCGGCGGCCTGCTGGGGGCACGCTCGACTTCTGGTCGATGCGCGGCAGCGCCAGCCTGTACCTGCCGATCGCCGAGCTGGACAGCATCCGCACGCTGGTGCTGGCGTTGAACGTGTCGTCCTCATGGCAGGACGTCCACAGCGACACCGACCGAATTCCCTTCAGCCAGCGCTTCTTCCTGGGCGGCAACTCGATCACCGGCCGCGGAACGTTGCGCGGCTATGAGTACGCGGGCGTGGGTCCCAGCCGCAACGACATCGCGATCGGCGGCAATTTCATGGTGACCGGCTTCGCCGAGCTGCGCCTGCCGATCTTCCCCGGCAACCTGTGGCTGGTGGGCTTTGTCGACGCGGGCGAGTTGTCCCCCACGCTGAACACCTTCGACGGCGAGGGCTGGACCGTGTCGGGCGGCGTGGGCCTGCGCCTGCTGCTGCCGATCCTGCCGGTGCCCTTCGCGCTGGACTTCGGCTTCCCCATCCTGAACCAGCCGGGCAACCGGGAAGAAGTCATCAGCATCAACCTCGGCTTCGGCTTCTAGCGGACAACGCAGACGCGCGGGCACGGTGCCGTTACCCAATTTAGCCCCGGTTCGCTACACTGCGAACGTTCTCTCAGGAGCCCAGCCATGTTCCGAAACTGCCTTGGCGCCGCCGCCGTTGCGGCCATCGTCGCGACACTCTGCACTTTGGTCGGAAGCAGGCTGGTGACACCCGCCCCGGTGAACGCCGCGCCCCAAACCATGCGAGTGGCGGTCGTGAATCTGGAGAAGGTGGCCCGCGCTTCACGAACCTTCCAGAAGCTCAGAGCTAAGTGGGAGGTCGCGCAGCAGGACATGCAGGGGTACGAACCGGGGGATGCCTGACACTTTGAACCGGGCGGATGCCTGACAGGTAACTTGGGCGGCAAGGAGACTGCCGATGCCCTGGAAAGAGACCTGTCCGGTGACCGTGGTCTGCTCCCCGAAAACTGAGCCAGGTGTTATGAGAGTTCTGAGCGGCCGTGAGGCCGGAAAGGACTGTCATGAAACGCAAACGTCGAACGCCCGAGCAGGTCATCGCCCTGCTGCGTGACGCCGAGGCTGACCTGGCCGCGGGCCTGTCGGTCGAGCAGGTCTGCAAGAAGATCGGGGTCAGCCAGCAGACGTACTTCCGCTGGAAGAGCCAGTACGGCGGCGCCAAGGGCAACACCATGAAGCGCCTCAAACAACTGGAGGCCGAGAACAAGCAGCTCAAGAAGGCGGTGGCCGACCTGACGCTGGAAAAGCAGGCCTTGAAGGACATCGCCGAGGGAAACTTCTAACCCCGGCGCGCCGCAGACAGGCCGTGAAACACGTGCAGCGCGCGCTGGGGGCATCGGAACGCAAGGCCTGCAAGACGGTCGGTCAGGCACGCAGCACGCAGCGCTACAAACCGCAAAGGCGGTCACAAGAAGAAGCGCTTGTGAAGCGGATGCTGGAGCTGGCGGGCAAGCACCCGCGCTATGGCTACCGCCGCGTCTGGAGCCTGCTGCGACGGGAGGGCTTCAGGGTGAACCGCAAGCGGGTCCACCGGCTGTGGAGAAAACACGGCCTGAAGGTGCCGCAGAGACGGCGCAAGAAGCGGGCCACCGGCCAAGGCAGCAACGGCTGCGCGGCAAGGCGTGTGGAGCACCGGAATCATGTGTGGGCGTGGGATTTCACCCATGATCGCACGACAGACGGCCGGGCCTTGAAGTGGCTGAGTGTGGTCGATGAGTGGACGCGGGAGTGTCTGGTGCTTGAGGTGGGACGCAGCTTCAAAGCCGTGGACGTGATCGAGGCGATCGCGGAGGCCATGAAGCGGCACGGAGCACCGATGCACATAAGAAGCGACAACGGCCCGGAGTTCATCGCCATAGCTTTGAAAAGCTGGCTGAAGAGGGCGAAGGTGGAGACGCTGTATGTGGAGCCTGGAAGCCCGTGGCAGAACGGCTATGCGGAGAGCTTCCACGCCCGGCTGAGCGACGAGCTGCTGGAGCAGGAGTTGTGGACAAGCGTTGAGGAAGCGAAACTGCTGTCGAGAAGGTGGCAATGGGAGTACAACCATGAGCGGCCGCACTCATCGCTGGGGTACCGTACCCCGGCGGAGTACGCGGCCGAGCAACCGACTCTCATAACAACCGGTACATAAAACGGGGGCAGGTCAACCGAACGAATCAACTTCATCAACGACTGGATTGCCGAAAAGGGCTCCGTCAGCGGTCTCTGCGCGACCTACGGCATCACCCGCGAAACCGGCCATCTGTGGATCCGGCGATTCAAGCAGGGCGGCTATCCGGCCCTCGAAGACCGCAGCAAGGCCGCCCACAGCCACCCCAACGAAACGTCTGCCGACATCCGCGCGCTGATCCTTGCCGCCCGCAAGGCTCACCCCACCTGGGGCCCGAAGAAGCTGCGGCCTCTGCTGGAGCGCGTCCACCCCGGCATCGAGCTGCCGGCGCTGAGCACGATGAACGACATCCTGAAACGGGCAGGCCTGATCCAGCCCGGGCGCCGCTGCCGCCGCCGTCATAGTGACGGCGGCAGCGGCGCGATCTCGGGTGGGCCGAACAGCGTGTGGTGCGTGGACTACAAGGGTCAGTTCAGGCTGGGCGACGGCAACCTGTGCTACCCGCTGACCGTGACGGACGCCTGCTCGCGCATGATCCTGTGCTGCGAGGGCCATGACGGAACCAGACACGACAGCGCAAGACGCAGCTTCGAGCAGACCTTCAAGCGCTACGGCCTTCCCGACGCCATCCGCAGCGACAACGGGACGCCCTTTGCGAGCAACGGTGCGGCCAGGCTGACGAGACTTGGCGTGTGGTGGCTCAAGCTGGGGATCACGCTGCAGCGCATCCGGCCGGGCAAGCCTCAGGAAAACGGGCGTCACGAGAGGATGCACCGGACGCTGAAGGCCGAAACGGCCAGACCGCCGGCGGCGAACATGAAGCGCCAGCAGGGACGCTTCAACGACTGGGTGGAGGACTTCAACTTTGAACGGCCGCACGAGGCGCTCGATTGTGCGACGCCGGCGAGCCGGTACGAGGGTGCGCTGCGCGAGTATCCGGGAGAGTTGGCTGATCCGGAGTATCCCGGCCATTACGAGAAGCGGCGCGTGAAGCCGGAGGGAACGCTGCGGCTGAGAGGCGTGCAAGTGTACCTGAGCGAGGCGCTGGGCAACGAGCTGGTAGGTGCTGTGGAAGTGGAGGACGGCGAGTGGCGCCTGAAGTTCGGAAGCCTGGAGTTGGCGACGTTTGATGAGCGCAGACGTGAGTTGAGGCCGATCGGCAGCAACCGTGCAACGTCAAAGGGGAAGTTGTACAAGAGGAAAGTGTCAGGCATGCGCCCGGTCTAAACTGTCAGGAATCCGCCCGGCCCAACAAGGCCTACCTGCAGAAGCTGGATGAAGAGTATGACACGAAGCTGAAGGAGTTGGGCAGGACACGCGACGATGAGGAACGAATGCAGCTCCGCATCGAGCTACAGGCGCTCGAGGAGACCAGCGCCACCGCAAAGGAAGAGCAGCAGAAGTACCTGGCCGCGCTGCTTTCCATGTATCAGCAGGAAGTGCTGCGCGAGGTGCTGGAGAATCTCCGCCGCTACGTGCGGCAGAATGGCTTCAACCTCGTCTTGCAGAACTACGACGTTGAGGAGGAACACAGCGACTTCTTCAACAGCGGCGCTTACGCCCAGAAACTGATGAGCCAGGTCGTGCTGGATGCCCCGGGGGCCTCGGTGGGTGACAACGTATTCGTCACCGACATCACCAACGACATGGCCGCCGCCATGAAGAAGGGCGGCGTGCCCGAGCAGCCCAAAGACGAATGACGCGGGTTGGCACGTACTAACCGTAAAAGGCTTCACCAGGCGATTCACAGCTTGACGCGGCAAGAGCTTTGCCCCTACCATCCTGCGGGGACCTACAGCCTCTGGAGATTCGACATGAAGCGCCTTTCCTTCCTTGCATTCGTGCTGCTTGCCTGCGCAGCCGGTTTTGCCGGCAGCCTGATCCATGATTCGCTCAAGACGGCCGAGCCCGCCGAAACCGTGAACGCGGCACCCGAGCGCGCCAAGAGCGGCGCCGTGCGCATCGCGATGATCAACCTGGAGGAAGCATCGCGCCAGTCGCGCAAGTTCCGGGAACTCAAGAACCTGTGGGATACCGCCCGGGACGAGTTAAGCAAGCAGGACCAGAAGATGGAGCAGGAGTACAACACCAAGGTCGCGGAGCTGCGCCGCGCGACCACCGAAGAAGAGCGCACGGCCCGCCGCGTCGAGCTCAAGGCCCTCCAGGAAACCCACAAGATCAGCAAGGAGGAACAGCAGAAGTACCTGGGCGCCCTGCTGGCCCAGTACCAGAAGGACGTGCTGGTAATGGTGATGGAGGAAATCGACAAGTTCGCCAAACGCGAGGGCTACGACATCGTGATGCAGGACTACACCGTGGAAGCCGCCGAGGCCGACTTCTTCTCGGGCGGCGCCTACGCGCAGTCGCTGATGTCCAAGCCGGTGCTGCTGACGCCGGGCACCAAGGACCGCAAGAACGCATACGTCATGGACATCACCCAGGAAATCATCAACCTGGTGAAGTAGTGGTGCACCCCACGCCCGATGAATTCCAGGCCCTGCTGCGCCGCCGGCGCAGCAGGCGCTTTTTCACCACGCAGATGATCGAACCCGAAAAGCTGGAACGCGCGCTCGCGGCCGCCATGCGAGCCCCCAGCGGCGCCAACACCCAGCCCTGGGAATACGTGCTGATCGAGCGCGGCCCGATCCGCGAGCAGGTCCGCGAACTCTGCGAGAAGGCCGACGTCAAGTTCCACGACGTCAGCCCCGACTGGCTGAAACAGTTCTTCGCCAGCCACGACATCACCCCCGTCAAGGAATTCACGGACGACGCGCCTTTCCTGGTGGCCGTGTTCGGCCGCCGCGACCTGCCCTTCTGGCTGCAGTCAGTGTGGCTCAGCATCGCCAACTTCATCACCGCCCTGGAAGTCGAGGGCATCCATTCACTGACCTACACCCCCACCCTCGCCAAAGACTTCAACCGGCTGCTGGGCGTGGACGAGAACTGGAGCTGCCAGGCCCTTCTGCCCGTCGGCTACGGCCGACCCGATGAGGAGCTCAAGCCCAGGCCCCGCAAAGGCCCGGCCGAGAAGGTGCACGTCGTGGACGGGCAAGGTCAACTCAAGACTTACCAGGCGAGGCTGCGGTTCGAGCCGTGACGGGATTTTCGATTTTAGATTTTGGATTTTGGATTGAGTGTGGGATGGCCGATGCGGGCCATTCCAATCCAAAATCCAAAATCCAAAATCCAAAATCCAATGGCTCTGACTTTCACAACTGCAGGCGAATCCCACGGCCCGGCCGTGATCGCCACTCTTTTCGGCCTGCCTTTCGGCCTCGCGCTTGACCTTGACTGGATCAACAGCCAGCTCAGGCGCCGCCAGGGCGGCTATGGTCGCGGCGGCCGCCAGAACGTGGAGACGGACACGGTCGAGGTGCTGAGCGGCCTGCGGCGCGGGCTGACAATCGGCTCGCCGCTGACGCTGGTGGCGCGCAACCGCGACTCGCGCATCGACAAGGCGCCCGACCTGGCCAACGTGCGGCCCGGCCACGTGGACCTGGCGGGCGTGCTGAAGATCGGCTCGCGCAACGCACGCGACGTGCTGGAGCGCGCCAGCGCCCGCGAAACCGCCGCGCGCGTGATGGCCGGCGCCGCCTGCCAGGGCCTGCTGCGCGAGTTCGGCATCGAGGTGGTCGCCCACGTGCTCAGCACCGGCGCGGTGCAGGCCGATCAGCCCATGGGCAGGGGCTACACGAAAATCTTCCAGGGGCCGGATGCTGCCCGCGCCGCGCGCGACAGCGGAGAATTCGGCACCATCGACCGCAGCCACGACGCCGCTCTCAAGGCCGCCATCGACGCCGCTAAAGCCGCCGGCGACACCCTGGGCGGCTGCATCGAAATCGTCGCGCTGAACCTGCCCCCCGGCCTTGGCAGCCACAACCACTGGGACAGCAAGCTCGACGGCCGGCTGGGCCAGGCCCTGATGAGCATCCAGGCCATGAAGGCGGTCGAGATCGGGCTGGGCGCCGAGGCCGCGAAGCGCCCGGGCAGCCAGGTGCACGACAGCGTGCTGCCGATGCCGCCCGCGGCCGGGCGCGGACCCTATACGCGGGGCAGCAACAACGCCGGCGGCCTCGAAGGCGGCGTGACCAACGGCGAGCCACTGGTGTGCCGCGTGCACATGAAGCCGATCAGCACGCTGATGAACCCGCTGCCGACCGTAGACGTGTCAACAGGCGAGGCGACACAGGCCAGCACCGAGCGCAGCGACACCTGCGCCGTGGCTGCAGCCGCCATCGTGGCCGAGTGCGCGGTGGCGATCGTGCTGGCGCAGGCCCTGCTGGAAAAGACCGGCGGCGACAGCCTGGACGAGGTGAGGCGCAACCTGGACGGCTACCTCAAGTCTCTGCGCGCCTTCGGGGGCAGCGCATGATCTCGCGACTGGACCGGGTGATCCTGCGTGACGTGCTGCTGCTGGCCGTGGTGTGCGTGCTGGGGCTGACCTTCCTGTTCACCGCATTGAGCCTTTACCAGATCGTCAACCGCTTCGAGGTAACACCGCGGTTCGGTACCCTTGTGTCATTCGCGCCTTCGCTGTGGGTCAGCCTGCTGCCCATGACCATGCCCATGAGCGCGCTGTTCGCCGCCACGCTGGTATTCGGCCGCATGCGCTCCGAGCGCGAGCTGCTGCTGCTGGCGGCCTCGGGCGTATCGCCCTGGCGCCCCTTCGTGATGCTGCTGCCGGTCGGCGTGCTGACGGCCGCGGTGGCCTGGTTCGGCGTGTCGATCTACGGGCCCGAGGCATACGCCGAGCGCCACTCGCTGCAGCGCCTGGCGCTGGCGGATTTCATCGACCATCCGCCCCAGGGCGCACGCGAGCTGCGGTTTCCCGGACGCGGCGGGTCCGACCCCAGCATCGACATCAGCTACGGCGACGTGGAGCAGGGGCGTTTCACCGACCTTAAGATCCTCGTCTACAACGACCTCGGCCTGCTGGCTTCGCTGACCGCGCGCAGCGCGAGCATCGGTTACCAGCGCCACAACGGCATGATGGTGCTGACCCGCTGCTACGAGCCGCGCCTGGTGCAGTTCAACCCGGAAAGCGGAGCGCCGGCCGGCACGCCCATGGTGGCGGAGAAGATCAACGAGCTCCGAGTGCCGTTCAGCTTCGGCAGCGACGACGAGCCGGACGCGCCCAAGGCCAAGCCGACCGGCGCGCTGCTGGATGACATCGCGCGCGACATCGAACAGCGTACCGGTCGACACGGTGCCGCCGCCGAGCTGGTGCGGCGCGTCAGCCTGTCCGCCGCGGGGCTGCTGCTGCCGCTGCTGGGCGCGCTGCTGGCGGCGCTCGTGAACCACCCGAACCGGCTGTTCGCCATCGGCGCCGGGGTGATTCCTTGCGCGCTCGGCTACTATCCGCTGATGACGGCCGCCACCACCTTCAGCGAGAACGGTACTCTGCCCCCGGCGGCAGCGGCGGCGGTCGCGCCCGCGGCAGCGCTGGTGGCAATCGCGTCGATTGCGGCGGGCATGGTCCGCGGCCGATGGGCCTGACGGGAACTTCAGCGAGCGTACTTGTGCAGCAGCCCCTTCATGCGGCGCGTTGCCAGGATGCGAGCCTTCAGATCCGCGTCACCAGCCGTGTAATCATCCAGCGCGGAGTGGATCAACTCGAGACATCCCTGCGGATCGGCGAAGTTGTCCAGGAAGCGCCGCAGATCCCGGGCCCTGCGCACCGGGCTTGCGCGGCGCTGCATGACCGTTTCCAGGTCCACGAGCCGCAGCTCGGCGTGCTCGAAGTCCGGGACGCCCGTGACCAGCAGGTTGCCGGCGTGATAGTCGCGATGCTCAAAACCGGCGTCGTGGATACGCCGCAGCAGCACCAGGCAATCGTTGAACAACCGCTTGATGACCGGGTGCGTCGGCGCGTGGCGATCCTGTTGCAGCTCCTGCTTCAGCTGGCGCAGGGTGCGCCCGTTCTCGACGTAGCGGCTCATGGTCCAGACGGCGCGGGGCGCGCTGGGCAGGCTTACGCCGCCGTACTCCTCGACTTCGCAGACCGCGATGCCGGCGGCATCCAGGGCGCGCGACATGCGCAACGCCCGGCGGGCGGGGTTCCAGCCGATCCAGCGCGCCCAGCGCTTCTTCCAGTCGGCGCGGCAGTTGATGAACTTGAAGACCTTCAAGCCGCCCTGATGGCGGATCAGCGCCAGGCCGCCGCGCCGCGAGACCTGCAAAACATCAAGGAAGTCGCAATGCCCGAGCACTTTCTCCGCGGACTGGTGCAACTCATCGCCCTCAACAAGCGCGGGCGCAAACTCACTGCCGTCCTGCAGTGAGTAGGACGGCAACTCGGACACGCTGGAAGTCATCTCGGCTCTGGTCATGCGCGAAAAACCGCGTGAAACCTTAAGCTTATTCGCCGTATCCAACAATACACAGCTAAACTCCTGCCGCTAACATCGCAGTCCCAAGCCCATGAAACGCTTCGACCGCTACTTCCTGAGCATCTTCCTGCAGAGCCTGGTGCTGGTGCTGGCACTGTTCACCACCGTGTTCCTGGTGGTGGACGTGCTGCTGAACCTCGACAAGATCCAGAACTTTCCAGACGTCGCCCAGGGCACCACCCTGTTCTACGCCTACAACCTGCCGCACATCCTGTACCTGCTGTACCCCTTCATGGTGATCGCGGCCGGCATGTTCGCCGTGGCGCGCGTGATTCGATCGCGCGAGTTGCTGCTGCTGGAAGCCGCCGGCGTTGGCCAGAAGCGGGCCCTGGCTGCGATCATGATCCCCGCGCTGCTGCTGGGGGTGGTGGGACTTGGCCTGAGACAGTGGGCACTGCCCAGCCTGGCCGAGGCCGCGCGCGAGTCGCCCTACGGCGCGTTCGAATACCGCAAGGGCAAGCGCATCAGCGTGCGCGACGACGACGGCAATGTCTGGTTTGTGCGCCGGTACAACCTGGACGAGCGCACGGTCGAAGACGTGCGCATCCTGAACGCCGCCGGCAACCGGGTGATCGTAGCCGAGGAGCTTCACTGGGTCGATCAACGCGCAAGCTGGTGGTCGCCGGGCAGGTCCAAGGTGTACGACCTGGCCGCGCTGACGGCGCCCGAGGGCGTCGAAAGCGGCGAGCCCGAGTACTTCGACGGCGCGCTGCCCTACGGGCGCATCTACCCGGCCGACTTCGCCCGCCGCCGGCGCAGCTACAGCGACCGCACCCTGGCGCAGTTGTGGGCCGACAGCAGCGCCGACCGCGAAGACCTGGACCTGCGGGTGGCCCTGTGGCACGAGTTGTGGCACCCGTTCGTGGGCTTCATCCTGCTGAGCTGCGGGGGTGGGGCTGATCCTCTCGCGCGGCGGCATGAAGGCCTTCATGGCGGGCAGCCTGGCGATCGGCTGCGTGGTGCTGTACCAGATTCTGCAGTTCTGGTTCGAGACCCTGGCGCAGTCAGGCGCGTTCTCGCCCGTAGTGGGTGCAAGCATCACCCCGGTGCTGTTCGGCATCTTCGCAGGCGTAGTGTTCTGGCGAACGTAATGATCTCTGCATTAACCATGAAAGTCGAAACACCCATCTGCTGAAAAGCAACTGCGGTGAACAACGTAGAGCCACGAAGAACGGCAGGTCGTGCTTTCCTTCGTGGCCCTTTGTGGCCCTTCGTGGTTAACCTGTTTTTGCGGTTGTCAGTAAGTTGCGTACAACGCACAGCCCCCCGTTTGCACGGGGGGCTTGTGTTTTGGTGTTTCGATCCGCCTGGCGAACAGTCGCTTCGCGACTAAATCTTGCCGGCGCGTTTGCGCTTCTGGCGCAGGGCCTCGCGCTGCTTGCGGCGGTGCTCGTTCACCTTGCTCGGATTGCCCTGCTGCTTGGTCTTGCCCTCGTCGCTCACGGTCAGCTTTTTGCGACCCTTGCGGCGGCGGCGCGCCAGAACCTGACGGCCATCAGCCGTCTCCATGCGCGCGCGGAAGCCGTGCGTACGGTTGCGCTTGAGGTTGGACCTGCGGACTTTCTTCTTCATGGCTGTGCCTGTGTCGGGGAGAGGGTCAGACCCCTTTTTCGCCCCAATTGCGTTCCTGAACCGATCACCCGCACCGCAAAAAGGGGTCTGACCCTTCTGCGGTCGGGCGGGGAAAAGTAGAGGCAGGTACAAGGCATGTCAAGACCCAGTCTTGTGCAACTTTGGCCCGTTCCATAGCATGGCCCCGCCATGAGCGACAACGCGAAGACAGCCGAAACACAGCTTGACCCGGAATTCCTGGCCATGCTGGTCTGCCCCGAAAGCCACAAGCCCCTTGTGCTCAAGGGCAACCGCCTGCTGTGCAAGGAATCGCGCAAGGCCTACCGCATCGAAGACGGCATACCCATCCTGCTGATCGACGAAGCCGAGCGAATTACAGACGCCGAGCTGGCGGAACTGTAGGGACGCAGCGTGCTGCGTCCGCCCCGGACTCGGCCCACGTCGTTGTAACCACTTACAAACACGGATAAACACTGAAACCGGCCGCGCGGTTTGAACGCTGCCGGTTGGACCACGCGGTTGGAACACGAAGGAACGAAGTAGCGAAGAACCTCAGCGCGGCGCCTTTGTCTTCGCTCCTTCGTTCCTTCGTGTTCTGACCGCCAATCAGAGGAATCGCCATGACAGAAGACGCCAAGGCCGCCAAAGAGCGCTACAAGTCAACCGTGCAGCTGCCCCAGACCGACTTCCCCATGAAGGCCGGCCTGAACGAACGCGAGCCCGCACTCCAGAAACAGTGGGCCGAGTCCGACCTTTACGGCCGCATCCGCGCCGACCGCAAGGGCGCCAGGCCCTGGGTGCTGCACGACGGCCCCCCGTACGCAAACGGCGACGCCCACACCGGCACGGGGATGAACAAGATCCTGAAAGACATGGTGGTCAAGCTGCGCACCATGCAGGGCTTCGACAGCCCCTACGTGCCTGGCTGGGACTGCCACGGCCTGCCGATCGAGCACAACGTGCTGAAAGAGCTGGGCGGCAAGAAGCCCGAGGAAATGACCAGCGTGAAGCTGCGCGAGCTGTGCCTCGACTACGCCAACGGCTACGTCAATAAGCAGCGCGGGCAGTTCAAGACCACCGGCACACTCGGCCGCTGGGAGAAGCCCTACCTGACCACCAACCCGGTCTACGAAGCCAACGTGCTGCGGGTGTTCCGGGACCTGTACCACAAGGGCTACATCACCCGCGCCAAGCGCCCCGTGCACTGGAGCTGGGCGGCGCAAAGCGCGCTGGCCGAGGCAGAGCTCGAGTACGAAGACCGCACCGACCCCAGCATCTATGTGCTGATGAAAGCCACGGGCCCGGTTGCGGGCGTCGAAAACGTCAGCCTGCTGATCTGGACCACCACGCCCTGGACCATGCCCGCCAACCGCGCCGTCGCCGTCGCCAAGGACGCCGAGTACGCGCTGCTTGAGTACACCCAGGCCGGCAAAACCGCGCGCATGGTGGTGGCCGAGGAGTTGCGCGAAGACATCGTTGCGCGCGCGAAGCTCGAGAACGTCAAGGTGCTCAAGCACCTGAAGGGCGCTGAGCTGGCGGGCGTGAAGTATTCCCAGCCCCTGTGGGGCTTCGAGTGCCCGGTAGTGTTCGCCGACTACGTCACACTGGGCGACGGCACGGGCCTGGTTCACACCGCACCCGGCCACGGCAAAGAGGACTTCGAAACCGGCAAGCGCGAGGGCATACCGGCCGTGTGCCCCGTCTCCCCCACCGGCCAGTACTACAGCGGTGACAGGCTGCGCGAAGAGCTGGAGCTGCCGGCCGGTTTCAAGGACGAACACGGCTGGTTCGGCTTCATCGAGGGCAAGCTGATCTGGAAGGTTAACGACGGCATCGTGAGCAAGCTGCGCGAGCACGGCCTGCTGCTGCACAGCGAGCCCTTCCCCCACAGCTACCCGCACTGCTGGCGCACGCACACGCCGGTGATCTTCCGCGTCACCGAGCAGTGGTTCGTGAACATCGACCACGTCGAGCAGGGCGAGTCGCGCACCCTGCGCCAGCGCATCCTGGACGAGATCAAGCAGGTGCAGTGGTTCCCCGCCTGGGGCGAAAAGCGCATCAGCGCCATGGTCGAGAACCGGCCTGACTGGTGCATCTCGCGCCAGCGCTTCTGGGGCATCCCGATCCCGGCTTTCTACGACGTGGAAAGCGGCGAGACCTGCATCGACACCGAGACCGTGGACCACGTGATCGGCCTGGTCACGCAGCACGGCAGCAACGTGTGGTACGACGACGCCAACTGGCCCGTCGAGAAGCTGCTGCCGGATGCGGTGCGCCCCGACAAGTTCAAAGGCCGCAAGCTGGCGAAGATGGACGACATCTTCGACGTGTGGTTTGAATCGGGCGCTTCGCACCGCGCGGTGATGCTGGCCGACGACGAGCTCAAAGACAAGTTCCCCGCGAACCTTTACCTCGAGGGCGACGACCAGCACCGAGGCTGGTTCCAGGTCTCGTTGATCCTGAGCGTCGCCACCCAGGGCAAGTCGCCGTTCAAACAGTGCCTGACCAGTGCCTTCGTGGTGGACGAAAAGGGCGAAAAGGGCAGCAAGAGCAAGGGCAACATCTGGGCCATCGACCAGGGCGTGCGCGACCTCGGCGCGGACCTGATCCGCCTGTATTTCGCCAGCGTGAACACCAGCGAGCCGATCCCGGTCACCTACGACCTGATCCGCGGCGCCGGCGACAACTACCGCAAGCTGCGCAACACCTGGCGAACCCTGGTGGCGAACCTGTTCGACTTCACACCGGAACAGCACGCGCTGGCGTACTCCGAGCTGCGCCCCCTCGACCAGTGGGTGCTCAGCCGCGCCGCCGCGCTGATCGAGGAAGTCACCGCCTGCTGGGAGCGCTACGAGTTCCACCACGCCATGCGCGCGCTGGTGCAGTTCTGCACGGTCGAGCTTTCGGCCCAGTACATCGACGTCAGCAAGGACGCCCTGTACTGCGAAGCCAAGGAAGGCCCCGCGCGGCGCCGCATCCAGACCGTGTACTGGCACGTGGCAACCCTGCTGGTGAAGCTGATGGCGCCTGTCACCGTCCACACGGCCGAGGAGATGTGGCAGTACCTGCCCAAGCTGGAGTCCGAGCCCGACAGCGTGCACCTCGCCGCCTGGCCGAAGCTGGACGACACCCTGCGCGCAATGCCTGAGCTGGACAAGCGCTACAAGCTGCTGTTCCGCCTGAAGGCCGAGAGCGACCGGGTGCTGGACCGCCTGCGCAAGGAGAAGGTAATCGGCAAGGGCTACGACGCCAACGTCACGCTGGGCTGCAACGCGGCGCTGATGACCGAGCTCGCGCAGCACGGCACGCCGGAACAGCTGCAGGCCGAGCTGCCGGAGCTGCTGAACGTCAGCAAGCTGCTGCTGGACGCCCAGTCAGACCACGGCGCGCTGCAGGAGTTCGAGCCCGCCACGGACGTGCAGGGCCTGTGGGTGAAGGTGGTCGCCAGCGCCGAGCAGGCCTGCGTGCGCTGCTTCCGCCGCACCGGCGACGTAGGCAGCGTAAAGGAACACGCCTTCCTGTGCGCCAGGTGCGCGGAGGTGGTGGAGGCATAACGTGTTCGACTTCGAGCGCTTGTTTATCTGCCGGGAATTCCGCGTCGAAAAGAGCGGAATTTCGGCTGAGGCAATTGGGTTCAGTCACCCAGCGGATTCACCGCGGATCCTGCTGTTCGGGCACGTGCTGACACCAAACGTCGCACGCCCGATTCGGTATACGCTTCAAATCGAGACACTAAAGCCGGATGGGATGGTCACGTTGGGGCCATGGCCGTACACGCTAGTTCCCACGACTCATGGCGATCGCCGAATTCTGCTCGCGTGGATACCGGTGCGCAATGTACTTGCACCCGGCAGTCACGACGCGATAATTGAGATAGAAAAGGTGCATTCAACGCGAGTTGGTTTTGAAGTCATATGATCGAACCGGATGCAGAACTACTCAAGACGTTCGCCGCGCTCGGCATAGAGCCTGGGCCGATGGATGTGCGTCAAGCGACGCACAGGCCGATTGCGGAGTTCACAGATGAAGCTTTGCTGCATTGGTTGATGCAGCTGGGGAAAAAGCCCACCGAAGCTCGTCGAAGAAGTCCGCAAGCGCAAGCTGATGTCCGAGGACGAACTGCGCCGCTGGCTCAGCGACGACACGCTATCCGCCTAGCTTATCCCCAAACCGCCTTGTTCTGGACTCTGCGCGCCGGTGGTGTATCTTTTCCACTGTAGCGCCTGAGGAAGCACATGGCTGAGCTGCCTAAAATCCGCGCCGTGATCCTGATTTCGGGCTCCGGCACCACCATGGAAAACCTGCTGCAGCGGGCAAAAGACGGCACCTGCCACATGGAGTGCGTCGGCGTCATCGCCAGCAAAGACGGCATCCCCGGCATCGCCCGCGCCCAGAAGTTCGGCGTGCCCGTGCAGGTCGTCAACCGCGCCGATTACCTCGACGCCCAGGCCTTCTCGCGCCAGGTGTTCAAGATGGTCAACGCCGTGCAGCCCGACGTGGTGCTGCTGGCCGGCTTCCTCAGCTACCTGCACCTGCCCGAGCGCTACAAGGGCAAGGTGCTCAACATCCACCCCAGCCTGCTGCCCAAGTACGGCGGTAAGGGAATGTACGGCATCAAGGTCCACCAGAAAGTGATCAAGGCCGGCGAGAAACAATCCGGCTGCTCAGTCCATTACGTGGACGAGGTCTACGACCACGGCCCCATCATCCTGCAGCGCAAGGTACCGGTGCAGCCCGACGACACACCGGAAACCCTCCAGGAACGCGTGATGGAAGCCGAGCGCGAGGCCTACCCGGAGGCGGTGAACCTGTACGCCGAAAAGAGGCTGCTTCAAGTAGCCCAGTCCGTGCGCATCCTGCCCGTCAAGCCCGAAAAGGCCGGCGCCGGCAAGTAGCCCGATTCCCGCAGTTTCCATGGAACCAAAGTCGCGCCGGCCGCGTCCTAACCCCGGCATGCCTATGGACTCTGGAGGGCTATCCCATGACTACGCGTAAACCCTTATTCGCACTGCTGTTAGCCGCAGTGCTCTGCTCGGGCGCTCTTGCTGCCCAGGGCATTGTGATCGACCGTCGCGTCCGCCCCATGCCGGAGCCGCGGCCGCAACCCCAGAACATCCAGATCAAAAGCCACAGCATCGAGACCGTGATCGAGGGCCAGACCGCCACCACCACCCTCACCCAGGTCTTCTACAACCCGAACCAATGGCAGCTCGAGGGAACCTACATGTTCCCCCTGCCGCCCGAGGCCGCCATCAGCGACTTCCAGATGACTATGGACGGCAAGATGGTCAAAGGCGAGCTGCTGCCCGCCGACAAGGCCCGCACCATCTACCGCGAAACCGTGCGCCGCATGATCGACCCCGGCCTGCTTGAATACGCCGGTCGCGGCCTGTTCCAGGCCAGCGTCTTCCCGATCCTGCCCCAGCAGGACCTGACCATCAAATTCAGCTACAGCGAGCTGCTGACCTACGACAGCGGCCTGGTGAAGTTCCATTACCCCCTGCGCACCCACGGCTACTGCGACCTGCCGGTCGGCACCATCAGCGCCAAGCTCACCCTGAAGGGCGAGCAAGCCCTGCGCACCATCTACTCGCCCACCCACAGCGTCGAGATCATCCGCAGGGGCGACAAAGAGGCCGTGATCGGCCTTGAGCTGAAAGACAACAAGCCCGCCAACGACTTCGAGCTGTACTACGGCTACGACGACACAGCGCTGGCCACCAGCGTGCTGAGCTACCGCGAAGGCGACGACGCCGGCTACTTCCTCGCGCTGCTGACGCCGAAGCTGCAGCTCAGCGAAGAGGAAATCCTGCCCAAGGACGTGATCGTGGTGCTGGACACCAGCGGCAGCATGGACGAGGACGGCAAGATCGACCAGGCCCGCAAGGCGCTCAAGTTCCTGGTCAACAAGCTGAATGAGAAAGACCGCTTCGCACTGGTGACCTTCGCGACCGAGTCGCGCCGCCTGCACGACAAGCTGACCCTGTGCAGCAAGGAAGCCCGCGAGGACGCCCTGGCCAAGATCGAAAAGATCACCGCCACCGGCGGCACCAACCTGGAAGGCGCCATCCGCGACGCCTACGCCATCGCCAAGGATGGCGAAGCCGACGCGCGCCCCTGCTACGTGATCCTGCTCTCCGACGGCATCCCCACCATGGGCGAAACCACCGACGTGAAGGCGCTGGCCAAGATCGCCCGCGACAACCGCGCCGCCAACGTGCGCATGTTCCCCTTCGGCGTCGGCAACGACGTAAACACCTGGCTGCTCGACACACTGGCCGAGGAAAACAAGGGCCAGCGCGAGTACGTGAAGCCGCGCGAAGACATGGAAGTGAAGGTCAGCAACTTCGCCGCCAAGATCGCTGCACCCGTGCTGGCCGACGTCAAGCTGCGCATCGACGGCGCCGAGATGCACGACCTGCACCCGCAGATCCCCGGCGACATCTTCGCCGGCACGCAGCTCTCGGTACTCGGCCGTTTCGACAAGCCCGGCAAGCACACCCTGCTGCTCGAGGGCACGGTGAACGGCGAGAAGCGCGCCTTCGAATACAGCGTGGAGCTGGCCGCCGCCGACACCGGCAAGGCCTACCTGCCGCGCATGTGGGCCGTGCGCCGCGTGGGCTACCTGATGGACCAGATCAACCTGAAGGGTGAGAACGAAGAGCTGAAGAAGGAAATCATCCGCCTCGGCACGCAGTTCGGCATCGTCACCCCCTACACCAGTTTCCTGGTGGTGGAAGACAACCCCGTACCGGCCGCAGGCCGCCCCATGCCGGAAGACATGCGCCGCGAAGGACGCGCGCTGGGCGGCGGCAGCGGCACCGGCCGCGCACCCGCGCCGGCCGAGGAACAGAAGGGTGAAGAAGCGGTCGAGGCCAGCAAGGCCAACGCCGACCGCCGCGCCAACGACAACGCCAACGAGCTCGAGGACGCCGAGAAAGACCAGGCCGAATCCGTGGCCAACCGCGCGAAGAAGCTCGGCATGCGCTCAAGGGCCGACGACAAGCTGGCGAAGCTGAAGGAGAAGGGCTACAGCGAAAGCGCCGCCGCCGCCGAGGCCGAGAACGTGATGAAGACCGTGGGCACACGCACCTTCGTCTGGAGTGACGGCATCTGGCTCGAAAGCGACCTGACCAACGCCGAGCTGTTCGGCGCCGAGGTGGTCGAGTACATGAGCGAGCGTTACTTCGAGATCGCCGAAGACGCCAAGGCCGCCAAGGTGCTGGCGCTGGGCAACGAAGTGATCTTCCGCCACGGCAAGACCACCATCCGCATCGTCGACAAGTCAGAACAGACCGAAGAAAAGAAAGCGCCGGAAGGCGAAAGCAAGGAAGGCTAAGCCACGACTGTCCCCCACCAAACAGGCCCGCCAACCGGCGGGCCTGTTTGCCTTAGCGGGGTGCGCGCCACTCCAAAGGCTGGTGCAGGAGCATCAAATTTTCATTTACAATTCTGACCAATACCATATTTTCTAATCACATCTCACACTTACTGAACTGCACTCCATCCAAGGGGTTCCCATGTTTCTGGCCGCCAGGGTTTCGGGTAGAGGTATTGGCTCTCTTTTCAGCGCTGCGATGGATGGCGAGATCTGGGCCATCGCCATCCTTGGTTTTGTCGCCTTCTTCTTCGGCTTGGCCCTTTTCCTGAAGTTTCGGTCATCCAACAAGGACAAGTAACCGGCTTGCGGGACTGCTGACCGCGCGACCTGGTCAGGCTCCGCTTGCTTTGCCCGGCTCCGCTGGGGCGGATCGCAAGGCAGCTACTCGATCTTCTCACCCTGCTCGGGATCAAACACCAGCGTGTCGTTGCGGGCCATGAAGTAGGTGCGGCGCGTGCCATGGAAGTACAACCGGCCCCCGGCAGGGTCCATCCACAGCGCCCCTTCGCTGCCGTTCAATCCCTCGGGGCGCACCCACGCCTGCCAGCTTTTGCCGTCAAAGCGGCGGATCGCATCCGAGCTGATCTGCCAGAGAGCCTTGCCGACCGGGTCGCTGTGAAGTTCGTATATCATGCTGTCTTCAATACCCTCGGTGACGGGCTTGCTCTCGGCCCAGTACTTTCCGTCCCAGTGCCAGGCATCGGGCGCAACTTCGAAGGTCTCGACGTCCATGCCGCCGTAGTACAGGACTTGCTGTTTAACGGGGTCATACACCAGGCGCGCGTAGCTGTAGCCGGGAGACGGCAACTCGACCTCGATGCGCTTCCAGCTGGTGCCGTTGAACTCATGCAGCTCGGGCCCCTCCTCCTTCTCGACGATCGCCACCAGCACGCCGCGCCTGGCGTCGTATGCCGAGGTGGAAAGCGATTTGGGCGCGCCCGGCACGTGCTCGCGCAGGCGCTGCCAGTTCACGCCGTCCCACTCCCACAGGTCGTCAAAGCCGGCTTCCAGGTTTGAGCCGCCGTACAACATCACGCGGCCGCGCGCTTCGTCGTACCAGCAACTCGCGCGAGTGCGCGCGGGCGGCGACACCGCCGGTGAAAGCAACCTCCACTTTCCGTCTTTGAACTCGCGGGTGACGGCGCTTACGCCTGACAGGTTGCCGCCGCCGAACATGACCGTGACGGCGCGGCCGGGATCCCGGGCGATCGCCCAGCCGGTAGCATCCTCCTGCGCGAACTCGCCGTTGTCGATGTGAGCCCAGCCCGGCGCGGACAGCTTCTCGCGTATGAAATCCTGGTTGTCGGCAGCGCGATCCGCGGCGGTTTCGTCGGTAAGCAGCAGCGTCTCACGGAACGGCGCATCGTTGCCGCCGCGACGCCGCCCGCCGTACAGCACGATTTCGCGGGCGGTCAGGTCGTAGGCGGCGGCGAAGTCGCGGCGCGCCGGCGGATTGTGGTCGTAGCGGCTCGCGAGCCAGGAGCTGGCGAACAGGTACGTCGAGGGGCGCTGCGCCAGCAGGCCGCTGTCCGGCTCGGTGCCGCTCTTGCCCAGCAGTACCACGCTGCGGGCGTCCGGGTCGTACACCATGGCGTGCATGGATTGCGCCGTGCTGAGGTAGATTCCGCTGCGTCGCCAGCGCCCGCCCTCCAGCACCCAGGTTTCCGCCGATTCCCCGCCACCGCGGACTCCGCCCGCCAACACCAGGCAGCCGCGCTGTTCGTCGTAGCAGGCGGCCGCGCCGTGCACGGCCGGTCCTTCGGCTGCCGCGGTCCAGCCTGTGCCGTTCCACTCCCATGTGTCGCTGCGGGTTTCCTCGACGCCGGCGTCGTCGACGCGTTTTCCGCCCACCAGCACGCAGAGCGCGCGTTGCGGATCGTAGACCAGAGATCCCGCCCAGCGCCCCGCAGGCCCGCCGGAGCTTCGCTGCTTCCAGCCGTCCACGCCCAGCTCCCAGGTGTCGCCGAGGGCGCCGCCCTCCGCGGAACGCCCGCCGAACATCACGACCACGCCGCGCGCGGAATCCCAGGCCAGTGCCGCGTATTCGCGCGGCGGCGGCCCGTCCAGGTCCTCGAAGAGGCGCAGCCAACTGCCCTGCTTGCGCAGCCAGGTCTGGCCGAACAGCACGGCCTGCTCGCCGCTTCGGCCGCGTCCGCCGAACATCACGCAGCCATCCAGCCCGCCATGCCAGGCCATCGCCATGGCGTACTCCATGGGCGGCATGTCGTCCTGCTGCTCCACGCGCCAGCGCCCGTATTTGCGGGTGATCGGCTTGCCATCGGCGTCCGTGACTTCGATGGGCGCGGGCCAGGTTGGCGCAAGTTCAGAGCGCAGCCAAGAGCCGTTGTCGTATACGTCGTGCACGGTGACGTTGCCGTCCGCGTCATAGCGGATGTAATCGCCATGGAGCACGCCACCCCTGTAGGTGTTGACCGCCACCACACGGCCCTGCGCGTCATAGCCGGTGAACCTGCCTTCGTTGCGGCCCTCAAGGCGACTGCCTTCCCACACCTTGAAGCCGGCAGGGTCGTACTGGACGTACGGTCCGCTCTCGATGCCGTTTTCTACCCATGCCTGGTAATGCAGCTTGCCCTGCGCGTCGTAGCAGCTTTTCCAGCCGGTGTTGGGGCCGAAGTTGTAGTAGCGCAGCACATAGGGAAACGTGCCGCCCGGGACCCAGTACTCGGACTTGCCGTACTTCTGGTCGTCGTAGACCTGCGCACGTTCGATCAGCTGTCCGGCGTAGTTCCACTTGCGGTACAGGCCGTACTGAATGCCGGCAACGTACTCGGACTGCACGATGCCGTCGTCGTCCCAGCGCGTGACCGTGCCGTGCAGTTTGCCGTCCTGGTAGAACTCGTGGCGGGTAAGATAGCCGTCTTCGTCCCACCAGCGCGCCTCACCGCCGGCCTTGCCGTCCTGGTACTCGCAGATGTAGTGAAGTTTGTTGGCCTGGCCCGCCTGTGCCGGCCCCGGGTAGTTGAAGGCCCACGGGCCGTGCATCTTGCCGTCTCGGAAGAAACCGACACCGTAAGTGTACGGGTCGGAGGTCGCCCAGCGCTGCCCCGCGCTGTAGGTCTCGTACTGGCGGTTCGCGTTGAAGGTCGCGAATGCCAGGCCGTGCGCGTAGCGACGTACGCCGTCGCTGCGCTGCTCGGCGACCAGCAGCAGGGTGTGGTCGCCGAGCCTGAAAGCGGGCTCGAAGTACGGGTTGGTGCCGTCGCCGCGCGTCCAGCTGCCTTCCGTGTTCACCTCGTACTTCGACATCAGCCGTTCCCAGAACTGGCCGGCGTCTTCCGCGGGGTAGTCGGGCCGGCCGTGCTGGATGCTGACGTCGGCGGTTTTCGGATAGTCGGGCGGCGTGCTCTTGTCCAGTTCCGGGATGTACGCCGGCAGCGTGGGGCGCGAAGGTGCGGCCTGCGCGGGCGCGGTGTAGTCCGGGGTCGTGCCGGGGCCGCTGCCGCAGCCGTTGCAGGTGCCGGAGCAGGAGCTGCCCGAATCGTAGTAGTAGCTGTCGTCGTAGTCGTCGGTTTCCGCACAAGCCAGCACCATGACGGCCAGCGCGATCACCACCGGGACGGGGACCCGAAAGGTCTTCAGTTCGGACATGGCGGGATCCAGCAAGGGAAGTCGCAACATTCTCTTATCGCGCTGCCTGCGCCACAAGCCGCCAAATGCAACACGGCCGCCCGAAGGCGGCCGTGTTGAGGAGCTTTCCGATTACACTTCCTGGAAGAAGTAGGGCTTGAGGCACTGGATGCGGCTCTCGTACGTCTTGGGATCGATCAGCCAGCAGGCCGCGCTGATACTGCTGAGCAGGCTGTTGCCGTCCTGCGGCGTGAAGCAGAAGCCGTAGATGTCCTTGCCGCCGATCACCGACAGCGCCTCGTGCGGGATCACGGTCTGGTTGAGGATGCGGCCGAAGAAGCCGTGGTCGCGCCCGAAGCTGAACACCTGGTTGGCGCTCTTCTTGTAGGTGAGAGCCTGGCGGTCGTCGGCCTTGATGATGCTGATCAGCTTCTCGACGCTGGTGTCCTCTTTGACCTTGATGTGGAAACGCAGCATGTGCATGTACTGCGTGGGCAGCTTGATGGCGCTGCTGAACAGGTTTTTGAACTCCCAGCCCTTGGTCTTGTAGAGGTGGTAGGCGTCGCGGGCGTGGTGGGTGCCGAAGTTTTCGTCCTTGTGTTTGCCGGCCTCGGGCGCGGCGATGTAGCCGTCGTCCTGGCTCACGTCGTTGGCGCGGCGCATGCAGACGAAGTCGGCGCTGACGAGGTTGGCGGGGTCGTCCTTGCCGTTCATGCCGAACAGCTTGATCAGCGCGGCCAGGTTGTGGGTGTTGCAGCTGACCACGTGGATGAACTTGTCTTCGCCCGGCACCAGGGTCTCGTCGTTCACGCCGCGCGCGTACATCTTGCCGAAGCCGAACTCGCTGCCCTGGGCGATGTAGCCCTTGCCGCCCTGCTCGGCGGCTTTCAGGTAGTACTGCTCTTTGTTCGCGAGGCCCGCGCCGCTGGGCGTACAGTCGATCACCACCGTGGCGCGCATGATGGCTTCTTCTGTTTCGTAGTCGGCCTTGCAGTCCATCTTCTCGAAGCCGGCCATCTGGTCTTTGCCAGTGGCGAGCTTGGCGCCGCGCCGCAGCAGGTCAACGACCTTGGAGCGGTCGGTCTTGAGCGGCGTGCGCTTGTTGAAGGTGACCTCGTCAACCCCGAGCTGTTCCTTGAAGTGCGTGAGCATGCCGATCAGCGGCTCGCCGATGGTGCCCGTGCCTACGACGTGGACGATCTTCTTCGACATCTGGTTCTCCCTGCGGCAAATGCAAAAACCGCGACGGGCCGGGTGGTCAGGCCTGTCGGGCCCGACCCTTCGCATCGTGTGCGAGGACCAATCGCGGAATCATGGCAGCCGCTGTCAATTTCCCTCTGCCAGCGCTGGGGCAACAGGCCACCGGGCCGCGCAGAGCAATCACGCGCACAGGGTAGCACGCGCCGCGCCGCTTCAAATGGCAAGTTGAGAAAAGTGGATATCCCTACCCGATTTCCCGCTCGATGAGCTTGGTCACGGCTGCTGCCAGCGCAGCGTCAAGCTCAAAGGCCGGGTCGTTGATGACCTTGCGGGCGGCCTCCACGCGGGCGTGGCGGGCCGGCGCACTTGCGGGTTGGGGCAGGGGTTCACCTGCCAGGGGCGCGGGCTCGGCTTTCCGGAGCCGCACGCTGGTCCGGGGACGCTTGGAAACACGCTTCGTGTGGCTCATGGTCGTCTCTCGTTCAGGCTATACCGTCTCTGGATCGTTTATCGGCAGCATCGACCGGCGGCTTTAGGGAAATCTTTACAGACAACTGCAAAAACAGGTTAACCACGAAGGACCACGAAGGACCACGAAGTAAAGCATGACCCGCCGTTCTTCGTGGCCCTTGGTGGCTCTTCGTGGTTTACCGCAGTTGCTTTTCTTCAGAAGCGGGTTTCGACTTTCTAGGTCGATGCAGAGAGCAGTAGCAATGGCGACGGCGTCACGCCGGTGCCGCGTTACTTGCCGGCTTCGTCGAGGATGGTGGGAGCTTCGCTGGCTTCCTCGGCCTGCTCGCCGTTGGGCTTGGGCACGAACTCGGTGACCGCTTCGCCCGGCTTGGCGATGCGCTCCGTGGCCAGGCCCTGGGCGACGTCATCCTTTTCGATGCGCGAGGTTTCCACCAGCTTGGGCACGCGCTCGGTGGCCAGGCCGTGGATCTGGTCTTTGTCCACCTTCGCCGTTTCCACCATCTTGGGCGGCTTCTCGATCTTCTCGGTCGAGAGGTGCTCAACGGGCTTGGCGACCTTTTCCGTGGCGATGCCGCGCACGTCCATCTCGGACTGGGTCAGGCGCCGCGTGGCCTGCGCCTCGGCGGCGATCGCCGCCGCCATGGCCGAATCCGCCGCACCGTCGTGGGTGGCATCAGAGTCGCCGGCCGGCTTCTTCTCGCGGTGGAAAATCTCTTCCGGCAGGCCGGGATTGCGCCCGGTGTTCTTGATGTGGAACGCCTCGCCCTGATAGGGGGCCGGCATGGCATGGTGCTTGGGCGCGTAGGGCACCGCGCCGTAGAGCAGGCTGAGGATGGCCGCGAGCTCGCCGAGGTCGGTGTCTTCAGGCAGCGGCGCAACGTACACGGTGGGATGCTTGCCGATTTCCTTGGCGCGGTTGGCGGTGAACACGCCCAGCGACATCTTCTGCAGCTTCAGCAGGTGTTCCTTGGCCGATTCCTCGCCGCGGTAGACGTTGAACAGGATGGGCTCACGGCCGCTGCTGCCGATGCCGTTGCCGACTTTCTTGAGCTTGGCACCGATGATGGCGTAAACGCAGCACTTGGCGCCCAGCTCGGGCACGTCGGACATGGGGGTGCGCAGCAGCCACCAGCCCTTCCAGTCAAGTGTGAAGCTCTTCAACGCAACCTCCGGCCCGAACGCGGCGGGCCCAGCCAGTCTAGCAAGCAAAGCCGGTTGTGCGAGCAATAGCATGCCCATGTTGTGTCGCTGCCGGGGGGCGGCTTTTTAGCTGCGAAACTGCGGACCGGCGCCGAGGCTAAAATACATGAAGGGCCGGCTCGGGAGGGCCGGCCCTTCTTGGTCGAGCAGCGCTGGGCACCACTGCCTGACCACTTTTGTTCTGCAGGGGCGGGCCCGGGTGCCGCCACTTGGGGCGGCCCCTACGGGCTACTCGCCGCCGCGGCTTACCGTGTTGCCGTCGCCTTCATCGAGCGCGCCGAAGCACTGCGTCCAGATCGTCTTCCACTTTGCTGAGCCCAGCACGCGCCAGCCTGGCGTCAGGATGTTGCGGTGGTGGCCCGAGCTGTGGCACCAGGAATCGTGGCTGCTCTGGGCCGTGGGGCCCATGCTGTTCATGTGGATGTTCTCGCCGCCGCCGCCCGGGTAACCCTCGTACTTCATGCGGTCGCCGGGGCCTTCGCCGCGCGGCTCACCGGGGATGACGTGGGCGATCTGGCCGCCGTTCTGCTCGACGCAGTAGCGCGAGTGGTGGTGCGCGGCCCAGAACAGCTTGTCGTTGATCTTCAGCGCCACGCGGCCGAACATGATGCGGTACTCGTTGGTCACCTTCACCTGGGCGCGCGACTCGGCGTCGGCGTGGCCGTCACCGGTCGGGAAGTCTTCGTTGTACTGCATCACCTTCACGTTCAGGTTGTAGAGCGCCTGTTTCTTGGTGTCGTCGCCGGTGTAGTTGCGGATGCTGAGCGCATCGTTGGCGATATTCGAGATGTACTCGACAGTCTCTTCGGGCGTCTGCTTGAAGTACTCCTGCTGCGGGTCGATCTGCGCCATGCGCTCCGCGATGCTGCGCACCTTGGCCATGATCGCGTCGAAAGCCGGGTTGGTCTGGCCCGAGAACTTGGCCGGGTCGTTCCAGATCTCGCGCACCGAGGCCACGCGCTGGTCCACATCCGCCTGCACCTCGGCCTGGTTGGGGCCGTACGGGTACGGGTAGCGCTCGCTGTCCATGATCAGCTCCAGCGCGTACTCGCGGCGGCGATCAAGCTCGGCCAGCAGGCCGTCCATGCGGGCCTTGTCGGCGGCCATCAGGCCGGTGGCCTTCTTGGCGTTGGCGAGTTCCTTGTCCAGCACGCCCTGCAGGATCTCGATTGAGGGCTTGACGGCGCGCTCGCCCATCTCGAGCAGTTCGTTGAAGGCTTTCTCGGAGTCCTCGACCTTTTTCTTGTCCTTGCTGCCGATGCCCTTCTCGAAGCGCTCCAGCACGCCGCGCAGGCTGGCGTAGAAGATCGCGCTTTCCTTTTCATCGGGCGTCACCAGGCGCTCGTCGTACTCGACGAAGCCCTCGGTCGGGATGGCGATGCGGCGCTTGCTGGCGATCAGGGTGTCGATGCCCTCCTTCCAGTCGTTGCGCAGCTTGAACAGCAGGTACGCGCGGTGCGCGGCCTGGTCGATGAAGGCGTGCTCGAAGCAGTAGATCACCACCGCCAGCTTGTCCTCATCGTTCAGTCCGGGGGTGCGGTCGTAGAGTTGCAGCATGTCCTCGGGCAGTACGTCCTCCCACTTGGCGGCGGTGCGGAACACCAGCTCTTCGCCGGTTTTCTTGTCGATCGACACGACCTCGAGGGTCAGCTTCTTGTCGTCGGCGCCGCGGATCTTGGCCTTCTTGCCCTTCCACTCGAACAGCTCGCTGGTCAGCGTCTTGCCCTTGGCGGCAGCCACCAGCTTCGCCTGCAGCGCGGCCAGCAGCTTCTGTTCCGAGCGCGCACCGTCCGGCAGCAGCGGGTTCTTGCCCGGCAGGCGGCCTTCGTCCTTCTTGACCTTGTCGAGGATACTGGGGCCCTTCTTCTCCTCCTCAACGACCGGCCCCTCGGTATTGGGGCTGGCCTTCAGCGCCTCGATCTTGCGGCGCTCTGCCTCGTAGATGTCGCGGTTGGCGGCATCCAGCCAGGCGCGCTTCAGCAGGTCGTCGCATACGGCCAGTGCCTCGTCGTAACGGGCCTGGTCGGCGTACTTCCACATCTTCTGGTAGCCGGCAGCCATGAACGCGGTGTTCCGGGATTCTGCGTCCTTGTGGGCCTTGTTGATGCGACTGCGGTGCGCGTTGGCGAAACTGGTAAGCAGCGGGTCGCTGTCCAGCCAGGCGGCCAGCTGGTCCAGCTTTTCCATCGCGACTGCAAAGTTGTCTTGCTCGATGTTCTGCTGGGCGGCCTGCAACTCGGAGTCGATCTTGCCGCTGACCTCGGCGTCGAGGTTGCGAACCAGCTTCGACTTCATGTCGCCGATGTCGCTGAGCGCCTTGCTGCCGCGCTTGCCGTTCAGCTTGTTCTTCAGGCTCTGCTGGATGCCCTCCAGCTTCTGCAGCTTCTCGATACTGCCGCCCTCGCCTTCCGCAACTTCGCGAGCCAGCGCCAGCGCGGCCTTCTCGTCGTCCGTCAGCTCGGCCTGGCGCGGTGCATCCGGACCCTTGTCGGCCACCTCGGTGGTCTGCGGCTTGCCGCTACCGAGATTGGAAACCAGCGCGTAGCCCCCCACGCCCAGTACCAGCACGATGATCGCCGCCGCCACCAGCGCGGGCACCGGGCTCTTGCGCCGGGGGATCGGCGGGCCGGCCGGCACCTCCCCGCGGTCGGCTGCAGGCCTCGGCGCGTCCGCCCGTCGCACTGGACGGGCGGGCGCCGGCCTCGCCCCGGGAGTGGGGTTCAAGCCTGTAACCTGGATCCTGGTGGATCCGATTTCGATGACGTCGTTGTCCTTGATGAAGGCGAAGTTGACCTTCTCGCCGTTGATGGCGGTGCCGTTGGCGGACATCTGGTCCACCAGCTTCCAGCCGTCCACCGTGCGCTCCAGCGTCAGGTGTTTGCGCGAGGCGCCCTTTTCGCCGTCCAGCACCACGTCGTTGCCGTCGCCACGTCCAACGTTGATGATGCCGAGGTTGGGATCGGGGCTGTACTCGCGGACTTTGCCGTTGACGCTGATCAGGAGCTTCATTCAGGTAACTCCGTTGCTCTGGTGTAAACAACGTTTCCTGCAAGGTTTCCAACTGCCCTGCCGGAACGTACTTCCAGCCTGAAGATGCATAAGGCGTGCCAAAGACTGTGTCAGTTGCCGAAGCGCGCCAATTGGCATCTTCAATCGAATGAACTTCGACGAACTCACGCTTCAGCGTGTAACATATATACATTTTGGCAGCACAACTACCGCGGCAACCAAGCTGCCAGTTTGACCAACCTGCTGTAAACCTTGATTTCAAAAGGGCTCCAAACCGAACGCCTGTTGGCGAGTGCGTGTACTTTTTGCACGCAGGTCTCCGCCATCCCCAAGGTAAAAAAACACCCCGGCCGAAGCCGGGGTGTTTTGAATGTCAGCCCGCCTAGTCGCCACTGAGGGCGCGGTCTGACTCGCGGTACCAGAAGCTGCGCACCTTGCGGATCAGGTCGCGATAGTTCTCGAATTCGTCGCCCAGGCGTTCATAGCGCACGCGGTAGACCCACTCCTCTTCCACATAGCGCGGGTTGAAGAAGGACTTGCTGACCTCGGACTGGCCGTCGGACGGACTGGGCATGTTGGTCACGGTGCCGTCGACCTCCAGGCCGGCGTTGCTGACCTGTCCGCGCAGTCCACGGACGTAGACGTTGGCGTAGTCCCAGTCGCGCACGACGCCGCGGAAGATGGCCACACCCCACATCTCGCTGACGTAGCGGGTGAGGAAGCGCGGCGCATCGGTGCCGTCCCAGCGGTTGGCCGGGCCGATCTTGTCGGCCAGGCGGGTGATCACCTGCCACTCGCCGTCGTCGTCGCGGTAGACCATCGGGGGAGGCACGGTCCAGCGGCTGTAAGTCTGGAACGCCTGGGTGGCGTCCAGGCCGTTGTCCTGGCGGTCGGTCTCCTCGAACTCGGCGGCGGTGGGGCCGGTGCCCTCGAAGTCGCGGTTGTCGTCCTTGATCACCTGTTCGTTGCGGAAGCGGTTGACGTAGCGCAGCACTTCGCGGGTCTCAACCCTGGCGCCGTCGGCCTCGGCGCGTTTGCGGGCCTGCTCCCAGTCTTCGGCGCGCTCGCCTTCCTTGAGGCGCTTGCCTTCGTTGAACACGCCGACCACCACTTCGCGCTCGACGGGTTGCGAGCGCACGATCTTGACCTTCACCACCTTGGCCATCGCGTCGGCGTTGCTGACGTCGACGCCGGTCTTTTCCTTGTACTCCTCGGCGGTCAGGTAACGCACTTCGCCGGTTTCGGGATCCATGTGTTCGTAGCCGTCGACGATGATCGGGTCGTTGACGATTTCCTTCTTCCAGATCAGGCGCACCAGCGGCAGCACGATCTCGACTTCCTCCTCGACCATCTGGTCGCCGCGCATGCGCCGCACCTTCTGGGTGCTGCGGGTGAAGTCGATCGACTCTTTCACAAGCTGGAAGCGATCGCCGCCGTACTCGCCCTTGAAGCCGTCGTCATCCTGCGGGATCACCTCGTACTCGTACACGTAGACGTACTCGTACTCGTACTCCTTCAGGTACAGAATCTGGTCCTGCTCGTCCCGCACCAGGGCGCCCTTGTCGTCCGTAAGTGGAATGCGCGAGCCGGACAGCTCGTCGAAGTAGTCGCGCCAGGCCCCGTACTGGTCGAAGGCGGGCACAGGCGCCGCGTCATCGCCAGCGTTGCCGAGCGGAGCGTACACGTACTCCTCACCGGGGTTCAGGGCGGCACCCGGCGGAACCGGCGCCTCGCGGCTGGTGCTGAACTCACCCTCTGGGTCGCGCTGGAAGTCTTCCGGGTCGACCTTCTTGGGGCTGTAGCGGCGCCCCGTGGTGTACTCCTGCAGGTCCAGGATCACTTCGCCCTGCGGGCCTCGGCGCCCGGTATCGATGCCGCGCTGGATCACCTCGGGCTCGGAGTCACCGGAGTCGCCCACGAAGCTGCCCATCTTGATCTTGGGCAGGCCGATCACCGGGTCATCGTGCGTGAGCGCGCGGCTGGTGATGCTCTCCAGGTTCTGGTAGCGCGAAAGCAGGCCGGGGCCCAGGCGGCGACGCCAGATATCCCATTCGGCCTGGCTGATGCGGTCGCCGGCCTCGTACGTCACGATGTACTTGCGCACGGCGCGGCCGCGGCTGTCGATCACCTTGACCGGCTTGCCCACGAAGTCGCCGGCGTCCTGTGCGGCGCTGTAACGCGGGTCGGCGGGGCCGACGATCTTGCCGCTGATGCGGTAGTTCGCATTCGGGATGTCGGCGTGGCGCATGCCGGTGTCGTAGTCCATCAACACCTTGTCGGTGTCGCGATACAGTCGGTAGTGCGGCACCAGCACCGGCTGGTTGACAGCCGGGTGATCCTGCGCCAGCACGCCGTAGCTGCCGGACATGCCGTCGCGGCTGCCGGCGATGCGGGCATTGAGATAGCCGGGGTCATTGGCGCGCAGCGGACGGCCGAAACGGTCGATGCAGTCGCCGGCCATGTAGCGGCGCTGGGTCAGCTTGCCCCACATCTCGTCGCTTTCCTTGTCGACCAGGCGGGCGCCGTCGGGAAGCTGGTCGCCCTGGCCGAACACGCCGGCGAAGGTGTTGTCGCCATCGTAAACCGCCACATAGCGCAGGGCCTCGACGCGCTCACCGTTCTCGATGGTCACGACACGGTAGGGCAGGCAGCGCAGACCGCTGAGGTCCGGGGCGTCCAGGTTGTGGGCCAGCCCGATCTGCCGCTGGAAGTCGGACAGCGGGTGCAGCAGCATCACGGCCTCATTGATGAAGCCATAGTTGCCCATCCACTCATACAGGTTCTCGGCCTCCGCCACTTTCTGCAGCACCGAGTGGCTGCTGATCGGGCGGTACACGCGCTTCATGTTCGCGCGGCGCTGCGCCAGCGCTTCCTCGGACAGCACTTCATCGTCCGGGTCCTGCGGCCATGCCGTGTCGTAGCGGTCCTTCTCGATGTCGCGGGTGAAGACATGGAACTCGAAGTCGAGGTGGCAGTTGACCGGCACGCCCTGCAGGTCCGTGGTGCTGCGGTCCTGCACCTCGAGCGGCGAGGGCGGGTTGTCCAGGTCCACCTCTTCCGGGTTCTTGCTCGGCAGCACCGTTTCCTTGATGGTGCGGGTGTTGTCGTTGATCACGCGGAACAGCACGTACCAGTACTCGTCGGCCGTGCCGTCGGCATGGTTGATCACGATGCGCTTGGGGTCCTGCAGGTCGATCTTGAGCTGCCACTGCGGGTCATTCAACTGGCGCTCGGCCTTCTGCAGGAACTGCTCGAAGTCTTCCGGGCCGTAGGCATCCGGGCCGCCGAAGCGCCCGTCGCGGCCGGAGCGGTTCCCCTGCATGGGGTTGTCCGCGCCGTCGTGGGCCTCACGGTTGCCTTCCTTGGTGAGGTCGTCGCCGGAGCCTTCCGGCAGCTCCTTCAGGGCCTTCTGTGCCAGGGACAGGTTGAGGACGAACCCCAACACCGCAACGACCGCTGCTGCGCGAAAAACAAAACGCATGCGAAACTCCAGGTTTCGGCTCATGAAACTGCTTCGGGGGAGCCCGAATGTTAGTTGAAGGGCCATGGGCGTCAAGGCTTACGCCTGTCACGGTGACGCCATGGGAATGACAGGGTTCGCAACGCGCAACCACACGGACGCGCACACCAGATCCCCGCGTTCAGGCTGCCACACACTGCGACTTCGATCTCAAACCTCACTCCATGGCATTCCTGTGCACCCGAAATAAAACCGGAAACCTGCACGGCCGCTTTCGCGTCACAGGCTCCACGGACAATCGTGTTGCGTCACCCGGTTTGATTCTTTTGACGTTTTGGAGACAGACATGCTGAGCAAGCTCCCCCGCAAAGCCCTATTGGCCATCGGCACGACCACGCTGCTGGTGTTGACCTCGCTGGTGGTCAGCATCTCGCTGGCTGCTGACAAGCCCGACAACCTGGCCGAGGGCGACAAGCAGTTCGAGGAAAAGAGCTACCGCAAGGCCTACGAGGCCTACGAGCAGTTCCTCAAGGACAACCCGGGCAACACCGAGTGGTTCCGCATCAAGCTGCGCATGGGGCATTGCCAGGTCCAGCTCGAGAACTACGACAAAGCCGAGGCTGAGCTCACCAGCCTGGCCGACCACGACAAACTCACCGAACTGCAGAAGGGGCGCGCCAACTACCGGCTCGGTCACTTCTACATGAGCCGCCCCCACTACTACTACGAGAACAGCAAGGGTGAGCGCTCCTGGGGCCGCTGGATCGCGGACTCCAGCTACCACCACACCGAGCGCGAAGACGTCGAGCGCGCCAAGGACCGCCTCGCCAGGTCCTTCAGCCTGCTCGAGCCCGAGGGGCGCAAGGCCGTCGCCAGGCTGGGCGAAGACAAAGACGCCTTCGCCATGGTGGAAGAAGCCTTCAACGCCGGCCTCGACGCCGCGGCCGCGCTGCACACCTGGCAGTACCAGTCCGGCCAGCAGCAGAAGAGCATCGACTACTTCGACGCCAACGGCCAGAAGCAGACCTACTACTATTACCAGTACGAGTTCAAGGACCGCGACGAGATCATCGCCAAGCACGACGCGCTGGTGAAGCTGGCCGCCGAGCTGAAGCAGGCCTGCAACTCGCTGCTGGTGCAGAAGCGCGAGTTCCCCAAGGAGATCATGGACGTGATCAGTGCCGGCCCGGTGAAGGCCGACAACATGGGGGCCCTGGCGCTGTACCGCAAGGGCAGCTTCATGGTCGCCATGGCGCAGCTGGATGACTGGTACACGCAGAACATGCTGTTCCATCCCGATCTCGAAAGTTTCGACCCGCTGGCGGGCGATTACTCGCCGATTCCGACCTTCGAGCAGGTCTACAAAGACTTCCACTCCACGCCCTACGCCGACGACGCGCAGTACTTCATCGGCTACTGCTACCAGCAGGTCGGCCGTCACCTGGACGCCGACAAGGCCTACCAGAAGCTGATCGACGACCCGGCCTTCAAGGAAAGCACCGAGACCAGCAGCGCGCGTTACAACCTGCAGCAGTTGCGGGCCGAACGCCTGAGCGTGCAGACCGTGGCGCACGAGGCCGCGATCAAAGACGAAAAGAAAGTCCGCAAGTGGCCCAACGACGCCAGCTGGTACTTCCGCGAGTCCCCGGCACTTCCCGCAGCGTGTTCAAGAAGGGCGAGCAGCTGGGCCTGTGGGTCGAGTCGCGCAACGTCAGCAAATACGAAGTGCGCGCGCTGACCTTCAACCTCACCGGCATGATGAAAGACCGCGAGTTCCTGGACGCCAAGACCTCGGGCCTGAGCGGCATCGGCGACCCGGTGCTGGCCGACCTGGTCAAGCGCTACAGCGGCGAAAAGGTCTTCGCCCAGAGCTACACCACCGGCGACGAAGGCCTGCACAACTACACCCGCCTGACCTTCGCCCTGCCCCAGACGCTGCCGCCGGGCGCCTACCTGGTCGAGGTTGACACCGGCTCGGTGATCGACCGCCGCCTGGAGGTGGTCAGCGACGCCCAGCTGGTGCTGCAGAACTACAACCCCGACGAAAACCTGGCGATCATGGTCGACAGCGAATCCGGCGCGCCCATGGCCGACACCAGCTTCATCTACAAGCGCTGGCACACCTGGTGGGAGAACGACAAAATCCACTGGCGCATCGACGTTTCCCGTTACACCAGCGATGCGCAGGGCCGAGTCCGCGTCCCCACCGTCGGCAACTCCGACTGGGACGGCTACCTGCTGCTGGCCGAGAGCAACGGCCGCTATGCCTTCGTGCAGCAGGGCTTCCAGTGGTGGCAGCGCCGCGGCTGGAACGACTACAGCACCTACGACACCCGCATGTACCCGATGACCGACCGCCCGGTGTACCGCCCCGGCGACGCCGTGCACGGCAAGATCCTGCTGCGCCATCGCAGCGGCGGCGAATGGCGCAACGTGTCCGACCAGAACTTCATGGTCCAGCTGTACAACCCGCGCGGCGAGGAGAAGCTGAACAAGCTGTTTACCGCCACCAAGTTCGGCGCCCTCGAGTATGACCTCGAGCTCGCCAAGGACGCCGCCCTCGGCGCCTGGTACTTCTACGTGCGCTCGGCCAGCGGCAACTGGATCGGCTCAGGCAGCTTCCAGGTTGAGGAGTACAAGAAGCCCGAGTTCGAGGTCAGCGTCGCCGCGCCCGACAAGCCCATCAAGCTGGGCCAGGCCGTCAGCGCCACTATCAAGGGCGAGTACTACTTCGGCGGCCCGGCCGCGGGCGCCGACGTGAAGTACAAGGTGTACCGCGACTTCTACTTCCACAGCGTGTATTTCCCGCGCGCCTACGACTGGCTGTATAACTGGCAGACGCCGATGTACTACGGCACGCCGGACCAGCAGTTCTATCGCAACGCGGGCTCCGAGCTGATCCTCGACAGCACCGGCAAGCTGAATGAACAGGGCGAGCTGGTGATCGAATGGTCCACCAGCAAGGCTCTCGAGGAATGGGGCAACTTCGACCACCGCTTCCGCGTCGAGGCCGAGGTCACCGACAGCTCGCGCCGCACCATCACCGGCTCGGGCGCCGTGAAGGCCCTGCGCCGCGCGTTCTTCGCCTTCGTGGACAACAAGCTGGGCTTCTATCGGCCGGGCGACAAGCTCGACGTCGAAGTTCGCACCGTGACCGCCGACGACAAGCCCGTGCAGGCCAAGGGCAAGCTGGAGCTCTACCAGGTCACGTTCGTGAAGGGCGTTGACGAAAAGGGCATGACCAGGATCGACGATCTCAAGACCCTGCTCGGCAGCAATGAGCTGAACACCGACGAGCGCGGCCTGGCCTGGTGGAACGAGCCGTTTGACAAGGCCGGCACCTACGAACTGGTCTACCGCACCACGGACGAATGGGGCAGCGAAATCACCGGCACCACCCGCGTGATCGTGAAGGCCGAAGAGTGGATCCCCGGCAGCTTCCGCTTCGGCACCATCAGCCTGATCCCGCAGACCAAGGTGTACAAGGAAGGCGAGACGGCCCACGTGCTGCTGGCCAGCGACTTCCACGACGCCTGGATGCTGATCAGCGTGATGGGCGGCAATGAAGTCATCACCCAGAGCTTCGTTGATCTGCAGAAGACCGGCGGCCAGCTCGAACTCGAACTCACCATGGGCCGCGAGCACATCCCCAACTTCCACATCAACGTGCTGACCGTGAAACGCGGCGAGCTGCACACCCAGACCGTCGAGCTGTTCGTGCCGCCCGTGGACCAGTTCCTGGACGTCAAGGTCAGCAGCGACAAGGAGTGGTACCAGCCCGGCGAGAAGAGCACCATCAGCGTCACTGCCACTGACAACAAGGGCAACCCCGTAGCCGCCGAGTTCGCGCTCAGCATCTACGATCGCTCGGTCGAGTACATCATGCCCGACCGCACCCCCAACATCATCAAGCACTTCTATGGCGACCGCCGCGGCCACAGCCTCAACTTCGTGAACAGCTACAACACGGCCGTATCGCCCATGCAGTGGGATAACCAGAAGTACGAGAAGCACCGCTGGTTCGGCGCGCCGCTGGGCTTCGGCGTACATGACTGGATCAACTGGGAGCGCTACTCGTTCGACTTCAACTCCGAGAAGGAGAAGGCCAACGACAGCAAGTCCGACAAGTTCGCCCGCGGCTTCGGCAGCGATCGCCGCGAGGTCGAAAAGTCAGAGCGTGATGAAGAAGCCCAGGGCGAGGGCCTCGGCGGCGGCGGTTTCCGACGCGCCCGCGGCGGCAGCAGCGGCCGCATGAAGGACGACGGCGGCGAAGGCTGGGACGGCGCGCCCGCCGAAGACGCCGGCGCACCGGCGCCGAGCGCGGAGATGGCCAAGAAGGGCGAAGCCAAGAGCCTTGAAGAGTCGCTGAAGGAAGTGGCCGACGATACAGGCACCCAGGCGCCGCGCGTGCGCAGCAACTTCAAGGACAGCGTGTACTACAGCCACCGCGTGGTGACCGGCAAGGACGGCAAGGCCACCATCACCGTGGACTTCCCGGACAACCTGACCGACTGGAAGATCGCCGCCCGCGGCATCACGGAAGTGGCCAAGGTTGGTGAGGGCTTCCACAACGTCAAAACCAAAAAGCAGCTGATCCTGCGTGACCAGGCCCCGCGCTTCTTCGTGGAGGGCGACGTGGTGACGCTCAGCGGCATCATCATGAACCGCTACGACACCGACCTGGCCGTGCGCGCCATGCTGATGCTCAACCCGCAGGATTCGGCCACCGAGGACGAGAAGGCCGGCTTCTGCAGCTACCAGCTGTTCCCGGAAACGCCGGATGTACAGGAGTTCACGGTCAAGGCCGGCGGCGAAATCCGCGTGGACTGGCGCGTGCGCATGACCGGCGCGGGCAGCTTCAAGGTGCGCATGCTGGCCCTCAGCCAGATCGAAAGCGACGCCACCGAGAAGACCTACCCCTGCAAGGTGCGCGGCGCGGAGATGTACCAGGCCGTGACATCGGTGATCAAGGATGGCGAAACCAGCCAGCAGTTCACGGTCGAGCTGCCGGAAAAGCTGGACCCGGAGCAGACCAACCTCGACCTGCAGCTTTCGCCCAGCGTCGCGGCCCTGGCCATGGACGCCCTGCCGTACCTGCTTGAGTACCCCTACGGCTGCGTGGAACAGACCATGAGCCGCTTCCTGCCGGCCGTGATCGTGCGCAAGACCCTGCAGGATGCGGGCATCAGCCTGGAGCAGATCGCCGAGCGCCGCGCCCAGCTTGATTACCAGGGCGTGAACCCGCAGGCGGCATACTGGTACAAGCACAACCCGGTGTTCGATTCGCGCACCATGGACGGCATCATCAGCTACGGCCTGCAGCGCCTCGCCATCATGCAGCACGGTGACGGCGGCTGGGGCTGGTGGCAGTCCGGCGACAGCGACACCTACATGACCGCCTACGTGTGCTACGGCCTGCAGAACGCGAAGTCGGCGGGCGTGCAGTTCGACTTCAGCATGCTGGTGCGCGGCGTGAAGTTCCTGGCCGGCTTGGCGCGCAGCGAGAAGAACCTGCACCGCGTGGCCTACATTGCCTATGTGCAGGCCTTCTGCGGCGCGGCCGACAAGGAGCTGCTGGACCTGATCTACAACCGCCGCGACGACCTGACGCACCAGTCGCGCGCCATGCTGTGCATGGCCGAGCACCTGGCCGGCGACAAGGAGCGCGCGAAGATCCTGCTCAGCAACATCGAGGACTACCGCAAGGAAGACCTGGCGGTCGGCACCTGCTGGTGGGACGGCGGCAAGGATTACTGGTGGTGGTGGAACGACAAGATCGAAACCAACGCCTTCGTGATGCAGGCCTTCGTGATGGTGGACCCGGGCAACAAGTTCCTGGAAAAGCACGTGCGCTGGCTGGCCCAGAACCGCAAGGGCTCGCGCTGGAACAGCACCAAGGACACCAGCCACGCGGTGAGCGCGCTGATGGCCTACGCCCGCGCCACCGGCGAGTTGAGCCGCAGCTACTCGGTCAGCGTGAAGATGGACGGCAAGGAAATCCACAAGTGGGAGGTGACGCCGGAGAACATCTTCGCCCTGCAGACCAACCTGCGCCTCACGGGCCAGAGCCTGACGCCCGGCAAGCACACCTTCGAGATTTCACGCGTGGGTGAGGGCAAGGTGTACTTCAGCAGCTTCCTCAGCTACTTCAGCAAGGAAGACCAGTTGAAGGCCAGCGGCAATGAGCTGCACATCGACCGCAAGTACTACAAGCTGGTCGAGAAGGTGGTCGAGGTGGACGTGCCCAACGAAAACGGCGATGGCACCCACAAGGAGAAGCGCCTCGAGTACGAACGCGTTCCGCTGGACAACGGCGCCAAGCTGCTGAGCGGCGACAAGATCGAAGTGGAGCTGAACCTCAAGGCCGACAACGACTACGAGTACCTGGCCTTTGAGGACTTCAAGCCGGCCGGTTGCGAGCCGGTGGCGCTGCGCAGCGGCCAGGGTTACGCCGGCGGCCTGTGCCAGAACGTGGAGCTGCGAGACGACCGCGTGGCGTTCTTCGTCAGCTACATGCCGCAGGGTACTGCCAGGTTGAAGTACCAGCTCAGGTGCGAAATCCCCGGCACGTTCTCAGCACTGCCCACCCAGGGCGGCAGCATGTACGTGAAGGAAGTAAGGGCCAACAGCGAGGAATGGAAGGTAACCATCTCCGACAAGTAGCCCGAAACAAAGCCCCAAAACCAAAGCCCGCCGTGCAAACGGCGGGCTTTGCATTCATGCCGGCTAAGCCGTTTTACCGCCAGCGCAGGTTGTAGAGGTTGGGCTCGTTTACGAACTTCAGCTTGCCTTCTTCTGACCAGTCCTGCTCGTAGTAGCCGGCCGCGACGACCTTCCACACGCCGTCGACCTGCTTGACGTGGACTTCCACCGGGCCGCCCCATTCGTTGCGCTGCTTGAACTTCACCTGCTTCACGCCGTCGGCGCCGTCCGTGGTGCTTTCAACTTCGCGCGCTTTCTCTTCCTCTTCCTCGCGCTCATCGAAGGGCTTCAGCATGTCCTTCAGGTATTGCTCGGTGAACAGCATCTGCAGCTGGTCCGTCCAGGTTTTCAGGCCCTTGGTGTGGATCGAGTTGCTCAGCTCTTCGCGCGTGGGGATCAGCCACTCGAATACGGCTTTGGCCGCGGCTTCGGCCGAATCCTGCTTCAGCGCGGGCACCGGCTTGCGCTCCTCGTACTCCTTCATGGCCATCAGGATGAACGCCAGCATGTTGCCCTGGGGCTGCCACTTCATGGGCGCCTCGCCCTTGTCGTCAGTGTTTTCCCAGTCCTTGACCCACTCTTCGATCGCGCTGATGCGCCACTGGCCGTCTTCGCCCTTCACGCAGGCGTAGCGCAGCTTGGTTTCCTCTTTGCGCTCGACCATCTTCTCGGTTTCCCAGTCGCGCTCGCGGATCTGCACTTCCTGCACGGCCTCTACCCAGTAAACGCCGGCCTCGTCGGTCTTTTCGCCCGTCACCTTCACGGCGCCGCGCTTGTATGAGTAATCGCTTTCGGTCTCATCCTTTGTGGGGACGTTGGCTTCGTCGATCGCCTTCAGTATCGCCTCGGACAGCAGCTTGGCCTCATGCACGCGCATGGACTTCGCCAGCGCCGCGTCCCACTTCTTGCCCACTTCGTCGAAGATCGACTCGGTGGACTCGCGGTTGTCGGTCCAGCTTGTGTAGGTTTCCACCACCCCCTTGGCGCTGGACTGGTCAGGCTTCTTGTGCGCAATGAACTCGATCTTGAAGTCTTCGGCCGTATCGCCGGTCACCTTGAATTCGAACGGCGCCTTCTCCGCCTCCTGGGCGGAAACAAGCATCACGCCGGCCAGCAGCGCCGGCACCATCAGCACACGCATCAGTTTCATGAAAATCTCCGGTTGGTCAGGAAGGTCACTTTAGAACCCGGATTAGTACGGCCAAGGGCAGGGCCAGGACTACGGAAAGCCGAGCGCGCGTTTTGGCAATGACAGGCGGCCTGAAACGCCCGTTTTCAAGCCGCTTTTGGGCTGTAAACTTGAGTGCGATGGAAGAGTTCGTCGAAAAACAATACGGGGAAACCGAGCGCTTCCAGCGCGACCCCGTCACGCCCACGGCCAACACCGTCTACCTGCGCGTGAAGTCGGAGCAGGTCAAGGGCATCCTCGGCAGCAAATACGCCGTGCCGCAGGGCTTCGTCGGCCTGGTCGAGGAAAAGGGCGGCAAGTCCAAGGTGCTGATGCCCGGCGAGGAAACAGCCGGCGAATTCACCGCCCACCTGCTGCGCGACCGCGACGTGCGCATCCCCTTCAACGCGCAGAAGGCCACCACCAGCGACGGCTTCGACGCCAGCGTCAACTTCGAGCTGAGCGTCACGCCGGACATCACGCGGCGCGACGCCATTGAGTCGTTCATCGAGCACAACGTGGAGGGCCGCCGCCACTTCGACTGGCCGCTGCTGAAGGCGGAAATGCAGGAGCAGGTGGCCGGCGCCGTGCGCAGCGTGATCAAGGAGTACAGCGCCGAGCAGCTTGCGGACGAGGCCCAGCTTCAAAAGATCCGCGACCGCATCATCCAGCGCTGCGCCGCCGAGCTTCAGGCCAGGGGCATTTCCGACCTGGGCCTCGAGCTGGGGCGCGTGCGCAGCGACGACTTCGAGAAACACCGCCAGGACCTCGCCGATGTCAAGCAGCAGGGCGAACGCGACCGCGCCAAGCAGGAAGTGCAGGCCGCCATGCTGCGCGACCAGCTGGGACAGGAGCTGTCGCGCCAGGAGCTGGAAGACTTCCTGGTTTCCGCACGCGAAGAAGGCCTGATCAAGGAACACCAGCGCAAGCTGAAAGACCTCGAGCGCAAGGCCGAGCTCGACAAGCTGGAAGCCGAGTACCGCGAGCAGGCCCACAGCCTGGAGGCCACGCTGCGCAAGCTGGTGATGGAGGACAAGCTGGAGATGGACTCCATCATGCTCGACAAGCACGTCGAGGTGGTGAAGAAGCTGAAGTCCGAGCTGTCGGAGGACCGCATCGAGGTCTACATCAACCTGATCCGGGACGAACAGCTCAAGGCCGACCTGCTGCACAAGCTGATGCTGAAAAGCATGTCGCCCGAGCAGCTGAAGGCCGTGGCGGAGATCGAGGCCCAGAAGGCCCGCCAGGTCGAGCTCGCGATTTCCAAGCCGCGCCTCGAGCCGATCCGCGAAGAACAGCGCGAGGCCGACACCGGCAAGGTGAAGGAAGGCGACTCCGTCCGCATCGCCCAGCAGGACACAGAGGCCATGCGACGCCCCGCCGAGATCGACGAGGAAGACGTCGCCACGGTCGCCGCCAGCAAGATGAACGAGGCGCTGGGTACTTCGCTCACCGAAGTCACCCAGGCCGTCTCCATGCCGGAGGCCCACGAAACCCGCGAGATACGCCCGGAAGAACTCAGCCCGGCAGAACTCAAGGAAGCCGACAGAGAAGCCGACACGCAGCCCGAGATCGACGCGGCCGCGCTGGTAACTTCCGGCCGTCGGGTGTTCGCGATCGACCCGCTCAGCCAGGAAAACCTGGACAACACCCTGCTGTCACTCGACTACGACCACGGCCGACTCGGCAGCCTGCGCAGCGTGCGGGTGGCGGGCGAAGGGGCGGATCGCCTGATATTGGCGGGCGCGCGCAACGGCGTTTACACCACGCTGGTGCAGCACCAGAAGGCGAACCGCGAGTACCCCATCGGCCCGGGCGTTGACGCGCGCACGGGCATCAACGCGGCCGTCGTCTACCACGGCTTCATTTACGCGACCCACAGCGAGTTCGGCCTGCTGCGCTGGCCGCGCCTGCAGCCCTACAGCAGCGCGGTGCAGGTGATGCCGGAGCTGATCAGCAAGTTCTCAACCACCCGCAACCTGCAGGTGTTCGACGGCCGTCTGCTGTTCGCCAACGGCCCCAGCGTGATGCTGCTGGAGGCCACCAACGACAGCGGCAGCACCCTGCGCGTGGCGGCGCGCTACCGCGGCACGCGCCACGAGGTGACGGCGCTGGCCGCGGACGACAAGTACGTGCTGATTGCCGACACCGCGGGCGACGTGTTCGTGTGGGACCCGAAGTCCAGCGAGCCGCCGGTGCTGGCCTTCTACGCGGGCACGGCGATTTCCGACCTGGCGGCCACCGAGCTCAAGGGCGGGCGGCGCTGCCTGCTGGTGGCGATCAAGCGCCCCGTGGTGCCGATGCTGTTCCGCGACGGCAGCACGGCGCTGGAGTTCACAGCGCCGGAGCCGGTGCGCACCTGCGACGTGCTGAACGGGACGATCATCGGCTTGAGCCGCGACCGCATGCGCATCTTCGCCTGGCGCGAGACCCGCCCGGACTGGCCGGCCTGGCAGTTCCAGTTCACGGAGCCGGTGCTGGACGTAAGGCTGGTGCCGCCCGGCGCCATCAGCAAGGGCACCTTCACCACACCCCCCCCCCCCCCCGGCCTGAAACACCCGCCGGGATACCGGTAAGCAGAAACAGGAGCCGCAAGCGCACTTGTCCTCCGAAGCCTTGGCGAAGGTGGAAGCGCGCGGCCCGACACCCCGAATGTTCTTCGTGACTTCGTGTCTCCGTGTGCGTATGTAGTTCCTCCATGGCCGAAGACCTGATCAATCTTCCGGATGCCGTGTTGTGGCAACGCGCCCTGACGCTTTACACCGCGCACGACTGGTTCATGGTGCATGAGGTGCTGGAAGTTCTCTGGAAACGTCGCACAGGCCGAGACGCCGAGTTCTACCAGGCATTCCTGCAGGCGGCCGTCAGTTTGTACCACTACGCCAACGCCAACTTCAGCGGCGCGCGGCAACTGGCGAAGTCCGCGATCTCGCGCCTGGCGGACCTGCCGGGCGAGTACCACGGTGTTGATGTGAAGGACTACCTGCGACAGTACGAAGCGCTGATGGCACCGGTGCTGATGAACGCCGGCGACCTGAAGCCCCTGAACGCGAGCGACGCGCCCGCGATCCGGCCGGCGTAGCCGCGCGCTTGCGCTTGCGGCTCCGGTTCCCTTGAATGCTCGCCCAAGGAGATTGCCATGACCGACGTGCCACCGCCGGCCAAACCGATCGGCGTTGAAATGAAGCTGCGCCAGTTGAACCTGCCCGGCGACGCCGACGAGCTGTACACCGAATTCGTCAGCGGCATCGAGCAGCGCATCATCGCCGGCGAGGACCGCAGCGACATCTGCCGCGACGCGCTGGTCACCCTGTGGGGCGGCGCGATCGGCAACCCGCTGATGGGCATGCAGCTCGACCCGCGCTTCGTGACGCTGGAATCCGAGTACTACGGCGACTGCGACCCGGTGAAGTTCGCCGAGGTCAAGCCGCTGCTGTGGCTCTGGTACATGTACGACCGCAGCCCCGCCGGCCTGAACCTCGAGCTCGGCTTCCGCCTGCGGCGCATGCTGGCCAAGTACATCTTCAAGCGCGTGGGCAAGAATTTTAAGTGCTTCCCCTTCGTGGAGTTCACCTTCGGCTACAACATGGAGGTGGGCGACAACGTGGTGGTCCACCGCTGGGTGCTGCTGGACGACCGCGGCGGCATCGTGCTCGGCGACAAGTCGAGCTGCGCCGACTTCGTGAACGTCTACAGCCACACCCACGACATCAACCTGCAGCAGTTCGTGGACAACCGCAAAACCGTGATCGGTCCGCGCTGCCGCCTCACATATCACTCAACGGTGTTGGCCGGGGCGCAGCTCGGTGAAAACAGCATGCTCGGCGCTCACGGCCTGCTGACCCGCGACACCCGCGAACACGCGGTGTACGTGGGCATCCCCGCCAAGAAGGTGAAAGAAAAGGACCGCGACCTGGCGCAGCCAACCAAGCACAAGGAAGAACGGTTTTAAGCGTGGGGCAGACTTCCAGTCTGCCGTTGAAGCCACGTCCCGCACCCGCTGAAGACGGGCAGGCTGGAAGCCTGCCCCACGGCTAGCGAAACAGCTTGCGCCCCACGGCCGCCACTCGCTCCGCGTTGCGGAAGCCGGCCATGGTGGCGATCCAGCGGTACCATGATTTCGGCGGCTTAAAAGCCGGGTCCACCCGTTTGGCCTCTGACAGCAGCCGTTCAAATCCGTCAATATCCCCCGTGTGATACAGCAGCATGCGCGCCATATGGAAGTAACGCGCAGCCATGGCGGCACGGCGTTCCGGCGTCCAGCCGCCCCGCGCGTCCAGGGAACGTTCCGCCAGCTGCAACGCCAGTTGCGTCTGAGCGGTCTTGGCCGCGTAACCGGATTCAGATATCTGGCCAAGGTGGCCGCGCCGGTAGTAAGCGACGACATCGCCGCGACCTGCCTGGGTGGCGCCGGCGATGCCCAACTGCATGTTAAAGTGAAAGTCGCTCTCCAGTGCTGTGTCTTCGCGCCAGCCGCCAATGCGATGCAGGACGTCGCGCCGGTACAGCACGGCACACGTCGCCAGCCAATCGCCGCGCATCAGGTCGGCCAGCCAGTCCCTCGAAAAGCTGCGCCTGACGGGCGCTGACAATCTGCACACGTGCTCTTCGCTTCGCAGGTCGCGCCACGCGCCCCAGGAAAGGTCCACGCCTGCGATGGTTTCGACCAGTTGCCCCAGCGCCAGAGCGGTCAGCAGGTCGTCGGAATCCAGGAACATCAGGTACTCGCCGCGGCTCCGTGCCGCTCCCCTGTTGCGCAGGTTGCAAGACCCGACCTTCCCGCCGCCGAAGAACTCGAGACGAAAACCGGCCGGGCACTCGGCTCGCAGCGCTTCCAGCCGCGCGAGTGTGTCGTCGCTGGAAGCATCATCGCCAACGATCACCTCGACGTGCGGGTAGGTCTGGGCAAACACCGAGCGCACGGTCTTGCAAACCAGCTCGGCGCGGTTGAAGGTGGGAATCACCACGGACACCAGGCCTGGCTCAAAATCGGCCGGCAGCCAGCTTGCGGTGGTTTGCGTGTCGGACATCTACTTGCCCGTGTAGGCCTTGCGCACAGCGGTATCCAGCTTCGCCAGCATTTGCGGGTTCTTGCCCGCGCATTTCTGCAGCTCGCGGCTGAGCTGGATGATCTCATTGTAAGCCGCGCCGGCCGCGCGGCGCGAGGGGATGGGCAGGTGGCGCAGTTGCTCGACTGTAATGCGCTCTTCCGCGCGCAGGCGCGTTTCCTTGAAGCTGTCACGATACAGCCGCCCGAAGTATTCGCTGTTGAACACGCCCAGCAGGTAGTCGTCGTCCAGGTCCGGCGCGCCGAAACAGCCGATCAGGTCGTCGCGAAAGAACGCGGGCGGGTTGTGCCTGGCCGCAATCGGCCGTTGCGCGTCACGCTTGATCACGATCTTGACCTGCTTGAATGTGGCGGGCGGCGCGATCTTCGCGTAGCGGCCGGTCTGGCGCGACACTTTCGCGCGCAGGTACAGGCGCGGCTTGCGCATCGCGAACGGGATCACGTCGCTCGCGTCGCGGATCGGCAGGGCGCCCGGCTCAGGCCTTTCCGTGATCATCAGCTGCTCGGCGTTGCCGGTGTTCACGCCCACATCGTCAAATGCCGTGGGCGGCAGCGGCAGATGGCGCAGGATGCTGCTCTGGTACAGCTGCTCGCGCTCGTCGGCGCGTGATTCCCAGGGCTCGCCGGAGACGTCGCCCTTGCCGGCAGTCAGCACGAACAGCGCCGCGTCATCCTGCACGCCGGGCAGCGCGCCCTGGCCCTGGGGCAGAATCTGCTCCGGCGCCACCAGCTGCGCCATGGCGCGCCGGAAGCTGGCGTAATCCGGGCTGTCGGCCACGCGCAGCGGCAGCAGCATGCCCACGCGGCCGCCCTGGCGCACCACCAGCCGCCCCGCCAGTTCCGTGAAAACCGTGTGCAGCGCCGGCGTGCCGGTAAACGAGCCGAAGCGCCGGGCTATCTGCGCGCGCGTGGCGGGCGGCAGATCCTGGGCCGCGGCGCCGACCAGGTTCTTCCAGGGCGGGCAGGCGATTATCGCGTCGCAGATTTCGCGCTCGTCGCATTCAAGCGCGTCGCGGGTCACCAGCTTCAGGCGCACCGGGAGCTTCAGGCACTGGCCCGCGATGGTCAGCACGCGTTTGGTGCCGTCCGTCAGCTCGCGCGAAATCTCCCAGCCTTGCAGCTTGCCCCCCTGCAGCCAGGCCTGCACCCACTGCGGGCGCGAAACGCAGGCCCACTCCACGGCCGCCAGCAGCAGCGAGCCCAGGCCGCAGCACGGGTCCAGCACCGTGGGCACGTCGTTGCGGGGAAACTTCGACAGGGTCTCGTGCGCCACGCGCAGGGCCAGCGCGCGGGGCGTAAACGCGCCGCCCAGGGTCGCACGCAATGCGGGCGGCACGGCGCCGGCCAGGCGCTCGTGTTCTTTCCAGGCTGCCGAGAAATCGACTTTCATGCCCGGACTTTAGCCGGAACCTGCCTTCAAATCAGCGGATATGTATAATGGACTAAACGAGTCCGGATTGTAGTTTAACCGGCCGTTGGGATGCGCAACTTATGCTGACGTACTCACAGAAGATCAAGGACCACTTCATCAACCCGCGCAACGTGGGCGTGCTGACGGACGCCACGGTGCTTGGTGAAGTTGGCAGCATGGCCTCCGGCCAAGCGCTGAAGCTCTATCTCAAGCTGGATGACGGCGAGGTCATCCGCGACGCGCGCTTCCAGGTGTTCGGCTCGCCATCCGCGATCGCCGCCAGCAGCGCGCTCACCGAGATGCTGAAGGGCAAGCACATCGACGATGCCGCCCGCATCACGGCCGACGACATCAGCCAGTACCTGGGCGGTCTGCCACCCGAGAAGATGCACACCTGCGTGATGAGCATGGAGGCGCTGGAAGTCGCTTACGCGCGCTACCGCGGCATCGACCTGGAAACCGAGCTGGATGAAAACGGCGACCTGTTCGTGTGCCGCTGCTACGGCATTCCCGAGCACAAGATCGAGCGCGCCATCCGCGACCACAACCTCACCACCATTGAGCAGATCGCCCACTACACCAAGGCCGGCGGCGGCTGTAACACCTGCCACCCCGACCTGAACGCCATCATCGCCCGCGTGCGCGCCGAGATGCCCAGCGAGACCCCCAAGCCCGCGGCCCCGCGCCCCAGCGGCGACATGACCAACCTCGACAAGATGCGCGCCATCCAGGAAGTGCTGGACCGCGAAGTGCGCCCCGGCCTCGCCATGGACGGCGGCGACATGGAACTGGTGGACGTGCAGGGCAACAAGGTGTACGTGCAGCTTCACGGCCACTGCAACAGCTGCGCCTCCAGCAGCGCCACCATGAAGTTCTTCGTGGAAGACCGCCTGCGCGAAATGGTGGACCCGGAGATCGTGGTGATCGACACCACCGAGCACTCCGACCAGCTGCACGCCCCACCCATGCGCTAACCATGTTTGAAACCACGGCTGAACACGGATAAACACGGAGTTGCAGCATCCGTGGACTCCGCGGCAACAGTGACATGACCGAACGCCCGATTTATCTCGACAACAACTCGACCACCTTCCCCGCGCCGGAGGCGGTTGAGGCCGTGCTGCCCCTGTTCGGCGAAATCTACGGCAACCCCAGCAGCACCCACGGTTTCGGCCAGAAGGCGCGCCACGAGCTTGAGCTCGCGCGCGAGAACGTGGCGAAGCTGCTGAACTGCAAGCCCGCCGAAGTCGTGTTCAACTCCGGCGCCACCGAGGGCAACAACACCGCCATCTACGCCGCGCTGGACGGCATGCCGGAGCGCAAACACATCATCACCAGCCGCACCGAGCACGCCAGCGTGCTGGAGGTCGTGCGCTACCTGGAACAGTCAGGCTACCGCGTCACGGAACTGAACGTGGACCGCCTCGGCCACATCGACCTCGACGAACTGAAAAAACGAGATCAGCGGCGATACCGCGCTGGTAAGCCTGATGTGGGCCAACAACGAAACCGGTGTGATCAACCCGGTCAACGCCGCCGGCGACATCGCCAAGCAGTTCGGCGCGCTCTTCCACGTCGACGCGGTGCAGGCCGCGGGCAAGCTCAAGATCGACCTCTCCGAAGAAGCCGCCATCGACTACCTGACCATCTCGGGCCACAAGTTCCACGGCCTGAAGGGCGCGGGCGCCCTGTTCGTGCGTGAGAAAGCCCCGTTCCTGCCGCTGATCCGCGGCGGCCACCACGAGAACGGCCGGCGCGCCGGCACGGAAAACGCCATGGGCATCGTGGCGATGGGCGCCGCGGCCGGCCTGCTGAATCGCGAGATGGCGAAGCACGTCGAGCACATGAAGCTGATGCGCGACCGACTGCAAAGCGGCCTGCTGGCGAAGTGCGACGACGTGATCATCAACGGCGACCAGCAGGACCGCCTGCCGAACACCGTGAACGCGGGCTTTAAGTTTATCGACGGCGAAGCGCTGCTGATGATGCTGGATGCCGCCAACATCGCGGTCAGCGCCGGCAGCGCCTGCCGGTCGGGCGGCCTGGAGCCCAGCCACGTGCTGAAGGCCATGAACGTGCCGCTGTCGGCGATCCACGGCAGCGTGCGCTTCTGCGTCAGCCGCTACACCGAGGCCGAGGAAATCGACGCGGCCGTCGAGCAGATCAGCGGCATCGTCAAGCGCCTGCGCGAGATGAGCCCCTTCGGCCACACCGAGACACGCAACAACGGCCTCAGCGTCGAAGAACTCGAGAAGCACAAGGCGTACTTCGCCACTGCGTAGCAGTTTGCAGGGAACCGCCTGAGCCCTGACACCTGAAACCTGAAACCTGTAACCTGACGCCATGACCGACAAGCCAACAGTCGAGCAGATCCGCGCCGACCTTGACGCCGGCGAAGGCCCCCACGCCGTGCGCCTGGCGCGCAAGCTGGCCGAAGGCTGCGACGTGGACACCATGCTGGAGCTGTCGGCCGCGTTCAGTGACCATGCCGTGTTCGCGCCCCTGGTGGACGTCTGGCGCAGGCGCATCGCCAAGCAGCCACTGGACGAACGCGAGCATGCGGCGTTCGCCAACGCACTCAACGGCCTGGCCAGCGAGCACCTGGCCGAGCGCCGCGAAACCGAAGCCATGGAGTTGTTCACCGAGGCAATCGGCATAGCGCCGAGGCTCGACTACATCCGGCGCAACATCGCCAGCATGCTGGTGCACAAGGGCGACTACGACGCGGCGCTGATCGAGCTGGACACCCTGCTGACCAAGTCGCCCAACGACCCGCAGGCCAACCTGCTGCTGGGCGTGGCGCGCTACCAGTCAGGTGACCCCGCGCTGGCCCTCGCGCCGCTGACACTGGCGTTCCGCGCCGGCTTTCCAGGCGCGGGCATGTGGCTGCTCAAGGCCCAGTGCATCCTCGGCAAGCTCGATGAGGCCGGCCGTACACTGGAGCGCCTCGCCGAAGACCACCCGGAGCGCGCGGGCACGCTGCTTGAGCTGGAGCTGAACGAGCCCGGCAGCCCGGTGCAGCACCTGCGCGACCACCCGGTGGTGCGCCGGTTAACGCAGTAGGGACACGCTGCCGCGTGTCCCTACCCGGTTCCGCGTGTCCGTGCAGTTACCTATTCGAAGGTGTGTTCGAACGGCTTCTTCTTGCCGTACAGCTGGGTGGGATCGGCCCATTCCGCGGCGCTGATCTGGTACTTGGAAGCCGCGTCGTCCTCGGTCAGGTAGTCGACCTCGCCGTCGGACCACGCCACCAGCATGCCGTATCCGATCGAGTCGTAGTTGTGGGCGTTGCGGCTGTTGAAGGTGAACAGCACGGTACGCTCTTTACCCGTCAACAGCTGGCGGAATTCGCCCAGTTTGGGCGCGGTGAAGCTGCATGAGCCGGCGTCCAGCTTCATGTCTTTGCCCACCGAATCGCGCTCGGCCGGCGCGTCACCCCCGCCGAGGCTTACCACGCTGTTGAGGTCATTGCCGTCCAGCACGCCGGCCTGGAACAGGAACTCGAAGAACTCACGGCCGCTCTTGTCGCGGTTGTCCTTGTCATTGAAGCGCTTGGTGTATGAGGGGTTGGTGCCCGCCTGCTGGAGGGCGTCAAACAGCTTGTGCATGTTGACCTTGTCGAGGTCGGCGTTGGCCTTGGTGAAGTGTCGGGTGACCGCAAAGGCCAGCACCGAAACCAGCAGGCCCAGGATGGCGATCACGACCATGAGTTCGACAAGGGTGAAACCCGCGCGTGCGCGAGAGAACATGATTGCTCCGGAAATAGGAAGTTGCGCGCCGAAGAGGCGAGGGACCCGACACCCCAAACATCCCCCACAGGCGGGATCCTGTCAATTTTTTCTCATACTATTTTTTCGTTTACGAGTTTTAGCATATACAAATGAAAGACCTGCGCCGGCCCGGGCGGCGAAACGAAAACACACCCGCGCAGGGCGGGCAGCGCTGGAGAATCCGGTTTACGGCGGCGTCATCGCGGTCGTCGAAGGCAACCGCAGCGGTAATGCAGGCAACTCGGCAGAGGATTGGGGACTGCTACAGTCGGACTCCATGGCAAAGCTTCCCGTACGGGAGGGCGCGCCTCGCGGGAGGTTTCCGACAACCGTATTTTCCCCCGACACCGGCGACGCGTCAAACGAAAACAGCCCCGGGAGTATCCCGGGGCTGTCCGCTTGATGCGATCAGGCGCTATTCGAAGGTGCGGTCGAAGGGCGGGCGCTCGCCGATGATGTCCTGGGGTGAGGTCTCCCAGCTGTTTGCATCCAGGCTCAGGTCGCCGGTGGCTTCGTCCTTGGTGATGTAGGTGGCGGTGTCGCCGTCCGACCACTGCACGATCACGCCCTGGTCCTTGTAGTTGCCCCAGTTGCGCGAGTTGAAGGTCAGGATGATTTTGCGGTTCGCGCCCTTCAGGTTCATCATCGTCAGCAGGTCGCTCGCCTTGGGGGCCGTGTACGACACGCTGTTGGGGGCATTTCGCCGCCATCCTGCTCGATCCATGCCTTGTCGGCCTTGGAGTCGGTGGTGGAGTTCAGGCTCACGATCTTGCTGAGCAGGCCGTCCTCGAGCAGCTTCTTCTTGAATGCTGCTTCGTAGAACTTCTCGCCCTTGGTGTCCTTGATGTTCTTGTCCTTCAGCTTGCGCTTCTTGGCGTCGTCAGCCGCGATGTTCTGGAAACCGGCCATCAGGTCACCGACCTGCTTGACCTCCAGCTTGTTCTTGGCTTCCGTGAGCTTGGGAATCACTGCGACGGCCAGAATGCCGACCAGCAGGCCCAGGATGCCGATCACCACCATCAGCTCAACGAGAGTAAATCCGCGACGTGTATACCGTTTCAATTCAGTTCCCCTTGTATGGGTTAAAAACGAAACCATCCCTATAATTGGAGGGTATCCGACGGGTCCAGTATCCCGCACGCCGAGGGGGCGTCAAGCACCAGCACGCCTCAAGGGTCTGTCGGGAAACCGAGCTGTTCGCGTAAAATATTCCGGAATCTCGCCTTACGACTCAGCGCTTGGGCGGCGTAAAATCGTCTTCCAGGCCCTTCAACGAGTCCGGCACGTTCTTGTCGGCCTCTTCCTGCTGCGCCTTCTTCAATGCCACCTTGCGGTCGCCTTCGTCGATGCTGCCTTCCACCTTGAGGCCTGGCATGGTGACGGGGCGTTCGAGCTCGGGGTTGCCGCACTTGGGGCAGGGAATCTTCATGCCCTCTTTCCAGTTCAGCACGTTGAACTTGCTGAAGCAGGAGGGGCAGCCCAGGATGGTGATGTTCTGGGTCTGCAGCAACTCGTGCACCTGGTCGCCGGTCAGGAAGCCCTTGCTGACCAGCACTTCACCCAGCCTGAAGAACAGGTTGAAACGCTCCAGCTTGGCCTGCTCGCGGATCGCCTCGTGCACCTGCTGCTCGTTGCAGTAGCCCTTTTCGATCGCCAGGCGCCCCAGCGTCATGCCCATCTTGCGCACCGCGGGCGACATCTCGAGGCGCGAGCGGTTTTCGCGCTGGATGGCGAGCACGGTCATCAGCTCTTCGTCGCTGAGGAAACCGAGGTCCACCATGATCTTGCCGAGGTGGGTGCCGTCGGGCGCCTTCTCCTGGGCCTCAACGGCCTTGGCCAGCTGCTCGTCGTTAACGAAGCCACAACTGACGGCAATCTTGCCAAACAGCACTTCAACCTTGGTGGTAGCCATCGTGTCTTTCGAATGCGTGCCGGATGGGCGCGATCATAGCACCGTGGGTAAACGGATGAAGAGCCTGTGAACTCAGGGGAAAAGTCCACCCAGGCTTCCGCCCAAGACAGCGGGGCGGACGCCCGGGAAAGTGAAAGAGCGGGGCAGATGCCCCGCTCTTTTCTCTACCGTTCCCCGTCCGCGGGGAAAGGGGTTAGGCGGACGTCAGGCCCGCCCGCCTCAACTTTCTTCAATATACCCCATGAGAAGCCCCCTGACAAAAACAGCCTAATTCCTCAATTCAAAGCGGCTTACGGCCCGGAAACCGCGCTTGCGGTTCGTGGCTTGCCCCGGCAGGTTTGCTGATCGGCGATATCTTATGGCTGCACGAGTTTCGTCTGCTGCGCGGATTGGGTAGGCTCGTGCCATGAAACAGCTGCGCCCGTTTTCCACCCTGCTTGTTCTGCTCCTGCTGCAGCTCGTTTGCCAGGCGGCGCCCAAGGCGGATCTGCCCGCCCTCGACAAGCCCCAGCTCAAGTGGATCGAGAAGACCGCCCCCAAGGCGCGCGACAAGTTCAGCAAGGACGTCACGGCCGCGCTGAAGAAGCACGACGACCCGGCCCTGCGCGAGTTGATCGCCCGTTGGTTCCCCGAATGCCGCAAATCAACCGGCGAGCCAACCGGCGCGAAGATCGAACTGAAGCCCGAGAGCGCCAAGGCCGCGGCGACCCTGGCCAGGGACTGGGCGGCACTGGCCGCCGACGCGCGCAAGGCCGGCATGACCTCCACGGCCGGCTGGGAGGCCCTGCGCGCCCTGAAGCTGGATGACCGGAACAAGCAGGCCGCAGAAATCCTCGCCTACGTCGAGCGCCCCAAGGGCAAGTCGTATCTGCCGCAGCGAGCTGCGAAGCTGTACGAAGCTGGCAAGCATTTCTGTGAACGCGGCTGGATGGAGCGCGGTCCCAAACCAATCATCGGCGAAGGCGAAGATCCCTACGGTGACGAAGGCGACGATGCCCACGCCGCCTGGGCCAAGGCCCGCGAGCTGGAGTACACCTTCGTCAGCCTGCGCACCAACCTGCCCCTGACGGAGGCCTGCGAGATCGGCCAACGCGTGGACGCGCTGCTGGAGTGCATGCGCGCGCGTTACCTGCTGGTGGAGGGCTACACCGAGCCCGCCTGGCCCCTGAAGGTGTGGGTGATCGCCAAAGACGCCGAGTACAATCAGCTCTGGGCCGAGCGGCAGGAGCAACCGGGTTCGCCCTTCGGCGAGTACTCGTACCTGCATAAGGTCGCCCACGTGAACGCCGAGAACTGCGCCCAGGGCTTCGAGAAAACCGTCGGCATCGCCCAGCACGAAAGCTGCCACGCCTTCTTCCACGCAGCGTTCCCCGGCCAGTGGGACCGCGGCCAGGCGACCCCCTACGGCTGGATGATGGAGGCCGTGCCGGCCGCGGTGTACTACATCGACCCGCTGAACCCGCAGGACGGCAAGCTGGCCGAGCAGTTGAAGCGCAAGTTCCTGAAGGCCGACGGCACCCGCGACGAGGCCGTGCAAAGCGTGCTGGATGGCAAGGACTGGCTGAATGAGCTGAACGGCGCGGCCAGCTACGACGAAAGCATAGGCCACCTGCAGGCCTACATAACCGGCGCCCTGTTCACAGCCATGGCCTGGCAGGACGACAGGCTAAGGGAAGCCTTCGCCAGGTTCACCGCCAGGTGCATGGCCTGGAAAGCCGAAAAGGGCGAGTTCGAAAAGACCTTCGGCGAAACCCCAGAGCTGACCAAGCAACTGAAAGAGTGGCTGAACCAGTAGTGGCACGGCCTTCCAGGCCAATACTGCGGGGTTAAGGCGAAACAGTCGTCGGTTTAGCTCTTTGGCGCGGAGCGCCTGCACAGTGGAAGCCCCCACCGAACGCCTCCGGCGTTCGGTGGGGGTAATCGGCAGAAGAACGATCAAAGGCGCGGAGCGCCGACACACTCGCGGCGCTTGCCGCGAGGACCGATCGGCTGCAAGCGGCCGTTGTGCCGGCGCTCCGCGCCTCTCAAACCTCTTTTGCCCGTAACCCCCGCCTTGCTGGCGCCTCGCTGCGCTAGGCGCCAACCGGCGGGGGCTAACAATTGTTACGGCGCTCCGCGCCTGACTGCCGATACAATCTGCACGTCGGAGTCTGCCGCGAAACTCCTTAACCCCGCAGTATTGGCCTTCCAGGCCGTGAGTAGTGCCATGGCCTTCAAGGCCATGGCCGGGCACGCCCTTTACTGTCAGAGACTGCCGTTGCGTACGTGGAGAGCGTGTTGCACATCCCGGAGTTCCGAGCCTTTGCCTGCATCCGAGCACTCAATAAAATTAGCGGCTGCTTAAGAACCTGTACTCCATGGCTGGTACGTCGTCCGGTTCGCGCGAGTGGCGCGGATGGTCTGGCGTTATGCGAGCCTCCAACTTGTCTTCGCTCCACACCAACCTGACCGCAGTGTGAACCTTCAGCAGTTCGTTGACTTCAGGTGCGTCGGCGTTGAGTTTGACGCCTTCCAGCTCCAGGCGCCGCAGTTCGTGAAAGACATCCAGTAGCTTCACTCTCAACGCATCGGCTTCCATCCGATCCAGAATCAGCCCAAGTGTGTAGGCGCTATAGCTGGTCTCCGGATCTCCCAACTCGTCCACATACGCAAGAACCCGTCGACTCGTTTCAGGTTGCGACAGATCGAATTCATTGATGGCAAAGTCCCCCACGAGGGCAAAGTAATCCACAAGCAGTGTGCGGGCGCACTCCAACACATGGGCAGGATCCGTGAACTCATATCCCAGAGAACTCTCCACAGACTGCTCCAGCTCTTCACGCGTTCGTTCCGCAGTACGACTGATGCGCGCATAGACGGCGACGCGTTCGTTCCGCAGCACCACCGCGAAGTCGATTGCGGGCTTCGCCAGTTTGCTGTGTGCGGCGTACCAAGTCGGGTCACGAGTCTGGTCTGACACCAACGCAAGAACCTCAAAGGCAGCACCACATACCGCTGGGTAAATCGACGACACCACCTGGGTCGACTCACAGTCCAGCTTGTGCACCAGACGGCAAAGCAGCGCCGCGTCGGCCTTGGCAGGCTCAATGCGCTTTAGCAGGCAATTCGCACGCACGCGGTCGCGGAGGAATGTGGCGGTAAACAGCACCGGGCCGACGTCGAAATTGAATCTTTCGTCAGGCGTGACGAGAATGAAATCGCTTTCGTCAAGCTGTTTCAGCAGGGGGTCGAGTACCGCGCTTTCGTCCACTGCAATTTCGTACAGTTTGGCGCGGGTAACTTCGTCCGCGGGCACCAGCAAGTCCGGGCCAAGCGTGAACAGGTCCCACCAATCACCACGTTCGTCTTCGCTCGACTGATCGGACAGGTCGTACAACTTCGCCTTGAGTTCCGCACAAGACTTGAATCCATTCGTCCCTTCGCGGTGATAGAACGCCGTGGGATTCCCCAACAGGCTCGGGTGCCTTTTCGCTTCGTCAGCGCACGCTGACTTGAGCACCTCGCGAACCTGCTCGATATCGGTGTCGACGGAGTTCTGTGACGACCAGATCAGCACGAAGGCAGTGGCGATGGCTGCCAGGACCAACACCAGCGGAATGAGCATCCACTTGCGCATGATTTCACGTTCGCACATTCGCGGTTCAGCTTCAGCTACATTTCCAGGTTGGCTTTGCAACCCGGATGGGAGTGGCACGGCCTTCCAGGCCGTGAGTAGTGCCATGGCCTTCCCGACTTCGCCAAGGCTACGTCGGGCAGGCAAGGCCATGGCCGGGCCGCCTATCCCGCCAGCTCAGTCCCGCTGGATCGGCTCAAGCCTGCAGAGTTCACGCGTTGGTTCTTGCCCGAAGTGGTACTCCTTGCGACACCACAGCTTCAAGGTGTCCTCTTCCCACTCCGACCTGACAGCCGGCCAGTCGGCCAGCACCTCATCCACCAGTTCGGGTGTCAGCGAGCCCTGTTCGCGCTCCGCAATACGCACCGCAAGGGCAGACCACGCCAGCCGCGCGGCCACATCATCACGCAGCGTTCCGAGGATCAGAAAAGGAGAGTTTTCGAACGCCCTGGCGATCTGCAATTGCCCTGCCGGAGTCAGCAGCGGTTGCCTGGAAGATTTGAGGTATGCGCACACATTACGCGTAACCTCGTCGTTGCGTCGCACTGACTCAAACAACTCCTCGACGCTGTGACCCGAGAACGGCACGGCCAACTGCTGTAAATCCGGTGCGCACAAGTTCACAAAGCGGAACACTGTCGGATCCGTGGTGTGCATTCGCGCGGACTGAATCAAATCGACGCCGATCGAGTGGACCACGTCGCGACGTGCATCTGCCGCAAGTTCCAGCCAGCGCTGCGCGCGCACCTGGGGTATGGCGTGTCGCTCCACAAGCGGCAGTGCCGCATCACGCAGCAGGAAGTCAGAGATGATGGCGTGCGTCAGGTTGCCCATCAGCGACAGATTCCAGTCCAGGCGGGCGTAGACAGACATCAGCACGTCCAGCTCCTCCATTGCGTCGTCAACGTTTCCGGCCGCTGCCAGCGTCCGCACGCGCACGCCAAGAACCTTGAAGACCCAGTAACCTGCAGGTGTCAGCGGAGTCTCGTCCAGCCAGCGTTCCTGCCGCCTGGGAATCCAAACGATGTCATCGGACGCAGCAGCGCGGCGAACCAGCACCATCAGCGGCTCGGTTGCCTGGAAGAAGGCTGCGCGATCTTCCACCGACATCTCGCCCTTGCCCATCGACTCGAACACGGCCTTGAAGCGGGGATCGTCCCGGATCGACTCCGAAAGCTCGCCGCCCTGGAACAGCGCGTCATTGCCATTGCTGCCGGAAACCTGCTTTGCGCGGTGGTCCCAGGCGTCCCATAGCTCCGGGTAATCACGCGCAAGCGTCTCGGCCTGTATCTGGTATAGGGATCGCAGCCGGGTTTCTCCCAGCCGCGCGAGGTCGTCAGCCGAGGGATTGTCCGGCAGCTGCAGTGCGATCCAGCTGGCATCCGGCTGTTCAACACGGTCGCGATCTGCCGCAAGTCGTTTGGCCTCTGCCTCCAGGTGCCCGCGCTGGTTGACTGTCATCTCAACCCGACCCGCGAACCAGAAAACGTAGACAACCCCGCCGCCAGCCAGCAGCAGGAGCAATACAAGAAGTGGAATCAACCACTTTCGCATGCACAGACTGTCCCATGCCCGCACAGCCAAAGCCGCTACATTTCAAGGTTGGCTTTGCAATCTCGGTGGTAGTGCCACACGCTTGAAGCGCGTGGCACTACTCATGCGCTGGAAGCGCAATACTGCGGTGTTATGCGAGGCAGTCATCGCTGAAGCTGCTTGGCGCGGAGCGCCTGCACAGTGGAAGCCCCCACCGAACGCCTCTGGCGTTCGGTGGGGGTAATCGGCAGAAGAATGGACGGAGGCGCGGAGCGCCGACACACTCGCGGCTCCCACCGCGAGAACGAGCCGGCCGCAAGCGGCCGTTGTACCGGCGCTCCGCGCCTCTTCATCTTCTTTTACCGACAACCCCCGCCTTGTTAGCGCCGCGCTGCGCTTGGCGCCAACCGGCGGGGGCTAACATTTGTGACGGCGCTCCGCGCCTGACGGCTATGTGTCCAGCATGCAGTAGTCTGTCGCGAAACGCTTGACCCCGCAGCATTGCACTGTAATCGCATGCCACTGCGCGCATGCCACTTGGGCTGCGCCCCTACACCTTTACTCGTGCGTTGAACCAGGCTCCGAACATGGTTCGCATCAGCCATAGCTTGGCCCTGGTCAGGGGCCAGGCGGATGGGTTGGGCATCAGGCCGCGGCACTCTTCGGGCAGCATGATCAGGCTTACTTTCACGTTGGGCGCTATGCCGATGGGCAGGCCTTTCTCCATGCAGCGCCGGTAAAAGTGCTGGAACACCGGCAGCATGTCCTCGACGCGCGGCGGCTTGCGCTTGCCGTAGGCCGCGCCGATCACCGGCCTGAATACGCACACGGTGGGAATCGCGCCGTGATCCACTATCCAGTCAATGGCGCGGATGCTTGATTCCACGGGCTCAAGGCCGGCGATGATCTCACCGTTCACGGTGTCAAAGCCCACGTCGTTGGCGCAGAAGTCGATGGCGTCCAGGTAACGCTTCAGCCCGCTGCGGCGCGCCTTGCCCGGGCCGATCTCCTTGAACAGCTCCTCGTCAATCACCTCAAAGCACAGGCTCACGTTGTTCACGCCCAACTGTTTGAACTTGCGGTAGTTCTCAAAATCGGCGTCGGGCGGCGCCTGCAGGCCGAGCAGCAGGCCGGTGCGCTCTTTCACCGCGCGCATGACTTTCTCGAACAGCCCCCAGTAGTCGTTGCTGTCGATGAAACCCGTATTGATGTGCACGAAGGTGATGCGGCTTTCCTTGCGCGCGGCCAGCACGGTCTCAATCACATCTTCGATGCTCTTGTCGACCTCTTCCTGGCTGCCGAGGTTCTGGCCCTCGGTGCAGAACTTGCAGTATTCGTTCTCGCCGTTCGGGCCCCAGTTCTGGCAGCGCGGCCCCCAGTAGATACCGAGGTACGTGCCCTGCAGGCAACCGATGCGCTGCATCAGCTTGCCGCTGCTGGTGCGCTGCTTGTACCACTTGGGCTCTTCGGGAATGCGCACGGTGTCAACCAGCTCGGCGTTGGCGCGATCCAGCTTGCCCAGCCAGGGGCCCTTGCCGGCGGGTTTGAGCGCGTCGTAGGCGTCGTAGTCGAAGGGGCGTTTTTCTCGCCAGATTTCGTAGCCCGCAAGGGTGCCTGACCCCTTTGCGGGCCCGGCGTCCGCTGAAACGGGGTCAGGCACCGCAAGCGGAGCCTGACCCCGTTTCACCAGCCAGTACGGCGAGTTCTGCACCCACCACTCCACCACGGGAATGTTGGTGTACATGTCTTCGCCGATCACCACCTCCAGCCCGCTGCCGAGCCCGGCGCGGTTGCGGATGATCTCGCGCGCGTCCTCACCCAGCGCGCACGACTCGTCGATGCGCAGACCCTTGCAGTACAGGTCCAGCTTCAGGTACGCGGGGTTGCAGCGGCCGTCAGGTTGAAAGAGATCGATTTCCATGGCTCATGCAGGGGCAAGGCAGGGGCCACAAGAATAGCGCCGTTATGGGCCGCGCCAAGCTCAGAGCTGCTTGTGGAAGTGCACCACCGGGCGCTTTTCCTTGTAGCCGAGCGCGCGGTGTGCCCTGCGGCTGGGCTCGTTGTCGGCGTGCGCGTCGGAGCCCATCTCGCTGCAGCCCAGGCCGCGGGCCCAGTCTTCGGCCGCAATCACCAGCGCCTTGCCGACCCCCTCGCCGCGCAGGTCGGGCGCCACGTACCAGCCCTCGATGTAGCCGACCGGGCTGGTGCCGCAGCCCTCGGCGTTGCCGCGCAAGCTGGCTTCGAGAAAGCCGCACAGGCCTTGATCGTCCTCGGCCACGAAGACGGCGATCTTCAGGAACGGTGTCGGGTCGCCGGCCAGCATGCGCTCGGCGTCTTGGCGCAGCTCGTCGGCCGTGTGGTTCGGCCACAGGGCGTTGCGCATGCGCACCCATGCATCGAGGTCAGTTGGCTGGAGGCGGCGGATTTGCACCAGGTGTCTCCACGTCTTCACGCTTCAGGATGCGAGTGGGCATGCCGGCGTCTGCGGATGTCGGGGGCGCGGCCTTGGCCTCCTTGCGCGTCATCTCGCGCAGGTGATGGGCCGAGCGCCAGATGTGATATGCCAGTCGGTCCAGCCAGCGCTGGGCGGCAAGGTCTTTCAGGGCCTGCTCGGCGCCGATGCGCTGCGCGGCCGTGGCCTCGAGAATCGCCGGGCGCGCGGTGCGGCGGTCTTCCGCGAGTTTGCGCGAGAAGGCCTCGGCCTGCTGGGCGTCGGGTTCGATGTCCGGGTCGCGCAGTTGCTTGACCAGTTGGGCCAGCAGCTCGCCCATGTCCTCGGCGACTCTGCGCAGACTATCGTTGCGGCGCGCGACGGCCAGCGACTCGGGCTCGTTGGCGTCTTCAAGCATGCGCTCGATGTGGTCCAGCGCGTGGACCGTCGAGAGCTGACGCTGGAATTCGAAGCCGGTGGTCTCCGGCGGCGTGATGCGCTGCAGGAAGCGGCGTGTTTCCGCCAGCGCCTCCTCGAGTTCCCTGAATTCGGAACTGCCCTGCCACTTGCGTCCGCCCTCCAGCATCTGGCGCAGCCTGTCGTACAGCGTGGCGGCAATGCCCTTCAGCACGTTGCGCACTGCCTCAATGGCCACACTGGGCAGCTGCAGCAATGAGGCGTCCAGGTGCTGGGTCAGGCGCGGCCCTCGCGGCTTCACCCAGCGCTCGATGGCGCGCGCGAAGTACGGCAGGATCGGCAGGAACAACGCGGCGCCGAGCAGGTTGAACGCGGTGTGGAAGGCCGCGATCGCCAGCGCGTGGTTGCCTTCCGCCACGTCGGTGGCCCAGCGGTCCAGCGCGTGCATCACCGCCGGCAACGCCAGGAAGCCGATGGTTCCGGCACTCAGGTTGAAAACCACGTGGGCCAGCGCCGTGCGCTTGGCCGGCCCCGTTCCGCCGATCGATGCCAGGCCGCTGCTCACCGCGGTGCCGACGTTCTGCCCCACCACCAGCGAAGCCGCCTGCTCCAGGTCGATGGTGCCGCCCGCGACGGCCGCCAGCGTGGTGGCCACCGCGGCGCTGCTGCTTTGCATCACCACGGTCATGGCCATGCCGATCAAAGACAGCAGCAGGCGACCTCCGAAGGTAGCCTCAGGGAAGTCGGCGGGGTTGAAGTGGTCGGCCAGTCCCTGCATGCCGGCCTGCAGCACGTCGATGCCCACGAAGATCACGCCGAAGCCGGCCAGCACCACGCCCGCCTGGCTGATCTTCCCGCGGCCCATCAGCTTGGCCAGCGCGCCGACGCCGATCAGCGGCAGCATCACCTTGCCGATCGACAGCTTCAGACCCAGCAGCGCGACAATCCAGCCCGTGCCGGTGGTACCGACCGCCGCGCCGATAACCACGCCGACGGCGTTCTGGAATGCCAGCAAGCCGGCCGACACGAAGCCGATGGTGGCCACCGTGGTCGCGCTGGATGATTGAACCAGCAGGGTGATGCCGGCGCCCGCCGCCACAGCCTTGAAGCGGTTGTCGGTGAACCTGGACAGCACGGTGCGCAACGCGTCGCCGGCCAGGGCCTTGAGCCCGTCGGTCATCAGGATCATGCCCAGCAGGAACAACCCGACGCCGCCAAGCACACTGGTGATCACGGTGAACATGGGCGCAGAGAGTAGCATCGGCTTCGAGCCGAAGCAGTACCCGCGTCAGCCCCGGCCGGAAGGCCGGGGGAATCACGACTATCAATCGTTCCAACCTTGAACTGCCTGCTCGTCAATCGCAACTCCCCCGGCCTTCCGGCCGGGGCTGGTACCTCCTACAGCGGGCCGGCTTTGCGGCCGCCGCGGTTTACCTTGGGCTGGCAGGCCTCGGCACCGAGCAGCGTCTGCGCCATGGCGGCCGAGCGATCAACCAGTGCGCGCACGCCCTCACGCAGCTTCTCGCTGTGCTGGACCTGGCGGACGTTTTCGGCCATGTCCTCGGCATCCCAGCCGCGGGTGTGCGCGACGTACGGGAACTGGGGAAACGCGCAGCCGACCTCGGCGAAAAAGCCGAGCATCTGGCCCGCCACGCCCTGCACGTTGTCCTGGCCGCCGGTGATGATGAAGCTGGCGACCTTGTTGCGCAGCATTACCCTGTCCGCGATCGTCACCTGGTTCTGGATGCAGTTCATGCGCTCGACCATCTTGTAGTAGAGCGAACTGGCGGCGCCCCAGCGGATGGGCGTGGCGACCATGATGACGTCGGCCCAGTGCACGATGGCCTCGTACACCTGGTCGAGCTGGTCCTTGCTGTCCATCTGGGTGATCGAGCAGGGCCAGGTGCAGGCCCGCGCGGCCTTGGAGTAGTAGCCCTCGCAGGCGCGGAATTTTAACGCACTCAGGCGGATGTAGCGGGTTTCGAGGCCGCTGGCTTTGGCGTGCTCAAGCGCGACCTCGAGCATGGCGTCGGAAGTGGAGTAGCGCGGGTTGCGCTCGTCCATGGCAGTGGTGGAGATGCCGACGATGCGCACGGGGCCTTCGCCGCGCTCGATCTTGCGCGCGAGCGGGTGCGGCTCGTGGGGCACCTTGTGGCGCTTGGTGCCGGAGTTCAGGTCAACGAACAGCTTGCCGCCTTCTTCTTGGAGCGTGAAGCCGGGCACCTTGTCTTCTTCAAAGCCCGGCTCGCCAAGGCCGGTGCAGCGGTGAAACTTCCACTGGTGCCAGGGGCAGACGACGTAGTCGCCATCCAGCTTGCCCTCGCCCAGCGGCCCGCCGACGTGGTTGCAGACGTTGTCAATCAGGCCGAACTGCCCATCCTTGAAGGAAAGGGCAAACTTGCGCTTGCCGATTTCGACAACGCGCAACCCCGGCTCGCGCAGCTCGGAGACAGCACCCAACTCAACCCAATTCGCATCAGCCATGATTGCCTATGCAACCACGAAGCACCACGAAGGGCCACAAAGAAAGGGCAACGCGACCCCAGCCCCGGCCGGAAGGCCGGGGAGTCACGACTATCACTCGTTGCAACCCCGACCTGGCAGGGAGGAATGACAATCAATCGCAGCTCCCCCGGCCTTCCGGCCGGGGCTGAACGTAACGCGGGCGAGCCTGAGGGCTCGCCCGCGTTTCGATGGGCCACTACAACTGCAGGCAGGCTGGCAGCCTGCCCCACTTAGACGCCCTTGAAGCTGGGGGTGCGCTTGCTGTTGAAAGCGTTCAGGCCTTCCTTGGCGTCCTGTGAGTCGAACAGGGCCTTCTGGAGTTCGCGCTCCAGGGTCAGGCCGCTTTCGAAGCTCATCTCGGCGCCGCTCTGCACGCTGCGCTTGATGTTGCCCACCACCTTGGTGGCCTTGTTCGGCAGGGTGAACTGCTTGCAGTAGTCGATCATCTGCTCGCGGAAGCTCTTGGCGTCGCCGTCGTAGATCTCGTTCACGATGCCCCAGTCCAGCGCCTCCTCAAAGCTGAACAGCTTGCCGGTGCACATCAACTCGATGGCCTTGCTCTTGCCCACCATGCGCAGCAGGCGCTGGGTGCCGCCCGTGCCCGGCAGCACGCCCAGGTTCACCTCGGGCAGGCCGCAACGGCCGGCGTCGCGGCGTGCGATGCGGATATCCGCGGCCATGGCGATCTCGAGGCCGCCGCCCACGGTGTGGCCGTTCAGGCCGGCGACCACCAGCTTCGGCGTCTGCTCGAGGCGGCTGAGGGTCTCGTTGGCGTGCAGGCAGAAGAAGTACTTCCAGTGCGGGTTGGATTCTTCCAGCATCTTGATGTTGGCGCCGGCGCAGAAGAACTTCTCGCCCTCGCCGGTGATCAGGATGACGCTGACTTCGTCGTCAAAGCGCGCCTCCAGCATGGCGTTGTCCATCTGGCGGAACATCTGGTGCGTGTAGGTGTTGGCCGGCGGATCCGCGAGCTCGATCATGAAAACGCCCGGGGCGGGACGGCTGGTCTTCACGACCTGCATCGATTCGCGCTCTTTGTCTACCGACGGTTGCTTAATGGCCATGCTGATATCTCCTCAACTGCCGCCCTTCGCGGCCCGGAATGGTTTAGAGTTCGAGAATATGGCCCGGGACGGGCGAATTGACAAGCCCGGGCTTGGGGGTAACTGCCTGGAACTAGAGCTCGTACTCTAAGGTCAGCGGGTAGCTGTCGGCGTGGCCGGAGTGCCATGAGCCCTTGCCGCTGATGCCCTCCAGCTCGCCGGTGCCGGAACCCTGGATGATGAAAAAGCTCTCGTGCACGATGCCGTCGGCCCCGACCTTGCCCTCGCGCTGGAGCGCGAACGTACCCGCCTTGCCGTGCAGCGTGCCGCTGAAACGCTCCAGGCCCACGAAGCTGGCGCCCGCGGGTGTGTAGGCCATCAGGTACTCCGTGTGGCTGGCGCCCTGCAGGTCGCCTTCGAAGCTGCGCTCGACCTTGGCCTGCACCATTTTCTGGGGTTCGGTGCTGTAGGGCTCTTCCTTCCAGCTCGCGATGCGGAAAGTGGCGTTGGCGGTGGGCATGAGCTCTCCTAGACGGCCGTCACGTAGCGAAAGGGCTCGGCCTTGCAGGCGGGGCAGCGGCGCTGCTTCATGAATTTGGAGCCTTCGGCCTTCATCTTCTTGTCGCAGGCCAGGCAGCGGATCTTGACCACTTCGTCGGGCAGGATCGGGTTGCCGGGCACCTCGCTCGCGCGCGGGCCCTTTTCGGCCTTCTGTTCGACCTGCTCCAGCGACATGCGCTTGAGCGTCTGCTGGCTGGCGCCGCCGGGGCCGTCGTCACTGTCGGCCGCGGGCAGCGTAACCGCGCGGCGGGGGTGGGTTCAGGCTCGGCTTCTACAACGTCATCGACTGTGAACTCCTCCGCCGCGGGTGGTCGGGGTTTCACGGCCGCTTTGCCGACGGGGACATCCAGTTCCGAGTACAGGGCTTCGCGGCGTTCGTCCTCGACCTGGTCCTCGGCGCGCTTCTTGGGCCCGGAGACCACGGTGTAAACGACCAGCGCCAGGATCCACAAAACGGGACAGGCCAGGATGGCGTAGAAAACGCCGTCCGATTCGGGAATCACGCCGCCCAGGGTGAGCAGGATCATGAGGAAAGGGCCGATGCTGGTGCCGTACAGCACCGGCGCCATGACCAGCGGGCTGACGTACTGCTTGCGCACGCATTCCATCACGATGCGTGTACTTACCACCGTCAGCACCAGCAGGAACGCGAGCATGCCGTAGCCGAGGATTTCGGCGATCGAAGTGCCTTCGGTGACGGCTTCGGTTGTCTTGGCGGCTAACGGCAACATGGCGGCATGATAACTGTTTCTCAGGCCCGCTGCAGCCGCAACTGCGGCGGCGACACGCCGCACTTGGGGCAGGCCTGCAGGGCCTTGGCTTCGCCGGCCGTGGTTTTCCAGCGCCCCCTGCAGGATCTGCATCGGGCAGTCACGGGCGTGTCGGGCGATACCTGCGCGCGGTCGGCCGTCTGAGCCGCACGAGGTACCTGCTCAGGTTCATCCGCGATTTCTGGATCGACAGCTAGGACATCGTATGTTTGCCCAACGGATACCTGCATCTGAGTTTTCGTTCGCGGGATGAGCGCTGTCAACGCCTTGCGAGCAACGCGAAGTCGCGCTCGTGTTGCAGCAACCACTGCTTTCGTTGCAGGCCGCCGCCGAAGCCCGTGAGCGAGCCGTTCGCGCCGATCACGCGGTGGCAGGGCACGATGATGGCAATCGGGTTGGCGCCGTTGGCCGCCCCCACCGCGCGCGAGGCTTTCGGTCGGCCCACGCGCGCGGCGACCTGGCCGTAACTGGCAGTCTCGGCGAAAGGGATGGCGCAGAGCTGGTTCCACACGGCGCGCTGGAACTCGGTGCCTTGTGGCTCGAGCGGCAGCTCGAACTCGGTGCGCTCGCCCGCGAAGTACTCTTCAAGCTGTCTACGCACCTGTTGCAGCAGCGGGTAGTCTTGCTCGCGCTCGGCGCGGGCGCCCATCTGCAGGCTGGTCAGGCCGGTGTCGTTGCAGGTCAGCAGCAGCGGGCCGATCGGCGATTCCATGGTGGCGCTGTAGTTCATCGGATTTTCCTCAGGGCGGATGGCGCGCGGCCTTCCAGTTGCCGGAACGCAGCATTGAAACGGCGCAGGCTGGCGAAGCCGCTGTCGTAGGCGATGCGCGTGAGGGGCAGCTTCGTCTCTTGCAGCAGTTGTTTGGCCTTCGCGATGCGGCTCCGCTGCCGCAGCTGTGTTGGCGTCATGCCCAACTCGTCGTTCAGGGCGCGGCGCAGGTGGCGGGCCGTCACGCCCAGGCGCGCGGCCAGCGTCTCGATGCGCAGGCCTGCGTTCTTCTCCAGCATCACGGCTGCGCGTTTGGCCAGCTGCGCCTTGGCGTCCACGCTGGCGTGGCCCGGCGCGAGTTCCGGTCGGCAGCGCAGGCAGGGCACGAAGCCGGCGGCCTCTGCTTCTGCGGCCGTGGCGTAGAAGCTGCAGCGGTCGCGGCGCGGCGTGCGGGCGGGGCAGATCGGGCGGCAGTAAATGTGCGTGGATTTGACGCCCACGAAGAACTTGCCGTCAAAGTTGCGGTCGCGCGCGGCCAGTGCCCGGTAGCAGTTGTCGAAGTCCAGCGCCATGCGCAGGTGATAATAGAAAGCGGCGAGACAATCTCGCCGCTTTCGGACGCCACAGTGGAAAAGTCAGCGTATCAAACGTGACAGTTGAAACAGAGGATTTATCCTGACTCCATGGCCCATGACGATGCCAGCCTGAAACGCACATTCGAGCGCCTGTTGTGGCAGCGCAGCGAGGTGTTGAAACTGATTGAGAGGGCGGACCCGAAGCTGTGGACGAAGAACTATTCGGGGCCGGAGAACGGGATGTTCATGTGCCACGGCTCGCTCTACGATAACACCTTCGAGTTGGTAAAGAGCGAGTGGGAAGACCTTGAGCGCATCGACGGGCGCGAGCCGCTGATCGTCAACGACGAACAGTTCGGCGGAGACCCGGGGGCGGATCTGCCCGACCACGCGATCGCGATCACCTGGCTTCGCTCCCGCAACGGCTGCCTGTCTCTGTGGCGCCAGAACGAAGCCCGCAAGGCCGCGATGTTCATGGACTTCGACAACCTGGACCTGGACCGCGAGATCGTGTGGGAGATGCCGGCGTTTTACTTTCCGGGTATGGGCGAAGTGGACGGACTCGATCTTGAAGGCGTAGGCGAGTTCAACCCGAACCCGGACGCACCGAAAATGAAAGAAGTGCGGGCCAGCGTGCGGCAACTGATCTGGAACTGGTACCAGCCGCTGACCATCAGCATAGGCGGCGTCCGCCACGCCCTGGAGATGCAGGGTTTTAAGGCAGACATCGCCAGAATCTACCCGCCCGAAACCATGAGGCCGGCGTAGCTATGCGGCGTTGTGCGTGTTGATTTCAGATGGCAGCGTCAGCTTGACGCCGTGAGGGGCGAGCAGCCGATTCAACTTTACTTCGTTCAAGTCGTTGCGGGAAAGGACTTCGACGCCGACCGGGTTACCCTCGGGGTCGATGTCGAGCAGCACCGAATCGGACAGTTGCTTTGTTTTGACGCGCCCCTCGCCCTTGGGTTCGGCGAGATCCAGATACGCGGCAAAGAACTTCCCGTGTCGGTATGTAATGGTCAACTCAGCATCGTATTCCATCAGTACACCTCGAATGCGGTGATTACGACCAGCCGCTTCCGCCGTTCTTCCGGTTCGACCACCACCCGCCAGTCAGCGCCTTCGAAGGTGGTATCGATCAGCCAGCGGCCTGTTTCATGGCTGGGCCGAAAACCGGTGGCCCGATGCATCATATCCCGGAGTTCCACCTCATTGAAGCTTCGGCGTCGCATTCGTCTGTGCAAGTGATGAACCGAGAGGTCCAGCTCCCACTCCCACCATTCAGGCCAGTCGGGCACCATCGCCTCCTACAACTGCACCCACACGCTCTTGGTCTGGGTCATGTTGGTGAGGCCCTGCAGGCCCATTTCGCGGCCGTAGCCGCTCAGCTTGTAGCCGCCGTAGGGCACGGCCGAGTCGTACCAGTTGTAGCAGTTCACCCACACGGCGCCGGCCTTGATGGCCTTGGCGTACTTGTGGGCCTTACTTACGTCGCGCGTCCAGACGCCGGCGGCCAGGCCGTACTCGCTGCCGTTGGCCTTCTCGATCAGCTCGTCGAACTCGCTGAACTTCTGCACCGCCAGCACCGGGCCGAAAATCTCTTCGCGGCTGATGGTCATCTCCGGCGTGCAGTCGGCGAACACCGTGGGCGCCACGAAGTAGCCCTTGTCGCCCATGCGCTCGCCGCCGGCCACCAGCCTGGCGCCTTCCTTCTTGCCCTTTTCGATGTAGCCCATGGTGGTGTCGAACTGGGCCTTGTTGTTCTGCGGGCCGTACTTGCAGTCTTCATCGAGCGGGTTGGCGCAGGTCATCTTTTAGCGCGTGCAGCCAGCTTCTCGACCGCCTCGTCGTACACCTTGGCCTCCACGAACAGGCGCGAGCCCGCGGTGCAGACCTCGCCCTTGTTGTAGAAGATCGCGGCCTGGGCGCCCTTCACGGCCGTGTCCAGGTCGGAGTCGGCGAAGATCACGTTGGGCGACTTGCCGCCCAGTTCCATGGTCAGCTTCTTCAGTGTGGGCGCTGCGTCGCGGATCATCTTGACGCCCACCGCCGTGCTGCCGGTCAGGCTGATGGCGGCGATGTCCGGGTGCTCGACGATGGCCTGGCCGATCTCGCTGCCCTTGCCGTTCAGCACGGCGACCAGGCCCGCGGGAATCTTCGCCTCGCGGATGCACTCGGCCAGCAGGTTGGCGGTCAGGGGCGTGGGGCTGGCGGGCTTGAGGATCACGGCGTTGCCGGCCGCGATGGCGGGGGCGATCTTGCGCGCGGCCATCAGCAGCGGGAAGTTCCAGGGCGTGATGCCGGCCACGATGCCCAGCGGCTCGCGCAGGGTGTAGACGAACAGGTTGTCGTTGACGGGAATCGTTTCGCCCTGCAGAGACCTCAGCACCCCGGCGAAGTATTTAAAATGGTCGGCGGCCATGGGCACGTCGATGGCGAAGCATTCCTTGTAGGGCTTGCCGGAGTCCATGGCCTCAAGGGCCGCGAACTCGTGGCGGCGCTTCATGATCTCGTCGCCGATCCTCCAGACCAGGTTGGCGCGCTTGGCGGGCGGTGCGGCCGCCCACTCGGGCTGGGCTTTTCGCGCTCTCGATGGCGGCGTCGAGGTCGGCCTTGCCGGCCATGGCGATCTTGGCGATCACCTCTTCGGTTGCCGGGTTGATGTTGTCGAAGGTGCGCTTGTCGGCAGCGTCAACGAATTCGCCGTTGATGAACAGCCTGGTCGGGAATTCCTTCGGGACTTCTACGAGAGCCATGGTTTCGTCCAGTGGTCAGAGGTCAGAGGTTAGTGAACGTGCACCTGCGAATAAAGCGGCAGCCGACGGTCAGACTTCTTTGGCGCGTTCTTCGATGGTCTTGGCCAGCACGCGCCTGAAGTAGCGGGGCTGCACCGGCTCGCGCGGCAGGTCGGCGGCGCTCTGCACTTCCGCCAGCTGGCGGAACGCTGCCAGCGCCAGGCTGGCGGGCTTCAGCACGAACTCGCGTCGATCGACGAACAGGTGGTCGTGGTTGAACCGGCCCTCGTAAGGCGGCACGCCCGCGCCGAACACGATGGCCTGGCGCTGCGCCTGCTCATGCAGCTTGTCGGGCGCCACCAGCATGTCTTCGGTCTCGCGCACGAACTGGCCGTTTTCATACAGAAAGCGGGCAGTCATCACCTCGTCGCGGCGTGCGTCCAGCACCGGCCACAGCTCGCGCTTCAGCTCGACAGCGAAGTCCGGCGCCATCACGTATTGCAGCACCATGGCTTCGAAGCAGGGCACTCCCACCACCGGCTTGTCCAGCGCGAAACCCAGCGCCGCCGCGGTGGCCAGGCCGATGCGCAGGCCGGTGTAGCTGCCGGGGCCGCAGTTGACGGCGATCACGTCCATGTCGGCGCGGTTGAGGGCGGCGTCGATCATCGCGCGATCGATGCAGGTCATCAGCTCGGCGCCGTGGCGGCGCGGGCCGGAGACCTCGACTTCGGACTCAAGCTCGCCGTCGCGGAGAACCGCGGCGCCGCCCATGTCGCCGGAAGTTTCGATTGCGAGGATGATGCCGTCCATAGAGGTCAGAGATTAGAGGTTAGAGGTCAGAGAACAACTACCGAGGTGTCACTGACCTCCGGCCTCTGTCCTCTGACCTCCTCAGCTTCAGGCCAGATCCTTCTTTGCCGCCTCGGTCAGCGCACCGGCCACCTTGTCGAGCGTGGCCTGGTCTTCGGCTTCCACCATGATGCGCAGCAGCGGCTCGGTGCCGGAGTAGCGCACGTTGATGCGGCCGCGGTTGCCGAGCTCAGACTCCAGGCTGCCGGTCAGCTTCTTCAGGTGCTTGAGCGAGCCGATGGGCGGCTTGGCTTTGGTCTTCACGTTCACGATGGTCTGCGGGAACTTGCTGACCGCGCCGCACAACTCGGAGAGCGGCTTGCCTGAGTCGAGCATCACCTCGATCACGCGCAGGGCCGTGTACAGGCCGTCGCCGGCCAGGTGGCCCTCGTCGGCCAGGATGATGTGGCCGCTCTGCTCGCCGCCGAGCACGGCGCCGTGCTTGTGCATGGCCTCCAGCACGTACTTGTCGCCCACGTCGGTGCGGATCAGCTTCACGCCGATCTGGTTGAGCGCGCGCTCGAGGCCCAGGTTGGCCATGGTGGTGCTGACCACCAGGTCGTTCTTCAGTACGCCGCGCGCCTTCATGTCGGCGGCCAGCAGGGCCAGCATGTGGTCGCCGTCGCGCACGGCGCCGGTTTCATCAACCAGGATGCAGCGGTCGCCGTCGCCGTCGAAGCACACGCCGATGTCGGCCTTCAGTTCACGCACCGCCCGGGCGCATCCCTCCGGGTGCAGCGAGCCGCATTTGCGGTTGATCAGGAAGTGCGTTTCCGGGTGCGAAGGCGAGGCCGCGTTCAGGAAGTAGACATCCAGCGCGTTGTCGGCCGCTTCGCCGCCCGCGGCCATGCTGGAGCCGACGCGGAACTCGGGCTCGGTCTTGCCGAAGGCCAGGCTGTGCGCGAGCTGGCTGAGGATCTGCAGGTCGATGCTGCGGGCGCCGTAGGCCGCGTCGATCACCGCCGCCAGCGGGCGCTTCTTCAGCGCCGCGAAGCTCTTGCGGAAGGTCTTGACGATGTAGCTTTCGTAGTGGCGCTCGCGCCCCAGGTGCAGCCAGCCGAAACGCGTTCCGTCGTGGCGGGCGGCGCCGGCGGTCTTGCCCGACAGCACCGCCTGCTCGATGCGCTTCTCAATGGCCTCGGGCAGCTTGCGGCCGTCCTTGCCGAAAATCTTGATGCCGTTGTCCTCGGCCGGGTTGTGGCTGGCGGTGACGCTGATGCCCGCGGCGAAATTGCCGTGGCCGGTGAGGAAGGCGACCTCGGGCGTGCTCATCATGCCGGGCCAGTGCACGTCGCAATGCTCGGCGATCAGGCCGGCCGCCAGCGTGGTGCCGACCAGGTCGGCGCTGGGGCGCGGGTCCACGCCAAGCAGCACGATCGGGCGCACGCCTCTTTCCGCGTGATCAGCCAAGAAGCGGCCCAGCGCGCGGCCGATGGCGAGTACGCTTTCGGGCGTGAGGGGGCCCCTGCCGGCCTCGCTGCGAATGCCGTCGGTGCCGAACAGGGCGGCCGTCTTTGCTGCCGTCTGCTTCACGGCTTTCTTCACCGGCTTTTTCGCCGACTTTTTCGCCGACTTTTTCGCCGGCTTCGCCCGTGCCGATTTACCGGCTGGCTTGCGCTTGGCGCTCGGCTTCTTTTTTGCCTGCCTGGCCACTTGAACCCCCTGCCTGAATGCGAACCGCGAGTTTGCGTGCGGCTTCCGGTATGGTCAAGGCGCGCCATCAATGGCCGGAGTCGCCTTGCGGCGCGCGACGCATGGGACGCATGCCCGGCACGCGGATCAGCCATTCGTCGGCGGCCGCGTCTTCCTCTTCGCCGGGCTGGATGCAGGTCACCATCGCCATTTTCACGCCGGGCACCATGGCTTCAACCTTTTCCGGCACGCCCAGGCCGCCCTTGCTGTGGAAGTTACCGTTGATGTGCAGCACGCGGCCCTTGGGGTTGTCCTTCAGCCATTTCGCCACACTTTCGGCCATGGTGTCGTCCTTGAAGCACTGGGAGGCGTACATGCGGTCCAGCGCGTCGTTGTGGCCGTCGGAGCCGCCCATGGCTTCAAAGAACTTGTCGCGGTAGGCACCGGGCAGCGCGCGGACTTCCGGGGCCGACCAGGACTTCTCTTCCTCGTTGAACTTCTCCAGCACCTCGACGCCTTCCTTATAGACGCGGTTCGCCAGCGGGCGCGGGATGTTGCCGGCGATCACCGGGATCTTGTTGGCCTTGCAGAATTCGACCAGCGGGCGGTAGTCGGCGTAGTTCGGCCACAGGCGGCCTTTCTTGCGGAACTCGGCCTCGCTGATGCGCCCGGCGAGGTAATCATTCAGCACCTGCTGGGTGTCGCGCTCGAACTGTTCGGTGGCCAGGGCCAGCGGTCCGCCGTCCTTGGCCATGCGGCGCAATACTTCAAGCTGCACGCGGTGCGCGCCGGGGTTGCCGTGCAGCTCGCCCACGAACACAACGTTGAAATTCTTCAACTGGCCCGTCAGCTCGTAGGCGTTGCCGGCCTTGCCGCCCTCCAGCAGCGTGTAGCCACGCAGCTGCTGCCAGGCGTCTTTCACGCGGGCCTCCAGCCCGGCCAGCCGGTCCGCGCCGCGCAGCACGCGCACGCCGACGCCCCAGGCGCCCAGGCCCGCCACCAGCGCGGCCTCGTCGCGCTCGAACTCGGCGTCCGAGCGCGGGTGCAGCAGCACGTCCACCCCTACGTTGCGGCCTTTGGGAATCTGCAGGCCGCCGAGGTCGCCGCAGGGCGGGTCGATCAGCACTACGCCGTCGGCCAGCGCCCCGCTGTCGGCCGCAACGCGCAGGGCGAGGTTCGCTGTCTCGAACAGCGCCACCAGTATCACGCGGGTGTCGGCACGGTTCAGGCCCAGCTTCTCTGTCAGGCCGCGCAGGGCCTGCTTGGTGCTGATGGACTGCAGCGCTTCACGCTCGGAGGCGTCGCTGCTGACGGCCTTGTCCAGCCTGGCGTCGATCACGGCCACGGCTGTGGTGTCGTCGCAGGCGCCGCGCAGGGCTTTCAGCAGATCGGCGGAGTCAACGCCCTCGGCGCCGAGGCCCACCCAGAGTTCACGGGTGTAGTCGGCGGTCTGGTAGCGCGCGGATGCTCCGCCCACGCCGCCGACTTCGAGTTTGCCGTCTTCGGCCCGGGTGATGCCGGCCAGGCACAACAACGCCAGCAGGCTGAAGCTCAGGGTCCGCACCATGTTTGCTCTCCTTACGCGCAGTAGATGATGGTCTTTTCCGTCGTGGCGTAGTCTTCCGCAAGGGCGCTCTCGGCCGGGGTGCCGCTGTAGACGCGCAGCAACGGCTCGCCTTCCTTCACCGCGTCGCCCAGTTTGCGCAGCACTTCGACGCCCGCGCCGCGTCTCAGGGGCGCGCCCGCCAGCTTGGCCAGCCGCGCGATCGCAAAGTTATCCAGCCGCCTCACTTCGCCGCTGCAATCCGACTTTATTTCAAAAGTGTACTGCCCCAGCTGCAGCCGCCCGTTGCGGCGGCCCTGCGCCTCGATGATGGCCTGGAACTTCTCGAGCGCGCGGCCGCTGCGCAGGATCTCCACGCGCCTCGCCGTAACCTTCGCCGCCCTTGATGCCCTCGGCAAACTCGAGCGCGCGACCGGCAAGCTGCAGCGAATGCTCGCGCAGGTCGGAGGGCGCGTCTTCGCGGTTCTCGAGCACGGCCAGGATATCTCGCGCCTCCAGCGCCGGGCCGACGCCGCGCCCCACGGGCTGCTCGCCGTTGCTGATCATCACCTCGATGTGCAGGCCGATTTCCTTGGCCACGTACTCGAACTGGCGGCGCAGGCTGGCGGCAACCTCCATGCGGCGCACCTTGGCCGTGGGCCCCACCGGGATGTCCAGCAGCAGGTGGGTGCTGCCCGCCGACTTCTTCTTGCTGAGGATGCTGGCGATCATCTGCCCCTGGCTGTCGATGTTCAGCGGGCGCTCCACGCTGATGATCACGTCGTCGGCGGGGCTCAGGTCAATCGCGCCGCCCCAGGCCAGGCAGGCGCCTTCTTTCTCGACGATTTCGCGCATGCGCTCGAGGCTCAGCTCGACGTTGCAGAACACCTCCATGGTGTCGGCCGTGCCGGCGGGCGAGGTGATGGCGCGGCTGGAGGTCTTGGGCACCTTCATGCCGTAGGCGGCCAAAATCGGCACCACGATCGGCGAAGTGCGGTTGCCGGGGATGCCGCCGATGCAATGCTTGTCCACCACCATGCCGCCGCCCCAGTCCAGCGTCTGGCCGACGCCGGTCATGGACAGCGTAAGGTCCACGATCTCGTCGCGGTCCAGGTTGTTCTGCGCGCAGGCGCACACAAACGCGGTGAGTTCGACCTTCGAGAAGCGGTCCGACACGATGTCGCGCACGATTTCATCAAACTCGGCGCGGCTGAGGCGCGCGCCCGCCAGCTTGCGGCGGATCGAGTTGGTCGAGTGCAGGATGCCCGGGTAGCTCAGCGTCACCATGGTGCCCTCGGGCACGCCCAGGCGCTGGAACATGTACTCGCACACCCCAACCTCGTTTGTCCCCAGCCAGTCCGCGTTCACGATGTCGAGCGAGCCCACGGCCGTGTGGCTGTTGTAGCTGAGCTGAACCTTGGCCAGCGGGCGGAAGCCCAGGCCGGGGAAAGCCGCGCAATCGACATGCAGGAACACCACGTTTTCGCGCGAGGTATCGATCGGCACGCGCCGGAGCGCAAGCTGCTGGGGCACACGGGGGTCATGCGATTCCTTCCTTGATCGCCTGCGCGATCCAGGGTGTCACGTCTATACGGGCGGCGCCGTTGGGCACGGTATTCGAAGTTACAACGTGCGAAGCACCCGCCAGCTTCAGCAGCTTGCGCGCGCCGGGTGCGAACAGGCCGTGCACACCGACGCCTGACGCGCCGGCCGCCCCAAGCTCAAGCGCCTGGCGGATCACGCCGGCCATGGTGTGGCCGCTGCTGATGATGTCGTCCAGCACCAGCACGTCGCGTCCCTTCACCAGCTTCGCATCCAGCCCGCTGCTTTGCACGCTTGTGCTGCTGAAGCGCTGCTTGCGCATCACCGTGAACGGCGCGCCGCACAGTTTCGCCACGCGGCTTACCCACTGGCGGCTTTCGCTGTCCGGGCCGACCAGCACCGGCTGCTTCACGCTGCGTTTCACCCAGGCCGCGATCGCTTCGTCGGCGTGCAGCGCCACGGCCGGGATGCTGTACACCTCGCGCAGCGACTTGTAGCGGTGCAGGTGCGGGTCCACGGTGAGCAGGCCGTCGAAGCGCTCGCTGATCAGCGCCGCGACGGTGCGGCTGCTGACCGCTTCGCCCGGCTTGAAGCGCTTGTCCTGGCGCATGTAGGCCAGGTACGGCGCCACCAGGAACACCTTGCGGGCGCCCAGGGAGCGCGCGGCATCGGCGGCGATCAGCGCTGCCATGACTTCATCGTTGGGCGGGAACAGGCTGTTGACGATGTACAGGTCGGCGCCGCGCAGGCTGCCGCGCAGGCGGATGTACTGTTCGCCATCCGGAAACTGCTGCTCCGTGGCGGGCGCGAGACGAAAACCGCCGGCCCTGGCAATCAACCCCGCCAGCGGCGCGCTGCGGCCCAAGCCCGTGATCAGGATGCCCATGGCCGCATCCTAGGGTTTTAAACAGCACGCGCCACGGCGGGGCCGCGGCGCGTCGGGATGGCGGGGTCTAGTCCTGGGCCTGCTGGCCGAAGGGCACGAATTCGCGTACCAGCTCGCCTTCCACCTCGAAGGCGGCGCCGCTGGAAGTCAGCTGCACCAGGCGGCCCTTGCGCCCGCCCGGCAGCGGGAAGTCAAACTCCGGCCCGCCCAGCTTGAAGATGCGGCGGCCTTGCTCGCCGTTCAGGACCAGCGTGTCGGTGTGGATCACCGTGCGGCTGGGCAGCGTCTCGTTGCTCTGGCGCACGTCGCGCAAGTGGCGGCTCGGCGCGCCTTCCGCACCCGCGGCCCACACCACCTGCTCGCTCAGCGCCTCGGCGTCGAGGGTGCGGGCGTCGGTCGCGGCGGCCGAGCTGACGCTCACGAAGTTGGGCGCCTCGGGCGTACGGCCGGCGAGCTGCAGCGTCTCGGCGCCGGCGCGCAGGCTGGCGCTGCCTTCCAGCAGCGCGATATCGAGCTGCCATTCCTCGAGGGGCGCGGTGCCGGTGCGCGACTGGTAGCCCAGGTAGCGGCGCGAGTCGTCCAGCGTGATGCCGAAGCGCGAGGCGGACTCGATGAAACTGTCCACGAAGGCATCCGCATCCAGGCCGCTGCCATAGAAGCTGACGCGGTACTTGCGCACATTCTCAGGTATGCCGCCGACATCGAGCTTGATGCCGTAGGCTTTCTCGGCCAGGGCCGCCACTTCGCCGATCGGCACGCGCTGCACCTCAACCACCGAGCCGTTGTCCGCGATGTTGGCGTAGGCGCGGTCGTAATCCACCGCCAGCACGGCGCCCTTGTCGAGGCGCACGTCGCGGTCGGCAACCTTCAGCTCCAGCGGAGTGGCGCGGCCGTCACCACCACGCGTCCGCGCACGACTTCAAAGGCGGGGGCAGTATGGGCGCCCGTGGAACGCACACGCACCGAGGACGCGCCGTCCAGCAGCACTTCACCGGTAGCGAAGGTGACACGGCGTGTCTCGCCGACGCGGGCCTCTACCAACTCGCCATCAAGCACCACGTGCAGGCCGTTGTCGTCGCGCACGGTTGCCACCGTGGGCTGCAGCTCACCGGGCGTCAGCCACACGCCCAGTCCCAGCACGAAGGCGATCACCGCGACGGCCGCCACGCGCGGCAGCACGCCGCGCATGAAGTCGATGCGGATCAGTTCGCCCACGTGGATGTCGGCGTCTTGGTGGGCGGTGGGCGCTGCCGGTGCTTCTTCAGGCTCGGGGTCGATCAACGCAGCCGCGCTGAACAGGCGCTGCAAGGCAGCCTGGCTGACATCAGCCGGCGGAACGGCGCGGGCGGCGCGCAGGGTGCCTTCCAGCACGCTGCGCTGTCGCTGCAGCTCGGCTTCCGTGGCGAGGCGCGCTTCGAGGGGGCGTGATTCCTCGGCGCTGAGATCTCCCAGCATCCAGGCAATCAGTTTTTCGCGCGTGTCCATGTGTTTCTCCGGCCTGTGAAACGTCCGGCCCTGCACTTCGTTGGCTATTTCAACCCCCTGCGCTCGAGGTAGCGGGCCAGGGCGTTGACGGCCTCGTGCACCCAGTACTTCACGGTGCCTTCGGGGCTGTCCAGCACTTCGGCGATCTCGGCGTAGGGCATGTCGTCGTAGATGCGCAGCACCAGCGCTTCGCGCTGGTTGTCAGGCAGGCGCGTGACGGCCAGGCGCACTTCTTCAATGAGTTCGCGCGAGACCAGGATTTCGCCGCTCTCGGGGTCAGAGCCCTGCAGCAGCCCGGCCAGTGAGCGTTCGTCATCGTTGGGAGAGGCGTCGATGCTGACGTGCTGGCGCAGGCCCTCGCGCTTGTAGTAGTCCAGCGTCAGGTTGCGTGCGATCTGCAGACACCAGGTGGTGAACTTGGCCCGCGGCGTGTAGGTGTGCGCGTTCTTGATCACGCGCAGGAACGTCTCCTGGAAGATGTCCTCGGCGGCCTCCGCGCGGCCCACCATTTTGTAGATGAAGTTGTAGACCTGGCGGCGGTGGCGGTTGACCAGGGCCTCAAAGGCCTCGTTGCTCTTCTTCTTTACATACAGCTTCAGCAGGTCGAAATCGCTGCGTTCTTCCGGCTGCTTGCCCTCAATGGACTTCAACTCCGCGGCCGTGGCGTGCCGGGCCGTGGGTTTGGGGAGTTTTTCGGTCTGTTGCTCGCTGATACGTCGCGCCACCGGACCCGCCTGGAATGGAATCGAGACCGGCATCATAGGCCGCCCCCGCCCGCCAACAACCTGTCACGAGTGATACGGCTGCAGGTGCTGGGGGTTGAAGGAATCCACACGATAGCGGCTTGGTTATCCAGTGTGATCTTGCACAATGTCAGGGAAAAGGCCGCCACGGCGCGGCCGTTGCGCCACGCCCGCCCTTGAGGGTGGCTGTGAAAGTCTGGACTCGGCGGTGCAGCGTTCGATTTGTCAGGTTTTCGGGCGGAATATTGCGCATTTATTTGACACGTTGCCTGCAGCGTGTAATATTCCTGCTGTACTCACGAACCGAGGATGAACCATGTTCTATCCAGCCCGCTCACTGCGGACCAACCGGCGAGGCGGCGTTCTGGCTGCCGCCATGCTGTTCTTCGTGATGGTGACGGTGGCCGGCACGGCCATCCTGTCCATGTCCACCATCCAGCGCCTTAAAACCGTTCGCAACGGCATCGACGTGCGCCTGATGATCGCCTGTGAGGCTGCCGTGGAATCCGTGCGCGGCCGTTTCACCCTCATCAAGGGCGTACAGGATGACTGGAGCTGGGTGAGTGACAGCTCCTGGACCAGCCTGGGCGTAGTGTCGGTCAACGGCATCAACGTGAACATTGCGGCCCAGCGTTTCCCGGGTGACTCTGTGCCCCGCGCCCGGGTGCGCGCCAACGCTACGGCTTCGGGCAAGACCCGCTGGGTGGAGTACACCGTGAAGGTGGCCAGCTTCAGCGACTACTCGGTGTTCGCCGGTGGTTCGTCCTCGTTGGGCCAGGACTACAAACTGGTCGGCAACTATTACAACAACGGCACCCTGTACGTGCCCTACCTCGGCGCCCGCATCTACGGACGCACCGAGGTAACGGGCGGCGTGAGCATCTCCTCCGGCGAGTCGATGAACACCATCTTCCCGAACTCGAACCCGACCATTGTGGCGCCGGTTCCGTTCCCCACCGACATCACGGAGTGGGACTACATGAAGACGGTGGCGGCCACGACCGGCTACATCTTCGCTGAAAACACCATGGAGATCATCTTCAACGGCACCAGCTTCACCCGCTGGTACGTGCGCCGCAAGACGAACACGGCGGGCAATGGCACGATCCCGAGCAACCCGGGGCGCATCGACAATTCTTCTGACAGCTGGGTGAACCCCACTAACGGCGCCGTGGACTACACCAACTCTTCCGCGGCCAATCCGCGGCTGGTGAACGCGGACTACGAGTGGGTCTCGGAAACACTGGACATCCCCGACGAAGGCGTGATCTACATCCAGACCGGCGCCGCATCCACCATCGCGTCCGGCCCGCTGACCGGCGCGCCCTGGAACCGCGACTCTCTGTTCGGCGGCTCGGCGACCAACGGCTTCACCCAGGCCTACACGGGGAACAGCGTCTCTGGAAGTAACGCGGACATCTTCAGGAACGTGGGCGGTTATGGTGTTCCGTCCGGCTACACCCGTGTTCTGCTGCTCAGCGGCGTGATCAGCGATCGCCGCGTCACTCTGGTGTGCGATCACCGTATTATCGTCAAGCAGTGCATCGCCTACCAGGGCAACCTGAACAACCCGGATCAGCGCCGCTTCTTCAACGACGGCGCTACCGGCAAGCAGAGCGACGCTGCCATGAACATGAAGGAGATGCTGGGCGTGATGTCCAAGACGGAGATACACCCCACACCCACCTGGTGGCAGCCCCTGCCCTCCGCCCAGCGCGTTACGGGCAACCTGACCGGCGAAACCATACCGGGCCACGACTACCCCGATATCAAGAGCGCCAACGGCGACTACTGCATGGATGGCGTCTACCTGGCGATCAACACCATCGCGCCGACACGCCACTACGGCTACACGCCGGGTTACGGACCGCTGGGGGAAATGTGGTACTGCGGCGGCCTGATCTGCCAGGGCAGCTACGGTGGCGGTAACGGCAACACCTACTACCGTCGTAACTACGACTGGGATTACCGCATGAACATCACCATGCCGCCCTATTTCCTGCGTGCCTACAACACCACGGCCAAATTCGTGCCGGGCACCTGGCGCACCTGGGAAGGCTAAGCGTGCAAGACTTCACACCGGGCCGCCTTGGGCGGCCCGGGTTCGTTTCCGTGATTTCGCCTCGTCGCGGGTTCAGGTTTTCCGGCGTCGTCGTCGCAAGCTAGAGTGCGCGGCCGCATGGGTGTTCTTGACCAGCCTTTGGCGCCACCGCGTCGGCCCGCACTGTTAGCGGGCATCGGCGCTGTGGCCGGCTGCGGGGCGGCGGCATTGCTGTCCTGGCCCGGCTGGCTGAACCTGGCGCTGGCGCTGCTTGGCGGCGCTGGCGGCCTGGGCGCGCTGCTGCTGTCAAAGCGCAATCGCCACGGCGCCGCGGCGCTGCTGACACTGCTGGCGGTGACAGCCCTGTTCGCGGCCTGGGCGGCCGTGAGCGCGCAGCCGGCCGACGACGACCTGGCGGTGATCTTCCCCGGCGAAGTCGAGCTGGTGCGCATCGAGGGCACCATCATCGAGGGCGGCGACTACGTTCAGCGCGACCCAGCCGCCTTCGAGTACCCCGAGAACCCGCGCCCCGAGCCGGGTTTCCCGATCGGCGCCGACCCGCGCCAGAGCGTGTCGTTCCTGCTGCGCGTGGAGCGCCTGCCAGATCTCGGGCGCGACGCCTCCGGCCTGCTGAAAGTCTACGCGCCGCCGGAGACGACCGTCGCGATCAACTCGCGCGTCAGCCTGCTCGGCCGTCTGCGCATGCCGCGCCGCGCGGGCAACCCCGGCGAGCTCGACAGCCGGGCGCGCTACCTGCAGCGCGGCATCTCGCACACGCTGACACTGAAGACGCCCGCCCAGCTGGTGGTGCTGGCCGAGCCCTCAAGCTGGGACCCGCGCAACCTGGCCCCCTGGGTGCACCGCAAGTTCCACGAGCTGGTGGGCTCGCGCATGCCGCGCGAGCGCGCGGCGATACTCGGCGCGACACTGCTGGGCGAGCGCGGCAACCTGACGCCCGCCCAGCGCTCGATCTTCGTGCGCTCGGGCACCGTGCACCTGCTGGTGGTCAGCGGCCTGCACGTTGGCCTGCTGGCGGCCTCGGTGCTGCTGGTGCTGCGCGTGCTGGGTGTGGACCCGCGCTGGGGCTGGGGCGTGGCGGGGCTTACCGCGCTGGCCTACTTGTTCGTGACCGGCGTGCAGCCCAGCGTGCTGCGCGCCGTGATCATGGTGGTGATCTACGCCCTGGGCAAAGTGCTGCTGCGACGGCCGGACCCGCTGAACGTGCTGGGCGCCAGCGCGCTGGTGGCGCTGGCGATCAGCCCTGGCGATGTCTCCGAGCTCGGCTTCCAGCTCAGCTACCTGGCCGTGCTGGGCATTCTTGCCGTTGCCCCCGCGCTGCGCCTGCGCCGCCCGCTGGGCGATTCCGCGCGCATGACGCGCCGGCCCGTCGAGGTCGCGCGCGACTGGCTGGGCGCGTCGCTGCGCATCTCGTTCGCCGTGGGCCTGTGCACCTGGCCGCTGCTGGCGTACAGCGTACACGTGGTCAGCCCGGCGATGCTGGTCACCAACCTGCTGGTGGGTCCGCTGCTGACCGCCATGCTTGGCACGGCGCTGCTGCTGCCGCTGGCGGTAGTTCCCTTCATTGGCGCGGCGCTGGCCTGGGTGCTGTCGATGCTGGCCGGCCTGCTTGAGCTGATCGCCGGGGCGTTTGCGGCCGTGCCGGGCGGCCACATGTTCCTGCCGTCGCCGCCGGAGTGGTGGCTGGCCCTGTACTACACCGCGCTGCTGCTGATGCTGGCGGCGCCGCGGCTCGGCCTGCCGCGCGTACTTGGTGCGGCCATGTGGCTTGGCTGGCTTTGCGTACTGCCGGTGCTGTCGCTGGCGCACTCCGAGCAGCCTGGCCCCGCGCGCGTCACGGCGCTTGATGTCGGCCAGGGTCAGTGCGTGGTGTTCGAGGTGGCGGGCGGCCCCTGTGCCGTGCTGGATTGCGGCAGCACCAGCATGGGCGGCGTCGGCGAGCGCGTGCTGGCCCCCTACCTGTGGCAGCGCGGCCGCGACCACATCGACGTGCTGCTGATCAGCCACGCCGACGCCGACCACGTGAACGGCCTGCCGCAGTTGTTCGAGCGCTTCCCGGTCGGCCGCGTTTACGTTTCCGAGGTGGTCGCCGACGACGCAGTGGGCGCCGAGCTGCTTGCCTGGCTGCAGCAGCGCGCTGAAGTCGGCGTGCTGAAACGCGGCGAAACCCTGCAACTGGCGGAGGGCCTCAACCTGCGCTGCCTGTGGCCTGACGCGGCCTTCGCCCGCGCCATCATGAACGAGGAAGCCCGCCGCAACGACGGCGGCCTGGTGCTTGAGTTGCAGGCGCGTGAACGCCGGGTGCTGCTGCCCAGCGACGTCGAATCCGACGGCCTGGCCGGCGTGGTCCCCCACCTGCAGGGCGCTGACGTGCTGTTCGCACCCCACCAGGGCAGCCACGTCGAGGGCCTCGACAGCCTGCTCCAGCGCCTGCGCCCGGCGCACGTGATTCTCTCGGCGCGTGAAACGTTTCCCTCCGAGGACGCCATGCAGGCCTACGAAGCATCCGGCGCCGCGGTCTGGAAAACCTGGCAGCACGGCGCCATCACCCTGCAGCTGTCGGCCGACGGCACGCTGGAAGTGGTTCCATGGCTGGGGCGTTCCGACTAGCATGCGGCCGGAGGAGTTCCCATGCGCGCACTGACACTGACCTTCGCCCTCGCTTCCACACTGTTCTTCGTCGCCGCCTGCGTTCACCAGGAAGCCAACGTGGAATCCGCGGCCGTGAAATCCTACAGCTTCGAGGAGACGCCGGCCGAGTTGGCAAGCTACCGCGACCAGGCAAAGGGCGCATTCGAGGCCGTGGGAAAACGACTGATCCCGCGCCTCACCAAGGCGCTGAATGAAGGCGGACCCGTCGAGGCCGTGAAAGTCTGCCGCGAGGTCGCCCAGCCCCTGACCGACGAGGCCGGAAAGGAAGTCGGCTTTGCGGTCGGGCGCACCAGCCACAAGCTGCGCAACCCGGCCAACGCGTCGCCGGCGTGGCTGCAGTCGGTGGTGACGGAATCGGCCGGCAAGAAGGGGGCTGACGTGAAGCCGCTGGTGTTCGACCTCGGTGACCGCGTGGGCGTTGCCTCGCCGATCGTGGCAATCGAGATGTGCCTGCAGTGCCACGGCTCCGACGAGCAGCTGAAGACCGAAGTAAAGAACGTCCTGGCCGAGCAGTACCCCGAAGACCAGGCCCGCGGCTTCGCGGCCGGCGACCTGCGCGGCTGGTTCTGGGCTGAGCTGCCAAAGAAGTAACGCACGTCGCAGTTTCGCGGGGTATACTGGCACCGGAGCGAACCATGGCCCCTGACCTGCACCTCTGCCCCTGCTGCGCCGTCCACCTGCGTGTGCCCGAACAGTTGCACGTGATGCGCTGCGACAACTGCGGCGCCGAGTTGGTGTTCCTGCACCAGGGCGGCGTGCGCGGCCTGGCGCTGCTGCCGGCGCTGGAGGCACCGGTCCCCTACTCCGACCCGCGCCGGCGCCCGCACAACATCGACGGGCGCGACCTGCTGGAATCGCGCCGCACCGTGGTGCTGCAGGCGGCCGAAAACAAGCGCCGGTTCTGGAGCGCGTTGTTCTTCGGCTGCATGACGCTGCTGGGAGCGACCGTTGTGGCGGGCCTCGTTGGCGCAGACACCCTGCTGCACGGCAGCCAGAAGCAGCTGGAAACAGCGGTGCTGGCGTTCGTGGGCGCCGTGTTCACGCTGCCGGTGCTGGCCTACGTCGCGCTGTACTTCCACGGCCGCGCAAAGCTGGTGGCCGAGTCGGTGCGGCGCTGGCGCGCCTAGTGTCAAAAGGGTCAGGCACATTTTCCGCGCTGCGCGCAGAAAATGAGCCAGACCCTACGCCGCAACTTCGATGTACTTGCCCATGCCGCGCAGCTTCTGGTAGCGCTTTTTCCATCAGGTCTTCGATGTCCAGCGCCATCAGCTCGTTGAGGTGCTTGAGCAGGTAACTGCGCACGTTGTCGAAGGTGCGGCGCGGGTCGCGGTGCGCGCCGCCGTAGGGCTCGGGCACCACTTCGTCCATGATGCCGAGCTCAAGCAGGTCGTTGGGCGTGAGTCGCAGCACGCGCGCGGCGTCGCTGGCCTTCTTGGCGTCATGCCACAGGATGGCCGCGCAGCCCTCGGGGCTGATCACGCTGTAGTAGGCGTTTTCCATGATCAGGTAGCGGTCGCCCACGCCGATGCCGAGCGCACCGCCGCTGCCGCCCTCGCCGATGGTAAGGGTAATGATCGGCACGCGCAGGCCGGACATCTCGCGGATGGCTTCCGCGATGGCCTGGCTCTGGCCGCGTTCCTCGGCCTGGATGCCGGGGTATGCGCCGGGCGTGTTGATGAAGCTGATGATGGGCAGCTTGAACTTCTCGGCCATCTTCATCTTGCGCAGGGCCTTGCGGTAGCCTTCCGGGTGGGCGCAGCCGAAGTTGCACCGCAGGCGCTCCTGCAGGGTTTTGCCCTTGCGGTGGCCCATCACCATGCACTTGGTGCCCTCGAAGGTGGCGAAGCCGGTCACGATGGCCGGGTCGTCCATGTAGGAGCGGTCGCCCTGCAGTTCCTGGAAGTCGTCGAACAATGCGCCGATGTAGTCGCTGGTCAACGGCCGGTTGGGGTGGCGCGAAAGCTGCACGCGGTCCCAGGGGTCGAGGTTGCCGAACACGGAATCGGTGAGCTTCTTGAGGTCTTTCTCGAGCTCGTCGATTTCGGACTGGATGAACTTGCGGTCTTCTTCTTTGTCGGCGTTTGCGAGGTCCATGCGCCGGCCTTCGATGCGCATTTCCAACTCGACGATGGGTCGTTCGAATTCGGGCACGTTCAGACGATCAACACCGCTCATGGCAGCCTCCTGTAAGCGCGACAAGCCTACTTAGGACCGGCTAATCTTCCAGCGGTCAGGCAGGGGCGACAACGTCCAGTCGAGACAAAAGCCCGTCGTGCAAACGACGGGCTTTGGGTCGGCGCGCTCTCCGGATTTCCATCTCGGGTGCTGCTCCCGAACCAAAGCCCGCCATCGGCATGGCGGGCTTCTGTTTGCCCGGTCGTGCGCTAGCGTGTGCGTTCGAAAAGCGGTGTTACGTCTACCACGAACCCTTCGAGCAGGGCGGACTCAGCCTTCGAACCCTTTTCCGCGCGTGAGTACTCGATGTATTTGCCATTCTGCAGGGACAGCACCGTGATGCGTCCTTCGGCTGGATCGACAATCCAGTACTCCGGGATGCCGGCCTGCTCGTACTCCGCGCGCTTTTCCGTGTAGTCGCGTTCACGATCGCTGTCGGAGCCGCTGACGACCTCAACCACGATGTCCGCGCGCTCAAAGAGTTCGTCCGCACCCTGGGACTTGTCCAGCAATGCCACCACGTCCGGCATGCGAATTCTGTCCTTGAGGGTTCGCACCCGCAGGCCTGACACCCAGGCATCGCCCCGCGGCGCAAGGAACTCACGCAACGCCAACCAGATTAACTGGAGAATCTCCTGGTGCGTCCTGGTGGGCATGGGAAGAAACTCCAGGCGTCCACAATTGAATTCGATGCCGGTCTCAACCGAAGTGAGCCCAAGGTAGTCGGCTTCGGTCCACTGGCCCTGGCGAGGGTAGAGCGCGGTCAGCTCCCATACGGGGTCGCCGTTCTTGCTGCGTCTCGGATAGTCGGCCAGTCTCATGTCGGCATTGTAAACCGGGGGCCGGATGCGCGCCACTTCCGGCTGAACGCAGAAGCCCGCCATTTACCACCTCGATTGGCTCGGGGCAGGCATGGCGGGCTCTGTGGGTTGCTCGGTTGACTGGCTAGTCGCGGTCGCGGCGTGGGCCGCCTCGGCCTCCGCGTCCGCCTCGGTCGCCGCCTCTGCCTCCGCCTCGGCCGCCGCGGTCACCGCCGCGTCCGCCGCCGCTGCGTTCGCGGGGGGCGGGCGCCTTGTACTCTTCGCCGCGGTCCTTGAGGATCACGGCCTTGCGGCTGCCCTTGATCTTGCCGGTGGGGTCAACGTTGATGACCTCGAACTCGAACTCGTCGCCGACCTTCACGGCGTCTTCCGGGTTCTCGACGTACTCGTCGCTCAGCTCACTCACGTGGATCAGCGCCTCGTGCGAGCCGCCGTTGAAGTTCACGAACGCGCCGAATTCGCGGATGCTGCCGACCGTGCCGTGCACGCGCTCGCCGACCTGCACCTTCTTGGTCATTGAGGCAATGCGGTCACGGCAGGCCTTGGCCGCCTCGCCGTCTTCGCCGAAGATCTTGATGGTGCCGTCTTCCTCGACGCTGATGGTGGTGCCGAACTCGTCCTGCATGCCGCGGATCATCTTACCGCCCGGGCCGATAATCATGCCGATCTGCTCGGTGTCAATCTTGATCACCTCGTAGCGCGGCGCCCACTTGCTGATCTCCTCGCGCGGGGCGGCCATGGCGGCCTTCATCTTGCCCAGGATGTGCAGGCGCGCGTCGCGGGCCTGGCCCAGCGCCTTGCGCAGCAGGTCGCTGCTCAGGTGCTTGATCTTGATGTCCATCTGCAGCGCGGTGATGCCGTCTTCCGTGCCGCACACCTTGAAGTCCATGTCGCCGGCGTGGTCTTCGTCGCCCAGGATGTCCGTCAGCACGCAGAACTTGTCGCCTTCGCTGACCAGGCCCATCGCCACGCCCGCCACGGCCTTCTTCAGCGGCACGCCCGCGTCGAACATCGACAGCGTCGCGCCGCACACGGTTGCCATGCTGGAGCTGCCGTTGCTTTCCAGGATGTCGCTGACCACGCGGATGGTGTACGGGAACTCGTCTTCCGCCGGCAGCATCGGGCGCAGGGCGCGCTCGGCCAGGGCGCCGTGGCCGATCTCGCGGCGGCTTACACCACGGATCGGCTTGGCCTCGCCGGTACAGAAGGGCGGGAAGTTGTAGTGCAGCAGGAAGCTTTCCTCGCGCGACTCGCGCAGGCCGTCGATCAGCTGGGTGTCCTCGGCCGTGCCCAGGGTGCAGGTCACGAAGGCCTGGGTTTCACCGCGCGTGAACGTCACACTGCCGTGGTTGCGGGGGAACGGCGACATCTCAATGATGATGTCGCGCACCTCGTGCAGCTCGCGGCCGTCGATGCGCTTGTTCTCGTTCAGGATGATGTCGCGCAGGGCGTCGTACTTGAACTCGCCGACGATTTCGCCGGCCTGCTTGGCGGCCTTTTTCGGTCTCCGCGACCTGGACCTTGCTGTCTTCCATCGCGGCCGCGTATTCCTCGAAGGCGCGCTGCTTGATGGCCTTGAGTGCCGCCGAGCGCTCGTGCTTGCCCTTGATGCGGATGCTCTTTTTGTACTCGGCGTAGTACTTCTCGCGCACTTCGCGGCTGAGGCTTGCCGGCACGCCCTCGGGGGCGGTGAAGGCCTGGCGCTGCACGCCGACCTTCTTGACCAGGTCAAGCTGCGCGTTGCAGAGCTTGACGATAGCCTTGTGGGCCATTTCCAAGGCCTCGATGATCTGGTCTTCGGTCAGCTCGTTAGCGCCTGCTTCCACCATGCTGATGCCGTCAAGGGTGCCGGCCACCACCATGTTCAGTTCGCCTTCGTCAACCTGCTCGTAGCTCGGGTTGACCACGAACTGGCCGTCGACGCGGCCCATGCGCACGGCGCCCACGGGGCCGTCGAAGGGCAGGCCCGCCAGCATCACCGCGGCGCTGGAGCCGTTGATCATCAGCATGTCCGGGTCCAGGTTCGGGTCGGCGCTCATGGCCATGCCGTTGATCTGGACCTCGTTCTTGAAACCTTCCACGAACTGCGGACGCAGGGGGCGGTCCGTCATGCGCATGGTGAGGATCTCTTTGCTGCTGGGACGCGCCTCGCGCTTGAAGAAGCCGCCGGGGAACTTGCCCGCGGCGCTGGTCTTCTCGCGGTACTCGACCGTCAGCGGGAAGAAATCGATGCCCGGGCGCGGGTCGGCGGTGGTCACCGCCACGAACACCGCGCTGTTTTCCTCGCGCACCAGCACGCTGCCGGCCGCCTGCTTGGCGAGCCAGCCGGTCTCGAACGAGATGTTGCGGCCGCCGATCTCGACGGTCACGACCTGCTTGCTCTGGTTAATCTTGTCTACTGCCATAACACACTCTTCTGCGTACATGTACGCACTGTGACCCGCGCCCTGTCTGCGCCGGTCTGACTTCGTTGTTGGTGTGCAAGGGGCCCGGAGGCTACCCGGGCGGGCAGAGAAGCCAGGGCTGTCAATGACAGCGCACGCCTCTGTGTCCGCCAGGGCCGGTGACAGGATCCCGAACCCCTTGCACGTCTTTGCCGCAAAAGAAGCGGGCAGGCGCGAAGGCCTGCCCTGCTTTACTTGCGGATGCCCAGCTTGCCGATCAGGTCGCGATACCGCTGCTCATCGGTGTTGCTGAGGTACTTCAAAAGCGCGTTGCGCTTGCCGACCATCCGCAACAGGCCGCGACGGCTGTTGTGGTCTTTCTTGTGGATCTTGAGGTGGACGGTCAGGTTGTTGATTTCTTCGGTCAGCAGCGCGGTCTGCACTTCCACAGAGCCGGTGTCTTTCTCGTTGCTGCCGTATTCCTTGACGAGCTGCGCCCGTCGTTCCGTGCTGATCATGTTTTCTCCTGCACTTACGTCAGGCGCAGCCGTGGCCGCAACTGACGCGCCAAAAAGTTGCGCGGAAGGGTAACAGCAACGTGCCCCAAGTCAACGGGGTGGAAGCTTCCCTCTGCGGGACGCGAGCGACTGTCTTTGCTCTGAACTTGTATACTTGCTCCCGTTGCAGAATCCGAAAGCCGTAGGGCTTCTGCGCGACGCACGAGTTTGGACGGAAACGATACAAAGGCCGCTGAAGGATTGAGTTCATGGCCAGATCTGCCCCCTTCGAGGCCCACCACGCGCGCTACGACGACTGGTTCGAACGCCACCCGCGGGTGTACCTGTCGGAGCTGCTGGCCCTGCGCGCGCTGATGCCCCTGGCCGGCCGCGGACTCGAGATCGGCGTGGGCACCGGGCGCTTCGCCGCGCCGCTGGGCATCCAGGTCGGCCTGGACCCCTCGCCCCGCATGCTGGAGTACGCCGCGCGCCGCGGCATCGAAGTGCACGAGGGCACGGCCGAGGAGCTGCCGTTTCCCGACGCCGGCTTCGACATTGCCCTGAGCGTCACCACCCTGTGCTTCGTGGATGACCTGCCGCGCATGCTGGCTGAGGCTTTCCGCGTGCTGCGCCCGGGCGGCACGCTGCTGCTTGGTTTCATCGACCGCGGCAGCGCGCTTGGCGAAGACTACCTGTATCGGCGGCTGGCCAACGTGTTCTACAAGGCGGCAACCTTCGTGGCCGGCGATGAACTGGAGCCCATGCTGGCCCAGACCGGCTTCCGTGACCTGGTGTGGGCCCAGACCATCACCCGTCCCTTCGAGCAGATTAAAGAAATCGAACCCGCCCACCCCGGCCGCGGCCAGGGCCTGTTCGTGTGCGTGCGGGCGCGACGCGCTTAGAGCAGCAGCAGCGAGAACGCCATCACCGCCATGCCTGCGATCAGCCCGTAGACCGCGTAGTGGCCTTGTGAGAATTTCTTGGCGTTGGGGATCAGCTGGTCGAGCGAGATGAACACCATCACCCCGGCCACGGCCGCGAGCGACGCACCCACCACGCTGTCGGTCAGGAAGCGCTGCAGGGCCAGGAAGCCGACCATCGCGCCCACCGGCTCGGCGAGCCCGGCCAGGAACGAGTACCAGAACGCCTGGCGGCGATTGCCGGTCGCGAAGTAGATCGGGATCGCCACGGCCAGCCCCTCGGGGATGTTGTGCAGTGCGATCGCGAACGCGATGGGGATGCCCACCCGCAAGTCATGCAGGACCGAGACGAAGGTGGCGAAACCCTCCGGAAAGTTGTGCAGGGCGAGCGCCGCCGCCGTCAGCAGGCCTACGCGCTTGAGCGCGGGCTGTACCCCCTCGACCTGCAGGTCTTCCACCACACTCGCGTCGTGTGGGTTTTCGGCACTGGGTATGACCAGGTCGATCAACGCGGTGGCCGCCACGCCGCCCAGGAAGCTGAGCGCCGCAGCCCAGGCGCCGGGGCCGTCGCCTTGTGCATCGGCCAGCAACCGGTTCGCCGCGGGCAACAGCTCGACAAAGGAAACGTAGATCATCACGCCGGCCGAGAAGCCCAGCGAAGACGACAGGAACGCCTTGTTCGTTCGGCGCGTGAAGAAGGCCGCCACGCTGCCAATGCCGGTAGCCAGCCCGGCCAGCAGGGTCAGCCCGAACGCGGCCAGCACAGCGGAATCAGTGAAAGCAACGCCCACCATACAGCCGGAACGCGACCGGGGTGCCATAGCGTCCCACAATCAGCCGGTGGCTCCGCCCTGGCAGCCAACGCTGCCAATGAAGTGTCGGGGATCGGTTCCGTTGTTTCGGCGGCGGCACTTGCGTTCCACCGAGACTGTTGGAGTGTGCATCGCGGGGACTCGGAAGTGCATGGCATTGCTGCTGGGGGGCTCTAGTACGGCGTCAGCTAAGTTTTCCGGCAGTGTGCTGACCTGATCTGCCGATGCATGGGTATGTCCCTTTTTGGAGCCTGCCCATGCCTGGTCCTGCACCTGAAGTCACCATTGTACTTTCTGACGCCGAACGCGTCGAGCTTGAGAAGCTGCGCCGCTCCGGCACCGCCGAGGCCCGGCTTTCCCGCCGCGCCCGCATCGTGCTGCTGGCCGCCGATGGCGAGGCCAACTCGGCCATCTCGCAGAAAGTCGGCCTTGACCGCGAATGCGTGATCGACTGGCGCCGCCGCTACGCACAAGGCGGCATCATTGCCCTGCACGACAAACCTCGCAGCGGCCGCCCGCCGACCTTTTCCCCCTCTGCACAAGCACTTGCTGCTGGCCCTGGCCTGCACGCCGCCGTCTGATCACGGCCTGCCGCACACGCACTGGACCGTGCGCCTGCTGGCCTTCATGGCGTTCTCGCTGGCGTTGCTGCCCTCCATCAGCCACGAGACTGTGCGCGTCTGGCTGGAGGCTGCCGAGATCAAGCCGCACCACTCGCGCTATTGGCTGCACAGCCAGGACCCGGACTTTGACGCGAAGATGCAGGACGTGGTGGGCCTGTACCTGCATCCGCCGAAGAACTCCGTGGTGCTGTGTTTTGACGAGAAGACCTGCATCCAGGCACTGGAGCGCAGACACCCGGACTGGCCGATGCGGCCGGGATCGCCGCAGCGTCGCGAGTTCGAATACATCCGCCACGGCACCCAGGACCTGTTCGCGTCGCTGAACCCGCACACCGGCGAGGTGTGGGCCGAGTGCCGGGACAGGCACAAGGGCGAAGACGTAGCCGAGCATCTGGCGTGGCTGATCAAGCAGCCGCCCACTCGAAAGAAGATTCACCTGGTGCGCGACAACCTCAGTGCGCACAACACCGATGCCGTGAAGAAAGTGATTGCCCGGCACCGGGGCCGCGTGCAGGTGCATGCCACGCCGACCCACGCGAGCTGGCTGAACATGGTGGAGTTATTCTTCGCTGAGGTAAGCCGCAACGTGATCCGGCGCGGGAACTTCGCGAGCGTGCCCGACCTGCAGCAGAAGCTGCTTGCCTGGGTCGAGTGGCACAACGAGAATGCCAAGCCGTACAAGTGGACCTACACCGGCCAGCCGCTCACCAAGTAGCTGCCGGAAGACTTAGCTGACGCCGTACTAGATTGGAGTTCCTTGGCCGGGGCATGGCGATATGCGATCCGCAATCGATACCTTCATGGTTCGGGAAGATGAAGTCGAGTTCCTTGAATTCGTTCTGCAGAACCCGTCTGTTGCATTGATCACCGACTCACGCTTTTCCAGACCCGAGGTCCCAAGCACCCGAATCGCCGACGACGATGAAGTCATCCAGTACTTCCTCTGGGACAGGGAACTGCTGGATGAGCCGGCTGTGCGGGAGTACGCTCCCCATGGAGCGGCAAGCTATCGGCTGGACTGCAACGACTCTGTTCTCCAGTTTCTCCGCTCACGAACAACCAATGGCGTTCTGACGCCCGGTCGAGTAGCGATCGCAACGGAGTTCAAATACGGCAAGCCAAGGGATCCAGCGAGAGCCGATGCGCTGGCACAGTGGTACAAGTCGCTGCGAAGCTGGATCAAGAAGCATTACTCGAACAGGTTGATTTACAGTTCGGACCACAAACCCGAGGTGGGTGAAAGAGTCCGCCACATCTGGATCGGACCGAGGGCCATCGAAGCTTGGCGCAAGGGACTGAAGTTAAAGGTCGGCGAAGCTGCGCCGTTCTCCTACCAATACATCGATGCGGTAGACGAAGAGCGAGTCGTTTCCCGACTGCGTGACGTGCAGCGCGTGCTGGCAACCGGGGTCGTCGTTGGGATAGGCGAGCGAGAAGGATACAAGCGTGTCTACGAGGTCCGCTTTGAAAAGGAACATCCGGTTCAATCCATTCGCGCGCCGTTCAGTCTATACCGTCCGGAACCGGACGTTGGAGATGAAGTGGCATGCGTGTTGATTGAAAATGTTTATGGGGAACACTCCGGCTTATGGGAACCCCGGGAGATCAAGAAGCTGAGCGCAACAAACCGTGCCAAAGTGATGAGTTCACTGAAGCGACAGTGGCGTATTCCGTAGTACAGCGTCAGGCAAACAGTCCGGCGGTTGGACCATGTTCGGCGTCTGTTGCAGGGGACTCGCCGCCGCCCGAAAACAACAAACTGCAAAATGCAACCACGACTAAACACAGGTGAACATGTGTACCTGTGTTCAAAGGTGGTTGCAGTTCACTACGTGCGAACCAAGCATTCTAACGTTGCATGACAGCGCCACGGCAGGGCCGTGGCGCTACAGTCGCTTGGTTCTGGCGGGGCGCTGTTGCCTTGCCTACTCTTCCTCGGCCTGTTTGCCCTTCTTCTTCCTGGGCTTGGTCTCGGGTTCTTCTTCTTCGGCTTCTGCTTTGCCCTTCTTGTCGCCGGGGTAGGTCTCGATGCCCTTCTCGATCACCTTGTCCACGTGGGCCTGGGCCTCGGCCTGGTCGGCTTTCTCGAAGGCCTCTTCCTCGTTCATGATCTTCACCACGCTGGTAATCTCGTCGCCGTCTTCCACCCGCATCATGCGCACGCCCTGGGTGGCGCGCCCGATTTCGCGCAGGCTTTCCTCGGTCACGGCCGTGCGCAGCACCACGCCGCCCCTGGTCATCAGCATGATCTCGTCGCCTTCGAAGATGCTCTTGGCGCTGACCACGTGGCCGGTCTTGTCGTTGATCTTGTAGTTGATGATTCCCTTGCCGCCGCGGCTCTGGATGCGGTAGTCGTCGAAGCTGCTGCGCTTGCCATATCCTTTACTGCAGATGCTCAGGAAGCTGGCGTTGCGGTTCACCACCGCGGCGCCGACTACGATGTCGCCCTTGCGCAGGTCGATGCCGCGCACGCCCGCGGCCACACGGCCCATGGTGCGCGCGTCGGTCTCATTGAAGCGGATGCTGTAGCCGTTGCGCGTCACCAGCACGATCTCGTCGCTGCCGTTGGTCAGCAGCACGTCGATCAGGCGGTCGCCCTCGTTCAGCTTTATCGCCCTGATGCCCTTCTTGGTGACGTTGCTGTATTCCTCCAGCTCGGTCTTCTTGACCGTGCCCTCGGCCGTGACGAACAGCAGCTTCTGGCCGGTGTCGAAGTTGCGCACCTTGATGCAGGCGCTGACTTTTTCGACCTGGCTGATGTTCAGCAGGTTGACCAGCGCTCTGCCTTTGGCGGTCTTGCTGAACTCGGGGATGTCGTAGACCTTCAGCCACAGCAGCTTGCCCAGGCTGGTGAATACCAGCAGGTAGTCGTGGGTGCTGGCGATGAAGAAGTGCTCGACGTAGTCGCCCTCCTTCGCCTTGCTGCCCGTGCTGCCCATGCCGCCGCGGCGCTGGCGGCGGTAGGCCTCAAGCGGCACGCGCTTGATGTAGCCCTCGGCGCTGATGGTCACCACCATCTGCTCGTCGGGGATCAGGTCCGTGATGTCGAATTCCTCGGCGCCGGCGGCCTGGATTTCCGTGCGGCGCTCGTCGCCGTGGCGCTTCTTCACGTCGGCCAGGTCGTCCTTGATGATCGACAGCACGCGGGCTTCGCGGGCCAGGATGTCCATCAGGTCGGCGATCTCGGCCAGCAGCGCCGCGTACTCTTCCTCCAGCTTGTCGCGCTCGAGGCCGGTCAGCTTGCTGAGCGTCATGGCCAGGATCGCGTCGGCCTGCGCGCGCGTCAGCGTCTCGTTGCCCTCGATGATGTGGCCGCCCTCGGTGGTCACCTTCTTGGGGAATTTCAAAGCCATCAGCTTTTCGCGCGCTTCGTTCACGTCTTTTGAGGCGCGGATCAGCTTGATGATCTCGTCCATCTTCGTGAGGGCGAGCAGCAGGCCGATCACGATGTGCTGGCGTGCGCGGGCCTTGTTCAGCAGCCAGCGCGTGCGGCGCAGGATCACTTCCTTGCGGTGGTCGCGGTACGCCTCGCACAGCTGCTTCAGGTTCAGTGTGTGCGGCCGGCCCTCGACGATCGCGATGTTGATGATGCTGAAGCTCTGCTGCAGCTGGGTGTGCTTGTAGAGCTGGTTCAGCACGATGTTCGGGTCGTCGCCGCGCTTGACCTCGACCACCAGCCGGATGTCTTTCTTGCTGTAGTCGTTGATGTCGTTGACGCCCGTGATGCTGCCCGCGCGCACCAGACCCGCAATGCGGTCGATCAGCGCGGCCTTGTTCACCTGGTACGGGATTTCCGTGATCACCAGGTTGGTCTTGCCGTGGTCGCCCTGCTCGATTTCCACGCGGCCGCGCACCGTCACGATGCTGCGCCCGGTCTTGTAGGCCTCGCGGATCGGCTTCACGCCGCAGATCACGCCGCCGGTCGGGAAGTCGGGGCCCTTCACGATCTTGCACAGGTCGTCGATGCTGCATTCCGGGTTGTCCACCACATGGGTGATGGCGTCGCAGATCTCGTTCACGTTGTGCGGCGCCATGGAGGTCGCCATACCCACCGCGATGCCGGCCGTGCCGTTGCACAGCAGGTTCGGGAACTTGCCGGGCAGCACCGTGGGTTCTTTGCGGGTACCCTCGAAGTTGTCGATGAAATCGACTGTGTCCTTGTCGAGGTCTTCCAGCATGTCCGTGGCGGCGCGGGTCATGCGCGCCTCGGTGTAGCGCATGGCGGCCGGCGGGTCGCCGTCGATGGTGCCGAAATTGCCCTGCGGGTCCACCAGCATGTAACGGGTGTTGAAGTCCTGGCCCATGCGCACCAGCGTGGGGTACACGACGCTTTCGCCGTGCGGGTGGTAGTTGCCGGATGTGTCGCCGCAGATCTTGGCGCACTTGCGGTGCTTGGCCGTGGCGCCCAGGTTCAGGTCGTGCATGGCCACCAGCACGCGGCGCTGGCTGGGTTTCAAGCCGTCGCGCACGTCGGGCAGCGCGCGGCTGACGATCACCGACATGGCGTAAGTCAGGTACGACTCGCGCATTTCGTCGGCAATGTTCAGCGGCTCGATACGGCCGTCAGAGGGCGGTGTAGGTGCGGCAGGTTCCTTCTTGGCCATGCGGTCCTGTCCATTCTGGAAGGGGTCAGGCACAGTTTCCGCAACAGCGCGGAAATTGAGCCAGACCCCAAGAAGCCGCAATTTAGCGGGTTTGGGCGCGATAACAAGCGGCAAACGCGGGTGACAATCACCCGCAAACCCGCTTGGTGAAGGGCATCACAGCCCGTTGGCAAGTTGTGGAACGATTGCGGGCAAGCTGCTACAGCTTGACGTCGATGCTGGCGAACAGCAGCTCTTCGGCCTGGGGCGCGGGCACGGGGCGGCCGAACAGGTAGCCCTGGGCCCAGCGACAGCCATGGTCGTGCAGGAACTTGAGCTGGCCCGAATGCTCAATGCCCTCGGCGATCACCCGAAGGTTCATCGCCTCGGCCAGGGCTAGGATCGAGGTGCTGATTGCCACATGGTCCTTGTCGTAGGGCAGGCCGCTGATGAAAGAGCGGTCGAGCTTGATGGCCTCCACGGGCAGTTTGCCCAGGTAGCTGAACGAGCTGTAGCCGGTGCCGAAATCGTCGATGGAGATGCCGATGCCCATGGCCTTGAGCTCGTCCAGGGCCTGCAGGTCGCCCTTGGAGTAATCGACGAACACGCTCTCGGTCAGTTCCAGTTTCAGCGCCGAGGTCGGCAGGCCGGTGTCGCGCAGCACTTCGCGCACCATGCCGACCACGTCCTCACGCTGAAGCTGGTAGGCCGACAGGTTGACGCTGATGATGGTGGGCTCGCCGAACTGGTCCATCCACTGGCGGTTCTGGCGGCACGCCTCGTACAACACCTGGCGGCCCAGCGCGCAGATCAGGCCGGTTTCCTCGGCTACCGGGATGAAATCGGCCGGCGAGACCATGCCGCGGCCGGGCTGCATCCAGCGCACCAGGGCCTCGTAGCCGGCCACGACACGTTTATGCAGATCCACCACAGGCTGGTAGAACACGACAATCTCGTCCGTGCCGATGGCGCGCCGCAGGTCGGTCTCGATGCGCATCATCATGACCGTCTGGCTGTGCATCTCGATGTCGAACACCTCGTAGCGCCCGCGGCCCTTTTCCTTGGCGCGATACATGGCGATGTCGGCGTGGCGCAGCAGGTCTTCGGCGTCTTCGGATTCACTCTGGCAGATGGCGATGCCGATGCTGGCGTTGGTCTTGACGTGCGTTCCACGCACCACGACTTCCGGCTCCAGCGCCGCCTGGATGCGTTCCGCCAGCTGGACCGCGTTGCGGAGGTCGTGCACGTCCTCGACCACCACAGCGAATTCGTCGCCGCCCAGGCGCGCGACCGTGTCGGCCGGGCGCACCGCATTCACCAGGCGCCTGGCAACCTCGCAGATCATCTGGTCGCCGGCGGTGTGTCCCATGCTGTCGTTGACCAGCTTGAATCGGTCAAGGTCCACGAAAAGCACCGCGCAGCGGCTGCCGGGCTGATCCTCACGGCGTTTCAGCAGGTGGTTGATGCGGTTCATTACGAGCGCGCGGTTGGGCAGGCCGGTGAGCTTGTCGTGGAAGGCATCGTGCAGAAGCTGGCGCTCGATGCGCTTCTTTTCGCTGATGTCGCGTATCACCGCGATGTACAGGCGCTTGGCGCTCCCTTCCACTTCGCTGATGGTCACTTCGGCGTCCATCAGCCGGCCGTCGGCGCGGGCCGCCACGAACTCGCGCGGCGACCGCAACTGTTTCCGCACGTCGGCGGTTGCGGCTTTGCCGGGCAGGGGCAGCACGGGGCCGGCCTGGTCGTGTGCGAACAGGCAATCAATGTCCGCCCCCACCAGATCCTTGCGCTGCATGGCGTACATCTCGCAGATCGCGGCGTTGGCGGTGACGATGCGTCCGCTGTGGTCGAAGGTGACGATGCCGTCGGCGGCGGCCTCCAGGATCGCCTCGATCTCGATGGTGTACTGCAACAGCGATGCTTCGATTTCCGAGAGCCTGCGCCGTGTGCGGATCACCTCCAGGGCCCTCGTCAGCGCGGCCGGCAACCTGTCCAGGAATTCGGTGTCCTTCACGATGTAGTCCACCGCGCCGCGTTTCATCAGCTCGACAGCCAGCGACTCGTTGCCCTGACCGGTGGTGATGATGAATGGAAAGCTCTTTCCGCTTCGCTTGAGCTGTTCAAGCAGGTCCATGGCCCGCATGTCAGGCAGTATGTTGTCGATCAACAGCAGATCGGCATCATACTCGAGAAGCCACTGCACGGCCCGCGTGCCGGTATCCACCGTGACGGGCTCGCACTCGACCTTTGCCACGGCGTTGCTGACCAGCTTCGCCAGGCCGGGGTCGTCCTCGATGATCAGGACCTTGGGGGTGTCCATGCCTGAGACTATGTAGCGATGGGTCATCCTGGAGGGGTAGCCTCACGTTTGGCAGTTCGAGGTCTACCCCAACCAGGAGACAAAACATGACTACATATGTTGGTGTCGACGTGCATTCCTCGCAATCCACAATCGCAGTCATCACATCCGGCCAGCCCAAGCCCTCGATCATCACGGTCCGCGGCGGCCCCGAGGAAGTCAAAAGCAGCTTTTAAGAATCGAAGCTCCCTTCGACTTGTGCTTCGAGGCCAGCTGCGGCTACGGCAAGTGGTTTGAAACCCTCTCAAGCGTCGCTCGTTCGGTCACCGTCGCGCATCCCGGCCACCTTCGGCTGATCTACGCTTCCAAGCGCAAGAACGACCGTGTCGACGCAAGCAAGCTGGCCAAGCTGCTCTCGGTTGGCGCTGTGCCCGCCGTCTACGTCCCGAATGTGCAGGTCCGCGAGTGGCGCGGGCTGATCCGTCACCGCGGCCGCACGGTTGCCAAGTGCACTGCGGTGAAGAACAGCATCCGCGCGTTGCTGCGTGAGCAGGCGATCAAGGCGCCACGCGGGCTGTGGACGAAGAAGGGGATCCTGTGGCTGACGCAGCTTGATCTGCCGGAGACCACACGTTGGCGGATGGACGAGCACCTGGAGGACCTCGAGTTGCTGAAGCAGCGGGTGTCGCGCTTCACGCGCCAGCTCGACCAGATTGCCGCCCGTCACCCGGGCGTGGCGCTGCTGCGAACGATTCCCGGCGTCGGCACCCGCACGGCCGAGGCGTTCGTGGCCTGGGTGGATGACGCCAGGCGCTTTGCGCGCACCAGCCAGATCGGCGACTACTTCGGGTTGGTGCCACGCCAGGACGCCAGCGCAAGGCGCAACCACCTCGGGCACATCACCAAGGACGGGCCGGGCTGCGTCCGCCAGTTGCTGGTCGAGGCGGCCTGGCAGGGCATCCGTCGCAGCGGCGTGATCCGCGCCAAGTACGAACAGTTCAGGCGCGGGGACAAAGAGCGCACCAAGAAGGCCATCGTCGCCACGGCGCACTGGCTGGCACGGGTGATGCTGAGCATGCTGCGCAGCGGGGAGGTGTGGCGGCAGGCAGAGTAGGGACAACTAAGGCGTGAGGCAGGGGGAGCTGCGGGTTGGATAAGCCGGACCTCGGACTGGGGACATGACCCTGAGAGGTCGAGTGCCTGAGTGAGGCCGGCGCGAACTCGTCAAGTGATGCCCGCTCAGGCGGTGACATCGAATAGATGTTTGGACCAACCCCGCAAGCAACCCTCAGCCCCCTTGACCCAATCGCTCATAGATGTCTCCTTTCGCGGCGCGCTACTCCTCGAGCGGCGGCACGCGCATGATGTGCAGGAACATTCCCAGCCGCTTGATCACCTCCACGAATTCGTCGTACTCGACGGGCTTGGTGATGTAGTCGTTGCAGCCGAGTTCGTGGCAGCGCCGGATTTCCTGGGGCTCATCCGTGGTGGTCAGCATGATCACCGGCATCAGCCGCAGCTTCGAGTTTGCCTTCACGTGCTTCAGCACCTCGTCGCCGCTCACCTTGGGCATCCGGATGTCCAGCAGCAGGACATACGCATGCGCAAAGTTCACGTGCTCGTCGCCGTTCTGTTTCTCGATCAGGAACTGGAGTACTTCCTCGCCATCTTCAAAACGCCGTATCCGATTGCGAATGCCCACCTTACGCAGGTTGGTTCGCACCAGCGTCGCGTGGCCGGGGTCATCTTCTGCCAGCAAGATTTCCATGGTCGGGGCCAAACCTTTCTTCTTAGGAACTGTTTGCGTCATCCCTGTTGAACTCCATCCTTGCTGATTCCGTGTTGTCTGTCGGTGTTGCGGGGACCGTGACGATGAAGCAGCTCCCCTCGCCCTTGCGTGACTCCACCTGGATCGCCCCACCGCTTCTTTCGAGAATCCGGCGTACGGCCGTCAGTCCCAGCCCATCGCCGTCAATCCCGTCCCTGGGATTCAGGCGATGGAACAGGTCGAAGATCACGGCCAGGTGGTTCTCGGCGATGCCGACACCGTTATCCTCGAACCTGTAACTCACGATGCCGTCCGATTCCGTACTGCTGATCCGGATCACCGGTGCGCGTTCCGGCGCTCTGTACTTGATCGCATTGTCCAGCAGGTTTGAAACCACCTGGCCAAGCTGGTCCGCGTCCATGTAGCAAGGTGTCAGCGGCAGAATCTCCAGACGCACGTCATGTTTTTTGATTACGTACTGCATGGCGGACACGGCATCGTGGACCAGTGCGTTCACGTCGACCTGCACCGGGTGAAGCACCACTCGCCCGAGTCGCGACAGGCTCAGCAGCCCGCGGATCAGGCGATCCATCTTGCGGGTACTCGATTCGATGAATCCCAGCGCTTCCGGGATCTCCTGTTCGACCAACTCCGAGACCTGTGCGTCCAGTTCGGGTTCCAGTCCGGCCCCGCGCAGTAACTCTCCCAGCCTCGTGACAGACTCGCCTACGATCCGCCCGAAGCCCTGCAGATTGACCAGGGGAGAGCGCAGATCGTGACTCGCCACGTACACGATCCCTTCAAGCTCCTTGTTTGCGAGGCGCAGTCGCTTCTCGCTTTCCGCTACGGCCTTTTCGGCTTTTCTGCGCTGGGTGATATCCCGGATCGAGGCCACCACCATGAGACGTCCCTGGAAACGCAACGGGCTCAGGCTGATCTCTACCGGGATTGCTTCTCCGCGGCGATTCACCGCCTCGAGCTCTCGACCGCTGCCCATGGCGCGAACGTCCGGGCTGCGGGTGTACTCGGCGCGCAGCGCCACATGTGATTCGCGGATCTCCGGCGGCAGCAGCACTTCGACAGGCCGGCCCCTGACTTCGTCCCGCGAGTACCCGAACAACGTTTCGGCTTGCCGATTGAACTCGACAATCGAGCCGTCTTCCTCAACCATCAGTGTTGCGTCCGGCACCGACGCGAACAGGACGGCAAAGCGGTCCGCGGCTTCCGCGGACTCGCGAGCCGCCAACACCAGCTGGTGGTTGGTGGCCTCCAGCTCCTGCAACAGTTTTTTCCCGTTCCACCTCCGCGGACTTTCGGGCGCTGATGTCACGCACGAAACACGCGAACATCCGGCCCTGCGATGTAGTGAAACCTGAAATCGCAACCGCGGCGGGAAACTCCGTGCCGTCACGGCGGAATCCGACCCCTTCCGAAAGCGAGCCGGCCAGCTCGTTCAGACGCTGCGTCTGAAGCTTTGCTCCCAGGAGCCCCTCCTTAAGGCCCCCACCCCGGAAAACGGCATCGATGGACACACCCTGCAATGCCGGGCTGCTGTAGCCGAACATCACACATGCTGCCGGGTTCGCGGATTCAATCCGGCCGCTTCCGTCCAGGATCAGCACACCGTCCAGAACCGACTTGAACAGGTTCGCCAGCCGCTCCTCGCGATCGGCAAGATTCGCCAGACTCAGTGCCAGGCGCTCGCCGTTCGTCACGGCCGCGCGCCCGAACTGGATGCTCAGCCCGAGCAGGTTGGCCATCACCAGCCCGGCCAGCAGCAGCGTCTCGGAGACACGGGAGCGACCGCCGGCGACGTGGGCGGTGGTCGGGCTCAGGACAAGCTGCCAGGTCTCACTGCCCGCGTCGATGGCCGTAGAGTACTGGAACGAGGCGGGGTCCAGGGCCTTTCCTGTAGTGCGCTCGAACACCACTCCGGCGGAACTGCGGATCTGTATGTCGTGAGTCTGAAACAGCGCCCCTGACACCAGGCGTGGAAAGTACTGAGCGGGATCGATCACGCCTACTATCGTGGTTGCGGAAGCGCCGCTGCCCGTCGCGACGGCGGCCAGCAGGCAGCCATCGCCTTCCTCGGGCAGTTGCACGGGTCCTTCCAGGATCGAACCTGCGGTGTACTTCCCGTCACGCGGAATCGCCTGATTGACCCGGCGCAGGATTGAGCTCAGGTAGTCATCCCGGACCGAAACCTCGCCCGCTTCCAGCCACGTCTGTCCATCATTCCTGTCGGCAGCCACCGCCAGCAAGCCGGGGATATCCCTGATGTAGGCCTGCGCGTCACTCTGCCAGGCATGGCGCGACATCCCGGAGTCGCTTTCCATGCGCATGGCCATGCGCTCCACGGCCCTGCGGGACTGGCGGGTTTCGCTCAAAACATTTGCCGCCAGCTGCTCCAGTTCAAGCAGCTCGTCCGCCTGCAGCACCTGCATCTCCCGGGCTTCCAGGAAGATCGCCAGCCCCACCGCCAGGCACGACGTCAGCAGGACCGCGCCGCCCGCCGCCCTGCAGATCGGCTCCCGCACGGCACCCTGCCCGCCCAGCCACGCGAGCCGTACGGCGCCCCCGCCGAGCAGCAGCGCGCAGAAAGCCTCTGGAATCGAAAGCCCGGCAAGTACGCCCCAGCCCACGCCGACCATCAGTTGCCCCATGTAGCCAGTGAGAGCAAACAGGCCGTAGCCCGCCACAAGCGACGCCAGCACGCTGGCAACCAGTTGGTGCCACGCCTTGGCCTGGAGCAACAGCAGGGGCAGCGCCAGGTTGAGGGTCAGGAACGTCAGGGCGGAAGGCGAAGACATACGTCCCCGCGCATTCAGGTGATCATCGACTACGTCCGAAGCCAGCCACCCATCAACCAGGATCGACTCGGCCCCGAGCAGATTGCCGCCCAGGTGCAGCGCACACAGGACCACGGCAGGCGCGCTTGCGGCAATCACCATGGTCCGCCGCGAGAACAGCACGCCGAGCATCGAGATCGAGGACAGGAGCACGACCACGGCGGCCGTCATCTCCGCAACCGCGGAAAACTTGCCCGGCTTCAGCAGCCAGGGCAGGTCGAATACCCAGCCGAACATGACAGCCAACGCGACAGCGGCCGCCAATAACGGAAGAAACGTGCCTAGTCGAGGAGCAGAACTCACGGTGCACCCAGCAAGCCTGTCGAACTCCATACCTGCTAATCACCGACGGCAAGCCGCACCATTGGCAACGGGCAACTCAATTTATCGCGGTTCGATGTTTCCTTCATGATACTGCGATGCAATTGTATCCGCAATCTTCAGCGTGACACTTGCCGCAAACCTCCTGCGTCGTGTGATTCCAGACGAAGTCGTCGCCACGACCATTGGATACAACACGTCAAAACATACTGAAGCGAAAATTTAGAAATTTTATGCAATTCCGCTAACATCACAATACGCGCGCGAGCCATTAGTCACATGTGGATACATGTGGACAGCGGCGCCTACCGTCCCATCTGCTCAAGTTTGCGAATATACCACATATCGTCTGCAACGCACAAGCATTAATCAAACTATATGTTACGCAATGGAGCTTGTACGACCATTTGCTTACATAATGCTATATAACGTCGGGACAGAACCGTTCAGACCTGACACGCCAGACCATATGCCCCTCAACCCTGAAGTGTAAAGACTCGTATCCCAATGGCTTACGCTCAGCCCTGCGAGCTGCTCACGATCGTGCTCAATTCGTTTTTGACTATTTTTTCTTACTTTTCAGGTCTTCAGCTAACGCGTTGTTTCTTACACGATCAAGCGACTGTCGGTATCCGCCCGGCCGGCAGGGAAAAAGCCAACCGCCGCGGCACTGCCGCGGCGGTTCGCATCGAAGTCACTGCTAACTGAGTTGCAGACGCTCGGACAGGTAGCCGGGCAGGTCGTCGATCTTTACCCGCTCCTGCTCCATGCTGTCGCGTTCGCGCACGGTTACGGTGCCGTCTTCGAGGCTTTCGAAGTCCACGGTGATGCAGAACGGCGTGCCGATTTCGTCCTGGCGGCGATACAGGCGGCCGATGCCGGCGCTGTCGTCGTACACCACCCGGAAGTGGCGCTGGAAGCGCTCCTTGATCGCCTGGGCCAGCTCCACCAGCTCCGGCTTGTTCTTCTTCAGCGGGAACACCGCCAGCTTCACCGGCGCCAGCGCCGGGTGCAGGCGCAGCACCGTGCGGGTGCAGTCCTCCACCAGCTTTTCCGTGGGCGGCCGGAATTTCTTGACCGGCTCAAGGTTCTGGGCGCCCTCGTGGTCGAGCGCGGTCAGCACTTCGGTCAGGCTTTCCGGCAGGCGTGCCACGGTTTCGTCGAGCAGCTTCAGGAATGCTTCGACCTTGGCGGGGTCGTGCTTGGCTTCGCGCCCGGCGGCGAGCTCTTTCTGCGCCTCCTTGATCTTCTTCTCGGCGTTCTTGCGGATCATGGCGGCGTCGGACTTGATCTGGTCGATCTGCTGCTTGGTGGGCTCGGTGACCACTTCGTCGTGGTAGGCCTCGCACAGGAAGGTCAGCATGGCGCGCGTGGCGCCGGCCGAGGGCTCGATCACCCAGGGGATGTAGCGGGCCTTGGCGTCCGGGTCGAAGTAGTCGAGCTTCTCGGTGCTGTCGTGGTTGGCCTCGAGCTTCAGGCGCTTGAGGTCTTCCTCGGGCACTTCCTTGCTGTGCGCGCTGAGATCGAAGTCGGTGCGGTTTGCCACGCCCTCGATTTCTCCCCAGCCGAGCGAGCCGGGGAACAGGTACTCGATGTCCGTGGTGGCCTTGGCGTAGTGGGCCAACTCGTCAGGCGTCTGGGCGCGGGCGCGGAAACGGGATGCTGTAGCGTCTCTCTCTTCGAGAGTTGCCGAAGGAGACGTTGCGTACCGCAGCCACCATTTAAAACGTTGTTCGACCCACTCTTCGTGCCACTGCTGGTCGTTCTTTTCGCCTTCCTTCACGAACTGGGGCGGCTTGATGAAGAACTCGATCTCCATCTGCTCGAACTCACGCGTGCGGAAGATGAAGTTGCCGGGCGTGATCTCGTTGCGGAAAGCCTTGCCGATCTGGGCCACACCGAAGGGAACCTTGCGAGCCATAGCCCGCTGCACATGGGCAAAGTTCATGAAGATGCCCTGCGCAGTCTCCGGCCGCAGGTAAACGCGGGCGTGTGCTTCTTCCTCAGTGCCGACAGCAGCTTCCACCGGGCCGACATGGGACTTGAACATCAGGTTGAAGCTTCTTGGGTCAGTCCACTCCCCGACCGATCCGTCTGACGGGTCCACAACCTTGGCCGCTGCCAACAGATACTTGGCAACGCGCACTGACAGAATGCCGGCAATCCGTAGGGATGGCTCCTGATCAACAGGCTGCCATCCAATCTGATCTTGTAGTCCAAGAACTAGCGCGAGCTTTTCCGCCTTTGTCGGAAGTTCGTCGACTGCTCTTGCCAGTGCGCGAATCAGTTCAGCCCTGTCATTAGCGCTGAACGTGGTGGAAAGCGGTTGATCCAACCTAGCGCCGGGTATGCCAACTTTTGTCGCAATCTGAGCCTCTAGTGTGCTGGATGTAAGCAGGCTGGAAATGTCACTCACAATCCGCTCTCGAGTGATGGTCTCGAACAACTCCGGGGGCATCTTGAGCAGTTGAACTAAGCGACGAAGCAGTCCACGAAGAACTTCTTCCGTTTGCTGAGACAGCAGGTGATCGAGGCGGTAGCGCTTGCCGTTCTTCTTGTTGTCCACCAGCGGGTCGCTGAAGGTGGCTTCGTGGCCGGAGTGCTGCCAGACCTTGCGGCTCATGAGTACCGCTGCATCGAGCCCTTCCATGTCGTTGCGGGTGTAGATGGTGTCCTGCCACCAGGCCTTCTTGATGTTGTTCAGCAGTTCCACGCCCAGCGGGCCGTAATCCCAGAAGCTGGCGACGCCGCCGTAAACGGCGCTGCCCGGAAACACGAACCCGCGCCGCATGCAGAGGTTGCGAACTTGCTCAAGACTGTTGGCCGGCATGTCTGCTCCGTTTCAACTCACGCGAAGAACGCGAAGGTCGCGACCTGTCCGACGTAGCCTTGGCGAAGTCGGAAGAACTGCAACTGCATGACTGGCCACGAAAACACGAAAACACAAAAGGCACTGCGACACGAAAAAAGCTTTGGTGGTAGTTCCTTTAGTGTTTTCGTGTTTTTGTGGCCCAACGCCTTTCTTCGCGTCAAAATCAACGCGCGCTCTAGCTACCAGTGGGGTAACGAATTGCAAGGGGTGAACGCTTCAGCCCCGCCCGGAAGGGCGGGGGAATTGCCAATATCGCGCGCTTCACCAATCTCCCCCGGCCTGCCGGCCGGGGCTGGGCCGCAATCGGCGGCCGGTGTCAGATCTTCATCGTGAACACGTACCAGTACGCCACGGCGGCCGCGCTGCCTACGATGATCACGCCGATCAGCTCTGGAAACACGTACACCAGCGTGCGGAAGCTCAGCAGCCGCAGGCAGGCCGACAGCAGCGACAGCTTGATAATGCGGCCGGGACGGGCCTTCAGGGGCTTCTCGAGGCTGAGGTCGTAGTCGGGATCAAGCATCAGGCGCACGTCATCGAACAGGCGCTGCTCGTTGACCTGGCGGTTGAAGTCCTGCAGCAGGCCCTGCAGGTTGCGCAACGACATGATCGCGGTAACCACGAAGTAGACGGTGATGCCGCCCAGCACCAGGCCCAGCACGTAGCGGTAGCTCGTGTAGGGCTCGGCGCTGTGTAGGAAGTCGAGCAGCTTTTCCATCGGCCTGTGCTTGCCGTTTGGTGATTGAACATTGCAACCACGCGCAGGATACTGATTGCCATGTCGGACGCGATACGCAAGGAAATCCGCCGCGTGCTCGGCGAATGGGAAGCCACCAGGCTGACCGCACAGGGCGTGCAGAACTGGGCCAAGGAAACCAGCACCAGGGGCGCCGACGCGTACGCGGCCAAGGTGATCAACCACCTGCGCGGCCTGGGCGAATATCTGATTACGGTTGACGACATCCCCACTTACCTGGAAGGGCTGGAGCTGCCGCCGGAAATGGGCGTCAAGCATCTGGAGAATGAGGGCGCCAACTTCGACGTAAAAACCCGCGCCACGGACTTAAAAGACGACCCGTTCTACGGCCCGCATACCAAGGCGATTTTGCGCGAGCTGACGTAAAACATCCTGGCTCCCGTGGCGAATGCCCGGCCGAAACAAAGCCCGCCGTTTGCACGGCGGGCTTGTGTTTGCTTTCCAGCTTGTTGAGCGCCTAGTTGCCCGTTGCCGGCTCTTTCTCGGCCTTCTTGGCCTTGTACAGCCAGACATTGCCGCGGTACTCGCGCTTGGGCTGGTACTTGGCCATCTTCTGGTAGAGCTCGCTGTTCTCCTTGCTCACCGCCAGGTACTCCTCGTCGGCGCGCAGGGCCTTGGAGAACGCCTCGGCGAACTTCTGCTGCTCTTCCTTGGTGGCGAGGTCCTTGCGCTCCTTGCCGAACTCTTTCTCCACGGCCTTCTGCACGCGGCTGATCACCTCGCTGAACTTCGCCGTCGTTTCCTTCTGCTTCTCCTGCAGCTCGGCGTACTCTTTCTGCTCGGCTTCGGTCAGCTCCGGCTGCGGGTGCATGATGTAGCCGAAGTCGCCCAGCAGCAGGTCGAGCGCGCCGTCGCCGTCCACGTCGCTGACGCACACCTTGGCGCGTGAGCCGGGCAGAACTTCGCCTTCCTTGGCCGCGCCCGGCTTCTCCACCAGCGTGACCGGCGCGCTCAGCTTCGGCGCGCCCTTGCCCGCGATGCCCGCGTACAGGCTGACCGCGCCCGAGCCGTGGGCCAGCAGCAGGTCGTGGGTGCCGTCTCCGTTCCAGTCCACGATCACCACCTGCGAGTCGCCGTGGTCGGCTTTGATGTCCTTGCCGTCGTGCTGCAGCTTGGTCGGCGCCGCGAACTTGAGCTCAGCGCCGCCGCTCTCGTTGGCCACCAGCCAGGCGTAGCCCTGGATGTCGCCCACCAGCAGGTCCAGGTCGCCGTCGCCATCCCAGTCCACCGCGTAGGGGGTGGTGGCGCGTCCGACCGCGATGTTCTTGCCGTCCTTGTCTTTGAGAATTTCGCCCTTGGCGAAGCTGCCGTCTTCCTTGCGGGCGAACAGGTAGAGATCGCCCGGGGTGTAGCTGCCGGTGAGGATGTCCTTGCGGCCGTCACCGTTGAGATCCACGAACTGTGGGGTGAAGCCGATGCATCAGCCGGTGGGGACTTTGGCGATCTCGCCGTCGGCCTTGAGGTACTCGAAATCGGTAAACTTCGGCGCGTTGTCTTCGCCGACGTTCTTGTAGATGCGCAGCTTGCCCTCGCCGAACTGGCCGACCAGCAGGTCGCGCTTGCCGTCGCCGTCGATGTCGGCGTAGTACGGGGCGGCGTGGCCGACGTCCACGGAGATGGGCGCGTCGCCCGCGTTCAGGCGCACCGGGGCCTCAAAGCCCTGCGCGTAAAGGCCGGCCGCGAAGCCCGCCACAACCAGAGGAATCAAAGCACGTTTCATGGGTCCGATCCTTGTCAGGGGTAGATGGGCGCAACGGGTATTGTTACGGCCGACCACCGTCGGAGGTCAAACTTTCCGTAAGCCGGCGTTGCAAATTCGCAAGCGGGAGTGTGAGCGGTTCGCAAGAAGGTGAACGGTGGTGGTGTGTTGCAGGGGTGGCGCCGACAATCCTGTCGGCGGTCGCGCCGCATTTGGCGCGACAAAGCAGCGCCCGACAAGATTGTCGGGCCCACCCCAAAAACCCGCCCCTACGTGACCGGCGGCAGGAAGCCGCTGGCATCGCTGCTGCCGGCGCGGGGAATCACGGTGATCTTCATGACCTGGCTGGTCTGCGGCGTGATGCGCGCGCGGTGCGCGATGGTCTGGCCGCACACCACCAGTATGCCGCTGCTGTCGCACACCAGGGGCGTGACGTCGCGCTGCTCACGCGGGACCTTGCCGTCCACCAGCAGGTCCTGCAGTTTCTTCTCGCCGCTCAGGCCCAGGGGACGCAGGCGGTCGCCATCCTTGCGCGCGCGGACGAACAGCGGGAACAGCACGGCCTCGGCGTTCAGGTACTCGACCTCGTCGGGCTTGGCTTCCATCAGTTCGTTCGCGCCGCCTGAAGGCATCGCCATCATCTCGGCGGTGATGCGCGCGACGGGGCCGCGGTCCACGTCGGCGACCCAGCTGCCGTCGCGGCTGATCTGGAACTCGGCGGGCGTGATGAACTCCGGCAGCGCCGTGGTGTGGGCCAGTTTCACCACGATGTCGTGGTCATCCAGCAGCACGCTGGAGTTGTCGGACAGGCGCACCACCAGGCCGCGGCGCTCACTGCCCAGCAGGTCGCGCACGCGCTCGACGCGACGGTGAGTCACCTCGCGGATCGGCATGCCGGCGCTGTGCAGCGCGTGGCGCAGGATGTAGCGCTGCGCCAGCGGCCCCTGCAGGCGCAGCTTCTCGATCGGCACGCGCACCACGGTTTCGCTGCCGCGCTCGACGGCGGGCTCCAGGAAGCCTTCCGCGAGCTTCGAGAGTTCCTGTTCCAGCTCCTGTGCCTGCTGGCCCAGTGCCGCCAGGTGTCGCTTGGCGCCGGGGTTGAACTCCTTGATCAGCAGCGGCATCAGCCTGTGGCGCACCTTGTTGCGGTGATAGCGCGGGTCCTCGTTGGTGGGGTCCAGGAAAACCGGCACCTTCTCGCTTTCCACCCACTCCTCGATCTGGTCGCGCCCCACGCGCAGCAGCGGGCGCACCACCTCGGCGCGCGAGTTGCGGCTCAGGGGCCGGCGCACGGGGATGCCCGACATACCGGTCAACCACGAGCCGCCGATCACGCGCATCAGCACGGTCTCGGCCTGGTCATCGAGCTGATGGCCCGTGGCGAGCTTGGTGATGTGGCGCTCGGCGCAGGTGTCCACGAACAGCCGGTAGCGCTCGCGGCGGCCGAGCGATTCGATGCTCATGCCCTTGAAACGGCCGGATTTCAGCATTTCCGGGATGCTGACCTTGCGCGTGACCAGCTGCAGCTTGAGGCGGTCTTCGGCCATCAGGCGGCAGAAGCGATCATTTTCGTCGGCGTGGTCGGAGATGCCGTGGTTGAGGTGCGCCAGCACGATGTTCCAGCCGTACTTGTAAGTCTGGCTGATCTGGGACAGGGCCTCGGCCAGGAACATGCTGTCCGGGCCGCCGGAGAAGGCGACCAGGATTGATTCACCACGGTCGAACAGGTCGTTCGTGCGGATGAAGGCGTGGACTTCGTCAAAGTAGCGATGCAAAGGCGGCCCGGGGTCAGGTGTCGGGGTTCAGGTTACAGGGGTCAGGGGTTGGGTCAAAGGGGTCAGGGCGCAGGAGGCAGGACGCAGGAGGCAGGAGGCAGGAGGTGTTGGGCCGGGCGGATTCCTGACAGTTTAGACCGGGCGCATGCCTGACACTTTCCTCTTGTACAACTTCCCCTTTGACGTTGCACGGTTGCTGCCGATCGGCCTCAACTCACGTCTGCGCTCATCAAACGTCGCCAACTCCAGGCTTCCGAACTTCAGGCGCCACTCGCCGTCCTCCACTTCCACAGCACCTACCAGCTCGTTGCCCAGCGCCTCGCTCAGGTACACTTGCACGCCTCTCAGCCGCAGCGTTCCCTCCGGCTTCACGCGCCGCTTCTCGTAATGGCCGGGATACTCCGGATCAGCCAACTCTCCCGGATACTCGCGCAGCGAAACCTCGTACCGGCTCGCCGGCGTCGCACCATCGAGCGCCTCGTGCGGCCGTTCAAAGTTGAATTCCTCCACCCAATCGTTGAAGCGTCCCTGCTGGCGCTTCATGTTCGACGCCGGCGGTCTGGCTGTTTCGGCCTTCAGCGTCCGGTGCATCCTCTCGTGACGCCCGTTTTCCTGAGGCTTGCCCGGCCGGATGCGCTGCAGCGTGATCCCCAGCTTGAGCCACCACACGCCCAGTCTCGTCAGCCTGGCGGCACCGGTGCTCGCAAAGGGCGTCCCGTTGTCGCTGCGGATGGCGTCGGGAAGGCCGTAGCGTTTGAAGGTCTGCTCGAAGCTGCGTCTTGCGCTGTCGTGTCTGGTTCCGTCATGGCCCTCGCAGCACAGGATCATGCGCGAGCAGGCGTCCGTCACGGTCAGCGGGTAGCACAGGTTGCCGTCGCCCAGCCTGAATTGACCCTTGTAATCCACGCACCACACGCTGTTCGGCCCACCCGAGATCGCGCCGCTGCCGCCGTCACTATGACGGCGGCGGCAGCGGCGCCCGGGCTGGATCAGGCCTGCCCGTTTCAGGATGTCGTTCATCGTGCTCAGCGCCGGCAGCTCGATGCCGGGGTGGACGCGCTCCAGCAGAGGCCGCAGCTTCTTCGGGCCCCAGGTGGGGTGAGCCTTGCGGGCGGCAAGGATCAGCGCGCGGATGTCGGCAGACGTTTCGTTGGGGTGGCTGTGGGCGGCCTTGCTGCGGTCTTCGAGGGCCGGATAGCCGCCCTGCTTGAATCGCCGGATCCACAGATGGCCGGTTTCGCGGGTGATGCCGTAGGTCGCGCAGAGACCGCTGACGGAGCCCTTTTCGGCAATCCAGTCGTTGATGAAGTTGATTCGTTCGGTCACCGGACAGGTCTCTTTCCAGGGCATCGGCAGTCTCCTTGCCGCCCAAGTTACCTGTCAGGCATCCGCCCGGTTCAAAGTGTCAGGCATCCCCCGGTTCGTACCGAGGCAGGAAGCAGAAGGCAGAAAGCAGGAAGCAGGAGACAGCCGACTTCACCAAGGCCTCGTCAGCCAGGGGCGGCGTGCCGTTCCCTACAACCTACAACCTATCACCTAAAACCTAGCGTTTGCCGAGGCAAACGCTGTGCACCACCTTGATGCAGCTGTTCACGAACACCTCGATGCCGTGGTCGCGCAGCTTTTCTTCCACCTCGTAGCCGCCCGCATTGAGCTGGAACCACACCGCCTTCGGCAGCGGGTTCATGGCCAGCACCTGCTCGCACACCTCGTGCTCGTGCTCTGATGCTCTGAACACGTCCACGATGTCCACGGCCTCGGGAATCGCTTCCAGCCTGCGATAGCAGGTAAGGCCCTCGATTTCGTCATGGCCCGGATTGACGGGAATGATCTCGTAGCCCGCGCGCTGCATGTACATGGCAATGGCATGACTGGTGCGCTGCGGCTTGGGCGACATGCCCAGCACGGCAATGCGGCGCGCGTCTTGAAGGATTTGGCAGGCAGCATCCATGGCGGGTGTCAGGTTTCAGGTTTCAGGTTTCAGGGGTCAGGGTTCAGGGTTCCGGGACACAAGGCAGCAGACTTCGGAAATGGCATGCACCGCGACCGCCTTTCCCTGAAACCTGAAACCTGTCCCCTGAAACCTCCCCTAGTATCGGTCCCCACTCTTGCGCACGTGCACCCAGGGTTCGCCTTCCTTTAACATACGGCCGCCGATTACTTCGCCGATCACCAGGTTGTGTTCGGTGCTGGGCTCGAGGGTGCGCAGCAGGCGGCACTCCAGGAAGCCCAGCGCGTCGGGCAGGTAGGGCGTGCCGTTGTCGGTGCGCTTGATGTTGGCGCCCTCGAAGGGGTCTTCGCTGATGCCGAAGCCCTTCGCGAACTGGCCCATCAGCTTCTTGTCTTCCGTGCCCAGGATGTTCAGCGCGAAGTGCGCGCCGCGAGCAAGCTGGCGCATGATCGGGCGATCCTGCTTGATCGCCACGCTGATCGCCGGCGGGCTGAAGCCGGCCTGGCACACCCAGCTGGCCAGGAAGGCCGCGCGCTGGCCGTTGTTCTCGGCCGTCACGATGTAAAGGCCGGTGGGCACGCGTCCCAGCACCTGGATGTCCGGAGCAGCTTCGGGCATGGTTTGTCTCGGTAGTTGGTTGCCAGTTGTCGGTTGTCAGTCACCACGGGATTCAAGCGCCGGCCGACAACTGACAACCGGCAACTGAGAACTAAATGTAAACACGCGCGACGCGGCGGCCTAATCCGCACAGGATTTCGTACGGGATGGAATCCGCCCAGCGGGCGACTTCCGCCAGGTCGATTTCTTCTTCGCCGTCGCGGCCGATCAGCGTTACTTCATCCCCCACGGCCGCGTCCGGCACCAGGCTTACGTCCACGGTGGTGTAGTCCATGCTGACGCGGCCGACCACCGGGCAGCGCACTCCGCGCAACAGCACCTCGGCGCGGTTGCTGAGGCTGGTGCGGTAGCCGTCGTTGTAGCCCACGGGCAAGGTCGCGATGCGCGCCGGCGCGGGGGTGTAGTAGGTGCGCGAATAGCCGATCGGGGTGCCCTCGGGGACGTCTTTCAAGAACAGCACGCGGCTCTTCAGCTGCAGCGCGGGTTTCAGCTTCTCCGCGTTGCCGTGCTCGTCGCCCGGCAGCAGGCCCCACAGCGCCACGCCCGTGCGCACCAGGTTGAAGAAGGCGTCGTCGCGGCCGAACACGGCCAGTGACGACGAGCTGTGCAGCGTCAGGCCCGTGTAGCCCAGGCGCTCCGCCACTTCCACGGCCAGGTTGAAATGCTCGATCTGGCGGGTGGTGAAGGCCGGGTTGCGCTCGTAGGGCAGGCTGAAGTGCGTGCACATGCCCACCAGCTCGAGGTTGCGCAGCCTGCGCAGGTTGTGCAGGAACGGCACGGCCTCGAAGGGCTGCATGCCGAGGCGGCCCATGCCGGTGTCCACCTTCAGGTGCACGCGCACGGTACGCTGTTGCCTGGCGGCCTCGGCATTCAGTTCCTCGGCCATCTGCACCGTGTGCAGGTTGACCTCGATGTCGTTGGCCACCACGCGCGGCATTTCGCCGGGAATGATGCCGCCCACGATCAGGATCGGGGTGGTGATGCCCGCGTCGCGCAGCTCAAGGGCCTCGCCGCTGTCGCCTACGCCGATGGCGTCAACGCCCTCGGCCGCGAGCAGCTTTGCCATCTCGACGGCGCCGTGGCCGTAGGCGTTGGCCTTGAGCACAGCCATCACGCGGGTGTCGCCCACGCGTTGGCGAATGGCGGCCAGGTTGTGGCGCACGGCCGACTTGTCGATTTGGGCCCAGACGCGGTGCATGTTGGGATTTTGGATTTTCAGATTTTGGATTTTGGATTGTGCTGCAACGCCAGATTTGGACGCCGTCGCGTCAGTCCAAAATCGAAAATCCAAAATCCAAAATCGTGTTAGCCCTTCTTGGCCTTGCCTTCGACCTTCTTGCGTTCCTTGGCGTTGCGCAGCTTGCGGCGCTTGGACTTGAGACGGCTCTTCTTGCTGCTGTTGTAACCCATGGCTACTCCGGTTTGATCGTTGCGGGATAGGGCTTCATCAAGTTGGCGGCGTCATCGTTACGCACGAGCGCCGCGAGTATGTATGTACCACGTTCGTTACTAACGCAAGCCAGCCACTTCTGCTCGGCGCCCGGCTGCACGTACAGCGCCATTCCGGTCTGGCTGCGGACCGCGCCTGCATCGAAGTCATTCAGGAACGCCGCGCCGTGCTTCTTCAGGGATTCCAGCGCGTCGTCCTTCTGCCTGCTGACGTTGTAGACGAACACGGCCGAGACGCCGTCGCGCCACTCCTGCCACTCTTCGTCCGTGCCGCTGCTGGGGTGCGGGATTTCCCTGTCGGCGAACGCGGCGAGCAGATCGAAGGCCGGCATGAGCAGCAGGTCATACTTGTCGCTGCGCAGTTCGTTCTGGCCGTCCTTGGCGAGCTTCTTCCAGCCGGTGGGCGTGGGCGTGGTGATCTTCTTCCACAGGTCCGGGTCTTCCCTGGGGCCTTCCTCGGGCTGGTTGGCCGGGGGCTGCTTGTTGCTGCCGGCGCCGGACCCGCCGCCTGTGTTGCCGCCCGCCGGGGGCGCTGCATTGCCGCTACCGCCGCAAGCCGAAAGGGCCACGATCATCGCCAGGCAGAGTGACGCGGTCAGGAAACGAGTCATGCCGAACCTCCGTGTCGGGGGCGGCAATCCTAGCCACGAATCGAAAATTCAAAACGGGAAAATCGGCCGGATTGTGAACTCGGGGCTAGAACTCGTCCTCGTTCCCGGCGGGCGGCGTGTAGTCGCGGGCGGGAGGCGGCGTCGGCCGGGCCGGCTGCGGTTCTTCCGGCTCGGGGCGCTGAAGCTGCTGTACATCCTGAATCCCCTCAACCCAGGGATCGGGCCGCTGCAGGCGCCACAGGTTGATGGCCAACACCAGGCCGATCATCAAAATCAGCAGGCTGCTGCCTTGGAACGGGCGGCGGACAGGCGCCGTGTAACGTACCGAAGTCGGCGCGCGCGCCGGCAGCCTGGAGTGATAGGGTGCGGGGCCGGAATCGCCGGGCACCTCGACCAGTGCCATGCAGTCGGGGCAGCGGATACGCTTACCGGCGTAAAACTCGCTGAGTTCACGCTGCCAGCCGCAAGAGCAATGGGCCCGGATCCGCATGGCAGCAGTATACCACATGGAAGCGCGATTTACCCGGCCCCTTGTGCGGTACCGTACCGGGGTTAGAATTTGCCGACCTCCTCTGGAAAGCCGCTTAAACAAAGCACCTGCAGGCACCCGTGCACGTAGACCCCAGCGACAATCCCAACGACCAGGTGTATGAGGAAGAGGACCACGACCTCGACCTCTCCGACCTGCACGACGCCCCGGCTCGCCAGGAAACCGTGCGCGAGCGGCTGCAGCGCGCGGCGCAGCGCAGCGCAACCGGCGCACAGGAAAAGAACTGGCACGATACGCCGGTCAACGTCACGCCCAGCGGACGCCACGAGATCGTGGAAGACGAAGAAGCCATCGACGAGTCCGACCTGGATGTCGACGAAGTGGTGATCACTCCCAGCGGGCGCCACAAGGTGGTGGAGGATGACATCGACATCGGTGACCTCGATGAATCCACCCTGGACGCTGCGTTCGCCGGCCCGGCCTCGCGCATCGAGGAAGAGCTCGACCTGGCGGGCCTGCCGCCCGCGCCGCAGGTCAGCGCCGGCCCCATGACCATGGCCGCCTTCGAAATGACCAATGCGGAAGCCGATGCGCCCGACGACACGGATGGTCCCGTGCGAGGCGACACCGAGCGCATCCTGGCCGGCGCCACGCGCGGCGACACTGAGCGCATCCTGGCAGCCCCCGCATCCGGGCAGGCGCCGTCCGGGCCGATGACCATGGCCGCCATGGAAATGCGCGACGCCGTGGGCGACGAAGCGGCCGCCGCGGATGAAGGCTCGGTCCCCACGGTGGAAGTTCCCGGCGCGTCGGCGGGTGACATTGACGAATTGGGTGGTTCCGGGCCGATGACGATGGCGTCGCTGGAAATGGAATCTGACATCGCGCAAGGTGATATCTCGCAAGGCGATAAAGTGAACGGACGCGAGCAATTACCCTCTGGCGAAACCTTGAATACACTGTTAGATAACACTCCACAGCAATTCGACCGGAACGACATTGACGTGGCGCACGGCGCGGACTCGCCCGCAGAAGGCGCAAGGGGCGAAGTGTCGGACGACGAAGCGGTTTTCAGCGCGGCCGAAGAAGGCAGCGAGACAGACCAGTCAGAAACAGAATCGGAAGACCTCGACCTGGAGGCTGGTGCAGGCGAGGACGACGATCCAGGCGAAGCGGAACCCGGGGCGGTCTCGGGCAACTCGACGCCTGCGGAACCAAACGAAGATTCTCAACAGCCGGAGGTATTCACCGTGGGTGATGATTCGGGTGCGCCGCTCGGGCGCGGCTTGGACGTGGGTACAGCGAACCTTGTCGCTGCCCGCATGGATGAAGAAGGCGGCATCGAGTTTTTCCCCGCACGCAACGCGTTCCTTGACGTGCCGGAAGACCCGTACACCTTGAAGATGCTGAAGGGTCAGGGTGTTCCGTACATCAAGCGCGAGAACAAGCTCTTCATCATCGGTGAGGACGCCTTCGAGCTTGCGAACATTTTCAACCGGGAAATGCGCCGTCCCATGAAGAACGGCCTGATCAGCCCGACCGACGTGGACGCCATGCCCATGGAAGTCGAGCTGTTCAAGAAGATTCTCGGCCCGCCACGCGCCGACGGCGAGGTGGTGTACTACTCGATCCCGGCCGACCCGGTCGACTCGACGATGAACATCGTGTACCACACGAACATCGCCAACGGCCTGCTTGAGCGCCTGGGCTACCGCGGCCACCCCTTCAACGAAGGCCAGGCCATCGTGTTCTCTGAGCTGGGCGACGACGACTTCACCGGCATCGGCATCTCGTGCGGCGGCGGCATGGTGAACGTGTGCGTGTGCTTCCGTTCCATGCCCGTGGTCAGCTTCTCGACCGCCAAGGGCGGCGACTGGATCGACCAGCAGGCCGCACAGGTGATGGGTTGCGCGGCCAGCAAGATCACCGCGGTGAAGGAACGCGGCGTGGACATCAACGCGCCGAAGACGCCCGAAGAAGAGGCGATCGTGATCTACTACCGCCACCTGATCAAGTACAGCCTCGACAACATCGTGAAGAAGTTCGAGACCACCAAGGACATCCCGAACTTCCCGAAGCCGGTTCCCATCGCGGTCTCCGGCGGCACGTCGAAGGTCGGCGGCTTTGTCGACGTCTTCAAGGACGAGTTCAGCAAGATGGCTTCCCGCTTCCCGATCAAGGTCAGCGACATCCGCAAGGCGGAAGACCAGCTGAACGCGACGGCCAAGGGATGCCTGCTTGCGGCGCTGAGCCACGAGGACTAGAATTTCCTCCATTGGCAAACCGTGACGCGCGCCCGGTTTCCGCCGGGCGCGCTCTTTTTCGGACCACTAACGGTGATGTGGCATGGCTGACCTTGCGAAACTGGCAAACCTTTCCAAACGCCTCAAGTCCTCGACGCCCAAGGTCAACGAGGAACAATCGCCACTGTCCGGCGGCGCACCCGCATCCAGCATCGGCGACGACGACAGCAGCTCGAGTGCCGTCGCCGAGGCGCCGCGCCAGGCGCCCGCGGTCGCGGCGCCGGTGATGTCCGGCGGAGGTGGCGGCGTTGCCCCCAAGGTCACCTTGAACGTCGACCTCGGGCCGGTCACCGAAATGCTCGGACGCATCCGCGACGAAATGCGCAACCTGCGAGACGAGGTCAAGAAGTCGCGCGAGAAGCCCATGAAGGTCGACTTCGGCGACGGCGCCAACGAACAGATGGACCAGATCCTCAAGCACCTCAGCGCCGTGAGCAAGGCCGGGCGCGAACTCACCGAAAAACTCGTCACCAGCCTGCCCGAGTCGCGCTGGTACGGCGACCTGCTGAACCTGGGGCGCGAAGTGGGCGAAGGCATCGTGGCGGGCGGCGGCGGCGGAGGCGGTGGCAGCGCCGAAGACATCAACTCGATCAAGGAACAGCTCGAGATGCAGAAGACCCAGCTTACGGCGATCCTCAGCATCCTGCAGCGGCGTTAGTGATTCGATGGGACGTGTGAGACAAGTGGGACCGGCAGGGCCCGTTATCTCACACGTCCCACGTGTCCTGCATGTCCCACATCTCCCATGACAACTCACCCCACCGCCATCATTGACCCGGCCGCGAGCATCGACGCAACCGCCGAGATCGGCCCCTTCTGCGTGATCGGCGCCGGCGTTCGCATCGGCCCCGGCACCCGCGTCGGGCCCCACACCGTGATCGAGGGGCCCACCACCATCGGCGAGGGAAATCGCATCGGCAACCACTGCAGCCTCGGCGCGCCGCCACAGGACCTGGGCTACAAGGGCGACCCCACGAAACTGGTGATCGGCGACCGCAACTTCCTGGGCGACTACATGCAGGTCAGCCGCGGGACAACCAAGACGGCACAGCAGACCACCAGCATCGGCGACGACAATTTCCTGATGGCCTACTGCCACGTCGGCCACGACTGCATCGTGGGCAACCGCGTGATCGCCGCCAACGCACTGCAGCTTGCCGGCCACGTCACCGTCGAAGACCGCGTGGTGTTCGGCGGCCTGGTGGCGGTGCACCAGTTCGCGCGCGTGGGCAAGATGGCCATGGTCAGCGGCGGCAGCGTCACCAGCCTCGACATCCCGCCGTTCTGCCGCGTGGGCGGCTTCGGCTGCCCGGTTTACGGCCTGAATGCCGTGGGCCTCGAGCGCAGCGGACTTGCGCGCGAGCAGATCAAGCGCCTGCGTGAGGCCTACAAGCTGCTGTTCCGCAGCGGCACGCCGCTGGAGGACGCGCTGAAGCGGCTGGAGAACGAGTTCAGCGACAGCGAGCAGGCCCAGCACTGGGTCAGGTTCTTCCGGGAAAGCAAACGCGGCGTGGTGCGAGACCGCGAGCCGAAGTAACTCGGCCCCGGATGCTACTGGTAAAAACGACTACGGGCTAACCACGAAGGACCACCAAGAACCACGAAGGAGGGCTCTTGTTGGTCAATGGCTGTATTCTGTGCGGTTGAAAATCAGTCTGGAACCGTGTGGCGCTTCATGCCACTGCACCAATCCAAAATCCAAAATCTTGAATCCAAAATCCCAATCACCCCAGTCCCCTGCGCTCACGCCCGGTGCGCTCGTCCGCACCGATGCCCATCACCGCGTCGGCCTGTTCGCGCGTCATGGCCGGGCGGTACGGCTGCGGCGGCAGCTCGCCGCGGGCCCGCAGCACGAAGTCGCGCGCCCATTGACGTGTAAAGACACGGCTGTGCTCGTTGTGCTTCAGCTCGATCTTCAGCCCCCGCTGCATGATGCGCGCCCCGCACTCGACCAGCCGGTCCTCGACCAGCTCGATCGCGCGTCCGAAGTTGCGGTACGCCCGGTCGCAGCCCACGAAGGCGGCCGCCGGTACGCCCTGCAGCCTGCACCCTGGAACCAGCAGCTCGTGCATGCCGCGGTCGAACGGCAGCCAGTCGGCGTGGTGCTCGCCGTCGCCCCAGGTGGGCTCGCCCAGCAGGATCGCCTGCGCCTCCAGCAGGATTGACGCGTCAAGACCATAGGCGTTGTAGCTGTCCACGCTCGCACCCGCGGACTCCGCGCCCCGGGCGGCAAGCTCGGCCGTCTCGCGCGTGTTGCCGCCCGTGCTGGCGTAGACAATCACCAGTTTCATGGAAGTTTCGACAGTATGACCGAGGGACCCTGCAGCGCGGGTACTTCGCGAAGGTCGACCAGCACGCTGGTGAAGCCCAGCAGCTTGCCGGCATCGTCAACCCGCCGGGCGCCCACGTCCAGCACCGGGACCTCCGTTCCGTCCGACGCAATCAGCCGGTAACGCAGCACGATCCGCTCATGACCCTGCCGGTGCAGATGATCCGCCCGCTCCAGCAGGTGCAGATCATCCGGGTGGACGGCCGTGGCGGCCACGTACTTCTTGCCGTGCAGGAATTTCTCCAGCTCGTAGCCCAGCAACCGCGCGGCCTGCTGGTTGGCAAAGCGCAGCGTGTAGTGTTCGTCATCGTCGGTGCAGACGAGCGCGACTGGCAGAGCTTCGATCAGAGCAGCCGGATCGGGAGTTTGTCCGGTTGGTTCGGGCATGGAATCCTCGGCAACCATCATACCTGGTGGACGCCGCGTGCGACAGATCACTGCTGATTCGGCAGCACCGAGAACGGCCCCCACAGGGTGGGGATATGGCTGATATCAAGCGTCGCCCCCGCCACACCGATTTCCGGGAAGCCCGGCGGCTGGGCGCCGCGTGCAAAGACCAGCACCGGCACCAGCTCGCCCTCCGAATTCACCAGGCGCAGACGCGCCGCCGTGAGCGCGCCTTCGCGCGCGGCGGCGGCTTCGATGTAGGCGTCGGCCACGTCAAGATCGGGCGGGTACGCGGCACTGGCGGCCTTGTACTTGTGTGAGTTCTTGAAGTCTTCTGCGGAATAGCCGATCAGCTCTTCCGTCGATCCGCAGCTCGCGCACGCAGAGTAGTTCTCGTCGTTGCGCACGAAGAAGGCATTCACGGGCAGTTGCAGAGCGGCCCACCCGGCATCGATCTCGGCCGGTCGACTGGCGGGCGGGCGGCGGCGGGCCGGCGGGCGCAGCGTCGAAAGCAGACCGGGCGGCCCCTGCAAGGCCGGGAAACGGCTGAGATCCACCACCACGCCGGCCAGGGCCTGCGACTCGCCGTTTTCGTCATGCACGGCCTTGGCAACCAACAGCACCTGCAGCAGTTCACCGCTGGCCTGCACCAGCCGGTAGCGCGAGACTACCGGGCTGCCGCCGGCGATTGCCTGCTCGGCGTGGGCATCGACGATGTCCAGGTCTTCGGGGCAGGTAGTGGAGGCCGCGAAGTAGCGGCGGTTGTCGATGAAGTCTTCGGGGGCGTAGCCGAACAGCCCCTCGCTTCCGGCACTAAGGAAGCGCATGGAATACAGCGCGTCATTGTCGCACACGAACGAGACGAACGGCACGTTGGCTAGCAGCCAGGTGTCGTCTATGTGCATTGAATCGCGCGGTGGCTCGGTCATTACAACAATTGCCAAGACGACCATTTCTACGATAGAAAGGTCACCAATCGATGTACTGTAAACTTTGGTTCCGTAAGGATAAATACTACCGTGGCAACGTCTATCGACCACATGGCCAAATCGTAGCCTGAAAGTATGAAGCCCTCGCGGGGCAATCACGAGGGCTTCACTCAATCCCCTCCCGGGCTAAGAGGGGTTGGGGCATATGGTTTTCAGCGGCTTTTGCGCCGACCCCCAGAGCCTACCCTGCAGTGCGTGGCAAATCAAGACTAATTAGGTCCACGTTACCCAGTTCAGCCGCGTGAGGTCTTCAGCCACACCCGCAGCACCGTCAGGTCGCCGGGGCCGATGCCCGGGATGCGCGCCGCCTGGCCCAGCGTGCGCGGGCCCACCCGCGCCAGCTTTTCCCGCGCCTCTTTCCGCAGCGGCTCAATGCCCGCGTAGGCCAGCCCTTCCGGCAGCCTCAACTCTTCCAGCTCGGCCATGCGCGCGACCTCGGCGTTCTCGCGGTCCATGTAGCCCGCGTAGCGCGCGTCAATCTCCAGCGTCTCCACCGCCTCGGCGTCCAGCGCGCCCAGTTCAGGCAGCAGCGCCTGCACACGCGCCCACTCAAAATCCGGCGTGCGCAGCCAGTCGTACAGGCTTTTGCCCTCGTGGCGCGCACCCCGCAGCAGCGCCTCGCCGCGCCGGTAGTCGGCCAGCTTGGCCTCGAAGCGCGCACACCTCTGCGCTTCAATGCAGCCCAGCGTGATGCCCAGCGGCGTGAGACGCCGGTCGGCGTTGTCCGTGCGCAGGCGCAGGCGGTACTCGGCCAGGCTGGTGAACATGCGGTAGGGCTCGTCGGTGCCGCGCGTGGTCAGGTCGTCGATCAGCACGCCGATGTAGGCCTGGTCGCGCCGCAGCACCATGGGCTCGCGCCCGGCCAGGCTCAGCGCCGCGTTCAGGCCGGCGATTAAACCCTGGGCGCCGGCTTCCTCGTAACCAGTCGTCCCGTTGATCTGGCCGGCGAGGTACAGCCCGCGCACGAGTTTGGTCTCCAGCGTGCTGAGCACCTGGGTGGGCGGCACGAAATCGTACTCGACCGCGTAGCCGTACTTCAGGATGCGCGCGCGCTCAAGCCCGGGGATGGTGCGCACCAGGGCGTCCTGCACGTCGCGCGGCATGCTGGTGCTGATGCCGTTGGGGTAAACCTCGTCGGTGTCCAGCCCCTCGGGCTCCAGGAACACGTGGTGGCTGCCGCGGTCCGGGAAGCGCTTGATCTTGTCCTCGATTGACGGGCAATAACGCGGCCCCACGCCCACGATCTGCCCGCTGTACAGCGGGCTGCGCGCCAGGTTGTCCGCGATCACCTGGTGCGTGGCCTCGGTGGTGCGCGTGATGTAGCAGCTCACCTGGCGGCCGGTGATCGCCGGCGTCAGGAACGAGAACGGCCGTGGCGGCTCGTCCCCCTTCTGCTCGTCGACCCTTGACCAGTCAATACTTGACCCGTCAAGGCGCGGCGGCGTGCCGGTCTTGAGCCGCCCGGTGCGGAAGCCCAGCGCCTTCAGCTGTTCGGACAGGCCGTAGCTGGCCTTTTCGCCCGCGCGCCCGCCGGCGACCTTGTCTTCTCCGTAATGCAGCAGCCCGCCCAGGAAGGTGCCGGTGGTAAGCACCACGCGCGGCGCGCGGAGTTCACGGCCATCGGCGAGGGCGACGCCCGCCACATTTTGGATTTTAGATTCTGGATTTTGGATTGAGGCTTCATGGGGCGCCTGCGCTGAATCCAAAATCGAAAATCCAGAATCCAAAATCAACCGGACTGCTTCCCCCTCAACAATCGTCAGCCCGCTCGCGTCCTCGCACAGCGCCCGGGCCGCACGATGGTAGGCCTGCTTGTCGGCCTGCGCGCGGGGCGAGATCACGGCCGCGCCCTTGCTGGTGTTGAGCATGCGGAACTGGATGCCGGCCGCGTCGATCAGCCGCCCCATGGCGCCGCCCAGGGCATCGATCTCGCGCACGATCTGCCCCTTGGCCACGCCGCCAATGGCGGGGTTGCAAGACATGCGACCAATGCCGTCGCGGGTAAAAGTAAGCAGGCAGACCGAAGCCCCCAGGCGCGCCGCCGCCAAGGCGGCCTCAATGCCCGCATGCCCCCCACCCACCACAATCACGTCGAATTGGTTCATGGGCCTTGATCTGTCGTCCTGCGTTGGATCCAGCTGGGCAGATCCCGGGTACCGTGCACGACTCCGAGGACGAGGACCGTGTCCTCTACAACTTCAAACGGAATCAGGATGCGAAACCGGCGCATCAGCACTCGACGATAGTGCTTCCATACGACTCGATAGCTGAGGGGCCGGTCGCTCAGCGACCGAAGCGCCAACTCAAGCTCGGCGGCAAATTCATCAGCAAGCCCGGTCAACTGCTCCTCGAACCAGTCGCCGTACTCTTCAACATCCGCCAGAAACAACCTGTGAAATCGGAGCGTCAACGCCACTTCTTGCTCCGCAGCCACTTCACCACTTCATCGTGGCTGACTCCCGACTCGGGATTCTCGCGAAGCTCTTTCGCCCGCCGTTCCATCTCCGCCATTGCGGCCTCTGAGACAGGAACTTCAGCGTCTTCCTCCGCCAGCGTGTCCCAGATCTGCTCGATCAGGGCAATGCGCTGCGCCGGGGTCAGCTTGCGGATGGCTTCCATGTCGATCGCCTGTGCCATGGCAACAGCATACCACACGGCCGCGACATGGCAGGGGGTTGTGCCGGTTTCGCGCGCCGTTGGGACTGGCAGAACCGGGCCCTCCGCCCTATGCTCCCGGCCCATGAACCTTGAGTTGATCGCCTACCTGAAGAAGCAGTCCCAGTTCACGCCCCTGCCCGAGCTTGAAGAGAAGCTTGAACTCGGGCGCGACCAGCTGTTCTCCGACGTCGAAGCCCTCATTGAGCAGGGCTACTCCATCGAGTTCCACCCCTACCTCGGCGTCAAGCTGCTCGATATCCCGGACCGCCTGCTGAAGCACGAAATCCGCGACGACCTCAACACCAGGCACGTCGGGCGCAAACTCCAGATCTTCGACCAGGTCTCCAGCACCAACGAAACCGCCTGGGAGCTGATCGAGGCCGATCCCAAACTCAAGGACGGCACCGTCGTGCTGGCCGAATCGCAGACCCGCGGCCGGGGCCGCATGGGGCGCGAGTGGCACTCGGCCAAGGGCGCCGGGCTGTGGCTTTCCGTGGTGCTGAAGACTTCCGTGCCGCCCGACAAGCTGGCGTTCCTCACCGGCGGCGCCGCGCTGGCGATTGCCAACATGCTGCAGCAGTTCATCCACCTGCCCGCCGAGATCAAGTGGCCCAACGACATCCTGATCCGCGGCCGCAAGGTTTGCGGCATCCTGGTCGAGGCTCGCAGCAGCCAGCCGGACGTCTACGTGCTCGGCATCGGCCTGAACGTGAACCAGGCGCGCACGGACTTCCCCGAAAGCCTGCGCGAAACCGCCACCAGCCTGCGCCTGGAGCGCCCCGGCGCGCGCACCCTGAACCGCGTGCGGGTGCTGCGCCCGCTGCTGTTCTACCTCGAGCGCGTTTATCTGCAGATCAAGAAGAAGAAGTGGGACCGCCTGGCCGAGGCGTGGTCCGAGTTCGTGCACATGGGCGGCAAACAGGTCAGCCTTGAGCAGGGCGGACAGGAGTACCAGGGCACCGTCGTCAAGGTCCACCCCAGCGACGGCATCACGCTGAAGCTGGCCGGCAGCGACGAGCAGCGCACCTTCGCGGCCGAGAGCGTCACCAACGTGCGCGAGCTGCCAGCCGCAGAGCCCGAACAGGTCGAGCCATGACCGACCTGTACACGGCGCCGGACCTCTACGACCTGCTCAGCGACGGGGTGCCCGGCGACGTCGCCTGGTTCGGCAGGCAGGCCAAGGCTGCCGGCAGCGTGCTGGAGCTGGCGGCCGGCACCGGCCGCGTGACGATTCCCATGGCGCGCGCGGGCGCGAAGGTGACGGCCATCGAGCTGCGCGAGAGCATGCTGGACGCGGCGGCGGAGAAACTGGCGCGCGAAAAGCCCGAGGTGCGCAAGCGCGTGAAGCTGCTGGTAGGCGACATGCGGGGCTTTGAGCTGAAGCGCCAATTCCCGCTGATCGTGATCCCCTTCCGCGCCTTCCAGCACCTGCACGAAGTGCGCGACCAGCGCGCCTGCCTGGAGTGCTGCCGCGAGCACTTGACGCGTCAAGGTAAACTGGTGATCGACCTGTTTGACCCCAACCTGCGAATCCTGGGCGCCAACCTCGACGTCAACGGCAGCGCCGCCCGCCTGTTCGGTGAAAAGCCGCTGGGCAAGGACGGCCGTATCGTGGCGATGTCGTCCCGCGTGAGCTGCCCCGAGGAGCAGCGCTTCGAGGAAACCATCGTGTACGAGAAGTTCGACGCGCAGGGCAACTCGCAATGGCGCCGCGCCCACAAAGATCCACCTGCGCTACTTCTTCAGGTACGAGATGGAACACCTGTTCGAGCTCAGCGGCCTCGAAGTGGTCAAGCTCGAAGGCGGCTTCGAAGGCCAGCCCTACCGCCACGGCGGCGAACAGCTCTGGACCGTCAAGCGGGCATGAGCCACGGAGCCTTGCGCTGCGCTTGCCGCTGTAAGGCTAGGGCGGCCGACGTCCCATTCGTGTCAAGGGAACCTCGGCCATTCCGAGCTCTTTCACGACATCGCGCCAGACCTCAACGGGTTCAGGGTCGAGCAGGATGCCGTTGCGCACGCCCTCGGGAAGGACGTAGAAGTTGGAACACAGGAAGCAGACCAGGATCGTGACCGTCTCGCCGTCTTTCGTCGCGCGAATGCCGTGATGAGGCTCGAAGCAGCCGGCGCCCGCGTTGTCCTTTCCGCCGCTTACACCCTTGTAGAACGCCGTCACAAGTTTCTTCCGGAGCGCCTGATCCGACACCTCGCGTCGATCGACCATGCGGAACCTGCTGACCATTGCCGAGGACGTGACGCCCCGCGGCAACTCCTCGCCCTCGCAGGCGAGGGTCACTATTTCGAACTTGTCGGGATGTTCCAGGATGTCCCGGTAGTTCCCTGGCAGTGCTTTCACCACCAGGGGGTGATCACGCAAAGCTTCGCCGCTACGTGCACTCGGCGTCTCGGCGCTCCTGGCACACGCCGCAACGAGCAGGCAAAGCAGACTGACTGCAAGTGTGAGGCTTCGTAGCATGCCCGTTCAGTATACCTCCAGATGCTTGCACCAGCCGGAAGTGCTTTACCCCGGAAGTGCACGAGTTAGCTTAAGGACACCCGAACAGGAGACTGCCATGGCCGTTACCCCATCCACCATGCTGCCCCTGGGCACACCCGCGCCGGCCTTTGCGCTGCCGGACATCACGGGCGACACCGTTTCCAGCGAGACCTACAAGGGCTACCCCCTGCTGGTGATGTTCATCTGCAACCACTGCCCCTTCGTCAAGCACGTCGCCACCGAGCTCGCGCAGATCGGCCGCGACTACCGCGACAAGCTGGCCATCATCGCCATCAACAGCAACGACGTCGCCAGCCACCCGGACGACGCGCCCGATAAGATGAAGCTCGAGGCCGCCCAGCGCGGCTACGCCTTCCCCTACCTGTACGACGAAACGCAGGAAGTCGCCAAGGCCTACCACGCCGCCTGCACGCCCGACTTCTTCCTGTTCGACAAGGACCACAAGCTGGTCTACCGCGGGCAGCTCGACGACTCGCGCCCCAACAGCGACATCCCGGTCACCGGCGCCGACCTGCGCGCGGCCATCGACGCCGTGCTCGCCGGCAAGCCGGTCAGCGACAAGCAGCGCCCCAGCGCGGGCTGCAACATCAAGTGGAAGGCCGGCAACGCGCCCGCGTACTTCGGCTGATCAGTCGGACTTGCGGTCAATCAGCCAGGCCACGTCCTGCGCCACGCGCAGGTGCGCGACCTTGATGCGCCCCTCCAGCGAGAAGCGGTCCGTGCCGTCCGTGGTGCCCATGCTGTCCACCGAGCCGCGGAACAGCACCTTGCCGCTGGCCGCGTCGCTGATGGTCAGCACGCCCTTGATCCAGCCCGGGTGCTTGTAGAAGTAGGCGTAGGTGCCGAGATTCATGTCGGTCACCTTGAAGCTCACCACCGCGCCTTCTTTGGCCTCGGCGCCAGGGCCCAGGGCGTACACGGCTTTCTCGGCGCGGCCGCACTCGCCGGCGAACTGGCTTGACCACTCGTTGGTCTTGAGCTTCCAGTCGCTCTCGCTGATTTCCCACTCGGGGTTGATGGGCGTGGTGTTCTCCACCTGCGCGATGTGGAAGGCCGACACAGCCTCGAGCGCCGCGGCGTCGTCGATTTCGGGCGTGGTGACCCGCAGGCCGCCGCCGCAGCCGACCAGCAACACCGAGAACAGCGCAAACGCGCCCAGTTTCGCGAATGACATGGTTACCCCCTTTGAGAAGGCCACCACTCTGACGCCGGGCGGGGGCCAAGTCAAAACTTACCGGCCGCGCTCACGCTGGATCAGGCTGATGGCGTCCACGGCGAAGGCGTCGTGGGCCGATTCGAGACGGCCGCCGTAGGTGTACCACTGGTAGCCGGCGTCGCCGGGCGTGCGGAATTCGACGTCCCAGCTGATCAGCACTTCGCCGGCCGCGTCGAGGATCAGCAGCTCGCCCTTGCAGATGGCGGGCTTGCGGACGATGCCGGCGAAGAAGCCAAGGTCGACTTCGCGCACGATCAACTGGATAGCAGCGCCGCCGGGCAGCAGGTCGCCTTCGAGGCGGGATATCGGCGCGCGGCGCGTGACCTCCAGGCGATGGACGAAGGCTTCGCTGAAGTCGCCAGTTTTCTCGTCCCACTCGCCGGGCGGAAGCTCCCAGTCAGCAGGCTCGTCGAAGTCGTACACCACCGGCGCTGCATAGAAACGGTCAATGGAAGCCAACGGCGAAGGCGGCTCAGCAGGCTTGGGCGTGGAAGCACAAGCGGCCAACAGCAGGGCAAAAACGGCAAGCGGCGTCAGTGTTCGCATGGAGACAGTCTAGCTGGATTCGCGGCTCCAACCAAAGCCCGGTGTGCAAACACCGGGCGGTTCGGGGTGGAGTCGCGGCTCCGTCCTGAATCGCCCGGGATTGGCATCCCGGGCTTTGGTTCGGCTAGTCCCACTTGTAGAAGCCCTGGCCGGACTTCTTGCCGAGCTTGCCTTCCTTGACCATCTGGCGCATGAGCTCGGGGGCTTTGAAGACCTCGCTGTTCAGCTCTTTGTGCAGGTAGTCGGCTATGTTCAGGCGCACGTCGAGGCCCACCAGGTCGGTCAGCTTCAGCGGCCCCATCGGGTGCGCGTAGCCGAGCGTCATGGCCTTGTCGATGTCCTCGGCGCTGGCCACGCCCTGCTCGACCATGCGGATCGCCTCGAGCCCCAGACATACGCCCAGGCGGCTGGTCGCGAAGCCGGGGAAATCCTTCACCACGATGCAGTCCTTGCCCAGGTGGCCGCCGAGCTCGCGCACCGCGGCCAGCGTGGCTTCGCTGGTCTGCGGCGTCACCACGATCTCCAGCAGTCTCATGATGTGCACCGGGTTGAAGAAGTGCATGCCGATGAACTTCTCCGGCCGTTTGGTGGCGGCGGCGATCTTCTCGATGCTCAGGCTGCTGGTGTTGCTGGCGAAGATGCAGCCCGGGTCGCACAGGCCTTCCAGCTCGCCGAACAGCGACGCCTTGAGCTCAAGCTTCTCGGGGATCGCCTCGATCACCAGCTGGGCCTGGTGCGCGGCTGTTGACAGGTCAACAGTACCCTTGATGCGGTTGAGCGTGGTGTCCATCACCTCGGGCGCGACCTTCCCCTTCTCGACGCCCTTGGCCAGGTTGGCCTGGATGGCGGCAATCCCGCGGTCCACGAAGTCCTGCTTGATGTCGTAAAGCGCCACGTGGTACTCGGCCATGGCCGCCACCTGCGCGATGCCGTGGCCCATGGTGCCGGCGCCGATCACTGCAATCTTCGCGATGCTCATTGTTGCTCCATTGGTTCCAGCTGCAGGCTGTTGGCTGTTAGCTAACAGCCAATAGCTACTTCTTACGTTCCAGGAAATCGGTCATGCGCTTCATCTTGTCTTCGCTTTCGAACAGCATGGCCTGCGCGACGGATTCAAACACCAGGCCGGTCTCCAGGCCCGTGCGGCTGCTCTGGTTCAGGGCCTGCTTGGCGACGCGGATCGCCAGCGAGCCCTTCTTGCAGATAGTCTCGGCCATCTTCAGGGCGTGGTTCATCAGCTCGGCGTCATCCACCACGTGATTGAGCAGGCCGATGCGGTGGCACTCATCCGCGTCGATGATGAAGCCGGTCAGCACCAGCTCCTTGGCGCGGCCTAAACCCACGATGCGCGGCAGGCGTTGGGTGCCGCCCGCGGCCGGGATGATGCCGAGGTTGACCTCGGGCTGGCCCATTTTGGCGGACTTGCCGCCGATGCGGATGTCGCAGGCCAGTGTCAGCTCGCAGCCACCGCCCAGCGCGTAGCCTTTGATGGCCGCGATCACCGGCGCCGGGTTCAGCTCGATCTTGTTGAACAACGCGTTGTTGATGGCGGCCAGGCTTTCCAGCGCCTTGCGCTCGCGCAACTCGGCGATGTCAGCGCCGGCGGCGAAGTCTTCCCCTTGACCGGTCAAGATTACGCAGCCGGCCTCGGTGTCTTCGCGCAGCGCATCGAAGGCCGCGTGCAGCTCAGTGACCATGGCCTTGTTGATGGCGTTCTTCACCTCGGGCCGCTTCAGCGTGACGATCACGATGCGCGGGTTGCCGGCGTGACGCTCGACGGAGATCAGCTTGTAGGCCATGGCGGTTCCTTCCGTGTTGAAGGGATTGTGCGTTTCCAGAGCCCGCGCCGCTATTCGTAGAGGTTCTCGACGTCCACGTTGTCGTTCTCGGTGAAGCTGCCGAGCATGTAGTCGTGAGGGCTGGGCAGCAGGCTCATTTCGCCGCCGTGGTAGAGCTCGACGTGTTTCAGCATGTCGCGTGGGCTGCGGAACGCCAGGTAAATGAAGAAGGTGCGTTCGCGATCCTTGATGCTGAAGCCGCCGGGGCTTTCGCCGCCCGGGTGCGGCTCGGGCACGATGTAGCTGCCGTGCAGAAAGCCCGGGTTCAGTTTCGCGGCCTTGATGTAGCGGTCGAGGGCGAGGCGCGTGTCGGCCTCTTCACCCTGCTGGCAGGTCACCTTGATCAACTGGCAGTACATGCTTCGCTCCTGAGCGCGCCCCGCGAGGGGGACAGGCACCCGACTTCGCCAAGGCTACGTCGGGCAGGCCAACACGGTTTCCTACCACTTCGCCAGGTCCAATACGACCTTGCCGAACGTTTGGCGCGACTCCACGTACTCGTGCGCGTTGGCCACTTCCGCCACCGGGAACACCCGGTCAACCACCGGCTTCAGCTTCTTCTGGCACAGCAACTTCCACACCGTGAGCTGGTCCGCTTTCGGGCCCATCGTGCTGCCGATGATGCTCACGCGCTTGAAGAACACCGCCCGCAGGTTCAGCGGCACTTCGCCGCCGCTGGTGCTGCCGCAGGTCACGATGCGCCCGCCCCACTTGATCGCCTTCATGTTGCCGGCGAACGTCTCCGGCCCCACGTGGTCGAAAATCACGTCCACACCGCCGCGCCCCACGATCTTCTTGGTCTCTTCTACGAAGTCCTGGCTGCGGTAGTTAATAGTGTAGTCGGCGCCGAGCGCCTTTGCTTTCACCAGTTTCTCGTCACTTCCCGCGGTGGTGATAACCGTGGCGCCCAGCAGCTTGGCGATCTGGATGCCCGCGCTGGTCACCCCGCTGCCGGCCGCGTGCATCAGCACCGTTTCGCCGGGCTGCAGCTCGGCCTTGCGCAGCATGGTGTAGGCGGTCAGGAACACCAGCGGGCAGGCCGCGGCGTCCGTGAAGCTCATCCAGTCCGGCATGGGCATCAGGTTCACGGCCGGCGCGTCCATGAACTCGGCGCAGCCGCCGTTTCTCGTTTCGCCGAAGATGCCGTAGTCGCGGGCGAGGTGGATCTTGCCGGACATGGCTTCTTCAGAGGTCGGCCTGGCGAAGCCGGGCATGACGGCCACGCGCTGGCCGACCTCGACGTTGTCCACCAGCTCGCCTTTCTCGACCACGACGCCGGCGATGTCGGTGCCGAGGATCATGGGCAGCGGGAACTTGTGGCCGGGTACGCCCTTGCGCACCCAGAGGTCGAGGTGATTGATGCCGGAGGCGCGCACGCCCACCAGCACTTCATCGGCGCGGATTTTCGGGCGCGGGGCGGGCTCGATCAGCAGCTTGTCAAAGCCGCCATGTTCGCGGACCAGCACAGCTTTCATGGTTTCAGTCATGGCCGCGCATGTTGGTGAACAAGAGCCCGGAGCGCAAGCGACGGGTTGGCGTAGCTGTGCAGGAAAGCTGACCGGTCGCTTGCGCTCCCGGCTCCTGTTCATTGATTCGCGGCCTGCTCTCGGGCCCAGCGGTCGGCTTCCAGCACTTGCTCGAGGCTGGGCTGGGTGATGTTGCTGTGCTGGTCCACCACGCTGCGCACGGTCTTGTAGATATCGAGGTAGGCGATCTGCTCACGCAGGAAGCGGTCCACGGCCACCTCGTTGGCGGCGTTGAACACGGCGCCGAGCGTGCCGCCGGCCTCGGCCACGGCAAAGCCGAGCTCGAGGGCCGGGAACTTCTCGTAGTCCACGGGCTCGAAGTTCAGGGTGCTCATGCGCTCCCAGGGCCAGGTGGGCACGGGCTGCTCGATGCGCTGCGGGTAGCTGAGCGCGAACTGGATGGGGATCTTCATGTCGGTCGGGCCCAGGTGCGCGATGATGCTGGCGTCCACGAACTCGACCATGCTGTGCACCACGCTCTGCGGGTGGATCACGGCGTCGAGCTTGCTGCGCGGCACGTCGAACAGCCAGCGCGCCTCGATCACTTCCAGCGCCTTGTTGAACAATGTGCTTGAGTCAATGGTGATCTTGGGCCCCATCTCCCAGGTCGGGTGTTTTAAGGCCTGCTTGAGCGTGACCTTCTTCAGCTCGCTGAGCGGCGTGGTGCGGAACGGCCCGCCTGAAGCCGTCAGTATGATGCGCTTGATCTCGTCGTGGTTCTCACCGCGCAGGCACTGGAAGATCGCCGAGTGCTCGGAATCCACGGGCAGCAATTCCGCGCCGGTCTGCTTGCAGATCGCGGTCAGCAGCGGGCCGGTCATCACCAGCGATTCCTTGTTCGCCAGCGCGATGCGCTTGCCGCGCCTGGCGGCTTCCAGCACCGCGGGCAAGCCGGCGGCGCCGGTCACGCTGGCGAGCAGCACGTCGTAGTCGAGCTCGCGGGCGAGGTCCACCATGTGCTGGTCGCCGTCCAGCAGCCACTCGGTCTTGGTGTCGAGCGCGTCGATCGCCGCTTTGGCGGCCTTCACGGCCTCGGCGTTGGTGAGCGCCGCGACCTGCGGTTTGAATTCGCGCACGGCCTCGATCAGCGCCTCGTGGCGACGGCCGGCGGCGACGCCGACCAGCTCAAAGCGCACGGAGTGCTTGCGCAGGACATCAAGGGTGCTGGCGCCGATGCTGCCGGACGCGCCCAGAAGAAGAACTTTGGTTCGTGCCATGGGGCTAGTCCTACCGTGGCAGCGAGCGAACGTAAAGTGCGTGGTTCAGCCGTCGCAGACGGCGCTTCCCTGCCAAGCCCCCGGTGCAGCGAAGCGGAACCGGGGGCGTGATGATCCCCAGGAACAGAGCCTGCGAAGCAGGCGGCTCCCAGGGCTTCGCCGCGAATCCGGGACGGCACCGTGCCCGCCGGTGGCGGCAGCACGGTGAGCCGCCGCTACGCGGCTCTTCCACGCCGTACATTTCATCCCCCGGTTCCGCTCGCGCCCGCGGCGCTGCGCTCCACCGGGGGCTAACCAGCGAGACGCCGGCTTCGCCGGCTGAACTGCTGCAGTTAACACCAATGCAGAAACCCCCGCGTTACCGCGGGGGCTCTGGGTGGTTGTGCTGTTAGCGCTCTGACATCGGGACGAACTTGCGGTCGATTTCCCCGATGTAATGGGCGCCCGGGCGGATCAGCTTGTTGTGGTTCTGCTGCTCGATCACGTGCGCGGCCCAGCCTGCCACGCGGCTGACGGCGAAGATCGGCGTGAAGATCTCGGGCGGCAGGCCCATCATGAAGTAGGTGCTGGCGCTGTAGAAGTCCACGTTCGGGTAGAGCGGCTTCTCGCGCGTCTTCATGAGCTCTTCGATCTGCGTGCTCATCTCGTACCACTTGGTGGTGCCGCGTTCCTCGCCGGTCTTCTTGCTGTACTTCTTGAGCACGATCGCCCGCGGGTCCAGCACCTTGTAGACGCGGTGGCCGAAGCCCATCAGGCGGAACGACTTGTCCTGCAGCTTGTCGTTCAGCCAGCTTTCCACGCGGTCCGGCTCGCCGATATCCAGCAGGGTCTTGATCACGCCCTCGTTGGCGCCGCCGTGCAGCGGGCCCTTCAGCGCTCCCACCGCGCCGGTCACGGCGCTGTACATGTCGGACAGCGTCGCCGCGATCACGCGGGCGGTGAAGGTGCTGGCGTTGAAGCCGTGCTCGGCGTGCAGCACGAGCGCGCAGTCCATGGTGCGGGCGGCGTCGGCGCCGGGGCGCTCGCCGTGCAGCATGTACAGGAAGTTCGAGGCGTGGTCGAGTTCCGGGTCCGGCGCGATCGGCTCATGGCCGCGGCGCAGGCGGTAGTCGGCCGCCACGATTTCCGGGAACTGGGCGACCAGGCGGATGGCCTTCTGGTAACGCCCTTCGTCGGTGTTGTCGTTGGGGCTGGGGTCGGTCAGCGCCAGGGTGCTGGCAGCGGTGCGCAGCACGTCCATGGGCACCGAGGTCTTGGGCGCGCTCTTGATCACGTCGCGCACGCCGTAGGGCAGGCCGCGCGCGGCAACCAGCTCTTTCCTGATCTGCTTGAGCTCCGCCTCGTTGGGCAATTTGCCCTTCAGCAGCAGGTAGACGACCTCTTCGTAGCTGCAATGCTCAGCCAGGTCCTCGATGCTGTAGCCGTAGTAGTAGAGCTTGCCGATGCCGCCGTCGATCTTGCAGATTCGCGTGTCGTCAATGACCACGCCCTGCAGGCCGTAGGCAATCTGCGGTGTCCCTTGTTCTGCCATGTCACAATCCCTTGAAATAGCCGGTTTGGCTCTCTTCCGGTCGCTGGTGCCGCGATTCTAACCGCGCCCCCCCCGGGCGCAAGCCGCGTCAAACCCGCCCTGGGCGCGGCTTCTGCCCGGGTGCTTGTTACGCCTGCCGTCACGCTGTACAACCCCTGCCATGGGCGAGACAAGATACAAAAGGCCGCTGCTGAAGCTTTCCGGTGAAGCATTCAGCCCCAAGGGCGGCATGGGCATCGACGGCGAGCAGATGCTGTCAATCGCCCGCACCATCAAGCATATCGTCGAGCTTCCCGTGCAGCTGGCCGTCGTGGTCGGCGGCGGCAACTTCGTGCGCGGCGCGCAGCTGAACATTCCCAGCATCGGCAAGGCCACGGCCGACTACATGGGCATGCTGGCCACCGTCATGAACTCCATCGCGCTGCAGGACACCTGCGAAAGCATCGGCCTGCAGACCCGCGTGCTCAGCAGCCTGGACGTGCCGCGCGTGGCCGAAAAGTGGGTGCGTCGCCGCGCCATCCGCCACATGGAGAAGGGCCGGGTGGTGATCATCGCCGCCGGCACCGGCAACCCGCACTTCACCACCGACACCGCGGCCGCGCAGCGCGCCATCGAAATCGGCTGCGACGTGATCATCAAGGCCACCAAGGTGGACGGCGTCTACGACAGCGACCCCAAGAAGAACGCCGGCGCCAGGCGCTTCAGCCGCCTGACCTACCAGGAGGCGCTGGAGAAGAACTTGCGCTTCATGGACCAGACGGCCATAGCATTGTGCCGCGAGCACGCCATGCCCGTGATGGTCACCGACATGAACGTGCCGGACAACATCGAGCGCGCCATCAAGGGCGAAGACGTAGGCACAGTCATCGAAGCCTAGTGCAGCGTCAGACAGGCTCTCCGCCGGTTGCACCCTGTCCTGAGATGCAACCGCGAAGGGCCGCTAAGTTTCAGGTCCTGGCGGTTGCAACCCATTTCCAACTGCAGACAGGCCACGAAAACACGAAAGCACAAAACAACTGCACACGAAAACCGCAGGCAGTTTTTGTGGCAGTACCTTTTGTGCTTTCGTGTTTTTGTGGCCCATCAACGCATCAATACAACCGCGAAGGGCCGCGAAGGTATAAGTCCTGGCGGTCCTTTGCGGCTCTTAGCGGTTACCGTGTCGTTCGACACCATCAACTGTCGCAGCACATGGTTGACGGCGTACTAGGCCGCCCGGCGCAGCCACATCACGGCCGGGATCGCCAGCAGCACCAGCCACCACCAGCCGCTTTGTTCACCGCTGCTGCAGCCGGCAGCTTCGGGCGCGGGGCCGGGATGCACGGCCTGGCCGGTGACGTACAGGTCGAAGGGGTTTTCGTCGTGGTCGCTGTTGACGATCGCCAGTTCGAAGGCGAAAGCGCCGGCCGTGGCGGGCGTGACCTCCAGGATCAGGAACTCGTGGGCGCCTGCGTCAATCATGGGCGGCAGGTGGGTGGTCACGGCCACGGCGCAGTTGTAGGTGTTTCGGATGGATGAACCGGCGATGTGCAGCCCTTCGGGGCCCAGGTTATGGACTTTGAAGATGAACACGTTGACCCGCGCGACGGCCAGTTGGATCAGCTCCACGCTGTCGTCAGGCAGCACGAAGCCCGCGTGCTCGAGCTGGATCTCGCCGTCCGGCGTGATGATCGAGACCTGCACGTACACCGAGTTCTGGCGCGCGCCGTCCGTGCCGCCGCTGCCCAGGTCGTCAACGCCGATCCAGATCACGTCCGTGCCCGTGACGCCGCCCGCGGGCGTATACGCCAGGCCGGCCAGCGCCGTGTTGATGGAAGCCAGCGTGCCGGTGCAGGTCAGCAGCGTGTCGTCCTGGCCGTCGCCGACCGTGAAGTTCAGGCCGCTGGAGCCGCCCAGTGAAACCACGCCCTTCTGCACCTCAATGGTCAGTTTCAGCGTGTCGCTGGGTGCGGCGTCGTCGGTGATGCTGACCGCGCTGCCGAAGGCATAGGGGGTTGCCCAGCCGGTCTGCGCGGATGCAGGGGCCGAGATCTGCGGCGCCGTGTTGACCTGGGCCAGCAGCGACCCCGCGCCCAGCAGGCAGGCTACCAGCAGCAGGCACACCGGAAACCGGGGGCGGTCCATGGCCCCATCATAGTAGAGGGCCCCGGTTCCGCCGCCTGAATTATCACCCCGGCATGCGATGCCGGTTTACCCTCAAACCTGAAAACCTATAACCTAAGGCCGGACTACAGGAGCCGACCATGACGCGCGATTACGAAACCATCATGCTTGAGACCGAAGAGGCCATGGACAAGGTGCTTGAGCACCTGCGCCAGGAGTTCCTGGGCATCAGCGCCGGCAAGGCCAGCCCGGCCATGGTCGAGAACATCAAGTTCGACTACTACGGCTCGCCTACGCCGCTCAAGCAGGCCGCGACCATCAACACGCCGGACGCCAGCACCATCACCATCAAGCCCTTCGACCAGAGCCAGACCAAGAACATCAACAAGGCGATCCTGGAGGCCAACATCGGCCTGACGCCCAGCGACGACGGCAAGGTGATCATCTGCCGCATCCCGCCCATGACGCAGGAAAACCGCGAGCGCCTGGCCAAGCAGTGCAAGGACATGGCCGAGAAGTCAAAAGTCGGCATCCGCAACGCGCGCCACGAGGCCATGAAGCACGGCGACGCCGGCCTGAAAGACAGCATCCTCACCGAGGACGACCACCGCGGGTTGAAAGACGAAATCCAGAAGCTCACGGACAAGTTCAACAAGTCAATCGAGGAACTGCTCGACAAGAAGACCAAGGACGTGATGAAGGTGTAGGGCGTCCGGAACACGCAAACCCCACAGGGCCCATCGTGTAAACGATGGGCTTTTGCGTGCGTGGCACGCGCTTCCAGCGCGTGAGTTCCGCGTGCTTCCAGCTCGCGACAGCGGCTGAGGCCGCCGCCACTCATTCGCTGGAAGCGAATGCCACGGACGGCCCGCGGCGACCGTGCGACACGAAAAGCCTGACAAGGCGTGCGACATTACCGGGGCGTTACTACAATCACGCCCCGGAAAGGAGTTCCCATGCGAATTCTGCTGCTCGCCGCGGCGCTGCTGCTGGCCCCCGTACTGCTGGCCCAGGACGAAGCCCCCGAGTCCGACCTTGGCTCTTCGGGACTGCGTGTCACCAGCGCCGACGAGGCCTTTGAGTTCACGCTGATCACGGCCGTGCAGTTCCGGTACACCTACCACGACACACGCGGTGAGGGCGAGAACGGCGACAACGGGCGCGACTACCACAACTTCCGTTTCGCCGGTGTGCGGTCGTTCTTTCACGGCCACCTGTTCGACCGCAGCTTCCAGTACCGGCTGTGGCTGGTCTGGAACTGGGGCGGCGGCGTGCGCATCGAGGACGCCTTCTTCCGATGGGCGCCTGAAGAGTACTTCAACATCACAGTCGGCCAGATGCGCGTGCCCGCCAGCTGGGAATACCTGGTTGATCACGAACGCACCGCCCTGCCCGACCGCGCCATCGCCGACGCCGCCTTCAGCCAGGGCTGGGGCAAGGGCATCGAGATTTCCGGCATGCTGGGCCTGTACGAAACCGACTTCGACGAGGCGCTGCTCACCTGGCAGGTCGGCCTGTTCAACGGCGCGATCGCGAACGCCGACGGCTCGCAGGGCCGCGGATCGATTGCCGCCGACGGCGTGCACGTCACCGACCAGGCCGCCACCGAGCAATTCACCGGCGGCTTCCGCAACAGCGACTGGCAGGTGAACCCCGAGAACTTCAGCCAGGTCGTGGACGGCCAGATGATGGTCGCCGCGCGCGTCGAGTTCCACCCCATGGGCCGGGTGCCGAAACACATGGTTGACCTCGGCGCCCTGGACGACACCGCCGCATGGTTCATGATGGTGGGCCTGGCCGCGAACTGGATGAGCGCGCGGGTGGACGGCGTGGGCACCTTCCTGGGCGCGATCTACTACAGCAACCCGCAGGGCACCACGCTGCCGGCGCCGACCAGCGGGCGCAGGCACACCGACGCGCAGATCTTCCACGGCACGGTGGACGGCCACTTCCGCTGGATCGGCCTGAGCGTGAACTGGGCGCTGCACCTGCGCACGGTGAATTTCTCGGCGCGGGGCGCGCTGCAGGAGTTCAACCTGTCGCAGGACGAGTACGTGGTGAAGAGCACGCAGGATTTCGGCGCCACGGTTGACGTCGGCTACTTTGTGCTGCCGGACAAGCTGGTGATCGGCACGCGCTTCAGCTACGTGGATTTTGACGAGTTCAAGTCACGCGACGCGGCCAGCGGCAACCCGATCGACGGCGACGCCTTCGGGGCGGACAGCTACGAGTACGGCGGCGGCCTGTGCTGGTTCATCCACGGCGACAACCTGAAGCTGCAGGCCGACTACAGGTACGTGGCACAGCAGCTGCCCCACGGCAACTCACGCAGCGGCGCGACAGCCGGCACAGTAAGGGTAGGCGACTGGCGCGTGTTCCACGAAATCCGCCTGCAACTGCAGTGGATGTTTTGAGATCAAGGGGCGGAACACACAAAATTGATATCCGCGACTTCGCCCGGCCAAGTGAGCAGGGACATGAGCCATGCGAAACGCGTTTCGACGGTTGGAACCTTTCGTTGTGTTCGCTCCAAATACGGATTCAGTCGTCGACCTGGATGTTGGGGTAGAGAACCTGAAGTTTGATCAGCTCTTTCTCGGGAAGTGTGCGAGCCAGCACCAGTGTCTCTAAACCTTTCAGTGCTGCGAGCCGCTTTGCCCCGTCCACGGTTAGCTCGGAAGCATCAGACAGGTTCAGGTACTTCAGTTTCGCCAACCTGAGGATGCACTCTACCGAGGCGTCGTCCAGCCGATCAAAGTGGGTGAGTGTCAGCTTTTCCAACGTGCCCCTAAATTGCGGCAACCATCGCAGGTCACCTTCGATCTTGCAGGACTCGAATGACAACTCCCCGAGGGGCGCCAGATCGTTGACTTCTGGCCCGTTGGCAATCTCCGCCACTCCAATTTTTCCCAGTTTCAGCGACTTCAGCTTGGGCATCGACAGCAGGCGCGAAACATTGAGAGAGGATTGGTGTACCGTCTTGCCGCTCCGTAACGAAAGAGACTCCAACTGAGTCATCGTGGCCAGAGCCGCTACACTCGCTTGCGTTACGGGAACCGACCGCAGATCCAATATTGCAATGCTCTTTGATTGCTGAAGTGTGACATACGTTCCCGCGTCGAAACCGTCACAGTTCCAGATTCGCAACTCGGTCAATGAAGCAGGCATACTCTGGCATGCATTTATCGGACCCATTGCATTCTTCATGGACCAGATATGGAGCCTTTCCAGACGTTTCCACTTCAAGGCGGCGTCGATCGCATCACCGCGGACATCCGGTAGTCCTGACAACTCGAGCCTTTTGACGCCGTCCCGTCCACAGAGCGCGATGATGTCTTGGTCAGTGTAAAGTGCCAAGTCACCTCCACTCAGCTTCAGCGTAAGTTCGTCCAGGCTGAAATGGGGCCTTTCCATCTCCAACAACGTTGGACGCGCGAACGCCTTTTTTGCGTGAAAGAAGTTGTTGGCGATGTCGCTCCAGATCTCATAGATCGACAGAGATCTAAGGTGTTTCAACTTCCAGATTGCACGCCACGTCTCCTCGCCGGGAGCAATATCCCACAGCTTCAAGACTTGCAGGTTGGGAGGTGCAGCAAGGTACTTCAGATGCTCGTCATTTAGGGCGGACGGATCGCCATTTTCCGCCAGTTTCACATCCAGCCAGGCGATCGAATCAATCGCTCCTAACGCCGCCCAAGCCTCCACTGGCATCACTGGATCAACGACGAGGTTCAGACGACGAAGTTCTGGCACCTCTGCTAACGTTTGAAGCGCTTCGGCAGAGAGTACACGGTTGACAAACAAGCCGAGCTGCTCGCCGTCCCCTAAGTGAACGTTCCCCTCTGCGTCGGGCTCGGCTTCCCGCACAACCTTCCAATCGCTCGATCCGATGCGCCAAGTGGTATTCTCTGAGGGCCGAAGTGTGGAGTGGTCGATCGGAATTCGGGCAGTACTCAGGGGCTCGATCGCCACGGCTTTGGTAGCGCATGCCGGCAGGACCGCGGCGAGTGCCGCGAAGACTAGTATTCGACACCTCCAGCCTTCGCTTGACTTACTTTTTATAGCCACAGTTCTTTACCCCGCCGTCCCAAAGCTTCTTCAGCATGCTCTGTGCAAGGTACTCAGCCGTTGCCCATGTATCACCACCGACTTGGCCCAACGCCCCGGTAGCATCCAATAAGCCATAGAAGCACTTGACGGCCTGGCTCCCCAATCCAACTCCCTCCAGCTTGACATCTTCTTTTTTGTATGGCCAATTCAACTCACAACGAACCCATTTGGACATGTTCAGCATGTAATCGGCACATCCTTCATATGCCTCCATCATGTCCAATACTTTGAGAATCGAATCGACGCCCTTTAGCCCCGCCAAGAGGCCCTTCACTCCCTTGCGTATGTTCTTCAGCTTTTTGATTTCGTCAGCACCACCGTCATTGTCTTCAAGCTCTTCAATAGCGTCGTCAAGTTCATCTTCCAGTGTATCTCCCAACTCTTCCACGATGCTCTTGATCGCGTCATAAAGCACTCTTGCATTTATGTAGTCCTGCATCGCCTTACGAGTGGAAGTAGTCGAGCATGTACCCCCGAATTCTTGTATGCTTCTCTTGACGCGGTCGTATTCTGGATGACTGGGGTTGGTGTATTCATCCAACGCGTTCAACACTTCAAGCACGTCCTCACAGCTCGGAGACTTCTTCATAAGTATACGACGCTGCTCAAGTACTATCTGGTACGACCCCTGTTTGCCTATGGTGAGGATGCCTCCGTCTGACGAATCATATTGAACCCCATCTGTCCCGGGCCCGGCATAGTCGTCGTGGCAGAGAAAATCCCAGCCAACCATGCAGAGCTCGACAATGGTATTCCTGATCTTTTCGTGATTGCAGTCGTCGTCACCAAGCGCCTCTCGAAGACAGACGTTTTTCCCTTCACACTCTTTCCGCGATCGCCGACCTTCAACCACGCACTCACTGCTCAACAGGTGCGCACCAGGTATGGGAAGTCCGCCAATGGCCTCAAGTTGGGGAGAACGTGCGTAGGCCAAGAATGTGCAACCATTTTCCTTCGTACTTCCGGTGAACCTTGGTCCGAGTTCACTGCGGTTCAGGGGTTGATCATGAAGTTCAACCCCATCCTGGAGGTAGGGTATAGTCGATTCCAGAAATGAGTAAGATACTTGTCCCGGAATCGAATTCCCTCTTTCTAACTCTATAACCAAAGCGCTTGAGACTTGTGGTGTATGTCGAGTATCGGGTGTTTGGAGTCCTTCTCTTGCTTCTCTTTCAATGTCCGGATGCACGTATTCACCCCGGATGTGAGTTCCGGTAGGGAGTGGCATGCCATTCGGTGCGATGAGGCCTTCGCTCCGAAGACGTATTTCCTTCTTCGCAGCCTGCTCATCGCCGCAACCGCAAGGGGAGTTTGTTGGAGTTCCCATTGGAGTTTCCTGTTTGGAACTACGCGACCGTGCAGTCGGCTACTGGTGTGAAGTTGTGGATCATGCTCAGTGCGCCCTGGCTGCCGATGCCGATGCCCGCCGGGAAGCTGACCCACACTGTCTTCTGTGTGCGCACGTTCACCTGTGGCGTGATCTCCTCGACGTAAGGCACGTCCGGAATGTTCAGTGTGATGGGCGCAACCTCCGCCAAACCCTGCGCTTCACGCCGGATGAACATGTTTCCCTTCAGCCTCTCCGGCACGAAACCCACCACGCCGCGAGTCGGCCCTGACCAGCCGTCGTCGCCCAACACCATGAAGTAGATGCGCTGGTCCGCGGCCGCGGCCGAACCGGCTGAAACCATCATGTCATTTACGATGATCGGCACCCCGTTGAACGCCGGGGCCTCGCCGCTGACCATACGGCCGGCGCCGGGGTCATACCACTTCCAGGGCACCGTCGGCGGCTCGTAGCCTGATGCCCGGCACAGGCTCTGGTATGTGCGCAGGCCCCGGCTGCTGGTCATGATGTGGGTCGGGCGGCCGTCGTTTTCGGTGACCAGGTTGAAGGCGTGGTCCATGCAGTCGAGGGTCAAGGCTGCGCCTCCCCTGTTTACGGATCGCCCGGCGCCGATGATGTCCCGCAGCCCGCCGTTGGCCGCCGACCCGGTCAGCTGGTCAAGGCGCTGAAAGTATGCGTACAGCAGTTTACGCAATGCCAGGGCGTATTCAACTTCATCCAGCTGGTTCGGGTGCTTGTACTTGTCCTCATCGGCAAAGCAGATCGAGTAGCGAGTGATGTAGTCGGCGAGGTCAAAGGTCTGCACGGCCGCGGTGTCCGAGTCGTCGTTTACCGGGTCGCAGGCGGCGGGAACGGTGGCGGGCGTCAGGGCGCTGTTGGCCCGGGCGTAGGTCAACTGGCCGCCGGCGACGCCGACGAAGGGCCACACACGGGCGATCTGCAACTTGATGGGCGAGTTCTCGATCAACCAGCGCGCGAGGCTGTCTTCAGTCAAGAGGTTTGCGTTGGTCAGCGGCATGCGGGTTCTCCGGCGGGTCTGCTTGGTGATTTCGCGCCAGATGGTACCCCGCAAATAAAAAAAAAGTTGTCAAGTTAATCTTATGAGAAACGGCAAACACCTGCGCAGCGAACGGGTGGCGGAGATGGCAGGCGGCGTCACGGCATGGCCGTGACGCTACGGTTCCTCGGCGGGTGTTTCGGCCGGAGGCTCGCTGGTTTCGTGGGTCATGCTGGCTTCGGGCTCGGGGAGCTTGCGGTGCTCGCGGGTGTCCTTGATGGCGAGCGCGTCCTTTTCCTCGGCGAGCGTCATGCCGAACTTCAGCTTGAGCTGCTGGAAGCCGTCGCGGATTTCCTTCACCTTGCGGATCGACTCCTCGACGCTGCCCGTGGTGCGGTTCACGTAATCGAAGAACGGGCCGAAGCTCTCACGGATTTTCTCCACGGCCTCGCGCGCTTCCTTCTTGATCTGCTCTTCCAGCACGTTGGCCAGCGCGGCCTTCAGCTCGGTGATCTTGTTGCTGAACTCGGCCTTGATCTTGCGGCGCTGCATCGGCAGCACCAGCATTGAGCCGCCCAGCAGCGTCAAGCCCGCCAGGATGCCCGTCACGTCAATCCAGGTGAAGCCCGCGGCCGTGGTCAGCGCCACCACGGCGGCGCCGGCGCCCACGCCGATCAGGCTGCCGCCGATGGCGGTGTTGATGCCGGTGGCCGCGCGCCCCATGAAGCGGCGCATCTGGTCTTCGTAGTCGAAGCCCTTGATCTTGTCCTTGGCGTCGGCGCGCACCAGGTCATAGATCTTTTCGCGGTTGTACTCGAACTTGGTGCCGACCTTGCCCACCATTCCCTCATGCGGGCGCAGCGCGGCCTGGTCGCTGAAGTACTGCGTGGTGTCCTGCCAGACCTTCAGGTACTTCTTCATGAACCAATCGACCGCCTTGTTCAGCGTGTCGTCGATCTTGGTCTCGTAGTCCTTGATCACTTCCTCTTTGAAGCGGCCCCTAAAACGCTCGGCCGACTTCAGCATTCCCATGTTGGTCAGCTTGACGTTGTCATCGACCCAGTTGCGGCCGCGCTTTTCCATCTCGAGGATGATGTTGTCGATCTCGAGGATAAAGCGGCCGAAGTTCTCGGACATGTCCGACTCGGACTGCTCGAGCTGGCCCTTGATGTTCTCAAGGACGCGCTTGTCGTCCTTGAGGTGCGCCATGCGCGCGGTGAATGACTCGGATGCGCGGTCGCAGATGGTCATGGCGCTGTTGATCGGGCTTTCCAGCTTGAGCTGCAGCTTTTCGCCGACGGACAGCTTCTCGAACAGGAACTGCTCGAGGGCCTTGAAGCCGGATTCCTCGTACAGCGCGTCGTCGCGGGTTTCCTTGGCCTTGCGCGCCTGCTTGGCGCTGACCATGAAGATCTGCGGCTCGAAATCGAAGAACTTCTTCACGCTGTCGGTGACGAAGTCGTTGATCTCGACCAGCTCGTGGGGCTCTTTGATGTCCTTCTTGGTGATCACGAAGATGATCTTCTTCGCCCAGCCCTCCACGATGTAGCCCAGGAACTCGCGTTCGGTCTGGCTGAAGGGCCGGTCCACGCTGGTGGTGAACAGGATCAGGTCGCAGCGCGGGATGAAGCTTTCGGTGATCTCGCCGTGGCGCTTGACGATGCTGTTGGTGCCCGGCGTGTCCACGATGTTGATGTTGCGCAGGGGCTCGAAGGGCAGGTGTTTCTCGATGAGAAACTCCTCGATGATGCGCTCTTTCTCGACGTCGCCGTACTTCAGCACGTGGATCTTGTCGGTGGTGGGGATCGCGCCGACCTTGCACACCTCGGCGTTCAGCAGGCTGTTGATGAAGGTGCTTTTGCCCGCCTTCACTTCACCAACCACCACCAGCAGGAACAGCTCTTCCAGGTGGCCGGTCAGGCCGGCGACCTGGTCGATCACCTGGTCGTCGAAGTCCTGCTTGATCAGCAGGTCGCGCAGGGCCTTCAGCAGCTCGCGCTCTTCGGACATGCCCTGGGCGATTTTTTCGTCCAGACGCTGGGTAAGCGTGTTCGGGGCTTCGGTCATCCGTTCCTGTTTCGTACTGCGGCCTCGCGCAGAGACCGCAGAGAACGCAGAGAAGGGCAATTCGGCAGTTCTCTGCGCCCTCTGCGTACTCTGCGCGGGACTGCTTTTGTAGTTTCCTTAAAACCTACATCGCGGAACCTGAAACCTGTATCCTGCATCACTTGTCGGCTGTCAAGCTTATGACGCGAAAGCACCTGCTGGCCACCCTTCCCGTTCTCGTCCTGCTGTTGTTAGCGGGCGCCTGGGCAATCTTGCGGCCTGAAGGGTCTTCCCTGATCCCCATTATCGGGAGCAGCGACCAGAAGTCACCGGGCAAGCAGAAAGAAACTCCGCTGGCCGAGGTTCCGCCGCAACTGGACGACAGCGGCAATCCGGTCGCCGAAAAACCCCGCGCCAACACCGAAGGCCTGCTGCCCGGCATCGACGAAGCCGAGCAGGAGCGCATCCGGCAGGTCCGCGAAGAGGCCCGCATCAAGGCCGAGCGGGAGGCCGCCGAGTTGAGCTCGGAGCCTCGGCCGGAAGACATGGGGAATCCAGTTAAAGGCACGAACCCCGCCCAGCCGACGACCGAAGACACCCGCACGCCCGAGCAAAAGGCCAAAGACGCCGAGCGCCAGCGCCGCATTGAAGCCCTGAAGGCCATCAAGCGCCCGCCCAACCAGAGCCTCGGCAACGTAAAGCCGCGCACGCGCAAGCTGAAAGACGAGGCGGGCAAGAAAGAGCTGTCCGAGATCAGCCCCAAGCTGTTGCAAGATCGGCGCGGCCTGTACGCGAAGTACTACGCCTTCAGCCAGTTGCCGCTGGCCGCGCTGCTGGACCCGGACCAGCCTGAGCTGGACGACCGCACGCCCGACATTACACGCATCGACCCGCAGGTGTACTTCCCCAGCAAGGAAGCCTGGGCCGACCTGCCCTTCGACAAGCGCAACTTCATGGGCGTGTGGGAGGGCTTCCTGGTGATCAAGGAGGCCGGCGATTACTGGCTGTATTTAGGCGCCGACTACACCGGAGTGGTGACCCTGGATGGCGAAAGCGTGCTGTTCAACGACATGCGCGACTACACCGAGGTCAGCACGGTGCTGACTTTGACGGCCGGCCTGCACCCGATCCGCATCGACTACATGGAGGGCGAAAACGGCAGCCCGGTGGACCCCCTGGCAGCCTGCAACTTCATGTACGTGCCGGAGGGGCAGAGCAAGCCGATCCCGGTGCCGCCGGAAATGCTGATGCTGCCGGAAGCGCTGTGGAGTGACGATGCACCGATCATCACCAAGCTCAGCAGGTACGAGGGTGAGATCGGCGACGAGATCACGATCCAAGGTGAGAATTTGGTGGAACTCTCGAAGAATAACGGAGAGACAATCACGCTGCCGGAGTATCGGACAAGAGTAGAATTCTCGGGCCAGAAGGCAGAAATACTGGAAGCCTCCGAGACGTCCATTCGCGTTCGGGTGCCGATTGGTGCTACTTCGGGGAAGTTGATCGTAGCCAAGCAATGGGTCAAGTTCATTAGTGGCGGTGGTCCAGGGCCGGAAACCAGCACTCCCATTCCATCGAATTCAGTCGACTTCACAGTCACAACACAGTTCGGCCTGTTCGCGTCTTGGCACAACCTTGCGGGCTGGTCGAACTACGACTTTATCGACGACACGCTGCACAAGCCTGACGTGGTGCGGCTTGAGCGTGACTTCATGTTCGAGACCCGCACCGACATCGACCTTGCCTTCCGCAACAACCCCCTCGCCTGCCACTGGGAGGGCAAGCTCGGCATCCCCGCCAGCTGGGTGCCCGAGGGCCAGATGGCGCTGGTGCGCTTCCAGACCTACGGCCGCCTGCGCGTGAAGCTGGGCGAGCAAATGCGCGAGACGGCCGCGCAGACCGGCGGCACATTCAACCTGACCACGCTCGACTTCGAGGTCAGCAACCGCGAGGAACACTACCTGCCCCTCAGCATCGACTGGACCAGCGAAACCGGCCCGGCCGGCCTGAAGATCGTGAAGATGCGACGAAACGGCGTGCTCGTTGAAGGAGCTGGCGAGGAAGCTGTCTTCACACCCAATTGGGAAGAAGTCGAGACACTTGGCTACCGGTTGTTCTTCCCGCCCGTGGTGCCGCCCAAGCCGCCGCGCATTGTGAGCGCCAAAGCGCTGTTCGCCGAAGGCGAGCAGCCGCCGATCCTGCCCTACGACATCACCACCACGCGGCCGTCGATCCGCGAAGGCCAGTTGTTCGAGTTCAACCTGGAAGTCTTCGGCAACGCGGAAGTGCTGGCCGCGCCGGTCAACCTCACCGTGGACGGCGTTCCGCTGGAGTACACGGTAACGCAGACCGAAACCGGCAACGGCGGCGGCGTGATCCGCACCTGCCAGGCTGTGCTGCCCAGCGGCCTGGGTGAGGGCGCCATCGTCGCGCGCCTGACCGTGGTGACCAGCGAGCCGTTCTACATCGACGTGCAGAACAAGGGGTTGATCGCCTACTACTACGACCTGCCCAACCCGGGCGGCTACAGCAAGATGCCCGACCCGGAGCCGCTGGCCTGTTTTAAAGTGCGCAAGGATGCCTGGGTGAACTTCGAGAACGCCAACCAGTTCGACCTGCCGTTTCCGGCCGAGACCTTTGCCGTGGAATGGTTCGGCGCGCTGATCATCGAGACCGAGGGGGACTACCGCTTCACCTGCCGCAGCGACGACGGGATTCTGGTGTGGCTGGATGACAACCTGGTGCTGGCCGACGACAACCTGCACTACCAGCGCGAGAAGACCGGCGACTGGGTGCACCTGGTGCCGGGCACATACAAGTTCCGCATGCAGTTCTTCGAGAACAACGTGCACGAGGTGTGCGTGCTGCAGTGGGACGCGCGCACGGACAAGGCCGACGACAAGAGCGAGTTCATCCAGCGCGGCATCATTCCCAAGCGCCACTTCACCTGGGACCAGCACGGAGCATTGCCCCAGAAAACCAGCACCGGCAAACGCGCCGACGGCTCCGACCCGGAGTAGGGGCGGCGCAAAGTGGCATGCGCTTCCAGCGCATGAGTCGTGCCACGTGCTTCCAGCACAATACTGCGGGGTTAAGGAGTTTCGCGGCAGACTCCGACGTGCAGATTGTATCGGCAGTCAGGCGCGGAGCGCCGTAACAATTGTTAGCCCCCGCCGGTTGGCGCCTAGCGCAGCGAGGCGCCAACAAGGCGGGGGTTACGGGCAAAAGAGGTTTGAGAGGCGCGGAGCGCCGGCACAACGGCCGCTTGCGGCCGATCGGTCCTCGCGGCAAGCGCCGCGAGTGTGTCGGCGCTCCGCGCCTTTGATCGTTCTTCCGCCGATTACCCCCACCGAACGCCGGAGGCGTTCGGTGGGGCTTCCACTGTGCAGGCGCTCCGCGCCAAAGAGCTAAACCGACGACTGTTTCGCCTTAACCCCGCAGTATTGTGCTTCCAGCACGTGGCCTCCATCGGCTTGAAGCCGATGGAACTACTCATCGCCTGGAAGGCGATGCCACTGGCTACCGCGGCAACCGCAACTCGGCCGGGTGGTTGGCGTCGTGGAACAGCGTGACCGTGACGTCCAGCGCTTTATCCTTCTCGAAGTGGTCCGCGCCGGTGTGGCTGTTGAGCTCGTAGCGCGGGCTGTTGCCGCCGGTGACGATCAGCTTCAGCTTGTGGTCTTGTCGCCAGGTGTAGGCGTGGGGCGCGAGCTTCAGCGTCAGGCTGTAAGTCTCGCCGGGCTTAAGCGCCTGCACGGTCTTGCCGTCGCGCAGCTTGGCGCGCTGGATGGTCTCCCCCACCAGGTACAGCTTCCCGTCCGGGAACTCGTCGCACAGGCGCAGGTGGATGTCCGTGTCCACCCGGTTGCAACTGAAGTGTACGGTCAGCTCGACTTCGCCGCGGATCGCCAGCGGCTCTACCAGCTTGTCCGTGGCGTACACCAGCACGTCGTGGCGGCCGGCGATCTTTGAAAGCTCCTTGGGCCCGTGGGTGAGTGGCGGCAGGTTCCGGCCGCCGATCGTGGGCGAGGGGTCCTTGGGGTCGTACTTGTATTGACGGGTCAATGGCTGTTCATCACTTGCCGCGCCGGGCTTCTCGCTGCTGATGACGCCATCGGCATGCAAGTAATACGTCGCGTGCTTGCCCGCCAGCTTCTGCCAGCTTTCGGCGCCGTGCCACTTGTCTTCGCCGCACTGGAAGGCGCTGACCACCGGCACGCCCGTCCAGCCGCTATCATCAAGGCCGCGCAGGTAGTGGTCGAAGAACTTCAGAGTGATCTTCGTGGAGTAGTCTTCCGCCTCGGGGTACTTCAGGTCGCCTTGCTCACTGACATCAATGGCCGTGTGCGACCAGGGGCCCATCACAAGCTTGCTCTCTTTGGCCTTGCCCGCGCCCTGGCTTAGCAGGTCGGCGTGCTGCTGGATCACTTCGCGCGGGTAGTTGTCCCACCAGCCGCTGATCAGCAGGCAGGGCACTTTGATCTTCTCCGGGTGATAGCTCTGGTTCAACGCGAAGGTCCAGAGTCGCGTGCCGGGCAGGGGGTTGTCCGCCACGAACTTGCCCACGCCGAAACCCAGGCGGTCCAGCGCCTTGGTGTGCGCCTCCAGCTGCACGCCGCCTTCGTAGTAGCTTTCGTAGCGGTTGCCCTGGTAGGCGATCAGCGGCGCGCAGCACACCAGGTGCGGCGGCTGCTCGGCGGCCGTGTCGAACTGCTGCTTGCCCAGCGCCGAGCCGCCCCAGGTGCCGACCTTGCCGTCGCACCACGGCTGGGTGGCGCACCATTCGACGCAGTCGTAGCCGTCCTGGCCGCGCTTCCACTTCAGGCGGTTTACGCCCTCCATGGCGGCCTTGCTGCCGTAGAAGCCGCGCCAGTCCACGAACACGTAGGCGTAGTGCTCGCGGTCGAACTGCGACCAGGCCTTGTCGCTCCCGCGGCCGACCTCGCTGGTCTTGTCGCCGTACTCGCGGCCCATGCGGTCCTTGTCGTAAGGGGGTCTGGACCAGGATGCAGGGGTACTTGCCGCGCTTTTCGGGCAGCAGCACGTTGGCGGCCAGCGACTTGCCGTCGCGCATGGGGATAGCGACGTCGGGCAGGCTGGTCTGCCAGGGTTCTTCAGTGTCGCCGTCGGCGACCACGAACGGCGCCAGGGCAAGCAGCAGCAGACAGGCGGCAATCAGGCGCATGGGTGTCTCCTGTGCATGGAACACAGCTTGGCGTTTCTGGTTGCGATTGTTCTACCCGGTGGTTTCACGCGAAGATGCGAAGGGGGCGAAGGACGCGAAGAGATCGGATCGATCGACTCCCACCCGATAGCATGCCCCGAACATGTGCAGGTATGTTCACCTATGGTTGCTCTGGCAGTCCTTCGCGAACTTCGGTTCCTTCGCTCCTTCGCGTAAAATTCGGACACGCGAACCGCGTGCTTCCAGCGCGTGGGCTCCATCGGCTTGAAGCCGATGGAACTACTCATCGCCTGGAAGGCGATGCCACTGGGCTACTCCAGGTCCATCCACCAGCTCAGGCGGTAGCTTGCGGCCTTGGGCCAGGTCGATTTGCCCTCGTCTTCGTTGGCGCGGGCGGCCAGTTCTTCGTACTTCTTTTTGGCCTCGGCGCGTTTGCCTTCTTCCGACTCCAGCGCCAGTGCGTCGCGCATCAGCTGCTCGCGTTCGTGTTCGCGCTTGACCGGCGGGAAGTCGTCGCCCAGGGCCGCCAGCCGCGCGTCGTAGCCCTTGCCCTTGATCCAGCTTTCTTCGGCCCAGGTTTCGCTGATCGCGCGCAGGCGCTTCACCTGCCAGGCCGGCGGCAGCTTCTCGGCCTTGATGGCTTCCGCCACCAGCTCGTCCACCCGCTTCACTTCTTTCTTGGCGAGCTTCTCGATCTCCTTCTCGAACTTCTTCACCTCGCGCTTTGCCTTGCTGGGGATCGACTTGTCCTTGTCGATCGCCTGGATGCGCGCCAGCGCGCCCTGCCAGTCGTCGGCGTTGCACAGCTCGATCACTTCCTTCACGTAGGGATCTTCGCTGGCCTCAAACGCCAGCGGCTCGGGCGTCTCCGTGCTGTCGGCCGTGGCGTAGGCCTGCATGCCCGGCCCGCCCAGCTCGTTGATCACGTCGCGTGTGACCTGGTGGCAGCGGCCGTTGACGGTGTGGCCCATCTTGGGGATTTCGTGGTACTGCACGGGCACGCCCCAGGCGGCCAGCACGTTGCTGAAGTGGCGCACGCTTTCCACCACGTTGATGCTGCCGAGCACGGCGGTCTCTTCGGCGCCGACGGTGCAGATCCAGGGGCAGGGCGGGCAGGTTTCCTTTTTGACGGCGCCGCCGCTGCTGTAGAGGAAGATGGCGCGGAAGGGGAAGTGCTCGGGGTCGTCGCGCCATTCCTTGCCGGCCCAGCCGCTGGCCCAGCTGGTGCCCCACGAGAAGCCGCTGACGAACACGCGCTCGGGGTCAACGGGCTGGTCCTTCATCACCTTGTCGAGCAGCCAGCGCGAGCCCTCGATGATCTTTTCCGGCGTGGCGAGCGTGGGCTGGCCCATCTTGCCCTTGCCGTCCTCCAGCAGCTGCTGGTACTGCACGCCGATGGTGATCACCGGGTCGCGCCCGGTGGTGATGCGCGCGACGTTCTTGACGCGGCCGGAACCGACGTCGCCGTTGCCGTGGAAGGTGAACATCAGGGCGTACTTCCTTGACGTGTCAAGCTCTTCGGGCAGGGCGATGTAGCCCTCCATCTTCTCGCAGCCCTCGACCTCGATCTTCACGGTCTCGAACTTGGTCTTGTTCGGCTCGACCTTGCCGCTGTCGTCGCCGCCCAGGCCGCGCTGGGGCAGCAGTTTGGCGGCATCGGCCCTGGCGCGCTCGATGATGCGCTGGCCCGGCTTGGCGGCCGGCTCAGGCTTGGCCTCGGGCGCTTCCTGGCCGGCCGCGAATGACGTGAAAAAACAGCAGAACGGCGGCGCTCAGCCACCAGCGAATTCGCCCAGTCATGACAGCTCCCGAAACTGCCGCCGCACGCGGTAAACCATCATGCAGCGCGGGGCGCAGCGGGCAAGCATTCTGCGGGATTTGACAAACGGGTGATCCGGCGGTGGCGCGGGCGCAAACCCGCACCACCGCGGGCCCCCTACTCGACGGACATCCACCAGCTCAGGCGATACTCGGCGGCGTAGGGCCAGGTGCTGACGCCGCCGTCATCCTTCTTCTGGCCGGCGATTTCCTGGTAGATCTTCTTTGCCTCGTCGCGCTTTCCCGCCAGCTCGAGCTTTACGGCCTCGAACAGCTTCTCCTTGCGGGCCTGGTCGCGCTGGGCGGGGCCGTAGGTCTTGAGGGTTTCCAGCGTCCTGGCGTAGTTCTTCTTCTTGTACCAGTCCAGCTCGCCGAAGGCCTCCTGCATGGCCTTCATGCGCTGCCAGTGCCAGGTGTTGGGCCAGAAGTCGGCCTTGATGCTCTTCTGGATCGAGGCGTCCAGGCGCTCGAGCTCGGACTTCACGTACTTCTCGAACTCCTTCATGAAATCCTTCAGCTCGCGCTTGTCCTTGGTCTTGATGTTCTTGTCATTGAGAACGTTGTTGCCGCGCTCCCAGGCCAGCATCCAGTCTTCGGTTTTCGCGTAGGCGATCACCTCGTTCGCCCAGGGGTCTTTGTGCTCGCTCCAGGGCAGCTCGTCGGCCGCGGTCTTGACGCCGAGGTAGCGGCTTTCGTCGGGCGGGTACTCCTCGGCGCCCGGGCCGCCGAGGCGGTTGATGGCCGCGCGGTGAATCTAGATCAGGCGCTCCGGCTCGCTGTTCATGAAATCGGCCTTGAAGACGTGGTACTCAGCGGGCACGCCGCGGGCCATCAGCCTGTTGGCGAACGCGGTCGGCGAGCGCTTCTTTTCCTTTTCGTCGATGCCCTCGACGTCCCAGTCCAGCACGGAAAACACCGTGGGCACGGGCGGCGCGGCCTCGGTGTCAAAGCCCCACATGGTGCCGTCGTAGAGGCAGGCGCGGAAGGGAAACGCGTCCGGGTCGTCGGCCCACAGCTGCTTTGCCCATGCCACCGCCTCGTCGTTGGCGCCGCGCCCGCCGAACAGGAAAACGCGCTGCGGGTCCACGGGCTGGTCGGCCATCACTTTCTTGAGCAGCCAGCCGAAGGCTTCCTGCAGCTTGTCGGGCTCGACCAGCGGCTCGATCACGCTGATGTCCTCATTGATGGCGCGCTCGGCCGCGTACTGCAGCGAAGCCAGGATCAGCGGGTCGCGCCCGGACGAAAGGCGGGCGGCGCTCTTGAGATCGTCGGCGGTCTCGTAGCCGCTGCCGTTGAGGGCGATCACGAGGGCGTACTTGCGCGACTTGTCGAGGCCGATGGGCGTTGACAGGAAAGCTTTGAGTTTCTCGCAGCCTTCGACCTCGACCTTGAACTCGGTCTGCTTCTGTTCAGAGACGTTGAGGCGCGACTTGTCCGAGCCGCCGGTGCCGGCCTGGGGCAGCAGCAGCGCCGAGTCGGCCCGGGTGCGCTCGAGGATCTTCGCGCCGGGCTGGGGCTCTTCGTCCTGGGCGGCTATCGCGCCCGTCAGCAGGGCGAACAGCGCCGCCCCCATCAAAGTCTTGCGCATGGGAATCTCCTGCCTCGATCAGCGTCCCGGGGAATCGGATACAGGGCTCAACTCTGAGCCTGATTATCCTTCTACGCTCGGCAATGGCCAGTGTTGAGACGAAATTCCTGCGCCCGGGTTCCGGATTGCTACGGGATACGCGATGCCAGTTTCGGGCTGGGGTAGTCGGCCAGCCAGGCGGTGAGTTCGGCATCTGAGGGCCGGTTGGAAGGCTTGATCAACTGGATCGCGGCCAGCAGCAGCACCGGCGCCACCACGAAGCAGCTGGAGAGGAACAGCTTGCGCACCTCGGGCGCGTCGAACTCCACGCCCGGCTCCGGCTGATAGGACCAGCCCAGCCAGGCTTGCACTCCCAGGTTGAACAGCAGGATGCCCGCCCAGAACAGCGGCGCGAACAGGCCCTTGGCGGGCACGTAGGGCAGTGTCACGGCTTTGCCGCTTGCCAGCTCGCGCGCGGCCAGCAGGGCATCCACGCGTTGGTTGATGAAGATGATCACCCAGCCCACCACGAACCAACCCGCGTAATTGGCCATCGTCACGTCGAAGTGATAGCCGGGCGAAGGGTAGTGGTAGATGTCGCCCAGGAACCAGTGACGGCCGAGGTGCGCCACGGGATCGACCACCACGTCGATCAGTGTCATCAGCGCCGCGCCCAGGAACAGAGTGGCGGGCGAGTTGCGTATGCCGCGCGAGGTGACGCGCTGGTAGTCGAAGCCGCGGCGCCACAGGGGGCGACATGAAGAACTGGGCGAACGAGAAGCTGACGTAACTGAGGAACGCAAACGACAGGCTGTCGAAGAAGGGCACGCCGAAGATGGTCAGGTCGTTGGCCAGCACGTCGTGGTGGTAGACGTAGTAGCCGAAGGGCACGCGGAGGTCCGGGTTCACGCTGGCCCACTCGGCCGTTAGCGCCACCAGGTAGCCGCTGACCAGCCAGATCAGCGTGCGCAGTTTGCCCTGCTCCATCCAGCTGAAGGCCAGGAAGGCCAGCAGGAAGATGAACACATAGGGCCGGTGTGTGATGCTGTAGAAGAGTGCGGACATGATTCACACCTGGGTGGGCCCGACAATCCAGCCTTCCCATCAAAGCCTGGGTGGGCCCGACAATCCTGTCGGGCCAGTCTGTCAACTTGTTACACTTCATACGTGAACAAGAAAGAGCAGTTCAAGGAAATCAGTAAAGAGCTCGATCGCTGGCGCCGACACCTGCCTCACTATCAAGTGGGTGGGAAGACGCTGTTTGTCACTTGGCGCTGTCTGGGAGGCATCACGCTGTCGGCCCAGGAACGCGCAATCGTTCTGGATTGCGTGCGGCAGTTCCAACAGCAGCGTTACCTGGTTTTTGCGGCTGTAATCATGCCTGACCACGTCCACATTCTGATTGAGCCACTGGAAAGGGAGCCCGGCATCTGGTGGGACCTGGGACAGCTGCTCAAGGGAATGAAAGGTGTATCTGCCCGCCGCATCAACAAGCTGAGGAGTATCAACGGATCCGTCTGGCAGGATGAACGGTTCGACCGCCTGATTCGTACTGAGACCGACTTCATCGAGAAGTGGAACTACATCCGCATGAATCCTGTGAAGCGTGGTCTTGTCTCCGAACCCGACGACTGGGATGCACTGTGGCTGCCGGAGTTGACTGGCGAACTTCGCTGGAGATGATTCCGGCCGCTGCGCGGCCGGGCCCGACAAGATTGTCGGGCCCACCCGGGACTTAGCGCCCACCCGATGCTTACTTATCGGGCTTCGCAACCATCTTGACGCCTAGTTCATCCAGCAACACGGGCTCGACCTCGTTGGGGGTGTCGATCATCAGGTCGCGGCCGGTGGCGGACTTGGGGAAGGCGATCACGTCGGCGATGTTGTCGAGGCCGAGCAGCAGCATCAGGAAGCGGTCCACGCCGGATGCAATGCCGCCGTGGGGCGGCGCGCCGTGGGCGAGCGCGGACATCAGGAAGCCGAACTTCTTGTCGGCCTCTTCCTTGCTGATGCCAATCAGCTCGAACACGTCGGCCTGCCAGTCGGTGCGGTGCATACGGATGCTGCCGCCCGCGATCTCGATGCCGTTGATCACCAGGTCGTACTGGTTGTTGCGCAGGGCGAGAACTTCCTCCAGCTTCACGCCGCCGCGCAGCATGCGCGCAACCGGGTGCGGCTCGTGGCCCTTGCGGCTGATCCCGGCCATCTCGGCCACGCGTCCGGCATCCTGCGGCAGGGTGAACGGGTGGTGACTGGCGAACAGCTTTTCGTCTTCTTCGCGGTACTCGAACAGCGGGAAGTCCACCACCCAGCAGATCGCGAACTTGCTGTTGTCGCTCAGGCCCAGCTTGTCGGCGATCAGCAGGCGCATGTTGTGCATCACCGCGTGGACCACCTTGTGCTTCTCGTGGGCGCAGATCAGCAGCAGGTCGCCGGGTTGCGCGCCGAATGCGGCGATCATCGCCTGCTGCTCGGCCTCCGGGATGAACTTGGCGATGCCGCCTTGTAGGGACACGCTGCCGCGTGTCCCTACGACGGCCAGGTTTGCCAGGCCCGCAGCGCCCATGCCCTTGGCGTCGCGCTCCAGGTTCTTGAGCTGGCCGGTGCTGAACTGCTCGGCCATTCCGGGGCAGCGCAGGCCCTTGACCAGCCCGCCCTTTTCGGCCACGCCCTTGAAGGCGTTGAAACTGCAGCCCGCGGCCCACTGCGTCAGGTCGGTGAGCTTGAGCTCGCGCGAGCGCAGGTCAGGCCGGTCGATGCTGTAGTCGCGCATGGCCTGCTCGTAGCTCATGCGTTCAAAAGGCGGCGCGACGCTGCTTTCACTCAGCACCGGCCAGGCCTGGTCTTTAAAACGCTGGTCCTCGCGCAGGGCCTTGAACACGGCCGCGACGACTTTTTCGAACAGCGCCATCACCTCGTCGCGGTTGACGAAGCTCATCTCGATGTCGATCTGTGTGAACTCGGGCTGGCGGTCGGCGCGCTTGTCCTCGTCGCGGAAGCAGCGGGCGATCTGGAAATAGCGGTCCAGGCCGCTGATCATGCAGAGCTGCTTGAACAGCTGGGGCGACTGGGGCAGCGCGTAGAACTGGCCGCGGTGGGCGCGGCTGGGCACGATGAAGTCGCGCGCGCCCTCGGGCGTGCGCTTGTACAGGATGGGCGTCTCGACATCGAGGAAGCCCTCGGCCTCGAGCGTCGCGCGGGCAGCGGAAATCAGCTTGGCGCGGGCCTGCAGCATGGCCTGCATGGGGCGGCGGCGCAGGTCGATGAAGCGATGTTTCAGGCGCAGCTCGGGGTCGCATTTTAAATCGTCGCGCACCTCGATGGCGGGTGTGACGGCCGTGTTCAGGATTTCAAAGCTCTCGACGGCGATCTCGATCTCGCCGGTGGCGATGGTGGTGGTCTTGTTCTCGTTGTCGCGCTCGCGCACTTTGCCGGTGGCCGACAGCACGAACTCGCCGCGCGCTTCACGGGTTGCCTGCAGCAGCTCCGGGTTGATTTCCTCGGCGAACGTGAGCTGCACCTTGCCCGCCACGTCGCGCAGCAGGATGAACGCCACGCCGCCGCGGTCGCGCTTGGTATCCACCCAGCCGCAGACCGTGACGGTCTGGCCGACGTGTTCCTTGCCGAGGTCGCCGCAGCGGTGGGTTCGGGTTTTCATGTGTTCTCCCTGAAATGAAACGGCCCGGTCTGCACCGGGCCGTAGCTTGTACTCGTTTCGCCCGGGTCATTCCACCAGCGTTTCGGGGTCGTCCTTTGATGCGGCCTTCCTGTCGCCGGGCAGCTTTTCCGCCTCGCCCAGGAAGTCGTTGGCGTTGATGACGTCGCTTTCCTTGCCGGCTTTGGCGGCCGCGTCGCGTGCCTGGCGCGTTGGCGGCGGCGGCGTGAAGAAGGCGTAGTCTTCATCCAGCACGAACTCGTCTTCCTCTTCGTCCTCGGTGCCGACCGTCTTTACTGTGGGGTTGTCGCCGATGGTGGGCGGCTCTTCCTTGCGCTTCAGCTCTTCCTGCAGCTGCTTCATCATGGACGGCGGCATGGCGACCGTGTCGCCGCCAGGGCCTTCCGCCATGTCGTCGAGCGTCTTGCGCTCGCGGTTTTCGGGCACCGCCTTGGGCTTGCCGGTGGGCCGCTCCGGCTGGGCAATCTCGGAGGGCTTGGGAATGAACATGGTCTTCGAGCCCGCCACCACCGGCTGGTCGAACTCCGGCGGCGGCACATGAACCGTGTTGGCGCCCTGGGGCAGCGGCGTGGGGTGCTTCTTGTCGGTGATCTTGCCGGTGTCGCGCTGCCGCTTCATCAGCTTGCGGGTCTTGCGCGGCTTGAAGGTACGGTCGGGCGTGGCGCCTTCGCGCGTCGGGGGCAGCGGCGTGGAGTGCTCATACTCGGGCACAGGATCGCCGGCGGCGATGGCTTCCTCGACTGCCTCTTCGGAGATCGCCGTGGTGCCGCCCAGCATCGAGGTGTTCACTCCCGGTTCGTCGCGCGGTTCAGCCTCAGCAGGCTCGGCTGCCGGTTCCTCTGCCGGTACTTCTGCCGGTTCCTCTGCCGGCGGCGCCCGCTTCCTCGACTTCGTCCGCCAGGTCGATTTCGGAGTCATCCTTCAGGTCCAGCCTGGCCGCTGCGCCGCCGAAGCTGACTTCGTCTTCCACCAATTCCTCGGACGCTTCACCACCGCCGTCCCCGTCTCCGAAGTTGACGTCACCGTAGCGGCCGGAAATGCTGCCGCCCAGGTACTCGGTGATCTGGTCGTCGGTCAGTTCCTCTTCATCGGCGGCCACGGGCGTGTCGCCGCGCGGCGCGGGCGCGCCGATCATGGGCGCGGGCTCGGCTTCGTCGGGAATCGGCGGTGCGTCGGGCTTGACGGCCGCAGTCGGGATCTTCAGCAGGGCGGCCTCCTCGGCTTCCTCCTGCTCGATCTGCTGCTGGCGGTCCTGCAGGGCCGGTCGCTCGAGGCGCACGGTGGGCATGCCCACGCGTGGGCGCGGCTCGTCTTCTTCGGCCGGCGGCAGGTCGCCGGCAATCGGTGGCGGCGGCCTGAAGGCCACGGGCTCGGGTATCGCGGGCTCGCGCGAGGTCACGCCGGTTTCGTCCAGGATCGGCTCTGGCTGCGGCGCGCGTGGCGGCAGCGGCGACACGGGGGCGCGGCGCGGGCCGGGCGGGCGCCGGGTTTGACGGCGCAAGAGCGTCCGGCGCATGGAACTGGCCCATCTCGTCGATCTCGGCCGTCTGCATCGGCGGGCGGCGCTTGGCGCCTGGTTTTCCGCCGCGGGTCGGGGGCGGGATGGTGACGCGCTTTTCCTTGCCGGGTTCAACGGCGGCGGTGCCGGGTTTTTCCCAGGGCGCTTCCACGATGCCAGTAATGCGCTTCTTGCCGGGGATGCGCGGCTGGGCTTGCGGTTGCGGCGGCTTCTGCTCCAGGTCCTTCGGGTTGTCGGCGAAGTCCGCGGGGTTGATCTCGGGCGGCGGCTCGGCGGGGCCGCTCTGCGTTTCCGGGTCGACCTTGTCCATCGCCAGCACGGTGGCCTCGGCCTCGAAGAAGCGCTCGCGGGCGTTGGTGCGGATCAGCCCGCGCGGCATGCTGTGCCCCGGCGGCTCGATCGCGTTCACGGGCGGCTCGGCGTCATAGAAGGTCAGCCTGGAGTCGCCGATGCGGAACTTGGTGCCGTCCACCAGCGGCGCGATCACGCCCTTGCGCAGGCGCTGGTTGCCGATGAAGGTGCCGCCGGAACTGCCCAGGTCGCGCATGAAGGCGTTGCCGCGGCTGTCGATGAAAACCTGGGTGTGCAGGCGCGAAACCTTCATGTCGCGCAACTGCACGTCGGCCCGCGGCAGGCGGCCGAAGACGTAATCAATGCGCCCCACGAAACGCAGGAGCATGGTGTCCGGCCCAAGTTTGATTTCGAGGTATGGCATGGCGTTACCGCGTTTCGTTATGAAACACGGATGTCCCCACCGGCTTCGAACCAATTCAGACCTACCGTTTAGCCAAGATGCACCCAAATACAAGGCGGCTACTGCGCCTGAACACTGAAGCTGACCGGCGCAGAACTCGCCTGTGACGCGGGCAGATGCTGCACCCGCACGATGTACGTGCCCGCCGTAAGGCTGACCGTCACCGTCTTGTTCGCCGCATCGCCAACGTGCTGTGCCTTGATGTTACGCGACAGGTCGTGCAGCGAAAGGTCCAGTCGATGCGCAGCCGGGTCATAACCGGCGGTGGTGTTTGTCACATCAATGGTTACGGTTTGAGGCGCCGCCAATTCCAAGCGCCACACGCCGTTCGCCTGCGGGCCCAGCACCGGGTTGGGGTCGGCGCCGGACCATGCGTCCAGGTTGGCGTTGGTCGCGGCCGCGCCGACTGTCAGCACCCCGGGAAAGCTGTCTCCGCCCGCCGGCGGAAACGCGGCGCCCTGGGCGGTCATGATGGTGTTGGCGTCCCCCACCGTGAGGTGCGCGTCATCGACCAGTTCCTGCAGCAGGCTCGCCAGCCAGGCAATCTCGTACGGTGCGGCGCGGGTCTGCAGGTCGGCGAAGCTGGCCAGGAAGTCCGCGAGCGCGATGCCGGCGGGATCGGCATCGCCGTCGGCCGGGCCGCCGCTGCCGCCATCCAGCAGGTCCCAGGTCGCGCGTGTGACGCGGAACTCGTTGGCGTAGCCGGCACCGCTGCCGGGCAGCACGCCGGATTCGCAGTCGAACTCGAACTGCACGCTGCTGCTGCCGCCCACATAACCGACGGTATCGCGGTAAACGCGCTGGTCCAGCAGCGCACAACCGATCGCGGTCACCACGCCCTCGCTGTAGCTGGCGCTGAACAGCAGCTCTTCGCCGAAGTGCACGCCGCCAAAGTTGTTATCGCGGCTGCGCGTGAGCTGCAGGAAGCTGGCCCACTCGTGGGCGATCACCGTTTCGTCGAACTCGTCGTGGTCGCTGTTCAACAAGTCAGCGGCCGTGCCGCCCAGCAGGTAGATGGAAGGGTTGCCATTCGGCCCATCCAGGCCGGTCTCGGTGGCGAGCGTGATGGTGTTGCCGCCGCCGTCTTTGAGCCACTGGGTGCCGGCGTTGCCCATGCCCCAGAACAGGTCGAGAGGGCCCAGCGCCGTCAGCGTACAGGCCGCGCGCAGCCGCCGCGCGGTGTCCAGCACGGCGAAGGCGCCCGCGCGGTTGGTTGCATCCGCGGCCGCGTGCAGGTTGACGACCTGGCTGCCGGCCGCGCGATTCAGTACCTGGCCGGGCACGGCGTGCACGATGGGCGGCACGGTCTGGGTGTGAAACACGCGGTCGATGTCGCCGCCGCTGCCGCACTGGGCGCGGGCGCGGATGTAGTAGTCGACCGTGGTGCTGAAGTTGAGGCTGTAGGCGCCGGTCGCGTCGGTGCTGGTGCTGCCCAGCACATTGTTGATGTCGCTGTGGGCCACGGCCTCGACCAGCACGTCGGCGGCGGCGGTGCTGACCGGGTTCAGCAGGTCCAGGCCGGCAGCGGTCACGGGCAAGCGGTCGAAGCTGATGGTGCCGGTGATGGTCAGGTTGACTGGTGCACCGCCATCCGCGTCGGCCGTGCCGCCAGGCGCCGGGCCGATCACTCTGTAAGCGGAGACCGGGGTGGGCCCAACGCCGCACTTGCCGGGTTCGTCGTCACGACAACCGGATAATGCGACGAACAACAGCAATGCAAGCAACGGTAGGAAACGGTTCATGAGGCAACGGCAGGGGTAAACCAGGGACCGAAATCGTAGCAACAGGCGGTGGCCTCGTCACTGTGGCGCCTTGACCCGTGCAGCAACGCGCGACTAGAACGGCAACTGCCACGCGAAGCTGGCGAAGAGCCGGCAGGCACGGCGGGTCAGGCTTTGCTTCGTGGTCCTTCGTGGTACTTCGTGGTTAACCTGTTTTTGCAGTTGGCAGTAAATAGGCATACATGCGGCGATGGGTGTTCAACCTGGGGTACCTTTGGCTGGCCGGCTTGATCTGGCCCTGGTTCCTGTTCAAGTACCTGACCACCGGCAAGTACCGCGCGGGGCTGCGCCAACGCCTGGGCGGCCTGCCGGCGCGCGGCAGCGACAGGCCTTCCATCTGGGTGCACGCGGTGAGTGTCGGCGAGCTGCTGCAGATCAAGCCGCTGCTGACGGCATTGAAGAAACAGCACCCTGACCACGACATCGTGATCACCTACACCACCAAGACCGCGGCCGAGATCGCCGCCCGCGACTTCGGCGACTACTACCACTGTTATTCGCCCGTGGACCTGAGCTGGGTGGTGGCCAAGTTCTTCCGCGTGTTGCAACCCAGACTGCTGATCCTGGTCGAGCTGGAGCTGTGGCCCAACTGGCTGATGCACGCGGGGCGCATAGACGTGCCGGTGCTGCTGGCCAACGGCCGCATCAGCGAAAAGAGTTTTGGCAACTACCGCCGCTTCAAGTGGCTGCTGCAGCCGGCCTACGACGCGATCAGCGTGTGGGCGATGCAGGATGAAACCTATGCGGATCGGGCGAAGGAGCTGTCCGGTGCGTTGAGGGGACTGTCCCCGCAGCCTGCTCACCGTAGCCTTGGCGAAGGCGAGTTGGGGACTGTCCCCGTAGTCGAAAACGGGGACAGTCCCTCCGCGCAGAATCGCGCGGGGGACAGTCCCCAAGTGATCGTCGCCGGCAACTTAAAATACGACTCGCTGAAGGCTGAGCCGGACGCCGAAAAGGCCGCGCTGTTCCGCACGCTGTTTGCCCTCGATGATCGGCCGGTGCTGGTGTGCGGCAGTACCCACCCCGGCGAGCACGAGCTGCTGGTCGAGATGCTGCCGCGCCTGGGCTGCCGCTGCGTGATCGTGCCGCGCCACCCGGAACGCTACGAGTCCGTGCGCGAGCTGCTGAACAAGGCCGGCATCTCCTGGGTCAATCGCAGCGCCCTGACGCCCGGGCAACCCGCGCCCGCCGACGCCGTGATCCTGCTGGACACCATGGGGGAGTTGGCGGCCGTCTACGCCGTGGCAGATGTCGTGTTCATCGGCGGCTCGTTGATCCCGCACGGCGGGCAGAACATGGCGGAGCCGGTGGCGCTGGGCAAGGCAACGCTGTTCGGCCCGCACACGCACAACTTCAAGGCCACCGTGCGCGAGCTGAAAGAGATCGGCGGCGCGATTGAAGTTCAGGATGGCGCGGGGCTGGAGCGCGAGATCAAATCCATGCTGCAGGACCCGGCCCGGCGTGAAAAGATCGGCAAAGCCGGCCAGGCCCGGCTGCTTGCATCACGGGGCGCGCTGCAACGCTACCTGGAATTGATCGACGGACTACTGCATGAATAGCAAACCCGTTAAGCTGCCAGCGGCACGACCGGAGCCAACGGCGGGCGACCTGGCAGCGGCCAAGGCAGCGCTGGCCGTGAAAGCAGCGAAGTTCAACATTTTGGCGATCGCGTGCATCCTAGCAGGTGTTGGACTGTCGGTTGCCATCACGCTCATCGTATGGGCCACGGAAGGCCGCATCGTGATCTGGGCTCTGCCGGCAGTGCTGGTCGGTGGCGGGGGCGGTGTCGCCGTGCTGAGAGTCAAGTGGAGCGCAGAGAATCAGATTGAGCAGATCGACCTCGCGTTGCGTAAGCTGGCGCGCCAGGAAAAGGGACTGCCGTAGTGAACGAACTGACGCCGGAAAAGTGGCAGGAACTGGCCGACAAGCTGCAGGCCGAGCTGGCCGACGCCGAGTCGCGCGAGAAGAATGCCAACGGCCGCGCGGGCAAGCTGATCCTGGTCGCGCTTCTGCTGTTCGGTGTCGCAGTGGCGCTGCAGTTCCTGATCCCCGACCCGGTGCTGGCCAAGCTGGTGGCCATGGCGCCGTTGCTGGGCTTCCTGGTCGCGACCATGTTCGTGCTGCGCTATCGCAAGCTGATCGGCTTCGCGCGCAGCGACATGGACCGCATCCGCAACGACATCCGCCAGTGGAAGAAAAAGAAGCCGGACTGATCAGGACAACTCAATCGGGCCGTTGTCGACCAGCCGGGTGTGTTTGCCTGCCAGCACTGGATTGGGCTGCGGAAAGTCGCGCCGGTAGTGCACACCGCGGCTCTCCTTGCGCGCCAGCGCGGAGCGCGTCATCGCCAGCGCCACCTCAAGCATGTTCTCGAGCTGCCACTCGCTGGGGAAGCGGCGCTCCTGCTCGGCGGCCATGCGCGACCAGCCGTTCAGCTGGCGCTCGAACTCGAGCATCCCGCGCTCGTCGCGCTCGACCCCCATGTAGCGCCACATCGCGCCCTTCACGGAGGCCGTCATGTCCGGGATGTCAATGCGCCGCGTGCTGCGGATCGGTCGCTCAAACGTGATGCGCGGCGGCTTGCCGACAAACTCTCCGCGCGAGGCCGCCAGCTTGCCGGCCGCGTCGCCGCACACCAGCCCTTCCAGCAGGCTGTTGCTCGCCAGGCGGTTCGCGCCGTGCAGGCCGGTGCTCGATACTTCGCCGATCGCCAGCAGGCCCTGCAGGTTGGTCGCGCCGTCCAGCGCGGCCTGCACGCCGCCGATCATGTAGTGCGGCCCCGGTCGGATGGGCACCCAGGACTTGCCCGGGTCAATGCCGGCGTCGTCACAGGCCTGCGCGAAGCCGGGGAACTTCTGGCGCAGCTCGGCCTGGTCGAGGTGAGTGACGTCCAGGAACGCCGCGGAGTCGCCGGTACGGTGCATCTCGCGGTTGATGGCGCGGCTGACCACGTCGCGCGGCGCGAGCTCGGCCAGTTCGTGCTGGCCGACCATGAAGCGCTCGCCCATCGAGTTGCGCAGGTAGGCGCCGTGGCCGCGTAACGCCTCGGTGATCAGGCGGCGGTCAAGGCCCGCCACGTACAGCAGCGTGGGATGGAACTGCACCATCTCCATGTCGCGCATCAGCGCGCCGGCGCGCAATGCCATGGCGTGGCCGTCAGCCGTGGCGACCGGCGGGTTGCTGGATTCGCGGTAAAGCTGGCCCGCGCCGCCGCTGGCCAGGATGGTGGTGCGCGCCCACACCACGTGGGGCTCGTTGTGGCGCATCATGATCGCGCCCAGGCAGGCGCCGTCGTGCGTCAGCAGATCGAGTACGAAGGTATTCTTGTAGGCCCGCAGGCCCGGCGTTTTCAGCCCTTCCGCCAGCAGCGCGCGGCTTACCTCAGCACCAGTGGCGTCGCCGCCCGCGTGGATGATGCGGTGGCCCGAGTGCCCGCCCTCGCGGCCCAGTTCCAGGCCGCCGGCGGCGCGGTCGAACTTCGCGCCGCAGCTCTCCAGGAACGCGATGCCGCGCGGCCCGCCCTCCACGATGGCGCGCACGGCCGCCTCTTCACACAACCCGTCGCCCGCGACCAGGGTGTCCTGCACGTGGGCGTCGAAGGTGTCGTCGGGCGCGACCACGGCCGCGATGCCGCCCTTGGCCCAGTTGGTGTTGGATTCCTCGAGGCCGGACTTGTTGACCATCAGCGTGGCCGCGCCGCCCCGCGCGGCGATGATGGCGGCAGTCAAACCGGCGACGCCGGTGCCGATCACCAGCACGTCCACGGTTTCGTGGCTGATGTATTTGGTGTCGAAGCTGACGAGGTAGCGGTCCATAGCGGCTATTGGCTATTGGCCGTTGGCTTTTGGCTAGAGCTAACAGCCAATCGCCAACGGCAAACAGCCTTACAACTCACTCGCTCCGTAGTAGGGCTGCAGGGCCGGGGGAATGGCGATGCTGCCGTCCGCGCGCTGGTTGTTCTCCAGGATCGCGATCATGGTGCGCGGGCAGGCAAGGCCGCTGCCGTTCAGCGTGTGGGCGAGGCGGGTGTGATGACCGACAGGATTGTCGGTCCTACCCTTCACCCTGATCTTCGCGCGGCGCGCCTGGAAGTCCGTGAAATTGCTGCAGCTGCTGACTTCCAGCCACTTGCCCACGCCGGGCGCCCAGGCCTCCAGGTCGTAGCAGCGTGCGGCGCCGAAGCCCATGTCGCCGGTGCACAGCTCGAGGCGGCGGTACGGGATGTTCAGCTTCTCCAGCACTGTCTCGGCGCAGCGCGTCAGCGTTTCGTGCTCTTGCTCGGACTGCTCGGGCGTGGTCACCACCATCAGCTCGACTTTACTGAACTGGTGCACACGCAGGATGCCGCGCGTGTCTTTGCCCGCGGCGCCCGCCTCGCGCCGGAAGCAGGGCGTGAAGGCGCAGTAACGGATCGGCGCCTGATCGTCGGCGATGATCTCGCCGGCGTGCACGCTGGTGAGCGGCACCTCGGCCGTCGGGATCAGGTACAGGTCGTCGCGTTCGTCGGCGCGGTACAGCTCGTCGTAGAACTTGGGCAGCTGGCTGCTGTTGCGCAGGGTTTCGCCGCGCACCATGAAGGGTGTCCAGCACTCGGTGTAGCCGTGCTCGGCCGTGTGCAACTCAAGGAAGAAGTTGATCAGCGCGCGCTCGAGCTTCGCGATCTTGCCGCGGAAGAACGGGAAGCCGCTGCCGGAGATGCGCCCGCCGATCTCGAGATCAAGGCCGCGGTCGGCCACCAGGTCCCAGTGGGGTTTGGGCGTGAAGTCGAACTCGCGCTTGGTCCCCCACTCCTTGCGCACGACATTCTGCTCTTCGGTCTTGCCGACCGGCGTGTGGGCGCTGGGCAGGTTGGGCAGGTGCAGCAGCACGCCCTCGATCTGGTTCAGCACGGCGTGGGCCTCGGCGTCGATGGCATCCTTGGCCTCGCCCAGCTTGCGCAGCTTTTCCTTGGCGTCTTCGGGGCTGGCGGGTGTTTCGCCCAGCAGCTCGACCAGTTCCTTGGGCGCGGGCAGATCCGGGTTCTTCTTACGGCCGCCCATCCACGGCCCGAAGGCCTTGTTGGCCTTGTTCAGCGCGGCCTGGCGGTTCTCGGCCTCGGCGTTCTTTTCGCGCCAGGTGGCATCGAGTTCGAGCACCTTGTCGATGGCGTCAACGTCGGCGTTGCGGTTGCGCAGGCCGGTCTTGACGGCCTCGGGGTTGTCGCGGATCAGCTTGATGTCGAGCATTTTGGCCTCATCAGCAAACGCTTGCAGGTTGCGGATTGTTTAGCGCGACGCGCTGTTTTCGCAAAGACGGGTGGGCCACAAAAACACGAAAAGGGTGGCATGGGTGTCCTCACCCATGCCGTCACGGGTGAGGACACCCGTGCCACGGTCAGATTGCCCGGGCGATCAGCTTGCCGCGGCTGAAGGATGCGATCAGCGGCACTTCGTTTTCGAGCATGGCCTGCAGCAGGCTGTCGCGTGTGCTGCCCGCGTCGCTGGGCAGGCCCCAGATTGCCAGGTCGGCGGCGTCGTTTTCGATGCCCAGTGCGCGGCGGCCGTTGACTGTGGCGGCCTTGAACAGCTCAGCCACAATTGCCTCGGGGTGCAGCGCGGCTTGGCGGATTTCGCCCAGCATGTCGAGGCCGTCGTTGCTGGCGAGGCTGTCGGTGCCGAGCAGCAGGTTGACGCCGGCCTGGCGCATCTGGGCCAGCGGCCACTGTGCATGACCGAACCAGGCGTGGCTGCGCGGGCACCAGCACACGGAGGGTCTGCTTGAAGCCAGTAGTTCGAAGTCGGCCTCGCGGGCGTAGTTGCAGTGCACCAGCACGAGGCGATGGTTGTCTGCGCCCAGCCAGGGCATCAGCCAGTCGCCCAGCAGCAGCGCCAGCGGCGTTGCGCCGAAGCCCTTGAAGCTTGACAGGTCAATACCCAGCTTCGACAGCAGTTCGCGCAGGGGGCCGCTGCCGTCGCGGATGAACTGTTCCTCCTCGAGGGATTCCGCCACGTGGGTGGTGCACACGCGCCTTTCGCCGAAGGCGCGCCCGAAGGCGTGCTGGTACAGCTCAAGGCTGGTGCTGTAGGGCGCGTGGGGCGAGAAGCCGTAATCCAATCCCTCCAGCGCGGCCGGCGCGGTTGCGTCACCCGCATCTTTGCCAAGCCGCTCAGTGTCGAGTTCAAACCGCGCGCGCACGATTTCGTCGGCGCGCGCCATGGCCTTCTCGGCGGCGTCGCCCGACCAGCCCAGCACCTCAAGCGCTACCACGCCGCCCAGGCCGTGTTTTGCCAGGTGTTTCGCCGAGTCGCCGCCCACGCTGATGTCAATCAGCCCGGTGGTACCGCTCGCGACCAGCATGCGGCAGGCGTCGTCAATGCCCGCCTCGACCATTGCCTGGGGCAGCATGCGCCCGGCGATCACGGCCGGCGCCCACTCGGGAAACGTCAGGCCGCGAGGCACCTGGCCGTGCAAATGGGAAAGGTCGAGGTGGGCGTGGGAGTTGACGAAGCCGGGCAGGCACACGGCGTTGTCGAGGTCGAGCACGTGTTCGGCCAGGCCGGAAAGACCGCCGCTGACCTCGCCGCCCACAATGGTCTCAACTACCCGCGAGCCCGAAATCAGCAGGATCACATCGCGCTGAAGTTCAAAGGTAGCAGGGTCAACAAAGTGGCTGACACGAACGGCGTAGTCCATGGGCGCCGTTTATCGCAACAAGAGCCGCAAGCGCAAGCGCGCGGCTAGTCCTCGAGGTAGGTCAGTTTCCAGCCGTCGGGCTTCTTCACAAAGAACAACTTCAGCGGGTCCTTCGCGGTGATGGGCTCCACCTTTTCCGATTGAAGCGACTCAAGATCAGCAGTCACCAGCACGAGTACGCAACGCTCTTTGTGGGCTACGCGCATCTCTACAAAGCGGTCCAAGTCGGTCTGTGACATGCCGTAGCTCGCGAAATTGGGTAACTCAGTGCTGCCTGCAGCAATGTTCACAAAACTCATCATTACCAGTTCCACATTGTACTGGCGCAGCGTGTTAGTGCGGTGCTCTCCGCGCTCGCGGTCCTTTGCCTCCAGCTTCTCCCAGTACTTCTCAAAGTCCTCAACAGAGTCGTACTTCTTGGCATGGTCCCAGCACGGGAAGGCCAAGTCGGGGTAATCCGGTTCGACCGCGTATTGCGCCTCCAGGAATCGAGCGACAGCTGCAAGCACCTGGAAGTTACCCGGCCGATTCGGCAAGCGTGGTTCGTAGTCCAGGTCTTCTTCGGGATAGTCCCTCCATACCGACTCGCCTTCGGGGATAGGTTCGCGTTCCGGCTGGTTGGAATCAACCCAGTTGCTGTAAGCACGGTTCCGGCTGGGCTGCTTACGCGGTGGCGCGTTGCTTTCGGGTGCGCTGGGGCCGAAGGTCTGTGACAGACCGATCTGGGTCAGGTAACCGATGCCGGCCAGCAGCGCGAATATTGTCACGGCCGCGACTACGCCGCCCACCTGCATCATCAACTTGTTCATGATTTCACCTCGGCGCGCAGACTAGCAGCGTGTGTCCGAGGTGAGAACAGCATTTCAAGTTGAGTCCGGTTCGCGGCAAGGTGGCACTCGCTGGAAGCGCAATACTGCGGGGTTAAGGAGTTTCGCGGCAGACTCCGACGTGCAGATTGTATCGGCAGTCAGGCGCGGAGCGCCGTAACAATTGTTAGCCCCCGCCGGTTGGCGCCTAGTACGGCGTCAGCTAAGTCTTCCGGCAGCTACTTGGTGAGCGGCTGGCCGGTGTAGGTCCACTTGTACGGCTTGGCATTCTCGTTGTGCCACTCGACCCAGGCAAGCAGCTTCTGCTGCAGGTCGGGCACGCTCGCGAAGTTCCCGCGCCGGATCACGTTGCGGCTTACCTCAGCGAAGAATAACTCCACCATGTTCAGCCAGCTCGCGTGGGTCGGCGTGGCATGCACCTGCACGCGGCCCCGGTGCCGGGCAATCACTTTCTTCACGGCATCGGTGTTGTGCGCACTGAGGTTGTCGCGCACCAGGTGAATCTTCTTGCGCCTGGGCTGCTGCTTGATCAGCCACGCCAGATGCTCGGCTACGTCTTCGCCCTTGTGCCTGTCCCGGCACTCGGCCCACACCTCGCCGGTGTGCGGGTTCAGCGACGCGAACAGGGCCTGGGTGCCGTGGCGGATGTATTCGAACTCGCGACGCTGCGGCGATCCCGGCCGCATCGGCCAGTCCGGGTGTCTGCGCTCCAGTGCCTGGATGCAGGTCTTCTCGTCAAAACACAGCACCACGGAGTTCTTCGGCGGATGCAGGTACAGGCCCACCACGTCCTGCATCTTCGCGTCAAAGTCCGGGTCCTGGCTGTGCAGCCAATAGCGCGAGTGGTGCGGCTTGATCTCGGCAGCCTCCAGCCAGACGCGCACAGTCTCGTGGCTGATGGAGGGCAGCAACGCCAGCGAGAACGCCATGAAGGCCAGCAGGCGCACGGTCCAGTGCGTGTGCGGCAGGCCGTGATCAGACGGCGGCGTGCAGGCCAGGGCCAGCAGCAAGTGCTTGTGCAGAGGGGGAAAAGGTCGGCGGGCGGCCGCTGCGAGGTTTGTCGTGCAGGGCAATGATGCCGCCTTGTGCGTAGCGGCGGCGCCAGTCGATCACGCATTCGCGGTCAAGGCCGACTTTCTGCGAGATGGCCGAGTTGGCCTCGCCATCGGCGGCCAGCAGCACGATGCGGGCGCGGCGGGAAAGCCGGGCCTCGGCGGTGCCGGAGCGGCGCAGCTTCTCAAGCTCGACGCGTTCGGCGTCAGAAAGTACAATGGTGACTTCAGGTGCAGGACCAGGCATGGGCAGGCTCCAAAAAGGGACATACCCATGCATCGGCAGATCAGGTCAGCACACTGCCGGAAAACTTAGCTGACGCCGTACTAGCGCAGCGAGGCGCCAACAAGGCGGGGGTTACGGGCAAAAGAGGTTTGAGAGGCGCGGAGCGCCGGCACAACGGCCGCTTGCGGCCGATCGGTCCTCGCGGCAAGCGCCGCGAGTGTGTCGGCGCTCCGCGCCTTTGATCGTTCTTCCGCCGATTACCCCCACCGAACGCCGGAGGCGTTCGGTGGGGGCTTCCACTGTGCAGGCGCTCCGCGCCAAAGAGCTAAACCGACGACTGTTTCGCCTTAACCCCGCAGTATTGCGCTGGAAGCGAATGCCACTTGCCCAATCTCTCGGCCGGTCAGGCCAGCAGCCGCAGCAGCACGAAGAACAGCACCAGCAGCACCACGACGCCGATGGTGATCCACTCGAAATACTTCTCAATGAGCGGCTTCACCTTGTCACCGAAGATGTAGATCAGCACGCTCAGGCCCATGAAACGCATGCCGCGCCCGGCGATGCTGCCCGCGATCAGCATCGGCAGGCTGACGCTGAACACGCCGCCCGCGATGGTGAACACCTTGTACGGGATGGGGCTCAAGGCCGCGCTGAAATAGGCCAGCAGCGCGTTATCTTCGAACCTTCGCTGCACCAGGTAAAAATAGCCGTCCGGGTAGAACACCAGCTCGCCGGCACGGGGCAAGGCGGCAAGCTCGTCCGCGCTCAGGCCCTCGGCCGCCGCCGCCGTGCCGAACCAGCTGGGACCGGCGCCCAGCGCGCCGATCACGTCCACCACCCAGCCGAACAACGCCTGGCCGATGTACCAGCCCGCAATGCCTCCCAGCACGGACGCCACCGTGCACAGCAGGCCGTACCACAAGGCGCGCTTGCGCCTGCCCAGGCACAGGGCAATCAGCAGCGGATCCGGCGGAATCGGGAAGAAGCTGGATTCCACGAAGCTGAGCACCACCAGCGCCGGCGTGCCGAAGCGCGTGTCGGCCCAGCCCACCACCCACGCGTACAGCCGCTTCAGCAGGCGCAGCGGCCAGAACAACGCGCCCAGCACGCCCCCCTTGGGGGCGTGTGAGGGCAGTGTCACGGCCGGTTTGGTTGCTGGCTCAGTCACTCCGGCATTCCTTCTCGATGATTGCCTGTGCCAGACCGGCCGCGCTGTGCTCGGCCGCCTCGGCCGCGACCTCCAGGCCTGCTTCGCGCAAGGCCGCGCTGGTGCTGGGGCCGATGCTGTACAGGCGCAGGGGCTTCAGCGCGTCGTCCACGGCCGTCACGGCGTTGCGCACGGCACTGGGCGAGGCGAAGGCCACGGCATCCAGCCCCCGCTTCAGTTGCGCGGCGAAAGCGGTCATGCCCTGCCTGTCGGGCAGTGTCCTGTAGACAACCGGGTCATCGACCGCGAAGCCGAGCGCCTGCAGGCCCTCTTTCAGCGTGGGCGGCGCGATTTCACTGCGCGGGTACAGTACGCGTCCACTGCCGGTCAGCGCGGCGAACGCCTCCAGCAGCCCCTTCAGGTGCTGGCGCTTCGGGACCAGGTGCACGCGAAGCCCCAGCCCCCGGGCCTCCTCGGCGGTGGACTCGCCGACACAGGCAACGTTCGGCGACCTGCCGGTCTTGCCGCCCGGGACCAGAGTATGCCCCAGGCCGGACTCGACCACCACGAAGCGCAGCGCGTTGCTGCTGGTGAACACCACCCAGTCGTACTCATGGCTCGCCAGCAGCCGGAGCAGTTCCGAGTTGTCCGCCGCGACGATGCGGATCAGCGGCGAGTGCACCACCGTGGCGCCCTCCGCCTGCAGCAGGCCCGCCAGTTCGCCGGGTTGCTCGCGGGTGATCGCGATGCGCAGGCCGTGCAGCCTTCCCGGGGTTCCCTCGTTCATGGCATAGGCTATAACTCATGAACCGGGGCGCGGGAAAGACCAATGCGAATCCTGAAGCTCATGCCTTGCCTGTTGCTGCTGCTGCTGTCGGCGTGCGGCAGCGCGGAGGTCAAGAACGTGCAGAGCCAGGCCGACCTGTTCATGGAGCGCCTGAGCCGCGGCGACTTCAACGGCGCCTTCGAGCTGTGCGACGCCGATGCCGTGAGCCTCGATGCCCTGCGCGCCATCGGCAGCAACACCGCCAACGACGCGGTGTTGAACGACTTCCAGGGCCTGGCCTTTGAGGAGGGCGCCCAGGCCGCACGCAACGAGAACAACGAGATCACCGAGCTGCGCCTGGCGCCGGCCCGTCTCAAGGGCCACGACGGCTGGGTCGCGCACTTCGCGTTCCGCAAGGAGGGCGGCAAGTGGCTGATCATCGGCTTCAAGCTTGAGGGGCCTTCGCAATGAGCCTGCGCCGCGTGCTGCTGAGCGGCTTTGAGCCCTTCGGCGACTTCGCCTCCAACCCGTCCTGGGACGCGCTGGTACATGCACGCGACGAGGGCCTGTTCGAAACCGGCGTGCGCCTGGCGCGCATTCCGGTCTCGTACGAGCAGGCATTTGCCGTGTTCGAGAAGGCCGCCATCGAGTACGAGCCCGAGGCCGCCATCAGCTTCGGCGTCTACGGCTCGCCGCGCGACAGCGGGAGTTTCCGGCGCGCCAACGGCCTTCAGGGGTCTGACCCCTTTGGTGTCATCTACCTCGAAACCATGGCCCGCAACCGCGACGGCGCCGGCAAGCCGGACAACGCCGGGCAGCTCCGCGGCACCGAGCCGATTGAACCCGGGGCGCCGGCCGCGCTGGCGGCGAGTTTCCCGGCTTCGGCGCTCAAGCAGGCGTTGCATGAGGCGGGTTTCGCGGCGGAGCTGTCGGAGGACGCGGGCGGCTACCTGTGCAACCACCTGTTTTTCCGTGCCGGGCTGGCGTTCGGCGGCGACATTCCCTACGGGTTCGTGCACGTGCCGCCCGTAGATAGCATGGGCGGCGCGTTGAGCCTGGGTGAGCTCGCGCGGGCAATCGCAATCATGGTGAACGTGCTCGCGCACCGGGAATGAACAGCCTTCGGGGTCCTATGATGAAGCTTGGAGTTCTGGGTCTGGTCTGCCTGCTGCTGTCCGCCTGCGGCGGCGATATGGGCGAGCGCGGCCGCTGGGGCGGCAACAGTGAACAGGTCGAGCGCAAAGACCCGCTGGTGGAGGTGGTGCCGGCGCGGCGCGACAACATCTCGCGCTTCGAGCGCAGCACCGGGCGCATCGAGGCGCACACGCTGGCCGACGTGTACGCGCAGGTCAGCGAGGTCGCCAACGAGGTGCTGGTGGAAGTCGGCGACCATGTGACGCGCGGCCAGGTGCTGGCGCGTCTGGACCGCGGCAAGCTGGAGCTGCAGGTGGCGGCCTCGATGCTCGCGCTGCTGGAAGCCGAGCTGGCGCACACCAAGAACAAGCTGGACGCCGAGAAGCGCCGCAGCGACTTCGAACGCATCGAGAAATACTTCGACCCCAGGAACCCCGAGGCTTCGCGGCTGTACAGCAAGGACGCCTACGACGCCGCCAAGCTGGAACACGACAAGGCGCTCAACATCGTGCAGACCTCCAGCCTGGCGCTGCAGAAGGCCCAGGGCGAACTGGAGGTCAACCAGCTGCAGCTCGACCACACGGTGATCAAGGCGCCGATCAGCGGCGTGATCACGGAGCGCAACATCCGCGCCAACGAGCTGGTGGGCGCCAACGCGCTGGCCTTCCGGATTGCCGATTTCAGCGAGCTCGAAGTGAAGCTGGACGTCGCCGAGGCCAGCCTGCAGGACCTGCGTGAGCCCGCGCGCGTGCCCGGCGTGGGCCTGTTCGCGCTGCGACCCAAGACCGACCTGGGCAGCGCCCAGGCGGTGCTGATGTCGGTGACCGCCTACCCAAACGCACGCTTCATCGGCTACGTGGACCGCATCTCCCCCACCGTCGACCAGGCGCGCGGCATGATCGTGGTGACCGTGCGCATCATCCTGCCCCGGCAGCTGGACGCTTCCGACGTGCAGCCCCTGCTGGCGCAGATGGACCCGGACGCCCGCAAGGCCGTGCTGGCGACGGCCGAGCGCGCCGGCAAAGGCAACCAGCCGGCGCTGCGCCCCGGCATGTGGGTGGACGCGCGCATCTCGACCAGCGTGGAGCAGAACGTGCTGCTGATCCCCGGCGCCGCGATCACGGGCAGCGAGGAACAGATCTGGGTGATCGACCTGAAGAAGGGCGGCGAAACCGGCACGGCCCGCCGCATTGACGTGTCAAGACGACGCGGCGTGAACAGCGAAGGCAGCTTCGAGCTGCGCGACGCGCCCGCCGACGCGGACAAGAGCCAGCGCGTGAAGGAAGGCGAGCTGGTGGTGGTGCGCGGCCAGTCGCTGCTGCGCGACGGCCAGCAGGTGCGCGTGCGCGACCTGAGCAGGTAAGGTGAGCAAGTAGGGGTCGGACCCTCTTTTTGGAGTAGGGGTCGGACCCTCTTTTTGGAACAAAAAGAGGGTCCGACCCCTCTGGCGTGCACGACCATCAACCCAGAGGGGGTCAGACCCTGTTTTCAAAAAGCGAAAACAGGGTCTGACCCCTTTACGACTTGGCGCTTTCTTCCTTGGGGCCGAACCACACGAAGGTGATCACCACGTTCCACAGCATGCGGTCGGCCTGGCGACTCTCGGAGATGCCGATGCGCGCGTAGCGCCGCTCGGCGCGGTCGGCCTTGACCGACGCCACGTGGGCGTACTGCTTGGTGGCGTTCTGGGCCTGCGACAGGAACACGGCCCACTGCTGCTGCGTCACATTCAGCAGCTTCACTTCCAGGGTGTACTCGGTGTACTGCTTGTTCTTCAGCGCCTTCTTGGGGAAGCCCATGTCGAGGTGGTTGTCCGCCCCGGTGCCTTCCTTGATGCCGTTGTCGTTCGCGATCTCGCGCAGCGCCACGTGGGTGCTGTCGCGCACGTCCTTGTTCACTTCCTGGATCTGCCCCTCTTTCACCTTGCGGTAGTAGTCGTTGATGTTCGGGGCATAGGCGCCGCTGATGTCGGCGTACTTGCCGGCCAGGTCGACGTACTCGTTGGCCAGCTCGCCGCGCTCTTCGTTGGCGAACTTGTAACCCACCAGCGCCACCATCGCGAGCACGAAGCACGCCACGATGTAGATGCTCATGACCTTGGAGCCGTCCTGTTCGCCCATTAGCTGGCTCCCGTCTTCTTGGCCGTCGTCGTGGTCTTCTTCGGCGGCTCGATCTTCTTCAGCTTCAGCTTCAGCGTCATCTGGTCCGCCTTGCGGCCTTCCGGGCCCTCCTGGCCTCGGCTCGACTGCGTCTGCTCAGGGTCGCCCTCGAACCACTCCGGCCGCTCGGCCGTGAGCTTGCGGAAGGCGTCGAACATGCGGTCGGCCTCAACCATGGTGCCGACGCCGAGGCGGTCGCGCTCGGCCTGTGTTTCGGAAAGCGACGCCATGTACTCGATGGTCACACCGGTCTCCAGCACGTGCAGCTTCAGCAGCGTGAAGTCGTAACTGGGCTTGGCGGACTCGATGGTCTTCAGGATCTGCGCCAGGATCTGGTCGGCGGGGTGCGGCCTGACGAAGTTGTCCTCTACCTGGCCCTGCAGGCGTTTCTGGTGGTCTTTCAGCCGCTTGTGGGCCAGCCGGATCTCGTCGCCGGGCGAATCCGGGTTCGAGGGGTAGCTGCGCTCCTTGGCGACCTCGGGCGTCGGCTTGTCGTTCTTGTTCACGTGGAAGAACGCGCCCTTGAAGTAGTACTCCGGCCCGGGATCCTGGTTGCGCAGTGCCGCGATGTTCTTCTCGTACTCGCGCGCCTGGGCGTAATTGACCAGGAACATGATGCCCGCGAACAGCAGCACCAGCGTGGCCGTGAAGGCCAGCGGCGTCTTGGCGTAATCCAGCAGCGTGCCCGGCGCCAGGTCGCCGTAGCGGAAGTCGATGCCCGTGTAGTCGCGCCCCACGCCCTTCAGCGCCACGCCGCACAGGTAGGTCAGCTCGCCGACGTCCGGCGCCTTCAGGTCGCGACCGGGGTCCACCACGTCCATCAGCTCGACGGCCGTTGCTTCCGGCATCTCCAGCTCAGCGGCCAGCAGCTTCGTCAGCTTGTCGCCCTCGCTGCCGAGGCCGGAAACCACCAGGCGCTCCGGATGGGCGTCATGGCTGCTGATCATCAGGGTGCGGCGCGCCTCGATGGCCACGCGGCGGATGAACTTGTCCAGCTCGTCGCGGCTCATGTGGCGGATGCGGTCCGCCACCTCGCCTTCGCCGATGTTCACGCTTTCCGACTTCGGCAGGTTCACGGAATCGGTGCTGCTGCCCTGGAACTCGCGGGCGCGCTGCTCGGCCTCTTCCTGCGCCTTGCGGGCCGCGGCCTTGGCGTCTTCGGCGCTGGCGGTGGCGCCCGAGGCGCCTGCCAGGTACGGGCTCAGGAAAACGCGGGCGGTCTGCACCTCGCCGTCCTGCACGATCGACACCGTTGCCGCCGTGCCCGCGAAGTCGAGCCACAGGGCCGGCGCCGTGCCCTTGGCGAACTGCTGGTGCAGCAGGCCGAGGTTCATGGTGCCGGACAGGTTGCTGTCCACGGCCTCCACGCTGCAGCCGGCCTCTTCCAGCGCGATGATGCGCTGGCGGATGTAGTCCTTGTCGGCGGCGTGCACCAGCAGCCGCGCGCCGTCAGGCTCAGAGCTCAGGATGTTGTAGCCGATCGCGAGCTGGTCGATGGGGATGTTGGGGATCACGCCCTCGACCTGGAACTGCAGCACACGGTCGATCTGGCGCTTGTCGGAGAACGCGAGCTTCAGCTCGCGGTAGCGCATGGCGTCCGGGCCGGCCAGCAGGTAGGCCTTGCCGCCCGCCAGCTTGTGCTCTTTCACGAAGGCCGCGATTTTCCCGTTCAGGTAGCCCTGGCGGTCGGCGATCAGCGTGCCGTCGTCATTGCGCGGCTCAAGCAGGTCGCCCACCACCACGCGCTTGACCTTGGGCTTGCGCGCCGTGCCGGTCAGCTCGATCGCCGTGATGCGCGGGTACTCGATGTAAAAGGCTGTAGCCACCGGGTTTAGTCCTTCAACGGGTCCTCTGCGTTATACGCATTGACGGCCGCTTGGGTTGGGAAAAAAGCCGGCCGCGGCCCCGGCCAATGAAGCCTCGGCGAAGTCGGCTGCCGCCTGTATCTTGCAACCTCCCGCCGTTATGCTGGCAGTGAGGAACGACGCAAGGATTGCCCCCGAATGACAGAACGCACCATCCTGGACCAGCTCCGCTACGACACACTCCCCGCTATACTGGTCAGCGCCGTGTTGCCCGAGGACGAGCCTTTCGGCGACGACCCGCTGGACGAACTCGAAGCCCTGGCCGAGACGGCCGGCATGGAGGTCGTGGGCAAGGTCTACCAGAATCTGCAGCAGATCAACCCGCGCACCTACATCGGCAAGGGCAAGGTCACCGAGATTGCCTCGCTGGTGGCGGAAACCGGCGCGCGGGTAGTCGTGTTCGACAACGAGTTGCGCCCCAACCAGCAGCAGGCGCTTGAGGAAGAGACCAAGGCCAGCATCCTCGACCGCACGGAGCTGATCCTGGCCATTTTCAGCCAGCACGTGCGCACGCGCCAGGCCAAGGTGCAGGTGCAGCTGGCGCAGGCCGAGTACGAGCTGCCGCGCCTGAAGAACCTGTGGACGCACCTTGAGCGCCAGCGCGGCGGCATGGGCGCCGTGGGCGGCGCCGGCGAGCGGCAGATTGAAACCGACCGCCGCCTGCTGCGCGACCGCATCAGCAAGCTGAAGCGCGAGCTGGACGAAATCAACAAGCGCCGCGTGATCGAGGTAGAGCGCCGGCACGAGCTGTTCCAGGTCAGCATCGTCGGCTACACCAACGCCGGCAAGAGCACCCTGATGAACGCCCTGACCGGCGAGGGCGTGCTGGCCGAGGACAAGCTGTTCGCCACGCTCGATACCCGCACCTGCGTCTGGAAGCTGCCGGACCACAAGGTGCTGCTCAGCGACACCGTAGGCTTCATCCGCAACCTGCCCCACCGCCTGGTGGCCAGCTTCCACGCCACGCTGGAAGAAGTGCTGCACGCCGATCTGCTGCTGCACGTGGTGGACGCCAGCCACCCCGCGGCCGTGGAAATGATCGAGGCCGTGAACCAGGTGCTGAAGGAGGTGGGCGCGGAGGACAGGCGCATATTGATGGTGTTCAACAAGATCGACCGCGTGCAGGACCAGCCGCAGTTGAACCATCTTCACATGCTGCACCCCGAGTACGTGGACGTAAGCGCCAAGACCGGCGAAGGCCTGAAAGCGCTCGCGCAGCGCGTGCAGGAGACGGTCGAAGAACGCGAAACGGCCGTGGATTGGACCTTCTCAGCCGGCAACGGCAAGCTGCTGGCGTACCTGCAGCAGCACGGCAAGATACTAAACATCGAGTACGAAGACTCACAGGTGCACGTAAAAGCCCTGATAGAACCCCGCTACTACGGCCAAGCCGTGGCCATGAAGGATGGGTAAGCGAGGGCGGCACCGGGGTCAGACCCTCTTTTTGGAACAAAAAGAGGGTCTGACCCCTTTTTCGTGACGCGCCAGAAGGCACCAGAAGGGGGTCAGACCCTGTTTTCAAACTGCGAAAACAGGGTCTGACCCCTTTTTCCCTCAGGTGCCCTTGCGCGGCCGTCCGAAATTGCGCAGCGCTGATTCCAAGCCCAGCCGCTTGGCTGCATCCATCACCCATTCCGTTGCGCCAAACGGGCGCCCGCGTTCGATGGCTTGGCGCAGGCGTCGCAGCAGGTCCTCCGGCTGGTCGCCATGCACCCAGCGCAACCAGTCGGCCGGACGCGCCACCGGCCCTGAAGTAAGCCAATCCGGCGCGCCCCGAGCGGGCGCCAAAAAGGGGTCAGACCCTCTTTCTGCTGCCGTTGTGTCGCTCGTTGTCCATTGTTTTGCGCTGCTCCAGTTCCACTCGTCCGCTCGTTTCACCAGACCGGCGCGGATCGGATTACGCTCGATGTACTTACAAACCTGTACCAGGCTGCCGTCTTGTTGCACCGGAAACGACTTGTATCGCCCCTGCCAAAGGTGTCCGCTGCGTTTGTAATGCGCATTGTAACGAGCCGCGTGTGTGGTCAGCAGCCAAGCCATCCATCGGCCCAGATCGCCATCATGAAGCGGCCAAACGGCCATGTGAAAGTGATTCGGCATCAGGCAGTACGCCATTACGCGCATTGGCACGCGTGTACAGGCGTCATCCATCAACGCCATGAACGCGGCGTAGTCCGAGCGCTTATGGAACACCTTCGCGCGGTTGACGCCGCGGTTGATGACGTGAAAGCACCAGCCGCCTGGAGCAAGTCTAGGTTTGCGAGGCATTCCCGGGATGATATCTCGAACACGAAGGGGTCAGACCCTCTTTTTGGAACAAAAAGAGGGTCTGACCCCTTTTTCGTGAGTGCTACCGTGCACCAGAAGGGGGTCAGACCCTGTTTTCAAACTGCGAAAACAGGGTCTGACCCCGGTCTTTAACTGTGTCCTGTGAAGCCTTCAAAAATACTTTCTTCCAGCCCCCAGGGCGGGTTTGCGGGTGGTTGGGTGGGTCTGGATTGCCGGTTTGTGTCGCGTGCGTGGTTAGGCTGCTGGTGGATGTTTCAGGAGACCTACCATGTCAAACAAACGCTATCGCCGACTGCCGGGAACACCGGCTACACCTGAAGACGAGAAGGCGCGCGAGGAAGCGCTGGCGCGGCTGGGCGGACCGCTGGGAGAGATCATGGACGAGATCTCCGTCGCCAGCGAAACCGCCGAGGCCTACCGCGATGAGCTGCGCGAACGCCGCTTGAAACGCGCCCGCGGCCAGGACCCCGGCCGCTGGAACATCGCGCCCGGCATCGGCCTGCGCGCCCTGGCCATGCTTCGCAAGCTGCGGGAGAAGCGCGACGCGCTGATCGCCGAGGCCGAGCAGCAGGCGCTGGATCGCATGCAGGCGGAACCCGCCCCCGAGCGCGAAGCCGCCCCGGTTGCGGAAGCAGCCGCGACGCCTCACGAGGCAAGCCCGGCTGCCAAGCCCCGCCAGCCCGAGGCCGCGCCAACGCCGGCCAAGGCACGCGAACCTGCAGCAGCGGCGTGAGCACGGGTGGGGACACCCGTGCCACTACGCCGGGGTTTCGCCCGGCGGTAGCGGACGGTCGGTCTTGTGACGGCCGGTGAGTTCGATGAACAGGGCGGTCACGGTCGTGAGGCCGACCACTATGCCCAGCAGCTTGGCCCAGTTGAGGATGCTGGTGCCGGGGCCGGGTTGCGCCCAGTCGGCGTAGAACCACAGGGCGGCGCTGCTGATGGTGCCCATGGGGTAATCCATCGGCACGCCGAGGATCCACTGTTTGTGCCACCAGATGTGCTTGCTCTTGAAGCGGCGGATGCCGAAGTGCGGGTTCAGGATGAACCACAGGAAGTCCCACCACACGGCCACCATCAGGTACTGGCTGAGGATGCGCAACTCACCGACGAACGTCCATTTGGACATGACCAGCGGATAGTGCAGGAACCCGAGGATCACCAGGTTGATGCAGACGTGATAGCCCGTGATGGGCTTGCCGTTGGTCAGCTTGCGCAGCCAAGGGCGGTCGAACTTCCAGGTGGGCAGGCTCGCGGCCCAGCCGTGGGGTCCCTCGACCTGGACTTCCAGCGCGGCCAGCGCCAGGCAGATCGCGAACAGGTTCACGCCGACGATCAGCTCATCCATGCATGCCTCATGCCAGCTCGTACATGCCGCGGCCGGCGGGCTTCAGCTTGCCCTGCGCCACCAGTTCTTCCCAGATTTCCTTGGGGTACTGGTCGGGCGGATTGATCGCCGTGATGGTGGCCTTGTCGCGGCTGGGGTGGCTTGCCGGGCTGCTGCTGCCGGTGTCCTGCTGGTACAGTTTCAGGCGCTTCTTGAACGCCTTGAACGCCTGCTTTAAGACTTCCTTGTCGGCCATGGTTTCCTCCGGCCGGCGAAGATAGCCGGTAGTCGGCCGGAATGCACGCGCGCACGGAAAGCAACACTGTCCCCTCGCTCATCGCGAAGATTGCGACATACTCCGCTGCGTGTTGCTTCAAGGGCAGGTTAGGGTTTCGGAAGGTTTCGGGGTCAGACCCTGTTTTCGCCTTTTGAAAACAGGGTCTGACCCCCTCTGGATTATCATTCCATTCACGAAGAGGGGGTCAGACCCTCTTTTTGTTCCAAAAAGAGGGTCTGACCCCATGACCGAAAAACCCCCACGCCGCAAGCGCTACAAGGGCACCCACCCGCGGCGCTTCAGCGAGAAGTACAAAGAGCTCGCGCCGGACAAGTTCCCTGAAGAGGCCGCCAAGGTGCGCGCCGCCGGCCGCACGCCCGCGGGCACGCACGTGCCGGTGATGCTGGCTGAAGTGCTGGAAGCGCTGGATCCCAATCCCGGCGAGGTGGTGCTGGACTGCACACTGGGCTACGGCGGGCACGCGTCGGCGCTGGCGGCTTCAGGCGCGCGTGTAATCGCCACCGACCTGGATGCGGACGAGTTGGCAAGAACGGTGCGCAGACTGGCCGAGGCCGGGATCGGCATTTCCGCCCATCGCTCCAACTTCGCGGGCATCGGCAATGTGCTGGCGGCCGAGGGCCTGACCGGCGTTGACTGCCTGCTGGCGGACCTGGGCCTTTCCAGCATGCAGCTGGATGACCCCGGCCGCGGCTTCGGCTTCAAGCATGACGGCCCGCTCGACATGCGCATGGATGCGACGCGGGGTGTCACGGCGGCGCAACTGATCGCCGAAACTGACGAAGAAGCGCTGGCCGAGCTGCTGCGCGATTACGCCGACGAACCGCGCGCCGAGCAGATTGCGGCGGCCCTGAAACGCGAGCTGCCGAAGCGAACCAAAGAGCTCGAGCGCTGCGTGCTGCAGGTACACGGCCTGACCCGCTTCAAGAAACGCGGCGCCCGCGACCGCCACCCGGCGGCGGCCGTGTTCCAGGCGCTGCGCATGGCAGTGAACCGCGAGCCGGCGAACCTGGAGCACCTGCTGCGCAGCCTGCCCTGGCTGCTGAACCCGGGTGGGCGCGCGGCGATCATCACCTTTCACAGCGGCGAAGAACGCCGCGTGCGCGAAGCGTTCAATGCGGGTGTGCAGCAGGGACTGTTCAGCAGCGCGGAAACGGCAGGCATCCGGCCCAGCCGCGAGGAAGTGCACGCCAACCCGCGGGCGCGCTCGGCAAGGCTGTTCACGGCCCGCAAGTAGGGGTCGGACCCTCTTTTCGGAACGAAAAGAGGGTCTGACCCCCTCTGGTGTGCACGTCGTCTGATCGTGAGTGGGTCAGACCCTGTTTTCAAACGGCGAAAACAGGGTCCGACCCCTGCTTCCAAAACCGCGGCCGGCTTGCAATCGAGAATGTCGCGCGGTCAGGTATGCTTGCACGTAAGGAGATCGCCATGCACTACAGTTGGGTTCACGGCTACTACAACCACCAGAACACCGCCAGCGCGGCGCACGCAGCCAGCGACGCCGCCAGTTCCGCCCGGCGGGCCGAAAACGTGGCGGCGCGACTCGAAGACGCGCTCGACCGCCAGGCGCTGATCATCCGCACGCTGCTCAGCATGTGCGAGGCCAAGGGCCTGTTCAACGAGCCCGAGTTCCGCGAACTGATGAATGAAGTGGACCTCAGTGACGGTCGCCTCGATGGCAAGTACAAGCCGCAAGCCACGCCGCGCAGCTGCCCGCAATGCGGCAAGACCAACGGCAGGCGCGCAGTGACCTGCATGTACTGCGGCGCGCAGTTGGAAGGCCGGGAGTTGATCTAGAGCCCCGCCCGAGACCGAAAGGGGGTCTGGCCCTGTTTTCAAAAAGCGAAAACAGGGCCAGACCCCTCCTGGTAACAAAGTTTCCACTGCTTATTGACGCCCTTCACTGCGTCATTTTCACTGTACGCCATCTCGGGAGCAGGGCCCGCATGCCGTTTGTCGTTGTCGAAGAAAAAGGCACGACCAGCCACTACCAGCTGGTCGGCTCGGAGGCGTCCATTGGGCGTGCTCCCGACAACACCGTGATGCTGCGCGACGAGAAGGCCAGCCGTCACCACTGCGTGCTGGAGCTGCAGCCCGACAAAACCTGGGTGCTGCGCGACCTGAAATCACGCAACGGCACCTTCATGCGCGGCGAGCCGGTGCTGGAAACCCCCATCCAGTTCGGCGAAACCTTCCAGATCGGGCTGGCCAAGATCTCCCTGTTCAGCGAGGAATCCTCCGCCTTCGAAACCAAGAACGCCATGGAGGCGATTCCCGCCAGCGCGCGGCCGGGCGGCACGCCCTTCGCGCTCGGCATCGCCGACGCGCTCTCGGGCTTTGCCAACGCCGCCGCTGAGGACACGCCGCGCGCGATCCTGGACGGCGCCGCCCGCTTCGTGGGCCGGCTGCTGCCCGGCGTGCGCGTCTGCATCGCAGTCGCCGACGACGAGGGCAACGCCAGGGGTCGCGCCTTCTTCAACTTCATCAGCGGCACCCCCACCGACGAGTTGCCCAACACCTTTCTGTCGACCGCCAACAAGCTGCTCAGCCCGCGCAGCCGCACCCAGGTGAAGCCGCGCACGGCGAACTACCCGCCCTGTGTGTACATACCGCTGAAGGCCGGCGAGCGCGTGGCCGCCGTGCTGTACGTCGAGCGCGAAAGCCGGGAAGACGAGCTGTCGGACACCCAGGTCGAGCTGCTGGAACAGGCCGCCAACCTGGTCTCCGTGCTGGTCGGCGCCTCGGAAAGCCGCCGCAACGAGGAAGCGCTCAGCCACAAGATCGAGAACTTCGAGAGCGAACTCGAGGGCGTGCGCCGCGAGCTGGAGGCCAAGCTCGACATGCAGACCGCCGAGCTGACCGCCCTGCGCCTCGAGGCCGAGAAGCGCGAAATGCCCAGCTGGCAGCACGACTACAGCGAGATCATCGGCAAGAGCGCCGGCATGCAGGAAGTCTTCCGCATGCTCGACAAGATCACCGACCTGCCGGTGCCCGTGCTGATTCTCGGCGAGCCGGGTACAGGCAAAGAGCTGATCGCCCGCGCGCTGCACTTCAATTCCAGCCGCGCCAAGACCGGCCGCTTCGTGGCCGAAAACTGCGCGGCGTTGCCGGACACGCTTTTTGAATCCGAGCTTTTCGGCTACGTGAAGGGCGCCTTCACGGGCGCGGACCGCGACAAGCAGGGGCTGTTCGGCCTGGCCAACGGGGGCACGATCTTCCTGGATGAAATCGGCGAGATCAGCCCTTCCATGCAAGCCAAGCTGCTGCGTGTGATTGAGGAAGGCGAGATCAGGCCGATCGGCGGCAAGCAAAGCAAGAAGGTGGACTTCCGGCTGGTGTGCGCCACCAACAAGGACCTGGCCGAGCAGGTGCGCAAGGGCCTGTTCCGGCAGGACCTGTATTTCCGCATCAACGTGGTGACCATCAAGCTGCCGCCCCTGCGCGAGCGCAAGGAAGACATCGCCGTGCTGGTGGACCACTTCCTCAAGATCAATGCCGAGCAGGCGGGCTACCCCGACCTCAAGATGGACCGCGGCGTGCTGCGCGCGATGCTGAACTACAACTGGCCCGGCAACGTGCGCGAGCTCGAGAATGAAGTGAAGAAGATGGTCGCGCTGTCAGACGGCAAGAAGATCGACGCGGCGCTGCTGAGCCCGCAGCTGCGCCAGATGGCCGAAGAGGAAACCCTCTCCGAGTCCGGCGGCTCGCTGAAGGATGTGGTCGAGGGCATCGAGAAGCGTAAAATCGTCGAGGCCATCGAACGCACCAAGGGCAACAAATCCCGCGCCGCCGAACTGCTGGGCCTTTCGCGCCTCGGCCTGCGAAAGAAAATGGAACGCTACGGCCTGGGCGAATAGGAGGTTCCCATGTCACGGCTGTTGCTGATTGCTGCCCTTGGCCTGCTCACGTCCGTGGCGCAGGCGCAGGTGTTCCCGCGCATTGAAAAGGAAGACGTCAAGAAGCGCGCGGCCTCGGGCGCCGCACAACCGGAAGAAAAGCCCGAGCCGGAGCCGACGGTCGATGAAAAGACCCCGCAGGTGGACGGCGCCCAGGTGCTGCGGCGCTACCGCGAGATCCTGGGCGGCCTGGTGAAGGACGAGCGCGGACAGAAGAAGGCGATGACCCGCCACACCGAGGAGGTACATGAAAGCGTGCGGGACTACCTGGAGGGCATCTTCCTGCTGCGGCTGGGCATGTACAAGGAAGCCGAGCGCAAGCTGAAAGACGTGGGAATCAGCGTGCGCCGCGAGGACGAAATCAAGACGCCCGAACTGACCAGGTTCGCCGAGGAAGTCAAAGCCGGCAAGGCCTTCTACTACCGCATGATGGCAGTGATCCTGCAGAAGTACGACGACTTCAAGACCGAGAAGGACGCCGAGACCGCATGGATCAAGGCCGCAGAGGAAGGCGGCAAGGTCAAGCGCGAGCTCGAGAAGCTGGTCGATTCCGGCAAGGTCTCCGGCGAGACCGAGGTGCTGCGCGACATGACGGCCTGGCTGCTGACCGCCAGGCGCGAGTGGCTCAACCTGCACAAGGCCGAGCAGAACATTGCCGAGTATCCGGAAAACCTGAACAGCTGGACCTTCCTGGTCAACAACACAGGCTCGAAACAGAACGAACTGCAGAAGGAGTACACGCCCCACTACCTCAAGCAGCGTGCGGCGATCCTGGTGATCAAGGAGTTCTGGGCGCAGGCGCCCTACGTCGCAGGCGGCGTGGCCGACGTGACGCTGGCGCTGAACCACATCGGCTGCGGGCAGCTCGATGGCTGGGAAGCGCACCTGGAACCGCAGGACTACCACAACCTGGCCGGCAGGCTGCTGCTGAAGAAAGCCCGCGACAACGTGAAAGGCTACATCGAGATCATCAAGGCGCTGAAGAACAAGTAACCCCCGCCCATGCTTGAGCCTCGAACATCGCGACGGCCGCATCCTGCTGCGCCTGCGCGTCTCACCCAAGGCCAAACGCGACCGCATCGCCGGTGAGCACGGCGGCGCGCTGAAGCTGTACGTGAAGGAGCCGCCGGAGAAGGGCCGCGCCAACGAAGGCGTGCTGCGCGTGCTGGCGGATGCGCTGGGCATCGCGCCGCGCGAAATTGAGCTTGTCTCAGGGCACGCCAGTCAGGATAAGCGTGTCGCGATCGGCGGCATCGACGAAACGACCTTGCGCCTGAAACTGGAGCAATGCACATGAGCAACCTGCACGCACAACTCAATGAGGCCGTAAGCGCCATCCACGCCAAAACCAGCATCCGGGCCAAAGTCGGCATCGTGCTCGGCACCGGCCTGGGTGCTTTGGGCAAAGAGGTGAAGGCCGACGTGCGCATCCCGTTCACGCAAGATCCCCCCACATGGCGGGCGCCAGCGTGCAGGGCCACGGCGGCGAGTTCGTGGCGGGCACGCTCAACGGCACCGAGGTCTACGTGTTCGAAGGCCGCCTGCACTACTACGAGGGCCACAGCCTGGCCGACATCGTGTTCCCCGCCCGCCTGCTGAAGGCGCTGGGTTGCGAGATCCTGGTGCTCAGCAACGCCGCCGGCGGCCTGAACCCGGACTGGAAGCTCGGCGACCTGATGGTGATCGACGATCACATCAACCTGCCGGGCCTGTGCGGCGTCAGCCCCCTGCGCGGCCCCAACGACGACAGCCTCGGCCCGCGCTTCCCCGACATGTCGCGCCCCTACGACCGCGAGTTGATCCAGCGCGCCCACGCGGCCGCGAAAGAGAATTCGCTCAGCCTGCGTGAGGGCGTCTACGTGTGGGTGACCGGCCCCACGCTCGAGACGCGCGCCGAGTACCGCATGCTGCGCAACATGGGCGCCGACGTGGTGGGCATGTCGACCGTACCGGAGGTGATCGCCGCAAGGCACCTGGGCATGCGCGTGGTCGCGTTCAGCATCGTGACGGACCTGTGCATCCCGGAGACGCTGGAAGAGGCCGACATCGAGACCATCATCAAGACCGCAGGCGAAGCCGAGCCCAAGCTGACCAGCATCGTGAAGACGCTGGTAACCGGACTGTAGAGGCTGGCGCGGCGCCGCCGTTACTCAATGCCGCGGTCTTTGCGGACCTTTTCGTGGCGGCCGGAATCCTTGGGCAGCTGCAGGATGTGCCCCAGCTTGTCGCGCTTGGTGCGCATGTAGAAGTTGCTTTCCTCGCCCGGCGGCATTTCCAGCTGCACGCGTTCGGTGATTTCCAGGCCGTAGGCGTTGATCGCCTCGCGCTTGGCCGGGTTGTTGGTCAGCAGCCGCATCTTCTTCACGCCCAGGTCCATCAGGATCTGGCAGCCCGTGCCGTATTCGCGCTGGTCCGGCCGATGGCCCAGCATTTCGTTGGCTTCCACTGTGTCGTAGCCCTGGTCCTGCAGGGCGTAGGCCTTGATCTTCTCGGTCAGGCCGATGCCGCGCCCTTCCTGGCGCAGGTAGACGATCACCCCGCGCTCGGCCTGCTGCACCTGCTGCATGGCGGCGTGCAGCTGCAGGCCGCAGTCGCAGCGCTGGCTGCTGAACACGTCGCCGGTCAGGCACTCACTGTGCACGCGTACCAGGATGGGCTCGTTCACGTAGTCCATGTCGGCGGCGCGCAGGTCGCTGGGGATCACGTTCTTGCACAGGGCGACGTGATCTTTGCCGTCTGCGATGCTGTGGTAGACGTGCACGTCGAAGTAGCCCCATTCGGTGGGCATGCGCGCGCCGGAGATGCGCTTGATGATGCGCTCATGCTGCAGGCGGTAGGCGATCAGGTCGGCAACGCTGCAGATTTTCAGGCCATGTTTCTCGGCAAACTTCTCGAGGTCCGGCATGCGCGCCATGGTGCCGTCGTCGTTCATGATCTCGCAGATCACGCCCGCGGGCTTGAGACCGGCCAGGCGGCACAGGTCCACGCTGCCCTCGGTCTGGCCGTTGCGCACCAGCACGCCGCCCTCGCGGGCGCGCAGCGGGAACACGTGGCCCGGCCGTACCAGGTCGCGCGGCTTGGCGTCGTCCCTGATGGCCGTGAGGATGGTGTGGGCGCGGTCGTGCGCCGAGATGCCGGTGGTGACTCCCTCGCGCGCCTCGATGCTGACCGTGAATGCAGTGCCCAGCGGCGCCTCGTTGCGCGCTGCCATGGGCGGCAGGTCAAGCCGGTCGGCGGTTTCGTTGGTCAGCGCCAGGCAGATCAGGCCGCGGGCGTCGCGGGCCATGAAGTTCACGCCCTCGGGTGTGATCTTCTCGGCGGCGATCACGAGGTCGCCCTCGTTTTCGCGGTCCTCGTCGTCGACCAGGATCACGGCCTTGCCCTGGCGCAGGTCTTCCAGCACATCGGTGATTGGTGTGAGCATGGACTTCCTTCCGGGGGCGATCATAACCAGCCTGGTGGCGAACGGCAGCGGCGGGCGAGTTTTCCCCGTTCTTCCACTCATTGACAGCGTGCCTGCCCGGGTGGAAAGTGCGCAGGTGTACGGGCCAAGTTGTGGTTGAAACCTGAGGTAAATACCTCGGGTCAAGAAACTTGCGTTGGGATGCGATTTGAGCGATAAGCCGCACTCCCCCGCTGTGTGGTTGCGTTTAAGCCGTCAGGTAGGGTTATGCCCGCTGCCAAGATCATCATGTTTACGGACGGCGTGTCGGAGTCGAACCGGCTCGCCAAGGAAGCGCTTGAAGCGCACCACATGTCCTGGAACGAGCGCAGCATCGCCACCGACCAGGAGGCAAACGCTTTCATCCGCAAGCTCTGCGGCGCGGCCGTGTCGCCGGTGCTGTACGTCAACGACGAATGGCTGCCTGACCCGACGCAGGAAGAACTGCTGGAAGCCACGGGCGTGCGCTACGACATCGAGCGCCTGGAATCGCGCGGCCAGACGATTTTCGACGTGATCGTGGTCGGCCTGGGCCCCGCGGGTCTTGCCGCCTGCCACGGCTGCCGGCTGGGCGGCCTGAGCGTGCTGGGCCTGGATGAGAACGAACCCGGCGGCCACCTGCTGCCGCTTACCGACGTGGACGAGTACCTGGGCGTCGGCTTCGATGAGGCCGTGCCGGGCGCGGACATCGCCGCCAACTTCGCCGAGCACGCGCGCCACGTGGGCGCCACGCTGATGCGCGGCAAGGTGAACAGCATCCGCATCCAGGGCGCGTTCAAGCGCGTGCACAGCAGCGCCGGCAACTTCTGGGCGCGCGCGGTGGTGATCGCCACCGGCGCCGCGCAGCGCGAGCTGAAGATCGAGGGCGTGGACAAGTTCCTGAACAGGGGCATCCGCTACGGCGCCCAGGTGGACGCGCAGATTTACACCGACCGCCGCGTGGCCGTGATCGGCGGCGGCGACGAGGCCATGCACGCGGCCATCTTCCTGAGCCGCTACGCCAAGTTCGTGACCGTGCTCTGCCCCGACGACCAGCCCACGGGCGAGCCGCTGCTGGTGGAGCGCGCGACCACCCAGAAGGTGCGCATCATCCCCGGCACCAAGGTGGTGGCGGTGAAGGGCAACGACGCGCTGGATTTCCTGTTCTTCGTGGAGAAGGGCATACCCGAAGAGCAGGGCCTGCCGCTCGACGCCATGGTGGTGGCGCTGGGCCCGGCGCCCAAGCAGCCGATCCCGGGCCTCGAGCGCCTGCCCCAGGACAACGGCTACTACGCCCACGGCGAGGGCGGCAAGACCATGTTCGGCGGCATCTACGTCGCCGGCGACTGCACCAACATCGAAACCCGCACGCTCATGAGCGTGGTGGCCAGCGGCAGCCTGTGCGCCAAGCGCCTGTGGCAGTGGCTGGCTTCGCATCCGCTGCCGAAGCTGAAGTAGGGCGGGGCGGGCCGGACTGGTGGGACATGTGAACTCAGAGCCGGCCCGGGAACGGGCCGGCTTCCTTTGCCGGCCAGCTTGAACGCAGCCACGCACGCGGAGTCCCACCTGTCCCACTTCGCCTCTGTATTCCGCCCCCGTTTCCCGCTAACTTCCCCGCCCATGGCTACGCTCACACTCGACGGCAAGTCACTGACCCTGGCACAGGTGGACCGCTTCCTGCATGGCGGCTTTTCGCGCGTTGAGGTTTCATCCGGCGCGCGCGCGGCCGTGCGCAAGGCGCGCAAGTTCGTGCAGCAGCTGCTGAAGGAACATCGGCCGGTGTACGGCGTGAACACCGGCTTCGGCAAGCTGGCGAACGTGAAGATCCCCGATGCCGACCTGGGGCAGTTGCAGACCAACCTGATCCGCAGCCATGCCTGCGGCGTCGGCGAGCCGCTGCCGGAGCACACGGTGCGGCTGGCCATGCTGCTGCGCATCAACAGCATCGTGCAGGGCAACTCCGGCGTGCGCGAAGAAGTGGTGGACGCGCTGGTCGCGATGCTCAACAGCAACGTGGTGCCCTTCGTGCCCAGCAAGGGCAGCGTCGGCGCCTCGGGCGACCTGGCGCCGCTGGCGCACATCGCGCTGGCGCTGATCGGCGAGGGCAAAGTGTTCGTGAAGGGCCGGCTGACAAGCGCCGCGAAGGCGCTGAAGGCTGCCGGTTTGAAACCCGTCGAGCTGCAGGCCAAGGAAGGCCTGGCCCTGATCAACGGCACCCAGATCATCCAGGCCATCGGCCTCGTCACCGTGTGCGGCATGCGCCGCTGGATCAAGCTGTGCGACGCCACGGCGGCGCTGTCACTTGAGGCCCTGCGCGGCAGCGACTCGCCCTTTGACCCGCGCGTGGCGGCGATCCGCCCGCACCCGGGCCACGCGCTGGTCAGCCGCAACATGCTGAAGATGCTGAAGGGCAGCGCGATCCGCGAAAGCCACCGCGAAGGCGACGAGCGCGTGCAGGACGCCTACAGCCTGCGCTGCGTGCCCCAGGTGCACGGCGCCGCGCGCGACGGCTTTGCATTCGTGCAGACCATCTTCGAGCGCGAACTGAACGCGGTGACGGACAACCCGCTGCTGTTCCCGCAGGACGGCGCGGTGATCAGCGCCGGCAACTTCCACGGCCAGCCGCTCAGCCAGGCGCTGGATTTTCTCGCCATTTTGATGTCCGAGCTGGGCGCGATCAGCGAGCGCCGCACGGAGCAGATGGTCAATCCGGACCTCAGCAACCTGCCGCCCTTCCTGGTGGGGAGCAGCGGCCTCAACAGCGGCCTGATGATCGCGCAGGTGGTCGCGGCCGCGCTGGCCAGCGAGAACAAGGTGTTCAGCCACCCCGCCAGCGTGGACAGCATCCCGACCAGCGCCAACAAGGAAGACCACGTCAGCATGGGCGTGACGGCCGCGCTGAAGGCGCGCACGGTGTTCGAGAATTTGCAGCACTTGTTAAGCATCGAGCTGCTGGCCGGGCGCCTGGCGCTGGACTACCACCGGCCTCTGAAGGGCGGCAAGCTGGTGGAAGCGCTGGCCGACGCCGTGCGCAAGCGGGTCAAGCCGCTGAAGCAGGATCGCGTGCTGCATGAGGATTTCGCCACGATCCGCGAGCTCGCCAACAGTGGCGCCTTCGACAGCGTGATCTCCGAGCTAGAATAGACCGCCATGTGCGGCCGCTTCTACACGGTGAAGTCGATCAAGACGCTGGTGCGGCATTACTTCCCGCCCGAGCTGGCGGACATGATCTGCGAGCAACTGGACCAGCTGCAGCGCGACATCGACTGGCGCGAGCAGAACTACGACGTGCGTCCCACCACAAAGGTGCTGGCCTTCGTGGGCAACGAAGACGCCGAAGTCGAGCCGCGGCTGCTGAAGTGGGGCCACATCCCAAGCCGCTACAACAAGGTGAAGTCGCCGCTGTTCAACGCCAAGGGCGAAAGCCTGGCCGACAAGGCCACGTGGTCGAAACCCTGGCGCACGCAGCGCTGCCTGGTGCCGGCGCAGGGCTTCTTTGAATGGACCGGCGAGAAGGGCGCCAAGCAGCCCTGGGCCTTCCAGCGCGCGGACGGCGAAGGCCTGCTGTTCGCGGGCCTGTGGCGCCACGACGACGACGTGGACTGGTGCAGCATTGTCACGGCCGAGGCTTCGCCATGGATGAGCCGCTGGCACGACCGCGAGCCGATCATCGTGCGCCCCGACGACGTGGTGCGCTGGCTGTTCGACGAAGACCCGCCCGAAGACCTGCTGCACGCGGCCGAAGAGGGCGAGCTGGAAGCCTTCCCTGCGAGAGCCCCAAGCCCGACCAGGCGCCCAAGCCGGCCCCGGGCCAGCAGTCGCTGGGGTTTGAGTAGGATGGTATACTTGTGACATGGACGACGGCGAACTCAGGGTGCTTTGGAAGATTCGCATTGCCGGCATGAAGGCAACCGCTGCGCGCATTCAGCAGGAGCGTCGCGAAGCCAACTTCGAAGATCTGCTTCAGCGCACGGCCCAATGTTTCATCCCACCTCACCACGATTCCGGCACAGTGCATGGCGAAGAAAAAGAAGAAGCGCGAGTCCGATCAATCTGGGCGCGAGTCCGCCGCGGAAGCCTCGAACGCATGGATGCCTGAACAACTGCTTCGGGCACTGGCGGAAGTCTTCTCTTGGTCTGAAGAGTCCGGTTATGAAGCGGCATTGATCGGCGGTGTCGCTGTCGGCTTACTCGGGCCAGTGCGACCAACCGATGACGTCGACATCGTTATCATCACCACCGACAGCCCGGACACCGTGTTCGAATCGCTGGAAGAAGCGGGTTTCGAGCCCAGGTACAAGGACGCTGTTGAGTTCGCCCTGGCCAGCCGAACCCTGCTGATGAGACACACCGGAACGGCTGTGCCCGTGGATGTGGTACTGGGCATGTTGCCATTCGAAATGGAGAGCATGCGACGCAGCGTGCAGCGAGTAATTCAAGGCCAGTCCGTTCGCCTGTTCCCCGCGGAATCTCTCTGCGTGATGAAGCTGATCGCCGGGCGTCCGCAGGACCTGCGCGACGTCGCGCTGCTTGTCGAAACGTATCCTGACCTGGACCGCAGCTGGATAAACGAACAACTCAGCCAATACGCGGTGCTGATGGAAGACCCGGACGCCCTCGATCGAGCGCGGCGACTGATCAGTCCTTCCGAGTAATCAGCCCTGCTTCACGTCGGCCAGGCGGGTGACTTCGCTGATCTCTCGCGTCGGGATGCTGATGTACTTGATGCGCGGCCAGTGGCCCCACTGGGCGGCGGTCTGCACGTACTCGGCGTTGCTCTTGCCGTCCTGGCCTTCCTCGTGCTTGTCGGCGTCGTTCAGGAAGATGCCGTCCGGCGTCTGCGTGTCGCAGCGCCCGATGTACACGGCCTTGCCGGTGGTTTTCACCACCACGGTCATGCCGTGCAGGGCGCCCTTGTCTGAGTGGAAAGTTCCCATTATCCCTCGAACTTCGCTTCGGTCGGCGTTTGCCAGGGTTTCTTTATCAGCAGTTCCATGCGCGTGATGTCGGCCTTGGGGATGAACACCTTCTTGATCACCGGCCAGTGCCCCATGCTGATCGCGCTTTCCAGGCGTTCCAGGTTCTTGTCCCAGCCGCCGTGGAAGTGGTCGAGGTCAACCATGATCAGGTTGCCCTCTTCAAAGCGCGAACAGCGCCCGACGAAGGTCTGGTCCAGGCGCGTCTCCACCACGCAGGTCTTGCCGTGGAATTCCTTCAGCCGCTTCTGCGGGTCGGTTTCCATTGCAACCTACAGCTTGGCGTATTCATTCCGCAGGTGCTCGGCCACCGATTCCGGGTAGCCGCCCTCGAAAATGTGGCGCGGCACGTAAGCCATCGGCTGGCCCTGCTTGAAGATAAACACGCTCGGGCTGCTGGGCGGGGCCTGCGGCACCAGACTGCGGACGTAGGCCACGGCGTCGGTGTCGTTGCCGGCGAACACGGTGCCCACGGCGGCGGGCTTCTTGTCGCCTTCCAGGCTCAGCAGCACACCCGGACGCGCGGCGCCGGCGGCGCAGCCGCACACCGAGTTCAGCACGATCATCGCGCTCTTGTCCTTGTTGCGCTCAAGGAAGTCCTTGACCGCGTCGGCCGTGCGCAGTTCTTCCACGCCGTTGTCGGCCAGCTCCGCCCGCATCGGGGCGATCATCTCTTCGGGGTATGGCATGTTGGCTCTCCGTTTTGTGCCGCCTGTTCACGCACTCGCCGGCTGCATGGCAGCGGCGTGAATCGCTATCTGCTGTGCCACCTTCTGGCTTACTTCGCGCAGTGCAACGGCCGCCGCGTCCTGCGGGTCGGCCTTCACAATCGGCGTGCCGCCGTCGCCGGCCGTTACCACTTTCTCCGTCAGCGGCACTTCGCCGAAGAAGGTGACTGCGTACTTTTCGGCCGCGCGCTTGCCCGCGCCGTGGCCGAAAATCTCGGTGCGTTCGCCGCAGTGGCTGCACACGAAGCCGCTCATGTTCTCGACCACGCCCAGCACCTTTACGGTCACAGTGCCGAACATGCCGATGGCGCGCTGCACGTCAGCCAGCGCGACATCCTGCGGCGTGGTGACGATCACCGCCACGGCCTGCGGCACCATGCGCGCCAGTGAAAGCTGCACGTCGCCGGTGCCGGGCGGCAGGTCGATCACAAGATAGTCCAGCTCACCCCATTCGACCTGGCCCAGGAACTGGCGCAGGGCGGAATCCAGCATGGGGCCTCGCCAGATCACCGGCTGGCCTTCCTCAAGCAGGAAGCCCATCGACATGATCTTCAGCCCCAGCTTCTGGTGCGGGATGATGCGCTTGTCGTCCGTGGCCTTGGGCTGGTGGTGCAGGTCGAACATGGTGGGCATGCTGGGCCCGTAGATGTCGCCGTCCATCAGGCCTACCGCCGCGCCGGATTCCGCCAGCGCCAGCGCCAGGTTGGCCGCCACGGTGCTCTTGCCCACGCCGCCCTTGCCGCTGGCCACGAACACCACGTTGCGCACGCCGGGGATCAGGTCGCTGGCGGTCTGCATGCGGCTGGTGTCGGCCGTGAAGTTGACCTTCACGTCTTTCGCGCCCAGGTTCTTGGCCAGCGCGGCCTTCACCTCGCCGCCGATCTGGTCTTTAAGCGGGCAGGCGGGCGTGGTCAGCTGCACGGTCAGCTCGATGCTGTCCTTGCCGGCCTTCACGTCCTTGATCATGCCCAGCTCGACCAGGTCCTGCTTCAGGTCCGGGTCCTGCACGCCTCTGAGGGCGGATTTGATGTCCTGTTCGGTCCAGCTCATGTCTCGTTTCCCGGCGCGATCAGGAATCTGCTTACCACCGCGACCGCGGGCGCAAAAGGCTCAGCCCGACGCCCAGAGAGTAAATTACGGACCATTTTTGTCCACTATAGGTCTGCCCGTTCAGCCCACCCCTGCTTTCTGCCGATTCAGGGCGGGGTCTGCCCATGTTCGAGAGCAAGGTCAACTACATAACGGCCGGCATGGCGCTGGTGTTCCTGCTGCTGCTGGGGCGTTTCGCCTACATGCAGGTGGTGAACCACGGCTATTACACCGACCTCGCCCAGGAGATGCGCACCAGCATCACACTGCTCGAGCCCCAGCGCGCGGACATCATGCTGAAGGACGGCACGGTGGTCGCCCACACCGAGAGCGTGTGGGACATCTACCTGGATCTCGAGAAGTTCGCCGACCCCCGCACCATGCAGCAGCGCGCCCACGCCGCCCCATCGCGTTACGACCAGGCCGCCGTCGAGCAGTTCGTGAGCCGGCGCCTCAAGCCGGTGCAGGAGGCCGAGCTGGCCGGCCCCACCGGCCGTCGCCGCTTCTTTCTGTACTGGGCGCTGCGCCGTGACCCGGTGGCGCTGCACGACCTGGAAGTCTGCGCCCAGCGCCTGTGCCTGGTAACCGGCATGACGCGCGGTGAGCTTGACATGAAGCTGCAGCAGGTCTGGACCGAGGTTGACGCCCTGGCCGCCGGCCTCGGCGATCCGCTGGCCGCCGAGGGCCGTGACGTCAGCGTGGCGTGGCTGCGCGCGGTGCCGGCGCTGCACGACCCCGAGTACTGGGAGCGCATCCGCCGCTTCCCGAAAAGCCTGCACTTCGCGCCCGTGCTGGAGGCGCGCCTGCAGTGGCTGCAGAAAGAAGCCGGCTACCTCGAGGGGCTGCTCGAGGCCGCCGAGGAGGACCCCGCCCGCCTGCGCGACCTTTGCTTCATGGCGATGCAGAGCTGCCGCGAGAAGATGGAAAGCCTCGACCTGAATGTGGACGGCGGCGAGCTGACCCTTTCCCAGGCCCAGGACATCCTGATCGAAGAGCACGCCTCCTGGCAGCGCCTCGCCGAGACCTGCGAGGCCGTAGTGCGCGGCGAACGCGACGCCGTGGCGCGCAGGCTTGCGGCCTTGACCGAAAACGGCGGTCTGATCAAGCAGACCAGCGATCGCCTGGACAACCTCAAGAGCCGCGTGCTGGAACGCTTCCTGGGCGACTGGCAGGCGCGCTGGCAGCACTACCAGTTTGACGAATCGCCCCTGCTGCTGGTGCGCGACGCGCCGCGCGACGTGGTGGAACTGCTGAAGGTCAATGCCGACCAGTTGCCGGGCGTAATCTGCACCCGCCGCGCCTCGCGCAGGTACACGTACTCGCGCGAGCTGGCCCACGTGATCGGCGGCGTCGGCCTGCCCGACCCCGCCATGCTGGAGGCCGTGCTGGCCCGCCCGACCTTCGGCGAGGGCCTGGATGATTTCATCGAGCAGTGGTTCGAAGGCGACCGTGCGCGCTTCGTGGAGCGATTCGACGGCATCGTCGCCCATCAGGTGGTCGGTACCGGCGGCATCGAGCGCGTCTACGACGAGCGCCTGAGCGGCCTGTTCGGCGCGCGCGTCAGCATGCGTGACGCCGCCGGGCGCGTGCGCAGCATCGACTATGAGCAGGCGCCGACCCACCGCGACCCGCTGACGCTCACGCTCGACATCGAGCTGCAGCGCGACATCCAGCGCAACGTCAAGAAGTGGGAGCCCCTGCTGGCGGCTTCCGCCCAGGCCAAGACCGCCAAGATGCTGCTGCGCGGCCAATCGGAATACGACCGCTGGCAGCGCTTCAAGTGGACATTGCGCGGCGCGGCCGTGGTGCTGGACGTCAAGACCGGCGCCGTGCTGGCGATGGTGAGCTTCCCGGATTACGACCCTGACAAGCTGATCGGGCGCTCGCCGGAAGACCGCGCCTACCAGCGCCAGTTCAAGAGCGAGCAGGAACTCGAGAGCAAGAAGGGCTACCCGTGGTGGAACCAGAAGGCCCGCATGTTCAACCGCGCCACCCAGGGCCGTTACGCGCCGGGCAGCACCTTCAAGGTGCTGACGTCCGTGGCGCTGCTTGAGAACGGCACCATCGATCGCGCCGACGAATTCGCGGAGTACGAGAAGGACATCTACTACAACGGAAAGAAGGTCGGCAGCACCGGCCACCCCGCGCACGCCTCGGTGAACCTGGTTTCGGCGCTCGAGTACAGCTGCAACGGCTTCTTCTACTATTACGCGCAGGAGTTCGCCGGCACGCCCCAGGCAAGCTGGGAAGTGCTGCGCGATTACACTGAGCAGTTCGGCATCGGCCGCTCATGCGGCAGCGACATCTACGGCGCGCGTTACGGCACGCTGCCTGAATCCGAGCGCGTGTGGGCGCAGAACCTGGCCATGCTGGCCATCGGGCAGGACCGCATGGCGACCACGCCCCTTGAAATCGCGCGCCTGTACGCCTGCGTCGCCAACCGCGGCACGCTGGTGGTGCCGCACCTGACCGAGGAGTTTCCCTGCTGGCCCGAGCAGGTGGATGTCGCGCCGGAAACCTGGGACCTCGTGCACGAGGGCATGCGCCAGGTGGTCTACGGCGCGCACGGCACCGCCAACGACTACCCGGTGCTCAAGCGCATCAAGTGCGCCGGAAAAACCGGCACGGCCGAAAACGGCAAGGGCATCCCCGACCACGCCTGGTTTGCAGGCTTCGCGCCCCATGATGACCCGCAGGTGGCGTTCGTGATCCTGGCCGCCAACAGCGACCTGTACGGCGCCGAGGTAGCGCCCGTGATCGCCGAGTGCATCGAGCGCTACCTGCAGCGCCAGGGCGTGATCAAGTAGGGACACGCTGCCGCGTGTCCCTGCGGCCACCATATCGACGCGCGCACCGCCGCACGCTAACGTCCCGCCATGCGATCACTGGTGACAGGCGCAACCGGCTTCATCGGCAGCCACGTGGCCGAAATCCTCAAGGCCCGCGGCCATGACGTGCGCCTGCTGGTGCGCAGTGAAAAACGCCTGTTTCCCGAGTTGCGCGAAGGCTACGAGATCATCAAGGGCGACGTCACCCAGTCGCCCGCCGAGCTGGCCAGGGCCGTCAGCGACGTCGATTACGTCTTCCACGTCGCCGGCCTGATCAAGGGACGCACCCAGGCCGACTTCAACCGCGTCAACGCCTACGGCACCCGCAACCTGCTGCAGGCCGTGAAGCAGGCCGACAAGTCCGAAATCATGCGCTTCGTGCTGTGCAGCAGCCTGGCGGCCGTGGGCCCGGCCGAGGACAGCCGCCACGTGGTCACCGAGGAATCGCTGCCGCACCCGATTACCTACTACGGGCGCAGCAAGCTGCTGGGCGAGAAGTTCGCGCGCGAGCACATGAAGGAATTCCCGATCACCATCATCCGCCCGCCCGGCGTGTACGGCCCGCGCGACACGGGCATCCTCGAGTTCTTCAAGTGGATGTCCAAGGGCTACAGCCTGCAGTTCGGCGAGGACGAGCGCGTGTTCAGCATGATCCACGGCCGTGACCTGGCGCGCGGCCTGGTGGAATCGGCCATGCACGAAAGCACGACCGGCGAGACGTTCTTCCTGACCGACCCACACCCGTACCACCTGAGCTGGACCATGGAAGTCCTGCGCGAGATCCTGAAACCCAGCAGGCACAAGGTGATGAATCCGCCGGTGTGGCTGGCGCTGGCCTACGCGCGGGTGATCGACGTGCTGCAGTTCATCACGCGCCGGCCGATGCTGCCCAACAGCGACAAGATGCGCGAGCTGATGCCCCTGTACTGGGTGTGCAGCGGCCAGAAAGCCAAGGAAACCTTCGGCTTCCAGACCGAAATCGGCATGAAGGAAGGCATCCAGGAAACCGCCGACTGGTACATCAAGGAAGGCTGGATCAAGGTGAAGTAGAACCGTGGCGCGGGCAGCCTGCCCGCGCTTTCACGCGCAACAGGTGCGAACTGATCTAGCCAAAGTCTTGCCTGCGGAGCAGGCTGACAACCGTTAGCCCCCACCGTAAGGTGGGGGTTGTCGTTCTGGCGAACAACCGAGGCGCGGAGCGCCGGCACAAACGCCGGACTTGTGTCGCCGCTCCGCGGCTCGGGATTGCGGGATACGACTTCCCCGGCTTACGCCGGGGGCTAACAGTTGTGACGCAGGCTGCGCCTGCTGAAGCACGGGTTGCCATGAAGCTGCGCAAACTGGACATCAGCTACATCCACGACCTGCCCGCCGATGCCGGCTTCAAGGGCGCTTGCCTGCTGTTGCCCGGCACGCTCAACGCATTGGCCGAGCTGGACGAGTTGCCCAAGGAGCTGCTACCGCACCTGCCGGCCGTGATCGTCTGCCGCGGCTGCAACGCCTACCTCGAACGCCTGTTGAACGAGCAGGGCGTGGCCGTCACCGCCGCGCGCGACCCCGTGGACGCCGTGGCCGAAAACGCAGAGGTCGAAATCGACCTGCTGGCCGGCACACTCACCGAGCTCTCTTCCGGCCGCAAGTTCGCCCTTCACCCGCTCAAGCCCGAGCACCTTAAGTTCGTGCGCGCCCATGGCTGATCGTGTGCTGCTACTGGGGGCCGCGGGCACGGTGGGCAGCCGCGTGGCGCTGGCGCTGTTGGAGGCCGGTTATGAAGTCACCTGCCTGGCGCGCAGCAAGGGCCACCGCAACCTGATGCAGGTGCAGGACGCCGGCGGCGAAATCCGCCACGGCGACATGAACGACGACGCTGCCCTGCGCGACGCCCTGAACGGCTGCCGCTACTTCGTGCACTCGGCGGCGCCCTATCCCTGGAGCGGCCTGCACCTGCGACAGCAGGGCTATCGCGAAAAGTGGGTGCCGCAGCTCAAGCGCCACTTCGAGCTGGCCAAACAGGCCGGCATCGAGCGCGCGGTGTTCACCAGCAGCCTCAGCACCATCGGCCTGGCCAAGGCCGGCGAACTTGCCGACGAGACGCTGCCCTTTGACCCGGCGCGGCAAAGCGGCGGCAACTACTACCCGATCAAGCACGCGCTGGAGCAGGCGGTGCTGCAGGCCACCACCGGCGACAACCCGCCCGGCCCGCCCACGGTGCTGGTGAATCCCACCGGCCTGGTCGGCGAGGGCAGCCGCAACGCCGCGCTTTCCGGCGCCTGCGTGTTCTTCCAGGGCCTGACGCCTTTCATGGTGGACGCGCGCCTGAACTTCACGGACTGCCGCGACGTCGCCCGCGGGCACGTGCTGGCCCTGCAGAAGGGCCGCCCCGGCGAGCGCTACATACTGGGCGGCGTAAACATCGAGCTGCACAGGTTCGCCGAAATGGTGTGCGCACTGGCCGGCATCAATCGTCCGATCATCGTGCCGCGCGCGCTGGCCAAGCTGGGCGCGTACACGGCCGAGTGGTGGGGCCTGCTGACAGGCCGGCTGGGCGCGCTGACACTGACCAGCTACCACCACCTCGAGTACGGCCAGTGGTACAGCAGCAGCAAGGCGCAGACCGAGTTGGGCTACGAACCGACAAAGGATCTGGAGCCAGCCATCAAACGCGAACTCGAATGGCACGGCGTGTCGGCCGCTGAACCCGAAGGGTGAGCGAACGTGCAGACTTAATGTGACTTCGACGTCCTATTTCCACGGCTGGTTCAATTCGCCTCACGCAATTCCATGTGATACGCTTAAGCCACGTCCTGACTCGAGGAGGCCGGAAATGCGGATTCTCTACGACAAGCAAACGGACACGGCCTACCTGCAGCTATCCGACGACAGCGAAAAGACGCGCACACACGCCTGCGACCCGATGGAAGTGAACGGCGAAATCAACCTCGATTTCGGCCGTGACGGCGAGTTGATCGGCCTCGAGATCCAGCAGGCCAGGCGCCTGCTGCCCGCGGACCTGCTGGCGGCCGCGGAGCGCAAGCGCATCAGCACACGCATAGCCCCGCCCAACGTGCCGCCGCCCAGGTCGTAGTAGCGCAGGCGCCTCGCCTGCTCCGCCCGTGGGCACCCTGCCCACGGGAGTGTCGCGGGCGAGGCGCCTGCGCTACACGTCCAGCTTGAACAGCAGGGGCAGCAGGCGCTCAATCGGCAGGCCCATGATGTTGGCGTAGCTGCCGAGCCAGGTTTTCACGAAGCTTCTGCCGCTCTCGATGCACAATGCCCCGCACTTGCCCATCGGCTCGCCGCTGGCGACGTACTCGGCGATTTTCTCCGCGCTGGCGGGCGCCATCTCCACCAGGCTGGTGTCCGCGAAGGTCCAGCTCTCCCGGCTGCTGGAGTCCACCACGCACACGCCCGTGATCACGCGCTGCAGGCCGGCCGCGCAGGAATGCGCGATCATGCGCTGTGCGTCGGCTTCATCGAGCGGCTTTTTGATGATCTCGCCTTCGATCGCGCAGATGGTGTCGGCCGCGATCACCAGCTTGCCCGCCCCGACCTTCTGCGCCACGGCCTGCGCCTTGCGGGTGGCCAGCGCGCGCACGTAGTGGGTCGGCTCCGACTTCGGCTGCAGGTCCTCGTCCACGTCGCTGACGATCACGGCGAACTCGACGCCCGCGTCACGCAGGATCTGCGCCCGGTAAGGCGAGCCCGAGGCCAGCACGACTTTACGCGTCAAGAGTCCCATGGTGTGCGTCTACTGGATGCCCGTGCGGCGGCGCCCTTCAAGGTCCTGCTCAAGTTGGTTTTCGATCTCGTCGGCGTCAACGTGCGTGTCCGCCCCGATGCCCGGGCACTGCTCGGCCTCTTTGGCCCAGGTTTCCGGCGCGCGCATGATGTTGGGCCAGAACGGGTAGGTGCGGCACTGGGTGGGGCGCACCGGGTAGATGCTGCAGCCGCCATCTTTCAGGAAAATGCAGTCGTTGTTGGGCTTCTCGGTCAGGCTGAAGGCGTAATCCACCTGGCGCACGAACTTGCGGGTAAACTTGTCGAACTCAAGGCCCAGAAAGTCGGCGATCGCCTGCATCTCGTCGGCCGTCAGCCACACGTAGCCCTCGCCGCGCTTACCGGAGCAGCAGTCGGAGCAGCTTGGCGCCTGGCAGCGGAAGTTCAGGCCGGCCTCATACCAGCGCCCGGCGCGTTTATCGCGCAGCAGCCTGGCGGCTTCGGCTTTGCTCTTCCCGTCGGCCATGGCGTCAGCATAGTGGAGAGCGGGGCCGGATGTCAGAGGCTGGTGAACAACCGGCCCCAAGCCCCGTTTCTGTAGGGGTGGGCGTGATTCGTCCCGGCACTGAAATTCCTGTTTTTCCCGTCAGGGGCATGAACTGCCGGGAACCTTCCACTGGACAAACGTGACTGGCGCACCCGACGAAGAACTGATCCGGCTGGCGCGGCGGGGCGACGAGCAGGCCTTCGCGAGCCTCGTGGAGCGCTACTACCGCGCGGCTTACGCCAGCGCCTATGCCGTGCTGGGCAACGCCGGCGACGCCGAGGAGATCGCGCAGGAAACGTTTGTGCAGGTGTACGAGAAGCTGGACAGGCTGCGCGACCCGGGCGCCCTGCCCGGCTGGATCTGGCGGATCGCACGGGACACGGCCTTGAAGCACATCCGGAAACACAAGCGCATCCGCCCCGTGGGCGACGCGCCGGACCTGAACCTGGACGAACAGCGGCCGCACGAGCCGCTGGTTGCGGCCGAAGAGAAAGAGCAGTTGATTGCGGCGCTGGGCGAGCTGCCCGATGAGATGCGCGAAGCGGTGCTGATGCGCTACTGGGAAGAACTCGAGTACGAGGAAATGGCGGAACGCACGGGAGTATCGGCGGCGGCCCTGTACCAGCGGGTGTGCCGCGGCCTGAAACGCCTGCGCGAAACGATCGAACGCAAGGACGCCCTGGCATGAACGACGACACACAGACAGAAGGCTACGACCACACGCCCGAGGGGCGCGAGCTGGTGGCGCTGCTGCAGAAGTACGCGCCCCCGGCCGTGGACAGCCGCAAGGGCGCGCAGGCCGTGATGGCTCGGCTGGGCGGCGTTCGGCCGCGCGGCAGGCTGCGCCTGCTGATTCACCTGGCGCCGGTGGCGGCCGCGGCCGCGCTGGTGGCGGTGGCCCTGCTGATCTTCACGCCGCCGCCCGAGCAGCCGGGAACCCCGGCCCCGGTGGCGAAACAGGACGACGCCCCGGCGCCGACACACACGGACATTCGCCGCGAACGCGGCTACCCGGAAATCGTGGCAACCGTGCGCGGCAGCAGCGGCGACGGCTTGCTGATCGACGCCGGCGCCAAGGACGGCCTGCGCGTCGGCGACGAGCTGAGCGCGGCCGGCGGCGTGAAGGCGCGCGTGACGGCGGTCGGCATCTTCGAGGCGCGCATCTCGGCAGACGTCCCACTCTCCCGGGGCGCCGAGGTGCGCGCCCGGGCCGCCACCGAGGCCCAGCAGCGCGCCGCCGGCTTTGCCGATTTCGGCGGCGACCCCGGGGCATTCCTTGAATTCGGCGCGCTGGTGAGCGCCATGCCGCTCGCCGATGCCCGCATGCTGGGCATCAGTGATGGCGCCGCCTTGCGCGTCGATGAAACCCTGCCGGCGCTGCTGCGCGATCCGCAGTCAGCGCCGGCGCCTACCCTGGCGGCGCAGCTGGATTTGCGGGCCGGAGACGTGATCATCGAAGTCAACGGCAGCCACGTGCGCACGCTCAATGACTTCGGCCAGGCCCTGGGCTGGAGCCACGACCCGCGCCTGCTGTCGGTGCGCATCCTGCGCAACGGCAAGCAGCTCGACCTGCGGCTCTAGTACGCCGTCAACTAAGTCTCGCGACAGTTGAAGGTGTCGAAGACGCGGTAACCGCGAAAAGCCGCCAAGGACCGCGAAGCACTGCAACTGCTGCAGCGCGCAGAGAACACGGAGTATCTTGGCACCGCCCCGCAGTTCTTTGCGACCTTCGCGGCAATGGGCCACAAAAGCACGAAAACACAAAGGTACTGCCACAAAAACTGCCTGCAGTTTTCGTGTGCTGTTGTTTTGTGCTTTGGTGTTTTCGTGGCCTGTCTGCAGTTGGACACGGCTTGCATTTCAGGACAGGGTGCAACTGGCGGAAAACTTGCATGACGCTGTATTCGGGGACTGTCTCCGCTCTCGAATCCAGCGGAGGTCGTCTGCGCCCTCCAGACCCGCAGCACTTCACAAAGCTGACGCGAAGATCGAGAAGAAACCACCTGCTTCAAGCAGTTCATCGCGCGCTTCGCGTATTCTTCGCGCCTTCGCGTGATGCAGTCAAAAAGCGCTCAACCCGAAGAAGCTACTTCGTTGTGGTGTAAGCGCAGGCAGGTCGTCGCCTCGCTTGCCATGGATGGAAGCCGGGGCCACGCGGCTTTGCGCACTTCACTAACCAATCGGATTCAACCACGATTTTTCGATTTTCCTGAATACGCTGGGCTGGCTGACCCCGGTTAAGGGGCATGGAAGCCCTGTCGATGGCCACCGATCCTGACCGCGAAACGCTGGTTCGCCGGCACCACCTCGGTGTCTGGCGCTACCTGCGTTTCCTCGGCGCTGATCGCGCATTGGCCGACGACCTCACGCAGGAGACCTTCCTGGTCTTTCTGCGCAAACCTTTCAACTTCATGGGCCACGAGTCCACCGCCGGCTACCTGCGCGGCATTGCCCGCTACGTCTGGCTGGAAGAGCGCCGCAGCACAGTCACCACGGCCGAGCTGGATGCGGCCGATGCGGCCTTCGCGCAACACGCCGGCCCCAGCGAGGGCGACGACTACCTGGATGCCCTGCGCGAGTGCGAAAAGACCCTGGCCGGCAAAGCGCGCGAAGCCGTGCAGCTGCAGTATCGCGACAGGCTGAGCCTCGAGCAGATCGGTGAAACGCTGGACATGAAGCCCAACGGCGTGAAGACCATGCTGCAGCGCGCCCGCCAGCACCTGCGCGAGTGCGTGGAAAGGCGGCTGAAATGAGCGATCATCACGAGCGCTACCTGGAAGCCGCCCTCGACGAGCTCTACCACGGCGGGCCCGAGCCCGACCTGGCCGAGCGCATCCTGCGCGACGGCCGTCCGCCGGCGCTGACACTGGTGCCGCCCGCGCCCAGGCCGCGCCGCCGCTGGCCCTGGCTGCAGGCGGCCTGCGCCGTGCTGGCGCTGGGGGCGATCGCCCTGCTGCTGTTGCCGCGCGACGACAAACTGCCGGACAGCATTGCCAGCAGCGACAGCGGCTTCGTGCTGCGCGGCGACGAAATCGAACTGACGGACGGCTGGTACCTGCTGGACACCGGCTCCCCTGTGGTGAAGGCCGGTGAATCACGCGTTGAGCAGGTGGTCGGCCGCGTGCTGGTGAAGGTTGGCGAAATCCCCGAAGCCCCCGAGCTTTCAGCCCGGGAAGAGTGGCTGAAACAGAACGGAGTGGAGAGAGAGATGTTGAACGGAAACTGGATCAAGGCCGGCGGCTTGGCGGTGTGCCTGCTGTTCGGCAGCGCGGTGGTGGACGGCCAGCCCCTGCAGGCCCAGGGAAGCGGAGCGCAAGCGCGTCGAAGAGCTGGAACGCGAACTGGAGAAGGCCCGCAAGGACCTGGAACGCGCGGAACGTGAAGGCCGCGAGCGCGAAGAACGCGAACGCGAGGGCGGCGAGGAGCACCGCTGGAACCCGGAAGAGGCTGAGAAAGAACTGCGCCGCCTGAAGGAGGAGCTCGAAGAGGTGAAGGGGGCCATCGGCGAGCGTGAAAAGGAACTGAAGGCCGCTGACAAGGAAGCCAACGAAGAACGCGTCGCCGACGTGCAGCGCGAGCTGGACGAGCTGCGCGGCCACGCCAAGAACATCGAGCAGCACATCACGGACATCAAGCAGATGTTCGAAATCCAGAAACTGGAGAAGCGCGTCGGCGAAGAGGAAGGCGCGATCGAGGAGCTGCACCGCAAGCTGAAAGAGCAGCCCGACAACGAGGAACTGCGCAAGAAGCTGAAAGCCCACGAGGAAGAAGCCGAGGGGTTACGCAAGAAGCTGGAAGGCCTGCACCGCGAGTTCGAGAAGCGCCACCCGGAAGGCCGCGAGGAAGGCGACCCGGCCCGTGAGCTGGAGCGCATGATCGAGCGCCTGCACGGCGAGTTGGATGAGCTGCGCAAACACCCGGACCGCAACGCCGAGGCGATCCAGGATCACGAACGCAGCATCAAGGCACTGGAAGAAGCCGTAGCCAACCTGCGCAAGGGAGGCGAGCGCAAGGACCAGCCGGATCCTGATGCACCCATTACCGTGGACTTCGTGCAGAAGGACCTGCACACGATACTGCACTACATCGCGCTGCGTTCGGGACTGCAGATCATTATCGAAGGCGGCGTCAGCACACGAGTAACCGTGATGTACAAGGAAGTGAATCCGCGCGAAGTGATCCGCGCAATCTGTAAGGGACAAAACCTGGTCTGCGTTTTCGACGGCAATGTGGTGATGGTCAAGAAACCCCGCAAGCAGACGGAGATTGAAGACAACCTGGCGTCCGCCCGCGAGGATCTGGAGTTGCTGGACGAAAAAACTGAAGCAGCAAGAGCGGCAGGTCGAGGAGGCCGAACAGAGCGGTCGAGAAGATACAGCCGACGAGTTGCGGCGCGCGCTTGACGAACTTCGCCAGAAAACCGAGGCCAGGCGAGAGCACATCAGGATGCTTGAAGAAGAGCTGGCGGTGGCGAAACGTGCTGAAGAGGCAGCGAAAACCAAGCGGTAGCGCCGCTGTTGAACCAGCCACGTGGTCAGTGCGCCCCGCAGGGGCAGCCTGTGGTAGCCGGGCGCGTAAGCGCCCGGAATCGGCTGAGATGGCAGGTGAACGGGGACGGGCACCGAAGGTGCCTGTCCCCTTGCCGTTCACGCGCGGACAGGAATGTCCGCGCCACTGTTTTAATGGCTGCTTACTTGGCTACAGCTTCTCGAGCCTGGCGAACTCCAGTGCAAGGTTCTTTTCGCCCCAGCCCTGGAAGTGCACCTTGATGCGGCCGCTGGCACTCAGATCCAGCACCTTGCCCACGCCGAACACCGCGTGCTTCACCCGGTCGCCGCTCTTGAGCTGGCTGGGGTCCGTGGGCTCGAAGGGGCCCGCGCTGCGGCGCTCGCCCTTGGCCAGGTGATCGGCCGGGCCGTCCTCGATCTCCGGCTCGTTGCTGAAATCGAAGGGGTCGTCCTCGTCATCCTCGCGCGTGACGGGCTTGACCCCACGGCCGGTGAACCAGGCCGCGAAGTCGTCGCCGCCATAGCCGCTGGCCGTGGCGGCCTGGTCGTCCACCATGGTCAGCTCGGGCGGGATCTCGGTCAGGAAGCGGCTCGGCGGGTTGCGCTGGCTGCGCCCGAAGGCCTCGCGGTGGCGGGCCAGGCTGATGGTCAGGTGCTGCTGCGCGCGGGTGATGCCCACGTAGCACAGGCGGCGCTCTTCTTCCAGGTCGCCGTCGCCCTGGATGCTGCGCGCGTGGGGCAGCACGCCGTCTTCCAGGCCGGTCAGGAACACGGCCGGGAACTCCAGCCCCTTGGCGCTGTGCAGGGTCATCAGCTTGACGGCGTCGCCCTGCATGTCGAGCTTGTCGGTGTCGCTCACGAGCGCGATCTGCTCCAGCCACGCGCTGAGGTCGAGCTCAGGGTTTTCGGCCTCCTTGGTGCGCGCGTCGGAAAGCAGTTCGTTCACGTTCTCGAGCCGGTCGGCCGAGCGCGGGTCCACGTCCGTTTCCAGCATGCGCTTGTAGCCCGAGTCCTCCAGCACCGTCTGCACCACGGCCTCGATCGGGTACAGGTTGCCGGCCAGTATGCGCTCGTACATCGCCACAAAATCGGCCAGGGCGGTGCCCGCCTTGCCGGGCACGCGCGAGACGCCGTAGGCTTTGGGCTCTTTGGAGACCTGCAGCAGGCTGACGTCGTGCTTGAGTGCGGCCTCGTGCAGCTTGTTGATGGTGCCCTCGCCCACGCCGCGACTGGGTCGGGTCAGGGCGCGCGCGAAGGCTACCGGGTCGCGCGGATTCAATATCAGCCGCAGGTAGGCCAGCACGTCCTTGATTTCCTGGCGCTGATAGAAGCTGACGGCGCCCACCAGCTGGTAGGGCACGGTGCGCTCGCGCAGGGCCTGTTCCAGCGCGCGGCTCTGGGCGTTGGTGCGGTAGAAGATCGCCACGTCGCCGAAGCCGACACCGCTCTCCAGCCGCAGCGTCTCGATGCGCGCGGCCACGGCCCGGGCTTCGTGGGTCTCGGTCTGGCACTTCAACACGGTGATGCGCGCGCCTTCTTCGTTGTCGGTGGTCAGGTGCTTGTCTTTGCGGGCCACGTTGTGGCGCACCAGGGCGTCGGCCGCGCGCACGATGTTGCGTGTGCTGCGGTAGTTGCGGCCGAGCACCACGACCTTGGCGTCGGGGAAGTCGCGCTCGAAGTTCAGGATGTTCTTGATGTCGGCGCCGCGCCAGGAATAGATGCTCTGGTCCGGGTCGCCGGTGACGCAGATATTCTTGTGTTCGCCGGCCAGCAGGCGCGAGACGCGGTACTGGATGCTGTTGGTGTCCTGGTACTCGTCGATCAGCAGGTGGCTGAAGCGCGCGCGGTACTTTTCCAGCACCTCCTTGTGTTCCGTGAACAGCTTGAGCGGCTTCACCAGCAGGTCGTCGAAGTCCATGGCCTGGGCCTCGACCAGGGCCTGCTCGTAGCGTTCATAGATCGCGGCTACGCTCTTGGACTGCACGTCGTAGGCCCCGGCGCGGTAGGTGGCGGGGTCGATGCCGCGGTTCTTGGCATCGCTGATGGCGTAGCCGGCCGCGCTGCCGCTGATGAAAGCGGAATCGATCTTCAGCTCTTTCATGATGCGGCGCACCAGGCTGTCGCGGTCGTCGGTGTCGTAGATGCTGAAGTCGCGGTTGTAGCCGAGCGCACCCGCCTCGCGCCGCATCAGCCAGGCGCCGAAGCTGTGGAAGGTGCTGATCTGCAGGTCGTTGATCGGGTGAAAACGCTCGACCCGGCGGCGCATCTCGGCGGCGGCCTTGTTGGTGAAGGTCATGGCCAGGATGCGAAAGGCCGGCACCCCCTGCTGCATCATCCAGGCGATGCGGGTGGTGATCACGCGGGTTTTGCCCGAGCCGGGGCCCGCCAGCACCAGCAGAGGGCCGTCGATGGTTGTGACGGCGTCGCGTTGTTCCGGGTTGAGGTCGGCCAGCAGGTCCATGGCGCAAGCATAACTTATCGGGCGTCACGGGTCAGAGGTTGGAACAGCGGGGCAGGTCGGGTGGTTAACTTGTGGAAGGTCACCGGTCGCGGGCGGATTTTGCAGGCAAAGCCGGCGATTCCGAGGTAACGAAACGGCGACCTCATTCGTATACTGTGGGACGCACCCCGCCCCTGGGAGGTTCAAGCGGATGGCTTTACGCATCGTTGGCGCGCTGCTGCTGCTGGCAGCCTGGTCGTTGACCGGCGCAACCGCACAGAACGTACCGGGAATGGCCGGTTCCGGTGACGAGGCCGAGGTGCGCGACCCCCGCCCCTCGCCCGCCGACCTTGAAATCCAGCGTGTGGTCGAGAAGGGCCTGGCCCACCTGGCCAGGATACAGAACAACGACGGAAGCTGGAGCAACGACGTCGGCAACAAGCTCGGCACCGCCTACCAGCGCAACATCGACGGCATCGGCAAGCCCCACCTGGGCGTCACCGCCATCTGCTGCATGGCCTTCATGGCTGCCGGACACACCCCCGACCGCGGCGAGTACCACCGCAACGTGGCGGCCGGCCTGGCCTTCGTGCTGTCCAACATCGACCGCGACACCGGCTGGATCAGCAGTTTCGGCACGCGCATGTACAGCCACGCCTTCTGCGCCATGTTCCTGGCCGAGGTTTACGGCCAGACGCGCGACCCCGTGGTGCTCAGCAACCTGCGCAACGCGGTGCGCTTCATTGTGGACAGCCAGAACCGCCAGGGTTCATGGCGCTACGTGCCGAACCAGCACGACAGCGACATGTCGATCTGCGTCTGCCAGCTGCAGGCCCTGCGCGCCGCGGCCAACGTGGGGGTGCTGGTGCCCAAAAACGCGATCGAAGACGCCAAGGACTACGTGCGCCGCAGCTACAACCACTACGCCAACCCCGGCAGCTTCAAGTACCAGACCGACTGGGACGACCGCAGCACCTTCGCGCTCACCGCCGCCGGCGTGGTCGGCCTTCAGAGCCTGGGCGAGTACGACACCCACACCTACACCATCACCGAGGGCGGACGCACCTACACCGCCAAGCTGGACCTGAGCAAGAGCATCGGCTACATCGCCGGGAACCGCCCCGACAAGTCGGCCTCGTGGCTGGTGCCCGGCACGCGGGTGTGCGACTACGGCTTCTGGTATGGCCACTACTACGCGGCCCAGGCCATGTACCAGTACCAGTTCGTGAGCAAGCGCACATGGGACGAGTGGAACCGCCAGAACCGCGAGCACTTCGTGAAGCTGCAGCACAACAATGGCGCCTGGACGGACGAGATCGGCGGCTTTGACCCGGCCAAGAACGCCTTTGCCACCGGCATGGCCTGCCTGATCCTCAGCATCCCGCGCGGCTACCTGCCGATCTTCCAGAATTAGCCCGTGGAATGGCTCCGCGCGGGGGCGCGTTCTGTCCTTTATGACAGAAGAAACATTCGATCCGCGCTTCACCGTCAAGACCAAGTACTGGCACAAGCTGCCTGACGGCCGCGTGCAGTGCGATATCTGCCCGCGCGAGTGCAAGCTGCGCGACGGCCAGCGCGGCTTCTGCTTTGTGCGCGCCGCCCAGGGCGGCGAAATCGTGCTGACCACCTGGGGACGCAGCAGCGGCTACTGCATCGATCCCATCGAGAAAAAGCCCCTCAACCACTTCCTGCCCGGCACTCCGATCCTCAGCTTCGGCACCGCGGGCTGCAACCTGGGCTGCCGCTTCTGCCAGAACTGGGACATCAGCAAGAGCCGCGAGCTCCACACGCTGACCGACCAGGCCACCCCGGACGTGATCGCCAGGGCCGCCGAGAAGCTGAAGTGCCGCAGCGTGGCCTTCACCTACAACGACCCGGTGATCTTCCACGAGTACGCCATCGACGTGGCCAAGGCCTGCCATGAGCGCGGCATCAAGACCGTCGCGGTGACGGCGGGCTACCAGTGCGCCGAGCCGCGCAAGGAATTCTACCGGCACATGGACGCCGCCAACGTGGACCTGAAGGGTTTCACTGAGGATTTCTACGAGAAGATCTGCATCGGCAAACTGCAGCCGGTGCTGGACACCCTGAAGTACATCCGGCACGAGACCGACACCTGGCTGGAGGTCACCACGCTGCTGATCCCCGGCAAGAATGACAGCGACGAGGAGCTGCAGCGCCTCAGCGAGTGGATGCTGCGCGAGCTGGGCCCCGACGTGCCGCTGCACTTCTCGGCCTTTCACCCGGACTTCAAGATGCTGGATGTGCCCCCCACCCCCGAAAGCACGCTGACCCGCGCCCGCCGCATCGCGCGGCAGGCCGGCATGCACTACGTGTACACGGGCAACGTGCACGACACCGACGGCGGCACGACGCTCTGCCACAACTGCGGTGAAGAGCTGATCGTGCGCGACTGGTACGTGCTCGAGAAATGGAACCTCAAGGACGGCAGGTGCCCCAGGTGCGGCACCGCCTGCGCCGGCGTGTTCGAGCCCAAACCCGGCAACTGGGGCGCCAAACGCCAGCCCGTGCACCTCGCCGACTTCGCGGCCTAGCCCGGACCGGAATCGGTATGCAGCAGAAGCCGCCTGCCATTGCCAAGGCTGAACTACGGTTGCCCACGAAGGGCACGAAGAAAAGCTCAGGCCACGCGGAGGCGCGGAGGCTGGTTGTTCTCCGGCCATCACCCGGCAAGTTCTGGCGTTGAGTCACGATCCCCGAACAGAAGCAGCGTTCGAGCTGGAAGAAGCACTTAGCGCTTTCGCGCCCCCGCGTGGCTGATGCAGTTGCAGCTGCAGTGCTTAGTGAACTTCGTGCGGCTTCGTGGGCAATCGCTTTTGCAGTTGGCTTTTCATGCGCCGCGCTCAGCTGGGAAAGCAACTGCGGTTGCCCACGAAGGGCACGAAGGATCACGAAGAAGAGCCAAGGCCACGCGGAGGCGCGGAGGCTGGCTGTTCTCCGGCCATCACCCGGCAAGTTCTGGCGTTGAGTCACGATCCCCGAACAGAAGCAGCGTTCGAGCTGGAAGAAGCACTTAGCGCTTTCGCGCCCCCGCGTGGCTGATGCAGTTGCAGCTGCAGTGCTTAGTGAACTTCGTGCGGCTTCGTGGGCAATCGCTTTTGCAGTTGGCTTTTCATGCGCCGCGCTCAGCTGGGAAAGCAACTGCGGTTGCCCACGAAGGGCACGAAGGATCACGAAGAAGAGCCAAGGCCACGCGGAGGCGCGGAGGCTGGTTGTTCTCCGGCCATCACCCGGCAAGTTCTGGCGTTGAGTCACGATCCCCGAACAGAAGCAGCGTTCGAGCTGGAAGAAGCACTTAGCGCTTTCGCGCCCCCGCGTGGCTGATGCAGTTGCAGCTGCAGTGCTTAGTGAACTTCGTGCGGCTTCGTGGGCAATCGCTTTTGCAGTTGGCTTTTCATGCGCCGCGCTCAGCTGGGAAAGCAACTGCGGTTGCCCACGAAGGGCACGAAGGATCACGAAGAAGAGCCAAGGCCACGCGGAGGCGCGGAGGCTGGCTGTTCTCCGGCCATCACCCGGCAAGTTCTGGCGTTGAGTCACGATCCCCGAACAGAAGCAGCGTTCGAGCTGGAAGAAGCACTTAGCGCTTTCGCGCCCCCGCGTGGCTGATGCAGTTGCAGCTGCAGTGCTTAGTGAACTTCGTGCGGCTTCGTGGGCAATCGCTTTTGCAGTTGGCTTTTCATGCGCCGCGCTCAGCTGGGAAAGCAACTGCGGTTGCCCACGAAGGGCACGAAGGATCACGAAGAAGAGCCAAGGCCACGCGGAGGCGCGGAGGCTGGTTGTTCTCCGGCCATCACCCGGCAAGTTCTGGCGTTGAGTCACGATCCCCGAACAGAAGCAGCGTTCGAGCTGGAAGAAGCACTTAGCGCTTTCGCGCCCCCGCGTGGCTGATGCAGTTGTAGTTGCAGTGCTTAGTGAACTTCGTGCGGCTTCGTGGGCAATCGCTTTTGCAGTTGGCTTTTCATGCGCCGCGCTCAGCTGGGAAAGCAACTGCGGTTGCCCACGAAGGGCACGAAGGATCACGAAGAAGAGCCAAGGCCACGCGGAGGCGCGGAGGCTGGTTGTTCTCCGGCCATCACCCGGCAAGTTCTGGCGTTGAGTCACGATCCCCGAACAGAAGCAGCGTTCGAGCTGGAAGAAGCACTTAGCGCTTTCGCGCCCCCGCGTGGCTGATGCAGTTGTAGTTGCAGTGCTTAGTGAACTTCGTGCGGCTTCGTGGGCAATCGCTTTTGCAGTTGGCTTTTCATGCGCCGCGCTCAGCTGGGAAAGCAACTGCGGTTGCCCACGAAGGACCACGAAGGAAAGCGTGACCCGCCGCTCTTCGTGGCCCTTCGTGGCTCTTGGTGGTTTACCGCAGTTGCAGTACCAATCAGTCCTGCAGGCCGGTGATGATCCCCGCGATCTGATCCTTGGCCTGCGGCGTCAGGTCGTCGCGGCCTTGCAGGGCCTCCAGCTGCGTGCGCGTGGTATGCAGCGTCTCGACCAGTTGCGCGTTTTCATCGGCCATGCCCTGATTGAGCTGCGAGCTGATATCGAGCCCGTCGGCGGCAGCCTTCTTGACCCCGTCCTGCAGGCCCTGGGCATACGCCGCCGACTGCTTCTCGATGATGTCGTTGCTGATCAGGTGCATGGTGAGGATCACGCCGAACAAGCCGCACACCAGGCCGGCCAGCAGGCCGATGATCAATCCGTTTCTGCCGCTCATCCGCCGCTGCTCCTGTCCTCGGGCTCGATGATCACCTCGATGCCGCTGGTGATGTTGCCGGTACCCGCGGTGATCTGTACCTGCGCCTGCTTCATGCCGCGGTTGGACACCACCAGCGTGTAGCTGCCGGGCGGCACGTCGTAGATGTCGATGGTGCCGCTGAAACCGCTGCCGCCGAAGTACAGCCCGCTCAGCCGGCCCTCGGCATCGTACAGGTAACACAACGGCCCGCCGCTCTGGATCGGGCCGCCGTCCGCGCGGCGCATGGTGGCCCGCACCGTCACGCCTTCGCGCGCTACCACAATGTCGGCCTCAACGGGTGAGTTGTCGGCCGGGATGGTGACCACTTCGCTGAAGGCCGTCGCGGTCTTGGCCTCGTCCTGGTAGCCGCCCACGCGGGCCTGCATCTGCATACCGTTTTCCAAGCGCTCGGCGGTGTAGTAGCCGTTGTCATCGGTCACCACGTAGGCGGCCAGCAGCGCGCGGGCAAAGTTAGCGCTCAGGTTCGTCACCGCCACCCGCGCGCGCTTGACCGGCTTGCCGTCCGGGTAGGTCACGCGGCCGGTCATCACGCCGGTGATGGCGGGCAGGTTCACGTCGATCGTGTTCCAGCCCGGGTTCTCGACGCTGACGTTGACCGCGAACTGCGCCGCCGTGTCGCCCTGGGTCTTGAGCGCGCAGAACACCCACTCGCCGGGAAACAGGTTGCTGACTTCATAACGGCCGTCGGGGCCGGTGTGGATGGTCGCGCACCAGTACACGTTTTCGCGCCGGTAGATGTAGATGCCGGCGTTGGCGTGGGGCTGGCCGTCGCTGCGCAGCAGGCGGCCTTTCAGGTGGCAGATGGTGCCGATCTCGATGTCGAATTCGGCGCCTTCCTCGGTGAGTTCAACGGCGCGCGCCGCATAGTGGAAGTCCGGCAGGCCCACGAAGTACCGGCCGACGGGCAGACTGTCCGTCGCGTACTTGCCGTCCGTGTCGGTGTACACCGTGACGGCCAGCTTGCCGGTGTCCCAGATCTCGACCTTGGTGGCGCCGGGCAGCGGCTCGCCGTTGCTGGTGCACACGCCGTGGATGGTGTTGCCGCGCTGCATGACGACTTCCTGCGGCGGCTTGGCGGCGGTCTTGTCGGGCGCGTCGGCATCCAGCTTGGTGTTGACCGTGGCGTAGCCCGCCTTCTCGATCCGCACGTCCACCTTCATGCTCGACAGGCCGGTTACGTGCACCATGCCCTCGGCGTCGCTGGCCAGCACCATGTTGTAGGCAACTACCGTTACTGTCGCGCCCGCGAGCGGCTGCTGTGTTTCCGCGTCGGTGATGCGCAGGCGGCCGTCGAAGTCGGCTGTCGAAAGCTCCAGGTTCAGTTCGATCTCGTGCTCGCCGGGCTTGGGAGTGACGCGCACGGCCGTGCCCAGGTAGGCGGGGTGCAGCACGCGCACGATGAACTCGGCAGCGCCCAGGCCCTCGAGGTGATACTTGCCCTCCTTGTCACTGGTGGTTTTCGCCGCGCCGCTGCTGACGTCCGCGCCCTCGATGTACGTCTCGGGCTCGCCCTTGCGGGTGATGCGCCCGAACACGTTGTAGCCCTGGCCCATGTACAGGTCGCCCAGCTCGACTTCTCCGCCGGGCGCGGGGGTGTACTTGGCGCGCACTTCGGCCAGGCCGTTGCTGCGCACCAGCAGCTCGACGGCCTCAGGCTTGGTTTCGCACCAGAACACGCCTTCGGCGTTGGGGCCGACGCTCTGGATGATCTTGATGTACTTGGCCGCGTCGTCGTAACTGAAGAAGCTGGCCTGCTGCACCGGCGTGCCCGAGCCGGTCAGCAGCCGCCCGCGCAGCACCACGTTGCCCGATGGCTTCAGCTTGAAGTTCACGCCCTCGCTGCCGCTTTTCACCAGGGTCTTCTGCGCGGACTGGTGGCCGGGTGCGATCACGCTGATCACGTTGTGCTGGCTTTCCGGCTGGCACTTCACGACGTAGTAGCCGGTTTCGTCCGTGATGGCTTCCGTGTGGAAGTGCTGGGCGGGCTCGGCGTCAAAGTCGCAGCTCACTTGTGCGCCGGGTACAGGGTTGCCTTCATCGTCGCTGATCGTGCCGGTGATGACCGCGCCGGGCGACATCTCCACGGTGAGGATGGCCGGAGGCTCCACGTTGTTCAGGATGCGCGGGGCGTAGCCGTTGCGGGTAATCTGCAGCCGGTAGCCGGCAGGCGTCAGCTGCAGGAAGGCGAACGCGCCGCCGCCGTCCGTGGCCAGGCTTTCTTTCGGATTGCGCTGGTTGTCCGGCGCGAACAGCAGCACCTGCGCGCCTTCAATCGGAAGGCCGCTGTCAGCGTCGCGCACCACGCCGCGGATTGCGGTGTCGCGCGGCAGCACCAGCGGAGACTTCAACTTTGTCGCTCCGGGCGCCAGCCGCGTGGTGTAGGGTTTGCTGCTGTTGCCCCAGGCGTCGGCGGCCGTGAGTGTCAGTGTGCGCTCGGACGGCAACTGCGCGAACACGAAGTTGCCTTCTTCGTCGGTGTCGGCGCTGCGCGCTTCGCCGCCCTCGATCGCGAGCTTTACTTGCGCGCCCTCGTAGGCGTTGCCGAAGTCGTCCACCACCTGGCCGCTGAGATCGGCCGGCTTCTTTTCTTCTTTCTCGGTCGGCTCGGCGGCCTCTTTACCTTCGCCGCCGGCGCTGGTGCTTCCCCCACCGCTGCCGCTTTCACTGCCGCCGGTGCTGCCGCCCCTGAGCGGCTTGCCGTCGGGGCCTAGCGGACGGCCGTGCTCGTCCACGTAGATGCGCTTGCCACCGGGGCCCAGCACGTAGCGGCGGCCGTTGCTGTCGATGTAGATGTGCTCGCCTTCGGGACCCAGGATGTAACGGCCGTGCTCGTCGCGCCCGTCGAACTTGATGTTCGCGGCGGGGTCCGACTGCTCGGCAAAGGGGTCCTCAAGGCCGGCGACCTGCACGTTGCCGCGGTTGGCGGGCCCGGCCTCGCCGCCGAACAGCGAGAAGGTGTCGCTACTGACCAGGAAAACGACGGCGGCCAACACCAACAGCGCGACCACCGGGAGGGCGAGAAGAAGCGTCCTCTGGCTCATGCCTATCTCTCAGATTTCCGTTGGCGTCGAGTCGAATCGATAGCAGGTTAACGGCCGAGATCAACGATTGCCCGAAAATTCAGGAGCTGTCATGGCGAAGGCGACTGCGGTTAACCACGAAGGACCACGAAGGACCACGAAGAGAACGCCGGCCTTCGCGGCCCTTTGCGGTGCTTCGCGGTTGCGTTTTGTTTGGGTTGCGTTGCTGATGCTGATTTTCGCTTCGTCGTTCGTGGCCCAGGACGCGGAGTACAAGCCGCCGCGCAAGTGGACCTTCGGCAGCATCGGTATCGCCATGCGCGACGACCTGACCGTGTACCAGGGCGGCGCGAAAGACGCGGACGGCAACATCGTGATCCAGGAGAAGGACCAGCTGCTCAAGTGGAACGGGAAAGAGCTGAAGACGCTCGATGACTTCTGCCGCAACCTCTACGCCACCAAGCCCGGCGAGATCGTCGAAGTGGAGATCGCTTCACCGGGCGATGGCGAGAAACGCCTGGTGCACACGGTGAAGATCAAGCTGGGCGATCCCAAGCAGGCCTTCAAAGAGCTGTACACGAGCCTCGACAAACGCCAGCGCGGCTACGATTGGCGCAAGAACGAGGCCGTGACCAAGGGCGGCCCCCTGCGCGAGAAGCTGTGGCCGCTGGTGGAAAAACACAAGCTGCAGGGCGAGTGGGACAACCTGCTGGCCGCCCACGAACGCGAACTCGACCTGTGGGACAGCTACGAGAATCTAAGCAGCACCGACCTGCTGCTCAGCGATCCACTCAGCGCGCATCAGTGGATACAGGTTGTGGGCGAAGATTTTGGACGCTCGGGTGGCTTGGGATTCCCATTCGGTGACCTGAGGTTGCCCCTCTTACGACTGTTGGACGTGGACCGGGAAGCCGTTGTCGAACCAACAACGGAGCCGGTGAAGGGCGAGACTGAGCTGTTCGCAAAGGCGCTTTCGCTCCTGATCGGCCAACTAGACTGCGTTACACGACCCGAGGACGCAGAGGAGTGGGCCGCAGTCTGTTCGCGCGTCACCACGTTTGTGTTTTCGTGGAGAGGCGAGCCCGGCTTTGCGGTGTCCGCTCAGGTCGTTGACAACATGCGGGCAATCAAGCGAGACGTCGCGTCAGTGATCCTCAATCTGGGAAGCCTGCTCAACCAGATTGACGGCTGGGCGAAGATGTTCCGCGATGAGTTTCCCGAGGCGTCTCCGCCGAAGGGAGTTGACTTGTCGACTTTTGTCGAAGGCGAGGCCGTTTGCATTCAGACGACTGCCGGCCTCGTCGCCATCGGCGGGCGGGAACGCAACGTATGGAAGGGCGGCGAGAACATGCCTGCGGTGATCGTCGATCTCGGCGGTGATGACGAGTACGTGGATTGTGGCGTCACGCGGGTAGCTGCCCCTGTTCAGGTGGTCATCGACCACGCCGGCAACGATCACTACCGATCGACCAGCAAGTGGGGCGTGGCTTGTGGCGTGCTGGGCACGGCGATCATTGATGACCACGACGGCAACGACACCTACGAGTGTTCCGATTGGGGCATCGGCGCGGCCTTTGGCGGCATCGGCCTTTTAATCGACCGCAAGGGCAACGACCGCTACCTGGGCGGCAACAACTCCATCGGTTGCGCGGCTTATGGCGTGGGCGGTGTGATCGACCTGGAGGGCAACGACCTTTACGACTCCCACACGCTCTCCGTCGGCGTCGGCCAGCCGGGCGGGGTGGGCTTCGTGCTGGATCACTCCGGCGACGACCGCTACCGCTGCACCGGCGGCGAGCCCAGCCCCTACGGCACCAAGGGCGAATGGTTCGGCGGCGGCATCGGCTGTGGCTTCGGTTGGCGCACGCTGGCCTGCGGCGGAATCGGCCTGGTGGTGGACGTCAAGGGCAACGACATCTACGACGCCGGCGAGTTCGGCCTCGGCTGCGGCTACTTCATGGCCATCGGCGCCGTGCGCGACATGGAAGGCGACGACATCTACCACAGTTCGCGCTACGGCCTCGCGGCCGCGGCCCACGCGGCCGTGGGCGTGTTCATGGACGACAAGGGCAATGACGTTTACGAGGGCAAGACGGCCGCCAGCATCGGCGGCACCTGGGACATCGTGACGGGCTACTTCTACGACGGCGGCGGCGACGACAACTACCGCTGCGACGGCCTTGGTTTGGGCGCCTGCGCGCAGAACGGCTTCGGCATCTTCTGGGACGCCGGCGGGGCCGACAACTACCGCGGCGCAAAAACCACCATCGGCAACGCGGGAAACGCCGAGTACGGCGGTGGGCGCCTGGCCAAGAACTTCGGCATCTTCATGGACACCGGCGGCGGCAAAGACCGCTACCCGCGCGAAGACCGCAAGAACGGCAGCGAGATCATGGAGCAGCAGTACGCCCTGTTCCTGGACGAATAGCCGGGCGCGCAAATTCGGCACGAAAAACGTTGTAGTAACGCATTTGCAAGCCGTTGGGGACGCAGGACTTGATCAACCCGCGGAATCGGTGTAACGGAAAGACCCCTGCGGCTACCTATCTGCAGACCAGCAAACGAAGCGAGTCATGCCGAAAGCGATCACCGAGAAGATTGTCGAATGCCGCACGCCGGGCGGCCGAACCTTGCACATGGAACGCTGGTACTACGAGGCGATCCGCGCCGCGCTGCTGGAAATCCTGCCTGAGCCGGGCGTGTGCGCCGAACTGTTCGAGCTTCACAAGCGCGTGGCGGCATCGTTGGACGATTTCACGCGCGAGAGCATTGAATCGCTGAGCTGGCAGGTCGCCTGGGTCAGCCTCGACCTGCAGCAAGAGGGCCTGCTGCAGCGCGATGCGGCCCTGGTAACGCGAATCGCCTAGCGGCGCTGGTCACGCGAATCGCCTAGCGGCTGTCTCCTCACAAAGCAACAGCATCACCACGCGGAGGCGCAAAGGGTTGATTGGTGTTCGTCCCTCATCCGGCCTGCGGGGTTGGAAGACAACGCCAGGGCGCCAAGGTGCGCCACGGCACTATTGCAGTGGCGCGCTGATTGGCCGATGGAAGTTCAGCCAGGGAAAAGGCCGTGGCGATTCCTTGCGCCATGGCGCTTGAACACCGTCCCTGAACACAAGCAGCGTTCGAATCGCGCAAGTCCTTTGTTCCTTCGCTCCTTCGTGTTCCGATCCAAGCGCGGACAAGAATGTCCGCGCCACTGGGGGAGATTCACCGCCACGCCGGAATGGGACTGTCGCCGCCGTCGCGCAACGTTAGATTCACGAAGAGTTCAGGGCAGGCCTACCGACATGCGCAGCGACACCTTTGACTTTGAAATCCCGCCTGAGCTGATCGCGCAGACGCCCGCCGGGCGGCGCGACGAAAGCCGCCTGCTGGTGGTGCGGCGCGGCACCGGCACGATCGAGCACCACGTGTTCCATGAGCTGCCGGAGCTGCTGAACTCCGGCGATCTGCTGGTGATGAACAACACCCGCGTGAAACCCTGCCGCCTGCACTGCAAGCGCGCCGGCAGCGGCGGCCATGTCGAGCTGTTCCTGCTGCGTCGCCTGCAAAGCGACGCGGCCGACACCACCGACTACGAGGCCCTCACCGGCTCCTGGCGCAACGTGCCCGATGGCGCACGCGTGGAGCTGCCGAACGGCGGCGGCCTGGCCACGCTGATCAGCAAGGACACCTTCGGCCACTGGCGCGTGCGCCTCGAGATGACGCCGGAGGCTGCCAACGAGTACGTCGAGCGCGCGGCCAAGATGCCCCTGCCGCCCTACATCAAGCGCGAGAAGCTGGAAGATCGCTACATCGACCTGGACCGCGACCGTTACCAGACCGTCTACGCCCACAAGGACGGCGCCGTGGCCGCCCCCACCGCCGGCCTGCACTTCACGCCCCAGGTGTTCCAGGAACTGGCCGCGCGCGACATCGACCGCGAGTACCTGACCCTGCACGTGGGCCCCGGTACGTTTCGGCCGCTGAAAGCCGAGACGCTGGAAGAACACCAGATGCACTCGGAAGAGTACGACGTGCCGAATGCGCTGGTGAAGGCCGTGGCGGAAACGCGTCATGAGGGCGGGCGCGTGGTGGCGGTCGGGACAACGAGTTGCCGCACGCTGGAGACCGTGAGCGACGAGCAGGGGCAGATCCGCGCCGGGCATGGCGAGACGGGGCTGTTCATCTACCCGCCGTACCGCTTCCGCTGCACGGACGTGCTGCTGACGAACTTTCACCTGCCGCGCAGCACGCTGATTTTCCTGGTGGCGGCCTGGCTGGGAGTTGACTTGACACGTCAAGCCTACCTGGAGGCGATCGCGCGCGAGTACCGCTTCTTCAGCTACGGCGACGCGATGCTGTGCCTGCCCTGACTCACGACTGTTCGGAGTCGTGCGGGTCGAGGTAGCTGGCCGGGCGCTCGGCGGGCTTGAACGGCGCGTCCTGCTTCATGGCCGTCAGCGTCTCGTTCATCTGCTTGAGCTCAAGGTAGCACTTGTGCGCCCAGCGCTGCGCGGCATAGGCGCTGATGCAGGCCAGGATGGCGAAGCCGCCCAGCACGAAGGCAACGATCAATTCGTTGCGTATGCCGAACAGCGTGGGCGATTGCTGCAGCAGGAAGTTCATGCACCGATTGTAGCGTCCCCGAATAAAACCGCAGCCCGGCCCGCAAAGGCCGGTTTGCCGCCTCGGCGACGGGGACAGTCCCCAACTGCGGGGACAGTCCCCTAGATCAGCCCCAGCTGCTTGCCGCACTTCTTGAACACGTCCAGCGCCTCCTGCAGGTCCTCGCGGCTGTGGCTGGCGCTGACGATCGTGCGCACGCGGCTCAGCGCTTCCGCCACCATCGGGAAATAGATGCCCTGGGCGTACACGCCGTTCTCGAGCAAAATCTCGCTCAGCTTCGCCGCCTTGGCGCCGTCGCCCACGATCACCGGCGTCACCGGCGTCACGCTATTGCCGGTATTGAAGCCGAGGTCTTTCAGGCCCTGCTTGAAGAACTTCGTGTTCTCCCACAGCTTGGCGTGGTGCTGCGGCTCGTTCTCCAGCACGTCCACGCAGGCGCTGACTGCAGCCACCACCGCGGGCGGGGCCGAGGCACTGAACAGGAACGGCCGTGCCTTGGCGATCAGGTATTCTTTCACGATCTGCGGGCCGGCGTAGTAGCCGCCCACCACGGGGATCGCCTTGCTGAGCGTGCCGACAGTCAGGCTCCAGCGTTCGTGCATGTGCTGGTCGTCCACGGTGCCGCGGCCCTTTTCGCCCAGCACGCCGGTCGCGTGGGCGTCGTCCACCATGGTGATGGCGTCGTACTTTTCGCAGGCGTCGGCGCAGGCCTTCAGGTCGGCGACGTCGCCGTCCATGCTGAACACGCCGTCGGTCACCACCAGGATCTTGCCGGTGATGCCCTTGGGACCGCGCGCTTCCTTCAACAGTTCCTCGAGGTGGCCGTAGTCCTTGTGGCGGTAGACCGCGCGGGTGGCCTTGCTGAGGCGCGCGCCGTCGATGATGCTGGCGTGGTTCAGCTCGTCGCTGATGATGTGGTCGCCGGCGACCGCAAGCGTGCTGACCACGCCCACGTTGGCCGTGAAGCCGCTCTGGAACAGCAGGCAGGATTCGGTCTTCTTGAACTTCGCCAGCTTTTCCTCGCACTCGACGTGCAGGTCCATGGTGCCGCTGATGGGCCGCACCGCGCCCGAGCCCACGCCGTACTTCTCGATCGCCTTGATGGCGGCCTCTTTCACCTTGGGGTGGGTGCTGAGGCCCAGGTAGCTGTTGTTGGAAAGCTGGATGACGCTCTTGCCGTCAATGATCACCCGCGCGCCCACGGCCGACTGGTGGACCTTTGGCATGTGGAACAGGTGGCGCTCTTTCAGGCCGGCAATTTCAGAGGTGCACCATTCAATCAGTTGGTTGGTCAAGGCAGGCTCCAGTCAGGTATGCGTGGACGCGCGTTTTATGGTGTGCGGGCACGTGAAGGCAAGGCGGAAGTCGGCGGAATCACAGCCCATCGCGTAGGGAATGGAGCAATGTCACGCCTGTTCCGTTCGTTACCACCACTGCTTGTCAGTCACGATCAGCACAAAGGCCCCGCAGGGGCCGTCAGAGCGTAGCCCGGCCGGGGACGTGAGACACTGGCTCCGCAGGAGTAGTGAAGACCAGGCCCCGCAGGGGCCGTCAGAGCTTAGCCCGGCCCGTAAGGGCCGGGAACCCATCGCCGCCCCAACGCAAGGCCCGTGAGGGCCGACAGACCACAATCACAACAGATCGGCCTCACGAAACGGCATGTTGTTGTGCCGAAGGAACTCCTTCAACTCTTCGACAAAACCCTGCCGCGCGTGATGAGCTTCCTGGGTCTGGATGTACTTGACCGTCTCATCGTAGCGGTTGTCGCTGACGCTGAACGCGGCGTAGCCCTCCTGCCAGGCGAACTTGTCTTTGAAATCGGGTTGCTCGTTGATCCAGCGCGAGGAATTGGATTTCAGTTTGTTGATCGTTTCCGAAATCGTGATCGTCGGCGGCAGTTGAACGAACAGGTGCACGTAGTCTGCGACGCCGCCGACCTGGATCGGGTTGCCCTTCAGGTTGCGAACGATGCCGCCGAGGTACGCGTGCATGCGTGCATTCCATTGGCCCGGCAACAGGGGAATGCGGTCCTTGGTCGAGTACACGATGTGATAGAGCAGGCGTGTGTAGGTGTGCGCCATGGTCAGCCCATCGATTCTGTCGGCCCTGACGGGCCTCTCGAGACGGGGTAACAGGCTACCCGGCCCTTACGGGCCGGGCTACGGTCTTACGGCCTTTTCAAGGCCTGACACAATCCGAAGTCGAACCACACACAGGAATCCCCGCAAGGGACGTGCAACACAGGCCCCGCAAGGTCCGTGAAAAGCAGGCCACGGAAGGGATGTGAAACGCAGGCCACCGAAGGGATGTGAAGCGCAGGCCCTGCAAGGGATGTGAAACGCAGGCCCTGCAAGGGATGTGAAACGCAGGCCCTGCAGCGGCTGTTAGATAGAGGCCCCGCAGGGGCCGTCAGATCGTAGCCCGGCCCGTAAGGGGCCGGGTACCGATCACCTACCCAACCCAAGGCCCGTAAGGGCCGACAGAGCGTAGCCCGGCCCGTAAGGGGACGCATCGCCCGCCTCAACCAGAGGCCCCGCAGGGGCCGTCAGATCGTAGCCCGGCCCGCAAGGGCCGGGAAACGATCGCCGTCCCAACCCGAGGCCCGTGAGGGCCGACAGACTAACCCAGGAACCGCAGCGCGTTGTCGACGCGTTTGAGGGTCTCTTCCTTGCCTAGCACCAGCATGCTTTCCATCAGGGGCGGGCTTACTTTGCTGCCGGTGATGGCCATGCGTACCGGGCCCAGGAAGGGGCCCAGTTTCAGGTTCAACTCTTCGGCCTTGGCCCGTGACAGCTCGTCCATCTGCTTTACCGCGCCCTCGGCGTCGTTGAAATCCGCGATCTGCACGATCTCGCGCATGGCGTTCAGCGCCTTCTTCGCGTCGTCCAGCGTGCCCTTCTTCTGCACGAAATCCTCGGGCGTGTAGCTGAACTCGTCCGTGAAGAACATCGGCAGGTAGTCGGCCGCCTCACCCAGCGTGTGCATGCGCTCGCGGATCAGCGGGATGATCGGCAGCAGCAGCGCGGGGTTCACCTCGTAGCTGGTCATCAGCTGCGGCGCGAGCTGCGCCAGCACCCTTGAGCGCTTGCGACGCTTCTGCTCGAACTCGGCCAGGAACTGGTCCGTGGGCAGCTGGTCCTCCGGCAGGTCCATGAACTCGACTTCGCGGTGCATCAGCAGCTTCACGTAATCTACCAGGCGCTTCTCGATCTCGGCGGGATCGAGCGCGCGGATGTACTCACCGTTCAGCCAGTGCAGTTTCTGCACGTCGAAGATCGGCCCGCCGATGTTCACCTTCGCCAGGTCAAAGTGCTGCAGGAACTCCCGGTAGCTGAAAATCTCCTGGTCGTTGGGCAGGCTGAAGCCCATCAGGCCAAGGAAATTCTTCAGCGCCTCGGGCAGGAAACCCGCGTCGCGGTACCACAGCAGGCTGGTCGGGTTCTTGCGCTTGCTGATCTTGCTCTTGTCCTTGTTGCGCAGCAGCGGCATGTGCGCGAACACCGGCGGCTCCCAGCCGAACGCCCGGTACAACTCGAAGTGCAGGGGCAGGCTGGGTATCCATTCCTCGGCGCGGATCACGTGGGTGATCCCCATCGCGTTGTCGTCCACGATGTTGGCCAGGTGATACGTGGGGAATCCGTCCGACTTCAGCATCACTGCGTCCTGCTGCTCGTCGGCCTTGAACGACAGCGTGCCGCGGAACAGGTCTTCCACCTTGATGTCGCCCTCGCGCGGCATCTTCAGCCGCACCACGTACTCTTCGCCGGCCGCTTCCTTAGCCTTCACCTCTTCGGCGCTGAGGCCGCGGCACAGGCCGTCGTAGCCCATGCGCGCGCTTTTCTCGGCCTGCTGGATCTTGCGCAGGGTGGCCAGCCGGTCGGCCGTGCAGAAGCACTTGTAGGCGTGGCCGGACTTCAGCAGCGTCTCGGCTGCTTCCTTATAGAGGGGCAGGCGCTCGGACTGGCGGTAGGGTCCGACCGGGCCGCCCTTGTGGGGGCCTTCGTCGGGCTCAAGGCCGAGCCATGCCAGCGATTCGAAGATCTGCTGCTCGGAGTCGGCCACGTAGCGGTTTCGGTCCGTGTCCTCGATGCGCAGGATAAACTGGCCGCCGGTCTTGTCGGCCAGCGCGCGATCGAACAGAGACATATAGGCGGTACCGACGTGCGGGTCGCCGGTGGGGCTGGGTGCTACACGTACTCGTGCGGGTCTGGGTGAATCGGCCATGTTTGATCTCGAGTCGCGGGAAATTCAGGGGCGCAAGGGTAACGAGCAGAGCATGCGCACGCCAGCACTGGCCCGCGAATCCCGGCAAGGGCTTTACCCGGCCGAAATCCGCCACACAATGGCGCCATGGCCCAGGACAAGAAGGCGCTGCTTGCCGTCATCCTAGCGGTGAAACGGGGTTTCGTTTCGCCGGAGGAAGGCATGAACCTGCTGGAGCAGGCCGAGGCCGACGAAGCCGGCGCCGCCACGGTCTTCGACCAGGTCCCCCACTCGCAGGTTGAAGAGCTGCGGCGCGACGCCACGGTGCTGGCCCAGGACCCCGCCGAGGCCGAGAAGCTGCTGGTTGAAGCCGGCGTGCCGCCCGAGGTGCAGCAGACCCTGCTGAATCTCAGCACCGGCAAGCCCGCCGAGAAATCCGAGATCGAAGCCACGCTGCTGAGCCTGTCGCCCAAGCGCGCCACCACCATCATCGAGCGGCCCAAGCTGAAGACGGCCGACAACGAGCGTTACCAGCTGCTGCGCGAGCACGCCCGCGGCGGCATGGGTCGCATCATGGTCGCAGTGGACAAAGTGGTCGGGCGCGAAGTGGCGCTGAAGGAGTTGCTGCCCTTCAAGACCGGCTCCGGCAGCGGCACGCCGGGCTCCGGCCAGGGCACGCCGGCCAGCAACACCACGGCCGCGGCGGCGCGGTTTCTGCGCGAGGCCACGGTCACCGGCCAGCTCGAGCACCCGAACATCGTGCCGGTCTATGAAATCGGCCAGCGCGACGACGGCAGCCTGTACTACACGATGAAGTACGTGAAGGGCCGCACGCTGGCCAGCCGCCTGCGCGCGATCCGCACGGACGTGGACCTGGGCGACCAGCAGAAGCAGGCCGAGCGCATGAAGCTGCTGGATGCCTTCGTGGACATCTGCAACGCCATCGCGTTCGCGCACTCGCGCGGGGTGATCCACCGCGACATCAAGCCCGCCAACATCATGCTGGGTGATTTCGGCGAGGCGCTGGTGCTTGACTGGGGCCTGGCCCGCGTGCGCGGCGGCGACAACACCGCGGTGGCCGCCAAGATCGACCACGAAGCAGCGCCCGACCTCACCATGGAAGGCGAGGTGATGGGCACGCCCGCCTACATGCCCCCGAGCAGGCGGCCGGCAAACTCGACATGGTAGACGAGCGCAGCGACATCTACTCGCTGGGCGCCGTGCTGTACGAGATCGTGACCGGCGAGGCGCCCTACCAGGGCAAAACCGCCAAGCAGGTGCTGTCAAGCGTGCTGAGCGAAGAGCCCCGCCGCATCCCCGACGTCTCGCCCGACGCGCCGCCCGAGCTTGCGGCGCTCGTGATGCGCGCCCTGCAGCGCAACCCCGATGACCGCTTCCAGAGCGCGCGCGACCTGGCCGACGAAGTGCAGGCCTTCCGCGACGGTCGCATGGTCAGCACCTACCGCTACTCGGCGTTCGAGCTGCTGACCCGGTTCGTGGCCAGGAACCGCGCGGCCGTGGCGGTCACCGTGCTGGCGCTGCTGGTGCTGGTGGCAGGCGGCGTGTACGCCTACGGCAACGTGAAACGCGAACGCGACTCAGCGCTCGCCGCACAGGCGGATGCGCTGGCGCAGCGCGGCATCGCGGAAAGCCAGGCGCGCGAAGCCGAGCGCCAGAAGGGCATCGCCCAGGACCAGGCCCAGGAGGCGGAGCGCCAGAAGGGCATCGCGAAAGAACGCGCCGACGACGCCGACGCGCAGAAGCGCGTGGCGGTACAGAAGGCCGCCGAGGCGGAACTTGAACGCGGCCGCGCCGACGCGCAGGCCGACGAGGCCCGGCGCAGCGAAGAGCGCGCCACCCGTGCACTCGAGCAGGCCCGTCGGAACCTGGCCCAGGCGCACCTCGGCTACGCGCAACTGGCCGATGAGCGCGGCCAGACCGGCGAACACCTGCTGCACCTGGCCGCCGCGCACCGTGCCGACGCGGACGTGGTCGACGCGACCCGGCTGGTGAGCACGCTGAACGAGGCCGCCTTCCCGGTCTGGAGCACGCGCAGTTACGTGGACCTGCCGGCGGGCCCGGCGGTGTTCAGCCGCGACCGCAGGCTGTGCGCCGCGCCGATGCACAAGCCGCCTCGCGCGCTCGATGAGTTCACCGCCAGCGCCGACAACACGGCGCTGCCGGACGTCGGCATCTGGGACGTCGCGACCGGCACGCTGCTGCGGCGCATCTCGACCGAGGTGTACCAGGAACGCCGCCTGCTGTTCAGCGGCGACGGCACGCGGCTGGTCGCGCTGGAGGAAGGCGGCACCATCCGCATCTGGAGCGTCGCGGACGGCGTTGAGCTCTCGGCGCGCGCCGCGCACCCGTGGGGATACCCGCCCCTGCTGGCACCGGGCCCCGACGGCGACACCTTCTTCACGGCCGGGTCCGACGGCAAGGTCTGGGAGTGGCACGCCGCCGACGGATCCGCCGGGCGCTCGCGGGAGATGAAAGACGCCGGGTTCACGGCGCTGGCCGTGTCGCCCGACGGCGGCCGGCTTGCCTGCGGCACGGCGACGGGCGTGCTGCTGTGGGAGCTGCAGGAGGACGGCCCGCCCCGCGAGTTTCCGGTCACGGAAGCCGTGAACGCCCTGCTGTTCGCGCCGGACGGGCTGCTGGTCTCGACCTACGCGAACGAGGTCAGCCTGCTGGAGATGTCCGAGGGCAAACGCCTGCGCGGATTCCCTACCGCGGAGTGGGTCGTGCCGCAGCTCGAGCTCAGCCCTGACGGCTCCCGGCTGCTGGTCGGCCTGTTCGACGAAGGCTGGCGGCTGTTCGACTACGCCGGCGCCGAGACGCTGCAGCAGCAGGGGCGCGGCAACGGGCGGGTGCAGGCCGCAAGTTTCGGTCCCGACGGGCAGACGCTGCTGGTGGCGCTGAAGGGCGAGGGCTTCGGCGTGATCGGGACGGACGGCAAGCCGCTGGTCGCGCGCTCCACGGACCACCTGCTCGGCTCGACTGCCATGGAAATCAGCCCCGACGGCGGCACGTTCGCCAGCGCCGACTACGGCGGGCGCCTGCTGCTGCGCCGCGTCAGCGACGCCTCGACCGTCTGGAGCCTGCAGGTCGGCGACGCCAGCCTGTTCCGCGTCACCTTCAGCCCCGACGGCGCCACCCTGGCCGTGTTCGCCGCGGACGGCCGGCTGTCGCTGGTCAATGCCGCCTCGGGCGAAGTCCTGCGTGTGATCAACCTGAACGCCATCTCCAGCTGCATCAACTTCAGCCCGGACGGCCTGCACCTGCTGGTGCCCACCCGCGAAGGTCCGATCCACCTGGTCGATCCCCGCACCGGCGTGACCACACGGCAACTCAAACTGGAGAACGGCCAGGGCGTGATCTCCGCGGAGTTTGACCCGAACCGCGAACGCATCTGGCTGATGGACCCGATGCTCAACCAGTGGGCCTGGGATTACGCCGGCGACAATCCGCCGGTCACCACCGGGCGGATCAACCTGGGGAAGTCGCTGTCGGTGTGGGGCACGGCGATCAGCCCCGACGGCGGGCTGCTGGTGATGGCGCTGTCGGACGGCAGCGTCGCCGGCTGGGAGCTCGAGCCGGTCAGCCTGCGCTTCAACATCAAGGTCGGGACCGGCCCCATCATCAGCTGCCGCTTCGGCGCCGGCCCGGGCTTCGTGGTGTGCGGCGACGGCGACGGCATGCTCAATTACATCGACACCCGCGAGGGCAGCGTGGTGCTGCGGCATCGGGCCCACCGCGCGGCCGTCGCCTGCACCGCCGTCTCCCCCGCCGGGCGCGACATCATCACCGCCAGCGTCGACGGCGAATTCAGGGCATGGGAGGCCCACCCGGCGCTGGCCCCCGAGCAGTACCGCCTGGGCGCCAGCGTGCTGGGCCGCGTTGCCATCGCCCCGGATGGAGTGCTGGCCGCGGCCGTGACCGACTCGGGCCTGGTGCGGCTGTTCGAGGTGGACGGCGGCGCGGTGGTGGCGGAAACCAGCGTGCTGCCGGACTACATTACCGACCTGGCTTTTTCGCAGGACGGCAGGCTGCTGGCGATCGCGCACAGCGGCGGCTCCGTGGCGCTGTGGGAGACGGGCGACGGACGCGCCCTGCGCGAGATCGCGGTCCATGACGATGTGCAGGCAGTGGCCTTCGATAAATCAGGGCGCCTGCTGCTGACCGGATGGTACTACGGCCTGCAGCTGCGCGATGCGTCCAGCGGCGAGTTGCTGCTGCAGCACCGCGATACACTGGATCGCCCGAGCCTGCAGATGTTCCCCGACGGGCGGCGCGTGCTTCTGAGCGGCGGCGACGCCGAGCCGCTGATCCTGGAACTGGAGAGCGGCAAGGTACTGGCCCGGCTCGAGCGCAACGCCTCCTATTCGCGGGCCGGCGCGGTTTCCCCCGATGGCACGGTGGTGGCCATGATGCGCGACCGCGGGCTGATCGGCATCTACGACGCCGAAAGCGGGGAACGCCTGCGCACGCTGAAGGTGCGGTCGGACAGCATCACGGACCTGCAGTTCTTCGCCGACGGGCGCCGGCTGTTCTACCTCGCGGAGACCGACGGCGCGGCGGTGGTGGACCTGGCGACGGGCCGTGAGCTGGCCGGCACCTGGTTCGGTTTCGGATTCGCGAACGGCGGCGCGCTTGCGCCGGACGGCAGCACGGCGCTGGTGACCTCCTACGGCGGCGAGGTGGAGGTGTGGCGCCTGGCGCCCGCGCTGGCCCGCCTGCATGAGCTGCAGCAGTTCGACCTGGAGACCCTGGCGGCGATTGCCCAGGTGCAGGCCGGGCTCAAGCTCGACGGGCTGGTTCCCATGACCCTGCCGCGCCGCACCGGCGAAATCACCTGGCTGACCGAGGACGGACAGCCGCCCGCGTTCCTGCGCGGGCCGCTGCCGGACTGGGTGCCGCGCCTGGAGGGCGCGGAGGTGGAGCGCGCCCGCCGCTACGTGCGGCAGGGCACGGCCGCGCGCGACGCGCGCATCCTCGACGCCGCACGCGCCTGGCGAGACGGCTTCGAGGGCTACCGTTACCGCGAGGAGCTGGACACCGACCTCAGCGTGCTGCGCATCCCGATACCGCCGCGCGAGCGCGACGCCGATGGGCGCTGGCTCGGTGAGCCGCAGGGGAAAGTCGACCTGGCGGCCTGGGTGCGGGCGCGGCGCGAACGACACGCGAACGGGCGCGAAGAGCGGATCCGGCTGTTCGCGCGGCGAGGCGCCGACGCCGCCGCCGCAAGCAACTGGCGGCTGGCCGCGGCCTGGTACCGGCTGGCCCTGGAGATCGACGAAGGGCACCCGGAACTGCTGATCGCGTACGCGCGGGCCGGCCTGCAGGCGGGCGAAAGCTGGGATGCGAACTGGCGCCTGTCGCAGCACATCGAACGCGGCGCTCCGCGGCAGCGCGCCGAGATGCGGCTGCTGTGGGCCCGCGGCCTCGCCCATGGCTGGAACTACCAGCAGATGCTGGAGCAGTTCGACGCCGCCCGCAACGAGGGCTATCGCGCCGAGGACTGGCACGTCTACCGGGTGGAGGCGATGGAGACGTTCGGCGCCTACCTCGACGCCATCCAGGCCGCGGCAGCGGCGATGTCCGCGATCAGGCACCCGGTGCTGCGTGCGCGCCTGGCCGCCGCCCGCAGCCGCTGCACGCTCTGGGCGGCAGTGCAGAAAACGCGCGACGATCTGCCCCGCGTGATCGTCACGCGCGTGCCCGCGGGTTCGAACGCGGAGAAGGCCGGCCTGCGCGCCGGCGACCTGGTGGTCGGCTTCAACCTGCAGAACCCGGACAGCTTCACCGGCTACGGCGAAGACGAGTCCGGCCTGCGCATGGCCTGGGAAAAGTTCGTGACACTGGCCGAGCCCGCCCGGCAGAACGCCGTGTTCGTGGTGCTGCGCGGCGGCGAGGAAATCGAGCTGGTGTACCCGCGCGCGAAGCTGGACGCCGGGTTGTTCGGCCTGAAAACCCGGCCTGAGTGACGCGGATTCCGGCCCGCGCGTGTAAGATCAGGCGCCCCGCGCCAACACATACGGAGTGAAGTGCCCCGGAGGAATCATGAAGACGCTGCTTTGGCTGGTTGCCCTGTTGGTCATGCTGGCGCCCGTGCTGGACGCCCAGAAAATCGAGGGCAAGGACGCGCCCGACTTCAGCATGGGGGGCGTGGTCAATCGCGCCGGCCCGGTCGACAAGGCCGGCATGGCCGGCGACGTGATCGTGATCAAGGTGTGGGGCATCACCTGAGGGCCCTGCCTGCGGCAGTTGCCGCACTTCCAGAAGGTGTTCGACAGCTACAAGGACAAGGGCGTGCACTTCTTCGCCGTCGAGGGCGACGGGCTGAGCATGCGCGAGAACCAGGCGTTCGCCGGCGAGTGGGGTTACAGCTTCCCGATCGTCACCCTGGCCGACAGCAAGCTGTCCGGCTACGACATGGTCACCATGCCCGCGATGTACGTGATCAACTCGTTCGGGCGCGTGGTGTACCAGGGCAGCGGCGACTACGAGAAGTACATCGACGCCGCGCTGAAAGACGTGAAGTACCCCTGCCTCGGCCAGCAGAAAGTGGCGCCGGAGTGCGAAAAGGCCGCCGAGGCCTTCGGCAAGGGCGACTACACCAAGGCGAAACAGCTGGCCAACGAGCTGCTCGCGGCCGAGCCCGCGGAAAACGTCGCGACGGACGCCAAAATGATCGTCGACCGCTGCGAGGCCCTGGGCAAGCTGTGGCGCGGCGAAGCGGATGCCGCCAGGGAAGCCGGCCGCTACGAAGAAGCCATCAACACGCTGAACCTGCTGGCCGCGCGCTTCAAGGGTGAAGAGCTGGGCGACAACGCCGCCACCGAAGCCAAGGAGCTGGCCAAGGAACCGGCCGCCAAGGCCGAGCTGAAGGCGCGCAAGGACCTGGCCAAGACGCTGGCCGCCAACAAGAAGCTGAAGACCAAGGAAGACAAGCTGACGGCCCTCTACAAGTTCTATGAGAAGAACAAGGGCACCGCTGCGGCCGAGGACGCCAAGGCGATGTCCGAGGCCATCAAGGCATCCGACAAGTACAAGTAGCAGGCTGCGCCCCCGGCGTTACGTTTGCCTGGGGATTTCCACGCGGTAGCTGAAGGGCGCGGTCTTGCACACCGGGCAGGCCACCAGGTCATCCACCTGCTTCTGCGTGCCGCGCACCTTGGCGCGGCAATGCCTGCAGCGCACCTTGATGGTCTGCTCCGCCTTGGGGTCGCCCAGGCCCTCCGCGACAAGCTCGTCGATCACGGCCCAGGCCGCATGCAGCAGCATGTCCGAGCTGTAGTAGTCCAGCCGCTCGAGCTTCGCCAGGCCCTGCGCCTCCTTCAGCGCGGTGACGGCCTGTTTGCGATGGCCCAGCCTGTGCTCGGCCCTGGCGCGGCAGGCCGAAAGGAAGAACGCGAGCGCGTTCTTCTGCTCCGAGACAACATCGCCCTGCTTCTGCAGGGCCATGATGTCGGCCAGCGCCTCCCGGGCCGCACCGGTTTGCGTGCGGCACAGCGAAACAAACGCCAGCGCCATGCTGATGTCGGCCGGGCGGTCGAGCTCGCGGGCAAGCGCCAGTGCGGCCTCGAAGCCTGCCAGCGCCTGCTCGTGCTGGTGACGGCCGAGCGCGAGGTGCCCGAAGATATGCTGCACCCGCATCTGGATGTGCCTGTCGTTGTCCCTGCGCGCAAGCTCGAGGGCTTCGCGCGCGTACTTCTCGGCGTCCTCGGCCTGGTCGAAGAACTGGTACAGCTCGGCGATGTTGCACAGCACCCGCGGCAGCACCACGCGATCGCCGATGTCGCGCAGCGCGGCCTCGGCCCGCAGGTAACACTCCAGGGCGTCGTCGAAATACCCCATGGCGCGGTGGACCTGGCCGAGATTGTTGTCCTGCACCGCGATGCCGAGCGGGGCGTTCAGGTTCGTCAGCAGCTTCACCGTTTCCTGGCCGCCGGCCAGCGCCTCGGGGAAGCGGTGCAGCGCGCGCAGGGCCGAGCCCTTGCAGTTCAGGCACTCGATCAGCGTGGGCGGATCTTCACGCGTGCGGATCAGCGGCTCCGCGCGTTCGTACAGCTGCAGGGCCTCCGCGGCGCCGCTGACCTGGCTGGTGACGATTCCGTTGATGATCAGCGCGCGTTCATAACCTCGCGCATACTCGGCGCGCGCGGCCACGGTGGTCGCCTGCTCCACCAGCCGGCGGGCTTCCTTGAAATCGTTGTGCCGGGCCAGGATAAACACCTTGAACAGCAGGGCGTCACACAGCAGCCGGTCGTTGCGGGCCTTCCGGCACAGCTTCGTCGCCGTCGCGAGCTGTGCCAGGGAGTCTTCCCACTTGTTCTCATGGAAAGCGACCTGGGCCAGCTCCATGTGAAGCCGGGCGCGCAGGTCAGTGCTCTTGTCGTCCAGGCCGGCAAGCGCGCGGTTCAACCGTTCCTGCCGCGGCAGCATTGGCGAGCGCAGGTCGAACACGGGGGACAGCCCCAGCAGCGCCCTGGCGCCGAGCTCCGGCAGATCTTTCGCGTTCGCCAGGTCCTGCGCCGCCAGGATGTTGTCGATGTCGGTTTCCAGCCGGTCCAGCGTTTCGCGCGCATGCCGCGTATGGAAGCGCGCCTCCTGCGCGGCCGAGTAACCCGCGTAGTAGGTGACGAACCGCCGTGCCAGGGCGTCCTCGCGGTCGGCGCTGATTGACTCCGCCCACACGCGCCGCCCGAAGGGCTTGAGCGGCGGCGGCACCAGGAAACGCATGCCGTAAGGCGTGTTCTGGGCCTGCAGCAGCTGCTTGTCGAGCAGGGTCTGCACCACGGCCGTGATGTCGCCGGCGCGTGCATCCGCGGGCAGCTCGACCACGGCTTCAGCCGCATCGAGGTAAAACCCGCCGCGCATCAGGCTGAGCTGGCAGAACGCCAGCTTCTCGGCCGGCTGCAGCTGGTCGTAGGCCCACCGCGCGAGCTCGGGCTCGGAGGGCGGGCGCTGCGCGGCGCTGTTAGACGCGGGCGGACGCGTCGTCTTGCGCTGCCGCCGCAGCCCGTCGTCGATCTGGCGGGGCGACAGCTCGGCGCTTTGCGCCGCGGCGAGCTCGATCGCGAGCGGGTTGCCTCCCAGCTCGCGCACGATCGACGCGATGCGGTTGCGGCTCGAGTCCGTCACGCGGAACAGCGGGTTCGACTCGCGCGCGCGCGCGACAAACAGCGAAGCCGCGTCACTTTCGTCCAGCACCTCGTACTCGTCGGGCGAACTCGGCATGGCAAGCGGACTGAGTTCCAGCGTGCGCTCGCCGGGCAGGCCCAGGCTGCCGCGGCCGGTCACCAGCAGGCGCACCCGCGGCGCTGCGCCGCGCCAGTTTTCGAGCAGCGCGCGCACGTAATGTTCGCCGCCTTCGCAGTTGTCCAGGATCAGCAGCAGCGGCGGCCGGAAGTCCAGCGCGGCCCCCACTGCCTCCACGATCGACCCGCTGCTGGTAGGCGCCAGGCCGAGCACCCGGGAGACCGAGAGGGCCAGCTGCTCCGCGTCTGCCGAAGCGCTGGCGTCCACCAGCCATACGCCGCCCGGCAGGTGGTTCAGCAGCGTCCGCCCCGCTTCCAGGGCCAGCCGCGACTTGCCCATGCCCGGGGCGCCATGGATGGTCACCAGCGCGCCTTCGTCGTGCAGCCACTGCTGCAGTTGCGCCAGCTCGTCGGCGCGCCCGACGAAGGTGCTGCCGGCGGGGGGCAGGTTGGTCGGCCACGCGCGCCTGCGCTGGCTCTGCGGCACGCGCGCCGCGGCCTGGGGCTCGCCCGCGATGCGCATGGCGAGCAGCGTCAGGTCGTCCTGCTGGGGGTGGTCGGCCACGAAACGTCCGAGGTCGGCAATCACCGCGTTCACGATCCCGCGCGAGTCGCCGGTCATCACGCCCCCCAGCGCCTGCAGGATGCGCGGCTCGCCGAACTGCTCGTCCTCGGCGTTGGGCGCCTCGCTCAGGCCGTCCGTGTACAGGAACAGCGTGTCGCCCCGGCGCAGCTTGATGGTCTGCTCGGCCAGGTTTTTCTCCATTGCCTGCAGGAACGCCCCGCCCATCACCACGCCCCGGGCCGGCACGCTCTGCAGCGGCGGCGTGCGATCGGGGTTGAACAGGATCGGCGGCGTGTGCCCGGCGGACGCGAACGTGAGCTGCCAGTTGCGCAGGTCAAGCACCCCGTAGAACACCGTCACGAAGCTGTTGCCCGGCAGGTCGGAAGCCAGGTCGGCGCAGGTGACCAGCAGCGTCTCGCGCGGCGAGCTGCGCCCCTTGCCGTGGATCTGCAGCGTCTTCTTTGCCATCGCCATGGTCAGCGCGGCGTCCACGCCGTGGCCGGCCACGTCGCCCATCACGATGCCGATTTCCCAGGGGCTGACCGGCACGAAGTCGTAGAAGTCGCCGCCCACGGCCTCGCAGGGCGCGTAGTGGGCGTGCAGGTCAAGGCCTTCGATCGCGGGCATCTTGGGCAGCATGGAAAGCTGCACCGTGCGCGCGCGTTTCATGACCTTGGCCGTGGCCCGCTTCTTCGGCGCGCGCGGGCCATCTGCTGGCGGCTGCTCGGTCATGCTTTGGACACCCGTTGGGCAGGATGCCGGAGTATAACCGCAGTCGGCGCGGCATTCACCCCGCCACCCGGCGCGCCGCAAGGCTGCGCCTGGGGCCGGCTCCGGTGCCGGGGACGACCCGCATTGGCACCGCGCACCCGCCGCCAGTTGACGCTGGGCACCCCCAAGCCACTATGGTGATGTTGTCAGGCCAGGGAGCTGCCGCAGCATGCCCATCCGCATCCAGGTTCGTGTGCCCCGCGGCAGCACCATCGACGTTTCGGATCACACCTTCACACGCGGCGTGATCACGGTCGGGCGCTCGCCGGAATGCGACCTGGTGCTGCCCGGCGACGAGGTGCGCGTCTCGCGCCAGCACGTGCGCATCGAGCGCCGCGAGGGCGGCTACCTGCTGGTCGACCTGGGCAGCCGCAACGGCACGCTGCTCAACGACACACAGATCACCCCCAACAGCACACACCCGCTCAATGAAACCGACGTGATCAAGATGGGCACGGTCGAGATGGTGATCGAGGCCGTGATGCTCGATGACCGCGACACCGACAAGCGCGAGGCGATCCGCAAGTCAGGCCACACCGAGGGCCGCAAGCAGACCGACGTCGTGCGCGGCGACCCGCGCGAGGCCGCAGCGCTGCGCGCGCTGCAGAACGTGTCGAAGCATTTCCTGGGCAGCGACGAGTTCCAGGGGCCCGAGCAGGTCACCCTGTTCGGCGAGCTGATCCGCATCAGCCTCGACGTGCTGCTGGAGGGCCTGTTCCAGACCCTGTCCGCCCGCAAGGAGTTCGAGGGCGAGTTCGACGCCAACGTGACGATGGCATTCCAGCGCGAGGCCAACCCCATCAAGATGATGCAGGAACTGGAGCGCTTCAAACGCTTCCCCATCGACTGGCAGACGCCCTCCGACGCCATGGCCGTGAAAGATTCACTCGAGCGCGCCATCAAGGACGTCAGCCAGCACCAGATGGGCCTGCTGGCCGGCATGCAGCAGGTGCTGGAGGCCATCATCAAGCGCCTCGACCCCATCGAGATCGAGAAGACGGCCGTCAGCAAGGCCAGCCTGCTCGGGCGCATGAGCAAGTCGCGCCTGGCCTGGCAGGAGTACCTCAATACCTACAGCGAATTCCTGGCCGAGAGCAGCAAGCTGTTCAACGAAATGATCTACCCCAACCTCCAGAAGGGTTATCTGCTCAGCCACAAGGAAAAGACCCGCATCATGCAGTCCGCCCAGGACCTGCAGCGCAAGGCCGCGGAAGCCGCCCGCGCAGCCGCGGAAGCCGCTGCCGGCATGGACGCGGAAGCTGACGAATCGCACAACGCTTGACGCCACCGGGCTGACCACCAATACTGCCCACCCTGAATTAGGCGGCGGGCGGAATGGCACTAAAGGTTGTGGTCAGCAAATCTGGCTCCACTCAGCCGGTCTCCGAGCACATCTTCGGCAAAGAGGCCCGCGCCCGCGGCATATCCGTCGGCGCGGACCCCGCCAACGACATTGTGATTGATGGCGCGCCCGCCCAGGCCGGACGTATCGAACGCCAGCCGGGCGGCTATTTCTACGTGGACCTGGGCGGCGGCGTGGGATACACGGCCGACGGGCAGTTAAAGGAAACGGGCACGAAGTTCCAGGTGACGGAGGGCACGCGGATCGGCGTGGGCGGCTTCACGCTGGCCTTCCTGCGCGGAGAGACGCCGCGGCGCGAGCCGGTGGTGGAGGCCGCGCCCGACGCGCCGGCGGCCACGGACCTGCAGTCGGCGGCATACAAGCTGGTGTCGGAAGTCTCGCAACACTTCCTGGGCGAGGGCAACTTCCGGACTATAGAGGAAGTGGAACGCTTCGGTGCGCTGATGAAGCTGACGCTGGAAGTGGCCATGGAGTGGATGGGCCGCTCGCTGAAGGGGCGCGAGGAGTTCAAGGACCAGTTCAGCGCGCCCCTGACGCAGATCTTCGCGCGCAGCCTGAACCCGGTGAAGAAGGGGCAGGACATCACCCAGATCGCCAACTTCCTGCTGGACTGGCGCGAAGCTCGCGACCTGGACGAGATCAAAGGCTCGCTGCAGCACACCTTCCAGGACATGGCACGCCACCAGATCGGGCTGCTGGCGGGCGTGCAGCAGTTCGTGAGCGACCTGCAGCAGAAGCTGGACCCGGTGCAGATCGAGAAGACGGCCGGGGGCGGAATCTTCGGCGGGGCGAAAAAAGCCTGGGAACGCTACTCCGAAGTCTACGGCGAAACCTTCGCGGAGAGCAGCAAACTCTTTAACGAGTTGATCTACCCAAGCATACGCAAGGGCTATATTTTCTCACACGAAGACATCCAGAGCGATGACAATCAAGGCAACGGCTGATTTACCGGAGGAGTGTGACATGAGTTGCAGGATGATGCTGGTGACGATGCTGGGGATGCTGCTGCTGGCCGGCTGCACCTCGACCGCCCTGACGCTGGACTTCGTGGCACTCAAGCCCGTCAACGAAATCCAGCTGGAGTCCGGCAGCAGCGGCGAAAGCCGCGTGGTGGACGTGCGCGTCTTCCAGCTCAAGGATGACGCCAAGTTCAAGGCCGCCACTGTGGACGCCATCTGGACCAACGCCGAAGAAGTGCTGGGCGACTCGCTGGTCGAGGTCAAGCTCGGTGAGTCCGTGTTCCCCGAAGACCCGGACGGCAAGGCGGTCGGCAAGCAGATCACCCTGGATCCGATCAACACCGGCACCAAGTTCATCGGCATCCTCGCCCTGTTCAGCAACAGCGACGAGGGCGAACGCAAGGTGGTGGTGCCGCTCGAGCAGGCCGACGACGTGCTGTTCGAGCTGACCGGCTATCACATCAACATCAAGAACAAGTAGGCACGGGCCGGGGGAAGCGTGGAGCAGCAGCAGAAAGTTCTGTGGACCGAGGGGATGTTCCTGACCCCTCACCATTTCCAGCAGTGGGACCGCTACCATGAGCACTCGCTGCAGCAGCGGCTGCGCAACCTGGCGCCGCTGGGCTGGGGCGTGCGCGAGCTGACCATCAACGCCGAAGCGCTGGCCAACGGGCAGCTTTCGCTGTCGCGCTGCTCGGCCGTGCTGCCGGACGGCCTGCTGGTTGACGCCCCGGGCACCGACGAGCCCCCCGCGACGCGCGACGTGGGCCCGCACTTCCCGGCCGAGCGCGAACGCCTGGGCGTCTACCTGGCGGCGCCCGTGGTGCCCGAGGGCGGCGTGGCCCAGGACCCCACCGGCGTCCACGACGGGCGCCCGACCCGCTACCGCCTCAAGACGATCAGCAGCCGCGACGACAACGCGCAGGCCGGCAACCGCGACATCCAGGTGGCGTCCAAGCACCTGCGCATCCTGTTCGAGGGCGAGTCGCTGGACGACCACGCCTGGATCAAGGTGGCCGAGCTGGGCAAGGGCAGCACCGGCGGCTTCACGCTGGATGAAAACTTCGTGCCGCCGAGCCTGAGCATGGGGGCATCCGCCCAGCTGATGGCGCGGCTGCGCAAGATCCTGGAAATCCTGGCCACCAAGAGCAGCGAGTTCTCGCGCCAGCGCCGCAACCGGGGCGCCGGCCTGGCCAGCTTCAGCACCGCCGAAAGCGCCAGCTTCTGGCTGCTGCACACGGTGAACGGCTTCATCCCGCCGCTGCAGCACTTCTACAACGCGGGCACGCACCACCCGGAGCAGGTCTACCTGCTGCTCGCCCAGCTTACCGGCTACATGTACACCTTTGCCGGCGAGGGCCACCCCAAGGACGTCACCAGCTACCAGCACGAAGACCTGGCCGGCACCTTCCAGCGCCTGGAAGACAAGCTGATCGCGCTGCTGGGAACCATCATCCCCACCAAGTGCGTCAACATCGCGCTCGACATCCTGCGCGACAACATGTTCGTCGCCAAAATCCAGGACGACCGCGTGCTGCAGCCCGAGGGCGCCATTTACGTGGCCGTGCAGGCCGACGTGCCCGCCGAGAAGGTGGTGCGCGAGGCGCCCCTCAAGTTCAAGATCAGCAGCCAGGACCGCGTGGACCAGCTGATCACCGCGGCATTGCGCGGCATCACGGTAAGGCACGTGCCCGCCCCGCCGCCGGAGATCCCGGTGCAGCCCGGGCGCAACTACTTCCAGATCGACAAGGCCGGCGACCACTGGGAGGCAGTGCGCAGTTCGCGCAGCATGGCGCTGTACCTGCCGCCCGAGTTCCAGGGCCTGAAGCTCGAGTTGATGGCGGTGAAGGAGTAACCCATGGCCCATGACGGCGAAACACGCCCGCGGCTGGCCGACCTGTGCGCAGAAGTATTCGCCTTCGCGTTCCAGCTGCGCGCCAGCAAAGACCCCGGCACGGCCAACGACGTCAAGCACAAGGTCGCCGGCCTGTTCGCGGACTTCGAGCAGAAGGCACGCACCGCGGGCTTCAAGCCGGAATCCATCCAGGCCGCCAAGTACGCGCTCACCGCCTTCATCGACGAGACCGTGCTCAGCAGCAAGTTCCCCATGAAGGACGAGTGGGCCGGCAGCCCCCTGCAGCTCGAGCTGTTCAACGACTTCGCGGCCGGCGAGGAGTTCTACACCAAGCTGAAGGCGATCCGCGGCGCCTCCGATGCCGACCGCCGCGACGTGGTGGAGGTCTTCTTCCTGTGCCTGACCCACGGCTTCAAGGGCATGTACATCGACCTCAAGGGCATGGAAGAGCGCCGTGCGCTGCTGGAACAACTGGCCGCCGAACTGAAAGAAAACCGGGCCGGCGACCCGGTCAACCTGTCGCCCGCCTGGCAGCCGCCCGACAGCCTGCCCCGCCTGGTGCGCGCCACGCCGACCTGGCTGGTGCCCGCAATCTGCGCGGTGATCGTGATCCTGCTGCTGCTGGTGCTGGCCGTGACCTCCAATGTCATGGCCGGCGGAGTCGTTGAAGCCCTGACCGGAGTGGAGTCCTAGATGCGCCAGTTCCTGTCCGCACTGATGAAGGAAGGCGTGATCAGCATCGTGGTGCTGATCCTGCTGTGCCTGCTGGTCTGGATCGGCGGCGAGTTCCTGAAGACCGAAGACAACGACCTGTTCAAGGAGCGCATCGCCATCATCGCGGTGCTGATCGGCATCTTCCTGGTGCTGTTCCTGGTGCAGAAGGTCATGGCGGTGCGCAACGCCGTGCGCATCGAGCAGCAGCTCAAGGCGCAGTCGGGCTCGCAGCTGCAGGGCGCCGACGCCGACAAGAAGGCCGAGATCGAGGCGCTCGGGGCCAAGTTCAACGAGTCGCTGGAAGCCCTCAAGAAAACCAAGGGCGGCAAGAGCGCGCTGTTCACCCTGCCCTGGTACGTGATCATCGGCCCGCCCGGCAGCGGCAAGACCACCGCGCTGCAGGAGTCAGGCCTGAATTTCCCAGCCGCCCAGGGCGGCGCCAAGGTGCGCGGCATCGGCGGCACGCGCAACTGCGACTGGTGGTTCACCGAGGACGGCATCCTGCTGGACACCGCCGGCCGCTACACCACGGTGGCCGAGGACCAGGAGGAATGGTTCGCGTTCCTGGAGATGATCCGCAACAGCCGCAAGGACAAGCCGATCAACGGCGCGATCGTGGCAATCGCGACCGACGAGCTGTTCCGCTCGACGCAGACCGAGATCGACCGCATGGCCAAGGACGTGCGCAACCGGCTCGATGAGCTGGCGGCCCGCCTGCAGGCCGTGTTCCCGGTCTACATGATGTTCACCAAGTGCGACCTGATCCAGGGCTTCGTCGAGTACTTCGAGGACTTCAACAAGGATCAGCGCAGCCAGGTGTGGGGCTTCACCGTCCCCTACGCGCTGCCCGACAAGCAGTACACCGACGTGTTCAGCGAGCAGGTGGGCAGGATGGCGGCCAACATCCAGGCCCGGCAGCTCGAGCTGCTGGCCACGGAGCGCCCGCCGCACAAGAAGCAGAACATCTACCTGTTCCCGCGCCAGTTCGCGCTGGCGAGCGAGAAAATGAAGGAGTTCCTGGGCGCGCTGTTCCATGCCAACGCCTTCCAGGAAAGCGCCATGCTGCGCGGCATCTACTTCACCAGCGGCACCCAGAAGGGCACGCCGATCGACCAGATCCTGTCGCGCATGGGCGAGGCCATGGGGCTGGGCGCCACGCCCGAGGGCTCCGAGGACCGCATCGAGAAGAAGAGCTACTTCATCCACAACCTGTTCACCAGGATCATCTTCCACGACAAGACCCTGGCCCGCAGCAGCAGCAAGGTGCTGCGCAAGCGCCGCGCGATCCGCCTGGGCCTGCAGATCTCCTCGCTGATCGCCCTGGTGCTGATGAGCTGGATGCTGCTGCAGTCCTTCTTCGGCAACCGGGACATCATCAACCGCGTCGAGGCCGGCGGCCTGGCCGTGCGCGAACAGCCCGGGACGGACGCCGTCAGCATCGAGCAGCTGCGCGCCCTGGAGGGCCTGCGCCGCGAGCTGGCGCGCCTTGACGACTACCGCCGCGAAGGGCGCCCGATCGGGCTCAGCTTCGGCATGTACAAGGGCGACACCATGTTCGAGGCCGGCGGCAAGCTGTACTTCGAGCGCCTGCGCCCCGCCTACATCCAGCCCTGCGGCAAGCGCGTGGAGCGCGAGGTGGAAGCGCTGGTCAACAGCCTGGGGCCAAGCTCGAAGTCGGATGAGTACCAGAAGCTGCTCGACCTGTGGCGCGTCTACCGCATGCTGGGCGGGGCACTCAAGCCGCAGCCCGCGCTGATCGGCAACGTGCTCAAGAAGGAGGCCCGCTGGACCGGCCCGCTGGGCGGCGGCAACTCCGATGAAATCGAAAGCCTGGCTGGCGAACAGCTGGAGTTCTTCGCCGGGCAGCTCGATTCCCAGTTCGCCTCCGGCAAGGAAGACTCCTTCGGCCTGCACATCCAGCTGAACACCCAGCTCAGCGACCGCGCGGCCGAGAAGCTGTCCGGCGCGTTCTGGATTCCGTCGGCCTACGAGGCGATCATCCAGCACACCAGTGAAAAGCGCAAAGACATCGAGCTGGGTGACCTGGTGCCGATCAACAGCGGCTACCTGGAGCTGCGCACCGAGAAGACCAACCTGCGACGCCTGGACGCCTACACCCAGGAAGCCTGGGACTCGGACATCAAGGCCCTGATCGATCAGCGCAGCATCGACCTGGAGGCGCTGTACAACGAGTTCGGCATCAAGCGCAGTAAGGAGGACATCCGCACCGAGCTGTACGCGGCGCACAAGGCCAGGCACATCGGCATCTGGAACGAGTTCCTGCGCCAGGTGTACCCCAAGCCCAGCCTGTTCGCGGACGTCAAGGACACCAACGAGGCGCTGAAGGTGCTGGCCGGGCCGCAGTCGCCGTACCGCGACCTGCTGCGCAACACCTGGGCCCGGCGGCAGCTCACGCTCGGCGTGGACAACAAGGTTCCCGGCGCCACGGAAGTCGAGCTGAAGGCGCTGGACACCGCGATCGAGCAGATCGGCAAGTTCAGCGACGCCTACAACAGCTACTGGACCACGCTGCCGCGCAAGGGCTCGCGCGTCATGATCCACGCCGACAACCCCGAGCCGCTGCAGAACCTGTCTGCCGGCTTCAAGAGCGTGTGGGACGAGTTCAAGAAGCTGTTCCCCATGGACGGCAACCAGGACGCCGCCGAGGCCACCGCCCTGCTGCGCATCCTGGATGCCGGCTTCGACGCCCTGAAGTCGGAAGGCGACGCCGAGATCAAGAAGGCATGGAAGGAAGACGTGCTCGACAGGTGGAAGAGCGAGTTCGCCGGCAAGTTCCCCTTTGACGCCCGCGAAAAGAAACAGAACGTCTCGATGGCCGGCTTCGCCAAGATGTTCAATCCCAGGACCGGCTACATCTGGGCCATCGACCGCCGCCTCAACGCGCTCGACAAGCTGTCCTTCCAGGGCGGCCGCAAGCTGGTCTCCCTGACCGCGGACTACGTGAACACCATCCGGCTGGCGCGCGACATCAAGGACGCGATGTTCGACACCGACAGCGACGAACTGGTGAAGGTAAAGTTCTCCGTCAAGCTGACACAGGCCGGCCTGCTGGTGGACAGCCTGCTGGAAATCGGCAGCGATGCCGACGGCAACATCGAGACGCTGCCCTACAACAAGTACCCGGACCAGACCCGCGACTTCGCCTGGACCCAGTACGACACCGGGCGCTCCAGGCTGGGGGTACGCGTCACCGGCAAGTACACCGAGCGCAAGGTGCCGCTGCCCGGCAAGGACCTGATCGATGATGAATGGGGCCTGCTCAAGGTCGTGCGCCCCTCCTGGTCGCGCTCCTTCGAGGCCGAGCCGGGCGACCCGCCCAAGTACCGCTGCCTCTGGGAGTTCAAGTCGCCCGACGGCCAGTTGTTCTACCTGCAGGCGCAGTTCACGCCGCGCAAGAAGATCAATCCCTTCATGGACGACCTGTTCACCAGGTTCACACCCGCGGAGAACGTGAGCTCGTGAGCGAATTCCCCACCGGCTGCCTGGGCAAACTGCCGCTGCATGGCGACTTCATTCGCTACAACGCGTCGCTGGCCGAGGTGCAGGAATTCGACACCTGGGTGCAGGAAGGCATCTACGAGGGTTACCAGCAGCTCGACAGCCGCTGGGACAGCAGCTTCGACAACGCTCCCGTCGCACGCTTCATCTACTGCTCGCCGCGCAGCCAGCGCCTGCTGGCCGGCCTGTTCAAGCCCTCCGTGGACAAGGCCGGGCGCCGCTACCCCTTCCTGGTCTACACCGTGATCGAGCCCGGCGCGCTGGGCAACGACGCCGGCTACCTGCCCTGGGCCATGGAGCCCTTCCTGCTCAAGGCCGCCGAGCTCGCGGCCTGGAGCGACACCGCGATTGACCTCAACACCTTCCTGCGCAGCTTCGAGTCGTTCCGCTTCAACCTGGACCTGACCGAGGCCCGCAAGAGCTTCGCCAGGTATGTGCTCAGCCATGGCTCGGGCGACTACTGGGCCGCCAGCTACGGCGCCGCCGACGATCCCCGCCGCTACGCCGCCGTGCAGATGACCTGCTGGGGCGCCGACATCCGCGCCCCGGAAAGCGAGGCCCTGCGCCTGCCCGTCACCGAGCCCGAAGCCGAGGCCGCCTTCTGGCTGGAGCTCGCCCGGCGCTTCTCCAACAACGGACGCCTGCCCACGCTCACTTTCTGGAACCAGCCCGGGGGCGTCACCCCCATCCGCCTGCACCTGTGCTTCGGCGCGCTGCGGCCCGGCTATTTCCTGCCCTTCGTGCTGCCGGAAAGGGCGACCCACGATGTCACCGACCTGGGCGCCATGAACCATGTGGACGCCTCGCTGCTGGACCGCGCCAGGTCGCAGTTTGAAGAGGTTTTGAGCGAGCCTTCATTGAAGCTTTCCGACCTGCTGCAACGATTGCCTCGCTCCAAAGGTGTTTGATTTAGGTCTTTTGTACCGCTATGTTGACCGGCCCGCTTGTGAGAGCGGCCGGCGTTCAACCAGAAGGGCGGCTGCGTGACTGATGGCATGACATCCACCCTGGGCGCACAGCCCATCCCCGGGGACAAACCCGCCGGCGCCTCCGCGCGCTACGAGCCGGAATTCGAACAGCTCGAGGCCGAAATCAGCAAGCTCGGCAACCCGGCCGGCGGCGAAATCAAGTGGACCGACGTGGTCAGCCTCGCCCGCACCATCCTGAGCGAGAAATCGAAGGACCTGCTGGTCGGCTCGTACCTGGCCTACGGCCTGCTGCAGCAGCAGGGCCTGCAGGGCCTGCTGGAAGGCCTGAAGACCATCAACGGCATGTGCCAGGCCCACTGGGAGGGCCTGTTCCCCGAGGTGCGGCGGCTGCGCGCCCGCGACTCGGCGCTGGACTGGCTGATCGACCGCGCCACCGCCTACCTGGAGACCTCACCGCCCGTGCCGCCGGAGGAAGCCCCGATCCTGCTGCAGGCCGTGCAGGTGGTGGACGACCTGGCCGCCTTCGTCAACCCGAAACTCGAAGCGCCCAACCCCAAGCTGGCCGCCTTCAGCCGCGCGCTGGCCGCCAAGGGCGCCGGATCCGCACCCGCAGCGGGCGCAGCCGCCCAGACAGGTGGAGCCGTGGAAACCCAGACCGGCGCCGCGCCGGGCGCGCCGGCCGGCGCGATCACCAACCGCAAGCTGGCCTTCGAGCGCCTGAAGGAAGTGGCCGACTACCTGCGCCGCACCGAGCCGCACTCGCCGGTGGCCTACCTGGTGCAGCGCGCCATCAAGTGGGGCGACATGCCGCTCGAGACCGTGCTGGCCGAGCTGGTCAAGAACAACGACGTACGCAGGCAGGTGTACGAAACGCTGGGACTGAAGCAGGAAGAGTAGTTGTCGGTTGTTGGTTGACGGTTGTTAGTTGACGGTTGCCAGTTGCCGGTTGTGAGTTGCCTGAGGTGTGAAGGACGCGGCAGGAGTGCCCTGCCCCGCGATTGCCCCGACAACTGACAACCGATAACTGACAACTCTACAGGAGACAGACATGGCCAAAGACGGATCGGTAGCGCCGCGTGAGCGCGTGAACATCGTGTACAAACCCGCCACCGGCGGCGCGGCGGAAGAGAAAGAGCTGCCGTTGAAGCTGCTGGTAATGGGCGACTTCACGCTGGGCCAGGACGACACGCCGCTGGAGAACCGCAAGCCGCTGAACATCGACAAGGACAACTTCAACGATGTGATGAAGAACCAGAACATCAACATCAACATCAACGTGAAGAACACCCTGAGCGGCAAGGAAGGCGAAGAGCTGTCGGCCAACCTGAAGTTCAAGACGCTCAAGGACTTCGACCCCGACGCCGTGGCCCGCCAGGTGCCCGAGCTGAACAAGATGCTCGAGCTGCGTGAGGCGCTGGCCGCGCTGAAGGGCCCGATGGGCAACTTCCCGGCCTTCCGCAAGAAGATCCAGTCGATCATCACCGACGAGGCGACGCGCGAGAAGATTCTCGGCGAAATCACAAAGGGCGGCGAAGGCGCTTAGGCGTTGTCAGTTGTCAGTTGTCGGTTGTCGGCCGACACCACTGACAACTGATAACTGACAACCGACAACGAAGGAGTCGTTTCCATGGCAGACGCAGAACAACAGAAACAGCAGGCGGAAGCGCAGGCCGCGGAAGGCTCGCTGCTCGATGAAATCATGGCGCAGTCGAAGATGTCGCCCGCTGACGAAGGCTACGAGGTGGCCAAGCTCGGCGTGCAGGCCTTCCTGAAAGAGATCCTCGCCCCGGACAGCAAGTTCGCCAAGGCCGACAAGGCCGCCGTGGACCAGATGATCGGCGAGATCGACAAGAAGCTGAGCCAGCAGGTGGACCAGATCCTGCACCACCAGGACGTCCAGAAGCTGGAAAGCGCCTGGCGCGGGCTGAAGCTGCTGGTCGACCGCACCGACTTCCGCGAGAACATCAAGATCGAACTGCTCAACATCAGCAAGGAACAGCTGATGGAGGACTTCGAAGACGCGCCTGAACTGGTCAAGTCCGGCCTCTACAAGCACGTCTACACCGCCGAGTACGGCACCTTCGGCGGCGAGCCCTACGGCGCCATCATCGGCAACTACGACTTCGGACCCGGCCCCCAGGACGTCGCGCTGCTCAGCAAGGTGGCGGCCGTCGCCACCATGTCGCACGCGCCGTTCATCGCGGCGGCGGGCCCCAAGTTCTTCGGGCTCGAGGACTACCAGGGCCTGCCCAACCTGAAGGACCTGAAGTCGATCATGGAAGGCCCGCAGTACACCAAGTGGCAGAGCTTCCGCGAATCGGAAGACGCCCGCAGCGTCGGCCTGACCTGCCCGCGCTTCCTGCTGCGCCTGCCCTACGGCCAGAACACCAAGCCGGTCAAGGCGTTTGCCTACGAAGAGAACGTGCGCGACAACCACGCCGACTACCTGTGGGGCAACACCGCGTTCGCGTTTGCCACGCGCCTGACCGAAAGTTTCGCCAAGTACCGCTGGTGCCCGAACATCATCGGCCCGCAGTCGGGCGGCGCCGTGGAAGACCTGCCGCTGCACCAGTTCGACAGCATGGGCGAGATCGAGACCAAGATCCCGACCGAAGTGCTGATCAGTGAACGCCGCGAGTACGAGCTGTCCGAGGAAGGCTTCATCGGCCTGACCATGCGCAAGGGCAGCGACAACGCCTGCTTCTTCAGCGCCAACAGCTGCCAGAAGCCCAAGACCTTCGGCCAGAGCGCCGAGGGCAAGGAAGCCGAGCTGAACTACCGCCTCGGCACGCAGCTGCCGTACCTGTTCATCGTCAACCGCCTGGCCCACTACATCAAGGTTCTGCAGCGCGAGCAGATCGGCTCCTGGAAGGAAAAGGACGACCTGTCGCGCGAGCTGAACAAGTGGATCGGCCAGTACGTGGCTGACACCGACAACCCGTCGCCCGCGATCCGCAGCCGCTGCCCGCTGCGCAGCGCCAGCATCATGGTGGACGACGTGCCCGGCGAGGCCGGCTGGTACAAGGTCCGCATGCAGGTGCGCCCGCACTTCAAGTACATGGGCGCGTTCTTCACCCTCGGCCTGGTAGGCAAGCTAGACAAGAAGTAAGCGGCGCGAGAACAGGAGCCGCAAGCGCAAGCGCGTGGGAAAACCGGCCGAGGTAACACCGGCCGGTGACCTGACCGGGAGTCAAAGGGCGCGTGAACTTGACACGCCTCGCGCGCGGGAAAAGGCAGGAACGACGGGGAAACCGCAGTTCCTGCCGCCTGCCGCCCGCCGCCTGCAAGCTGGAACTGAAGTAGGCGTAAGATTCTTTGATAGTTTTGATGTTCTAACTATTTTTCTTTCATTCTTGTCGCTGTTTTTTACGTGGCGTATTGTTTGGGTGTCGCCAATGGGGCGCAAGGAACTGAGAAAACAAACAATCTGTCAGATTTTGGTTGAGTAACTACCAGGAGATCAGACATGGCCAGCATGAAAGTGTTCATGAAGATTGACGGGATGCCGGGCAGCAGCGCGGACGCCAACCACGGTGACTGGTGTGACGTGCGCGGTTTCAGCCACGCCATGGAATACCCCTTCGACATGCGCGAAAACAAGGGCCGCGGTGAACCCGTCCACGGCGCCTGCAGCGTGACCAAGGAAATCGACAAGTCCTCGCCCAAGATCTTCGAAGCGCTGGCCAAGAAGAAGAAGGTCAAGCAGGTCGAGATCGAGTTCTGGCGCGACAACCCGAGCGAGGGCGGCAGCGAGAAGTACTTCACCATCCTGCTCAAGGACTGCCGCGTGGTGAAGGCCCGCCCCTTCATGCCCAACCAGGGCGAAGGCGCCGCGGACGCCATGCCCCACATGGAAGAGGTCGGCTTCGCCTACCGCCAGATCGAGTGGACCTGGCTCTCCGGCGGTCAGGTGCCCACCACCTTCGACTTCGGCAACCCGGACGCTTAGTGGCAGGTTGCAGGTTTCAGGGGTCAGGGGTCAGGCAAACTTGCCTGACCCTTGCCCTCAAACCGGTGCGCCGGCCGCTGCAAGCTGCCCTGTCACCTGAAACCTGTCACCTGAAACCTGACCGGAGGCCGCCATGTTCCAGAAGCGCACGTTGTTCGAGAGGTTGAAGAACCCGGAAGGCACCGCGGCCCGCACCCTGGAGGAAGACACCACGGCGCAACTGCGGTCGATCCTCCGCAACCTCGAGCGCATCCTGAACGCGCGGGTGGGCCAGGCGCCCGCCCAGATGGACTTCGGCATCCCGTCGCCCAGCGAGATTGCCCAGGGCTACCCGGAATCCCTGACCACGATGCAGAAGACCATCCGCCAGTGCATCGAACGCTATGAGCCCAGGCTGCGCGACGTGCAGGTGATGCAGATCGAAAGCGACGACTACCGGCTGGCCGTGCGCTTCCAGGTGACGGCGCGACTGGCCACCACCAGGGAAGGACGCCAGGTCAGCTTCGACACCATGATGGACCCGTCAGGACACGTGAATCTGAACGCCTGAGAAAGGCAGGTTGTAGGTGGTAGGTTCTAGGTTGTAGGAACAGCCGACCCTCAGACCTTTCTAAAACCTACCACCTACAACCTACTACCTGCAGTTCGAGAACGATGTTCAACAAGTACTACCAGGACGAGTTGGTTTTCCTGCGCGACATGGGGCGCGAGTTTTCCGCCGCGAACCCCGAGGCCGCGCGCTTCCTCGCCGAGCCGGGCAGCGACCCGGACGTCGAGCGCATGCTGGAAGGCTTCGCTTTCCTGGCCGCCAAGCTGCGCCAGAAGCTGGACGACGAGCTGCCCGAGTTCACCCACTCGCTGACGGAAATGCTGTGGCCGCACTACCTGCGCCCGATCCCCAGCACCACCATCATGCAGTTCGAGCACGCCAACCGCGACACCGCCGAGCTCAAGACCCTGCCGCCCGGCATCGAGATCGACTCCGTGCCCGTGGACGGCACGCGCTGCCGCTTCCGCACCAGCAGCGCGCTCGACCTGCTGCCGCTGGAACTGACCGAGGTGCAGCTGCGCCGCGAATCTCCGGCCCGCCTGCGCCTGCAATTCAAGGTGCCCGACAAGCTTGGCCTGGGGCGCGCGGGTCTCAAGAACCTGCGCCTGCACCTGTCCGGCGAGCCGGCCGTCACCCGCGCCCTCTACGTCTCCCTGCTGCGCCACGTGCGCCGCGTGGTGGTGCGCAGCGGCAGCGGCGATGAATCCGCCGCCCACTACGAGCTGCCGCCCGCGGCCGTCAAGGCCGTCGGCTTCAGCGAACAGGAGACGCTGCTGGGCGGCCCCGGACCCAGCTTTCCCGGCTTCCGCCTGCTGCAGGAGTACTTCACGGCGCCCGCCAGGTTCATGTTCATTGACCTCGAGCGACTGGACGGCACGGCCGGCTTCGGCCTGGAGAGCCGCTTCACCGTCGACTTCGAGTTCTCGCGCCTGCCTGACAACATGCCGCCGGTCAGCCGCGCCAACCTGCAGCTCAACTGCGTGCCGGCCGTCAACCTGTTCAGGCACGACGCCGACCCCGTGCGCCTGCAGCACGGACGCACCGAGTACGCGGTGCGCCCGACGGGAGACAACCCGCAGCATTACGAGGTCTACTCGATCGACCGGGTGTACGGGCTCGAGGTAGGCACCGCCCAGGAGCGCGTGTTCAGCCCGCAGTTCAAGCTGGCCCGCAGCGGCCGGCGCGACGAGCTGTTCTACCACGCCCGCCGCCGCGAGGCCGTGGCCGGCACCGGCAGCGAAATGCTGGTCACCTTCCTCGACCCGGAGGACCCGGCGGCCAGGCCGAACATCGAGACGGTGACGCTGGACCTGACCTGCACCAACGGACGCCTGCCGGACCGGCTGGACGCGGGCGACGTGTCTGTGAAGACCGGCAACGCGCCGCTGTTCGCGAAGTACCGCAACCTGACGCGCCCCACGCCCAGCGTGCCGCCGCCGCTCGGGGGCGACCTGCATTGGCGGCTGATCGCGCACCTGTCGCTGAACTACATGTCGCTGCTGAGCGCCGAGGCGCTGCGCAGCGTGATCGGGCTGTACAACTTCCGCGCGCGCATCGACCGCCAGACCGAGCAGGCCCACGCCAGGCTGCTGGACGGCATCAAGGGCGCCCACGGCGTGCCCAGCTCGATGCTGGTGGACGGCATGCCGGTGCGCGGCCTGGATGTCGAATTGAACGTAGACGAAGAACTGCTGGGCGGCGAAGGCGAAACCTTCCTGCTGGGCAGCGTGCTGAACGAATTTTTTCGCGCAATACGTGTCGCTGAATGCTTTCAGCAGGCTCAAGGTGAAGGGCGCGAAACGGGGAGAGGTGTTTCAATGGCCGGCACGGATTGGCAAACGCGCCATCCTGTAACGGAGCTGCTCCAAGACGGGAACCAGTTCTCGTTCTATGAAGCGATCCGCATGCTTCACGGCCTGCACCGTGACGCGCCCAAGCTCGGCCGACAGGGCCCGCCCGAGCTTGAGCGCGTGCGCATCCGCCCGCTGCTCAGCCTGACATTCCCGCCCGCCGACATCGCCCGCGTGGAAAAGCTCGAGCAGCCGGACGGCAGCGAGCGCATCCGCCTGGATGTCACCTTCATGGGCCTGTACGGGTCTTCCAGCCCGCTGCCCAGCTTCTACACCGAAGACCTGATCCGCCTCGAGAACGACGACAGCCTGCTGCGCGGCTTCCTGGACCTGTTCCACCACCGCCTGTTCAGCCTGCTGTTCCGCGTCTGGGAGAAGTATCGCCACACCGTGCAGTACGACGCCGGCGGCAGCGACTACTACTCGGCACGCCTGCTGACCATGATCGGCGCCGCCGCCGAGCTGCTGCCCGAAGACGAAAGCACCCGCCCCGGCCGCCTGCTGGCCTATGCCGGCCTGCTGACACAACAGCCGCGCAGCGCCGCCAGCCTGAATGCTCTGCTGGGCGAGCACTTCCCCGAGGTGCAGGTCGAGATCGACCAGTGCCGCGGGCGCTGGCTCGATATCAGCCACGGCGAGCTCAACCAACTGGGCGTGCGAAACTCCGCACTGGGCCGCGACGTCAGCCTGGGCGGCAAGATCTACGACCGCGCCGGAAACTTCGGCATCAACCTCGGTCCCATGGACTTCGACACCTGGCTCGAGTTCCTGCCCGACGGCCGCAACATCGCGCAGTTGCGCGAGCTGACGGACCTGTTCAACGGCGACTGCCTCACCTATGAAGTCACCCTGCTGCTGCGCGGCGAAACCATGAAACGCGCGCAGCTTTCGAGCAGCCACACGCGCCTGGGCTGGTCCAGCTGGCTGGGCGAAAACGCATCAGAGGACCGCACTGTCACCTTCAAGTTCAAAGGATGGAAACATGGTCGAGGTTGATCTCAAACGCCTGGTTGGCCGCCTGAACCGCTTCTGCACCCGCGCGCTGGAAGCCGCGGCCGGCAACTGCGTCTCGCGCACCAACCACGAGGTCACGGTTGAGCACCTGCTGCAGGCGCTGCTGGAGGATCCCAACACCGACATCCAGCAGACGCTGCAGAAGTTCGAGATCGACCCCGGCCGCGTAAACAAGGCGCTCACCCGCGACCTCGACAACCTCAAGACCGGCAACGCAGGGCGCCCGGTGTTCAGCCCGCTGCTGACCACCTGGTTCCAGAACGCCTGGCTGATCGCCAGCATCGAGCACAACCAGGCCGAGATCCGCTCGGTCAACCTGCTGCAGGCCCTGCTGGCCAACCCGGCGCGCCTGGCGGCCGGCGACTACATCGACCTGATCACCGAGATCCCGCAGGCGGAGCTGGCCAAGAACCTCGGCGAAATCGTCAGCGCCTCGCGCGAAACCGCGGCGGCCGCCGGCGTGGCCGCAACCCCGGGCGGCATGCCCGGCGCCGAGCCCAGCCGCGAAGGCACCGCCCTGCAGCGCTTCTGCCAGAACTTCACCGAGCGCGCGAGAGCCGGCGAGCTTGACCCGGTCTTCGGCCGCGACCACGAGATCCGCCAGATGATCGACATCCTGGCACGGCGCCGCAAAAACAACCCGATCTGCGTCGGCGAGCCGGGCGTGGGCAAGAGCGCCGTGGTGGAAGGCCTCGCCATGCGCATCGTGCAGGGCGACGTGCCCGAGGTGCTGCAGAACTGCGATATCGTCGGGCTAGACATCGGCCTGCTGCAGGCCGGCGCCAGCGTGAAGGGCGAGTTCGAGAAGCGCCTGAAGGGCGTGATCGACGAAATCAAGGCCAGCCCCAAGCCGCTGATTCTCTTTATCGATGAAGCTCATACTTTGATCGGCGCCGGCGGCGCCGCCGGCACCGGCGACGCGGGCCAGCTGCTGAAGCCTGCGCTCGCGCGCGGCGAGCTGCGCACCGTGGCCGCCACCACCTGGTCCGAATACAAGAAGTACTTCGAGAAAGACGCGGCACTGGCCCGCCGCTTCCAGCTCGTGAAGCTGGACGAGCCCGGCCCCGAGCTCGCCACCACCATGCTGCGCGGCCTGCGCGCCAGCTATGAGAAGGCCCACAAGGTGGTGATCCGCGACGAGGCCATGGTGGCCGCCGCGCAGCTCGGCTCGCGCTACATTGCCGGCCGCCAGCAGCCGGACAAGGGCATCGACCTGATCGACACCGCCGCCGCGCGCGTGAAGGTGGCCCTGATCAGCAAGCCCGCCGAGCTGCAGGACCTTGAGCGCAGCATCGAGACCGACCTGCGCACGCTCAACGCGCTGAAGCGCGACCAGGAAACCGGCGGCATCGCCGACCCGGAGCTGATGAAGGAAATCGACCAGCGCATCAGCGCCACGCGCGACAAGGCCAAGGCCCTGACCGAGCGCTGGATGAAGGAACGCGACGCCGCCCACAAGGTGATCGCCATCCGCACCAAGCTGAATGAGCTCGCCGCCAAGGCCGCCGGCGAAACAGTGGAAGCAGGGAGCCCCGGCCGTAAGGCCGGCGCCACAGCGAAACAGGAGCCGCAAGCGCGCTCGTCCGCCGAAGCTTCAGCGAAGGCGGAAGCGCGCGGCCCGGAAGGCGCAAAGGAAGCGAAGACCGAAGAGCCGAAGTACGACCTGCCCGACGACCACGACGCGCTCAAGAAAATGTTCGACGAGTCGCTCAACTCCCTGCGCGCCATGCAGGGCACGGACCCGCTGGTGCCCGTGGAAGTCACCAGCGAGGTGGTGGCCAAGGTGGTCGGCGACTGGACCGGCATCCCGGTCGGCAACATGGTCAAGGACCAGGCCGCACAGCTGCTCACCATGGAAGGCGAGCTCACCAAGCGCGTGAAGGGCCAGGACCACGTCATGAAGGCCATCGCCACCGGCATCCGCGCCAACAAGGCGGGGCTGGGGAATCCCCACGCGCCCATCGGCGTGTTCCTGTTCGTGGGCCCCAGCGGCGTCGGCAAGACCGAGACCGCGCTGGCCGTCGCCGACCTGCTGTTCGGCGGCGAGCGCTTCATGACCACCATCAACATGTCCGAGTACCAGGAAAAGCACACGGTCAGCCGCCTGATCGGCAGCCCGCCCGGCTACGTGGGCTACGGCGAAGGCGGCCAGCTGACCGAAGCCGTGCGCCAGCGCCCCTACAGCGTGGTGCTGCTGGACGAGGTCGAGAAGGCCGACCTCGAGGTGATGAACCTGTTCTACCAGGTGTTCGACAAGGGCATGCTCAACGACGGCGAAGGCCGCGAGATCGACTTCAAGAACACCGTGATCTTCCTGACCAGCAACCTCGCCACCGACATCATCACCGAGGCCTGCAGCGACGGCGACCGGCCGGACATGGACGAGCTGGTAGGCATGATCCGCCCGCAGCTGAGCGCGCACTTCAAGCCGGCTCTGCTGGCGCGCATGAGCATCCTGCCGTTCTTCACGATTGACCAGTCGGCGATGAAGATGATCACCGACCTGAAGCTGAACAAGATCAGGCGCCAGCTGCACGACACCCACCACATGGAGCTGGTGTTCGCGCCCACCGTCACGGACGCCATCGCGGCGCGCTGCACGGAAGTCGAGACGGGTGCGCGCAACATCGACCACATCATCCGCGGCTCGCTGCTGCCGCAGATGAGCACGCAGTTGCTGCAGAAAATGAGCGAGGGCGACCTGCCGGCGCGGCTGAGCATCGGCATCGCCGACAACGGTTTGTTCTCGTTCGATTTCGCCTGACCGCTTCGACCCGCCGTCGCTCACGAAGGGAATGAAGAGAGGACCGAGCCATGCCAGAGATCGCGATCAGCCAGGTGATGCAGTTCCACTCGGACGCCGTGGACGACGGCGACCTGATGGTGAGCGAGCTTGCGGGCAGCGAAGCCATCAACAAGCCCTACGAGTTCCACCTCGAGCTGGTCTCGGAGAAGGCGGACATCGACTTCGCCGAGCTGATCCGCAAGCCGGCCTGGATCGGCATCAAGCAGGGCGTGCAGCTGGCCGGCAGCAACAAGCGCGCCAGCACCACGCTCAAGATCCACGGCGTGATCGAAAGCTTCGAGCAGGTGGGCAAAGAAATGGCCCTGGTGAAGTACCGCGCCGTTCTGGTGCCCAAGTTGAAGCGCCTGGCGCTGGCCCACCAGAGCCGCATCTTCCAGGACATCACCGTTCCCGACATGGTCAAGAAGATCTGCGACGACCACGAAATCGAGATCGACACCGGCAAACTGGGCAGCTACGACAAGCGCGAATACATCGTGCAGTACGAGGAGTCTGACCTCGACTTCGTCCACCGCTGGCTCGAGCACGAGGGCATTTTCTACTACTTCGTGCAGGATGAATCCCACGAGAAGCTGGTGCTGGCCGACACGCCCGAGGGCTACGGCGCGCTCCAGAGCAACGAGGCCTACGCCTACCGCCCCCGCACGTCCGGCAAAGGCCGCGTCGAGGGCGACGACTCCGAGGAAGCCGGCGACGACTGGTTCAATGAAGAAGTCGTCAGCCTGCTCTCCTGCACCGTCAACCAGCTGCCCAAGGAAGTGGTGCTGAACGACTACAACTGGCGCGACCCGGACACCAGGCTGGAATGCACCGAGCAGGTCAGCGCAGACGGCAAGGGCACCGTCTACGAGTACAACAACCACTACCAGACCACCGACCAGGGCAAGAAGCTGGCCAAGGTGCGCGCCGAGGAAATCAACGCCCGCGAGAAGCTGTTCCGCGGCATCTCCGACGTTCGCGGCTTCCGCGCCGGCATGGTGTTCGAGCTGAAAGAGCACTTCAACAAGGAGTTCAACCAGGAGTACCTGCTGGTCGAGGTTTCCCACGCCGCCAGCCAGTCCATCTCGCTGGACAGCGGCCAGGCCTCGGGCGCGACCTACGAGAACAGCTTCCTCGCCATCCCCAAGAGCAAGCAGTTCCGCCCGGCCAGCAACACGCCCTGGCCCAGCATCAAGGGCGTGATGCACGGCATCATCGACGGCGGCGACGATTCCACACCCTACGCCCAGATCGACGACAAGGGCCGCTACAAGGTCAAGCTGCCGCTCGATCGCGGCGACGCCCAGCCCGGCAGCGCGTCGCGCTGGGTGCGCAAGGCCGAGAATTACGCCGGCCCCGGCCAGGGCATGCACTTCCCGCTGCTGAAGGGCGCGGAGGTGCTGATCATCCACGTCGATGGCGACCCCGACCGCCCCATCATCTCAGCCAGCATCTTCAACGAGAAGAACGTCTCGGTGGTCAACAACAACAACGTGGTCGAGAACCGCCTGCACACGCCGGCCGGCCACGAGGTGATCCTGGACGACACCCAGGGTGCCGGCGGCATCAAGATTTTCACCACCGACCAGAAGAACTCGCTGAAGATGGACGCCACCGGCGGCAGCGAGGCGATCTCGATCAACTGCAGCGTGACCGGCGCGATCATCCGCATGGGCAAGAGCCAGGGCGAGCCTGGCGGCGCCAAGGTGACCAGCGCCGACGGCATCTACATCAGCACCAGCGGCGACGTGAACATCTTCTCGACCGGCGCGAACGTGAACCTGGAGTGCTCGGCCAACTACAACATCCATGTCGGCGCCATCAAGAACGAAAACATCGTCACCAACTACAACCTGACGGTCGGCGGCAACGAGGTGAAGGAAGTCCGCGGCGAGAAGAAGGACTGGACCTACGGCGTGTCCACCAAGGGCCACGTAGGCATGAAGAACACCATTGCCGTGGTGGACGACAACAAGGTGGTGGCGGGCATCAAGTTCGAAACGATCGCCGGCGCCGAAATCAAGGTGCTTGGAGGCTTGAAATCAGAGAGCATCAAGGCCAAGAAGATCGACCTGATCGCGGCCGGCTGGAAAGCAATCACGCCGAAAAAGGTTGAAATCAAAGCCGTCGAGGCCGGCGATATCCAGACGGTCGGAAAGCTGAAGCTGAAATCCCTGGGCGACGACGTCAGCATTTCCGGCGGCCAGCACCTGACGCTGGAGTGCGGCGCCAGCAGCATCACGCTCAGCCCCAACAAGATCGTGCTGAAGGTGGCCGGCACGTCGCTTGAGCTCTCGGCGGCGAAGATGACCGGCAAGGCGACGGTGATGAAAATGGAAGGCTCTGCCAAGGGCGAGTTCAAGGGCGGCCAGAACGCGAACAACTAGGGAACGGACGTGCAGATCTTCAACAAAACACCGTTCGCCTTCGCGAACATCATGGGCCGGGTCAACTTCCCCAGCCACACCACGACGCTGATCGTGAAGGCGGGTTTCCGGCTCGTGCACGGCGCGAACCTGGAACCCTTGCCCGGGCCCATCCAGTTCGAAGGCGACGTGCCCAGCGCCGCCGAGCGCCCGGAGTGCCTGTACCCCGCCGACTTCGCGCAGTTCAAGCCGAAAGCCGACCTGCTGCTGCGCGCGGCCTGCCACACGCCCGGCCAGAAAGGCGTCACGGCCTGCACGGTGAAGTTCAGCGTGGGCGGCTGGTCGAAAGAGCTGGCGGTGATCGGCAACCGGCACTGGGACAAGGGCCTGGTGTTCAGCAAGATGAGCGACCCCGAGCCCTTCACCCGCGTGGACCTGACCTGGGCCAACGCGTTCGGCGGCGAGAAGTTCGCGCTGAACCCCGCCGGCAAGGGCCGCAAGGACGGCCTGCTGCCGAACGTCGAGTACCCCGACGAGCTGGTCAAGAGCGCGGGTAACCAGCCGACCCCCGCAAGCTTCGGCCCCATCGACCGCACCTGGAAGCAACGCGCGTCCAAGATGGGCACCTATGACAAGAAGTGGCTGAAAGAGCGCTTCCCGGCCTTTGCCAAGGACTTCGACTGGACCCACTTCAACGCCGCCCCCGAAGACCAGCAACTGGACAGCTTTCTGCGCGGTGACGAGCGCGTGGAACTGTTGAACATGCATCCGCGGCACCCGGTACTGCAGCTGCAACTGCCGCGCCTGCGCGTGCGCTGCATCGCGCGCGAGGGCGACGAGCTTGCGCCGCGCGAAGTGCAGATGAACCTGGATACCCTGTTCATCGACGCCGAGAAAGAAGAGCTCTACCTCACCTGGCGCGGCATCCACAACGTCGGCGACGACGAATGGAGCGCCTGCCGCGACCTGCTGGTGATCAGCGAGCCGCTGGCGAGCACGCCGGCCGACGTCAGCGAACTGCTGCCCCTGTTCGCGGACCCGCTTGATGAAGAGGAGGTCGCCGCGGAAACCGAAGCACCCCAAAGCCAGGAACAGGCGCTTGCCGAGTTCAACGCCGATGTCGCCGCCACGGAAAAGGAAGTCGAAGCCCTGCAACAGAAGGGCGCCGCGTTCATGAAGTCGGCGGTGCAAGGCGTGGTCAGCCAGGCGATGTCGCAGGCGGCGAGCGCTCCGCCGGTGCAGCCGGCGCAGATCCCGGCGCTGCTGTCAGGCAGCATCGCGCGGCTGGTGAAAGAAGCCGGCGACCAGGCCCTGAAGGCGCCAAAAGAAGCGGCAGCGCAGCTCAAGGCCCTGATCGCGAAAACGAACGACCCCGCCTTCAAGCAGCTGATGGACCAGGCGGCCAAGGAAGGCTCAGCCGAAGAGCCCGCACCTGCAAGCAAACAGGGCGCTGTCGCCATGGCGAAGTCCGGCGAGGCGCAGGGCGGCGACTTCAGCAACGCGGACCTTTCGGGCGAAGACCTGTCCGGCGCAGACCTGCGCGAGGCGGTGTTCCGCGGGGCCAACCTGAAAGGCACGAAGCTCAGCGGCGCGAACCTGGCGCACGCGAACTTCACGGGCGCCGACCTTTCGGAAGCCGCGCTGGACGGCGCGGACCTGACCGGCGCGGACTTCACGGACGCGAAGCTGGCCTCGGCCGACCTGACCGGCGCGAACCTCGAGGACGCCGGCTTCGCCAACGCCGGCGCCGCGGGCGCCCGCCTGAAAGACGCAAAGGCCGCGGGTGTGGACTTCGACATGGTGGACTTCAGCGGCGCGGACTTTGCCGGCGCTGACTTGAAAGGCTCGGTGTTCTTCCAGTGCAAGCTGGCCGGCGCGCTGTTCAATAGCGCAAGCCTGGCCGGCACCTCGATGGACAGTTGCGATGCCTCCGGCGCAGACTTCACGGGCGCGGACATGAGCAACTTCCGCGCCGGCATGAAGAGCGTGTTCGACGCTGCGAAGCTGCCCGGCATCAAGGGCGAGCAGTCGGTCTGGGACGGTGTGTCTGCCAAGGGCGCCGATTTCGGCGAATCAAAGCTCAGCGGCGCGCAGTTCCCCCACTGTGACCTCAGCGGGGCGCGCCTCTACGCCTGCGACCTGGCGGGCGCCATGCTGCGCAAGGCGAACCTGCGCGACGCCCAGGGCGGCGACGCCAACTTCTTCCAGGCGCTGCTGGAGCAGGCGGACCTGTCCGGCGCGTCGCTGGTGGCCTCCAATTTCTACGAGGCCGAGCTGATGGAAGCCGTAACCGAGGGAACAAACTTCGAGGGCGCGAACCTGCGCAACACCAAGCTGGCCTGAACATGCAGACACTGAACGAACAGCAATTCATCGGCAGGTTGCAGCAGCAGGGCGAGCTGGCGGGCGTCAGCCTGGTCGGCGCCAATCTCGGCAACCGCGAGTTCACGGGACTTAACCTCTCCGGCTCCGTGTTCTCGGGTGTCAGTTTTGCCGGCGCAAAGCTCGCTGCCGCGGATCTTTCGAACTCGACGTTCGAAGGCTGTAACCTCGACGGCGCGGAACTGCTTGGCGCGAAGCTGCGCGGCGCGCGGTTCGTGGGATGCACGCTCAACCGCACGCGCTTCAGTGATGCCGACCTGTCCGAAGCAACCCTGCTGAACAGCCCCGGCGAAGCCACGGACTTCGAATCAGCCGACCTGTCCGGCGCCGCGATGGTTCAGTCGCCGCTCTCGGGCTCCAGCTTCAAGGCGGCTAAGCTCTCTGCCTTCAACGGCCGATCAACCACCTATGACTCGTGCGACTTCAGCCAGGCGGACTTCACCGGGGCCTCGTTCCTGCTGTGCCGCTTCGACGCGCCGCGCTTCCATGGCGCGACGCTGCAGGAAATGGTCCTGGTGGAATGCTCGTTCCCGGGTGCGGAATTCGACGGCGGCCGCCTGCACGTGGTTTCCGCCGGCGACAACGACTTCAGCGAGACCAAATCCGCGCCGGCCATTTTCGAAGGAGCGTTCGATGGCTCCAGGTTCAACGGCCTGAACCTTTCCAACGCAGAGTTCCGGCCGGACAGCAGTTTTACGGGCGCGGACTTCACGGGCGCAACGCTTTCCGGAGTGACCGCCGAGGGCGTGGACTTCAGCCAGGCACGGCTGGACGCCGCGGTGTTCAAGGATGGCCGGTTCGGCCGCAGCGGGTTCAGCGAGGCAGTCTTCGCGGGTGCAAAGCTGGCCGGCGCCGCGTTTGAGCAGGCGGACTTCGAAGGTTGCGACCTGAGCGGCCACGACTTCAGCGGCTGCGACCTGCGAGGCGCAATCTTTGACCGCGCCATCCTGAAGGGTGCCAAGCTGGCGGATGCCCAACTGTCGGGCGCCCGCTTCGTTGAGGTGGACCTGAAGGGTTTCGATCTGCGCGAGCGCGACCTGCACGGCTGCGAGTTCCTGCAGGCGGACCTCTCCAGCGCCAGGTTCAACGGGGCAAACCTGCAAGGCGCCGTGCTTGATGAGGCCCGCGCCAATGGCGCGGATTTCAGCGGCGCGGACCTGGAAAAAGCAACCCTGGCCGCGGCCGACCTTTCCGACGCTTCGTTCGGCCGCGCCCGCCTGGTCGGGTGCGATCTTCGCGACGCCGTGTTGCGCGGCGCGGAGTTCGGCAACGCCACCGTGGTCGGCGTCAGCTTCCTCGACATTGACTTCAAAGATGTGCGGATCGCGGGCGCCAGCTTCGAAAAAACCGAGTTCCTGCGCGGCAACCTGCAGGGCCTGAACCTGGCGGGCACGCGCTTCGTGATGTGCGACTTCGCCGACGCCGACCTGTCAGGCGCCGACCTTTCCGGCTGTGAGCTGACCCAGTCCGCCTTCACACGGGCAAAGCTGTCCAAGGCCCGGTTGGCGGGCGCCGGGGCGATGGCAGCCGACTTCAGCGGGGCCGATCTGTCAGAGGCGGTCTGCGCCGGCGCCATGCTTCACATGGCGGCGTTCGCCGGCGCGAAGCTGCAGGGCGCGAACTTCGACAACTGCGATTTGCGCGAAACCATCTTCGACGGCGCCGACGCCCGCAAGGCGCGCTTCCAGGACGCCCGGCTGCACTACGCGCTGCTGACGCACGCGCGCCTCGAGCTCGCTGACTTCTCCGGCGCGGACCTGCTGGGCGCCAACCTTCACGGCTCCATTGAAGAAGGCGCTAACTTCAAGGGCGCAAACCAGAAGCAGGTGAAACGAACCGATGTGGAACTGCTCGAGGCAGAAAAGTTCCAGGCCGGCAAGAAGTAAGGAGACCCCATGCTGAAAACCGACGCCAACACACGACTCGGACCCGCTCTCGTGACAGCCGCAACCGGCGCTGAGCTGGAACTGCAGGTCGAGGGCGAAACCGTCAAGGCACTGAACGCCCTGGCCATGCCCTACCTGCCGCGCGTGGGCGACATCGTGCTGGCCATCGGCCAGGACGACGGCCACTACGTGATCGGCGTACTGCAGACCCAGGGCGACATGCGCCTGGCCTTTCCCGCCGGCGTGCAGTTCCATGCGCCGCGCGGCAAGGTCGAGTTCACGGCCGGCGAAGAGATCGAGCTGCAGGCCCCCAGTGTTCGCGTGCGGGCCGGCAAGCTGGAGCTGATCGCGAAGACCGTCTCGGAGAAGTTCGTCAACGCATTCCGCTGGGTCAAAGAACTCTCGCAGCTGCGCGCCGGCCGTGCCCGTACGATGGTGGACGGCATGAACTACCAGCGCGCCGAGCGCCAGGCGATTCGCGCCCGCAAGGATGTGCGCGTGGACGGCAACCAGATCCACCTGGGCTAGGAGGCAGCCATGTTCCCAATCGTGACCAAGCAGGGCGGCCAGGCACTGGGCGCGCCGGACGTGTGCAAGACGCCCAGCCCCGGCGGGCCGGTGCCGATCCCCTACCCCAACATGGCTATGTCGATGCAGCTCACCAAGGGCAGCACAAAGACGAAAGTGTCCGGCATGCCCGCGGCCGTCATGAACTCCGAAGTGCCCATGAGCTCCGGGGACGAAGCCGGCACGGCGGGCGGCGGCGTGGTCAGCAACTGCTTCAAGGGCAAGTGCGTCTTCAAGATGGGCAGCATGAAGGTGAAGATCGAGGGCAAGAACGCCATGATCCTCACCTCGATGGTCGGTCACAACGGCGCCAACGCCAACATGCCGGCCGGCACGCAGATCGCCCCGGCACAGGTGCTGGTGACCGCCGCCAAGTAGCCGCCCCATAGACGGCGGGGCGCGCAAACGTACTGTTTCGATCCCGGGCGGGGTTGCATGTGCAACCCGCCCGGAGTTGCATCCATGGAATCACTTCGCGAGCTCTACCGCATCGGCGCAGGCCCCTCCGCCAGCCACACCATGGGCCCCAAGCGCGCCGCCGAGATGTTCCTGCAGCGCACGCCTGACGCCGCCTCCTGGCGCGTCGGCCTGTACGCCAGCCTGGCCGCCACCGGCAAGGGCCACCTGACCGACGTCGCCATCCAGCAGGTGTTCGCCGGCCGTGACTTCAAGATCGACTGGAAGCCGCGCGAGCGCCTGCCCCTGCACCCCAACGGCATGTTGTGGGAAGCCTTCGACAGCGCGGGCACACGCGTGGCCGAGTGGCAGGTCTACAGCGTCGGCGGCGGCGCCCTGCAGGAAGAAGGCAGCGCTCCCCCACCGGACCTGTACGTGCGCCGCAGCATGAAAGAGTTCCTGCTCTGGGCGCGTGAGACCAACATGCCGCTCTGGAAGCTGGTGGAAGAACGCGAGGGCCCCGGCATCTGGGACCACCTGTCCGAATGCTGGAAGAAGATGCAGGAGGCCATCGAGCGCGGCCTTGAAGCCCACGGCGTGCTGCCCGGCAGCCTGAAGCTGCGCCGCAAGGCGCATCGCCACTTCGAGCAGGCCAAGGGCCGCCCCGGCCCCCTGCAGCGCACGGGCCTGCTGACCGCCTACGCGTTGGCCGTCAGCGAAGAGAACGCCAGCGGCGGCACGGTCGTGACGGCGCCCACCTGCGGCGCCTGCGGCGTGCTGCCTGCCGTACTGCGCTACCTAAAGGAAGTGCTGAACCTGGACGACCGCAAAATCCTGCGCGCCATGGCCACGGCCGGTCTGGTCGGCAACCTGGTCAAGACCAACGCCAGCATCAGCGGCGCGGCGGTCGGCTGCCAGGGCGAAGTCGGCACGGCCTGCAGCATGGCGGCGGCGGCGGCGGCGCAGTTGATGGGCGGCACGGCGGCGCAGATCGAATACGCGGCCGAGATGGGCATCGAGCACCATCTCGGGTTGACCTGCGACCCGGTGGCCGGGCTGGTGCAGATTCCGTGCATCGAGCGCAACGCCGTGGGCGCCATGCGCGCCGTGGACTGCGCCGACTACGCCCTGCTCAGCGACGGCGAACATGAGATCCCCTTCGACACGGTCGTGAAAACGATGAAGGCTACGGGCGAAGACCTGCAGGAGCGTTATCGTGAAACCAGCGAAGGCGGCCTCGCGCGCCTGCACGTGCCGGCCGGGCTGGACCCTGCGCTGCTGGAAGGCAACCACTGCGGCTGAAGCCCGAAATCACGGGCTTTGTGGCTCTCAAATTGACCGCCCAGTCATGGTGATTTTTATTGTCACATCAGGCCCGGCTTCCTAGCGTGTTGCACTTCTTCGGGGCTTGAGAGGTGCTGGGTTTGAAAGGTTCCTACGTTCACTTGAGACTGGGGCTGATCCTGGCCAGTGAGAAGCAGGCCACCCTGGTGGCCCAGCCACTGGCGGAAAGGCTGCAGGTAAGGCTGGAACGCTTCGAGCATGCCCACGAAGCCCTGGATTTCGCGCGCAGAAAGCGCCCCCACATTGTGATCGCCGACTTCGAACGCTTCGGCGCCGCGGGCATTTACGGGCTTGCGGACCTGATGGCCGAGGCCGACGCGCCGGTAATCCTGATCGTGCGCGACGTCAGCGACTGGGAACGCGAACAGTTCAAGACCCTCGGCGTGTTCCACGTGTTCGAGGGCAACTTCAGGCTCAGCGAGCTTTGCGACAGGGTTGAGCTCGCGCTCAAGCGGCGCTGGCGCATCGGCAGCAGCGACCGCCTGCCGGTGGTTTCGGTCTGAACCCGCTTGATCCCTGACGCCCGCGGCCCCGGTCGCGGGCGTTTCTGTTTTTGCGCCGCAGAGTCCTCCTACTCGCCCGGAAAGTGTCGCGGGCACCGCTAACATCTCTCCCGTCTACCTGACGAAGGAGAGAACGATGAACCGTGCACAACGCAAAGCCCGCCTGAAGGCCATGAAACAGCGCATGAAGGAGGCGCGCAGGGCGGAAGGCATCCCCCTGCCAGCTCGGAGGCAGGCGACCACGACAGCCCCGTCGCCGAGACTCCGCAGCCGCTGGCCCAGGCGAAAGCCCAGCTTGCGCAGGCCCGCACGCTGCTGGCCGAGGCCGCCGCACTCAGCGAAGCCGAAGCCACCCGCATGCTGGCCGACGCGGCCCGGCTGGTCCACCAGGTGGTGCGCACCACGGACGCGGCCCTGCAGCAGGTGCCGGAGGCCTGGCGCGAAGAAGCTGCGCAGATCCTGACGCGCCGCCCGGAACCATCGGACCTCCCCGCGCAGAAGCGCCCGCGCCGGGGCGCCGACCCGGTGGTGACGCTGATGCGTGTGGGCCTGCAGGCCTCCAGCCTGCTGACGCGCATCATCGCCAAGCTGCACCCCGGCATCGGCCGACAGAAACGCGCGGCGTAGTGATGGCCGTTGGTTGGGTGGCGCCGACAACCCTGTCGGCGGTTGCGTCGTTTTTTGCGCGACAGTTTCGGCATGGCAGCGCCTGGCCGAACCGACAGGTTGGTCGGGCCCACCCCAGAATCCGCGGCTACCTCCCACCACGCCCAGCAGTAAACACCGAGCTGCCGAATGCTATAAGTCACTCAATGGATTTTATGACGGCAACGGGCGCAACAGCGCTGCACTGACAGACCCGTGGCAGGCTCCGTCGTGTTGCGGAAGCAACACCGGGTGCTGGTTCGAAAGTGCTTCAAAGCAAGAGCTTGCGAATATTCACAGGCGGCGATAGGCTTTGGCTGCTCTACGATAAATCTGGATCCGAATCGAGTATTGGACCGACTCGCGGAAAGGCCGCGGGGCGCTTCGTCACAATCACCTGATGCGGGGGGATATCATGCGCATTCAGTTTGCTGCACTTGTCATAGGCCTGATTGCATGCAGCTCGGCGCTTGCGGCGGTTGCGCCGACGGCAGCGCCGTCCGGCAGCTCCGCCTTCTCGGCCAGCGGCACGGGTGGCATCGACTTCGAGCTGACCATCGCCCCCGGCGGTACGCTCGCCAACGCCGACATCGACCTGGCCGACGCGGACAACCCGGGCGGCAGCCAGACCCTCACTCTCAACTCCGTGACGCCCAACCCCGGCACGCCGACCGGCGTGACGGCGCCCACAGCCCCCCAGTCCGGGGCCGCCGGCGCGACGCTCACCATCTCCTGGACCGGCACCGTGGACGCCGGCAACGCGCCCGGCAACTACGACTTCACCATCGACTTCCAGGATGACGAAGGCACACCCAACGTGGTGCAGGCCGTGATCCGGATCATCATCTCCGACGTGGCCCCCCAGGGCGCACAGGGCGCTCATGCCGTCAGCAGCAATCCCTTCGCCCCGGCCAGCCAGGCACTCGCTACCACGCCCTCACTCGACCTGTGCAACGTCACCGACGGCAACACGGGCCAGACACTGACAGTCACCAATGTCGCCGCCGACGTCGGCAATCCCGCCAGCGGCACATTCACGGTCACCAACAACGGCCCGATTGCAGGTACGCTCGTGCTGACTGCGGTCGCATCAGGGGCCCTGACCATCGCCGACGTAGGGACCTGGGGCTTCACAGTCACCGTGTCCGATGGCGGCGCGAACACCAGTGTCACCTTTGATCTGCAGATCGTCGTCGACCCGCCCGAGGTCACCGTCACCTCCGCCGGCAGCCCCGACGAGCAGGGCACAGTCACCGGCACCTACACCGTCACCTGCACACCGGCGCCGGGCGCCAACCTGACCGTCAACTTCCAGATGAGCGGCACGGCCGCGGTCGCCAGCGGCACCGACTACAACCTCTCCAGCGCCCAGACGCTTACCTACACCACCGGCCCCAACGGCACCATCGTGGTTCCCGCGGCCGGCACCGCGACCATCACCCTGACGCCCGTAGACGACGGCGACGCCGAGAACGCCGAGACGGCGATCCTCACGGCCACCGCGGGCACCGGCTACACGGTGGTCGCACCCACCAACGCGACACTGACCATTGCCGACAACGACTCGATCAGCGTCAGCGTGGCGGCCAGCGGCACGCCCGGCGAGACCGGCCCGGCCGCCGGCACCTACACCTTCACCGCCTCGCAGAACGTTCCGTCCGACACCACCATCAACTTCCAGATGAGCGGTACCGCCGCCACCACCGGCGACTACAACCTGACCAGCGGCGGGACGCTGAACTACACGGCGCCGAACGGCACGATCGTGATCGCCAGCGGCACCAACAGCATCACGGTCACGCTGACGCCGGTCGACGACGCGCTGGTGGAAGGCACCGAAACCGCGATCCTCACGGTGCAGTCCGGCACCGGCTACACGGTCGGCACGCCCAGCTCGGCCACCATGAACATCGCGGACAATGACGCGCCGCCGGCCGCGGGCTCGATGTCGACTTCGCCGAGCAACCCCGGCAGCCAGACCGCGACGCCGGGCAGCACGCGTACCGGCCTGGTGTTCCGCATCACGGAAACGGGCGGCGGCACGGCGTTCACGGTCACCAGCGCGACGGTGACGATCGCCACCAACGGCACGGCGGCGGTCGGCGCGGTGACCTCGGCGTCGCTGTACCGGGTGGGTGTGGGCACGCCGCTGCAGACCATCACGAACGGCGGCGCGGGCTGGAGCGCGCCGGGCAACACCATCACGCTCAGCTTCAGCGGTCTGAGCAGCGTGGTGGCGGCGGGCGGCACGGGCGACTTCGCGGTGGCGATCAGCTTCAGCGGCGGCGCGGTTCCCACGCCGAACCCGACCTGCACGACGTCGATCCTGCCGGCAGGCGTAAACGGCGGCATCAGCGGCACGGGAGTGACCGGCGGCATCATTACGCTGGCCGAGCAGCTGCCTGACGACCCGCTGGATGAGGACGATGATGACGACAGCTGCAACCTCGCCACGCGGGGCGGGCCGGCCTGGCCGCTGCTGCTGGCGGTGCTGCTGGTGGGGCTGGCGGCGATCCGCCGGCGCAAGACGGCATAGGAGATCCCGCTCGAGCCGGTCAGCGGTGCAGTTGACCGGTGGGAATTCAGCGGACTATCTTGTTGATTCTGTATCCTGTACCTAACCTCGTATTGCGAAAGCACGTAGAATGAGCACGGAACCGGGGGGCGTGGTGAACACGACAAAGAAACTTGGAATGGCTGCGGGCCTTCTTGCGATGTTCGTACTGACAGCTTGCGCGAGCGGCAAGTCGATCAAGCAGGGAGCTGAAGAATTCAGCATCCCGGCGGACAAGTACTACGAAGCCCTGCAACTGCAGGACGACGCCAAGTACTTCGAGGCGATCCGCGCCTGGTCGGAAGTGCTGGTCGATGAGCCGCGCTTCGCGCAGGGTCACTTCAACATCGGGCTGATCTACGACAACCTCAACATGGTGCCCGAGGCCATCGAGCACTACGAACTCGCGGTGCAGGCCGCCGAGGATTCGCGCGACCTGATCGGCGGCGACAACCCGGCAGCCGAGGATGGCGGCAATATCACCGCCTCGATCGCGCTCTACAACCTGCACCTCGGCGCGGCCTACCTGCGCGGCGGGCTGGTGGACGAGGCCATCGACGCGCTGAAGAAGTCGATCAAGGACGACCAGTTCAATCCCACTGCGCACTACAACATCGCGGCCGGCTACATGGCGCTGAACGACTTCGAGTCGGCGCTGGTGCATGCCGACGTCGCGGTGGACCTGGTGTCCAAGCCGGACTCCAAGCGCGCCAGCGGGATCGCGGCCGAGGTGGACATGAAGCAGCTCGGCAATTACCTGCTGCGGCAGGCGCGCTGCCACCTGGCGCGCCAGGAGTGGGACAAGGCCAGGTCCTGCCTGGAGCGCGCGAAGACGCAGTGCAAACTGGACATCCCGGTCGACATGCAGAAGCAGCTGGACGAGGCCGCTGCGGCCAAGCCGGCTGAAGCAGGCGAATAACAAGCGGTAAAAGGCGGGCAGCCACGCGGCCCCGGGGCCGTGGATCGCGAGGAGTGTATTTGAATGGCGGGAACGCCCCAGAATCCGGCGAATACGGGCCAGTCGCGCAAGCCCACCTCCGGCGTCCGCTACGTGCGCAGCGTGGCGGTCGCCGGCCAGACTTCCACACCCGGTGACCCCGCGGCCAACGGCGCCGCGTCGGGCGCGGGCAACCCCGCGCTGTCCAAGCGCCCGCCGGCCGTGGGCGCGCGTCCGCTGCCGTCGCGGACGGGCGCGGGCGGCAAGCGCAAGCGCCTAGGCGAGTTGCTGCTCGAGGCCAACGTCATTGACGAAGACCAGCTCGAGCACGCGCTCAAGATCCACCGCCAGACCGGCAAGCAGCTGGGCCGCGTGCTGGTCGACACCAACCTGGTCGAGGAAAACGAGCTGATCAAGTACCTCGCCGTCAACCTGGGCGTGGAATCGGTCAACCTCAGCGACGAAAACCTCAAGATTGAAAGCGACGCCGTCCTGCTGATCCAGGAGCGCCAGGCAAGGCGCTTCAACCTGATCGCCTTCAGGCTCGAGGACGACAAGGAGACCCTGCACGTCGCGATGGCCAACCCGGCCGACGTGATCGCCATCGACACCATCAAGTCGCTGACCGGCAAGAGCGTGAAGGTCTACATCGGCTCGCGCATCGCGATCGCCGACGCCATCGACAAGCACTACGCGCAGCAGTACAGCCTCGACCAGATGGGCGAAGACCTGAAAAGCGTCGACGCCGAGCTGGTCGAGGACATGGACGACGACCTCGGGCTCGACAACGACGCGATCGACGCGGCAAGCAACGCCCCGGTGGTCAAGTACGTCAACGCCACGCTCATGGAGGCCGTCAAGCAGCGCGCATCGGACATCCACTTCGAGCCCTTCGAGCGCGAAGTGGCCGTGCGCTTCCGCATCGACGGCGCGCTGCGCGAGGTGACCGCGCCGCCCAAGCGCCTGATGAACGCGGTGGTCAGCCGCATCAAGATCATCAGCGGCCTCGACATCGCCGAGCGCCGCCTGCCCCAGGACGGTCGCTGCAAGCTGAAACTCGGCGACCGCGTGGTGGACATGCGCGTTTCGACCCTGCCGGTGGTGCACGGCGAGAAGGTCGTGATGCGAATCCTGGACAAGTCCGCGACGTCCATGGACATCGACAGCCTCGGCTTCGACCCCATGACGCTCAAGGAAATGAAGCGCGTGCTGCAGACGCCGCACGGCGTGATCGTGCTGACCGGGCCCACCGGCTCGGGCAAGACCACCACCCTGTATTCGTTCCTGAAACACATCTACTCGCCCGAGATCAACATCGTCACGGTCGAAGACCCGGTCGAGTACCAGCTGCCCGGCGTCAACCAGGTGCAGGTGCGCGCCAACATCGGCATGACCTTCGCCGCCGCCCTGCGAAGCATCCTGCGTCAGGACCCGGACGTCGTGATGATCGGTGAGATGCGCGACCAGGAAACCCTGGAAATCGCGGTGCGCGCGGCACTCACCGGCCACCTGGTGTTCAGCACCATCCACACCAACACGGCCGTGGCCACCGTCACTCGTATGGCGGACATGGGCCTGGCGCGCTACATGATCACCAGTGCGCTGATCTGCGCGATCAGCCAGCGCCTGATCCGCATGATCTGCCCCAAGTGCAAAGAGCAATACACGCCCAGCGAGGCGCTGCAGGTGCAGCTCGCGAACAGCTTCCGCCAGCCCAGCGTCGAGATCGACCTGTGGCGCGGCAAGGGCTGCACGTTCTGCAACAACTCGGGCTACAAGGGCCGACTGGCTGTGCACGAGTACATGACCATGACGCCCAAGCTGCGCGAAATGATCATCGCCCAGCGCCCCGAGAACGAACTGGAAGAAGAGTGCCAGCGCAACGGTCAGCGCACGTTGCGCCAGAGCTGTTTCATGAAGCTGCTGGACGGGTTGACCACGGTGGAAGAAGCCGTCAGCCTGTTCTACGAGGATTAGGCGGGTTCCGGTGCCTGGTTTCGGGTTACAGGGGACTCCCTGAAACCTGATACCTGGAACCTGAAACCTGTTCCGAAGGGGCAAAATGTCCGGCCAAAGCGCAGTTAGACTCGATGACCTGCTGGTTTTCACCCGCCGTGCCGAGGTGTCCGACCTTCACTTGACCGTCGGCGTTCCGCCCGTACTGCGCATCGACGGCCAGCTTCGCGCCATCGAGGGTTTCAAGCCCCTGATGCCCGCCGACACCCGCAGCCTCGCCATGGAGCTGCTGGACGAAAAACAGATGGCCGTGCTCGATGCCGAGCGCGAGCTGGACCTGTCATTCGGGCGCCGCGGCGCGGGGCGTTACCGCCTCAACGTGTACTGGCAGCGCGGCAGCATCGGGTTGGCCATCCGCGTGATCCGCAGCACCATCCCGACCATCGACGAGCTGGGCCTGCCCCAGATCACCAAGCAGTTCGCCATGGCCGACAAGGGCCTGCTGCTGGTGACCGGCCCCACCGGCTCGGGCAAGTCGACCACGCTGGCGGCGATGATCCAGTACATCAACCAGAACGACAGCTGCCACATCATCACGGTCGAGGACCCGATCGAGTACCTCTACCGGCACGAGCGCAGCATCATCAACCAGCGCCAGATCGGCGACGACACGCTGGGCTTCGCGCCGGCCCTGCGCCACATCCTGCGCCAGGACCCGGACGTGATCCTGATCGGCGAAATGCGCGACCTGGAGACCATCGAGGCCGCCATGACCATGGCCGAAACCGGCCACCTGGTGTTCGCCACCCTGCACACCACCGACGCGGTGCAGACCATCAACCGCATCGTGGACGTGTTCCCCACCAACCAGCAGCAGCAGGCGCGCGTGCAGCTTTCGTTCGTGCTGCTGGGCGTGGTGGCGCAGCAGTTGCTCCCGCGCGTCAAGGGCGGGCGCGTGCTGGCCATGGAAATCCTGAAGATCAACGCCGCGGCCCGAAACCTGGTGCGCGAGAACGAGGTGCACCAGATTTACACCATCCTCGAAACGGGCAGCCGCGAGGGCATGATCACCATGAACCAGTGGCTGTTCAACCTGTACACCCACGGCGAGATCAGCCGCGAAATCGCGCTCAACCGCTCCACCAACATGGACCAGATGAAGCGCATGCTGCAGCAGGGCGGCCGCCGCGGCGGAGGCGGGACCGCCGAGGCAGGCGGCGGGGCGGCCGCCGCGATGCGCCCGGCCTAGCAGGCGATTTCGGCTGTTCGCTGCCGGGAAAACAGCTATACTTCAAGCTAATTCTGTTTCCTTCTGAGGCAGCCTTATGCCGCTCTACACTGTCACGGCCCGTGATGCGTCCGGGCGAACCATCAGCCAGGTGAAAGACGCGCCTTCCGTCGGCGACCTCGTCGCGGAGTTGCGCCGTTCCGGGCTGACCGTCATCGGCGTAAAGTCGGAAGGCGGCGCGGGCCCGTCCGGCCCCATGGCCGCGCCCACGGAAGCCCAGGCCGTCGCCAAGTCGCAGGGCAGCATCTTCGCCAAGAAGGTGAAGGTGTCGGACATGGCGGCCTTCTGCCGCCAGATGTCGACCATGCTGCGCGCCGGTTTGTCGCTGCTGGACTCGCTGGAAACCATCGCCAACGAAACCGAGAACCCGGTGTTCAAGGCGGCGCTGCAGTCCGTGATGACGGACGTGGAGGCGGGCGCCAAGCTGTCGGACGGTTTCAAGAAGCACCCCAACGTGTTCAACGCCCTGATGTGCAGCATGGTGGAGGCGGGTGAGGTGTCCGGCTCGCTCGACACCATCCTCGAGCAGCTGGGCCAGTTCTTCAAGCGCCGCCACAAGCTGCAGAGCCAGATCAAGTCGGCCACCGCCTACCCCAAGTTCGTGGGCGGCTTCTTCGTGCTGATCGTGACGGGCATCTTCACCTTCCTGGTGCCGCAGTTCTCCAAGCTGTTCGAGCAGTTCGGCGCCGACCTGCCGTTCCTGACCAAGGTTCTGATCGCGGTCTCGGACGCCATCGTGCACTACTGGTGGATCACCCTGCCGGCGCTGGGCGGCGCGGTCGCGGCCTTCATCTTCTGGCGCCGCACACCCCAGGGCGCCGCGAACTGGGACCGTTTCATCCTCAAGACCCCGCTGTTCGGCCCGCTGGTGCTGAAGTCCGGCGTGTCGCGCTTCACCATGACGCTCTCCACCCTGGTCAAGAACGGCATCACCCTCGACCAGTCGCTGGAAATCACCAGCAAGACCCTGGGCAACATCGTGCTCGAGCAGGCGGTGATCGACGCCCGCCAGAAACTGATCCAGGGCTACAGCCTGTTCCAGGCAATCAGCGAATCCGGCATCTTCCCCGGCCTGATGACCAAGATGGTGAAGGTCGGTGAAGACTCCGGTGCGCTGCCCGACATGCTCAGCGACGTGACCGAGTACTACGAAGACGAAGTGTCGTCCCAGGTGCAGGCCATCACTTCCATGATCGAGCCCGCGCTGATCGTCGGCCTGGGCGCCGTGGTGCTGGTGGTGATCCTCGGCATCTACCTGCCGATCTTCGGCCTGTCCCAGGCGGCCGCCAAGGGCGCCGCGAAGTAGGCATCCGCAGTCATCGCGAACGGGCCGGGTTCTCCCGGCCCGTTCTGCATTTGCGGCGATATCCGGAAATTCCTGAAGGCCGCCGCCCTCGTCAACCGATAGGGCCCGAGGACGCCTGCGCCGTTGCGGTGCATCGGCAGGCGTCTGTATCGCCTAACGCCCGTCAAAGCCGGAGGTCGACATGAACGCGCTTCGAATCTTCTGCCTGCTGCTGGTTGCGGCCTGTGCCATGCCGCTGCTGGCCCAGGACTCCTTCACGCCCTACGTCGCCAAGGTAACCGGCGAGTCGGTCCGTCTGCGCTCCGGCGCCAGCCTGGCCCATCCGCCGATCTGCGTGATGAACGACGGCGACGAGCTCACCGTGGTCGGCGTCAAGGACGGCTGGGCCACCGTGCAGCTGCCCGCTTCCGCCCCCTGCTGGATCTCGTCCGACTTCGTCAAGCCCGGCGCCGACGGCAAAGACTGGGTGGTCAGCGGCGACAAGGTCAACCTGCGCGTCAGCCCGGACACCAAGTTCTTCCCGGTCGGCCAGGCCGAGAAGGACCAGCTGCTCACGGCCGTGATCAACGGCGAAACCGGCAAGCCGATGAGCGAGAACGGCTACGTCCGCGTGGTGCCGCCGGCCAACGCCCACGGCGCCGTGTCACTGGAGCTGATCGCGAAGGTGAAGGATATCGAGGCCGGCAAGACCGCCGAGATCGTAAAGGAAACGCCCAAGGAAGCCGCGCCGGCGAACCCGGATGGCAGCCTGATTCCCAAGGCCGAAGACAAGCCCGTGGCCGAAAAGCCCAAGGAAGAGCCCAGGCGCGAACCCACCAAGGAAGAGCTGGAGGACGAGCGCAAGACCTTCCGCGAACTCGAGAAGCTGCTGGACGACGAGCTGAAGAAGCCCGCGGCCGAGGTGAAGCTGACCGAGATCCGCAAGATGTTCGAGCAGTTCGTTGAGTTCGCGCTGGACAAGAACATCAGCGACAAGGCCGGCCTGTACATCGAGAAGATCGACCTGACCGTGAAGCTGATCGACGCCGAGATCAAGCGCCTCGCCGAGGAAGAAGCCAGGCGCAAGGCCGAGATCGAGCGCATCCACAAGGAAGCCACCGAGAAGCCCAAGGAAGCAGAGCAGCCCAAGGGCCCGGTCGAGTACCTGGTGACCGGCACCGTCGGCAGCACCGGCAAGACCGCCAGGACTCCCGCCAGCCACCGCCTGTTCGACGAGAACGGCAAGGTGCTCTACGACCTGCGCTGGGACAAGGGCGACCTCGGCAAGCTGAGCGGCAGCAAGGTCGGCATCGTGGGCACCATCAAGAGCTACGAGGGCTGGCCCCACAAGGTGATCGTGATCGAGCGCATCGACGTGCTCGACGACAGCGAAGAGAAGTAAGCAGGCGAAACCACAGACGCCCGGCCTTTGCGCCGGGCGTCTTTTCGTTTACCCGGGCTCGTACTCGAGCTCCCAGGCCTGCGGCGTGCCCAGCGGCGTGGCCTGCGCCTTCACCAGCTTCAGCCCCGGGCCGTCCTTGACCGCCACGTGGAAGCCATCCGAGCACTGGATGCTCCAGTGCCGGCCCAGGTCTTCACCCAGCTTGCAGGCCACGTTGACCTCGCTGCCGTAGACGTCCTGGTCGCCGAACTTCAGCACCTTCCCGTAGCCCAGGCCGATGCTCAGCAGCAGCTTCTCGGCGTCGTCGCGGTCGCCGTTGTAGGCGTGGCTGGCCTGCTGCATCGCGATCGCGCACTTGAGCGCCAGTTCCGGCCGGCGGAACAGCACCATCATGCTGTCGCCTTCGACCTTCAGCAGCAACCCGCTGTGGGCCTCGACGATCGGGATGTAGATGCGGAACGACTCGAAGATCACCTGCAGGAAGTGCGTCACGCCAAAGCTGGCCACGTGGCGGGAAAAAGCCGGCCAGGTCGGTGTACATCACGGCCCAGGTCTCGCCGTACAGGTCCCAGATCTGGGCGTCGATGGCCGCGCGGTCCGAGCCTGTGTCGGCGCGCTCGGCCAGCAGCTTGTTCAGCCGCGCCTGCATGGCCGGGTAGGTGACGCAGTGCGACGTCGGCAACAGAACGTGATTGAGCATGGCTGACCCCGCGGGAAGTCCCCCTACGGTGCCGCGAACCGCAATGCCTTGCAAGTCGCTAACCGGCCGCAGACTGGGATTCCGCGCGCTTCTTCAGGCCGCCGAAGCGGCGTTCGCGCCCGCCGAAGTCGCGCAGGGCCGCGTGCAGGTGCTCTTCGCGGAAGTCGGGCCACAGGGTGTCGGTGACGTACAGCTCGGCGTAGCTGATCTGCCAGAGCAGGAAGTTGCTGAGCCGCATCTCGCCCGCCGTGCGGATCACCAGGTCGGGCTCCGGCATGTCGGGCTGGTACAGGTGCGCGGTGATGGCGGCTTCGTCGATCTGCTCGGCCTTCAACTCTCCGCGCTCGACCTTCAGGGCCAGCTTGCGCATGGCGTCGGCCAGCTCAGCGCGCCCGCCGTAGCTCAGCGCCAGGCAGAGCAGCGTGCCGGTGTTGCGGCCGGTCAGCTCGGTGGTTTTCTCGAGTTCCTTGCGCACGTCCTTGGGCAGGCGCTCGAGGCGGCCGATCGCGGAAAAGCGCATGTTGTTGCGCATCAGCGTGTCGCGTTCCTTGACCAGGAAGCGCTTCAGCATGCGCATCAGGAACTCGATCTCGAGGCGCGGGCGCTTCCAGTTTTCTTCCGAGAACGCGTACAGCGTGAGCTGCCCCACGCCCAGCCGCGCGCACTCTTCGCTGATCGCGCGCACGCTGTCGATGCCGGCCTGGTGCCCCTTCACGCGACGCATGCCGCGGGCCTCGGCCCAGCGGCCGTTGCCGTCCATGATGATCGCGATGTGCGCGGGAACGGGGAGGTTCATTTAACTCTCTGGCGCAAAGTACCCGCGGTAATGGTATTGCGATCACCAGTAGAAGGCAAGGGTGATGGGCAGGAGGCAGTTCGCAGGAGGCAGGAAGCAGGAAGCAGGAAGCAGGAAGCGGGACGCAGTTGGCAGGTTGCAGAAGCAGAGCTGAGGAAAGATTTGGAGCGCGTCAGCTTTTCCTGCCTCCTGCATCCAGCCTCCTGCCTCCTGAACTACAGCTTCTTCTTCAGGCTGATCGCTCGCGGACGATAGCCCAGTTTCTCGTACAGCTTCGCGGCGCCGATGTTGTGCGCCATCACCTGCAGGCCGACAAGCTGCTGGCCCTGGGCGCGCAGCAATTCCAGCACCGCCCTGTGCAGCGCGGTGGCGACGCCGCGACGGCGGAACTCGGGCGCGACGGACAGGTCGAAAATCCAGGGGTCGACGCGCTGGGTGAAGAAGTCGGTCTGCCGTCCGACCCAGCAATGGCCGGCGTACTTGCCCTCAATCTCGGCCACCAGCACCGTGTTTCTCTGCGGGTCGTGCGGCGCGAAGTGGCTGAGCAGCCACTGGTGATGACGCTTGAAGTCATCTTCATCAACGGGCTCTTCGGCCGGGATGGAATCGCGGAAAGTGCGGTAGTTCAACGCCGCAAAACGGCGGGCATCACGCAGGTGGTCGTACTTGCGGATTCGAATCTCACCCATGGCCGCGCCCCGCAGTCCGGCCGGTCAGCTTGGCATCGAAACGAGACCGCCGCAACGTCCGCTTGCCAACGCGCTGCGCTGGCGCGGATGGAGGACACCATACTTCGCGGCCCTTTTTCCGTGGGAGCGGCGCCTGTTACAAAAAGTGCCGCTTGGCGAACGCGTTTCCGGAACCCGTCTTCAGATACTTCTCGAAATCTCGTGCTCTGCGTTCATCCGCGAACCGCAACACGACCACATACTCCCATGGCATCCACTTGGATGTGTGCTTCGAGTTTCCGCTGTTGTGTTCTTTCAGGCGGCGCTGGATGTCATCCGTGATGCCAAAGTAGATGCGGTCGGGGTGGGAAGTGCTGCGAATGATGTAGACGTACCACATTGTCGGCCAGTCCTCCTTCGCCAAGGCTACGGAGGACACCATACTTCGCGGCCCACGAGGCTGGGGGCTTCATCTTGCGATGGCCTGCCATACGTAGCGGCCCTCTTTCCGCGCGAGCGGAAAGAGGGCCGCGAAGTATGGTGGACCGGAGGGGAGTCGAACCCCTGACCTTCTGAATGCCATTCAGATGCTCTACCAACTGAGCTACCGGCCCATAGTTGTCAGCGCCTTGGCGCGGCGGGAAAGGTACTTCCACTTCATCCAAAGCACAACAGGCAGTCTCGCCGTTTTCTCTCCAACGGCCCGGGGTTTCTGCTAACGTCCGCCACCATGCGCCGCTTTGCGCCCTACCTGCTCGTGATTGCCGCCGCACTGCTGACCAGCCTGCTGCTGCCGACCCCCGAGCGCGCCGTGCAGGCCGACGCCGGCGAGATCGCCCGCGCCACCGGCATCCGAGTGCTGGGCGCCACCCGCGGCTACGCCACCACCGCGCTGTGGCTGCGCGCCGGCGACGCCTACCGGCGCGGCGACCTGTACGAAACCCTGGCCACCTACCAGCTGATCCGCGAGCTGCAGCCCCGCAACCCCGCCGTCTACAGCTACCTGGCCTGGAACCAGGCCTACAACATCTCGACCCAGTTCCCCGAGCGCGAGCGCCGCGAAGAGTGGGTCGTCCGCGGCCTGAAAACCCTGCACGAAGGCCAGCAGCGGCTGCCCGGCGACGCCACCCTGCGCCTCGACGAATGGAACTTCGTGCTCAACCGCTCGATCGGCTACCCGTCCGCGATTCTGGCCGCCCAGCGCGAGAAGCTGCGCGAAGCCGATCCCGCCTGGGCCGAGATCACCGGCGTGGCGCTGAAGCTGCACGCCGGGCTCAGCCCCTCCGACCAGGCTCTGCTGGACGACTTCCTGGAAAACGTCGGTCTGCAACTCAACCTGTTCGACCTGGCCGACGACTACTACTCGCTGGATGAGTCCGACCGCAACCGCCTGCTGGACCCGGGTTTTGAGGCGCTATCGACCGCCGAACAGGGCGAGCTGGGCGAAGCCTTCCACCCGCTGGAGCGCGCGCAGATGCGCGAGCTGTTCAGCCTCGGCCCCGACCTGCTGGCGTTCCTGGCGCTGGCCCACTGGTGCCGGCTGCACGCCATGGTGCTCGTGATCACGCCTGCCCTGCAGGTTCGCCCGCACGGTATGGCGATCGAAGGGGCGCTGCTGAACAGCGTCCGTATGGCGGCGCGTCGGCTGCCGCCGACCCTGTTGCAGGAGGCGCGGGAAGATTTTGCCCGGCGCTATAAGGAAGCAGTTGCAGAAGCGTTCGTCTCGGGTATAGAGAACGCCCACCGGATCGGCGGGCAGAGCGCCGCACTGGAGTTTTTGGACGACGTAAGAATCAACTTCGCGGGCCGGCCCGAGTTGCTGCCCCCGGAGGCGATAGACCGAGCGCACCAGGAGATTCAGAAATGATCGTTTCCCTTCGCGGCAGAAACTTTTCCGTATCCCCGGCAAAGCTGCTGACCAGCTTCGCCATTTTGCTGAGCGGTCTGCTGCTGACCTTCGCGGCGCTGACCCACAGCGGCGGCCCCGCCGAGTTCTTCCGCCTGGACGGCGTGGTCGAGACCGTGGCCCGGGCAGTCGGCTTCGACACCGGCAGCGAAGTGCAGATCGCGGCCTCCAAGGCGCGCGGCTGGGTCAAGGACGACAAGGCCTGGACGCAGGGACACATGTGGTCCGGCGGCTGGAACGCCACCTACGGCGTGATTTCCATCGTGCTCGGTTTTGCGGCGGCCGCGCTCGCCCTGCTTACCGCCAGGAAGTTCTTCGGCGAGGTCAAGCAGGCAGCACCCGGCAACGAACGCATGGTCGAGATCGCGGAACACGTCCGCGAAGGCGCCATGGCGTACCTGGTGCGCCAGCGCCGTATCGTACTGCCGGTGCTGCTTGGCACCGCGGTCGTCATCGCGCTGATCAACCTGGCCAGCCCGCACTGGTGGCTGGCGTTCTTCATCCTGTTCGGCCTCGCCACCGGCGGCGCCTGCAGCTTCCTGACCGGCTGGTGGGGCATGCGCACCGCCACCATGGCCAGCTCGCGCACCGCCTGGGCCTGCAAGGAAGGCGGCCTGAACGCCGGCCTGCAGGTGGCCTTCAAGGCGGGCGCGGTCATGGGCCTGTCGGTGGTGGGCCTGGGCCTCGCGTTCGTGACCTTCTGGTTCCTGATCATGATCGGCCTGGTGGACATCGCCGGCGAGGTGACGCTGAACGACGTCTCCAACGCCATGATCACCTTCGGCCTGGGCGCCTCGCTGGTGGCGCTGTTCGCCCGCGTCGGCGGCGGCATCTTCACCAAGGCCGCGGACGTCGGCGCCGACCTGGTGGGCAAGGTCGAAGCGGGCATCCCGGAAGACGATCCGCGCAACCCCGCCACCATCGCCGACAACGTGGGTGACAACGTGGGCGACGTGGCCGGCATGGGCGCCGACCTGTACGAGTCCTACATCGGCTCGATCCTCGCGGCCATCGCCCTGTCCTGGAGCGCGGCCATCGCGCTCAACAAGAACCCGTTCGGCTTCGCCATGGCCCCGATCGTGATCGCGGCCGCCGGCATCGTGCTGTCGGTGATTTCCACCAAGTTCGTGAAGACGCAGGAAGGCGCCAGCCTGCACCAGCTGCTGGGAGCGCTGCACAAGGGCGTGAACGTGGCGTCCATCGCCGTGGGTGTGGTCGCGCTGCCGATCTGCGTGTTCGCCTTCGGCGTGCTGGGTTTCAGCATGTGGCTGGCGGTCCTCACCGGCCTGGGCGCCGGCCTGGTGATCGCCTGGGGCTCCGAGCGCTTCACAGCCTACGACTACGCGCCGACCCAGAGCGTCGCCAAGCAGTCCGTCACCGGCCCCGCCACCGTGATCATCGGCGGCCTGGCCGTCGGCATGCTTTCCACCTGGATCCCGATCATGACCGTCGCGGTCGCTACCCTGCTGGCTTTCGGCCTGGGCGGCGGCTTCGTTTCCGCCGCGTCCGGCCTGTACGCCGTGGCGCTCGCGGCCGTCGGCATGCTGAGCACCCTGGGCATCACGCTCGCCACCGACGCCTACGGCCCCATCGCGGACAACGCCGGCGGCAACGCCGAGATGTCGGGACTGCCGCCCGAGGTGCGCGAGCGCACCGACGCGCTGGACAGCCTGGGCAACACCACGGCTGCGATCGGCAAGGGCTTCGCCATCGGCTCTGCAGCGCTGACCGCGCTGGCGCTGATCGCCAGCTACAGCGACTCCATCCAGTCGTTCATCGTGGCCGGCAAGGACATCGACTTCAGCTTCGGCAGCCTCGCCATCATGTCGCCGCAGGTGATCATCGGCCTGTTCATCGGCGCCATGCTGGTGTTCGTGTTCGGCGCGCTGACCATGCAGGCCGTGGGCGACGCCGCCAAAGACATGGTTGAGGAAGTGCGCCGCCAGTTCCGCGAGATCCCGGGCATCATGGAAGGCACCGGCAAGCCCGATTACGCGAGCTGCGTGGACATCTCCACCACCGCGGCCCTGCGCAAGATGATCGTCCCGTCGCTGATCGCCGTCGCCGGCCCGATCCTCACCGGCGTGCTGTTCGGCGCGGGCGCGGTGTTCGGCCTGCTGGCCGGCGGCCTCGCGGCCGGCTTCGCCATGGCCGTGATGATGGCCAACGCCGGCGGCGCCTGGGACAACGCCAAGAAGTGGGTCGAAAAAGGGCGGCCTGGCCGAGAAGTTCATTGAGGAAGGCATCTACAACCCCGAGATCGAAGACGCGGCGCTGGCCCCCGTGAAGGGTGACCAGGGCGGGCCCGACGGCAAGAAGAAGAAGGGCAAGAAGGGCAAGACCTCAGCGCGTTCCAAGCCCGCAGAAGAGGCGAAGCCGGAAGCAGCCGCTGAAGAGACCAGCGAAGCAGCCGGCGAAGAAAGCAGCGAAGAAGCCGGCGAAGAAGCCGGCCAAGCGGCGGCCGAAGAAACACCTGCTGCGCCGGAAAGCCCCGCCGTCTCCCCCACCGCCCCCGCACCGGAAGCCCCCGCCCCGGTGGCCGCGAAGGCGGAAGCGCCCAGTGAGCCGCCGCTGGTGGTCTCCACCACCGCGCCGGCGCCCGCGGCCGCGGAGTCGGCACCCAAGAAGAAGTACAAGAAGTACGGGAAGGGCTCGCCGGAGCACAAGGCGACCGTGGTGGGCGACACCGTGGGCGACCCGTTCAAGGACACATCGGGTCCCTCGCTCAACATTCTGATCAAGCTGATGTCGATGGTGGCCGTGGCCACCGTGGCGCTGGTGATGGTGATCAACGACGGCAACGGCATCCTGCCCTGGCTGTTCGAGATCCTGTTCACCAGCAAGTAGCCCTGATGCACCTGCAACCGGACGCCCTCGGGCGTCCGGTTTGCTTTTGCCAGCATCGCGTGCGCCTCTATGCTGGTTGCATGCTGCGACTGCTTTGCCTGCTCTGCCTGTGTTGCGCGCCCCTGTGGGCCGTCGCGCCCGAACGCGGAAGTGACTTCACGCTCGAGTCCGCGGCGCTGGAGATCAGACTGCTGCCCGGCAATGAGGCCGAAGTAGCCTGCCGCGTCACCCTGGCCAACCCGGGCGCGGCCGGCGAGTTCGAGCTTTCGCTACCCGACGACTTCATCCCCGCCAAGCAGCACGAGGCGTTCACCCTGCAGCTGGACGGCAAGGCGCACGCGCCCGCCGGGCATGAATCCCGCGCGTTCCGCTGGAAGCTGCGCATTGAGGCCGGCGCGCGGCACACGCTGGCCTGGTCCTACAACTGCGGTACCACGCTGCTGCCGCACGCCCACATCCTGGGTCGCCGGGAGCTGCGCGTGCGGCTCAGTCACCTGCGCGGTTACGCCGCGCTGCCGGAGTCCGTGCCCGTCAGCGTTGCCTTCACGGGCCTGCCGCCGGAACTGTTCGGCCAGACCGCGGACGCTCCGCTGAAGCTCCAGCACGCCGGCGGCAGGCAGATCGAAGACTTCAGCTTCAGCTGGTTCGCCGCGACCATCGCCGGGAAAACCGCTTCGCTGACGGCGCTGCGCGACAGCTTCAGCGAGCCCCAGCGCACCGCCGAGAACCGCGCCTGGACCGCCACCCTCGCCGACCTGGCCGACGTGCAATCCCTGGCCGGTGATCACGCCGCTTTGGCCGCCACCTGTGAAACGCTGGCAAAACTGGAGCGCGACTCCGGAACGACCATCACCCACTGCGGCCCCGGCGCACAGTGGCGGCGTTACGTGCCATGGGAGCTGCGGCGCCTGGCCGCCCTGGAAGCGGCGGGGCAGGACACGAAAAAATGCGCCCGGGCCGCCAAAGCCGCGATGCAGCAGCGCTGGGCAGCCTATCTTGAGGCTCGCGGCAAGCCTCGGCCCTTCGACCACTTCGACTTCGTGAAGTTCGGCAGCTACTGGGACTACGACTGGCCCCGCACCCGCGAGCTGTACGCCCGCGCGCTCGATATTCTTGGGGAAGCAGACGCCGCCAGGGCCGTTAAAGAGGTCAGGGATTGAGCATGCTGACCCGCATCCTGCTTCTCTCGCTGCTGCTGGCCGCGCCGCTGTTTGCCGACGCCGGGGCCGACTACCAGGCCCTGCTCGAGGCCTTCAAGGCCAAGCGCTACGCCGAGACGCTGGAGAAGGCCGAGAAGTTCACGGCCGACCACGCCGACTACAAGTACGCCGACGCCGCCCACTACATGGGCGGCAACGCGGGCCTGAACGGGGGCGACTACGCCCGCGGCGAAGAGCTGTACCGCGCGCTGCTGGAGAAGCACCCCGGCAGCCGCCACGCGGGCAAGGCGCGCAACGAGCTGGTCACGCTGCTGGACGCCGCGCGGCGACTTGAGGACTGCATCGCCCAGTGCGAAGCCAACCTGAAAGCCGAGCCCGAAGGCGCCAACCGCGACCGCTGGACCTACATGATCGGCCAGAGCCGCTTCCGCCTGTGGCAGTTCGAGCAGGCCGAGAAAGACCTCAAGGCGTTCCAGAAGCAGTTCCCGGACTCGAAGCTGCAGAACTCGGCCATCTACTACCTTGAGCGCATCAACCCGAAACTCGAGATCGACAAGAACGGCCTGGTCACCGGCTACAACGGCAAGTTCGTCGATGACGCGCGCTTCCAGGCCGCGCTCAAGCGCATGCCGCGCGAGGTGGCCGACGCCTGGAAGATACTGAAGCGCACCCTCGGCGTTGACCTCAAGGGCGCGCAGGTGGTGTTCGAGTTCCGCGACAAGGGCTTCGTGCGCGACACCAACCGCGCGATCACCGAGACCATCGCCGTCGATTACAAGCCCTACACCCGCATCATCTTCTACACCGAGCACGTGGTGGTCAGCACCGAGGACCATCGCAGCCGCATCGTCCATGAGCTCAAGCACGCGGCTTTCCGCGACGTGATGGGCCAGGCCTACCTCGACCTGCCCAAGTGGGTGCGCGAGGGGCTGGCCGTGTACGGCGCCGAGCAGCTGGAGGACCGGCTGGCCGCCATCGTCGGCGGCGAGACCTTCTCAGGCCGCGACCCGCGCAAGCTGCTCGACGGCATCGACGACGCCGACCACGACACCAACGATTACCTCGAAGACGCGGCCGCGTTCCTGTGGCTGGAAGGCCGCAAGAAGGGCGCCGTGCACGCCTTCTGCCAGCGCCTGCTGAAGGGCGAGGACTACGGCAAGCTGTACGCCGAGCTGTCGGGCCTGCCCCTGCGCGAAGCGCTGGACACCGCGGCCGCCTTCACGCTGGAACTGGTGGAGAAGCGCATGGGCGACGCCGAGGAACAGTTCATCCGCATCCGCGACGAAGACTTCCGCAACGGCGGCAAGGCCGAGTGGGTGAACGAGAAGGGCGCCGAGCAATACCGCGCCTGGCTGAAGGCCAACCCGGACCACCCGCTGGCCGCCAACTGCCGCTACCGGCTGGGCAAGGCACTGATCAACGCCGGCAAATATGAGGAAGGCCGCACCAGCCTGCGCCAGGTGCTGGAGCTCGACCAGGTGCGCAGCTCGATCTGCGACGACGCGCAATACTGGATCGCCCTCAGCTATGAGCGCGAGGGCGAAGCCGAGCGCGCCAAGCAGGCCTGGGGCGTGCTGCTGCGCGACTACAGCTGGTCGCGCGCGGCCATCGAGCGCAAGGACACCCACCATGCCGCCGGCCCCGAGAAGGATAAGTAAAGGCGCGCGATCGCCGCAGAGCGCATGCCTCCGACCTCTGACCTCCGACCTCTGACACAACCGCCCGGCGCGGTGTATCAATAGGGCAATGGCTGAAGACGACTCACTGCTCGAGCGGCAGATCTACGCCGCGCCCCATGAGCCGGGCTGCTACCTGTTCAAGGACGCGCGCGGCAAGGTGCTGTACGTCGGAAAGGCCATCGACCTCGGCAACCGCGTGCGCGCCTACCTGCGCCCCGACGCCGACGGCCGCGCGCACATACCCTTCCTGATGCGCAAGGCGCAAAGCGTCGAGTTCATCGTGGTCGGCAACGAGAAAGAGGCGCTGGTCCTTGAGAACAACCTGATCAAGCGCTTCCGGCCGCACTACAACATCCAGCTTGCCAGCGACGACCGCACGTTTGTCAGCGTGCGCATCGACATGCGGCACGACTACCCGCGCGCGACCATCGTGCACAAGTACAAGCACGACGGCGCGACCTACATCGGCCCATACTCCAGCGCCAGCAAGCTGTACAAGACGCTGGAGGTTCTCAAGCGCCTCTACCCGCTGCGCCTGTGCAGCGACCACGTGATGGCAAACCGCTCCAGGCCGTGCGTGTACAACGAGATCGGCGTGTGCAAGGCGCCCTGCGTGGCGGGCATGGTCAACAAGGAAGAGTACGCCGAAATCCTGAAGGGCTTCATCCGCGTGCTCAACGGCCAGGACCCGGGCGTGGTCAAGCTGCTCGAACAGCAGATGAACGAGGCCGCCGCCGAGCTGAAGTTCGAAAAGGCGGCCGAGCTCCGCGACAAGATGCTGGCCGTGCAGGAGACCACCATGCGCCAGCGCGCGCAGGTTGGCCTGACCAAGGCAGTGCACCGCGACGTGCACGGCATCCACCGCGAGGCGGACCGGCTCAGCATCGCCACGCTGATGTACCGCGACGGCAAACTGGAGGACTCGGCCACCCGCGAGTTCCAGAGCCTGCTGCCCGATGACGAGGTGCTGAGCCAGTTCCTGATGCAGTTCTATGAGCGCGCCTCGTTCGTGCCGGACGAGATCGTGGTGCCCATCGAGCTGGAGGGCATGGATGCGCTGGCCGCCTGGATTTCCGACCGCGCCGAGCGCCGCGTGCAGATCAGCTGCCCGCAGCGCGGCGAGCGCGCCAAGCAGGCCGAGATGGCCAACATCAACGCGCGCCACGCCATGAAGGTGCGCGCCGAGACCGAGCAGCGCAACAAGCAGCTGCTGTCAGCCCTGCAGGAAGCGGCCGGGCTCGAGCGCACGCCGGTGCGCATGGAGTGCTTTGACATCAGCCACGGCGGCGGCAAGGACACCGTGGCCTCGGGCGTGTGCTTCATCGACGGCGAGCCCGCCAAGGGCCAGTACCGCAAGTACAAGATCAAGACCCACGACCGCAACGACGACTTCGCCAGCATGGAAGAAGTGCTGCGCCGCCGCCTGCGCCGCGGCATGGAAGAGGGCAATCTGCCGGATCTGATCGTGATCGACGGCGGCCCCGGCCAGCTCAACCGCGTGCAGCAGGTGTTCGATGAGCTGAACGTGGTGGGCATCGACCTGATCTCGCTGGCCAAGTCGCGCGACAAGAAACGCCCCGGCTGGGAAACCGCCTGGGGAGAGGACGCCGAGCGCACGGCCGAGCGCATCTTCCTGCCGGGGCGCATTGAGCCGATCACGCTGGACCAGCGCAGCCCGGCGCTGTACCTGCTGATGCGCATCCGGGACGAGGCGCACCGCTTCGCGATCACGTTCCACCGGCAGCTGCGCGGCAAGTCGCAGATCAGCAGCAGCCTGGATTCCGTGCCGGGCGTGGGACCGAAGAAGAAGAAAGCGCTGATCCGCAAGTTCGGCTCGCCGCGCGGTGTGAAGCTGGCCACGCTGGAAGAGCTGAAGCAGGTGGAGGGCGTGAACGAGAAACTGGCGGAAGCCATCTACCAGCACTTCGAGCAGGACCGCGCCGAGCTGCAGGCCAAAGAAGCAGCCAAACGCGCCAAGTAGTGCCACGGCCATGCCGCTGCGCCTAATCGCTCACCGTCAGGATTGCCCAATACTGCCGGATCAAGCGAAACGGTCATCGCTTGGTTTTTCGGCGCGGAGCGCCTTCACAGTGGAAGCCCCCACCGAATGCGCAGCATTCGGTGGGGGCTTGGTACCAACCCATGTTTTGAGGCGCGGATGCGCCGACACACTCGCCGCGCTTGCCGCGAGAACCGTTCGGCCGCAAGCAGCCGTTCTGCCCGCGCTCCGCGCCTCTCAACTTGCTCCACCGAAAACCCCCACCGAACGCCGTGGGCGTTCGGTGGGGGCTTCCATTGTGATGGCGCTCCGCGCCGAATGGCTTATGCATTCCTGGTGCTTCATCCCCTTGCAGCATCGGGCAAGACTGCTGGTGCAACAGTGGCGGCATTGCCTGATCGGGCGCGACGCTGCACTATCTGCGGCGATGACGCCTGTGCTGATCATCTGCATCCTGTCCGTGTTCGCCTACTTCACCAAGGGCGTGACCGGCGCCGCCAGCGCGATCGTGTTCAACGCCGGGCTGCTGACCGCGCTGGCACTGGGCCTGACCGGCGGGCTCAGCCTGCGTGACGGGCTGTACTGGATCGCCATCGCCGACGTGTTCGCCAGCGCGCTGATGGCGTTGCTGTTCTGGCGCAAGCTGAAACTTGAACGTTTCACACTGCTGCTGCTTGCCGGCATGGTTCCGGTGACCGTCACCTTTGCGCTGCTGCTGCCGCGGCTTGAGCTGCGCTGGCTTTCCCTGGTGCTGGCGCTGGCCGTGCTGGGCGCCGGCATGTACCTGGCGCTGCGGCCGGACCATCCACCCGCCAGCCTGCGATCCGTGAACCGCTGGGCGCTGCCGACCGGCGCGCTGGCGGGCGTGCTGAGCGGCCTGTTCGGCATGGGCGGGCCCGTGGTTTTCATTCTGCTGAGCCGCGCCAGCGATGACCCCGGCGTGTTCCGCAACCGCACGGTGATCATCACCAACGCGGCGGGAATCGCGCGACTCGCCACGCTGGCGGCCGGCGGCGTCTACACGACGACGCACCTGGCGTGGTTCGGCTATGCCCTGCCGGTGATTGTGGGTGCGATGCTGCTCGGCATCCGGACACATCGGCGCCTCAAGCCGCGCCCTTTCCGTATCGTGCTGGGCGGGCTGGTGACGCTGGCAGGCATCGGCGGCCTGCTGCGCTTTGCGCTGCTTGACTAGTCGAACGACGCGGTAACCGCGAAGAGCCGCCAAGGGCCGCGAAGTACTGCAACTGCTGCATCGCGCGGGGACCACGGATTGTCCGGGCGCCGCCCCGCAGTTCTTTGCGAGCTTCGTGTTGATGGGCCACAAAAGCACTAAAGGTCCTGCCAGGAAAATTGCCGGCAGTTTCAGTGAGGCATTGTTTTGTGCTTTGGTGTTTTCGTGGCCCGTTGGCAGTTGGCACCGAATTGCAACCGCAAAGAGCCGCCAAGATCTGTATCTTCGCGGCCCTTCGCGGTGCTTCGCGGTTGCATTTCCGGTCAGGCTGCAACCGGCGGAGAACTTGCCCGACGCCGAACTAGTCAAACGATGGAACCGGTTCCGGTTCCAGTTGCGGCGCGGGACGTGGCTCCGGCTGCTTCGGTTGCGCGGCCGGGCCGTTCTCGGTCTGCTTCTGGTCGTCGGACAACTCGTCGGCGCTGCCGAACACGCGGTTGAAGAAGCGCCGGTACCAGCCCGACCAGCCGTCGGTCAGCAGATACGCGGCCGGCACCAGGATCAGCGTCAGCACGGTCGCGATCATCAGGCCGAAGATCACGGCGGTCGCCAGCGGCGCCCACCATGCCGCCGACTCGCCGCCCACCACGAACTTGAACTGGCGGAAGTCGAAGCTGAACTGCAGCGCCATGGGCAGCAGGCCCAGGCCGGTGGTGATGGCCGTCAGCATCACCGGGCGCAGGCGTGTCTTGCCGGCCTCGACAATGGCGTCATGCAGCGCCAGCCCGTGCTTTGAGCGCAACTGGTTGATGTAGTCGATCAGCACGATCGCGTTGTTCACCACCACGCCCGCCAGCGACACCACGGCCACGCCGGTCATGATGATGCCGAAGGGCTGCGCCAGCACCAGCAGGCTCAGCATCACGCCCATCAGCGACATGATCACGCTGCTCAGGATGATGCCGGCCTGCAGCACGCCGTTGAACTGCAGCACCAGGATGAACATGATCACCAGCAGCGCGATCACGAAGGCCTCGGTCAGGAAGGTGGCGGCCTCCTGCTGGTCTTCATTCTCACCCGTGAAGCGCGCCTCGAAGCCCAGGGGCATGCTCGCTTTCTCCAGCGCGATCTTCGCCTCGATCTCCTTCAGCAGCACTTGCGCCTGGTAGCCGTCCGCCACGTCGGCGGAAACGGTCAGCACGCGCTGGCCGCCCTTGCGCCGCACGGTGCCCGCGCCGCCCACGTAGTCCCAGCTGCACACCGTGGAAAGCGGGATCGCGTTGCCAAGCGCGTCGCTGACGCGGATCGAGTCCAGCACCGTCGGGTCGTTGCGGCGTTCCTCGGGCAGGCGCACCAGGATGTCGCGCTCTTCACGGCCGTCGTCGTAGCCGCCGATACGCTGGCCGTTGATCAGCATCTTGACGAAGTTGCCGATCCACTGGGTGTTGAGGCCCAGCAGCGCGGCCTTCTGGCGGTCCACGCGCACGCGCAGCTCGGGCTTGCCGGTGCGCAGGTCGTCGCGCAGGTCGATCACGCCGTCCACGCCCTCGACGATGCGCCGCACGGCACGGGCCGCGGCGGGAAGCTGCGACTCGTCGGCGACGCTGACTTCCACGTTGATGGGCGGGCCGGTGGGCGGACCCATCGACTGGCGCTTGATCTCGAACTCGGCGCCCGGCAGGTCCACGATCAGCGGGCGCAGCTTCTCAAGGTACTCGGCGGGGCTGCCCTCGCGGTCGGCCTGGTCCTTGAAGCTGATGGTGACGCGCGCGAGGTGGGTGGCATCGGCGCCGCCCTCCATGGGGTTGCCCACGCCCTTGCCGCCGACGGTGGTTTCAATCCCCTTGATGTCCGGGCTCTGCGGCAGGCGCGACTCCACCACCTTCGCCAGCGCGTCGGTTTTCTGCAGGCTGGTGCCCTCGGGCGCGGTGATGTTCACGAACGCCAGCTTGGGCTCGACCTCCGGGAACAGCTCCACGCCGTGGCCCATGGCGCTGTAGGTCATGGTGATCAGCACCAGCAGCAGCGTCGCGATGCCGATGGTGGTCTTGGGGAAGCGCAGCGCCAGGCGCAGGAAGCGCTCGTAGTTGAAGATCACCTGCTTGCCCGCGCCTTCTACCTTGCGGCCCAGCGCGCTCTGTGTCGGCTTGCGGAAGCGCATCAGCGCCGCCGCCACGGTCGGGTTGATCACCAGCGCCACGAACAGGCTGGCCAGCAGCGTGACGATCACCGTGATGGGCAGGAACTTCATGAACTCGCCCATGATGCCCGGCCAGAACACCATGGGCAGGAACGCGCCCACGGTGGTGGCGGTACTGGCGATCACCGGCCATGCCACTTCTGACGTGCCGTCCATGGCGGCCTGGATCGGCGTTTTGCCCATGCCGATGTGGCGGAAGATGTTCTCGACGATCACGATGGCGTTGTCCACCAGCATGCCCTGGGCCAGGATCAGGCTGAACAGCACAACCATGTTCAGCGTCACGCCCATCGCCTGCAGGATCGAGAAGCTCATCAGCATGCTGAGCGGAATCGCCAGCGAAACGAACAGCGCGTTGCGCAGGCCCATGGCAAAGAAGATCACCAGCAGCACCAGCACCAGGCCCGAAAGAATGTTGTTCTCCAGGTCGCTGATCATGTTGCGGATGTTGTCCGACTCGTCGGTAAGCACGGCGTAGTCCACGCCGGACGGGAACTCCGCCTTTGCCTGCTTCATCCCGTACTTCACGGCCTCGGTGATCGGCAAAATGTCCGCGCCGGCGCGCTTCTGGATGCTGAGCTGCACCGCCGGTCGCCCGTCGCGGCGGGCGTAGCTGATCGGGTCCTTGTAACTGAGGTAGGCGCGCGCGACGTCGCGCAGGTAGACGGGGCGGCCGTCCACGGTGTGAATCACCAGCGCCTCGACGTCGGCGGGCGTCTTGAACTCGCCGGGGATGCGCACGGAAGGCTTGACGCTGCCGGTGTCGACGCTGCCCGCGGAGACGTCAACGTTCTCGCCGCGCAGGCGCTCGATCAGTTCGTTGACGGGAAGCTTGTAGCCTTCGAGCTTCTCGGGGTCGATCTCGATCTCGATCTGCGGCTCGATGCCGCCGCTGATCTCCACGTTCAGCACGCCGGGCAGGCCCTCGATGCGGTCTTCCAGCTCTTCGGCGATGTGCTCGAGCACCGGCACCTCGGCCCCGAACAGCGTGACGATCATGATCGGGAACTCCGAGAAGCTGAGCTCCGAGATGTTCTCGTCCTCGACGTCGGCCGGGAATTCGGTCTTCGCGATGTCGTACTTTTCGCGCACCTTCTGCAGCGCGTCTTCGACCGGGATGTTCGGGTCGAACTCGCAGGTGGTGATGCTGGCGCCCTCGACGCTGACGCTGGTCAGCTCGGTCAGCCCTTTCAGGTTCTTGAGCTGGCGCTCGAGCGGGATGGTGATCGAGCTTTCGACGTCTTCCGGGCTTGCTTCCGGCCACGGCACCATCACGGTCACCAGCGGCACCTTGATGTCCGGGGCGCTTTCGCGCGGGACGGTCAGGTAGCTGAAGGTGCCCAGCAGCGCGATGCCGAAGATCAGCACCACGACGGCAACCCGGTGTTTCACCGAGAAGTCGGTAATGATCATGGGCTGGACTCCTGCTTCAGCACGTAGGGGTCCTGCTCGGTCCACGTGACTTCATCGCCGTCGGCGAGCATCTGCGCGCCGAAGGTCACCACGCGCATCCCCGACTTCAGCTTGTCGCCCCGCACCTCGACCCACTGCAGGTTCATCTGCCCCAGTTCGATGTCCGCCAGCTCCTGCACCCGGCTGCCGCCCGCGGCCGGCAGCACGAACAGCGACTTCTTCGTGCCGCTCAGGCGCACGGCGCTCAGCGGCACCACCAGCGCTGCCGGGCTGCTGTAGATGGTCACGCCGACCGTGCCGAAGATGCCGGCCGGCAGGGCCAGGTCGGCGTTGTCCAGCTCAACGTCCACGGTGAAGCTGTGGGTGACCGGGTGTGCGACGGTGTCGATGCGGGTGATGGTTCCTTCGCGGACCATGCGCCGGCCCTGCGCGTCTTTCAGCGAGCCGAGCACGACGTCCAGCTTCTCGCCCTGCCTGAGCGCCTGGCGGTGAGCCTCGGGAATCTCCAGCTCGGCGACCAGGCGGTCCATCACGGCGACCCGCCCGATCAGCTCGCCGGCGTGGACGAACTCGCCCTGCAGGCGGGTGCGCTCCGTCAGGATGCCCCGGGCCGGGTTGCACACGTAGCTGTCCTCGATCATGCCCAGCACCCGCTCAACGGCGGCCCGCGCCATGCTGCAGCGCGTGCGCGCGGCATCGAGCTGCGAGCCGGTTGACTGCGGGTACTCCTCGGTGCGCTTGAGGTCGCGCACGGCCTGGTCGTAGCTTTCCTGCGCCTCACGGAAGCTCTGCAGCAGCTGGCTGTCATCGATGCGCGCGAAACACTCAACGCCCTGCAGGTGGGCGAGGTTCCGGAACACCACCTGTTCCTGCGTGGGAGCGACGCCCTCGGGCTGCGCGGCCAGGAACTCGCTGACTTCCAGCCAGCGGCGTTCGGGCAGCTTCGAAGCCGGGACAGTGTCCCCCTTGTCGTAGGCCAGCTTGCGGATCACGCCCTGGGCGGCGGCGCGCAACTCGAGTTCCTCTTTGGGGCGCACCACCACCGGCAGCTTGATCTGCACCTCCAGGGGCTGCGGCTTCACCAGCCGCACCACCACGTTGCGCGCGGGCCTGGCGTCACTCACCTCCGGCGGCGCGCCCGCGCCGCAGGCGGCCAGCAGCATGGGCAGGGCCAGCAGACACACGATTCTCGTCCTCATACATCGCTCTCTTCATTGAATGCGGCCGCGCCGTGCAGAACCAGCGTGGCCATGTCAGTCGCGAGTGTCCTGGCGCAGCCCTCGAAGCGCGGGCACTGCACCACCTTCATCAGTTCCTGCATCAGCAGCGCCCAGTAGGCCCTGACTGCGGCCTGGGCGGCGTGCTGCGACATTCCCAGCTCACCCAGCCGCGCGGTCCAATCGCGCACGGCGCAGGTGTCATACTCTTCGGCGTGGCGGATCAGCTCTTTCAGGCTGCTGCGCCCGAACCACAGCGAGAATGCAAACGCCAGGGTGTTTCGGTGCTGCTGGGCCAGCTCGAGCATTTCACCGGTGTAAAGCTCAAGCAGCTCGCGCACCGCGCCGGCCTGCGCGAACACGCGGGTGCGCATTTCCGTGGCGGCCTGCAGGAAGTACTCCACCATGGCGCGCGCCACGCCCTCCTTGCTGCCGAAGTGGTAGTAGAGTGCGGGCTTGGTGACGCCCGACGCCTCCACGATTTCGCGCACGCTGACGGCGTCGTAGCCGCGGGTCGCGAACAGGGCCGCTGCCTCGCGCAGGATGACGAGTTTCGTGTCTGCTTCGGTTGCCGGTGAACTGCCGCCCATGGGAGGCCTTTATATACCGTACGGTAAGTATGTAAACCAACAAACTAACCGAACGGTCAATTGCTTCCCGAAATTTCAAAAAGTCGCGGACTTGCAGCCCGCCCCCCGGCGGGCTATAGTTCCCTCCCCGACTTTGAGCGGGAGTGTGTTTTTCATGGCAGGCACGTCGCCGCAAGGCGGCATAAACTGAGGCGAGAGTTCAGGTTAAGTATGGTCAAGATCAAGGCGCGTAGTTCGGAATCCGTGGAACAGTTGCTTCGTCGCTTCAAGAAGGCCTGTGAAAAAGAAGGCCTGACACGCGCCATGAAGCGCCAGTCCCACTACGAGAAGCCGAGCATCACCCGCGCCCGCAAGAAGCGCCAGGGGCTCAAGCGCAAGCTGCAGGCAACCTTCATGTCGCAGATCTAACCGTGCCCGCGGTTGAAATCTCCAACCTCTGCAAGACCTTTCGTGACTTCTTCGGCCGTCGACGCGTGCAAGCGCTCGACGGCCTTTCGCTTAACGTCAACGCCGGCGAAGTCTTCGGCCTGCTGGGCCCCAACGGCAGCGGCAAGTCCACCACCTTCAAGATTGCCGTCGGCCTGCTGCGCCCATCCAGCGGCGGCGTGACGATCGGCGGCGCAAAACCCGGTAGCCTGGCGGCCCGCAAGGCCACCGGCTTCCTGCCCGAAGACAGCACGCTGCTGCCCTTCCTGACCGCGCTGGAAACCCTCAAGCTGCACGGCGCGCTGGCAGGGCTGACGCGCAAGCAGGCGGCCGACAAGGCCCACGAGCTGCTGGAGCGCCTGAGCCTGAAGGATGCCGCCAGGCGCCGCGTGAAAGGATTCAGCAAGGGCATGCAGCGCCGCCTCGGCATCGCCTGCGTGCTGATCGCCGAGCCGGACGTCTTCATCCTGGACGAGCCCACCAGCGGCCTGGACCCGCTGGGCGCCGTGCAGGTCAAAGAGCTGATCGGCGAGCTGCGCAAGCAGGGCAAGGCCATCCTGATCTCCAGCCACCTGCTGGGCGAGCTCGAGAACGTGTGCGACCGCGTAGCCTTCCTGAGCAAGGGCAAGCTGCTGAGCGAGGGCACACTGGAAGAGCTGCTGCGCGAGAAAGACGTGCACGAGCTGCGCCTCAGCCCGCCTACGCCTGATGCCATCCGCGCGCTGGAAGAACTGGCCCGCGAGAAGGGCCTCAACGTACTCAGTTCACGCGCACCCATGCGCACGCTGGAGGCCTTCTACCTCAAGATGCTGGGCGACAAGGACCCCAAGCCATGATCAGCCGCGTGCTGGCAATCGCCCGCGCCGCGCTGCTTGAGGCCCTGCGCGCGCGCCTGGCACCGCTGCTCGCGCTGGTGCTGCTGCTGGCGGTGCCGGCCCTGGCGCTGCTGTTCGGTGAAAGCGCCGACACGCGCGCCTGGCTGACGCGCAGCATCACCAGTGAAGGTCTGCGCGTGGTGTTCCCGCTGGCGGCCATCCTGGGCGGCGGCTTCCTGCTGAAGCCCGCCCTCAAGCGCGGCTGGAGCGTGCTGCCCGCCCGGCGCAGCGAGTACTTCCTGGGCGCGGCACTGGCCGGCGGCGGGGTGCTGGTGCTGGCTGCGGGGCTGTTCGCCCTGGGCGGGGTGCTCGCCAACCAGTGGCTGGACGGCGACCTCACCGTCACGCGCAGCCCCGACGCCATCAGCAAACAGCGCGTCAAGGACGGCGCGCTGCAGACAGCCGCGGGGCAGGCTGACGCCACCACATGGGCCAACCCGGCCTACGGCGAAGAGCTGGTCCTGCCCTTGCCCGCGCGTGCCGGTGAAACGCTCAAGGGCACCGTGGAGTTTCAACTGGTGTGGACGGCCGAGGCGCCTCCCCGCGACCGCGCGCCGGTTGCGGTGTGGCTGCAGAACGGAAACGTGCGCACGCCCCTGGCGACCACCGTGCAGTCGCGTTATCGTGTGCAGTTTGAGGGCGCGTGGCCCGAATCCGGCAGCCTGGTTGTGCAGCCAACGGACCCGGTGCTGATCGTCGGAGCCTCTCCCGATCGCGTGCGCCTTGAGCTCGAGCGCGCAAGCCCGTGGGGCAGTGTGGCCCGGCTGTTCATGCTGTCATGCGGCGCGGCACTGCTTTGCCTGCTGCTGGTGCTGCTGGTGCGCTCGCTGGCCACGGCGCCCACGGCCGTGCTGGCGGGGCTGCTGCTGTTCTCGACGCTGACGCTGCTGCCCAGCCTGGCCCCCACCACGAAGATGGCGCGCGACCGCCGCGCGGCCCTGGAGCGAGCCGGCGAGAAGTCCACACTGGTGGAGCAACTGGAGGCCAGGGCCACCAGCCTGCCGGAACTCTTTCCGTCCGGGCTGTTCGACGAATTTCTGGCCGCGCGCGTGGTGCCCGCGGAAGCCTGGAGCGCGGCCGCTTGGCGGCTATTGGCCGGGCTGGCGCTGCTGCCGGCAGGGGCAGCCCTGTTCCGTCTGAGGCAGATCGCGAAATAAACCAAAGCCCGGGGTGCCAACCCCGGGCGGATCTGCCTTTCATTGCGAATCAACCGTAATGCGCCCGGCCTTTGCAGGCCGGGCTTTGGTTCGCGGGTGCCACAACCGGGGACAGGCACGGAACGTGCCTGTCCCCATGCAGCGTTCGTGGTAAAAAAGGGACAGGCACCAAAGGTGCCTGTCCCTGGTCCCGGCTGTGGCGGAGGGAGGGGGATTCGAACCCCCGGTACCTTGCGGTACACTCGCTTTCCAAGCGAGCACAATCGGCCACTCTGTCACCCCTCCGCGAGGGTGAAGGGCCTGAAAGGCCCTTCACCCTCGCGCCCTTTGGCAAAGGCAGGATTGCCTGTGCCAGGCAAGGGCCGCGAATCATAACGCAGGGCGGATTCTGGGCAAGGCGGGTGCCGCCAACCACCTTTTCCACAAGCTTTCCAGAACCCTTCAATTCGCCGCCAACACCCTATTTCAAGCATATTTGCGGCCCGTTGACCTTCCCAATGTCGCGCCGGTTTGTATACTTTGAAAGATGACGACCCGCCTGGTCAAACGCCCCAAAATCAGCCCCCAGCAAGCCTCCAAGGACCCGCTGGAACGGCTGCGCCAGAACGCGCGCACGCCCGTGCTGCCGGTGCCGTTCGCCCAGGCACTGACCGTGCTGTTGACCGAACAGAAGCACGTCAACCGCTCGCGCCTGCAGCGCATCCGCGCCGCATGGGAAATGGCCGTCGAGCAGACCCCCGGCCTCAGCGCAGCCGCCCGGCGCGCCGAAGTCCGCAGCATCGGCAAGACCGGCGCCGTGCAGGTGCTGGTCGACAGCCCGGCGCTGGCCCACGAACTTGGTGTGGTGTATCGCGGGGCCCTGCTGGCCTGCATGCGCGAGTTGCTGCAGGGCAAAGACTCCGTCTCCGAGCTGGTCGTGAAGCTTCACGGCCGGCGCAAGTGAACCGCCCGCGTGCGGCTCAAACGCTTTGAGGAACACATGGCAGAAAGATCGGCAACAGTGAACGAAATCTACGGCGCAGACGACCTGAAGCAGTTGAAGGGTCTCGACGGCATCCGCAAACGTCCCGACATGTACATCGGCGGTCGTGACGTCAACGGCCTGCACCACCTGGTGTTCGAAATCGTCGCCAACTCGGTTGACGAAGCCCTGGCAGGGCGCTGCAACAACATCACGGTCGAGTTCAACCAGGATGGCTCGTGCACCGTTACCGACGACGGGCACGGCATCCCCGTCGGCATCAACAAAGACACCGGCCTGCCGGGCGTCGAGATGGTGCTGATGTCCCTGCACGCCGGCGGCAAGTTCGAGGGCAAGGCCTACAACACGGCCGGCGGTCTGCACGGCATCGGCTTGAAGGCTGTCAATGCCTGCTCGGACTGGACGAAGGTGGTGGTCTGGCAGGGCGGCAAGGAGCACCAGATCGACTTCTCGCGCGGCACCAAGACCGAAGACCTGCGTGTCACGGGAACAGCCGACAAGACCGGCACCCGGATCAGCTTCCTGCCCGACTCCACGATTTTCGACACCATCGAGTTCAAGTATTCGATGGTGGCCGCGCGCCTGCGCGAACTGGCGTTCCTGGCCAAGGGCCTGAAGATCTACCTGCGCGACCACCGCGGCGAGGGCAAGGAAGAGATCTTCCACTTCAAGGACGGCATCAAGGAATTCGTCGCCTGGCACAACCGCAACAAGACCAAGATCAACGAAGAGGTCGTCTACGTCCACAAGACCGTCAACGAGGGCAAAGACGACGAAGTGGACGTCGAGGCCGCCTTCCAGTGGTGCGAGGGCGAAGGCGAGCTGCCGACCCACACCTACGGCAACTACATCAACAACCCCTTCGGCGGCACGCACCTGACCGGCTTCCGCAAGGGGGCTCACTCGCGGGCTCACGCGCTACCTGAACCGCTACCTCGAGAAGAAGGGCAAAGACGTCAAGAAGATCACCATGCCTAGCGGCGACGACTACCGCGAAGGCCTGTACGCGGTGATCAGCGTGAAGGTCAAGAACCCGCAGTTCGAGGGCCAGACCAAGGTGCGCCTGCTGAACCGCGAGGTCGAAGGCGGCGTCGACGCCGTGGTCGCCGAGGCCATGGAAACCTTCCTGGAAGAGCACCCCCAAGTCCGCCGAGCGCATCTGCGAAAACAGCCTGCTCGCCGCCCGCGCCCGTGAGGCCGCCCGCAAGGCACGCGAAGTCGTGCGCAAGGGCGCGCTGCAGACCGGCTTCCTGGCATCCAAGCTGGCCGACTGCCTCACCCGCAAGCCCGATGAGGCCGAGCTGTACATCGTCGAGGGTGACTCGGCCGGCGGCAGCGCCAAGCAGGGCCGTGAGCGCACCTTCCAGGCCATCCTGCCCCTGCGCGGCAAGATCCTGAACGTGGAGAAGGCGACGCTGGCCAAGATGCTGCAGCACACGGAAATCCAGAACCTGATCGCCAGCATCGGCACCGGCATCGGCACGGAAGAGCCCGGCAAGGGCGGCTTCGACATCTCCAAGCTGCGCTACAAGAAGGTCATCATCATGACCGACGCCGACGTGGACGGCAGCCACATCCGCACCCTGCTGATGACCTTCTTCTACCGCCAGCTGCCGCAGCTGATCGACGCCGGCAATATCTACGTCGCGCAGCCGCCGCTCTACAAGGTGACGCGCAAGAAGAAGTCCGAGTACGTCCGCAGCGACCGCGAAATGAACGACACCCTGATGCGCATGGGCATCGAGGGCGCATCCATGCGCGTGCCCAAGGACATGGACATCGGCGCTGCCGGCCGCGAGTTCAGCGGCGCGCAGATGCGCAGCGAAATCTTCGAGCGCCTGATCAGGCTGGAAGAGCTGGCGGGCAAGGTCAGCAAGAAGGGCCTGAACCCCAACCGCTTCTACGCCCAGTTCAACAGCGAAACCAAAACGCTGCCCACCACCGTGATCTTCAGCGAGGACAAGGCCCGCTACTTCCACGATCACCAGGAGCCCGAGCTCAACAAGTTCATCGGCGAGCGCCTCAAGAAGGGCTTCGAAGTGCTGACGCCCGCCGAGATCGGCAACCGCGAAACCGAGATCGACAAGACCCTCGACCGCGAAAAGATCGAGGAACGCATCGAGATCGCCGAACTCGCGGAGCAGGCCGCCGAGATCATCGGCCAGCTTGAGGTCCGCGGCTTCCCGGCCTGGACCATCAACGGCCGCGAAAACCAGGCCGAGCAGTTCCTGCTGCGCTTCGAAGATGAAGACGAGCGCCCGGCGTTGAGCTTGAACGAACTGCTGCACCAGGTGCGCGAGCAGGGGCGCAAAGGCATCAGCATCCAGCGCTACAAGGGCCTGGGTGAAATGAACGCCGACGAGCTGTGGGAAACCACCATGGACCCGGCCAACCGCGTGCTGCTGAAGGTAACCAAGGAAGACGCCGACGCCGCCGACGAGATGTTCACCATCCTGATGGGCGACCAGGTAGAGCCACGCAGGCAGTTCATCGAACGCCACGCGCTGGAGGTAAAGAACCTCGACATATAGCCAAGTGGCATTCGCTTCCAGCGAATGAGTATCGCGCGCCTCCGGCGCACGCCAGCGGCCGGAGGCCCAATACTGCGGGGTTAAGGAGTTTCGCGGCAGACTCCGACGTGCAGATTGTATCGGCAGTCAGGCGCGGAGCGCCGTAACAATTGTTAGCCCCCGCCGGTTGGCGCCTAGCGACGCGAGGCGCCAACAAGGCGGGGGTTACGGGCAAAAGAGGTTTGAGAGGCGCGGAGCGCCGGCACAACGGCCGCTTGCGGCCGATCGGTCCTCGCGGCAAGCGCCGCGAGTGTGTCGGCGCTCCGCGCCTTTGATCGTTCTTCCGCCGATTACCCCCACCGAACCCCGGAGGCGTTCGGTGGGGGCTTCCACTGTGCAGGCGCTCCGCGCCAAAGAGCTAAACCGACGACTGTTTCGCCTTAACCCCGCAGTATTGGGCCGGAGGCCGCTGCCACTCATTCGCCGGAGGCGAATGCCACGCTACTCCATCTCCCCCACCGTGGCATCCAGCGCGATCACGCGAACGGCCGTAGCCTGCGCCGCCGGGTTGTCGATCTTGAACGTGACGGGCTCGGCGCCGTCGGCCGGCAGCAGCAGAACCAGCAGGGACGCAAGGAACCGCATAGTTTCGCCTCCCGGGGAGCGGCCTGGGATTCCAGCAGGGCCCGAATTCAGGGATTGACCGGGCGTTGCAAGGATGAGCTTTTCTTGGACGCTTCGGATCGCCGCCGCTAAACTCGGCCTTTCCTGAACCAGGAGATGCCGATGACCCGTCGAACTGTGCTGGCGGCTTTGTTCCTTCTCGGCCTTGCAGTGTGTTCGAATGCCCAGAAGCAGGAAGAAGGCAACGCGGCCATCCAGGCTGCGACTCGCAAATATCTTGAATCAGGTGAGGGCGAGTATCGCCATCTGCTTCCCCAGTTCCAGCGCCTGCCGGTCGCCTCGGCAGAGGAACTACTGGCCGAAGGGTTAAAGTCCAAGGACCCGGAAGTCCTGAAACGGACGCTGGCTCTGGCGACCACAGTCGAATGCGGCGGCGTGGTCAAGCAGGCGGAAAAGTTGACGAAGTCGAAGGATGCATCCGTCAGCGCGTTGGCGGTAGCCACCGTGATTGCACACGGTGACGACAAACAGCGTAAGAAGGCGCTGGCCCAGTTCCTGGACGCCACGGAAGCCGAGTACAGCGCCGTCAGGGACTGGTCATGCCGCGTGATCCAGGACGGTTTCAGCCGCAAGTTCGCGGACGAGCTGGTCGCCGCGTTGAGCAAGTTGAAGCCGGCGGGCAGCGCCAAAGAGCAGCAACTCGTCAAGTGGCTTGCGTGGCAGCTCGGCCGGCCGGATCTCGACAAGAGCACCCTGCTCAAGGACTACAAGGCACTGCTGGAACAACAGGAGAAGCGCCACACCCGCACGGCGGAGCTTTCGGCCGGCCTGGAATACGAACCATGCGGGTCGGTCTCAAATTCCGAATTCGGCAATGCCGTCGTGGCCGGCCCATGGCTCACTCCCGACGGCGGCAAGGCACTGGTGATGATCACCCAGGACGGTGAAGTCGAAGCCAAGGTACGGGGCTACGCGTTTGAAACCGGCGAGCGGCTGTTCGAGACACCGCTGATCGACGGCATGTACCCGGGGATGGTCGGCCTGCGGGAATCCGCCGGTGACTTCATTGTGAGGTGCGACAATGCGCTGCAGCGCTACAGCCTTGAAGACGGAACACTGAAAGGCGCCGTCCGCCTCGAGCAGCCTGGCACCATGGGCTGCCTGTGCGACGGCGGGAATGCGATCATCGTTTTCAACGACAATCGCGTGTGGGTGGCCGGCGTCGAGACGGGTAAAACCATCCGCGAACTGTACCAGGGAACCAACAAGACTTTCCGCGAGACGCCCGCGGCCTCTGCGGACGGCAAGTTCGTGGCAGTTTCGTTCTGGACGGGTACCGGCCGCGAGCATGTCATCCGAGTGTATGAAGTAGCGTCCGGCAAGATGGTCGCGGAGCTGCCGAATGCCGGCATGTGCGTCGGCTTCCGGGCCGACGAAGAGCTGATCCTGTACCACGACGTCGAGAAACACCACCGCGTGCTGAATCACCGGACCGGCAAAGTGGCCGTTTACCTCGGCGTCGGTCCCGCTAAGTTCCTGCCCGCACGCAACGCCGTCGAGTCGTGGTGCGTGATGGAAGAAACCGATGCCTTCTGCCACGTCGTCTCGACTGAAACCGGCCAGATCTGCGCTTCGATTCGGCCGCCCTGCGACACACGCGTCAGGTGGGACCCGCTGGAAGCCCGTATCAGCACCGATGGAAAGCGGGTCGTCGCGGTCATGGGCAGCTACCTCGTTTACGCCGCTAACAGGTCGCCGGACGAATTCGCCCACACCCGCATCTGTTTCTGGCAGCGGAAGGCCGACTGAAGCCGGTAGTTCAGCGACGCCAGGCGATCGAAGCTAAGATCCTCGTGGCAGAACGAGTGGCATTCGCTTCCAGCGAATGAGTGGCAGCGGCCTCCGGCCGCTGGCGCGCGCCGGAGGCGCGCGATACTCATTCGCCGGAGGCAAATGCCACGTCACTCCGTCACCGTTCCCGGGATTGCCAATCTGTGTCGCGGGCGTTGTTATGCTGCCGGCATGCCGCAGATACCTTTCAAACTGGTTTCGAAGAACTCGCCGGCCGGCGACCAGCCGGCTGCTATCGACTCACTGGTGCGCGGGCTGGATGAAGGCGCGCCGTTCCAGACCTTGCTGGGTGTCACCGGCAGCGGCAAGACCTTCACCATGGCCAGCGTGATCGAGCGCGTGAACCGCCCCACGCTGGTGATGGCGCCCAACAAGACCCTGGCCGCCCAGCTGTTCAGCGAGTTCCGCAAGCTGTTCCCGGAAAACGCCGTCGAGTATTTCGTCAGCTACTACGACTACTACCAGCCCGAGGCCTACGTACCCCAGACCGACACCTACATCGAAAAAGACTCCGCCATCAACGAGCGCATTGACCGCTTACGCCACAGCGCCACGCGCAGCCTGCTCGACCGCCAGGACGTGCTGATCGTCGCCAGCGTCTCCTGCATCTACGGCCTCGGCTCGCCGGAGGCCTACCAGGGCGCCTTGCTGTATGCCGAAAAGGGCGTGCCGCTGCAGCGCAAAAAGGCCGTGCGGAAGCTGACCGAGATCGCCTACACCCGCAACGACTTCGACCTCAAGCGCGGCACGTACCGCGTGCGCGGCGAGGTGCTGGACATCTTCCCGGTGTACGAAGAAGACAAGGTGATCCGCATCGAGTTCTTCGGCGACGATTTGGAATCAATCTGGGAAATCGACCCGCTCACCGGCGAAGTGCTCGGCGAGCTGGACAAGGTGACGATCTACCCGGCCACCCACTACGTGACGCCGGAAAGCAAGCTGGACGCCGCCGTCGCCGACATCGAGAAAGAATGCGCCGAACAGGTCGAGCTGTTCAAGACCCAGGGCAAGCTGCTGGAGGCCCAGCGCATCGAGCAGCGCACGCGCTACGACCTCGAGCTGATCCGCGAAATCGGCACCTGCAAGGGCATCGAGAATTACTCGCGCCACTTCGAGCGCCGCGGGCCGGGCAGCACGCCCCCCACCCTGATGAACTACCTGCCGAAAAACGCGCTGATCATGATCGACGAGTCGCACGTCACCGTGCCGCAGATCGGCGGCATGTACAAGGGCGACCGCGCGCGCAAGGACACCCTGGTCGATTTCGGCTTCCGCCTGCCCAGCGCCCGCGACAACCGCCCCCTGAAGTTCGAAGAGTTCGAGGCCGTGAAGCGCCAGACCGTGTTCGTCAGCGCCACGCCCGGGCCCTACGAGCTCGAGAAATCGCTCGGCCACGTGGCGGAGCAGATCGTGCGCCCCACCGGCCTGATCGACCCGCCCATCGAGGTGCGCCCCGCCAAGGGACAGATCGACGACGTGATCGACCAGGTACGGCCGGTGATCGCGCGCGGCGAGCGCGTGCTGCTGTGCACGCTGACCAAGCGCATGGCCGAGGAGCTGTCGAACTACCTGGCCTCGCTGGACATCAAGGTGCGCTACCTGCACGCGGACATCGACACCATCGAGCGCATGGAGATTTTAAAAGACCTGCGCAAGGGCGAGTTCGACGTGCTGGTGGGAATCAACCTGCTGCGCGAGGGACTGGACCTGCCGGAAGTCAGCCTGCTGTGCATCCTGGACGCCGACCGCGAAGGCTACCTGCGTTCGCACCGCTCATTGATCCAGATGGTCGGCCGCGCCGCGCGCAACGTGAACGGCCGCGTGGTGATGTACGCCGACGAAGTCACCCAGAGCATGCAGACGGCGATCGAGGAAACCAACCGGCGCCGGCGGCTGCAGCTGGAGTACAACAAGCAGCACAACATCACGCCGCAGACCATCATCAACGAGATCGACGAAGTGCTGAGCAGCATCTTCGAGGCCGACTACGTCACGGTGGAGGAGGAAGACGCCACGGTAACCCATTACGAATGGCCGGGCGCCAAGAACAAGCGTGGCGGCGGCAAGCGCAAGGAACGCAGCCCCGTCACCGAACGAGGCTCCAATTTCGCCACGCGCCGCGCCCTGCAGGCCGCGGAGAAGGCCGGCGCGCTGGAAGGCCGCAAGAAGCGGCTGGCCGACAAGTACCCCGAGATCAAGTCGGAGGAGTTGCCCAAGGGCGTGCAGCGCAAGGTGGACCCGGCCGAAGTGCCCAAGCTGATCGCCGCGCTGGAGAAGGAGATGTACGAAGCCGCCAAGGCGCTCGATTTCGAGACGGCGGCACTGCTGCGCGACGAAATCAAGGAACTGCAACGCATTGAGCTGGGCGTGCGTTAGGAGCGCGGGCGTCCCGTCCGCAAGTGGCGCGGGCAGCCTGCCCGCACCTCGAACATGATGTCGCCTTCGATCGTAGAGAACCGCATGACCGCCGATCTTGCACTCACCATCCTGTACGTTGCCGACCTCGCAAAAGCCGCGGCCTTCTATGACGCCGTGTTCGGCCTGGAGAAGACCGTGGACGTGCCGGTGTACGTGGAGTACCGGCTGAACGCGGGCGCGCGGCTGGGTTTGATGCCGCAGGGCAACACGCGCCACTTCCTGGGCGAGCCGCTGGGCGCGCGCAGGCCCACGGACGGCTGCCCGCGCGCGGAGCTGTACCTGCACGTCACTGAACTCGAGGCCGTGGTCGAGCGCATGCACGCCGCCGGCGCGCAATGCACCTCGCCGCTGGCGCCCCGCGACTGGGGCGACCGCGCGGCCTACTTCATGGATCTGGATGGCTACGTGATTGCGGTGGCGGAACGCCTGTGATCACGCCTTGCGGCGAGCAGTTCCTTCACGGCTTCCATGAACTCGGCGGTCTCGAAGGGACGCTTCACCACGCGATCGATCAGCGGCTTGATCGCCTTGGCCACCGGCTGGCGGCGGCCTTTCTCCACCATCAGCAGCACGCGTGAGCGCTTGCCCTGGTCGGTCTGGCGGAACGCGTCGATGAATCCCGGGCCGTTGACGCCCGGCATCTGCCAGTCCACCACGGTCAAGTGCGGCTCGACCCAGACCGCCTTGTTCAGGCCCTCGGCGCCGTTCTCGGCCTCGAACACCACCATGCCCTCGCCGGTCAGCAGGCGGTTGATCTCGATGCGCAGGGTGGGCTCGTCGTCCACCAGCAGCACGCGCAACTCGTTCTCCGAGGGCGGCGGGTTGTCCTGCAAGGCCAGCTTGCGCGCGCGCAGGATGGCCGGGCTAAGCTGGTCCTCGATGCCGGCCTCGGAGGCGTAGTGGTACAGGATCGCGACGGATGCGTCCGCGGCAAACAGGTCGTCCACGCCATGGAGATAGGCGTTGATCTGGCCGAAGCAGCAGTGCTCCATCTCGTGGATCGCGGCCAGGGCCCGGTGGTGGGCGCGGCCTTCCTGGTCAAGGATGCGCGCCAGCACCGAAAGCTCAAGCCCCAGCGCGGTGAAGAACTTCGCGCCCGTCTGCGCCGGCCGGCTTTCGAGAAAGCGAATGATCTCGTTGCGCATGGGCTCGACTATAGGACTGTGACGAAGATTGCCAGTAGGTTGAAAACCGGCAGGCCAGCGGCGCGAGTTGCGGCAAGCCACCGTCACCACGGCTTGACGGGCGGCGGCGCGCAGACATGCTTCGCCGCGTGTTCACCGCCCTTTCAGCTGACGCGCAGGGTGTGGCCGCCGCCTTCGGCACGGCCTTCTGCTGGTCCATGACCGCGCTGTTCTTCAGCGCGGCCTCAAGGCGCATCGGCCAGTTCCACGTGAACCAGATCCGGCTGGTGCAGGCCTGCGTGCTGCTGACGCTGGCGTGTCTGGCCTTGGGCGCGTTCTCGGCGGCACCGCTGGTGCAGGTGGGTTTGCTGCTGCTTTCCGGCCTGGTCGGCTTCGCCCTGGGCGACGCCGCGCTGTTTCTGTCGCTGCAGATCATCGGCCCGCGGCGCGGCTCGCTGATCATGGCGCTGGCACCGGGCTTCGCCGCGCTGCTGATGGTGCCCCTGCTGGGCGAAACCCTGAGCTGGGTGGGCGTGGTCGGCATGGTGGTGACCATCACCGGCGTGATGTGGGTGGTGCTGGAGCGCGGCCAGCCCGGCGAGATTGTCGGCCACGCGGGCTGGGGCGTGTTCTGGGGCGTGCTCGGCGCTTTAGGCCAGGCGGGCGGGCTGATCCTGAGCAAGGCCGGCCTGGGCATGGCCAGCCCCACCGGCCTGCTGAACGCGGCTGCCGGTATTGACACGTCAAATGTACAGACCGTCAGCCCGCTGTTCGGCACGCTGCTGCGCGCGCTGGCCGGCACCGTGGTGCTGGTCGGCTACGGCATCATCATCGGCCGTTTCCGCGAAACGCTGAGCAAACTGAAGGACCGCAAGGCTCTCGGGCAGACCACGGCCGGGGCGATATTCGGCCCGTTCGTCGGCGTGACGCTGAGCCTGGCCGCGGTGGCCTGGACCAACACGGCCGTGGCGGCCACGGTGATGGCGATCTCGCCGGTGCTGGTGATTCCCATCGTGCGGGTGGTCTACAAGCAGGCGGTAAGCTGGCGGGCCGTGCTAGGCGCACTGGTGGCGTTCGCCGGCGTGGCAGTGCTGACGTTCCGGGAACAGATCGCGGAAAAGCTATAGGGACTGTCCCCGCAGCCTGCACGCCGAAGCCTTGGCGAAGGCGTGTTGGGGACTGTCCCTGTTGTCGAAGCAGAACCAGAGAGGGTTGCTGCTTGAACAGCGAATCACCAATGACCAGTTACCAATTACCAATGGCGCTCGAATTCGAGGTCATTGGTAATTGAAAATTGGTTATTGGTAATTTGCTGTCTAAACCGCGCCACGCGCCGGTTCTGGCTCGAATACGGGGACAGTCCCCAACTGCGGGGACAGTCCCCCTCCCTACTTGGCGTAGAGCGGCAGCAACTGATACGGCACCTGCAGGATGCACAGGGCAAACGCCGTGGTGTAGGCCTCGCCGTAGCTCTGGCTGGGCCAGCCGCCGTTGTTGCTGGGGTTGCGCTTCTGCTCCTCGAGCAGCAGGTCGCGCAGCTTGGGGTAGTACTCGTCGAAGTACACTTCCTCGGGCGCGTTCCACATCGCCTGGCAGGCGTAGAAGTGCGCGTAATAGAAGTGGCTCACGTCCAGGCTGCCCTGGCCGCTCTTGCGACGGCCGATGAAGTCGTCGAACTTGTACCGCAGCCAGCGCAGGCCGCCGTCGTACACCTTGCCGATGTCGTGCTCTTTCCAGGTCGCGCCTTCGCTGTAGACGCCGATGCCGTTCAGCGTGGTGACGGCCGCGGCGCACAGCGCGTAGCTGTCGCTGTTCCAGCCGGATGACAGCGAGTACTTGAAGGTGTAGCCCACGTGCTCTTCGTTGTTGTGCATGAACACGCGGCGCTCGGCGATGTCGTACATGTACTTGATGGCGTTCTGGATGGTTTCTTTCTTCACCTTGATGCCCGCGTCGCTGGCCGCGCGCAGGGCCTGGATGCAGCAGACCGTGGTGCTGCCTTCATCCCAGGTCAGGTCGGTGGGCATGTAGCCCCAGCCGCCGAAGGGCGTCTGCCCCAGCGAGATGCACTTCACCGCCAGCTCAAGCGACTTTTCCAGGCGCTTCTTGTCGTTCTCATCTTCAACCGCGCCGTACAGCTGGGCCAGGAACAGCGTGGCGTAGCCGTGGCCGTGGATGCGGCTGCCGTCGTTGGTGCCGCTGAAGAAGCCGGTGTTGATGTCCTGGCAGCTCAGCAGGTAATCCATCGCCTTGCGGATGTGCGTCGCGTACGGGCCCTTGGCCGGCGTGCTGCCCTGCGCGGCCAGCGCCAGCCCGGACAGGCCGGTGATGGCAATCGCCACGTTCTGGCCGCCGCCCTTGGTGAAGGCGCCGTTGGCGTCCTGCAGCTCAGCGAGGCGCTTGAGGCCCTTTTCCACGCCGCGCTTGAGGTCTTCACTGATGTAGTTCTTGTTCAACATGCGCAGGGCGGGCGCCTCGGAGGGGTCAACCTCGGACGAGCCGCCGCCTTCTTCCTGCGCGATGCACAGGCCGGAAACCACCAGCAGGAGGGCGAGTGCCGCCGCCGTGCGCTTGAACATGTTCATCATCGACCCCATAGCCGGTCCGAATGCTTCCTTACTATACGATTGAACGACCCGTCCAGCCCGCATAGTTCCGGGAAAACAGTGGCCTGCCCGCCGCCACCCGAACCGGACCTGCCCTCCCGCACGCTTTCTGCTAGTTTCCGGCCATGCTGCCGCTGACTTTCCAGTCCGTGCCCTTCGAGCCACCCCGCGGATGGAACGAGTTGCTGGCACTGGCCGCCAGCCAGCCCTGGGCCGCAATCTTCGACAGCGCCCTGCCCGGCAAGCTCGCGACACACAGCTTTGTTGCGTTTGCGCCCGTGATGCTGCTGCAATGCACCGGCCAGGCGGCTGTGTGGCAACGCGGCCGCCAGGCTTCGCGCCTGGAAGGCGACCCGCTGGAAGTTTTCCGGCGCGTGGAAGAGTTCACCCGCCAGGAGTGCCCGTTGCGGGAACCCGTTTCCGCGCCCGGCTTCATCGGTGGCTGGGCCGGCCTGCTGGGCTACGATTTGCGCTGTTTCATCGAGAAGCTTGCGCCGCCCAAGCCGGAGGGCCCGCACTTTCCCGACCTGCAGGCCGGCTTCTACCCCTGGACGCTGGCCTTTGAGCACGCCAGCGGCCGATGCGAGCTGCGCCTGTTGCACGGCGCGCCGGGCGGACCGGAGGACATCCACACTCTGGCGGCTGAACTGACCATCCTGTTCGGGCATCGGCCGCCGCAGCCAGCCGCCGTGTCGCTGGCTGAACCGCAGCTCAGCACCAGCCGTGAACAGTGGCTGCGCGCCGTGGAGGAAGTGCGCCGCAACATCTACGAGGGCGAAATCTACCAGGCCAATCTCACCCGCATGGTCCGCCGCGAGGGCAGCGCCGATGCGGCCGCGCTCTACGCCCGGCTGCGCGAGGCCAACCCGGCGCCATTTGCCGGCTTTCTCGACTGCGGCGAAGGGCGCGCGATCCTCAGCAGCTCGCCGGAGCGCTTTCTGTCCGTGAAAAGGGGTCAGACCCTGATCATCGAAACCCGACCGATCAAAGGCACCCGCGGCCGCAGTGAAGACCCCACCGAGGACGCCCGCCTGCGGCAAGAGCTGCTGGCGTCGGCGAAAGATCGCGCCGAGCTGACGATGATCGTGGACCTCGAGCGCAACGACCTCGGCCGCGTCTGCAAGCCGGGCACGGTGCGGGTCCCGAGCCTGATGCACGTGGACAGCTACGCCCGCGTGCACCACCTGGAAGCCACAGTACAGGGCGAGCTGCGCGACGACGTTACGCCCGTTGACTGGATCCGCGCCGCCTTCCCCGGCGGCAGCATCAGCGGCGCGCCCAAAAAGCGCGCGCTGGAGATCATCCACGAGCTCGAGCCCGTGCGGCGCGGGCCCTACACCGGCAGCCTGTTCTGGCTCACGCCCGACCTGCGCTTTGAAAGCAACATCCTGATCCGCACCCTGCTGCTTGAGCCGACGGGCGTCAGCTACCACGTGGGCTGCGGCATCGTGGCCGACAGCGATCCGGCGGCCGAGTGGGAAGAAACCCTGCACAAGGCCGCCGGCCTGGAGGCCGCGCTGTGAAGGCCTTCCGCGACTATCTGCGAAACTTCGGGCTGCTGCAGCGCAACGTGTGGCTGTGGCTGTGGGCCGCGCTGGTGATGGGCATCGGCCGCCAGGTTTTCATGGTGCTGCGCAACCAGTACCTGGTGGACCTCGGGCTCGCCGACCAGCAGGTCACCAGCGTGCAGGGCTTCAACAGCCTGGGCGGGCTGCTGATCGCGTTGCCGGCCGTGGTGATCATCAGCCGCTTCCGCGCCAAGACGCTGCTGGCCTGCATCTGCGTGGCCAACGCGCTGGGTTTCGCGGCGCAGGGGCTGTTCGGGACGCTGGAAGTGTTCCAGGGCGCAGCGCTGGCGGCGGGCGTGGCCATGAGCCTGAACATGGCGCTGGGCGCGCCGTTCCTGATGCGCAACACCGGCATCAAGGAGCGCATCTTCGGCTTCGCCCTGCTGAGCACGATCTCGTGGCCGCTGTCGGGCTTCCTGGGCGCGCTGCTTTCCGGCCTGCTGCAGCAGTGGTTCGCGGCGCTGGGCGACGTGAGCATGCTGGGCGAGACTGTGCCGGCGCAGCTGTTCGGCTATCGCGCGACGCTGCTGGTGGCGGCGGGCTTCGTGCTGTTCGCGCTGCTGCCGATCGCGCTGGTGCGCGAAGGCGCGCCCGACGGGGCGGGCAAAACGCTGCGCCAGATTCTGACCTTCCACGACAAGAAGAAGCTGCTGTGGCTGGGCCTGCCGGAAATGGTGATCGGCTTCGGCGCCGGCCTGACCATCCCGTTCTTCAACGTCTACTTCAAGAACGAGTGGGGCCTGACGCCGCAGCAGATCGCGCCGGTGTTCATGGCCATGTTCGGCGTGCTGGTGGTGGGCTACCTGGCGACGCCGCCGCTGGTGCGGCGCTTCCGGGCCGGTAAAGGTGATGATCGCCAGCCAGATCCTGAGCCTGCCCTTCTTCATCGAACTGGCCCTGGGCCACTACCTGTGGGCCGCCATCACGGCCTTCATCGCCCGCCAGGTGCTGATGAACGGCAGCGACCCCATCTACAAACAGTTCGCCCAGGAAGTGGCTGACGAGCGCGACCGCAACGCCGTGGCCGTGTGGGTGCATTCCTCGCGGCACATCTTTTTCACGATCGCCAACTTCGTTTCGGGCTATCTGATCGCCATGGATGACGGCCGTTTCCGCATCGTGATCGGCACCACCATCGTGTGCTATGTCGCCGCGATTGCCATTGAGCTGGCCGTGCTGCCCGGCCTGAACCGCGCCCGTCGCTTCAAGCTCGCGCTCAGCACCCGCAGCGAACGCCTGACCACCCCCCAGTTGCCGGGCTAGCTGTGGCTTGCCGGTTCCACTCCGCCCGCCTAGCATGTGCGCAGTGAGTGGTCCGAGACGTCCCTCGGGGGGCGCCTCGGACTCCTCACGCGACGTGAGGAGACATCCATGACCACCGATTCGGCCGACCGGGCCCGCCCGGCTGCGACAACGCCGAAGCCCGCCAAGGGCAAATCCGACAGCGAGCGGCTGGTGCGCGCGGCCGAGCTGCTGGGCTACGAGTTCAAGAACACCGACCCGCTGCGCCACGCGCTGACGCACAGCAGCGCGAAATCGACCAAGCACCCCAGCAACGAGCGCATGGAATTCCTGGGCGACGCCGTGCTGGGCCTGATCGTGAGCGAAATGCTGTACCGCATGTACCCCGATTTTCCCGAAGGTGAGCTGACCCGGGTGAAGTCGGTGGCCGTCAGCCGCGCCGTGCTGGCTGATCGCGTGCGCGAGATGGGCTTCGCCGAGCTGATGTACCTGGGCAAGGGCGTGCGGCGCGAAGGCGGCGCGCGGCTGCCCACCAGCATCCTGGCCAACCTGTACGAGGCACTGCTCTGCGCGCTGTACGAGGAAGGCGGCCTGGAAGAAGCACGCCGGTTTGTCGAGGCCGACCTGGGGCCGGTGATCCAGAGCATCACCAACCATCAGTTCCAGCAGAACTACAAGTCGGCCCTGCAGCACCTGGTGCAGTCCAAGAGCGACCGCGCGCCGGCCTACAAGGTGATCAGCGAAGTCGGCCCCGACCACCAGAAAGAGTTTCACGTCGTCGTTTCCGTTGACGGTGTCACATTCGGCCCCGGTGTGGGACGTAATAAGAAGGAAGCAGAGCAGCGTGCCGCCAAGGCGGCGCTGACGGAGCTGCTGAAAGAATTCGACAAGGAAGACGATGACGACGCCCTCCTCGAAGTCCCCGTCCCCGAAGACGAGTTCGACGACGAGTAAGCTGCGCCACCCTGCCCTGCGCGGCCTGGTCGCCGGCCTGGGCGCCGGCCTGCTGGTGATGCTGGCGGCCGGGCTGAACCCGCTGGCCGCTTCCGATCGTCCCGCGCTGGCGCTGCTGGCGGTCACACTCTCATTGCCCCTGGGCGCTTTGCTGTCTCGCCGGCCTTCCAGCGCGCGAGACGCCGGCGGCCTCGGCCTGGCGGCGCTGGTCGCGGCGCTGCTGCTTGCCGCTTGCGTCAGCCTGTTCGAGCCCGCGTTGTTCGTGCGCACGGCCTCATGGTGCGTGGCGGCAGCGCTGCTGGGGGTGTCCGTGGGCTCGATCGGCCGGGGCGCCGGTGTGGCGGCCACTGCCTTCTGGCTGCTGCTTTGCGGCCTGCCGTTCTTCTACTGGAAGCTGCCCGCGTTCACGGCCACCGCCGAGACATGGGCCTTGCAGGGCTGCCCGTGGCTGGGCTTTGCGCAGGATGCGGTCGGCGGCGACCCGCTGCGCCGCCCGGTGTTGTACCTCGGTCACTGGTCGGAGTTGTCGGGCGCAACCGGGCTGGGCATGCTGGAAGCATCCACTTTGTGGCTGGCCGCGGTGCCGGCCTTTGCGGCTTTGATCGTCGCTTCGATGGGCGGGCTGAAACGTGAGCAGACGGAAAATCCTGCTGTCATGGAGCGGGCGGGGGCGTGAGCCCTACACCTTCCGCTCCGGCCGTTCTGAACCCGGCGCGCACCTGCAGCTGCTGCGGGACTCTGAGTACGCCGGCTTCTTCGACCAGCACCTGCTGCTTGCGGTGCCGGAGACGCTGGCTGACTCCGAGCACCTGGTGCGCGAGTTGATGAACATCCCGCAGCCGGTGCAGACGGACATCAGGGTGCTGCGCCTGGCCAATCCCACGGACCACCTGGAAATCGCCTACACGCTGGCTCGTTTCCTGGAGGAGGCGGATCGCACGATCCGCCTCCTCGACCACGACATCTATGTGCTGCTCAACACCGGCACGCCGCAGATGCAGACGGTGTGGGTCACGCTGGTGACCCAGGGGCTCTGCGATTTCCGCATCATCCAGACCAGCCCGGCTTCGCTGGCGCAGCGCAGCGGCACGCCGGTTGCATCGGAGTTCGAGCTGGACATGCCCGGCTGGGCGACCATGTTCCGGAACATCCGGGAGCGGCGCTCGGAGGAGTGAGGTCCTCAAGCCCGCCCCAGGGCGCGAACTCGTAGCGGTTCCCGTCAGCCTCGGCAGGAATGCTCCAGCGCCCCACACGCGGGTCGTAACGCCGCCCGCAGTTGTCGTAACTGCCCAGCCGGCTGAACCACGGCGACACCGGCCAGCCAGAGAGGCGCGGCGCGCGGTCGTGGCGCCAGCCGCGGAACAGGTAGCGCTCGCCGTGCGCTGCGTCGTGACCCGCTTCGTCGGCGCCCGCCGGCGGCACCACGCGGTAGCGCGCCCCGGGCCCCGGCAGTCCGGCCGCGTTGCCGCGCACTTTCAGCCATTCGCCCAGCGGGTCGACCTCGATGATTTCGAGGCAGGTCGGGCGCTCGAGGTCGGGCGTCAGCCAGCCGCCCAGCAGCCAGGGTGCAAAGCCGGCGCCGGCCACGCTGAAGGTCGAGACGTCGTTCTCGCTGTCGTAGCTCCACCCGAAGGGCTGCGCCGACAGACGGGCCCGGTACACGAGGAACCTGGCGCCCTGGTTCAGCAGCGCGTCGGCCACCCGGCCATCGGGGTCGTGCACGTCGATGCTGCCCGCCGTGTTGTCCAGCACCGCGCCGCCGCGGCAGCCGTCGGGCAGCGAGAGCGCCAGTTCGTGCCCCGCCAGGGCGCCGGGCGTGAGGTTCGCCGGTTCGACGTGGATGCGCGTGGTGACCTGGTCCGGGGTTTTCGCCTGCACCGTAAGCGTCGCGGCCGCGGGCAGGTCGTAAAGGATGCCGCGGCGGATCGGCGCGCCGAAGGGCTGGTAGTCGTACTCGACCACGCGCGCCCCGGACTCGTCCGTCAGGCCCAGCAGGCTGCCGTCCTGGTCGTGGTGGCGATAGCGCCAGGCGCCGGCCGCGCGTTCGGCCAGCAGCGTGACGCCGTCGCCCGCGTACTGCACGCGCCCGACTTCAACGCCCTCGGCGTCCAGCACGATTTCCTCCACCGGCTGATCGCCTTCCGGCCCGTACACCAGCACGGTACGCGTCAGCAGCGTTTCGCCGGCGTACTCTTCCTCAAGCACGCGGCGCCCCAGCGCGTCATGCGTCAGCTTGCGCAGCACGCCTTCTGCGCCGTCCAGCGCCACGGTTCGCCCGCGGTAGTCATGGCTGTAGCTGACGCCGGCGGCGCCGTCTTGGCTGACGCGGCCCGCGGCATCATGGGCGAACGCCAGCCCGTCTGCAAAGGCGTAGCGGTTGCAGTTGCCGTCCGCGAGCACGTAGGCCTGCACGCGCAGCGTGTCACCCTGCGGGTCCAGGTCGCGCACGGCCCCGGCGCCGTTGCGGTTGCTGAATGCGTCCAGCGTCAGTTGCCGCAGGGTGCCGTAGAGCTGGGGCTCGGACGGCTCGTCCAGCAGCGGCCCGGAAAGGTCGGCGCCGCGCATGACGGCCGTGACGCGCTGCAGCTCGTCGTACTGCCAGACGCGGCCTGTGCCGCCCTCGTGCTCGCGGCGTTCGCGCACCGGCAGGCCGCGGATGTCGCGGCGGCGCTCGACACCCCACAGCACCTGGCCCTCCCGGGCATGGGCGACGCGGCGGGCGGGGCCTTGCCGGCCCGGCCCGTAGCTGAACAGCGTCTGCACGCCGTTGCCGCAGGTGATGGAGACCGCGCGGTCGGGGCCTGCCCACAGGCGCTGGGCCAGGGAGACTTCCGTTGACGCGTCAAGGACACTCGCGGTGCGCGACAGCAGGTCACGCCCGAAGGTCAGCCCGTTGGCGTCGCTGAATGTCAGCCGCGTCATGGCCCCGTGCGCGTCGTACCGCGCGCCGGTGGTCCAGCTTCCCAGCGGGTCGCCTTCGCCGTTGCCGATGGTCAGGGTATGCGACTCCGCGCGGTGCAGGGTGTTCCAGCGCCAGCCCTGGGCGGCAAGCAGCTCGTCGCCGCGCCGGGATTCCGCGGCCAGCAGCCTCCCCGCCGCGTCGTGCAGCCAGGTCTCCCGGGTCGCGCCGGCGGCGCCGCCCGCGGGCAGGATGTCGCGCTGCGTCAACAGGCCGCGCGGGTCGTAGGTGTGCGTCAGCGTGGTGCCGGTCTCGTCCACCAGCGTGGAGAGGTTCGAGTCGTCGTCCCAGGCCTGCGTGAAGCCGGTTTCATCGGGGTGCTGTACGCCGGTCAGCCGCCCGCGGGCGTCATAGCTGTAGCTGGTGACCTGGCCGGACACCCCGGGTGCTGAAGCCATCGATACGGCCGCTTTGGCGTCGTCGCGGTCCCACTCATGCCCGAAGTAGCGGCCGCCGGGCCCCCCTTCGCTGCGCCCGGTCTGGCGCGAGCGCAGGTCGTAGCTGTGCGCGACCTCAGTGCCCGCGGCGTCGCGCGCCGTGACCAGCCGGCCCCAGCCGTCCCAGTCGAAGCTCTGCGTGGTATCGAAGTCGGCGCCCTGGTGCCGGCGGTCCCGCACCTCGGAGGGCAGCCCCAGCGGGCCGTAATCTGCCTGCCAGTACGCGATCTCCGTTTCGCCGTTGAGCTGGTTGTAATCCCGGTACTCGACCTGCGTGACCTGGCCGGAAGCGTTCAGGCTGAGCAGCATCTCGTTGCCGGCCGGGTCGGCGCGGCGCACCAGGCGGCCGGCGGCGTCGTGCTCGAACACCCAGGTGCGGCCCGGGCCATCGTTGATCGCGACGATCGCGCCGCGCCCGTCGAGCGTCAGGCGCGTGAGCTCGTAGCCGTCGCCGATCTGCGCCCCGTCGGCGTCGGCGGCCAGGCGCAGCTGCGTGCAGCGCCGATCCAGCTCGTCATAACTCCAGTCCGTGCGGGCCAGTACTGCGCCCTCGGCATCGCCGCACAACTCCGCCAGCAGGTTGCCCGCGCCATCCCACTCGAAACCGCGGACATTGCCGGCCGGGTCGGTCACCGTGACTTCGCGGCCGTGGCCGTCGTACGCGTGCACCGTGGCGTGGCCCAGCGGCGTGCGCTCGGCGGCGACGCGCCCGTCGAGGTCGTAGTCGTGCTCGTACGAGGCCTCGACGTCGCTGCCGGCGCCCTCGGTGCGGCGCCACAGCAGGCCGCGCTCATCGAAGCTCCAGGCCGTGCGCTTGAGCAGCGGGCTGACGCGCGCGGTGCAGTTGCCGAGCGCGTCGTACTCGCGGCTCCAGGTCACGGTTTCGACCGGCGCGGCGGCCACGGCGTCGCTGGTCTCGCTCAGCAGCCGGCCGGCGAGGTCGTACTCGCGCACGGTCTCGGCCCAGGTGGCGGCCATGGCCGCGCCTTCTTTGCCGAAGCTGTTGGGGTCATTGAGATCGGCCGGCGCGGCGGGGGCCAGGCCGGCGGCGGTGACGTATTTGCGCCAGGTGCGTACCTCGTTGCCGCTGGGGTCGTAGTAGCGGCAGGTCTCGGCGCGCTCGTCGCCGCCCACGACCGGGCCCAGCTCGCGCCAGCGCTGGCCCAGCTCGTTGAGCTGCCATGTCAGCTTGAAGGCCTCGGGGTCGGCGCCGGGGTCGAACGCCGCAGGTGGGTATTGACCGGTCAACACACCGGTCTTGTCGTACTCGAAACGCTCGACCAGCGACGTGCTTCCGGTGGCACGCGCGACTTCATGCAGGAAACCCGCCTGGTCGCCGCTTTCTTGGTAGCTGCGCGACTCGACGCCGCCCTGCGGGTCCACCGTCTCCGTGAGCTGTCCGAACTCGTTGTAGGCGTAGCGGGTTTCGTAGCTGACGGTCTCCGTGGTGCCGTCGCTGAGCAGCACCGTCACCGGCGGCATGGTCTTGCGCAGCACGCAGCCCGCGCCGGCGGCGGCCGGGTCGCCGCTTTCGTCGAAGCCGAAGGTCCAGCTGGTCGTGAAGCCCCGCGCGGAGGTCGCGCTGCGCACCTGCTGGAAGTACGGCTCATAGCTCCAACTGCGGACGATGTCGGCCTGGTCCGGATCCGACGAGATGCGCCGGTGCTCCAGCAGGTTGCCGGCCGCCAGCGGGTCCGGGTTTTCCGTGAACACCACGAACACCGAGCCGGCGCCCCAGCCCTGCTGGGCCAGGTCGATGCCGACCACGGTCAGCGTGTCCTCGGTGTTGTCCGCAACTTCGTAGTAGCGGGCCTCGGAGAGGTTGGCGCCCATCCGCAGGTAGCCGCCGGCAAAGGCCCCCGGCTCCCACTGCGCGTCGTCGAGCGTGAGCTGGCCGCCGCTGATCGCGCTCGCGCGGCCGCGGGCCAGACGAACCGGCGACGGGTAGCTGAATTCTTCGCGAGCGCCGCCGGGAAGCTCGCGGCGCGTGAGCTCGTGGCCGCGGTTGAAGCGCGTGCGCGTGGTGAAGCGCGGCGGGTCGCCCGGGCGCAGCCTGGCGCCGGTCTGCGCGACGTAGGCGTGGTCAAGCGGCTGATCGAGCGAGACTTCCCAGAAGCCGGTGTACTGGTCGTGGCGCGCGGTGCGCCCGAAGCTGTCCAGCGTGTAGTCGGCACGCACGCCGCGTGGGTCGAGGTGGCGCACCAGCGCGCGCCCGTTGCCGTCCTGCGTGTAGCGCAGCCGGTGCCAGGCGATCGCGTCGCCGTCGCGGAAGCTGACCACACGCCCGTCGGCGTCGTACTCGAGCTCGATGCGCGCGGGGCCGTCGGTCGGCGCCTGGTTGGGCTCAATCACCTGGCTCAGGCGGCCCGCCGCGTCGTAGCCGTAGCGACGGCTGATGCGGTTTTCCTGCGCGTCGTTGTAGCGCGCGGTCTCCGGCAGCTTCACGCGCACCAGCCGGCCGTCGGCGTCGTACTGGTACACCACGTCGCGGGCTTCGCGCGTTTCGGTCTGCCAGACGCGGTCGATCAGCCGGGTGATGCGGCCGCCGGAGTCGTGCTCGAACTCCCAGCGGAAGCCGCGGTCGTCAGTTACCGACGCCAGGCGGTGATCGGTGTCGTACTGGAGGGAGATGCCGTTGCCGTCGCGGTCGGTGATTGCCGCGAGCCGGCCGTCCGGGTTGAATTCAAGCCGCGTGCCGTCGGCGCGCCGCAGGCTGACCGTCTCGGCCTGCTCGTCCCAGGTCGCATTGACGTAAACGCCGGGCGGCGCGCGGAAGGCGCCCTCGCGCAGCACGAAGATGTGCAGGAAACCTTCGGCGTCGTGCCACAGCAGGTCGCCGGTTTCGGCGTCGCGCCAGGCCGCCTGCAGGTATTCGCAGGTCCAGCCCTTCCCCAGCGGGCCGTCGAACTGCATGTCGCTGCGATAGACGCGGCGCATGCTCAGGCCCATCACGCGGCCGGCGGTGGCCAGGTCGAGCTGTTCGTGCACGAACGAGCCGTTGACCAGGCGCACTCCGGGGCCGACCTCCGCGGCGTTGCGGTGCGGCACGGCCGGGTCTACCTCGCGCTGGCCGACATGAAGCTCGGCAGCGCCGAGGGCGGGCAGCAGCAACAGAACAAGACAGGCGGTGAATGCATAAATCGACATGGGCGACTCCGATCTGTGAACAGGACCGGAGGAAGCCTATGGCTTGAAACCTCTACATGACGGGCTTGCGGGGCGACGGAGGTCGAATCATTGGTCGGCGCGGAATGTGACCGCACAGCACGGAACGGCCGTTTCTGCGCGCAGGACGCCCGAACCCGGAATGTCAGAAAACGGAAACTTGAGGAAGTTGCGATTTCGCGCGCAGAATAGTTGTCGCATCAGTGCCAGGCGCGCAACCTGGATTTCCGTGGAACAGACGTGGTTTGACGCTGCTGCTTGGGTAGCCGCGTGAAAAGCGGTCTGACGCGAAGGCCGCGAAGAACTGCGGGGTCGCGAGAAGTTACCCTGTATTCTCCAAGGCTTCAGCGCGCAGGCTGCGCGATGCTGCAGTTGCCGTGCTTCGCGAACTTCGCGTCAAGCCATTCAAAGCGCCTGAATCCCCGGTGAAACTTCAGTTGATCGGCATGCAGGTTGGTTGCGGCCGGCGCGCAGCGCCGTGGGTTCGACGTGACCCGACGAGTCCGCCTTCACTGAAGCTTCGGCTACCATCGAAACAGCCCGCCTGGGCGGGCTGTTTCGATGGTAGCTGGGGCGGGAGTCGAACCTCAAGCGCCGCAGGCGATTGAAAGCAAAGCTTTGCGGAGCGGCTGTCCTCCAGCATTGCGGCGAACTTCGCACGATTTGCTTGACGACGATTCTATGCCTGTATACTATTGCACATATGATTTTTTTTTTAGAGTTACCCATATTTACCCAAAGCATCTTTGAGACTGGATCATGAGGACCGCCACCATCTTGAGATTACTGTTTCTAGCGTGTTGGTTTCTGTGCTGTTGCGCCGTGAGTCCGCACCGAGTTTACGCGGACCCGCCAACGCCACCGACAAGCCCGACAGAAGTTGATCTGCCGAAGGGTAACACCACGGCAATCCCTCAAGACGGTTCGGCCGGCTGGACAAAAATCACACCGTCGGGAGACAAGCAACATGTGGGCAAAGCGGCGAAAGCGAAGAAAATCAAAGTTTCGATGAAGAAGAAGGCAGGTGTCCCACAAACAGAAACTCTGAAGATTACGAAGATTGGCTACTACAAGAAGACTGATCCCAATAAGGGAAGCTACGTCGAGGAGGATATTACATCCGTCCAGTCCGCAAACGGTGACGAAGCGAACATCGACTTGCCAGCCGATGCAGACACTTCCAAGGCAATCTACGTTAAAGTTTACACATACGACAAGCAGACTGCCTTGGAGGTGATTCCGGCAGAACCGCCACTCAACAAAAATTTCTGCTACATGGACGATGGCGCTCAGACCATTGTCTCGGTTGAAACTGGAGGAGGAGCCGTCTGTTCAATCGACGGCGAAGACGAAGTCACAATGCTGGAGCTGGCCGCGGAAATGAATCTGAGCGCGGAGGACTTCACCGAACCGGACTTGATGTTTTGGTGCGCCGATCTGATCGAAACCGGTACGATTCTGTTCTGCCCGGTCGGCCAGTTCGAGTTTGGGTCGCTTCCGGACGCGATTCACGTGTTCGACGCCGACGGTGCGGATATGGTGAATGCCGGCAAAATCGAGTTAGGAGACCCGTCCGTTACGCCTCGCGGCGATTTGTCGATTCCAGTCCTTGAGGTGGATGAAACGCTCCCCGCATTCGGCGTGATCGTTCGCGGCGTCAGTGTGGACATGGCCGATAATGCTGATGAGAACTCCGTGCACTGTTACACAATGGGCGGGACAGCGCTTCGCAAGCTCGATAGCGACACATGCCCGATAGCGCGGGGCGCGACCGTAATGAACAACTGGGAGCTCATATCGTGGGGCCCTAGCTACAAGCTCGGTTGGATTGAAGCACGTCTCGCTGAGGAAGAGACGGTAACCATTGGTGCGCCGTTCATCACTACGGTCAGCGGCGAGGGGAACTCCGGCTACCTTGATGGAATCGTGATCGAAGCGAACGCTGCGAACGACATCAAGAACGGCAAGATAGTCATCCGCCCCGTTTCGGGCTGGCAGTTCGAGACGGCTGAAGGAAACGCGGACACCAAGGTCTACCTCATCAATGCTGACACAGGCGAAGACCTTTATCAGGAGGAATTGTCAGCATCTATCGGACTCAGTTCAGCCGGCGACCTGGTCGTCACCTTGAACAACATTCAGACATACTGCTCAACGGTGCGCGTGAAGGTGGTGATCACAGGCATTCTGGCTGCATACACGGCACCTGTCGCATGGGGAGTGGGCTGCAAGTTTCAGTGCTTCGGTCCCGCCCTGCGGGCGCCGTTACGTCAGCCTCGGACGATTATCGAGGGCGAATCCCCGGAAGTGTCTTCGGAGTCCGGGCCGCTTCCTCAGACCGCCATTGAAGTAACCGACTGGACGCCGGTCGCGGTAACGGACTGAGCTTTCAAGTTCCTGCCCCACGGAACCGGCGCGCTTACGCGCCGGTTCTCGATTTGGCGGGCATCCCGCGCTTCAGATGCGGCTTACAGGATCGCAGCTGGGGCGGGAGTCGAACCTCAAGCGCCGCAGGCGTTTGAAAGCACAGCTTTGCGGAGCGGCCGGCGCGGAGCGCCGTGGGTTCGACGACAACGCGCACTCAAGACGAACGCGCTACCCTGGGGGCAGCGCGTCCGGTGTTGCGTTCTGGTAGCTGGGGCGGGAGTCGAACCCGCGACCTTAGGGTTATGAATCCTATGCTCTAACCACCTGAGCTACCCAGCCGTGATTTCGCGCTAAACGTAGCAACCCGCCTTGCCGGTGCAAGTGCCCGTCATGGCGCGTTCACGCCCGCATGCGCCGGCGCTTCCTGAACGGTCGGAAGTTGCGGCTGCTTGTCCGCCCCGCCCGAAATCGCGGCCGCCCCGCCCAGGCCGATCGCCGCCAGCAGGCTGCCCCACCGGATCACCCGCGCCAGCACGCTGCCCACGGGCGCCAGCATCTTGAACACCAGGCCCAGGAACTCCTTGCGGCCGAGGCTTTCGTACTTGGTCTGCAGGTAATCGAGCTGCTGCAGCGCGAGCTGCATCTTCAGCTGCACCTGGATGCGCTGGATGTCGTCCTCGATGCCCGGCACGTCTTTCATGGTGCCGAGTTTTTCGCGCGACTGCCGGTAGCTCTTCTCCAGCTCGAGGATCGCTCCGAACACCTGGCCGCGCAACTCGCCGCGCACGGCGCTCCAGGTCATGCCGAACGCCGTGCCGAGCAGCACCACCAGCAGGATCAGGCCGGCGCCGTCGGTCCAGCTGCTCTTGGTGTAGAACATGTAGCCGGCGTGAATCAGCCCGAAGAAGAACACCAGGCTGCCGGCCTGCGCCGTCACGTTGAACAGCGGGCGGTACTGGCGCTCGGTCAGCACCAGGTCCACGGGATCGTTGAAGTCGTGGTTCTTCAGGATCGCGCGCACCACCATCGCGCCGGAAATCATCAGGTAGCAGTAATAGCCGTACATCAGCCACTCAAAGATCCACAGCAGCAGCAGGAACCAGGCCTCGGCATTGCGGGTTGTGGTGTCGATCTTCTGCAGGTACGGCGAGGTCGCGCCGAATGTCGTCACGTAAAAATCCGAGGCCGTGGCGAAGTTGAGCAGCTCCCAGGCCACGAAGGGCAGCGCCAGGCCGACGGCCATGAAGTTGACGCGATTGCCCAGGAACCAGCGCTTGTAGCCGTCCAGCTCGGATTGCCGCACATCCAGGTGCGTAAAGGCGCGGTCAAAGTTGCGGCTGTAGATGCCCTTGAACAGGCGCAGGCACACGAAGTGCACCAGCAGCAGCAGAGGCTGCAGCTGCCACTGTCGCTCCTTGATGAACTCCCAGGTTTCATGACCCACGTTCTGAAAGCCCAGCGTCGCGAGGCGCAGCGTAAGCCCGATCAGCCAGGCCACGGTGCAGATGATGAACGCGGCCAGGAAGTAGCGCGTGACGCTGCCCGGCAGCAGGCGGTCAAGCCACCAGCTGTTCTTCACCTGCCGGAAGTTCGAGGGGTCGAACACGTCCGCTTCGGGGTCGCGCGCGTTGCTGCGGAAGGCCGTCTCCACCAGCTTGATGCCCGCGCGCATCACCGGCCCGGTCTCCTTGCCCGGCCTCTGTGCCTCCGGCGCCTTTGTTTCGGCCGACAGGGCTGCCACGCCCGCCTCGTGCAGCATGCGGGTTTCGCGGGTTTCGCTGTGCGGCTCGCCGTCGATCACTTGCCGTTCCCCTTCTGCGGCAGCTCCTGCATGATCACGCGCACGGCCTCATCCAGCTGCGGGTCGGCGCCGGTCATGCGGTCGCGTACGCTGACCTCGACCGGCACGTCGGGACGCACGCCGTCGTTCTCGAGGTTGCGCTTGCCGTCCATGCTGAAGTAGCCCTCTGTGGGCACGCCGAAGTAACTGCCGTCGGCCAGGCGGTCCCAGCCCGTGCCGATCACGTTGCCCGGCGTGCGCTCCCCCACCACCTTGCCGCGGCCTGTGGTCTTGATCGCCCAGGGGAAACACTCGCCGCCGCTGTTGCTGTACTCGTTGCACATCACGGTGACGGGCTTGTCCCAGTACAGGCGCGGCTGTTTCCATTCCGGGCGCGTGCGCGGCTTGATGTTCAGGTAGGGCTTTGCCATCAGCAGGTCCATGATCTGCATGTAACTGAGGCCGCCGCTGTTCCAGCGCGAATCGATGATCAGCCCCTCGGCCTTCTTGGCTTCCGGCGTGGCCAGCAGGTTCTGGAACTTCTGCAGGTTGGCGTCGTTCATGGCGGTCAGGTGGATGTACAGCACACGCCCGCCGCTCAGCTCGCGCACGCGGGCGTTGCGCTCGCTGATTTTAGCGCCGTAGCGGCGCGACACCGCCTGCTGCGCGGTTTCCGCGCGCACGGCCACCTCGCGCGCCAGGTTCAATGAGCCGTCGGGGCTGACCCACAGCTTCATCGTGTAGCCCGTCTTCCAGAGGTCAAAACGCGCCCACACGTTTTCGTCGTGGCGGAAGTTGCGCCCGTTGATGGCGACGATGTAGTCACCCTCGCGCACCCACACCTGGTCCAGCGGACCGCCCTTTTCCAGCTTGTCCACGCGCATGGCCTGCCTGCCCTCTTCCATTGCAACCGGCGTGAGCAGCGCCCCCAGCTCGGCCGTCGAGACTTTGCCGGAGCCGCTGCTGCGGCCGCCGATGCCGAGGTGGCTGGCGCTCAGCTCGCCGATCGCCATCCAGATGTAGTAGTAACATTCCTCGATGGTGCGGCAGCGTTCCACAAGCGGCAGATATTTCTCCTTGATCGCCGGCCAGTCCGCGCCATGGAAGTCCGCGGTGTAGAAGCGGGTGTTGATCATGTCCCAGGCTTCGTTGAACAGCTGCACGCGCTCAAGGGCCAGGTCAACCGTTTCGCGCGCCATCACTGGCAGGTCGCGTGCATCCAGGACCTGGCGCGGCGCGGGCAGGGTCTTCAGCTTGCCGCCGGAGGCGAAGATCACCGTCTCACCGTCCAGCGTTTCGCTGGGCGAATTGGCCGAGGCCGCAAGCAGCACCGAGCCGCTTCCCGCCGGCGTCGTCACGTGGATGCTGGTGGTGCTTTCACCGGTGGCGTAGCGCTCGTAGTAGAGAATGCTGCCGTCGCGGCTGAACACCGGCGACTGCTCCACATCCGGCCCGCCCGTCACATAGCGCTGGTTGCGGCCGTCGGCGTCCATCAGCCAGATGTCGGCCGTGCCGCGCCGCGCGCTGTCGAACGCGATCAGCTTGCCGTCCGGGCTGAAGCTGGGGTCGTCGTCGGAGGTCGGGTCGGTCGTGAGCTGCACGGCCGGCGAGCCGTCGATGCGCTGCAGCCAGATGTCGCGGTTGCCGGCGCGCTCGCTGCAGAACACCAGGGCGGCGCCGTCCGGCGACCAGTTATGGAAGAAGTCGTTGGCGGGGTCGGTGGTGATGCGCGAAGGCTCACCACCGGTGACGTTCACCAGCCACAGGTCGCTGTTGCCCGAGCGCATGGACTGGAAGGCGATCAGGCGGCCGTCGGGGCTGACGCGCGGGCGCGAGTCGCCCTTGCCGGGCTCGGTTACACGGCGCGCTTCGCCGCCGGCGGCCTCGCACACCCAGATGGCGCCGCGCAGCTCAAAGGCAAGCACCTTGCCGTTGTCGGAAAGGTGCGGGTTTTCCATGCCGCTGGTGAAGGTGCGTTCTTCGGTCTGGGGGCCGCGGGGGTCCTGGTCGATCTGCAGCTTGACCAGCTCGCCGGCGGCCTCGCCGGTCAGCACGGCGGACGTACGCGCGCGGTACAGGTAGTGCATGCGCTGGTACACCAGCCACTCGCCGCCGTGGGAGACGCTGACTTCCTCGGCCCCGACGTCAGTGAAGTTGGAAAGCTGGCGGGGCTCGTCGCCCGGGGTCTCCAGCAACATGAACTGGAAGTGGCGTTCGATTTCGCGCGTGAACAGCACGCGACCGTCGGGCAGCAGCGACACGCTGCGGTCGTTGCCCTGGTAATCGGTCAGGCGCGCCGGCAGCTTGCGGCCTTCGCGCAGCAGGTAGATGTCCTCGTTGGCTGAGCCCTTGTAGCCGCGGCGGAAGCGGGTGGTCGCGCCCGCACAGTACGCCACGTGGCCGTCGCGGATGCTGACGTCGCCGGATTCCAGGCTGTCGTCCAGCACCAGCTCTTCGGTGCCGCCCGCCACGGGCACGCGCCACAACGCGTGCTTGTCGATGCGCGAGCTCGTGAAGTACAGCCATTGGCCGTCGCTGGAGAATCCCGCCACGTAATCGTGGGCGCTGTGCCAGGTCAGCTGCCGCGGCGCACCGCCGCGTACGTCCATGATGTAGAGGTTGTAGTTGCCGTCGCGGTCGCTGCTGAAGGCGATCTGCGCGCCATCGGGCGACAATTTCGGGAAGCTGTCATAGGCCTCGTGCAGGGTCAGCTGCGTGGCGCGGGCGCCTTCGGCGTCCCAGCGCCAGATGTCGCCCCACAGGCTGAACACCACCAGCTTGCCGTCGCCGGAAATGTCAGGGCGTCGCGCGCCCGGCTCGCCTTTTGCGGGCTCGTAGATCGGCTCTACCTTCGGTTTCTCCTGCGCGGCCATTGGTGACAGCAGCAGGCACAGCAGCATGGCGATTGCGTACTTCATTTCGGGTCTCCGGTCAGCCGCGCCATGATGCCAAGAATCCGCCCTCTGCGCTCTTTCGTTTACGCCCCCGCCCCGCCCTGCTACGCTTCTGCCATGAACACAGGCAGCGCAATCGCGGGTGGAATGGCCATGCTGGCGGCCGTGGTGCTGCTGTGGCTGATGGGCGTGAACTTCATGGGCTGGCTCGGGGCGTGGCTTGCGCCGGGCGCCGCCTGGCTGGCGGGCGTAGGGCTGACGCTGGCTTTTGCCGTGGGCCTTGGGCTGCTGTGGGGAGCGCTGGCGAAGCAGCCGGCGATCAAGAAGCTGCCGCGCCCGGCCGGCGGCCTGCTTTACGGGTTGGTCGTCGCGCTGCTGTTTGCGCTGATTGTGCCGCTGGTGCTGTCGGCGCTGGCCGGCGACCCGGGAATGTTCCTGAGCACCGGCACCGGCTTTGACGCCTTCCCCGAGGCTTTCGGTGCCCACGCGGTACCGGCCCTGCCTGACCTCGGATTCGACCCGCCGCTGGCCATGCTGGCCGAGCGCGACTGGTTCAGCCGCGACGATTTCGCCGGGCGCCTGCTGCCTTTCGGCCTGGCGTTTGCGTTGTTCGGCGTGCTGCTCGACCTGCTTTCCCGCACCGGAAGGTAGCAGGCGGGACTTCCCTCACTACAATGGTGGCATGCCTATCCCCCGGATCATCGCGGCTGCGTTCGGCGCGCTGGTGCTGCTGCTGGCCACCTTGTGGTCGCTGGACGTCAACTACGCCGCCTGGCTGGGCGCGTGGCTTTCTCCCGAGAACCAGTACGCCTCCGGTCTCGGTGTGCTGATCTGCTTCGGCTTCGTGGCCGCGTTCGCCTACGCGCGCTGGCTGGGCAACTTCCTGCCCGGCCCGGGGCCGATCCGCGGGCTGGTGTTCGGCGCGATCCTGGCGGCCGGCGCAATCTGGATTCTGCCGGCCGTGCTGAACGGCTTCGCGGGCGTGGTGGGCAACACCCAGGTGGTTTTCCAGGGCCACGGCATCACCAACGACCAGCAGACCTTCGACGAAAAGATCGCGCGCACCCAGGTGGAGCCCTGCCCCGAAATCGGCGGGCAGAAACCGCCGCTCGCGTTCCTGACCCAGGACCACCCCTGGGCGCCGGCCGACGGCTGGATCGGGCGGCTACTTCCCTTCAGCGTGGGCTTTCTTCTATATGGGTTGGTGATTGGTGCATTCCTCAGCGATGAGAAGCGCGGAGCCTCATGACCCACCCTGTCATCCTTGCCCACGGCGGCGCCGGCGCGCCGAACGAAGATTCCGATGGGCCCCGGTCAGCCTGTGAAACCGGCATGAAGTTCCTCACCGACGGTCAGCTCGACGCCGCCCTGCGCGCGGTGATCGAGGCCGCGGTCGTACTCGAGAACGACGTGCGCTTCAACGCCGGCACCGGCGCCAACTGCCGCCTCGACGGCAGCCTGCAAATGGACGCGATTCTCGCCACCAGCGACGGCCGCATCGGGTGCGTGGCGGCCATCGAGCGCGTGCGCAACCCGATCAGGGTCGCGCGCCTGGTGATGGACAGCCCGCACGTAATGCTGTGCGGGCCGGGCGCCACACAGTTCGGCCACCATCGCGGCGTGCCGGACGACACGCCGATCACCGACAAGGCGAAGAAGCGCCTGGCCGACGCGCTGGAGCGCTTGAAGACCGGGCAGTTACGCCCCACCGAGCGCAAGTGGCAGGGCCGCGACATGCATGGCACCATCGGCGCCGTGGCGCGCGCCGCCGACGGCACGTTCGCTGTTTCATGCAGCACCGGCGGCACTTCGATGATGCTGCCCGGCCGCGTGGGCGACAGCCCGATCTTCGGCGCGGGCACCATGTGCGGCGAGCACGGGGCGGTGTGCGCGACCGGCGACGGCGAAGAGATCATCCGCCGCCTGTGCAGCATGCGCGTCTACCTGCGCCTCGCCGAGGGGATGGACCCCCAGCAGGCCTGCGAGATCGAAGTGGAGAACTTCCCGCAGCCCTACACGCTGGGGCTGATTGCAGTAAGCCGCACCGGCCACGGCATGGCAGCCACGGCCGACAAGATGGCAAGAGGGATGCTGGAATACGGGAGTTAGGGGATAGGGATTTGTGGTTGGTGGTTGGTGGTTGGTGGTTGGTGGTAAGTCCTTGGCCTTGATTGCAGTCCGGGTTTCGTCACTGCCGGGTTGACGAACGACCCGCCCTTGACACGTCAACAAGCGCCGCGAAGATAGTCATACGCGTGCCCGTAGCTCAACTGGATAGAGCAGCTGCCTTCTAAGCAGCCGGTCGGAGGTTCGAGTCCTCCCGGGCACGCCATCTTTCCCGCCAGCAGAGCGACTTCCGGAAGAGTGCCATTGACACGTCAATGGCACAACTCGACGAGTACAGGTTATTGTACATTTTATTTTCGGCCAATTTCGTGAACCATCGACCCATTTTTTCTCCAGCTCACTTTTTCCACCAACGACCAGCTGATGCTTAAGCAGCCGGTCGATGGTTCAAGAAAAACGCAGCCAACTGTACAGGATATTTTTCGCCACCGCCCCTAAACCAGCCAGTAGAGCCGCTTCAAAGCCGCCCATTGTACATGAAATCTGGCTAGCAACCCTCAATCGTGTACCCATTCCTGTACAGGAAATAATCGACCGTGCGCCGGCCCCCACCCGGCAGTGAAATCGGCGATTCTGGGGAACACGGCAGGCCGGTGAGTCGAAGGCCTGATTACCCGGAGTCGCCCGGCGACGTTGGCTTCGTCGCTGCTGCGAGATAGACTCGCGCCATGCTTACGATCTGCGGCAAGGTTGTCGGCGGGCGAAAGGCCCTGTTTTCGGACTTCGGCGTCGACCTGCCGTCGGACCTCGGCGACAGCGGCGTCACCCTGCGCCAGTTGCTCGAGAGAATCGTCCGCGAGCAGGTCAGGCTGTTCCGCAAACGCCAACAGGACAACCAGTTCATCCGGGCGCTGACGGAGAAACAGATCGCCGAGCAGGCCGAGAAGGGCAAGATCAACAGCGGCGGCAGCGAAGTACCGGTGCAGGAAGTCGATGAAGAGCATGCAGTTGGCGCCGCACTGCAAGCCTTTGAGGATGGGCTGTACTTCGTAATCCTCGACGAGGTCCAGCAGGAAAACCTCGACGCCCAGGTCTACCCCGGGCCAAACAGCAAGATCACCTTCATCCGACTCACCATGCTCGCCGGAGGTTGAAGTGCCGCTGAACAAAGAGCAGGCCACGGAGCAGCTGAACGAGCTGCGCGTCTCCTGGCTGCAGCCCACGCTGGACGGCCTTAAAGCGTTGCCTGATGCCGCGCGCAGGGTCGGTCGCTTCATTGCCGACCTGAAGCCTGATGGTGAAGGCAAACTACGCTGGCAGGAACACGAGCGGCTCTGGAAGGAGTTTGTCACTGCATTGAACGGCCTGGCTGACGACCATCGCCGCGCCATGCTCACCGTTCTGTTTCCGACGCTGCACGAAACCGTCGAGGCAGCCTATCAGTTGAAGCTGGTTCTCCCCTACCAAACCGGGTACATGCGGCGCGCGTTCCGGGCTCTCAACCGGCCGGACCTGCACGGCGGATCCCGCCTGGCGTGGCTGCGGGGTTTACACGAAGCGACGAAGGAGTTTCACCAGGACGTTCAATGGTTCGCCCGCTGGGCACCTTGGCTGAGCGGCTACTACAGCGCGGATCACCTAGGGGTTCTGCTTGCCGCAGCAATCGAAAGGGGCGACCGGGGGGTGCTGGAAGTGCTGCGGGCGTCGGCTTTCAATGAGGATGAAGTCGGCGGAATGGGCCGCCACGTGACGCGCGGACTGCTGTGCGCATCAAACCGTGAGGGGTGGGATACAGTCCTTCGACTACTGCTGGCCGCACAGCGCGAAGAAGGGCTGCGGCAAGCCATCCTGGAAACAGCAGACGAGGCTCACCCTGAAGCCTTCCGCCTCGTACTGGGCACGATACTTGAGAACGACCTTGCCCGGTTCAGCAGCGTGACTCGTGCTTTGGGCGCCTGGATGGCGCTGCCTTGGGACAGCGCCAGCGTAAAGGTGGTCAACGCTACACTGGAACGGGTCGTCCAGTATCTGGACAACGACGACAAACGCGCCGCCGTGCTCGCATCCGACGACTGGGAGCCGTGGTACGAAGCTGCCTGGGTGCAGGCGTTCCGCAACGCACCAGACGCAGTAAAAACAGTGACAGCCGGGCTGCGGCACGAAAAGCCCCAAATGCGCTACACGGCCGCGTACCTGGGTGTGCAGCTGCATGTTCCAGAAATCTACCTCCCGCTCGCGGACTCGCTGGCGGATCCCGATCATCGTGTAGCTGACCTGGCTGCAGCCAGGTTCGCCTCCGGCGACACATACAGTGAGCATGTACCCGACCTGTTTGAGCGCGCCGAAACGCAGATGGTGCGCTGGCGCAACGACAAGGAACACGGCAAACCGCTCACATGGCCGTGGTCCAGCCACAAGCTGGACCGTGCGGAGCTGTGCCAGGTGATGATCAACGCGCTGGATACCCGCCCGGCAACGCGAATGCTGCCCCACTTCGACCACATGAATCCGGGCCAGCGCGCAGGCTTGTGCAAACGCCTTGCGGACGCGGGCGGGGAAGCCGACGCCCAGGTCCGGGCATTCATCCTGAAAATGGTGTCGGACCGGGCCAGCCAGGTACGGGACGCCGCTATCAAGGCCATCTCCAACTTCAGCATCAAGGACTCCGAGGCAGAGGAATTGGAGTCGCTGCTGCAGCGAAAGACGCCGGATTTGCGCCGGGCGATGCTCGCGCTTCTGCTCAAGCGCGAAGACAGTTCGGTTCTGGAAAGCGCAAAGCGGCTCATTGCCTCGAAGAGCGAAATGCAGCGCCTCGGCGGCCTTGAACTGCTTCGGCAGTTGATCAAGGTAGAACGATCGGTTGCCCAGGCACGCATCGCCGCCGAGGACTTCAGGACCACAGCCAAGAAGTTCACTCGGAACGAAGAAGTGCAGCTCGAGCAGCTGCTGAGCACGCAATCTCGCGAGGCCTCGCTGGCCGACGCACTCGGGCTTGCCGACGCCTCCACCTTTACGACGCCCCCGGAGGTGCAGCCGCAGGGGGTGCTCTACATGAGCGCCGCCGCGATCGGAATCATCGAGGGCATCGACAAGCTCGCGCAGCAGCATGCGAACACCATGGTGAAGACCGACGGGCATGGGGAGTATGCCGAGCAGCCGTTGGGGAATCTGGGGCGCTGGGGATTTCCGACGCCGCGCGAAGGTGCGATTCAAGACCAGCTTGCGCGCTGGCCTCTCCGCGAAGTTTGGGAAGAGTTTTTCTCCGCACACTCACTCGCAGTGCGCGATGCGGACGGCCTCGAATTGCTGCGAGCCTGCCTTTTCACCAACGCCTCGTGGCCCTACAACGACGAGGAACGCTTTTACGATGAGCACAAGGTGAAGTTCCGGGGTGTGGTGAATGGTGTGCTGGAGTGGCTCGGCAGGCTGCACCCGCTGCCATCCGCCCCAAACTTCCTGCTGGACTGCGTTGAGAATGCCCTGGCACTGCACAAAGTAGCCGACCTGGCCGTCAATCCTGAAGAATTCGCACACAAGTTCACATGGGATCACGGTTTTCTGCGTGCAGTTCTGGAGTGGGTTCGACAACACCAGTCTGAGCACCCGGATCTCTGGTCTCGAGAGCAATTCCGCAGGTTCTGGGACTTGCTGATGCGTCACGATGTCAACGCCGGCGGTCGCCGATTCGACTCGGTTCCGCTCACGGACGTCCTTCGCGCGCATCGCCACGGCCTGGTCAGTGATAGCGAGTTCGCGTACTTCCTGATCGGCGGAAGAACTAACGAGGGCGAACAACGCTACGGAGCCGTGTGGTCCCTGTTCGACGCTCTGCACACGGTCAGCGCGCGCAAGCCCGATCCCCGACTGAATCTGTCGCCAGAAGCCATGATGGTTGTCGAGCGTTGTCGCGAGCGAATCCTGGAGGTCGAACTCGTTCGGGGAGATCATCCTTCAGCGGCTACCCGGCCGGCGATCGCGCTGCGCTACACCGGGGGGCTCCGGACCTTGGCGCGCGTTGTCCGGGCCTTAGGCAAGAACCGCATCCGCCGGGACTCGTCCTGGGGAAGCAGCAGTCTCTCGCGCGACTACGTGTTCAGCCAGTTGATGAGAAACACTTGGCCCGGTGAGGAGGATACTCCGGAGGCTTTCGCCAAGGCGCTGCCGGTCAAAGAGATTGGCATCGAGCGCTTGCTCGAGGTTGCAATGTTCGCTCCCCACTGGGCGCGGCACGTCGAGCACACAGTGAAATGGCCCGGTCTGGCTGATGCCATCTGGTGGGTGCATGCCCACACCAAGGACGAAAACTGGAGCGTCGAGAACGAAGTCCGCGATGCCTGGCACGCCTGGATCAGTGAACGCACTCCACTCGCTTCCGCCGACCTGCTGGATGGCGGAGTAGACGTCGCCTGGTTCAACCAGGTGATCGACACGCTCGGCCGGAAGAAGTTTGAACAGGTGCTGGAAGTAGCCAAGCTGGCCAGCAGCGGCACCGGCCACACCCGCGCCAAGCTGTTCGCCAACGCCATGCTGGGCAATGAGAAACGCCCGGACCTCCTCAAGCGCATCAAGGACAAGCGCCACCAGGATGCGGTGCGAGCGCTGGGTCTGCTTCCTCTCGCGAAGGGTAAGGCCGCCGAGAAAGACGTGCTTGAACGCTACAAGGTCATCCAGGAGTTCTTGCGCACGCGCCGGCAATTCGGTTCACAGCGCCAGGCCAGCGAAAAGCGCGCCGCGGAGATCGGTCTTGAAAACCTGGCGCGCACGGCCGGCTTCCCCGATCCACAACGCCTGGAATGGGCCATGGAGGCGAAGTCCGTGGCAGACCTGGCCAAGGGTCCGGTAAAGCTGAAACGTGGTGAAGTCGAGGTCTCGCTCTCTTTGGATGAGCACGGCAACCCGGATTTGACCGTCACCAAGAAGGGCAAGCCGCTGAAAAGCGTTCCTACCGCCCTGAAGAAGGACCCGGACATCGCCGAGTTGTCGGAACGCAAGACCGATCTCAAGCGCCAGGCCTCGCGCATGCGCCAGTCGCTGGAGGCCGCCATGCTGCGCGGCGACGAGTTCACAGGCGCCGAACTCCGCAAGCTGTTTGAACACCCGATCCTCGCGCCGATGTTGGGTCAGCTGGTGTTGATCGGCAAGCACACGGGTTATCCGGAGGGCCATGGCAAGGCCCTGCGCGACCACAAAGGCGAACGCCACTCGATCGGCGCGACGGAGAAGCTGCGTATCGCCCACGCGTACGACCTGTTCAAGTCCGGCAAGTGGCACGCCTGGCAGAAGGACTGTTTCGCGCGCGAGATCATCCAGCCCTTCAAGCAGGTGTTCCGGGAGCTCTACGTGCTCACCGGCGCGGAGAAAAGCAGCGAACATTTCACCCGTCGCTACTCCGGCCAGCAGGTACAGCCGAGGCAGGCGCTGGCCTTGCTCGGAGGCCGTGGCTGGGTGGCGCGACCTGAGGAAGGAGTATCAAAAACCTTCCATCGTGAGGGACTGACAGCCTGGGTCGGCTTCCTGGAAGGCTTCTACACACCGGCAGAAGTCGAGGGGCTGACGGTAGAGAACGTTTCGTTCAACAAGCGCGACCAGTGGGAGCCGATGAAGCTGAAGGATGTCCCGCCACGTGTTTTCAGCGAGGTCATGCGCGACGTGGACCTGATGGTCAGCGTGGCACACCGCGGCGAAGTGGATCCCGAGGCCAGCGCAAGCACGATCGAGTTGCGCTCGGCCATCGCGCGGGAAACGCTCGCCTTGCTGAAACTGAAGAACGTAAGGTTCGACGGCCGGTACGCGCTGATCAAGGGACACTACGGCGACTACTCGGTGCACTTGGGGAGCGGCATAGTGCATCGGATGCCCGGCGGGATGGTGTGCATCATCCCGGTTCACGCCCAGCACCGAGGCCGCATCTTCCTGCCATTCGCCGACGACGACCCAAAGTCAGCCGAAGTGCTGAGCAAGATCCTAATGCTCGCAAAGGACGCCGAGATAAAAGACCCCAACATCCTCGACCAGCTACGCGCATAGCCTGAGCGCACTGTGTTCGAATTCGTCGCGCAACAGACCACCGAGGCGACCGTGCAAACCTGATAAGGGACTACCACGCTAATCTGCTGGGCGAAGGTCTCTGCCAGAGCACGCTGGAGAGTTTCTACAAGGTGACGCGCCTGATCCAACTGTGGTGCAGCAGCAGCTGCTTCGAGTTCAAGGTGCGCAGAAGCATCCGAACCTAGAACAGGTCCGTTCCACGGCGGTGGCCATGCGCGTACTCCCTCCCGTCGGGGCGCCTCGGCACCAAGACCATCGGCCGATGGTCCGTGCTGTTAGCCGGATCAGTCGTTTGCCTGCACCGGAATCGCCCGCTATTGTACTGCTGAAAAGGGGGCATGATGACTATCGGTGAGAACCTGACTGTATTTGCGGGCTTGCCCGTCGAAGACTTCCGGATGTCCGACGGCATTTCCAGGCCGGAAAGCGTCTGCTACCGCGTCAGGCTGGACTGGGACGAGCACGAGGCGGGCACAACCTTCATGGAGGTGCTCAATCGATTCCTTGACGACCCCAATCTGCCGCGTGTGAAGTCCTTCGTGATCGGCCTGTGGGCGCCGGAAATGGAGGGGGATTCCACGCTCATCATCCGCATGCTGACCAGTGTGGCCGACAGCTTGAAGCACCTGGAGGCGTTGTTTCTGGGCGACATCACGTTCGAAGAACAGGAAATCTCGTGGATCCAGCAGTCGGACGTTACGCCCCTGTTCGACGCCCTGCCCAACCTGAAGACGCTTCGTGTCCGCGGCAGCGACGGACTGCGCCTGGTACCGGTTCCCCACGCCAGACTCCGCGAGCTAGCCATTGAGTCCGGTGGCCTGCCGTCACATTTGATCCAAGCTGTGCTCGGCTGCGACTTCCCGGCACTTGAGCATCTGGAGTTGTGGCTTGGAGACAGCGGCTACGGCTGGGATGGAACCGTCGAACTCCTCGATCCCCTGCTGCAGGGAAAGCTGTTCCCGAATCTCAAGTACCTGGGCCTGCGAAACTCAGAGATCTCCGACGAAATTGCCGAGGCCATCTCCACGGCGCCCATTCTCGAGAGACTGGAGGTGCTGGACCTCTCCATGGGAACCCTGGGCGACCGCGGCGCCGACGCGCTGCTGAAGGCCCCGGCGCTAGCTAAGCTCAAGAAGCTGGATGTTCACCACCACTACATCTCTGACGACAGGGTCCGGCAGCTGGGCAACAGCGTCAAAGAACTCAATGCCGGTGACAAGCAGGAACCCGATGACTGGGGCGGCGAACAGCATCGCTACGTCGCCGTCGCTGAATAGCGCGGGCGGCAGGCGCTCATGGGTGGTTGTCGGCGATCCGGCCGATAACCGCGTGGCGCTTTTTCTGCAGGCGTGCCGCGAGGCAGATGCACGGGCAGAGGTACTCGACTATCGCGCCGTCCTCGACGACAGCGAGCTCCTCGACGCAATCCCGGACCACACGTTCGTGCGGCTGGAGTCTCCCGGACGTGCGCCGGATCTCTACCTGCGCCTCCTCGAGATAGGCGGCGGATGCCCGCCGGCGCGAATCCCGAAGGGTCTGATCCTGCAGCCCGACGCCTGGTTCAGGGGCTTTCATTCGATGCTGCGCGAGATCGGCGGGCGCCTGCAAGGCCGCGTGACCTGGACCGCCCACCCCGACGACATCGTCCACCTGTTCGACAAGCCCCGGTGCCAGGCAACCCTGGCGGCGGCGGGCATCGCCGTCCCAAGACAGCTTGGCGCCATCCGCGCCTATGACGAGTTGCGGCGGCGGATGCGAACCAATGAGGTCAGCCGCGTGTTCGTCAAGCTCCGCAGCGGCTCTGCGGCTTCCGGCGTCATCGCGTTGCGGACGGCGGGCGACCGCGTGCAGGCCGTCACCACCGTGGAGCAGACCGAGTCAGGCCTGTTCAATTCGCGGCGCATCCGCGAGCTGTCCACCGAACGGGACGCGGCCGCCCTGGTGGATGCCCTTTGTGCTCACCAGGTGTTCGCCGAGGAATGGATCCTGAAGGCAGGGCTGCGCGGACGTACATTTGACATTCGCATCGTGACCGTAGCCGGCGACCCGCAGCACGCCGTGGTGCGGCTTTCAAAGCACACCATGACCAACCTGCACCTGCTCAACGACCGGGCAAGCGTGGACGAGCTGCGCGGGCGGATGACCGGCGAGGCCTGGGATTCCCTGCTGGACTCGTGCCGGCGCGTGGCGCGCCTGTTTCCGCGTACGCTTCAACTGGGACTTGATGTCGCGGTGCTGCCGGGCATGCGTTCCCACCGGGTGCTCGAAGTCAACGCGTTCGGCGACCTGCTCAAGGGCGTGACCCACGGCGGCCGCAACACCTATGACGCGCAGCTGGCTGCGGTACAGGAGGGCTGGCGCGGTGAGTGATTTCGAACTGCTGGTGTTCGACCTCGACGGAACGCTGATCGACCGCGACGGCGCGCTGCTTTCCGCGTGCGAAAAACTCCTCGGTCCGCGTCCGGCGGAGGCGCAGGGCGAACTCGCTTCGCTGGTGGCAGCTTCCGGCAGTATCCGACGCCTCGCGGCACGGTTCCGATTGCCGGCCGATCAACTGCGCAAGGCCATGCTGGAGGAGCTTCGCCCGCGTGCGGAAGTTCGGCAGCTGCTGGTGCGGCTGCGAAAGGATCACGGCCTCGTGTTGTACACCAACGGGTCCGCAGCGGTGCAGCATGCAAAGATTCGCGCGGCCGGCCTGGATGGCTGTTTCGACCGTTACCTGGTGTCAGGCGAGGTCGGACTGCGCAAACCGGACACCGCGTTCCTGAAGCTCGCCCTCGGCGGAACGCCGGCTGCAGACGCGCTGGTGGTCGGCGACGACCCGCGGCTGGACATCGCGCCGGCCGTCAGTCTGGGCGCTGCGACCTGCCTGGTGGGAAGCGCGGCGAAGCACGAGGCCGCGCAATCCCGATTTCACGTGGACGATGTGCTGGAGCTCACGGAGGTGTTGGCATGTCCAGCTTCGACATGAACGCCATCGTGGGCACGCACGACATTCTGTGGATCACGCTCGATACGCTGCGCTTTGACGTTGCCCGAAAAGCGCTTGCCGAAGGGCGCACTCCCAACCTGGCCGCGCTGGTTCGTGACGGCTGGGAGCGCCGCCACACACCCGGGAACTTCACGCTTGCCTCGCACGCCGCCTTCTTTGCCGGTTTTCTTCCGACGCCGGCCACGCCCGGGCCGCACCCGCGGCTGTTCGCGGCCGCGTTCGAGGGCAGCGAAACCACCAGCCCGCACACCTGGGTGTATGAAGCGGCGGACGTCCCCGGCGGGCTTGCCCGCGCGGGTTACCACACGGTATGCATCGGCGGCGTCGGCTTCTTCAACAAGCGCACCCCTCTCGGCTGCGTGCTGCCGGGTCTGTTTCGCGAGAGCTTCTGGGAACCTTCTTTCGGGGTGACCGGCCGGGACTCCACCCGGAACCAGGTCGATTGCGCGCTGAACGTGATCCAGCGCGTGAGGCCATCTCTGCGACTGCTGCTGTTCCTGAACGTGTCCGCCCTGCACCAGCCGAACTGCATCTTCGTGGACGGCCAGACAACGGACAGCCCGCACACGATGGAGGCCGCGCTGTGCTATGTTGATTCACAACTGCAGCCGCTGGTCCGCGCGATGAAGGCACGCGCGCCTCTGTTTTTCATGATCATGTCCGATCACGGCACGGCCTACGGCGAGGACGGCTATCGCGGCCATCGTCTCGGCCACCCGGTCGTCTGGGAGGTACCCTATGCCCACGGTATCGCCTGAACCGAAGCCGGCCATGAGAGCGGCCGCGGCAAGCATGCAGCAGTTGCTCGCCGGCACGTCGTACGTCAGCTACAGCTACGGCTATCCGCACAAGACGGCATACCGTGCGCTGAGTCCGCGCAGGCTGCAGGAAGTATGGAACGCCGAGCCGCGGGACGCATTGTTCCTGTACGTTCACATTCCCTTCTGCTCCGTGCGCTGCGGCTTCTGCAACCTGCTGGCCACAACCGGCGCCGAGGCAAGCCTCGTCCGGCGCTACATCGACACGCTTGAGCGCCAGGCCGTGGCCACCCGCGAGGCAGTCGGGCGCCGGACCTTCGTGCGGGCCGCCCTGGGCGGCGGCACACCCACCTTTCTGCAACCCGCAGAGCTGCGGCGCGTCCTGGATGTGATGCGCAACACCATGGGCGCGGACCTGGCCGCAATCCCGACGGGCGTAGAGGTTTCGCCCGAGACTACGGATGGGGAGCGCCTGGCCGTGCTGCAGGAGTTCGGCGTTGACCGCGTCAGCATCGGCGTGCAGTCATTTGACCAGCGCGAGGCCGGCGCGATGGGCCGCCCGCAGCGCGACGCCGACGTGCACCGGGCCCCTGCGACTCATCCGCGACCACCACTTCCCGACGTTGAACATCGACCTGATTTATGGCGGTGCCGACCAGACCACCGCCAGCTGGCTGGCCTCGATCCGCACCGCGATCGAGTACCGCCCTGAAGAACTCTACCTCTACCCCCTGTACGTGCGGCCGCTGACCGGTCTGGGGCCGGCGCGGCCAGTCGTGGGATGAACAGAGGATCAGCCTCTACCGGGCGGGGCGCGACTTCCTGCTCGAGCAGGGCTATCAGCAGGTGTCCATGCGGATGTTCCGCGCGCCCCACGCGCCGACATGCACCGCGCCCGTCTACTGCTGCCAGCAGGACGGGATGGTGGGCCTGGGTGCGGGGGCGCGCTCGTATACACGCGAGCTGCACTACTCCACGCGTTATGCCGTCGGCAGAGCGGGCGTAAGCGCCGTGATTGAAGACTATGTCAGCCAGGATGCCGCGGCGCTGGCGACCGTCGACTACGGCTTTGAGATGGACGACGGTGAACGGCGGCGAAGGTTCGTGATCCAGAGCCTGCTGCAGGCCGAGGGCCTTTCGCGTACGGAGTACCGCGGCGCCTTCGGCTCGGACGCGCTCAATGAAATGCCGGCGCTGCAGGAGCTGCAGCAGCACGCGCTCGCGACCGTCACCCAGGACCGGGTCTGCCTTACGCCTGCGGGCCTTGAACGGTCAGATGCGATCGGTCCCTGGCTCTACTCGGCCCGCGTCGGCCGCCTGATGGAGGAGTTCGCGTGGACATAGGCTTCGACCTGGCGATCCTGTACCGCGGCTCCCTCGAGAGCTGCAACTACGATTGCTGGTACTGCCCGTTTGCCAAGGCGCAGGACTCGGCGGATTCGCTGGCGGCGGATGCCGCTGGGTTGCAGCGCTTCGTCGACTGGGTCGCAGCCAACCCCACGCGTCGACTCGGCATTCTGTTCACCCCGTGGGGTGAGGCGCTGGTGCGCGAGTACTACCGCGAAGCGCTGGTTGAGTTGAGCCACCTCCCGCACGTGACGCGCGTGGTGGCGCAGACCAATCTGTCTTATCCGCTCGATTGGCTTGAAAGCGCCGATCGCCGTAGCGCGGCGCTCTGGTGCAGCTATCACCCGAGCCAGACTTCACGCGAGCGATTCCTGAGCCAGACCGCACGCCTGCGCGAACTCGGCATTCGGCACACCGTGGGAATGGTCGGCCTGAAAGAGGACCTGCCTGAAATCGAGTCGATGAGGGCCGCACTGCCGGAACAGACGACGCTTTGGATCAACGCCTACAAGCGTGAAGCGAACTACTACACGGCCGACCAGGTCGCCCGCCTGGGCGCCATTGACCGGTTCTTCCCGTTGAACAACACGTATCATCCCAGCCGCGGAAAGGCATGCGAAGCGGGCGAGCGCGCAATCACGGTCGACGAAAGCGGCGAAGTTCACCGATGCCACTTCGTCGACCAGCGCCTGGGTAATCTTTACACCGACGACCTGGCAGCCAT